>OY759981.1:0-3338922 GCA_963662895.1 Prolixibacteraceae bacterium | reverse complement strand
GCTTTTGTCGATTTCTCCCACGCAAGGTTATCTGCACCTACAACGCTTTCAATAAGGCCGGGGCCGCCCCATCCTCCGGCTGCATTGGAATTGATGATGGTAAGGTAAGGAAAGCGGTCGTCCGATATCCGGTCATTACCTACCTGCCCGTAAGACATCCTGACCTTCAAATAATTTACAGCAGGAAAATGATTTTTAAACCACTCATAATTTGAAGGGACCCAGCCAAAGGCCATTGAAGGAAAAAAGCCGAATTGTTCTCCTTTCCGGAAATTTTCAGAACCGGTATACCCGAAATTTACATCGGTCATGTAAGTGTCTTTGTAGCCATATGTGATCCTGGAGGAGATTCCCTGATACCGTTTAGGAATAGCCGACATGCTTGTTGTATTGTTTGTCGCCTTTTCACTGCTCATGTAATAATACAGCAATCCGCTGGTCCGGTGGTCCTTGTTGAATATCCGCTCATAATTCAGGTTGGCTTCCAAATGATATTTCCGCCACTGGTAATCCGAGGAACTGTATTGCGTGTCGTAAGCATTTACCTTTTTAATCATGATCAGCTCTCCTTTTGCATTTCTTCCTGCCGCATTATACAAATCCATCATCTTTGCCCGTGTTTCTGTAACATAAGCCCGGTTATCCAGTGCCCCCTGTAGTTTAACCTTCAGGCCAGGGAGAAAAACAGCAAGATCCTGGTTTACAGCCAGGGTAATCATATTTTTGTATTGTTCGTCTTTTGACATTCCGGTATGGTTAAGCAGGATATACGGAGATATTTCATCGTCTTTCCCGTAAGCCGGATATTTCCCGTTTGAATAACGGGTGGGGACCGTCAGTGGGGTGAGTTTAGCCTGGGAAGACCACAGCCAGTCGGTATTGGCCATACCTGGTTTGTTGGTAACAGACACAAACCCGTCAAGACCGAGATAAACCGAAGTGGTCTTTGTTACGTTAACGTCCAGATTAGACCTGTAGTTGTATGTATTATAGCCGACATTGGTTTTGTATTTACTGTCGTTTTCCTGTTTATACGCGGCAGATTCCTTCGACATGCCCAGGCTGATAAAATAACGGGCTATAGAACCACCCCCCCGGGCGCTGAGGTAATAGGTTTGCTGCATTGAAGCTCTGTTTAGTATCTCCTTTTGCCAGTTTACATCCGGGTACATGTCGGGATCAAGGCCGTACTTAATGATTTCCAGTTCCCGTTCTGTGTAGCGGGCGTTTTTACCGGATACAACAGAAGCCTCATTGGCTAACTGCGCATATTCATATGCCTGTAAATAATCAGGCATCTTGTTCAGATACGATACGGTCAGGTTAGCCCGGCCGGTGATCTTTAATTTTTGTTCTGTGCCTCTTTTGGTTGTTATCAGTACAACCCCGTTAGCGCCGCGTACTCCGTAGACCGCAGTTGCAGAGGCGTCTTTCAGAATGGAGAAGCTTTCGATGTCGGCAGGGTCTACCTGGTTTAACTCGCCTTCGAGCCCGTCGATAAGCACCAGGGCACCACTATTTGCCCCAAAAGTTCCGATACCTCTGATCCAGAATTCGGCGATATTTTTACCCGGTTCTCCGCTGTGTTGAACAGAAATGATCCCGGGAACACGTCCTCCGAGGATGTTATTCATCGAGGTAGCAGGAACCTGCAGTTCTTTCACATCAACGCTGGTAATAGCGCCAACCACGCTTACTTTACGTTGTTTCCCCATTCCTACAACTACTGCTTCCTCAAGCATTTCAGAAGCAACGGCCATTTTGATTTTCAGATTTCTTTCGTTTTTGGTTACAAGATGTTCCTGATTTTTATAACCCATAAATGAAAAAATGATCTGATCGTTCCTTGATGCGTGAATGGAAAACTTCCCGTCCTCATCGGAGATAATCCCAACTCCGGGACGGTCTTTCAGGTAAACGTTTACCCCTGGTAAGGTTTCCCCGTTTTCGTCGTAAACAACTCCCGACACGGTTAACTGTGCCTCTTTTTTCCGTTCCTGTGCTGAGGTAAAAAGGCAGTTAAGAAAAATAAAGAGTAAAACAAAAGCAGGGTATTTCAAAAAGCAAAATAACTTTTTACAGGTATTTTTTTTCATTTTCATTCTATGGTTAGCTTGCGGATACATTTATTATAATAATCAGCTATATAGAGGGTTCCATCTTCATCAATGTACATTCCCCAGAATCTGTCAAACATGGCAATATCCGGATCACCGTCCAGGTATCCGCCTTCTCCCGGGAGCCCGACTACTGTTGATACGACACCGTCCGGGGAGATTTTCCGGACACAATAGTTATCGGTATCACCAATGTAAATCGTCCCGTCTTTGTCAAAGCAGATCTGGCATGGGTTATTGAACTGCGCCAAAGCGCTTGGCCCGTCCAGGTAGCCTTTGACTCCCGATCCGGCATAATCTTCCACGATCTTCCTGCGCAGGTCGATGCGGTAAACCTTGTCAGTTCCGGGAATGACTCCGTCGGCAGGATTTAATGAAGAAGGGTTGACGAAATAGAGCATATTCGGGTCACTTGGATCGAATGTCAGGTAGGCCTGCAGATAAGACACCCGATCTTTCAGAATATCTTTCATAACCAACTCTGCCTCATGGGTTCCGGGGTCTATCTTTACTAATTCGCCTTGGGTGGTGATAGTGTACAACATGTTATCTGCCGGGCACACAGCAAGGCAGTATTTTCGTTCCAGGTCAAAGTCATCACTATCCGCCTTTTTGGTCGGCGTAATACGTCTTGGGGCCCACTGTTTTTCCGGGTCGAACTCATAATACTGAGCACTGCCGTCGAGGGGGAAGTAAATCGTTTGAGAAGAAGGGGTGCAGGTACCCGACAGGATATAGCCGCCGGAAGAGTACTGCAGCAACGTGGTTACGGTGTTTTTCTCTTCATTGATCATACGCACCCTGTGCAAAGATCCGGAAGAAGAATTGGGGTACTGGCCGACAAAAATGTTCTTTTCTTTGTCCACAGCAATATAGTAAGGTCTTGAGAACCGCGATTCCACCAGGGAGCCGTCGACATTAGCCTCATCTTCGAACGGGGTACCTGCAATAGTGGAAACAGACACCCTTGTTTTGTAATAAAACGGGTGCTCATATTCCAGGGAATCATCACCGATAACAACCGAGATAACGCAGGTATCACCGGGAAGTCTGGGGGCAACAACATAGGCAAGGTTCCCTACTGTGCTAATTACTTTCGCTTCTTTTCTGTTAAAGTATACTTTCAGCTTTTCCTCATCTGTACCGAAATTTGCCCCTTCAAGGATCACCTGTTCTGCAATTCCGCCCGAGTCGGGAGCAAAGGACGTCAGTATAATTGGCATTGAAGGGTCATGAGGTTTCAATAGGTTATCGTCGGTATGGTCATTTGAACAACTGAAGAAGAATAGAACGGCACATGCAATACCGCTGAATAACACGCTGATTGCTTTCCAATAATATAAAAATCGGGCATTATTATGAAAGGGAAATCGTTTTGTTTTCATAACAGAGATTGGTTGAGGTTAAGGAATAATTAGGGAAATGATCAAATTTCCGGATTGGTTTTACAAAAAGGCATAACAAGCCCCTTAAGCAGAATTTTGGTTTCATACTTTTCATGTGTTTTAGATTGTTTGATTCGTTGTGTTGTTGTCTCCCCCACCCTTCCGGGTTCCCGGGAAAGCCGGAAGGATTTAGCGAGGGTTACTTATGTTTCCCGGCTCTCAGGGAGCCCGAAGGGGGAAGGAAAAAGGGTGATTTTGTTTAAGCATGATTTTATTGGTTTTTAGTTTAATTCCGATGAGAATAAGAGGTTTTCCCTCAACATTCTGCAAAACATCAGGAAAATTTATTCAACGCCTGCTTGTGGATTGTTCCGGTTGCAAGGTTCAGCAACTGGTTGAGGTGTGTGATTAAAAATGACACAAAAAAGAAGGCGCGAACAATTGTCATTATTCCTCACAGCGGGCACCGCAAAGAGCCTTGCAAGAGAATAAAACAATGTCCACGCCCTTATTTCTAAGGGCGCTTCCATGCTTTGACCTCTTGCTAAATTTTGCGGTTTTGCTGTGAAGGTCAAAAAAAGCGCTATGTCATTTCGTATCGAAAAATACGAAACAAAAGTACTATTTCATTTCAAATAAGACTTATGTTTTCATCATGTTTTAATTTTGGTTTTCATTCAGGTGTTTATTAAAAAATTTATGAGCAAAATAAAAAGAACATGAACCAAAGAGCAAAAAAGCAGGCTTGTAAAATACAAGTCTGGCTTGTATGGAACTTGTATTTTAAAATTTATTACTTTTGAATGAATCAATTAATTTTGAACACATGGAAGACACTTATACCAAACCGTCAGGCAAAGTACACCTGGGCAAAAACATTGCCCGCATCAGAGAGATAAAAGGCATGAAACAGGAAACACTGGCGGCAGAGCTGGGCATTAGCCAGCAGGCCGTTTCGCAATTGGAGCAAAAAGAAACGATGGACAAAGGAAAACTGGAAGAAGTTGCACAGGCATTGGGCGTTACTCCCGAGGCAATCAGAGCTTTTAACGAAGAAGCGGCAATCACTATTATTAATAGCAATGCCTTTCACGATAATTCATCAAATAATCAGACCGGAGGCTGCGGCTATAATTATCAGCCCACCTTTAACCCTCTTGACAAAATTATGGAATTGTCTTCGAAAGTAGAGGAGTTATACAAAGCATTATTAAAAAGCGAACAAGAGAAGAACGAGTTGCTTGAGAAGATGCTGAAAGAGAGGAAGTAATTTTTTGGCTAAGGAAATGACGAGCCAATCCCCAAAAAGTAAAATGTCTTTTACATTGGTACTACGTCTTACTTTATAAAAAGGAGGTTCTGTTTTTTTTAGTGAATTTCAACAGAAATATACGGGTTTTTGCGAAAACATAGAAGTTTAAAGGTGACTTTGTATCCAATATTTATAATTGGTAAGGATATTCATTTTCAGCGAAATATATTATCTTTAAGAGCAAAAATAAAACAAATCAATGTCTCCGACCCAAAAAATCAGGCTCTATCCGTTTCGTCACCGTCAACAGGATGTAATCGTTGCTTCCTTTGAATATGACGCCTCACTTGTCAATATGATCAAACAATTACCGGGAGCCTGTTGGAGCCGGACATTGAAAAGCTGGTATTTTCCGAAAAACATCTTTGACCTTCACCGGTTTTTCGAAGCATTTAAAGAAGTGGCGTATGTCGATTATTCGGGGCTGAAGATTGGAAATCCCGCTATTGAGCCGTCATCACCTCCTCCGCCAATCAAGATAAATAAAGTTGAACTTCCCAAAGGTTACCTGGAAATGTTGGAGCAAAAGCGTTACAGTGAGAACACAAAAAAGGTCTACATCAGCTATATGCGCGATTTTGCGACCATGTTTCGAAAAATTGATTTGCCACAGGTGACCAAAGACCAGATTAACCGGTATATTTTGTGGTTGATCCGGGAGAAAGAGATATCACCCAGCCAACAGAACCAGCGGATTAATGCGATCAAGTTTTACTATGAAAAAGTATTGCGACGGCCCAGGGAGTATTATGACATTGAACGTCCCCGGATAGGTAAACATTTACCCGAAGTACTGAGCAAAGAAGAAATAAAGTTGATGCCTGGTACTACCACATATAAAAAACATAAATGTTTGATTGCTTTAATCTATACTTGCGGGTTGCGAAGGTCAGAGGCAATAAACCTGAAGTTAGAGGATATTGATTCGAAACGGATGATGATTCGGCTGAGAGCAGCAAAAGGAGACAAGGACAGGTATGTGAATTTCCCGGCAAGTTTATTAGCCATGCTACGGGAATATCACCGGGAGTTCAAGCCAAAAGTTTATGTGTTTGAAGGCCAAAACGGAGGAAAATACAGCGCCGAATCGGTCTGGAATGTTATAAAACAAGCAGCCATGCGGGCGGGGATCCGCAAGCGGGTATATCCGCATGTTTTGCGACACAGTTTTGCCACACACCACATCGAACAAGGGATTGACATTCGTTATATTCAAGAGTGGATGGGACACGAAAGCATTAAAACAACGCAGCGCTATACACATGTTGCAGGGAATAATTTTAAATTCAAAAATCTATTGGACGATGTGCTTTAAAGCGGCTGTAAATATTATCTTTATTACCACTAAGACCGCGCCAGGAGGAAGGCAAAAGGTCAGGAATAATAGCGATGTATATGTAAGATGACTAAATATACAGAAACGTTGTGTGCAAGCAGGGCGAACGAACAGATAGCAAATAGAAATATGAATAACAGATTAGAATTCGAAATATTGATACAAGATTTCAAAGACTTTTATTTGTGCAAAGAGGAGCTGACAGATTTTTGTCGGTCTGAAAATTTTGACAAAAGAAGTGGAAAGATTGGGCTTTCAAATGGAAGAACTAATAAAATGTTATCAAATGACTTTTTAAACCGTCACTAACGCAACTGAATAAAGCAGACAACATCAATATATAGAATGCATCCAACATTAATTGACATATGAACTTTATATAATGACTATGAAAAAAATTATGATTTTATTCTTGGGTCTTTTGATTCTTTCATCGTGCTCAGATAAAGAAGAAATTGATGGTAAATGGGATGATAATATTAAGCTATCCACAAAAAATGTAGAGTTAACATCTAAGATAGATTCAGTTACTATTACTACTGAAGGTGATTGGTGGTGGATTGATGCTGTTTCTTTTGAAGATAGCACTTATAGTTATTACGGTAGAGAAGACATTAATCTTGAATCAGACGCTTATTCTATAAGTGAAGAACAATTTTTGATTGAAAGACGAGATAAGAATACTCTTTTTATAAAATTAGAAGAAAATAATACAGGAAAAGAAAGGGTTATGAATATCACTTTTGAAGCAGGTGATTATTTTGATTATGTAACTATAAAACAGGTGGTTAATTAATTTGATTCAGGATTGGTGACAGAGAATTAATCAATGCCAGCACACAACACGTGCTCATAAATAATTGCCGTTTAGTTGGTTGTTTAAGGTTTGTAGCCCGCATTAAGTTCGGTGTAACTGGACAGGGAAGTAACCCGCAATCGGCAACTATTCATAGCACCACCGTTGTATGCAATGGAAAGACCCTACCACAAATAATAAACAGATATGAATAGATTTGAAAATACCATAATTTGGCAAAAAACTTTAGGGAAACAATTAGAACCTGATATATACGACAAAGAACGAAATCTATTAAGAACCGAATTTGAAAAATTCAGGGAAAATTCTAAGATATTAGCGGCAGAAATTGCAAACTCCATGCCTGAATTTACTGTGCATGACATTTCCCATATAGATGCACTCTGGGATACAGCAAATTTGATTACTGGAGAAAAGTATGAACTCAATCCTGCTGAGGCCTTTGTTTTGGGTGGAGCGTTTTTAATTCATGATTTAGGAATGGGTCTTGCTACTTTTCCGAACGGAATTGATGCAATTAAAAAAGAAACTATTTGGAAAGATACTGTTGCATCAGAATTAAAGAAGAAACTAAATCGACAAATTGATGAAGAAGATTTAAAATCAATACCAGAAGAAATTGAAAAGTATGCTACTCAAACATTTTTAAGAATTAATCATGCTAAACAAGCGAATAAACTTGCTTTAATTTCTTGGGATGGGAGTAATGGGAATAAGTTGTACTTATTAGATAATGTTCAACTAAGAGAATCATATGGGGCAATAATAGGTCAAATAGCGTATAGCCATTGGTGGTCATCTAGTGAACTACTTGAAAAGCTTCCAAATATTCTAGGAGCACCTGGTATGTTTCCTTCTTCATGGACAATAGATCCAATAAAATTAGCATGTATCTTAAGAGTTGCTGATGCAACTCAAATTGATGATAGAAGAGCACCATTATTTCTAAAGACTGTGAGGAATCTTCAAGGTGAATCCTCTGAACATTGGAATTTTCAACAAAAGCTGTATCAGCCAAGACTTGAGAGAAATCGTTTAGTTTTTACATCTAAGTCAAACTTTGAAATAAATGAAGTAAGTTCATGGTGGCTCTGCTTTGATACTCTTAAAATGATTGATAAAGAGTTGAAAGAAGTTGATTCCTTACTGACAGATACAAATAAGCCAAGATTACAAGCAATTGGTGTTGCCTCGATTGATGAACCATCTAGATTGTCTAAGTTGGTGACAGTAAGCGGGTGGCAGCCAATAGACACAAGAATTAAAGTAACAAATGTTGCAAAACTTGTAGGAAACTTGGGAGGTAGTCAATTATATGGTGAAAATATTACAGTTCCATTACGTGAATTAATCCAAAACTCGTCTGATGCAATTAGAGCACGGAGAATAATTGAAAATGAGGAGCCAGAATTCGGAACTATAAACATTTGTTTTGGGAAGGATTCAGATGGTAGTTTCATTGAAGTAGAAGATAATGGTATTGGAATGTCACCCAAAGTGTTGTCAGGTCCTTTTTTAGATTTTGGAGAATCTTTTTGGGGTACATCACTTATGCACCAAGAAATACCACAACTTGAATATAAAGGTTTTCAATCTACTGGAAAGTATGGAATAGGATTCTTTTCTGTTTTCATGTGGGGAAAAAAAGTTTCTGTAGCATCTAAAAGGTTTGAATCAGGCCGAGATGAAACTTTAATTCTTGAGTTTAATGAAGGTTTGAATTCTCGTCCAATTCTGCGAAAAGCAAAATCCGAAGAGGTTATTAAAGATGGTGGAACTAGAGTAAAAGTATGGCTATCAAGTAGCAGAACTATAGATAAAATGTTGGAAGTAAGAAAAAGAAATCTTTTTAAAATTTCAAAACGTGAGTTAATTGAATCTCTTTGTCCAAGCATTGATTGTAACATTGTATTAGTTAATGGCAATAAAAAAGATAGAATAATTACGGCAAATGATTGGATTTCATTACAACCAATAGATTTTATTAAAAGAGTTATTGGAGAATCAGAATACAAAAGCCTTTCAAAGGCCCACAAAGCAAAACTTGAGAAGATTTCATCTAATTTGGAGATTATAAAAGATGATAAAAAAGATATAGTCGGTAGAGCGTTATTATATGTTGAAGAAAGAAAAGAAAGATTAGAGCTAAACGGAATAGTAACTGTTGGTGGTTTTAAAACAAGTGGTCTCAGAGGATTAATAGGAATATTCAAAGGAAAAAATATTAGAGCATCCAGAGATGTTGGTGTTCCAGTGATTTCTGATGATGATTTAATAAAATGGGCTAATAATCAGTCTGAAAAATTGCAAAAATTAGACTTAGATGAAGAAAACCAAATAGCTTGTGCTTCACATATAAGACACTGTGGAGGTGTTACCAACAATTTCAAAATAGCATATCACAAAGATGGAGCTCTAAATTACGCTGAGTTGGTTGACAAAATAAAAGCACTTGATACCGATTTAATATATGTCGTTCAAGATGCTGCTATATCAAATTATGAAAGAGATAATAAATGTAATATAGAGTATAATGACAATGTGATTTGGGTTGAAAAAGGTTTTCTTGCAATTTTTCAGTCGCGAAATGTTGAACATTTTATTTGGTGGCCAAATGTTAATCTTCATGATGAAACCAAATACACTGGCAACTTATCCGGATTAGTTGAAAAGGCTTTATGCGAAGTATGGAACTGTTCGATAGAAGAATTGAATAACGCATCCTCACTATCTAGTGATGAAAAATCATATGAAGGAATTATTGGATTAAATGGAACTGAAAACGTTATTATTGACCATTTAGACATAATGAAAAAACCCAAATAACCACTGCATACAATAAATAGGCGTTCTTGCGGCACGCAGAGCCAAGCAGGAACGGCAGGTTGAACTACATCCCAACCACCGGCGTTTTTTCTATGGCCTTATCCATGTTTTTTCTGCTTTATAGATATTCATTTAGGGGTGAATCCCAGTACCTGGATGGTATGATCAATCGTTTTCGTTGTTAATTTCGTGTCCGGGTTAGCACTTTCAGAGCCCGGCTCTGTTTGTTCGCGCAATTTTTACCCGGATTAGGCAATACAATCCCAGTCCGCACCAAGTGCAGACCGGTATAGGGGATGACGAAAATTCACAACTGCATAACAGTACCCGGGGCATAAAAGCCGGACGGCGAACGAACCCGGGGCAGTTTTTCAATAATGCACATCATGCCCTTTTTACAGAACGGGCAGCGGTACACATCGAAACCGGTCAGCCGTTTAAGCCGCTCCTGTGAGGTTTCCTTTGGTTTGATAACCATCTTCGGGTTTTGCTTTTGCCTGGTTGTCCTGGCCCGGCTGCTGTAAATGCCATAGCGTCGGATTTTAACAAAGCGGTGTGGCAGGATGTGCAGGCAAAACCTTCGCAGGAACTCCACACCATCCATGGTGATTGGTTTTTGTCTGGCCCCATCAGTGTAATCCTTGTGCAAAAACGTGACTGTTTTTTCATCAATGTCAATGATACGCTGGTTGGTGATAGCTACCCGGTGGGTATATTGCCCCAGGTACCTGATCACCTGTTCCGGTTTGCCCAACGAAGGTTCGCAGTGTACAGACCAGGGTTTGTCCCAGGCTGTTTTGAGTGCTGTCCTGTATTGGTCAGAAAGCTGTTGTTTTTTCAAATGCTTTTCGATCCCCTCCATCATTTTAGCCCTGAAAACCAGGCTTAACTGTCTGACCGGGTACAGGAACTTACCGTCACTGCCGATGTGTTTCATGTTTCCGGCCAGGGTTTCCCCAATGGCCGGGACAATGCAGTGAACATGAGGGTGCAGACTAAGGTTTTGTCCCCATGTATGCAGCACACAAACGGCGCCCGTTTCCACGCCAAAACGGGTGTACCCGAACTGTCGCAGGGTTTCCCATACGCAGGCAAACAAGCGGCTGTAAAACCATTTGCTGTTTTCCATGCAGATGGCGTTCAACCCGTGCGGGACGGTAAACACGATATGGTAATGTTTGACCGGAAAAGTAGTTTCCAGCAAATCTTCTACCCAGAATGCCTGTTTCGATGCCTGGCATTTGGGGCAGTGACGGTTACGGCAGGAGTTGTAGCTGATACGTTCCCTGCCGCAGCAGTCACAAACTTCTTTGTGTCCGCCCAGGGCCGAAGTACGGCAAAGCGACAAGGCCTGGAGTACCCGCCGCTGGTAACTGTTGGGGTGGCAGGTAAAAATGAAAGCTTCACCAAAGCGTTTTATCACATCGGCCACTTCAAAGCCATGCCGCCCCATTATTCATCCGGGTAAAGGGTGTCCAGCGGGCTGTGCGGGTCAATTCGCGGACACTGGGCAACATGAAGATAAATCATGGTGGTGGCAATTTCGGCATGCCCGAGCAGTTCTTTTAAGGTCACGATGTTCAGTCCTTCCTCCAGCAGGTGCGTGGCATAAGTGTGGCGTAACGAATGAAGGTTCACTTCTTTTTTGATGGAAGTTTTTTTCAGCGTTTCGCGCATCACCCACGACAGGCCCCGTACACTGTACCGCCCGTCGGGTTCTTTCCCGTTGAACAGCCATACGTGCGGGTTTTCTGCTGCAATGTACTTTTTCAACCCTTTGTCCATGTACCTGGAAAGCGGCACGATACGGTCTTTTTTGTACTTGCTTTGACGGATGTGGATGGTGTATCGTTCAAAGTCAATGTCGGACAGTTTCAGGTTGATCACTTCCTGCCCGCGTAACCCCGCTGAATAAATCAGCGTTAGAACAATGCGGTGTTTCAGAAGGGCGGGTGCTTTGAATAACTCTTTCAGTTCCGAACGGTTCAGGATAACCGGCAGACGGGTATCCCCTTTCAGCGAAGGCAGAGAGATAGCCCGTTTATTGTTTCCCAGCAGACGAAAATAATACCGCAGGCCGTAAACGGCATGTTTAAAATTACTGCGGGAAGGGGATTTTGACGACATGGCCAGCGAGGCCAGGTATTCATTGATCTCATCGTCGCTCACCTGTTCTGGCAATTTACCAAAGTGAAGCGATATTTGTGCAATGCGTCGGATGTAATTATCAAGTGTGCTTTTGCTCTGCCCGCGAAGGATGACCTGCTGTTGAAGCAGTTTGTACACTTTTTCAAAACCATCAATGGTTTGAATGGCTTTTTCTACCAAGGTAGGCTCATTTCTTTTTTTTCATGATCATTTATATTTATGGATTAAACCTGAGCCCAATTTACCAATTATCTATAACTTTGGTTCCGGGCTAGCCCGAAGGGATTTAGTTCAACACGTGGTATAAGTCATGGCTGGGTTTGTACGGATTCGACAAGTCGAATCTCGTCCCAACCTCAGTTTCGGTCGGACACTCAGACTCTCGTCTGACCGCCACGACCTCATACCACCACCGTTAACAACAAGGTTAAGGGACATAGCAATCAAATTAGAAATCATTTAATATTAACTATTATGGCAACAGCTAAAACACTTAAAGAACTAGGACAAGGATTAAAGAACGGTGAAAGTTCAATAGAATTAACTATCGATTTAAAAAACAAAGTCATCAAATTTAAAAAGAAAACTAAAAATCTTGGAACTACGGCATGGGCTACAGCTATCGGTTCTATTGCAACTGCTGTAGGTCTTTATTTGTCTGCACCAGCTACAACTGCAGCAACAGCGCCTATTGGTGGCGTTGGTGGAGCTATATCTTTTACTGGAGGAACAGTTGCTGCTACTGGAGCATTGACTATTTTAGGAATAAGTGCAACGACTTTTGCAATTGGATTGGGAGTTGCAGCAGGTGGGATTGGGGTATTAACCAAACTACATAAGAATTATGAAATTGTAGAGAAGCATGGAAGTTATTATTTAGAGAAAAAGTAATGCAAATAATAATTAAGATAGAATAGAATTAAAAGCTTAATATAGATTTAAATGATTTAATATTATTAAACTCAACCACTAATGACAATGTTTGATAAAAACTGGTTAATATCTGTATTCATATCAGGATTAGTAATTAATATTATAGCTTCCTATATGATAACCTTTATAAATAAGAAATTTTTTAAATGGAAAGGTGATATAAGCGAAAAAAGGAAAAGAAAGTTTCAGCAAATTGTTAGTACTGTCAGAATAGACATAATGTTTTATAAATTGGAATTGATTTTCAAAGTTTTAAAATTATTAATAATGATAATCATATCATTGTTAGTTATCACTTCTCTTAATTATCTTGTTGACTTAGTCCAAAATGAAACTATAAATCATGTTCTGAGATTTTTATTTATAATTGTTTATTTATTTCTAGCAGTAGGCATTGTTTATAATTATTCGACAAGTATTAGAAGACTTGAACTAGCGATAAAACAAGTTAAAAAGGAGGAAAAAGAAGAAAACCCAGTTGTTAATCGAGTAGCCCGCCCCACTAGCAAGCGCTAGCGGGGAGAGGCTCTCACACCACCCGGGTGCGTTGCGACATGAAGTCGTGTAATATAATTGTTTTACAATGAATTAGTTCTTTGATAAAACCTGTTGTTTCCCCAACAGTACCCTTACCGGACGGCTAATGTACAGTGAAGCTGTTATTGGTTGAAGCTCCGGAAACGGCACCAAACGTCAGAATTTTACATCCAATGACGGGGTTGAAAACCGTGAGGCAGACAATCTTCGGGGTCTCGATACCGATTCAGGACCTGGGTTTACAGGCAGGGCTAACAGAAGTAAACATTCCGAAACCATCGTGAGAGTGTTAGGGGCGAAAAAGAGAATGACACGCCCTGTACCAAAAGGTAAGCCGACAGGATAAGTGTCTCGTACAAACACTTACGGGAATGACGATCGGCCGGTGGACAGGATGAGCCTAACCCTGTATTTGTTATTTACACGGAACATGGAAGCCCGACACTCTCTTTCCACGCCATTGCGTGGTCAAAAAACCGTAACCGTAAGGCATCGGGAAATGTCGGACAGAGAGGACAAACAAAGCAAAAGCCCTGATGTAATGTCGGGGATAGTGATTAAAATAAAATCACGGGTGAAAACCTGCTGACCTTTGTCTGGTACTTAATGGCAAAAATCTTTCTAGAACCTGTAAATGGAAGAAAGCAAATGAACGAGAATGCAGATTCATCGTGTGCACGGCCACATTCGACAGAGAACTGGAATCTCATACAATGGAGAAAAGTTATCCAGCGGGTGAACAGGCTTCAAAGACGAATTGCCAAGGCTATAAAAGAAAATCGATGGGGTAAGGCAAAAGCCCTGATGTACCTTGTGACCAAATCATTTTATGCTAAACTATTGGCTGTTTTCCGGGTAACTGTCAATAAAGGCAAGAATACACCGGGAATAGATAACACAATCTGGATAGATGGATACGATAAACTCATAGCTGCCGAAAACCTCAGGACAAGAGGTTATTCTTGCAAGCCTTTACGCAGGATATATATTCCAAAGAAAAATGGGAAAAAACTCCGACCGTTAAGCATTCCGTGCATGGATGATAGAGCAATGCAGGCTCTGCACCTGATAGCCTTAGCCCCTGTAGCTGAAACAACAGCCGACAAGAACTCTTTTGGGTTTAGGGAAAAAAGGTCATGTGCTGATGCAATAGCACAATGTTTTAACATTCTTTGCCGGAAAAATTGTGCCCAATGGATACTGGAAGCCGATATCAAAGCCTGTTTTGACCAAATTAACCACGAATGGATTTTAAAGAATATTCCTTTAAACAAAACCATTCTGAATAAATGGCTCAAAGCAGGATATTTTGAAAAAGGAAGACTATTTTCCACTAGTAGAGGAACCCCACAGGGCGGTATCATCTCTCCTGTTATCATGAACATGGTTTTAGACGGATTGGAAACGCTCATCAACAGTAAATTTCCACGATGGAAAAATCTAAAAGTCAATTTCGTAAGGTATGCCGATGATTTCATTATTACGGCCAAAGACAAGGCTATAATAAAAGAACAAATCATACCACTCGTTAAAGATTTCCTCAAAGAAAGAGGTCTTGAACTTTCCGATGAGAAGTCAAAAATAACACACATCGACCAAGGCTTTAATTTTTTGTCGCAGAATATCCGTAAATACAAAGGGAAACTGTTGATAAAGCCATCTGCTGAATCCGTCCAATCTTTTAAGGATAAGATTAAAACTATTATTAAGGATAACAAGGGAATACCGGCACATGCCCTTATCAAAAAACTTAACCCTGTTATCAGGGGTTGGGCGAACTACCATAAGGAAATATGTGCCAAAGATACCTTTTGCAAGATGGACAACTTCATTTTTCGAAAAATCTGGAAATGGGCCAAACGACAACATGGCAATAAAGGCCATAAGTGGATTTTCACTCGTTATTTCCTGAATAACAACTTTTCTGATACCAGGGTATTCTCTACAGGAACTTATGAATATAGATTATGTAAAATCGGATATATCCCGATCAGGTATCATGTTAAGATAGCAGGAGATGCAAACCCATATTTGACGGAATTTGACCAATACTTTGTTTATCGACAGAAATACAGGGACAGTTTAGCTAAAGAATGCAAACAAAAAACCACATTTGTTCACAGGGAAAATAATTATAGCCGGGTGGCCTCTACAAAGGATCGCCTTAAAAGTGCTTGAGCCGTATGCGGTGAAAGTCGCACGTACGGTTCTTAGGGGGCGTAAGCTACCCGGTACAAGAAGTTGCTTACACTAACTGTTTAACGTTCATTGAATGATTAAACCTTGTGTTCCATCACAAGTAGCCTATGGACACATGCATACCGGGTAACCGGTTTGTGTGAAGCTGTCCAGACAATATAGCCTGTAAAGGAGTCCTGCGAGGGAAGCCTGTCATGGTATCGTCAAACTATGGAGGAGTTAGGCTTAACCGGTATGGTCAACCAATGTGAACTGCTGATAAATGTCGTGACGTGAGAATAGCGAAAGGCGATGATACGCTATGACCAAAAGGTAAGGGGTATAGTTAACAGGCTTTGCGGTCTCTGTTACATGGATTACGATTCCCCCGGCAAAGAGGCAGAACCTAACCCGGTGTGTTATGTAAGTGGAACTTGGTAAGCCCGTACTGTTTCCCGGGCAACCGGGATAGGCTATCCGTAAGGAAAGCACAATACCGTGCGGGTAAAGGAAAGACAGAGAAAGCAAATGCCGTGGTGTAATGCAACGGATATGCCCACTTCTGTCATGGTACTCTTTTACGAGAAATTTACAGTAAGACTTTCAATGAGGAAAACGCAAATGAATCCCGATGAACCGGGATGTGCATCCGAAACAATATGGACAACCTGGGATTCCATTAACTGGAACAAAGTTGCCCGTGCAGTTAAGTCACTGCAAGCGCGTATCGTAAAGGCCGTCAAAGCAAAACATTTTCACAAGGCTAAAGCTCTCTTTTTTCTGCTTACCGGTTCGTTCTACGGGAAGCTACTGGCTATTCTAAGAGTAACTACCAACAAAGGCAGCAAAACCTGCGGCGTTGATAAAGTACTATGGAACACCCCACAAAGAAAATGGAAAGCTATCGAACAATTATCCATCAAAGGGTATAAAGCAAAACCTTTAAAGCGAAAATCTATTCCCAAGAAGAATGGAAAACTAAGGCATCTTGGCATTCCCACAATCAGGGACAGGGCTATACAAGCCTTGTTCAAACTAGGTCTGGAACCTATAGCAGAAACCACGGCAGACCCGAACTCTTACGGATTCAGACCAAAACGTTCGTGTGCCGATGCTATTGTTCAATGTCATAATGTACTTTGTCAACGCAAATCAGCAGAATGGATTCTCGAAGCAGACATCAAAGGATGTTTCGATAACATCTCGCACCAATGGATATTGCAACATATACCTGTAAACAAAAAGGTTCTGAATCAATGGCTCAAAGCTGGTTATATGGAGAAGAAACACTGGTTCCCAACTGAAAGCGGAACTCCTCAAGGTGGTATCATTTCGCCAATAATTGCCAACATGGTACTTGATGGGTTAGAAGAGGTTATTAATCGTCACGCTCATCATAAACCCAAAAGGAACCCACACAAAATAAACTTCGTCCGTTATGCCGACGATTTTGTGGTTACCTGTAGCAACAGCGAATATCTCGAACAAGAGATTAAACCGCTCATCAGCAAGTTTCTTGCCGACAGAGGATTGAAACTCTCTGAAGAGAAAACCAGGATTACCCACATCAGAGATGGTTTCGACTTCCTTGGATTCAATGTACGCAAGTATAAGCATAAATGCCTTACTAAACCCGGCAAAGATTCGGTAAAGGGCATTTTTACGAATATAAGCGAATGTGTTACAAACCACAAAGCTGTATCCCAAGAAGAACTTATCCGAATGATTACACCAAAAATCACAGGATGGGCTAACTTCTTCCGACACTCTGCTGCCAAACAAACCTTTTCACTATTGGATAACAAAGTTTACAAACTATTGTGGAGATGGGCTAAACGAAGACATCCCAGGAAAGGTGCTCATTGGATTAAAGCCAAATACTTTAAAACCAAAGGCAACCGACACTGGGTATTCTCAACAGCGGATAAAAAGCAAACCTACGAACTACCTCTTTTTGATGCCACTAAAATTATCAGGCACATCAAAATAAAGAACCTCTCAAATCCTTACGATAAGCAATGGGAGGGATACTTTAGGGAAAGAGCAAAGCGTAGGCTTACAACCCATCAGCAAATTAGCCATTACAACCTGACGACCGGATTACTAAAGTAGTCTTTAGGGGGCTTGAGCCGTATGAGGGGAAACTCTCATGTACGGTTCTTAGAGGGGAAAGGGAGAGCAATCTCCCTGACCTACTCGACCATACGTTGCGACATGAAGTCGTGTAATATAACTGTTTTACAATGAATTATTTTTTTTTGATAAAACCTGTTGTTTCCCCAACAGTACCCTTACCGGACAGCTGATTTATAGTGAAGCTATTATTGGTTGAAGCTTCGGAAACATGTACCGAACGTCAGGATTTCATATCCTATGACGGGGTTGAAAACCGTGAGGCAGACAATCTTCGGGGTCTCGATACCGATTCAGGACTTGGGTGTACAGGTATGACTAACATAAGTAAACATTCCGCAACCATCGTGATGGTGTTAAGGGCGAAAAAGAGACTGACACGCCTCGTACCAAAAGGTAAGCCGACAGGATAAGTGTCTCGTATGTACACTTACGGGAATGACGATCGGCCGGTGGACAGGATGAGTCTAACCCTGTAGTTGTTATTTACATGGAACATGGAAGCCCGACACTCTCTTTCCACGCCAATAACGTGGTCAAAAACCGTAACCGTAAGGCATCGGGAAATGTCGGACAGAGAGGACAAACAAAGCCAATGCCCTGATGTAATGTCAGGGATAGTGATTGAAACATTATCACAGGTGAAAACCTGCTGACCTTTGTCTGGTACTTTATGGCAAAAGCCTTTGTAGAACCTGTTAATGGAAGAAAGCAAATGAACGAGAATGCTGATTCATCGTGTGCACTGCCACATTCGACAGATAACTGGGACCTTATACATTGGAAAAAAGTTATCCAGAGGGTGAACAGGCTTCAAAGACGTATTGCCAAGGCTATAAAAGAAAATCGTTGGGGCAAAGCCAAAGCCCTGATGTATCTTGTTACCAAATCATTTTATGCTAAACTCTTGGCTGTTTTCCGGGTAACTGCCAATAAAGGCAAAAATACGCCGGGGATGGATAATATTATCTGGATAAATGGATATGACAAACTCATCGCAGCCAAAAACCTCAAAACCAGAGGTTACTCATGCAAACCTTTACGTAGGATATATATTCCAAAGAAAAATGACAAGAAACGTCCTTTAAGCATTCCGTGTATGGATGACAGGGCTATTCAGGCACTGTTCCTGATTGCCTTAGCCCCTGTGGCTGAAACAACGGCCGACAGAAACTCTTTCGGATTTAGAGAAAAAAGGTCGTGTGCAGATGCAATAGCACAATGTTTCAACATTCTTTCCCGGAAGAATTGTGCCCAATGGATATTGGAAGCCGATATAAAAGCATGTTTTGACCAAATTAATCACAAATGGATTTTAAGGAATTGTCCTGTAAACAAAACCATTTTGAATAAATGGCTCAAAGCTGGATATATTGAAAAAGGAAAATTATTTCCCACTAATAAAGGAACCCCACAGGGTGGTATCGTATCCCCAGTTATTATGAACATGGTTTTAGACGGATTGGAAACGCTCATCAATAGAAAGTTTCCTCGATGGAAGAAACTAAAAGTCAATTTTGTAAGGTATGCCGATGATTTCATTATTACTGCCAAAGATAAGGCGATAATAACAGAACAAATCATACCCCTCGTTAAAGATTTTCTCAAAGAAAGAGGTCTTGAACTCTCCGATGAGAAATCTAAAATAACACACATTGACCAAGGGTTCAATTTTTTATCGCAGAATGTCCGAAAATACAAGGGCAAACTGTTGATAAAACCATCACGTAAATCCGTACAATCTTTCAAGGATAAGATTAAAACTATTATTAAGGATAACAAGGGAATACCAGCACATGACCTTATCAAAATACTTAACCCTGTTATCAGGGGTTGGGCGAACTACCATAAGGGAATATGTGCAAAAGATACCTTTAACAAGATGGACAACTTCATTTTCCGAAAAATCTGGAAATGGGCTAAACACCAACATGGCAATAAAAGCCAGAAGTGGATTTTCAATCGCTATTTCCTGAATAACAACTTTTCTGATACAAGGGTATTCTCTAAAGGAACCTATGAATATAGGTTATATAAAATTAGATATGTCCCTATCAGATACCATGTTAAAATATTAGGAGACGCAAACCCATACTTTCCAGAATTTGACCAATACTTTGTTCATCGACAGAAATGCAGGGAAAGTTTAGCTAAAGAATGCAAGCAGATAACAACATCTGTTCACAAGAGCAACAAGTGTAGCCGGGTGGCCTATACCAAGGCACGCCTTAGAAGTGCTTGAGCCGTATGCGGTGAAAGTCGCACGTACGGTTCTTAGGGGGCGTAAGCTACCCGGTGGTCTCGTATACGGCGGTTCGCTAAGTCATCGGAATTGTAGAGAGTAATGGCCATTCATTTTGGACGGTCTGATTTGATTATAGAGTTCCAACATAGGAATGTAGCCTCGCTTTTTCAAGCGTTCAACTGTAATGGTAGTCCCCAGTATCGGGCTTTGGGCAATTGCCCAGCCTCCCATTCGCGAACGGCTCCATGCATAGGCTTGTCCCTGTTCTACTCCCAAGCGAATAAGGCTACGCCTTTTCTTTCCAGGTTTCTTCCAGTGATGCCAGATACAATAACGCAGCCGGTTGCGTAACCACCCGTCCAGTTCTGCCAGTTTGTTCTGAATGCTTGCCATACGGAAAGCGTTAATCCAGCCCCGCTGCACTTCGTTGAGTTTTTCGATACGCTCATCAAAACTCATTGGCGTGGTTTTCCGGGTAATGGTTTTAAGCTTTTGTTTTAAGCTTCGCCAACTCTTTTCGGATACTACCAGTTGATACTTGCCGCGTTCGCCTTTCCGGTAGGTTGGGACAAAACCAAAACCCAGGATGGTAAATTGTACCGGGCGACGAATGCCACTTTTATCCCGGTTAATGGGCAGCTTTAGTTTCTGTTTAAGAAACTTGTAGATGCTGTTGCCCACTTTCCGGGCTGTTGCCTTTGTTTTCAGGTAAATACTAAAATCATCGGCGTAGCGGACAAAGCGCAAACTCTGACGTTCCAGTTCCCTGTCCAGTTCATGCAACATGATATTGGACAGCATGGGGCTGAGCGGGCTACCCTGTGGTACCCCTTTCCGCCGCCTGACCAGTTTCCCGTTTATTTCTATCGGGGAACGCAGCCATTTGCGGATCAGGCGCATCGTTTCGCGGCACTTAATTTTGCGGTAAAGCAGTTGCAGTAAATAGCAGTGGTCTACCTCGTCGAAAAACGTTTTCAAGTCAATATCTACTATATACTGAAAACCTTCGTTAATGTATTCCTGTGCTTTCTGTACTGCCTGTTGCACGTTCCGGTTGGGACGGAAACCATAACTGGATTCCGAAAACTCAAACTCGAATCGTGCCTGGATTACCTGCAATACTGCTTGTTGCAGTAACCGGTCGGTTACTGTGGGAATACCCAGTAACCGGGTTTTTCCGTTTCCTTTTGGAACCTCTACTCCTAAAATAGGTTGGGGCAAATACTTCCCATTTCGAACCGTAGCTGTCAACTCCTCCTTGTCGATGGCAAGCAGTTCCGACAGTTTGGTTACCGGCATGTGGTCAACTCCTGCACAACCGTGGTTCTTTTGGACTTGACGCATCGCCTGTAACAGGTTCTTTCGAGTTAAGATTTGTTCAATCATTTTAGTTACCTTTTCTTGTTTCCCTGTCCCGCTTAATGCAAGGCTGGTAATTGCCTCCTTACAACATTTGGAACAACTTAGCGTTCAGCCCTTCCTTTGTTTGTGAGTCCTCCGCAATATTCGAATGCGGCTCGTTTCGCCAAAGTTCTATGGCCTCTGCTGACTTCTCACAAGCCATACGCCTGTGAGACCTCCCCGGGTAAGAGCATCTTCCTTCACCCAATCACTGCCGCATCTACCTGACAGGCGCTTACCCTTGCGGGCTTTCGGACGTTACAATGATGTGCTTGCTTATCCATCCTGCCAGGCCTCATATGCGATTCCTGTTCGTCAGTACCGGGTTTTGCCGGTTCTTGCCCTGCAACCTGGCTCGTTCGCTAAAAATGTCCACCGGACATTTTCTTAACGCTCCGCCCCCTTCACTGCATACCTCACGGTAAACCAGCTTGCCACTTGCTAATGCTTCAAGGCGTTACCCCTGCGCATAAGGGACTTGCACCCTCCGGAAATATTTCATGCCACACTATACCTTTTATCCCCGAAAATTTGTATTTTAATCATTTTTTCAGAGGCTCGGTAGGGTTAGCGTTCATACTGAAAAAACAGACAACTACGACAAAGATTAAACGATGGTAGTTCAACACACAAATAGCACATTTGCAAGCTCCAACGCAAAAGCCGATTCTTCAGCTTACAAAAGAGCTATTTTTTGTCTCACGCACGGAACGAAAAACAAAAGGACTGCCCCAATAATGAAACAGTCCTTTCAACTAACCAATTTTAGTCCATTTTGTACCATGACAGCTTGGACAAGGAGGAAGTGTATCAGAATTATCATCAAGTCTGATTACTTCTCCACATTTTACGCATTTGTAGCGACCTTTACCAGGTTTTTCTCCAGTTGTGTACATAAAATAAAATTTAAAAGATTAAAAACTTGTTCAATATTTTTGGATATTGAAACATTACTTGCTACGTTTTTTAGTTGGACCAACTTTAACTTTTTCAGTTACAGTTGTAGCTGGTCTTCTTGTAGCTTCTCTTTCGGGGACAAATTGTCCTGTACGAGCATCTCTAACTCGAGTCGATGTTTTACTCATTTTATTAAAACTTTAATTAATAATTATATTATCACTTACACTACGAGAAGGGTTACCAACGCTTTTCGTATATAATAAAAGAAGCTTATATTTTGGAATGGAAACAATTTGAAAACGAATCTACGGAAGACCTGATTCAATATATAAAATGGAAGAATCAACCAGATTATATTGAAGCCTCAAAAGCTGCATTTGTTGCCTTTTGTTTTAGGTATAGAGCAGACCTTATAAGAAAGTGTGAGGTAATCAGTAATAGGTGGAAGTATGATATTGATGTCGCGATTGAATTAGCAAATAGAACTTTTAATAAATTTTGGCTAAAACCCAATTACGATGACAGTAAAAGAAAACATGCAGAATCGTTTGATGACGGGGTGAAATTCTATTTATTTGGTATCGCAAACAATGAATTAATAAATATTTACAGGGAAAACATTGACCCAAGTCCTTATTCTGGTGAAGAAGATATTATTTGGGATTTCCCAAGCGGTCTTGAAAACATTAAGCCAGAAAGGAAAAAGGAACTTGAAGAAAAAAGAGAGATAATTGAAATAGCTCTGGAGCGTTTAAGTCCAAAGCATAAACCTATTTATTTAACGTATCTATTTCACGGTAAAAAAGGGAAAAATCTTCCAAAACATTTACGAGAGAAACTACGTGAAGAACTGGAATTAGGTCAAGGAACAGTACGCTTTTATAATTTTGAAGCAACAAATACAATAAATGATTACTTGAAGATATGGGACAAAGCAAAAAAATAATAACAGAAGAAAATTTCCGTGAATGGAGTGCTTCTACTGGTAATCTGTTCCCTGGAAATAAATTTGAATTATCAAGATTTGAGAAATTGTACACTGATTATGAATATAATTTGGATGAGAATTGTGTTGACCCTTTTGCAATTATTAATGGTGACTTTAGACCTAAAGCAATTAAATTAAAATTACAGCAAGAGCAAAATCCAGATTTAAAAATGGCGGCACGGAACTTAGAGCATATTCCTGAGCATATTCTCCGTAAACTAAAGCAAAATCAACATGGACTTAACTCAAAGAAAAAGAGAGGTTCGGAAGAAGAAGATTAGAGATTTGGCAAATTTCATCTCAATTGAATACATGGAAGATTTTAAATTAAATCTTGATAAATTAGTCAATAGTGAATCAATTTTAATTCACTATGACCATTATGAAAACTATTTCGATGGATTATTAATTTATGAACCTAAGGATTTCTTCATTCACTTAAATATTGATTCGGGGAACTATAAAGAATCTCGTAGGAGTCGCTTTTCAATTGCACATGAACTTGGTCACTATTACATTCCTGAACATCATGAAGCAATTATCAATGGAACTTTTCCATGTCATCCCTCAAAGTTTAAACCTAAACAGAGGAATTATATTGAAGAAGAGGCAGATATATTTGCTTCATGCCTACTAATGCCTTCATTAGATTTTAAGAAAGCTTGCTACAATAAAAAGTTTTCTTTTGATTTAATTAATGAAATAGCTGATAAATTTAATGTAAGTAGACTTTCAACATTACTTAGATTTGCAGATAAGGATGCAGGCACATATCCTTTAATGATAAGCTTCTTTCGAAATGGCTTATTATCGGGATTTAAGCAAAGTGATGATTTCCCATTAAAAGATGTGCCATTCAAGAGCAAAATTGGAAATCCTCCTCCTCCAACAAGTGTTATTGGCGAATACTATTTAAAAGATGATTTAAAGTTTATGGATATCCAAGAAGTATATGTTGATGATTGGTTTTGGCGTGATTCTTCGCAAAAACTAAATGAACAATGTTTTTACTCAAATTATGATTATGACATTAGTGTATTATGGGCTGACTGATAGTCGAGCACATTGGCAGGTCGAACAACCAAAGCCAGCTAAAAAACATAATACAAAGCCCAACAAGATTCCTATATTTGTAATGTGACTGATTCAAAGCTAAATATCAACTTATACAAATCTATTTTTCGCGGAAGAACAGACGTTTATGCAGTTCGGTGGGAAAAGGATGGACGAAGTGGATATATGCCAGCATACAAAGTTGATTGGACTGATTACAACAAACATAAGGCTAAGGGCGGAACTTTTAAAGATTATAAAAACAAGGAATATTTGCCTTTCGACAATCCTGCAATAGAATCACACTTCTCAGGGAATGAAACTTGTGGAATTTATCCTTTGCTCGAAGATAATACATCCTATTTTATTGCAGTTGATTTTGACAAACAAAACTGGAAGGAAACGATTCTAAAACTTCACAATACATGTTCAATATTTAAAATCCCATCTTATATTGAACGTTCACGTTCTGGAAATGGTGGTCACTTGTGGGTGTTCTTCGAAGATGCTTTTCCTGCTCAGCAGAGCCGAAAAATTATGTTTGAATTGTTACGGCATTCAAACATAATCTCGCATTTTGAAAAAGAACCCAGTTTCGACAGGTTGTTTCCAAATCAGGATTTTCATTCTGGTAAAGGAATGGGGAACCTAATTGCGCTTCCTTTTCAAGGCAATTCATTGGCACAAGGCAATTCGTGTTTTATTAACCCTGAAACCTTTGAGCCAATTGATAACCAATGGGACTTTTTGAAATCAGTTGAGAAGATTTCCATTTCTGAGTTGAAAAATCTTTACGAAAAATTATTCGACACTAAACCGAATGAAGTATTTATTTCAAATTCAAAGGACAACAAATCTTTCGAACTTGAAATAGTAATCAGCAATCAGATTTACCTTAAAAGAACACAGTTAAGCCAAAAGTTAATTGTATTTCTTCGGGAACAGTTAAACTTTTACAACTCAGATTATTTAGCTAAAAAGAATTTGGGGAAAAGTACTTTCAATACAGAAAAGTTTTTCAGGTTAATTGAAGAATCGGATAATGAGGTACTGATTCCACGAGGCTTTTCGGCATCATTAGTTCAATTTTGTAGCAAGGCAAAGATTCCATTCAAAATAATCGATAAACGTGCGAAAAAAGATTCTATCGATTTTGAATCGGAAATTACATTGCAAGACCATCAGGAAATTGCACTCGAAAAAGTACTGGAAAAGGATTTTGGTGTAATTGTTTCGCCACCTGGTTCTGGAAAAACAGTAATCGGACTTGAAATAATTGCAGAAAAAAGACAACCTGCTCTTATCATCGTTCATAGAAAACAGTTGTTCGACCAATGGATTGAACGAATTCAAGATTTCCTAAAAATTCCAAAGAAGGACATTGGGCAATTTGGAAATCAAAAGAAGAAAATTGGCAAGCAAATTACAATTGCCATGATTCAGTCTTTGTCGAGAATGGATGATTATAGCGAAATTGCAAATGCGTTTGGAACAATTATTATTGACGAATGCCATCACATTCCTGCAAAATCATTTCGAGAAGCAATCGTTCATTTTAATGCATTTTATTTATACGGCTTAACAGCAACACCAAAAAGAAAAAACAACGACCAGAAATTGATTTTTGTTTATATCGGAAATATTCTTCATCAGGTTAATCAAAAGCAATTTCTGAAAGAGAGAAATATCCAAACAGAAATTAACCTCAAGGAAACTGAGTTATTTGCACCTTTCGATTATAAAATTGACAAATACGAAACTATATCTCGAATTTTGGTTCATGATACACAACAAAATTCGCTGATTATGAGAGACATTGAAAACAATGCAAAAAGATTCAAAACAATTTTGATTTTATCTGAACGGAAGGCACACGTTGACATTCTGAATCTTTATTTAAAAGACAAGTATGAAACAATTACAATTCATGGAGATGATGCAGAAAGTGCCAGAAAAAGTAAAATTGAACAAATAAAACAAGGACACTTCAAAATAGTAATTTCTACCGGTCAGTTCTTTGGAGAAGGTATTGATATTAGTAACTTAGAATGTTTATTTATTGTTTATCCCTTTGCATTCGAGGGAAAACTAATTCAATACATTGGGAGAATTCAACGTTCAAAAAATCCACCGGTAATTTTTGATTACCGTGACTCAAAAATTGATTACTTTGAGAAAATGTTTAAACAACGAAAACGATATTATAATAAATTGCTGAAGTAGCTATGCCAGAAAGTCAAAATATTGAGTGGAAAGAAAGTTGGAGAGATGAATACCTGAAATGGATTTGTGGATTCGCCAATGCCAAAGGTGGGAAAATTATTATTGGTAAAAATGACAATGGTGAGATTGTTGGCGTAGCAAAAGCGAAAAGATTGATGGAAGATATTCCAAATAAAATCCAAACTCAACTTGGAATTATTTGCGATGTAGATTTAAAAGATGAAGATGGAAAAGATTACATCGAAATTGATGTAAAACCTTACGATGTGCTAATCTCATATCAGGGCAAATATCATTACAGAAGTGGTAGTACAAAGCAAGAACTCAAAGGGAATACGCTCAATAAACTTCTTTTAAAGAAAGCTGGCAAAACCTGGGATGATGTTGTTGAACCACGAGCTAAACTTGATGACATTGACATTTCTGCAATTGAGGCTTTTAAAAAAGGTGCAACTACGAGTAAAAGATTACCGTTTATTGCAGATGAAGAAAATATTGAGCAAATACTTGACAACCTGCTATTACTGGAGGATGGGAATCTAAAACGTTCTGCAATTCTTTTGTTTGGGAAGAATCCATGCAGATTTTTCATAAATGCTTTCGTAAAAATTGGACGGTTTGGACAAACAGATGATGATTTACGTTTTCAGGAAGTAATTGAAGGAAATGCTTTTCAATTAGCAGACAAAACTCTGGAAGTTCTTGACCGAAAGTTTTTTATTTCCCCAATTTCATATAAAGGGTTACAACGAGTGGAAAGTTGGGAGTATCCGTACGAAGCAATTCGTGAGGTTATTTTAAATGCGATTGTCCATCGTAATTACATGGGGGCACCAATTCAAATAAGTGTTTACGATGATAAAATGATTGTTTGGAATGAAGGTTCATTACCTGAGGACTTGACTTTTGAGGATTTGAAAAAGAAACATTCATCTCGTCCTCATAATCCATTCCTTGCAAGTACCTTCTTTAAAGGTGGATTAATTGAAGCTTGGGGACGTGGAACAATCAAAATCATAAACGAATGTAAAAAGGCAGGATTACCTGAACCAATTATAGAGTATTCTTCTGGTGGGATTAGTGTGACGATTTTAAAGAATCAACTTAACGAAAGGAGCTTAATAGAGAAGGGGTTAAGTACAAGGCAAATAAAAGCGATTAAATATCTCAAAGCAAATAAGAGTATAACAAACAAAATATATCAAGAAATATGTGAAGTCTCCAAAGCAACAGCAACACGAGATTTGACAGAATTAATTGAGAAATTTAAAGTACTAGAAAGGTCTGGAGAAGTTGGAGCAGGAACATCTTATAAATTGATTGGCTCATAATTGGCTCAATTGGCTCATAAATGATTAAATATGGACTCAAACATGATTTATTCAGATGCCCGCCCTTCGCATTCAAGCACATTGTCTGGTCGCACAATGCTATCTCACAACCAAAACCAGCCAAAGAGCTTGCTTGCCCTTGCACACGGATGACTGGAAGAAAAAGCACGAAACGCTAATCGAGTGGGAAGTCGCTTACTATAACTGTTTAACGTTCATTGAATGAATGAATGAATGATTAAACCTTGTGTTCCATTACAAGTAGCCTACGGGCTCGTGCATATCGGGTAACTGATTTGTGCGAAGCTGTCCCGAAAATATAGCCTGCAAAGGTTTTCCGTGAGGAAATCCTGTCATGGTAGCGTCAAATCATGGAGGAGTTAGGCTTGGCCGGTATGGTTAACTTAGGTGAACTGCTGATAAATGTCGTGACGTGAAAATAGCGAAAGACGATGATACGCTATGACCAAAAGGTAAGGGGTAAAGATAACAGGCTCTGCGGTTCCTGTTACATGGATTACAATTCCCCCGGCAAATAGGTAGAACCTAACCCGGCTTGTTTTGTAAGCGGAACTTGGTAAGCCCGCATTGTTTCCCCAGAAATGGGGATAGGCTTTCCGTAAGGACAGCACAATACTCTGCGGGTAGAGGAATGACAGAGAAAGCAAAGGCCGTGGTGTAATGCAACGGATAGGCCCACTTCTGTCAGGGTCCCCTATTACGAGAATCTTTCAGTAAAACTTTTAAGGAGGAAAACGCAAATGAAGCAGCCTATCGGCAGCTGTGCATCCAACACGACATGGACTACATGGAATTCCATTAACTGGAAGAAGGCAACCCGTGCTGTTAAGTCACTGCAAGCGCGTATCGTAAAGGCCGTCAAAGCAAAACATTTTCACAAGGCTAAAGCTCTCTTTTTTCTGCTTACCCGTTCGTTCTGCGGGAAGCTACTGGCTATTCTAAGAGTAACTACCAACAAAGGCAGCAAAACCTGCGGCGTTGATAAAGTACTATGGAACACCCCACAAAGAAAATGGAAAGCTATCGAACAATTATCCATCAAAGGGTATAAAGCAAAACCTTTAAAGCGAAAATCTATTCCCAAGAAGAATGGAAAACTAAGGCACCTTGGCATTCCGACAATCAGGGACAGGGCTATACAAGCCTTGTTCAAACCAGGTCTGGAACCTATGGCAGAAACCACGGCAGACCCGAACTCTTACGGATTCAGACCAAAACGTTCGTGTGCCGATGCTATTGTTCAATGTCATAATGTACTTTGTCAACGCAAATCAGCAGAATGGATTCTCGAAGCAGACATCAAAGGATGTTTCGATAACATCTCGCACCAATGGATATTGCAACATATACCTGTAAACAAAAAGGTTCTGAATCAATGGCTCAAAGCTGGTTATATGGAGAAGAAACACTGGTTCCCAACTGAAAGCGGAACTCCTCAAGGTGGTATCATTTCGCCAATAATTGCCAACATGGTACTTGATGGGTTAGAAGAGGTTATTAATCGTCACGCTCATCATAAACCCAAAAGGAACCCACACAAAATAAACTTCGTCCGTTATGCCGACGATTTTGTGGTTACCTGTAGCAACAGCGAATATCTCGAACAAGAGATTAAACCGCTCATCAGCAAGTTTCTTGCCGACAGAGGATTGAAACTCTCTGAAGAGAAAACCAGGATTACCCACATCAGAGATGGTTTCGACTTCCTTGGATTCAATGTACGCAAGTATAATGCAAAATCTTGCAGAAAACGGACACCCGTTCTTGCAGAAAACGGACAGCACTTCCTGCTGAAAGCGGACACCAATTCCTGTTGAAAGTGGACAAGGATTCTTGGGGAAAACGGACAGCCGGACGCGATCAAAGCGGACAGTGATTCCTGTCGAAAACGGACAGTTGAGATTCGCAAACAGACCATCACTTATTTTCCACTGAATCTTATTACTTCTGCTGATTTTTAGAATCAATCAAAAATCGACAGGAGGGGAAATGCCAAGACAAAGAATTAAAGTGGAAAAAGTAAGAGAAATACTACGACTGAACCAGGAATTAAAGTTCAGCATCAGGAAAATAGCCGATGCACTCGGGGTAAGCAAGACCAGTGTTGGAGAGTATCTTGCGGAGTTTAAACGCAGTGGATTATCCTGGCATGAGATTACCGGTATGAGCGATACAGAAGTCGCAGAGCTTTTCGAGAAGCGTAATCAATCATCCAATCCCATGTATGAATCCCTGGCCAAAGATTTTCCCTACTATGAAAAAGAACTGGCCCGCGTAGGAGTGACCCTTTACCTGCTATGGGAAGAGTATAAGCAGCGCCAACCTGAAGGGTTCAGTTATTCCAGGTTTTGCCATCATTACCGGATGTGGGAAAGCAAACTCAAAGCAGGGATGCACATAGAGCACAAAGCCGGAGATTTGTTATATGTTGATTTTACCGGGAAGAAGATGCATTGGGTGAACGGAGAAACCGGCGGGGTTAACCATGCAGAGATTTTTGTAACCATCATGGGGGCCAGTCAACTGATCTATGTGGAAGCAGTAAAAAGCCAGCAATTAGAGGATTGGATCTGGGCCAATGAGAATGCGTGGAGGTATTACGGAGGGGCCACCAGGGGTATATGTCCTGATAATTTAAAATCAGCAGTTACCAGGGCGTGCAATTATGAGCCATTGCTTAATGAAACATATTACGATCTTGCCCGTCATTACGGCACAGTTATCCTGCCAGCCCGTCCGGGTAAACCCAAAGATAAACCATTGGTTGAAAATGCGGTGCGCCTGGTTTATCAAAGGATCTTTGCCAAATTAAGGAACCAGACATTTTTTTCACTCCGGGAACTTAACCAGGCCATATGGGAAGAGTTGGAAAAACTGAACAATACCCCTTTCCAGCGAAGAAGTACCAGTCGCAGGGAGTTATTTAACGAGATAGAGAAAAATGAGTTGCAGGCCCTTCCGGCAGAGAGATATGAAATAAAACATTTCCAGGTATCCAGGGTGGAGTTCCACCATCATATTTATCTGAAAGAAGATAAGCATTACTATAGTGTTCCTTATCAAAACACAGGGAAAAAGGTTAAGACGGTCTATACCAGTCGTGTGGTTGAAATCTTCAATGACCATGTCCGAATTGCGTTCCACCAAAGGGACCGTAAAAAGTATGGCTATACCACGGAAAAAAGCCATATGCCCGCTACCCACCAGTTTGTCAATGGATGGAATACCGACCGGTTTGTTAAGTGGGCATCGCAGATGGGCGGTTCCATAGAAGCTTTTATTGAACGGTTACTGGAAAGCAGGGAACATCCCCAACAGGCTTTTAAATCATGTATGGGAGTATTGAACCTTGGGAAAAAATATAAACCTGAAGACCTTGAAAAAGTTTGTAAAAAAGCAATAGAGTACAATAGTATATCCTTCCGGTTTATTTATAACGCATTAAAGAATAATATCCACAAAATGGAACCGGAGAATACCCTTGATTTGAAACTTCCTTTTCATAAAAACATACGGGGAAAGGAAAATTATAAATAACCAATTTTTAAAAATGAATAAGTATGAATCAAACAGTGACAATGCAAAAACTCGAAGAGATGCGCCTGTGTGGTTTTACCCGGGCTTACAGGGAAATGATGGAAACAGGCAGGAATAACGATTTTACAACCGATGAGGTCATATCCCATCTGGTTCAGGCCGAATGGGATGAGCGGTATAACCGGAGGCTAAAGAGATTAATAACAAGGGCCCGGTTTCGTTACCAGGCGAGTATGGAACAAATAGATTATGCGGCCAAAAGGGAACTGGATAAAAATCAACTGTTAAGATTATCTTCCTGCAGTTGGATATCGGGTAAACAAAATCTGGTTTTAACAGGAAGTACCGGCGTGGGGAAAAGCTTCCTGGCTTCCTGGCTTCTGCACTTGGGCACCAGGCCTGCATGCAGGGATATAAGGTCTGCTACCGGAACTGCTCAAAGTTGTTCGATGAAATGAAGATCGCCAAAGCAGATGGCACCTATATTAAAGAAATAAGTAAAATCGAAAAACAGGATTTACTCATTTTGGATGATTTTGGTTTGAAACCGCTTGATAACAATCAGCGGTTAATTTTACTTGAACTGCTTGAGGACCGGCATGGAAAGAGATCCACTATAATAACTTCACAATTGCCTGTAAGTAAATGGTATGACATAATCGGCGAACCGACCATTGCCGATTATCCGAACGTTTTCATTATGCGAAGAAAAACTTTTGTATTATCTACAAACTAGATAGTTGAGATGATTTTAATATCTGATTTCTTCGCATAATTTTTTATCTCTACCTGGCAAACTTTCTCAGCATACTTAATAGTTTATCGCTGTCCTTCCAAATCGGTATTTCATCATCGGTAATATTTTTATAGGCGTTCTTTATTGCTTCATAGGTATATTTGGAATTTACTCTGGCATATATTTCTGTCGTCAGAACCGACTTATGGCCCAAAAAGTCTTTTATATATATCAATTCTACTTTTGATTCCAGAAGTGCCATAGCTTTAGAATGCCGCAACCCGTGACAACTTAGCTTTTCCGGTATTAGTGAGGAATCTTTTTCCTTAGCCATTTTTGTGTATTTTTTCAGGATATTATTAACCCCGTTACGTGTTAACTTTTGCCCTTGATTATTTGGGAAAAGAGGTCTTGGTCTGTTTTCCCTGCTTAAAAGATCATTCTGCCCCATATATCTTCTCAATATCTCTGCCTGTTTTTCAGGAAGAGGTACTGTCCTGATTTTGTTCCCCTTTCCCAGCAGTACAACTCGGTATGGTTTACTTTCCAGGTACAGTGAAGATGGGGTGAGATTAATTATTTCCTGTACTCTTGCTGCACTTTCATACATAAGTGAGATCAAGGCCAGGTCCCGCAGACCTTTCCCTTTATACACATTAGGTTGTTGAAGTAAAAGTTTGATGCCCTCAATTGTCAGATAACAAATCGGTTTTCTTGCGGACTTTTTCGCCGGAATGGACAATATTTGATGGCAATTGTATAACGCGGCAGGATTCATATATTCAACATATCTGATAAATGAAGATATGGCCGCCAAACGTTGGTTTCGGGTAGCATTGCTGCAATTTCTTTTCTCCTGTAGCCAATTAAGGTATTCGACAACAGCTCCCTTTGTTATGTCTCTCATTGACAACCTGTCGATACGGATTCTTTTTACCTCATTCATGAAATTGATAAACAAGATAATAGCATAGCTGTACGATTTTATCGTATTCGGACTGACACCTCGTTCATCTGTCAGGTAATTACCAACGAAAGCAGAGACATATTTGGAAAAATCGGTTGGTTGTTTCATGACTGTACTAATTGATTGTTATCAGGAAGGATATCTACATATAGCCTATCAGCGCCTTTCAGTAAATCAGGATAAATTTGGGTGGTTAACCTTACATACTGCTCGGTCGATTCGAGAGATTTGTGCCCAAGATAAGCCGAGAGATATGGCCATGAGCAATAAAGATCCAATCCTTCATCAGAAAGCTTCACAAAAGAATGACAGGCGAAGGTGTGACGGATATCATGAACTCTTGGCCCCTTTCTGTTCCCGGTAAAGGGGATTCCCGCTTGTTTGAGTATCTTTCGGAACCACCGGTAAATTGGACTATGTCTGCAGTAATTTCCATTAAGAGTAACGAAAAACGGATGATCATTCTTATCAATATCAACAACAGGTAACCGGTTTCGATATGTCAGGTAGTCCTGGCATACATTTGCAAGGGTGTCATTAAAAGGAACCAGTCTTTCTTGACCATTCTTTACTTCCTTTAAAACAAGATATTTACCAGCTAAATTAACATCCTTGTTTTTTAAAGACAATGCTTCTCCAATCCGGATACCGGTAGCATATAACATTCTAACCAGACAAGGGATTACAAATATTGATGATCCCATATCTTTAACCCGCAGCGTTAAATTATCACAGGCTTTAAAAAGAGCATTCATTTCCTCATAAGTAAAAATGTGGGGGATAAAGTTCGAAGCCGGATATTTGGGTAACTGAGGGATATACGATTTAATTCCTATACTTCTGAGGTAGCTGGAAAACTGGGATATATAACGGACTTTTCCATACCTTGTTAGTTCCGATTCATTATTCATTCTTAACGACCATCTGTCAGTCAGCTCCTTTGATAATCCGATCGTTGTTTCTCCTTGCTCCATTACAAACTTATCAAACAAGGAAAGGACTCTTTCTTCTTCTTGATACTTATATCCAAGACTTCTTTTTAAGGAGATAAAATCTGTGATATATCCGGCATAAATGCTCCAAAATTTTACTTTATTCATAAAATGCCTCCTTCCTTTGCAGGTAAAAATTTAGATCAACTCTTGGTACATCCAGGGAGCATTGACGTAAAGATTCTGTGTCAATACGGATATAGTGCCTGGTTGATTCCACATTTTTATGCCCAAGCACTTCTGTAATAACCGGAAGAGATTGATTATTGTTAAGCAGTTCCTTTACAAGGCTATGACGAAGAGCATGAACGCCATGTTTTCTCATTTTTACATACAGGTTTGAGTCAACAAAGCGTCGGTACACCATTGTCGATATTGATCTGGAAGAGATTGACATAAATGGAGATATAGCAAGGATAAATATGTTTTTGTCATGACACTGAGGTCGGCCGTACTGGATATAATCAAGAATGGCATTGCCTATTACCGGCAAAAGAGGAAGTGTCATATCTTTTCCGGTTTTATATTGGTTAAAAACAATCGTACTGTCTTCCCAATGCAGGTTCGCAAATTTAAGACGAGCGATATCGGATGTTCGTAATCCTAATCGTGCCGCAAGCAGTATAATCGCGTAATCCCGCTTACCGACAGCAGTCCCGCGATCGATTGATTTTAGCAACTGCTCAATTTCAGTTTCTGAGTAATAAGATGGTAACAGGGACTGACGGACATATTTGTCTTTGGGGATAGAACAGGCCATGTTAACCGATGTAATTTCCTTTTTGTAGAGAAAACTAAAAAAACCTCGTAAATCCAACAGCGTATCATGGACAAGTGATTTTTTTGTTGCATCAATGCTTTTAATAAAGTTGATAATGTGTATTTGTTTGATCTCGCCAACAGATGAAACATTGTGCGACAGCAGCCAAAAGTTAAAATTGCTCAAATGGCTTTCTATTTTGTCAATTGTCAGATCGCTTCTTCTTTGAGATTTTTTCGATGCCAGAAAGTCTTTCATTAGCATCCCAATTGTACCATCCATATGGATTGTTTTTCTTTTCATTTGAACACTTCCGGTCGTAATGAATTCAGAAAGAACAGAGACAGCTTTCCCGATATTTTTCTCGCTTACAGTCAAATCACGGCGATTACGGCCTTTGTAAAACGAGATAAGGAAATCATTACATAGCTTGGTACTGATGAAATCAATCTTTTGCGATTCCATGTACTCTTTTAAAGGTTGCCATCTGCTGCGATAATGACGAAGGGTGACATCCTTGTACGATAGGTTGTTTTTCATGAAATCCAGTGCCGCAGACGTTACTTCATCGAAATCAAATTTGTTTTCCATAATCAATAAAGTTTAATAGATGAACGAACATTGTTCTCGTTAAACCTAAAATTTATGCAAACAAATCAAGCGGTAATACATAGATATGTCATTTATTTTCAGACTATACAAAAATTTTTCTTCGCATAATGAAAACGTTCGGATAATCCGCAATATGTGAACATTCGCATATTGCGGACGCGATCCTTGACAGGGTAGTACATAGTTCACATCGAATAGAGCTTGCCGGTGATTCAATGAGAAAGAAATATAAAAATTAGTAATTTTAGGCATTATATGATTACGGAAATAAGTGATGAAAAAAGTGTCCGTTTTCAGCGGGACTGGGTGTCCGGATAACTCGGGACTGTCTGTCCGCTTTCGCTAGGACTGACTGTCCGAAATCGCAGGAATATGCAAGTATAAGCATAAATGCCTTACTAAACCCGGCAAAGATTCGGTAAAGGGCATTTTTACGAATATAAGCGAATGTGTTACAAACCACAAAGCTGTATCCCAAGAAGAACTTATCCGAATGATTACACCAAAAATCACAGGATGGGCTAACTTCTTCCGACACTCTGCTGCCAAACAAACCTTTTCACTATTGGATAACAAAGTTTACAAACTATTGTGGAGATGGGCTAAACGAAGACATCCCAGGAAAGGTGCTCATTGGATTAAAGCCAAATACTTTAAAACCAAAGGCAACCGACACTGGGTATTCTCAACAGCGGATAAAAAGCAAACCTACGAACTACCTCTTTTTGATGCCACTAAAATTATCAGGCACATCAAAATAAAGAACCTCTCAAATCCTTACGATAAGCAATGGGAGGGATACTTTAGGGAAAGAGCAAAGCGTAGGCTTACAACCCATCAGCAAATTAGCCATTACAACCTGACGACCGGATTACTAAAGTAGTCTTTAGGGGGCTTGAGCCGTATGAGGGGAAACTCTCATGTACGGTTCTTAGAGGGGAAAGGGAGAGCAATCTCCCTGACCTACTCGACCGTACGGGTCTCGTATACGGCGGTTCATTAAGATGTGGGGTAATTTTCTCGTAATAGGTGAGCATAGTTTCGTACCCTCGTTTCCGCAAGCGTTCCAATGTAATAGTTGTTCCCAGAATGGGGCTTTGAGCGATTGCCCAGCCTCCCATTCGCGAACGACTCCACTGGTAAGCCTGCTCGGGCGTAATACCCAATCGAATCAGGTTCTTGCGTTTTCGTTCCGGTTTCTTCCAATGGTGCCAGATACAATACCGCAGCCGGTTTCGAATCCACCCGTCAACATTTTTCAGTTTGACTTGCAGGCTGGCCAGACGGAAATAGTTGAGCCAGCCCCGTGATACTTCGCCAAGCTTTTGAATACGCTCGTCGAAGCTCATCGGGGAGGTCTTTCGGGTGATTACCTTTAGTTTGTACTTCAGGTTCTTCCAACTTTGGTTCGACACAACCAACTGGTATTTGCCTTTCTCACCTTTGCGGTAAGTCGGGACAAAACCATAACCCAATACCTTGAAGTTGACAGGACGACGAATGCCGCTCTTCTCGCGGTTAATGGGTAGTTTCAATTTGTTGCGCAAAAAACGGAAGATGTCGTTACCGACTTTCCGGGCGGTTGATTTTGTTTTCAGGTAGATACTGAAGTCATCAGCATAGCGAACAAAACGCAGGTTCTGCCGTTTCAGCTCCTTATCCAGCTCATGCAGCATGATGTTGGACAGTAGCGGACTGAGCGGACTTCCCTGCGGAACGCCTTTGCGCCGTTTCCTTAGTTTACCGTCAATTAAAATCGGAGCCCGTAGCCATTTGCGGATGAGCCGCATTGTTCGCGGACATTTCACTTTTCGGTAGATCAGTTGCAATAGAATGCTGTGATCTACTTCATCGAAAAAGCTTTTCAGATCAATATCCACGATGTTTTGGAAACCAGAGTTAATATATTCCTGCGCTTTCAGTACCGCTTGCTGTGCATTCCGGTTTGGCCGGAAGCCATAACTTTGGTCTTCGAACTCCAACTCGAACTTAACAGCCAAGACCTGACCAACTGCTTGTTGCAACAAGCGATCAGTTACGGTAGGAATGCCTAACAGGCGTTTCCTGCCATTCGCTTTCGGTATTTCGACCCCGAGAATAGCCTGAGGCAAATAGTTCCCCTGACGAATGTCGGACTCCAACTGCTCCCTGTTGTTTCGCAGGTGCTGGTAGAGTTCTTTCACGCTCATTCCATCCACTCCGGCAGCTCCTTTGTTGGATACCACCTGACGGTAGGCGTGCATCATGTTTCGTCGGTTCAAAATAGCCTCAATCATCATTATTTCTTTGTTACCCTGTTCCGCTTAAGTAAAGGCTACAACCGTAAACGGTCGTTCCCAAACGAATTTGGAACATCTTAATGTTCGGCCCTTCAGCTTATCGGTGAGTCCTCCGCCTTTTCGGTGACGGCTCGTTTCCAAAGCCTACTATGGCCTCTGCTGACTCCTCAAAAGCTTTCGCCTTCGAGGCCTCCCCAGGTAAGAGCATCTTCCTTCTCCCAATCGCTGCGGCATCTACCAGAAAAACATAACCCTAGTTTATAGAACGTTGCAATGATGTGCTTGCTTATCCATGTTTTACCAGCCTCCTATGCCGTTTCTGTTCGTCAGTACCGGGATTTGCCGGTTCTTGCCCTGCATGCTGGCTCGTTCGCTAAAAATGTCCACCGGACATTTTCTTAACGCTCCGCCCCCTTCACTGCATACCTCGCGGTAAACCAGCTTGCCACTTGCTAACGGTTCGGAGCGTTACCTCCGCCCGTAAGGGACTTTCACCCTCTGGAATAATCTCATGCTACACTTTATTGTTTAATGCCAGAAAAATTGTATTTTTCGATTTTTTCCAGATCTTTCAATAAAGTGTGCACATGCTCATGCTGGGCACACACAATAAATATACGCAATGCGGGGTGATTTAGTAAATTTGAACTTTAATACATTTAATAAACAACGTAGCGGTTTGATAGTGAAGTGCCTTGAAATCCCGCACTACGCATATTCGAGCCGTTGTATGCAAGTGTGAAAACTGAATCGAGACACATTGAAACGATATAAATAATTACAAAAAACGGATTGACTGGATTGTTACTCCGTTGGTAGGGCGATGCAGTTTGAGGGGAATTTATTTTGTTTTTTCTCCCCATGCACAAAGACAAATGACTTGTCCTGATATAGTTTTGAAAGCCCACCCACAAAACAGCACATTTGCAAACCCCACAAGCTAACGCACAAACCAAAGTTTGCAAAAGAGCTGTTTTTTTGCCCTCGCTCTAGTGCTTTTTTGTTAATTTGTAAGTTATTTGAAAAATTGATTTAAAATAAATATGTAAATTTTATATAAACATGGCAAAAATGAACGATACCAAAATTTCCGAAATTTTAACCATGCTCAACAAAGACTTTGTAAAATGGGTGATTGTTGCTTATGTAATTGCTACACCTATTGCCTACTACGCCACGAATAAATGGCTTGAGAACTTTGCTTACAAAACCAACCTGAGTTGGTGGCTTTTAACGTTAGCCAAGTTGCTGGCTTTGGGAATTGCATTATTAACGATAAACTGGTAATGCTGGAGGGCGGCTACAAGGAATCCTGTCGAGGCATTGAGATATGATTGACTTTTTTTGCCCGATAGTATTATAATGATGCTGGTACAAAAGTCAATAATAAAAAAGAATATTGAGAATACTAGTTCTAATAGAAGTCATAAAGACTCAACTTGGATCTGTTAAAAGAAATGTAAATCTATTTCAAAATAATTAGTCGTATGATATTGAATCCAGTTTCAATTATCAATATTTTAATCATTTTTCTTTTACTGCTTTTTTCATTGTTACTATTCAATGTTGGCAGGCAAAATAAATCAAACAGGTATTTGGCTATTTATTTTATCAGTCAGATTCTGGGCTTGTCCTGCCTTATAATAACTCACCTTCCTACGATATTGTATAGTTTTCTGATATCGGTTGAATATGTATGGGGAGCTCTGTTCTACCTGTTTATTTGTTCATTGCTCGAATCCAATTTTCAGTTCAAGTTGAAGTACCTATGGCAGTTGATTCCCATGGTTATTGCTTTTTTCTTTTTGGTTTTCAGCCTTGATCCGATACTGAGTAATCAAATGAATATTTGGTTTCCCCTCATTTACCAATATCGTTTTCCAGCCTTAATAGTTTTTTTCAATATCCTTATTATTGGCTATAACATTGCGGCTATTCTGCGGTATGCCAAATATCGGGCTGATGTGAAAATCAATCCGAGACATAGCAAAAACATTCCAGTTATTTGGCTAAACATATCTCTTTGGGGATTTGTGGTTTCTTGCGTATTTGTTCAGGTAGGAAATCAATTAGACAATGCTATTCCAGACAAAGAGTTTAGCTGGAAAATCATTGGGAATATAGCTTTTCTAATCTATTTCTGCATTCTCTTTTATGTGGCAATTGTAAGCCGTTCGCTGACAGAGAAGTTCCAATCCAAAAAGAAGTATAGAAAATCCAGCCTAAGTAAACCAGAGGCACTTCATATGATTTCACAGCTTGAATATCTTATGGACACCCAAAAGCCCTATGTAAATTCCGGCATCAAACTGAAAGATATTTCGGGAATGCTCGAAATTTCGGAGCGAAACCTATCCCAAATAATAAATGAATACATACATCAAAATTTTTCAGATTATGTAAATTCTTACCGGGTGAAGTATGCTATGAACCTACTTACAGATCCATCGCTGAAAGAAAAAACGATTTTGTGGGTCCTCTTCGAAGCGGGATTTAATTCAAAATCATCGTTTAACACCATATTTAAAAAAGTTGTTGGCTGTACTCCGGTCGAATATCGAAAAAACAATTAGACCTATTATTGAAATTCCTGTAATTAGGTTCAGATTCATGATCTTGAACTTTTAATACCATTCGATGCGTTTATTTTATAGCGTTCTTTTTTTTAATCACTAGATGCTATGATTCTTTTTATGATTATAACGGACAAAGGAATATTTTTGCTATGGCTGGTATTTCTTTTTTCTCTTCCCTTAATTTCCCAAATTCCCTCAAAGGCATTGGCTTGGAAAATTAATTCAGACGAAGTTTATTCAGCGACAAATTGGGAATTCTATATTTCATCAATCTCGATTAAAACAAGATTCTTAACGAAGTATGTGTGTGGAAAATTCAACCAAACCCCCATCTTTACGATATAAAGGCATGATACTGAGTAGTCCATGATATGCTGCAATCAAACTTGTACTAATACTCACAAAGTCTTAACTAAAATAGCGACTACACTAAAAGATAGTAGAATTACTAAAAAGGGAGCTAGGAGGAATCAAGTTGAAGTACTACTGTATGGATAAAGAATAAAATTTCGGAATTATAGAAATAAAAACATTCATAAAGATGTTAAAAAAACTACAAAATAGCTTTCGGGCTGTAAAGAAAAACAAGGCAACTCTGGCAACCAATATTATTGGTTTGGCAATTGGTTTGGCTACTACTATTTTGCTTGTAATCTTTATTTTGCATGAATGGAGTTACGACAGGTATTTTTCAAAAGCAGATGATATTTATCGCCTGCATACAATATGGATTACAAACGGAAATGAATCTGTTCAACCAATAGATTTAAGACAGGCATATACGCAAATCCCACAGGAGGTTCCCGGCATTGATGAAGCAGTTCAAATTTTCAGAGGAGGTGATGTTATTTTAAGTTTTGCAAATACCAATTATGGGAATAATAATTTGTTGTATGTTGACTCTACTTTTTTTAATGTTTTCGATTTCAAAATTATCGAAGGGCAGGCATCAAATGCTTTAAATAACCATAATTCGATTGTAATTACTAAAAAGCTGGCACGAAAAATATTTGGCAACGAAACCGCAGTTGGCAATGAAATTATAATGGAAGGTAATATATACATTGTTTCAGCCGTAACCGAAAACGTACCTATAAATACGCATTTCAGCTTCGACGTGTTAATGCCAATGAATGCGGTGAGTTATTTAAGTGAAATGGGAGGACTGGAATTTTTCACTTATTATTTATACAATCCCAAAACTGATGCACATAAACTCAATAGTGATATTTGTGCTGTCAATACTCGAATTCTGAAAGAAAAATTTAAAAGTTTTAATTACAATTTCTCTTCAGAAATAGAACCATTAAAAAGATTGCATTTATATACTAATGCATCTTATGATTTAGGGACGCAGGGCAATATAAAAACAATAACTCTGGTTGGGCTTGTTGCTCTCCTTGTAATGTTTTTGGCACTTACCAATTTCGTAAATCTTTTTATTATTGAAGGGGAGCAGCGTGCAAAAGAAATTGGAGTGCGAAAAGTTAATGGTGCAGGAAGGGCAGGAATTGTGCGACAATTTTTTGCAGAGACATCGCTTGTAGTTTCCATTGCTTTTATTATTGGTACATTATTAGCTATTATCTTGTTGCCTCAGTTTGGAAATTTGATGCAGCGGGAATTTTCTTTCAGCTTGTTGAAATCATCACTATTTATATTCTCGTTGCTTGGAATTTTTATAATTACCGTATTTCTATCTGGAAGTTATCCAGCTTTCTATCTTAGCAAGTTTAATCCCGCTGTTATTTTAAAAGCTCAGTCAGGCAAAAAAAACCGAAAAAAGTATGTGATAAACCTGGCAGGTGGATTACAATTGGTCATAACCATTTTTCTGATTACATACCTGTTTGGGATAAACACCCAAATTCAGTACCTGAAGGATTCATCACCTGGATTTAATCCCAATGGATTGGTAAATATTTTCAATCTGAACGATAATATTAAAAATCATTACCCGGCTATTCGCAACCAACTTTTACAACTCCCCGGGATCGAAGGGATTTCAGCTTCTTCACACACCATTGGCGGAGGTACTAGCGGACAGGGAATTCGCTTGATTGAAAGTTCGGAGGACGAAATTAAGTCAATTAATGAATACCGTATTCAACCCGGCTTATGTAATTTACTGGAAGTGGAACTTAAAGAAGGCCGCTTTTTCGATTCGGAACGGGCAAGCGATCGCAATGGCGTTATTTTAAATGAAAGTGCAACCAAATTATTGGGGCTTACTAATGCTGTTGGTCGCCAGGTAATAATGTTCAACGATCCTTTGGAAGTAATAGGCGTGGTAAAAGATTTCCGATACGGATCGGCAGCTCATACCATTCGGCCACTGGTTTTAACAGATTATTCTTCCGAAATGAGGACAATAATGGTTCGGATTTCACCAAACGTTGATTTTACAGGGACAATGAAGAAAATAGATACAGTATTAAAATCGTTCGACAATGGCTATATTTTCGACACAAAAAGTACGCTTGATATTTACAGGAATTACTATGCCGATGAAGACAGGCTTGAACAACTTACCCGATTGGGAGCTGCGCTTTCAATAATAATTGTAATGATGGGCATTTTTATGCTGGTTTCGCAGAGCATTGCAAGGCGTACCAAAGAAATAGGCATTCGTAAGGTTCTTGGCGGTTCAACCTCAGAAATGATGAGCCTGATTTATGCTAACTCGTTTATATGGACAATAATTGCTTCTGTAATTGCTATTCCTCTGAGTTATTTTACGCTGCAAAACTGGCTGCAAAACTTTGCGGTAAAAGCATCGTTGGGATGGTGGCTTTTCGTTGAAGGCACTGTCATTGTTATTGTTTTGGAAACACTAATTACATTTTTCCAAACATGGAAAGCTGCTAACTGTAACCCGGTTGAAGCGTTGAGAAATGAATAAAATTACCCTACTAGAAAAACTAACATTAAAAGATATGAATTATTTAAGTAGAAAAGAATTCTTCAAGAAGACATGTATTTCAGGAGTTTGCCTATGTGGATTTAGTGCAATAGGATTATCTCACAACAATACTGAAAATTCAGGATTGGCAGAAGAACCGCAAAGCGGCAACACAGAAATGCAACAGGCATGGATAAGTGTGTTACTGACAAATTTGAATAAAGAACTTGATGAAGAAGAAAAAAAGAGGATGTTAAAAAGTTGCTCAGTTTCGCATTATGAAAATCTAAAAATGGATGAAATACTAAAACCTTTTATTAATGATTTAGATAAATTTATTGAATTTTTAGAGAAAGAATGGGGTTGGAAGGTTGATTACAGCCAAGCAACAAGAACCTTAATTGCGAATGAAAATAAAAACTATTGTGTTTGTCCAATGATAAATAACAATAGAAAAGATAAGAACCCAACAATATGCTATTGCTCCGAAGGATTTGCCGAAAAGATGTTCTCATTAGTTGCAGGACAACCAGCTTCTGCCAGCGTTATTTCGTCGATTCAAAAAGGTGATAAAAACTGTATCTATAAAATTGTATTCAAATGATAAGTATAATAAGCGTTTATTCAGGTGGAATCTTAACATTATTGATGGCTATTTTCCATATACGTTTTCCAAAATTATTTAAATGGGAAGTTGATATCCGACGTATTTCTGAAATAAACAAGAAGATTTTCTTTACAATTCACCTAGCCCTTTTATTGATTTTTTTCATTATGGGGTTTCTGTCCTTGATTTTTGCACAGGAATTAAGTGAATGTAAGGGAATTTCGTTGGGGCTTAATGTAACATTTTCTGCCTTTTGGTTTTGGCGTGCAGTTTGGCAAATTTTTTATTTCAAGGGTAAGGTCATGCACTATGTATTAATTGCCATATTTTCCATCCTATTCTTAGTATATCTAACTCCTGTTTTAATAAACCTGATATAATAAACATACTATCATGCTGTCAACAGACTTGAAGTTGAACCTATAAAAATGAAAATATGAAAAAAATACTCATAATTATTTATATTTTATTTTGGATTTTTCAGCCATTGTTCGCTCAACAAAGCATCAGAATCGACAGTACCCAAATTGATCACATCCTTAAAGAAGTTATGGAGAGCTCCAATATTCCAGGAATAGCGGTGGGAATAGCCGTTGGTGACGAAATCAATTACACGAATGTTTTTGGCTATGCAAACATGGAATGTGAAACAGATTTACAAATCAATTCAATATGGCATTTATGTTCTATTTCAAAACAATTTTCTACAGTTGCCTGCCTTAAATTGGTTGAAGAAAATAAAATATCTCTTGAGGATAAGATTTCAAAATACCTTGAAAATCTACCCAACGAATATTTAAACATAACAATATTTAATCTGCTATCACATACCTCTGGTATTAAAGATTATCTTAACGAAAAGAATTTATATGGTTTTGAATGGGAGAAGGTCAAGGGTCAAGTATTTGCTGATACCTTGAATTTTGAACCTGGGGATTCATGGAGCTACTGCAATACTGGATTTTGGATAGTAGCTAAAATAATTGAAAAGGTGACCGGTATGGATTACAACACTTATCTAACTCACGAATTTTTCAACAAATTGCAAATGAGCAAGACGCAAAGAATTTCAGGTGAGAAAATTATTGAATCAAGAGTTCATGGGTATGAATATAAAAATGACACCTATTGTAATTCGATTGAAGACATTCATCTGTATAAAGGTCAAGGTGACGGCGATCTTTTATCAACATTAAATGACCTTCTAAAATGGAATTTGGCTTTGACAAAAGGAAATATTTTAACAAAAAAATCAATGTTAAAACTATGGACACCAACAAAACTCAATAATGGAAAAGCTTTGGAAATCTCCCCAAACTCCGGAATAAACTACGGGTTAGGTTGGTTTATCAACGATATTAATGGTGAGAAAGTTGTTTGGACACCCGGCTCAGGGTTTGGATTTTCAACGGCATCACTTTATGAGCCTGACTATGATTTAATTATCATCATTTTTTGCAATAAACAACAGTTTCTTTTGGCAAATGAAATTGGCTTTTCTGTTTTCAGAAATATTTTAAACTAAAAATTATTTTAACAAAGAACACCATCATGAGAAAATTTAGTAAGCTTTTTTTATTGGTCATAATTATTGTATTGTGTGGGTTCACGATGCAGAAAAAAGCATTGGAAGTCACTTATTTGGCAAATTGCGGATTTTTATACCAGAGTGACAAATCTAAAGTTCTCGTTGACCCTTTTGGGACTGAGTATGGAGACTTCTTTTACTTGCCTTCAAATGAGACAAAAAAGAATATTATTCAAGGAAATGTTCCATTCAACAAAATTGATTTGCTTCTGATCACCCATATTCACGGTGACCATTTTAATGCTAAATTGACGGAAAGCTTCCTTTTGAATAATAACAAAGTAAAAATGATTTGTCCCCCGCAAGTTTGTAAACAAATGAAAGATTCCTGCAGCAATTTTGGCAAAATAGCAGCACAAATCATTTGTCCAAACTTATCTATGAATGAATCAAAAAAAATCGAAATAAATGGCTTATCGGTTACAGCGATACGAATGCAACACGGGACAGACCGCAGCCTCGAAGGAGTAAGTTTTTCGGATTATACCGATTATGAAAAAACAGAGAACTTTGGTTACGTTATTCATTTTAACAAGAAGAATGTTTTTCATCAAGGAGATGCTAGTCTTAAGATAAATGAAAAAGCACTAAAAAATATTGATTGTACAATCGACATTGCACATCTGAGCTATTTTGACTGGGATACTATTTCATTAAATATTTTAAAAAAAGATTTGATGGCTGAAACGGTCATTTTTATGCATGGAACAAAACCTGCTAAAGAATTAGAATCGGAACAATTCAAAGAAATAAAATATCAAATTGTCTTTTTCAATCAGGAACTAGAAAGTAAGGTATTCAACTGAATTAGCCTTTTGGGATTTCGAAAACCCAATTAAAACTAGCTTTAAATTGGCACTTATGATACTAGGAAAAATTAAAAAACTAAATAAAATGAAAACCAAGATTTTAACCACAACTTTATTAATAATATTAATTTTTGCAAAAATGAGCTTTTCACAAACAACAAACACAAACATTTCCGAAACAATTATTGCTTTGGAAAAAGAAGCATTAAAAAAGTGGAATCTGGGCGACCCAAGTGGTTATCTTGATCTTTCAGCCGATGACGTAACCTACTTTGATCCTTCAATCGAACAGCGGTTAGACGGTCTTGATAATCTTAAAAAATATTACGAGCCAATTAAAGGACAAATTAAAGTATCCAAATACAAGATGATTAACCCAAAAGTTGTTGCCACGAATGATATGGCAGTTTTGACCTTTAACTTAAATTCTTACAAGGAAGACAAGGTGCATAAATGGAACTGTACTGAAGTTTATAGACTCGAACCAAATGGAAAATGGAAAATTGTCCAGACACATTGGTCAAACTTTATCAAACCTTAATATACAATTAAATAATAATTGTTCTCAAATGAAAAAGGCATCACTATTTATCATAAAATGTTTCTTCTTATCCATTAGTCTGTTTGCACAAAATTTAATTTCGCCAATTTGGAAAATCAGTTTCAGCAACATTTCCGAATCTAATCTTAACCAGACCAATGCCGCTGATTGGGAGGATGTTAACCTGCTGTTGTCGTGAGAACGGCAAGGCTATTACAGTTATGATGGAAAAGGCTGTATCGTTAACGAATTTTCAATTCCAGATGAATTATCGGACTCGAGATTTATTCTTTCCATTAGTTTACAATGCGATATTAAAAGCATCTATATCAATGGAAAGCTTATTGATGAAAATTTGCCCAATCAATTTTGGTCCAATCGAGGAGCAAAAACCGAATTTATCCTTCCGGATGATTGCCTTTATAAAGAAAAACAAAACCAAATTGCAGTCTTCATTTCGAATCTTTCTTACACTGGAGGAATTAGCGTTAATTTCTGTAGCATCTCTCTGGTTGGAATAACACAGAATTCAGAAGTAAAAATTGAAATCCCAGCAAAAGACCATTTGTACTCCGTCGATAATGAAAATTCATTTGCCATTAATTACAATGCCTCATGCAATGGAAAAATCAATTTATCGATTGTTAACGATTTTCACCAGTCATTCGTACAAAACGAATACGAGATAGAAAAAGGGAAAGGAACTATTTGGTTTGATTTTAAAAACCTTATTACCCAGCCAGGCTTTTATGAATGCATAGCTATAATGAACGATGGAGGGTATTCCTCCGACGTGCAATGGATTGCCCTCTCGCCCGAGAAAATCGAATGCACAAACAACACTGTCTCACTGTATAAAGAATATTGGGATGAAACGCTTGCTGAGCTTAAAAAGATCCAACCTGAATTCAAATTATTTAAAGTTGACAGTTTATGCACTGCAAGTCGCAATGGGTACATCGTAGAAATGAAATCGCTTGAAGGATTGACTATTCGTGGTTACTATTTTGTTCCTAAAACTAAAGGAAAACATGCTGCCATATTACATGTCCCCGGGTATGGATATGGTTATGATGATCTCAGTGTCTTTTTAGAAAACCGAGAGGATGTTATTGAACTTGCACTATGCGTTCGTGGTCACGGCATCAGTGCCGATGTTTTTAATCCAGGATTTGGTGTACCAGGGATATGGGGATATAAACTGTGCAATGAAACGGAGGCTGCCTACCGTGGAATATACATGGATTGCGTTCGTGCAGTTGATTTTTTATTGAGCCGATCTGAAGTTGATACTTCCAGAATTGGTGTAATGGGTGGAAGTCAGGGAGGTGGATTAACATTGGTTACTGCTGGGCTGTATAGTGATAAAATCAAGGCATGTTCATTTTTTGATCCGTTTCCATGCGATACACGCGATCATTTAAAAATACGTACAATGTGCAATAAGGAGATTAAAAACTTCTTAAAATTTTACAATAACGAATGTTCATTTGAAGATGCGCTTAATGTACAGGATCTGCTGGATACAAAAGAATTTGCTGCATGGATAAAATGCCCAGTATTCTTTGTAACTTCGCTTTTCGATGATGATGCCCCACCTCACATGGGTTTTTCAGCTTACAATAGAATTTCAGCACCAAAGAGTTTTAAAATATATCCAGAGCTCGGTCATCTCAATGACAAGGCACATGGAGTCCAGATGCATTTTTTAAAAGAAAAGTTAGGTTTTTAAAAAATTACTATTTGCCAGATTAATATTAATGAAAACCAAAATCGTAACTATGAAAACATATTGTATCTCATTTTTCCTGTTAATAGCCACTTTCTTATGTGTAGAAGCACAGTCATTGGAAGAGTTAATAATATGGAAGTTTGAAACAGAATCCATTACCAGCAATCCCTTGATATATGATTCCGTAATTTACTGTGGAAGTATTGATAGGTGGTTTTATACAATTGACCTAAAAACAGGAAAAGAACATTGGAAATATAAATTACCTCATCCTGTTACTTCTAAAGCAGCAGTTTACAAGGAGCTTGTTTGTGTTCGATCAGGTAATACACTTATTGCCATCAATAGACATAACGGAACCTTATTATGGATATATAGTCATATTCAAAATGAGCCATCGATTGGGCAACCAACAGTGTTTAATCATTCATCGCCCATAGTTTACAAAGAGGTGGTTTATTTTGGAGATGAACTCGGAAATATTAATGGAGTAAATATTTTTACTGGCGAATTGGTGTTTAATTTTAATACTGATAAGGACTACAATCGCAAAAGCGACTATATTATTCGTTCGACTCCGGTAATTGACAACGGTATCATCTATTTTGGTGACAATGGAGCAAATATGTACGCTGTTTCTCTAAATGATGGAAAATTAGTCTGGACACATAAAGTCGAATCACCGAAGTGGGACGGCTCAATAATCTCAGACGTAGTTCTCAAGGATTCTGTTTTGTACTTTGGGGGATACAATAACACCTTCAGCCCATTAAACAAATATACAGGTAAACCAATATGGAAATTCACAGATGAAAATACATTTCTTCCTTCCACCCCTGTAATTTATCAAAATAAAGTAATTGTTGGAGCAACCATCGATTCCGAAAAAATCCATGCATTGTCCGTATCGAATGGTACCGAAGTTTGGAATTTCCAAGCAGAAGGAATATTTTTTGTAACTCCGCAAATAATAAAAGATTCGATCCTATTGATTAGTAGTACAAATCCTTTCACCGATAAAGTTGGATACTTATATATGCTAAACTGCAATAATGGAAAATTACTATATAAAATTCAACTGAGCGGTTCGACTGAAACGTCCCCGGTATGCATTGGGAATTCATTGCTTATTGGGAAAAACGATGGTCTTTACCTGATAAATATTGAAAATATTAATGACTTTGAGAGTTCAAATATTTCACCTGTAAAACCACATTGAGTTGGTAAATTTTCAAAGCATCCAATAAAGTTAAATCTAATACTTAAAAAATGAATATAATTAACCTGAAAATTATTTTTCGTAACATAGTGAAGCAAAAATTATCAAACATATTGAGTATTTTAGTTTTAACTGCAGGGATGGCTTCTTTTATGCTTATCTTCTTTTATATACGTTACGAAAAAGGATTTGACCAATCATGGAATGATGCAGACCAGATATATCGTGTTACACTAAATAAAACCCTGGCAAACGGGTCGATTTCGAAAACTGCCAATAATTACTCGGCATTGGGGTGGGTTATGGCTGATGAAATTCCCGGTGTAAAATATTCGACCTGTCTTTGGGAAGATAAGGTAATGGCTTTTACACACGAGAATTTTATTCCTGATGCTCATTTTTTCTGGGGAGATAAATCATTTTTTAAAGTCTTCAACCGTCCATTTATCGTAGGCGATTCCCAAAATCCCTTTCCAACCAAACAATCGATAGTTATTTCAGAATCGGCTGCTAAACAATTGTTTGGGAATGACAATCCACTCGAAAAGCGTTTTAAGCTTAACGAAGGTTGGGAATTTATTGTTTCGGGCGTTTTTGCCGATTTCCCGGAAGACAGTCACCTGAAAATTGACATTTTAGCCACTTTCGATGAATTGTTCTATTATATGAATCATTTCGACAATTCAACTTCAAGTCTGACTATTGATCCTTCAGTCCAATCATCAATGCCCGATCCTTCACAATCGTGGTTATGGAACAATCCAAAAGCATATACTTATGCCAAACTTAAAGATGGTGTTTTATTGAAAGATGTTACTTCTGGGTTCAATAATATTTATCAAAAATATACCGCTAACTTACTAGCCTCCGGACAAAAATCGGAATTTGTTATGCAACCTGTTTCGTCCATTCACACAGGTGTAAATCTTCAAAACGAGTTGTCGACTACAATTGACAGCCGAACTATTTCAGCATTGTGGGTAGTTGCTTTGCTTGCCTTGATTATGAGTTGGATTATTTTTATCAATTTCCAGATTACACAAACAGTAGAGCGAGCAAAAGAAATCGGGTTGAAAAAAGTATTTGGGATAGTGCCATCCGACCTATCCATGCAAATTATGATACAATCTATACTAATAAATGCTATTGGGATGATTTTAGCATTTGGCATTTTTTTCATAATTAGAAAGCCGATGAGTAATTATATTGGATTACAGCATTTAATTCCAATCGAACGAATTAACCTTTTTGGATTTATTCTAATTTTCTTGTTTGGCTCAATTCTCAGTGGTCTATATCCGGCATTAATGCTAATTCCCAGAAAAGCTCAACAACTTTTGTCAAAAAATTTCACACAAAAAAACGATGGTTTTAGATTCCGCCGTACGCTAATAATTTTTCAGTTTGCAGCTTCTATCGGACTGCTAATAGCAACTACCGCTATTGTGCAACAGGTATCGTTTATGAAAAATAAAGACATTGGTCTTTCTATCAATCAAACTGCTTATTCGTACACACCCATGAGCGCTATTAAAAAATTAGGTTCTGCCGAAAAATTAAATGCATTTTTGGAAGAAGTGAGCCGCTTGGCTTTTGTGAAAGGCACAACATTATCTTCAAGTATTCCGGGGAAAGTGATTAATTACCATAGCAACAAGATTTTCTCTGTCGATGAACCTGAAAAAGCAGGTTTAATCTATGGATTGCTCAGTGTCGATAGTCATTTTGCTCAAGTATATAATCCCAAGTTATTAACCGGAAGAATGTTTGCTGATGAAGATAAACCTGGAAGTAATCTATTGGTAATAAATCGAGAGGCTTGTAATAAACTGGGATTTGAATTGCCGAATGCAGCCATTGACAAATTTATCAATGTAAGCGTAAATGATTATATTAATATTGAAAATACAACTTATCAGGTATGTGGTGTTGTTGAGAATTTCCATCAGGAATCGCCACGAAAAGTTATCGAACCTCTTTTAATTATCAATGACTTACTTTGGAAATACGATGTTGGTTTTATCTCAGTAGCGTTTAACCAACAAGTTGGTAGTTCAATCATGGCAGAGTTAAAAGAAATATGGAGCCATTTTTATCCTTCTGACCCATTTGAATTTAATTATACTAAAGATACTTATCAACTACAAATGAAAGCTGACGAAAAACTTGCAGGACTGTTTTCGATTTATACGGTGCTGTCGGTTTTACTAGCTGCGCTGGGATTACTGGGACTGGCTTCTAACACAATTAAAAAGCGAGTAAAAGAAATTGGAATACGAAAGGTAAATGGCGCGCGTATTTCTGAAGTTTTGTTTTTATTGAACAAAAGTTTTGTTGTTTGGATATTTGTAGCTTTTGTAATTGCAGTTCCAGTTTCAGGCTATGCCATGCACAAATGGCTCGAAGACTTTGCCTATAAAACAGAGCTAAGTTGGTGGATTTTTGCGCTTGCTGGTTTGCTTGCTTTGTTAATTACACTAATTACAGTTAGTTGGCAGAGCTGGCGAACTGCAACAAGAAACCCGGTAGAGGCATTGAGGTATGAATGAAATAAGATAAGAATTCTAAGGCATTTAGCGTTTTAGGCATTATAAACTTTATGGATTAGACAAACGATAAGGAATACAAGAGAAACGATAAAGAACGTTCAAGCAGCGTTAAGAAACAAACGGGCGTTCGTAAGGAATGCATGAGAAGTCATAGTGGATAGACAGGAAAATTTAAGGAATGCATGGGAAACCATAAGAAGCGCACAAAAGCCTTTAAGGAACAAGCAAACATCCGTAAGGAGTGGCTACCTCTTGTCGGTCAGTCAAGTACGGTTCTTAGGGGACAAGGGCGGAGTAATCCGCCTGAGTTACCCGACAAAAAAACAGCAATACAGGCAATTTAATGACTAATTATTATAAGTTTTGGTCATTACGATATTGAAAACTACTTTTGAAAACAAAAAATGTTTACAAGAACAATCGAAAATACTATAAAAGAAAAATTCAAAAGTGGAAAAGCAATAATCGTAGTAGGCGCAAGACAAGTAGGCAAAACGACTCTATTGAAAGAGATTCTTACAGGCAAAGAGTTTTTGTTTCTTGATGCAGATGACCCATCAACCAGAAGCCTTCTTCAAAATCCAACGACAGAACAAATAAGGACATTTCTTGGAAATTACAAATATGTATTCCTTGACGAAGCTCAACGAATTCCAGGAATTGGGCTAACTTTAAAAATAATCACTGACCAATTTAAAGATGTTCAACTATTTGTTAGTGGCTCTTCTTCTTTTGATTTAGGGAATGCTCTTAATGAGCCGTTAACAGGCAGAAAATGGGAATACGAATTATTTCCTATTTCGTGGGAGGAATACGAAGATAAAATTGGATTTATCAAAGCAGAGCAGCAAATCGAAAACAGATTATTGTATGGATTTTATCCGGAAGTAATAAATAATCAAGGCAAAGAACGAGAAACTCTAAAAAATCTCGTTGCCAGTTATTTATACAGAGATATTCTTGCTTTTTCAGACATCAGAAAACCTGAAGTTCTCGACCAACTATTGCAAGCTTTAGCTTTACAAATGGGAAGCGAGGTTAATTACAATGAATTATCTCAACTCATAGGAGTTAATAAAATTACAATACAAAATTACATTGATATTTTAGAAAAGGGCTACATCATCTTTCGCCTCAATAGCTTTAGTCGAAACTTAAGAAATGAAATAAAACAAAATCGTAAAATTTACTTTTACGATAATGGTATTCGAAATATGATTATTGGTGACTTTAAACCCTTAAACCTAAGACTTGACAAAGGAGCTTTATGGGAAAACTTTCTAGTATCGGAAAGGCTAAAACAAAATATTTACAAAGACACATTTGCGAGAATCTATTTTTGGAGAACACAGCAACAGCAGGAAATTGATTTTGTTGAAGAAAAAGACGGAGAAATCGCTGCATTTGAATTTAAATGGAAAGATAAAAAAACAAAATTTCCTCAAAAATTCTTAGATGCTTATAATGCAAATGGATTTGTAATTGACAGGGATAATTTTAGAGATTTTGTAAAAATAAAAAACTAAATGCCAGTGCATAACAAATTAGGAATTAAGGCACAGTTGAGCCATGAAAAAAGGCAGTAGGTTTGTATATCTGCTGCCTTTTTTGATATCTCCGGCTTTCGGCCCCCCTGCTCAATTGTGCTTTTATTCGTGTTGGGCTAAACCGCAGGTACTTAAATGATCAGTCTAAGGGGATTAAATGATTTTTTACTGTCCTTCCTGCATTTTTTCATGCCGGTTTTGTCCTTCCTTTCCGCCGGGACCAGGAAAAGCGGCAGTGATGCCAGCTTTTTATCATCCGGCCGGGCATAATTTTCCCGTTCGGCAAACGCGGAAAGTTTTTTGCCGTCAACAGGAAAGTCCATTTGTTCAAAGAACGCTTTTTTACGCCATTATCATCCGGGTGCTCAACCCGGTTATACGGGGGTGGTCAAACTACCACAAGGGCATATGTGCAAAACGGACTTTCTCCCGTTTGGGTACATTCATTTACCGGCAGCTTAAACGATGGGCTAAATACCAGCACGGGAACAAAAACCGTTGGTGGATTTATTATCGCTACTTTCAAAACAATCACTTTTCCGATCAAAGAATAACGAAGAAAGGAATCGAACACAACCGGTTATACCGTATTGCGTACGTTCCCATTCGTTATCATGTTAAAGTGAAAAGTAATGCGAATCCTTTTCTGCCTGAATTCGACAAATATTTCTTCAAACGAACAAAATGGAGAGAAGATTTAGCTAAAGAGTGCAAGCAAGTAACTACATTTGTTATGCAAGAGACAATAAATCATGGCCGGGTATCCCTTCGCCGGGATAGCCTTAAAAGGGCTTGAGCCGTATGTACATATTCCAGTAAAAGTTGACAGGTGATTCCGGCGAAAGTTGCCTGTCAACTTTCAGCCGGAACCGGGTGTAAACTTTGGCCCGGAATCAGGTGTAAACTTTGAGCCGGAATATGCACCGTATGCCGGGAAACTGGCTCGTACGGTTCTTTGGGGGCGTAAGCTACCCGGTCCGCAAATTTAAATGGAGCTCGTGCAAAATGTATAAAAGCGGAATTCTTTATGTAAAATTTCCATACATTCATAGTCAAGTATTTTTACTTTTCAATTAAACTGTTGCCTGAAAAATATACTTTATCAAGAGATTACAATTATGGTTCATTTTTTGAAGTGAAACGAAGTCATGATAAAATACTACCTAAAAGCCACCATCCGAAACTTGATGAAAAACAAGTTTTATTCAGCAATAAATATTGCAGGACTGACCATTGGAATTACTGCCTGTATTATGATTATGCTGTATGTTCAAAACGAATTAAGCTATGATAAATTTAATGATAAGGCCGATCGTATTTACCGGGTGAACGGTCTTGAAGTTTTAAATGGCGACAGTTATAATCTGCCGTACACACCTCCTCCTTTGGCGGGAGTCATGAAAAATGAGATACCTGAAGTTGAAGAGGTTGTTCGTTTAACTCATTATTGGCCAATGGTCTTGGAGTACAAAGACAAGAAACTTAATGTAAGCAAGGCGTGTTTTGTTGATCCTAATTTCTTTGAAATTTTTTCGACATCGTTTATTTATGGTGATCCAAGCACGGCTTTGTCTGAACCCTATTCGGTGGTTTTAACTGAAACAACGGCAAAACGTTATTTTGGAAATGAAAATCCTATTGGGCAAACGCTTTCCCGAACAAACTATACCGGTTTTACTGTTACCGGGGTAATTGAAGATTTTCCCGAAAACTCGGACATAAAACCTGATTTTATTGGTTCATTTAAAAGCCGGTCGTACAACAACAGCATGAATTGGTTTCAGAATAGTTTTTATACTTATGTACTGCTAAAAGAGGGCTTTTCTAATCGAGATGTCGATAAAAAACTGAAAGATATTGTAAAGAAGCATGTTGGGCCATATGTGAAGGAGCATAAAGGGGTATCGCTTGAGGAACTAATGGCACAGGGGAATAGACAAGGATATTATACACAAGCGTTAACAGAAGTTCATTTGGATAATGAAGTTAAAGCAGGACTGGAACCATTAGGCAATCGCAGTTACCTGATAATTTTCTCGATAATTGCAGTGTTTATATTGGCAATTGCCTGTATTAATTACATGAATATGTCCACGGCACGGTCGGTAAACCGCGCCAAAGAAGTGGGATTAAAAAAATCGCTGGGTTCAAACCGAAAGAATCTGGTTTTACAATTTTTGTCCGAATCCATTTTAATCACTTTATCAGCACTGGCGCTTGCCATGATTTTAATCAAAATTTTTCTTCCGGCTTTTAATCTTTTAATCGATAAGCATTTGGCATTTAGCTATATGAATAGTTTTGGTACTATCCCTTTACTTCTGATATTCGGAATTACAATTGGTATATTGGCAGGCGCTTACCCTGCTTTCTTTTTAGCGTCATTTAATCCCATAAAAGTTCTAAAAGGAATTCATTTTTCGGATGGCTCACATGGCAAATTGCGTAGCGGGCTGGTTGTGTTTCAGTTAATCGTAACCATTGTACTTTTTTCAGGGACCTTTTTCATCGGCAAACAGTTGAGTTTTCTTCAGAAACAAAAATTGGGCTTCAACAAAGAAAACATGGTTATAATAGAAAATGCAAATTATTTAGGCTCCCAAATGTCTTCGTTTAAAAACGAATTACTTGAACAATCAAGTATATTACAAGTAACAAATTCTAATGGTATTCCCGGACGAGATATGTATTATGAGATATTTGCTCATGATTTGTCTAACACCGACCGACATGTAAGTGTGATTTGGACAGATGTTGATTTTTTAAAAACATACGATATTGAACTTACACAAGGTCGTTTTTTCGAAGAAGGTAATCAGGCAAATACAAAGTCGATAGTATTAAATGAAACCGCCTTAAAAGAGTTAAATATAAAAGATCCGATAGGTAAGAAAGTATATAAAGGACAAAAAACAGATGAGAATACTTTTACCATAATTGACATAATAAAAGATTTTCATTTTGAATCGTTGCACAAGGAAGTAAGTCCCGTAGGGATGTATAACGACAATGAAAAGTTAAAGTATATTGGCAGATTCTTAAGTATCCGAATATCAGGAGATATTCAGGAAAATCTTGTAAAGATTCAGCAAACATGGAACAAGTTTACTGGAGGACAGAATTTTGATTATGTATTTCTTGATGAAGACTTTGGTCGTCTTTACACCACAGAAGTGCGAACCCGAAAGATAGTTTCAGTCTTTTCTGCATTGGCAATTCTAATTGCTTGTATAGGACTTCTTGCCTTGGCAGCCTTTGTAGCCGAACAGCGAACCAAAGAGATTGGTGTGCGAAAAGTTAATGGTGCCCGTATTGGTCAAATTCTATATTCATTGAACCAAAATTTTATGAAATGGGTGGCAATTGCATTTGTGACATCCTGCCCAATTGCCTATTACACCATGAGTAAATGGCTCGAAAGCTTTGCCTACAAAACCAGTTTAAGCTGGTGGGTATTTGTACTTGCAGGATTTGCCGTCCTGGCAGTTACCATAATTACTGTTAGCTGGATTAGTTGGCGGGCGGCTTCAAAAAATCCTGTTGAAGCATTAAGATATGAATAATTAATCCTTGAAATTCAATTCACGTACATCCAAGCACTCAAAATAAACAGTGACTTAAATTTCTCATTAGATGTTTTTATTTAACATGACAGTTTCTATTTATAACCACAAAAGAGCAATTTTAAGAAGAGTTCCAAAGAGGGTTAAGAATAAAGTCAAATAATCAAATTCCATTCGAAATGATGTTGAATAAAAAACTTGCGGTAACACTTAGCCTCCGATCAAGCGTTGCTTGCACACGCTTGACATTGGAGGCAGTGTTGAACTAAACATTACCTCGATAAAAATCACCTGCCGGTCAGACATTTACAGATAGTGTTTTTAATCCGCTTTTTCAATCTTCCGGTTTGCTGTTTTCGGTGAGGATTAAACCCCCCGGGTTCCGTTTCCTGGAAAGCAACCGGGCTTTCTGCAAATTGGAAGATAAATATCCCGGTAAAAAATGCCAAAATAGGTGGAGATGCCCAATCATTTTTATTGCATACTGGAAGTCGTAGAGGCAACCAATCCCGTTAACGATAATGGTTCGGACGCCCCTGCGTGGGCGTCCACCCAACGAACGAGGGCTTCCCGAAAACGGTGAAAAATACGGCATTCATAATATCAAATATAACACAACCATTGTAACAATTTATCCAGTATTATGTATACTCAATTTCCTGCTGTAGCGATTTTTTTTCCACAGCAGGAAACCTTAATTCCCTAACGTGGAAATTCCAATTTCCACAGCAGGAAAACCTGTACCTGTATTTTTTGGAATTTTACACTGTCCATTGTCTCCTGGATCCGGGAGCCTGGCGTGAAAATAACACCTGCATCTTTTATGGATGCCGGGCTTACCTCTTCCTCAGTAGCTTCGCCCTTTGAACTGAGGGTAACCCGGCTGGTCAGGATTTGCAATCCTGATCTTAGTAAGAGGGGATTTGTAATCACCGTTATACCAGTCCCGGTGGAGGTCTCTATTTTTAATATAACCAACAGCCATCGCATCAAAACAGCACATTTGCAATTCGCATATGCTAACACATACTCACAAACCTAAATTGCAAAAGAGCTGTTTTTTTGTCCTCGCCCCCTCCCGATTCGGAGATAATAATCATATTTTTGTAAGTTAGTGTATTTTTATATGTAAATGAACAGCAAAGAAGTCGAAAATAACATAAAACAATTTATTCGGGAATTTCTCGGAAGAGGAGTTTATTTACGATTTATTGTTAGCTTATGGAACCTCAAAAACGGTGGTTTGTCGGCAATCCAGACAAACCACTCAACACGATGCTATCGAGGAAAAAACACAAAAAAAGAATTATGGACTTAAATAAATACAATCCAAACACAAATTTCTTACTATATAAAACAGATAATGGCGATATAAAAGTTGATGTTTTGCTACAAAATAAAACTATTTGGATGCCCCAAAAAAACATCGCAGAACTTTTTGGCGTAGGAATTCCTGCTATTTCAAAGCACCTTAAAAACATATTTGAAAGTGGAGAATTGGATGAAAAAATGGTTGTTTCCATTTTGGAAATAACCACTCAACACGGTGCTATTGCTGATAAACAGCAAACAAAAGCAACTAAGTTTTATAATCTCGATGCAATAATTGCAGTCGGCTATCGTGTAAATTCACACAGGGCAACTCAATTCCGAATTTGGGCAACAAAAATACTTCAAGAGTATATTATAAAAGGATATACGATGGATGTGGAAAGGTTAAAAAATCCGCAACCTGTTTTCGGAGAAGATTATTTTAAAGAACAGCTCGAAAAAATCAGAGACATACGCAGTAGCGAACGTAGGTTTTATCAACAAATAACAGATATTTATGCCGAATGTAGCATTGATTACGATGTAAATTCCGAAACGACAAAAAAATTCTTCGCTACCGTTCAAAATAAACTACATTGGGCTATAACAGGGAAAACAGCAGCTGAAATAATTGTTTCGAGAGCCGACCACAACAAAGATAAAATGGGATTAACATCGTGGAAAAATTCTCCCGATGGAAAAATTCGTAAATCGGATGTGTCAATTGCCAAAAATTATTTGACCGAGAAAGAATTAAAACCATTAAACAGAATTGTAACAATGTACCTCGATTATGCTGAGGACCAAGCCGAACAAGGCATTGCAATGAGGATGATAGATTGGGTAGAAAAATTGGATGCTTTCTTACAATTCAACCAAAAAGAAATATTGAACGATGCAGGCAAAGTAACTGCTACAATAGCTAAATCTTTTGCTGGAAGCGAATACGATAAATACAGAGTAATTCAGGACAAAAATTACATTTCCGATTTCGACCGTGAGATTAGTAAAATGATTGACAAAAAAAAGGATTCATAATATGCCAGACTTAGTCACTGTTTCGTAATAACCTGAGTAATCAAATCTGTCTGAGGGTTTACCGATGGGTTTCCGTGAGGAACCGGATACGGGTAGCATATTTCAATGAGAATTACTCTTCGATGACAATTTTCCACAGGTCTATTTTTAGGCTATTATACTCCCCTCCGGAACAGACTGCCACAGCACAAAAAAGAGCAGAAAAAGGGATGCGACTAAACACGTATAAGACAGCAATATACAAGACGGCATTCAGCGCATAGCCTTTGCGACTATGCTCGCATAGACCCTGCGACTATTTGAGCAGAAGAAAAAGGAGGTCTAGCCTCTCTTAACAGGGGGCATCAATAGCAATTATTTTTCACCTTTAACGGATGTTTTGGGAGCGATGGATAAAACGGAAAAAGTAGAAAGCAAGTGTAAAAAGACAGAAAAAAGAGTGAACAATTTGCAACTAAAGATAAAAAACAAAATATCGCCTTCTGCAATGAGTGTGGGTTGAGACGTAGTGAGTCCATTAACCTGAAAGTTGGCGATATTGATTCGAAACGGATGCTGATTAAGATCAGGGAGGCAAAAGGGAAGAAAGACCTGTAAACTGGCTTTTTGAAGGAAGTAAAGGCAGAAGGTACAGCGAAATGAGTATCTACGACGTCATAAAAAAAGCGGCAAAAAGATCCGGTATAACAAAGCGGGTTTACCCGCATATTTTAAGTTATCCAAACGTTTGGATTTTCTTCGGCATAGTTTTGCCTCTCACAATCTGGAAGTGCGACAAGAAGTTGCTTACACTAACTGTTTAACGTTCATTGAATGATTAAACCTTGTGTTCCATCACAAGTAGCCTATGGACACATGCATACCGGGTAACCGGTTTGTGTGAAGCTGTCCAGACAATATAGCCTGTAAAGGAGTCCTGCGAGGGAAGCCTGTCATGGTATCGTCAAACTATGGAGGAGTTAGGCTTAACCGGTATGGTCAACCAATGTGAACTGCTGATAAATGTCGTGACGTGAGAATAGCGAAAGGCGATGATACGCTATGACCAAAAGGTAAGGGGTATAGTTAACAGGCTTTGCGGTCTCTGTTACATGGATTACGATTCCCCCGGCAAAGAGGCAGAACCTAACCCGGTGTGTTATGTAAGTGGAACTTGGTAAGCCCGTACTGTTTCCCGGGCAACCGGGATAGGCTATCCGTAAGGAAAGCACAATACCGTGCGGGTAAAGGAAAGACAGAGAAAGCAAATGCCGTGGTGTAATGCAACGGATATGCCCACTTCTGTCATGGTACTCTTTTACGAGAAATTTACAGTAAGACTTTCAATGAGGAAAACGCAAATGAATCCCGATGAACCGGGATGTGCATCCGAAACAATATGGACAACCTGGGATTCCATTAACTGGAACAAAGTTGCCCGTGCAGTTAAGTCACTGCAAGCGCGTATCGTAAAGGCCGTCAAAGCAAAACATTTTCACAAGGCTAAAGCTCTCTTTTTTCTGCTTACCGGTTCGTTCTACGGGAAGCTACTGGCTATTCTAAGAGTAACTACCAACAAAGGCAGCAAAACCTGCGGCGTTGATAAAGTACTATGGAACACCCCACAAAGAAAATGGAAAGCTATCGAACAATTATCCATCAAAGGGTATAAAGCAAAACCTTTAAAGCGAAAATCTATTCCCAAGAAGAATGGAAAACTAAGGCATCTTGGCATTCCCACAATCAGGGACAGGGCTATACAAGCCTTGTTCAAACTAGGTCTGGAACCTATAGCAGAAACCACGGCAGACCCGAACTCTTACGGATTCAGACCAAAACGTTCGTGTGCCGATGCTATTGTTCAATGTCATAATGTACTTTGTCAACGCAAATCAGCAGAATGGATTCTCGAAGCAGACATCAAAGGATGTTTCGATAACATCTCGCACCAATGGATATTGCAACATATACCTGTAAACAAAAAGGTTCTGAATCAATGGCTCAAAGCTGGTTATATGGAGAAGAAACACTGGTTCCCAACTGAAAGCGGAACTCCTCAAGGTGGTATCATTTCGCCAATAATTGCCAACATGGTACTTGATGGGTTAGAAGAGGTTATTAATCGTCACGCTCATCATAAACCCAAAAGGAACCCACACAAAATAAACTTCGTCCGTTATGCCGACGATTTTGTGGTTACCTGTAGCAACAGCGAATATCTCGAACAAGAGATTAAACCGCTCATCAGCAAGTTTCTTGCCGACAGAGGATTGAAACTCTCTGAAGAGAAAACCAGGATTACCCACATCAGAGATGGTTTCGACTTCCTTGGATTCAATGTACGCAAGTATAAGCATAAATGCCTTACTAAACCCGGCAAAGATTCGGTAAAGGGCATTTTTACGAATATAAGCGAATGTGTTACAAACCACAAAGCTGTATCCCAAGAAGAACTTATCCGAATGATTACACCAAAAATCACAGGATGGGCTAACTTCTTCCGACACTCTGCTGCCAAACAAACCTTTTCACTATTGGATAACAAAGTTTACAAACTATTGTGGAGATGGGCTAAACGAAGACATCCCAGGAAAGGTGCTCATTGGATTAAAGCCAAATACTTTAAAACCAAAGGCAACCGACACTGGGTATTCTCAACAGCGGATAAAAAGCAAACCTACGAACTACCTCTTTTTGATGCCACTAAAATTATCAGGCACATCAAAATAAAGAACCTCTCAAATCCTTACGATAAGCAATGGGAGGGATACTTTAGGGAAAGAGCAAAGCGTAGGCTTACAACCCATCAGCAAATTAGCCATTACAACCTGACGACCGGATTACTAAAGTAGTCTTTAGGGGGCTTGAGCCGTATGAGGGGAAACTCTCATGTACGGTTCTTAGAGGGGAAAGGGAGAGCAATCTCCCTGACCTACTCGACCAGGGGATTGATATCCGTTTTATTAAGGAATGGATGGGCACGAAAGTATAAAAACGACACAACGCTATACCCATGTTGCAGGGAATAATTTTAAATTCAAAAATCTATTGGATGATATTCTTTGATTTTCATATATTTACATTCATGTCTAAACCAGACAGCAATAAAGAAATATATGTACCTGGTACATATACACTACCGTTGTAGGTAATTTTAAAAATCGAAAAAATGACTAACCGATTTCTGTTAATATTATTTGGATTTATCATTCTATCATCGTGTAAAAAAGACGAGATAAAAGATACCATTTTACCAGAATGTGAATGTTTTATTGAAACTGCAACTGACACTTATACTTATCCGATAAGACCAGGTTCTGAAGAATGGGAATCTTTCACCTCGTCAGAACAAATGGTCGAGGTAACCCAAGTACCAAATACAATACTTGAAAATATGTCAACGATTGGCGTTTATGAAACATGTGTCGAAAATCCGCTCGGATTAGATTTGCATTTAGTGGATTCCCCACAAAGATTCTATGACTATTTAGTAAGTACCTTCAATTCTTGGCAAGAGTTAATTTCCAGAAAAGATTTGTCATCTACATTAATTGATAGATATTCAATGATGTGCCCTGATTGTGAGGGAAACAATTATAGCAGTTGGTCTGGTAAAGGAGGAGATGTTCAATATTCTTTAGTTTCAATAGAACTGATTCTTACACAAGATGTAGTATTAAACAACATTTCAAAATCCCAATGTGACAATTTAGGAAAGTTAATCATGAATAATTATGAATATAACAATTCAATTAACCAGTCTAATTTTTTCAAACTCTTTCCTGTTTGGATTGCCTCAAGAGTTATGCTAAAGTATGATTATCCTGACTATGTAAAATTGGAAGCAGAGAATGAACAAATCTCGATTTTTAACCAAACTGGCATGTTGTTACAAAAAGTAGGTTCTGATTATGACGCAGACAAAATGTTTAAAGACATAATGGAGAAATTTGAATCATTTTTGGATAGTGAATAGTGTCTGAAAAACAAAGAAATTATTAATGAAAGGAAATAAAAAACTACCTACAATAATTAGCCTCCAATAAAGCGTTGCTTGCATACGCTTTGTACTGGAGGCAGTGTTGAACTAAACATTACCTGCCACCTGCCGGTCAGTCATTTACAGATAGTGTTTTTAATCCGCTTTTCCAGGTTTCCTGGTTGCTGTTTTCGGTGAGGATTAAACCCCCGGGGTCCGTTTTCCCGGCTGGTCAGGATTTGCAATCCTGAGCTTAGTAACGGGATATTGGGAAGCACACGGCTTGCCAATTTTGGGCTATGCGTATAACTCGATCAGGATACACGTATAACTTGATTAAGATACACGCATAACTCAATCGTGTTTCCCGTATATCTCCAATCAAAATAAGCATCCGGTCTGCTGCGTATTGTCCTCCTCAGCCAGAGCGTATATCTTGCGGGGAAAAACATGGACGAGAAAAAATTTATTGATCTCTTGCAAAATCCTGCACAAAACGGTTCTTCGTCACTTTTGGTGAATCTTCTATCCGGTGTTTGAAAGCACAAGTAGAAATCATAATTTGATTTTTTCTTTTGCCTGAGGTGTTAAATAATATCCACCTGTTTTTTTCGCACCTGTATATTCTACCATGTTTAATTTTCGTAAAGTAATTATATATCTTTCCGTGGCAGGAATTAAACGGTTTATATGGGCTGCAATATCATCAGCATTACATCCCGGCTGGTTATAAACGAACAAAACAATCTTAATTAATAACTGTCTTGTAATATCAGTTACCGGCTTTATTATTCCATCATTTATTCCATCACCTTTAATTTTTGTTTTATTCTCATTGAAAGTAAATGTATTACTCCCTGTACTTCTATCTGTTCCGTCCTCTGTCTTTAAATTATATATTTTAGGAATAAAAATAATTGTTTTGAAAACATCACTTTCTTCAAAAATAGGATTGGACTTACCGTACATTTTCCCGTATTTAAAAACATTTCTAACCCCTGAAGCAAGTTCGTCAGCCCGTCCAATCTGTTTAAATACCTCAAGAATAATTGGATTTTTGGGATGGGTATAAAAATTATCAGGATTAATAGTTCCGGGAATATAGGGTTTGTTCCAGTTTTCAATAACAACCTTTTCTTTTTCAATAACCAACCTGGAAGGAAAAGAATTCAAAAATTCGCGATGGACCAGTGTATTGGCAATCACCTCCCTGAATATTTTATCCCGCAGGCTTATTCGCTGGTCATTCTCCAGAAAAAACGGATCCGGCAAGTGTTTTCGAATAAAATCCATTAAAAGGTCATAACTCTCAATAAGGTTGGTTCTCACTTCCAGGCGGTCGTCATAACGATCTGTATTTACAATCCTTACCAAAGCATCGGTTTTATATGCCGGCAGAATATTCTGAATAACTTCGTCTTTACCAAATAAAAGTGCAGTAGCCAGAATAAATCCCTCTTCACCGGTTTTAAAATCTTTCCGGTATAGTTTGGCACTACGAAGGAGCTCTGCATCATTCATACTTTCCCAGGGATGACCGGGAGTACGCACCGAAGCCAGTTTCCTTACACGGGCAATCAGGTCTGGACGAAAGTCTTCCAACGACAGAAATTTATAAATACCCGACTCAGTAAAACTATTTGATTTACGCAGGTATAATTGTTCAACCAGGTTATGATTCCCGGTGATATTGAAATCACCGTCGCTGTTCCGGTCAAATATCTTACCGGTTGTAGAATGAACCTGTGAACTTTCGGGAATGTTCAAATAAATAATTTTCTTATGTCAGTTACTCCCAAAAGCAAATGACCCCCCTTCCTGTTCAGGAAAGCGCAAATATTTTCAAATGTGTTTCTGTTGAGTTCACTTCACGAAGTTTTAAACTCAACTGTTATTCCTTCACCTTCTTTTAATATTTGACGTACCAACCCAATCATTTAACAAAAATAGGAATTTAAAATATATATTATTTCAGGTTTATCCTTTCTGTTACACTCAAATTTCCATCAAAGTTATTCATCGCTTCCCGGAACGGTAAAGAGGAACTCGCTTTTCATGGCTCGTTTCCTGCGGATGCGTTCATCCCGAGTGCCTATGACAGATTTTTGCATAAGTCTGTATATGAGACAAATACAAGACATCGCTTTTTTCAGCATTCATCATTCCCGGCCATACAACTGCACCACTTTTTTTGACGAACTACCGTGGCCGGGGTTATTCTGTTTGCATTCACCCCGGGGTTGCGCTCGTGCCTCACTTACCCCGGGTTACTCAAATATCATCCCTCCGGGATTTTTGTTCCCCTTACCTTTCTCATCTTCTGCTCTTCTTATCTTTTTTGTATTCGCCTCTGGCCGGCGGGGCCCTTCCTTTTGCAGTCGACCAAAAGGAAGTAAAAGTCTTGTCAAAGTCATCCTTCCGACCGCCTCACTGTTTTTTCTTCCCAGCCCACATCCCTGAAGACCCGCCAAAAACCGCTCCCGCCAACGCCGACCCAGACTACTTTGACGGGCCACCCCTGCTTTTCACCTTCCGGTGAATTGGGGCCTTGACTTACAGATACCTTCCCTGTCATATCCTCATTATGCCTAAAAATTTTGGGTGGCAACCCGGAATGACGATTTGTTGTATATCAATGGGAGGGGAAACGGCGGCTATGCCGCCGTTTCCCCTCCCTTATCATTTATTGTATAAATCGTCATTCCGACCGAAGGGAGGAATCTCTCACTCACAAAGTTTAATAATTTATTTTTTGAAAATTACTAAATCTCTTTGCTAAGATTGTTTAACGTGAACTAATTAGTTAACTTTACGACATGATTAGAAAAGTAATTGCTTATAAAAACCACTTTGTCGATTTCTATAAGACACAAGACTAAAGTGCAAGAAAAGATTGGATATGTTCTCGACCTTGTAAGATTTGAGAAACATGTTCCTACAAAATTCTTAAAGAGTCTTGAAAACACTGATGGAATATATGAAGTCCGTGTTATTACGACTTTTAAAAGCATTAGGATTCTTTGCTTTTTCGATCAGGGAGACTTAGTTGTTTTGACAAATTGTTTTCTTAAAAAATCTCAGAAGACACCGAGAGCAGAAATCAAAATGGCTGAGAAACTTAAAAAAGAGTACATGACTGAAAAATACGGAGGACAATAAAATGAAAAACATTACAGATTTTGAGGATATTTTAAAAGAGAGTTATGGTGAGAAAGGGACTCCTTCAAGAGACAAGTTTGATGCTGATTCTTTAGCATTCAGATTAGGATTAATGCTAAAAGAGGCTCGAAATGAGGCAGATATGACTCAAGAAGAATTGGCTCAAAGAACCGGGACAAAAAAAAGTTATATATCACGTATTGAGAGAGGACAAAGTGACATTCAAATTTCAACATATCACAAGCTGATTGAGATCGGATTAGGTAAACATTTAAACATCTCGATTGGATAAAAAACTACGGTTGGTAAACAAATTAGGAATTAAGGCACAGTTGAGCCATGAAAAAAGGCAGTAGGTTTGTATATCTGCTGCCTTTTTTGATATCTCCGGCTTTCGGCCCCCCTGCTCAATTGTGTTTTAATTCGTGTTGGGCTAAACCGCTGTTACTTAAATGATCAGTCTAAGGGGATTAAATGATTTTTTACTGTCCTTCCTGCATTTTTCCATTCCGGTTTTGGCCTTCCTTTCCGCCGGGACCAGGAAAAGCGGCAGTGATGCCAGCTTTTTATCATCCGGGCGGGCATAATTTTTCCGTTCGGCAAACGCGGAAAGTTTTTTGCCGTCAACAGGAAAGTCCATTTTTTCAAAGAACGCTTTTTTACACCGCTATCATCCGGGTGCTCAACCCGGTTATACGGGGGTGGCCAAACTACCACAAGGGAATATGTGCAAAACGGACTTTCTCCCGTTTGGGGACATTCATTTACCGGCAGCTTAAACGATGGGCTAAATACCAGCACGGGAACAAAAACCGTTGGTGGATCTACCACCGGTATTTCCTTGATAATCATTTTACAGATCAGAGGACAGGTAAAAAGGGAATCGGGAATCATCGTCTCTACCGGATTGCTTATGTCCCTATTCAGTATCATGTCAAAGTGAAGGCAACAGCCAATCCGTTCCTGCCCGAATATGACCAGTACTTCTGTAACAGGACAAAACGCAGAGCAGTTTTAACAAAAGAATGCAGACAAATTACTATTTTTATAACTAATAAAAACAGTAATAACAGCCGGGTTACCCTTCGCCGGGAGAGCCTTAAAAGGGCTTGAGCTGTATGCCGGGAAACTGGCTCGTACGGTTCTTAGGGGGCGTAAGCTACCCGGTGCGATAATTAAAACAGACACTTTGCTACAATGACAAACTTGAGATAATAAATGAAATATGATTGACACAAAGTATTATAAGAGTGATTTTTATAAGATTTGTCGTATAAATGACTCATATAATACGACTATGATTTTTGGTTTAGTTATAGGTTGAGTATAATCTTGATATAAATTTCAATTTTAATGGAAAGAGTAGATTTTGGGAATAAATTAATTGATGTTAGAAAGCATAAAGGTTTGACACAAGGAGAAGTTGCAGAATTATGTAATGTAACGATTCGAACAATCCAAAGAATTGAATCTGGAATTGTTAAACCAAGAGCTTCAACGATTAAAATTATCTCGCAGACTCTAGGATTTGATTTTTTTGAAACACCTGATACCGGTTATGATGGAAAAAATGAAAATCAAGCATCAAAATTGAAAGGCCATACATTTCTATGGTATATCAAAGATTTATTTAATTTAAAAACTAATGCAATGAGAAAAATTTTAATTTTGTCAGTATCGACTTGTTTAATCATTTTTATGTACGTGAGTATTTTTAATGCAAAAGCCCAGACTGTTAATGTAAAAAGACAAAAAAGTTTAACAATTCAACGTAATGAAGACAATACAGTAAAAAGAGTAGAGGCTGCCTTTGCACATAATCTGACTCTTGATAGTTTGGTACAAGTAAAACAGGAATTACAGAATATTGGTATTACAATTCATTACAAAAAGATTGAATTTGATGTTCACAATCTTTTAATAAGTATAGACTGTCAGGTGATAAGCAATGACGGGTTCAGTGGCAGTTTTGGGATAGAAAAGTTAAATATGCTAAGTGATAAAAAATTTGGATTTTATCGAGATTATTCACCGAATTCAAAGAGTCCATTTGGAACAGGACTATTGGATAAAGAATAACTACCGCTAATAATTAGCCTCTACTAATAAAGCGTTGCTTGCATACGCTTTGTATTGGAGGCAGTGTTGAACGAAACTTCACCTCATTAAAAATCACCTGCCGGTCAGACATTTACAGATAGTGTTTTTAATCCGCTTTTTCAGGTTTCCGGTTTGCTGTTTTCTGTGAGGATTAACCCCCCGGGTTCCGTTTCCGGGGAAAGCAACCGGGCTTTCCGCAAATTGGAAAGTAAATATCCCGGTAAAAAATGCCACGAAATGGTTATCATTCCTAACCATTTTTATTGCATACTGGAAATAGTAGAGGCAACCAATCCCGTTAACGATAATAATTCGGATGAAACAAAGTGTAACCGTAGGGGCAATCCCTCGTGGTGGCCCTAACGGATCATAGAAACGAAGCGGATTAAAAACCGGGATATTGGGAATCACACGGCTTACCAATTTGTGGGCTATACGCATAACACGATCAGGATATACGTATAACTCAATTAAGATACACGTATAACTCAATCAAGATACACGCATAACACGATCAGGATACACGTATAACTTGATTAAGATACACGCATAACTCAATCGTGTTTCCCGTATATCTCTAATCAAATACACGTATATCTCCGCCATTTTCGAAATTTGAAACCATTCTTCTTTTTATTCTACTGATTTGTTGTAACTTGTAGCAACGTTGGAGAAAATATATAAACGGTTATGCTTCATGCAAAAACAAACTAAATAAGCGATAAAACCATGAAACAGGTACTAACAATTATTTTACTGACAGTAAGTTTATTAACATTTGGACAGGAAGAACCTTATGGCTATATAACCAAAGAACCAATTGTTGTTTATGGATATGACCTTGTGGATGGGGTTTCTCAACCAAAAACAGTAAAAATTGCAAATCCTAATCTTAAATTCCGACAAATTGGAGATGTAAGGCCAGATGCAAACCTTGGACAAGTCTATGTAATTCAATTCTGGGAAATTACAAATGAACCTGACTACCTAAAAAATGACCATAATAAAATAAATTCATCTGTTAATAATCAATTTTTCTGTATTAAAGCATCAGATTTTAAGGGATCTGTAATCAAGAAGAGATACAAAACCTGGCTTTATAATGCTAAACCTAATATTGGAACTTTAGTTGTGCCGATAAAAATGCGACCAAAACAAGGAGAATATCCTTTTGATTTCACAACTGACTTTACCCTTGGCAGTTCATTTGGATATAGTTTTCGAATGTCACCGTATCAACCAAATTATTTAAGTATTGTAGGTGTTTTTGGAGTTACAAGTGTTGGTGTTGACAGTATAACTACGAAAGGATATATAACAGAACCAAATACGAAACTTTCAGCTATCACTCCAGGTATCGGAATCATTACTGAAATCGATAATTTTCAGATTGGGGCTGTAATTGGTTGGGACATTGTTGGGGGAAAAACAGGTCAAAATTGGATTTATAATGGAAAGACTTGGTTATCATTTGGTATTGGTTATCAATTCGTGAGAAAAAAAGAAAAAGAATAAAAGCACGAAAACACAGTCGGGAAGGAAAAAGGGGAATCTCACCTCTAAACCTCTCCCAGAACCCAAGTGCGGCAAGAAGTCGCTTACTATAACTGTTTAACGTTCATCGAATGATTAAACCCTGTGAATCAGGAGTTCTGAATACAGAGAAGATCATCCATGCAATTAAGTTCGTTGTCCCTTTCATTATTATTTCCCTTTAATACCAAACAATATGTTTTGCATTCTTTTCCATATCCTTATTGCCATTTAAAATTTCATTTGCAGCTTTGACACAAGTGTCAAACATATTTATCAAAAAATCAAAATAATGATATCAGAGAATATAGATCCGGAAACAAGAATTATAGAAGCCGCTAACAGAGTGTTTCTCAAATATGGAGTCGATGATACAACAATGTCACAAATAGCAGATGAAGCAGATATTAGCAGAACCTCCCTTCACTATTATTTCAAAAATAAAGCGCACCTCTTTCAAAAAGTACTGGAATCAATTCAGGACAGGGTAATACCTACCCTTTCAGAAATTATCAATGCCGATGTCCCCGTGCTTAGTAAAATAGAAATGTTTGTAAACGAGTATATTGATCTAATAATGAGTAATCCAATGATTCCCGGATTTCTTTTTATGGAAATGCAACGGGATGCAAAATGGATTATTCGTTTGCTTAATGTCCGGAATTTGAATTTTGACAAGCTTAAAATTCAACTTGAAAAGGAAGTTGCAGAGGGAAAAATTAACCCATTTAAATTGGAGGAGAGGATGCCAAACTGGTGTTGTTCAATGACCCGCTTTTATTTTGAGGAGGGCCTTTAACTTACATAGGCTACTTAAGGAAAGCCATGCTAAAACAGCTAAGAATTGATCGTGAAAATTCCGTTCTGCCTTCATCGTCCGAACTTTTTACTGCCTATGGAGCAGCACTGTCTTGTTCCGATTCTCAAACACCTGTTTTACTTTCCGACTTATTCAAAAAACTCAGTGCAAATCAAAAGATTGAAAAGAAAAGAAACTGCTTACAACCTTTATTCGCAGATAATAAAGAGTTAAGAAATTGGCAAAATGAACGAAAAGTAATAGCGATTTCTCAAAAAACGCCGGCTAATGAAGAACATTGTTTTCTGGGTATTGATTCGGGCTCAACAACGGCCAAAATTGTGGTTATAAATAAAAGAGGGGAAATCCTGTATCAATATTACAAGAACAATAACGGCAATTCACTGAAAACCATCATTGAAGGGTTGAAAATTTTTCAGCATCAACTTAAAAAAGAAGGGAAAACAGTATCCATTCAGGGAACTGCTGTAACGGGGTATGGTGAAGATTTGATTCGAACAGCATTAAACTTGGTCAATCTTCCTCCGTCGGACAAAACTTCCGAGAATTTTGGACTAACCTATGCAAACAATGAAGTATGTTACCCTGTCACGTTGGTTGTCGGAGACATTATAAAAGCGCTGAAAAGTAATCAATACGATCCTGATGAAATAGCTGTAGGCATGACTCAAACAGGAGGACAGTGCCGGGCAACCAACTATTTGTCGCTAATTAAACGGGCAATGGTCAATGCGGGCTATGGAAATATCCCGGTTATAGCATTAGCCCCGTCTGACGGTTTATACAACGAACAACCCGGCTTTGCCCCGGATTGGAAGAAGTTTATCCGTCCGGCATTTTTTGGACTGCTCTTTATCGACAGCCTTGCCCGTATGTACTACGCAACGGGATCACGCGAAAGGCATAAATCCGATTCTGATAATCTCAGAAATAAATATATCAATCAGGCAAAACAATTGATTAGAGACAATAACAGCCGGGCTTTCTATTCACTGCTTAAAAATGCAATTGCCGATGTAATTTGTATGCAACCATTTGGGTGTATTGCAAACCACATTATAGGTAAAGGCATCAAAAAAAAAAATAAAAGAAGTATATCCCGAACTTAATTTATTGTTCCTCGATTTTGACTATGGTACAAGTAAAGTAAACCTGTTGAACCGGTTGCATTTCCTGATACAAAACAAAGAGTTTAGCTGTTGATACAGATATACAATTATTTACAGGCCGGAACCTATTTCGGGATACGGTTCTTTGGGGGCGTAAGCTAGCCGGTGGCAACGTAAGCAATCATTCAGATATCTTGTTTTCAAAATTACAAGATTTATACTATATCAACTGTGATAAGTCTGGAATTGAAATTTCCATATTCCTATCCACTTCCTTTACAAAATGTTTATAATCTACTGCTGCCCTGTCCGCATTTATTCCGTCCTGCATAATCTCCATCTCATATTTACCTTCTCATAAAAAATTAATCCAAAGCCCTATACCTGAAATAATCAAAGACGCCTTTGCCTTTACCGGCAGTAAACAAACCGGCCCTGATACTTCTATAGCCACCAAAAGTATTGGTATGAAATCCGGAGATATCGTATGAACACTCAAGTTTAGTCCAATCATCGCCATCGATACTGTAGTAACAGCTAACATCATTGCGGTCATTTATTATCCGAAGGTACACGGTTGATATATTATCCAGTTCTGTTACACCTGCATATCTGCCCCTGGAAATTTCTACAATTCCTTTAGGAGACAAAGCGATCCCCCAGTGCAACGAATTATTATAAAACAGTTCTAATCCGGCTGTTGCCCCATCGAGCAAACTCACTTTAGCAGTTACTTCATATTTATGGTTTTCAGGAGAAATAACCAAAGGATTGCTGGATTCTGAGTTATCACCTTTAGCGTTCATCCAGAGTTTACCATCCGCAAATGCAATTCTCTGGTTAGAAGAATCATCAATAAAAGTCCAGTGAAAATCAAGAGAGTTCGAATCAAACTCATCTGAAAAATCTTTTCCTGCCACATCGGTGAATGCAGTTGACTGTGCTTCTTTAAACCACCCGACGTCTGTCCAATCAACAGGAGTAATGAGTACACTCCTGCCCTTATTACGATATCCGTTTTCATACGCATGAAAAACCATGTACCATTGTCCATCTCCCCCTTTAAATAAGGTAGCATGACCTGTACTCCACCAATGCTCGTCTTTATCTTTTGTATGAATAACAGGGTTATATGGTGAATATTCCCACGGGCCGTCAACATTTTTTGATCGTAAAGCAACAGCCATGTGGCTTGTTGAAGGGCCGGAGGTACCGCCCTGAGCCAAAATAAGATAATAATAGTTGTTATAATACAAGGCTTTAGGTCCTTCTGCACATTCACATTCAATTACATAATCATCAGGGATTGGCCACGGGTCATAAGCATGCTTAGGTTCTCCGATGACTTTTGTCCCGGAAGAGTCAAGCTCAACCATTATACCTCCATTCATATAAAGGAATCTTTTCCCCTCCGGCGTTGCAATATGTCCAGGATCAATTCCCCTCACATTTAGCCGAACCGGCTGACTCCATGGACCTGCCGGGTTTTGTGCGGTAATCACATAATTTCCAACCCCATCTGCTAAGGCTGTAAAATAAATATACCATGTTCCTTCATAAAAAACCAGATCAGGAGCCCAAACATCCCCGATCTTATTATTCAAGGCATAACCTATACGGCTCCATTTTTTCAGGTCAACCGAATGCCAAACAGGAATTCCAGGATTGTCTATATTCGTGGAATTTATGAGATAGTATTCATCTTCAACACAAACAATACTGGGATCAGGAAAATTTCCCGGCAATATAACCGTTGCACTTTTTTGTGCAAAAACAAAACTAACAGCAATTACCAAAAGAAATGAAATACCTACATTTTTTGCCAATAAATATCTAAACAGTTGCTTTTTGTGTAATTTAATCATAATATATTAATTCCAGGTATTGTCGATATTCTATTACAACACAGAAGGTAAAAAAACAGAAGAAGCGAAATATAAAATTCTCCAGACTAAAGATAATCATTCTCCCCATCAAAATGAAAATCATAGAAAGTCGCCCGATGTAAAAACCACAGGGGACTTTCTATTCAAATGTTTTAAAATAATTAGTTCCACCCCGGGTTCTGTTCTATCCCCGAAACGTCTATTTCAGACTGGGGAATCGGCCATAGATAATCTTTATCAGCATCAAATTTACGGCTTGTCCCGGGAGTTATCATTGTTTCTTCTCCTGTATCCGTATCAGTATATGTCAGTCCTTCCGGGATTCCAGGAATTACATCTTCCGCAATTTTCCACCGCCTGATATCAAACAATCTTAAAGCTTCAAAAGCAAGCTCAACCCGGCGCTCACGGCGGACAACAGTTCTCATTTCATCCTGAGTTTTTCCTGTTTCTATGGCAGGCATATTAACGTCACCGCGTGCCCGAACCTCATTAATTGCATCGTAAACAGATTGGTCAATATCGTTAGCTTCTACTTTAGCTTCAGCATAAGTCAGAAGCATTTCGGCATAGCGTATCACAATAAAATGCAATCCTTCACTAGAATAATTTGATTCATCGATGTCGGTCTGCGAGATATACTTTAACCAGTTATACCCGGTATATGATTTATTCCATTGCTCGCCAACGGCATCAGTCAAATCATCTCCCGGTATTATATTTTTCCCTTCATATGTTGCCCCGGGGATCGTATTATATACGCCTCCCTGCCATTCGTGTCCGGGATACAAAATTGAATAGCCTAACCGCGGGTCCCTGTTCTCATAAGGCTTATCGGGATTATAAAAAAGCGATTCGTCAATTGTTTTACCATCGGTACATTCATAAGTATCGACCAGAGACTGCAAAGGAGAAGAGCAAGTCCAGCATCCTACAGACTGTGACCCGAATACTAAAAGAAATGCTTCTTCCTGGTCAGAGCCTTCCATAGACTGAAAGTCGAATATGACTTCTGAACAATTTATTGCCTCATAATCAAAAAGGTTCTCATATTTTGGATAAAGCTCATAAACTTCAAGGTCCATAACAGTTTTAGCTGCGTTGGCTGCTTCAACCCATTTCTTCTGGGCTAAAAGAATACGGGCTTTTAATGCCAGGGCCGCCCCTTTGGTAACACGGCCAGTCTCGTCGGCATATGACAAAGGCAAGTCATCAACAACGGCATCGATATCTTCCACTTCTGCAGTAAGTATCGAATCTGCATCGTTCCTGTATGATCCAAGGGCTTCATTCGGTGAGATAGAGCTGGTCAGGTATGGCACGTCACCCCAAAGATAAGTCAGGCTCCAGTAAAAATAGGCACGTAAAACTGTTGCCTCGGCCAATAACCTTGCTTTAAGGTCCGCATCGATATCTTCAACGCCATCAGCCCCTTCAACAATACGGTTTACTCGTTGTATTCCACGATAAATAGCTTTCCATGTATTTTCAATATAATCATCATAGGCATTACCTGTACCAATCTGCATGTCATACAGACTATTCCACGAATGGTTATCCAATGCATTATCAGTCAATATTTCCTGTCGGAGTACCCGATCCCCTCCGCCGTAAGCAACATCATCATAAACTGCATTTACCGCATAAACCAGATCTTTGGAAGTTGTAAAAAATGTACTGGAGGTTATTTTATCACTCGGTAAACGGTCCAGAAAATTTTCACAACTGATGAGTAAAACAGGAATTATTAAAATAATAGCTAATACTCTTATGTTTTTCATCTCATTAAATTTATTGTTTATTTTTTAGCATATAAGTAAACACCATAAACTCATGTAGCTTTATGTAACAAATACTCTTTCCCATAATATCATATAGTATTTCAAAGATTAAAAGTTAAGTTGTACGCCAAAACTCCATGTCGATGCCGGTGGATAATAAAATGTTGAAGTGTTCTCCCTTCCCTCATAAGTCTCAGGATCAACTCCTTTATCTACATCAGTAATCGTAAAAAGGTTTGTGACACCTACATAAAAACGTAACTTTTCGATATTTACACTTTTTACTAACGATTTAGGAATAGTGTAACCTAACTGAAGGCTTTTCAACCTGATATATCTTGTATTCCTTACCCAGAAATCATTATACAGGTAATTATTTTTATTTGATGAAGCCTCAAGCCTGGGGACGGATGCATCGCGATTATTTTCTGACCACCGGTCCAAAAAGCGGGTCGTAGTAAAATGCTCCAGGATTGGGCCTTCGTTTATTGCTCCGTACAAATAATTCTTAGCCTTCAACACCCCCTGGAAAAAAGCATTAAAATCGAGACCTTTGTACTGTGCTGATAAATTCAGGGAACACGAGTACCGTGGAATAGAAGAACCAATAACGGTACGGTCATTTTCCGACTCCACTTCTTCATCCCCGTTCAGGTCAACTAATCTGATATCTCCCGGATCCAAATCGGACTGGTTGGGTTGGGTAGCATGGCTATCAATTTCTTCCTGTGACTGAAACAGTCCATCTGATTTATAACCATAAATGGAATTTAATGATTCACCTTCTTTATAAATACGCCACCCATCAATTACAGGTTCTTTCCCTGCAAAATCGACAAGTTTATTCTTTACATCATAAATGCTAAAAACAGCTGAATAGTCTAAATCCTTAATTTTATTTTTGTGGGTAATTGTTAATTCCCATCCTTTATTTCTAATCTTTCCTGCATTTGTTACTGAGGCTTCCAATCCGGTCAGGTAAGAGATTGGCAAAGTCAGCAGGACATCTTTTGTATCTTTCTGATACCAATCGGCAACGATACCAAGTCTGTTTTTAAAAAGGGATAAATCTATCCCAAAATCAAGGACTTCCGTAATTTCCCAGGAAATATCCGTATTTGCATACGAACTTTGGGCGTATCCGCTTACTTTGGCATCATTAAAATTATATGGATATTCCGATGAAATCAACGAAGTAAATTCATACAAACCTATATCCTGGTTGCCTAATTGTCCCCATGATGCCCTAATCTTCATATTATTGAGAAAATCAACAGATTGCATAAAGTTTTCTTCCGAAATGCGCCATCCGGCAGAAACGGAAGGAAACCAGCCCCATTTATTCCCCTTTGCAAATCTTGAAGACCCATCATACCTCACGTTCATTTCGAGTAAATATCTTTCTTTAAAATTGTAATTCAATCGTCCCATGTAGGATACTAATGCCCAGTCCTCCATATATCCGGCATTTGTCTCTTTTTCGGGATCTCCAAGGTTTAACTCAGTATATTCATTGCTATATAAGTCTTCGGTATAACCATTCAGGTAGTAAAATTTATTTTCAATCACTTCTGTACCTGCCATAGCATGGAAATAATGTTCCTTGAAACTTCTACTATATTCAATTATTGCTTTAAAATTGGTTTCTCTTTCATTCTTTCTGATATCTGTCAACTCACTGGGGGTCCATTCCAATAAAACCGTGCTTTCGTCATTTGGATCATAAAAAGTATATTCTGATGAAAAATCTTTTTCCTGGGTATTAATTGTTTTGTACAGGAAATCGGCACTGGCTTTCAATCCATTTTTAAAATCATATTCTCCTCCTATTTTAAGGTTAAGTGCCTCCGTTTTGATTTTATCCATACCACTAACCTCCAATTCGGCCAGTGCACTTTGAGTTCCTTTATCAAGCCCATAAATACCATTAGGATATTTCAAAACATGGATAGGAGAACAATCCAGCATATTCCTTAACGCATCACCTACCAAATGGGGTTTCTCTGAATCTCTCCGTTTAAAATTAATATCAGTAGAAATTACCAGGTTTTTATTAACAGAGAAATCACTATTCAGTCTCATCCCGTATCTTTTTGAATTGACATTTTCCAACATTCCATCCTGGCCCAAATAATCCAAAGACAAAAACATCCTCGTCAATTCATTTCCTCCGGTAAGACTTACCGAATGATTTTGAACCGATGCAGTTTTAAATAATTCTTCAAAAAGATTGACAAACGGGTAATTATAAGGATCGTCACCAGCCACGGTGCTTTGAATATAATCATCAGAATACTTTGCATTTAAACCTGCATTAACATACGCTTCATTAACCAAACGGAGATATTGCTCAGCAGTAACACTTTCAGGCAATTCTGCAGGAGTTTGTAAGCCATAATATCCATTATACGAAACTTTTAGCTTACCTTCTTTCCCACGTTTAGTAGTAATCAGAATTACACCGTTGGCAGCACGGGCTCCGTAAATAGCACACGAAGCAGCATCTTTAAGCACAGAAATATTTTCAATATCATTGGGATTAATATCAGTTATTCCCATTTCGATACCATCGACAATAACAAGAGGACCACAGCCAGCCGAAATAGAAGATACTCCCCTGATCTTCATTTCAAGTTCTTCTTCTCCAGGGACTCCCCCCCGGTCAATTATACTCATACCCGGAGCGACCCCTTGCAAAGCCTGACGGGTATCAGAAAATGTCCGTGTGGCCAATTCTTCCCCTTTTATAGCAGAAACAGAACCGGTAAGGTTGACCTTTTTCTGAATACCATATCCAATTGCCACAACTTCGTCAATGCCCACTGTTTCTTCTACCAGTGTTACATTAATGCTGTTTTTCCCGGCAACAACTATTTCCTGCGTCCTCATCCCCACAAACGAAAAAACCAAAGTCGCATCATCCGGCACATTAGCAAGCGAGTAAATCCCGTCAACATCGGTAACTATTCCAGTGGTCGTTCCTTTAATAATGATTGAGACCCCCGGCAAAGGTGCACCGAAAGAATCGGTTACTTTTCCTGTTACTGCTTTTGTTTGTTTTGTAATGCCGGGCACATTCGATAAATCGGATGTCAGCAGGATCATGTTGTCATTAAATACCCGGAAAGAGACTCCCTCTCTTTCAAATAAATCATGAAGGATTTCTTCAAGGCTTCTATCTGAAAAACGAATATTCACCTCACGGTCCACATCTACCTGTTCTTCCTGATAGAAAAAACGGTAATCACTTTGTTCTTCAATTTCTTTCAGCACATCCCTAATCTGCTTGTTATGAAAGTCAAACGAAAATTTTGTTGACTGGGAATAAACTGATGCAGAAACCTGCACCATACAAACAATCATGATCATCAATGTTAGCTTCATAATCAAAATCAATTTTTGCCACTTCCTGTTTTCGGAAGGACATACGTTTGTAATTTTTTTCATATATTCGAATGATTTTTAATTAGTAAATGGTGTTACAGCACCGTTTTTTAAAACTCACAGGCCGGTCAGTATGTTACAGCATCTACCGGCTTTTTTTAATCCTTTTCCCGGTTGTTCCCTCCTTTCGTTTCTTTTAGTTTTTATAAATCTTTATCGTTTGTCCTTCTATTTCATACCTGATCGGAAGTGTATGTTCAATAACGTCCATAATTTCAAGTACTGATTCGTTCTTAATAGTACCTGAATAATGAAAATTCAATATTTCCGGATTTTCAACCTCTATATCCACGCCATACCTGCGCTCCAGTAAAACAATCAGTTCATCCAGCCCCATCTTTATAAATTCCAGTTTATTATCTTTCCATGAAGTGAACAAGCTTGTATTAACAGGCTTAATTTGGAGTTTTTTGGTTTCTTTATAATAAACCAACTGTTCTCCCGGGTTGAGGTAAATATCTTTCAGCAATCTGAACTTTTCAGTTGAACAGATAAGCACAACCCCCTTTTCGAGCGTAGTTTCTACCCTTGAGTCAGTATCATATGCTTTTACATTAAACTCGGTACCAACAACATTAACATCATAAAAAGATGTGTGAACAACAAATGCCCTGTTTTTTACATGTGATACACTGAACCATGCTTCACCATGAAGAAATACTTCCCGGGGTCCTCCGGCACCAACTGAATAGCGGATTTCCGAGCCTGCATTTAAACAAATATAAGTACTATCAGGCAGTACTAATTTAGACATAGACCCTTCGGGGGCTATTGCCGTACAATAAACAGGTCTCGTTTTCAAAAAATCGGGGATAAGTAAACTTCCTATGAGAATGCCAACAATTAAAACAGCAGCGATCCGTGCTATAAATTTCCACGTTATACTTCTGCTTTTCAATATTCTCTTGTTATCCGTTCTCACTCTGAAAATAAATTTCCTCCACTCATTTTCAGTATCGGCAATCTTTGAAGCATTTGACACAGAAGCCTCCCACAGATCTTTTATTTCCGAATAATAACGGGCATTTTCCTTCGATTCCGAAACCCAGTCGGATAATTCTTTCAATCCCTCCTGACCGAGTTCTCCGTCAAGAAATGCAATGATCTTTGTTCGTATCGGGTTCTGTGATTCCATAACTATCCTTTCACAGCCTATGACACTTCAGGGACAAAAATCCCTACCTGCAAACCTCTTTTTTATAGACTTTTCAGAAGAATAAGCAATAAAATGCTCATATAATCAGACAGTTCAGTCCTTAAAACCTGCAATGCTTTTGAGATATATTTTTCAACCATTTTTACAGAAATTTCCATTTTATCGGCAATTTCTTTATTTTTTAAATGATCTTGTCTGCTCATTTTGAAAACTTCGCGGCATTTTTCCGGCATTGAATCAATTAGTCCTGTTATTTTCTGTTCCATTTCCTGTTCCAGCAGACTATAAAACGGATCGTTAAAATCGGAAAAAACCGCTTTTTCGGCAGTTGCTATTTTTGAAATCAAATCTTCCCTGACCGATTGTTTTACCTGAAGATGACGGGTATAATTTAAAGCTTTATTCCTTACGGCCTGAAAAAGATAAGCTTTTGGAGAATCATGAATCGTTATGGTTTCTGATTTTTCCCAGAGGGTCAGGAAAACATCCTGAACAATATCCTGTGCAACAGACAGATCCCCTGTAAATTTCCGTGCAAACAACACCAACCGGCCATGATACCTGAAGAATATTTCTTCAAAAGCTTTTAGCTCTTTTCTTTTTAAGCCAATGAGTAATTGTTCTTTATGATCATACATTTTCGTGCCAGGTAAAAAATAAAAGAAAGATGAGTTTTAATACCTCCGGGTGTTACGATTTGCAATCGCAATTTTTTTCAGAGATTAATCCCGAGGCTTCGGGACTCCGCCTCCTGCCGGAAGTAAAATGACAATTACATCTTTTATCATACTAATCCCCAGTGACCAGAAGAAGTATCTGTTCCTTTATTACCCTGACCATAAGGCCATTTACTGCGTTTAAGGGTGACAAAATAGGTTTGACATGACACTACAATGTCTTAGCCACTTCAACTTCATGGAATGCTTCAATATGATCGCCAACTTTAATATCGTTGTAAGCTTCCACGTTTAAACCGCATTCGTAGCCTTTCAGTACTTCTTTCACATCTTCCTTAAAACGTTTCAGCGACCCAAGTTCCCCGGTAAAAATCACAATACCATCGCGGATTACACGTACCTTAGCCGTACGGAATATTTTACCATCGCGTACAATACAACCGGCAACAGTCCCTACTTTGGTAATTTTAAATGTTTCGAGTACCTCGGCAGTCCCAATAATTTCTTCTTTGATTTCGGGAGAAAGCATGCCTTCCATTGCCGCCTTTATCTCGTTAATGGCATCGTAAATAATCGAATACAGACGAATATCGATTTCTTCTCTTTCGGCCAGTTTACGTGCCTGAAGCGACGGACGTACCTGAAACCCGATAACAATTGCATTGGAAGCTGCCGCCAACAGGATATCCGATTCCGATATCTGACCAACAGCTTTATGCTTCACATTCACCTGAATTTCTTCGGTTGAAAGTTTGATCAACGAATCGGCCAAAGCTTCTACAGAACCGTCTACATCTCCTTTTACGATCAGGTTCAATTCCTGGAAATTACCAATGGCTATACGACGGCCAATCTCATCAAGTGTGATATGTTTCTGGGTACGGATACCCTGTTCACGGGCCAATTGTTCCCGTTTGTTTGCAATCATACGGGCTTCCCGTTCGTTCTCCATCACCACAAATTTATCACCGGCCTGAGGTGCCCCGTCAAGGCCCAGGATAATGGCCGGTTCTGAAGGACCGGCTTCCTGTACGCGCTGGTTACGTTCGTTGAACATGGCTTTTACATGCCCGAAATGCTGACCGGCAAGGACAATATCCCCATGATGCAGAGTGCCGTTTTGCACCAATACGGTAGCGACATAACCTCGCCCCCTATCAAGAGCCGACTCAATGATTGTCCCCATTGCCTTTTTATCTTTATTCCCTTTTAGTTCAAGCATTTCTGCTTCCAGCAGTACTTTTTCGAGTAGGTCATCGACTCCCTGACCGAATTTTGCAGAAATATCCTGACTCTGGTATTTACCTCCCCACTCTTCAATAAGGAAATTCATATTGGCCAAGCCTTCCTTTATTTTATCGGGATTAGCCCCCGGCTTATCTACTTTATTGATAGCAAATACAATAGGCACCCCGGCTGCAGTAGCGTGATTGATTGCCTCAACAGTTTGTGGCATAACTGCATCGTCAGCAGCCACAATAATGATGGCAATATCGGTTACCTGTGCCCCCCTTGCACGCATAGCAGTAAAAGCCTCATGACCAGGAGTATCCAAAAAAGCAATCGCGCGACCATCGTCCAGTTTTACATGATAAGCCCCGATGTGCTGAGTAATACCTCCAGCTTCTCCGGCAATCACGTTGGTATTACGGATATAGTCGAGCAATGATGTTTTACCGTGATCGACATGCCCCATCACTGTTACAATCGGCGCCCTCGGATGTACTTCATCCGGTTCGGAATGCTCCTGTTCCTCAATGGTCTCAATAATATCAACATCGGCAAACTCAACTTTATAACCAAATTCCTCTGCCACTACCGACATGGTTTCAGCATCGAGCCTCTGATTAATAGACACAAACAAACCAAGACTCATACATGTTGATATAACCTGGTTCACCTGAACATTCATCATCGAAGCCAGCTCGGCAACCGAAACAAATTCAGTTACTTTCAGGATATTCTTCTGTGCATTTTGCAGGTCGGCTGCAGCCGCCATACGGTCACTCACCAACTGGCGCTTATCCCGACGATGTTTCGAAGTTTTCGTCTTTGTTTTCGTGGTTAAACGGGCCAGTGTATCCTTGATCTGCTTCTGCACATCTTCTTCACTGACTTCTTTTTTAAGCTGTCGCTTTTTACGTTTTCCAAGCGCTTCATGTCCCTTCTTTCCACCTCCTCTTTGAACCTGATCTCCACGCTTAATAACCTCAATTCGTTGCTGATTCGGTTCTTTACCAATACGTTTGCGTTTTTTCTTACGGGGTTGCTGATGAACTGTTTTGTCGCTTGAAGAAGCTACAGGTTTTTCTTTTTCGAGTTCGATTTTTCCAACAACAGTTGGCCCTGAGAGTTTTGCAACCCTTGTTGGAATTGTTTTATTCTCTTCACCCTGGCTTTGTATTTCAGGAGTTTCCGGAACAGCTTTTCCCGGAGCAGCAGTTTCCTGATGTTCACCTCGACGTTGACGCTCACGTTCTTTACGCTCTTCTTCCTTCTGCTTTTTACTTTTTTTAGCTGGTCTGGTCTTTTGATTTAGCGTATCCAAATCAATCCTACCTACAACTTTCACTTCTTCCACTTTCGGTATTTCGGTAGTTACTATCTCCGCTTCTTTCGGACTTTCATGCCCGGGTTCCGGGACTGGTTCCTGTTTTTCCGTCTCCTCTTTTTTCTTAACCTGAACTTCTGTCTTATTTTTTTCTTCGGCCTGCTCTTTCTGAACAGGAACCGGCTTCACTTCTTCAACCTGCTTTTTTTCAGGTACAGGCTGTTCTTTTTTCTTCGGATGAGGGTGATCAAGATCAATTTTCCCGACTATTTTCACATCCTCAACTTTCTCAACTTTCCGTTCGATTACAGGCTCTTCTTTTTTCGGTTGAGCGGGTTTCTGAATTACAGGCTCTTCTTTTCTAACTATTGGGCTTTTTATAATTACCTCATCAGTGTCATAATCTTCATCCTCTTCTTTCGAATGACTGTCTTTCAAATCATCCAATGAAATCGATTCCTTAAGCCGATGGCTTTTCAGGTTAATTTTTTCCGATTCCTTTTTCAGGTCAATATCCTTTTTATATTCTTTTTCAAGAATTTGATATTCTTCCTCAGAAATCTTCGAATTCGGGTTGGAATCAACATTGAATCCTTTTTTATGCAGAAACTCAACAATAGTGGAAATCCCCACATTGAATTCGCGTGCAAGTTTGCTTAATCGTAAATTTTTTCCGCCTGTAATCATATAAAACCCAATATTATAAATGTATCCTTGAAAAACAAGGTCTTATGCGTATGCAATGTTAATCAATTTCTGAAATATCCCCTTCTCCAGGCCAAATAGTTTTTAACGACTTTAAGGTCTATTCAAATTCAGACCTGAATATTTTCAACACCTCATCAATGGTTTCTTCTTCCAGATCAGTACGTTTTATCAGTTCATCCCTCGATATTGCCAGTACATTTTTTGCTGTATCGCAACCAATAGCTTTCAGTTCATCGATGACCCATCCTTCGATTTCATCTGCAAATTCTTCCATGTTCACATCTTCATTGTCTTCCTCTACCTCACGGTATACATCAATTTCGTAACCGGTAAGCTGACTGGCCAACCGAATATTTAAACCACCTTTACCAATGGCCAGTGAAACTTCGTCGGGTTTCAGGTACACATTGGCTTTCTTATTTTCCCCATCAATTTTAATGGAAGTTATTTTGGCGGGATTCAACGAACGCTGAATAAATAATTGAATATTGGCAGAATAATTGATCACATCGATATTCTCGTTACGTAACTCGCGGACAATACCATGAATACGTGAACCTTTCATACCGACACAAGCTCCCACCGGATCGATACGTTCGTCGTATGACTCAACAGCTACTTTGGCCCTTTCTCCCGGCACACGGACAATCTTTTTAATGGTAATCAGTCCATCGAAAATTTCAGGCACTTCCAGTTCAAATAAACGTTCGAGGAATACCGAAGCAGTTCGCGACAAGATGATCAACGGATTATTGTTACGTAACTCCACCTTGTAAACTACCGCACGTAAGCTATCGCCTTTACGGAAATAATCGGTCGGTATCTGTTCTGCTTTTGGGAGAATCAGTTCATTGCCTTCATCATCCAGTACCAGAATCTCTTTTTTCCAAACCTGATATACCTCACCGGTCACGATTTCACCGATTTTATCTTTGTATTTATTAAAAATATAGTCCTTTTCCAATTCAAGTATTCTACTGGCCAGGTTTTGTCGCAGGTTTAAAATGGCACGGCGCCCAAAATCGACCAGTTTTACTTCATCAGTCACGTCTTCACCAATTTCATAATCTTCATCAATCTTTTTAGCTTCGGTCAGGGTTATCTGGGTATTTGGATCCTCAATTTCGTCATCTGCAACAACTTCCCTGTTTCTCCAGATTTCGAAGTCACCCTTATCAATATTGATAATGATATCATAATTCTCATCTGTTCCATACGTTTTCTGAAGTACATTTCTAAATACGTCTTCAAGGACACTCATCATGGTTGCCCTGTCGATATTCTTTAGCTCTTTAAATTCAGCAAAGGTGTCGATAAGATTCATATTATCCATCTTGTCCCGGGTTTAGAATTTAATTATATTTTTTGCTTCTTTTATTTTTTCAAAACTAAAATGATGGATACAGGTAACCAGTTGTTTGGCCTTTTTCCCTTCCACTTTTTCTTTTTTGCTCACTTCCAGGTCGAACCCCTGTTCTCCCACATTGAGCATTTTTCCCGAAAATTTAGCACCTTCTTTTGTTTGCACTTCAATCTCACGGTTTTCGTTTTTTACAAACTGACGGTATACCTTAAAAGGTTGTCCAAGTCCGGCCGATGAAACCTGTAATTCAAAGTCTTCAAGTTCACGATCCAGGTTATGCTCAATATTTCTGCTTACTTCTACACATTTATTAATGTTCACCCCCTCAATACCGTCAATAATCACATGAATTACATTGGCAACCGAAATACTAAGTTCAACAAGAAACTGCCCGTCGTTCAGTTTTTCGTCAACCAGTGGTACTATTTTTTCTTTATCAATCATATTCTGGTAACAAAATAGGGGACTTAACGATCCCCTATCTTCCGGTTTCTTAAAATTTCAGCGCAAAGATAATAAATTTATTTGATTGTCAAAATCAATATTTTAAAGGATTTTATTAGTTATGGCTGTTAAAAACCTGTATTAATATTTCACCATGCTATCCGAAAAAGTTTTTTACATTTGCATATTTGCCTACGAGAATATTATTTCAAAATATTGAAAACGAACAAGAAAAAAATTATTAACGATCCGGTTTTCGGATTTCTTAATATCCGGTCAGAAATTATTTTTGATTTAATTGAACACCCCTATTTCCAGCGGCTTCGGAGAATCAAACAATTAGGCTTGTCGTGCATGGTATTCCCGGGAGCTAACCATACCCGTTTTGAACATGCATTGGGTGCTCTACACCTGATGCATTCGGTCATCAATGTTTTACAAATGAAAGGACATGTTATTACCAACGAAGAAGCAGAAGCCGCAGCCATTGCTATTCTTTTGCACGACATCGGACACGGGCCGTTCTCTCATGTTCTGGAACACAGTATCGTGCCGGGCTTTTCGCACGAGTGTATTTCAATTTTACTGATGAAAGAGTTGAACCGGGCTTTTAACGGGAAACTGGAAATGGCTATCCGGATTTTCAGAAACGAATACAAAAAAAAATTTTTACACCAGTTGGTATCCAGTCAACTTGATGTTGACCGGCTCGATTATCTAAGCCGCGACAGTTTTTATACCGGGGTATCGGAAGGGGTTATCAGTGCCGAACGCATCATCAAAATGCTGGATATACGTAATGATCAACTGGTTGTGGAAGTCAAGGGCATTTACTCCATCGAAAAATTTTTGATTGCCCGTCGTCTGATGTATTGGCAGGTTTACCTTCACAAAACGGTACTTTCAGCCGAACATCTTTTGGTAGGAGTCCTAAGGAGGGCCAAGGAACTGGTACTCCAGGGGGAAAAACTTTTTGCCAGCCCTGTACTGAAATTATTTCTTTACAACCAAATTTCGATCGATGATTTCAAAAATAATATTCTTCTGGATGGAACACCAGTGCTTAACCTTTATGCCCAGCTCGACGACAGCGATATCATGTCAAGTGTTAAGGCATGGTGCAATCATTCGGATTTCACCCTGGCATACCTGGCAAAATGTATTACCAATAGAAATCTTTATAAAATAAAAATCAGAAACAAACCTTTTGAAGAACAAAAAATCACAACAATAAAACAAAAAATTATGAACCGTTTTGATATTGAAAATGAATTGGTTGATTATTACTTATTATCTGACTCTATTACAAACAATGCATATAATAAAGACAGCCAGAATATTAATATTTTATTTAAAAATGGAAGGATCAGCGATATTGATGCTGCCTCAGATATAAATTTGTTAGGGTTATCAGAAACTGTCAGGAAATATTTCATCTGTTACCCGAAAGAATTGGACATTAAGTAAATTAATTTATTTTTGTAGCGCCAAAGACTTAAATGTATGGAATTTCAAGCCAAAAACATTGCCGATTTTCTGCACGGAACAATTGAAGGAAATCCCAATGTAACAGTAACTAATATTTCGAAAATAGAAGAAGGTAAACCTGGAACTTTAGCATTCTTAGCCAATCCTAAATACAATAAATATATTTATAAGACTGATGCAACAATTGTATTGGTAAATAAGGATTTTGTTGCTGAAGGGCCAATAAAAGCAACCCTTATCAGGGTTGATAATGCTTACGAATCATTTGCTTCGTTACTTGATCTGTACCAGCAAACCAAAAACATTAAATCGGGAATCGAAAACCCATCGTTCATCGACCAGTCAGCCAGTGTAGGTGAAAACGTTTATATCGGTGCTTTTGCCTATATTGGTAAAAACGCTAAAATCGGCGACAATGTAAAAATATACCCGCAGACATACATCGGAGATAATGTGGTTGTGAAAAACAACACTACGATATATGCCGGGGTAAAAATTTACGCTGACTGCGAAATTGGAGAATCATGTATTCTGCATGCCGGTTGTGTGATTGGCGCCGACGGGTTTGGCTTTGCCCCGACCAGTGATGGTTCGTACCGAAAAGTGCCACAAGTCGGCAACGTTATTATTGAAGACAATGTAGAAATTGGGGCAAATACCACCATCGACTGTGCAACCATGGGCTCCACTATCATTCATAAAGGAGTTAAGCTGGACAACCTGATTCAGATTGCCCATAACTGTGAGCTTGGTGAAAATACAGTTATGGCTGCACTTTCAGGACTGGCAGGTTCTGTAAAAGTCGGGAAAAATTGTACTTTTGCCGGCCAGGTTGGAGTTGCCGGTCACCTGACTATTGGTAACCATGTTACCTTTGGAGCAATGAGCGGGATAACCAATAATGTAAAAAATGATAAAGTAATGCTTGGTGCACCGGCAATGGATATTTCACAGGCAGCAAAAGTGCTTGTGGTTTATCGTCGCCTGCCACAGTTAAGGGAACATATCATCAATCTGGAAAAAGAGTTGGCAGCACTGAAAGAACAAATAGGACTAAGATAGGAAGAAGAAAGAATATTTTTAACATGGCAATTAAACAGAAAACACTCGCCCGGGAATTCTCTCTCAGTGGAAAAGGATTACATACCGGGTGTATTGTTACAATGACATTTAAACCGGCGCCAGTTAACCACGGATTTAAATTCCAGCGCGTTGATCTGGAAGATAAACCTGTTCTTGAGGCTAATGCCGACTTGGTAGTCGATACCTCAAGAGGGACAGTTATTGGAACTAACGGCACCCGGATCAGTACGATTGAACATAGCCTTGCCGCCTTGACTGGTCTTGATCTTGATAATGTTTTAATTGAAATAGACAATGAAGAAGTGCCTATTATGGATGGCAGTTCTAAATTTTTCGCGGAAGCTATTGAGGAGGCAGGAGTAGTAGAACAGGATGCAGAGCGGGAATATTTTGTAGTGAAAGAAAGACTTTCTTTGAAAGATGAGAAAACCGGATCTGAAATTATTGCACTGCCAGATAATGATTACAGTCTGAACGTAATGATTGCTTTCAATTCCAATGTACTGAACAACCAGTTTTCCACGTTGGAAAACATGCAAGATTTTAAGACAGAAATCTCTCCGTGCCGTACATTTGTCTTCTTACACGAACTTGAATATCTACAAAAAAACAACCTGGTAAAAGGAGGCGACCTTGATAATGCCATTGTAATTATGGACCGACAGGCTTCCCAGGAAGAGTTAGACCGTTTAGCCGATTTGTTTAATCACAAAAGAGTGGAAGTAAAACCACAGGGAGTACTCAATAATATCGACCTGTATTTCGAAAACGAATGTGCACGACACAAACTGCTCGATGTAATTGGAGACCTGACCTTGACAGGCAGACGAATAAAAGGCCGTATCATTGCCACCAAACCGGGACATGGGATCAATACTGCATTTGCGACACTGCTCAGGAAAGAAATAAAAAAGACAGAAGCAGACACAGCGATACCTGAATATGATCCGTCCATCCCCCCGGTAATGGACAATATCAGAATCAGGAATTACCTGCCACACCGGTCCCCGTTTTTGCTGGTTGATAAAATCATCGAAATAAAAGAAAAATATATTGTTGGAATAAAAAATGTAACCACGAATGAATCATTTTTTGCGGGACATTTTCCCGATGAACCGATTATGCCGGGAGTGCTTATTATTGAAGCAATGGCCCAAACCGGAGGATTATACGTATTACACGATAAAACTGAAAAATATTCGACCTATTTTCTGAAAATCGACAACGTGAAATTCAGAAAAAAAGTAGTACCAGGCGACACCCTGATTATTAAAGTAATATTATTGTCGCCCATTCGCAGAAGAATTGCCAATATGAGAGGATATTGTTTTGTGGGTGATACACTGGTGGCTGAAGGCGATTTAATGGCACAAATAGTAAAATTGAATTAATTTTTGAAACAGAATAAAATGAAACAACCACTAGCTTATGTACATCCCGAGGCAAAAGTAGCGGATAATGTAGTGATTGAACCTTTCGTTTCGATCGATAAGGATGTAATAATAGGAGAAGGCACACGGATCGGATCAAGCGTGACAATTTTGCCTGGAACCCGAATTGGAAAAAGTTGTAATATCTTCCCTGGAGCCGTAATTGGTGCAATCCCCCAGGATTTGAAATTCCAAGGGGAATATACCACTGTTGAAATCGGGGACAATACCACTATCCGTGAATTTGTTACCTTAAACCGGGGAACTGCTTCAAAAGGGAAAACAACCGTTGGAAGTAATTGTCTGATCATGGCTTATGTTCATATTGCACACGACAGCAGAGTTGGGAATAATGTTATTTTAGGCAACAATGTTCAATTGTCGGGAGAAGTGATCGTCGACAACTGGGCCATTATTTCAGGGATGACAGGTGTACACCAGTTTTGCCGGATCGGTTCGCATGTAATGATTGGTGGCGGTTCGCTGGTACGTAAAGACGTACCTCCTTTTATCAAAGCCGGACGTGAACCGTTATCATATGTAGGCATCAACTCGATTGGACTGCGTCGCCGTGCATTTACAAACGATAAAATACGTGAAATTCAGGATATTTACCGTTACATTTATCAAAAAGGACTGAATACTTCACAGGCTGCCGAAATTATTGAAGCTGAAATGCCTGCTTCTCCTGAACGGGATGAAATACTTTTGTTTGTGAAAGACTCAAAACGCGGAATTATCCGGGGATATTTTCCAGATTAGGAAGAAGCCCGCAATAAAAAGGAAAAAAGAGACCTTTGAAATAATCAAGGGTCTTTTTTTTGACTTCCCTGATACAATTTACAGCCCCGGAGTTTTTTCTTTCAACGATTAAAAATCGATGTATCCCTAAAATCACAGCTTTTCTTAGGACAAAAATCCGGCAGCAAGGCCAAAAGTATTAAAAAATGCCTCTTCTATTTGTTGCTGCATTCTTTTTTCTTTTACAGGAAAAGGTGTTTCATGCGTATACTTATACGGATAATCAAGCACATTAACTTGTATCGGGATGTTTTTCCGTTTACCCTGAAGCGTCCTGATAATCGTGGCGGCAGGCATAACATGATCTTTAAGTAATGCTACAACCTTTATTTGTCCTCTTAATTCATAAAAACGTTCTTCCCTGAATTTTCTCATTCTTCGCGAATGCAACATCGATTGGAAAAAATTACCGGCTTTGGTATTCTTTACAATTGATTGTAAGCGTTGATCCCTTTTTAGTTCACGACGGAACCGTCTTATAAAAAAGCGATGTAATGTCTTACCTGCCTGTTTATCAAGAATAAATTTTGAAGTACCGTTCATCTTATCAAAAGTAGCCCCACCACAAAACAGGAATGCTTTTGAATTTCTGTAATAATCGCGTGGATTTGACATCATAAGTAATTCGGTAAGAAAAGCACCGATAGAATACGAGAAAAAATTTATCCGGCTGTTTTTTCCGAACATAGGATGTTCCCCCTCTATGATTATTTTACTAAGATCGATGATGTTATAGTAACTTTCCAGCCCCGACATAAAAAAACGTTTCGGGTTCGAATTAATACGGTCGCTAATGGCTGCGTTCAAAAAACTATTTTCCCTGTTTTTCCGGAATAAACGCTTCCTGGCATTTGCAATCTGCTGCATCAGATACCGGTTATTCCATAATTTCGGGCCGCGGTTCATATGAAATGATATGGGGAATAAAATGACCGGTTTCTGGGTATGACGGGTCAGAAAACTTGCCCATGGTAAATATTTCGACCATTCTCTTTCATTTAGTCCATGAAGTAAAATAATTGCCTCGCTATATTTTTTTTGAATATCTTCAGCAAAAACAGAATATCTAAAAAAACGATTTTCGGTAATAGAAGAATCAGGAAGTAAAGAAATATCATCAGACAGAAGAGATGCTGACTCTTCCCTTCCCGGCAAAAAATACTGGTGCAGCGATTCGAAATTAAAATTGCGGACACCTATACCAAGCTCAGGCAGTTCTATAAGGTCTTTCTGCTGATTAAATCCTTTACGAAGCAGATCATACTCTGAAAAATAATTCATAAACTTCTATATTAGACAGGAAAATTATAAAAAAAATTGTTTCTTTTGCCTCCATTATAATTTAAAAAAACAATGATCCTCTTTTTAATTTGTCAAGCGAGTCTACTATGATTGAAATCTGTGCCCTGGCATCGGGCAGTAATGGGAACTGTTACTATATTGGCAACAAAACTAATGCGGTATTAATTGATGCCGGAATTTCCTCCAGGCAAATACTATTGCGGATGCAGCAACGACAATTAGATCCGGCAAAAATACAGGCACTTTTTATTACTCACGAGCATACCGACCATGCACGCGGAGCAAGAGTTTTATGTAACAGGCTAGGTATCCCGGTTTATCTGACACAAGGTACTTATCTGGCAATCAAGACAGAAGAACGCCCGGCCACTATTCGCCTGTTTTCTCCGGGAGACACATTGAAAGCAGGAGAATTTAATATCCATTCGTTTCAGAAAAAACATGATGCCTCAGACCCCTGTTCGTTCAGGGTAGAATATAAAAATACTAATGTTGGCGTTTTTACCGACATTGGAGAAGCCTGCGAGAACGTAAAAGACCACCTGCCTCTCTGCCGTGCCTTGTTCATTGAATCAAACTATGATGAACAAATGCTTTGGGACGGGCCTTACCCCTACTACCTGAAACAACGGATCGCTTCACACATCGGACACCTATCGAACAGCCAGTCGCTGGAACTGGTACAGGCACATGCAGGCGAAGAGTTGGAATATGTTTTTCTGAGCCACCTCTCGAAAGAAAACAACACTCCTCAAAAAGCATTTCAAAATTTTTCAGGATTAAAAACCCGGTTTAACATCCAACTGACTTCACGGGAAGAAGCAACCGGGGTGTTTGTGTTGAAATAAACGATTACTTACACATTCAATAGGTTGTTGCTCAGAGCCTGCAAAGTCTTTTTCTTTAACGAGGTCTGTATCAATATAGAAATATTATGTCGGCTGCCCCCGTATGAAATCATCCGTACAGGAATATCTTTCAACGCATTAAAAATTTTGAAAGCAAACCCTTTTTCTTCAGCAATTAAATCGCCAACAATACAAACGATCGTTTGATCGGGATCGATTTCCACCTCACCATATTCCTGAAGCTCCCTTTTAATGCATTCAAGGTTACGGGTATCATCAATTGTTAATGAAACAGCAACTTCCGAAGTTGAGATCATATCGATTGGCGTTTTGAAGAACTCGAAGATTTCGAACACATTTTTCAGGAAGCCGTAAGCCATCAGCATCCGGTACGAACGGATTTTTATGGCAATAATTCCATCTTTTGCTGCAACCGCCTTGATACCACTGCCACTTGGTTTCGATGTAATCAGTGTCCCCTCATCTGCCGGGTTCATGGTATTTTTCAAACGAACAGGTATATTTTGCAGTTTGGCCGGCAAAACAGTGAGCGGATGCAAAATCTTTGCACCAAAGTATGCTAACTCAGCAGCTTCGTAAAACGACAACTGTTCAATCTTACGGGTATTGTCAACATAACGCGGATCATTATCATGAAAACCGTCAATATCGGTCCATATCTGAACTTCCTTTGCCCCGATGGCAGCGCCAATCAAGGTGGCAGTATAATCGCTCCCCCCCCGCTGCAGATTATCTATTTCCTCATTTACATTGCGGCAGATAAAACCCTGTGTAATATAGTAATCTGCTTTGCCGACTTTCTCCAAAACCCCGGGAATAGTTTTACGGATATGATACAAGTCTGCAGCTTTATCTGCATCAATACGCATAAATTCGAGTGCCGGCAAATAAGCCGCGTTGTACCCGTTTTCTTTCATTAATTCAACAAAAAGGGCTGTCGAAATCAACTCTCCCTGGGCAACAATTGTCCTCTCTCCGGCATCTGTAAATTCGCCCGATGTAAATGACCGTACGGTCTCCAAACAATCCTGCACCGTTTCTAAACTGTTCTTTTTGCTTTCTTCCTTATTATACAGTTCTGAAATTACTTTTTTGTATTTCTGCCCCAAGCGGTTGATAATTATTCTTGCCGAGTCCTTGTTTTTTTTATACAAATAATTCGAAATTTCAACCAGGGAATTCGTAGTTCCCGACATTGCAGAAAGGACAACAACCTTTTGTTCCCCGTCTGCTATCAGTTTCATTACTACCCTCATATTTTCAGGGCTTCCAACCGATGTACCTCCAAATTTTAAAACTTTCATCTGTTTGTAAATGTGAATTATTTGTTATTTAGGCGCAAATATGAAAAAAAACGCCGAGATAGAAAATCTTTATTTTAACGAATAAATTATTCTTCAATTCTGGCATTAACGTTTCCTGATATTCCACGAAATGCTTTCAAGAAAACATTAACTTACCGGTTAATTATCAAAAAGTCCCGAAAATTGAGTGTTTCTCGGAATTAAAGTAAATAGTTGAATAGATATTGAAACCGTTGCGGTTGGTTTTTAATTTTCGTTCCAGATAAAGCACGGGTTCTCCCAACTTTATTTTCAGTAATTCGCTGATTTTTTTGCTGGCTTTTATGGCTTTTAATTTTTGTTCACCCCCGGTTACTTCAATCTGGTAGTTGGTCCGCAACAGTTCGAAAAGCGACTTATTTTCAAACGAACGGCTTGTAAAACGGGGCAGGTTGATGTTCGGCAGGTTATTAATATCGTAAAAAACAGGTTGCTCGTTCACCAAACGCAAACGCTCCAGGTAAATACGCCCTGATTCACGTTCTACCTCACTCAGTTCATACGGGAAACTGTCGGGCCAGGCCATAATATGCGGTTTTGAAAGAATCTGGGTTTTCAGGTATTGTTGCCCGATAGCAGAGGATGTTCCTGAAATACTCATAATTCCAATGTCCCGGGGTGGTTTTTTTACAATACTACCCTTCCCTTGCTTTTTAAGGATAAAACCATCGTGTACCAAAGCATCAAGTGCCTGACGTACTGTCGGACGGGTAACACCGTGTACAGCACATAATTCATTTTCTGAAGGGAGTAAACTGCCCTCTTCATATGCTCCGCTTATAATGTGTTTGCGCAGTATTTCATAAAGTTTTTTGTATTGAGGTAATCTTGTTCCCAAAACATGAATGTTAATTAATTCTGATCAAAAGTACAAAAATTATTTAAATCGAAACATTCAACTTGTAATTACAAGTTAAAATATATAGCTTTACAACCTTATTTTTAAAACTCTTTATTTATAATGGTTTTATAAAAAATTTAGGCTCTTAATTTTAAACTAATGTATTTACAAGTATAACAAAATCAACATGGCTATTCCAGTTTTAATGCCCCGCCAGGGCCAATCGGTCGAAACTTGTATCATCGGAGAATGGTATCAGAAAAAAGGCGACCATGTAAAAGTAGGCGATATCCTTTTTTCGTATGAAACCGACAAAGCTTCGTTTGAAGAAGAAGCAAAAGCAGAGGGTATTTTGCTTGAAATATTTTATGAAGGAGGCGACGAAGTTACTGTTCTTGAAAATGTCGCAGTAATTGGTGCCGAAGGCGAATCGGTAGAGGAATTTCGTCCGGGAGGGAACAAGCCTGCCGAAACAGAAACAAAAGCTGAAGCTCCGGTTGCTGAAGAAAAAACAGTTGAAAAAACAGTTGTTACTACTCGTGAACCAGGTAGCGGGTCAATTAAAATTTCGCCCCGTGCAAAGAAAAATGCAGAGACAAAAGGTGTCGGTTATCAGCAGTTACAGGGTAGTGGACCTGGTGGACGGATCATCGACCGCGATATTCAGGCTGCCGCCGAAACAATGCCGGTCATGACTTCGCTGGCCAAAGCAAAAGCTGCTGAAGAAAACCTGAGTGCAGGGACTGAAGCCAGTGGAGTTGGAGGACGTATTCTTGCTTCCGATCTTGCTTCAACCAACCATGTTTACAGTACCGATTTCGAAGTGAAAAAAATATCGAATATCCGGAAACTGATTGCCAAATCAATGCACGCCTCGCTACAAAATTCAGCACAGCTCACTCACCATATGAGCGCTGATGCACGTAACATCATGGCATTGCGTAAACAGTTGAAAAAAGATTTAGAAGCCGGGAAAATTTCGCAAAATATTACCATTAACGACCTTGTCTGCCTGGCAGTGATTAAAGCGTTGAAAAAGTGGCCACAGGTAAATACTCATTTCCTGGGCGACAGCATGCGCTGGTTTAAAAAAGTACACCTTGGCCTAGCCGTTGATACCGAACGCGGATTGATGGTCCCGGTTGTAAAAAATGCCGATGACCTTTCACCGGAAGGACTTTCAGCCCAGCTTTCTGCTGTTGCAGCACAATGCCGCCAGGGAAATATCAATCCAGAATTACTTTCCCCGGAAGCTGCGACCTTTACCGTTTCAAACCTTGGAAATTACGGAGTGGAAATGTTTACCCCGGTAATCAACCTGCCGCAAACGGCCATTCTCGGTGTTTGTACCATTATTCCCCGTCCAAAAGATTTGGGTGATGGGGTTTACGGTTTTGTTCCGATGATGGGCCTTTCGCTCACTTATGACCACCAGGCACTGGATGGCGGTGAAGCAACCCTTTTCCTTCGTGAAATTAAAGAACAGATAGAAAATATAACAATCTAAAAAATACAGCCTCGCCTCCTTAAATAATATAGTATTAATTTATCAGGGTAAGGTTTTCGGAGGTGAGGCTTTTCTGAAAATCATGGAAAAAATATTCGACATAGCAATTTTAGGTGGTGGTCCGGCCGGGTATGTGGCTGCTGAACGCGCCGGGGCAAACGGATTGAACGTGGTCATCTTCGATAAACGATCACTGGGAGGTGTTTGCCTGAATGAAGGTTGCATCCCGACAAAAACGTTGCTCAACTCGGCTAAAGTTTTGGAATATGCCCACGAAGCAGGAAAATACGGGATCAATGTTGGGGAGATTGGCTTCGATTTTGAAAAAATCATGAAGCGGAAAAACAAAGTGGTTCGCAAACTGGTTTCGGGTGTTGACGCAAAAATGAAACATGCCAAAGCCGAAGTAGTAATGGCCGAAGCTGTTATTAAGGAAAAACGAGGTGCTGAAATCAGTATTGAATCAGAAGGGAAAATATACAAGGCAATAAATTTGCTGATTTGCACCGGTTCGGAAGCTACTGTTCCGCCAATTCCGGGGCTCGATCCGAAAACAATTCTGACTAACCGCGAAATACTTCAGTTAAAAGAATTACCGAAAAGTCTGGTTATTATTGGTGGTGGTGTGATCGGTACTGAGTTTGCTGATTTCTTCAATGCTGTAGGCACAAAGGTGACCGTAATTGAAATGTTGCCTGAAATACTGACCGGCATTGATGAAGAAATTGCAAAATTTGTCCGAGCCGGATTTACCAAACGCGGAATTGATTTCCATCTGGGGGCTAAAGTTACGAAGCTAAACGGCAAGGAAGTAACTTTTGAAAAAGATGGCGCTGAACAAAAAATCACCGGCGAACAGGTGTTACTTTCGGTTGGCAGAAGGGCAAATGTAGCCGGAATTGGTCTTGAAAACATCGGCGTTGAATTTACTCCCCGCGGGGTGAAAGTCGACAAAAACTGCCGTACCAACATTCCAAATGTTTATGCAGCGGGGGATATTACCGGATTTTCGCTATTGGCACATACAGCCAGCCGTGAAGGCGAAGTTGCAGTGAACCATATTCTGGGGCGCAAAGACCAGATGCGCTACAATGCCATTCCCGGCGTTGTTTATACACATCCTGAAATTGCCGGCGTGGGGCTGACCGAAGCTGCTGCAAAAGAAAAAGAAATTGAAGTGGAAGTACGCAAATTGCCAATGGCGTATGCCGGACGTTTCGTTGCCGAAAATGAAGGCAAAGACGGATTCTGCAAAGTTATTGCCGGTAAAAAATACGGAGAAATTCTTGGAGTACATATGGTTGGCGGTGCATGTTCCGAAATGATCTGGGGTGCTTGCGCCTTGATTGAAGCCCAGCTCAGGATAAAAGATGTACAGGAAATTGTTTTCCCGCACCCTACAGTCAGTGAGATCATCAAGGAAACCATTTTTACATTTTAAAGTCTGTTAATCTTTAGTCTATTATCTAAAAATCTTATACAATGCCAAAAGTACAATTTATTAACCCGGAAGAAGTCAGGAAAGCCGGCGAAGTGACGTTTAAACCGATTCCTGTCAACCAATACAATAAAACTGTTGAAGAAGAAAAAGCAAATTTTTCAAATGAAGATTTGATTCGAATTTTCCGCGACATGGTCATCATTCGCGAATTCGAAACTATGCTAAACCTAATAAAAACCAGGGGCGAATATAATGGGATTGCCTACAATCATCCCGGCCCCGCACACTTGTCAATCGGACAGGAAGCCGCTGCTGTTGGAATGGCTTATACCCTGGACATCGACGATTTTATCTTCGGATCGCACCGCAGCCACGGCGAAATTCTTGCAAAAGGGCTATCAGCTATTAACAAACTAAGCGACGAGCAGTTAACAAAGGTCATGGAATCCCATTTCGAGGGGATTACTTTTGCACCTGTAAAAAACAACTTCTCCGGTTCAGCAAAAGAAATGGCTATTCATTTCCTGATTTACGGCACACTGGCTGAAATTTTTGCACGCGAAACCGGCTTCAACCGTGGATTAGGCGGATCCATGCACGCATTTTTCACCCCGTTTGGCATTTACCCGAACAATGCAATCGTAGGTGGTTCAGGCGACATTTCCGTAGGTGCTGCCTTGTACAAAAAAGTAAACCGTAAAAAAGGTATTGTGGTTGCCAATATTGGTGATGCTTCAATGGCCTGTGGTCCTGTTTGGGAAGGGCTGGTTTTTGCAACCATGGACCAGTTCAATGAACTGTGGGAAGGAGACCTGAAAGGCGGTCTTCCTTTGATTATCAACATCATGAATAATCAGTACGGGATGGGCGGACAGACCTGTGGCGAGACCATGGGATACAAAGTAGCTGCCCGCATTGGAGCCGGTCTGAATGCCGACCAGATGCACGCCGAACGTGTAGACGGGTACAACCCATTGGCTGTGATTGATGCTTACAAACGCAAACGTAAAATCCTGAAAGAAAAACGGGGCCCGGTTCTGCTCGATGTACTTACTTACCGTTACAGCGGACACTCTCCGTCCGATGCTTCTTCGTACCGTACAAAAGAAGAAGTGGAAGCATGGGAAGCCCAGGATTCGATCGTTTGGTTTGGAAAAGAACTGGTGAAAGCCGGTGTTGCCACCGAGGCTGCTTTGGACGAGATTAAATCGGCTGCTACAGATTTGATCACCTGGGGCTTAAAATTATCGACCGACGACCAGGTTTCTCCTCACATGAACATGGAAAAACACCCGGAACTGATTGGGGATATGATGTTCTCGAATGGGTCAGTCGACAAAATGGAAGACCGTCAGCCGGAAGTAAACCACCCGATAGAAGAAAACCCACGCGTAAAACAACTGGCAAAAAAAGAACGCTATGCCTTTGATGAAAACGGGAAAGCTCACTCAAAAATAAAAACGTTTGGCTACCGCGATGGTATTTTCGAAGCTGTTATCGACCGTTTCTATAAAGACCCGACATTAATTGCTTACGGGGAAGAAAACCGTGACTGGGGCGGCGCTTTTGCCGCATACCGGGGCCTGACCGAAGCATTACCATACCACCGGTTGTTTAACTCGCCAATTTCGGAAGCTTCGATCATCGGAACAGCTATTGGTTATGCGATGTGTGGAGGCCGTGTTATTCCTGAAATTATGTACTGCGATTTTCTTGGCCGTGCCGGCGACGAAGTGTTCAACCAATTACCCAAATGGCAGGCAATGAGCGGAAACGTGCTGAAAATGCCAATGGTCATCAGGGTTTCAGTTGGGTCGAAATATGGAGCCCAACACTCACAGGACTGGACAGCTTTGGCTACCCATATCCCTGGACTGAAAGTGGTCTTCCCGGCAACTCCTTACGATGCCAAAGGACTGATGAATGCAGCACTTCAGGGAACAGACCCGGTAGTTTTCTTCGAAAGCCAACGTTTATACGACATCGGTGAGCAATTCCACAAAGAGGGCGTTCCGGCTGGTTACTACGAAATTCCGCTGGGCGAACCGGACATCAAACGCGAAGGAAAAGATGTAACGATCCTCTCGATTGGTGCAACTTTGTACCGTGTGATGGAAGCTGCAAATATACTTCAGGAAAAATACAATATGAGCGCCGAAGTGATCGATGCACGGTCTCTCGTTCCGTTCAATTACGAACCGGTAATCGAATCATTGAAAAAGACCGGACGTATCATCATTACCGGCGATGCTTCAGCCCGTGGTTCGTTTATGAAAGACATGGCGCAGACCATTACCGAACTGGCATTCGACGAACTGGATGCCCCGCCTGTGGTTGTAGGTTCGCGTAACTGGATTACTCCGGCTCATGAACTTGAGGACTATTTCTTCCCACAGGCCAGCTGGATTATCGATGCAATCCACGAAAAACTGGTACCTTTGAAAGGTCATACAGTAAAAAATAATTTCACTGAAAATGAACAGTTCAGAAGAAATAAACTGGGAATCTAAAAAATGCTCTTTTATTCATAAGAAAGGAATTTTTGCCCTGTCCCGCTATGGGATGGGGTAATTTCCTCAATAGGATTGATGATTGAAAAAGATTGAGGTGATTGAAATTTCGAATTATGAATAGAGTCTAAAGTCTAACATATAAAGTCTTGAACCTTTGAACTTTGAAACTTACAGAGATGCAAAATATTTTCACATCGTTTCCAAATGAAACGGAATTAATTAATTGGGCTTCAAATAATGCTGATTCAAGTCCTTTACTGGTAAACGGGCACTTTCATACGCCATTCTCGTTCAGTGCTTTTACAGAAATAGAACAGGCTTTTAAAATGGCTCAGAATGAAGGCGTCCGGGTACTGGGCATCAACGATTTCTATACCACCGATGGGTATGCCGAATTTACTGAGCTTGCTAAAAAATATAAAATATTCCCGTTGTACAACATCGAATTCATGGCTTTGCAAAAAGACGAACAGGCCAGTAATATTCGTGTGAACGACCCCAATAACCCGGGACGTACTTACTTCAGCGGGAAAGGTCTTGCATTTCCATTTAAACTGAATGAAAAGTATCAGGCTTTACTTGATCAGGTTCAGGAGGAAAGCAATTTACAGACTGCCGAAATGGTTCATAAACTGAACGCTTTGCTTGCTGAACTCGGAATCGACATTCAGTTCACATCAGAAGGAATGAAAGCAAAGTATGCCCGTAACATGCTACGCGAAAGACATATCGCAAAAGCTTTACGGGAAGCTGTTTATGAAAAATTTGCCGGAGAAACAGAACGGAAAAACATCTTCTCAAAAATATTTTCAGGTAAAGGACTGAAGTCGGACCTGGCTGATTTTGCCGGACTGGAAAATGAAATTCGCGGCAATCTTTTAAAAGCCGGGGGCAAGGCATTTGTTCCTGAAAACGACCGTGCCTTCCTGAGCCTGGAAGATGTCCGGGACCTGATTATCAATGGTGGAGGAATTCCCTGCTACCCGGTTCTGCTTGACAATCCCAAGGGCGAATTCACCGATTTTGAACGCGACCCGGAAATGCTGTACGCCAAACTTCAGGCTAAAAATATCAGTAGCCTTGAACTGATCCCCGGACGAAATAAATTTCCGGTATTGAAGGATTTTGTAAAATTCTTTTACAACAAAGGTTTTGTTATTACTTTTGGCACCGAGCATAACACCCCGGCGCTGGAACCAGTAAAAGTGTCGTGTTCGGGGGGTGTTGATCTGGATGAAGAGTTGATAAAAATTGGTTACGAGGGAACTTGTATTGTAGCAGCTCACCAATATTTAATTGCCAAAGGCAGGCCAGGCTATTTAGATGAAAAAGATAAGGCAAGAACCGGACAAAACGCTGAGTTCGTGGTTCTGGGAAATGCCATTATAAAATATTTCAATTCGTAAAATAATGATGCAAAATCAAATCAATACAATCATTCCGGCTGTTCGCATGATGCTTTCTGCGGATAGCCTGAAAACCGTAAAATTTTATACTGAAGAAGAATTTCCGGAATCAATAAAAACTATTGAAAGTTTGGTGGTTGAAAATTCGGACAATGTGTTGACCGAACTTTCAGAAAAAATAAAAAGCGCAGGGAAAGCGGTTGAAGCGGTTACAATTAAAGGATTGGGCAGTTTACTGGTAGCTGATTATCCCGCTCAGATTATAAAGCTGGAAGCAGGTGAAAAAGTAGGCGAATGCCCGAAAGAAAACGGTCGTGCCGAACAGCGTATTGCGATCGTAACCGGAGGAGCCCAGGGGTTTGGCGCCGGTATTGTGGAACACCTGATGCAGAATGGCGCCAATGTGGTTATTGCCGATCTGAATGACCAAAAGGGTCAGGAATTTGCAAACGAATTGAATGCAGGTGAAAGAAATAATAAAGCATTATTTGTAAAAGCCAATGTTGCCGATGCAGCTTCGGTTGAAAATCTGATTACCGAAACTGTGAAAGAGTTTGGGGGCCTTGACCTGTTCATTAGTAACGCTGGTATTTTGCGTGCCGGCGGACTGGATGAAATGACACCGGAAACTTTTGAACTGATGACCAAAGTGAATTACATTGCTTATTTCCTTTGCTCAAAATACGCATCAAAAGTGATGAAGGTACAAAACCAGTGGAAAGCGGATCATTTTGCCGATATTGTCCAGATTAATTCGAAATCGGGATTGAAAGGCAGTAACAAAAACTTTGCTTATGCCGGCGGAAAATTCGGAGGAATTGGCCTTACACAGTCGTTTGCCTTGGAACTGATGCCTTATAAAATTAAAGTGAACTCGGTTTGTCCGGGGAATTTCTTCGACGGGCCGCTTTGGTCTGATCCTGAAAACGGCTTGTTCGTCCAGTATTTGCGGGCAGGCAAAGTGCCGGGAGCAAAAACTGTAGAAGACGTGAAAAAGCATTACGAATCACAGGTTCCGGCCGGACGCGGCTGTACCCCGCTTGACGTAATGCGCGCTGTATATTACATCATTGAACAGGAATACGAAACCGGCCAGGCTGTACCTGTCACCGGTGGACAAAATATGCTAAGATAATATGATTATGAAAACAAAAGCAGTCAGGATATACGGGAAAAAAGATTTGAGGCTGGATGAATTTGAATTGCCGCAAATCACCGAAGATGAAATATTGGCCAAAGTCGTGTCAGACAGTATCTGTATGTCGTCGTACAAGGCAGCATCACAGGGTAGTGACCATAAACGGGTGCCTGATGACGTGGCGGTAAACCCGGTTATAATCGGTCATGAATTTGCCGGTGAGTTAGTTCAGGTGGGCGCTAACTGGCAACACAAATTTAAAGCCGGGCAGAAATTCTCCATTCAGCCGGCTATTTATTACGAAGATGGGCCTGTCGGTGTTTTAAGCGCCCCGGGTTACTCGTACCGTTTTATAGGTGGTGATGCCACCTATGTCATTATTCCAAAAGATGTGCTGGTCCAAAATTGTTTGCTGGTATACGACGGACCGGGTTTTTATCCTGCATCGCTTTCCGAGCCTTTATCTTGCGTGATTGGTGCCATGCATGCCAACTATCACACAGTGCCGGGTTCATACATTCATCAAATGGAAATTGTTGATGAAGGAAAGGTGGCAATCCTTGCAGGGGTTGGCCCGATGGGGCTGGCAGCCATTAATTACGCGATCATGCGTGAAGACCGCAGGCCTTCTTTGATGGTGGTTACCGACATTGATCAAAGACGCCTTGACCGCGCTGCATCTATTTATTCCCCGGAATGGGCAAAGACAAAAGGTATCGAATTGATTTACCTGAATACTTCTGCTTTTGAAAACCCGGTACAGGAACTTCGCCGCCTTTCCGGCAACACCGGGTACGACGATGTGTTCGTATTTGCGCCTGTATCTGCGGTAATTGAGCAAGCCGATGCTATTCTTGCATTCGACGGTTGCCTGAACTTTTTTGCAGGGCCTTCGGATCCGACTCTGAGCGCTAAAATGAATTTTTACAATGTTCATTATGCTTACACTCATCTTGTCGGCACCTCAGGAGGAAATAACGACGACATGGTTGAATCGCTCGAAATGTTTGGCAAAGGACTTGATCCGGCTGGCCTGGTAACCCACGTTGGAGGCTTGAATGCTGTAATTGATACCACATTAAATCTACCTAATATACCAGGCGGGAAAAAACTGATTTACACGCATGTTGATATGCCGTTAACCGCCATTGCAGATTTTGCAGAAAAGGGGAAAAACGATCCGTTGTTTGCAAAACTGGATGAAATCGTTGCCAAAACAAACGGGCTTTGGTCTGTTAAAGCTGAAGAATATTTGCTAGCCAACGCAAAAAGTATTTAAATTTGGTGCCTCGACTGAACTGCAAGACCAATAAAACTAACGGACACAGTCGAAACATTTTAATTTAATACTGATATGATTTACCTGGCAGATACAGCTAATATTGAAGAGCTGAAAAAGCTGTACAAATTTTTCCCTTTGCAGGGAGTTACAACCAATCCTACAATCCTGAAACAATCGGGAATGAAATTTTCGGTTGCTATTGAGGCAATTCAGCAATTGATTGGTAGTGGAATGATTCACGTGCAAGTGATTAGCGACAATGCTGAAGATATGGTACGTGAAACAAAAAAGTATAAAAGTTTTTTCGATTTTGGCGATAATTTTTATGCGAAAATTCCTGTTTCGGAAGAAGGTTACAGGGCAATAGTGAAATTAAAAGATGCCGGCATAAACGTAACGGCAACAGCTATTTTCACCCAGCAGCAGGCATTGGTTGCGGCACGTGCCGGGGCTGATTTTGTAGCACCATATGTTAGCCGTCTTGATAATATTTCGTCACATGGGATTGAGGTGGTTGCCGACATTGTTCAAAACACCGTGGATTTTGGGTTACACACCAAAGTGTTGGCGGCAAGTTTTAAAACGGTTGACCAGATTTACCGTGTTAGCATGGCCGGGGCGCAATCAGCAACTATTAATCCTGAATTATTGTTACAGTTGATCAAACACCCGATGACCGACATCAGCATTCGCCAGTTTAAAGCAGATGGCGAAGGTTTATATGATATAGAATTTTAAGGCTTCGCGGAAAACGAAAATTTATACAAGAACATTAGTTCTACTTTAACAGATTCCTTCAAAAACGAAAAATCCATCCGTTTTACCCTAAACCCCGAGGGGAACCGGATTTATTTTTCTGATTTCTCCCCTTGGGGTTGGGGTATAAAATCAGAAAAATTGGTCTTCTTTCTAAATCTGTTAAAGTAGAATTAAATATATCCTAAAAAATTAGCAGCTAGGTTTATTGGCATACTTTAGCTTGAAATTCAAATTTTGAGGACAGGCAACGTTCAGGCAACGCTTACAAAACCACACAAAATATGCCCCATAGTGCATTGTACCTAAAAACCAAAAGGGTATCCATAAATAATTTGTTTGCACAACCCAATATACAGGGACAACCAGAATGCCATAAAGCACTATAAAAAAGCCAGCTTTTCGGGATCGGCTCAGCGGGCCGTTAACCCCTTTCTTATATATTCTTTGGGTCAGAAAAGGTGGTAATTGTACACATGCCGAATGATCTTTTATATGCGGGCACCGGGGGCAAAGCCACAAATGCATAATAAAATAGAGGATTCCAATAAATGGAAATAAAATCAGATAAGATACCGCAATTATCCAGTTAAATTGCAGGATGGATAAAAAGCCAATGATAAATATACCATTAAAGGATACCTGCATCCAAAGCTGCTCGAACAATAAAAATTTTCCTGAATTACAAATCATATGTTTCATTAATTAGTTTTTATGAAAGCTCTGCACGTAATTATTACTGGCTATTTTTGACAGATCAATGGACAATAACAACATAGCAGATTGATGGCACCAAAATGCTTACCATTTGAAATATTTGAAGGGTTCTTTCTGATGAATTGATTCCTTGTTTTTTCATGGTTACTGATATTATTTTTCAGCAAAGGAAGAAATAATTCCGGCAAACTAAGTTACCATATGGCAAGAAACTATTTTTTACCAATTGCCTTCTGATACGGCTTAAAGGCAGAGGCGTTACCCCAAAGAGGCTATTAAATACCGGGGGATACGTTGCCGGATATGCCAGAACGATCTATGAAAATTTAAATATCGTTGTTCTGCATCTTCCTGATGCCTTACTTGTAACGATAAATCGATATACTTGTTAATGGTCATAATTAAGTTTTGCATATACAAAACAAGCAGGTTTTTCAAGAAAAGTGAAAGTAACTTCTTGTTTAATGTCAAACAGATGTCGGCAGTATTTCGGCAGGCATTTGTCCCCTTGTCTTTTTGCAAAATGAGCAGAAAAACCTTTCGTGCGTAAAAGCTCACACACGAAAGGAATTTTCAAATTCACATTTTAAATCTTCTTGCCGATATAAAACATATAGCCATAATGTGCTTTATATTTGCAATATAACTCTGCCTCATATCGCATGGATGCGACAAATTCTTTTATGGAATTGTTCCCATCATATTTTTTCAAAAAGGATTCTCGTCTCAATGTTTGCCAGTTATAATAGTCTGTCCAAATAGTTTCGGGCAAGATATAAGTGGCTATCGGAAGATAGCCTGCTTTTTGCATTTGAGCAACCTTATTCGGTATTGTGTCTATTTCAGGATAGATTTTTTGCCAAAATTCCTGAATTTCGGCAGGTCGCTTTTCAGTAAACCAAGTGTTTTCCGTAACAGCGATATATCCGCCCTGTTTCAGAAATTTTCGCCATTTGTTCAGTCCACGCTCAAATCCAATGTTATAAATTGCACCTTCTGACCAAATCAAGTCTAATTCTTCTTCTTGAAACGGAAGATTTTCCATATTGCCGACAATGCCTTTCACTCTATCTTGAAGATTTTTGATTTGGACATTCTGGTTGAATTGATTTATAAAATCGGGCCAGGTATCAACACCTATAATCTCACATTGTGTGTTTTCACCCAATACCATTGTTTGTCCACCTGTTCCACAACCAATATCGGCAATTTTGGACTTTTCGGTAAGACCGTCTATGAAACCCAATGCTTTAAGCGTTTCTTCAGGACTTCCGGGGCCTTGACGTTCTGTATTTGAAAAAAAATCGTAAATAATATTCAAGTCAAATTCGTGAATTGTTTGTTTTTCGTTGTTCATTTTCTTTTATTTTGTTGCATACACGAAAAGCATTACAATACTTTCATCATTGTACACAGATTAAAACTTAAATTAACTCAATAAAAAACTGCTCTCGAAAAGGATTATCCGAGAACGAACAATGATACAATCTATACAAGAAGTACAGATTGTTTACCGAACAATATCCGAATTAAACATCCAATTATTTTTAGTGGGTATAAAGGTATAAAAAAATAACACAACGTAATCCTTGATTATTTACATTTTACATTGGGTCACCAGTGTCATATTAGTGGTACCTGCTGAATTTTTCAAAAATGATTCTTCTTAAAATCAAAAAGTTATGGATTTATACCTGCAATATGGGGTAAGTTATTTTTTCAAAATATTATTCCCCAATTATCTGCACCTGGCAAACCCGTTTGCGTTCGCGAATCTGATCCCAGTCGACAAAATAAATAAAACCAAAATCACCCAAATCCAGCTTCCCGTCAACAATGACAATGGTTTCCGAACGCCCGAAAAATACCGAACGCAAATGGGCATCTGTATTCAGGCTTCCTTTGGGTTCCTCGTCAGGGAAAGTCAGCGCAAAGTCAATATGTTTCGGCCCCGGATGGAGGTATTGTCCTTCGCAACGGCAGGTCGGAACCAACCGTTCCATGATGTTGTTCAAATCCTGCTGTAAATATTCCCGGCCAAAATAATTCAGGTCATGCGAACATTCCTGGGTCATTACCGAACAGGTCGTATGGTGCGAATAAACCACACATATCCCGTTTTTTATTCCTGATTCTTCCATAATCTTCTTTACTCCTTCTGTTACATTGTGAAAATCAGGCCTGTGATCTTTTGACTGTACTTCAATTGAATCTCTGTAAATTTTCATCTTTCAATCTTTTTGTAATTTAGTTTTTGTAATTAATTTATGTCTTTTCTTCTTATTTTCTGTGTACTTCATCCCATGCCATGCGTGCAGCACGGATCATTTCTTCCATCATCGCTTCCGGTTTTTCTGCTTTCATGATCCCGCTGGTGGTACCGGTTGCTTCAGCCCCTGCTTTGATCATTTTATAAACATCGTTCCCGTTCTTTATGCCGGCGGCAGGCAATACCTGTATTTCCGGGTTGACCCTTTTTATTGCCAATGTGGTTTCAATCACATATTGTTCGTCGCTGGTCTGGCCCGTGCCTATCAGTTCTGTCGGCTCTGCAACAATGATGTTCGGCGAAAAATGGGCAATTGCCGTTGCTTCTTCCATCGAATCGGCACAGACAATCGATACCAGTCCCACTTCATCGGCCCGCTTAATGGCCTTGCTCAGGTCGCCGGTACTCATTGGCTTTTCAGCATGGTTGAGCATCACTCCCACTGCTCCGGCTGCCTTGACTGCTTCGGGAAGTACCGAGCCAAGTCCTCTCCCAATGGGCAAAGGGTCCATATGCTGGGCGAAAATAAGCAGGTGCTCCGTAGCTTGTACCAGCATCTGAATGTCGGTGTATTGCGGAGTCAGGATAATTCGCACATCGTATTTCGCGGATGCTTTATCAGCGGCTTGTGCCAGCTTTAACATCCGCTCCCCGTACATAAATGCTTTCGGCCCTATCTCAAAAAAAGGCGGCTCTATCTTTAATCCTTTATACATATCTCTTCTTTTTATTGACTGGTTTGTTTATTACTGTTCTCACTTTTTATTAAGCCTCTCCCCTACTGCCCCTCCCGGATGGATCAACGAAAACTGTTCGACCCGGTAACCGGTCTCTTCCATAATTGCTGCCAGCAGGGCATCGAATATGGCCACAGTGGCAATAAAACTTGCTGTGGCCATCACATTGTACTTGTCGCTCTCCCTTTCAATTTTAAGAGGAAGAACGATCTGCGCCTTTTCAGCTAAAGGAGAATGATAATTCTCAGTAACTGCAATCAGAATTGCTTCTTTCTTATTGCAGACATCAATGACCGGAAGTAACTCAACGGTCTTTCCCCCGCGGGAAACCATCACCACGGCATCGCCTTTTTTAACGCACCCCAGACCTCCGTGTACTGCCTCGGCCGGGCTCAGAAACTGCGCGCTCCGTTCGATACAACACAATGAGTGTGAAAATTTCTTTGCCGCGATCCCGGATGATCCGCTGGCACAGGTTATTATTTTCGGACAGGTACTTAAAATGTCAACCGCTTTGCCAAAACTTTCCATATCCATGTATTCAAGAATATCCGATATGGCTTTACTCTCTATCCGGAGAGATTCTTTACTTAACTGTAGTGATTTATCTTTCATTATTAAAAAGAATAAGTTCGTTTGATTCTGAGTTAATTTCCCGGGTCAGCTCTTCCCAGCTACTCATGTTGTCGAAGATACTGTCACAATACAGGCTGTTCCTCCCGGCAATCGTTGCGTATTTGACAGCAGTCTCCGGTTTATCGGCATTTAAAACCGAAGAGAGGAATGCTGCAATTGCAGTATCCCCGGCCCCCGAAGCGTTTCTGATTTTTGAACTGTCGGCCTGGTAAGAAGGACATAAAAATTCCCGGTTATTCCAGTGAGCAGGAGGTAAAGTATTTCCCAACTTTCTGTTTACAGCCTCAACATCTCCTGTCCGAAAATAAATTCCGCGTTTCCCCATCTTTATCAGTAAAATTCTGACACCAAGTTCAACGACCTGTGCTCCAAGTTCCCTGACAAGTTCTGTTGGAACCTCGTCCTCAAAATCAGAATTCTTACAGTTTGCCTGTATTTCGGAATACTTACCGGGCATTATTATCAGAATAAGCTCTTCAAGGCTGGGAACAAATATGTCAACATAAGGCAGGGCCTTTTGCATAATCCTTCTCCAGTCTGCTTTTCCTGATTCGCTTTCCGGGTCAGGCAAACTAAAATCGAGCGAAGTAACGACACCCGTTTCGTGTACTTTCCGATACATTTCCATGAGCTGAGCCCCTTCGTCCAGGTAAAATTGCCGTAAAAGGGGAGGATAGCCAAAATGAAACAAACGGGCATCTGCCACGGCATCAAAATTAATATGCCCGGCATTAAATATCCGGTTGCAACCCGGCGATTCCAGAAATATACGGTCGATTCCGGGCGGGGCGATTACAATGCTGTATGCTGTACCGGCCTCGTCCGTTTTTATGATTCCTTCAGAAGCCCCGTACTTGTTAAAACATTCTTCAGCAATTTGTCCGATTATATCTGTGCCGGTTAAACCGTTCAGGAAAACCGTGTTACCAAAATGTTTCATGAGCAGGCCGGTATTAGGGACCGCGCCTCCCAGGACAATATCCATCCCTCCGATCTCAATCAGCTTACCTGGTTTTAACAGATCGGAGATATTATTTGTCTCATCATTTTTTAAAAAGCCGGGAACCATGTCCACACAGGTGTACCCGGCAACGACAGCATCGTATTTCTTTATTTTAACCGACATTTATACCACTTTTATATCTGCCAGCCAGCAGTAATTCTTTATCGTTTCAGTATGGTCACCATAGGCAATAATGTAATGTTGCCCTGAAATCTTTTGAGCAAACTCATCGACCGGTGTATCCAGGAAAATATCCAGGCTTGGCAGTTGCGGAGCAGGTTTATCCCATCCGGTTTCTTCCCAGGCTTTTAACTTTCCTTCGCCGGTACAAACATGCATGGTATATTCGCTGCCGGTATTCGACAAACGGGCAAAGGTTAATTGGCCGGTTTTTAAGGTTGAAATATTCAGAAGTCCTCCCGGTATTCCGCCAAACGCAGCGGCTGTGACTTTTACTTTTCCGTCAACCACTTCTGCCGGAACAAAGTCGGGAACGCCTAACAAAACACTGTTTTCGAAAAATTCATAAAATTCGAGGTATGCTGCGCATTGCCCGGTAAGTTCTTTTACAACCAGTTGGGTTACTGCTCCCATCGCATCGTTTTCAGGAATGGTACATACATTCATCTCATCAGAAAGGAGCATAAAAATCATGGCCGGAGGAAAATCCAGTATTTTTTTCATCCCGTCCACATCTTTTAGCGAAATGGCGTTAAATCCCTTTTCTTCGACAATATGTTTAACCGCGAAATAATAGGTAATCCCTTTTTTCAGGAATTCCTCATCCACTTCTTTTTCAAAATTCCATTCGGCCTTTATTTTAGCTAATAAACGATCAACCTCCCTGTTGTCAACTTTTTCGCTTTGCCGGTACATCTCCATCATTTCAAAAAAATCGACTTCAACCCCGACTTTCGATTTCAGGGAAAGACCTTCGTACAACGTGTTGTAAAGTTTCATATCACGATAGCCCATCATGCCGACTTTGGTCTTCCTGAGGGCTTTTGCGGCATTCGCTGCCACGATAAAATTTTTAATTTTATCAAGGGGCGACGGGTTGCCAATAATGTTATACACATACCTGAATTTATATCCAAGGTCTTCGAACACTTTCCTCAGGGCAGTCGTACCGGCCTGCGGGGCTGCAGTAACCACGCGGCCTTCTTCCATATCGCCGGCCAGTCCCCATAAGATCATTGGTTTATCTTTAAACTCTTCAGTAATCGCAATTACTGCATGGGAGGGAATCCATCCGGCCACACATACAATCAAGGCATTAAATCCTTCCTTTTTCAGATCGTCAATGGCTCTCCTGACATCTTTCCCTTCCGGGTCATCGGTCACATGAGCGGTGGTTACCAACGGGATGCCCAATGACTCGATTTCTTCACGGGCAGTCCTACATTTTTCGTTAATTAATTGCTGGGGCGAATTGATTTCACCAAACCCGACAAATGCTGTTTTTGCCAAATATTTTTTCATTTCTTTTAAATGGTTTTTCTGTTATTAATAATTGCAACGAAGATTAAATACGATATACAGAGCAGCGGGACGATAAATGCGACCGAGACAGACGTATTGTCGGCCACCAGCCCCATGACCGGCGGAATAAAAGCGCCTCCTGCAATGGACGAAACCATTAGGCCCGATAATTCATTAGTGTGTTCTGGCATGTGCTCAATGGTCAGCGAAAAGATAAGCGGGAAAATATTTGCAAATCCAAGGCCAACCAGAAGAATACCGGTTAATGTCACGGCATACGAGTCTGTAAAGATCATCAGGACACCGGCAAAAGCAACGATTCCGGTAATCAGGAGCAAACGTTTAGGGGCTATTACCTTCATGATAAATGACCCCAAAAACCGGCCTAACAAAATCGGAAGATAAAACAACGACCAGCTTATCAGAAGACCCATCCGTTCTACTGAAATCATATATTTTTCTTTCAGAAGGATAGGAACATGGGAACTCATTGATATTTCGACGCCACAATAAATAAAGATACCCAGCACCATGGCAAGCACATACCTGTTTTTTAGTAAACTCAGACACGATTTTAATGAAGCATGGTGTTCCGTGTTATTCCTGTTTTCGGTAAGACCGGAAGTATTAAGCCAGATAAAGCTGACCAATACGATACAGATATATACCGGGAACAAAATACTCCAGTCGAAGCCAAACAAATGGAGCATCACAGTAGGCAGTAAAAAACCCAGAGAAGAGCCTACTGTTATAAAGGACTGAGCCATTGAAAGGCTTCCGGAATAGTGCCCTTCATCGGAAATATCACGGATAAACGGATTCCCGGCGACCTGCAAAATAGAACCTCCTGCCCCGAGAAGCAGGATAGCCATCAGTATTTTATAGAACTGAAGCAATGAACCATTCACAACGGTCAAGTGCCCGTACATGCCGGAAAGCACCGGAATGGCCAGCCCTGTGAATGCAATGACAAGCCCTGTCTTCAGGATAAATATCTTTCCCTTTTTGTCCTGTAACACCCCCATCGGAATCGACAAAATCCCGTACATCAAATAGCCAAGCAATGGCAATAAGGTAGCCATCGCAATCGAAATGTTGAATGATTCTTTGGCCAGGCTCACCATTGGCCCTACTGCATCAATCATCCCCATCGACAGGAAAATCAGGTAAACCGGATACATCTTTTTCATTTTCTTTGCTTAAAACTGATTTATATCCCTCAAAATTATCGACATAACCAATCGAAGAAAACGACTTGTTTTTCAAGTAATGACACTATATTTGCATTATTATTTAAAAACACAGAACAAAAAAGCAATTTAAAGCACACAAATGCTTCCGAAACTTGAAAAAATACCTTCGACCCCAACCTCCTCAATTACCGTGAAAAGGGAGATCACCCCGTACATGGATTATCCGTGGCATTATCATCCGGAGTATGAAATTATATTTGTTGAAAAGAGTTATGGCATTCGCCTGATGGGAAACCATATTGGCAGTTTTAACGACGGGGATTTAATGTTCATTAGCCCGGACCTCCCTCACGTATGGAGAAACGATAGTGATTTTTACCAGGGAAATGAGAACCTCAAAGTAGATGTTTATGTCATTCATTTCAGGGAAGATTCGCTTATGCCCGGATTTTTCGATTTACCTGAATTTGTCCGGATAAAGAAACTTTTCATCCGGGGACAGCAGGGAATATTAATCAAGGGAAGAGACCATTCCAAAATATCGGCCCTAATAAAAAATGTATATCATGCAGATGGCATTGAACGTTTAATCCTCTTCTTCAGAACCCTTGAAGCTTTTGCTGAAACCACCAGCTATGAATTGCTTTCGAGTCCGGGGTATGTAAATTCTGTGAACAGTACGGACACGGAACGGATTAACAAGGTTATGGAGTTTTTGGTCGATAATTATTCACGCGATATAAAGCTTGAAGAGGTAGCCGGTCTGGTAAACATGAATAAAACTTCGTTTTGCCGGTATTTCAAATCAAGGACTCATAAAACATATTCGTTGTTTTTAAATGAAATCCGGGTTGTACATGCATGTAAGCTATTGACAAATAACAACATGACTATTTCCGGAATCTGTTATGAAGTAGGATACAATAATATATCCCATTTTAACCGGCAGTTCAAAGGAATAACGGGATTAACGGCAAAGGAATACAGAATGAAATACTTAGGCAGTGTTTAAACGTTGAATTTATATAGAATCGTATACATTTGGTGGCCTGTTCGGGACGGAGCGTTTGAGGAGTTTGATGACTTCGCCGTTTGATGGGTGTTGCTTCCATCCGCCGGAATTTGCTGTCACTGAAGGGGACATACATAAATAACCCGGGGTAAGCGACAAAGGAGCACAATCCCGGGGTGAATGCACCCGGAACACCTCCGGACAGCGGGGGCCTTCCTTTTGCAGTAGGCCAAAAGGAAGTAAAAATCTTGTCAAAGTGATCCTTCCGCCCGCTTCCCGGTTTTTTATTCCCGGCACACCTCCATGAATACGTGCAAAAAACCGCTCCTGCCTTCGCCGGCCCGGACTACTTTGACCGGCCATCCCTGCTTGTCACCTTCCGGTGAATTGGGAACTTAACTCCCGGATACCTTTTCGATTAACTGCTATTTGTGAATCAGGAAAGAAAAGGGAAACCGACAATAAAAGTTGAACCTTCCCCGGGTTGACTTTTCACCTCGATAAAACCGCCTTGTTTTTCGATAAACTCTTTGCAAAGGATCAATCCCAGACCTGTACCTGATTCATTTCGGGTACCCGGGGTAGTCTTGGCCCTGCACTCTTTAAATAACCGGTCTAATGTTTCCTGATTCATTCCGACCCCTTTATCTTCAACTTTCAACAAATAATAAGATTGGTCCCCGATTATTTTCTGTTCTGACCTCAGACTGATAATCTCACCGTCATAACTGAATTTAATTGCATTCGACACCAAATTACGGATGATGGTTTTTGTCAGGTTCTCGTCGCAGACAACAGCTATTACAGGATCTGTATCATTATTTATTTGTATGTTTTTCACTGCACAAAGTGGATTAAGGGAATTGACCGACTGATCACATAAATTATGTAAATTATACTCTTTCCATTCAATCTTGATTGCCTTTTGCTGCGAGAGTGTCCAGTTCAGAAGGTTATTTAATAATTCGTATGTCTCTGTACCTGACTGTTGCAACAGGATCAGAATTTCTTTCTTTTGCGGATCGTCCAGTTCTTCAAATTCATCATTCAAAAGACGACTCAGGCTCATAAAATTACCAACCGGTGTTTTCAGGTCGTGAGCAATGATCGAAAAGAATTTATCTTTCATCGTGTTCAATTCCTTCAAGCTGTTCTCCGATTCGCGAATACTTTCTATCCAGTGTTTCTTTTCGGTAATATCGTATGCATTAAAAATAACCGAATCATCCGAACGCTTCGAAATGCGGGCCATGAGCCATAAGTCTTTCCCTTTAATCTTCATTGGATATTCAATATCCACCAGTTTATCCTGAGCCAGACATTCGTTAATCGACTGATAAAAAAGACTGGCCAGTGCAGGATCGAAAATATCATAAACCGATTTTCCAAGCAGATGATCCTCCGGTAATACCAAAAGGGATTTATTAGTCGGGGCAATCTTTACATACTGACCATCTTTATTAAACTCTATGATCAAATTATGCATGGAATGAAAGATAGCCCTCAACTCCCTTTCATTATTTTTAATTTTCACCAATGAACGCACAAAAAGCCAGATCAATACACTAATTATCAACGAACTTAAAATAAGTATATAATAAAGCAGATTATCCTGATTAAGATAATTGTTCCATCCGTTAACAGGCGCTGCAGCCAGTATCCAGTTACCGGTAGGCAAATCGACGGTTGCAACTACCGGCTTTCTTCCGAATATATCCGGGTTCCCCCAGAAAATATCGCCTTCCGTTCCTTTTCCGTCAATTCCCTGTAAGGCAAACTCAAAACGTTTAACTCTCGGCAGTAATTGTGCATCCCGGAACAACCGGTCGCGGTAAATAACAATATCAGTAACGCCCCAGAAAGGTTCATTCTCCAATTTTTTATTGAAAATAGGGGTATAACTGATAAATGCCGTTCCTCCTTCAACCAGTTCTACCGGTCCGGCAACAAAGGTCTGATGTGTTTCAATGGTTTTCTCAACGATCTCCTTTCTATTCGGATGAACCATCAAATTTAAACCGATAGCTGCCTCATGCCCTTTTTCAGGAAAAATTGAACCAATGACACCGTCTTTTGATAAGGCCATTGTACTGATCACACTGTCATTTTTGATCAGTATTTTTGCAAGTCTCTGAAATTCGGCATTATCCACATCCGGATGAAGGGAAACATAAGCAGCAACTCCTTTTGTATAATAAATCCTTGAATAGAGAGCCTTCTCTAATCGCGATTTATTTGCGATAAGTATTTCCAGCAAATTTTCCCGAATATCTTTTTCCCACTCTCCTCTTTGTCTGCTTATAAATCTTACAGATGAAAAGACCATGACAACAAAAACACTTGCAGCAATCAGGAAAGGAATAATGTTTCGTTTTGTATTTCCCTGCGAATCTTGTTTCATGGAAATAAAATTTACGTCAAAAGTAAAGAAAAAGAAGCTTTTTTAATTTCAGCCAGATATAAATTCAAATAAACATCGGTTAGATATTCAGGATGAACAAATATTGCCCCCCCCAATACCGAACGATTCCCGATAAAGGGAAGCATCACAACCTGCTCCCCGCAACTTGTAACTCATAAACAGCAGCCTGTCCCGGCTACTGCAACTTTCTGCCTAAACGTGCCTGTTCCCTTGATTTATTGCCCAGATAACCACCGTGATGCCGCTTGGCATATTCTTCATTGGTGAACCCGATTTTTCCCATCATCAGTACGACCAAAACATCGCCGATCACAGTCATCATGGTTGTCGAAGTACTTGGAGTCAGGCCCAGTATACAAACTTCCTCCGGGTCGCCGGTTAGCAGGCATACATCAGCCCTTTGGGCAAGTTCCGAATTTTCTTTACCCGTAATCACGATCAGGGGTATATTTTCGTAAAGGTTACTGCTCAACTCTACCAGTTCCAGTATTTCACGGGTTTTTCCCGAATTTGAAATCAGTAAGAGAACATCGTTGGGTTGCAACACCCCTAAATCGCCATGCTGGGCATCCGAAGGATGAAGAAAAACCGCAGGGGTACCGGTTGAACTGAAGGTTGTTGCAATATTCAGGGCAATCTGCCCTGCTTTACCCATTCCACTGGCAACCAGCTTACCACCTTTTCCATGAACATGATCCTCAATAATTTTTACAGCTCTTTCGTATTCCCCGGTTACAGGGATATTTTGTACCGCTTCTGCTTCCTGGCAAAGCACTGCTTTAATTTTATCAATCATATTTTTAATCTATTAATACCGGTGCAAAACTACTCTAAAAAAATTATTGGTCAATAAGCTTTTAAAATAAAATATTCCCTTTTCCCACCCACAGGCAACGGACATAGTCACATGCAGAATGGATTTAAGTTATTCATGTTTTCGAACACTATTTTTAATATTTTTAGCAAACAATTCTGAAATATTGGATGTTTATGTTCTAAAATATTATATACAGACAATATTTATACTTTTAAATTCCTCTATGTTTAATATTTTTAAAAAGTTTATTACTAACCTTTAAATACGCATTATGAAGATTCATGAATACCAGGCCAGACAGCTATTCAAAAAATATGGTATCCCGGTTCCGGATGGTACTCTCTGCCATTCAGCAGAAGAAGTTGAGAAGGCCGTTAACAGTAAAGAAGGAATGACCGTTATCAAAGCACAGGTTTTAGCTGGCGGACGCGGTAAAGCAGGAGGAGTTAAACTGGCAAAAACAAAAAGTGAAGCCATCAAACATGCAAAAAGCATTCTGGGGATGAACATCAAAGGCTACACCGTCGAAAAAGTACTGGTAACTGACGCGGTCGATATTAAAAAAGAATTTTACGTGGGATTGATCAACGACCGTAATACCAAGTCGGTAATTCTGATGGTTAGCGCCGAGGGCGGAGTTGAAATAGAGGAAGTTGCAAAAAACAATCCCGAAAAAATTATAAAATATCCTATTGATCCCCTGACCGGCCTGCTTGATTTTGAAGCGCGTAATATTGCATTAAAATTATTTGATGATATAAAACAGGCCCGCCAGGCAGCTTCCATCTTCCAAAAATTATACAAACTCTATGTAGAAACTGATTCAACACTGGCAGAAATTAATCCACTGATTGTTGATAAAGGAAACACGATATGGGCTATTGACGGAAAAATGAATTTCGACGACAATGCCCTTTTCCGTCAGGCTGAAATACTGGCGATGCGTGAACCTGATGAAGACGAACTAAAAGAAATTGACGCCCAGGAAAAGGGACTTTCCTACATTAAACTGGATGGTACAATCGGGTGTATGGTAAATGGCGCAGGACTGGCTATGGCCACTATGGATATGATTAAACTGTATGGCGGGTCGCCGGCTAATTTCCTGGATATTGGAGGAAGTTCAAACCCGCAAAAAGTGGTCGATGCCATGAACATCCTGATCTCGGACAAGAATGTAAAAGCTGTGATGATCAATATTTTTGGTGGGATTACCCGTTGTGACGATGTGGCCCGGGGACTGACTGAAGCCATGAAGATGATTCATACCAACATTCCGATCGTTGTACGCTTATCAGGCACCAATGCAGAGGAGGGACTTGCCTTGCTGAAACAAACCGGCTTACCAACAGTAAAAACCATGAGTGAAGCCGCAAAAAAGGCTATTGAATTAAGCAATCAGTAAAAACTTAAACTTGAAAAATCAAAAAAAACATTATGAGTATACTTATCAACAGAAATACAAAACTGGTAGTACAGGGCATTACCGGCAGGGATGGCGGTTTTCACGCTTTCAAAATGAAAGAATACGGAACCCAAGTTGTTGCAGGTGTTTCTCCCGGTAAAGAGGGGAAAATGGTTGAAGATATTCCGGTTTTCAATTCGGTCGAAAATGCAGTAAAAGCAACAGGCGCCAATACTTCCATCATTTTTGTGCCGGCACCTTTTGCTGCCGACGCCATTTTGGAAGCATCAGCAGCAGGAATTGAACTGGTAATAGCTATTAGCGAAGGAGTTCCGGTGAACGACATGATACGGGTAATGCCAATATTGAAAAAAAACGGCACCAAGCTGATCGGCCCTAATTGTCCGGGGGTAATTACTGCCGGCGAATCACTGGTTGGAATTTTGCCGGGCAATATTTTTAAGAAAGGAAATATCGGATTAATCTCACGCAGCGGTACGTTGACCTACGAAGTGGTAAACATGCTCACCGAAAGCAACCTGGGACAAACCACTTGTGTAGGTATAGGTGGCGACCCGATAGCAGGCTTGTATTATCTCGATCTGCTGGAAATGTTTGAAAACGATCCCCATACCGATGCGGTTGTTCTGATTGGTGAGATTGGCGGTGATGCAGAAGAACAGGCCGCCCGTTTTATTGCTGAAAAAATGAGTAAGCCGGTGGTTGCCTTCATTGCCGGGCAAACAGCCCCTCCGGGCAAACGAATGGGGCATGCAGGAGCAATCATTTCCAGCGGAGCAGGAACAGCAGAGGAAAAAATAGCGGCCTTTAACAAAGCAGGTGTTCCGGTTGCTAAAGAACCTTCGGAAATTCCGTTCTTACTAAAAAAGAAATTGATTAAAATACAGAAGGCTGTTTAAAAAAGCAATTATAAAACACGAAGACCCGAAGACACAAAAAAGACATTTATAAAACAATCTAAAGGCCTTGGGGGCTTCGCGTTTGAAAGGTTTGATGGCCTGTCTGAGGCGGAGCGTTTGAGGGTTTGACGCTTCGCGTTTGATGGGCGTTGCTCCTTGTCCGGCGAGGCTTGCTGTCCCAGACATACATCAGTAACCCGGGGTAAGTGAGGCACAAACGCAACCCCGGGGGTAAATGCAAACGGAATAACCCCGGCCACGGTAGTTGGTCAAGAAAAGCAGAACAGTTGTATGGCCGGAAGTAATGAAATGCTGAAAAATTTTAAATCATGAATATTCAATATCCAAAAAAAATGAGAAGAGAAGAAGATGACAGGAAAGGTATCCGGGAGTTAAGTCCCCGGTTCACCGGAAGGTGAAAAGCAGGGATGGCCAGTCAAAGTAGTCCGGGCCGGCGTTGGCGGGAGCGGTTTTTGGTGGGTATTCAAGGATGTGGGCCGGGAAGAAAAAACCGTGAGGCGGGAGGAAGGATGACTTTGACAAGACTTTTTCTTCCTTTTGGTCGACTGCAAAAGGAAGGGCCCCGCCGGACAGAGGCGAATACAAATAAGCAATAAAAATTGTCAGGTTATTAAGAGAACGCAGAAAACACCGCCCACGATAGTTCGTCAAAAAAAGCAATGCAGTTATATGGCCGGGAATACTGAAATGATGAAAAAGCGATGTTTTGTATTTGTTTCATATACAGACTTCTGCAAAAAACTGTCATAGGCAGTTGCCACCCAAAAATTTTGGGCATAATGAAGAGATGACAGGAAAGGTATCTAAAAGTCAAGTCCCCAATTCACCGAAAGGTGAAAAGCAGGGGTGGCCAGTCAAAGTAGTCCGGGCCGGCGTTGGCGGGAGCGGTTTTTGGTGGGTATTCAAGGATGTGGGCCGGGAAGAAAAAACCGTGAGGCGGTCGGAAGGATGACTTTGACAAGACTTTTTCTTCCTTTTGGTCGACTGCAAAAGGAAGGGCCCCGCCGGACAGAGGCGAATACAAATAAGCAATGAACATTGTCAGGTTATTAAGAGAACAAATAAAACACCGGACACGGGAGGGGTACTTTTATCTTTTGTGGAGCATATTATTTAGCTCTGATTCTTTAGTACAGACAAAAGCTAAAAATCAAGCTTCATCGCATTTCCCTTTTTTATTGTCCTCAAGCCGGACAGGCTGATCCTTTTTCCCTGCAGCTGGAAAAAGTATCCAAAAAGAGCCGCCGCTGAGAAGAAAAAGCTAAAAATCGTTTGCGTTCGCTTAAATCTTCCAAACTCCTCACTGCGTTCGTCAAACAGGGAAGATTTTTTAACGCTCACTCCATCGATTTTATAAACGCTTTTTCCCCTTAGGCGGAAACAGCCCGGGCAGTGTTGTGTTCCCTAAAAAAATACCTCTCTTTCCCCGGCTTATTCTATAACGAAACGATGGCTTTTACAGCGACTAAACACTCTTCCTGCTCTTCTCCACAACTTTTTAAACTGATTCGCACGGGATGACTCCTTGAAAAAAAGCGGTGCAGTTGCATGGCCGGGAATGATGAATGCTGAAAAAAGCGATGTTTCGTATTTGCTTCATATACATACTTCTGTAAAAATCTGTCATTGGTAGTCCCCACCCAAAATTTATTGGGCATAATGAGGCAATGACAGGAAAGGTATCTGGAAGTCAAGTCCCCGGTTCACCGGAAGGTGAAAAGCAGGGATGGCCGGTCAAAGTAATCCGGGCCGGCGTTGGCGGGAGCGGTTTTTGGTGGGTATTCAGGGAGGTGGGGCCGGGAAGAAAAAACCGTGAGGCGGGAGGAAGGATGACTTTGACAAGACTTTTTCTTCCTTTTGGTCGACTGCAAAAGGAAGGGCCCCGCCGGACAGAGGCGAATACACATGAACAATGAACATTGTCAGGTTATTAAGAGAACGCAGAAAACACCGGACACGGGAGGGGGCCTTTAATCTTTTGTGGAGCATATTATTTAGCTCTGATTCTTTAGTACAGACAAAAGCTAAAAATCAAGCTTCATCGCATTTCCCTTTTTTACTGTCCTCAAGCCGGACGGGCTGATCCTTTTTCCCTCCAGCTGGAAAAAGGATCCAAAAAGAGCCGCCGCTGAGAAGAAAAAGCTAAAAATCGTTTGCGTTCGCTTAAATCTTCCAAACTCCTCACTGCGTTCGTCAAACAGGGAAGATTTTTTAACGCTCACTCCATCGATTTTATAAACGCTTTTTCCCCTTAGGCGGAAACAGCCCGGGCAGTGTTGTGTTCCCTAAAAAAATACCTCTCTTTCCCCGGCTTATTCTATAACGAAACGATGGCTTTTACAGCGACTGAACACTCTTCCTGCTCTTCTCCACAACTTTTTAAACTGATTCGCACGGGACTCCTTGAAAAAAAGCGGTGCAGTTGCATGGCCGGAAGTAATAAAATGCTGAAAAAAGCGATGTTTCGTATTTGCCTCATATACAGACTTCTGTAAAAATCTGTCATTGGTAGTCCCCATCCAAAATTTATTGGGCATAATGAGGCAATGACAGGAACGGTATCTGTAAGTCAAGTCCCCAATTCGCCGGAAGGTGAAAAGCAGGGGTGGCCAGTCAAAGTAGTCCGGGCCGGCGAAGGCGGGAGCGGTTTTTTGCGGGTCTTCAGGGAGGTGGGCCGGGAATAAAAAACCGTGAGGCGGGAGGAAGGATGACTTTGACAAGACTTTTACTTCCTTTTGGTCGACTGCAAAAGGAAGGGCCCCGCCGGCCAGAGGCGAATACCAATAAGCAATAAAAATTATCAGGTTATTAAGAGAACGCAGAAAACACCGGGCACGGAAGGGGTACTTTTATCTTTTGTGGAGCATATTATTTAGCTCTGATTCTTTAGTACAGACAAAAGCTAAAAATCAAGCTTCATCGCATTTCCCTTTCTTACTGTCCTCAAGCCGGACAGGCTGATCCTTTTTCCCTGCAGCTGGAAAAAGTATCCAAAAAGAGCCGCCGCTGAGGTGAAAAAGCTAAAAATCGTTTGCGTTCGCTTAAATCTTCCAAACTCCTCTCTGCGTTCGTCAAACAGGGAAGATTTTTTAACGCTCACTCCATCGATTTTCTAAACGCTTTTTCCCCTTAGGCGGAAACAGCCCGGGCAGTGTTGTGTTCCCTAAAAAAATACCTCTCTTTCCCCGGCTTATTCTATAACGAAACGATGGCTTTTACAGCGACTAAACACTCTTCCTGCTCTTCTCCACAACTTTTTAAACTGATTCGCACGGGACTCCTTGAAAAAAAGCAGTGCAGTTGTATGCCCGGAAGTAATAAAATGCTGAAAAAAGCAATGTTTCGTATTTGCTTCATATACATATTTCTGTAAAAATCTGTCATTGGTAGTCCCCACCCAAAATTTATTGGGCATAATGAGGCAATGACAGGAAAGGTATCCGGGAGTTAAGTTCCCAATTCACCGGAAGGTGAAAAGCAGGGCTGGCCGGTCAAAGTAGGTTTGACTTGATACTAAGCCCATCAAAGGGCTTTTATTTACTGCAAAAGATCATTCCACCAGAGGAACAGTAAATGAAATACAGGTTCCCTTTTTCAGTTGAGTATCTATTATCAGTTTTCCTTTATTACATTCCACAAACTCCCTTACCAAAATAAGGCCTATTCCCGATCCTTCTTCATTGCCGGACCTGACAGGTACTGAGGTTCTCAAACTCTCAAGAGTTAAAGGGTCAATCCCCGACCCATTATCCCTGACTTCAATATTCATAAAATCGCCCTTTTCCTCCGATATGATTCTGATTTCACCATTATTTCCGGTATACCTGACTGCATTCGACAGCAGGTTACGCATGATTGCATTCAGCATATAGTAATCAGCAAAAACTTCTGAATTGCTTTTAATTTTCAGGAAAACCGAAATATTCTTCTTTTCAATCTCCAAATCAAATAGTTCGATTACTTCCCGGTATACTTTTTCGAGTTTCACAGGTACCGGATTATACGGGAAAGTATTACTTTTTAACATCGACCATTTCAGTAAACCTTGCAGCAACTGAACATTTTTCTGCGAATTTTCCCAAAGCATTTCAATAAGTTCACTACGGTCCTTTTCCTCCATCTCATGATAATGGTTTTTCAAAAGGTCGGTTGCCGAATAAAAACCGGCACTCTGATTCTTCAGGTCATGGGAAATAATGGAAAGAAACTTCTCCCTGTTCATTGAAAGTGTTTTGTAATCTTCACGGCTTTTATGCAGTGAATCAGCCGTATTTTGAAGACGGGTATACAGAATATCAAAAACCGACTCATTCAAATATGCAAGAATAGTAATAATTACAAAACTTATAAAAATACGCAAGGAATAATCGAACCGGTAAATTGCACACCAGGACGCATCCTGAGACACAGATAGTATAACCAGCGAAATGATAAAGAACACCGATAAAACAAGAACACCAGACCTTCTCCCCATCAACATAATTACAGGAATAGGCAACAACACTATAAATATCAGACCGGTATTATTCACCCCCCCGGTAATAAGATAAAAAAGTGCAAACGAACAAAGGATATACACAAAGATATGGGAGGTCAGTACCAATTGCTTTTTTATCCTGAACAGAAAATACAAAAATACGAAGAATGCCAGAACCGAAATATCAATAACAGTATATGAATAATCACCCAAAAATATTCCAAGAAGAATAAAAAATACCATAATAACAATCAGCAAAAAAAAGAATATAGAGAGCAAAATGCTCTTTTTCTTTTCGATGCACGACCGATGTCCCTCCAAATCAGGCGAATACAAACGCTTTTTAACAGATGTAATGATATTATTCTTCACGTTGATTCTTTTTTGATAAAAGTAAGACTTTTACCTGTTAAACTCAATATGCATTACAGGATAGAAAGAACTTTTTTTGACTGAGAACTAAATCATTAACAAAGTAAAACCCAATTTGATTTATTACTTTGGAGATAAAAGGTCACCCTTCGGGAATACCCGGGTATTTCAAAGCGGGAACCGTTTATTTCAGGGAGTAAGCCATTTATCTTAAAGAATAACTCAATTATTCCAACTGAGCAAAAATAACAATCACTTATCGACTAATCATGTCCGTCATTACCGGATGGGAATATCAAAATTCCACTTTCGGGGATCATCATGTCCAAAATTTCTTTCAACAAGATACGGGAGGGAGTGCCCGGAATCAGCACGACGCAATAGAGTTGAGAGGATAATAGTGACTTTTAACAAAAATTACGTTGACTTATTCACTGGGATTAACAGAGGAGCCTTCATATATTCGCTTTGAAGATTTATTCGTGAATATACTAAGCCTACAAGCCTTCCAATAAGCTCCCTGAAGATAGAAAATACCACTACTTGAGACGTGTTCATAGTCCAAACGAGTGATTGCTTGAGTCAATAATTTCTTCTGTTCGTCCGAGAAAGATTTGCCATTGAACATTAATTGAGCTAATGCAGCTTCTCCGCTTTCCCGTATACAATACCAAATCTTTCTGTATTCTCCCTTAGGGTTAAGTCCTTCTCCTGTCCTCCAGTCTGATCCGGCCATCGACAAATCAAGATCTTCAGCATCCATATTGGCTTTTACAGCACGGGAAGCACACTGCTCTGATACTATTGACATAATTTTCCGCATTTGCTTTTTTAATTCTTTATTCTTTTCAATTGATTCCAGTAATTCTAATGAAGATTGCATTTGCAGAAGGGCATAAGTAGGTACCGATTTTTCAAATTTCGAGGATTGGGAGATAGCTGGCTTCAGATATTTCAGGTAAAGATTATAATATACTGAATCGCCTGTTGTATTCCAGGCTGCAGCATATATCATGGGTAAACGAGCCGCTTCGTGTCCTTTTACATTCCACATTTTGCTTATACCACGGGTATCATGTGTCCCATCAGCCCTGAGAAAATCATAATCATTCTCAGGCGTCACATTTTGTTTCATCCTATTAGCTATTTCTGATAAAATTACTCCAATCTCCTTTTTTGTGCTTTTATTACACAATGGACTATGAAAATAATGCCAAAGCCCGTAAACAGCATGGGTATACTGATCTCTGGAGGAATTGATGTATATACTTTTCGCATCTTCGACACAAAGGCATCGTGCCAGAAAGCCGGGATTTCCATGATTTGTTGCTGACTGTTTAATACCCTGATATACAGAATATGCGTATCCTTTAAGTTTTTTTTCTCTTGTTACCATGTATCTGTCAACAATCATACAAAGCATAATGCCTGCAGAAATCATACAATCTTCCATTCCTGTATCATATCCCTGGTAGTTAGGATATTGCTGAGATACTTCAGCGGTGGTTGGTAAATGGTCTAATCCATGTCCTTCCTCATAGCTACTTAAATAGTCATAGAATTGTTTTGTTTTCTCATTAAAGAATCGATTCCATGAAACATTCCATGCCTGATCTATACATTCAGAAAGACTATTGGGGACTTTAATTTCCTGAAACTGTACGGTCTGAGCATTCTTTGCTGAAAGTTGATTTGCATTTTTGACACAGGTAACGGAAAAGATGAATATCAGAATACAGATTGGGGTCCATTTCATATTTAAGTTATTAAAATGTTGATGATGGTTTAGTTGTGATATGAGTATTGTTTTTAATCAATTATATACTAATTTTTTGCAGACTAACATTTTCCCGGAGCACCTGAAAAAAGAGGTTGTCCCAAAAATCCCGGATTAAGTCATTCCGACTCGTTTCGAAATCTCATCGTATTGAAGCCCCTGACCCCGAACAATCGGGACCGTGAGACACGAATGGTCGATTTCATGAATTTTTGGACAACCTCTTCTTAGTGAATTAATAACCTGGATTTTGATCTGCTACTGGATCAATTGCTTTATTGAAATTAGTCTCTACAATAGGAATAGGCCAGAGATACATACTTTCAGCAACATCTTTACCTTCAGCTTCCTTTATTTTTTCAGCGGCCTTACCTGTGCGAACCAGATCAAACCAACGTTTGGCTTCTAAAACCGTTTCACAGCCTTTCTCTCTTAATACCAATTCAAAGAAGGAATCTTTATTATGATCCTCGATTTTAAAATCAACAGGAGAAGAAATTTTCGGATTGTACCCGTAAGCCCTGCGATGAACTTCGTTTAAACACTCTACTGCCTGGGCAGTGGGACCGTTATTTGCATTGTTGGCTGCTTCAGCATATATGAGTAGTAATTCTGCATATCGATATATTGGCCAGTCATTTGAATTTTTATTAGTTGTAGCATTGGGATCGATATACTTTTTAAATAATAATGTGTTATCTCCTAATCCAATATCCCATTTGTAATAATTGTGTTGTTTCCTGAAATCGTTATCATCCCAGTTTTTGTAAAAGAAATTATCCGTTGTTGACCAAAATGAATACCAATTACCGCCATAAGGTTGATAGCCATCACCAGACTTATGCATGAAGTTCATTAAAGGGAACCCACTCTGGTCATTATATTTGAAGTAAAAGATTTCTTCAGAGGAAGTTAAAACATCTGCGCCATATATCTTTTCAAAATCATCAGGCTCATTTACTTCTACTAAGGAATATTTTCCAGATGTAATTACTTCCTGTGCTTTGTCTCTTGCTCCGGACCAGTTTTTTTTGGAAAGATATACATCAGACAATAATGTTTTTGCTGCCCATTTTGAAGGAGTCCCTAATAGGCGGGGTGTATCAGGTAGCTTTTCTTCGGCATATCCAAGATCACTTAAAATTAAATTATATACCTCATCTACCGAACTTCTTGCAATATCAAGTTCATTCATCGTTTCCTCAGTGCGGAGAGGAACCCCTCCCCATAACCTGACTAAGGTGAAATAGTCAAATGCCCTTAGAAATTTAGCTTCAGCCATGTATTGAGCTTTTTCATCTTCTGTTGTTTTAGTTCCATTTGGGATATTTTTAATAACTACGTTTGCATTGCGAACAGACAAATAAAGTGCAGTCCAAACGTACCCCATATTCGTAATGTTGGCTGTGCTAAAACCACTATACTCATCGATGATTGCAATACTTCCTCTTCCATAAACAAGATCAGAGCTGGGTGCTAAAATTGTAAAATAAGAGACAAACTGACTTCCATGCAAAGGTGTATATATTGCATTAACAGCCGCTTCAACTTCATTCGCAGTATTATAGAAAGTCTCACTAGCAATAGATTTTGGATTCTCTTCCAAAATATCGCTACAAGCACTAAACAAAACTATAAATGCTATTGTAACTAATATATTTTTCATAGTTCTAAGTTTTTAAAATGATAATTTTGCCCCTATAGTAAATCCTTTTGCCGTTGGATATGAATAGTTGTCTATTCCCTGGTTAACAGAATTGCTTCCTCCCTGAGAATTAACTTCCGGATCCCACCACGGGTAACTGGTAATAGTTAATAAGTTCTGCCCACTCAGATATATTTGTCCCTTTTTAAGCCATTTCATACCCAATTTATTAACCGGAATATTATAGGCTAATTCAATATTCTTCAGTCGGAGATAAGAACCGTCATACACGAAGTTATCTGCCATTCTTGTTGAAAAAATATTATCGATTGCGGGATATTTTGCATTCGGGGTTTCTGGTGACCAGTGATCATACAGGACCTCTTTCTGCATGTTATAACCAATATACCATTTATAATTTTGATTAACCATGCTTAATCCATAGATGTCATTTCCTTGAGATCCCTGGATAAAAAGGTTCAATTCAAAATTCTTCCATGACATATTGGATGTTAGTCCATAAATAAAATCAGGATTTGGATCACCAATCCATGTTTTATCATCTGCTGTTATTCCGTCTTTTCCATCAATATCCTTGTATGTATAATGACCATCTTCATCCAGACCATCCAACTGATAACCATAAAACGCACTGATAGGATTCCCTTCCCGGAGCAGATTAATATAGTCATTTGCTACGATCACGTTATAAATAGTTCCCGGGATATCCTGCCCTTCATAAAGCTTTACTACTTCATTTCTGTTGAAAGAAATATTGGCAGAAATATCCCATTCAAATTCACGATTTAAAATATTTGCATCCAATTGTAATTCAAATCCTTTATTTTTAATTTTCCCAATATTTTTTACAGTAGTTGTATATCCGAGAGACGCTGGCAGTTGTACTGTATTCAATAAATCCCGGGTATTTTTAATATAATAATCTGCAGTTAATCTAAAACGGCTGTTTAGAAATCCTATATCCAGTCCTATGTCTGTTTGCGCTGTGGTTTCCCATTTTAAATTGCCAGGCAGACGGGTTCCCGGGGCAAAACAAGTATAAAGTCCATTTTCGAAAGATGCTTTCCCTGAAGATAACATATCCAGCGTGTAATATGGATTTATAGCCGTGCTCCCGGTTTGACCATAGCCTAACCTGATTTTTGCATCAGAAATAAAATCAATATCATTCATAAATTCTTCTTCTGAAATACGCCATGCTACAGCGCCGGAAGGGAAATAGCCCCATTTATTTCCTTTGCTATAACGAGAGGAACCATCAGCACGGAAACTGACTGTTGCCTGATATTTGCTTTTGTATGAATAGTTGAGACGCCCCAGATAGGATAATAATGACCACTCGGAATAGGAAGTATATGGCGTTCCAATCGTAGTGGCAGAACCAATATCATATGTTTCGGTCGCATCACTGAGAAATCCCGAGCCTGAGGCACCAAGAGATTTTGAAATATCATCTTCATAAGTGAATGCCCCTGTAACTGTGATATTGTGGATCTCATTTATTGTTTTGTTATAAGTAATAATATTGTCACTATTTAAGTGAAGATTATTACTTGTATAAACACTGGCGCTTCCTGATGAGTCGGGATAATCTACGCCTGTGTAATTATCTGAACGGTATTCGCCATTTGCAATATTTCCGGATATTTTTACAGATAAGCCATCAAAAGGTCTGTACGTAAAAGCAAGGTTAGCCATTACTTTATTGTAGACTTGCTTGTTAGATACCTCATTAAAATAAGCCGTCGGATTTATTAAGTTATCAGGGCTAAAAGGGTAAACATCATTCAGTAAAACATATTTTCCTTCATTATCATATGATCCTACCGTTGGTGTGGCAGATAAGGCGGAACGTAAAATATCTGAGTCGTTTGTAGGAGATTGATCTATCCGGCTTAATATTGCATTGTATGAAATAGAAAATTTTTTGCTGATATCGTGATTCACATTAGCTCTTAATACAATGCGACGATAGTCGTTATTTTCAATTATCCCGGCTTGATCGAAATAACTTGTTCCAACAGAAAACTGTGTTTTTTCATTACCTCCGCTTACAGTTAAAGAATGATCGTGTACCGGGGCTAATCGAAAAATCAAATCCTGCCAATCTGTTCCTTTTCCCAAATTGTCAATTTCATTTTGAGTGAAGTAATTTTCACCTTTCAAATTGTTCCAATAAATATTATAGAATCGTGCATATTCGTTTGCATCCATCAGATCCAATTTTTTTCTCACGGTTTGTATGCTGTAGCTACCTTCGTAATCAACTTTCGTAGCACCTGATTTGCCCCGTTTTGTTGTTATAATTATAACTCCGTTGGCTCCTCTTGAACCATAGATTGCAGTTGCTGAGGCATCCTTTAAAACTTCAACACTTTCTATATCTGCCGAATTTAGTATCGCCTGGTCTCCCGGAAAACCATCGATGATCCAAAGAGGCTCATTACTCCCTTGAATAGAATTAGTTCCTCTGATGCGAACCTGCATAGTTGCCCCTGGTGCTCCCGAATTTTGTTGTATCTGGACTCCTGCAACTCTCCCTTGTAAGGCTTGAGTTATATTATTACTTGGTATATCAGTTATATCTTCACTTTTAACAGAAGCGACAGAACCGGTCAAATCACTTTTTTTCATCGTCCCATATCCTATCGCAACCACCTCTTCAATGCCAATCGCATCTTCTTCCATCACAATATCAATGTTGCTTTTTCCGGCAATTACAATTTCCTGTGTTTTCATCCCCACAAACGAAAATACCAAGGTCGCATCGGCAGGTACTTTGAAAAGTGTATAATTACCATCTACATCAGTAACTATCCCATGGATAGTGCCTTTCACTACCACTGTAACACCGGGAAGGGGTTCCCCTGAAGAATTAGTAACCTTTCCTGAAACTGTTTCCTGTTGCTGCACCCCCGGACTGTTCAAATCTCCTTTTGCTGTAATAACCACGTTATCTCCAATGAACCGATAAGAATATTTATCCCCGAGCAACATTCTCAGGATTTCCTCAACCGAGTTGTTTTCCACGTTAATGGAATACTTTTTAGTGAGGTCTAACTGGTCGTTCTTGAAAAGAAAACCAATATCGCTGGTACGCTCAATTTCCTGGAAGATCTCGACCAACGTGGCATTTTCCATCTTTAACTTTAGTTTAGCTGACTGGCTGAAACTCTCTGTCGCAACCGACACAGCGGCCAATAATAACATGCAGAAAGTTAGTTTCATAATCAATAACGTTTTAATAATCCTACGCTTTTGAAGGCATAGTAAAAACAATTTTTTTTTCATACTTTTACTTTGATTTGATTAAACATTGAAACTGATTCGAATCAGTTTCTTTTGTATTTTAAAGAAGTGTACCCTGGCCGGTATGCTTCTTTACTTTCCATGATTACTTAATTATTATCGTATCATACCCATCTTTATTCATTTCTATTTTATAATTGATCCCGGTTGTTACCTTCAACATCTCGAGCATGTGCTTTATGGTAGTTGTCCGTTTCAGTATACTTGTATATTTACCCGATTCCAACAAATTATTTTGGATAAATATTTTTACACCGTACCATTTCTCCAACTCATCACACATCTCCCGTAAACTCTTATCAATAAATACAAATTTGCCATCTTTCCAGCCTGCAATAAACTGTGGGTCGGTTTTCCAGACAGTGTATTTGTTGGTTGATCTTTTCAGGACAAAATGGTCATTGGGCTTCATTTCAACCAATGGGTTGTTCGCAGGTGATAAAATTCCAATCTTTCCGTTTTTTAGTGAAGCCGAAATATTTTCATCCCCGGGATAAGCCCTGATGTTAAATTCTGTTCCTATATCCCGTATCCGTATTTTATCAACATCAACCAGGAACTCGCGATCAGGATCATGTTTAATCTCGAAATACGCCTCTCCTGAAAGTTTTGCCACCACCCGTTTTGAACTCTTTTCGGTAAAATTCAAAACAGAACCGGAGTTCAGCCAAATTTTGGAACCATCGCTTAATTCAATGGAAGAAACACTGCCTGGTCCGCTGGTAAATGTTTGTAAAAGTTGTTCGCTGCCTGTATTAACCTTCGGTCTTACCCAATATGCCAGTCCAAAAGCAATAATTACAATTGCTGCGTACTTCCCGACTCCGAATGCTATTTTCCGAATGCCCCCGGAACGCTGCCTTCGTATTTGTTTCCAATATTCTTCGAACCTCTTGTTCTTATCCGACGATTTCTCATCAACAGACAAAGCCCATAAATTTTTTAACCGGATAAATTCCTCTTTCATCTCAGTATTCTTTTCACAATTGGTAAAGAAATCGGTTTTTTCTTTCTCATTTGCCTGTCCGGCAAGTATTTTCAAAATTATATTACTGCTCATCGGGTACGTGTTAAGCTAAAATTCAGGTATATTTTTTTTTGACCTGTTTATGTACTTAACACATGAACAGGAACAGACCCTATCTAAAAATCAAAAAAAATCAGGAAAGAATTTTTGAAACCAAGTAAATCAAAGGGAGATAATCTTTTAGCTTGCCACGTAAAATTTTCAATGCTTTTGTCATCCGTGCTTCCACTGTTTTTTCACTAAGGTCAAGCGTCATGGCAATATCTTTATACCTCATATCCCGGAAACGGTTCATCTCGAAAACAATCCGCAAATCTTCAGGCAATTCATGAATGGCAAGGTCTATTTTTTCTTTTAATTCCTGAAATTCAATATAATTTTCACCAATTTTCTCAAGGGCCTCGTAATTATATTGCAATTCAAGGTAATGGTAGTCTTTTATCAACCTCGCGGCATTTTGTTTATTCCGCAGTTGGTTTAAACAATTGTTCTTAACCAGTGTATAAAGAAAATTTTTAATATTGGACTGATCGCTGATTTCTGAACGCATTTCCCATAGTTTCATAAAAGCGTCCTGCACAATTTCTTCTGCAGCGCTTACGTCCATCAAATATTGCTTACCTAACGAATACAAAACATCGTAGAACTCGTGAAAGATCTTTTCGTACTCCAACTTGTCACCAGCTTTCAATTTGGCAATATCATACTTAAATGAAGCATCCATAGAACACCAAATGTAAAAAACTAATTTATTAATTTTATAATATCCGGTTGAGAAAAAATTAAGTCCTAACAGATCAAAAAATTTCAGAGTTAAACGATATAATGATTGACAAATTAACTATCGTGTATAAACCAACACATGCCCGTCGAAAATCAGAAAATTTAATTTTATTGACTGATCTGTATGATCAGCAAAAACGGCATTAATTGTATTTGTACGATCAGGATCAAGTTCATCTATTTTGATCTGCTTTCGAAAATCGACGCCTTCCCTGCCCGCCCATTTAAAAACGGCTTCTTTGCAACTCCAGAAAACGGCACGTAATACCGGATATTTCTTCACCTGTTCCTGTTCTCTTTCGGAAAGATACTTTTTTTCAACTGATACGAACTTCCGGTTAAGGCTTTCAATATCGATACCTACTTTTTTATATTTATGCAAATAAACTGTAGCATACATTACTGAATGACTGATACTGATAAATTTGTAATCAGCATGAAAAAGTTGCGGTTTCCCTTCGCCGGAGTATAAAATCGAAAAATCAGTTCCAATCAAACCGGCAATCAGCAACCGAACTGCCAGCCATTCCTTTTTCCGGCGACCGTGCTGAAAATTATCGAGAGGAGGAGCTTCGTGAAAAACCGTGATATACCGTTGTTCAAGTTCCTCCGGCGTTTCAGTCATTTTAAAAAGACCGACCACCCCATTATTAAGCATTATTTTTTCAGTTAACGGCATCTCAGTTTTTCCATCGGGTTGTTTCTATCAGGCGGATCACATCGGGTTTCAGAAAGTTAATGACCGGACGGATAGAATCGATATTGGGCAATTCTCGAATATATAATGCTCCGCGCAAAAAATTCCGGATACTGTCGGTCAGGTAAAATTGCATGGGTGAAGCAGCATTCCCGTCGATATAGTAGATGGTACCAAACACCTTGTTCTGCTTATCTATATAAAGTTGTTCGTCAATCGCATCAGCCTTAATGGTGTGTTTGTAAACAAACTTTCTCGAATTTTCAAGATGATCGCCCAGGTTATTATGAACGCGTGCATAGCTAATATGTAATACAGCTTTATTGGCAGGAGTGACAACATTGATCCACCCGGGTTCGGAATACCTGTCTGAATCGGGAACAACCTTCGAATAATCAGCAACATCAAAGGTATAGGGAAGGTTCTGTTTCAACGGATGATATGATTTCTCGGGGAATGCAATCCTAAAATAACCATGCGGCTTGGGGATATATTCCCTTTTACACGAAAAAAAAACAAAAAAAATCAGGCTTCCTGTAACGATACTTTTTAACTTCATAATTTTTAAAGGAGAGCATATTTTTATTTACCGATCTCAACCTTGATTTGTTTAATACGCCGGTTATCGACCGCTTCAATAGAAAAGACGAAATATTTACAATTTATTTTATCAAACCGTTTTGGAAATTCTCCTTTCAGTTCGAGGATCAGGCCTGCCAGGGTATCGGCTTCACCTTTTACATCGTCGAAAATATCATCCGGACAATCAACTATTTTGTAGAAATCATTCAGCAAAATCTTACCGTCAAACAAATATTTGTTATCAGAAATTTTAGTAAAGAAATTTTCTTCTTCATCAAACTCGTCCGTAATATCACCAACAATCTCTTCCAGTATATCTTCAAGTGTCACAATTCCCGAAGTTCCGCCATATTCATCGACCACGATGGCCATATGTACCTTGTTCTTCTGAAAATCTTCCAGAAGATCATCAATTTTCTTTGTTTCAGGGACATAAAAAGGGGGCCTGATAATAGTTTGCCACCTGAAACTATTTCCTTTATGAATGTAGGGCAATAAATCTTTAATGTATAATATTCCACGAATATTATCGAACGTTTCTGAATAAACCGGTATCCTCGAATACCCCGAATCGTTAATAATGTCTATTACTTTTCCAATGTCCTCTTTCAGGTCGATAGCCACCACATCGACCCGGGGATGCATGATCTCATCCACACTTTTATTTCCGAATTTCACAATCCCTTCAAGGATTTCCTTGTCGTCTGAAATCTCATGGTCTGCTGTCATTTCAAGCGCCTGAGATAATTCATCTACAGAAATATTCTGCTGATGTTTCTGCATCTTTTTATTGACAAAAGAAGTCGAATAAATCAGAATCGAGTTCAGGGGACGGAACAATTTTTCAAGCATTGCCAGGGGAAACGACATGAAAACTGCAAATTTCAATGCAAACCGGGTGGCGTATACTTTAGGGATTATTTCTCCAAAAAGTAAAAGAAAAAAGGTAATTACTATAACCTGGATAATAAATCCGAGTGTAGGTACATTTGAGAAATCGACGATATTAGAAGAAATATAGGCGGAAAGAATTACAATCCCGACATTTACAAAATTATTGGCCACTAAAATAGTAGCCAATAAACGTTCAGGTTTTTCAAGATTTTTAAGTGCAAAACTGTTTCGCCTGTTCCTGTTTTTCTTTAAATAATCACGTTCGGCAACGCCCAAAGAAAAATAAGCTACTTCTGAGCCGGAAATTAATGCCGAAAAAATCAATAATAAAAGGACAACCAAAATACTAATTGCCACACCGGCAGTAAAAGGATAAAACTGAATACTTCCGATGAAATTAACAGGGTCAGGCAAAGGGTCTGTTTCCAATGATCAAAATTTTAAGTTACTAAAATGGTAAGTCGTCTTCTTCAGGTTGTGAAAAATCGGGTTCGCTAACACCTTCAGACGAACTACCTGATGAACTAGCCTGAGCAGAAGCGCTACCATTATCATCACGTTTACCAAGCATTTGCATTACATCGGCATATATTTCTGTTGTATATCTTTTATTTCCGTCTTTGTCGTCCCACGAACGGGTCCGGATGCGACCTTCAATATACAACTGACGACCTTTACTCACATATTTTTCAGCCACTTCTGCAAGTCCTCTCCAAACAACAATATTGTGCCACTCGGTAGTACTTACTCTCTCTCCGTTTTTTGCCAAATAGGTTTCGGTAGTTGCAAGAGAAAAATTTGCGACTGCAACACCTTTGTCAAGGTGCCTTACTTCGGGATCTCTCCCGACGTTTCCAACTAAAATTACTTTATTAACTGACATACTTTTTGGTTTAAAAAATTAAAGTAATAAATCTACGCAAATTTCCACACACGTATCTACGAAGACTCCGTTTTTTCATGAATATATGTGTTTTTCTTGTGAAGTGTACCATTTTCTATATGAAGAAGCTAAAAACACGTATTATTGTTAATAAAATTTTCCAATAATTTTGGAACTGCAAAGTTAAAAATATCTTTTTTATCGACTTTAATCAAATGGGAAGTAATTTTTTTTTCCAAAGAGGCATGAACAACAATAAAACGATAGCCAATTTTCTGATGACTCAAAATATGACTTTGCCAGCTTGAGATGTTTCTAATCTCTACCTGTTCAAAATTTTCCAATACATATTGAACCTGCTGGTCTGAGAGAAATTTCTTTATATTAATCTTTTTCCCGGTTTCAATCATCGGAAATTCATAAAGATTTTTCCAGATATCATTCTCTGTCCTTTTTTTCAGAAAAACCGAATGATCGGTAAAAATCACGAAATAATTGAAATACCTCTTCCTGACTTTCGTTCTTTTCTTTTTTACCGGAAGACCATCGACCTGATTATTAATATATGCATAACATTCCGGATGCAAAGGGCATTTGTTACAATCGGGATTTACCGGCACACATTGCAAGGCCCCGAATTCCATTATTGCCTGATTGTGCAGGCCAGGGTCACTACCGGTAATCAGTGTCGATGCAATTTCCATGATACTCTTCTTCCCCTGATTGGTATCAACCGGATCCACTATGCCAAAGTATCTCGCCAATACCCTGAACACATTCCCGTCGACAACCGCATAGGGAAGGTGGTAGGCAATAGACGCAATTGCTGCAGCAGTATAAGTCCCCACACCTTTTAGTTTCAGTATAGAATCATAATCGGAAGGAAAAACTCCGTTGTAATGTTCCGTAATATATCTGGCCGTGTAATGCAAGTGACGGGCCCGTGAATAATAACCAAGTCCCTGCCACAATTTAAGTATTTCATCTTCGGATGCCATTGCCAGGTCAGAAAGAGTCGGATAGTTTTCAATAAACCGTAAATAATATTCCTGTCCCTGATTTACACGGGTTTGTTGCAAAATTATTTCCGACAACCATATTTTGTAGGGATCATCCGTCCTTCTCCACGGCAAATCCCTTTTAAATAAGGAATACCATGAATAAATATTCGTTTTAAAACCTTCCATTCCCTATCTTTCTTATTTAAAATCTTTTATAATTGTAAAAATAATTTAATCCGTTTGTTCATATTTATTGAATAATTTTTATTTTTGCACACCGATTCGTTTGAATTACAATTTGTTGAAAACTAAATATTTTAAGAAATGACTAAAGCAGATATTGTTAATGAAGTAAGTAAGAACACAGGTATCGAAAAAGTTACCGTCCAAAAAGCAGTTGAAGCCTTTATGGAAACAGTAAAAGATTCTTTAACTGAGGGTAAAAATGTTTATCTACGCGGTTTTGGAAGCTTCATAGTAAAGAAAAGAGCTGAAAAAACAGCACGTAATATTTCAAAGAATACAACAATTATTATTCCCGAGCATTACATTCCTTCTTTTAAACCAGCGAAAACATTTGTTGCTCAAGTAAAAGACAAAGTAAAACAATAAAATTATGCCAAGCGGAAAAAAAAGAAAAAGACACAAGATGGCTACGCATAAGCGTAGAAAAAGACTAAGAAAAAACAGACATAAGAAGAAAAGATAGTCTTTCCTTTTTAAGCGTAAGCTTTTAAAGATATTTTTTGATTAAACCTAAAGTGCTCTTGTGCTTTAGGTTTAATCTGTTTATATGTCTGCGCATTTTTATAATTCTCTAAATTTTATTTAACATTGTGAGTAGTGATTTAATTATCAATGTCTCTCCCTCAGAAGTTGTTATAGCTTTACAGGAAAACAAACGATTGGTTGAACTGACCAGGGAAAAAAGCGGGGCAAAATTTGCTGTCGGCGATATTTATTTAGGCCGTGTAAAAAAAATAATGCCCAGTTTAAATGCTGCTTTCATTGATGTTGGATACGAAAAAGATGCGTTTTTGCATTATTTGGACATGGGGCCTCAATTTTCTACATTGAGTAAATTTTTGAAGGTCGGCTTGTCAAAAAAAAACAAGATTTCTTCCCTCTCTAAGATTCAATCGATGCCTGATATTGACAAGGATGGCAAGATTGTTGACATTTTGAAAACTGGCCAAAACATCCTGGTACAAATAGCCAAAGAGCCTATTTCAACCAAAGGACCACGTTTAACTTCAGAGCTTTCGCTCGCCGGTCGTAACATGGTACTGATGCCCTTTAGCGAAAAAGTCAGTATTTCGCAGAAAATAAATTCTGTGGAAGAAAAAAACAGACTGAAAAAGCTAATCCAGAGCATCCGTCCCAAAAAGTATGGCATTATTGTACGAACAGCTGCTGAAGGGAAACGTGTTGCCGAACTAGACCAGGAATTAAGAAGGTTGGTTACAAAATTTGAATCCATGTTTTCAACCTTGAAACATGCGCATGCCCCAGCCCTGATTGTAGGAGAACTGGGGCGTACTACTGCCCTTTTACGGGATATTTACCATCCCGACTTTAACAGCATCATCGTAAACGATGCTGCCGTTTTTGATGAAATTACAGAATACATTGGTTCTATTGCCCCGGAAAAAAAGAAAATCGTCAGGCACTACAAGGGAAGGCAGCCGATTTTCGATTATTACGGGATTGAGAAACAGATTAAGGCATCTTTTGGTAAGACCGTATCCTTCAAAAATGGAGCTTACCTGATTATTGAACACACCGAAGCATTTCATGTGATCGACGTTAACAGTGGAAACCGTTCGAAAGTTGGGGTCGATCAGGAAACCAATGCTTTGGAAGTAAATTTAGCTGCTGCTGAAGAAATTGCCCGTCAATTGAGGTTGAGAGACATGGGCGGCATCATCGTTATTGATTTTATCGATATGCACGTCGCGGAAAACCGACATAAGGTTTACGAACGAATGAAAGAGGCAATGGCAGCCGATCGCACCAAACACAACATTTTGCCACTAAGCAAATTCTGTTTGATGCAAATTACCCGCCAGCGTGTCAGGCCCGAAGAGCACATCGACACGACTGAAGTTTGTCCGGTTTGCAAAGGAACAGGAAAAGTTACGCCTACCGTCCTTTTAACTGACGAACTGGAAAACAAAGTCGCTTACATTTTTAAGGAATTGAATAAAAGTAAACTGACAATCAAGGTACATCCTTATGTAGGCGCTTACCTGACCAAAGGTTTATGGTCAATAAAAAGCAAATGGGCGTTGACGTTTTTTAAACGCATTAAAATTGAAAGTGTTGATTCGCAAAACTTTATGGAATATCACTTTCTGGACGAAAATTTGGAAGAAATCATTTTGTAATTTCAATTTAAAATCCCGGTTTATCACCGGGATTTTTTATTTTTCACCTCTCCCTTTTGCTGACAAAAATCCGGTATTTTTCAACCTTTTTTTATTTTCAACTGTTACTTTTAGACAATAATGTAAAACCATTTTTTTTAATTCTGAAATATAGAAAATGAGGACAAACAAATTCTTGCTGACTTATGCCTTGATTCTTCTCTCTTTTAGCCTTTCGGCACAAATGATTGAGCCTATAAAATGGTCTTTCGAATCGAAACAAAACGGAAATGAAACAGAACTTCAATTTATAGCAAGGATCGAAAAGGGATGGCACCTTTACGATGTGAGGCTTCCTGAAGGCGGCCCCATTCCAACTTCTATTCATTATGAAGATTCCACTTTATTCGAATTTGCTGGCGGAATAGCCAGTATTCCCGAAGCTGAAGAACACTTCGACGAAACCTTTCAAATGACTCTAAGGTATTTCAGCAATCAGGTTGTAATCAAACAAAAAGTGAAACTCAATACCGATAAACCGCTCGAAATAAAAGGGTATGTCGAATTTATGGGCTGCAACGATGAAAACTGTCTGCCCCCGAACGAGGCTGAATTCAGTTTCATACTCAATGCAGATAAACAGACCAAAATTATTGCAGGCCAAACAACTTCGGCAGACAACGAAAAATCCGGAACAAACCAGGGATTGTGGCTCTTCCTGTTGATCTCACTGGCAGCAGGTTTGGCTGCAGTTGTCACTCCCTGCGTATTTCCAATGATACCGATGACCGTTTCATTTTTTATGAGGGGAAGCGATAACCGTAAAAAAACGATCTCAACCGGAATCTTCTTTGGCCTGTCGATTGTTTTCATCTACACATTGTTAGGAGCTTTGTTCTCTTTTGGCATATTCGGCCCCAACGCAGGTAATATCCTAAGTACCCACTGGATCCCCAACACCATCTTCTTTTTACTGTTCCTGGTTTTTGCCCTTTCTTTTTTCGGGGCATTCGAGATCGTACTGCCCAGTAGTCTGGTTAACAAAACCGATGCAAAAGCCGACAAAGGCGGTTTTATCGGGGCCTTTTTCATGGCGCTGACAACAGTTATTGTTTCATTTTCGTGTACCGGCCCGTTTATCGGGGCATTGATTATCCAGGCAGTACAGGCCGGAGGACTACGCCCGATGCTGGGTATGTTTGCTTTTGGCCTTGCCTTTGCACTGCCTTTCACGTTGCTGGCAATATTCCCTTCGGCAATGAAAAAGCTGCCCAAATCGGGAGGTTGGCTCAATGCAGTTAAAGTAGTATTTGCATTTATCCTGATGGCTTTTAGTATGAAGTTCCTTAGCAATATCGACCAGGTTTACGGACTGAACCTGATCAGCCGTGAAACTTATCTGTCCATCTGGGTAGTATTATTCTTTTTGCTGGGAATGTATTTCCTCGGGAAAATCAAATTATCGCACGACAGTGATTTGCCATACATCAGCGTTGGGCGTTTGTTACTTGCAATTGTAACTTTCAGTTTCACCATTTATCTGTTTACCGGCTTATTCGGTGCCCCGCTCAACAGCATCTCGGCCATGATCCCGCCGCCATCACAACATTCTATGGCAACAAACGGGGCGATAACGGAACAAACTGCTTCCCGGCAGGAACTTTGCGGCCCGGCTAAATATGCCGATGTATTGCATCTTCCCCAGGGAATTTCCGGTTATTTCGATTTCGATCAGGGAATGGACTGTGCCAAGGAACAGGGCAAACCGGCATTTGTTGTTTTTAAGGGACATGCCTGTGCAAACTGTAAAAAAATGGAATCTTCAGTCTGGACCGACCCTGAAGTATTGAAATTGCTCAGCGAAAAATACGTGGTCATTGGGTTATATACCGATGACCGGACCAAACTACCCCAAAATGAATGGTACATCTCGAAACAGGATGGCAAGGAAAAAAACACGCTTGGCAAGAAAAACCTCGATATTCTGATCAGCAGATACCAGACCAACAGTATTCCTTTTCATGCAATCATTGAACCCAACGGTACACAGAAAACACTTGGTGTAACATTTGACCCCGAAGAATTCAAAAATTTTATCCGGGAAGGGGTCAATTAAAACCGGAAATAAATAAACGGTTGCATAGAACTTTGGGAAACGAGGGAAATCAATACCAGAAGTACAACTGACCATAAAATTTGAAAAATGATGGGGGAAGCAATAAAATTCCCCCTTATTTTTTCTTTTATCCTGAAGGGCGTCCAGATCAGCAACAGGCCGATCCCAAAAACCAGCAATACATTTCCATAGGCAGCCCAGTCGCTGAGACTAGTCTGTGGTATAAAATGGTTTCCCAACTGATAGAAAAACTGTTTTACCTTATCGTTGCTTTCGAGCCGGAAAAAGACCCAGGCAAAACTTACCACCTGAAAAATAAAAAAAACAGAGATCAGACGGAGCATGACACTTCCTTTTTTCCTAAAAGAAACCAGTTGCCGGAACAGCTTTTCGACAGATAAAGCGATCCCGTGAATAGCTCCCCAAATGATGAACCTTAAATTAGCGCCGTGCCATAAGCCTCCCAACACCATCGTGATAAGTAAATTCAGGTACATCCTCGGCTTTCCTTTCCGGTTTCCTCCCAACGGAATATATAAATAATCTCTCAGCCAGAGCGAAAGGGAAATATGCCAGCGATGCCAAAAATCTGTCAGGCTGGTGGCCTGGTACGGTGCATTAAAGTTGACCGGAATTTTAAACCCGAATATTAAAGCCAGCCCGATTGCAATATCGGTATAACCTGAAAAATCACAATAAATCTGGATGGCATACGAATACAAAGCCAAGAGGTTTTCAAGGCCCGAATAGGAAAGTGGCGCATCAAAAACACGGTCGATAAAATTAACAGCCAAAAAATCAGCAATCACCATTTTTTTAAAAAGACCTTTCAGTATTAAATAAACAGAATGACTGAATTCCTGCCTGCTTAGATGATATTTCCTGTAAAGCTGCGGAATAAAATACGAAGCACGCACTATCGGACCGGCAACAAGCTGCGGGAAAAAACTCAGGTAAAAACTAAAATCAAAAAAGTTACGAACAGCCGTCACCTGTTTCCGGTATACATCGACCAAATAACTGATAGCCTGAAAAGTATAAAAGGAAATGCCAATAGGCAAAATAATGGAATAAATATCGTCTGATTTCCCGGCAACTTCATTCTGCAGATAAGTAAACCAGTTTATTGCCCTGAAATGGGTTTCAACTATCTGATTGACTGTTTCGGTAATAAAAATGGCATATTTATAAAACCCAAGAAACAAAAGGTTCACGGCAACAGCAATGCCAAGCACCGTTTTTTTCCACCTGCTTTTTTCAATTATTACTCCTGAAGAATAATTCAGCAGGCAGGAGAACAACAAAAGCAGGAAATAAAAACCATTAATCTTAAAATAGAAAAACAAACTGATGATCAGCAGGTAACTGTTACGGATTTTCATTTTTGAAAATACCAGCGAATAAATTCCAAGAAAAGCCGTAAAGAATATCCAGAACAAAAGACTGGTATAAAACATCGGATCGTTCCCGGAATACAAAAACCAATCGGGCCATATATTTTCAAAGATATTCATTCGACCAAACCTGCTTTTAAATATTTCTCATATTCATCCAAAATTAAGTTCGATAAGCAGTTCCCGATTTTTTCAGTGCCTTCCCTTGTAAAATGGATATAATCCTTTTGTCCCAACCGAGGTTCTGCATTCACCCACCGGATCATCGAACCGGGGCCTCCCATAAATTTTTCCAGATCCCAAAACGAACAGTTACATATCCGGGCGGCTTCCTGTTGAGCCTCTTTAATAGCTTTAATGTTCGGATACGACACCATTGCCCCTTTTTCTTTTTTTGCCATGTCCGAAATTCCGACTATCAAAACAGGAACCCCGGGCATCAATTGCTGCACCCGTCTGATTTCCCTGACCAGACGTATCCGGTAATAATTATAATCTTCGCGATACCAGGGGGCGAGATTTACCCCAAAGTGAAATACACACAAACCCGGATTGATCAGGCATATAGTCTCCCTCATGGCCTGTTGGTCGGACGAGGAAAAGGGAGGAAACGAAAAGCCGCGCAAGGCAATATTATCAACCAGTACACCTGTTTGTTTTTCCAGCGAAAAATTAAAAACTTCGAGGCTGTCGGTTGACTGAAAATACAATTCAATACTGGCAGGGGTATAAGTGAAATTAAAATTCAGCGCCTTTATTTTTGCTGTTCCGCTCACTTCCCCTTTATAAATAAGCGTTCCGCCTTCTTTTACAGTCACAGTAAACCCACCTCGCGAGCAGTAAAACATTTTCAATTGGGAATAATCTGCTTTATTTTTTTTGTTCCTGACCTGCTTTATTTTGAACCATCCTTTCTGATGAGAAGGAAGGATTGCTTCCTTAAAAACCAGTGAACGGTTTATCAAAGTGTCGTTACGGTCGAGCACTGAAAAATGTTGCCAGTTTTCAGACTGTTTGATAGAAAACGAGTGGGTGAGGTTATACAAAGGCTCAGGCGGAACAAATCCAATTCCGGCGCCTCCGAATTTTTGCTGAAATTGTTTACGGATAGCCGATGTTATACGATCGCCTTCAATCTGCGAGTCACCGAAATACATGATACGGAGCGGGGCATGATAAGCCTCCTGATTTTTTAATTTACTGAAAAATGAATCGAAAAACACAGAATCGCCGGACAGAAACTGTATGCCGGATTTTTCTGTCTTAACCGGGGTTATTTTTAACGGAACAGTATCCCTAAGTTCAATTTTTAAAGAATCTAAAAGAACAATTTGTTTGGTTAAAATACGATTATCCTTAACTTCATTTGTAGAAACCAGCGAAGGCCCGGTCTTCGAAAAAAAATAAGAAACCAACAGGAAACCACTTAATATAATCAGAATATACAGAAATGCCTGGAATGGTTTCATTTTTCTCACTTTTACCTTTAGAAGTAAAGCTAAAAAAATGTTTCGTAATTTCAATAAATTACCTTGCTTGTTACCCCTTTCTGGGAATTTTCAGTTTTTGTCCGGGGAAAATATGCCCTGACTTATTCAGCCCGTTTACTTTGATAATATCTTTATTCGAGATTCCCGGGTACCGGCGGGCAATATCATACAAATTATCGCCTCTGCGTACCGTATAATATTCATATTCTGAATCACTGTAACTGGTTACCGGGGTACTGGACGACAGGGTTACCGGTTTTCTGTTTCTTCCTGTAAAACGTTGTTTTTCAGCAAAACTCATCGAGTTGATGTTCGCATACGTTTTTGCGGACCCTTTAGGCTTATAAATCACCAGTTTCTGTCCGCCCCTGATCAGGTTCCGATGAACATTGTTCCAATAGCGTAAATCCGATAAGCGAACCTTATACCATTCTGCAATATAACCGAGATTATCTCCTGATTTTACAGTATAATACAGTTTATCCATGCCTTTGATATCAACTGTGTGGTAAAAATTCCTGCTTTTGGGTGTGACAATGCTGTTATTGGGGAAAAACTCTCCGCGTTTATGGTTAAAAATTTCCTGCTCATTATCTATAAAAGCGGTTACCTGTTCAATTGGAATTTTCAGGATATAAGGCTTATCCTTTTTAGCCGGGATAATATCCCTCCGGTATTGAGGATTGAGCACCCGGAGTTCCTCAATGGGAATATTTAATATTTCTGAAACCTGTTTAAAATGAAGCAGGTCATTAATCTTCATTGTATCTGTAACAATCGGGAAATCGGGATATCGTGGCTGGATGTTATGATTCTGATAATTCTCCATAACATAAGCAGCAGCAATAAATGCAGGTACATATCCCCGGGTTTCACGGGGCAAGCGATAATAAATCGTCCAGTAATCGCGTGCCCCTCCCGAACGGCGGATAGCCTTATTCACATTGCCCGGGCCACAGTTGTACGCTGCAATAACCAAATGCCAGTCCTGGTAAATCCGGTACAAGTCGCGCAGATATTTTACAGCAGCGTCGGTCGCTTTTACCGGATCGCAGCGTTCATCGACAAAAGTATTGATTGCGAGCTTATACATCCTGCCCGTTCCGTACATAAACTGCCACAGACCTACAGCATTGGCACGTGAACGAATGGCCGGATTCAGGGCCGACTCAATGATTGGGAGGTACTTCAGTTCCATCGGCAGGTTATATTTATCAAGCGCCTCCTCGAAAATCGGGAAATAATAATTGGCAAGGCCAAGCATTATTTCAACCTGCTTCCTGCGTTTCACTGTATAAAGCGCAATAAAATTTTTAACGGTCTGGTTGTACGACAGGTCGATATAAGAATCAATATTCTGAAGGCGTTGTACATATACCGAATCGGGCAACAGACTATGGGTATCAGCATCGGTAATCTCGACACTATCTATAATAAACGCATTTTGCACATACCACGAATTCACCATGCTGTCGATTTGAGCAGCAAATAAATCATTCAGGTCTTCATCTGGCAAAGCATAATATTTTTCATACCCTTTAATGGTATCAATTGATGTTATTTGTATGGTACGCATTTGGCGTAAACTATCCTTTCCTGATACAAAAGAAAAAAAAGTATTGGTGACGAATGTTATCAGTACAACGGTAATCAGTCTCATCATCTATTCAAATCTTGGTTAAAAAGTTATGCGGCAACGTACTCCTATCATTTTTTGGTTCAGACAATACATAGGACCCGGAACCCAGTTCATTGACAGGTCATCACTAATATCGAAATTAAAAAAATGTGCATCCACACTGGCATCCAGAATATTAAGGGCATAAAATGCCGCCGTAAAAATAATATTTAAATCCCGGTACCTGCGGGCACCATCTTTGGCTTCCTTCAATTTCTCGGCAAATTCGATAACATCTTTACTATTATCCATATCATAATACTTTACGGCTTCAATATCCAGATATGAATCGGTCTTTGGGTCAGAATCAGTAATATCGGCATACGCCTGTTTATATAACACATAATGATCGTTGTTCCAGTTGATGGCTATGGCAAACCCCACAAAACCACCGTAAATAATCGGCAGTTTCCAGTACTTTTTATTGTAAATCTGCCCCAAACCCGGAAGCACAGTCGAATATAAAGTAGCCTTCCGGGGCGAATGTACTTTTTCTTCTTTATGCACAAAAACTGTATCTTTCCCTTCTGGCCGGGCTTCAACTAAAGTATACATTCCTGCCACAAATACCGCAATTAATAAAATCCGGATATATTTCAAAATAATATTTTTTTCCCTTTTATACTAGGCGTCTAATTTATCTAAAATTCCTAAAATACGCTCTAATTCTTCAGACGATTTGAAGGGAATAACGATTTTACCCTTTCCTTTAGTACTCATACTGAAATCAATGTCTGTTTTGAAATATTTGGCAAGGTGATTCTTCAGATCCTGATATTCGGCCGGGAATTTTACTTTAGGTTGATTATCTTGTTTTTTATCTTTTTCTTCGTTATTCAGGTTACGTACAAATTCTTCTACTTTACGTACCGAAAAATCATACTTCAGGATTTGCCCGTAAATCATGATCTGCGATTCAGGATCATTCACCCCGATCAGGGCACGGGCATGTCCCATTGAGATGGTTTTATCCACAATACCCTTCTGAATAACCGCCGGTAATTTCAGCAGGCGCAGGTAATTGGTAACTGTTGACCGTTTTTTACCAACCCTTTCACCTAACGATTCCTGTGTCAGGTTACACTCGTCGATCAATCGCTGATAGCTCAGGGCTATCTCAATGGCATCAAGATCTTCCCGCTGAATATTTTCTACCAGCGACATTTCAAGCATACCATCATCATTGGCCACACGCACAAAGGCGGGAATAGTTTTCAATCCGGCCATTTTTGCTGCACGGAAACGCCGTTCTCCCGCAATAATCTGATATTGGTCTTCCTCAACTTTGCGCAAAGTGATCGGCTGGATAATGCCAATTTCTTTAATCGATACAGAAAGCTCTTTCAAGGCCTCTTCATCGAATTTAGTCCGTGGCTGATACGGATTTGCCACAATTTTCGTAATTCCAATCTCATTGATTGATGAGCCCTGTTCCTTTATTTTTTCTGCATCGTCAATTAATGCACCTAATCCCCGGCCTAACACATTCTTTTTCCCCATGATTTATCAGGCTTTTATTCAATGATTTTTTCAGAGTTTTTAATCCTGGTCATTTCGTTGTTTTGTAAAATCTCCCGCGCAAGGTCCATATAACTTTGTGAACCTTTTGAATTGGCATCGTACAAAATCACCGGTTTCCCGTAGCTGGGCGCCTCACTAAGTTTGATATTCCTCTGGATAACTGTCTCGAAAACCATTTCCTGAAAGTGTTTCTTCACTTCCTCGTATACCTGATTGGCCAGATTCAACCTCGCATCGAACATCGTTAGCAGGAAACCTTCAATTTCCAGGTTCTGATTCAGCCGGGTTTGAATAATTTTAACGGTATTTAAAAGTTTACCCAATCCTTCCAATGCGAAATATTCACATTGTACCGGAATTATAATGGAATCGGCAGCGGTAAGTGCATTTACGGTAATCAGTCCCAGTGAGGGGGAACAATCAATAAATATAAAATCATAATCGTCCCTGATTTTTTCAATTATATACTTCAGAACTTTCTCCCGGTTGGGAAGATTGAGCATTTCAATCTCCGCCCCTACCAGATCGATATGCGACGGGATCAGATCCATGCCATTAATATCAGTATTAAGAATAATCTTTCGCGGATCCAAATCATCAACAATACACTCGTAAATACTTGTTTTTACATTTCTGACATCAAACCCGACCCCCGACGTTGCATTAGCTTGCGGATCAGCATCAATGATCAGAATTTTATATTCAAGTACGGCTAAACTGGCTGCAAGATTTATTGCTGTGGTCGTTTTTCCGACCCCTCCTTTTTGATTTGCAAGCGCAATAACTTTTCCCATGTGAAACGGATATTTTGGTAAATTTCAAAGTTAATATTTTATGCAGAATATGCTTAAATTTGTTGATAAATTATCGTGAACGAAAGATTAACGGGGTGGTTTTCTTAAAATGTTTTCTCCCAGTCAGTATGTTCGCTCTTCTTCGACAGGCACTGCCCCCAATTTTTCACAAACCAGTACTTCTGCTTCTATCTTTTCCATATCAATTTTCTTAATACTCAATCGTCCCCCGGCGACAAATTCTTTAAAATAAGGTATAATCCCCGGCGAATGAAGATTCATTGAGACATTCACTACTCCTCCCAACAGTTTCCCTGTTTGGTAACAGTCACAACCGGAACAGGCGCCTCAAACGGAACGCGGTCGGCTCTTCTCCACAAATAACTATCGACCATCGTATCCTCTATCACAATAATCTTCTGTTCCGAAAATTTGTCAAATGCCTGTTCTATTATATCTTTTTTCACAAACTGACTTTTGAGACCTACAAAAATAATAATATTTGTATGCCATGAAAACGAATTATCATGATTGTTATTGTCAAAAGCTTTTATAAATTCATTCTTCGCACTACATCGGGTCCACATCGGCATAAATAACCGTTCCCGAATTATTAGGCTGGCTTTTTATCTTTTCAATGATTGCTGAAATTTTCTCTTTTGCTGTCATCAGCTTACCATCACGTGGCAGTTTTATCAGTATTTCTTTCTGATACCACAACTGGATTCTCCCCACAACCGGGTATTCAGGGCCAAGTACATTGAAGTTAAACAACTTCCGGCATTCGGCTGCCAGTATCTCTGCAACCAGGTCGAGGCGTTGCCGGTTTTTGTGTTTGACCACTACTTTCACCAGCCGGTAATAAGGTGGATATTTAAATAACTTACGTTCGTGCAACAGACGTGTAAAAAGCCGTTCAAAATTGTTCTCCCTGGCATCAACAATCACCGGATGGTCAGGCTTACTGGTCTGGATCACCACCTTACCGCGTTTGTTTTTCCGCCCGGCGCGTCCGCTCACCTGAGTAATAAGCTGGAAACTCCGTTCGTACGAGCGGAAATCGGGATAATTTAGCAGGTTATCAGCATTTAAAATACCCACCACCCGCACATTTTCAAAATCAAGTCCTTTGGTTACCATCTGGGTACCGATCAGAATATCAATATTCCCTGATTCGAAACGCCTGATGATCTGCTGATAGGCATTCTTTGTCCGCGTGGTATCGAGATCCATCCTTGCCACTTTTGCACCGGGAAAAAACAGAGGTATCTCATCCTCAATTTTTTCGGTACCAAACCCTTTGGTACGAATATCTTCAGAACCACATTCGGGGCAATGTTGGGGAAGAGACTGCGTGTACCCACAATAATGGCAAAGCAGGCCCGACCTGAACTTATGATAGGTCAGGCTTACATCGCAGTGCCTGCATTTGGGTATCCACCCACAATTGGCACACTGAATAAAAGGGGCAAAACCCCGGCGGTTCTGGAAAAGGATTACCTGTTCCTTATCTTCAAGGGCCTGTGTAATCTCATCAAAAAGCTCAGGGCCGAAGAACGACCTCATTCTTTTCCTTTTGTAAGCTTCCCTGGTGTCGGAGATCACTATTTCCGGCATCTCAATCCCCCGGTAACGCCCGTTTAACGTTACCAGCCCGTATTTTTTGCTTTTTGCATTGAAATAACTCTCGATGGAAGGAGTGGCGGTGCCAAGCAATACTTTTGCCCCGTGAATATTCCCCAGGACAACAGCCAAATCGCGGGCATTGTAACGCGGAGCAGGGTCATATTGTTTATAGGAGTTCTCGTGTTCCTCGTCAACAATGATCAGGCCCAGTTTCCGGAAAGGAAGTAAGGCTGCCGAACGCGCCCCCAGTACCAATTGAAACGGCTCACCGTTTTTGCCCGGTTTTTCATTCAAAACACTGAACCAGATTTCCACCCGTTCTGCATCATTAAATTTTGAATGATAAATACCCGTTTTCGCTCCAAATGCCTTTTTCAAACGATTAATCATCTGGGCCGTAATGCCAATCTCAGGAACAAGGTACAAAACTTGTCTGCCCCGTTTAAACTGTTCCTCTATTAGCTTCATATAAATTTCGGTTTTCCCGCTCGAAGTTACTCCGTGCAGCAAGACGATCTGCTGTGTTTCAAATTGAAATTTAATGTCATCAAAAGCTTTTTGCTGAAGCGGCGAAAGTTCATGAATTTCCAATTCTTCTTCTGTATCAGGGTCCAATCTCCCGGTTTCTTTCTGAAAAATTTCCAGTATCCCCTTTTCCTGAAGCCCGTGTAATACGGCTTCCGAGATTCCCGATCCATTAAGTAATTCTTTCTTGCCGATCTCCTCTTTTCTTTCTTCAGAAAAAATAGTTTCGGAAAGAAAGAACTGGAAAAGCTGTTCCTGCTTTTTTGCCCGGCCCAGCGATTCGAGACAAGCCTTTATTTGTCCTTCGCCTGCAATATTTTCATTCAGCCTGACAAACGGAAGCAGTTTCGGTTTATAACTTTCTTTTATCTGTTCCTCTACCACGATGGCATTTTTCTCAAGCAAGAGTTTAATAATTGAATGCGAATTTTTTCTTCCTAAGAAACGGTTTATTTCCAGAACACTGGACTGGCCCCGGCTTTGCAAAAGCATGAGTAGCGAATTTTCATTGTCCGACAGATATTCAGGGATTTGCAGGTTTTCGTTTAGCCGGATTTTAGTCTGGCTTTCGAGTTTCAATCCCGAAGGCAACGCCGCTTTCAGCACTTCGCCCAACGAACAGCAATAATACCCGGCCATCCATTCCCATAATTCGATTTGCCGTTTGTCGACAATCGGTTCTTCATCCAAAATAGCCTCAACATCCTTGATTTCATAATCGCCGGTTGGCCTTTTATCGTGTATGCGATGTACCAATGCCGATAAAAACTTACGCTGCCCAAACTGCACAATTACCCGTATACCGGTTTTTATTTTAGCTTGAAAACCAAGTGGCACAGCATAGGTAAACTTCTGATTCAACGGAAGCGGCAGGATTACATCAACATAAATTTCAGGAACCATATATTAAGATTATGCCGAAAGGTAGCTGTTTTTTAAAAAATGGCAGGAAAGTGTTGAAAAGTTTTAGTTTATTAATACTTTACAAATTGAATTCCGGCAGGGATAAACCTTGACCTCCGAAATTTGTTTTTTATGAAAAGAAGAATACTAATGAAACAAACCGAAAATCAAATACTGGTCATCTTTGGCGCATCGGGCGACCTGACCAAACGCAAACTGATACCTGCTGTTTTTGAACTTCAGCAACAAAAACTACTACCTGAAAAATTTGCAATTCTGGGAGTTAGCCGTACAGAGTTGAGCGATCAGGATTTCAGGAAACGGATGCTTGAATTTCTTCCGAAAGGGAAAAAACATGAAAAGGTACTCTCTGTTTTTCTTGAAAAACTTTACTATCAACCACTTTCCACTTCGGGAAATTACGAGTACCCAATATTACGCGACCGGCTGCTTACACTGGCCAAGGAAATGGAAATCCCTGAGAATTTTATTTTCTATTTGTCGACACCGCCGCAATTGTACGAACTGATCCCGCAGGGACTGGCTTCTGTAAATTTAAACGATCCGTCAGGCGGGTTTAAACGTCTGATCATTGAAAAACCTTTCGGCATTGATCTGGAATCGGCCAAAGCGCTGAATAAAAACCTGTTGAATTATTTTTCAGAAGGGCAAATTTACCGCATCGACCATTATTTGGGTAAGGAAACGGTACAAAACATGTTGGTCACCCGTTTCTCGAACGGTATCTTTGAGCCAATCTGGAACCATAATTTCATTCATCATATTGAAATTACCTCGGCAGAAAGCCTGGGCGTGGAAGAAAGGGGTGGCTATTACGATCACTCCGGGGCCATGCGCGACATGGTGCAAAACCACCTGATGCAACTGGTCGGGCTGGTAGCAATGGAACCACCGGTAGTGATCGGTGCCGATGCTATCCGCAACGAGGTACTGAAAGTTTTCCAGTCGTTACGCCCGATACATGAAGAACAGGTTGCCAATAATGTCATTCGCGGGCAATATACCCAATCGCACATAAAAAATGAACTGGTAAAAGGCTACCGGAAAGAAAAAGGGGTAAATCCTGAATCGCGTACAGAAACCTACCTGGCCCTGAAATTTTACATCGATAACTGGCGTTGGGGCGGCGTACCTTTTTATATCCGTACCGGGAAAAAACTACCGGCACGGGTCGCCGAGGTGGTCATTCATTTTAAAAACACGCCACATCCGTTATTTGGCGTTCACGACAACACAGTTTCGAACAACCAACTGGTTATCCGCATTCAGCCTGATGAAGGTATCTTGCTAAAAATTGGCATGAAAATTCCGGGAGCAGGGTTCCGCGTACAGGCAGTTAACCTTGATTTTCACTACGACCAACTGGCTGATATTCATTTACCATCGGCTTACGAACGATTACTGCTCGATTGTATGCAGGGAGATGCAACGCTTTATGCCCGTGGCGATGCCGTGGAAAAAGCATGGGAATTTGTGCAGCCTGTATTAGATGCGTGGAAGAACAATCCGGACATCCCTATTTACGGGTATCCGGCAGGAACCTGGGGCCCCGATATTGCCGATCAGTTGATTGAGGATGGCCTGTGGCGTTATCCCTGCAAAAACCTGAGCAACGACGGAGAATATTGTGAATTGTAATTGGAAACAGGCTATCTGTATTTCGATATCGAATTGTTATACTGATAATTTTCGGGTTTAAAAATAAAATGTAGTATATTAATGCTGGATTTTAAATACTGAAACCTGTGATTGAATACTGTAAACTAAAAAACCATGGGAGGAAACATTGAAGTAAAAATATACGAGAATCCTGAAAAAGTGGCAAAAGCGTTTGCGAATGAACTGATACGTATTGTAAACGGTTCGAACCAAAAACGTTTCGATATTGCCCTGTCAGGTGGTGAAACCCCTAAATTACTGTTCAAATATTTAAGTTCGAGATTCGAAGAAAAGATTCCCTGGCAACGAATTCATTTTTGGTGGGGAGACGAACGTTGCGTGAGACCAACCCACCCGGACAGCAATTTTGGTGTTGCCGACGATCTGTTGTTTTCTGTGACAGACATCCCCAAAGAAAATATCCATCGCATAAAAGGAGAAAACGATCCGGAAAAGGAAGCAATCACCTATAGCCTGCAGCTTCAGCAGGAATTAAACCACCGGGACGGATGGCCTGTTTTCGACCTGATCGTTTTGGGTATGGGCAAAGACGGGCATACTGCATCAATCTTTCCGGATCAGATTAACTTACTGGATTCCGATAAGATCTGCGAAGTGGCTTCACACCCGGAAACCGGACAACAACGGGTAACCCTTACGGGTAAAGTACTCAATAATGCCAACCGTGTTTACTTTCTGATAACAGGACAAGGAAAAGCTAAGCGGGTTTCACAAATCATGAACAATCTGAAAAAAGCCCGTAAATTCCCGGCTTATCACATTATTCCTGAAAACGGCGATCTGATCTGGTACCTCGATGAAGCCGCGGCAGAAAAAATCAGGTAAAAGCCTCCCTCTTTTTCAATTTAATGTATCTCATCCAGTAATTTCTGATCAGTATGAATTTCAGCATCCGACAGGTTGACCGCAGTTTCAATTAATGCCAGGTGTGAATATGCCTGGGGAAAATTTCCCAAAAGCCGCTTGCTCTCAAAATCAATATCCTCGCTGAACAACCCTACATGATTACTGTATGAAAGTAATTTTTCGAACATTTTCTTTGCTTCTGCTTTTTCGCCGATCTTATACAAACTGTTTATCATCCAGAAGGTACAAATAGTAAACGAAGAAGTAGGCAGGCCAAAATCATCTTTATTCTTATAGCGGTACATCAGCCCTTTGTGCATCAAATGTTTTTTTGTTGCCTGAACGGTTTTCACATACCGCTCATCCGAAGCAGGAAGGAACCCGTAACTTTCAATCAGCAGGTTCGAAGCATCGAGATCAGTACCTTCGTAAAACTGGGTAAACGATTGCAACTCCTCATTCCACGCCTTTTTAATGACATCTGCTTTGATTTCATCCCGTAACGTTTTCCATTTCGTGGCATAACGTTCCATCTTAACCAGGCAGGCAATTTTTATAGCCCTGTCGATGGCTACCCAACACAGTACTTTTGAAAATGTAAAATGCTTTGGCTCGGTACGTAATTCCCATATTCCCCGATCAGGTTTTTTCCAGTTCTTTGCCACGGTTTTCACAACAGAGCGGACAATGGTCCATAGTTCCTCGCTCATTGCCAGCGACACATTATAAATATTGAAATGCTGATAGACCACGTCCATCAGGATGCCGTAAATGTCGTTCTGCTTTTGTTTGTACGCGGCATTGCCAACCCGCACCGGGGCCGATTTCTCATATCCTTCAAAATGTTTGAGAAAACACTCGGTAAGTTTTTTCTCACCATTGATCCCATACATGATCTGTAGCTTCTCGTCCTTATCCGGGATAATCTGGTTAATAAATTTAAGGTAACGCGAAGCGATATTCATATGCCCCAGTCCGGTCATCACTTTAATAACCATCGAAGCATCGCGAATCCAGCAGAAGCGGTAATCCCAGTTACGAACCTCGCCGATACTTTCAGGTAACGAAGTGGTTAAAGCCGCCAATACCGCACCCGATTTATCGTAACTCAGTATTTTCAACACCAGTGCACTCCGGGTTATTTCTTCGTTATATTCCGAAAACTTACGGGTATGTTCCGACCAGTTCAGCCAATATACCTTGGTTCTTTCAAACTTCAGTTTTATCCGGTCGATGTCTTGCTGTAACAATTTTTGATGATAACTAACCAGGAAAAAGGCATCGCCCGTTAATTCCATTTCTTCACCATCCAAAATTTTTTGTTTATCGAAATCGGTATATAAATAAAGCGAATCGTATATGCCGGCGGAAGTAGAACTTTTTATGTATTTATCTACAATCCTGTTTTTTGTCGGGTTAACTCCATACTCAAGATGCGGATCGTATTTTACCCGGAATTTCGGGGTACCGCTACCCCACTGAAAATAGCGGATGATATCAGGAGGATTGTAATACCTCTGCCCGCCATTAATATAACGGGGCATAAAATCAAACACATGAAAAACGTCAGTCCCTTTTCTGAAACTTGTCTGCAATATATTGGTTTTGGGAATGTATGATTGCGATATATCAGTACCTTCTTCAGGGATAACCGCAAAAATGCCTCCCCTCTCTTTATCCAAAATACTTGCAAAAATGCTGGAAGAGTTAAAATCGGGCAGGCAACACCATTCAATATTTCCGTTTTCCGACACCAAAGCCCCGCTCCTGCAATTACCGATTACTCCAAAATTCAAATTATCCATATGTTATTATTTCCAATCTTTTCCCCATAATAAATTTCATATTCCGTAAAAAATCAGTATTATGTAGGGGAACACAAAATATTCGCAAAATATGCAAAGATTTCTGATAGTATCCAACCGATTGCCTGTAAGTATTCAAACAGATAATGAAATAATAAATATTAACCCCAGCGTTGGCGGACTTGCTACCGGATTACGGCCTATCCATGAAAAAAATGACAGTCGCTGGATTGGCTGGCCCGGAATCAATCCAGAAGACTATTCAGAAGAAATTCAGCAAGCGATTAACGATGAACTCGGAAAAAAGAATTATATCCCTGTTAATATTGATTCGGAAGTATTCAACGACTTTTATTTTGGCTTCAGTAATAAAACAATCTGGCCTATCTTTCATTATTTCATGCAATATACCGAATACCACGAGAAATATTGGCTGGCCTATAAAAAAGTGAACGAACAATTTGCTGATGTCATTTCGGAACACATTCGCAAAGACGATATTTTATGGATTCATGATTACCAGTTACTTCTGCTTCCACAATTAATCAGGCAACGTTTCCCAACCCTCACGATTGGGTTCTTTTTGCATATACCATTCCCATCCTACGAGGTTTTCAGGCTGTTGCCCTGGAGACGCGAGATCATCGAAGGAATGCTGGGGGCCGACTTACTGGGTTTTCATACTTACGATTACCAACGACACTTTAACAGTTGTGTGCGGCGAATTCTCGGGCACGAAACATCATTCAACCAAATTAAACTGAACAAACGTAACGTGGTAACCGACAACTTCCCCCTGGGCATCGATTTTGACTGGTTTCAGCAACAGGCCATGTCGAACCTGACAAAATCGGTAAAAGACAAGACTGATATTCAAAAAGAAATTGATAAATATTTCCTGATGTCGCCCGAGCGGAAACTGATTGTCTCGATCGACCGGCTCGACTACACCAAAGGAATTGCCAACCGGCTCGAAGCGTTCGAACATTTTCTGGATACCTATCCCGAATATATAGGGAAAGTCACACTGGTAATGGTTGCCACTCCAACCCGCGACAGTGTTGAATATTACCAGTTACTGAAAAAAGAGGTAGACGAACTGGTTGGAAAGATCAACGGGAAATACGCATCCATCAACTGGACCCCCATCTGGTATTTTTACCGTTCACTGCCTATCGAGTCGATCATTGAACTGTACGGGGCCAGCGAAGTTGCCCTGATCACGCCTGTTCGCGATGGAATGAACCTGGTTGCCAAAGAATATGTTGCCTCTAAAATCGACCAGAAAGGAGTTCTTATTCTTAGTGAAATGGCCGGGGCTGCCAAAGAAATGAATGAAGCTATTATCATTAACCCGAATAATAAAGGAGAACTTTCTGAAGCTATAAAAATGGCCCTTGAGATGCCTGAGGAAGAACAAATACAACGAAACCATTTTCTCCAAAAAAGACTAAAAAGATACAATGTAAATAAATGGGCCAACGATTTTATCGATACCCTTATGACTGCCAGGAATAACCGGAAAGTATCGTTCGGCGCTGATATTACCGGTGAAATTCAACAACAAATATCCGACCGGTACGCCAATAGCCAAAAAGCGCTGTTTTTTCTCGACTACGATGGTACCCTGACCGGTTTTAAGGACGATCCGGAGAAAGCCATGCCAGACAAACAATTATATGAATTGCTGAATAAAATATCAGGCCGGGGAAACTCGGAACTGGTGATCATCAGTGGACGCACCCGCGAAACTTTCGACAAGTGGTTTAAAAACAAAAAATACCATTTAATTACCGAACACGGGGTATGGCTGAAAAAAGCAGGTGACGAATGGAAGTTCCTGATTCAACTGAATAACGAATGGAAAGAAAAAATCATCCATACGCTTGAATACTACGTGGACCGTACGCCGGGTAGCTTTATCGAAGAAAAAAATTACTCGCTGGTATGGCACTACCGGAAAACCGACCCTGAACTTGGGCAAATGCGGGCCATTGAGCTGAAAGATGAACTTTCGAGCCTCACGGTCAACGACAGTCTCGAAATTATGGAAGGGAATAAAGTGATTGAAATAAAAGCCCGGGGGGTGAATAAAGGCCAGGCTGCCCTGCATTTTATGATGGGAAAACGGTACGATTTTATCATGGCTATCGGCGACGACTGGACGGATGAATACCTGTTCAAGGTACTTCCCCCGGAAGGTATTTCAATAAAAGTAGGGATGGGCAAAACCAAGGCAAAATATCATTTGGCCGACTATAATGAAGTACGTAATTTTCTGAGCAACCTGACTGATTAAACAGTCTCACCGATAGCAGGCAACTGCCTGTTCCACAGCAAGTCTCAACAGAGGGAGCATTTCCGGCAAATGAAAAACCATCCGGCAACTCTGCGTGGGCTTCTTAATTTATCCCTGTGATCCTGCGAAAACTGCCACGATCGGTCAGTTTAAAAAATCCGGTTATAGTTTCTTAAAGGGGGAATTTCCCTCCAAAGTGTTTGGATGTATGCCTCCAAAGTGTTTGGATGTATGCCTCCAAGGTGCCTGGATGTATGCTTCCAAGGTGCCTGGATGTATGCCTCCAAGGTGCCTGGATGTATGCGCCCAAGGTGTTTGGGTGCAGGCGCCCAAGGTGTTTGGGTACAGGCACTCGAGGTGTTTGGGTGCAGGCACTCAAGGTGTCTGGGTGCAGATACCCGAGATGTCTGGGTGCAGATACCCGAGATGTCTGGGTGCAGATACCCGGCCTGAACATTGCCTCATCACGCCCAACAACAGGTAGACAATAAACATGGAACAGATTGCTTCATCGTCATGCCTTCTACCAATGACAGATTTTTACAGAAGTATGTATATGAAGCAAATACGAAACATTGCTTTTTTCAGCATTTTAGCATTTCCGGCCATACAACAGCATTGCTTTTCTTCAAGGAGTTCCGTGTGAATCAGTTTAAAAAGTTGAGGAGAAGAGCAGGTAAAGTGTTCAGTGTTCAGTAAGGAGCCATCGTTTCGTTATAGAATAAGCAGGGAGGGAAAAGGTATTTTTTTTAGGAAAGACAACAAAGCCCGGGCTGTTTCCGCCTAAGGAGAAAAAGCGTTTAGAAAATCGATGGAGTGAGCGTTAAAAAATCTTCCCTGTTTGACGAACGCAGAGAGGAGTTTGGTCCGGCAATTGCCGGATAGCGAACGCAAACGATTTTTAGCTTTTTCTTCTCAGCGGCGGCTCTTTTTGGATCCTTTTTCCAGCTGCAGGGAAAAAGGATCAGCCCGTCCGGCTTGAGGACTGTAAAAAAGGGAAATGCGGTGAAGCTTGATTTTTAGCTTTTATCTGTACTAAAAAATCAGAAAATATGCTCCACAAAAAATTAAAGTACCCCTCCCGTGCCCGGTGTTTTCTTCGTTCTCTTAATAACCTGGCAATGTTCATTGCTTATTTGTATTCGCCTCTGGCCGGCGGGGCCCTTCCTTTTGCAGTCGACCAAAAGGAAGAAAAAGTCTTGTCAAAGTCATCCTTCCTCCCGCCTCACGGTTTTTTCTTCCCGGCACACCTCCATGAAGACCCGCCAAAAACCGCTCCCGCCAACGCCGGCCCGGACTACTTTGACCGGCCACCCCTGCTTTTCACCTTCCGGTGAATTGGGGACTTGACTTTCGGATACCTTTTGAATAGTGACTCCCCTGATTTCAGTCCCCGGTTCCCTGTTTTCATATGACATTGAAGTTTCAATGAACCAAAATGCCTGCCCGTTGTCTTATTAAAAGATGTTTTTGTCTTATTTAAAAGATAATGAGAGAGAGAATTCATGTTCAGCAAGGAGTAAAAACGGAAAATTCAGGAGAACATGCTGAAACATATAAAGATATTATTAGCGATTTCAGAAAACGTTTGCAATGGGTAAGTTCGCACGGCCCTGAAAAAGCGTGTCAAAAACACCGGGAGCGTGGTAAATTGCCGGCCCGGGAGCGCATTCACCTGCTGTTCGACCCGTTGACGCCTTTCTTCGAATTATCGGCATTTGCTGCTTACGGACAGTATAATGATAAATTTCCTTCCGCAGGAATTATTACCGGCATCGGGGTCATTCACGGGCACGAGTGCATGGTTGTTGCGAACGATGCAACGGTGAAAGGCGGAACTTATGTGCGCGAAACCATCAAAAAACATGTGCGGGCGCAGGAAATTGCATTGAGAAACCAGCTTCCCTGCATTTATCTGGTCGATTCGGGCGGAATATTTTTGCCAGAGCAGGCCAATGTTTTTCCTGACCGTTTCGATTTCGGACGGGTGTTTTTCAACCAGGCGCAGATGTCGGCACAAGGTATTCCTCAGATTGCCGTGGTGATGGGTTCCTGTACCGCTGGTGGGGCCTATGTTCCGGCAATGAGTGACGAAACCATCATTGTGAAGAACCAGGGAACTATTTTTGTAGGCGGGCCGCCACTGGTAAAAGCAGCCACAGGCGAGGAGGTTACTGCCGAAGAACTGGGAGGAGCCGGAGTGCATACCTCTATTTCCGGCGTGGCCGATCACCTGGCAGAAGATGATGCCGAAGCGATCCAAAAATGCCGGGACATTATCGCAGCCTTGCCCCGGAAAAACAAAGTTCAGCCCGATTGGGAAAGTATTCAGCAACCGTGTTTTCAGCCTGAAGAAATTTATGGTGATATACCGGTCGATGTAAAAAAGCCTTTCGACATGCACCGTATTATTGCTTACCTGACCGACAACAGCGATTTTCAGGAGTTTAAAGCGGATTACGGAAAGAATTTAATCACTGGCTTTGCAACGGTTTTGGGGTTTCAGGTGGGAATACTGGCCAATCAAAGTTTCCTCACTTCGGAAGCAGCCTTGAAAGGGGCTCACTTTGTGCAGCTATGTAACCAACGAAAAACCCCCATCCTGTTTCTTCAGAATATTTCAGGATTTATTGTTGGTAAAAAATACGAACACCAGGGTATTGCACGCGATGGGGCAAAACTGATTCAGGCAGTTGCCAACTCGGTAGTGCCTAAAATTACGATAGTGGCTGGTGGCTCGTACGGAGCTGGAAATTATGCAATGGCTGGCCGCGCTTTCGACCCGGAATTTTTATTTACGTGGCCAAATGCAAAAATCTCGGTGATGGGAGGCGAACAGGCGACTGGTGTTTTGCAAACGATTGGCAGTAACGGCAACACCCAACAACTGCTTGATGAATTTGAACGGCAAAGCTCGGCATATTACAGTTCTTCACGTCTTTGGGACGACGGCATCATTGATCCTGCTGAAACCCGCAATGTGCTGGGACTGGCATTGTCGGTTTGTTCAAACAAAAAAATTGATGAGCCTCGTTATGGCATCTTCAGAATGTGATAAAACAAAAAACATAAAACAGATGGATTACCGGTTTGTTAAAATAAAAAAAGAAAATGGTATCTGCCGGATTATGCTGAACCGTCAGGAAAAGCAGAACGCATTTCATCCAGGGTTGATTGCCGAACTGAACCAGATTTTAAACCAATTGGGCAAGGACGACTCTGTACAGTTTGTTGTACTGGAAGGCAAAGGCAAATCGTTTTGTTCCGGTGCCGATCTGAGTTGGTTTTCCGAAGCAACCACTCTTTCTGAAAAAGAAAATAAGGCACAATTTGAGTTGTTAGTAAAAATGTTACAAAGGTTATACAATTTGCCTCAAGTGACCATTGCTTTGGGCAAAGGAAACATTTTCGGCGGAGGAATTGGCTTGTTGTCAGCTTGCGATTTCGTGCTGATGGAAGAATCGTCGGTGCTGGCTTTTAGCGAGGTTCATCTCGGGTTGGTACCTGCAACTATTTTGCCTTTTGTAGCAACACGAATCAGCCTTCAGCAGGTACGAAAACAAATGTTGACCGGGAAATATTTTTCAGCAGAAGAAGCATTAAAAACAGGCCTGGCTGATTTTGTCTTTGCAGAAGGACAATTAGAAACAGAATTGAATAAACTGCTTACCGATTTGCAGAAGCCGTCTTCCGACGCTGTCCTCGACTGCAAAAAACTCATCAACAAAGTATATTCCGGAGAGGTAAAAACTGATGATTATGAGGCGACAGTCAATACACTGGTAAAACGTATTGCATCTGATGAGGCCAAAGAGCGTATTGGTGTTTTCCTGAAAAAAACAAAACCAGGAACTTGAAAACATTCAAAAAAATACTGATAGCAAACCGGGGCGAAATAGCCGTCCGGGTTATTCGAACAGCCCGGAATATGGGCATCCGAACAGTCGCAATTTTTACTGAAACGGATCGTCATTCGTTGCATGTTTCGCAGGCAGATGAAGCCGTTTTGCTTTCAGGGAAAACACTACAGGAAAGCTATCTCAATCAGCAGCAAATTATTCATATTGCTATAGGACGAAAGGCAGATGCTATTCATCCGGGTTATGGGTTCCTGGCAGAGAATGCCGGGTTTGCTGAAGCTGTCAGGAATGCCGGGTTAACTTTTATTGGCCCAACCCCACAACAAATCCGCTTAATGAGCGAAAAAAACAAAGCCCTTGAACTTGCCCGCGAACTGGATATCCCGGTACTGAATTCGGTCAGAGGAAATAAAAACGAACTCCTTCGAAAAGCAAAACAACTGGGTTTCCCGTTGATGGTGAAAGCGGTGGCCGGTGGCGGTGGAAAGGGAATGCTAACCGTTCATTCAAAAGCGAAACTGGAACAAGCCCTGGAAAAAGCTGAACGTCAGGCTTTCGAATATTTTGGCAATGGCGATCTTTTCATCGAAGAATATATGCCGGAAACACGTCATATTGAAGTTCAGTTGCTGGGTGATCACCATGTAAATCTGGTCCATTTATTCGAACGCGAATGCAGTATCCAGCGGCGGTTTCAAAAGATTGTAGAAGAAGCTCCCTCGGTGTTCATCGATGAGGAACTACGAAAGAAACTTTATTCGGCAGCCCTGAAAATCGGTGAAAAAGTTCGTTATCGCGGTTTGGGAACAGTCGAATTCCTGGTGGATAAAAATGGGAACTTTTGGTTCCTGGAAATGAATACACGCATCCAGGTAGAGCATCCGGTTACCGAAGTAGTTACAGGAATCGATCTTGTCGGGCAGCAATTGCTGGTTGCTGCCGGAAACAAATTAGGAATCAAACAAAAAGATGTTACTATAAAAGGTCATGCCATTGAAGCACGTGTTTGTGCCGAAGATGCGGAACGGAAATTCCGTCCTTCAACGGGGAAAGTAAAAAAATGCTGGTTCCCCGAAACGGATGGTCTTCGTACCGATCATTTTCTTCAGTCGAATACCCAAATTTCACCGCTTTACGATTCTCTGCTGGCTAAACAAATTGCCCGCGCATCAAGCCGGCAACAAGCCATTGATCTGCTTTCAAAAGGGTTGCAGGCAACTTTTGCTGACGGCGTAAAAACCAATATTCCGTTTTTGCTGCAATTGCTCAACGACCCGCATTTCAGAAAAAATGAAATCTCAACTTCGTTTTTAATTGATTTTGCCCTGGAGAAAGGTCAGAGCCTTGTACCGGTTGCTGCAGCATATTTGTTTTCTCATCTTTTCAGAAAAAAAGCTGAACCTGAAGATATCTGGCAATATATCGGTTTCCTGGGGCAAAATATGTCCTTCCGTATATGGATCGATGAAAATGAATTTGAACTGAATATGAGACATGTCCCAAAAGGGATTCAATTAACTTTCGAAGATGAAACATACATTTTCAGGATCGAAAGTCAAACAAACAATCGTTTGATCTTAGAATCAGGCAACAATCGGAAGGTATTTTTCCTTCAGGATAAAAAATACGAAATGCAGATTTATTACTCCGGACGAATGTTTTCAGTGAGAAGCAACCTGGTAAAAGAACAGGTGCGGATCGAAAGACAGGTAATAAAAAAACAAACGCATTTTCAGGAACAGGTTGTTTCCGACCTGTTCGGAAGAGTCTTATCAGCGCATGTTAAATCCGGAGAACGGGTTCTGGAAGGAAAAGTATTGCTGCTTCTGGAATCGATGAAAACCGAATTCAGAATTTTGTGTCCCCAAAATTCAGTAATAAAAAAAGTGTGGGTAAATGAAGGTGAAATGATCAAAGACGGCCAATTGCTTGTTGAACTTGCTGAGGAAAATCTCAGTGATCAGTCTCAGTTTTCAGTTACTTCAGATGAAAATTTCCCCTGAAGCCCCGGGGCTAGTGAAACTCTCACTAATCGAACAAAATATCCGGCATCGAATATCTAAAATCAAGTATCAATCAGTTAAAATGAACGCAATCATCACAGAAAAACATCATCAGATCAGGCAGGAGGTACGCCGCTTTGCAGAAGAAAAGATAAAACCTCAGATCGGGGAGTTTGAGGCCCGCGAGGAGTTCCCTGTTGAATTGGTGAAAAAAATGGGGGCTACCGGCCTATTCGGCATGTATTTACCGCAACACTATGGCGGTTTGGGAACGGATTATCTATCGTACATCATTGCGGTGGAAGAAATTTCGCGCATCGACAGCTCGATGGGAGCTACATTGGCCGCGCACAACTCGCTGGGGATTGGCCCTGTTTATGAGTTTGCAACCGAAGAGCAGAAACAAAAATATCTGCCTGGCCTCTGTACCGGCGAACGGTTGTGGGCATTCGGACTGACCGAGGAGAATGCCGGATCGGATGCAAAAGGTGTGGAAACGACAGCAAAAATAACTGATGGACAATATCTGGTCAACGGAAGTAAAAAGTTTATTACCAATGGAGGTTCTTCCATTGCTGCAGGAATTTCCATTGTAGCGGTCACCGGCGAATATAAAGACAAAAAAGAATATACGGCCATTTTAATGGACCGGGAAACTCCCGGTTTTATGCGTGAACCCATGAAGAAAAAACTGGTTTGGCGTGCTGCCGACAATGCTATGTTGTATTTTAATGATTGCCGTGTGCCACTTGAAAATCAGCTCGGAGAAAAAGGCCAGGGGTTGAAGATCATGCTAAAAACGCTCGACTCGGGCCGCCTTTCAATTGCCGCCATGGGACTGGGATTGGCACAGGGAGCTTTCAGTATGGCAAGAAAATATGCTAAACAGCGTAAACAATTTGGAAAAAGTTTGGCCGGATTTCAAGTAATTTCCTTTAAATTAGCCGACATGGCCCTGAAAATTGAAAATGCACGAAATACCTTATACAATGCATGTTGGCTCAAGGATCACGGTCACGCTTACGGGAAACAGGCGGCGATGGCGAAGTTGTATTGTTCGGAAATTGCACGTGAAGTGGCCGACGAGGCCGTGCAGATTTTTGGAGGAAATGGTTTATTTTGCAATCCCGAATGGCCGATCGAACGTTTTTACCGCGATCAGCGCCTGCTTCAGATTGGTGAAGGAACTTCCGAGATACTACGGATGGTGATTTCCCGTTCTGTTTTAGATGAAGAATAATTTGTAATGAACCAAAACCGAAAATCAGACCATATTCAATTGGCTCTCCAGTCGCAGAGTGCCCTGCAAATTCACGACCGGAGGTTTATCTACGAGCCACTGTTATCCGGGCATCCCAGACAAAAAACAGATAATTTTTCCTTTCTCGAAAAGACCATGCAGGTTCCCCTGTGGATATCGAGTATGACAGGAGGGACACCGGCTGCGCGCAGGATAAACGGGAACCTGGCACGTGCCTGTGCCGAATTTGGTTTGGGAATGGGACTTGGTTCGTGCCGCGAAATATTGTTTGACAAGGCTTACTGGGACGATTTCAACTGGCGCGATGAGATAGGCGATGATCGCCCGTTTTATGCCAACCTGGGAATTGCACAGGTAGAACAGTTAATCGGGAATGGTCAGGAAAAAGCAATGGAAGATCTGGTTGGCCGCCTGCGTGCCGATGGATTGATCGTTCATGTGAACCCGCTTCAGGAATGGTTTCAGCCCGAAGGCGATCCTATAAAAAAAGCACCGGTTGATTCCATCGAACATTTGCTGGCTAATTGCAAATTTCCATTGATCGTGAAAGAAGTAGGACAAGGAATGGGCCCCGAAAGCCTGCGCCGTTTATTGAAATTGCCGTTGGCAGCTATTGAGTTCGCCGCTTATGGCGGTACTAATTTTTCGAAAGTGGAACTGGCCCGGACTCCGGGAAAGGAAGCTTTTGATCCCTTTACCAGGATTGGGCAAACATCATTACAAATGGTTCGGGATGTGAACGAACTGGTAGCTTCGGAAAACAATTTAAAATGCCATCAGCTGATCATTTCCGGGGGGGTGAAAAATGCGCTCGATGGCTATTTTTATACAGGTTTGAGCCGATTGCCCGCGGTTTTCGGAATGGCTTCGGCTGTGCTTCACCCTGCTAACGAATCTTACGAAGCATTAAAAAATTTTATTGCCCAACAGATTGAACAATACCAACTGGCAAGGACATTTCTGAAAATCAACTTTGACTATGCAGAATAGAAAATTCATTCGTGGCTTTTCAAAGCAGAATAAGGAACAGCGTATCGATTTTTTGATCGAACGGCTTGGACTAACCGAACAAATCCGGAACTGGCTGAACACTTTCGAGTCGGACGATGGCGATTTTCAGCGTATCATCGACGAACTGAGCGAAAATCCGGTTACTAATTATCACATGCCTTTTGCCATTGCTCCCAACTTTTTGGTTGATGGCGTATTTCGTACTTTCCCCCTGGTTACGGAGGAAAGTTCTGTGGTGGCGGCTTTAGGTAAAGCCGCCGGCTTCTGGGCCGGACGTGGCGGGTTTCACACCAAAATTACCGGGACTGAAAAGAAAGGGCAGGTTCATTTTAAATGGAAAGGAAATCCATCTAAAATGTCTGGATTATTTCCTGAAATAAAAGAAAAACTACTGGCCGGTGTTTCCTCTGCAACAAGCAAGATGAAAGCCCGTGGTGGTGGCATCACTTCAATTGAATTACTTCATTTACCTCATATTTTGCCTGATTATTATCAACTGGATGTTTCTTTTGAAACACTGGACGCCATGGGTGCCAATTTTATCAATTCGGTATTGGAAAAACTTGCCAAAACCCTGTTGCAGGTTTTTGCCGGTGATGAACGTTTTTCGGGCGAAGAGAAAGAGGCTGAAATCATCATGTCTGTTTTATCGAATTACACGCCCGGGTGCCGGGTGAAAGTTTGGGTTGAATGCCCCGTTTCGGAATTTACCGGTTTGGATGGCATCCCGGAATTTGCCGGAAAATTTGTGGAAGCCGTGCACATTGCCAGAAACGATGTACCGCGTGCTGTGACCCACAACAAAGGAATTTTTAACGGCATGGATGCACTGGCTATCGCCACGGGGAACGATTTCCGGGCTGTAGAGGCCGGGGCTCATGCTTTTGCCTCGCGAAACGGACAGTATGCCTCCCTGAGCCTGGCAAGCATTATTGATGGATATTTCCGTTTTGAAATGGAGCTTCCTCTGGCGGTTGGCGTAACCGGAGGCATTACCAAAGTGCATCCCCTGGCCGCTTTTGCCCTGAAGATTCTGGATGATCCCTCTGCCCCTCAGTTGATGGGCTATATGGCAGTTGCCGGACTGGCCTCTAACTTTGCGGCAGTCAGGGCATTGATCTCCAGCGGAATTCAGCACGGACACATGAAGATGCACCTCAGTAATATTTTAAATCAATTGCAGGTTTCGGAAGGCGAAAGAGTCGAAATTCTGAAACATTTTGTCGACAAAACGGTTTCTTATTCTGAAGTAGAAAACTTTTTGAACAGGAAATGGGATGCAAAAATCATCAGTTGAATTTTTTGCAAACGGAAAAATCATTCTTACAGCCGAATATTTTGTATTGTACGGAGCCAAAGCACTGGCATTACCAGTCAAATTTGGACAATCATTGTCTGTTATTCCTCCAATACTCTGTCACTCTGCCCCCAAGAATTTAAAGGAAGAGTCTGTTCGAATTGATCATTCAATTTTCTCCTGGCAATCCTTTTATCGCGATCAGCTATGGTTTTCTGCTGAATTCAACTCCGGGGATTTCAGTATACAAAAGACAAGCGACAGGGCAATAGCTGAAACTCTTATTCTGTTATTGAAAACTGCTCATGAGTTAAACTCTGAATTTGGCATCGATCCCGGGACATTGGTAAAAACCGTGCTTGATTTTAGCCCGCAATGGGGCTTGGGAAGCAGCAGTACGCTAGTGGCTAACCTGGCGGCCTGGGCAAAAGTCGATCCGTTTGTGCTGAATGAGGAAGTGTTTCATGGTTCAGGGTTCGACATCGCCTGTACGCGGGCCAATGGGCCAATTTTATATGTAAAAGGACAAGCCGCAAAACCGGTTGAAGTGAATTATCCGTTTGCTGAAAATTTGTATTTGGTGTATTCGGGTAGAAAGAAGGGAACCAGAGAGGCAATCACAGGAAAAAATTTTAGAGTCTCTGAAGCCATGAAGAACGAAATATCAGCATTAACAGAACAATTCTCTATCTGCAAAAAACTGAATGATTTTCAGGACTTAATAAAAATACACGAACAGAAAACAGCTTTCCTTATTGGTCAGGTTCCGGTTCAGGAGCGGTTGTTTTCCGGTTTCGGTGGAGCTATAAAATCGCTTGGAGCCTGGGGCGGCGATTTTTTACTGGCTGCTTCTGAATGGAATTTCAACCGGGTAAAAAGCTATTTTGCTGAAAAAGGGATGACGAAAATTTTAAAATGGGAAGAGATGGTGTTGCAAAAGTGCCACGGATTTTAATTGCAGAACTAAAAAAATCGACATAATTCCGGGAATAGGGTATTATAGCAGAGGGCATAATGCAATCACATGGAGTATTATTTTTTATCCCCTTAATTTTGAAGAGGGGTATTTTATAATATTATGTCATTTGTAAAATTTGTCTTAATTTTTTTTGAGATATAATTATTGAAACTTCGTATAAATGTCAAAATATTATATTTTTGCTGACATTCTTTGCAATTAATAAGAATTAATTAATAAAATAACGCATGATGAAAGCAAAACTTGAGTACATTTGGCTTGATGGTTATAACCCAACTCAAAGCTTAAGGGCAAAAACCAGAATTGAAAAAGATTTTAGTGGGAAATTGGAAGACTGTCCGGTTTGGGCATTTGACGGATCTTCAACAGAACAGGCAAAAGGAGGTTCTTCAGACCTTTTACTGAAACCAGTTGCAATTTATTCGGATCCTGATCGTAAAAACGGTTATTTGGTAATGACAGAGGTATTGAATCCGGATGGGACTCCACATGAATCTAACGGGAGAGCCTCTATTGTTGAAGAAGATGAAGATTTCTGGTTTGGTTTTGAACAGGAATATTTTTTGTTTGATATAGCAACAGGTAAACCTCTGGGCTTTCCTGCCGATGGTTACCCGAAACCTCAGGGACCATATTACTGTGGAGTTGGAGCAAAAAATGCTTTCGGTCGTGAAATTGTCGAAGAACACCTTGATCTTTGCCTTGAGGCCGGATTAAATGTGGAAGGTATTAATGCAGAAGTGGCTGCCGGGCAGTGGGAATTTCAGATTTTTGCTAAAGGTGCCTGTGAGGCCGGTGACCAAATCTGGGTTGCGCGTTACCTGTTGGAGAGAACAGCTGAAAAGTATGGTGTTGCTGTTGAATGGCATCCCAAACCACTTGGTAAAGATTTGGACTGGAATGGTTCAGGTATGCACGCTAACTTCTCGAATGGTCTGATGAGAACTTGCGGAGACAAAGCTGTATTTACGGCCATTTGTGAAGAGTTTGGAAAGAACATCAAGGAACATATCGATGTTTATGGGGCATATAATGATCAACGGTTAACCGGCAAACATGAAACCGCATCTATTAATGATTTCTCTTATGGTGTCTCTGACCGTGGTGCTTCTATCCGCATACCTGTCGGAACTATTGAAGCTGGTTGGAAAGGACGTCTGGAAGACAGAAGGCCAGCATCGAACGGTGATCCTTACAAAATTGCTGCCGTGATCATTAAAACTACCCACAAAGCAAAAGTATAATCAATATATATTGTATTCGCTAAAAAAAGCTGTCGTGATACGACAGCTTTTTTTAATCTTTCTTTTTATAAAAATTAGAGAAAATAATTAATTTTGACAAAATCGTTGCCATATATTTTATAAAGATTACTCAACCTAATTATAAAAAGATAAGATGAAGAGAATATATTTATTACTACCTGTTTTATTAGTCAGTTTGGGGATTACAAACGCACGCCCCAATAATCCTCTTGTCGTGGCTACCTATAACCTTCGTCAAAACAATCCGAATGATGGCGTTAATGCCTGGCCAAACCGGAAAGAAGAAGTAAAAGGCTTAATCCGTTTCCACGAATTCGACATTTTCGGCACCCAGGAAGGGTTTATTGGCCAATTAAACGATCTGCTTGAAATGGAAGAATTTGCCTATACCGGTCACGGCCGGGATAATGGAAAAGACGCAGGAGAACATTCGGCTATTTTTTACAGAAAAGACCGGTTTAAACTACTCGATTCGGGCGATTTCTGGCTGAGAGAAACGCCTGATAACCCCGGGCGTGGATGGGATGCCACCTGTTGTAACCGAATATGTTCATGGGGCAAATTCCGGGACCTGGAAACATCGAAAGAATTTTTCTTTTTCTGTGTCCATTTCGATCATCAGGGGGTGGTTGCCCGGAAAGAATCGGCAAAACTAATGGTGAAAAAGATTCAGGATATAGCTGGAGATTTTCCTGTGTTTTGTGTTGGCGACTTCAATTCGACGCCAGAAACAGAGCAGATTAAAACCATGCAAACTCTACTGAGAGATTCACGCCAGGTTTCGGCAATGCCTCCTTATGGCCCTGCAGGGACATTCAACAGTTTTAATTTTAATGCTGCTATGGACAAAAGAATCGACTATATTTTTGTAAGCAGTCAGATTGATGTATTAAAATACGGAGTATTAACCGACAATAAAGATCAGAGGTTTCCTTCAGACCACCAGCCGGTAGTTGTCAAAGTCGTTATAAAATAATTCTACTTCGACAGATTCCTTCAAAAACGAAAAATCTATCCGGTTAGGGTAAAACGGATAGATTTTTAGTTTTCTCCCCTTGTGTTGGGGTCAGAAGCGTGCATATGTTCAAAAAATATTGCAGTGGAGTCAAGTGTGCTATTGGCATGCACGCAACAATGGGGCTGTTCAAAAACTCTGTGCCCCTCTGTTTTTTTATCTGTTGAATTAAACCACCAGCGAGGGAAGGATGATTTACGAACAAAATTTCTCTGTAGAGTTTGAAATTTTGAGCCCGGTTTAGCAAGTATTCCTGCTATATTTTTTTATATTTAATCATGCAAAATCAATTTATAAAATATTTGGCTAACGCATTTACGAAGGAGCTTCCGGGGATAGAGGCACACCGGAAACTGGTTCCGCCTGGTTGCAAACTGGCGCCATCGTCAGATGAATTTTTGAAAGTAAAACACAGCGGGGTGCTGTTCCTGCTTTTCCCTGAAGATACCCGGCTTTTTACCTGCCTGATCAAACGCCCGGCCAGTATGAAACACCATCCCGGACAAATTGGTTTCCCGGGAGGGCAAGTCGAAACCTGTGACCCATCGCCACGAATGACAGCAATGCGTGAGGCTGAAGAAGAAGTTGGCCTTAATCCTGGTTCCTATAAAATTGTGGGTAAACTTTCCGATCTGTATATCCAGGTCAGTAACTTTATTATCCATCCTTACATCGCCTGGACTGACCAAAAACCGCATTTCTGGATTAATGAATCTGAAGTGGAAAAAATTATATTATTCCCTGTTCAGGATTTCATGGAGAATGGAAAGCTGGAGGAAACAGAACTCAACACTTTTACAGGAACTGTTATGGTTCCCTATTATCCATTCAACAGCGAGATAGTCTGGGGCGCAACAGCCATGATTTTATCCGAATTCTTCGAACTCACCAGGTATTATCAGCCAGTTCCGGGATAGCATTTTTATAGTGCATATAAGTCGATATCACATTATTCACATAATTAAACGGTTCCTCTCCCCTGCAATATCCCCATTTTACAACTTTATCTCTGTAATATTTCGATGCTGATTTGTTTAACAGGAAATAGTCAACACTACCTGTCCATTTGCCGGGATCCTTGTGGTATTTCCGGGCCAGCCTTTGGGCGTCCTTCACATGCCCGAGGCCGACATTGTATGCTGCCAGTGTAAATTTTATCTGCTCGGTCGAATCAGGAATATCAGTAAACTGTTCTTCGAGCCACTGCAGGTTTTTAATTCCTGCACGGATATTCATCCGGGGCTCCTCAATATCGTTTATCCGGAACATATCAGCCGTTTCGGGCAGCACCTGCATCAGCCCGTAAGCACCGGCCCACGACTGGGCATGAGGATCAAACTGCGATTCCTGGTAAATAATGGCAGCGATCAAACGCCAGTCAAAACCGGTTCCTGCGCTCTCCTCTTTTATAATATCATCGAATTCCGAAAACCGCCCTTTTAACGAATGATAATCGTTATGTACCATCATGCTCGAACGACTGTTTTCGAAATATTTCCGGTACAGTATTCTGAATTTGGCGGTAGTAGTAAAATTAGCTATCCAATTGTTCAGGTATTCCAGCCAGCCAGGCGAATCTTTCCTGACAGCCCAGGCTATATTTTGCGGGAAGCTGACCGGGGTTTTTACATCCAGGTTCGGATAATAGGTCTGGTTCACTTTAGCTACATTCTCATCACAGACTGTAAAATCTATTTCTCCGTTGGCTACCATGGCAACCAGTTGCTCTACCCCGTAAATACTGTCTTGCTTAATAAATATTTCAGCGCCTATTTCTTCGGAAAGGTTAAGCATCCGTTTATAATATGAGGTGTTTTTCTGGACATATACGGTTTTTCCTGCCAGATCGAGCTGATTCCGGATCAAATGGTTTTCAATACTCATGGCCGACATTTCCTTGTAATTATCGGGTTTACGTTGGACCAGTACCTGCCGGGTCTGCATCAGGGGAGTTGTAAATTCGGACGATTGCATACGGGTTCTGGTAACTGTCAGGTTTTTGGCAATAAGATCAAATTTTTTACGGCGTAATCCTTTAAATGTGTCGTCCAGATTATTGCTAACCTCAATTTCCAGTTCAACATCCATGTCTTTTGCCAGTTCCTGCAATAATTCGTATTGAAAGCCCATGGGCCGGCCTTTATATACGAAATAGCTGGTCGAATTATAATCGACCACTACCCGCAGTTGCCCCGACTCAAAGATTTTTTTCAGGTCGAAATTACGAGTCTCTTTCTCTTCTCTGCCGGGTTTTCCCCAATTGCATGATGAAAATAACCCGGTCAGGATAAGTGAAAATATAAATATGGAAATCTGTTTCATGCAGACCATGATTAATACTTAGTTATAAAATGACCAGGCAAGACCAATCCGGTATGTTCTTTTGTAGAGGGGATACGAAGGGGCAGCCCAGAAATTACCATCTAAGAATCCGGTAGTCAGGTTCATCAGATTGAAAAAAAACCTTGTACGCTTCAGCTTCAGGTTTACATGAAAATCAATAAACGGATAATTTCCTATCTGTTGTTCATTTTGCAGGTAAAACCGTCCGGTTGAAGGTTCAAAAGCATCGGCATAAAATTTTGTTGTATATCTGGCATCGAAACCAATCTGGGTATGCATTACTTTTGAAAGTATAGTTCTGTAATTCAGGCTCAAATAAGCAGCAAAGTCGGGCAGGTGAAGATAGTTGCTTTCACTGACCGATTGCCATAAAACACGCGAACGCACCAACCAGTGGGTACTCTCGAAATCTTTATCCAACCAGGCCGAAAGAATCAAAAATTCATTGCTGGCCTGGGCAGGTAACGCGTCTTCATCGTTATAAATATAGTTGCCAATCAGTGCATAGTTAAGGCCAATGCTTGCCTTGAATTTTTGTGATTGTATTTTTCCTCGTACAATCATTTCATTGATATTATCGAAATTATTTTTCCACTGGAAATGGTTCGAATAATAATTCTGCTCAAAATAATCGGGCACCAGTGTTTTCAAGCTTGCTTCAACCCTCAGGGAAGTGGTGTCCTTTCCTATCTTCAGGGGTTTATTGATGTAACCTTCCATCTCGGTTTGCCCTTGGCGGTATCCTCCAAAATACATTTTTCCACTGGCATTCCATTGCCAGAATTTTCCTTCAGACCGATAAATGGCACCCCCCAGGAAACTATTATATTGTTTACGTTTGTAGCTGTATCGTACACTTGGAACTATATCCCAGATATATCCCTGCAGGATGAAAGAGCCGTCTTTCAGCGAATATAAGCCGGGTACATCAAAAACAATCTCTGTAGCATTATTATTCATTTCCGGATATCGGTACCCCAAATGGTCATGCCCGATGAAAACCCTTTTCCCAAAAGTATATTTACGATCCGGGGCTTCATAAAATTTAATCTGAAAAACATTGGTAAAGCGTGAATATTTTGTGTGGTCATCAGTCTTTTTCGAATTGAGGTACACGTTTTTAAAGAAACCGTCTCCGACATCGTCTTTGGAAAACGAACGTTCATTCCCCGAGAATTCAACATCATAAATAAAACTGGTCCGGGGGATAAACTTTTCTTCGATAAATTCACCGTCGTCCTCTTCCACAAACTTGCCCAGCCTGTATTCAGTAGTAAAATGAGCAGTAGTGTTGTTTATTTCTGCATCGGCATCATTCAGGTTCAGGTTTAATTGTTCTTCATTTAAATCCTGCCCGGGTTCAATACCTCCATCTTCCTCTGTTGCTACCCGGTTAAAGATTACATTCCCATGTATTACCAGCTTGTCTGACTGATAACTCCCGAACAAACCAACATTATGATATTTGCTGTCATCGTCATCACTGTCATAATACCCTTTAGACCGGCCCTGGTAGTAAAAAAATGCAACATTAAATTTTTCATTCACATTTTGTGTAAAAAATGCGTTAAAACGTGTTTCTGTCCTGAGATTTTTGTTTTCGCTCTGACTATAATCAAGAAACGAATACGGAGTTGTGGTATTATAATACTGAATCTGGGAGGGAAATAACCCATAGGCATCAAACGAGTGGAAAAAATAAAAATCAGAATTGTATTTCCGTTTGAAAAAATCGTTGGCAATATAAGCCCCGCCCAGCGTTCCTGTATATGTATTCGAAAAACAAATTTTATTATAAGGCTGATAATCATGAAAAAAATTCAGGGCAGTATCAAGATTCAATTTTACAAGCGCCGCACCATACTCCTCCAGTTTCCAGTTCCTGATTTTTGAAGGGACCGATTTTTTTTTCTGCATATCTTTCCCCTCATCCATTCCAGAACGCTCGTCTCCTCCTGATTCGCCGAAATTTTTTATCTGCGCCAACAAACAGGTGCTGGCGAAAAGTAATAATATAATGGTATAGCTTAATTTCTGAATCATGTTCGCGCAAAGATAATTAAAACTCAAAACCCGAAATGTTTTTAACTCTTAAAAAAACATAACATGGAATAAACCGCCGGGTTTACTTCTTTTTTTCTTAACAAACTACCTTTCTGACAGTCAAATCTTAGCATATGCCTTCAAAGTTTTCAACCAAACGTTGTTAGTTACTGCGTTTTAATCATGATTTGAAGCGATTTAGATTTGATTATATTTGTGCAAATTGAAAATTATGACTCCACAATACGACGAAGGATCAATTAAAACACTTGACTGGCAGGAGCATATTCGAAAACGTCCGGGGATGTATATCGGTAAGCTTGGCGATGGCTCGGCATATGACGATGGCATTTACGTATTATTGAAAGAAGTCATGGATAATTCCATCGACGAATTCATGATGGGAAACGGGAAAAAAATTGACGTGTACGTAAGTAATGAACTGGTTTCTGTTCGGGATTACGGACGGGGCATTCCTCTGGGGAAACTGGTGGATGTTGCTTCGAAGATGAATACCGGAGCCAAGTATGATTCGAAAGTATTTAAGAAATCGGTTGGGTTGAACGGGGTTGGTATCAAAGCCGTCAATGCCCTTTCTTCAAAATTCACCATTCAATCATTCCGGGAAGGGGAAGTAAAAGAAGTTGAATTCAGCCAGGGTATTATCACCAGGGAAAATAAAATTGTCCCGAGCGAAGAGCCTAACGGAACTTATGTTGGTTTTGTCCCTGACGGGGAGGTATTTAAAAGTTACCATTTCATCAACGATTACGTGGTGAACATGATGAAAAATTACACCTTCCTGAATGCCGGGCTTATTATCAACATGAACGGAGAAAAATTCCAGTCGAAAAACGGTTTGCGCGACTTGTTGGAAGAAAACATGGAATCGAACCCTCTTTACCCGGTTATTCACATGAAAAACGGTGATATAGAGGTAGCTATCACCCACGGAAACCAGTACGGTGAAGATTATTATGCATTTGTAAACGGTCAGCACACCACGCAGGGAGGAACACACCTGACGGCCTTTCGCGAAGCATTGGTGAAAACCATCCGCGACTTTTACAAGAAAGATTTCGACCCTTCCGATATAAGGGCATCTATTGTAGCTGCCATCAGCATCAAAGTTGAAGAACCGGTTTTTGAGTCACAGACCAAGACCAAGCTGGGCTCCAAAGATATTGGACCTGAAGGACCGAGTGTCAGAAATTTTATAATGAATTTCATTACAAGGGAACTTGATAATTACCTGCATAAAAATTCGGATACTGCCGAGGTTTTACTTCGCCGCATACATGAATCGGAACGCGAACGAAAAGCCATTTCAGGAATAAAAAAACTGGCCAAGCAACGTGCCAAGAAGGCTAATCTGCATAACCGTAAATTGCGTGACTGCCGTATCCATTACAACAGTAACGATGCGCTGAAAGTAGAAACCAGTATTTTTATTACCGAGGGGGATTCAGCCTCCGGGTCCATCACCAAATCGAGAAACGTGAATACCCAGGCCGTTTTCAGTCTGAAAGGAAAACCCCTTAATTCTTACGGGTTAACCAAGAAGATCGTATACGAAAACGAAGAGTTTAACCTGCTACAGGCCGCTCTCAACATTGAGGAAAGTATAGATGACCTTCGTTACAACAAAGTAATTATCGCCACCGATGCCGATGTCGACGGTATGCATATCCGCCTGTTGCTGATTACCTTTTTCCTGCAATTCTTCCCTGAACTGATCAGAAAAGGACATTTATTTATTTTGCAAACCCCTTTATTCAGGGTTCGGAATAAACAAAAAATCATTTACTGTTATTCGGACGAAGAACGGGAAAAGGCTATATCACAACTGGGTAAAAATCCTGAAATAACCCGTTTTAAAGGGTTGGGAGAAATATCGCCCGATGAATTTAAACATTTTATAGGTCCCAATATACGGCTCGACCCGGTACGAATGAAACGGCATGAATCAGTGGCTCAGATGCTGGAATTTTACATGGGCAAAAATACCCCGGAACGACAGGATTTTATTATTGACAACCTGTATGTAGAAAAAGATGAGTTGTAAGATATATCAGGAAGAATTTATACAAAAAAGATGACCGAAGAATATTTAAGTGGAGAAGAATCCCAGAAAGAAGAAATGATTGAGAACATCAATTATCTCTCGGGAATGTATAAAGACTGGTTTCTTGACTATGCCTCCTATGTAATATTGGAACGTGCAGTGCCTTATGTCGACGATGGCTTGAAGCCCGTACAACGCAGAATCCTGCATGCCATGAAAGTAATGGATGACGGGCGTTTCAACAAGGTGGCCAACATTATTGGTCAAACCATGCAGTATCACCCTCATGGCGATGCGTCGATTGGCGACGCGCTGGTTCAATTGGGACAAAAAGACTTGCTGGTCGAGACACAGGGAAACTGGGGAAATATACTCACCGGCGACAGTGCGGCTGCTCCGCGTTATATAGAGGCCCGTCTGTCGAAATTTGCACTTGAGATACTTTTTAACCCGAAAACTACAAACTGGCAACTATCATACGACGGAAGAAATAAAGAACCCGTCACCCTCCCGGTAAAATTTCCGCTTTTGCTGGCACAAGGGGTGGAAGGGATTGCCGTGGGACTGGCCTCCAAAATACTCCCGCACAATTTTATCGAACTGCTTGACGCCTGTGTCGCTTACCTGAAGGGTCAGGAGTTTGAACTTTACCCTGATTTCCCGACCGGCGGGTCGGCTGATTTTTCGAGATATAACGACGGACTTCGCGGAGGCAACGTGAAGATCAGGGCAAAAATCGAGAAAAGGGACAATAAAACCCTCGTGGTTACTGAAGTCCCTTATGGAAAAACAACCGGTTCGCTGATCGAGTCCATTATCAAAGCGAATGACAAAGGCAAAATCAAGATTAAAAAAATTGATGATAATACAGCTGAAAATGTTGAAATACTGATTCATCTGGCCCCCGGAATTTCTTCAGACAAGACCATTGATGCCTTATATGCTTTTACCGACTGCGAAGTATCGATATCGCCCAACTGTTGCATTATCAGAAACGACAAGCCTCACTTTATCGGCATTAGTGAAATACTGAGAATCAATGTAGACAGCACGGTCGCCCTGTTGAAGCTGGAACTGGAAATCCGTAAATCGGAACTCGAAGAAGCATGGCACCTTGCTTCACTCGAAAAAATATTTATTGAAGAACGAATCTACAAAGACAAAGAATTTGAAGATGCCGTCAATATGGATGCAGCCATTATTCATATTGATAGTCGTCTGGAACCATGGAAACCAAGGCTGAAAAGGGAAGTTACCCGCGACGACATACTAAGATTAATGGAAATAAAAATGGGCCGTATTCTGAAGTTCAATTCAGACAAGGCAAGCAACCATATCCAGTCCATTGAAGACGAGATTGCAGAAATCGTCTATAATATCGAAAATATTATTCCCTTTACCATAAAATGGTTCAAACAATTAAAAAGCAAATATTCAAAGGGAAGGGAGCGCCGTACCGAAATTCGCAGCTTTGAAAACATCGTGGCGACGAAAGTGGTAGTTGCCAACGAAAAGCTGTATATCGACCGGCAGGAAGGATTTATAGGTACAGGCCTGAAAAAATCGGAGTACATTTGCGACTGTTCTGATATTGACGATATTATTGTTTTCAGAAAAGACGGAACTTATGTAGTGACCAAAGTTCCGGAAAAAGCTTTCTTCGGAAAAAATATTCAATATGTAACTGTTTTTAAGAAAAACGACAAGCGTACCATTTACAACGTGGCTTACCGTGATGGCAAAAACGGGGTAACCTATATGAAACGGTTTCCGGTTACCGGCGTTACCCGCGACAAAGAGTATGACCTGACACGGGGAACATCAGGTTCAAGAATTCTTTACTTCAGTGCAAATTCTAACGGGGAAGCCGAAGTATTAAAGATTACTCTCAAACCTAAACCACGGATCAAAAAACTGGTATTTGAAGTCGATTTTGGCGAGCTGTCCATCAAAGGACGCGCTGCAATGGGGAATATTCTCTCGAAACATGAAGTACATAAGGTTGTACTGAAGGAAAAAGGCGTTTCCACCCTTGGTGGACGAAAAATATGGTTCGATGAAGATGTATTGCGCCTCAATTCAGACGGAAGAGGCCGGTTTTTAGGCGAGTTTATGGGGGAAGATTCAATTCTTGTACTCTATAAAAACGGCGAATACCAGCTTTATAATTTTGATCTGACGAACCACTTTGATAATGACATCCTGGTTATTGAAAAATTCGACCCGCGAAAAATATTATCCGTAATTTATTTCGATAATGAACATGGATTCTATTACGTGAAACGTTTTCAGGTTGAAGAAGGCCTGAACAAACGAATTAATTTTATTGGTGAAACCCCCGGTAATAAACTGGTTAGTATCACCTGGGTACGCTATCCCAGGTTCGAGATTGTATTTGGAGGGAAAAACGACCAGCGGGAAAATGAAATCATTGAGGTCGACGAGTTTATTGCAGTAAAGTCCTACAAGGCAAAAGGGAAACGGTTAACCAATTACGAGGTGGGAGACATCAAGGAACTGGAGCCAATTATAAAAGACGAAGATTTAAAAGAGCTGGAAGAACCGGAACAAGAACAAGATGAGCCTGATGATATTCCGTTCGAAATAGATCGTCCGAAGAAAGACCCTGGAACAGAAAACTCAAACCAAATGTCATTATTTTAGTTATGAGGATTTACCTGGTAGGTTATATGGGGTGCGGAAAATCGACTATAGGCCGCGAACTAGCTTCAATGCTAGGGTTAACATTGATCGATCTCGATCATTATCTTGAGAATAAATATTTCAAAACTATTCCACAAATTTTTGCAGAAGAGGGCGAAGATAATTTCCGAAAGAAGGAACAAAATGTTTTGCACGAAGTCTCCACTTTTGAAGATGTGATTGTAGCCACAGGTGGTGGGGCACCCTGTTTTTTCGACAACATGGAAGTGATGAACCGTACCGGCTTTTGTGTTTTTCTTGATGTGGATACCGAAGAACTTGTAGAACGGTTAATCCATGCAAAATCGGAACGTCCTATTATCAAAGGAAAAACGGAAGAAGAACTGGCCGGGTTTATCGGGGAAATGATGAAAAAAAGAAGGCCTTTTTACGAAAGGGCTAAATATATTTTAAAAGGGAAAAATATAAGGCCGGAACAAATAGTTCAGATAATAAGAGAAAATACATAGTGGATATATAATCATTAATATCATTTGTAGATACATTGTAGATATTGCCTTTAGTAAAAGTAGTTATATTATAGATATGTCGGATACATTCCAATAATAAAGCAGGTTATACATTTGTCTTGATCACCAGGGAAATGTAGAAAAGATGAAACATTGGATTGTATTTTTGATTTTGACCGGTTTATTGGTTACATGTACCGAACACCACCTGATAAAAAATAAAACATGCAGAGAACAGGTACAGCAAGCACTGCAAAAACAGAAACAATTATTATTGGGCAAAAATGAGCAGTTGTTTTTAGCGTTAAAAAAAGAGATGAGCATAAAGGAGAAAGAAGCCCTCAGATTTTTATACGCTTATATGCCGTTAAATGACTTGCTGGATTACGATGAAAAATTTTTCTACGACCAGGTAAAAATAGCTTTAAAAGCACGCGATGAAATGCCTTGGGGACGATCGATCCCGGATGATTTATTTTTCCATTTTGTACTGCCATCCCGGGTAAGCAACGAAAACCTCGATACATTCCGGCTCGCTGTTTACGATGAACTGAAACAGAGAGTTGAGGAGATGAATATGAGAAAAGCGGCACTGGAAATTAATCACTGGTGCCACGAAAAAGTTACCTATCGGCCCACTGATGCCCGAACTTCTTCACCATTGAGTTTAATGCGTACCTCATGGGGACGCTGTGGCGAGGAAGCTGTTTTTACGGTAAATGCCATGCGTACAGTTGGTATTCCGGCAAGGCAAGTTTATACCCCGCGTTGGGCTCACACCGACGATAATCATGCATGGGTAGAAGTTTGGATAAACGGCAAATGGTATTTCTTAGGTGCCTGTGAACCCGAGCCTGAACTTAACATGGGGTGGTTTGCAGAACCTGTGACACGAGCGATGATGGTCAATTCTGCAATTTACGGATATTATGATGGCAATGAAACGGTTAGCAGCCACCGGGGAAAAACTGCGGTACTTAATATTACAGGCAACTATACCCCTGTAAAACAAATATTTATAAAAGTTTCAGATAGAGAAAGCAAACCGGTAAACTCCGCGAAAGTATTTTTTAAACTATTCAATTATGGTGAATTAACATCTATTGCATCAAAAGAAACAGATAGTACCGGGGTCGTTTCCATAACAACTGCCCTGGGCGATCTTGTTGTATGGGCTACCGACCAAATAAATTTTGGATACAAAAAAATAACGATAGAGCAGGTTGATACTGTTAATATTGTAATTAATAAAACACCGGACAATGTAAATACCGACCAATTCGATCTGGTGCCTCCTATTAACCATACTCCCCGGAAGGTGGATGCACATCACCGCGAAGAAAATAAACGGCGTTTAAGCGAAGAAGATAAAATCCGCAAATCCTACATGTCTACCTTCCCCGATTCAACGGCTTCTGACGGGTATGCTTCCAGATTTGATGTTGAACCGGGACGTTTATGGAAGATTATACGGGAAAGTGCAGGAAACTGGAAGGAAATCATTCATTTTATCGAACAGGGAAGTGCGATTAGTAAAGAAGAAACCCTCCGGGTACTTGAAGTTATTTCAGATAAAGATTTAAGAGACACAAAAACGTCTGTTTTGTTCGACCATCTAAAAAACGCCAATAATGTAAAAGAAAACTGGAAAAAGTCACATTACGAAGATTACATTCACTATATCCTTAACCCTCGTATTGCCAACGAAAACCTTGTTCCTTACCGTTCATTTATACAGCAATCATTTACCGATAATCAGAAGACGCTGTTCCAGGCCGATCCTTCATCATTATTCTTCTGGATAAAAGAAAAAGTTACCCTGATTGAAGAAGAAGACTTTTCCCGGGTGGTAATTAGCCCGGTAGGTGTGATGAAATCAAAAATGGCTGATTTATATTCGCTGAATGTATTTTTTGTTGCTACATGCCGGAGCCTGGGAATTCCGGCACGGATTAACCGGCAATCTTTTGCTTTGGAATATTTTGTCAGGGGGGAATGGCGCTCCGTTCGGTTTAAAGAAGCGAAAGATACCGTTATCCTCAAAGGTTTTCTGCATCTTACCACCAGCGAAAAAGAGTTTGATCCGCTTTATTACAAACATTGGTCAATCGCCCGGTACGAAAACGGGATATACCAGACCATCGGTTTAGCTTGGAATACAGGCATGTCAACTCTTCCTGATAAGATTGAATTAAATACCGGGGACTATGTGCTTTCGACCGGGATCAGGAAAAATAACGGCACAGTATTGTGTAAACTCAGCTTCTTCCAAATTAAAGAAAACGAAACAACCCATTTTAATGCCGGATTCAGGAAGTCGGAAGAAAAACTGAACGTTTTGGGTGAAATTAACCTGGATAATACAATTCATATTTTAGAAACCGATCAGGATATGCGTGTTTCAAAATTACTGGACAAGCAGGAAGCAATATTTATATGGATTGATCCGGATAAAGAACCAACCAAACATGTTATGGGGAACCTGGTCCGTTTAAAAGACCAATTTGAAAAGTGGAACGGGAAAATTATTCTTTTGCTCGAAGAAGAAAGTATAGCCCAAACCCTTGATATTAGCCAGTTCCCTGGAATTCCGTCAAACTGTATTTATGTTTGCGATAAAAAAATGAAATTGAGAAAGAGTATTGAGAGAAAAAATCACAAATTGGCATTACCTCAATATCCAATTATTTTAGTTGTCGATCAAAACGGCAAATATTATTACTATTCCAATGGCTATAAGATAGGAGTTGGTGAGCAATTAATTAAAACTTTAAGAAAGCTTTCAGGGGAATTGCAATTGTAATTATCCTTTATTCTTCAGCAAAAAAGGATAAATTCCTAACTTGATTTAAAAATTATTATTTCATGCAAAAATGCGGGTTGATAGTAATATTGTCGTTTTTATGGATAACAGCATTCCCCTCAACAGTTGACAGCCTGCAAAGTGTTATCGGACACCAGTCGGGTGTTGAAAAAATGAACACGCTAATCAAGCTCTCTGAAACGAATAAAGATTCGGCCCCTTACAAAGCCATTGAATTTATAAAAGAGGCTATACCAATTGCTGAAGAAGTCAGTACCCCAAATACAAAATGTACGGTTTATAATAAACTGGGTAATGTATATTTCGACCTCGGACTAAATTTTCTGGCAATGGATGCCTACTACACTGCCTTAAAATTTGCAGAAGATTCAAATGACCCCAAAGCCGTCCCATTTTCTCTTATCGACATAGGAAATGTTTATTACTCAATTGGCAATTACGACCGGGCTCTTGAATATTATCATAATTCAATTGAAATATTTGAGCGGCAAAAGGATATTCGAAGTTTAGCTGTGCCCTACAACAATATTGGGCTGGTAAAACTGAATACCAAAGAATATGAATCAGCTTTGAATTTCTTTATGAAAGCCTACAAAATACGACAGGAAACAGAAGGGCTTTTTGAATTGGCTCATTCAAATATTTATATTTCAGATGCTTATTCTTACATGAAGCAATATGATAAAGCAATTGAGCATCTGCAAATTGCCGACGAGTTATATGAGAAATCCAATAATTTCAAGAACAAGGCAATTACAGCTTCCCGTATGGGTGATATTTATATGGCCGACCAGCACTACAAAGAGGCAATCGGGAAATATAACCAGGCCTTGGAAGTTTTCGACAAAATTGATAATTACATGTGGATTGTTATCGAAAACCTGAGCCTGGCAAAGGCATACAAAGCAATAAATCAATTTAATAAGGCAATGTCATGTGCCGAAAAAGCATTAAAAGAATCGAAAGAGAATAATTACAGCCAGTATTTGACAGACTTAATGGAAGTTCTGTCAAATACGTATTATGAAACAGGTCAGGTAAGCAAGGCCTATCAGTTCTACCAACGTCTTAATGTTATTCGCGATTCGTTACAAAGAGTAAACGACAACCTGAAATTTGCCAATCTGCAATTTAGTGTTGAAACTCTAAAACACCGGTTAGAAACAGAACGGTTAAACAGCGAGATACATAAACGAAACACCATAGGAAATTGTATCATTTTATTTTTTGTTTTTGTATTGTTGATATTCATTTTTATAATGAACCGCTTCCGCATGAAACGGAAACAAGAGCGAATCTGGCACGTACAGCAGGAAGAAATAGCCACTCTGGAACTCCGGCAAAAAGAAGATGAAAATGCCAGGCTGACAAGGGAACTGGAATTACGCAACCGCGAACTGACATCAAAAACAATAGGCATTGTAAAAAATGCAGAATTCATCAGCGGAATTGTAAAAGATTTGCAGGAACTGGAGGTAAAAAAGGAAAATAAAAAGAAAGTACAGCAAATTATCGACAGATTAAGGCACAATCAAAAAGAAGACAGTTGGAAAGAATTTGAAATACGTTTTACCAAAGTTCATAAGGATTTTAACCGGAAACTTGCAGAAAAACATCCCAACCTTACTCCCAACGAACGAAGGATTTGTGCTTTCCTGCGCCTGAACATGACTACTAAGGAAATCTCCTCAATAACATACCAAAGCAGTAAAAGCATTGATGTTGCCCGTTCCCGTCTTCGTAAAAAAATGAACCTGCCGCGTGAAGAAAACCTTGTTTGCTACCTGGCAACCTTCTAATTTTCTACTTAATCATATCCTCAACAGAGGCAAATGCTCTTCCATTGAATATCGAAAACCATTCAAAAACTGACATTTATGGCAGTTATGGGAAGATGTAGTGATTTTGTTAATATGCGTAAAAAGCATTGTAGTATTATTGTAGATATACTTTATAATAATAAAGCTTCCCATCCGGTCTAATTTTGATATTAGCAGAATCACAGACAATTAATTTGTAACCAAACACTATTTTATGGAAAAGAGATTTTACAAAAGAAACAACTGCTTGTTTAGATTTGGCCTGATCATGGGGTTACTTCTGGCATTCAGTTTTACTTCATTTTCACAGGAAATGAATGTAAGCGGAACTGTAACATCGGCTGACGATGGTGCTGGTATTCCGGGAGTATCTGTATCTATAAAGGGGACAACCTCAGGAACAATTACAGATATTGATGGAAAATACCAGATTAAAGTTGACCAAAATGCCACACTTGTTTTTTCATTTGTTGGTATGACAACCGTTGAAGAACCCATCAATGGACGACCAACCATTGATGTAAAAATGAAGATAGATGCTATCGGTGTTGATGAAGTTGTTGTTACTGCTCTGGGGATAAAAAGGGAAAAAAAAGCATTAGGTTATTCCGTCAGTTCAATAAAGTCGGAAGAGCTTGTAAAAAGTGGTATTCCGGTAAATCCCCTGACATCACTTTACGGTAAAGCAGCAGGTGTACGAATTTCAGGAACAGCCAACGGCCCAACCGGAGGTATGGTTATTAATATCCGAAATTCGGTCTCACTCAACGAATCCTCTTCGACAAGACCATTATTTGTTGTCGATGGTATTCCAATCTTCGATGAAAATACAGGGATGAACAGAAATGATCGTGACGGACGTGACAAAGGAACAGGTATAAACGACATAAATGCTGAGGATATCGAATCGATCGAGATACTGAAAGGGGCAAAAGCTTCTGTTCTTTATGGGTATGCCGGTGCAAACGGGGTGGTCCTCATTACAACAAAATCGGGAACCAGAAAAAAAGGTCTTGGGGTGGAAGTTAATTCCAGTTTTACCTGGGACCATGTTGCCTATTATCCAAAACTCCAAAATGAATTTGGTACAGGTTCAGGCGTTGGAACTGCATTACCTGATCCAACACTTACCGATGCCGACGGATTTTTATATAAAGAAGTAAACGGCACTTTAACACCAATTTATTACGGTACCGGAGCTGCAGGTTTTGGCCCCAAAATGGATGGTCGGGACATTTTATGGTGGGACGGACAAATGAGGCCATATTCGCCACAACCAGATAATTTCAAAGAGATTTTCCGAACCGGTCATTTGCGTACCAACGGATTCTCCCTGTCGAATGCCGGTGATATGGGCAACGTCCGTTTGGGATATACAAATAAAAAATTTACCAGTACCGTTATCGGCGCTTATCAGGATAACCATATATTCAGTTTCAATGGGAAATTGAATATTTCCGATAAAATAACGGCCGGTTACATTAGTAACTATTACTACACCTTCAATCATAATGCCCCGTTCAGAATGCAGGACGGTTTGGTTACTTACGGTATAAACAGGGACATGAAAACGGAGTTGTGGAAAGAACATATTGTGGATGAAACAGGGGTGTACTGGTATTTCCGGTCGAAAGAAAGATCAGAAGCTGCAGGCGATCTGGTTACCAGAATTGGAAGTGAATATTTCTGGAATCAAAATCAAAATGATTTTGATGAAACAAGGCACCATCTTCTACAATCTGTAAATGTAAATATTGAATTCACAAAATGGTTGTCGCTTACTCTTCGTTCGGGTTTTGATATGACCAGAAAATTAAACGAAGTAAAGAAAAAAATGGTTAAGCCACTCAGTGAAGATTCTTCTCAGGGATATTATTCAGTTGAGGAAAGAAACATTTTTAATCTTTATAACAATGCTTACCTGGACTTCTACAAAAAAATTAACGATGACTTTGATATCAGCGGATTGGTAGGTTTTGTATACGAACGGTTTATCGACCGGAATGTTAAATCACTGACAAAAAATTTCCTTGTTGAAAACTGGTTTTCATTGGGAAACAGCAGTAAAGATGTAAAATCGGAAGGTTCCGGGAGCCGCAAATCAAGTGTGCTTTACGGAGTATTAGCTTCGGCCCAGCTTTCTTACCGCAATCAGGTATACTTTGAGGTACAGGGCCGAAACGACTGGTCTTCGATATTACCGCCTGATAATAACAGCTATTTCTACCCGGGAGTAAGTCTTTCATGGATTGCCAGCGAAACTCTGGCATTGCCTGATGTTATCAAGTATGCAAAGTTAAGGGCTTCGTTTGCTGATGTTGGCCGTCCCGGACCCATTTATTTCGGGAACCTTGCTTTCGATATAAACAGTTATAATGGCATTGCCTATGCAACTTCATCAAGTAGTTTGCCTCCTGCTGATTTTGAAACCGGAATTGCAGAAGGAAAATTACCTCCTGAAAATTTAAAACCCGAAAGGAAAAGAGAAGTCGAATTAGGGTTTGAAGTAAATTTCTTTGAACAAAACCGGTTAGGGATTGATTTTACCTGGTTCAGGTCAAACATTTACGACCAGATTATTGCCCTTGATGTTCCCAGATCTTCCGGGGTCAACAGCATCATAACCAATGCCGGGGATGTCCAGAACTCAGGGTTGGAATTACAAATTACAGGGAAACCAGTAGTTACAAGAAATTTTGTCTGGAACACTACGTTAAATCTCGCCAGGTACAATACAAAAATCAATGAGCTGTCAAGCGGTGTTGAAGTATTGCCGTTATGGGGAGTAACCGGTGCAAGCATGGAAGCAAAGGTGGGGGAAGAATATGGAGAAATCTTTATTAATCCCTGGAAACGGGATGATAGTGGAAATCTGATTGTAGATTCAACCAATGGTATTTATGAATTTGATACTGAACAACAAATAAAAATTGGGAAGCAAATACCTGATTTAACGGGTGGACTGAATACAAACGTTTCATATAAAGGTTTGTACCTTGATTTTGATTTTGATTTCCAGTTTGGAGGAACCCTTATTTCTCAAACAAACATGTATTTGAAAGGAAATGGTACCGGTGTTGAATCACTCAAATACAGAGATGAGGCACGTGGTGGTTTACCATATTACGTAAATGAAAATAATGAGAAAAAACGGCTCGACTCACATTCATCAGGAGTGCCAGCCGATTCTAAGTACAATTTTATTCTTCACGATGGGGTGATACTGCCAGGGGTTAAATCGGATGGTTCACTAAATGACATTTTGATTTCTGCTCAGGAATATTATGAAAAAACTTACTGGCAAGGCTATATGGATATTACGGAAGATGCAGTTTATAAAAGCGATTTCATTGCTCTGAGAAGGATTACAATAGGTTATGAGTTACCCCAAAAACTGATAAATAAAACATTCCTCAGCAAAGTACGTTTGTCTGTATTCGGAAACAACATTGCATACCTATACAAAGATGCTCCTAATGTAACTCCTGAATCGTATGCCGGAACCAATGAATTTACCGAATATTCAGGGATGCCGGGAGTAAGAAGTATTGGATGTGAAATTAAATTAGGATTTTAATACTTACTACTATGAAGATAAAAGATAACAACAAATTAAAAATGAGAACAGTCCTGATTGTAGTTCTCGGGGTATTTTTAACTCTTTTTTCATGCCAGAATCAGTTGGAAGATGAGTTTTATGACCCGGAAAAACAAACTCAACCCAGTTTTGAAATGCTGTTCACCGGTGCATTACAACCAACCGAACTCTTTCGTCTGGAGTACGGACCAGGATATCATCAATCCCGGGCTTTTAACTGTTTAATGGGATTGGGAACATTTCCGTATGCATATTATAACAATGTACCTGATAATAGTATAACAGCCTGGACCGGTTGGTCGGGCGAAACACTGAGGGAAACACAATTCAATAAAACGTATGTCGATTTCAATAAAAATATACCGGTTATCAATCTGATGTTAAACAGTTTGCCTGAAGACGAAAGAGCCGACTATGAAATTTATGTATACTGCATCAATATTGTTAAAGCATATATGTTTCAGCGCCTGACGGATATTTACGACGATGTCCCCTTTTCTGAAGCGAATGGTGCTTACCAAAACAAATTTTGGGCGAAATATGATACACAGGAATACATCTACAATTCGTTGCTGACCGAATTAAAAGAGATTGAAACCGCATTGGCAGACTTAACCCTGAATAATTCTCTCGCTCATGAAAAATTTAAGGTTCATGATATACTGAATGATGGGGATGTTTTAAAATGGAGAAAGTTTGCTAACTCGATGCGCCTGCGAATGGCAATGCGTATGTCTATTGTCGATCCGGTAACGTCCGGGGAAATAATCGGAGATATTATAAGCAATAATCTTCCTGTTGTTTCCGAAGCAGAAGATTTTATAGGGATGGCCGAAACAGATTACGCCCATGTTATGGAATATTACTGGCCGAGGGCAATGAAGGAAATGTGGTATAATTTTCATGCGCCGAGATTATTTGTGCGGGATATATTTGGTTATGAAGGTCCCGGAACTCCGGAAGACCAGATTGATCCTCGCCTGTATGTTGTTTTTCAGCCTAATACGTTTGGCGATTACGTAGGATGCGATGCGTGGGGATCTGACCAGTTCGCGAATATAGAGTCCGATATGCAGGCATTAGGCTATGATGAAAGCCGGATAAATACAGCCAAAGACTGGAACTATGATGATCATCTGGACCCCCATTTTTCGTTTTACAACAAGATGACATATTTCAATTATGACATGGAATATCCGGCCTTTACGGCAACAGAAAGTCATCTGTTATTAGCTGAAGCAGCAATCCGGTTCCCGGAAAAAGCTGGTAGTATCGATCCTGTAGCACAATATAGAAAGGCGATATCCCTGTCGATCGACTGGTACTACGAAACCAATAAAAATAATACCTTTGATGAGACAACAAGTCCGGCTATACCCTCAAATATCATGGAAGGATCGCAGCCAACGAAACCAGCGACAACGGAAATTGAAGCTTTCCTGGATAACAAATCGGCCTATTTTTCCAGTCTTAGCAATACTGATAAGATTAAAGAAATTTACTATCAGAAAATAGTTCATCTGAACGTACTCAATTATTGGGAGATATGGAGTGAAACCAGACGCCTGCAAAAAGAATACGGAATTTTAGCCCCTGTTTCAACGAAATGGGTCTGGATGGAAAGATTTTATTATCCTTCGAGTGAGGAAACAACCAATCCAGACAATTTTGCGGCTGTTGCTCATAAGAATGACCACGATACCCCGGTTTGGTGGACAGGAAGATAGAAAGGATAAAATACCGGTAAACCTCACAGGTGTTATCGGAAGTTGTTTATACATTATAAAAATGAAACTATCTTTTTCGAATCAACGTAAATAAAAGCGACTTTGCTTCATAATTATTGATTTAATTTGGGGTTGATTGGTTAGTTGAAATGCAAGGAGGCAAAGTTAATTAAGGTAATTTTAGTTGTTTGTTTAGAGGAAAAGCGGTGGAGTTCCACCGCTTTTCATATTTAGTGTCTGCAAAAAAACTCTCTGTTTTCAAGTCTTTGATAAGAAAACGTCAAAGACAAGGCTTTCGAAGTTTTTGAACCCAGGGAGTTTACTAATCGTAAATGACTGGTTCAAAAACGAGAGTAACGCAGTATTTGGCGTTTTCTTGCAAAGACTATTTATTGAAATTTTGTATCTCAAGCACAACAGGAAGGCTTTCTTCCGGGCCAATAATCAGGTTTTCCACTTCGTAATACAGTTTCAGGCTGGAAACATCTTTCACTTCATCTGATGTTCCGGTTATCTCAACAATAGTTGTACGGTGAGCCTTTAATATTACATTCCGGGTAGCAGTAAAACCAATGGGAGGGATTCTTTGCTTTAATTTATAATCAATGTCCGAATGATTATATATCTGAACATATTTTACCAACTTGTTCTCGAGGTTCGGCAGATCGGAAACTATTCCGATGGAGGATAAAAAAACAGGTGCCAGGAAAGCCTTGTCCCCATATATTTTATCATTAAAATATACAGCAGTCCTCCGGTACTGCAAAGCTTCCTTAATCGAATGGGCACTTTTTTCTTTTGCAAAAACCAAGGTTACCGGACGGTGACTTTTTTCCAAATCAAAAGTGGTGCCGGCAGGATCATGAACATCAGAATTTCCCAAAATTGTCAGTCCCTTTTCTTTTGCCCAACGTAACGCTTCAGGGTAATAACTGTTTTGGTTCACAAGTTCTATTCCATCCAGTAATCCGGCTTCGAGCAGACGGGTATGTTCGGGCCACCACAAAGTACGTTCGGGCTGTTGTGCTTTCCATCCCGGATGGTTCCAAAATATGAATGCCCCCTGCTCCCTGGCTTCTTTACAAGCCTCGAACCAGCTTTCGCGTTCCAGCAGATTATTGTTCTTAACAAAAATAGCGTTCAGGTGTCCGGGAGGCATTTTTCGCGTTATTTCCGCGCCCCTGATAAGAATAATATCCAATTGATCGGCCAGCGGTTTGGCAATTTCATACGAACGGTTGTGATCTGATGGAATATCCTGAGAATGGGGCCGGTATTCAATATGATCAGTAATTGCTATAGCATCCAGTCCTTCCCCCCAGGCTTCTTCTACCCGAATGGTTGGCCATACATTGCCATCCGAAAAAACCGTGTGCATGTGAAAATCACATTTCAGGGTCAAATATCCTGGAATATCCGGTACCTCAATTTCGTTGCGTTCCTGGCTAAAAAGATTAAAAGGGGATAAAAAAATCAGAATTAAAAAATAGACTTTTAAAATTCTCATGTTGGTTATAGGTTTTTATATTCGGGTACAAATTATGAATTTCAGAAAGCAAATAAAATGATTTTACTGGAATTTTTGTCAAATACTTTTTATTTCGATTTTGACAGATTCCTTTCAAATCGAAAAATCCATCCGTTTTACCCTAAGCACCGAGGGGAACCGGATAGATTTTTTTGATTTTTCCCCTTGGGGGTGGGGGATAAAATAAAAAAGAGAGTGCCCAAAAACAGACACCCTCCCCGAAAACAAAAAACTCCATCCCATATGGGGTTTGGAAAGAACTAAAATTCTATTCTGTAACTTAGCACAGGAAGAAAACCCAATTGACATGTATCTTCAACACGTTGTGTATCTTCATCCCAATATTGCCTGATTACATTTGCCTGATTGGTCACATTTTGTATATCAAGTTCCCAGATACGGGTCGTTTTCTTTTTATTTTTCCGGTACTGAAGTTTTAAATCGAGGAGAAGGAAGTCATTGCGCTGAGCCGAAAATGCTCTGTCTTCGAAATATTTTGTATATCCGTGTTCTTTCGATGCAGCAACATCAATAGGTGTATAGTGGTTGCCTCCGTTCCAGATAATTCTGACACTAGCAGCCAGAGTACTTTCAATGTCGTTGCTTTTTATTTGCCATTCGTTACCGGCCAGCATATTAAACAGGAAGTTGGTATTGTACATCGTGTTGCGCTCGATACCGTCCATTGCTTTGTATTTTGAATCGAAGAGAGACGCCGTTGTCAGGAAGTAATAATTTTTACTGAAGAATTTTTCCATGGTCAGATCAATACCATAATTTTCCCCGGTTCCTTTGTTTACTAGTTTTTCATTGGAGTAACCGTAACTATAATTCAATACCGAATATGTACTTTGCAGGTCATCTTCAACCGGTACATTATACAAATACTGGTAATAAGCCTCAATTTTTAACATCAGGTCATTGTTTAACATCCGGTCGTAACCAATTACATAATGCCGGGCTTTTGAAAAATCCAGATTCTCATTTGGATAAATTGTATTACTTTGCTCATCAACCTGTTCTGCAAGATAGTTTGTTAATGTCTCAATTTTTGAATGTACCCCAAAACCAAAATTCAGCGATTGCTTTTCGGACATCTCCCAGCGGAGAGATATCCGGGGTTCCAGAGAATTATTATCATTCAGAAATAAATAAGTGTAGTGAATCCCCGAAATTAGAGTAAGGTTCTGTGCCAGGCGATATTTCCAGCTAAAATAGGATTGAAAAGTTTCTGTATTCCCTTTACGATCGACTTCTGTCTCGAGATAATCTTCGTCTTCGTCCCAATCTCTTCCCAAAACATTGTAATATCGTTTGGTGAATGTTACCCCTGTTTTGAACGAATGGATGGCACTTATTTTCCGATTCAGCGACAAGCTGGTTCCAAGGTTGCTGTAACGTATATTTTCTTTTCCTTCGAGCCTGTACTCGCCGGGGGCAATACTGTCGCGATACTCCCATGTATTTCTTGAACCCGTGAATGCAACTACGGTTTTCAATACCGTCTGATCATCCAGCGGAATAGTATGCGATAAACCCACGGCAACCATATCGGTATTAAAATCATTTTTGTAATCATCCAGATCTTCTTTGATGCCGCTCAATCCGCCCAATCCGAAAAGGTTGAAAGTGCCATATTTTTTCGTGGGAAGGTTCAGTTTGAATGAACAGTTCTGAAAATCAGGGACGGCATCGCCTGCCACTTTTATACCGATAGCATTAAGCATTGCTACCGACGAATACCGGTAGTTGACCAGATAACTGACACTCCCTCCTTTCCAGAAAGGGCCTTCAGCCGTAATATCAGTTCCAAGCAACCCTGCCATTACTGAATATTCCCGTTTGTGTTTATTTCCGTTCCGAAGACGTAAATCGAAAACTCCCGAATAGGCATTGCCATATTCAGAAGGAAAAGCCCCAGTGTAAAAATCCGAGTTATCCAACATTTTACTGTTTAGTGCACTAATGGCCCCACCGGAAGCGCCTTCCTCTGCAAAATGATTGGGGTTTGGTATTTCAATACCTTCCATACGCCAAAGCATCCCGCGTGGAGAATTCCCTCTGATAATTATATCGTTGTTCCCATCGGGGCTTCCCATCACGCCGGCAAACGAAGATGCCATGCGTGCCGGGTCATCAAAACTTCCGGCATACCGGTTTGTCTCCTGAACGGAAAACGAACGTGCACTAATCAGTGCCATTTTATTTAACGGTTCTCCTTTATGCTTTTTTGCACTCACCGTCACTTCTTCGATGTTAACAACTGATTCTGTCAGGAAAATCGTTAGTTCACTTTCTTTTCCGGCTTTCAGCAAGATATTGCTTACCACTTTGGGTTCGTAACCAATACACTGTACGGTTATATCGTAGCGCCCGACCCGGAGTGGCTGAAATTGAAATTCCCCCTCACTGTTGGTTGATGTCCCTACCATGGGCGATAAATCGTTTATAACCAGATTAGCGCCGATAATCGGTAAGCCCGAATCCTTATCGACTATTTTTCCACGTAAAATTTGTGTCAGGCTCTGATTGTCAGCAGAGCTTATTTTAAGGCATAATAATACCGGAATAAGGATCAGTGTCTGTCTCATTAATTTAATTGTTTTCATTTTGCTTATAGTGACAGAAAAAAAAATTCCGGGTTGCAAATGACTTTGAAAAAACTTCTTTTTTGGGGATAGCAAAAGTTACTATCCGGTTTTTCATTTTCTTCTGAATAAACTTTCAACGGAAATGAAGCAAAAATCCTTAGTTTCGTATTTTTGTGGTCAGAAAACAATCATGCAAAAATGAAGATCCCGCTTTTTGGAAAAACATTGAATGAACTTACCGGGCTTGCCGTTGAACTGGGCTTTCCTAAATTTACAGGGAAACAAATTGCCGAATGGCTGTACCAAAAAGAAATTTCTTCGATTGAAGAAATGACTAACCTTTCGAAAAAAAATCGTGAAATTCTGGGCAAAAACCATGAACCGGGACTGATCGCTTATACCAAAGTTCAGGAAAGCAAAGACGGAACAAAAAAATACCTGTTCCCCACAGTACACGGCAAATTTATCGAAACGGCCATGATTCCTGACCACGAACGGAAAACGGTTTGTGTATCGTCGCAGGTGGGCTGTAAAATGGGCTGTTTGTTTTGCATGACCGGCAAACAGGGGTTTCAGGGACAACTGACAGCAGGGGAAATCATTAACCAGGTACGCAGTATTGACGAATTTCGCGAAATAAGCAACATTGTTTACATGGGCATGGGTGAACCATTCGACAACCTGGATGAAGTGTTGAAAAGCCTTGAAATACTGACCTCTGACTGGGGATATGCGATGAGTCCGCGCCGTATTACCGTATCGACCATCGGGATTGTGCCGTCTATGATAAAGTTTCTGGACACCAGCGAGGCACATTTGGCTGTCAGTCTGCATACACCATTCGATGACGAACGCCGCAGGCTGATGCCGGTACAAATGGTTTACCCCATCGGGGAAGTAATTGATGAAATCCGCAGGTGGGATTTTGGACGCCAACGTCGCGTTTCGTTCGAATATATTGTGTTCAAAGGCTTAAACGACAGCCCACGCCACGTGAAGGAGTTAAGCAGGTTGCTCAACCCGGTGAAATGCCGCGTTAACCTGATCCGCTTCCATCCGGTACCGGGCATTCCACTGGAAGGGACCGATGAAAAAACGCTTCAGAATTTTAAAGAAATGTTGAACAAAAAAGGTATTCTCACCACCATCCGTGCCAGCCGGGGACAGGATATCTATGCCGCCTGCGGATTACTGTCGACCAAAGAATTAGTGAAATAACGCCCGTTCAATTCCTTTCCCGTATTTAATTCGCATTAGTTATCAACATTATTTGGAGAATTGAACAGCCCTGCTTTCGGAAGGCTTAATTTTTTTATAACTTGCAGGTTACTTAAATGGGGTATCATGGAACAATTGTTTTGGTCGAAAAACCTGTTTGGTAATAAGTTAAGCCTGAGCCGGGGACAGGATCCCATTGGCGATATTGTATGGGACAATTTTTTCAGTTCCCGGGCCCATGCAACTATCAATGGCCGCCGTTTTTTCCTCAACCGCGAGTTTATGCTTTCGAAAATCGAGATATACGACTCCAGCAATCAGGCTCTGCTGGGTAGTATCATGGTCAATCTTTTCAACCCGCGAAGCGATGTGGTCATTAATGGCAAACGTTTCGAACTGGAAATAAAAAATTTCTGGCAATCCCGCTGGTCATGGAAATTCAACGGGGCAGAAATCATCACCTACCAAAGTAACGAGCTGTTGAGCCACGACAAAGGCATAATTGAATTGTTCACCACCTGTAATGAAGAAGTGGAAATCCTGTTACTGATAGGATTGTTTGTCCGCAACCAGTTTGTGCTGTTCATGATACTCCTGATAATTATCTTCCTGCTGGTAATTATATAAGTAAAAACGCTATTTTTGCGTTTTCAAAAATTTTACCAATGATTTACAAGGTACCTTCTTCGGAATTGACATTACGCATGAACCGTTTTCGAAGACTTATGGATTTGCAGAACCCGGAGTGGAAGATAGCGGTTATTTTTAACAAATTAAATCTTTATTACTTTACAGGTACCATGCCGGAAGGGATGTTGCTGATTCCCCGTGATAAGAGTGCAACGCTATGGGCACGTCGCAGTTACGAACGCAGCATACACGAATCATTTTTCCCCGACATCCGTCCTATGGAGAGTTACCGTGATGTAGCTGCCGATATAAAAGATATTCCCGAAACCATTTATCTTGAAACAGAGATCGTACCCCTGGCCATGTATCAACGGTTTCACAAGTATTTCCCATTTGCGAAGTTTAAGCCGCTTGGCTACCAGCTTGCGATGACCCGGGCTGTAAAAAGCCCTTACGAACTTGATTTCATGAAACAATCGGGCAAAGTCCATCAACGGGTACTGGAAGAACGGGTCCCTCACCTCCTGAAAGAAGGAATGAGCGAAGTGGATTTTGCAGGCGAACTTTATAAAGTGATGCTTGAGGAAGGACATCAGGGCACAGTCCGGTTCGGTATGTTCGATACCGAAATAGTAATTGGTCATATTGCCTTTGGCGAAAGTTCGATTTACCCGACCAGCTTTAACGGGCCAGGAGGTAACTACGGCATGTCCCCTTCAGTTCCGGTTTTGGGAAGCCGCGAACGTAAGCTCAAAAAAGGAGACCTGGTTTTTGTTGATATTGGTATTGGAGTAAACGGCTACCATACCGACAAAACCCATACTTATATGTTTGGCGCCCCGATACCCGGAGAAGCTGTTGCGATACATCATCAATGTGTGGAGCTGCAACTCCGCATAGCAGAAATGCTGAAGCCCGGAAATATTCCTTCTGAAATCTATGAAAGTACGATGAACAGTCTTAGTCCTGGTTTCCTTGAAAACTTTATGGGTTTTGAAAAACGCCGGGTTAAATTTCTGGGGCACGGAATCGGGCTGACTATCGATGAATTGCCTGTTCTGGCAAAAGGATTCGACGAACCTATGCAGGAAAACATGGTGTTCGCCATTGAGCCCAAAAAAGGGGTAAGAGATGTTGGAATGGTCGGAATCGAAAACACCTTTATGGTTAGCCCGCAAGGTGGACGTTGCATCACCGGCGATAACCCCGGATTGATGCTGGTTGAATAAGATCACAGGGCGGAACAAAACCTGTCCGGGATACCAATAAAACCATTCTTATTTTTTACTTTTGACGAGCTAAATAAAAGGCATTCATTTTTTGTAAACCTAAAATAGAAAGTACTGTGAGATTAATTATTCAAGAGACACATGAAATTGCTTCCCGTTGGGCAGCTAATTATATTGCACGAAAAATCCAGTTAGCCAATCCGACTGAAAACAAGCCTTTTGTACTGGGATTGCCCACTGGTTCTTCCCCTTTACTAATTTATAAAGAATTAATTTCTTTATGCCGGGCCGGAAAAGTTTCGTTCAAAAATGTAGTTACATTCAATATGGATGAATATGTTGGTATTCCGAAAGACCATCCGCAGAGCTACCATTATTTCATGTGGAACAATTTTTTTAGTCACATTGATATTCAGGAAAAAAATGTAAATATTTTGAATGGGAATGCATCTGACTTAAAAGTTGAATGTCAGCAGTATGAAGAAAGAATTAAAAAGCTTGGAGGAATAGACCTGTTTCTTGGAGGAATTGGCGCTGACGGGCATCTTGCCTTTAACGAGCCCGGTTCATCACTTACGTCGCGAACGCGCGATAAAGAATTAAACTATGATACGATTGTTGCCAATTCACGATTTTTTGGCAACGATTACGACAAAGTTCCCAAAAGTGCGCTGACTGTGGGAATTGCAACTGTACTCGATGCAAAAGAAGTATTGATTATTGTAAATGGCTTGTCGAAAGCCAGGGCTTTAAGACATGCTGTTGAAGAAGGGGTCAACCATATGTGGACCATCAGCGCTTTGCAATTACACCCCAGGGGGATGATTGTTTGCGATGAACATGCAACTTATGAACTTAAAGTTGGAACTTACAAACATTTTAAATCCATTGAAACGAAAAACCTTGATCCGGGAAAAATTACCGAATCGGATTTATCCTGGTAATATCTGATTTTCAATTCAAAAAAAAATATTAACGACCGTTCTTGTATTGTTAATGAACGGTCGTTTGTTTCATAAATAGGGAGCACTTTAATTTTTTGTGGAGCATATTCTCTGATTTTTTAACGCTCACTCCTCCGATTTTTTAAACGCTTTTCTCCCCTTAGGCGGAAACAGCCCGGGCATTGTGGCTTTTCCTGAAAAAATACCACTCTCCCCCCAGCTTATTCTATAACGAAACGATGGCTTTTTTTCTTTCTTGTCATCCTGAACGCAGAGAAGGATCTGTACAAAAAGGTATATCGGTAAATTTATAAACACCATCCTTTCAGTATATTATATTTTCATCCTCCTGCAAAAAGGTATATGGACGTAAATCCCCTGACCATTATTGGATTTTTGGGGCTAACTTGGATATGCTTAATTAACTAATAAAAAAAATCAAACAAAATGCCAACAACAGAAAAAAGCAGTGTAATTGTCGAGCTGTATGATTTGGCAATTACCGAACGGAAAGACGACCGTTTTGGGCGGGTCGTCATTACCCGGTCGCTTACCGAAGACGACCAGCCGTTTCGCGGCGTACCGATCTCAATGCTGTCACGCTGAAAGCATCTATCGACATCCTCAAAGAAATAGCCATGGAGGAAGTAACCAACGGGGCTTCGGTCAGGTTTGGCCTGGGGTATTTCAATCTGAAGGCAAACGGCGTTTTTATTGGCGACAATGCCCGCTGGGACTCCGCACAGCACAGCCTGGATATTCATGTAACCCCCACGGGCGAATTTCGCAGTGCCGTAAAAGCCATCTCCGTTGATGTACGGGGAATGGCAGTCTCGGGCACAATCATCAACCTGGTTACCGATGTGGCCTCGGGCGAGAAAAATACCCGGCTTACCCCCGGCGGAGGCGTGCATGTTACCGGCAGCCGTATTAAGATCGATGGAGATGACCCGGGCGTGGGCATTAGCCTTATCAACCAGAATACAAGCGAAGTGACAGTCATACCCCAAACTTCCCTCCTGGTCAACGACCCGTCAAAGATTACATTCATCGTACCTGCCGGTTTGCCCGCCGGCGACTACAAGCTGAGCGTCTGCACGCAGTTTTCGGGATCAAGTACCCTGTTGAAGGAGCCACGCACTTATACCTTCGACTATGTGTTGAATGTACCTGAATAGTGAGCACAATGAACACGGAATACCCAGGTATAATATTACAAAACTTTCTCCCGGGCTGCCCGGGGGAAAGTTCTTCTGGTTCGTCCGGAACCCGGCTTCTGGTCCGTCTGAAACCCGGCAAGTGTCGTGTCATTCTATGGATGACACGACACTTGTTCTCCATTTCACCAAAAACTATATTTTTTGTTTATCTTCTTTTCGGTTTAGAATACACCTTCTACTGATTTTTCCAGTTCATCAGCCAGTTTCAGGAATTCAGTTACATCCATTTCACGATAATAGATCAAGCCATGAGTTGCTCTGATTAACGGTTTATTATGCTGATAGAAGAAATCTTTACCCAGTAACAACTGTATTTGTTTCAACTGTTCAACCCATATCCGCTGAGCTAAAGCACTAAACCTGCCATCGAGCTGGTAGCTTGGGAACTCCGCATTTACCTGTGAGAGGTAACAATCGGTAAACGATTTATCGAATATTGCCATTGCATTCAGCGAAACCGGCGTAATCACGTTTACATCAGCAGGATGAAAACGGAACCATACATTACGGTAACCAACAATACGAAGCTTTGAAAGGTCGGCTTCTTTACTCCATTCCCTGATTGTGGCAGCAGTTACCTGCAATACTTTGTAGTGCGTGTCGGGGCCACTACCTTCCGGATCGAGGGTCAGACTAATGCAAGTTGGTTTATATTTCCGGAATTCGCCAAGAACATGGGCAACATCTTCACTGTAATCAGGCGTTTCGGTAAACGATGATTTACCATAGAAGCTTAAACGCAGATGGTGCACGTTTTTCACCGGCACACCATAATGAGCCCAAACCAGTTCTTCCTCAAACTCACGGATCATTCCTTTCAGTTTCTGAATCTTCGGAGGAATACTGCCTCCGTCATAAAGGGTTTTCAGTTCGGTAATCATGTTGTCAATTGTTTCATACAACATGGGTAAACTTTTCAAATCCCACAAAAGTACCATTGCCCGGACTAAACGATGGCAGGCACCCCGGCGTTTTTCATCATCATTAACGGCTGCAACATTATCGAGATAATGATATACATCCTTATCCCATTTATACTTATATCCTTCATCGAAAAAGTCGGGATAGGTTACCATCATCATTTTACCCTCTTGAAGTAATTTGCGGGTATCTTCGAGCAAGTCAATTAAAAATGAATTTGTAACCGATGAATAGCCTGAAGTCATTACCGTGAAATGGGATTCATTGGAAATTTCGCGTAACTGACGGTTAATAACCGGCATGATCCCCAACATAATATCATCGTGGTGCGGACCGGAATGATAATACGTTTGATTGGTTGTTTTTTCCATTCCCCGTTCAATTTTAGCAGTAACCGATTCGATCACCGATTTCACTGTATCCTCATTCAATCCGGGTATCATACTGCAATACTTATCTGCCTTTAGATCGGCCAGTTCCAGTTTCGAACCGAACTTATTAATTTTCTGGCACAGATCAATTACGGCCCGTTCGGTTTTTTCATGTGCCCATTCCCCTGTTTCGTAGTATTGGTCAACGGTATCGGTCAGTTTTACTGCGGCGCCTTTTGTTATGAAGACTCGGGCATTTTTCAGTTTCTGAAACGCAGTTGCCGGATAAAGGTCATCCGGATCATTTTCCAGCGCGTTTTTCATTACATCGGCATTCGATTCGCCGGCTGCATAAATAATAGCAACCGCATCAGGATTGTAAGTAATTGTTTCCAGGCCAATGGTAATTACCAAACGTTTACGCGACACTCCAATACCGCCAAGGTCGGCGGCCGTAATAGCCTGCGTTTCAAAATTAGTAGTGGTCAAACGGGTCGTCGAAAAATGATCGCTTCCCCGGGTATTAAAAGCAATATGCCCGTCGGGACCAATACTGCCGAGATAAAAACCGATTCCTCCTTTTTTACGTATTTTCCGTTCATATTCGGTACACCAATTGTCAATTTCAAAAATTGATTTTTGCTGTAATTTTTCGGTTGGTGTTTTTGCTTCACGGTAACGAAGGGAAAGATCAATTGTCAAATCAGGGAACACTTCTGAAAAATGTTTGCCTTCCTCCAGTTTTATTTCATCAGAATTAATCAGTAAAGCCTTGTCTTTATCCAACCCAAAACCTTCGATATATTGTTCAACAACAAAATTATTGAAACTGTTGTGTTGCGATGAAGGTATCGGGAAAAATTCGTTCATTTGAACAAACTGCAAACCACTTAAATCCGGTTTCTTCATTTTCCCGATTCCATATTTTTCCCGAATTGAAACCACTTTCGGGCTATCCCAATCTTGCAAAAGGTGTTTGGTATAATAAATAAAGTAGTTCTGTGTTTTTGCACTTGCCAAACTTATTACGCCTTCCGGGTTTTGGCCTACCCATTCAAGGAAACGCATTGCCGACAACAAGCCCAGTTTTGGGAAATTCTGAACTGTAATATACGGCAGCTTTGTTGTTTCTGTTATTATTCCGGATTCTTCCCAAAAAACTTTTTCAACTCCGGAAAACTGAATACTATCCATTTTATGAATTTTTATAATTAGGTTTACTTTGCTTCCACTTTACTCATCACTTTTTCCATCAGCATGGCAGTCACCCCCCGCACTCCTGCATACTTATCAAGTTCCGATATTTGTATTTTCACTTCTTTGCTCAAATCGGGATTACAATAGGTATAAATAGCCTGTTGAATGGGGGTTAGTATATATTGTCCGGCATTGGAAACCCGGCCACTTAAAACAATCAGTTCGGGATTAAATATCTGTATTAAATAAGTGATGCTTTTGCCCAGCCACTGCCCCACGTTAGTTAAAATCGTGATAGAATACTGATCGCCTGCATTAGCTGCCTGTACCACGGTTTTAGGATCAATTTTATCAAGGTCTTCATCAACCAGTTTGGTCAGTAACGACGATTTGCCCCCTTTAATCCCTTCACGCGCCATCCGGGCAATTGCTGTTCCTGAAGCAATGGTTTCGAGGCACCCCTGTTTTCCACAGGTACATAAAATACCATTTTCGGCCATGGGCAAATGTCCAAACTCGCCGGCCAGACTGTTTTTTCCACGGTACAGTTTACCGTTCAGTACCATTCCAAGGCCAATACCCCAGTCAAGTTCCAGCACCAACACGTTCTTACGGTCTTTGGCAGCGCCAAATTTCAATTCGGCATAAGTGCGGGCTTTGGCATCATTTTCGATGATTGCCGGTAGCCCCAGCTTTTCTTCAAATACCTGTGAAAGCGGGTGTTCGGTTTTCAGATAGGTATAATTTATCCCCAGTTCGTAATTAACCAAACCCGGAATTTCAATACCAGCACCAACAATTTTCCGGCGGTCAATGTTTTGCATGGCAATCAATGCATTTGTGAATTCCACTATATCATCGATTATACTTTCCCCTTTTGCAATCTTTACGTTTAGTATTTCGGGGGCACAAATGGCTTCGTTCTTCCCGTTAAAAATGAATACAGTGGTACGAAACAAATTGATGGTAATGCCTATCGTGTAAAGGGCATCCCTTTTCAATCCATACAATACAGGCCGCCGCCCTCCGCTGGAATTGGCCTGACCTATTTCTTCAACAATCTCTTCGGCTTTCAATTCATTAATAAGACTGATAATCTTGGGGGTGCTAAGTCCGATTTGTTTACATAGTTCCGGAATGGTCAGGGCCTTGTTCAGATAAAGAAGTTTTATAATTTTTTGTTTCTGAAGCACTCTCTTTAACTCTACGGCATTTAATTCGCAAACATCTTTCATCGCGTCGGAGATTAAAGTTGAAATTACAAATCTATTCTAAAATTTTTGTTTCCGATGTAAAACTTTTGTTAATTTTTTAAAAAGTATTCATGTCTTTTTAAATTTTAATAACATAACAAAAATAAGATGGTAAAGGTTTTTACAAACCGATGATAAAGTATAAATAATAGACTAAATTTGCGCAACGCACAAAAAATAATGTTTTTGTGTTTATATTTAGATTTTTAGAAATTTCGGAAAAAATATTATATGTTTTTTCTGTCTCCATCGTTGGAATTTAACGCATGAGTATTTTTAAGCAGGGTATAACTCAAATAATTTTAAATGAGACGAAATAAGATAAAAATAGGGATTAGTCAGGGGGATATTAACGGGATTGGCTACGAAGTAATTATCAAAACGCTGATAGAACCGCGTATACTGGAAATGTGTACGCCCATTGTATATGGCTCGCCCAAAGTAGCTGCATACCACCGTAAAGCGCTCGAACTGGAAAGTTTTACATTTAATACCATACGGACGGCAAAAGAAGCTGTCCCGAAAAAGGCCAACATTATTAATTGTACCGACGACAATATCCGTGTTGAACTGGGGCGTTCAAGCGAGATGGCCGGAGAAGCTTCATACATGGCACTCGAAAAAGCAGTTAAAGATTTAAAGCATGGTGAAATTGATGCACTGATCACCGCACCGATCAATAAGGACAATATCCAGTCCGACCGGTTTCATTTTCCTGGTCATACCGAATTCCTGGCCGAACAATTCAATATTCAGGACTATGTAATGCTGATGGTCAGCGAGGTCATGAAAATCGGGGTTGTGGTTGGTCATGCTCCATTGTCGGAGGTTCCCCAAAAAATCAGTGTTGATGCCATATTGAGCAAATTGCGTATTATATCGTCGAGCCTTGAGAAAGACTTCAGTATAAAAAAGGCACGCATTGCTGTTTTGGGTTTAAACCCGCATGCAGGTGACGGAGGTTTACTTGGCCATGAGGAAAAAGATATTATCATGCCAGCCATTGAAAAAGCAAAGGAGGAAGGCATACTGGCTATTGGTCCCTACCCGGCCGATGGTTTTTTTGGCTCGGGCGACTATACAAAATTCGACGCCATCCTCTCTATGTACCACGACCAGGGATTAGTCCCGTTTAAGCTGGCTTCGTTTGAAAAAGGGGTAAATTACACAGCCGGGTTACCGGTAATCCGTACTTCGCCGGCTCATGGGACAGCATATGATATTGCCGGTGAGGGAAAAGCATCGCCCGACTCGTTCAGACAAGCCCTGTATCTGGCCTGCGACATTCACAGAAACCGGGAAGTGTATAATGAAATTTCGAAAAAACCACTGAAAAAATATGAAATCAACCCAAGTCAGGTCGACGAGGTAATTGATTTGCAGACAGAAGAAGAAGAAGATATTTTATAAACTTTTTATTTATTTTATGTACGAATATATAAAAGGGAAAATTAGTGTTCTGAAACCTGCCCATGTAATTATTGAAGCTAACTCGGTTGGTTATTTTATCAGTATCTCGTTAAACACCTATTCGAAACTGAACGGACAAGAGCAGGCCCTTTTATTTTTGCACCAGATAGTGCGTGAGGATGCCCACATGCTATATGGTTTTGCCGACGAAAACGAACGTGAACTGTTCCGAATGCTGATTTCTGTAAACGGTATCGGGTCGAATACTGCTATCATGATGCTTTCATCCCTAAATCCCGATGAAATAAAGGCTGCTATTTTGAATGAAAATGTCCGTCTTTTACAGGGAATTAAAGGCATTGGTGCAAAAACAGCACAACGGGTAATTATAGATTTGAAAGATAAAGTCGGGAAGTCCCCGGCAAGCGAACAGATCTTAAATTTGCCGGATAATACTATTCGAAATGAAGCATTATCTGCATTAGTCATGCTTGGCTTCGCCAAAAAACCGGTTGAAAAAGAAATTGACCGGATACTGGCAAAGCAAACCGGATTGTCTGTCGAAGAAGTGATAAAACAAGCATTAAAAAGTTTATAATCAGAAAAATGATATTGAAAAGGGATTAAAAAAACATGATTCTTTTAGTTTTTGTATTATCCATCCTGCCGGATTAGGAAATTTTTTGATAACCATAATGATTTCCGAAGAATACATTATTTATGAGAAAATATAACCTGAGCATACAGACCAACAAACATATTTTTCACTCAACAGATAATACAATTCAAAACAGAGCGTTATGAGCAATAGTTATGCATGTTTTTTTAAGAAACAAGGGTCTGAAAAACGGTTGGAAATATAAAAAGCATATTCTGTCCATTCCGGTAAAAATAATCCATGCATTTCTATATTTTTTTAAACAAAAAACATTGAAACGGAACCATATATTTCTACTGCTGTCTGTGCTATTTATTTCGTCGGTTTGGAGTAGTGCCTCGGCGACCATAAGCAAAGGAAATCCTTCTTTTAATAGTTTTGTTCAAGTTGCCGATTCTCTAAAAATTGATACAATAAGAATTGATACAGCCATCGTATTACCATACCCGTTCAAAGACCAACCGGAATTTGTTTATCCAGAGAAAAATGACAGTATCAATAGTATATATCTGAATAGACCATCAAACATAAGAACGGAAATAAAATATGATCCTGTTTCCCGGGAATATGTATTGTATGAAAAAATAGGCAATCTGAATTATCGCCTTCCCCAAAGCATGAAAATGGACGATTACCTGAAATTTGATATAGAACAATCCATTAAAGATTATTGGAGAGAAAAACGGCATATTCAGGATATGGATCAACGGGGAAGTTCTATTCCCGGCTTAACAATCGGGGGAGAAGCGTTCAACCGGATATTCGGGGGGAATAACGTCAACATTAAAGCGCAGGGGTATGTAGAAGTAAGTTTTGGCTATCTGATAACAGAAAACGATAACCCTTCGATTTCAGAAAGCCTGCGTAAAGTATCGACCTTCGATTTTGACCAGGCAATCCAGGCGAATGTGACGGGATCAATCGGTGAAAAAGTAAAGATGAAAGTAAACTACAACACCGAAACATCCTTCGACTTTGAAAACCAGATGAACCTGGACTACGCAGGAGAAGAGGATGAAATAATAAAAAAAGTGGAAGCGGGGAACGTATCCCTTCCCCTGAATGGTTCACTGATTACCGGTGCCTCGAACCTGTTCGGGGTAAAAGCCGAAATGCAATTCGGGAAATTAAATGTGACAACCCTCTTTTCTCAGAATAAAGGAGAAACAACAACTGTTGAACTAGAGGGAGGCGCCCAAAAAAGGTCTTTTGAAATCGATGTTTCCGACTATGACGCCAACCGGCATTTCTTTTTATCCCAGTATTTCAGGGATCATTACGATAAAGCTCTGAAAAATCTGCCGGTAATTAACTCCGCTATCACCATCAACAAAATAGAAGTATGGGTAACCAATAAAACAGGCAATTATACCAGTTCCAGAAATATTTTGGCGTTAATGGACCTGGGCGAACACGAGGAAAACATTTATAATACCATTTCCGGATTTCAGGAAACCAGTGGGTTAACATATCCGGAATCAGTATATCCGTTTAATAATGCCAATGGATTATACTCTGAAATGATCAATAATTATTCAGGGATCAGAACGGTTAGTACAATTACGAAAACCCTGTCTCCGTTATCCGATCAGAACTTTATAGGAGGCCAGGATTTCGAAAAAATAGAACAGGCCCGGTTGCTCAGTTCTTCTGAATATACGATTAATGAACAACTGGGATACATCTCGCTAAACTCGGCACTAACTACAGATGAAGTTTTAGCCGTGGCATATAATTACACGGCCAACGGGGAAACATACCAGGTCGGAGAATTCTCTTCAGACGGTGTTGACGATCCGCAAACACTGGTTGTAAAAATGCTGAAAGGATCTAACCTTGCCCCGGGCGTACCAACCTGGGACCTGATGATGAAAAATATATATAACCTGAACGCGTACGATGTAACCGACGACGATTTTACATTAAATATTCTTTATCTGGATGATTCGAAAGGGAGCTACATTAATTATTTCCCGACAGGTTCGATCGCAGGACATAAATTTCTGACGCTTATGAACCTTGATAATCTGAATTCACAGCTCGACAATAAAAAAGACGGGGCTTTCGATTATATTGAAGATATAACTGTAAATCCGTCTTCCGGCCGAATTATATTTCCCGTGGTTGAACCATTCGGAAGTCATTTAAGCGATTCAATCAACAACGAGTCCATCGCGAAAAAATACGTCTTCCAAGCCCTGTATGATTCTACACAAACCATGGCGGAACAAGATGCGGATCATGATAAATACGTATTGAAAGGATACTATAAAGGATCATCCAGTAACGAGATATCTGTTGGCTCGATTAATTTGTCACAGGGGTCAGTTACCGTAACAGCCGGAGGTATCGAACTCATCGAGAATATCGATTATACTGTCAACTATACTTCCGGAATAATTAAAATCCTGAACCAGTCATTAATTGATTCGGGAACAACACTCACTATATCAACAGAAACAGAAGAACTGTATTCTGTTAATCAAAAAACACTTTTGGGAACGCACGCGAATTATGCGTTCAGCAACAAATTCAATTTGGGGGGAACATTGCTTCATATGCAGGAAAGGCCATTAACTTCTAAGGTAAATTATGGAGAAGACCCCATTTCAAATACTATGTTAGGCCTTGATGCAAACTATGTTACAGAATCAAATTTTTTGACTTCCGTTCTTGATAAATTACCTTTTTACAACTCGAAAGAAACTTCATCCATTTCAATCGAAGGAGAATATGCTCAATTATTACCAGGGCATTCCAAGGTCGTTGGCTCCAGCGGAACATCATATATCGATGATTTTGAGTCGACAAAAACGGCCATCGATATGCGAAGTGTATCTGAGTGGGAACTTGCCAGTACCCCACAAGGACAGACAGACCTTTTCCCGGAAGGTGATCTGTATGATGACAAGTCTTATGGTTACAACCGTGCAAAACTGGCATGGTACAACATTGATCCGACACTGGTCCGGGGAAGTTCTTCTGCCCCTGAAAATCTGCGGGGCAGTGATGCAAAAGAACAATTGTCGAATCATTATGTGCGTGAAGTATACGAAGAAGAAATTTTTCCTGATAAAGAATCTGCCACAGGTGAATCAACAAAAATAGCAACATTCGATTTGGCTTACTACCCGGAAGAAAAAGGACCATATAACTACGATACCCAGGCTTCATCATACTCCAGTGGTGTAAATCCCGATGGAACCCTCATTAACCCGGAAACCCGTTGGGGAGGTATCATGCGTGAAATATCAGCCAGTAATTTTGAATCAGCAAATATTGCATATATCGAATTCTGGATGATGGACCCTTTTATTTACGACACCTTAGGAACTGATGAAGGAGGCGATTTATATCTTAACCTGGGCGAAATCTCAGAAGACATATTAAAAGACGGACTAAAATCATACGAAAACGGACTCCCGGCGACATCAACAGTATCGAAAGTCGATACTACCTTGTGGGGACGTGTTTCTACCAGCCAATCAACTGTATATGAATTCGACAGTGGCGATGAAGCCCGCCGGTATCAGGATTTAGGACTTGATGGTTTGAATGACAGTGACGAGCAAAGCTTTTATAATAAATATATGGAAACCCTTTCCGGTATTTTAAATGATGATGCGTATCAAGAGGCGAAAGAAGACCCCTCTTCAGACGATTTTCATTACTTCAAAGGTTCTGACTACGACGAAGAAGAATTGTCGGTATTAAAGCGATATAAAAAATACAATGGACCGGAAGGGAACTCTACTCCAGGGAATGAAAGCTATTCAACGGTTGCTTCATCGAAACCAGATGTGGAAGACATCAATGAGGACAACACCATGAACGAATACGAACGTTATTATCAGTATAAGGTCAGCCTCCGTCCAGACAGTATGATTTTAGGCAGGAACCACATCGTGGATATCAAAGAAGGAGAAAAAGTTAGATTAAAAAACGGGACAATAGATCAGGTAAAATGGTATCAGTTCCGTATACCTATAAAAAGTCCGGACAAAACGATTGGGGCAATCAGTAACTATAAATCAATACGATTCATGCGGCTTTTCATGAGAGACTTTGAAGCCCCCACCTTCCTGCGTTTCGCAACATTAGACCTCGTTCGTTCCGGTTGGCGTAAATATACCGGGACTATACAGGACGACAGCGATGAGATATTTACTGCCGACACCCAATTTGAAATATCAGCCGTGAACATTGAAGAAAATGGCAGCCGTGAACCTGTAAACTATATTTTGCCACCGGAGATAGAACGGACGATTGACCCATCAAACACTCAGCTCATCCAATTAAACGAACAGGCACTGGATATAGAAGTTATTGATCTGGAAGCCGGAGACTCCCGTGCTGCTTACAGTAGCCTGTCGATGGATTTCCGTAATTACAAACGATTAAAAATGGATGTTCATGCAGAAGAAATTGAAGGTTATTCTCTTGAAGACGGAGATTTAAGCCTCTTCCTTCGTTTTGGCTCTGACTACAATACCAATTATTATGAATATGAAGTCCCGTTAAGCCTGACTCCCGCGGGTTCGTATAACAGTAATAAAACGGCAGACCGGTATACTGTATGGCCCGACAAAAACCGGATTAATGTACTGCTGTCAGCTTTTACCGATGCAAAAAAGGCCCGGAATGCAGCGATTAAAGAAAACTCTGAACTTACGAAAGCCGATATATATAAGGTTGCCCATGATGACTGGATGGACGGACAGGATACCATCCGTATTAAGGGAAACCCCTCGTTAAGTAATGTAGAAGTAATGATGATTGGTATCCGTCATAAAAAGAAGCCATACGACCCGGGGGTAAAATCTGTTGAAGTCTGGGCCAACGAGCTCCGTTTATCCGGATATAACGAGGAAGGCGGATGGGCTGCGAATGTCAGGGCATCAATGAGGCTGGCCGATCTGGGAACCTTGAACGTTGCTGTTAGTAAAAGCACTGCCGGATTTGGGAGTATCGACTCGAAAGTTGATGAACGTTCAATGAAAAATGTAACGCAAGTAGATATTTCTTCTAATCTTGAGCTGGGGAAATTTTTCCCAGAAAAGTCCGGTGTGAAAATTCCCGTATACCTGGGATATTCAAAAAACACAAGCGACCCGAAATATAATCCTCTCGATGACGACATTACCATGAAAGAATCTCTCAGGCTGCTCACAAAAAAAGAAAAGGACTCGTTAAAATATATCGCACGGGAGGTCGATGAACAAAAAACGATTTCTTTTTCAAACGTAAAAATTGACAAAACCATAAAAAAAGGGAAAACAAATCCCATAGATCCCACAAACTTCTCCGCTTCATATACATATAGTAAATCATACCAGCGTGATGTTGATACAGAGTATAATATTGAAAGAAATTTTAAGGGAACACTTAACTATAACTATAGTGCAAGTCCCAAACCAATTGAACCTTTTAAGAAGTCGAAACTATTCTCTAAAAACATTTTTAGATTTATTCGTGATTTTAATTTTTATCCGTATCCTTCGCAAATAACATGGTGGATACATTTAGACAGAGATTATAACGAGATACAACTCAGGGATCTGACAAATACTGACCTTATCATTGATCCTACCTACGACAAGGAATTTACACTCGACCGGTATTTCAGTATGATCTACAATTTAACCCGTTCTTTAAAACTGAACTTTTCAACCGAGACTGTCTCCATTATTGATGAACCGGAAGGACGCATGAATAAAAATGATGATGACTATACTGCCAAAAAAGACTCGATACTCGAAAACCTTCTAAAACTGGGACGGCCAACAGATTATGCCCATACCCTTAATGGCACTTATTCCGTTCCTATAAATAAAATACCTTTTTTGAATTGGACTTCGGCAAATGCTACTTATACAGGAACATATCGATGGACAGCAGGAAGTATTACCGATGAATCCATTGAACTGGGCAACGAAATTGAAAATAACCGGGTTATTCAGCTAAATGGACAATTAAACTTTGTGAATCTCTATAACAAAGTTAGATTTCTTAAAAAGGTCAACAAAAAATATGGTCAAAGTTCCCGGCAAAGATTTCAGACGAGCAGAAGACAAAACAAGGATACCTCACGTCAGACGATGAGTAATAAAAAGCCTGATGATGAAAAGAAAGAGGTTCAGTTTTCAATCCGGGATGTAAATTTAGCAGCGAATATTCCAAAAAGAATTTTGCACAAGCTAAATACGGAAGAGGTTAACGTAAAGGCTACGAATAGAAAAGGGGAAGAGATAAAAGGACAAGTACATGTGATTAATAAAAATACGATCAGTTTTAAGGCTCCTGATGATATAAAAGGTGTAAAATTTATAATCAAGGGAAAAGTGGAAAAGACAGAAACTCCCTTGTTAAAGATAGCCCAGATAACTTCCCGCTTGTTAATGGGGGTACGTAATGCTTCAATAAGCTATTCGACAAACGAAGGAACCTATCTGCCAGGTTTCCTTCCGGAACCAAAGGTGTTTGGTTTTGGATCAGGACGGTATACTCCCGATCCGAATGTTTTCGGGAGCAACATAAAATCTTCTTTTGCTCCCGGACTTCCGTTTTTATTAGGTTGGCAGGATGACGATTTTGCATTAAAAGCTATAAAAAACGGGTGGATTACTAAAGATACGACCATAAACTCGGCTTATACTATGAAACGAACCGAGACTTACAATTTTCGAACGACAATAGAACCGATACCCGATTTAAAAATTACACTCAATGCTGCCCGGACACATACTAAAAGAATGAGTGAATACTATTTATATAATCCGGAATATGACCAGTTCAATGCATCATCCCAAACATACAGCGGAAATTTTTCCATGACGATAAATTCAATCAAGACAGCTTTTTTTAAAATGAGGGGAGATGGGGTTCCAAAGTCAGAGGCATACTCCGATTTTAGACGGTACAGGCAAATAATTGGCCGGAGACTGGCAGCACAACGGGTTTATAATGTTTCTGAAAATTATGATCCTACTTCATTAAATGAAGAGGGTGACGCAGATGGCTACGGAGTATCTTCCCAATTAGTTATGATTCCTGCTTTTCTCGCGGCATACACGGGACAAAATCCTGAAAAATGTTCTTTAAGTCCCTTCCCTTCCCTAAAATATCTTCGTCCCAACTGGCAAATATCTTACGAAGGATTGGTGTCAAAAATAGGAGGGTTGAACAAAGTAATGAAATCCATGAGTATAGGTCACCAGTACCGCTCGACCTATACTGTTGGCTCCTATTCATCCAACCTCGACTACGACGAATTGGTTTATGGCGACGGTTTTAGCTATGTGAGAAATACTGCCGGCAATTTCCTGGGCTTATATGATTTCAGTTCTGTTAACATTACAGAACAATTTAATCCTCTTATTGACTTAGATATAATCTGGTTGAATGATTTTGAAACACAAATGGAAATAAGTCGAACCAGGAATATTACGTTGAGTCTTACAAATAACCGTATAACTGAAACTTTACAAAGTGAACTGGCATTTGGATTAGGCTATCGGTTTACCAATATGAATCTGATTATTAAGACAAAAAAATCACAGAAAGCATATTCGAACGATTTGAATATTAAAGCCAATCTGGCTTTCTCCAGGAACAAAACTATCCTCCGCCAAATTGACGAAGGAGAAAATGAGCTCTCAGCAGGTCAAAACACTGTAACCCTGGAAACAACGGCTGACTATATGCTAAGTGATAAATTTCAAATGAGCCTGTATTTTGACAAAATTTTAAATCATCCTATGGTTGGTTCATATAATACCTCAACTACAAGTGTGGGGATCAGCTTTAAATTCAGCCTGTCTCAATAAATAAAATGTAAGACAAAAATTAATAAATGAAATACCGGACAGTGCTTCCGGAACTTCTGATTAAGGCTTCCGGAACATTATTTCCATATTGACCGAATTTATTGCTTTCTAAGCCGATATATATAACATCACTTTTGCCCTTGATTTATTAAATTTTCAGAATTTTTATTCTTTATTCCAGGGAAGGATGTTGCTTTTTACAATTTTATTTTCTTTTTTTACACCGTCGTTCTAAAAAAAGATTAAAAGTATAAATACAATATGGCTTCCGTGGTGGGGTCTTCTTGTTAATAATGAGAAGTATAGCCATATTGGTATTTTTAAAATATTTACTGTTTTTGCAGTAGCTTTAAAACTAAAAAAATGAATAGTATCATGTTGACAAATTGGTGGTGGCGCAGAAATTTTTCACAATACCGTGGAAGGATGTAGCTACTATTGCAATTATGTCAGCAGGAAAAAGCGGCTTATCGGTACACGGTAAGCCGCTTTTTTTATGTGCAAAACGAAACAAAAATTTAAAATATACCTAATGGAAAAGATCAAAGTAAAAGTAAATGAGAGGAGACTCCTGGGCGATACGCTTACCCCGGTAAGTGTGTATATGAAATTCAGGGAAATGTACCCAAAAACCATTCTGCTTGAAAGTTCCGATTACCACGGACATGAAAATGCCTACTCGTTTATTTGCATTAAACCCATGGCTTGCTTTACTGCTAACGAAGGTGTAATTACCATTGAATACAACGGGCGGAAAAAAGAAGAAATGCCGGTCAGCAAAACCTGTACAGTCGACCAGCAACTGGATGCTTTTTACAAATCGTTCGAACTGGAAAATGTACCGGCTGATTTGCCTGCCAACGGCCTATTCGGGTACCTGAGTTATGACGGGGTGAAATATTTCGAGAAAGTTGACATCACTACAGAAAAGAAACCGGATTATGCAATTCCCGAAGTGCAGTACTGCTTCTATAAATATCTGATTGCCATCGACCATCACAAAAATATGATATCCCTGATCGAGAACCTGATGGAAGGTGAAGTAGCAGAAATAGCACAGATTGAATCACTCCTTCGCAACCTGGCTTTTCTGCCCACGACATTCACCCCCGGAAACGACGAAGTTTCGAATATTACAGATGAAGAATATAAATATATGGTCAGCAAAGGCAAGGAGCATTGTTTCCGTGGAGATGTTTTCCAGATTGTCCTGTCTCGTCAGTTTTCTCAATCGTTTACCGGCGACGATTTTCACCTTTACCGGGCTTTGCGCACAGTGAACCCTTCGCCTTACCTTTTCTTTTTCGACTACGGCGACTACCGTATTTTCGGCTCCAGTCCCGAAGCTTCTCTACGTATAAAAAACGGACGTGCCATTATTAACCCTATTGCCGGAACTTTCCGCCGTACCGGCAATGACGATGACGACCGCAAACTGGCCGAACAACTGTGCGCCGATCCGAAAGAAAATGCCGAACACGTGATGCTGGTCGATCTGGCCCGTAACGACCTCAGTCGTAATGCAGATAATGTTGTTGTCGACAATTTTCGTGAGGTGCAATATTTCTCGCATGTCATCCATTTGGTTTCCGAAGTGTCGGGTAAGCTGCCTGATGATGCCAACCTGATTACGGTACTGGGTAATTCTTTTCCGGCAGGGACGCTGTCCGGGGCTCCCAAAATACGTGCGATGCAACTGATCGACACGTATGAAAACCAACGCCGCAGTTATTACGGGGGAGCCATAGGCTACATCGGGTTCGACAGAACACTGAACCATGCCATTATGATCCGCTCGTTCCTGAGTAAAAATAATCGCCTGTACTATCAGGCCGGAGCCGGTATTGTGGCTTCATCCGATAAAGAAAAAGAACTTCAGGAAGTAAACAATAAGCTGGCTGCCCTGAAAAAGGCCATTGAAATTGCAACGAAGATTAGTTGACACCGCAGCAAACAGTTACAAGAATACCATCGTTGCTGCTTTTGTTTAAAAAAAATAGAGTTACCTGAAATTTGAAATACAGTCAATAATGAAAATAGTAGTCATAGACAATTACGATTCATTTACCTACAACCTGGTTCATGCAATCAAAAAAATATCGGGATTACCGGTCGATGTATTCAGAAACGATGAACTGAAGCTTTCCGACCTTGAAAAATACGACAAAATTGTTCTTTCCCCCGGACCAGGCATTCCTGAAGAAGCCGGACTATTGCTTGATATTATTCTCGAATATGCGCCGAATAAAAGTATGCTGGGCGTTTGTCTCGGCCATCAGGCCATTGGCGAAGCGTTTGGAGGGAGCCTTCGAAATATGAACAAGGTACTTCATGGAATTGCAACCCCTGTTACCAAAACAAAACATGCAGGTCCCTTTTTCGACGGGTTACCCGAAACGTTTATGGTTGGCCGTTATCACTCGTGGATTGTGAACAGTGAAGATCTTCCCACCTGCTTCGAAGTTACCAGCTACGACAACAAAGGCATGATTATGTCGATACAGCACAAAATGTACGATGTTCAGGGAGTGCAGTTCCATCCCGAATCGGTTCTGACACCACTGGGTGAAAAAATGATTGAAAACTGGCTGAAAAAGTGTCCCGTTGCAGCTGCCAGTCGTTTTTCCGTACAGTGATTGCAAATACAGAGATTAAGCATTAAGAAAAAATATCAACTTTAAAATATTATGAAAAACACATTAGACTACCTGTTCGCAGGAAATACACTTACAAAAGAAGAAGCCTGTTCCATTTTTACACGCATAGGGGAAGGTGAATTCTCCGAATCTGAAATGGCCGCCTTCCTGACCGTTTTCCGCATGAGACCTGTCAAAGGAGAAGAATTGGCCGGATTCCGTCAAGCCCTGCTTAATTTATGTGTACATGTCGACCTCTCTGCATATAACACTATTGATGTGGTAGGTACCGGTGGTGACGGAAAAAATACGTTCAACATCTCAACACTAAGTTGTTTCGTATTGGCCGGGGCCGGTTACAAAGTTTCGAAACACGGGAATTACGGCCTCTCATCGGTTAGCGGTGCTTCCAACATGTTCGAATATTCCGGGTACCAGTTCAGCAACGATGCAGGCAAGCTGAAAAAAGAACTTGAAGAAGCAGGCATATGTTTCATGCATGCCCCGTTGTTTCATCCGGCTATGAAATACGTTGGCCCGGTACGTAAAGCATTAAAAGTCCGTACCATTTTTAACATGATGGGACCGATCATCAACCCGTCTGCACCTAAAAATCAACTGGTCGGTGTTTCCGATCTGGAAATTATGGATTTGTATAACCAGGTTTTTGCTGAAAGCGGACAGAATTACCTGATTGTCCACAGCCTGGATGGTTACGACGAAATTTCGCTGACAGGAGATACCCGTTACGTCTCAAACAAAGCCGAAGACAACCTTTCTCCTGCCGATTTCGGGTTCCCGGTTGCTAACCCGGAAGAACTTTCCGGCGGAAAGTCGATAGAAGATGCTGCAAAAATATTCAGAAATGTTCTGGAAGGAAAAGGTACTCAGTCACAGCAGAATGTGGTAATAGCCAATGCTGCAATGGGAATTCAGTGTATTTCTCCGGAAAAATCGCTGACCGACTGTGTTGCTGAAGCCGGTGAATCACTGAAATCCGGCAAAGCTTTTGGGGTATTAAAAAAACTTATGAGCCTGTAAAATGGGATTTACACTGCGAGATATTGTTCCGTGGGGGCGAAACCTCGGCGAGTACCGGAGATTCTTCGGGCTTACCAACAACGATCTGAACAAAAAGATTCTTGCCTGCGCCGACGGCCCGGCATCATTCAATGCCGAGTTGACTGCCCTAAGTGGTTCGTACATCTCCATTGATCCGGTTTATACTTTCTCGGCAAAACAAATCAAAAGCAGAATTGATGAAGCAACTCAATCTGTTTTCGAACAGTTACGTAATAGAATTGATTACCGGATAGAAAAAGTAAAATACGAATTTCAGAAAGGGGGCAACAAACAGTTACGGATTTTTCAGAGCTAAAAACTAATGATAATGGCAATATTTTGCAGATTGACAAAACAACTATAATCTCGAACATCTGGTATCCTGAATCTAATTATCGAAAGAAATGACTATACTCGATGAAATAAATAACAACAAACGAAAGGAAATTGAGGACGCGAAATCAATGATCAGTATTGGACAATTGCAACTTTCGCCGTATTTCCACCGGAAGACAAATTCGCTGAAAGCTGCTTTGCTAGCCGAAGGTGCAAGCGGTATTATTGCCGAGTTTAAACCGAAATCACCTTCAAAAGGTGTTATAAATGCTGAAGCAGAAGCATCACAGGTAACGGCAGGTTACGTAACAGCCGGGGTAAGCGGACTTTCCATTTTAACCGATTCCACGTATTTTGGCGGTTCGTTTACCAATCTGGCAAAAGCAAGGCAGGCAAATCCGGATACGCCGATTCTTCGCAAAGATTTCATGCTCGACCCGTACCAGGTTTATGAAGCCAAAGCGCATGGTGCCGACCTGATCCTGCTAATCGCCGAAAGCCTGGACAAAGAATTGTTACTCGAACTGACCCTAAAAGCCAAAGAACTGGGCTTGGAAGTTTTGGTTGAAATACACAACGAAGAAGAACTGGAAAAACTTAATCCGCAGGTCGATATTGTCGGAGTGAACAACCGCGATCTGCGCACTTTTGTGGTCGATGTGGATACTTCTGTCCGACTGAGCAAACTCATTCCCGGTCAATTCATAAAAATTTCGGAAAGCGGAATCTCGAATCCGGCAAGTATCAAAAAATTAAGAAAGGCTGGTTTCAAAGGATTTCTGATTGGTGAAACATTTATGAAAACCTGCGATCCTGTAAAGGCCTGTGCTGAGTTTATTAAAAATATAGAGTAGCATACAGATCGGATGGCTCAAAGTCGTCCGATCTGTATGTAGTAAAACAAACAAAAACATGGGGAATTTGAAAATAAAAGTGTGCGGGATGCGCGAACCCAAAAATATTGCAGGGATTGCAAAAGTCAGACCTGATTTCATAGGGTTCATTTTTTACCCGAAAAGCAAACGGTTTGCAGGATATGAGGCGCAACCGACAATCATAGAAGCTGTTTCTTCCCATATCCGGAAAGTTGGAGTCTTTGTAAACGAGGCAACGGAACAGGTTTTTGTAACCGCTCAGAACTGGAAGCTGAACGTTATCCAATTACACGGGCAGGAAACGCCAGACTATTGTCGTACCATCCAAAATTCAGGCTACGTGGTTTTCAAAGCTTTTCCAGTTGATGAATTGTTTGATTTCGAGTCATTGAAGGCATACCAGAACTGCTGCGATTACTTTTTGTTCGACACGAAAGGGAAATTACCAGGAGGCACAGGGCAGAAATTCAACTGGCAGTTGCTTGACAATTACACGTTGAATGTTCCGTTTTTCCTGAGCGGTGGCATTGGTCCTGATGATGTAAAAAATATCCGCAACTTCCGGCACCCGCAACTTTTCGGGCTCGATATCAACAGCGGATTCGAAATCAGTCCAGGAACAAAAGATGTAGAAAAAGTCAGAAAGTTCATTTTAGAAATACGATCAAAATAAGTCTAATATCTTAAGTATAAAAGACTAATATCTTAAATATGAAATATCAAGTAAACGACAAAGGCTATTACGGGGAGTTCGGAGGGGCATTCATTCCCGAAATGATGTACCCCAATGTGAAGGAACTCCAGGACAATTACCTGCGAATTATCAATTCGTATAATTTCCGGCAGGATTTTATCGGGCTGTTGAAAAATTATGCAGGCCGTCCGTCACCGCTTTATTATGCAAAACGGATGTCGGAACATTATCAGTCGCATATTTATCTGAAACGGGAAGATTGCAATCACACGGGCTCGCACAAGGTTAACAATACCATTGGGCAGATATTGCTGGCCAAAGAGCTTGGAAAAACCCGGATTATTGCCGAAACAGGTGCGGGGCAGCACGGACTGGCAACGGCCACGGTTTGTGCATTAACGGGGCTAAAATGTATCGTTTATATGGGGGCAATTGATGTTGAACGTCAGGCCCCAAATGTAAAAAAAATGCGTATGTTAGGCGCCGATGTGGTTCCGGTTGAATCGGGGAGCAAAACGCTAAAAGATGCAACCAACGGGGCTATGCGCGACTGGATCAATAACCCCGTTGACACTTATTACCTGATTGGTTCCACAATGGGGCCACACCCGTATCCCGATATGGTGGCACGGTTTCAGTCGGTTATTTCCGAAGAAATTCGCTGGCAGTTGGATGAACAAACAGGGAAGGAAACACCTACGCGTGTGATTGCCTGTGTCGGAGGTGGAAGCAATGCTGCCGGGACATTTTATCACTTTCTCGATGATGAGGATGTGGAATTGATTGGTGTGGAAGCAGCCGGGAAAGGTGTGGATACCCATGAAACCGCAGCCACTATAACCAACGGTTCGGTGGGCGTATTGCACAGTTTCCGTTCGTATATCCTGCAAAATGAGGACGGACAGATTAACGAAGCGTATTCCATTTCAGCCGGACTGGACTACCCGGGAATCGGGCCGATGCATGCCAATCTGTATAAAACAGGACGGGCAAAATATATGTGGGCTACCGACGAAGAAGTTTTTAAAGCCGCGCTCCAGCTTACCCGTAAGGAAGGGATCATACCGGCATTGGAATCATCACATGCCCTGGCTGCTCTGGAGAAAATAAAACTTCAGCCCGATGATATTACTGTTGTAAACATCTCGGGACGGGGAGATAAGGACATGGAAACTTATTTAGATTATTTTGGATATTAAAAAAAGTCGTAGCTAGCTGCCAGCAACTAGCCGCTGGTAAAAAACAGCCTTGCTGCTAATTTCAGAGAAATATCAATAGAAAGAATTATGAACACACAAAATAGAATCAACCAGCTCCTTCAGCAAAAAAATAAAAATATACTATCGGTATATTTTACAGCCGGCTATCCGGAATTGAACGATACTGTTCCCATTATCCGGGAGCTGGAAAAAAATGGTGTCGATTTGATTGAAATCGGGATGCCTTTCTCCGACCCTGTAGCCGATGGACCTGTTATACAAAACAGTAGCTATATAGCACTTAGGAACGGCATGAGCATAAAAAAACTGTTCGGACAATTGAAGGATATTCGCCAGACTGTAAAAATACCATTGATAATGATGGGCTACCTGAACCCGGTTATTCAGTTTGGCATCGAAAATTTCTGTCAAAAGTGTTCGGAGGTGGGCATCGACGGGCTGATTATCCCCGACCTGCCGTTAAACGAATATCTTTCAAGGTATAAACCAGTATTCGAAGCTTACCATATTCATAACATTTTGTTGATTACGCCACAAACATCCGATGAGCGAATCCGGCAAATTGATGCAGAATCGTCAGGATTTATTTATATGGTCTCGAGTTCGTCAACAACAGGAATAAAGCAAAATGTAGCAGATTACCATACCGAATATTTCGAACGGGTCAACTCGCTCCAACTGAAAAATCCACGGCTGATCGGTTTTGGCATTTCAACTGCCGAGACTTTCGCAAACGCCTGTAGATACGCCAGCGGGGCAATCATCGGCAGTGCCTTTGTAAAAGCACTTGACAAGAGTTTAACACTGGAGCAGAGAATTTCAGAATTTGTTAAAATGATTGTACCATCGAAGTAATATTGTTCTCCTTTTTTTGCTCCGGATATTATATCCAGAATAGTGTTTTGAAACATGAATTAACAACATTTATCACACTCTTCTCTATTTCAGAAAATTACATATGTGTATGAATTAAAGAAGTACGTTAAAGCCTGTTAAGGATTGTTAAACCTATTCTTTAGCATATTATTCCGAGGCAAAAAACGTTATTTTCAAAGAACAATTTAAACAGAAAACTATGTTAGAATATGCTAAGGTAATCTTACCGAAAGTTAGTTTTAGCAGACAGCTGTTCCGTAAAGAATTGGGAAAGTGTATAAACTGGGTCGAAGCACCAGACCTGGGGGAATTAAAAGATTGGTGCTATGAAAACTTCGGGGAAATGTACCCTGAGATTCTGGATCAGGCTTTTACGGAAATCGCTGCATGATATTGGAGGCTCTCTTTCGAGAGCCTTTTTTCTTGTCTGAATAATAAAAGAGGCTTTTGGGAAAGGCCTCTTTTTTATTATTTCTTCACCCACATTTGGATGAGCCACAATCGGAGCAGGTAAGACAACCTTCCTGGTAAATTACATTCGCTGACCCGCATTCTCCGCAAACAGTACCGTCGGCAATTGTCCCGTTGGGAATGTATTTTTTCAATGCCCGGGCTACACCTGCTTTCCAACTATTGATATTATCGTTGTCGAATTGAAGGCTGGTAACTGTATCAACCACTTTATGAATAGGCATCCCATGACGAAGTACCCCTGAGATCAGTTTTGCATAATTCCAGAACTCAGGATTAAATTTGTAGGAGAGGCCTTCGATCGTAGTTTTATACCCTCGTTTATTCTGGTATTGAAAATCGTACCGTTTTATTTCCTCCCCAGATTCGTCGATCTCATAACTTTTAATGATTTTTCCTTGTGTAACCGAACGGGGAAGCAATATTCCGTCTTCATCATCGGAAAGACCGGTAAAGATTTCGTACGGGCGTCCCTCAATCACTCCGATAAAAGCAATCCATTTTTCTTTGTTATTCTGAAAACGAACCACATCGGCTTCAAGTCCTTCGGGGCGTTTCCTCGGAAATATACCCTGTCCCGGATTTTTCTTTTCTTCTTTTTTATTTGAAATAAGAACTCCTGAACGTGAACCGTCACGGTAAACGGTCACCCCTTTACAACCACTTTTCCATGCTTCAAAATACAACCGGTCAACCAATTCTTCACTTACTTCGGCAGGCAGGTTGATTGTCACACTGATAGAATGGTCAACCCATTTTTGTATACGTCCCTGCATACGTACTTTATTCAACCAATCCACATCGTTTGAAGTAGATTTGTAATAAGGGGATTTTTTTATCAGGTCATCAAGTTCTTCTTCACTGTAACGTTTGGTTACATTATACCCGTTGGCCTGCATCCAATCGACAAATTTGTGGTGAAACACGGTGTATTCTTCCCATGAATCACCCATTTCGTCAACAAAATCAACCTTTACATTTTTATCGTTCGGGTTTACTTTGCGGCGGCGTTTGTAAACAGGCATGAATACCGGCTCTATCCCCGATGTAGTCTGGGTCATCAGGCTGGTGGTACCGGTCGGGGCAATGGTCAGCAGGGCAATGTTCCGGCGCCCGTTTTTTACCATTTCCTGGTATAATTCTTCGTCTTCTTTACGTATCCGGTTAATCATCGGGTTGTTTTTCTCGCGTTCGGCATCGTAAATAATAAATGTCCCGCGGTCTTTGGCCATGTTCACCGATGAACGGTAAGCTTCAACAGCAATCGTTTTGTGCACCTCTTCACTAAAATCAATGGCATCTTCACTTCCGTAGCGTAAATTAAGCGCTGCCAGCATGTCGCCTTCGGCAGTAATACCAACTCCTGTACGACGCCCTTCCCTGGCTTTTATTTTTATTTTTTTCCAAAGGTTGCGTTCAACAGATTTAATCTCTTCTCCTTCCGGATCAGCATCAATTTTAGCAATAATACTATCTATTTTTTCCAGCTCAAGATCGATAATATCATCCATGATGCGTTGTGCATAACCAACGTGTTTTTTGAATAAACCGAAATTGAACTTTGTTTTTTTCGAGAACGGGTTTTCAACATATGAATACAGATTGAGTGCCAGTAGACGGCAACTGTCGTATGGACAAAGAGGAATTTCGCCACATGGGTTAGTGGAGACAGTCCGGTATCCCAGATCGGCATAACAATCGGGAACCGATTCTTTAATAATAGTATCCCAGAACAATATCCCGGGTTCAGCCGATTTCCATGCATTGTGGACAATTTTTTTCCAAAGCTGTCCGGCATCAATTTCCCTGACAAAATTAGGTTTGTCTGAATTAATAGGATACTGGGTACGGTATAATTCTCCCTTTTCAACAGCCTCCATAAAATCGTCATGAATCTTGACCGAAACATTGGCACCAGTAACTTTTCCCTGCTCAAGTTTGGCATTTATGAAAGCTTCCGAGTCCGGGTGTTTTACCGACACCGAGAGCATCAGGGCTCCACGGCGGCCATCCTGTGCCACCTCGCGGGTCGAATTCGAGTAACGTTCCATAAAAGGTACAATCCCGGTAGAGGTAAGTGCTGAGTTTTTAACCGGCGATCCTTTCGGACGGATATGCGAAAGATCGTGTCCTACACCACCCCGTCGTTTCATCAACTGAACCTGTTCCTGGTCAATTTTCATGATACCGCCGTATGAATCCGAATTTCCTTCATTTCCGATCACAAAACAATTCGACAAAGATGCAATCTGAAAATCGTTACCAATACCCGTCATTGGACCTCCCTGAGGGACAATGTACTTAAAATTTTTCAGCAACTGATAGATTTCTTCCTCTGTCATCGGATTGGGATACTTTTTTTCTATTCTTGCTATTTCTCTCGCAAGCCGGTGGTGCATTTCATCCGGATTCTTTTCATAAATGTTTCCAAAAGAATCTTTCAGCGCATATTTGTTCACCCATACCCTCGCTGCCAGATCATCTCCTTTAAAATATTCCAGGGAAGATTGGAAGGCTTCATCCTGAGAATAAATTTTCTTACCCGTCATTGGCTCAACAGCCACATTCTTGAATGTCATATTCCCAAAAATTAAAATCTTTTTTAGTTAAAATTCGATTAAAACTTTACGCTTAATTCTGGTCCCTTTTTGTTAAAAATTGCTCTATGCAAGATAAGCACAGAATGAAAAAAAATGAATACTTTTTTTTTGAAGAGATTTAAAAGTTATCAACTCAAACATGTTAGTACTTTAATATTCTTTGTGTTAGGTTTTTGATAATTAAAAAAAGTTTACAAAAAACGTATTTTTGTGTTACCAAACTGCAAAAAATGTATATAAATTATGAACAAGAATACAACCCAAAAAAACAGAATATGTTAGGGGGAAAAAACAGTTGATAATTTTGCTAATTGTTAAAAACTTTACCTGTGATAATTTGGGTTGCCCCCAGGTTCGAATGGGTATAAAAACGGCAGAATTTTGATATTTCAGCGCGCAAACTATCATCTGACAAAAGTTTGTCGAACGTTTTTTTTAATTCCTGATAGTTATGAACCGGGTATGCCACTTTTTTTTGTTCCAGCATCACCGCCTCGTTAAAACGATGGTAATTCGGGCCGAATAAAACGGGAATATTAAAAATAGCAGCTTCCAGCGTATTGTGTATCCCAACCCCAAACCCCCCGCCAATATAGGCCAGATCGGCATAACGGTAAACTGAGGAAAGCAACCCGATGGAATCTATTAACAGTACATCGCAGGTGTTAATAGATTCCGGATCAGCCTCCGATAGCCTGATTGAAGGTTTTTTGAGAGACGAAAGTATACGGTTGATGTTTTGCGGTTTTATTTCATGGGGTGCAATAATATATTTTACTCCTTTGTGTTCATTAATATATTGAATGATCAAATCTTCATCCGGCTTCCAGGAACTGCCAACAACAATCATCTTTGTGCCGGATTTGAATTTTTCGACAAGCGGAAGCGGGCGTCCGTTGGCAGCAATCATGGCAACCCGGTCAAAACGGGTATCGCCTGCTCGTGTAGCATTGTTAAGGCCAAGTGAACCCAGCAGTTCCACAGATTCGTCGTTTTGTACAAAGAAATGGTCAACCATTAGCAGTACCTTACGATACCATCTTCCTGTTGATCCACTCCTGAAAAATAATTGGTCGCCCCTGAAGATGGCCGAAACGATAAAGAGAGGAATATTAGCCCGTTTTAATGCCTTAAAATAAAACGGCCAGAATTCATATTTCACGAAAAACACCTTCTCCGGTCGCACAAGACTGACAAACCGGCGGGCATTGGCAGGAGTATCAGCAGGCAGGTAAAAAATGTAATCGGCCTGTTCATAGTTTTTTCTGATTTCGTAACCCGAAGGAGAAAAAAAAGTGAGTAATATCCGGTATCGCGGATAATCTTTTTTGATGGTTTCAATCAACGGGCGCCCCTGTTCAAACTCGCCCAGCGATGCACAATGCACCCAAATCAGAGGACGGTCGGATTGTACTTGTTGACTGATTTTTTCAAAGATGCCTTTGCGGCCTTGTACCCATTGCCGGGCTTTTGTATTGAAAGGAACTGCCAGCCGGATTCCCAACTGGTAAAAAAATATGAGAAGCCTGTATAATATTGTCATTGTCCGAGTATATTTTAGCGAAAACAAAAATACACTTTTGTTTGGTTCATCAATCGGTTACGAATCATGATTCAGATGAATACCCGGTATCTTCCTTCAGATTTTGTTGAAAAGAGGCTTCCACCGCCAGTTGATCACAGCGTTCGTTTTCCTTAATGTTAGCGTGTCCTTTTACCCAGATAAACTTCACCTGGTGTTTTTTATAGGCCGGGATAAAACGAATCCACAGGTCCGGGTTCTTTTTCCCTTTAAACCGCTTTTTCACCCAATTCCACAACCAACCTTTTTCTATGGCATCGGCTACATATTTCGAATCGGTATAAATGGTAACATCCGACCCCGGCACTTTCAGGGCTTCGAGCCCGGTAATAACAGCCAATAATTCCATGCGGTTATTGGTTGTCAGCCTGTAACCTTCCGAAAGTTCTTTACGGTGCGGGCCAGACAACAAAACAACCCCGTACCCACCGGGACCGGGGTTGCCCCGGGCGGCTCCGTCTGTATAAATGGTAATTTTTGTTGACATTGTTACAAAAAAAGACCCGTAAAAATACAGGTCTTTCAGATATAATAAAAATAAACGTTTATTTTACGATGGTCATTTCCTGAATCAGGTTGGTCGCCCCGGCATATTTATCAATGGTCCAAAGAACAAACCGGATATCCACATTGATACATTTCTGAAGTTTGGGTTCGAAGGCAATATCTCCGCTCATAGCTTCCCAGTTACCATCGAATGCAATGCCCACCAGTTCTCCCTTACCATTGATTACCGGGCTTCCTGAATTTCCCCCGGTAATATCGTTGTTCGAAATAAAGCAGGTATGCAACGTTCCGTCTTTATCGGCATAGGGCCCAAAATCCCTGGTTGTATATAACTCTTTCAGCCGTGCAGGAACATCAAATTCACTGTCCCCCGGTATTTCCTTCTCTATATATCCTTTCATGGTTGTAAAATAGCGGTAATAAACGGCATCCCGTGGAGGGTAACCGCCAACCGTGCCGTAAGTCAACCTCATGGTTGAATTTGCATCCGGATAGAACTTACGATCCTTATCCATCTCCATTAAACCGGCCATAAATAACCTGCGCCCTTTCAACAATTTTATATCTCCTTCCTCCATCATGTTCCCGATTTTACCAAAGGTATCGAAGACTTGTAACGAAATCTGGAAAAGTTTGTCTTTCTCCAGTGTCTTCAATTTTGGATTATCCAGGAATGCTTCAAATTTTTCCTGATTGGGGAAAATAGATTTTTTGTATAAATCGGCTATATATGTATCAAAATCCCCTTTATGTTTCCGGGTTACTTCACTGAAAAATTCCAGATGAAACTGAGGTTCTACATTGTCGTTGTATATTTTCAGCAAAGCTGCGGTAATCTTCTGATCGGTAACCGCATTGTAATCTCTGAAAAAATCATCCAGTTTATTTTTAATCCGGGCAGAACTGGCAAGTATATACTCTTCGTTTTTTTCTTTTTTCAATGCTTCGTATAAACTTTTTGCACTGAAGGCAAAATAAAAAATATCAGGTCCCTGCAACATAGTCTCAATCAGATACTCATAGGCTATATTATCATTCGCATCATTATAGGACTCCTTGATCAGATTTAAACACCCGCCATATTTTGCTTTGCGTTCGTCGTTTTCATTGACCCATGCTGTGAATTTATCTTCAGTTGCCTTTTTCTTATCGATCACATCCAATGTTGCCAGCCCTTTGTTTTGCCCGATGCTGAATTTGTAATAATTCGAACTGCGTGCATACTTCGATGCATATTGTATCCTGGCTTTCGGACCGGTCCCCATATAATCTTTCAGAATATCTAGTTTGGCTTTACGTACAATAGTACGGATAACATTCGTGGCATCCATGGTGTACTTAACGCCGTAAGAGGTTTTATACCGGTTGGTTCTTCCCGGGTATCCCAGCACCATGCTAAAATCACCTTTATCAAGGCCTTTTAACGAGATCGGCAAATGATATTTCGGATGATAAGGTACATTATCTTTTGAATAATCAGCTGGTTTACCATCTTTGTCGCAATATACCCGGAATATGCTAAAATCGCCGGTATGCCGGGGCCACATCCAGTTGTCGGTGTCGCCGCCGAATTTTCCGATTGCGCTCGGAGGGGCACCTACCAAACGAATATCACGGAATGTTTCATAAATGAAAAGGAAAAAACGATTTCCTTTAAACATCGGTTTAATTTGTGCTTCGTAATGATTTTCACCGATTGCCTCTTCTTTTATTTTCGATGAGATATCACGAATTTTATTATCTCTTTCGTCTTCAGTCATCTCATCATTTAACCCAGCCAGTATTCTTTCGGTTACATCTTCAGCACGTATCAGGAATGAAACCGTTTTCCCGGGGTTTGGAAGTTCTTCTTTTTTTGTGTTTGCCCAAAATCCATTGGTCAGATAATCATGTTCAACAGTACTGTGTTCCTGAATTTCATCGAAACCGCAATGGTGATTGGTCAGCAATAAACCATCAGGAGAAACCAATTCGCCTGTACATGAGCCATGATCGAGGGAAACAACAGCATCTTTCAGACTCGAATGGTTAATACTGTAAATATCATCAGCACTTAGTTCCAGTCCCATATCCTGCATCTCTCCGATATTCAGTTTCTGGATCAATGCAGGCAACCACATGCCTTCATCTGCTCTTGTCCTCCCGCTTACCAAAATCATTAGAAATGTGGTGATCAATAACGTTCTTCTCATTTTTTTTATTCCATATTTTAAATTAGTATAGTAAAATCCACAAAGATAGATATATCCGGCAATAGACAAACGTTTTTAACATTAGTTAATAAAATACTGTAAATCCTTCTGTAACTTTCTTTGTTTGGAACAATGAGTGCCGCCCAAAATGAAATCATTACACTTTTTTCAAAAATAATTTTGATTCCTGAATCCGGGGAATGATTCCGGTTTTTAAATCCGAAACCTTAAACCTTAAATTGAACTTTGGATCTTGGAATTTAAATTTTATGTTTTTCACCCTATTCTGAATTATTATCTTTGCAGCGAAATCTTAATTCATTTTACAGATATGGAAAAGAAAGTCAGGGTACGGTTTGCCCCAAGTCCGACAGGCCCTTTACACATGGGAGGTGTACGTACGGCATTGTTTAATTACCTGTTTGCCCGCAAACATGGCGGCGATTTTCTGCTTCGTATCGAAGATACTGATCAAACCCGTTTTGTGCCGGGAGCCGAAGATTATATCATCGAATCGCTGAAATGGTGCGGACTGATCCCTGACGAAGGAGTTGGCTTTGACGGTAATTTCGGTCCCTACCGGCAAAGTGAACGCAAAAGTATTTACCGGCAATATGCTGATGAACTGATAAAAAAAGGCCATGCCTATTATGCTTTTGATACTGCGGAGGAGTTGAATGCCCTGCGTACGTCTGCCGAAGCTGAAAAGCGGACTTTTTCGTACGACCAGCATACCCGGAACAGGTTGAAAAATTCGATCAGTCTTCCGGCTGAAGAAGTTACCAAACGGATCAATCGTGGTGATGCGTATGTGATCCGTTTTAAGATGCCTGAAAACCGGAATGTTACCGAAACCGACCTGATTCGTGGCGAAGTAACTTTTAATACCGCCACACTCGACGACAAGGTGCTTTTCAAGTCGGATGGGATGCCAACGTACCACCTGGCCAATGTGGCCGACGACCACCTGATGCAAATCACACATGTGATCCGTGGAGAAGAATGGCTGCCCTCGATGCCTCTGCACATCCTACTTTACGAAGCCCTTGGATGGGCCGGTAGCAGACCCCGGTTTGCCCACCTGCCGTTAATACTGAAACCTACCGGCAAAGGCAAACTCAGCAAACGCGACGGCGACAAAATGGGTTTCCCTGTATTCCCGCTTTTATGGACCGATCCCGAAACCGGAGATGTATCACGTGGTTATCGCGAAGACGGCTATTTCCCTGAAGCATTCATTAATCTTCTGGCCCTGCTGGGCTGGAATGCAGGTAACGACCAGGAATTTTTCAGTATGGACGAACTGGTTGAAAATTTTAGCCTTGACCGTGTGGTAAAATCGGGTGCACGCTTCGATCCCGAAAAAGCAAAATGGTTCAACCGCCACTATTTGCAACAAAAAACGGCTGGCGAACTTGGCGGCCTGTTTATGCCCGTTCTTGCTGAAAAGAATATTAAAGCACCGACAGAAAAAGTGCTCCGTATTGTCGAACTGGTAAAAGACCGTTGCCAGTTTGTTTCCGACCTCTGGGAGAATAGCAGTTATTTCTTCGTGGCACCGGAAAGCTACGAAGAAAAGACAGTCCGGAAAAAATGGAAGGAAGATACTTCTGAAAAATTACAGGCAATTACTTCAGTTTTGGAATCGGTTACCGACTGGAAATATGATACGATCAAAGAAACTTTCTCCAACTTTATGAATGAAAAAGAATGGAGCTTCGGAATGGTAATGGTGCCCATCCGACTCGCTTTGGTCGGGACCAGCACCGGCGTTGACCTTTTCGACATATGCGACCTGATCGGCAAAGACGAAACCATTGCCCGGATACAAAAAGCAATTGATGCGATCAGGGTGTAACCCTTAAGTGTCCGTCAAATCAGTAACTATGGCATTGGTGCACGAGATCAAATCTCTTGGGGCGAGTTTCAACTGTATACCACGCTTCCCGGCACTAATATAAATATACCCGAAATTGAGACAGGATTCGTGAATATAAACGGGATACGTTTTTTTCATTCCCAATGGCGAACAACCTCCCCGGATGTACCCGGTAAGAGGGAGCAGCTCTTTCATCTGAACCATCTCTGCATTTTTGTTTCCCGACACTTTCGCGGCTTTTTTCAGGTTCACCCCGGCATCGCCTGGTATTACTGCGACAAATATTCCATTCGTATTGCCACGCAACACCAATGTTTTAAAGACCTGTTCCACATTTTGTCCCAGTTTGGCAGCAACAGCGGCGGCGCTTAAATCATCTTCGTTTACCGGATATTCCACCATCTCGTAATGAATACGGTGGTTGTCGAGTATGCGGGCTGCATTTGTCTTTTTCATTTATTTCTCCTTTTCCCGTATTTCCACACGGCGTATTTTACCGCTTATTGTTTTTGGTAAAGCCTCCACAAACTCGACAATACGGGGATATTTGTAAGGAGCAGTAACTTTTTTTACATGATTCTGAATTTCCTTAGCCAACTCGTCAGAGGCAGTATATCCCTGTCCCAGCACAATTGTGGCCTTTACTACCTGTCCGCGAATTTCATCAGGCACACCGGTAACAGCACATTCAACAACGGCAGGATGGGTCATCAGGGCGCTTTCCACCTCAAAGGGGCCAATCCGGTAACCCGAACTTTTTATCACATCGTCGATGCGCCCAACAAACCAGTAATAACCGTCTTCGTCGCGCCAGGCTACATCACCGGTATGATAAATACCATCGTGCCAGGCACTTTTGGTCAAAGCCTCGTCCCGGTAATAACCTTTAAAAAGCCCCACGGCAGGCCGGTCTCCCACCCGGATAATGATCTGTCCCTGCTCGCCGTCTTCGCAATCCGTACCGTCGTTTTTCACCAGACCAATATTATACGCGGGCGAAGGGATACCCATAGAGCCCGGTTTGGGTTGCATCCAGGGGAAAGTTCCCAGTTGTACCGTCGTTTCAGTTTGTCCGAAAGCTTCCATCAGGCGGAGGCCGGTACGTTCGTAGAATGTTTCGAAAACATGTGGGTTCAGCGCCTCGCCTGCCGTAGTACAATATTTCAATGCCGACAGGTCATATCCTGAAAAATCTTCCCTGATCAGAAAACGGAAAACCGTGGGGGGAGCACAAAACGAAGTAACTTTATATCTGGCAATTACCGAAAGCAGATCTGCCGGGTTAAATTTCTGATGATCGTACACAAAAACGCTGCATCCGGCCATCATTTGTCCGTACATCTTACCCCATACGGCTTTGGCCCAGCCGGTATCGGCTACTGTAAGGTGACGCCCGTTTTCTTCTACGTTGTGCCAGAACACTGCTGTTATAATGTGGGCCAGCGGATATGTATAATCGTGTGCAACCATTTTCGGATTGCCGGTAGTGCCCGATGTAAAATACAGAAACAACAAGTCATCGTTCTCCGACGGAAGTTCAGGTTTTACGAATACCGGAGCTTGGTCGATCCCCTGATGAAAGTTGTCCCACCCGGCAGGAATAAGCGGGCCTGTGGAAATTATTTTTTCGACCGAGGGACATGCAGGCGCTGCTTTTTCTACAGCCGTTAAAACATGTTTCTCCCCTACACAAACAATTGCCTTTATTCCTGCAGCATTACACCGGTACACAATGTCTTTTTCAGTAAGCAAATGAGTTGCCGGGATAGATACAGCCCCAATTTTATGAAGGCCCAGACAGGCGAACCAAAATTCGTAACGCCGTTTCAGAATCAGCATCACCTTATCGCCCCGGCCAATCCCCCGGGTCTGAAAATACGATGCGGTTGCGTCGGTTTTTTCTTTTAGCATCGCATACGTAAAGTCGATATGTTCTCCCTGGTCATTTACCCAAACCAGGGCAATTTTATCAGGTTCAAGCCGGGCATATTCGTCCACGACATCATATGAGAAATTAAAGTTAACAGGAACTTTTATTTTGAAATTTTGGATAAAATCGTCTAAGGAGTCAAACTCTGGTTTGACAAGGAATTTTTTATAAATCTGCATTGTTAAATATTCTGAAAGATTAAAAAATGATGGCCAGGAACACACACTCACTTCCATTCAGCGCCAGCATACCATGTGGAAGTCCTGAATCGAAATAGATAGAATCGCCTTCGTAAAGGATCATTTCTTTTCCATCAAGGCTGATTTTCATACTTCCTTTCAGCACATAATTGAACTCCTGTCCAGGGTGGGCATTCAGTGAAATTTCAATATGTTCTCCTTTCGGTTCCACAGTTACCAAAAATGGCTGGGCTATACGGTTAATAAAACTATGTCCCAACGACTGGTACTTATATTCTTTACGGCGTTCAACGCCAATGCCTGTATTCTTACGGGTAAGCGAATAATGATGCATATGGGGGTCCTCCCCGGTAAGCAACACTGTTAAGTCCACCCCGTAACCGCGGGACATATTGTGTAACACACTTACCGGGATGTCCACTTCTCCTGACTCGTATTCCATGTACTTTTCCTTCCCGATGCTGCATGTGACAGCCGCATCTTCAACCGATATATCAAGAACTTCACGAAGCCCTTTCAACCGTTCTGCTATCAGCCTAATCTGTTCTTCCATTTGAATTATTGAAATTGAGCCCAAAAAGTAGTGAAATAAATCAAGATCAACCAATAATTACAGGGATATTATCCAAAAACAAATGTAGTCTGAATAAAAATTCAGTTTTCTTTTTTTCTGTAATAGAAATAAGTCACCTTTTGTTCCACATCGTCGTAGTTATAAATTTCCTTATCGGGATGCAGACGATAGAATGCCAGCATCGCTATGTCACCTGCACAGAACAGCGAATGGAGGCACATGATCGTAAGGAAGAAATATGCTATGGGAGAGCGCCAGAACCAAATGGTAAGAATTAATGTTACCGCCTTAACAAAGACCAGCGGCGCATTTGCCACGAACCGGAACGAACCGGGGGAAACAACTTGTTTATTGGCCAGCACATAAAAAAGAAAACGCTTCCAAAGGGCTCCGAAGATTAGTTTACGTGTACCGGTAAGCCAATAGGCAACCGCATGTATCAACTCGTGAATAATAACTAAAGCGGTAAACGAAAAAACAAAAGCATATCCCACGTTGTGCAGGGGTAAACTCATTCCGCGTGCACTTAAAGTAAAGGCCTTAACTATTGTTGCAATCAATATGATTATCATACTGATCTGGTATATTGAATAAGCCTTAATCAAATATTTTTCGTGTCTGATCTGTATAATAATAAATTCTTTTAACCGGAGATGGGAAACTTTGGTAAGCAATTTAAATTCCTCACTGTTTTGTAACTCCTCCGGTGTCAATTTATGGTTCATTAGATAATTTGTTTGTTTCGCGAAAATAATAAATGTTTTGGCATTTTATTCCACAGAATAAGGCTTGAACCCTAATGTAAACAATATTTTAAATCCGGATCACTTTTAACTGATATCGTTTTGAAAAATCGTCGATGGTTTGTTTGTTGGACGCGAACCCCAGTAAAAAGCCACCGCCACCGGAGCCCAGTAGTTTTATGAATAAACGGTTTTCAAGGCTTTCACGAATCATCTTCCTGTATTTGGCAGGGATCATGCGTTTCAGGTGTCTCAACTGGAACTCGACCAGTTTGTACAGTTCGTGGAAAAACAACTCAGGATCGCCGCTCAGGAAATGCTCGATACAAAAATCGTTGACCGGAATAAAATGTCCCACCAATTTCTGCAGAAACCAATGCTGGTTCACTTTTCGGATGAAATAATTGACCAGAGGTTCAGTAGCCCCACAGGCTTTGGTATCTACCAGAAACATTTCAATCTGTTGGTTCTGCCAAACCGTCACGGTCTTCAGACCACCCGACTGTTTCAGCAAAACCGGACTGTCGAGGTACGAAACCAGAGGATCGAGCCCCGAACTTGTTCCGTGAAAATAAGATTCGAGCACGGCAAAATCAGCCTTTAGTTTGTCGATGAAAACATGAGCCTCATTTGTAACCGGCGAATAGCGGTCGTACAGGGCAGCTACCAGCGCACCCGAACTTCCTACCCCGTATTGTTTCGGAATATTTGAATCGAACCAGAGGCCCTCTTCTGTTTCCTCCTGATACTTTTGCAAATCGAGCGGGAAATGAAGCTTCCCGTTTATATTGCTTTCAAGCAGATAAACCCCAAAAGCTTTCAGCGACCGGTTACTCTCTTTCCATTGCGACATCGATTTATCGAAGCTTAGTTTCCCTTTAAACCCGGCAAAAGGCATGCTCAGGGCACTGGCTCCTTTCATCAGTCCGTATTCGCCAAAAAGCAATATCTTCGATTTAAATTCTCTCATGCAGTAACAATCCTTCCCTTTGCAGTTATAATATTTTCATTGGCCCATCACCAATACCGTCGTCAATATACCGCCGGTTCTCACAAAAATTCAGCAATTCTCTTTTGATAAACGTTTGCACCTCTGTTTTGTTCTCAAGAAAATACAGCAGATGGATATTCGGCCCGGCATCGATGGTGTAACCAACCGGAATTTCTGTTCGCTCTCTGAAAAATTTTATTCTCTGAATAATTTCCAGGCTATTCGGCTTCAGTAAAATAAACGGAGGGTTTGAGGTCATCATCATGGCATGCAACGAAAGTGCTTCAGCCTCGGCAATTTCCAGAAACTGCTTTTTATCGCCGGTAAGCAGGGCAAGATACAGGGCGTTTAAATGCTCATGGGCTTGCGCAATGCGCGAACGCCTAAAAGGATTCGTTTCCATTAGCTTATGCCCCTCCGAGCTCGAAATTGATTTTTCTCCCGAACTGACCAGCAATACCGTATCTTTCAGTTCTTTATAGTCCGGGTGAATTACCTCGTTAAGCTGAATTGCCTTTTCATCGGTTGCCGATTCGAACAGGTTGGTTCTGCCCCACAGTGAAAATCCGCCGTACACCGAACGGCTGGCGCTTCCGCTTCCCAGGCGGGCCCAGCGTGAGGCCACAGACTGAAATCCGTCCAACGATTGATCAGTCTTGTTAACCTGTTTATTCAGGTCGGCCAGGCACAAAGCCAGCGATCCAAAAGCGCTTGCTGACGAAGCTATTCCTGCTGAGTGTGGAAACGTATTTTTGCTTTCAATATAAAAATCGACCTTGCTGCCCCAGCTAATTTCCGGCAAAAGGAGATCAAGAAAAGCTTCCACCCGTTTTGAAAACGACGATGTGTCCCCTTCGAAACTAAAATTTATCTTCCCTGTTCCTCCCGGGATAATTTCTACTGAAGTTTCAGTCAGTGAATCTTTCAGGCTGAAACTCAATGATGGGTTTTCCGGCAGTTGAAAATGTCGCTTCCCCCAGTATTTCACCAACGCAATGTTCGACGGACATCGCCAGCTTACTTTTATATTTTTTACCAGATTATGGTTCATGTATAATATTATTATGAGCTGAAAAATACTGAAATTTATCTTAAAAGGATTATTACTTTGCCAGATTTACCAATCTGTCATTTATTATGAAATTTGTATAATGTTTATATTCAGGTTATTCAGCCTGAAATTTACGTTGTTTTACAACTATATACCGTAACTCTGAATTTTTGAGGGTGACGCAAACGTGCCCTTGAGGGTGACACAAACGCGCCTTTATGAGTGACGCAAATGTGTTAGTGCAACGGATGCATCCGTGTTGTTGCCATGCCGGTAGACGTGCATCTACCACACTGGTAGACGTGTTAGTGCCATGCCGGTAGACGTGCATCTACCACACTGGTAGACGTGTTAGTGCCATGCCGGTAGACGTGCATCTACCACACTGGCAGACGTGTTAGTGCCATGCCGGTAGACGTACATCTACTACACTGGCAGACGTGTTAGTTTGTGCAAAGGGAACCGTTCTCTAAGAAAAAGAACGGTTCCCTTTAATGATGTATAAATATTTTATTCTTTGTGTCTTAGCGTCTTTCGTGTTTGATAATTGTCTCTTTGAACAGCCCTGCCATACAACCAGTCTCAGACATAAGTAATTCATTTTTTTTATATTTGTCAGCTTCAATTCTAAATAGTGGAAACATGCTCCTTGCAATTGCCCTGGTTCTTTTTTATTTTTTAACCCCTGTTTTGCTTATCTATCTGACACATATTTCAAAAACCTTCAACAAAATAGGAGCTGTGCTAATGGCTTATCTTTTAGGACTCTTTGTTGGAAATGTTGGAATTTTTCCGCATGCCAGCGAGGGGTTCAGAACTTTACTGGCAGGAAAGGCTAAACTTCCAAAAGTCCAAATACTTCAATATTTCGATCAGGGGCTTATTTCAGATACCGATCTGCTGGCAAACCAGATTTTTGGGATACAGGATATCATTATGACCATTGTGATCCTTTTGGCAATCCCGCTTCTACTTTTCTCGCTTGACATGAAACGCTGGCTAAAATTGGCCAAAGAAGGCATGTTTTCAATGATTCTGGCTTTGGTGTCCCTTCTGATCGTAATTTTTGCAGGATATTTTTTCTTTCAGGATAAAATTCAGGAATCATGGAAAGTGGCCGGAATGCTGGTTGGTATTTATACCGGAGGAACCCCCAACCTGGCAGCTATAGCCACGGCGATAGATGTCAGCCCGAATATTTTTATCCTGACCCATACCTACGACCTGGTATTGGGAGCAATTTGCCTTATATTCATGCTGACCTTTGCACAACGTGTTTTTAACTTATTTTTGCCTCACTTTCACGAGAATCACAAACATATTAAGCTGTCCCAGGTTGTAAAAGAAAGTGAAGGCACCGATAATTACCTTGGAATGCTTACCAGGAAAGGGATTTTTCAACTGGGCAAGGCATTATTATTATCCATATTGATTTTTGCCGTTGGGGGGACACTAAGCCTGATTGTTCCGGCCAGCGCTCAGATGGTCACTGTCATCCTTTCCATCACCACGCTCGGGCTGATTCTCGGCTCATTCAAACCGGTGAACAGTATTCCAAAAACCTTCCAGCTTGGAATGTATTTCATTATTGTTTTTTCCCTGGTTGTTGCCAGCATGGCCGATTTGCATAATATGTTCAGGATCGACTTTCTACACCTGTTTATTTACGTGGTACTGGCCGTGTTCGGATCCATGATCATCCATGTTATTCTTTCATGGTTTTTTAAAGTCGACTCCGATACCACCATCATCACGATAACAGCACTTACTTTTTCACCTCCTTTTGTCCCGGTTGTCGCAAGTGCGATAAAAAACAAGGAAGTAATTATCTCCGGGTTTACGGTTGGTATTTTAGGATATGCTTTCGGAAATTATTTAGGTGTAGCCATCGCTTATTTCCTGAAAGGAATTTAGTCAAACATAATGTTCGAATCAAATTGAATTCGGGTTGATTTCTGATTTTTCACCAAGGATAATGAACACGCTGCTAGTCAGTATTTAAGAAGAAGGCGCTGTAATTTTATATTTTTTTAACCTTCTGAATTACTGAATAGTTATTGCGGTCCCGGGCAGAACGCTATTTTTGCGCATTCATTTAAACCTGAATTCATGCAATACAACCAGCATACTTTTCATATCCCGGTTTTGGGGCTGGGATATTCCATTGATACTCCTGCAAAGGTAGCTCAATACGGAATCAGTTCTGTTATTTCCCTGGTCGACGATATCCTGATGGAAAAACTAAGGGAACTTTACTGCCGGAAATTTGACCTCCCGTTTCAGGCCATCACCAATAAAACAGAAGATTACCGTGCCCGACGGATCACGGCTTACCTCGACGTAATACAGGAAGTAGCCCGGCAAAAGTTTGAAAAACTAAAAGAATCGATTTGTCAGAAAGAAGGGGAGATTGAAAAGTATATCAAAATGTTGCCTGATTTTTCGCAGGTTAAACAGAGATTCAACCAACTCCTTCATGTCGATTTTGAAAACATGAAGCAAAGACTGGCTGACTGGGTGAACGAAAACATCAACATGGGAGATATCGATGTCAATATCATGTCGAAACTCGACCGCTTCAATGTGAAATATGGTGAAAAAATGCCTGACAAATATAACGATGCCCACGCGGCATTACGCGGGTTTGCCAATAGCAAGCTGCATTCGTCGCTGGTGTTTTCAGCCGGCATGAACCCGCGGCTATACAGCTACCTTGAAGAGTTCGAAGATTTTTTTCCTGATGCAACAGGAGAATTGAAAAAGAAAGTAATCCTGAAAGTCAGTGATTACCGTTCCGCTTTGATTCAGGGACGCTTTCTGGCAAAAAAGGGCATTTGGGTTTCGGAATACCGCGTTGAATCGGGGCTGAACTGTGGAGGCCATGCTTTTGCAACCGATGGGTTCCTTCTGGGCCCGGTTTTGGAAGAGTTCAAAGCCAGGCGGGAAGAGCTGGTTCAAACGGTACACGAGATACTCGTGAAAACCCTTCAGGTAAAAGGAAAGCCTGTCCCGGAACAACCAATGCAGGTAAAATTTACCATGCAGGGAGGAGTAGGAACAGCTAAAGAACACGAATTCCTCCGTGATTACTACCAATTGGATTCGGTCGGCTGGGGGAGTCCGTTTATGTTGGTACCCGAAGCAGTAAACATCGATAAACAAACGCTGGAATTACTTTGCAATGCAAAAGAGGAAGACCTTTACCTGAGCCATATTTCACCTCTGGGCGTGTTGTTCAATAACGTGAAGGGAAATACCAAAGACATTGAAAAAGAACGGCGGGCGAAAAACGGAAAACCTGGTTTTTCATGTACAAAAAAATTCCTTGCCCTGAATAGAGACGGAATTTGTACCGCATCGGCACAATACCTGAAAACAAAAACCAGGGAACTGGACGCCATGCAACTTTCGGATGCTGAATATCAATCGCAATACGCGGCATTGGCTGATAAAGCCTGCCTTTGTAAAGGACTAAGCGCGTCAGCATACCTCGCACATGGACTCACCAGCGATGAAGGGCCGGAGGTGTCAGTTTGTCCGGGACCTAATTTAGCCTATTTTTCAAAATCGGTCTCATTAAAGGATATGGTCGATCATATTTATGGCCGTACCAATATTATCGAACGTGACGACAGGCCTAACCTTTTCATGAAAGAGTTGAAAATGTACGTCGATTACCTGGGGACAAAAATTGACGAAACCTTAAAACCGGTTTCAGAAAAACAGAAAAAAGTGTTTGAAACCTTTCAGGAAAACCTGCAACAGGGAATTGAATATTACCGGGGACTCTTTCAGAAATACAGGAAACAACTGGAAGAATCGGATGCCGAACATTGCATGATGCAGGAACTGGATAAATTAAAGTTGGAACTGATGCGATTAAAAACAAAACTGCTCTAAGCGTATCAAAGCCTGATATTTTATGTAAACTTAGATAATCTGTCAAAGATTTAATAAAACATTTCGTAGCATTATACGTTTGATAGTTAAAACCTGGTTATGAAAAAGCATAAAATATATCGCGAGCTGACTGTCGGCGAAGAAATATTCAATAGCATTACACACGGGATTGGCGTTTTACTGAGCATTGCGGCCCTGGTAGTGCTGGTGGTTTTTGCAGCCATAAAAGGAAACGCCTGGCATGTGGTCAGTTTCACTATTTTTGGCAGCAGCCTGATTTTATTATACCTGTCATCAACCTTATACCACAGTTTCACAAAACCTAAAATCAAGAACCTGTTTGCCCGTTTCGACCATGCAGCTATTTTTATTCTGATTGCCGGGACTTATACTCCTTACATGCTTTCGAGCCTGAGAGGGGCACTGGGTTGGAGTCTGTTCGGAATCATTTGGGGACTGGCCATCACCGGAATTGTTATACGGTCAATTTATCTCACCCGTTTCCGGAAACTCATGGTGGTAATTTACGTGCTGATGGGATGGATGTTCGTCGTGGCGATTCGCAGCATTATCAGGTATACCCCTCACGAAAGCCTTGTGTTTTTGTTTATTGGTGGTGGCTTATATACGCTTGGCGTTATTTTTTATGCATGGCGAAATCTCCCGTACGGGCATGGCATCTGGCACCTGTTTGTTTTGGGTGGCAGCATCATGCACTTTTTTGCAGTGTTGAATATCCTCAAATCTTAAGAAAATTGCAGATGATGAAAACTTACATTCTTATTTTTATTGGAATTATCGCCTGTAGCTTTGTGTTGGCACAGGAGAAATATGTATTGGTGATTCATGGAGGTGCCGGAAACATTGAAAAGACGAAAATGCCGGAAAAGGTTCAGAAAAAATATGAACATGCTTTGAATTATGCGCTGGAAACAGGTGATTCGGTTTTAAAAAATGGCGGCACCTGTATGGATGCTGTAGAGCAAACGATTATGATGATGGAAGACTGCCCGTTGTTTAATGCAGGCCAAGGGGCTGTTTTTACCAACAAAGGAACTAACGAACTGGATGCCTCAATTATGAATGGAAGCGATCTCAATGCAGGCGCAGTAGCCGGGGTAACCGACATAAAGAATCCGATCCGGGCTGCACGTATGGTAATGGAAGAATCGAAACACGTGATGTTCGGCGGGAAAGGCGCTTCTGAGTTTGCCCGGCAACAGGGACTGGAAATCGTCGACAGCAGTTATTTTTATACAGAAGAACGCTACAAGTCGCTGCAAAAGGCTATTGAAAAAGAAAAAGTCGAGAAACACGGAACCGTGGGGTGTGTGGCCCTCGACCAATATGGGAACCTGGCAGCCGGCACTTCTACAGGTGGAATGACCAACAAAAAATTCGGGCGTATTGGCGACTCGCCCATTATTGGGGCAGGAACCTATGCCAGCAATCAAACCTGTGCGATATCGTGTACCGGTCACGGGGAATATTATATCCGGCTTGGCTTTGCCCGCGACATTTCGGCAATGATGGAATATCAGCACAAAACAGTGGAAGAAGCCTGTCGCTGCGAGATTGAAAAATTAAGCAGGTTAAACGGCACCGGCGGCGTCATTGCCCTTGATAAAAACGGAAATATTGCCATGGATTTCAATACTTCCGGAATGTTTCGCGGGTTTATAAAATCTTCCGGTGAAAAAGAAGTGGCCATGTTCGACGATGAAGAGTAAATGAGACTTTGGGAACAACCTTACATTGATTATGCACAATATAATATTATCAGTCTAATTTCAGTACGGCCATAAATGCCTTTTGCGGCACTTCGACGTTGCCTACCTGTTTCATCCGTTTTTTACCCTTTTTCTGTTTTTCCAATAACTTGCGTTTACGGGTAATATCACCTCCGTAACATTTTGCAGTTACATCTTTCCGCACGGCTTTAATGGTTTCGCGGGCAATAATTTTAGCGCCGATAGCAGCCTGAATAGCGATATCGAACTGTTGACGCGGAATCAATTCCTTTAACTTTTCGCACATACGGCGGCCAAAATTGTAAGCATTGTCAAAATGTATCAGGGTGGAAAGGGCATCTACCATTTCACCGTTCAGCAAAATATCGAGGCGCACCAGTTTGGCCGGTCTGTAGCCGGTTTGGTGATAATCGAACGAAGCATATCCTTTGGAAATAGATTTCAGCTTGTCGTAAAAATCGAATACTATTTCGCCCAACGGGAGGTCGAAAGAAAGTTCAACCCGGTCGGTCGTAAGGTAATCTTGTTTTATTAGCGTTCCCCGTTTTTCGAGGCAAAGCGTCATCACCTGGCCGATAAATTCCGATTTGGTAATCACCTGTGCCCGGATATATGGTTCATCAATCTCGTTGATCAGGTTTTGCGACGGCATCCCCGAAGGATTGTAAACCAGCTGGGAACCTCCATCAGTCAAATGAACCAGGTAAGAAACGTTGGGAACCGTGGTGATCACATTCATATCGAATTCACGGTCAAGCCGTTCCTGGATAATATCCATGTGTAGCATTCCGAGAAAGCCGCAACGGAAACCAAAGCCCAGGGCAACCGACGATTCCGGTTCGAAAGTAAGGGAGGCATCGTTTAACTGGAGCTTCTCCATAGAAGCACGCAGGTCTTCATAGTCTTCCGCTTCGATCGGGTAAACGCCTGCAAAAACCATTGGCTTCACTTCTTCAAATCCTGAAATAGCCTTGTCGCAGGGGTAATCCCGGTGGGTAATCGTATCCCCAACTTTTACTTCCTTTGCTGTTTTAATCCCGGAAATAATATAACCCACATCGCCGGCATAAAGCGTTTTGCGAGGCTCCATGTTCAAACGCAATACCCCTACTTCATCAGCTTCATATTCGCGTTTTGTATTAACAAATTTAACTGCATCGCCTTTGCTGATTGATCCGTTGATGATCTTAAAGTAGGCAATTACCCCCCGGAAAGAGTTGAATACAGAATCGAAGATCAATGCTTGCAAGGGGGCCTCCGGGTCGCCGGTTGGAGGCGGGATCACGTCCACGATCCGCTGAAGAATGGGTTCAATACCCTCCCCTGTTTTTCCACTTGCACGGATAATATCTTCGTGTTTACAACCAATCAGGTCGATGATCTGGTCTTCCACCACTTCAGGCATGGCATTCGGAAGGTCCATTTTATTGAGTACCGGGATAATCTCCAGGTCATGTTCAATGGCCAGGTACAGGTTAGAAATGGTCTGTGCCTGGATACCCTGTGTCGCATCCACAACCAGCAACGCACCTTCACAGGCAGCAATGGATCGGGAAACTTCATACGAAAAGTCGACATGCCCGGGAGTATCGATCAGGTTCAGTACATATTTTTCATTATTCAGCTCATAATCCATCTGGATTGCATGGCTTTTTATCGTGATGCCTCTTTCTTTCTCCAGATCCATGTTATCAAGAACCTGTTCTGTCATATCACGTTCGTTTACTGTTTTGGTAAACTCCAGTAAACGATCGGCCAAAGTGCTTTTCCCGTGGTCAATGTGGGCAATGATACAGAAATTCCGAATATTCTTCATGCAACAGTAAAAATTAATCCAGATTAAATTTTCGCAAAGATATTCAAATTTTGATACCATTCCTATCTGCTGAAAGTTCGGATTCAAAGCCTTCTCTTTTTTAACATTATTCTGATATTTGCTACCGTGAAGATTCCCGAACCGTCGAATTTTTCGGAATGTTCATCTATATTCTTTTTACTTGAGCTTTCATTAAACTACTTTTATATTCATGGAAAGTATATCTGATTTTTGATATGACCAGGCGCCGGATTTTTATAATATTATTACATATCCTTGCATGGGCAATTTATCTTTTTTTGCCCAACATTACCATGGAACAGGAATTTAACTGGAACCGGTTTTTCTTTTGGCATAAGGAAACCGTTTTACTGGCATTATATTTTTACCTGAATCTTTACCTGATTATCCCCAATTTACTGAAGAACAAAAAAATGGTTTGGTTTGTACTGGCAACCCTTCTTTGTTTTACTGCCTATGTAGTTATCGAACCTGCTATCGATATTTTCGTGATAAAAAATTATTTTTCAGCAACAGACAGAGGATTTCAGGAATTCCGCAACAGGGTTCTTGAGCATGGTTATCATCTTTCTGCCTGGGAAACATTCCGGAACCTGGGGCAGATTATGTTTTTCTTTGCAATAGGTACAGGCTGGAAAGTTTTTCAGGGATGGAGGCAGGAGGAGAAACAAAAAGACCAGGCACAAAAAGAAAGGTTGGCTGCCGAGTTATCCCTGTTAAAATCCCAGGTCAGCCCCCACTTTCTCTTTAATTCGCTGAACAATATTTATTCGCTGACAGTACAACAATCGGAAAGCGCCCCGCTTGCAGTGGTCAAACTTTCAGAACTTCTGCGGTATATGATTTATCATGCCAATAAAGAATTTGTCACCCTTTCGGAAGAACTGAACTACATCGAGAATTTTATCGAGCTTCAGAAATTACGTCTGGCAAGCGACATGAACATTGATTTTGAAGTTGACGTCCGCAACAAATCCATCGAAATCGAACCTATGCTGATGATCCCGGTCGTTGAAAATACCTTTAAACACGGGGTTAGTTACAAAGAACCCTCAAAAATCGTGATTCGTATTGACGATCATGGCGGACGGTTAAATTTATATACCAGTAACCATATTTTCAGGAAAAAAAAGGAAGAAAGTTCCGGGGTAGGACTCGACAATTTGAAAAAACGTCTTAACTTACGGCACCCTGGCTTGTACAATCTTCAAATTAAAGAGCAAGGGAATCAGTACATTGTTAATTTCAGTTTAAAACTTGGTAAATGATTAATTGTATAGCAATCGACGACGAACCTCTGGCCCTGGATATTGTTGGCGATTTTGCGGGACGGGTCCCGTTTTTAAACCTGAAGGAACGGTTTACCAGTGCATTTAAGGCCATCGATTACCTCCGGGAAGAAGAAGTTGACCTGATTTTTCTGGATATCCAGATGCCTGATATTACCGGTATCGAATTTCTGAACGGACTTGAAAACAAGCCGTTGTTTATTTTTACCACTGCATATTCAGAATACGCTCTCGAAGGTTTTAACCTGCGGGCTCTCGATTATTTATTGAAACCCTTTCTGTTTGAACGGTTCATGCAGGCCGTAATGCGCGCCAAAGAACTGATTGATGCCCGGAGCCAATCAGAAAAAGCTGATGATCAGGAATACTTTTTCGTGAAGGCCAATTATCAACTGGAGAAAGTCAATTTCAGGGATATTTTATTTATCGAAGGATTGAAGGATTACCTGAAAATCAGGAAAAGTGACGGCACGAATGTAGTTGTACATAAAAGCATGAAGAATATGATGGAAGAACTTCCCAAAAATGAATTTATGAGGGTACACCGTTCATTTATTATTTCGCTGGAAAAAATCGATGCACTGGGCAAAAACCATGTGACCATTAGGAAGAATAAAATACCGGTAAGTGAATTTTACCGCGACGATTTCAATATTTTTCTCGAAAAGAACAATATACGGATGTAATCTTTGCCTGTAATACCCAATCATATCCCCGTTGAATTGATGATCCCGGTTAATCCCGGAATACATTTGCTGCAGGCAGAAACTTCCTGATAAATATCTGTTTCTCATTCCACAACTTTACTATCTTTGCCACTCAATTAAACAGGTTCATGAAAGATATTCTCATATACGGTATCGGATTTTTGGCACAGGTACTTTTTTTTGCCCGCACTATTGTCCAATGGTTTAAATCGGAACACGAGGGGAAAGTTTTGTCGCCGGTCCTGTTTTGGCAAATTAGCCTGGTCGGTTCAACACTCATGTTCTTATACGGGCTTTTCCGAAACGATTTTGCCATTATCTTCGGTCAAATGATCGTTTATTTCATTTACGTGCGGAACCTTCAGTTGAAAGATGCCTGGAGTAAGTTACATTGGGGCTTCAAAACATTCATATTTGCTTTCCCTGTAGCTATCGCCGCCTACCTGATATGGGACACCCATTATTCGGTGGGCAGTTTCCTGAAAAATGAAGACATCCCGCTTTGGCTAATGATTTGGGGAATCGCCGGGCAAATTACGTTTACATTCCGTTTTATATATCAGTGGATTTATTCTGAAAACCGGAAAGATTCGGTTCTTCCAATGGGTTTTTGGGTAATCAGTTTATGCGGTTCGGCCATGATATTTGTGTACAGTTTATTCAGGGAAGACCCGGTATTGTTTGCTGCACATAGCTTCGGGGCTTTCGTATATATCCGGAATATGCTGCTCTATCGTAATAAAACAAGTATCTTTAGCAGGTTTAATACCCCTTTTGTAAAAAGGATTGTTAAACGGGTTTCTGAAAAAATTAATTAACTTCCATATTCATATAAACTAAAAAAATGGCTCATATTCTGGTTACCGGTAGTGCAGGATTCATCGGGTCCCATCTTTCCGAAAAGCTTATTGAACAGGGAAATAAAGTAATAGGTATCGATAATTTCGATCCGTTTTACGATAAAAGTATCAAACTACGTAACCTCGGAAACCTGAAAAAATCACCTGATTTTACCTTTCTGGAACTCGACCTGGCAGAATACAATGAATTGAAAAAGGGGGTCGAAAATCAGCAGGTTGATTTGATTATCCACCTGGCCGGAAAGGCCGGGGTGCGCCCTTCTATTGAAGATCCGCAAGGTTATATCCGTGCGAATATTATTGCTACCCAAAATATTCTTAATCTGATGAAAGAAAGAGACATTTTGAAAATGGCTTTTGCATCTTCATCGTCGGTTTACGGGAACACGAAAGAAACACCTTTTCACGAAGAACAGGACGTAAGTAACCCGATTTCTCCTTATGCTTTTACCAAAAAAGCATGTGAACTGATCAACTATACCTATCATCATTTATATGGATTAGACATTATCAACCTGCGCTTTTTTACCGTTTTTGGCCCACGCCAGCGCCCCGACCTGGCTATTCATAAATTCACAAAATTAATACTGAACGGAGAACCGATTCCGATGTTCGGCGATGGCAGTACGGCCCGCGATTATACGTATTACGAAGATACGATAGCCGGCATTATCGCAGCAGCCGATTATCTCTTCAGCAATAAAAAGGTCTATGAAATTGTCAACCTGGGTAATAACCAGCCTGTAAAACTTAGAGATATGATCTCTTCCATCGGCGAAGTTTGCGGGGCGATCCCCATCATCAAGCAACTGCCTATGCAACCTGGTGATGTAGATATTACTTTTGCCAATATTGACAAAGCAAAAAAAATGCTGGGTTACAATCCTCAATACTCTTTCAGGAAAGGAATTGAAAATTTTGTAAAATGGTACCGGCAAATTGAGTAAAAGAAACAGGTACAAAAACAGTTTAGAAATGTATTCTCCTCAACACTGTTTAATTTATTCAGTATTATCTTTCCCTTGTTTCAGAAATAAATTGATTGTTTCAGAATTAATACGGATGGTGTTACTTAATTCATTAATACATTCTTGTTGCTTGCTTATTATGTTTAAAAAATCGCGAATATTCAAATCTGTAAATGGCATAGCCCCTTTCGGTGATTCCATGGTTGATCTTTCATATTCTTCAATAAAAAAATAAATATTTTTGTTTATTGCTTTTGCTATCTTGGAAAGCGTCCCAATCTTCATATCCGAGGCCTTTAAAAGGTTTTGCAATGCCTGCGGCGAGACATTCATCTTCTCAGATACTTCTTTAAGACTAACACCTGATTCAATAATCTTTTTCTTTACATCAATCCCCCTCATCGCTGTAGAATATTAACCACTACTTCACAAGCAAACAACTATCGAATTGCTCAAATAAATAGTATTGTTTATATTTGTGTAACTAATTTTCAGTGTTATGCCAAATACAGAGTTAGTACAAAATCATTATACTATTATTTTGTCTGTTTTGTATTGCAATAATGTAATGTCAAATATAATTATATATAACAAGTTTTTGAATGTTTTATTGACACTTAATGTATACATGAATGTGCTTATATGTAAATATTAATCTCCTCTTTTTGTATTTACCAGACTTAAACAGCAGTGATTATAAACAATATATAATAAAACTTGTAATACTGACATAAAAAACAACAGTGATTCAGAAAACATATATAGCATCCATTAAAAATACAAAATGATGGAACACTTAACCTTAGATGTAAGGAAACAAATACAACTAGACAATGAAACTTATCCAAACCATGTGCTGATTTACAAAAACGGACAGAATTACTGTACATACAATAAAGGTGCAATGCAACTAATTTGTTGCTTCCGGGAATATCCATATATAATTGAGTACCTGGACTTTTTTGGTAATGGTGATCTGATACAAATTACTTTTTCCCCGGTGGCATTTGAATGTATGAAAAAAAAATACAAAGCGGTTGCGCTTTCTCCTAATCGTAGCGATTTGACCCGCTGGCTGATTTTTATACAGCACTCCATTAGCGATTATAATTATTATATATGGTCAAATATTTTGAATATAGAATTAAGAATGCCCAGGAAGAAAAGCAAAAATGTCAAATACAAAGTAATATGATTTGGCATAATCCTTCCCCTGTTTTTATGCAGAGCAAAATCGAAAAGATTATTTCAGAGAGAACAGGGCTGTCTTATGATGAAGCCTGGTAGTTAGGAATTTATATATCTTAAGGGGCAGTTTTAATGTTGAAAGGTGATATCCTATGGGACAAAGATGAGTTCTTTCTATATCAACTGACAGGTATTGGTTTTGACCATTATTCTAAATGAGAAAGAGAGATAACCATAAAAAATAACATATGCCTGTCTGATTTTAGTAGGGAACACACAGCCAGGGCAAAACAGATATATCCCTTTTCAGTAAAGCAATTTAACCAGAGCCAACACCAATGAGCAACGAAGAGATGGAAATATTATATACTATGTACGAATCATTAATGATTTTACATAGCAGACTGTCCCCCTGTAAAGACAATCTCTATCAGGATATTTGTGAAAAAATTATGGGATTGAAAATGCTGATTAATGATAACCCTGATTATAACGATCTTCAAGTTGAGGAAATACTTAAAAAATTAGAGGATATTAATAATTTATTACTGAAGATGAACTACCGTTTATCATTCAGATTTATTGCAGATCCTGCAGGAATCCAATTTAAAACAAAAAACGAAGAACATATTCAATTATTACGGGATTTATCATTATCAAATCAATTGGAGATACACAGTAAAAATTAATTATAAGTGTACCTAAAATAAAATCAATTCTTCCCGGTCAGTTGGAGATTGGCGCAAAAAAAATTCCTATCGGACGGAATTATAAATCATTCGTTGAAAAACTGGTAATAACTAATCAGCAGTAGTTTAGTTAAAAAAAAAGAAATAACCCTATTTTTGTTAAAAACATCGATAGTGGCTGATTCATCTAAAAAATACATCTGTCAGGAAGGTTGGTTTTCCATTTTTATCAACACTCTTCTGTTTGGCTTGAAATATTGGGCTGGCATCGTTACGGGGTCGCTGGCATTAATCGCTGATGCCTGGCATACTTTGGCCGACTCCGTTTCTTCGGTGATTGTTTTGATTGGTGGAAAGATTTCACGTAAACCTGCAGACGAAGACCATCCGTTTGGACATGGCCGTGCCGAACATATTTCAGCAATCATTATCGGGGTATTGCTTGCCATTATTGCTTTCGACTTTATAATTGGTTCAATTAACAAATTCCGGACTCACGAACAAACCCATTATGGTACTATTGCAATAGTGGTTACCATTGTTTCCATTTTATTAAAAGAAGCCTTGGCCCAATACGCTTTTTGGGCAGGACGGAAAATACGGTCATCGGTCTTGCGTGCCGATGCATGGCATCATCGTACAGATGCCCTTTCGTCTGTAGTTATTCTGGTTGGTATTTTTCTGGGAGGGCACATTTGGTGGACCGATGCCGTATTAAGTTTCATTGTCGCCCTGATGATTGGTTGGGCCAGTTGGAAAATACTCTCTAAAGACATTCAGTCATTACTGGGAGAAAGCCCGTCACCGGAGCTAATTGAGGCTATTCGTAAAACCGGAGAAAGTGTGTGCAAAGGACAAATCCATCTCCATCACATTCATTTGCACAACTATGGAAAACACACGGAAATAAGCCTGCACATAAAATTGAAACCGGATATGCCTTTGTATGAAGCACATGAAGTATGTTCGAAAATTGAAACTGCTCTCAAGGAAAAATTTGGATACATTGCAACAGTTCATCCTGAACCACTAAAAAGTAATACCGTCGGACAAGCAAAATAGAAATTCGCGCGATCAGGTAACTTTTTGTTAAAATCGTACCGGCCCTCTTTCTTTTAGTGACGAAATAGTTAACTTTACCGCCATCGAAGATTTCAATATGGAAAAAATTATTCAATTTATATTCTTACTTTTTGCTTTTATTGCCTGCAAAGATGTTTTAGACCCTCCTCCCCAGGCTTTTTTAAATGCGACTATTTGCTATACCGACCGGGATAAAAATGCAGATCTTGATAGTATTACTGTAAGTGTAACCGGGGTAAATATGGACGAGCCATGGATACAAGATACACTGGTACGGACTAATAGCGACACTACCCGTACTGTTCTGCTTCCCCTGAATGACACTCCAAGTACGGATTATGTTTTTGTATTAAATGATATGACAGATACCGTTAGTATTTCTTCAGACTCGAAATTAATATACGAATCGATGGAAACAGGGTTTTATCCCGAGTTTAAAATTCTGGATATTTTATACACCACCCATCGGATTGACTATATTGAAGTGGTAGACAGTTCTGTAACAAAAGAATGGAATGAGAATATTATTATCAATATTAATACTGATATCATTACCGATAATTAGTTTTTCTCAGGAAGAAAGGGAGATGAAGAAACGACCTCCAAGAACCGATAAGTTTATCCGCATGAAAGGGTTGCGGATTGGTTACGACCTGACCAGACCCCTGCAATATATCTGGAACGCTGGAGACCGTTACGGTGCAGAATTTTCATTTGATATGGAAATAGCGCCAAATATCTTTCCCATTTTTGAGACGGGTTGGGAAACACAAAAAATTAATAGCAATTATGTCGATTACCGGGGATCAGGTACTTATTCACGCCTGGGAATTGACTATAATTTTCTGGTTGCTGAACACAAGAAAGATAAAGACATCCTTTTCCTGGGATTGAGATATGGTTTTACCTTTGCCAAACAACAGGTTGAGTCATTTACCAGTACCAGCTACTGGGAACAGTCGGTCGGAAGTTTTCCTTCGCAGAATTATAATGCTCACTGGGCTGAAATTGTACTTGGCACCCGTATCGAGGTACTTCATAATCTCTTTCTGGGATGGTCTATCCGGGGAAAGATAGGGATCAACTATAAAGATTTTGACATGCCCCCGGTATATTTTATTCCAGGCTATGGAAAAGCTGAAAATGGTTTTAACTTCGATTTTTCATATTCAATCTTTTATAACCTCCCGGTTGATGTATTGAAAGTGTTTAGGAAAGAAAAAGAGAAATAGAAGCCGGGAATTCTTTTCAACCTGTGAATCATTTCCCAAACTAAAAACAATATCAGCATGAAAAGATCAGAAATCGCTAAAGAAAAATTTCAATGTTACAATTGTTGCCAATCCGTTCTGACAACTTTTGCCGACGAATATGAACTGAATGAAAAAACAGCACTGAGACTTGCCGCAGCATTTGGTAGCGGCATGGGACGTGGTGTGACCTGTGGGGCAGTGACCGGCGCATACATGGTACTGGGATTGAAGAACACTTCCTTTTCAAGTCTATCCGAGGGCAAAGCAAATATAAAGGCAATGGTGAAAAATTTCAATTCAAAATTTATTGAGAAACATGGCTCATTGTTCTGTAAGAAGCTAATTGAATACGATCTTTCTATTCCAGAAGAGGCGGAAAAAGCCTCGAGTGAAGGTGTATTTGATAATGTTTGTCCGGCTTTTATTTCTACTGCTGTCGAAATTCTTGAGTCCGAATTCTGAACTTAATTTGATTTTGTCCGTTTAAAGTTAATGAACTTTAAAACATTAATCCTATGAAATGTAATGTTGGAACGACCGATCGTGTTATAAGAATTATTGTCGGAATTGTTATTATTGCTTTGGGGGTTTATTTTAGTAGTTGGTGGGGGCTGATAGGAATTATACCCCTGGTAACCGGTTTATTTAAGTGGTGTCCTGTGTATATACCGTTTAAAATATCAACGGTATGTAAAAAATGAGGAGGTTATTCACAACAAACAACCTCCTGGCAAATATCAAAAGACTATTAAAAATAACTTAGAAGACGGAAGAGAATGTATAATTTCCGGGAGCTGCCTTAAAAACAGCTTTTCCGTTTTCCATCCTGATAAATTCAAGTCCGTCTGCCCCAACGGCAGGGTTCCCGTTTTCTTTTACATCCGTTTTACTTTTTGCCGGGATATAAATTGTTGCCGTAACATTAACCGGGACAGTAACTGTCCAGCTAAAGGCTTTCCCGTGTTTTTCCCATTCACTTTTTATCAAGCCGTAATAGGAATACTCCGGTAATTGCCCCGTATTCCCCAATACGCATTTTTGTAAACGGTATTTATTATTTTATCGGAAGTTTCAAAACTACCAATTGTTGCCATGTCGTCATAAACCACTTTCCCTTCCAGACATGAAAGTCCGGGAGTTCCAGGGTAACCGGTTAGTCCCACATAACGAAACCCGTGATACGTAAAACGGGGTTCGTAAATCCCGGTCTCTTCGCCTTTCAGAATATACGTATCGGTAACCTGGGCTTTACGCAAATTATCGAGATACAGGTTACCGTCGGGTTTCAGTGTTTCGGCAAAACGCATCTGTATTTTATGTCCCCGTTCACCTTTTGTTTTTAACACGACCCAGCCAACCATATTTTGTCCCATATCGAAAATAAAAACACCGGGAGCCACTTCGTTACAGATACCGGGCTAATCGTTTCCTTTATCCTGATTGGCTCCATAGGCTGGGCACATAATTCCGGCGATGCAGGAGCAACCAGTTCGGACTGCATCCACGAAGTATCATCAAAACCAGGTTCATTCCACCCGGGTATTTCTTTTCTGGCATCATATATTTCCCCGTCATATTCATTATTGGCCGTGATTGGGCCGTTAGCCGTTATTTTCCAGCTTTCATCACTGACGACAGTCTCTTTTGAGCCGTCGGAATATTCAAGTTCAAGCTGAAAAATAAGTTTCGGGAATATATTGTCATATTTGGGATGCTTTTTGCTGTTACGGGGAGACAGGTAGCGTCCGTTCCCCAGCATTATCCCAATTGCATTTTCCCCCGTGGTTAACCGGCTGGTAACATTATAGGTGAGATAATACGAACGTTTATGGTATTCAGATAAAGCAGGCACCAATACATCATTACCAACTTTTTTACCATTGAGATACAATTCGAACAAACCTAACCCGCAAATATATGCCCTGGCCTTTTTTATCTTTTTGGGAACATCTATCTCTTTTCGGATTTTAATAGCTCTGGAGACGAAGCTACCAAAACCTGATATGCAGTTTGCTTTTGTGACCTGATCCCGGAGGTGAGTTCCCAACTTAACCGGGGACGGGCAACATCGATCCCTTCGGGGTTGGACATCCGTTCGCATCGCAGATTGACAGGATTAATGTTCCCTGCTCCTTCCCTATTCGTACACCCGAATTGGAATATTATAATTAGTAGTAAAAATGATAAAATAGTGATTTTTCTTGTTCCTGACAGTTTCATTATCAATCGATTTTGTTTTTAAAGATATGAATAAAAATCCCCATGGCTGTTCAAAAAGACAATTCTTAAACCCGAAGACACAAAGAATAAATATTTATAAAACAACACAAAGTTGATCAACTTATCGAAAGAAGTTGATCAACTTAAAATGTGCCTGAGATAATAAAATTATTAGTATCCGGGGGTCTGCATATCATCCGTCCAGTTGGTCATCAAATAGGTTTGCGTAAGCGGAACCGGTCTGACGTAACAAAACTCATCAATATAGTCTTTAACCCCTAAAAATCCATCTGCAACTTCGTCCTTAGCCACAGGAAGCCATTCTTTTATTCTTGGCACCAATGTCCATGTTCTTTTCAGGGTAAAGTAACGCTGCCATTCAGCACCTACCTCGCGGGCCCTTTCATCAAGGATAAAGTCAAGATCAACCGTTTCGTCCTTATATGGATTATCATCCTGGCTGTCAAAAACACGATTCCATAAAGGTTGTAACCACTCACGGACTGTTGCATCACCTTTTTCGAGTTTGTAAGCACATTCTGCGCCGATTAAATACATTTCTGCCAAACGGATAATCATGGCATCTTCCCTCCCATTATTGTCTTTAGCTGCTGTCACTCTCAAATCGTCCAAAAATTTTTTAACCGTATGATAACTCGAACGGCCAATCGAACGGGGACCGCCATAGCCTTCTTCATTAGGATCGTCAAGGTCATAAACTTCATTTAACCCGTCAATGCGGTAACCTTTTCCCTCATACCCGTATGCCAGGCGATACTCTTCTTCTTCGGGAGTCACTGTTCTGAAAGGCATATAAAGAATGGTATCCCCTTCCACAGGATCCTGAAGACCATCTGCATTGGGAATTTTGTAACAGGTTGTCAGGAACGTTTCCTCCCGGCGTTTATCATTGGAATCATAAGCCATAATCCATTTATAGGTTGGCATGTAATGGCGATATTCACGGCCATAAGCCCGGGAGTGGCATGGCATGGAATAGTCTTCAGAAGGACGGGTACAGCTTATGCCTGAATAACTGATACTGCCGTCATTATTAACAGTCTGTTGAATAGACTGACAGGTACGTTCCGTAAAATAACGGTGCCATTTCCCGTATTCCTCATCATACTTTAACTCCTGAATAAACTGAACGGCCCAGACCACTTCGCTGTTATTCTCATTGTCAGAAGCAAAAACAGAGCCCCAGTCTTCCTGTAAAGAATAATTGTAATTGTTGATCACTTCTGTTGCCAGTTCCATTGCTTCAGTATAACATTCTTCCCGGGAGGCAGGTGCACCGGAATAGCTCATCCGGGAATATGCCTGATAGTAATCGGAAAAATACTCAGATTGGGAACATTCACTGTACCCGTAACCGGCAAGCGACATCAGGTAACGTGCTTTTAATGCTTTGGCAGCTCCCTGGTTCATCCTTCCTTCTTCGGTAATTTCTGACGGAAGCGGGAGGTTTTCAATTCCATAGTCAACATCTTCCAGTATCTGGTCATAAAATGCTTCTACCGGCTGTTGGTTAATTTCGTTCATCAATTCATCATAACTGTTATAAACAGTGCTATTCGTAAAATGGGCCTGTGCCCCCCACAATTCAACAGCAACCCAGTAAAAATAGGAACGTAAAGTCCGTAATTCTGCAATGTAAGTTAACTGGGTATCGTCCATATCGGTATTATTTTCAATATAATCAACTAACCGGTCGACTCTCATAATCCCTGTATAAACACTACACCAGACATCTTCCAGGTGGCTGTTATCTGTCGAGGCGGTATATTCTTTTATCCCGGTAACGAGAGAAGATGCAAAATCTGCAAGGTCAGAAAACTGGCTTACCCGGAATAAGGGGTCTGTTACCAGCTCACGACAGGTTGTATACACAGAGGCCACTCCTTCATATAGCCCTTGTTCTGTGGAATAATAACTATCAGTTACCTGGCTTTTTACATCTTCCTCAAGATAATTCTTACAGGAAAAAAAGAAGGTACCACTGATCAGCAACACGATAAGGATAATATTTAAAAGAATAGTATTTTTTTTCATCATTATCATTTTTAAAATGTCAAATCAATTCCAATTACAAAAGAAGCAGGTAATGTTGTTGCAAAACTTTTATCATCTAAAGTACCGTCATCCTTTTCAGCAAAATTGGTTACAACGACCTCTGGTTGAACCTGGTCTCCCCCCGTTCTGTCATGGGCACAGGCCCGGTACAGGTAAAATGCATTTTTTGCTTCGAAATAAAACCTTGCCCTTTGTATACCAGGTATAAGCTTACTGAAAGTGTACCCCAGGCAGATATCCTGTACTTTTATATGAGCCCCTTTCATATAGGTACATGCAGTAGCTTCGTTGTTTGATTGGGCTGATTGTTGTGGCCGGGGGTAATAAGCATTTGTGTTTAAGGGTGTCCACATGTCGTCCAAGGCAGAAATAAGCCACTTGTCCCCGTTATACTCACAGTCTCCAAATTGTTTAATTTCAATAAGATGCCCCCACATCGCATTGAGCACAAATGAAAAATCCAATTGTTTATAGGTGAGATTAGATATTAATGACCCCATCCATTTCGGGTCCCTTTGCCCCAGTATAATCTTGTCATCTTCGTTTATATCAGGGTCATCGTTATTCAAAATTTTTACTTCTCCCGGCGAACGGCCATATTTTTGAGCTTCTTCCATCTCATCGATTTGCCATATTCCTTGATATTTATAGTCATAGCATACATTTATAGGCTTTCCCAAAAACCATTCATTGGTGGAATCGTCGCCATTGGGAAGGCTTGTAATTTTGTTCCAGTTCCTTGAAAGGTTAATGTTCAGGTTATAGTTTATATTTTGTGACCTGATAACATCTGAATTGATCATCAATTCGAAGCCTTTGTTTTCTGTAGAACCAATGTTATTCCAGATAGATTCAAAACCGGTTATGCCTGCTAAGGTTTGCTCCATCAGCAAATCCTGGTTTTTGGTTTTATATACTTCAACGGAACCATTCACACGGTTGTTCCAGAATCCCCAGTCAATGCCAAAGTTCATGGTTTTTGATATTTCCCAGCCTAATTTTTTATTTGCCAGTGTTTCCGGGGCCCATGTAAGTGTTCCTGTATCGCCCCATGAATAAGTGCCCGACTCCAGCAATGTTTGTGTCTGGTAAGGGTCAATCCCCTGGTTTCCAACTTCACCATAACTTAATCTTAATTTCAGATTCGAAAGCCAACTGATGTTTTGCATAAATGATTCTTCCGACATTCTCCATGCAAAAGCCCCTGAAGGGAAATATGCCCATTTGTTCCCGTCGGCCAGGCGGGAAGATCCATCTGCCCGAAGGGCAAAATTGAATAAATATTTCCCGTTATATTCATATTGAATCCTGCCAAGAAATGAAGATAAAGTTGATTTGGAATAATCGCTGCTTAATGCGAGGTTGTCTGTAGCTGTTTCCATATTGTAATATTCCAGTTCCTTTAAAGGAATATTTTCCCCGGTCATTTCGGAATATACTGTTTTGTCCATCTGCAATTCCTGTACAGCCGTAATACTCAGGTGGTGTTTCCCAAAATCGTTGACATAGTTAATAATGTTATTCCACGTATAATCAGAGCTTTCAGTGTTTCTTATCCCGGCCTCAGAATTGCCTCCAAGCTGGGGCATAGAAAGGTTGTCATAATACCACGAACGGTTCCCGTTACCAAATCCCAACCTCAAATTTGTATTGTAAGTTAACTCACTTGTTAAGTTAACAGTGGCTTTTAGTACAATATCTGCTGCCCTATTGCTTTTTTCATCAATGAAATATCCATCTTCATAAGTCCAAAGCGGGTTTGTATATTGTTCGAGGCCAACCGTCTCTTTTAGGGAACCATCCTTATTATAAGGGTCTTCCAAAGGGTTCATCCTTTTCATAAATTCCCAGAGATCCTCAGGTGCAAGATTATTCTTCTTTAGAATCAGACGCGAATCGAATCCAAAACTCAACCAGCTAGCTGCCTGGTAGTTATAATAATAACTCAGGATGTGTTTCTGGTAATCATTAGTCTCATAATACCCTTTATCATACATGTAATTATAAGAAAGACGGGATGATGACTTCTGATTCTTGGTACTTACACTGATATGTTGCCCTGTTTGTGCAGAATAATTATCCAGCATCATCGATTGCCAGTCAAAACTTTTGCCGGCAGCATAAGTTTCGGCCATACTTGAAGACCATGCATCTAAGGCATCCTGTATCGTGATGTCGGAATTTTTCCAGGCATTGGTATCAGTATAACCATAGTTTCGTGCATAGATAATATTTTTGATGAAGTTTACATATGCATCCTTAGACTGCATTTTAATAAAATTATAATGGTTGATTCCGGCATAGGAATTTATTTCGACAACCATTCCCATTTTTTTTGCTTTTCTGGTAGTAACCAGGATTACCCCGTTTGCAGCCCGGCTTCCGTAAATAGCTGTTGCCGAAGCATCTTTTAATACTTCTACTGATTCAATATCTGACGAATTCAGGTTGCTTAAATCTCCGGGAACATCATCAATTATTACCAACGGATCGTTAGTCGCCTCTATGGAACGGTTGCCCCTGACCCGTATAGTTACATCTCCTCCCGGTTCCGTAGAAGGGTTTATGTAGACCCCGGCGGTCTTTCCCTGGAAGGCATCAGCAATATTAACAGAAGGAAAAGCCTTGATCTTTTCTGTATCCATTGTGGCTGACGAACCGGTTAAACTTGATTTTTTAATCGTACCATATCCTATGGCCACTACTTCTTCCAGTCCTATATTTTCTTCTTCCATTTTTACATCAATCGAAGTTCTGCCGGCAACTTCGATTTCCTGGCTCTTCATTCCCACAAAAGAAAACACTAAAACTGCATCGATCGGAACATCGGAAAGTAAATAATTTCCATCGGAATCCGTAATAGTACCTTCTGTTGTTCCTTTTTTAATTATGGTAACACCCGGCAAAGGAGAACCAAAGGAGTCGGTTACCTTACCTTTGATTCTTTTCTGTTGACTGGAAATAAATTCAGAAAGAGATCCTTCTTTCTTTTTTACTACAATATACTTATCAATAATCTTATACTCAAGTCCCGTTTCAGAAAGCAACTGGTCCAAAACTTCCTGAATCTTTTCTCCCTGAATATCAACTGAAAAACTTTTTATTCCACTGAGCTCGTTCTTGTTGTAATAAAAATAATAATCAGATTGATCTTCTATCTGCCCCAAAACATCAATTAAGGTCCCGTTTTTCAGGCTTAAATTAAGTTTGGTCGACTGAGAATAACCCGATGCACTCACACTGAGTGCAAAAACCAGAATCATAAAGCCAGTTAGTTTCATAATACGTACTAATTTTTGTTGCACCCAAACAGGGCTACAACATTTTCGTTGTTTTTTCATAAATTTGAATGGTTTTTAAATGAAACAAATCGTTTTATTTATGGCGGTGTGATGCTGAACCCATTACATCGCCTTTTTGTTCTATTGCATAGGCTACCGTTTCTTTATATGAATAATATCTTTCTCTTTTAAATTACTCTGGTGCTCGTATTTTACAGGGGCCAATAAACCAATGGCTTCCATCACCTGGTCAATTGGCTTATTCCGCAAAATGGTACCGTTAATTGTATATTTCCGAAGTTCCTCATTGTCGATACATATTTTTACATTATACCAACGTTCCAGTTTTTTTGCAATTTCATCTATCGATTCAGCATCGAAAACAACAATCCCGTCTTTCCATGTTGTATAATTGGAGGTTTTAACCTCGTCAACCCGGAATTGTGTTGAATTAGCACATGCTTTAACAGCACGCTGACCTGGCAACAAATCAAGTATCTTTTTCCCGGTTAGATGGTTAATTTGTACTTTCCCCTCTTCCAAAACTACGGATTCCTGGTTTTCATTTTTGTATGCAGAAACGTTAAATGATGTTCCGAGTACTTCAACCTGCATCTTATCGGTATGGACAATAAAAGGCAGTTTTCTATTTGATGTAACTTTAAAGTAAGCTTCCCCGTCCAGATAAACATTTCGTTCCTTACTATTAAAACGGTCCGGATATTTAAACCGGCTTCCTGAGTTCAGCCATACTTCAGTGCCATCAAATAAAAACAGGTGCCCCATCTGACCATCCAGTACTTCAATTTTAGCATACTGTATATCGTTATTCCAGTTATTATTTGTAAATTTTCCAATCAGGATTGCAAATACAATAATCGCCGCATATTTCAAAACAGATATTGAGATCTTCCGGTAAACTGACCTCTTGATATTCCTGCTTACCCTTAACCAGGAAGAGTTTTTATTCATAAAACGGAAAACTTTAACTTCGTTAAGCCCGTTATGGATTTTTTCAGCATTCCAGAGTATTGACCTGTTCCCCTCCTCCCGGGACCATTTATCGAATGTTTCTTTGTGCTTATCGTCCAATTCACCATAGAGCTTCCCGGTAACTAAATCCCACTCTGTATTATTTTTTGTCCCCATTTCATGCAAGTTTCTATTCGTAAGACGAATTTTCAAGGACAGGAGGGTGACAATTTTTTTTTTTTAGATCAGACTTTATTAAAATTAATGTCTGTTCTTTTTAACCAGAGGTAAAAAAACATGAAACTTCCGGGATTCAATTCTTCTTTTAGAAACTGGTAAGCCCTGCTCATTTGTGTTTTTACAGTATTTATTGTTATACCAAGTTTATCAGCAATTTCTTTATAGGAAAACGCATCAAAAGCAGCTAATTCAAGAATCTTTCGTCGCTGCTCAGGAAGTTTCCGTATAGCAATATATAATTCAGCATAAAAATCATATTTATTGATAACAGCCTCATCCGGTAAATCAGGTAAAGGCCCCGATTGCAAGATTATTTTCCTTTTGGTTTTTCGGGATTGATCAACAATCAGGTTTCGTAACATTAAAAACAGGTATGATTTTACTGATTTTTCAATAATCACATTCTCGCGATGCATCCACAGTTTCACAAAACAATCGGAAACAAGCTCCTCTGCAAGCGAAAGGTCATTCAAACAGCTATTGGCAAAAGAGCATAATGGGTAATAATAACGATCATGTAACACTCTTAAGGAATCAACATTTCCTGTTCGAATTTTCTCCCAAATCAACAGATCGTCAGCTTCCATAAAATAATATTTTGCATCTAAAGTTAAAAAATCCTTTTTATTCTGATGCCGGAATTATCATCGGGTATACCAAAATCCACGAAATCCCAAAAAAACACTTCTTTCCTGTCAGGGCTGTTCAATTCTACAAAAATATTGATAACTAATGCGAATTAAGAATGCAAACAGAATAACCCCGGCCACGGTAGTTCGTCAAGAAAAGCAGAGCAATTGCATGGCCGGAAATAATGAAATGCTGGGAAAAGCGATGTTTTGTATATCGATATTAGAAACACTGATTCCTGCCAATATTGGAAATGATATTCCGGAAGCCTTAATCAGACATTCCGGAAGCCTTAATCAGAAGTTCCGGAAGCCTTAATCAGGAACTCTGAAAGCCTTAATCAGAAATTCCGGGTACACTATCCGGAGATTCTTTTCCGGTGAAGGAAAAAACAGTATCTCAGAAATATATCTCACAATGAATGTGGTCACGGTCGAACCCCTTTTCCTTCAGAATTTCCAAAGCATCGAAAATCATGTTGCTGTTTCCACACAAATAGAAATGAGTGTTTTCAGCAAAGGTGCATTCATTTAGATAACCGGTTAACCGACCGTGGTAATTACCACCTTTATCTCCGGTTGTACACAGCACGTGCCTTTCCGGGGTATATTCATGTTTGTCATATGCTTCATGGGTATAGCGAACTCCGTGTATCAAGGTATAATCCAGGTTTTTGTGTGTCCGTACCATACTTCGGAACGGAGCAACACCGGTTCCACTGGCAATGAAAACAAATTTATTGTCAGGAATCAGCTTTTCATCAATACAGAACTTGCCGAAGGGACCATGGACCTCAACCATGTCGCCTGGTTTCAAATGGCTCAGTTTGGGCGAGAAGTATCCGTTCTTCACCTCTTTCACCAGCACTTCCAGTTTGTCATCATTACCCCCGCTGTATATCGAATATTCCCGGCTCTGGTAATTGCCGTATATTCCCAGCGATATATGTTGCCCGGCTTTATATTTAAACCGGCTTTTCGGCAAACTCAACGAAATTGTATCATCAGTGAGTTTGCGAACCTTCTCCACTTTATAAAAACTCTCATCAATCCTTATTTCTTTCCTAATATCTATCGTCATAATATCAAATTTATGAACGGCAAAAGTATACAATTAGCACATAAAAGACACTTTTGTCTTTATTTTTAAAAATTGTTTAAGCTTAATAACCGATTCGGGACAATTATGTTCGCGGATTTTTGTGTTTCTGACAGAAAAATTAGGTTCTCTGAGACCTTTCCCCACTAAAAATGCAAATAGAAATCGCGTGTCAGTGTGCGGTATTCGTTAGTATAATCGTGATGCGTTATCGATTCGATGATGAGTTCATCGCATATACTGTTTTTTTGCTGAAATGAAAATTCCGCCAAAACCCGGTGATGTATTTTCTCGGGATTGGGTTTTACTCTGGTTAGCCGGGTGAGAAATAATCCATTCATTTTGGCAAATCCGGTTAGTTCTTCCAGTCGCAAAGCAGGAAAAACAACGGAAAAATTTCCACAATCAGACAGAATCCTTTTTACACCTGAAAACAAAGTATCAAGGCTCAGGCTTTCACTGTTTCGTGCCAGTTCCCGCGAAACAGTTTTTACTTTTACAGAATTTTCGAAAAAGGGAGGGTTGCTGACAATCAGATCATATTTCCTTTTGGTTGTTTCTGCAAACTTCTGAAAAGAAATTTGCAGCAATTGTAACCGATCGTTCCATAGCGATTGTCCGAAATTGAAAATTATTTCTTTACAGGCCTCAGGATCAATTTCCACAGCATCGATTTTTGCTCTGGAAAAACGCTGGGCCATCATCAGGGCAATAAGACCGGTTCCGGCCCCTATATCCAGAATTTTCTGCGGATTTTCAACCGACGCCCAGGCTCCCAACAAAACACCGTCGATACCGACCTTCATGGCCGATTTTTCCTGAATGACAGTAAACTGTTTAAATCTGAAATAATTGTTTCGCCCCATAATTCCGGGAATTTTCCCCAAATAAAGTTGAAAAATCCCATAAAAAGAACACAATCATTTTAAATTAGCATAACAAAAACACATAATCCTTAAAATTAAATTAACCTCCTAAAAAGAAACTATATCTCTGATATCCTGAACCTTATAAAACAGAAACAGAGAACAGAATTTATCATTTTATTAAAGGACTATTAACTTCCTAAGGAACAGGCATTCTTACATTTGGTCAGCGATTCGCAAATAACTTTTATGAGGAATGTTTATAATAATCCCAAAGACCAAAATCAATACGCATGAAAAAAAAACTTTTACTTCTTATCGTCTTAGGAATCTTTTCTTTCAATCGATTTACCTTTGCGATTGACGATCCGTATCAGGATACAAAAAGTAACAAAGGTATAATAACCGGCCGGGTGGTTGATGAGGAAAACCTGCCTCTTCCTGGCGCTACCGTTTTTATTAAAAAAATAAATGAAGGTACCATCTCGGATGTAAATGGCTATTACCGGCTTGTAAAACTGAACGAAGGGAAATACGAAATTTCTGTTACCTACATCGGATTTAAAACGCAAACGCAGCAGGTACAGGTAAAAGCAGGGGAAACCATTACCTCCGATTTCGTGTTAAAAGCAGGTATTGAATTAAACGAAGTTGTTGTAAACGGTTCCCTCCAGGGACAATCGAAAGCGCTAAACCAGCAAAAAAACAATATCAATATAAGCAATATCATTTCATCGGATCAGGTTGGACGTTTCCCGGATTCCAACGTAGGTGATGCCATCAAGCGTATACCGGGTATCAATGTTCAGTACGACCAGGGAGAAGCCCGTTTCGGACACATCAGGGGTACTGCTCCCGAGTACAATTCAGTAACCATCGACGGCGACCGGATACCATCGGCCGAAGCCGAAATACGTTCGGTACAGCTCGACCTTATCCCATCAGACATGGTGCAAAGCATTGAAGTAAACAAAGTAGTCACTTCCGACATGGATGCCGATGCCATTGGCGGCTCAGTTAACATGGTTACCAAATCGAATCCTTACAAACGTCGTATCACCGGAACAGTCGGAACCACCTATAATGCATTACGGAACAAGGTTGCTCCTAACTTTTCACTCTTATACGGGAACCGCTTTATAAACAACAAAGTGGGAGTGACTTTAGCTGCATCAGTTCAGGATCATATACTCGGATCGGACGATGTTGAAGCAGAATGGGACGAAGACGGTACCAGCAAGATGCTTATGAAAGAATTACAGGTTCGTACCTATTTTATCGAGCGCTTACGCCAAAGTTATTCGGCTGCTATTGATTATAAATTCAACAACAACCATAAAATTGATGCAAAACTGATGTATAATCACCGCAATGACTGGGAAAACCGTTACCGCGTTGTGTATACAGACCTGGACGAAGATGTGGCTGTGATTGAACGCCAGTTAAAGGGAGGAAACCATAAAGATGCCCGGCTGGAGGATCAGCGTACCTGGCACTTTGCACTCAAGGGAGAACACCAGATTGGGGCATTGGGGATCGAATGGAAAGGCTCGTATTCGAAAGCAAACGAAGACCGTCCGAACGAGCGTTACCTGCAATATATATACGAAGATGTTGAATTTACTCAGGATATTTCCAATACTGAAAAACCTTACGTTGTCATCAATACCGGCAATGCTACCGATTTTAACAGCAACTGGGAACTTGATGAGCTCACCGAAGAGCATCAATATACCGAAGATATTGATAAAAGTTTCAAAATCGATTTCAACCTGCCAATGGTAACCGGTAAAAATAAAAACAGCCTGAAATTTGGTTTTAAGTATAAAGGGAAAAGCAAAAATCGCGACAACGACTTTTATGACTACGGCCCCATTGATGAAGATGCTTTTAATACCAATGCATTCAGCAATACCATCGTTCAAACAAAAGACAATTTCCTTGCAGGAGATTATGTGGCCGGAACTTTTATAAAAAAAGAGTTCTTAAGCGGTCTCGATTTGAATGATGCTAATTCATTCGAAAAAGAGCAAGACCTTGAAGAACTGGCCGGAAACTTTGATGCTTCGGAAAATGTAACGGCCGGATACCTCCGTTTTGACCAACATTTTGGCGATTTAGCCATTGTTGCCGGTATGAGGATCGAAAATACGGACATCAACTACTCCGGGAAAAAATTGATTTTAAATAACAAAGGCAAAGTTTCCGACTTGGTTGATACCGATGAAGAAAGCAACAACTACACCAACGTATTGCCATCGCTTTTACTAAAGTATTCATTCAGTAAAAACACAATCCTGAAGGCAAGCGTTACCAATACACTGGCAAGGCCCAAATACATCGATCTGGTTCCGCGTGTCGAAATCAATGAAAAGAAAAGCAAAGTTGAAATCGGCAACCCTGATCTTACCCCAACGACTTCGATAAACCTCGATTTAATGGGCGAACATTATTTCAATACTGTAGGATTGGTTTCAGCCGGTATTTTCTATAAAGATATCAACGACTTTATTGTCGATGCCGTAAGTTCCGACTACACCTACCTGAATCAAACATGGGATAAATTTACCCAGCCTATTAATGCCGGTGATGCCGATTTGTATGGCGTTGAAATGGCTTTCCAGCGCCAGTTGGATTTTCTTCCCGGGTTACTTCGCCAGTTTGGGGTGTATGCCAATTATACTTACACCAAATCAGAGGTAAGCGATTTCCAGATTGAAGACCGCAACGATGAAGATTTGACCCTGCCCGGAACCCCGGAACATAACATGAATGCATCGTTATTCTACGAAGGCAATAAATTTTCGGCAAGGATTTCGTACAACTATGCCAGTGATTTTATAGATGAATTCAGTGATAAATCATTTGAAGACCGTTACTATGACAAGGTCTCATACCTCGATTTCAACGCCAGCTATAAATTCAACAATAAATTCAACATCTTTGCCGAAGTAAATAATATTTTAAATACCCCGTTGCGCTATTACCAGGGCTATTCGGAATACACCATGCAGGCCGAGTACTACGATGTAAAAATTAATATTGGGCTTAAGTTCAACTTATAAAAGAGGAGTTATAAATCCCTGCTCCGAATATAAAGCGGGGATTTATTTTTTCTGTTGTATTTTTAATATCAATTTTCATTTTGCTCATGAAAAAACGGGAAATTTACATTACTATTTTTCTGTTGGCAGTGCTCGGGTATGCAGCCTGTAAGCGAATAGGCAAAAGGGCGGAAAATGTATCGAATCAGGTAAAAACAACAACAGCACTTTACGAAACCATGCCGGTGCCGCATACCAGCAGGGAAGATGCAGCCGATGACCCGGCTATCTGGGTTAATGCCCTCGATCCGGTTGAAAGCAGAATTATCGGAACAGACAAAAAAGGCGGCCTTGCTGTTTACAACCTGAAAGGCGAACAATTGTTCTACTATCCTGACGGTATGATGAACAATGTAGACCTGCGACACCACTTTATAGCTGGCAACGACACCATCGATATAGTTTGTGCCAGCAACCGCAGCAACCAAAGCATTGCCATTTACAAAATCGGAAATGGAGGTTCATTAATCAAGATAGCTGCCCGTTCGATAACGACACAAATGCAGGAAGAAGTATATGGCCTTTGTATGTATAGAAGCCCGGAAACCGGTAAATATTATGTCTTTATGAACAGCAAAGGCGGCGAGGTGGAACAATGGGAATTACTTGCCACCGACAGCCTGATCGATGCACAACTGGTACGCAATTTTAAGCTGGGCACACAGGTAGAGGGTATGGTGGCCGACGATGAAAACCAGGCTCTGTTTATTAGCGAAGAGGTGAAAGGAATCTGGAAATTTAATGCTGAACCCGGTGGCAACAATGAAAAAAAACGGCTTGAAAAAAGTTCAGAATATGACAATGGAAATATTCTTTTCGACATTGAAGGCCTGAGTATTTATTATCTGCCCGATGGAAATGGCTACCTGTTGGCTTCCATCCAGGGCAACTACTCGTATGCCGTATACCAGCGTAAAGCCCCTCACAAGTACATGGGCAGTTTCCGTATTGCTGAAGGAGTGATCGACGGAGCCGAAGAAACCGACGGACTGGATATTTACAGCTTTGCCCTGAATGATGACTTCGGGCATGGCTTACTGGTGGTGCAAGATGGTTACAACTATGACAACAACAAGTTGCGTCCTCAAAATTTTAAACTGGTGGCCTGGGAAAATGTAGCTACCCTGTTTAAGCCCGCTTTACTAACGAACTAAAACAACATTATTCAAAAGCCCCCATTCCAAACAGGGCAAAATCGTACTTTACCGGATCGGCAGGATCGAACTCAGTAAGCCTGCGGGTTACTTCAACCACGGCTTTCCAATCGTTTTGTTTTCGTTGCAACAGGCCAAGCGCACGCGAAACATTGCCCGTATGCACATCAAGCGGCAACATCAGGGCCGATGCCGGGATATTTTTCCATAGTCCGAAATCGACCCCGGCATGATCGCTGCGCACCATCCAGCGAAGAAACATATTCAGGCGTTTGGCCGATGAATTTTTTGTCACGTCTGATACATGTTTCAGGGTTCGTTCAGGGAAATCAATCCCGAAAAATACTTCCCTGAAATATCTCAGGGCAGAAAAAACCGAATTCTCTTGCTGAAAGCCCGTAGTAAAAACCTGTTCCAGTCCTCCGTGGTTTTTATAAATATTCTGAATCGACCTCAGAAAAAAGAATAAATCGACAGCATTGAAAGTACGGTGCCTGAACCCGCTCATATGCGACCAGCCGGATTCTCCGGTGTACATCAAAAATTCATAAGGATCATTATCCATAGCCTGTACCAGGAAACGGGCATTTTTAATGATCGTTGCCCGTTGGCCCCATGCAATGCTGGCAGCCAGAAAACCGGCAATCTCTATATTTTCCTTTTTTGAAAATTGTTTGGGAATCTGAACCGGGTCATATTCGATAAATCCGGGCTGGTTATATTTCTTAACCTTCTCTTCAAGAAGGATATAAAGTTCATCGTGCGTGTACATCATATCACATATTGCATCCTGCAAACAACAAACACAGGTGGTGTAACCAGTACTTTTTCATTCTAAAACAGAAAGTTAAAGCCTGATTTACTCTTATCAATTTTTTCCTTCTATTACCCCGTCTTTCAACCGGATGATCATATCCGACTGGCGGGCAAAATTTTCGTCGTGGGTAACAATCACAAAAGTCTGGTGGAAACGGTCGCGAAGGTCGAAAAACAGGTCGTGTAGTTCTTCTTTATTTTTTGTATCGAGGTTTCCTGAAGGTTCATCAGCCAGGATCACAGACGGATCATTGATCAGTGCCCGGGCCGCTGCCACCCTTTGCCGTTCGCCGCCCGACAGTTCCGATGGTTTATGCCCTAAACGGTCGGCAAGACCAAGATAAACAAGTAAATCACTGGCTTTTGCTTCGGCTTCCTTTTTTGATGTTCCGGCAATAAAAGCCGGGATACATACATTCTCGAGAGCCGTAAACTCAGGCAACAAATAATGGAACTGGAAAATAAAGCCAATCTCCTGGTTCCGGAAGGCAGCCAGTTTTTTCTGTTTAAGTTCGGAAATCTTCTGTTTATTGAAGATCAGTTCCCCTGAATCGGGTTTGCTTAAGGTACCAATAATCTGGAGAAGAGTGGTCTTCCCTGCCCCACTGGGCCCGACAATTGAATACAATTTACCGGAAGGAATTTCAAGGTCAATACCTTTAAGTACCTGAAGGTCGCCAAACGATTTTGCTATGTTCCTAATTTTTATCAAAAAACTATCGTTTTTCGGGTCATCATTCTTCAACCGGTTTGTTGATGTCTTTGGCAATATCCTCAGTTTCTTTTGTAACGGTTGATTTTATTTCGTCAAAATCTTTTTTAATATCGCTGGTACTTGCATCGAGTTCACGCTTAATTTCATTGGTCGCTTTTTTGAATTCACGCATTCCTTTGCCAAGTGTTTTGGCAATGTCAGGAATAGCTTTCGAACCAAAAAAGAGCAAAGCAAGAAACATTACCACGATAATTTCCCCCCCGCTTATGAACAATATATCTGAAATCATCTTTCCTCTAAATTAATATGTTTGACTAAAATCAGGCTACAAATATACTAACAAGTTAGGCAACATTTGGAAAACTAACTGAAAATATGACCTGTAAAAAACAAGGCCCGGGGCTGCACGGTTCCCGGGCCTGTTTTTTTATAATTTTATTCAGGAATAATTATCTCTTTTTAGCTTTAGCTCCAATCTTCTTAAATCTTTGCTTTGTATCGAAAACAACCGGGGTTGCAACAAATATAGAAGAATAAGTCCCGATACCGATACCAAGTAACAATGCGAAGGTAAATCCCTGTATTGATGTACCGCCAAACAAAAAGATAGCCAGCAATACAACCAATGTACTCAGCGAAGTACTGAAAGTACGACGTAAAGTAGAGTTCATTGCATTGTTCATATTGTCTTCGTCTGTACGTTTCGGGTATAGGTGAATATATTCACGGATACGGTCGAATACAATCACGGTGTCGTTAATTGAGTACCCGATCACGGTAAGGATGGCTGCAATAAATGCCTGGTCGATTTCCAGAGAGAATGGCAAAATGCCGTGCAATAAAGAGAATACCCCGAGTGTGAACAACGTATCGTGGGCAAGGGCAACGATTGCACCCAACCCATATTGCCAGTTTCGGAAACGGATCAGGATATACAGGAAGATGATTATCAACGAGAAGAAAATCGCGATAGCGGCATCTTTCTTAATATCGTCGGAAATGGTAGGCCCTACCTTTTCCGAGCTCAACCGGTGGTTCGCGATGAATTCGTCGAAGGTGATATTGCCAAGGAACCCGCCGTCTTTCAATCCTGTATACAGCAGGTTTTCCGCTTCATTGTCCACTTCTTCACTCGATTCGTCAATTTTGTATTCAGTCGTAATTTTTACTTCGTTCGAGTTGCCATATGTTTTTACTTCCGGAGCTTCGCCATAAACCTTTGCCAGGGCAGCACCAACTTCAGCCACTTTTACATCTTTGTCGAAACTAACCACGTAAGTACGGCCTCCTTTAAAATCGATACCAAGATTAAAGCCTCTGGTAATCATCGAAAAAATTGCAATAGCAATTAAAGACCCGGATACGAAATAGAATATCTTACGTTTACTGAGGAAATTAATCGCCGTGTTACGGAGCCATTTACTGGTAGCTTTAGCAGTAAAGGTAATCGGGAGGTTCTTACCTAATCTTCTTTCAAAAATCAAGCGGGTAATAAAAATCGCAGTAAACAATGAAGTCAGGATACCAATAATCAGGGTTGTGGCAAAACCTTTGATCGGGCCTGAACCAAACAGGTAAAGAACAATACCGGTAAGCATCGTTGTTACCTGTCCGTCAATGATTGCCGAATAGGCATTCTTATAACCATCGGAAATGGCCAGTTTAAGGCCTTTACCGGCAATGATCTCATCCTGAATACGTTCGTAAATAAGCACGTTAGCATCGACCGCCATACCCAGGGTAAGAACGATACCCGCGATACCAGGCAACGTAAGGACAGCCCCCAACGAAGCTAACACCCCTATAATGAAAAACATGTTAATAATCAGGGCAATATTGGCAGCAAAACCAGCTCTTTTGCTGTAGAAGAAAAACATGTATATCAGTACCAGCATAAAGGCAATAACAAATGACCAAAGACCACTGTTAATCGCTTCTTTACCCAGCGACGGTCCCACGATCTGCTCGTGGATAATGTTAGCAGGAGCAGGCATTTTACCTGATTTCAGGATGTTGGCAAGGTCCTGTGCTTCTTCCACCGACTCCAATCCCGTGATACTCGAACGTCCGCCTGTGATTTCTGTATTGACCGTTGGATACGAACGTACATACCCGTCGAGTACGATAGCTACCGATTTCCCAATATTTTCCTTGGTCAGGCGGGCCCATGTTTTAGCTCCTTCCGTATTCATGGTCATCGAAACTTCCGGGCGGCTTCCGTATTGTTCATAGTCCTGACGGGCATCAACAATCACATCTCCTTCAAGAGGTGCCCGGCCATCGCGGCTCGACACTTTTATGGCAATTAAACGAAAATAGTTGTCTGCCTTATCAACAGCTTTCGAGGTCCATTTCAAAGCAAGGTTACGGGGCAACAATGCTTTTACAGCATCCATTTTAAAATAACGGTTCACGGTTGCAGTATCTTTAAAATGGGCTGTCCCGACTACCGGCCCCGGGTACAGTTGTCCCTGGGGGGTTGTACTTGGGTTCAGCACAGCAAACAATGGATATTCTTTTTTCAGATCTTCAAGATTATCCACTTTGGTTGAATCAGCAGCCTCGCCTTCCAACTCTTTAAGCAATGAATTATCACTTTTTGTGCTGTCTGCTTTTTCAGCAGAAGGACTTGTCTCTTCCGCCGTTGGTTCTGATTCTCTTTCCAGATCCTGAATCTCCTTCAATTTAGCATTTACAGCCAGCAACGACTGATAAATTTCCGAGTTGTCATAGGTTTCCCAGAATTCAAGATTGGCAGTTCCCTGCAACAGTTTACGTACCCTTTTAGGATCGTCGATACCCGGCAACTCAACCAAAATACGCCCTCTTGTTTGCAGCGGTTGAACATTGGGCTGTGCTACTCCAAAACGGTCGATACGGGTACGGATAATATTAAATGAATTATCAATGGCAGCATCCGTCTCTTCACGGATCACATCCAGTACTTCAGCGTTGGTCGAATTGTATTTTACTTTGTCTTTCAGGTCCAGCGTATTAAAAATAGCAGCCAGTTGTGCATTAGGGTCAACCTCTTCGAAAGCTCGCCCGAAAAGGGTAACAAAATCTTCCGTGCTGCTTTTCTGCATTTCCCTGGCACGGGCAATCGCCGCATTAAAAGTTGAATCCTTACTGTAATTCGATAACGAACGGATCAGATCGACAACCGAGACTTCGAGGGTTACGTTCATACCCCCTTTCAGGTCGAGTCCAAGGTTTAATTCCAACTCCTTGACTTCCTTGTAGGTATATTTTCTCAACCCTAACAGGTTGTATACCGTTTCTCCTGAAATAGAATCAAGATAAACCAGTTCTTTCATTTTGTCGCCCTGCGCATACTCTTCGGCCTGTTTTTCAACTCTGTACGACACAAATGTGAAGGTAAGCTGATAAACACAAACCAATGCAAGCAGTATAGCGAACATCCGAATAGCACCTTTATTTTGCATTTGTAATAATTTAAAACGTTTATTTATTGAATTATAAAATTTTGATTTTCTGAAAAATTCAGGAACAATGGCCAGTAACAGATTTATAATACTCTCATTACAGGAGCACTGTGGCCGGGAAATTATGAAACGGGCACAGCGTCATCAGGATACCGGTAAAGGGATTTCTGAAAACGGATCAAAATAATTTTTGAATCGGGAACCGCGTATTTTTTTGCTAATTCCAATTTTACCAGTTGCCCGGCTTTCAGGTTATGATGCCTTTGTATAAATTCTGATTGTGTGCGAAGAAACAAGTTACGGGCTGATAGTCTGTTCGAAAAACTCTTCAGTTTAAATGAATTAAAAGTACTGTAAAAGCAAAATTGACAGAACTCAGGCGATTGGCTCCCTTTTGTGTTGTGTTTTTCTGAATGCTGCACCTCCGGCCTGTCGTGCGATAGGTCGAAAAGCACTGCTGTTGCAACTACAGCTAAAAAAAGTGCTATCTTCAAAAGGTTCTTTTTCGATATAAATCTTTTTTTGCCCACTTTATCATTTTAAACAGCCGCCAAATATATTCATTTTTTAGAAAAAAACAGTGTAATATTCCTGTCCAACATTACAAAATAAAGTAGCGAGTCTGAAAAGCAATCGCTGAATGATCGGGATTCCGGGCTTTCGCATTTCTACGTCGGTGGTCTGATATCCAACAGGTACTTGTTTTTACACATGAAAACGGCATGGTCATTTGGGTACGCAAAAAAAATTGAAGAGGTACAAAAAGGAACTAATCAATTTATACTATCTTTAAAACCTCTTGGATATTGATGTCAAAAATTAATTATTCTAAAAAAAACATCTCGTTATGAATTTGAGTTTTCTGAAAAATGCCCTGGTAATTAGTGTCTTGACTTTACTTTTTGTAAGTTGTGGCCAGTCTTCGAAAGTTAAAGAAAAGAAAGGAACCACTCCTGATGGCAAAGAAGCCAGTGTCGAAGTTGAGGTTTTCGATGTAATGGAAATCAAAGATCAGATCATCGAAATCATTAACAACTCGCCCAAAGCACCTGAAATTGCCAATTTTGTCAATAAAGTCGGGGCTTCGTACATCCTCGACCTTACAGTCCCGATTGACGATGTTGAAAAGTTTATGACTAAAACGCAAATGGGATTAGGTTTGGGAATGTATGCTTTCGACATAAACTATGCGAAAGTGTTTAACCGGTCTGATATGGTTTTAAAAACCAGTGAGCTTGAACAGCAGCTTTTGGAAAAACTTGGACTGCAAAATGAATTTGCTTCTTCCGGCAATTTCATGAAACGGTTGCAGAACAATGCTGAGAACAAGGACTCAATTGATAATCTGGTTAATGAAATGATGAACCTTGCCCATCAGAAATTCGTTACCAGTGACCAACCCGACACATATGCACTCTCATTTATCGGGGCAAATATTGAAGCCCTTTACATTTTGACCCAGTTAAGTTTATTTGCCCGGGACAATGAGCCCATGATTGACTTCCTTGGCGAACAGGGCGAACGCGCAAAAAGTGTATTTTCTTTGCTCGAGCTGATGGCTGCCGACGAAAATGTGAAACCATACGCTGAAAAAATGGAAGCAATTGCTAATTATTTTGAAGGACATAAAAAATTTTCAGAAAAAGAGCTGAAAGAAGTCAGTGCGATGATAGAATCGTTTAGAAACGAAATCTTTCAATAAAAATCGAAAAAGGGATTAAAAAAAAATTTAATCCCTTTTTCATAAATTTCAACCTGACTTTATTAGGGTGAATTTCTTTTTTTACAGAACCTGCTTCTGGTGATATATCATGAATGAAATTACCTTAAATGCATTGATTAATCTTTTTGCCATTTTTTCGGTAAAAAGTAAATCGGACAGGGAGAATGCACAAACAATTTTCGCCTCATACCTGCAACTGCATTTAGGAATATCATCGTCCGGAGAATACCTCCGCCTGTTTGACGAACTGCTCGATTTGTACGGAATTGATGGAGAACCGGTGTTACCTGTTGATATGTACCAGCAGGCCGGAAATATTGCCAATAATATTAAAAGCCGCCTGCACCGGCAGGAACAAATTATGGTTTTTTTGCGGTTCATGGAATTATCGCGGACCGGCCAGACTGAAAAAGCAGAGGAACTTTTTCGCATACTTGCTTCGGTATTTTCCATTTCGAATGACGAACTGCAAAAATACCGCGAATTTATTTTTTCTGATTCGATAGAAAAACTTAGTTCTCCCGATTTTTTGTTGATCAATGCTGAAGAAAAACTCTCTAACAAAAAAATAAAACACCTTCAATTAAAAAATTTAAACGGCGATTTATTATTTCTGTACCTCCGGCAAACCGAAAACTATATCTTTAATTTCCAGGGGAAAGAAAATATTTCGCTGGAAGGAAACCCTATTCTCCCGAACCGGTTTTATGCCTTTAAAGAAGGAGGTATCCTTCGGGGGCCCAGAATCCAACCGGTTTATTATTCCGATATAACAGCACAATATTTTAAACAGGAACATGCGATCCTGTTTGCGCTCCGTGGTGACAATATCGAGTTTAAATTTAAAAACAGTAATAATGGACTGCACCTGTTTTCTTTTGCCGAACGGTCGGGTCAGTTAATTGCCATCATGGGGGGCAGTGGTGTTGGTAAATCAACCTTACTGAACATTCTGAACGGGAACATACCGGTTGACAGGGGACAGATTTTTATTAACAATCTGGATATTCACAAAAACAAAAAAGAAGTTCAGGGACTAATAGGTTTTGTTCCACAGGACGATCTTCTGTTCGAAGACCTGACCGTTTGGGAAAACCTGTACTATAATGCCTGCCTTTGTTTTGAAGGACTCCCGGGAGAACAGATAAAACAGAAGGTAACCCGGATTTTGCAAGAACTGGAATTATACGAATTTAAAGATTTGAAGGTAGGCAGCCCGCTAAAAAAATACATCAGTGGCGGGCAGCGAAAACGGTTGAATGTTGCCCTTGAGCTGATTCGGGAACCATGTATCTTGTATGTCGACGAACCAACTTCAGGCCTGTCGTCAATGGACTCAGAAAAGATGATGCTTTTGCTGAAAGCGCAGGCGCGAAAAGGCAAAATCATCATGGTCAACATCCATCAGCCTTCGTCGGCAATTTTTAAGCTGTTCGACAAACTCTGGATCCTGGACAAGGGAGGAAGACCCATTTATACCGGCAACCCGCTTGATGCCATTATTTATTTCAAAACAGCAATAGACCATGTAAATTCCGACGAATGCGAATGCTTACAATGTGGCAATGTAAACCCGGAACAGGTTCTCGAAATTGTTGAAACAAAAAAGATCGACGAGTCGGGAAACCTGATGTTCGAACGGCAGTTTTCGCCCGACGACTGGTACCAGCGCTATAAAAAGCAGGTTGAGCCAGAAAATATAAAAGTAGCTGTACCCGAAACAGAAAACCCAAAATCGGAATTTAAAAAGCCAGGAAGGCTGAAGCAGTTTGTTATTTTCATGAAACGTAACCTGCGTATCAAACTGACCGACCGGCAATACCTCCTGATCAACCTGACAGAAGCGCCGCTTCTGGCATTGATCGTAGGTTATTTTACCCGTTTTGCCGAAGACAATAACTATATTTTCTTCGAAAACAAAAACCTGATTTCGTACCTGTTCATGGCCATTGTGGTTGTGCTTTTCATGGGAATGAGTGTAAGCGCCGAAGAAATCATCAAAGACCGGAAAATCCTGCAACGTGAATCATTTCTCAATCTCAGCCGGTTGAGTTACCTGAACTCGAAAATACTTTTCCTGGTATTACTTTCGGCCTTTCAAACTTTCTGCTTTGTCCTGGTTGGAAACCTGATATTGGGCATTCATGGGATGAACCTGGCTTACTGGCTGGTGTTGTTCTCGGTCGCCGTTTTTTCGAATATGCTGGGACTTAACATTTCGTCGGCATTCGATTCGGTGGTCACCATTTATATTCTAATTCCACTGTTGCTTATTCCGCAGATTTTGCTTTGCGGGGTAATTGTAAAATTCGACGACCTGCAGGATAAGACGGCTGATAAAGATGCAGTGCCCGTGGTGGGCGACCTCATGGTTTCGCGATGGGCTTTCGAAACGCTGGCCGTTAAGCAGTTTGCCAACAATGCTTACATGACCAATTTTTTCGATATGGAAAAAGAGATGGCACGTGCAAGGTTCCGTTCCGACCTTTTGATTACCGAACTGACCGGACAGACCGATCTTGCCGCAGGTCTTATTAAACTACACAAGCCAGAAGCGAAAATCAGCAAAAAACTGAACCTGATAAAAAACGAAATAGAAAAGTTAAATGCGGCTGGTGTGCTTCCGGCTTTCACCTCAACCGGTAAGCTGGCCCTGCCCGGATTTACCCCTGAAATTGCCGATTCGACGAAACAATACCTTGAGAAACAGAAGGCTTTCTATCATCAGATATACAATAGAATCAGAAATAATAAAGACCGGAGAATCCGGGAAATATCACAGGCAAAAGGCAAAAATTTTCTTTTTAACCTGAAAATGAAATCACACAACAAGTCGCTGGAAGATTTGGTGATGAATACCGGATCGAAAGAATATTACCGCGAAACAAAAAATGGCATTATGCAAAAAATTGCCCCTATTTACAAAACACCTGATTTCAGAAACGGACGGGCCCATTTTCTTTCTTCAGAAAAAAATGTTTGCGGTTTTTTAATAAGCACACAAAAATTCAATCTTCTTGTTATCTGGCTAATGATTGCTTTCTTATACGTATCTTTATACTTCGACTGGATTCGAAAAATACTGTTGGTTACCGGAAAACTTCAATTTCGCAAAAAAATGAACTGAAACCAGTTTCCGATGAAAACAAAAAATTTGAAATACATATTTATTATTTGTATCCTGATTTTGTTGCAAACGTTTCAGGCAAAGGCACAAAACGAAAAACTGGTCTTTGCTCCGCAATGGCTTCCCCAGGCACAGTTTGCCGGATATTATGTGGCTCTCGACCAGGGATTTTATAACGACGCAGGCCTTGATGTCAAAATCATTCATCCTTCAGCCAGTGTTTCTGCTTTCGACTTTTTATATAACGGGAAAGCCGATATTGTTTCCTCGTTTCTGATGGACGGCATCAAACAAAGGGCCAGGGGGAACAAACTGGTTAATATTGGCCAGCTCTCGCAACACTCTGCCCTGATGATGGTTACAAAAAAAAGCAGCGGCATAAGTCAATTAAAGGATCTTAATCATAAAAGATTAGGTATCTGGAGTTCCGGCTTTGACGACATACCCATTGCAATGATGCAGGAAAACAATTACCAGATAGAACTGGTACGAATTTTAAGCACCATTAATTTGTTTCTGATGGATGGTGTTGATGCAATGACTGTAATGTATTACAATGAATACGACCAAATTATAAATAGTGGAATCAATGAAGATGAGTTGAACAAATTTTTCTTTTCTGAATACGGATTTGATATTCCTGAAGATGGGTGGTATTGCATGGAAAATACATTCGAACAGAAACAAGAGGCTCTCCGGAAGTTTGTCAATGCAACACTGAAAGGCTGGGAATATGCAGCACAGCACAAAGAATACACGATTGATCTTGTGGTCAGCGAAATGAATAAGGCTCATCTTCCGAACAATAAAGCACATCAATGCTGGATGCTGAACCGGATGTTTGAATTGATTGAGCCGGAAAATAAAAATATTAAAAAAGGACATTTACTTGAACAGGATTATTTTCGGGCTTTAAATATTTTAAAATCACAAATCATATCGAATTATAACGAGTCTGATCTGTTATTGGAAAACTTTTACAAGCCCCTGGCTGACTAAATAAATTATAGAATCGTCCTGAAATGAAAAGCAACAGTCTCTCCTTTAAAATAATCAGTCGTATCCTGCTTTCCTGCGTTGCTCTTGGATTGATCATTTTCTCGTTGTATTACTATTTCACCCGTGCAACAATAGAAAAGGCGACCTGCAAAAATGCGGTATCCCTGGCCGAAAACAGCATAAATAAGATCGAAGAAATTATCAAACCGGCAGAGATGATCCCTGACAACCTGGCCTGGATTATTGAAACCGGGTCTGTTCATAAAGATTCCATTTTTTCGTTTTTAAACAAACTGGTAATGAATAACCCGGCCATTTATGCCAGTGCCATTGCGTTTGAACCATATTTGTTTGCAGCCGATCAGAAATTTTACGCACCTTATGCCTTCCGCAACGGGTCTCAAATTGAAACAACCATCCTGGGATCAGACGAATACAATTATTTTATCATGGACTGGTACCAGATCCCGGCCACCCTGAAGCAGCCATACTGGTCCGAACCATATTACGATGAAGGTGGAGCAGGAGCCTTGCTCTCAACTTATTCAGTACCTTTTTATATGAATAAAAACGGTCAGCGCATACTGGGCGGGATTATCACCATCGATATATCGCTGACATGGTTGACCGAGATTGTTAATTCTGTAAAGATTTTTGAAACAGGGTACGCCTTTCTGATCTCTCGAAGTGGTGTTTTTGTCACGCATCCGAATCACTCATTTATTATGAACGAATCGATTTTTTCTCTTGCAAAAGAGCAAAATATGCCTGAACTCAGGGAAATAGGACGGAGCATGATCAAAGGGGAAAGCAAGCTGACGTCGCTAAACTATACAGGCCAGGGAAAAAAGTGGATTTATTATACCCGGTTGCCTTCAACCAAATGGTCGTTAGGGGTGGTTTACCCGCATAAAGAAATGTATGCTTCGCTGCATAAACTGAATATTTTAATTTTACTGCTTTCAATTGCGGGGCTCGGGATACTGGTGTTCTTTACGGTTGGGATTATTAACCGGCTACTCAGTCCACTTACCAAATTTTCGAAATCGGCACGGATGATAGCCGAAGGAAATTTTAGCACCGAACTTCCTCATATAAAATCGAACGATGAAATGAAAGAACTGCACGATTCGTTCGAGTTCATGCAAAAAGAGCTGGCTAACTATATTGTCAACCTGAAAGAGACCACTTCAGCAAAAGAAAAAATTGAAAGTGAACTGCGTATTGCCAGGGAAATACAAATGGGTATGATCCCGCATATTTTCCCGCCATTCCCGAATTTGCCCGAGATAGACCTGTTTGCTTCGCTTGAGTCGGCCAAGGAAGTAGGCGGCGACCTTTACGATTTCTTTTTAACAGACAAGGATCATCTCTGTTTTGCGATTGGCGATGTATCGGGCAAAGGAATCCCGGCATCCCTGTTTATGGCTGTAACCCGTACCCTCTTACGTTCGGTAGCCGACAATAAAAAAAATACCGCCGAGATTGTAGGTTCAATCAATAAAACCCTTGCATTCAACAACGAATCGAACATGTTTGTTACGTTCTTTCTCGGAATACTAAATATCCGGACAGGAGAGCTGAAATACTGCAATGCCGGGCATAATCCACCGGTGCTGATAAAGAACAAACAAGACGCCGAATATTTCAATATAACGAAAGCAATTCCTGTTGGCTTGTTCGATGACTTTGTATATACCGAAGAAAGAATGGTTATCGAAGCCAATGACCAGATATTTTTATATACCGACGGGCTTACGGAGGCAGAGGATGTAGACAACAATCTTTTTGGCGATGACCGGTTACTGGCAGTACTGCGTAAAAATGCAGAAGCCAGCCCGGAACATTTGATTGGTGAAACGAAAAAAGAAATTTCCCGTCATGTGAACGGGCATATTCAATCTGATGATTTAACCATTCTGAGCATAATATATTTTGGCTGAAAATCAAAAAAATAAGACCCTGGTCATTGGGAATAATATTGACGAACTGAACCGGCTCGTCATATTCCTGGAAGTACTGGAAGAAGAGTGGGATCTGCCACAGGGCCTGGTACCATCAATCAACCTGGCTTTGGAAGAAGCCTTGACGAACATCATTTTTTATGCGTATGAAAAGGGTAGTAAAAGTAAAATTACAGTTGATTTCAGGCTTAAAGATACAGAAATGACCATTGTCCTTACTGATGCCGGGAAACCGTACGACCCGACACAAAAAGAAGACCCTGATATTAATCTCTCTGCCGAAGACCGGCCAATCGGGGGCCTGGGGATTTTCCTGATCAGGCAAATTATGAACGGGGTCACATACCGGAGAGTTAATAACAAAAACCAGTTAACCCTGGTGAAACGATGGAATTAGTATTTGAAAACAAACAATAAACAAGGATCATTCAAATGAACATTACAACACAAAACACGGACAACGGAATTCTTATTCAGGTTGAAGGGCGCATTGATACGACCAATTACAATGAGTTTGAAACAACAATGAATAAGGTTCTTAAAGAAGATACAAAACAAATTTACCTGGATTGCAGTGGTCTGAATTACATCAGCAGTTCCGGCCTGAGAATCTTCCTCACCATTCAGAAAAAGATGATGGCCATTGGCGGAAAATTCAAATTGTTTGCCATGCAACCGGCAATCAAAGAAATATTCGATATTTCGGGCTTTAGCTCCATTTTCGCGATTTATCCGGATATGGAATCGGCCAGACAAAATTAGTTTTAAGTAACCTTAAAAAAAATACACCCGATGAAAATAAAATCCGGCTTATTCATATTTCTTCTCCTTTTTATTCTTGCATGCTCAGAGAAGGAAAATCAGCAAACCATTGTCCAGATGTCGACCATTAATGCTTTAATGCAGGGAGTTTACGACGGGACAGCATCACTGGAAGAGCTTTCAGAATACGGAGACTTTGGCATAGGTACTTTTAATGCCCTTGACGGGGAAATGATCTATCTGGATGGGACATTTTTCCAGGTAAAAGCCGACGGGAAAATTTACAAACCCGGGAAATCGGTTTTAAGCCCGTTTGCAACGGTAACATTCTTCAACCCTGAAATTAAATATGAGGTGTCCGCATTATCATACGCAGGGCTAAAGTCAACTATCGACAGCCTTATGCTTAGCTCTAACCTGTTTTATGCTATCCGTCTGCACGGAACCTTCGACTCGATACGTACCAGGAGTGTTCCGGCACAGGAAAAACCATATCCGCCCCTGGTAAAGGTAACTGCAAACCAGCCCGAATTCGAAGCACAGTCGGTAACAGGAACTTTAAGCGGATTTTATTGTCCTCCATTTGTAACCGGAATTAATGTCCCGGGGTACCACCTGCACTTCCTGTCCGACGACCAACAGTTTGGCGGTCATGTATTGAATTTTAAACTGGACAAAGGAGTTGTCTCCATCGATCAAATCAATAATTATAACCTGATCCTTCCAGACAAAGGCGGCTTTCTGGATTCCAATCTCGATGAAGATTTGTCGGATGACCTGAAGGATGTGGAAGGAGGACAATAAGAACCTGTTATAAATTTTATAAAAGTTATACTTCCCCTTCCCGGTCTTTATTCTTTTTGCATATCTGAATAATTATCTTACTTTTAGCACTGCGGTTCAATCCAACTTAACAATAAATGACCCGGAACAGAGACTTAAACCAGTTGAGAAACGCAGGTGATATTTCTTCATTTGAAGAACTATTCCGGTCATATTATCCCCAATTAATAAGGTATACTCTCCATTTTATTCAAGATGAAGAGGAAGCAAATGATATTGTTCAGGACGTATTCCTAAAGCTGTGGTCAAAACGTGATACTCTTTCCGGGGTAAAAAATAAAGCTGGCTTTTTGTTTACCCTGTTACGTAATAAATGCCTCAATTCGTTAAAGAAAAAGGTAATTGAAGGGAAGTACAGGCAGCAACAGACACAGCTGGAATCAGAACGGTTATATTACATCAGCTTTGACCAGGCTGAAGAATTTGAATCGATGAGGGAAAAGCTAAGCCTTGAGCTTGAGTCGATGATAAAAGCAATGCCTGAAAAGTGTGGAATTGCCTTCCGCCTAAAATGGATGGAAGGAAAAAAAATTAAAGAAATTGCAAGCCTGATGCACATATCAACAACAATGGTTGACAAGCATTTAGCCAAAGGCATGGAGATCACCCGAAAAAAATTCAAAGAAGAATTATTGCTCGTCCTGTTGTTTATCGGATAAGTTGTTTTTTAAATTTCTTATAAAAAAATAAAAATTAAGGGTTGGTGTTTTTCAATCTTGTTTGTCATTCAAGTATAAACAATTTATTAAATGGAGAACAATCAACAAATACCCTCACAACTTATCGAACAATTTCTTTCCGGGAAGTTATCAGCTTCAGAAGAAAAAGAATTACTCGATTGGATTGATTCAACACCCAATAGTTTTGTCCTGTTTCAAAAAGAGCAGGAGCGTTTGCGTCCAATAATTGCAAAAAGACAAGAAGAAGAAACAACTGCTCAGTGGAAAAAACTGCTCCATCGGTTATATGAACGTAAAACCAGCACCACGCGTCCGTTGTTTCGGATTTTTTATCCGGTTGCCGCTGCCGCTTTGGCAATAGCTTTTATTCTCGGTGTGTTATTTTACAGCAGTAAGAAAACGGCATATGTCGCAGAGAACAATACCGAAGTAGTAACACAGTGTGGGGAAAAAACCAGTTTGACCCTTTCCGACGGGACCAGCATAATTCTTAATTCAGGCAGTAAATTAATATATCCTAAAATTTTTAAAGGAAAAACACGTAATGTGAACCTTTATGGCGAAGCCTTTTTTGAGGTAAGCCCGGATAAGGAAAAACCATTTATAGTAAACACATACGACATCAGTGTCCGGGTATTGGGAACGGCTTTCAATCTCCAGGCATTCCCGGAAGCCGGTGAGATTAGTACAACCCTGGTACATGGAAAAGTTTTATTGGAAAAAAATTCCGGTGATAAAGTAATCCCCCTTGCCGAAATGGCCCCACATGAGCATGCTGTATATCAAACACGTAACCAAAAAATCAGCATTCATAAAGAAAACAACATCGATCAATATATCGCATGGAAAGACGGAAAACTGGTATTCCTGAATACCTCAGGAGAAGAGGTCGCAAAAAAACTGGAACGGTGGTACAATGTATCGGTTCAGATACAAAGTGAAGAATTGAAAAAAGCCCATTTTACAGGAACTTTTACAAACGAAACCATCGATCAGGTATTGAAATTATTAAAAATATCCTATCCGATAGAGTATTCCATAATTAAACCTGAAAATAATACAGATGAAAATGATCCGGTTTTCCATATCATTCTAAGTTCCGGCAAATAAAGAACATATAAAGATAAAACCGGGAAAGTGCTCCCACGCTCTCCCGGTCACATTAAACGTCATTGACATTAAATTTTTACGTATGAACATTTAACGAAGTAAATTTATGAAAAAAAAACGATTTTGTGTTTGGAGGGGTCATCAGCAGTCACCCCTGATAAAATTATTACGTATTATGAAGATAACGGTGATTATTCTTCTGTGTACTACCCTCAATCTGTTTGCCAAGGGGTCTTTTTCTCAGTCCGAACGGATTTCTTTGGACCTGAGCAGGACTACGCTGGAAAATGCCTTGAAAAATATTGAGAAATCAAGTAATTACTATTTTTTGTATAACAATGAGTTAATCGATGTAAACCGTTTGGTTTCGATTAATGCAAAAAATCAGAAGATTGATGAAATTCTCGATCAGCTTTTCCGTAGAACAGATGTTGTCTACCACATAGTTGACAAACAAATTGTTTTAACCGTTGATTCGAAAGACAACCAAAGATCAACCGCTTCAAAAAAGAAAACAATACGGGGAAAAGTACTGGATTCAAACGGTTCACCCCTACCGGGGGCAACAGTAATAATCGTTGGAACAACTTCCGGAGGAATCACCGATACTGAAGGTTATTATTCAATCGATGCTCAAAAAGGGGATGTACTCCGCTTTTCATTTATCGGATATAAAGACCAGGATGCTGTTGTCGGTGAAAAAACATCTATCGACATTATTCTTCAGGAAGACATTACAACACTTGATGAAGCTGTAGTTGTTGGTATGGGGAAACAACGCAAAGCGAGTGTGGTTGGTTCAATTTCTTCAATTTCAGTAAATGATCTGACCGTTACCTCCCGTTCTTTAACAAATGCCCTTTCGGGTCGTATGTCAGGCGCTGTGGTTGTTCAGCGAAGCGGTGAACCCGGGAATGATGATGCAAGTTTCTGGATTCGCGGGATTTCAACATTCGGGGCGAATAAAACTCCTTTAATTCTGGTCGACGGTGTTGAACGGGATATGAATGACTTGTCGGTCGATGAAATCGAATCAATATCAATTTTGAAAGATGCGTCCGCAACAGCCGTTTACGGGGTACGGGCAGCAAATGGCGTTGTTTTGGTTACAACCCGTAAAGGGGTTGCTCAAAAACCTTCTGTTGAACTGAAAATGGAATATGGGGTGGCCGATTTGCCCAATATGCCCAAATATCTTGACGGACCAGACTATGCACGATTGTATAATGAAGCCTTGGGAAGAGTGAATTATTCTGAAGAATATATTAAGAACACACGGCTTCAGACCGACCCGTATTTATACCCGAATGTTAACTGGTTTGACGAAACGTTCAAAAAATATTCGCACAATGCCCAAACCACTATCAATGTTCGTGGCGGGGGTGAAGTTGCACGTTATTTTGTGTCTTTTGGTTATTTGGATGAAACAGGGAACCTTAAAAATGACCCTTTAAATACATATGATTCAAACATTGATTTGCAGCGATATAATTTTCGCACAAATGTAGATATAAGTTTGAATAAATCGCTGACTCTTGATCTTGAAGTAGGGGGATATCTGAAAGACCTCCATACTCCCGGCATTGGAGGAATCCTGTACAATGTCAATTATTCTCCGGCTGAAATGCTGTTCTATTGGGCCAACCTCGCAACTCCTATATCCTGTCCGGTAAAAGTGCCGATAGAGACTGATGACAGCGGAAATGAAATAATGGGGTGGGCTGCCCCGGCTCAGGTAGGAGAAGAAAACCCGGCAGAACGGTTGATGGGGTCTGGTTATAATACTCTTTATCAAAATCAGATCACCAGTCAGGTGATCGTTACACAGGATCTGGATAAACTGATAAAAGGGTTGAAGCTGAAGGGCTCTTATTCTTTTGATGCCTATAATCAAACCGAAATCCAAAGAAGAAAATATTCTCCGACATATACCATTGAAGGACGGGATACAGAAACAGGAGAGCTTATCGTCAAAGAAATGAAGGTCGGTCAGGAATTTTTAGGATACAGCCGTTCGGTAAACACAAACAGGGCTAAAGAAATGAAACTTCAGTTAGTCTATGATAATATTTTCAATATGAAACATCGTGTAGGCGGAATGTTGATGTATTATCAGAGGGATTACATCGTGGGAAATGCCAGTAGTTCGATTGCCTCCCTGCCATACCGGAAACAAGGACTGGCTTTCCGGGCAACTTATTCGTATGATGACCGTTATCTGGCCGAATTCAACATGGGGTATAATGGATCCGAGAATTTTCCGAAAGGGGACCGGTTTGGTTTTTTCCCGGCAGGGGCTCTTGGCTGGTTAATTTCAAACGAACCATTTTGGGAACCATTAAAAGGAACCATTAATATGTTTAAGCTAAAGGGATCAATGGGTCTGGTTGGAGCAGAAGCCCTCCCCAATGGTCAACGTTTTGCTTATTTATCTACTTATACAGATGGCAGCTCCTACGGCTATGTTTTTGGCCCCAATGCAACCACTTATTCCGGAACCGTAGAAAGTCAGATCGGTGTTTCGAACCTGACATGGGAAAAAGGTTTAAAAAAGAATATTGGTTTCGAATTGAAAATGTTTGATAACGCAATATCATTCGAAGCAGATTATTTCCATGAACATCGTACCGATATTCTTGTTCAGCGAACGACGATCCCTTCTTTTGTCGGGATAAATACATCTCCTTTCGCGAACCTGGGAGAAATGAAAAACCAAGGGGTTGACGGGACTCTGGAAATCTCAAAACGTTATAAAGACGGTGGCGTAAAGTTATATGGTAATTTGACGTATGCCCGGAATAAAATTACAGAAATGGATGAAGCCCCTAAAGAATACAAATACCGGATGCAAACCGGACAAAAATACGGACAGCAATTTGGACTGATTGCATTAGGTTATTTCGACAGTGAAGAAGATATTGCAAACAGTCCTGTCCAGAAATTCGGAGAATATCGTCCGGGTGATGTGAAATACAAAGATATTAACGGAGACGGGGAGATTACAATCGATGACCAGGTTCCGATTGGTTATTCCAGTATCCCGGAAATAATATATGGTTTTGGAGTACAATTCGATTATAAAGGTTTTGACATTGGATTATTCTTCCGGGGACAGGCCCGTGTTTCCTATAATTTGGGCGGAGCATATATCCCGTTTAATCAGGGGGTCGGTAAAGGAAATCTTTTCAGGGAAGCATTGGACCGCTGGACAGTTGATAGCCCAAGACAGGATGCCCGGTATCCGAGACTTTATAACGGAACTTCGTCAAACAACTGGCAAACGTCTACAAAAACACTTTACAACGGCAGATTCCTGCGCCTTGCCGATGTTGAATTAGGTAAAACATTCAGGAAGGAATCGCTTAAAAAACTTGGGATAAAAGGATTACGCTTTTATGTACATGTAAACAATGCTGCCATATTTTCTAAGTGGAAAATCTGGGATCCTGAAACTGGTGACATAGATGGGTCAAGTTATCCGTTACAGCGAAAAATGAATTTAGGAATAAAGGCTAACTTTTAATCTGACATAAAATGAAAAAGAGACTATTATATATTAGTTTATTCATATCCGCCTTAATAATCTCAAGCTGTGATTATCTGGATAAGGAACCGGATGATATGAAAACCGATGCGATGATTTGGTCATCCAGAACAGAGACCGAAAGATATCTGTACAATGTATATTCTCAGATCCCGGCAGCCAACCTGCATCAGGACGATCCCTGGCTGGGTTGCTCTGATGAAATCGACCTTACCTGGAATGTTTATGCAACTTATAAAATTAATCTCGGAAACTGGAATCCTTCTACCAGCTTCTATGTAAAATGGTCCAGCTTTTACAAGGGCATCCGTTCTTCTTTTGTTTTTGAAAATAATGTTGATAAATGTCCGGATTTGAGTGATGATCTGAAGGCTCAGTATAAGGCAGAAGTGAAATTTCTGAGAGGTTTCTACTACTGGTATATTCTTCGTCAATATGGGCCGGCAGTACTGATTAAACATGCCACTGAAGTAGATGAAGACTGGGCTTCGTTTGCCCGTGCCCCGTTTGACGACTGTGTCGATTATATCTGTGAACTGATGGATGAGGCAGAAGCTGATCTGCCGTTAAGCTGGGACGATAATGAAGGATGGCTGGGCAAACCGACCAAAGTAGCCTGCCGGGCAATAAAATCAGAAGTATTGTTATTGGCCGCCAGTCCTCAGTGGAATGGAAATTCGGAATATGCAGATTTTAAAAATGAAGATGGGACTGCTCTTGTTTCAGCAACATACGATGAGAACAAATGGAAAAAAGCCGCTGCAGCAAGTTTGGCTACTATCGAAATAGCCCGGCAGGCAGGTATTAAACTGTATAAAAATAACGAAAATGGCAATGGTACAACATTTAATCCCTATAAATCAGTTCGCGATGTGCTGTTGGACAGCTGGAACTGTGAGGTGATTTTTGGACGTTCCGATTTCAACGTGAATGCCTGGGAAGTGCATTCTTCTCCCGGACCAAATAACCTGGGCGGCGTTGCTCCTACTCAGCGTATTGTCGATGCTTTCTTTATGAAAAACGGCCGGACTATTGATGACCCTCAGTCGGGTTATGTTGAAGAAGGTTTTGCTACCGGCCCCGGAGATAACTGGAATCCTAACGGATGGGATATTACTGCCGATCGTATAAGTATGATAAAGGACATTCGTAACGGAGATGCCTGGGGACACTGGACCGGCGATTGGAATATGTATGTCAACCGTGAACCCCGTTTTTATGCAAGTATCCTTTATAACAAACGGATCATTCCTCAGCTCTCTAATGATATTGTCAAACGTAATTATTACTCAACATCTAATTCTTCAGTTAATCAACAGGATGGTTACGGAAGGGTTGAGTTGTATTATGGAGGTGCTTCCCGTCAATCCGGGTCCTATACTTTTTTCCCCCGCTCAGGATATCTTGTTCTGAAAAACATTGAGCCTCAGGATAACATGAGAGACCGGGAATATGTTACAAGAACCCGTTGCGAAGTGTTTATCCGTTATGCGAAAATTCTGCTAAATTATATTGAAACCCTGAATGAATACGATCCGGATAATTCTGACATACAGAAATACTGGGATATGATCAGAGAACGGGCAGGGATTCCCGGAATTTTCGATGTATATCCTGAGATAAAAGGCAACAAGGCAGAACAGCGTGAGTTCATCCTAAGAGAGCGCCAGATTGAACTTTGTTTCGAAGCAGACCGCTATTTTACAACGCGCAGAAGATGGTTGGCAGGAACTGAAGACCAGGGCGGAGCAACCGACGACCGTAAATACGGAGATGGTGGACGTATGTGGGGAATGGATATTAATGCCGGTGACCTGACGGCAAATAGTTTTGCATATACTGGTTTTTATAAACGTACTGCTTTTGAAACCCGTGTGTTTGAAAAGAAAATGTACCTGTTCCCAATTCCTCAGACTGAAATAGAAAAAGCGCCGGCTCTGGTACAAAATCCATGGTGGTAATTCATGAATGAAAAAACGCTAAAAATTAGAATTATGAAAAAATTATTTTCAATATATACAATGGTTTGCTTGCTGGTATCCGTTTTTTCGTCCTGTGAAAAAGGAATTGAAACAGTTGAATACGAAAGCACGGTCTATATTCCGAATCCAGGCCTTTCCACCCAATCTGTTTTGTTAGGTGAATCTGTTTTTGAATTGGGAATATACCGGGCCGGTATTAATTCAGGAGAAGGAGAAGTGACAGTAACCCTGAAAATTGACAATGCGGCTTTCAGTGAATTTCAATCATCGAACCCAGGCTATGAACTTCTTCCTGAATCGTATTACACACTTGAAACGCCAACTGTAACAATTGCCGAAGGAGATGAAAGAAGTATCTGTAAAATTCATCTGAAAGGAATCGATGAAAATTTTGTCAGTAAAAATTACATCCTGCCGATCAGCATTGAAAGCGTTTCTCCTGAAGTAGCAATTCCTGAGGAAAGCCAAACGGCTCTCTTGTCTTTTTCAAGCTACCGGAGTGTGTACGAATGCAAATACAAAGCTTTCGGAACGGTTACTGCAGAAGGAGAGGAATCTGCCTATTCGGCAATTGATGAAGAGATCATCGCAGAAACAGTGTCGCCCAATACAATAAAACTAAAAGGGGCCGAGTCAAACATGTACATCAATTTAACGGTTTCCGACGATGGAGTTACTATTTCGGGTGCTTCCGGATCGGAAGCTTATGATGTACAAAATACAGCAGGAAAAACAAGTACTTATACAGGAGCCTTCAACCCGGTTTATCAATCGAATGAAGGCGTTTTCGAACTGTATTATTCGTATATGCTGAATGGAGTGCTGATGAATGCAGTGGTTGAACTTAAATTTTGGTTGTAGCGAATTCAATTATTTTAAATGACTGTTATGAAAAAATATATATTAATCATTTGTAGTTTACTGTTGGTCGCTGTTTATTCCTGTAACGATACAGAAGAAGAGCAGGAACTACGTTCAGTTGCGAATTCCATTTATGCAACGTTTGATGACGGTTCCGGTTTTTTCAACCCGGAGGCCTCAACTCCTTACGGCGATGTGATTACAATTGCTGTTCCTCATTATTATCCTGAAGAATCGGATAACGTTTCGGATATTACCTCGATGAAACTGAAAGCGAATTATCCGGTTACGATAACCTATACTGATGGGACAGAAGTTGACATGATCGATTTAACGAAAGAAACAACAATCGTGATTACGGCTGCTGACGAAACACAAACTACTCATAAAGTTACCGGAGTAATTGTAAAAAGCCCGGAAGCTGCAATCGAAGAATTTAGGTTGCCTGATGCAAATCTTGATGGTTATGTTGTTGAAGATCAAAAAGTGATCGGATTGGTTCCCGGAGGAATTGATGTAAGTGCACAAAAACCTAAACTTACTCTTTCTCCCCACACAACAATTTCGCCTGATACTTCTCTTGTTCAGGATTTCAGTAAGCCGGTTGTTTATACGCTTACTGCCGACGACGGAACCCAGGTTGAATATACCGTGAAAGAAATCCAGCCGAATAAAGTAGCATCCGGGATCAGAAGCAGCAGCGTACGCTTGTTGTGGAGTAAAACTTTGTCAGAAATGGGAATTGATCCGTCTAATCATATGTCAACATCAATAGCTCTTGATAACAGGTATTTAGTAGTTAATACCCGTAATGTTGCCGATCGTTATTTCGACCGTTTTTCAGGTAAATATATTGGAGACATGGAAATGGGAGATATTATGTCTGCTAACCTGAAAAACTTCTTCAGCACCAATGATGAAGCGGGTAACATTCTTATCACAAACCTGACCACAAGTCTGGGGCAAACACTTTATATTTCCCGATGGGATAGCATTAATGACCCGACTCCCAAAAAATATATTGAATGGAACACAACGATTGCCGGACAGTTTGGACGCAAGCTTTCAATTACCGGAAATCTTGATGAAGATGCAATAATATATATGGGGGTCGCCAATACCAGTATTATTGCAATGTGGCAGGTTGTTGACGGGACTCTTCTGTCTCAGGTGCCGGAACTGATTACTTACAGCGGATCGTCATGGGGACTGTATTGCGATGTCGTTTCAGAAGGAGTTACTCCTTCCGGTGATGTTTTTCTATCGTCATTACAACGCGAACTTGTTCATCTGAATTTTGGAACCGGCGTTGTTGATGCGAGCCTTAATCTTTCCTCTGCCGGATTTAAAAATAATCACAGTATCGATTTAAAAACATTCAATAATGAAAATTATTTGGCTGCAATTAATATTAAGCCAGCGTATAGTCCAACGTCTGGAAATGGATATCTCTACAACGTAACTGATCCGACGGCGATTGCAGATTATACGAATGCGCTTGTCTATACGACAGATGATATCATCGGTACTGCAAATGGAAACAAAAGTGGGGATATTCTTTTAAAAGTTTCTCCTGATGGATATAAAATGATTATGTACGTTTTTGTTACAAACGGCGGCGTTTCTGCGTATGAGTTCGATTGTATCGATATAGATAATTTGTTATAAGAAATGAGGTAGATATTTATGTTCCGGTCTTTTATCTGAAAAATTCAATAAAAACCGGAACATTTCTTTACACACTAACCTTTATCACAAAATGAAATTAAAGTTTGTTGCCATAGTCGCATGTTTATTAGTTATCGAAGGATTTCAGTCTTTATCAGCAAAAGAAAAATACGGAAAAACAACGATTGCCGACCTGGTATTAATTTACCAGGGAGGAGTTCATCGTAAAAACTATGAATGGACAAAGGAGCGTTTTACTCCTTATGTTGTTCACGAGAACCAAAAAGGAAAAAAAGATTGGTTGTTCGATGGATTTCTCTTCCTGGAATTCAAGGATGGGAAAGGACACAATTATGCTCCGGGCTACGATAAGAGAGCAGCTCGTCGTCAGGAATGGGAATGGCTGATGGAGCGCCAGTTTGAAAAAGGAAAGGCATTTTCTGCTCTTGACCAGTGTATTGATGAGCAAATTAAAGAAATTGGCAAGCCTCGTTTTCAACATCAACTGGTAGTAGGAATTCCGGCACCAATAAAAGATCAAAAAGATTGGGGAAGTATTGACCACCCGTTGGATTTTTCAAAAAAAGAAGACCGTATTGACGCCTGCAAATGGTACATCGACCGGTTTCTGGAACGGTATAAAAAAGAAGGATATAAACACTTGCAACTCGATGGTTTTTACTGGGTACCTGAAACCGATGCTCCTTACCGTGATATTTTACCTGAAGTAGGTGATTATATTCGTTCAAAAAACCTCAGGTTATTTTGGATTCCTTACTGGAGATCGGTTGGTTTTGACAACTGGAAAACCGACAAATTCGATTTTGCCTATATTCAGCCGAACCATTTCTTCAGTAAAGATATTAGCGATGAACGGCTTGATGCGGTTTGCGCTTTTGCCAAAGGAACCAATATGGGTATGGAAATGGAATTCGACGGAAATGCATTAGCTGACGTTCCCGATAATAAACGGGATCGACTGATAAGTTATATTACTGCTTTCGAAAAACACGATGTGTTCAAAAAGGCTTCGGTTGCCTATTACCAGGGCGGCGATGCAATATATAAGTTTGCAAAATCGAAAAACCCGTTGGATAAAGAACTCTGGGACCGTCTTGCCACGATAATCATCAATCGTAAAAAAATGAGGTTCCCAAAGGATTAATCGGAGAGTTTGCTCGTCCGGGATATTTTCAGACCGGACCGGATGTTTATTTTTTTTAACTTATGAAATCAGTTAAACGGATTTTACTGGTCTTATTCCTGATTGTTTTCGTCCGTGAAATATTTGCACAACAAGACGAAACAAGAAGGGAACACTATCTTGAAGAGTCTTTAAGAATTAATATTTCAAAGGATCATCGTCATTCAATAAGCCGGAGACTGAACTCTCAGGATAGTACATGGCTTGATTGGCAAAAGAGGACAGGTGAATTACCTCCTGATTTCAAAAATATGCCATCAGTCCCTTTCCTGCCTGAGCCCCTGGAATTAATAAAGAACGGGAAAACTGTTCCTATTCGAAATAAGACTGACTGGGAAACGAGGAGAGAAAAAATTAAAACACAGTTTCAGCATTGGATTTCAGGGACGATCCCTCCGCCTCCTGAAAGTATGCATTCGGAAATACTGGACGACCGATTTGAAAAAGGCACACATATTCAGTTGATTGAACTTCAGTTTGGACCACAGCAAAAAGCCCGGATGACTTTTGAACTGATGATCCCTGCCGGGAACGGTACATTTCCGGTTTACATGACCCAATGGACACATCGGAACTGGGCAGAACTGGCAGTCAGACGTGGTTATATGGCTTGTGTGTATGCCGCTGCCGATGGAAAAGACGATACTCAGGCCTATCAAAAAATTTATCCTGAATATGATTTTACGTGTTTAATGCGTCGTGCCTGGGGCGCTTCCCGTGTTGTTGATTACCTGCTTACCCGCCGGGAAGTTAATGCTAAACAGATCGCAATTACCGGTCATTCGCGAAACGGAAAACAATCATTGTGGGCTGCTGCTTTCGATGACCGTATTACTGCTGTTGTATCAAGCAGTTGCGGAACAGGAGGTGTGACCCCCTGGCGATACAGCGATCCGCAATATTGTGATCAAACCATTGATGATATCTGCTCAAATGCAGCTCATTGGTTTCATCCCAGGCTTCGTTTTTTCTTCGGAAGAGAAAACAAGTTGCCGGTTGATCAAAACCTTTTGCTCTCGTTAATCGCTCCAAGGGCTCTTTTGCTTCATTATTCAATTATGGAACGGCAGCTTAATCCTTGGGCAACAGAACAATGTTATCACTCGGTGAAAAAAGTATATGACTTTTTAGGCGCCAGTGAGCAAATTGGAGTGTTCCCTCGTTTGGGAGAACATGCGGTTGCTGCCCGGGATATAGAACGTTGTATTGATTTTTTGGATATCCGGTTTAATCGGAAAGATATTCCCTGGCAAAACATTTTGTATTACAATTTCTCATTTGACGAATGGGCAAAGGAACATGAAGCTGAGCAAAAAAAGGCACAAAGTTTTAAACCAGTCTTTTTTGATACAGAAAATTTTGTTATCCAAAAAGATTCAATACAAAAACAAATAAAATGGTTGTTAGGTGATGAACCTTCGGGGGTAAAACCGGCAACCGTTGCTCCGACCACACGGATCGACTGGATGGATGGCTACACCGGACGTCCGTTTGTCGCCGATGCCGAAGTAATACAATTGGGCCCGTATACGGCAATGGGCGATCATTTAGCCGGGAAATTATACTTACCGAAAAATCGAAAAGATAAAGTTCCGGTTGTCATTTATCTGCATCAGTATGCTTATGCTCATGGCTTTGCATGTGGTTATAACCAGGAAGGAAATGGCAGAGGGAACAGTGAAATATTCAGTGAATTAGTTAAAAATGGTTTTGCTGTGCTTGCAATCGATTTATTCGGTTGCGGAACTCGCATAAAGGAAGCTCAGTACTTTTATCAGCGATATCCGGGCTGGTCGAAAATGGGTAAGATGGTTCGCGATGTCGAATCGTGTGTCGATGCTTTGCAAATGCTGGACTGTATCAACGAAAATCAAATTTTTGTTCTTGGGAATACCTTGGGCGGAAGCATTTGCCTAATTGCCGCTGCATTAGACGGACGAATAGCCGGAGTTGCCGTTGTTGCTGCCTTTTCGCCCTGGCGAAGCAGTAATAACCAGTATGAAAGCATTCGTAATTTTTCGGATCAGCACGGCTTGGCCCCACGTTTAGGATGGTTTGCAGAGAATCCGGGAGAAGTTCCGGTTGACTGGCCCGAAATTATTTCCTGTATTGTTCCCCGTCCTTTGTTAGTTATTGCTCCTGAACTTGATTGGCATGCCGATTCTTCTGCTGTTAAACAAGTTTTGAGAAAAGTTGAAACAGTATATTGTAAACATGAAGTCCCCCACCATCTATGGGTTCAGTACCCGCCTGAAATAAATCGTGTTACGCCTCAGATGACAGATGAAATCGTTAAATTTTTCATTAATAACCAATAAAATATTTGAAGTATGAACTTACCGCTTCTAAAAAAAATCATATCGCAATTATTTATTTACTTTTTTATTCTTACCGCTTGTGCAAAAAGTTCTGATGAAGCAGAGATAAATCCGACTGTTTTGCCAGATTCAGGAAATACTATTGCTTCGGAACATATTATTAAAGGGATGTGCATTTTTGCCGGGCAGGCCGAAACGTTTAGTGATGACGATTGGCAGGCCCTTGCTGATTCTCCGGTCACCGATTTTGTAATAATCCCGAAAGAAACCAGTTATTATGGTGATTCCGAAAGTGGTTATATCAATAAACTTACGCCCTTTATGGTTAATATTATTAATCAACTTGTTTTACGTGATCATTCAGTTAAAGTATGGGTAGGCACACCGGGAATTACTTCTTTAAATTTTGAGATTTCGAAGACGAGCCTTGACCCGATTTATAACTATCTGAATTCAATCCGTACTCAGATTGGATCATCTGTTTGGGAAAGAAATATCGGAGTATATATGAATATGGAGGCGATTTACGGGACAATGAACGATAATAATATCTACGAAAATCCATGTATAAAACTGGTAAATGACCTCTCGTACCGGATTCATAATTATCTGAAAACAGATTTTCTTTGGATTCCTTATTATGGTTATGGAAATAATGCAACTGATTTAATTAAAAAGATAGGTTATGTAGCAAACACAACGAATATCTTTAATTACATTATTATACAGCCTCATTATTATTTTGACGAAACAGTGCCCGATAATCTTACAGGCGTTTATCATTCTGTAAAAAATCAGGAGATATGTTATCGCAATGGAGTTACAGTGTTAGAAAAAACATCGAATACAATTATTGGCGCCGAGATGGAGTTTAGCTGGAAGGTGGTTCCTCCTAATGACTATACCGACTGTGTAAACCGATACAATGAATACGTTGATACATTTTCGGAGTTTAAAAACGTAAAACCAATTATTTTCTATTGGGATGGCACAATGCAAAATGCTTTGAATTCCCGGATTGTTCCTTTTTTTCAGGAATAAAATTGTATTTTTGGCAGAATAGAAGAAGTACTACATTTAAAAACTGTAAACCATGAAAAACCAATTTTCATTTTTATTACTATTGCTATCTGTTTTGTTTTTCGGATGTTCCAATCCGCAAAATGTATTAAGCCCCCAGGAGGAACAGGAGGGGTGGAAACTTTTATTTGACGGACAGAGTCTGGAAGGATGGAAAAATTACAATGCTCCCGGCGTTATCGGGTGGACTGTCACAGATGGTTGTCTTGCTGCCAGCGGAACCGGTGCCGATCAAATGGGCTATATTATTACTGAAAAAGAGTACGACAATTTTGAACTTGTCTGGGAGTGGAAAATTGCAGCCGAAGGAAACAGCGGCGTTTTGTACCATGTTACCGAAAGTGAAAAGTTTAAAACCCCTTATTTAACGGGTCCTGAATATCAATTGATCGACGATATTGGCTTTCCTCAGAAAATTGAGGATTGGCAGAAAACAGGTGCCGATTATGCTATGCACATAGCTGATCCGGCAACGAAAAAGCTGAATCCTGTTGGAGTGTGGAACTCATCCCGTATCATTTTCGACAACGGCCATGTTGAACATTGGCTGAACGGTGAAAAAATAGTGGAATTTGAAGCCTGGACACCAGAGTGGTTCAAACTGAAAGAAAGCGGAAAATGGGCAATGGCTCCCGAATACGGTTTGTCAGAAACCGGCCATATCTGTTTGCAGGATCACGGCAGTAAAGTATGGTTCCGCAATATAAAAATTAAAGAACTTCCAAAGAAAGAAAAGCCCAAAGTATCGCTGTTTAATGGTACCAACCTGACCGGATGGATTGCCTACGGCACCGAGAAATGGTACGTTAAAGATGGCTTGCTGGTTTGCGAAAGCGGCCCGGATAAAAAGTACGGTTACCTGGCTACTGAAAAGTATTACAAAGATTTTGATTTATCGGTCGATTTTAAACAGATTGCCAACGGGAACAGTGGCATCTTCTTCCGGTCAACAGTGGAAGGGACAAAAGTTTCGGGCTGGCAGGTTGAAGTGGCCCCCAAAAACCACGACTCGGGCGGCATTTACGAATCATACGGTCGCGGATGGCTGCACCAGATCCCTGATGAAAAGGAAAACATTCTGAAACAGGGAGAATGGAACACCATGCGAATAAAAGTAGTTGGACCTGAAGTAACCACATGGCTGAACGGTACAGAGATGACCCATTTAAACGACTCGCTGATTGGCCGTGCAAACGGACGTATTGCCCTTCAGATACATGACGGAGGCGGTATTAAAGTTCAGTGGAAAAATTTAATTATTAAACCATTATAAGACAATGAAGAAGAAAATGTACTACACAACGTTATTCTTATCAATGTTCTTATCTGTCAGTGTTTTTGCAAAACCGAACAAGGCTGAAAAAGCAGGATGGAAGCTGGGGGTTCAGACCTATACTTTCCATAAATTCAGTTTTCAGGAAGCTATTGATAAGACACACGAATTAGGGCTGAAATATGCTGAAATTTATTATGGTCAGCCTCTGGGAAAAGACATTGAGGGAAATATGGATTTTCGGATGGATAAGGCAACACGAAAAAAAGTACTGGCTTATGCCAAATCAAAAGGTGTTAAAATTACTGCCAGTGGAGTTGTTACATGTAAAGACGAAGCTGAATGGAAACAACTTTTTGAATTTGCTTCGGCAATGGGTATAAAAATTATTACCTGTGAACCGGATTACAAACATTTGAAGTATATCGATAAACTGGCTAATCAATACAAAATTGATGTGGCTATTCATAATCATCCGAAGCCTTCGCCTTACTGGAAACCCGAATTATTTTTGGACGCAGTAAAAGATCTTAGTCCCCGTATCGGGGCATGTGCCGATGTCGGTCACTGGAAACGAATGGGGATCGCTCCGGTTGTTGCATTACGGATGTATGAAGGCAGGATTAAGTCGCTTCATTTTAAAGATATAAAAGAAGCTGTTGATGGTGAAACGGAACAACATGACGTCGTCTGGGGAACAGGGGTGTGTGATGTCAGTTCCATGTTGAAGGAATTGAAAAGACAAAATTTCAAAGGCCTTTTTTCAATAGAATACGAGTATAACTGGGATAATTCTGTTCCGGATATAAAAAGGTGTATTAATTATTTCACAACAATCACTGATACTTTTTTTTAGAATTTGTGTTTGTACAGAATGTTCGTTCCCTTCGTTGTCACCGGAGAGGAGGAGTTTAGTTATCTATTAGACTTCCCGTTCCCGGCATTGATGATTGAATGCGGTTTTTCTGTGCAAAGTACAAATCAATATAAGATACATCATCAAACTTAATCTTTTCAAAATAATGCAACGAAGAAATTTTTTACGTGCGGCAGGATTGTCGGCACTGGCTGTGACTTTTCAGAAGCAGCTTTTAGCAGAAGCAGGTAAAAATAAAAACATAAAACCCATTGTAGGTTCCTGGTTTGAGTTTCAGCACCACTCGCAGGTGGAAGGTACTCCATGGAATAAAACACTGGAGAAATGGACCGCAGCACAATGGACTGCCAAAATAAAAGAAATGGCCGATGCAGGAATGCGTTACCTGGCTTTACTCGATACAGCTATTTATGGCAAGAGTTTTTATCCGTCTGTTTTACTGCCACAACGTCAACTGGGGTGTGAAGACCCGCTGGAGGTTGCACTCACGGCAGCCGATAAATACGGAATCCGTTTTTTTATCAGTAATGGATTTTACGGCAATTGGCTGAAACCTTATGAGTTGATGCAGGATAAAAAGGTTCATAAACTGCGGCTGAAAGCGATGAATGAGCTGGCTGAAAAATACAGCCACCATAAAAGCTTTTACGGCTGGTATTATCCGAATGAAACGGGCATTAACGGGCATTACGACCAATTTTTTATCGACTATGTAAATACATCCTCGGCTGAAGCTGCCCGGTTGACCCCAAAAGCAAAAACACTGATTGGCCCTTACGGAACACGAAGGGTAAAAGCCGATGATAAATTTGTACGCCAACTGGAACAATTGAATGTTGATTTCATTGCTTACCAGGATGAAATAGGTGTAGAAAAAACAAAAGTGGAAGAAAGTGCCGCATTTTATGAGCAACTGCATCGTGTTCATAAAAAAGCGGCCAAAGCCAGGTTATGGGCCGATGTTGAAATGTTCCGTTTTGAAGGCGATGTTTATAAAAGTGCCTTGTTACCTGCTCCCCCGGAAAGGGTAATCAAACAACTGGAAGCTGTTTCTCCCTACGTGGAAAAAATTCTGATTTACCAATACGGAGGACTGATCAACCAAACAGGTACAGAAGTATATGCCGGTTCTGACGGATCAGTACAACTCTATGAAGAACTGGTAAAACATGGCTATTTAAAAGGTATATAAGGTTGCTGAGATTATGTCGAAAACGGAATTATTTTAGAATGAAACGGAATTTATTGATTGTAACCTTCCTTTTCCTTTCAGTTTTTGCCTGCTGCCAGGAGAAAAAAGAGACAGAAACGGCTTGCTCAATGAAGTTGAAAAGCTATAACGGACATTATCATATCGGCTTTTTCAGTGAAGATAAAAATCTTGAGATCAGCTTTTATCCCTGTGGGGTGAACCAATTGTTCGGCATCGCCGGAGGACGCTATTTTGCAAATTTAGGTGATCACCGACAGAATACGGCTTCCAATGAATTCAGTTCGTGTACCGACTGGATTGGGCCGTATTTCGTGTGTGGTGAAGAAAATATAAAATCAGGACTATCTCAGAAATTCACAGGAGGCTGGCATGGCTCCAATGGCGATGGAACAGGTAACCCTACAGCTTCGACCCGGGAAGTTAAGGTTTTTGCCGATGGAATTCCTGTCTCCGGAAATATTGAGTTGGATTGCCAAAAGGTAGATATTCATGTCAGCAATATTATACACGGATACGATTATGCGGTTTCAGGGAAAGATTTACTGCTCGAAACGGTTCATTATGCCATATTTCCCGGGCGGAAAATAGAAGTTGAAGTGACGATTGAAGCCCTGGAAGATTTGCGTATTCAGCGTTATTATGGTTTACAAAGCCAGAACCTGCCCTTGTTCGATTCGGTAACATACATGGCCGGGACAAAGGTAATTAATACCGGAGTAATTGCAGCCGGTACCCGCTGTCAGTCAAACAAAGGGGTTAATACCATTGTCCTTGAAGGAGCAGCAAAACAACACCGGCTAAAAATGCAAATGAATACCGATGAAGGACTGGGAACATTCCGGTATTTAGCAGAAGGATTGCCACGGGCTTTCTCGGCCAGCTACCGAAAGTCGTATTTCAACTTAGTGAACGGAAAGGAGTTGATCATGAAAAAAGGCAGGATGGTATTTTGGAAGGGCTCGTATTACTGGGACTGATTAGGAACGAGAGTACCAAGAAGAAGCTCAAAACTTCGAAAAGAGATGTCCCTGGTAATCCATCACGAATTTTACAACCCCGGAATAATCGTCAATCCCCTTTTCTACCTTATTGGCTTTCAGATAAGTGTCGTTCACTTTTTCGGCTACCTGGTCAATCTTTTCGTTTCGCAGCATCATCCAGTGTTTTCGTATTTTGCTGTAATCAAGGCGGACTTCTTCCCTCAGTTTCTTTACAATCTCCCGGGTTTCCTCAAATCCGGCAGCTTCGTAAACAAAAAACCGGAGAATATACAGATTGGCACTGTAACGGGCCAGTTGATCGCCACTCCGGGTACAAACCAGCCATGCATAAAAATTAGCTTCGGCTTCACCTGTTATCCCCAACTGATGGGCTTTTTCGTGTGCCAGCACCATCGGGTACTCAACCGGTAAAACAAATCTGTTCACATGTACCTCGTTGAAAAAAGGCCCGTAATAACCTGAAATGGTAGCCTTTGCAAAAAAGTTACTGTAAGTAATGGCTTTAGGGCGCCTTCTCCCCGAAGGGTATGATATTTTCAGGATACCTGCATTTTTTTCATACGAGGCCTCAACGACGGAATCAACGACTTCCTTATAAACGGTATCAACAGCAAAGTAACTGGCATTTGTCTGCTCAACCAATTCTTCCAGTACCGAAAGCAATTCCTTCTTATTGGGAGCCCTTTCCGGGATATGAAGACGTGTGTTAAAGTCTTCCCTGAAATAGTTAAAACCCCACAACCAGTAAAAAAGAACAAAACAGCCAGCCATGGTATTGATCAGGAGTATGCCGAAGTCTTTAAAACGAAGTTTTTTCAGGATCAGCAAAACGATTAAAACCAGCAGGCAGATAACAAGTAAAGTATAAAAAATGTCGTCGAGCGAAAAAGAGAATAAACCACTGAAAAATGATAATACAGAAGCAAGAAACGGATAAAATCCCCGGGCATAAATTCGTTCAGTAAGAACAGGGAACGCGGCAAATACCTGGCTAAGTATGAAAGTAAAAACAGCCAGCCAAATAATAAGCAGTGATTTTCTGAATATTAATTTCCTTATTTTTTTAAACATGGTCCATTCGATTTCTTCGTCAATATTAATTGAAAGCCGCCCAAACTCAAAAAAAAACGGACAATTTTGTTGAACGAAACTTCCATCTGACGTCTTAACAGACTTTATACTGAATTAAGCAACATGATATGAATTATGATATTGGCAATCAAAATTACAGGTAAGAGTATATTGTTCTGCCCTTCAGGAGGAAAGGGATTGCCATAAAGAAGGGAAGCCTGTCTGTACCGGTAAGTAAATATTTCAGATTATAATAATAGTTCGTACAGAATTATAATAATAATCCAAATAGAATTATACTGATAGTTCTATCCGAATTATAATTATAGTTCTATTTGAATTATAGTAATCGTTCTATTATACTTATATATTTAAATCGAACCAATACCTTACTCTACCGGGACTCTAATAAGTAAGGATCTTTAACAATACAACAGCACCACAGATAACATGTTCGACTAATATACCCTGACTACCTTGACTTGAGATATTTCCAGGTTTTGCTGTTTCTGTTCTTTGGTCTGTCATAAATAATTTATTCCTTTAGGCAAGAAAATCATTTTATAATTTTATGCGGATACATTTCATCGCAATCGGGGGCAGTGCCATGCACAACCTGGCAATTGCCCTTCACAAAAAAGGCTATCAGGTAACCGGTAGCGACGACGAGATTTTTGAGCCGTCGAAAAGCCGGCTCGAACAATACGGACTGCTGCCCCGTTCGTTTGGCTGGCAACCCGAAAATATTTCTTCCGGTCTGGATGCAGTGATCCTGGGCATGCATGCCCGTGCCAACAATCCTGAACTACTGAAAGCCCGGGAGTTGGGACTGAAGATATATTCATATCCTGAATATCTGTACGAACAAACCAAAGAAAAAAAACGGGTCGTTATCGGGGGCAGCCACGGAAAAACCACGATCACCTCGATGGTAATGCATGTACTGCGCGAAAACAAGATATCGTTCGATTACATGGTAGGTGCACAGGTAGAAGGTTTCGACACCATGGTTTCGCTAAGCCACGAAGCAGAGATCGCCGTTTTTGAAGGCGATGAATACTTGTCGTCGCCTATCGACCGGCGGCCGAAATTTCATTTGTATCATCCACATATCGCGTTGTTGAGCGGCATTGCCTGGGACCATATCAATGTGTTCCCGACCTTTGAGAACTATGTGGAACAATTTCGTATTTTCACGGAAATGATTGAACCGGGTGGTTCGCTGGTATATTACGAAGCCGATGAAAACATCCGGAAAATCGTTGAACAAACAGATCCGGGGATAAAAACACTTCCGTACCGGGAACATCCGGCAATCATAGAGAACGGGGTGACCTGCCTGCTTTCGGGAAATACGAAAACTGAAATTCCGATTTTTGGCGACCATAACCTGCAAAATATTTCAGGGGCCAAACTGGTTTGCAACGAACTGGGTATTACCGACGAACAGTTTTACAATGTAATCGGCAGTTTTAAAGGAGCTGCCCGACGCCTGCAGGTGCTGGCAAAAAACGACAGATGTACTGTGTTTTACGACTTTGCCCATTCACCCTCGAAACTGAAAGCAACCACCGAAGCGGTAAAGAAACAATTCCCCGACCGCGAATTAGTGGCCTGCATGGAACTGCATACCTTTAGTTCGCTGAAAAAGGAATTTCTTCCGCAGTATAAAAATTGCATGAATGCGGCAGGTCAGGCTTTTGTGTTTTTTAACCCGGAAACCATTGAGCACAAAAAGCTGGAGCCAATCAGTAAAGAACAGGTTTTTAATGCTTTTGCTTCCGGTCAGTTACAGGTATTTACCGATACAGGAGAATTGTTTTCAATCCTTAAAAATATAGAATGGAAAAATAAAAACCTGCTGATTATGACATCAGGAAATTTTTCAGGAATGGATTTAAAAGGCTTTGCCGAAGAATTGGTAAAATAATAACTTACAATCAGAATAATGATATATAAATCAGAAATCAAAATTATTGGATTTGACGCCGATGATACCCTCTGGGTAAATGAACCGTATTTTCAGGATACAGAGAATTTATTTTGCGAACTGCTTTCCGGTTATATGCTGCCGGAACAAACATCGCAGGAACTTCTTAAAACTGAAATGGAAAATATTAATTTATATGGATACGGCGCAAAAAGTTTCATCCTGTCGATGGTTGAAACAGCATTACGAATAAGTAACAACCAGGTTTCTCAGGAAAAAATAAACAAGATTATCAGCCTCGGGAAAGAACTCTTGTCGAAACCAATCGTGTTGCTCGACGGAGTGCAACAGGTACTGGCACATTTACACCAAAAAGGGATGAAGCTGATTGTTGCCAGCAAAGGCGATTTACTGGATCAGGAGCGAAAACTCAGCAAGTCGAACATCGAAAAGTATTTCCATCATGTAGAAATAATGAGCGACAAGAAAGAATCAGATTATCTGAAACTTCTGTCTCATCTTGAAATCAATCCTGAAAACTTTTTGATGATCGGGAATTCTCTGAAATCAGACATTATACCGGTACTGAATATTGGGGGTTCGGCAATTCACATCCCGTATCACATTACCTGGCAATACGAAAAAGCTGAAGACACTGTCGCTCACATCAAAAACTTTGTTAAAGTTGAACAAATTTCAGACGTGTTGAAAATTCTGTCAATATAAGAAGAGAAACAAATAATGAAAATTACTTTGAAAACTTTCGTTTTTTTATTTCTGACAAGTTGTACCCTGGCGGTAATGGCAAAAGGGGAAAAGGATCAGAAACTTTGGAAAAAAGCACAAAAAATTCATGAACAGGTAATCACTGTTGACACTCATTGCGACACGCCCTGGGCTTTGCTGGGCAGTGATTTCAATATTGCAGAAAAACACAGCGTCCCCAAAAGCCGGGTCGATTTACCACGTATGAAAGAAGGCGGACTGGATGCCGAGTTTTTTGCCGTGTTTACCGGACAAAAACCACGTACCGAAGAAAACTACAGGGAGGCTTACAATAAAGCAAATCAGATGCTCGATTCAATTCATTCGATGGTCGACAGGCACAGCGATCTGGCAGAACTGGCCCTGACTGCCGGCGATGCCTCCCGCATTGAAAAAACCGGAAAACGGGCCATTTACATCGGCATGGAAAATGGCTTCCCGCTTGATAAAGATATTAACCGGGTACAGGAGTTTTACAACCGGGGCGTCCGTTACATCACCCTTTGCCATTCATTTCACAACGACATCTGCGATTCGTCGAGCGATCCGGGAACGCCTGAACACAACGGGCTTAGCGAGTTTGGCAAAAAAGTAGTTGCCGAAATGAACCGGCTGGGGATGATGATCGATGTTTCGCATGCTTCCGATCAGTCGTTTTTCGATGCGATAAAATACAGCAAAGCGCCGGTTATTGCTTCCCATTCAAGTGTACGACCGGTTTGTAACCACGACCGGAATATGAGCGACGAAATGCTCAGGGCTTTGGCAAAAAACGGAGGGGTAATACAAATTTGTCTGCTCGACGCATATATCAGAAAACCCGATACAACCAAAACAGGATACAAACTCGGACAAAATCTAAAAAAAACTTTCAGAACAAAGTATAAAACCATGACCGACACCGAAAAACAAAAATTCAGTGAACAATGGGAACACGTGTATAACAATTATATGGACGACCTGCCAAATGTAAAGGACGTAGTTAACCATATCGATTATGTGAAAAAGCTGATCGGCGTCGATTATGTGGGCATTGGCAGCGACTTTGACGGTGGCGGCGGGCTGGCAGGCTGTATAGACGTGAGCCAGTTCCCAAATATTACTTACGAATTGCTGAAACGAGGCTATACCGAAAAAGAAATAAAGAAGATTTGGGGAGGTAATTTCCTGCGGGTTTTCAGCGAAGTGGAAAAGGTAGCAAAAATTTTAAACTAAAAAGAGCAATACTATCAGCAGAAGAGGCGTTTTTCGGGTCACTTTAACTTTTTGTGGAACATATTCTCTGATTTATTAACGCTCACTCCATCGATTTTCTAAACGCTTTTTCCCCTTAGGGGACATATATAAGTCGTACCCCCGTACCGTTTAATCAATCACTCATTCCGTTTAATAAACGTGTATTGATTTCTAAGTGGGAATCTCCCAATTTTGGAAAAACAAAACAAAAAGATCATGAAAACAGCTATCCGGTTATTTTTTCTCCTGCTGGTCTTCTGCGTTAACCCCATTTTTGCAACAGAGGGGAAGGTTCAATTGAAACTGAAGGAAGGCCAGAAAATTGAATTTAAATATATAAATTCCGTAACGACCCAACACAGTATCCCTACATACTCCATTGAAGAAGAAAATAATTGGGATATTGAAGTAATGGTTGACAAAAAAATATCTGAACAAAAACTTATTCTTCAGGTAAAACCCAAACGCTATATATATAATAAATTTAGTGCCCATAATCCCAATATTCATTTCGATTCGATGTTTCCACCGGCAGAAGAAAAACTTCCCGGCCTTTTACTGCAGAAACTGCAATACGATATTCTTTGCGGTCTGTCTGTCAGCATGGGGATGGATTTAATAAATAACGAACTGATTATTATTAATAGCGACAGATTGGAAGACAATATAAAAAACAGGGGGAAGGCTGCCGGATTAACGGATGAAGAAGCCGAAAACCTGGCAAAAGAGATTCTTGCTTCAATAGATATTATTAAAAATTTCACACAGGAATTTTTATTGATCTGTAATAATGCAGAAATGAAAAAGGGAAATCTGATCTCTGCACAAAACGAAAAATTTGAAGTAAAGAACGCTACATCTGATCTTCTCAAAGTCTCACATCGCTCAATAGTGAAAAAGGAAAAATACGATCAAAAACTGGAGAAGTTTTTTACATTTAACCGGTTGAATGGCTTCCCTTCTGAAGCCGTTATTACTACATATAATCCGCCCTATAGCCGGGAAAACGGAAAAAAATCGACAGCAACAACCGAAATAAAAACTTTTTTTATCGGGAAAAACTCTGAAGCAGCAGCCAATTCGGTTACTATCGATGGTTTTATAGAGAACCCCAATGACAAAAAAATATTTGTTTTTTGTTCAGATTCACCCATTGGGGAAACAAGAATTGCAGCAGAAGCGCAAGTCGATTCTGCAAACCGTTTTTCAGTTAAAATTCCCTTACAACGTGAAGGGACTTTGATAATAACCAACCCCGGCAGGGATGATAATGATATCAAAAACGTCATTGCCAGGATTTTTTATGCAGAACCAGGGGATCATATTACCATTCTGCTATCGGGACAGCCTCCTGAACTGAAAACAGAATTTCAGGGCGACCGTATCCGTGAAAATAATTTGCTCCTTGATCTTCAGAACAGGCTTTCCCTGGTTCAGTTCCAAATCTTTGACGGACATAATCCTTTCGTCGCCTTTTACCATGACTCCCTCCTGGTGAGTATAAAAAACTTCGCCAAAGAAATTACTTCCGAAACATTATCCGGGTACAATACAGAAGATCTGCCTGTTAAATTTCTGAATTTTATCAATCATGAAATTCCAATGCTTAAACTTGCCATGGCAACAAATATCCTGGATATACTGGAATCCAGACAATTATTTGGAAGCCCTTTAAAACCTGAATTTTATTCTGTTATTCAGGAACTGGAAAACTTCGTTGAGGACTTTAAAATATGCAAACATTATGATGAAAATGGTTATTATTCAAAAACAGCAGTTCCAACATATACCCGGTATTTTTATAACAGGAACTTTAAATATGCAAGTCCCAATGGAGGCCCGAACAAGGGCAGGTCTTATGGCTATTCCGGATCAATTCCGTATTACACCCCTGTTCAGATCAATGAATACATCAATCTTATTTTGGCCGGCTCATCGCTGGCACATGAAAAGGCAAAAATATTGTCTGAAGACCTGACATATTCCCGGAAATTCAATAAATATGACAGCAGGGAAAGCTGGTATTCGATACAGACTAAACTTTATGATGAGATCGTAAAATCGAGCAAAGATACAATTCTCAATGAGTTCCTGGAATCAAAACTTCAGAATGCACGGGAATTCCTGGACGGGAAGACCTATAAGAAACGAATATTTTTGAATCAGAAAGGAGATACTCTTTCGATCAGTGACTTTTTTGGGAAAAAACCAACCATTGTAAAAGTATCCGGGAGTTGGGCTGCAGCCAGATACTTTTTTGATGATTTGAGTGAGAAATATCCTGATGCCAATTTTATTTATATCGTTGAAGGAACAGATTTTGAAGAATGGAAAGATTACATTTCACGGGCTGCTCCCAAGGCATTTCAGCTTTTTCTAAAAAAGGATAATTATTCCCTGCAGGAATTATTTTCAACTCCAAAATATACAGGGAGAGCTTTTGTATTCGATAAAAACGGGAAGGTCATAGAATACGAAGCAGACCTTGACCAAATCGGAAAATATATCGAAAAAGCTCAAAACCCGCCTGAAGAGAAAAAGGGCCCCGACAAGTCAACCATGCTGGGCATCATCTGTTTTTTGGGAGGATCGTTGCTTATTTTTATGATCGTTTTCCTGGTTTTCAAATACCGGGTGAAACAGCGATTGAAGAAGCAGGAACAGGAAAAACGGCTTCGCGAACTGCAACTGGCAGCTATCCGGGCGCAGATGAACCCCCACTTTTTATTTAACAGCCTGAACTCGGTACAAAACCTTATTCAGAAAAACAGGGCCCGCGAGGCCCATTTATATTTATCGGATTTTGCAAGCCTGATACGTAAAGTACTGAAAAACTCAAAACGTGAAGAAATAAGCCTGACAGAAGAACTGGAGACCCTGAACCAGTATATTCAACTGGAAAAATTCCGTTTTGATTTCGACTATGAAATAAATGTTGATCCTGAAATTGACCGGAATCATTTCATGGTCCCTTCCATGATCCTGCAACCCATTGCCGAAAATGCCATTATTCACGGGCTTCAGCATAAACAGGACAACAAAAAACTGACCGTTTCGGTAACAAAAGCAGAAAACAGAATTCTGATTGTCATTGAAGATAACGGTATTGGCATAAAAGCATCCCGGGGAAAATCAGCCTCGAACGGAATGGGCTTGAAGATGAATGAAGAACGGTTGAAAATTATGGATGAAAAATACGGAGGTAAATCTTCATTCAGGATCATCGACCTGTCGGAACAGGGGAAAGAAGGAACCCGGGTTGAAATTAGTATTCCCGATGAGATCTGATTGTTATCGAAAATGTACCTTTACAGATAAAGTACAGGATGTATGCAAATTTCAGCTTTGATTGTCGATGATGAAAAAAGTGGCAGGGAAAACCTTTCAGGTCTTTTAAAAACACATTGCCCCAATATTGCAGTTATCGCTGAAGCAAAGTCTGTATCCGAAGCTATTTCAGCCATTGAAAATTATTCGCCCCAACTTGTTTTTCTCGATATTGAGATGCCCGGAGAAAACGGTTTTCAATTGCTTGAACATTTCCGGGATTTTCAGTTTGAAGTAATTTTTGTGACAGCCTACGACAATTATGCGATCAAGGCTATTCGTTTTTCGGCTGCCGATTATATTCTCAAGCCAATCAATCTGCACGAACTGAAAACAGCGGTTGACAAAGTAGCAGAACAAATCCGGCAAAAAACAGAGAACGAGAAAATCAAACAGCTTTATTACAATGTACATCATCCCAGGGACCCAAAAATTGGCTTGCCAACCAACGACCGGATCGAATTTGTGGAGGTAAAAAATATCATCCGTTGCCAGGGAGACGGGAATTATACCCATCTTTTCTTCTCCGGAAGGAAACCTCTGCTGATTGCGAAAACACTGATCGAATTTGAAGATTTGCTCGAAGAACATGCTTTCATCCGGGTACATAAAACCCATCTGGTAAATTTAAACTATGTAACGGCATTTCTTAAAAACGACGGAGGTCAGCTTATACTTTCAAACGGAGAATCAATTTCGGTTTCACGAAGGAGAAAGGAAAAAGTAATAAAGAAACTAAAAGACTTCCTGAAATATTAATGATTCAAATCATAAGTTTATCTCAGTATTAACCTTACCTGTCTTTTGACTGTATGCTGACAATGGGGAAAAATTAAAGCGAATCGATCTTCGGGCCGAAAGCCAGATCGCCGGCATCGCCCAGCCCCGGGACAATATACGATTTAATAGTCATTTCCTCGTCGAGCGCCCCCAGCCAAAGGGTCACGTTTGGAGCAGTTATCCTTTCTGTAATATATTCCAGTCCTTTTCGGCTACCGATAACGGCAACCAGATGCACATGCGAAGGAGTGCCCTTTTTCAGTAAAGCCTGAAACCCAATTTCCATCGAAGCACCGGAGGCCAGCATGGGGTCGGAAATAATCACTACCTTTTCGTCGAGCGAAGGGGTGGCCAGGTACTCAAACTCGATGTGAAACTCACCGCTATCGTTATATTTGCGGTAAGCAGAGATAAACGCGTTTTCAGCCTGGTCGAAAATATTCAGCAAGCCCTGCTGCAAAGGAAGGCCTGCCCTCAAAATTGTGGCCAGTACCGGTTGTATTTTTAGTTTCGGTACTTTGGCAATGCCCAGGGGAGTTTTCACATCGTATGTCTGATATTCAAGGGTTTTACTTATTTCAAAAGCAAAAATTTCACCCAACCGTTCCAGATTGCGCCTGAACCTCAGCGGGTCTTTCTGAATAGTTTCATCCCTGATCTCAGCAATGTACTGATTGAAGATGGAATTGTCTTCACCCAGAATTTTTAGTTTCATTCTTGATATTTTCACCGAAAATAATACTTTTCAATGAAAACAGAAGACCAAAAACAGATACTTATTTCCTGAAAATCTGTACGTACCAAGGAAGGGTATTCCTCCTGACGGATAAATAACTAACCGCATGGGCGCCAAACCCCTGATAAAACCGGGCTACCCCCGGGATATTGGAGCCTTCGAAGTCAAGTATCAGCTCCTCCCCTGCCCGGCTTTCGATAAAATGATCAATCAGTAAAAACATGGCCTTTTTTTCAGTCCCTTCCGGAGAAGATGAGGCCGCCAGATAAATTGCTTTCCGGTTCGACCAGACAAAAAATGAGGCAGCTACCAGTTTGTTTTGCGGGTTAAAAACACCAAACAATTCACCCAACCGGGAGTACAATGCATAACTGATCACTCGTTTTAGGTTTTGATAATGAACGGTTTTTATCTCCGGCGATTTTTTAAGAAGGTTATTTCGTGTGAAGGCGATAAACTCATCGATATTATCAAACGGGGAAACAAGAAGGTTCTGTTCCCTTGCCTTTTTTATATTTCTCCCTGTGTTGGTACTGAACCCGTTTCGTAAACTTTCAGCAGACTGGGCAAGAGACAAATGATAGGTAATATTAGACCTTGCCAATATTTCGCCATCAGCCGGAACATTCTGATAATTCAGGTTCATTTCAACCAGGCGGAATTTTTCAGGAATGGCATATAAAAAGCTGTTTACCATTTCAGGATTGGCAGGAAAAGCTGAAAAAACCCCCAGTTGCTGCGTAAAAAACGGTTGATAGATATACGGGATACCATATTTCTTTTTTTGCACCAAAGGCATCACATATAAATAATCGCCGTATATCAGTGCATCCCAGCCATCGCAGATACGGTTGAGGTACCACGACCAGGCATAAACAATTCCATTGATGGAAACAGCTATACACCGGTCCCATTTTTCAAAATCGATTTCCGAATGTTGCAGATATTTTATTCCGGTATTATACATTTTCAAATTTTAATCCGGTACGAATAGTCTGAAGAAAAACCTTCTGCCAGCCTTTCCATTCACCCCACCCGTTTACCGATTCGTTATGCCATAAACAGATGAAGGAGCCTCCTGTTTCCTTCACTTTTTGCATCAGATTATTCATTTCTTCAACAGCCTGTTCCGGGCTTAATTTTATATAATGTCTCAGACTGACGTCCATGGCATGCAAAGGATAAACGGTCAGTCCGGTAGCAATATTTTTTTCAAGGTTGAAAAACTGAAAAGGGGTACAAAGCCCGGCCCTGAAACCAACAGCATCGGGATACCCCATGGTGTAATCTGCCGTAATACCTGCCTCAATAAGGTTTTCGTACGTGTAGGGAAAGTTGAGCAACAGGAAATGTTGACGACTGCCGGTCACCTTTTTGCCAAGAATGCTTTCCAGCCTTTGCTTTTCCTTTTTTACCATTTCCCGGTTCCTGTTTGACGCGTAAGAAAAATGAATGCCAATCTTAAACTTTTCAGCCAAATGCCGGATAAGCGACTGCAAATTCGCATTTCGGTACGGGATATTCCTGTCGTACGTCCCCCGGTCGCCGAGTAAAAAGAAAAATTTCAGATGATCTTCATTCCCTTTAAATGCTTCATCAATAAAACGGTATGTGTCGTACGGATCGGCTTCTTTCCCGGAAAGGACATCCTGCCGTCTTTTTATTCCTGAAAAATCAGCTTTTAAAACCGATCTTGCAATTGCCCCGGCCTGAATCCATAATGCCTTATTCTTATAAGCCCATGCGTTATCAACATCAATTGTCATCAGGAAATTAAACTCTTTTCCCGGAACTGTAAAACGGGGGTCATATTCTGAAATTTTTTCTGCGAGAAGCCGGGCCCACTGGTTTACCACCGGTTCATCAAGTAAACGGTATTTATACAAAATACTTTCAGTTGCAGGAAACCGTCCGTGTTTCGTTTTTCCCGTGAAAAGATATTCCTCGTAACGGGATGCAATGTAAAACGAGCATGCAAACACATCGAAAGGTAAAAATGAACCGCCGGACACAGGGAAAAACACCTGCTTTCCTTCATATTCAACAGTTGTGATTTCTATTGGAGCAATGTCGTTGCGAAACAACAGAGGATGTGGTTTCAGAAACAGGCTCCCGTCCCAATTTTCATCCGAATAGTTGATCCTGGGAAGTTCCGACTGAAGAAACTTATTTTTATCAGTCGTCAGGATATACCCGGTCTTCAGGATGGTTGTGAAAATCAGTTTCAGGGTATAATTAAGCCGTTCTGTTTTTTGTTTCGAGTAAATGATGACCATGAATGACATCAGATTAAGCCTTTATCTGCAAAGCTAAAATATTTTTCGTTACCAATAATCACGTGATCTACCACAGGAATGTCCATCCATTTCCCGGCTTCCTTAATTTTTTTGGTAATCGTACGGTCGGCCTCACTGGCCTGGAGGTTACCCGACGGATGGTTATGGCACAAAATAATGGAGCTTGCCAGTTTCTCGACAGCCACTTTCAGAATAATCCTCACATCGGTAACCGTACCGGCAATCCCGCCCTGACTGACCATTTGCTTATCGATCACCCTGTTCGAACGGTTCAGTAGCAACACCCAAAACTCCTCGTGTGGCAGGTCGCCCAGCAAAGGCTGGAAGATCCGGGCAACATCGGCACTACTCGTGACCTGCACTTTTTCTTCCGGTTCACTTTCTTTCCGTCGCCGGCCCAGTTCAAGCGCTGCCATAATATTAATGGCTTTGGCCTCACCAACACCTTTGAATTTTCTCAGATCATCAACCGACATTCTTGCCAGTTCGTGCAGATTATTATTCGCCTGTGCCAAAATCCGGCGCGACAATTCGACAGCAGTTTCTTTCAAATTACCCGAGCCAATCAGGATTGCAATCAGTTCGGCATCACTTAAGGTCCGGATTCCTTTGGTAAGCATTTTTTCACGGGGGCGGTCTTCAACGGCCCAATTTTTAATACTGAGCTTCTCGTACATCGGTTACTTTTTATGGCCAGATAAATTATGGAAAATTAATCATACTAAAGGAACAATTTTATTGGGCCAATTTCAAAAATTCCGTCTGTTTTTTTATGCTACAGTCCACATTTTAACAGGCTAAAACAAAATACGGGAAAGGAACCGTTCTTTGACTAAATAATTACACTATTTTAACACCTGTTGAAAAGTTTGGATGAACAATCATCCGGTTTATTTCCTTCCTTTGGCGAAACATTTATCTTTGTTTTTTATTCAAAAAAATAAAAAATTTAGCTTTGGCAGCTTCAAAAAAATACGTCGAAACTCCTTTAATGAAGCAGTATTATGCCGTTAAAGACGAACATCCTGATGCAGTATTGCTGTTCAGGGTAGGTGATTTTTATGAAACTTTCGGGGAAGATGCCATTAAAACTTCCGAGATATTAGGCATTACATTAACACGCCGCGCAAACGGGTCTGCCAGTTTCGTCGAATTGGCAGGTTTTCCGTACCATGCGCTTGATACATACTTGCCAAAGCTGGTCAGGGCCGGGCAACGGGTTGCCATCTGTGAACAACTGGAAGACCCGAAAATGACAAAAAAAATTGTCAAACGCGGAATTACAGAACTGGTAACCCCGGGTGTTTCTATCAATGATAATATTCTGGAGCACCGCGAAAATAATTTCCTTGCATCCGTACATTTCGATAAAAACACGGCAGGAGTGGCTTTTCTCGATATTTCGACCGGTGAATTTCTAACAGCACAGGGCAATTTTGAATATGTCGATAAGCTGCTTAATTCGTTTCAGCCTAAAGAAGTACTATTTCAGAAAGGAAAAGGGAAAGAGTTTACCGCCTTGTTCGGAGGAAAATTTTATACCTATACGCTCGACGACTGGGTATATACCGAAGATGCGGCCATGGACCGGTTGCTGCGTCATTTCGAAACTAAATCGCTAAAAGGATTTGGCGTGCAGAACCTAAACTACGGTGTGATTGCTTCGGGGGCTATCCTGCATTATCTCGACCTCACCCAGCACAGTAACCTGGGGCACATTTCAGCTTTGTCGCGCATCGAGGAGGAGAAATACGTGTGGCTCGACCGTTTCACAATTCGTAATCTCGAACTTTTTACCTCCATCAACGAAGGGGCAAAAACACTGGTCCAGGTGATCGACAAAACCATTTCGCCCATGGGGGCACGTTTACTGAAACGCTGGATCGCCCTTCCGTTAAAGGAAGTCCAGGCAATCGACAACCGGCTCGACATCGTTCAGCATTTTACCGAACACCAGGAACTGAAAAAAGGAATAGAAGAGCAGCTCAGGCAGACAGGCGATCTGGAACGCATTATCGGGAAAGTTGCGGTAGCCCGGATCAACCCGCGTGAAGTGGTGCAGCTAAAACATGCATTGAGAGCCATTGATCCAATCAGGAATATGTGCGCTGGTTCAGGAAATGCCGGTTTAATGCGTTTTGCAGAACAACTCAACCCCTGTGAATCAATCCTCCAGCGGATCGAAAAAGAAATCTGTCCCGATCCGCCGATGCTTCTGAACAAAGGGAGGGTGATCGCCGATGGTGTCTCTGATGAATTAGACGGGTTACGGAAAATCGCCTATTCTGGCAAAGATTACCTGGCCCGGATGCAGGAACGGGAGTCGGAACGAACAGGAATTCCGTCACTGAAAATTTCGTTCAACAACGTGTTCGGTTATTATATTGAGGTTCGTAATACGCACAAAGACAAAGTCCCTGCCGACTGGATCAGAAAGCAAACCCTGGTGAGTGCTGAACGTTATATTACTGAAGAACTGAAAGAATACGAAACGAAAATACTGGGAGCTGAAGAAAAAATTCTTTCCCTCGAAATGCAATTATTCAACCAGTTGGTGGTTGCCCTTTCGGAGTATATCGCGCCCATACAGCTAAATGCAGCTATTCTTGCCCAGATTGACTGTCTGCTTTCGTTTGCCACATCAGCACTCGCAAATGAATATATCAGACCGGAAATCAATGATTCGAAAATCATCGATATAAAAGAAGGCCGCCACCCGGTAATTGAACAACAAATGCCAGTCGGTGAGACCTACATCGCCAATGATGTTTTTCTGGACACCGATGACCAGCAGATAATTATCATCACCGGGCCCAACATGGCAGGTAAATCGGCATTATTGCGACAAACAGCCCTGATTGTACTAATGGCCCAGATCGGTAGTTTTGTCCCGGCAGCCTCGGCAAAAATTGGTTATGTCGACAAAATCTTCACCCGTGTCGGGGCATCCGATAATATTTCCCTGGGCGAATCAACCTTTATGGTCGAGATGCATGAAGCAGCCAGCATCCTGAACAATATCTCTGACCGTAGCCTGATTTTGCTGGATGAACTTGGCCGTGGCACTTCTACTTACGACGGTATTTCCATTGCCTGGTCGATTGTCGAATATATCCACGAACACCCGAAAGCCAGGGCGAAAACGCTATTCGCAACCCACTATCATGAATTGAACGAGATGGAAAAATCGTTTTCCCGTGTAAAAAATTATAATGTTACCATCCGGGAGATGGGCAACAAGGTGATCTTTCTCAGGAAGTTGATACGGGGCGGCAGTAATCATAGCTTTGGGATTCATGTGGCACGCATGGCCGGAATGCCAACCTCAGTGGTAAAACGGGCCGATGAAATTTTGCTTCAACTGGAAGATGCACAAAAAAAGGACAAGCTGACAAAACCGCTGGAAGGTATGGCCGAACACCGCGAGGGATTCCAGATGAGTTTCTTTCAATTGGACGATCCGGTGCTGAAACAAATAAGGGACGAAATCAAAAATCTGGACATAAACAACCTAACCCCCATCGAGGCTCTGAACAAGCTAAACGACATCAAGAAACTCACCGGTTTAAAGTAGTTTACAGGGAGAAAAAGCGGTTCTTATTTTTCAAAATTAAGTTTTGGAGAAAAAAAAAATAGCTCTATATTTGCAACGCTGTTTTCGGAAGTGAAATACAGATGGTTCCTAAATAATAATGCGAGAATAGCTCAGTTGGTAGAGCACGACCTTGCCAAGGTCGGGGTCGCGGGTTCGAGTCCCGTTTCTCGCTCATTGGTTCTTTAAAATAGAAAATTTTCCGTTTTAAGTTCAGAAAGGCATTAGGATGCCCGGGTGGTGGAATGGTAGACACGTTGGACTTAAAATCCAATGATCATTATGATCGTGCGGGTTCAAGTCCCGCCTCGGGTACTTTTAACGCGAGAATAGCTCAGTTGGTAGAGCACGACCTTGCCAAGGTCGGGGTCGCGGGTTCGAGTCCCGTTTCTCGCTCACGAAAAGCGTTACATCAAATACATTGTAACGCTTTTCTGCGTTTTAACTGCATATCAATTATTTTTTAAATCTAAAAGAAGCTGGTTCCCTTATTTTTATTCATTTTAAAAAAAGGATACTTTTGTGTCCGTTTTAGTAAAAAATAATACTATAATATATTATGGCTGACACAAAAAAAGCAATATTGATTATCCTTGACGGATGGGGAATGGGCGATGGTTCGAAACGTGATGTGATTACCACAGCACCCACCCCGTTCATGGATTCACTGATGAAAGAATATCCGCATTCGCAACTGCTTACCTGCGGTGAAAATGTAGGTCTGCCCGACGGACAAATGGGAAACTCGGAAGTAGGGCACCTCAACATTGGCGCCGGTCGCGTACTTTATCAGGATATGGTGAAAATCACCAAGGCTATCCGCGATAAATCGCTGTGGAAAAATCCGAAGATTATTGAGGCGTACACGTATGCAAAAGAAAACGACAAAAAAGTTCACCTGATCGGTTTGATTGGCCCAGGCGGGGTTCATGCGCTTAGCTCGCACATGGTGGCCCTTTGCCAGGTAGCCACTGACATGGGACTTGACAAAGTGTTTGTTCACGGATTGACTGATGGCCGGGATACCGACCCGCGCTCGGGTTACGGTTTTATTAAAGATGACCTGGAGGCACTGAAAGCCACCAACGGCAAGTTTGCTTCACTGATTGGCCGTTATTACGGGATGGACCGCGACAAAAACTGGGACCGTATGAAACTGGCTTACGACCTCTACACCAACGGCAAAGGTGAAAAGTCGACCGACCTGCTATCTTCCATACAGGCATCCTACGATGCAGGAGTGACCGATGAATTTCTGAAACCTATCGTGATGGTTGACAAAAACGGGCAACCACTGGCGACCATCGAAGAAGGCGATGTGGTCATCTGTTTCAATTTCCGCACCGACCGTCTACGCCAGACAACGATCGCCTTTACACAGCAAGATCTGCCTGATTTTGGCATGAAAACCATGGACTTGAAATGGTACACCATGACCAACTACAAAGCCGATTTCAAAGGTGTTAACGTGATTTTCGACAAGGAAAACCCGGGCAATACCATGGGCGAAGTGGTTTCGAAAGCCGGGCTGAAACAAATCCGTATTGCCGAAACGGAGAAATATGCCCATGTAACTTTCTTTTTCAGCGGTGGCCGTGAAGAAGAATTTGAAGGAGAAAAACGGATACTGATCCCTTCACCTAAAGTTCCTACTTACGATTATCAGCCTGAGATGTCGGCACCAAAAGTGAAAGATGCCATTGTGACTGAGCTGAAAAAAGGTGAGGCTAATTTCGTTTGCCTGAACTTTGCCAACGGTGATATGGTTGGTCATACCGGCGTTTACGAAGCTATTTACAAAGCCGTTTCAGCCGTTGACCAATGTGTAAAAGAAGTGGTTGAAACGGCCCGTGCCAATAATTATGAAGTGCTGATCATTGCCGACCACGGAAATGCCGACAATGCAGTGAACGAAAACGGCTCGGCCAATACTGCCCACTCGCTGAATCCGGTTCCGTGTATTTATGTCAGCGACAACAAAACGGCAAATATCAGCAACGGTGTCCTGGCTGATGTGGCCCCGACTTTGTTAACTATCATGGGACTGAAAATTCCGGATGAAATGACCGGAAAAGTGCTGATTGAAAAATAATTTCATAAAAGGACATGAAGTCACAAGGGAATATATTAAAAATTAAATCTTTGTGACTTCTTGTCTTTGTGTTTAAAATTGTATTTGTATTTTTTATTATGCTCGAAATCGGACGTGCCATAGTCAGCCTCGATATTTTGGAAAAGCATTTTTTGTGCGATCTGCTCAAATGCAAAGGGAACTGTTGTGTTGAAGGCGACTCGGGTGCCCTTTTGACCGAAGGAGAAGCCAAAGAAATAGAGCAGAACTATCCGGTTTTTGAAAAATACATTCCTGAAGAGCATAAAAAGGAAGTTGAAAAGCAGGGTTTCTCGGTGATTGATTTCGAGGGGGACCTGGTTACACCGCTGGTGAATAACAGGCAATGTGCCTATACATTTACCGATGAGAAAGGGATTCTGAAATGTGCTATCGAAAAGGCATATCTCGAAGGAGAGATCACTTTCAGGAAACCGCTTTCATGCCATCTTTTCCCCATTCGAATTACCGAATACCAGCATTTTGATGCCGTAAACTACCAGCAACTTGACATCTGCAAACCCGGACGCAAGTGCGGCGCTGAGCAAAAACTTCCTCTCTATAAATTCCTCCGTGAACCATTGATTCGTAAATATGGCAGCGAATGGTACGAACAACTGGTTTATGCAGCCGAAAACCTACCCTAATATTATTCCGATAATAGTTGCTGAAAGTAGCGATGCCAGGGTTCCTGCCACCAGTGAACGCATTCCGTATTTCGACAGTAATACCCGTTTATTGGGAGCCAGGGCACCAATGCCTCCAATCTGGATACCAATAGAAGCGAAATTGGCAAACCCGCAAAGCACATAAGTGGCCATAATGATGGATTTCGTTTCGGCAAACATACCGGAGGCTTTCAGATCGGCAAGACTAATATACCCGATAAACTCGGTCAGAATTAACTTTTCACCCAGCAACCGGCCCACTAAAACAATGTCATCAGAACAAACACCTATCAGCCACATGACCGGCGAAAAAATATATCCAAGTAAAAACTGTAGGGAAAGTTCGCTATAACGGCCATTTGTACTACCGGCAATTATATCATTCAGGCCGGTCCAGTCTCCGATTTTCCAAAAAATGACATTGAAAAGGGCAATGAGTGCAATAAAAGCAATCAACATTGCAGCAACATTGGCAACTAATTTCAATCCTTCTGTTGTTCCGTTCGAAATTGCATCAAGAACATTGCTCCCAATATTTTCACGGGTTATCACAATCTCTCTATCTATTTCTCTATCGGGAGGTACAATCATTTTTGAGAATACGATTGCAGCCGGAGCTGCCATTACCGAGGCTGTCAGCAGGTGTTTGGCAAATTCGAGCCTCAATGCCGGGTCGTCTCCGCCCAGCAGAGCAATATAAGCAGCCAGGACACCCCCGGCAAGGGTGGCCATTCCCCCAGTCATAACCAGCATGATTTCCGAGTTTTTCATTTTAGACAGGTAGGCTTTTATCATCAGGGGAGACTCGGTTTGCCCCAGAAAAATATTGCCGGCTACTGAAAGCGCTTCAGCCCCTGATAATTTCATCAGTCGTGTAAACACCCACGCCAGGGCCCAAACAATTTTTTGTATAATTCCGAAATAGAATAAAATACTGGTCAACGCAGAAAAGAAAATAATGGTCGGCAATACCTGGAACAAAAAGATATATCCGTATTTACTGGTATCAAGCAAACCTCCCAGCAGGAATTCGGTCCCCACTTTAGTACAGTCGAGTATTACCACAAAAAGTTTTCCGAAGAATTCGAACAGCCATTGCACTGCCGGGATATATAAAATGCCGATTGCCAGCACAATCTGAAAGATCAGGCCTACAGCTACTGTTCGCCACGGAATATTTTTCCGGTCGGCACTAATCAGGTATCCAAGTCCCAGCAAAACCAGCACCCCTACTAATCCTCTGAAAATAGTAGTAGCGGTAATTGGTTTTTCCCGTTTTTTCGAAAGGAGGATATTCGATGTAATATTTTTTTCAGAAGAAGTAATCTCGTTGTTGGCCTGTTGCCCGGTTTGTTCCTGCACCTGAGTGTCTTGTGAAAAACCAGGTAGCACAGAAAAGGTGAGTGTCATTATTAACAAAGCTGCCAATAGTTTTCTCATCAGAAATGATTTGATTTATTTCTTACGTTTGCTTATTTCGTCCCGAATAGTGGAAGCTTTTTCGTAATCCTCGTTGGCAACTGCTTCATTCAGCATTTCATTCAGTTCGGCAACCGTATAATTTTTATATTCTGTTTTTTCGGCACCTTTATTTTTACTTTTTTCCTGTCCGGCACTAAATCCCCGGTCATCAACTTCAAGAACAATGCCTGCTTTCTGTAATATCTCTTCAGAAGTATAAATAGGACAACGGAACCTAAGAGCCAGGGCCACTGCATCGGAAGTACGCGAGTCGATACGGATTCTCTGATTTCCGTGCATACAAATCAGTTCTGAATAAAAAATACCCTCTTCCAGTTTATAAATCATCACTTCAACAACCTGTATTTCAAAGGCTGATGCAAGGTTTTTAAAAAGATCATGCGTAAGCGGACGCGGGGGTTTCAGCCCTTCCAACTGAATGGCGATGGCCTGGGCTTCAACCGGACCGATGATTATAGGAATACGACGGTCTCCTTTCTCTTCGGTCAAAACCAGTGCATAAGCACCCGATTGTGTCTGGCTAACTGATAGTCCTAAAATATTAAGTCTTACTTTCTGCATTTGGTATGTTCGCCAACAGTCATGAACAACAAATATAGCAATACTTTTTTTTTCAGAAGACTATTTATGTATTCTGTTCTAAACATTTTACAAACTAATACTTACAAGCCTGTTGTACAGGTGCTTTTTTGAAATAAAAATGAGTACAAATTTTTGTTTTAATTTTTTTGGTAGTCATTTGAAAATATATACTTTTGCAGTCCGAAGTTTTCGAGCAGGCCCGATAAGTGGTTCCGGGGTATGGGTCCCGCCTGCCGGAGTTCACAATAAAGAATAAAGCATGTACGCTATTGTAGAAATTGCAGGACAGCAATTTAAGGTTGAGAAAGATCAAAAAGTATACGTTCACCGCCTCGAAAATGCAGAAGGTGAATCGTTGGAGTTCAAGACGGTACTTTTAGTTGACAACGACGGGAAAGTGAAAGTTGGTACCCCGAAAGTCAGAGGCGCCAGAGTAACGGCCAAAGTGCTGGAACACATTAAAGGCGACAAGGTACTTGTATTTAAAAAGAAACGTAGAAAAGGTTACAAGAAATTCAATGGTCATCGTCAGTACCTGACCAAGATTCAGATTGAAGAAATTGTAGGATAACTTAAAAAGATTAAACCATGGCTCATAAGAAAGGTGTCGGTAGTTCGAAAAACGGTCGCGAATCGGAAAGTAAACGACTGGGTATAAAAATTTACGGTGGTCAGGTTTGCAAAGCCGGGAATATTCTCGTTCGCCAGAGAGGTACAACTCATCATCCGGGCTTGAATGTCGGTATGGGAAAAGATCATACCCTTTTTGCCTTGATCGATGGTACTGTTGTTTTTAAAAAGAAAAGGGATAACAGATCTTATATATCTGTTGAACCTGTCGTCTCAGCAAACTAATAAGAAATTTAGCATAGCCTTAGTAAGAATCTCCTGTCTTTTCCAAGGCAGGAGATTTTTTATTTTTACATTTGCCCATAAATATTTTATGCTTTACTGAAGGCAAAATTTTCAGATCATCAGGATAAAAAGATTAATAAATATTTCAGAAGATGCTTAATTTACGGTTTATTCAGGAAAACCCCGAACTAGTGGTTGAAAAATTAAAAAAGAAAAATTTCGACGCCCGGCAGATTGTTGGGAAGATCATTTCGTTGTACAAAAAGAAAAACGGGATACAGACCAACGGCGACCAGGTAAAATCGGAAATGAACCGCATCTCGAAAGAAATCGGCACCCTGATGCGTGAAGGTAAAAAGGAGGAAGCCAATGCAGCTAAAAAGAAAACGGCTGAACTGAAAGAATCGATCAAACAGTTGGACGAAGAATTTGCAAAAATCGACGAACAGGTTTTTGCTTTGCAGGTACAACTGCCCAATATTCCGGCAGATATTGTTCCGGCTGGCAAGTCAGCCGAAGATAATGAAGTTGTTGTCCGTAAGGGCGATATTCCGGTTTTACCCGAAAAGTTACCTCACTGGGAACTGGCTAAAAAATACGATATTATTGATTTTGAACTGGGCGTAAAACTTACCGGGGCCGGATTCCCTGTTTATAAAGGAAAAGGTTCTGTCCTGCAACGGGCACTTATCAGTTTTTTCTTAACAGAAGCCGGTAAAGCCGGTTATGTGGAAGTGCAGCCCCCCCTGATGGTAAACGAAGATTCAGGTTTTGGAACCGGTCAGTTGCCCGACAAGGAAGGCCAGATGTATCATGTTACCGAAGATAACCTGTACCTGATCCCAACAGCAGAAGTCCCGGTTACCAACATGTATCGCGATGTAATCCTCGATGCAAAAAATTTCCCGGTGAAAAACTGTGCTTACAGTGCCTGTTTCCGCCGCGAAGCCGGTTCGTACGGGAAAGATGTCCGCGGCCTCAACCGCCTGCATCAGTTCGATAAGGTTGAAATTGTACAGCTTGCACATCCTGATACTTCGTACGAACGACTCAATGAAATGGTGGCCCACGTGGCCGGCCTGGTCGAAAAGCTGGAACTTCCGTACCGCATTGTTCGCCTGTGTGGCGGCGATATGAGTTTTACTTCAGCATTGACTTATGATTTTGAAGTTTTCTCTGCAGCCCAGGAAAAATGGCTTGAGGTTAGTTCTGTTTCCAATTTCGAATCGTTCCAGGCGAACCGGCTGAAATTACGTTACCGCGACGAAACGACCAAAAAACCGCAAATTGCCCATACATTAAATGGCAGTGCGCTGGCATTGCCCAGAATTGTAGCTGCATTGCTCGAAAATAACCAGACCCCTGAAGGAATCAGGATTCCTAAAGCGCTGGTACCGTTCTGTGGCTTTGAAATGATCGGTTAATAATTACTCAACAGGTTAGGTTCTCTTGAATTCATCAAGTTGATTTTGGAACTTCATCAAGTTGATTTTCCTAAAAAAATTTGTCTTTCCTTCAGAGAAACGTTTATCTCTTCTATCTATTTTCCGATACCTCTATACAAATAAAAAAGCCTTTCCCTGTCCAGGAAAGGCTTTCAAAAGTATATCTGATCAAGTCTTTACATTCTATTCAACTGAAGCGCAAGTTTCGATTTCAGATTAGCTGCTTTATTTTTATGAATGACATTCTTTTTTGCAAGTTTGTCAATCATAGAAACCAACTTTGGATATTGTTCTGCAGCTACTTCTTTTTCAGTAGTTCCACGTAACTCTTTCACCGCATTACGCATCGTTTTTGCGTAGTATTTATTTTGTACTTTTTTTGCAGCGTTTTGTCTGATCCTTTTTTTTGCTGATTGATGATTTGCCATTTTAAAATCTAATCGTTAAAATTTATGTAGCCCGTAGGGGATTCGAACCCCTGCTACAAGAATGAAAATCTTGCGTCCTAACCCCTAGACGAACGGGCCATCCTAATATTCCCTGATTTTGGGACTGCAAAAATAAATCAAAATTCGAAGCCACCAAACTTTTTCAGGAAAATTTTCCAAAATTATTCGTTCCTTTTAACAGGAACTCTCTCTGTTTTGGCGATGCAAATAAAATCAAGATTTCTTCAAACAGCAAATAAAAATTTATAAATTTTTCATCGCCATTCAACAATTGTTCCGCGCTCTTTCTGAAGTAGTTTTTCAGGCATCGATGCGACAATCTCTTTCCACAATAAATCAATAAGTTTCGATTTTGCAAAATGACGCGAATACACCAGGCTGACCTCGCGTAACGGGGCAATGTCGGAAAATTTCCGTACATGTTCGAAACGATTTTCAGGCATACCGAGCGTGGCCAATTCAGGGATGAGCGTAAGCCCGCCTTCTTTATCGATAATGTTCATCAGGGTTTCAAGAGAGCCTGCCTCAAAATGAAATGGCAATTTTTCGTTGTTATTTCCCTGGTACGAACACAGGTTAATGACCTGGTGACGAAAACAATGCCCGTCGCTCAACAACCATATCTCAGGAGTGGCAATATCTTTTACCTGAATTTTTTCCTTGTTGTACAACGGGTGGTTTTCGTGTACATATATCATCATTCCTTCGTAAAAAATCGGTCTTTCACTAATCCGTTCTTCTTTTAACGGAGTGACCAAAATTCCTACATCAATTAAATCGCGATGCAGGTGATTGATGATATTATCAGTGGTCAATTCCTCTATTTTGATCTGAATATTGGGATATCTCCGTTTGTAATTACCGATAAACAATGGCAACAGATAGGGAGCCAACGTGGGGATGATCCCGATCTTCAGTTCTCCGGAAATCAAATTTTTGTGTTCTTTTACAATATTATTAATTTTTTCAGCTTCCTTTAGTAAAATCCTTGCCTGGTCTATGATGCGTATACCCACATCAGTAGGGATCAGAGGTTGTTTGCTGCGATCGAAAATAATCACTTCAAGGTCTTCTTCCAGTTTTTTGATCTGCATGCTTAGCGTAGGCTGGGTGATAAAACAACTTTCGGCTGCTTTACCAAAATGCCGGTAAGTGTCGACAGCAACAATATATTCCAGTTGGGTGAGCGTGATCATAGTTTTTTCTGTTTAAATTTTAATAAAGATAGAAAAAACTATAATCTGAGGGTACCGATCATGTTTTTCATTTCAGAACCAAGAATGTTTTACCTGCTTTGTGTCTTTTTCAAAGGGTAAAACAACTGTTGCCTTTGCCATTCGAACAGGCCGACAGCCAATGCGTGGGAAACATTCATCGATTTACATGCACCGGTCATGGGAATATGTACGGCCAGGTTACAGCGAAGCAAAATATCTTCGGGAAGGCCATTTTTCTCAGAGCCCAAAAGAAATATAACTTTTTCGGGCAGGAGCGTTGTAAAAATATTTTGCGACTGTTCGCTGGTCTCGATGGCGACCAGCTGGTAATCATCAGGACGTTTATCAAAGAATTCTTCAGCAGTGATCAACGATAGTTTCACGGTGTTAAAACTTTGCCCGGCCGTATATTTAACCGACGATTGACGGAAGGTAAATTGGTCGCCCAGGATAAAAACTTCGTCGCTGCCAATATTGTCGGCCAGACGTATTAAACTCCCGATATTCGCGGGATTGGTAATTCCCCAGGCAGCAATAACCGGTTTAAATTTTATTGCAGGATAATCTATCGAATTAAAAAAAACTACCGAATTTGTTTCCATCCTTTTAAACTATTGGTTTACTTTGAATGCAAATAACGGATATCCAAAACAAAAAAGAATGAAGAATTTACAGATTTTTGTTTTTATACTGCTGACGATGTTATTGTTTTCGTGCGGGAGATCAGACAGAAAACAGGCCGCCGAACGTTTGGTATTGGCCGAAACTATTTACCAGCAGGGTGATACAATCACCGCACTGGCCCAACTCGATTCGATACGGAAATTATACCCGGGGGCTATCCAGACAATTGTAACAGCCGATCAGCAAAAGAAAAAAATCTGTGCTGATATTCTTTTCCGGAAACAGGATGAGCTGGACTCGACCCTATCCATGATTGCCAAAATGGAAAAAAAATTTGATGCCGAAAAAACAGAGTTCGACAAATACACGCAATATATTCCTAAACGTCAAAATTTCGACCGGCGCTGGAATAAATCATTTATACAGTTTCACCTCGATGAACTGGGTAACTTATACATGTCGAGCAATTATTATGGCGAACGATGGCTAAAACATACCGGCATCAGGGTGTACGACCGGGACATTCAGGCAAAAACCGATTCTGTCGGGCTGAATGATCCCAACAACCATTGCAGCGATTTCATGGATTACGTATGGGAAAAGGTGAGCTACCGGAATGGAAAAGATAACGGGGTAATCCAGTTCATTGCCGATCATCCCGACCGCAAACTGAAAGCTGTTTTCTTAGGGAAGCGATATTTTTACATTTGGCTTGAAGAATACGACAAACAAGCTGCCCGTGATGCGCTCAAATTTTCGGCCTTACTAAAGAAAAAGCTGGCCCTTGAAAAAGAAATCAAAAGTCTGCAATCCAAAATCGGATAGTACTCATACAATTTTATCCACCTCGTTAGGGGGTTGTGCAAGCACAGCACGGACGCCATTTATTACAATGGGACGTTGCAGCAAACGGGGGTTCTCCGACAACACAGTTAACCATTCATCTTCGGTCATTTCTTTACCCTTATATCGTTCTTTATATAGCTGTTCCTGCTTACGTATTAAATCGTCAACGCTTAAACGGGTACGTTTCAAAATATTACGAAGTTCATCTACAGATATTCCGTCTTTCATATAATTGACCACCTGGATTTCATACCCCCGTTCTTCGAGGTACTTCAGCCCTTCGCGACTTTTGGCGCAACGTGGGTTATGGTATATTTTCATGGTAATATGGTGTTGTTGTTTTATATAATTATAAAAATCTTCCTGTGCCCTGCATCGCAAACTGATTTCCTGCCGGTTGTAATTATTCGACAAATCGTTATTCAGTATCCGTGCTTTAGTATTATCCTTTAGCTGAATTTTCAGCATTTGACGTAGTTCCTCCTTAATCTCACCGGAATAAACCGGACAGGCCACTTCAATCCTCCGGTTAAGGTTACGTGGCATCCAGTCGGCTGAGGAAATAAAAAATCGTTCATCGCCGCCGTTACCGAAAAGAAAAACCCTCGAATGTTCGAGATATTTATCAACAATACTGATTGCCCCGATATTTTTACTCAACTCCGGATCATCGGTTCTCAGACCGTAAATACCACGGATGATCAGACGGATTTTTACGCCGGCCCTGCTGGCTTCGTATAATTTATCCATCATTCGGGGATCAATCAGACTGTTCATTTTTAAACCGATATAGCCCCGCCGGCCTTCCCGGGCAATAGCTATCTCCCGGTCGATCATCCGGCAGAAAAAGTCGCGCATGGAAAATGGGCTGACGATCAAATGGTCGAACTGATAACTATGGAACGGATATCTGAACAGGTCGAAAACACGGGCCACTTCATCAGCAATACGGGGGTCGGCAGTAAGCAACCCGTCGTCGGCATATATATTCGCTGTTCCTTCATGAAAGTTCCCGGTTCCCACGTATGCATAATTCCGATAGCCTTTCTTTGATATACGTTTAATATGCAATAGTTTACAATGAACTTTCAACCCCGGCATCCCATTAATTACCACGGCCCCTTCTTCCTGCATCTTATTCGACCAATAAATATTGGACTCTTCATCGAAACGGGCCTGCAGTTCGATAACCACTGTTACTTTTTTACCATTCCTTACCGCATTCAGAAGGGCATTCATTACCTTCGAATCATCTGCTACCCGGTAAATCGTAATACCAATCTCGAACACCTTCGGATCGATGGCGGCCTCACGTAACAGATCAATAAAATGGGAAAAATTCTGATACGGGTAATGAAGCATAATGTCCTTCTTTCCCAGTTTTTTCAGAATACTTTCATGCGAATAGAGATCTTTATGCAGAATGGGTGGTAATTTTTGGTAATAATGTCTTTTTTTCCCTATTTCCGGGAAATTCATAAAATCTTTCTGATTGTGATACCGTCCTCCCGGCTGTGTTTTTTCAATATTGTCGATCTTCATTTTCTTCATGATAAACCCCAGAAGGTCCCCCGGGATTTCCTCATCGTGGATCAGCCGTACAGGAGTTCCTTTTTTTCGCTGTTTCAGGCTGGCTTCCATCTTTTCGATGAAACTTTTTGAAATATCATCGTCAATATCGAGTTCTGCATCACGGGTAACTTTTATGGTATATGCCTCAAATTTATTGTAATTAAATATCGGAAAGATATCATTCAAACAATAACGGATCACATCATCCAGCATTATCCAGCACCTCTTCTTCCCGATATTCGGAAGCACCAGAAACCGGGGCACCGACCGGCTGGGAATACGGATCAGTGCATACGAAAATTTTTCGGGTTTCAGCTTTTTAGAAAGTTTTACCGCCAGATAGGCCGAACGATCCCTGAGATACGGAAATTTACGGTCTTTGCTCAACATGATTGGCACCAGGTTGGGTAACACTTTTTGATGGAAATATTTCCGCACAAAAACGCCCTGCACATGGTTCAACAGCTTTTCGTTGAGCATGAAAAAGCCTTCGCCTTCCATTTCCTTTAATATATCACTGATAATCCGCTGCGTCTTCTCCTGTTGCTGAAAAACAATATTATTGATTTCGTCATACAATTCCTGCGGGGTAAAATTTCCCAGGAGAGTTTCTTCGTCCTTACCATATTCAACCATACGACGGACGGTTGCTACCCTCACGCGGAAAAACTCATCAAGGTTATTCGAAAAAATACCTATAAAACGGAGACGTTCGAAAAGCGGTACTGCCGGATCGGCCGCTTCCTGCAACACCCGGTCGTTAAACGACAGCCAACTGATTTCGCGGTTGATATATTTTTTTGATAGCGCCATTGTCTGGTTTCTTCAAATTCGTATTTCCACACTACTCGCTGAATTCCATTAAATATGCTTTGATAAAACCATCAATTCCTCCATTGAGTACCGCCTGCACATTACCTGTTTCATAGTTGGTACGGAGGTCTTTTACCAGTTTATAGGGTTGAAGCACATAAGAACGGATTTGTGAGCCCCATTCAATTTTTTTCTTCTGCGATTCCACCTTCATCTCTTCTTCGCGGCGTTTACGCAGTTCGAGTTCATACAACTGCGATTTTAGCAAACGCAGCGCATTCTCTTTATTTGCAAGCTGCGAACGGCTTTCGGTATTTTCAATGATAATTCCAGAAGGGGCATGCCGCAGACGGACCCCGGTTTCCACTTTGTTCACGTTTTGTCCGCCGGCCCCACTTGAACGGAAAGTATCCCAGGTTATATCGTTCGGGTTGATTTCTATTTCAATGGTATCGTCGACCAGAGGGGCAACAAAAACCGAAGTAAAAGAAGTCATCCGTTTGTTTTGAGCATTGAATGGAGACAGACGAACAAGCCGGTGAACCCCGTTTTCGCTTTTCAAATACCCATATGCGTATTCTCCGTCAAACTCGATAGTACAGCTTTTCACACCCACTTCATCGCCCGGATGAAATTCAACGGTGTTTACTTTATATCCATTCTTTTCTCCCCAGCGCAGATACATGCGCATCAACATGTCAGCCCAGTCGTTGCTTTCGGTACCTCCGGCACCGGCATTAATACGAAGTACTGCTCCCAGATTGTCTTCTTTTTTACGCAACATATTACGGGTTTCCAGCTCTTCAACCTGCGTGATACATTCCATGTATTGTTCGTCAATTTCTTCCTCCGAAGCATCACCCGCTTCAAAGAATTCGTAAAGAACGACGAAATCTTCAACGCTCTCATTTACTTTCCGAAACCCTTCAGTCCACACTTTTATCGAGCGGATTACTTTCATTTGAGCCTCGGCCTCCTTTGGTTTGTTCCAAAAGTCCGGGTCCTGTGTCTTTAGTTCTTCTTCCTGTAGTTGGATCAGCTTACTATCGTAGTCAAAGATGCCTCCTTAACGCATCCCGGCGATCAATAAGGTCTTTTAACTGTTCTTTCAGAATCATTTCTCATGCTTTTAATTCAGGGCAAAAGTACACAAACCTCCCCGATAATTCAATTATGGATATTCAACAATTCAAAATTATCCGGAAGGTAGTGCCTTTCCCCAGGTCTGAATGTTTGATGAAGATTTTGCCTTTATGATAATTTTCAACAATCCGTTTGGCCAGTGAAAGTCCCAGCCCCCAGCCCCGTTTCTTAGTAGTAAACCCCGGATCAAAAATGGTTTTAAACTGGCTTTTGGGAATACCTTTACCGGTGTCACTCACTTCAATATAAAGATGTTTGATTTTCCTGAACAGTGAAATTACAATACTGCCGTCATTTTCAATCGCATCGATTGCATTTTTGCATAGGTTTTCGATTACCCAGCTAAACAGAGGGGCATTCACCCGGGCAAAGCAAGCCTCTTCTCCGTCATGATTAATAAAGAACTTAACTTTCCCTGAAGTACGATTTTTCAGATAATTTACAGTCGACTCAATAACTTCAGAAACATTGGTCGTTTCGAGCTCAGGAGCAGAACCGATCTTCGAGAACCGCTCGGCAATTTTACTCAGCCGTTGGACATCCTTTTCAAACTCATTGATCAGAGTTTGGTCAACTTCTTTTAGTTTCAACAGTTCACCCCAGGCCATTAACGATGAAATAGGGGTACCCAACTGGTGAGCCGTTTCTTTCGACATACCAACCCACACCTGGTTCTGTTCGGCCTTCCGCGATGAACTGAAAGCCAGATAAGAAACCAAAATAAACAGGAAAATTACCCCTAACTGGACAAATGGAAAATACCTTAAATTACGCAGTAAATACGAATCGCGATAATATAAAAACTGCTTTTCGTTTTCAGAAACAACAATTTCAATTGGCTCGTGGTGAGCCTTCATCTTTTCCAGTTCGTTTCTTAAAAATCTTTCCTCCTTTTCTTTGGGATACTTAATATTATTGACAGAAATTATTTCGTCAACACTGTCGGTCAGGATGATGGGAATATTTTCATTACGTCCCAGAATATTCGATAAAAAAGTAATATCTGTTTGCTCATCATCCTTCATCCCGGCTAGTTTCTTCGTGGCTTCAGCCCAGAGACTCACATTTTTACGTTCTTCATCCGACATCCGTTTTACCAGCCAGTTGGTATAAACAGACGAACCGATCCCGATCAGAATAGCCCCGATAAGGAGAAGTATTTTCCAGCGTCGTTTTTTGTAATAAAAATCCAATCTTTTGAATTTAAATAATAGTGCATACCGACAATCAAACGAAAAGCCTTATTCAATATTATCCTATTTATTCAGGATAAAATCTTTTTTACTGTTTGGTATATCCCATTAGAATCGTAACCACACTCTTTTTGTAGCTCTTCAATCGTTCCGTGTTCAATAAAACGGTTGGGAACGCCCAGTAGAATGACATGGGCCTGGTAATTATTTTTGCTCATGAATTCGAGTACTGCACTTCCAAAACCGCCTTGTATCACGCCATCCTCAACCGTGATAATTTTACTGAACTTGTGGAAAACATCATGCAGTAATTCTTCATCAATTGGTTTTACAAACCGAAGATCGTAATGTGCGGTCAGGGTTCCTTCACGAGCCAGCTTTTTCACTGCCCGCCGGGCCTGTATCCCGGCAGTACCAATGGAAAGAATAGCCAGTTGATCGCCATCACTGATTTTACGTCCTTTCCCTATTTCAATTTCTTCCATTGGATTTCTCCAGTTTACCATACTCCCGCAACCTCTCGGGTAACGGATCGAAAACGGACCATGGTTTTCTTTCTGTGCGGTAAACATCAGGTTGCGGAGTTCCCTTTCGTCCATCGGTGCGGAAACAATCATATTGGGAATATCGCGCATATAAGCCAAATCGAAAACACCATGATGGGTGGCACCGTCGGAACCGACCAGGCCGCTACGGTCAAGACAAAATACCACATTCAGGTTCTGGGTGGCAACGTCGTGGATCACCTGATCGTAGGCGCGTTGCATAAAGGTTGAATAAATATTGCAGAAAGGCAACATTCCCTGTTTAGCCAATCCGGCAGAAAAAGTCACTGCGTGTTGTTCGGCAATGCCCACATCAAAAACCCGGTCGGGCATCTGTTTCATCATAATATTCATGGAACAACCAGAAGGCATGGCAGGTGTAACCCCTACAATCCGTTCATTCTGTCTGGCAAGTTCAACCAGCGTTTCTCCAAAAACATTCTGGAATTTTGGTGGTTTATCGGTTAGGCAACCACAATCGAGCAGTTCCCCTGTTTCCTTATTGAATTTACCGGGAGCATGAAACTGAGTTTGGTTAATCTCTGCCTGTTTGAAACCTTTCCCTTTTTTGGTAATAACATGCAACAATTTAGGCCCCGGAATATCGCGCAGGCTTGTCAGTACTTTCGAAAGATAAACCACATCATGTCCGTCGACCGGGCCAAAATAGCGTAACCCCATACCCTCGAAAAAATTGGACTGTTTCAACAGCATGTTTTTCATGGCATTCTCTATTTTTTGTACCAAACGCCGGGCACGAGGCCCGAAGCCATTTAGTTTTCCCAGCCCGTCCCATATTTCACGTTTCAGCTTGTTATAAGTCTGCGAGCGTGAAATATTCAGCAGATAATTGTTCAACCCGCCAATGTTCGGATCGATGGCCATATTGTTATCATTCAGGATGACCAGTAGGTCCGATTTATTGACTGCTGCATTGTTCAGGCCTTCAAAAGCCTGTCCCCCGGTCATTGAACCATCGCCGATTACAGCCACGATCTTGCGGTCGTTTTCCCCTTTTAGTTTCGAGGCAACGGCCATTCCCAGAGCCGCTGATATCGAAGTACTCGAGTGTCCTACTCCAAAAGTGTCGTACTCGCTTTCCGAAGGCTTTGGAAATCCACTGAGACCTTTATATTTCCGGTTAGTATAAAAACGGTCTCTCCGACCGGTAATAATTTTGTGCCCGTAAGCCTGGTGCCCCACATCCCAAACCAGCAGGTCGTATGGAGTATTGTATGCATAATGAAGAGCAACGGTCAATTCCACGACTCCGAGACTGGCTCCCAAATGTCCGGGATTGGTCGAAAGTTCATTAATAATAAATTGTCTGAGTCCCTGGCATACATCAGGTAAATCCTTGACATCAAGTTTCCGTAAATCAGAAGGATATATAATTTTATCAAACAAGCTTTCCTTTTGTTCTTCCATCAGCCATCGAAAATAAAATTCAAAGATACTATTTATTACTTTTTAATAAGCGATCAATCTTCTGTAAATCGGTATATCATCAATCCGGTTGTTTGATCTCAGTAAGCAAAACTTTATTTTTACTGAAAAATTATTTTAGCCATGAAAAAAACACTTTTTTATTTTTTATCTCTCCTGATTCTATCTTCATGTGTTTCTTCCAAACAATTCAACGAAGTCAGTAAAAACCTGCGGGATTGTGAGGACAGAAATCGTTTGTTACAGGAAAAGAATCAGAAAATGCAGGTAAACACAAACGAGTTACAGGGAAATTTCGACAATCTGAAGGATGAATATAAGAACCTTCAGAAAAAATCGGAAGTATGCAGTACCGAACTGGAATCATTGCACCATACCAACAAGCGGTTGAGGTCAATCAACGCTGAGCTTGAGGGACAACTTGAAATACTGAAAAACGGGAGTACCGAAGAAATAAGTATTTTACTTGACAAGCTGCAGAATGTACAGGCTGATATTCAGGTCAGGGAAGACAAACTACGCCAGGCCGAATTTGAACTGGGAAACAACAATAAACAATTGATGGAACTTCGGGAGGCCCTGGCAAAGAAAGATGAAGCAGTAAAACAACTGAAGCAGAAAGTAATCAATGCACTGACCGGATTCAACAACAATGGACTTTCGATTGATGAGAGAAACGGGAAAGTGTATGTTTCGATGGAAGAACGCCTGCTGTTTAAAACGGCCGAATGGAAAGTGGACGAAAAAGGCAGGCAGGCACTGAAAAACTTATCGGAGTTACTTGCCCAAAACCCCGACATTAATATTATGGTGGAAGGACATACCGACGATGTTCCCATGCACGGGACAGGCGAAGTGAAAGATAATTGGGATCTGAGTGTAATGCGGGCTACTGCAGTGACCAAAATTTTACTTGAAAACAAAAAGATCGACCCGGTACGGATTATCTCGGCAGGAAGGGGCAAATTTGTACCGATTGCCTCAGGAAAAACGCCTGAAGACCGGCAGAAAAACCGCCGCACAGAAATTATCCTGAGCCCCCGCCTCGATGAAATTTTTAAGCTTTTGGAAACAAACTAAAACAGTTCTTAAAGACGAATCTTACTACGCCGACGATTTTCAAAAGCAACGATTTCTGTGTATCCTGTTTCTTTGAGCAGTTCAATAGCCGTTTCATAGTGGCGGGCAATTTGTGAATAATGATGTGCATCGGACCCAAGGGTCACTTGTACATTGTGTTTGTGGCAAATTTCAAGCAGCATCCGCCCGGGGGTGAATTCCCCGCACGGTCGGTCAGCGCCGCCGGTATTCAGTTCGACAACAATATTGTTTTTGGCCAGTATACTGACCGTTTCTTCAAATAAATCACTTAAATCACTTTCCGGGTAAACCCGGAATTTTTTGATGATATCCAAATGCCCAATCGTATCGAATAAACCCGAAGCTGCAGCCTGTTGTACCAGTTTAAAATACATCTCGTACAAATAATCGTTTGTCCATTTGCCATACAACGACTTATCCGAATCAAAATTCCAGTCGTTTATAAAATGAACCGAACCAATCAAAAAATCAAGTGGAACCGAGTCAATGATTTGTTTTAGTTCAGCCTCGACTCCCGGGAAATAATCCAGTTCAATTCCGTAACGAATTTTTATTTTGTTCTTAAATTTTTTCTGAATTTGCCGAATCTGGTTGGTCATTACCGGCATATCAATGGCACTCATTGCCCAGTTCACTGGTTTAATACAAACATGATCGGTAAAACCAATTTCGTCAAGCCCCTTCTCAATTGCAGCCAAAACCATTTCTTCGTGATCATTTTGTCCGTCCGATAAAACCGTGTGCATGTGATAATCAACCAAACCAATCATTTTCTCTTTCAGGATAAATTTATGCTGCAATGCAATTTTGTTTCCGACAAAGTTAACAAGCTATTGACGGAACAAAAAATTTAACTCTGATTTAAAATCAACAAAATCGTTCCCCGACACAAAAAATTCACTCTTATTCCTGAATAATTCATTCCGACAGCAGATTCAAATCTTATATAAAAACGCTAAATTTAAGGGCAAAAATGGGAAATATTAATTTTCAGACGGAAAAATATAAAAAACTACTGGCCTTATGCCGACGTGTTCATTATTGGTTCGTATCTGAAAGAAGACGGCAACTGGCAAAATCCGGTTTCGGAACAGCGTTTGAAAACACTAATGAATAAAATAAACAACTTACGAAAAACCTTATAACATGATTGCATTCGAAATCTGGCACATTTGGATGATCGCCTGCCTGCTGTTTTTTATCCTCGAAGTTTTTATTCCTTCATTCATCATGGCCAGTATTGGCATTGGCTGCCTTCTCAGTTTTTTAGTTTCGCTTTTCGGAGCCGGATTTCCACTGCAAATAATTCTGTTTTCGGGTGGAACAATTGCAGGTTTTGCCGGGGTAAAACCCGTGATGCAAAAATATATGTATACTAAGACAAGCATCCGCACCAACTACGACGGACTGATTGGGCGGACCGGGAAAGTTACCGAAACTATTGACCCCGCAAAAGATTCTGGCTGTGTGGCTATTGACGGTGACCTGTGGAAAGCCATCCCGGAAAATAACGAAGTGATAGAAACAGGAACCAAAGTAAAAGTGGTACAACTGGACAGCATTGTTGTAACTGTTATTTCCCTGGGCAATCGAAACCCTGGTAAAAAAGCAAACAACATATTGCCGGAAACAATACCGGAATCTAAAACAGAAACGACAAATTCCCTGATCGTGGGAATAGGCACAAAAAAACATCAGATAAACTACGACGATATTGTTTGCTTTTATTCGAACTCGAAGACAACCTTTTTAGTCACAAAGAACGAAAAAGAGTTCATCCACGACGAATCGCTGGAAAAACTCAGTCTGGTTGTTCCGAAGAAACGTTTTTTCAGGGTGAACCGTCAGTTCATCGTCTGCCGCGATATCATTTCAACATACAAAGCCGACGAATACGGAAAAATTGAACTAGGACTCAAGGTTTTTAATGGTCTGCCTTCAAATATTTCAGTAAGCAGGCTAAAAGCACATGCATTTCGGGCATGGATGAAGAAACACAAATAGCACCCGGGTCGTCTCGTCTGCTTTTTTATATCATTTCGGTAATTCAGTCCTTTGTTTTTTTCTGAGATACAACGGTTCGTGTATACCTTTGTTCCGTAACGTTAAAAACTGAAATTATGACTTTCAATATTTGGCAAATATGGTTACTTCTCGCATTTATATGCTTAATCCTTGAAATATTTATTCCGTCTTTTGTAATCTTCAATTTTGGAGTTGGCGCCTTTCTTGCCACTCTGGTTGCCGGAATAGGCTTATCTCTCGAATGGCAGATCGTATTTTTTTCCGTCGGTACATTGACCAGCTTTTTTTTGGTAAGGCCTGTTATGAAAAAATGGTTTTACAAAAAGTCCAATCCTGTAAAAACCAACATTGATGCAATGACAGGGAGAACCGGACTGGTTACTGCCCCCATCAATAACCTGAACAACACAGGCAGGGTTCAACTAGACGGTGACGAATGGAAAGCACGGTCGTTAAACAATGAAATCATTCCCAAAGGAACACCTGTTAAAATCATAAAAACCGAAAGTATATTACTAATTGTTACACCCAATTAAAAATTAAAATTATGAATGCTACAACTATTATTTTGATTGTTCTTGCAGCGTTTGTTATCATTTTTGCAGCATCCGGTATCCGTATTATCCAGCAATCGCAGACTATGATTATCGAACGACTAGGCAAATACTACCGGACTTTGCCGTCAGGGATCAACATCATCATCCCGATTATCGACAAACCCCGTCAGATTATTTTCAGGTATGTACGTGAAGATTACGATGGAAGAAAAATGGTTACCTTTAAGTCAAAAGACCGCATCGACCTGCGTGAAACGGTTTACGATTTTCCACGGCAAAATGTGATTACCAAAGACAATGTGGGAACAGAAATTAATGCACTGCTTTATTTTCAGATCATGGACCCGGTGAAGGCTATGTATGAAATTGAAAACCTGCCGAATGCCATTGAAAAACTGACACAAACGACCTTGCGTAACGTGATTGGAGAACTTGATCTGGACGACACCCTTACTTCGCGTGATACGATCAACTCGAAACTTCGCCTCATTTTGGATGAAGCAACCAACAAATGGGGAGTGAAAGTAAACCGTGTTGAATTACAGGACATCAATCCTCCGGCAGACATCCGCGAAGCAATGGAAAAGCAAATGCGTGCCGAACGCGACCGGAGGGCCAAAATACTGGAAGCTGAAGGGATGAAAAAAGCACAAATCCTGGAAGCAGAAGGATACAAGGAATCACAGATCAACCAAGCTGAAGGTGAAAAACAGGCAGCTATCCTAAAAGCAGAAGGCGATGCGGAAGCCCGCATTAAAGTGGCAAATGCCGAAGCCCAAGCCATCCGAAAAATTGTGGAAGCTGTTGAAGACAAAGGTGATCCGGTTAATTATATGGTTGCACTAAAATACCTGGAAACGTTCCGGCAGATGGTAGAAGGAAAAGATAATAAAACCATCTATCTGCCATACGAGGCCTCCGGTATTTTAAGTTCTATCGGTGGAATCAAGGATCTGCTGAAAAACAATTGACAATGAACAGAAGGCTGAAAACTGGTTACTAGCTTCCTCGAAAGGGGGAAGCTACGGCCTTCTTGCTAAAATAAAAAAGGAATTAGACTTCGACTACCATTTGTAAATAATTGAATTGATATTCATCCCGGCCCCAACCGAACAAAAGATAACATGATCGCCTTTCCTGATTTCCTGTCCATCCATTTGTCCTTTTACGATCAGATCGAGCAGGGTAGGTACAGTTGCTGTTGATGAGTTTCCCAACTTACCGATACTCATCGGCATGATGCCCTTAGGTATATTTTTTTCTTTATATATTTTGAAAACTCCTTTTAAAATGGCGTCATCCATTTTTTCGTTGGCCTGATGAATCAATATCTTTTTAATATCGGAAAGGTGTAACCCGGCACCTTCTATACTTTGCTTTACAACACCTGGCACATAGCTGATGGCATACACATATAACCGGTGTCCCGCCATCTTGATGAACAAATCATTTTCGTCAAGTTCCCCGTTAAAAGAAGGTCCAAGTGTTAACAGATTAGCATACGGGACACAATCGGAACGACTCGCATGACTGATAATACCGGTAGGTACTTCGCTTTCTACTCCCTCAACAATGGTCGCCCCTGCTCCATCAGCAAAAATCATACTGTCGCGGTCATGCGGATCAGAAATACGGGAAAGTATATCAGCACCAATTACCACGCCACGCTTGTACATGCCACTACGGATATATGCATCGGCAGTAATCATTCCCTGTGTCCAGCCGGGACAACCGGCAATAATATCGTGAGTAATACAGGCCGGATTTTTAATGTCTAGCCTGGCTTTTACTTTGTTGGCAACAGCAGGCAAAAGATCGATACAGATACCTCCAGGCCGGATATCCCCAAAATTATTTGCAACAATAATAAAATCAAGGGTTTCAATATCAATACCGGCTGCGTCAACCGCATTTCTCACAGCTCCGGCAGCCATGTCTGAGGTCGTTTTGTCTTCTTCGACCCATCGGCGTTCCTGAATATTCGTGATCTCTTCAAACTTGGAAATAATTTCTTCATTCGGTTTATCAAACGGGGCTTTACTTGCCGGATTGAAAAACCGGTAATCTTTAAAGTAATCATTTTTTATAACTCTGGAAGGAATGTAACTTCCTGTCCCTATAATCCGAGTATATCTTTTTTTCACCATAATCTACAATAATCCAAATCGTTATGATTGAATATGATATCGTTTTAATTCAAATTTTTCACCGTCGAAAATACCATAGGAGAAATAATTGATCCAGTCGCCTAAATTAATAAATACCGATTTTTTGCCAATGGGTCTTTCTACTAATATATGTCTGTGTCCGAAAACGAGATAGTCAAAATACTCATTTTTCAATACAGATTCTGCAAAAAGGTAAAGCCCTTCTTTATCGTCGCCCCGATAGGCATCAGCCTGGATGCCATTTGCAATGCGGCTGTTTCTCGACCAGTTATGACCAACCCAGAATGCAAAATTCGGATGCAGACGGGCAAAAAACCATTGTAAAAATTTGTTGGTAAATATTCTTTTTAGCATCAGGTATCCTTTGTCGTAAGGGTCAAGACCATCGCCGTGGGCCAGGAAAAACTTTTTGCCGCAAAACTCGGTCTTGTATTCTTCCCTGTGTAAAATTATTCCCAATTCTTCAGGCAAATAATCGAAAATCCAAAGATCGTGATTACCTGTAAAATAATGTACCGGTATGCCTGAATCGGCTATTTCTGCAATTTTTCCCAAGGTGCGGGTAAACCCTCTGGGAACAACTTTACGGTATTCAAACCAAAAATCAAAAATATCGCCCAACAGGAAAAGGGCCGTTGCATCACTTTTAATCTCATCAAGCCAACGGACAAAAAGTTTTTCCCGTTCCCTGTTATTTTTTAAAACAGGGGCTCCCAAATGAACATCGGACACGAAATATATATTGCATTGCGTTTGAGCCAAAACCATTAAAATTTGTGACAAATATACCAGTAAAAATTAAGTTTAAAAGTTAAAAAAACTTATCATTTTTCCACTTTTACTGTTATTTCAGAAATTTCCCAAGTGTTTTATTTAGTGCAGGTCCCTGTATGTCTTTTGCCACAATTTTTCCATCCGGATCAAGCAGATAGTTGAAAGGTATTTTCTGGATATTGTAACTGTTAACAGCCAGAATACTTCCTTTCATATCCCCCACGTTAATCCATCCCAGTTTATCTTTATCAATAGCATCTACCCATTCGAAACGGTTTTCGTCAATACTTACCTGATAGATTTCAAACTTTTTGCTCCTGTACTTCCTGTAAAGTTCCACCAGTACAGGGTTTTGTATCCGGGAACTTTTATCGACCGCCGACCAGAACTGCAAAAGTACATATTTCCCACGGAGCGAAGAAAGTGCGATTTCCTTGCCATCCGGATTGGGTAAAACAATATCGGGGCTGTTGGAACCTGCCTCTTCAATTATTTTTCTTAGCTTCTGGTTTTGCTCGTCCCTCATCAGTTTTAGTGTATTCTGATACAAGGCCTGCACATGTTCCGATTCCGGGAATACAGAATTCAGGGCTGAAGCTGCCACTTTTAACGATTGCAGGTCCTGAATTACATAGTTGTTATCATCGAATTTCTGATAAAGAGCAAGCACGCTGGACATCGAAAACGGGTGTTCCTGAACAAAACCGGTTGAATAATCGATCTGCGACTGTTTAAGCTGTTTCATTTCAATATCCCAGTTCTTTTTCAATTCGGGGTAACTCCGGTGGGTCCGGTACAAAACCGTCAGGTTACGGATCGAGTCGAGCTTATGCTTGGTTATTGCCAAATGGTTGTTCAGTTCCTGTACCAGTATTGCCCCTTCGGACCCGGTCACCACGTAATCCCTTGAAAAGTTGGCTGCATCGGCATATACCTGTAACTGTTCAACTGAATCGACCAGCAAGGTGATAAAATTATTCTCAGAAAGTTTTAACAGAAAAAAGGTCGGAAAACTAACATTTCCCTTAAATACAAATTCGCCATTTTTGTTAATCCTGGCCGAGTCGACCGGTTGATTAGTTGTCAATTTTAACTCGTCGAGGTAGATATACTTACCCACAGCATTGGTGATCTTGCCTTTAATTACAAACTCATTCTTTTTGCTGCAGCCAATAACAACCAAAACAACTGCAACCAGTAAGGGAAAAATCTTTTTCACCATATTCCTATTTAAAATTTCGGTTAACAAGCTGTAAAAATAATAATTTAAGCTGCAATAAAACTTTCCTGCCGGAAAGTTTTGGAACACAAATGATATTTCATCTGCATTTTGTTGGTAATATCCCCGACAAACAGATAGATTTACTTATTTTTGGCCTCGAAAAATCAATTTGCACGTGAAGGTATATTATGACATAGAAAAATTCAGGGCAAAAAATCCGGTAGTAACTACCGGTACTTTCGATGGAGTGCACAACGGGCACAAAAAGGTAATTGCGAGATTGAAAAAAATTGCAAATGAGGTCAACGGAGAATCCGTGATATTTACATTTTTCCCACACCCCCGTTTGGTGCTTTTCCCCGGTGAAAGGAATCTGCGTCTGCTAACTACTCTGGACGAAAAAACAAAACTTTTTGAAAAAGCCGGGATCGACCACCTTATTGTGTTTCCGTTTACCAAAGAATTCAGTAATTTAAGTTATTCAGACTTTGTAAAAAACATATTAGTTGATAAACTGAATACCCGTTGTCTGGTGGTGGGTTACGATCATAAATTTGGGAAAAACCGCGAAGGAGGATACGAATTTCTACAACAATGTGCTGACAAATATAAGTTCAGGCTCGAAAAGCTGGATGCCCTGATCATGGACGATGTCAATATCAGTTCTACAAAAATCAGGCTGGCATTACAGGAAGGCAATATCACCCAGGCAAATAAATATCTTGGCTACCGTTTTTCCCTTCATGGTACCGTGGTCGAAGGCCATAAACTGGGACGAAAAATTCAATTTCCCACTGCAAATATAGAAACGTCCGATCCCCATAAAATCATTCCCGGATACGGGGTTTATGCGGTCACTGCACATATTAACAATCTCACTTACAAAGGAATGATGAATATTGGCACCCGTCCCACCGTGAGCAATAATGCCGATCGTCGCAGTATTGAAGTACATTTGTTTGACTTCAGTGGGAATATCTACGGGAAACAAATTGATCTTTGCTTTTTCAGAAAAATCAGGGAAGAACAAAAATTCGGTTCCATTGAGGCACTAAAAAACCAGCTTGAACAAGATAAACTGCAGGTATTATCTCTTTTCTCCGGCACCCGCATTTAAATAGTGCCTGCAATAAAACTCCCTGTTTTTCAAGGCATCTCTGTTCCTGGTTATTCCGATCGAAACATCTTTTTCAAAAAAAACACCGACATGGATTAAGGGTTTATCTAGTCCAGACTGTCTCTCTTTAAACATGATTTTTTTTCATAAATTTGATTGAGTTTTTACAGAGAGTTAAAAGAGAAAAGGTTCGGTTATAATGCCGGGCCTTTTTATTTTACAATGAATACATGCACTATATGTAATTTTCATTCATTAATTTTGATCCGGAAAATTATTTACAATCATATTTATCAATCAAAAAAAGTAATCCTAAACTCTGTAAGGAGAATATTTATGACACTCATCAAATCAATTTCAGGAATCCGGGGCACGATTGGCGGCAGGCCCGGTGAAGGTTTAAGTCCGCTTGATGTAGTAAAGTTCACATCGGCGTATGCCACTTTTATAAAATTAAGATCAAACAAGCCGGCCCCCAAAATAGTAGTTGGCCGTGATGCCCGTATCTCAGGCAAAATGGTCAGATCGCTGGTTGTTGGTTCGCTAACCGGTATGGGGTGCGATGTGGTTGACATCGACCTGGCAACTACGCCTACCACGGAAATTGCAGTACAAGAAGAAAATGCTGACGGAGGAATCATTTTAACTGCCAGCCATAACCCCAAACAGTGGAATGCACTGAAATTGCTCGATGCCAATGGCGAATTTCTGTCGGCTGCCGCCGGTGCTGAAGTCCTTAAAATCGCGGAAAATGAATCGTTCGTATTTGCCGCTGTCGACGAGTTGGGGATGGTTGAAAACAAAGACTATACCGACATTCATATTCAGGAAGTAATCAATCTTGAGCTGGTTGATACCGAAGCAATAAAGGCTGCTAATTTCAAAGTTGCCATCGATGCGGTTAATTCGGTTGGAGGTATTGCCATTCCTGCCCTGTTAAAGGCACTTGGAGTGACCGATATTGTTAAAATAAACTGTGAACCAACGGGATATTTTGCACATACCCCCGAGCCTCTGCCCGAAAACCTGGTCGAAACTTCAGAAATAATAAAAAAAGGGAATGTAGATGTTGGATTTGTGGTAGACCCCGATGTCGACCGTCTGGCAATTATCAACGAAGACGGGAGCATGTTTAATGAAGAATATACCATTGTTGCCATGGCCGACTATGTACTTCAGCATACCCCCGGCAACACGGTCTCCAACCTGTCTTCTTCACGAGCCCTGAAGGTGATTACAGAAAAGCACGGAGGCACTTATTCAGCTTCAGCAGTAGGCGAAGTAAATGTAGTAGCCGAAATGCGTAAAACCAATGCGGTAATCGGCGGCGAGGGCAACGGAGGTGTTATTTATCCGGCTTCGCACAACGGACGCGATGCATTGGTCGGGATAGCCCTTTTTCTATCCTATATGGCAAAATCAGGCTTAAAATGTTCGGAATTGCGAAAGACTTATCCTGATTATTTTATTTCAAAAAATAAAATTGAGTTGACCCCGGATATCGATGTGGACCAGATTTTATTAAAAATGAAGGAGAAATACTGCGATAAACAGGTGAACGATATTGACGGGGTAAAAATTGATTTTGCCAATGAATGGATACATTTACGTAAGTCGAATACCGAGCCGATCATTCGTGTTTATTCCGAAGCTACCTCAATGGAAAAAGCCGGGCAACTGGCACAAAAGATCATTCAGGAAATTAAGGATATTGTAAATACAGGCAACAGCTAATCCATAACAAAAAAAAATTGAACCCCGGCACAACCTTTTCACGTTTTATTCATCTATAAAATATTGTTTCACTAAAAAGCATAATATGAAAAAATTAGTCTTTGCTGTTATAATCGCAAGTATAGCAGTAGCCTTTACTTCCTGTAATGACGATGATGACGATGTTTATGTTGTAGGCGATGTATACGCGGTTAGCCAGCTTTCTGGTCAGGATACTGTATACGGGCTTTCCATACATGCCTATTCGTTGTCTTCTTTTTCGTCGGTAAAAGTTACTAACGGTGAGGGGACAGTCTATAACCTGAAGGCCTACCCGGGATATGAAACCGACTTTTACTATGATACCCCAACCGGAGAGCTTTCAATGGGAAAACCGGTAACAGGGACTTATCATTTTACGGCTACCTTTAAAAGCGGGGAAGTTCTTGAAACCGATGATGTTTTATCCAGCAGTATTTTGTATCCACCGGTAATAAAAGATTGCAGTTACGATGTGGCTAAATCGAAAGTTTTTCTCGAATGGGAGGACGTTACGGATGCTGATTTGTATGTAATAAAAATATATAAGGACGACACCCGTGTTTTCCTGAGTCCGGCGTTTTCCGTTACAACTCCAAAAGTAGAATTTGATGCCAACAGTTCTTATTGGGAAAATAGTTATGAGCCGGTTACAGGCGACAACCTAAAACTTGTTTTAAGCGCGTTTATGTATGAAACAGGAGGTGGCGGCTATGATGTACAGGCATCAACCAGTTCGGAGACGTCTTTTGTGTGGGGAGAGTAACAACTATTTGCCGAAAAACGGAAAAGTTAAAAGAATACATGCCGGGGAAGAGATATTTTTTGCCCGGCTTCTTTTTCTTTTATTTGTATTCAGGCACTTATAAATCAGAAATTATATTCTTTTCACCGGCAGGAATTATTTTTTACCTGCGGCTTTTTTTCGGGTCTTAGCCTTTTTTTTGCTTTGTAAAGTTTTAAGCTCGGCTTCATATTTGTGTAGTTTTTTCTCTTTCTCTTCAATAATTTTTTTCAACACCTTAATCTCTTTGTCTACTTCATCGGGTGGCGCCACTTTATCAAGCCTCAGCGAAAAATCGTTCAACACATTCATGTAATTGATAAATGCTTCATACGGATTTTCATACGGGTTGAAATATTTATGCACTTCGTCATCGGAAAAAAACTTCGTACACATATAATAGAAATGGTCGCTGGCCTGTAAAAAATTCCAATCCTTTATCAAATCCGGGTCGTCTACATTTTTCATCCGGTCACTCAGTTCATACAGTTTATCGAATGCTTCGTTCTGAAGCTGGTTCCCCAGCCATGCAGTAAGGTCACGTTCCTCATCGGCCCACGAAATGGTGTAAGGCACATTTACCACTGAAATAGGTTGAAAAGTATTCGCTACTTCAGAAGGAGTGGCAAACTGTAATTTTCCGCTTTTAATAATCTCGCCGGGAAGGGCTTCGAAAAATTTGAAGATGCCGGTTTCAGCGCCCTGATGTTCCCCGAAGGTTTCATAATCCATGAACAAATTGAATATCTCATCTTCCTGCTTGGCATTCATCCAACCGACAAACTTATCAGCAGTAAGCGGGTATTCGCTCCAGCCCTGATTAGAAAAGCGGAAGGCAATATCGTCGCTCAATTTATAATTACGCATCAACACTTTCAACCTCGGATTGATGGCATTCACGTATAAGTAATTCGGGGACTTCCATCCCAGCACATGTTTAGCTCCTTCCGTCAGCATGGCCTTGAACCCAAGTTCTGCAATAGTTTGTCCTATTTCATCGGAATAAATCAACTCCGTATTTCTAAAAACAGCAGGTTTTTGCCCAAAATATTTTTCAATCAGTGCATCGTGTTCCTGTATCTGATGAATAAATAAATCTCTATTTTTCAATGCAACCAACGAGTGGGAATAGGTCTCCGACAAAAACTCGACCTGACCGGTTTCGGCCAGGGCTCTGAACGAATCGAGCACTTCCGGGGCATATAAACCGAACTGTTCGAGTCCCAGGCCCGAAATGGAATACGCAACTTTGAACTTGCCCTCGTATTTTTTTACGAGTTCGAGCATCAATTTATTGGCAGGCAAATAACAACGGTCGGCCACTTTACGCATGATCGATTCGTTGGCAAAATCATCGTAATAATAATGGTCGTTGCCTATGTCGAAAAACCGGTACCGGCGGTACCTGAATGGTTGATGAACCTGAAAATAAAAACAAATTGCTCTCATATCGTTGGTTGATTATGCAGTTTTTAAAACTTCCAAGTAAATATCTCTTACATTTTTTGCTGAATTTTTCCATCTCAGGTTATCCACTTCCTTTTTCCCGTATCTGACAAACATCTTGTGCAGGGCGGGGTAATTCAGCAGTCCGTAAATAGCATCGGCCATAGCATGAGTGTCCCAATAGTCGGTCTTAATGGCAAACTTCAGAATCTCAGAAACGCCCGACTGACGTGAAATAATTACCGGCACATTGGTTTGCATCGCTTCCAGAGGTACGATGCCGAAGGGTTCAGAAACCGAAGGCATCACGAACACATCGCTCATACGAAACATATTAAATACATCGTCGCCTTTCAGAAAACCGGTAAAATGGAAACGATCGGTAATTTTCAAACTGGCAGCACGCCTGACCATCGCGTTCATCATATCGCCACTACCTGCCATAACGAACCGTACATTATTCATTTTCTGAAGTACCAGGTTTGCTGCTTCTACATAATATTCCGGTCCTTTCTGCATCGTGATCCTCCCGAGGAAGGTCACAATTTTATCATTAACCCCTTTTTTCAACCTCACCTTTTCCTCCTTCGAAACAGGTTCAACGGCATTGTATACGGTTATCACCTTAGCTGGATCGATACCATATTTTTCGATAACAATATTACGGGTCATGTTACTAACGGTAATAATCTTGTCAGCAACATCCATCCCCTGTTTTTCAATTTCATATACCTGTGGATTCACACTTCCCCCGCTACGGTCGAAGTCGGTGGCATGTACATGGATAATCAGTGGTTTCCCCGATACTTTTTTGGCTGCAATCCCGGCAGGATAGGCCAGCCAGTCGTGAGCATGGATCACATCAAATTCGGAATCACGGGCAATCACTTCAGCAACAATTGAATACTTATATATTTCGTGCAACAGTCCCCTGCCGTATTTCCCGGTAAATTCAAGTTTTCCCTCCGAATTGGTTTCAATAAAACGGGTCTTTTCAGAGATACTTTTGGAACTCATTTTCCAAAACTCTTCAGGATCGGTATATGGCACAATACCTGATTCAACTTCGTAATAATCGATTTTTTTCTGAAGGTCACTGAACCCGACATTCTTTTTTGTTACCGGAACATTGTTTGCACCTACCAGCCTCATGGCCGACTGGTCTTCGTCTCCATACGCTTTAGGAACCACAAAGATAACGTCCACATCTTTGTAGTTGGCCAGACCTTTAGTCAATCCGTAACAAGCAGTCCCCAAGCCTCCCGATATATGGGGCGGAAATTCCCACCCAAACATCAATACCCTCATAGACGATTATCTTTTGTTTGTTATTCTCCATACTCACATACCATTTTCCAGGCTTTTATAACCGCAGCCACGCTCCATGCCTGACTGATTGCTCCTTTGGCCGTATGGGGAGGGTTGCCGTTATAAGTTTCTGAAATAGTTCCGATGCAATGTTCCGACATCTCTTCTTCAAAACCTTCCATGATCTTCTGAACGAATGGTAAACCACCACGTTTATGAATATCCAGGTAGGCTTTTACAAAAAACTGGATAAACCATGGCCATACAGTTCCCTGATGAACGGCCAGTTCCCTTTCATCAGGCGATCCTTCACACTGACCTTTGTACATCGGGTCTTGTGGTGAAAGGCTCCGTAAGCCTCGCGGGGTAAGCAACTGTTTTTTTATAACACTCAAAACCAGCTTTTGTTTCTCACGGTCGAGCGGTGAATAATCGAGTGCTACAGCAAGGATCATGTTGGGACGTACCGACCAGTCTTTATAGCCATCCAATACATAATCGGCAAGGTATTCTTTACAGTCGTCCCAGAATGTTTCGATAAATGATTGAGCCACCAGTAACGGGTAGTGCTCCCACTCGTCGACAAATGATTTATCGCCGTTGGTCTGTGCCAGTTCCAGAGCAAAACAAAGGGCATTGTACCAAAGGGCGTTTACTTCGACAGCCATTCCCGGACGTTGTACCACTGGTTTGCTACCGATATACGAATCCATCCAGGTAAGGGCAATATCTTCAGCCACTCCGGTTATCAGACCATTATCCATCATCTTAATACCAAATTTTTGCCCTTTTCGGTAAGCATTCAGTATTTGTTTCATGGCCGGTCCGTATTTCGACCAAACCTGTTTCGAATTTTTCGTGTATGAATGATATTCCTGTATGGCCCAGAAAAACCAGAGCGAGGTATCAATGGCATCGTATTCCCGGTCGTACTGACCACATATCTTAGGAAAAAGCCCGTCGTCGAGAAGTTTCAGTTGCGTGTCAACAACTTTCTCAAAGGTTCCCGGGTCTCCCCTTTCCAATGTCAGTCCGGGTAAAGCCACAAAGGTTTGGCGGGTACGCGGCCCATACCAGGGGAAACCGGCAATTATATCGGTCTTGCCATTTTTTCTGAAAATAAATTGCTGGGCTGCATTGTCGATATTGTCAAGAAAACTATCCCTTGGTATTCGTTTATTTTCTTCGCGGGTAAATTTCTGTTTCAATCCCAATGGTTTGGCCTCGACAGTACCTGCAGAGAAAACAATACTTTCCCCTTTTTTAATAGGTAGCTCAAAATACCCCGGCACAAACAAATCTTCCTGGTATTCATAGCCCCGGTTTTGTTCTTTCAAATATTCAATATTATAATACCAGTGAGGGACTGGTATAAACTCGGCTTCTTTGGAAAACTGCATATGCAGGTATGGATAGCCATCATACATTCTTAATTTAATGCCATTAGTAATGGGCTTGTACCTGGTATTGGCATACATGTTTGCCTTACTCAGCGAATGTACATTCCGGAAAACCAAAAACGGTTTAAAACGCAGGATGGTCGGCGAATGTGCTTCCAGCAGGGTATACCGGATCAATACCTGTTGTTCGTTCTCAACAAGCAGACGATCGCGTTGCAGCACAACCCCGCCAACCCTGTAGACGGTTTTAGGGATGTGCTCCACTTCCACATCACGGATGTATTTATGACCTTTGGGCTCGTAATAATCGCCCGAATATTTATGGATACCAAGATTAAATTCGGCCTCGTGTTGAATTACCGTCTCGTCGAGCGAAGAAAGTAACACATGTTTACCCCCGTCCAGTTCTTCAAGCGGACAAATCAGCAAACCATGGTATTTACGGGTATTGCAACCCGACAAGGTGGTACACAAATACGATCCTGCACGGTTGGTCCTGAGAATTTCGCGGTATAACGAATATTCCAGATTTACCAATTGATTCTTGTCGAATTTTAAGTAACTCATGATTCCAGACATTTTTTACCCTAAGATCAACAAACTAACAGGTCGTTTAGTTCCGAATAGAAAGGTACCTCAAAGATATATAATAATCTGGTTCCCTGAACACTATTCCGGCGTAACCCGGGACAATTCTTCCTGAAAGTGTGCTTTTTCAATTTCTAAATTAAGAAACGAAAATTTTTTTGTTATTTGATCGATCTGGCGAAGGTTATATAACAGAAATTTTTTGTATTCTTCTGAGGCAGAATTTAGTGGATGGTGTTTGACTGCTTTTTGTATTTTTAAAACATCTTCCGATATTTTTTTTGTGTCTTCGGAAATCATTATCTTACTGAATTTGGAGTAAATATATTCAACCGCAACATCGCTCAAATGCAGCATGTCTCTTGCATAGTAGCGATAATCTCGCAGTTCGTCCATCAGTATTTCATAAGAAGGGAAATAGTACAAATAGTCATTCGCTGTGTCTTTTAAAAGCCGGTCGGCAGCAAGAAGTAAAGTGGCTTTACTAAGTTGATTTTCGATGGCCCCGTCTTTCCAGTGGCGAATCGGGCTTACTGTAAAAACGATCTTTATATTTGAGTTAAATTTCCAAAGCTCAGCCAGTAACCCGGAATAATCATTTGTAATTTCATCGCAGGTCAACCTGAAACGACGAAATTCGCTGGCCGGAATTTTGTGGCAGTTGGAAACTACCTGAGCTTTCTGTTTCCATTCGTAAACCCATGCCGTGCCCAAGGTGATGATCAGGAACCGGGCATTTTTCAGAAATGTACCGGAAGTTTCTATCCTACTGTTAATATTCTGCAATACCTGATCCTTGTCGATGCCCGAGAAATGGCTGTGGTGATAAAAACTATTCCATACTCCCTGGTCGAAAAATAAATCGTCCCCGGTGAATTTTTTTTGCTGCATTAACAACCTCAGGCTGGTAGCTACGGAGACAGGATTATACAAAATCCCGAACGGATTGATATCGATATTGAATTTTAGTTCAGCCAGTTTTTGCCCGATGTTTTCCGTGAAACAGGAACCAATCATCATGACACCCGTTTGATAATCAATTTTCCAGGGGCAGGGGGGAATATCAACTTCAGTAAAAAAATTCATATTAATGTCTGGTTTTTCAGATTATCAAATGATATTTTGCATCTCATATAATTGATCTTCTGTAGTTTTTTATTGTGGGATAGTAAAATAAAAAACCGATCCTTTTCCTGGTTCACTTTCTGCACCAATGCTTCCTCCAAGTGCATCAATGAACGTTTTGCAAAGTTTCAATCCGAGCCCGGTACCGGTTTCCAGGTAGGTACCTTTGCTCGAATGCAAGTTATTTTTATCGAACAGACTCTCAATTTTTGCTTTATTCATGCCCAATCCGTTATCAGAAATCTTTGTGACCAAGGCCCCGTTTTCAATTCGCATCTCTATTTCTATTTTTCCACCCAGGTCCGAGTACTTTATGGCATTCGAAATAAGATTACGAAGCACCAACCGTATCAGGTCACGGTCGACTTTTGCTGTCAGGTTAATATCTGTCTCAACCGTAATTTTTTTCTGCTGAATCTGAAACTGATATGCATCAATAATTCTCCTGGTTAACGATTTTAAATCGACAGGTGCTTTTATTATCTGAAAACCATCGAACTGTGTTTTTGTCCATTGCAAAATATTCATTACAAAATCGAGGTTGGTTTTCACCTGCTGTTGTAATTCTTTCATCATTCTGGACAATTCGTCCTTGCTAATTTCTTTCTGAAAATAAAGATCAAGAAGTGAATCTATATTTATTAACGGGCCTTTTACATCATGGGCAACAACAGAAAGTAAAGTGTTTTTAAGGCTATTATTCATTTCTGCCTCTTTGCTTCTTTCCTGTATCCGGGTTGTTACCTTAAAAATAAAATACATTGATGGATATGCGAGTACTGCCGGGGTAAGGATTGCAGCAATAAAGCCCAGAATACATAGGGACATACCAAAAGCGGCGGTCAGGCACAAATAGATGATAACAGAAACAACAGCAGAAACAACAGTGATGAGCAACGGGCCTTTTGCCCCAACTTTAACAATTTTCCGGATGAGGTAGTCTTGAATGTTTTGGTTCTTCTGCATTGGTTAACGCACCTTTCTTATCAATTCCTTTTTTAATACCATTGCTGTTCGCGAAGGTAAATACAGGCGGAGGTAATGTTTGCCGGTTAAGCCTGCCCCAGGTTGGGTATAATACCATATATTTTTGTTTATCCTGTTCTGTCCTCCAAAACGGCTTTCATCAGTATCCAGAACAATCCTAAATTTCGACGGCTCCATCTCAAAACCATAATCAGGATACGATTGGCTTGGATGAAAATTGAATACAAACATATACAATCCGCGCAAAAATACCAGTATTTTATTTTGATTATGATCATAACCCCAGTTTACTTCCGGAATGTCGAGCAGTTTGTTTTCCCTGACCAGACAGATCAACTCCCGGTCGAAATCACCTAACCAGTGATAACGTAATTCGTGGTTATCGGTCAGGCTCCACAAACGGCGGGCATGGCTAAATGACCAATTGTTCCCTTCTCGCGGAAAGTCGATCCACTCAGGATGACCGAATTCGTTTCCCATGAAATTCAGGTAGGATCCCCCGGCTGTAGCAATAGTTGCCAGGCGTATCATCTTATGCAAGGCGATCCCCCGGTCGACAATCATATTAGGCTGGTCTTTCCGCATACTGAAATACATTTGCTTGTCGATCAGCCTGAAAATGATTGTTTTGTCACCCACCAGTGCCTGATCGTGCGATTCGGCATAACTTACCACTTTTTCGTCCATACGTTTTGAACTCAGTTCGTGGAAAAGCTGACCCATGTTCCACTCATCGTCAGGCACATCTTTTATCAGTTTGATCCAATAATCGGGAACACCCATTGCCATTCGGAAATCAAAGCCAAGCCCCCCCTGCGAAGAAGGTGTGCCCAGGCCCGGTAGTCCGCTCATTTCTTCTGCAATAGAGATGGCATTAGTGTTGATCTTGTGGATCAGCTTGTTTGCCATACGAAAATAGGCAATAGCCTCGACATCGACATTCAGATTGAAATAATCGCCATAACAGATAAAAGCTCTCTCCAGACCGTGGTCGAAATACAGCATACTGGTCACCCCATCAAAACGAAAACCATCGAATTTAAATTCTTCGAGCCAATAGCGGATATTGGAAAGTAAAAAATGAAGTACTTCCGGTTTTCCATAGTTGAAACAATATGAATCCCAGGCAGGGTGTTCTCCTTTAGCCCCTTCGTGAAAAAACTGATAACGGGTACCGTCATATTTTCCCAGGCCTTCTACTTCGTTTTTAACGGCATGGGAATGTACCAGGTCCATAATTACTGAAATGCCCATCTCATGAGCTTCATCAATCAATTGTTTCAACTCTTCGGGTGTACCGAAACGCGACGATGGCGCAAAAAAACTCGACACATGATAGCCAAAACTTCCGTAGTACGGGTGTTCGGGAATAGCCATCAACTGAAGCGTGTTATACCCGGCTTCCTTCACACGGGGCAGAACATTTTGCCTGAATTCGTTAAACGTGTGAACTCGCTCTTCCTCGCCTGCCATTCCTATATGCGATTCATAAATCAGGGGGGCTTCGCTGGTTCGCTGAAATTCAGGATTTTTCCATTTGTAAGCATGCTCAGGAGCCCATACCTGAGCATTAAAAATCAGGGTGCTTTCATCCTGTACCACCCTGCGGCACCAGGCCGGAATACGTTTACCGGAACCGCCGTCCCAATGTATTGAAAAAGCATACAAATCGCCATGTTTAATAGTATCCTGAGAAAGGTACAACTCCCAGTTACCGGCACCGGTATTTTTAAGCTGAAATTTTTCTGATTCCTGCCAATCATTAAAACTACCGGTCAAATAAATCTCTGTTGCGTTGGGTGCCCAGTCCCGGATTGCCCAGCCTTCGGCGGTTTTGTGCAGTCCATACCATTTATGCCCTTGTGCAAAATTAAACAAAGTGGTTCCCGAACACAACTCCTTTTCTTTTTTCTCTGAAAACTCAAGCCATGAAAGAATCGTTGGTGCATGTGGCTCCAGCCAGGGGTCGTTTCTTACGAATAAAGGGTATTCCATTGTTATTTCGTTTCGCCTAAAGATAAAAACAAATACGAAATTTAGTCTTTGTTTTTGAATTGTTTCCGAAGAAATGAATTATTCTCACATCCTGCGTCCTGCCTATGACATTTTTCCATAAGACTGTATATTAAGCAAATAAAACACTACCGTCTGAAAGTTCGTAACAGCTTACGAAATGGTAAAACATTGCGTGTAGGATTGTTTACACACACCTGAATTAACTTCAGATTAAACAAATTTAAACTTCTTTTAGCCTGCCCCATCATCAGCCATGTATTTAGAGGCTTCGTGACAAGGCGCAATAACAGAAGCAACCTCCCCCATGAAAGGTTGCTTCTGTTATTATACAGACACACCCCCTGTCATCTCCTTTTTTTCCTGTATTTCTTCTGTTTACGAAGGTGTCTGGACTGATTTTTCGCCTCATCCCTTTTTGTAAAAAACTCCTTCTTTGCATGAAAAGCTCCTTTGAAAGCTGGGTCTTCCAACCGTTTCTGCCGGTCGATCTCACGCAACTGGATTTGTTTTTCAGTTTTATTCGTGGCAACTATCTCCAATTCGGCAGGCAACTCTTTCTCCGGTATTTTCATCCGGATAATTTTCTCAATCTTTCTCAGATGATATTCTTCTGAAGGATCAACCATGGTGATGGCCTCACCCACGTTATTAGCCCGGGCAGTACGCCCGATGCGGTGTACATAGTCTTCGTAATTCGGCGGAATATCAAAATTGATCACATGACTGACCATTTCCACATCGATGCCCCGGGCAGAAACATCAGTAGTAATTAAAATACGCACTTCACCCTCCTTAAAAGCATTGATGGCGTTGATACGGGTGTTTTGCCCCTTGTTTGAGTGCATGATGCGCTTTTCACCTTCAATCTTTCGTTTTATAATCCTGAAAACGGCTTCGGCATTTTCCTTGGTTTTTACAAAAATGATCACCCGTGAAAAACACTCCTCATCCTGCAACAGGTATTTGATAAGGTTCAGCTTGGTGGCAATATTCGGCACCTTATAGTAACACTGATCAACCAATTCGGCAGGAGTAGCTGAAGGAGCAACTTCAACACGCTCCGGGAAGTCGAGGAATTCATGGGCCATCTGTTCCACCTTTTCGCTGAAAGTGGCCGAAAACAAAAGGTTTTGCCGTTTCACCGGAATGATTTCGAGTACCTGACGGATTTGCGGCATAAAGCCCATGTCGAGCATCCGGTCTGCTTCATCGATCACCAGGGTTTTTATCTTTTTTAGCGATAAAATATTAGCCCGGTACAAGTCCATCAGACGACCGGGCGTAGCTACCAGAATATCGATACCTGGTTCGAGCAAAGCCGCATGTTTGGTCCAGCCGATGCCGCCAAATACTGCCGCATGACGAAGGTTCGAATAACGGGTCAGTTCGGCAATGTCTTCCCCAACCTGAATGGAAAGCTCACGGGTAGGGACCAGCACTATCGCACGCGGATCAATCCCTTCAGCTTTCACCAGTTTCATAAACAAGGGTAACAGGTAAGCTGCTGTTTTGCCGGTGCCGGTTTGAGCAATACCCAGCACATCAACTCCCGAACGAATAACAGGGATCGCCTTTTCCTGAATGGGCGTCGGGGTTTCGAACCCCAGTTCCCCTATTGCTTTCAATATTGATTTATTGACTTTTAAATCTTCAAATGTTACCATGCTGCAAAGTAAGAGCTAAAAAGGTAAAGGGCAAAACGGTTCGGGAAAGATTTTTGGAGAGAGAAGAGGCTGTCCAAAAAGTCTGGTTATGTTGTTCGAGCTTTTCGTATTTGTATTTTTTCTCAGATACCTATCCGAATACAAAAACCTTTTTGGACAGCCTCAGAATCTTATCCGATTTATGGCTCTTTGAAAACATTTCGTATTCGTCAGTCCGGCAATCTCTAACTTTTACCGTAATTTATACATCTTCCCCGGGAAACTGGCAACCAGACCTCTAAACTCCAGCCCAAGCAGTAAGGCAGAAGCACGGCTCACCGGCATTTCGCATTGCTGACAAATAATATCGATCATCTGTTCTCCTTTACGCAGGCAGTCCACAATCTTTTGTTCAGGATCGGTTAACTCGATAAATAATTGTTTCTGAATTACGCCCGGCATTTCCAGTTTTGTCTCCCACCCCATTTGCAGCTCAAGGTCTTCCAACGTTTCAATCATCAAGGCTTCATTACTTTTTATGAGGTGGTTGCAGCCACGCGAGTAGGTGTCGCCGGTACGGCCGGGGAAAGCACAGACATCGCGATTGTACGAGTTGGCAATATCGGCAGTAACCAGTGCTCCGCCTTTTTCAGCCGACTCGACAATGATGACTGCATCGGCCATGCCTGCCACAATACGGTTACGCTGCAAGAAATTTTGACGTTCAATGGTGGTACCACTCATAAAATCGCTGAGCAATCCCCCATTTCCCAGCATTTTTTCAGCCACGGGTTTATGCAGCGCGGGATACAAACGGTCGAGCCCGTGGGCAAGCACGCCAACCGTAGGGATATTGTATTTCAGACAGGCTTTGTGCACTGCAACATCGATACCGTAAGCCAGTCCCGATACAACAACCGCCGGGTACGAACGTTCAGATAAATCCCTGATAAACGAATCGCACAGTTCCTTTCCGTAAGCTGTGGCATTGCGGGTACCCACCATCGAGATAACACGGTTCTCGTTCAGGTTTACATTTCCTTTTGTATATAACACGATAGGTGCATCGTTGCAGGCGCACAGTCGTTTCGGGTAGCTTTCGTCAAGATAAAACAAACAATCAATACTGTTATTAGTGATAAATTCGATTTCCTGCTCAGCGCGTTCGAGTACATTTTGCTGAACAACCCGCTTTGCATTTACTTCACCAATCCCGGGAATTTTTCGCAGGTTTTGTTCTTTTTCACGAAAAATACCTTCGGCACTGCCCACGAAGGCAACCAGATTTTTTGCCAGTGCAAAACCGATCCCTGGAATTAACGACAAACCTATTTTATATTTTAAATCTGCAGGGTGGCCCATCTGTTTCTATTTTTTCGGTAATTTACAAAATGGAACCGAAAAATAAATGAGATATACGACAAAATTCCTTTCCTGGGTTATTGATGATATATTCCGAAATTTTAGCGAGTTTTCCTGATAACGATTTATAGCTCCGTAGCAAAATTACCAAATAAGTTGTCAATTTTGCGTTTTAATTCCTCATTCTCTTTTTTCAGTAATGCATTTTCGGCTGCAAGAATCTTAATCTCATTAATCAAGTCTATAGAAAGAGCTTGATTTGTAAAAGCATGATTTTCTTTCAAGGCTTTTAACATCTCTCCTTTTCCTGTTAAAAGCCATTCCGGATTTAAATCTGAATATGCACATAGTATTTTTTCAATACTATCAGAATAAAGACCTCCTTTGCTTTTTCTGGATTTACCCAGAGATCCTACGGAAAGCCCTGCATCTACAGTTATTTTATTATCATTAAGTCCCTTCGCTTTTGCAAAATAATCAAGTCTCTCTATAATGTTTTGAAAAACCATTTGAAAAAAGTCTATATCTTTCTTGCTTATATATTGAATTAGTTCTATATTTGTACTCGATATTTAGCACAAAGGTAGCAATTAAAGAAAATGGAAAAACAAGACATCCCAAAAATAAAAGCAAAGCTACCATGGGGAAGTTACAAAATGATTTCACTCATGTTAGATAAGAAATATAAACCAGGAACTATTGAAAAAATGTTTAACGGAGCCAGAACAATGAGGCCTGAGGTTCTGCATGCAGCCAGATCTCTCCTGGGAACGATCGGAAACCAATAATTAAAATCTCTATAATCAACAACTTGCTCGAATTATGTTCTATTTAAAAGACAATTTATTCATTCTTAAGTCATCCTCTCCTTAAAAAAGATAGGGTAACATTTGATCTAAACCTTCAGGGTTTCCGGAACCCCTGAAGGTTTGAGGCATTTCTTCCTTTTCCTCTGACTGTATACCCTTGGGGTTATACTTCCTGGCATTGCTATGCCTTTTTTGAAACATTACCCCTAATTCCCTTTCGGCAAACACTAAGAACCTAAAGAGGCTTTCGTCCTGTGCAAGAGCCCTGCAATGAACGAAGCAAAGCCCCAAGGATAGGGAGGGGGTACAACAAATCTTTTCTAAATAAAAACTAAACATTTATGAAACACAACGATTTAAAACGAATGCCTTTTCGAGGCATCTTCATCTTTGTACTTTTATCGGTTATGCCGGGCCTTACCGGACTTTGTGCCGGCAGGCCCCTGCCTGGACAAACCGTTGCCCAGCAGCCTGTACGTACTATTAGCGGAACGGTAACCGATATGACCGGTCAGCCATTGCCCGGTGTATCTATTGTCGTAAAAGGCACCACTATTGGAACCATTACCGGCACAGACGGTCAGTACCAGTTGACCAAAGTGCCGGACAAAGCCACGCTGGTATTCTCGTTCGTGGGCATGAGAAGCCGGGAAATAACTGTTGCCGGGAAAAGCAACATTGATGTACAAATGGAGGAATCGACCGTGGGTATCGAAGAGATAGTAGCGGTAGGATACGGAATTCAGAAAAAAGAAACAGTTACAGGATCGGTAGCTACCGTAAAGGGAGAAGAGCTTATCAAGTCTCCTGCCATGAATTTATCCAATACACTGGCCGGTAGAATGTCAGGGGTCGTTACCATGCAAAGTTCAGGCGAACCCGGCTACGACGGCTCAACCATCCGCATCCGCGGGTCCAATACCCTGGGCGACAATGACCCGCTTGTGGTGATCGACGGGGTGGCCGACCGTGCCGGAGGACTGGAACGGCTGAACCCGGCAGATATAAAAACGATCTCTGTTTTAAAAGATGCCTCGGCAGCTATCTACGGAGCACGTGCAGCTAACGGGGTGATCCTGGTAACCACCAGACACGGAAAAACCGGTAAGCCGTCGGTTACTTATTCTTTTAACCAGGGATGGTCCCAGCCTTCGGTCTATCCGGATATGGCCGATGCCGCACAATATGCCACGATGATGAATGAACTGGAATATAATTCGGCAATGAAAAACCCCAAGACCAATCCAGACTATAATATTAGCGATTACTACAAGCCCAAGTACAGTGATGAAGATATTCAAATGTTCCGGGATGGCTCTGATCCGTGGGGACATCCGAATACCGACTGGTACGATGCCGTATTCAGGGACTGGTCTCCTTTATCCCACCATTCGCTGCAACTGGAAGGAGGTACCGACAAAGTGAAATATTTCTCTACCCTGGGGTATAAAAATGAAGATGCTTATTACAAGAATTCAGCCACCGGGTATAAACAATACAACGGACGGATGAACCTCGACACGGAGATATCTCCCTATATCCATTCCACACTGGATGTGGTTTTCCGCAGGGAAGACCGGAACTATCCCATGAGAAGCGCTTCTGATATATTCCGGTCTATCTCCCGCAGCCGGCCTACCGATCCGGCATTCTGGCCCAACGGCTTACCAGGGCCCGACCAGGAATACGGCGATAATCCTGTGGTAACGACCACCGATGCAACAGGCTACGATCACGACAAACGTTATTACCTGCAGTCAAATGTGAAAGTAGAGATTACCCAACCCTGGATTAAGGGATTGAAATTTACCGGGTCGGTTGCCTGGGATAAATATATCAAACACGAGAAAAAGTTTATTAAGCCCTGGTATCTCTATACCTGGGACGGCAAGACTTATGAAGAGGACGGTGTAACACCCCGTCTGGAGAAAGGGCTGAGGGGCCCGAATATCGATAAGCCGCGGTTAACCATGTCCTCTGAAGACCAGACCAATGAATTATGGCGCGGCATCCTGAGTTATGAAAAAAAACTGGGCGACCATACGATAAGTATCCTGGCCGGAAGTGAAAAAGAAACCTCACACGATGAATATTTCGACGCGGAAAGGAAATATTACCTGTCGGACGTGATACAGACACTAAGCGCCGGGGGTGACAAAGAAAAGACAAACAGCGGGAAAGCCTGGGAACGTGCCCGGATGAGCTATTTCGGACGTTTATCCTATAACTTTAAGGAGACCTACCTGGCTGAATTTGTCTGGCGTGAGGACGGTTCGTACATGTTTCCCAAAGGGCACCGTTTCGGCTTCTTCCCCGGGATTCTCCTGGGATACCGGATATCAAACGAAAATTTCTGGAAGGAACATATTCACTTTATGGATTACCTGAAAATAAGAGGTTCGTGGGGAAAAATGGGAAATGACCAGATCTGGTACGATGATGAATTACAGGAATACCAATACCTATCCACTTACTATTATGAGTGGGGATACATTGTTGACAATGAAGATGTAAAAGGCCTGCGTATCGGCAGGTTCCCCAACCCGGATGTAACCTGGGAAGTGGCCAATAATTATAACCTGGGGCTCGAAGGGAGGATATTCAATAAACTGTCTTTTGAATTGGAAGGATTTTACAATAAACGTTCAAAGATTCTTTGGAAACGCAATGCTTCCGTTCCCGAGACCACCGGGCTGACGCTTCCTGCCGAAAACATAGGAAAAGTAAATAACCGTGGATTTGATTTCAAACTGGAATGGAATGATAAAATCGGGGGAGATTTTACTTATTCCGTCTCGGTTAACGGGGGCTATGCAAAAAATAAGATCAAATTCTGGGATGAAGCGCCGGGAGCCCCTGAATGGCAGAAATCTACCGGACACCCAATGGATACAGAGTTGTATTACATTTACGATGGGGTGTTCAAAGACTGGGACGAAATCAATGACCCGGAAAGGCCGGTTTATGAAATTACCAATGACGATGGCCTTCGTCCCGGGGACATGAAATTTAAGGATATCGACGGCGACGGGAAGATTACTGCTGATGACCAGAAACGGTTTGACAAGACCAGGCAGCCCACCTTAACCGGAGGTGTTAACCTGTTTGTCCGCTATAAAGGATTCGATATGACCCTGCTGTTCCAGGGAGCTTCCGGTTCGTGGGGAAAATATTTCACTGAATCCGGGGAAATCGGCAATTACACGAAAAATTTCGCCAAACATCACTGGACAGCAGACCATCCCAGCAGCGTAGATCCGAGAGCGTTCGACCGGAACGGGGAATACTGGGGCGGAGGCAATGCAGGAGATAATACTTACTGGATGCAAAAAACCAGATACATTCGTCTGAAAAACTTCGAGATTGGCTATTCGCTTCCCAAATCCCTATTACCCCCTACAGGAATCGCTGATTTCAGAATATATGCCAATGGATACAACTTGTTTACCATTACCCCGGCAAAGGATGTTGACCCTGAAAGCACTTCCGATAACGGGCAGTATTACCCTCAGGCAAGGGTGATCAACCTGGGCTTTTCATTAACCTTTTAATCGCGTAAATCATGAAAAAAACAATTCATAGCATAATTCTCACATTCGTTGTCATCGCAGGAGTTTCATTCACTTCCTGCAATACGGACTTCCTGGATACTCAACCTTTAACGGAAATCACTTCTGCTGCCATCTGGAAAGATGCAGGCCTGGCCGAAGCCTATATGTTTGATATTTACTTCTGCTTCCAGGATGCCGGATTTGCAGAATGTATGCAATCATCGGTAACAGACGAATCGCTGTTTATTCACAATTACGGGCAAAAAATGTCCAATGAAGCTGCGTATAACGAGACCGACCTGGGATGGTTCAGCGAAGACGAGGACAGTGGACACCAGTGGGGACGCCTGTACCGGAGTATCCGTAGTTGTAATGATTTTATCCTGAATGTGGATAACGCAGAATTTGATGACAGCAACAAACAGCAATTAAAGGGAGAAGCTTACTTCCTCCGGGCTTATTTTTTGCATCGTCTGACCCGTGGGTATGGAGGGGTACCGATTGTCCTTGAGCTCTACACTCTTGGAGAAGAAGATTATACGGTTCCAAGGAATACTTATACGGAATGTATTAATCAGATCATCAGCGACATCGACAATGCAGCACAACTGTTAAAGGACTATCACTACAGCGACACTCCGAAGGGCCGTGCCACTTACGAAGCCTGCCTGGCATTAAAGGCCCGTGTACTGACTGATGCTGCCAGCGATCTTCATGACGAAGCAACGGCCACGGCCAAATCTTCCCTGCTGGCCGGTTATGCCCAAAAAGAACTGCTGTTTTATACCCAAGGGAGCCGTGAAGACCGGTGGAAAGCAGCCCGCGATGCTGCAAAAGCACTGATCACCAACAGTTACGACCACAGTCTGGCCGTTTTTTCAGGGGAAACAGTTACGGAAAGGGCAGAGGAATTTCAGAATTTCTTTTTAACGGATAACTGCGAAACCATTTTTGCCCGTTATTTTATTAATACAAAAGATGAAAGTGGTTGCTGGCCGGCTAAGTTCAACGGACCATGCGGGTATCATTTATGGGGAGGAAACGTTCCTATCGGGGAGTTGGTTGACGATTATGAAATGGCCGATGGTTCTGCTTTCGACGGGAACAACCCTGATGACCAGTCAGCCCCTTACAAAAACAGGGAAGCCCGTTTTTATGCCAGTATTATGTATGACGGCATGCAATGGAGACAACGCCCAAGTGATTATGCGGTATATGATCCTTACGGACAGATTCAGACCGGCGCTTACCAAACCGATCCGTCCCAGGAAAATGTAGATGAATACTGGCATGGAATGGATACACGTACCGGCAAAGGAGAAACATGGAACGGAACCTATACCGGCTATTACCTGAAAAAGTTTATTGATCCGGATATTGACGGGCAAACCGAAAAAGCCGAAGCCCCCTGGGTCTTTATGCGTTACACTGAAGTCATTTTCGATTATATAGAAGCCTGTATTGAATTAGGCGATCTGCCGGAAGCGAAAACATGGTTAAATAAAATACGAGACAGGGCTATGCTTCCTGATATTACCACCAGCGATCAGGATGAACTGCGAAAAGCCTGCCAGCATGAACGTCGTATCGAGATGGCATTTGAGGAACAACGGTACTGGGATATACGGCGCTGGATGATCGCACCTGACGCTCCCGGTATCACCGGACTGCACGGTGCGCATATTGAAGCGACGCTCAAAGCCGGCATTGGCGCCCAGGATATCTACAAACATGATGAAGATCTCTATGATTATCATTATACGAAAACAGATCTTTCTGCCCAGGAAGCCCGGCAGTGGAAGGATAAATGTTACTTCCTGCCGATTAAACGGGAAGAACTCAACCGGAATGATCAACTTGTTCAGAATCCGGGATATGATAATTAAGCAGGACACGAAAAGGTAGCTGGAAGAGGCTGTTCAAAAAGACGATTTTTGGACAGCCTCTATTCTGAGCGCACTTCCTGGTACACCGACAGGTGTATCCTGTGCATAATGCCGGGATTTATCCCGGTGGAAAAACAGGAGACCCGTACTGGTTGCCCTGTTGTGTAGAGATAAAAGCAGTATCTTTTCTGACAGGAAAGGTATCCGGGAGTCAAGTTCCCCATTCACAGGCAGGTGAAAAGCAGGGATGGCATTATTACTAATACTGGTAAGAGCGACTTACTAATACTAGTAAGAATGAATTACTAACACTGGTAAGAGTGACTTACTAACATTAGTAAGTCACCCTGGATGCAGGGAGTGGCTCATGTTTAGAGCCGTGAAGTTAAAGATTCTTCTCCCATGCGCCCGGGACCAAAATGACAACCTGTAAATTTGATGGTTGAACGGATAAGAGTTCTGGAGTTTTTTCTATTCTGAGGTCATATACAGACTTTATCGAAATCTATCATAGGCATCCGGCAGTTGCCGGAGAAGCAATCTTATCGCCCTGTCTACATACCGTACTCATTAAAGGAACCGTTTTCTAAAAAAAAGAACGGTTCCATGCCTCCCATGTTTTCCTTTCTCCCATCTCAGGTTTTCTTTGTCCGGCGCATAGGTGATTCGTGTTTCAATCCCGGCAGATGCGCCGGTATGGTTAGGGGCTTTTTCCTCCGGGTTTCGCCCGGCGTTATGAACAGGATAGCCCTCCGGGCTTCTCAACGTGCCGAGCCCGACCCGGATCCGGAAAATTACCGGTACACTTCTTTAGTCTTCACATTTACAATCGTTCCCCATAAAGCCAGTTTTTTCATATCAATCCGTTTTTTGTTCCCGACCACGATGTAAGCGATGGGCCGGTCTTTTATGTTTTTACGGTAAAAACTGCTAATGTTTTGCATGTCCATGCCGGAGATGTCGTTCAGTAACTCGCGGTTCGGATCAGAAAGGTAGCCTTCGCGTTTTAATGATGCAATTTCTTCTGACCTTTCCCTGAACGGGGGATAATCGTTATTTATCTTGTTTTTAATGCTTTGACTGGCAATACTAAGCCGTTCTGTTTTCTCAGGCATGGCATGTACCAGCGAGTCGAGAACAGTTAAGGCATCGGTGGTTTTGTCGCATTGGGTTGAAAGCATGGTTACAAACTGCCCCGGTTGGTCGCGGTGCACGTAAGGCGGAACAATATACCGGCTCTCTACCCAGTAGGCCAGCGAACGGAATTCACGTACCTGCTGAAAAAGGAGCGAACTCATATCGCCCCCAAAATAGCTGTTAAACAAGGCGGCTTCGTGCCTTTCTTTTTCCGAAAACTCCTTGTTACCGGGCATGTATTCATACACGATGCTTTGAGAAGACTTCGGCATATCGATAAAATAAACGAGTGGTTTGCTGCACGGGGCCGGTTCTCGGTATACCGGGTTATTCGAGGAGATATGTATTGCTTCCGTATCAATATTCCGGTTTATTACTGATGCAACTTCATCTGCCGGCAGGCTTCCGCAGTAATGAATGTCGCATTCAACCTGAATAATATTTTTGAATTCATTAATAAGGTCACTGCCTTTTAGTTTTTTCAGTTCCGGTAACGACAGGCAGTTGAGATATTCCGACTGGTCGCCGTAACGCACTTTGTCAAGCAGGGCAGAAGCCATTTCGTCAGCCGACTTCTTTAGGGCCCGTTTTTCAATTTTTGCATCGTCGATCACCTGTTTCATTTTTGACGGATCGTCTTTTATATGCTTCATAAAGTCGCCGGCAAGAGCCAGTGTAGGTGGTAAATACGGGTCGAACCCCGACAGGTGGACAACAAATTTATCATCTTCGGAATCAAAAGACATACTGCTCCCTAATTGCTGAAATTGTTCTTTTAGCCGGACACACGGAAGGGAATCGGTACCCAGCAGGTTGATATAGCTGGTCATTGGACCGAGTAATTTCGATTCAAGGGTACCTTTTGCAAATTCGATATCGAGGGTAAAAATATTATTTACCGGGTTTGTGGTTACATACAGTGTTGCTTTGGGAGCAAGCCGGATGGTTTTCACATCGTTTTTAAAATCGAGAAAACGCGACTGGCTTTGGGCTACCGGAATTTGTTCCAGCTTTTTTGCATATTCCGACTTTGCTTCGGCATTTTTTGGTACAACAGGCGCAAAACCGGGTTTCGGAAGGTTATCTTTCGGGTAATTGCCGGTTCTTTTCATCACGTCCAGGTAATTACCGGTAAAATATTTATTAGCCACTTTTACAACATCGTCCCTGGTAATCGAATCAATGGCTTTGATATCGTCCAGGTAGCTATCCCAGCTTTTTCCTTCGGAATAAAGGTCCAGCATTATTTCTGCCCGCGAGTCGATATTTTCAAGTTCCTTCCCGTAATTACGTTTCTGTTCCAGTTTAAGACTGTTAAACGCTTCATCGGTAAAATCACCGTTTTTTATCCGTTCTACTTCATGCATAGCCAGTTTTTTTGCTTTTGAACACGATTGCCCGAATATTTTGGGGACAATGAGCAAGCCAATGAGGCCTGCGTCGTTCATACTTTCATTCATAAAACCGGCAGCCATTACGTCGCCGTCTACTGTCAGTTTATTCAGGTAGCCGGTGTTATTGCTGTTGTCGAGTAAGCCAGCAGCAATATTCAGCGCTGCTTCGTCGGGATGGTTGGCCGGGACACCCCGCCAGCATATTGCTTCTGCTTTTAATAAAGGAATCGGTATCCTGGCCTTAAACGTTTCTCTTCCTTTAAACAGGGCCGGGGCTGGTATTTCTCTTTCCGGGGCTTTCCCCTGCCTGATACGCCCGAATGTTTCTTCGAGTACCGGCATAATTTCTTCTGAATGGAAATCACCGCAAAGGATAAGTCCCATGTTCCCGGCTACGTAGTACTCGTCAAAGAATTTCATCATTTCTGAAAGTCGCGGGTTTTTCAGGTTTTCGGTGCTGCCAACAATTGGATAGGCATACGGGTGTGGAGCAAAAAAACGTTCGGTTACTTTTTCTATGGCCTGTAAACCAATGAAGTCATTGTACATGTTCTTCTCTTCGTAAACCGTTTCCAGCTCGCTCTGAAACAAACGGAAAACCGGGTCAATCAGCCGTTCACTGTTAAGTTCGGCCCATTGCCTGATGTATGGAGGTGAAAAAACATTGAGGTAAACGGTGTAATCATTCGAAGTTCCTGCATTTAGATCGCTTCCCCCGTATTTCGAGATCAGCCTGCTGAATTCATTTGGAATGGCATAGGCTGCCGAACGGACAGTCAGCCCGTTTATTTCTTTTTGGATTAAATTTCGTCGTTCTTTGTCTTTGGTTACTGCAAGCTCGTCGTATTTCAGAGCAATCGAGTCGAGCAATACCTTTTCTGCAGCATAATTGATGGTGCCTATCTTTTCGGTTCCTTTAAACATCATGTGTTCGAAATAATGGGCGATACCGGTATTCGGACAATCTTTAGCCCCTGCTTTAACAAGCACGGCCCCGAAAATTTTAGGTTGCGAATGGTCTTCGTTCAGCCAGACCGTAAAACCGTTGCTGAGTTTTACGGTTTTTACTTCGAGCGGATAAACTGCCGGAGAACAGATACCAGTTTGCAGGAAAATACAAAAAAGGGCCAGGAAAAATAATTGTCTCATAAGATTGATTTTTATTCCGGATTAAAAATGTTGTATCAAATATATTACTTTTATGCATTTCATATGAAGTACCTCCACGGTTTACCGGCCCATTTTTCGCCGGCATACTTGACGCCAATCCGGGGGCTTGTCCGGTAATTTTTCACGGGAGGTGCGTTTTCGACCCATAAACGTGCCGACACTTCGAGGCTTTCGCCGTAAAAACTTTTGTCGAGTTGTAACTCGCGCCCTACCCTCCCGGGCCCGGAAAAACCTTCGACACCACGAATCAGGATGGCCTGCGGATCATTAACAGCAGAGGTTACAAAATTCAGCATCCAGTACATGCCGTAAATAAAATACACGTACACGTGACCTCCTTCACCAAACATCACTTCGGTACGGGCAGTACGCCCCTTGGCTGCATGACAGGCCAAATCCACAGAACCACGGTAAGCCTCAACTTCAGTAATGGCATATCGTTTTTCAGAACCATCAGGGAACCGGCGCACCAGTATTTTACCAAGTAACCCGGGAATAACCTCCAGTACATCGCGCTGGAAAAACTTATTTGGCAGACGCTCCACTTTCATACTTACTGAATAAAAATAAAGAATAAAAAAAGGAGAAAAAAGTAATGCCATCGTGGTTGTTCAATGTGTCTTCATTAAAAAAAGAAAGGAAAACAATTAAGCTGAACACCAGCAGTAAATAGCTTTTTGTTTTTTTCTGTCTGAAAACCGGGTAGACATATGCAAAACTAATATAGATGAGACCTATTAATCCAAAATCGACCCAGTAACTAAGAAACATATTGTGAGACCGTTGCCTGTATTTTTGTTCGTGGAAGAAAGGATGTTTATCGTATTTTTTCTGGTAAGCCGGGAAATAGCTACCAGTACCGATGCCAAACCAGAAATGTTCGCTGATGATCTGGCAGGCAATCTTAAAATATTCTATTCGCTGTACCACAGAACTACCGGCAGGACTTCCCCCGTTCTTATACTCGTTGAATTCCCATATAGTCTGGTAGATACGGTTACTAAGTGAATATTTATTCGAGAACAGATAATTCGGAATGCCTTTTTCAATACTATAAATATCCTCACTGCTCAGTTTAGAGAGACCTTCTGCATCTTTTCTCAAACCTTTTGAGGTCATATATCTTATAAGGGCATATTTATTAAACCCACCTGTATATACAGAATCATACTGAAAAATACTCCTTTGGTTCCATGCCTCCCTCAGTTCGTCTTCACAAATAAAGAGAAACACATAATGCCCGTTTTCGAGTTGCTTATTCTGCAAATCATTTGAATAGAAATTTCCCTGTTTTGTCTTCACGTTCAAATCATCCTCCGATTTTTTTTCAGTATGATAAAATTCATTGATACCGCGGGTGACATAAGCACCGATAAAAACAGGGATCATCAGTATAAAAACATAGACAAAAAACCGAAGCACCACATGCTTAATCCTGAATGACAGCCAAAGGACAAGTACCACTGAAACGATGATAAAAACAACGATCCCGGTAACCGATTCCAGAATAAAAAGAAACAGGATCAACCAAGCCACAACCGGTAAATTAATCATTTTCTCTTTCACGGAAGTTCCAGTTCCCGGGTTAAATACCAACCAGAGAAGTGAAAAAATGGCAATGTTGACCAGCAGCGAAAAACGAATATGTGAAATAAAAAGCGAAATGTCACGTATATCGTATATCCCGGTGTCCGAAAAGCCCAGCCACACATACAGGCTGCACAGGCTTGCAAAAACCACAGCGCCTGTAAAAAATTGGATAATCGTTTTTATCTGTTTGAAATTTAGCTGCTCTGAAGTGCCAATTACCAATGGAAAAATCAGCAGTGGAATTTGTATTTTCAGGTCGTGAATACCCCATTGCAAGCTGTCGGTCCAAAGCAAACCGAGCAGATACAACCCGAAAACAGAAGTTATCAACCAGACAGAAGGATTGGAAAACCATATCCTGATTTTTTCCTTCAGCCTGCCCTCACACAGCCAGTTGATGAGAAGGACAAAAGGGAAAATGCTCATCAGCGCCTTCGAAACAGGTAAACTTACAGTAACTGCAACCAGTGTCCAGTAGTAAATCTGGCGATGGGCCGGTTTCTTAATCCCAGGTAAAAATGCCATCCAAAATCTGAAATTATAGCAACGTTTTAAAATTAACGAAATATCGAATAATAAAATTATCCCTGCAAATACAATCCCTGCGATTTTTCAACACCTCTGAGGTCCCCCTTCAATGGATGTACAACAAAATCCACTTTTTACCCCTAAATCCACTAAAAGGGACTTCCCAAAAATCACTTCTTTCCTGTTTTACCCCTACCCCAAGGGGAGCCAGGAAAGAAGTGATTTTTGGGGATTTCAAAGATTTTGTTGTACACCCCCGTCAAAAAAATTCTACTCCTTGAAAATCTTTTCGTTAAAATTAAATTTGTCCTGGCTTTCCTCTTGGATTTTAGAAAAAAAGGGATACTTTTGCAGTCCCGATTATTGTTCGTTCACGCATTTCTTGTAAATAACTGTAAATATTGGTGTTATAATTCTTATCAACTGATGCTGGGTTGGTAAATTCCGGATAATACTGATATTAAAATTATATGAATTGCGGGTTTAGTGTTTAATTTTTTAATTAAAAAACAAGTGGATACACTAAGTTACAAAACCGTATCGGCCAATAAAGCCACGGTTCAAAAAGAATGGTTTGTTGTTGATGCTACCGATCAGATATTGGGACGTCTGGCCAGCAAAGTAGCTAAAATTCTAAGAGGTAAAAATAGACCTGATTATACTCCTCATGTTGATTGTGGTGACAATGTAATCATTATCAATGCAGAAAAAGTCAGTTTAACAGGGAATAAAATTAACGACAAAGTTTATGTTCGTCATTCAGGTTATCCGGGAGGACAGAGAATACAAAACCCTTCGGAAATTTTGGCTAAATATCCTGAACGGCTGATTGAAAAAGCAGTAAAAGGGATGTTGCCTAAAAACCGTTTGGGGCGTAAATTGTTTACAAACCTTAAAGTTTATGTAGGCCCTGAGCACAATCAGGAAGCACAACAACCAAAAGTAATTGATTTAAGCACAATTAAATAACAACAATGGAAGTAGTTAGCACGATCGGACGTAGGAAAGCTGCTATTGCACGCATTTACGTCAGTGAAGGTAAAGGAAATATCACGATCAACGGAAGGGGACTAAAAGAGTACTTTCCGTTCGGCACACTTCAGTACGTGGTTTTACAACCACTGAACCTGTTGAATGTTGCCGGGGAATACGACATCAAAGCTAATTTGGATGGCGGTGGTATTTCAGGCCAGGCTGAAGCATTGCGTTTAGCAATTTCCCGTGCCTTGATTGAGATTAATCCTGAATCAAGACCAGAATTAAAGCATGCTGGTTTCTTAACCAGAGATCCCCGTGAGGTTGAACGTAAAAAACCGGGTCAACCCAAAGCACGCAAGAGATTCCAATTCTCAAAACGTTAATATTTTTATCCCAAAAATATTTTGCTATGGATCTAAATTGCTGAGACTTCCGGCAAGGCCGGAACTACTTAGCAGTTGCTTTTGAAAAAAAAATAATAAAAAGTAAAAAGATGCCAAGAACAAATTTCAATGAATTACTGGATGCCGGAGTACATTTCGGGCACCTGAAAAGAAAATGGAACCCCAACATGGCCCCATATATTTTTATGGAGAAAAACGGGATTCACATTATCGACCTTCAAAAAACAATTGTAAAAATTGACGAGGCTGCCGCAGCATTAAAGCAAATTATAAAATCAGGAAGGAAAGTTTTATTTGTTGCCACCAAAAAACAAGCTAAGGATATTGTTGCCGATCAGATAGGGAGTGTTAACATGCCTTATGTTGTTGAACGCTGGCCAGGGGGGATGCTTACCAACTTCCCGACGATCCGTAAAGCAGTGAAAAAAATGATGTCGATCGACAAGCTGATGAAAGAAAGCGCATGGGATAACCTGTCGAAACGTGAGAAACTGCAAATTACCCGTCAGCGTGCGAAACTGGAAAAAATCCTGGGCAGTATTGCCGACCTGACCCGTTTACCGGCTGCTTTATTTGTTGTTGACGTACTGAAAGAAAAAATTGCTGTTCGTGAAGCTCAACGCCTGGGTATCCCGATTTTTGCAATGGTTGATACCAATTCCGATCCGGAAGGGATTGATTTTGTTATTCCGGCCAATGACGATGCTTCTCAATCGATAAAATTAATTGTCGGGCTTATGGCTGATGCCGTCAGAGAAGGGATGACCGAGCGTAAGATGGAAAGGGAAAAAGAAGATTCAACAACTGTTAAGAAGACAAAAAGAAAAGCTTCTGACCACGATTTTGAAGAGGAGAAAGAGAAGGAAGAAGTTAATACCAAAGAAAAAGACAAGTAATTTTAGTATTCATTAAAAAGACGATATATAAAATGTCAATTAGTGCAGCAGATGTAATGAAGTTGCGTAAAGCGACGGGGGCCGGCATGATGGACTGTAAAAAGGCCCTTGCCGAAGCAAACGGAGATTTCGGACGTGCAACCGAGATTATCCGCGAAAAAGGGAAACTGGTTGCCAGCAAACGTGCCGACAGGGAGGCAACTGAAGGCGTTGTTTTGGCTAAAGTTTCCGACGACAAAAAAACGGGTGGTTTGGTAGTATTGAACTGCGAAACTGACTTTGTTGCCAAAAATGAAGGTTTTATTGCATTTGCAGGGAAAATTCTTGACCTTGCAATTGCTACCGGTGCTGCTGACCTGGATGCTGTTAAAGCTATCGATATGGATGGCCGCACTATTGAAGCCCAGGTATTGGAACAAACAGGGGTAATCGGTGAAAAACTTGATTTGCCTTTTTATTCAAACCTGAAAGCTGAAAAGGTGGTTGCATACATTCACCCGGGAAACAAACTTGCTACATTGGTAGGCTTTAACAAAGCCGACGTTGACCAGCAAGTTACGAAAGACATAGCAATGCAGGTTGCAGCGATGAACCCTGTTGCGATTGACAAAGATTCAGTCCCGGCAGAGGTGGTTAGCAAAGAACTGGAAATTGCTAAAGAAAAATTCCGTATGGAAGGCAAACCAGAAGCAATGCTTGATAGAATAGCACAAGGCGCCCTGCAGAAATTTTTCAAAGAAAATACGTTGATGAACCAGGCTTTTATCAAAGAAAGCAAACAAACAGTTGCTGATTATCTGAAATCAAATGATAAAGATTTAGAAGTAACTGCTTTTGTGCGTTACACTTTATCCGATTAAGATACTATCCGGGATATACACAAAAAGGCTTCCTTATATAAGGAAGCCTTTTTTTATTACCTCCGATCCCATCCTGAAGTGCCGGAAATACCAGTTTCCCTACTATATAACTAAATTTCAAATCGTTGAATTTTAGTTATTTATTTGATGTTGAATTTTTAATTTCCGGGGAACTTAGGAACTGTTAAGAAATAAAGTGACCATTTCTACTTGTTCTTGAGGCAGGAGTTTCAGCGATTGAAAGATGTCGGGTGAGTCGAATGGAAGAATAATATATGATGTGTAATTACCGGCAGCTTCGGTCACCAGTTTTTTGAAAACATTCGGGTTAAAATAAGGTTTTTGTAACAAAATTATTAGCCGAATTCAGGATAGATTTTTTCTGTCGAGATAAATTTCCATAAATTCTTTTTTAAACACACGACCTATTGGTATTTTCAGTTCATTTTCATTTAATTCAACAAAATTTCCCGTTACCTTTTCAATACAATTTATATTAACGACATAAGAACGATGAATCTGATAAAATTTATTGTCAGGCAATTGTTCCAACCAATACTTTAAAGGGTTTAATGTCATGTATTTTTTCCCGGAAGTTACGATAAATGTATAATCCCCGTCAGATTTTAAATAAATGATAGCACTGATTTTTACCCGAAAATAACTGTAGCCCTCTTTTATCAATATATCACCGGCATCCTGTGGGTTTTGTGCAGGGGAGCTTGTTTGCCCGAGCAGCCTTCTCACTTTAAGTATAGCTTTAAAAAAACGGTCAAAGGTAAATGGTTTCAGAAGATAATCAACTACGTCTAACTCATAGCTTTCCAGGGCATATTGGGGAAAGGCCGTTGTTAAAACAACAAGTGGCCTGGGCGAAAGAATGCTGATAAAGTTAAGCCCGGAAATTTTAGGCAAATGTATGTCGAGAAAGATTAAATCAACAGAAATTTTATTCAGAAAATTCATGGCAGAAAGGGCATCGCTAAATATTCCGCAAAGCTCAAGGCCGTCGGTTTCGGAGATGTATTTCTTTAATAAACGTTGTGCCGGAGGCTGATCCTCAACTATAATACAATTTATCATCGGTGCGTTCTTTTAAATCTATCGTGAGTTTAACAGCATAAAGGTTTTCTTCTTTTTTTATCGTAAGTTCGTGGGCATCAGGATAAACCAGTTTTAGTTGTGTTTTTACATTGTTAAGCCCAATGCCCCCTGAAATGTCTTGCAGGTTTGAGTTTTGTGAATAGTTGTTCTCGCAATAAAAGTTAAGAATATCATTTAAAACCTCTAATTTAATAGAAATACGCACTTTGTCTGTCAGGCTCGACAGACTGTGTTTAAAAGCATTTTCAACAAATACAATCAGTATTGAGGGGGAAATTTTATAATTCCCGGAAAAATCACCTGCCACAAATTCCACCTTTCCCCTGTGTTCCATTTGTAATTCATTCAGTTTTATGTAATTCCACAGATGTTGTACCTCGTCTTTTAACAGCACATATTTCTCTTTGTAATTGTATAACATATACCTGAGCACATGGGAAAGTTCATAAATTAACGAAGGTGTTTTGGGCGATTGTTCAACAGCATACGAATAAATGTTATTCAGGTTGTTAAACAAAAAATGCGGGTTTATCTGAGATTTTAAGAGTTGCATTTTGTTCTCAACCATCAGTTGTTTTAACTCGTCGAGTTGCTTTCGTTTCGCGTTGGCATCCCATAAAAATTTAAAGCCTACCAAAATTATCATTGCCGGAACAGCATGGGCAAATGAAAATATAATATCGCTTAATTCTTCTTCTATTGGGGCATCAAAGCATATGGGTTCAATAACAAGTTCTTCAATAAAAACATTTACAGATACAGCCAGACCAGTGTAAATACAAAATTCGGCTATACGTTTTTTATAATAAAAAAAAGGAATTAATACATAACTGATAAATATTGCACAAAGCATATAGTTTCCGGCAATAAAAAGATACCCTGACTCAAATTCCCGTTTCTCTTCATCAAAAAACATAAATACGGATAAGAGCACCGCAAGAATAAAATGATATATGTATTCTTTTTTCAACTTCATAACTAAATAAAACGAAATATTAAAAAATATCTTGTGCCGGAAAACAATAATCGGTGTTCGACATGTTTAAGGGGATGAAGTGCATGTTATTCATCCCCTTACGCCTGCTAATCATTAAAGTTTTACTGTTCGCCGATTATTTTTCCCGGAGACATACCCTGTTAATAAATTCACTCACAATTTAATAAAAATCAATTCATTAGACATGAAGATAAATTTTTATTTGTTTGTAACAGGTGTCGTGTTCGTAAAAATAGCGACAGGCCAGGAGGCTGTTCCCAAAAAAGATACCATTAATTTACAACTTTATCTGAAACCGCAATCCGAACTTTTTTATATACCCCACAGCACAAGGTTAGAGCCAGAGCTAAAACTATTACCAGGCGATAAATGGAAATTTCCCGACCATTATGAACCAAACATTTTTTATAAAAAAAATAGTTTCTTTAATAAGCTCAGACCTTATTATGTCCCGGTTACATTATTGGCTTTTTCTTTGTATTCCGTTTCTGATAATGCAGCAGAAGACAGTCCCTTCGACAAATATTCTTTTCAAAAAGACATTCATAAAATACTGGATTTCAGGAGTAACATTGACAATTACCTTCAATATGCCCCCTTAGCTATTACCGGGGGGCTAAAACTGGCAGGGATCAAAGGCAGGAGCGATGGGATAAACACGGCTATACTTGCTGCTAAAGCCCATTTGCTTACCGGGTTAATCGTAACCAATCTGAAGCGTACTACGGGAATGCTACGTCCTGATAATAGTTCTTATACATCGTTTCCTTCCGGGCATACGGCTACAGCGTTTTGCAATGCCACCATCATGCACATGGAAATGAAGGATGAAAGTATATGGTATTCAATTGCTGCTTATTCCATGGCTTCGGCAACCGGAATTATGCGTATAGTCAACAATAACCACTGGCTGCCCGATGTGTTGGCAGGGGCAGCGATAGGAATTGCCACAACCCGCCTGGTTTACGCAACACACCGGTACAGGTGGAGAAAGAAACCTTCTAACCTTGTTATCGTCCCGCGTTATTCGAACCAGACTGCCGGTTTGTATTTGTCTTATAAATTCTGAAGAAAATGAAACAATTGATCAGAAATAACCTCTTTTTCTTTTGCCCTTACATTGTTTTTCTTTTGATATGCATTCTTTTTATGATGCTTTATTCAAAAGCAACTATTCATGTGTTTCTTAATTCGTTTCATTCCCCTTTTTTTGATACGTTCTTCAGAATAATAACATACTTCGGGAACGGGATAATGTATGTTTTTGTATTTGTTTATTTGTTGACACGGAAATGCAAATTGACAAATGCTTTTATTTTTGCAGTTATCGCAAGTGTCATAGTAGTCTATGTATTAAAACATGTCTTATTCCCTGGCGTGTACCGTCCTGTAAAATACTTTGAAATGTACGGAAGCCATAAACTTTACCTGGTAGAAGGAATAAAGTTACACTATATGAACAGTTTCCCTTCGGGACATGCCACAACCGCTTTTACGGTATTCTTTACCCTGGCAGCAGTCACAAAAAAGAACGGATTAAAACCGTTGTTCTTCGTATTTGCCCTGCTTACCGGTTATTCCCGGGTCTATTTGTCCCAGCATTTTTTAATGGATGTAGTTGCCGGTTCAATCCTTGGAGTTGGTTTTGTTACGTTAGCGTTGCATACACTCATCAAAGCATCCGACCGGAATCCAAAATCCCATTGGAATATTACCCTGAAAAAATCATATAAGCTAAAATCCCTATGGAATATCGCCCGAAAAAATTATTCTGACCAAAATTCCACCGGAATATTGCCTGAAAAATTATTTGAGTAAAATCCCCATGGAATATTACCCGGAAGAATTGTATATAGCATAATCGCTATCATTTTTCACCTATGGAAATATTTCAGCTTAAGTTACTATGTATATGTAATAGACTATCTGACTAAAATAATAAGATGTTTTATTTTGTGTTTTTGAACATATTTGAAGAATAAGTGCAAAATATAAGCTCCAAATTTCGTAAATTGAATAGCGTAGAAAAAAACATGATCATTATGATAATAGTTAAATCCTCTGTAATTTCTTTAATATCGGAAAAAACAATTCTCCAATATCTGCCCTTATCGGACGGACCATCCGGACACCCTTAATTTATAGTATTTTAAACTAAATTTATTATGGATATATTATTAAGCCGCCACTATTGGCGAAACAGCCGATGTGGCCAGTAATGTCAGTTCAGCCATTAGTAAAGCAGCAATTGAAGAAGATGGCTACCTGACGACTACAAATGCCTCGTTGAAGGCTAAGTCGGCTGTTTACGGAACCCTTGCCGCTAATGTGGCCGAATTGGTTGATACGGTAAACCAAAAAGTACGAATCCGGCGGACGATCTCGAAAGAAGCCTCTGAAACCGGAGAAACAAATAACTAAGTGAGACAGGGTGTTATTGGTCTCTTGTTCTCGCGCCATTCCTTTTTCCAAAGAGGATGGCGCGGTTTTTATTTCTTCAATAGCCCCGTTGCCGCACGATTGTATCACGTGCCGTGTTCTCTATTTTACCTATTTCTATTACTCCTCTTCCATCCATAAAATTATAAATATCATGACACAGGAAGAACTATTCTATTTTGCCTCCAGACTTTCCCGGCTATTTCTGTTTGCAAAAAAAAGTTAATATTTTTTTGGGGATTTCATCCTGTTATCAAAAAAATTCAGGAGAATGATTTTATTTCCCTGAATTTTGTAAAATAGTGTAAGTTGCCTAACGATAGCAAAACCACGAATATTTCTTTCTGCATTTTCCAAAGTGCCGATTTCCGGAAATTCCTGAAGAATATCGAGAAAATCATATACTTTTTTAACAAAGGCCTTTACCACGGTTTCGCCCCATTCTTCCTGCAAAAAACGGATTATTTTGTCGATTTTTTGTCAGCTCTTTTCGACCAATATATGGTTAGAGCCATTTATTATGTTTTTTTTCTATTTCAGAATGAGGAATTAAATTGACCGGATCATCTGATTCAATATCGGCCTTTATTAATTCTTCCCGCTCCGATTCAGAAAGTCTTGCCCACAATTTTCCTTCCTGATGTTCTCTTATTTTCACCATGATAGAATAAAACTTAGACAATACATTGTCATTGCTTATTGAATCGATTAAATGGTGAAAATTATTTCGAAGTTCTATCGTATCCATATTTTTTGTTTCAAATATACAAATCGCAAACTTAAAAGGCAATTGCTTAATTCTGTTTTACGGGTTTCCAAAATTTCAAGGTAATTTGATGCTATAAACTTTCCTCAAAATGAAAGGAGGCTGTTCAAAAATATAAAAATATGCCTGCATAGCAGACTGTAACCGATTTTGATCAAAATTTAGACATGGGAAATGAAGTCATTCGAATGTCACAGTTCAGGATATTAAATAATTTTTTAAATCAACCCCAGCCGTGTAGCATGTTGCACGGCTTCAGTAGTATTGCTGACTGATAATTTTTCGAGGATGCGCTGGCGGTGTGTATTGACCGTGTTAACCGATATAAACAACTGGTCGGCAATCTGTTTACTGATCAAACCTTTAGCCAGCAACTGCAAAATTTCCTGTTCACGCAAACTAAGGTTGGTGTACAGATTGGTTTTGGGCAGATGATACAATTCACCTGTTTTTGCATTCACCAGCCGGTAACGGCAAAGGCTCTGCAAATCCTGGTCAGGCGACAAATCGAGGATGCAAAGTGCCAGCCAAACATTATCATCCCGATCCAATTCCAACAGCTTGTGTTGCTCAATCACCCGCACATACGTCCCATCCTTCCCTTTGGTACGGTAATCCATCACCATCTTATAATGGCCCATGTTGGCACGGTCCTCTTTTTTAACCTTCAGTATTAATTCGAAAAACTGAGCCGATACTCGGTTTAAATGGTCCATGTCTTCCGGATGCATCCTGCTGTTCATATATTCGTTTCCGGGTTTTCCGGCTTCCTTTAAATCCCAGCCAAGCAAGCCTTCAAAAGTTGACGACAAATAAACATGTTGCATTCTATGTAAATCAAAAATAGAGATGGCACTGTTATGCACCGATTTGATCGACTCTAAAAATTCGATATGCCGGTCAAGTATCGTGTAATCCAACTTATTTATATCAAAATCCTGCATACTCATATGAATGTTATCTTACTCAATAATACTGATTTTTCAGTATTGCCAAAAATAGGCTATAAACTGATCTTTGCCAAGTGAAACAATGATTACAAAATCAATTAAACAATGATCAGAAAACTATTCTTTGCCGGAATTATTATATTTCTGGCATCTCAGGCTATATTAGCACAAACAGGAGGGCAGGTAATAAAAGGCTGCATTACCGACATGGTAACAGAAACCCCCTTACCCGGTGCCAGCGTGGTACTTTTAGGAAGTAGTCCTCAGGTTGGCACCATTACCGACGAAAACGGGGAATACCGGTTATGGAATATCCAACCAGGGCGTTACGATATTGTCGTGAGTTTTATTGGCTACGAGAATTACCTGTTCCGCGAAATACTGGTTGGCTCGGGAAAAGAAGTAGTTTTGAATGCCGGACTGAAAGAGTTAACCGAACAGTTGGAAGAAGTAAAGGTGGTAGCCCGTACCTCGAAAGAAAAGCCGGTTAATGCCATGGCAACCATCAGCGCCCGACAACTGAGTGTGGAAGAAGCCAATCGCTATGCCGGCGGCTACGACGACCCGGCACGGCTGGCCGGGTCGTTTGCCGGAGTTGCTTCAGAGGTTGGTAACAACGGGATTATTATCCGCGGGAACTCGCCTCGCGGATTGCTTTGGAGAATGGAAGGCATTGAAATATCGAACCCGACACATTTTGCCAATGTTACCACATTCGGCGCCGGTGGTATAACGGCCCTTTCGAGCCAGATGCTGGCTAACTCCGATTTTTTCACCGGCGCTTTTCCTGCCGAATACGGAAATGCCCTTTCAGGTGTGTTCGATATAAAAATGCGTACGGGAAATAATGACAAGCATGAACATACTTTTCAGCTTGGAATAATCGGCACCGACCTTTCGTCGGAAGGGCCATTATCCAAAGGCAGTAATGCCTCGTATCTTTTTAACTACCGGTACTCCACATACAGCCTGCTGGGCCCGTTAATTCCTGAGGACGCCGGGAAAATAGGGTACCAGGATTTTTCATTCAAACTGAATTTCCCGACGAAAAATAGCGGCACCTTTTCTCTCTGGGGTATCGGGGCACTCGACACGCAGAAACACGACGCATCTACCGATCCTGAAGAATGGGAAACAGAGTCGGATAAGGAATCGTACAAATTGAACCTCTCGATGGGAGCTGTTGGGCTTAGCCATAAATTAATTACCGGGCCCAAAACCTACTTGCATACTACGATCGCCGCTTCGGGGAACGGAATAAAAACCACCTGCGAAGAGTTGGATGATAACCTGGTTTTGCAGGACAAGGAGCGGGTCAACAACAACACATGGAAATATACACTTACAAATTCGTTAAACCATAAATTCGGCCCAAAACACAACAATAAAACCGGCATAATCTGGAATTTACACTACTATAATGTTGATAACCGTGAAGCTGAAACACCTGGCCTTCCCATGATTGTTTCTGCAGAAGAAAAAGGACATACATCCACTGTTCAGGCATTCACCGAATCAAATTTTAAACTGAATAACAATCTTGATCTGAATATTGGGTTACACGCTCATTATTTCGGTCTGACCGGTGAATTGAACATGGAACCACGTCTGGGAATAAAGTGGCAGGTTGGCAGCAATCAGTCTGTCGGGTTGGCTTACGGGCTGAACAGCCGCCTTGAAATGATCGGATTTTACCTGGCCTGGCAGGAAACAGGGAACGGCGTTGTACAACCTAACAAGAACCTGAAACTCACCAAAGCTCATCATTTCGGACTCGCTTACGATATAAACATCAATAAAAATACACGCTTTAAAGTAGAACCGTACTACCAGTACTTATTCGATGTACCGGTAACCCCCAACAGTTATTTCTCGCTGCAAAATCTGGAACTCGACTGGTTTTTCAACGATTCGCTGGTTAATAAAGGAACAGGTACAAACATTGGTATTGATTTCACCCTGGAACGTTTCCTGAATAAAGGCTTTTACTATTTGTTTACCGCTTCGGTATTCGACTCGAAATACAAAGGAGGCGACGGAATCAAGAGAAACAGCCTGTTCAACAAGAACTATATATTCAACCTGCTGACCGGAAAAGAATGGCAGGTTGGTAAAAACAGATCGAACTTGTTGGGGATTAATGCAAGATTGTGCATCCAGGGCGGCGACCACTATATCCCGGTTCTGGAACAGGAATCGCTGGCTGCCGGAGAAGTTATCGACGATTACGACCATGCCTACGAACCACGCGAAGATGTTGCCAAAGTCCTTTCATTCAGTGTTTCGTACCGGAAAAACAAACCCGAACATGCAAGTATCTGGTCGTTCCATTTGCTGAATGCACTGGGGCAAAAAGAATATCGCGATTACGAATTTAACCTGAAGACCGGAGCCCTAGAAAAACAGTATGACTTAAGTATTGTTCCCAATATTAGTTACAAAATTGAATTTTAGTGGCTACTATATGCAATTTTCTATATGTTTCAATGTTTAATCTACTGAAAATCAAAACATGATATTTGTTACTTAATAGTTAAAAACTTGGCATTTTTTTGATACTCCTGTCTAAAAACAACTATTTTTGCACCCTGATTTTCTTAACAGTTACATTATGACAGAAAAATATAATCAACTTTTTACTGAATTTCCTTCGGTGAGTACTCAGGAGTGGATGGATAAGATTACTACTGACCTGAAAGGGGCCGATTTCAACAGGAAATTGGTTTGGAGAACCAACGAAGGAATTAATGTGATGCCGTTTTACAGGGCTGAAGACCTCGAAAAACTGGATCACACAAACAGTTTACCCGGCGAGTTTCCGTATGTCAGAGGCAACAAAAAAACGAACAACGAATGGCTGGTCCGCCAGGACATCATTGTAAACGATGTAAAGAAATCCAACGAAAAAGCACTCGATATTCTGAATAAAGGGGTCAATTCGTTGGGTTTTGTTTTTAAAGGATGCAACGATTATACTGTTGCCGACATCGAAAACTTACTAAGAGATATTTGTTTGGAAGCTGTTGAAGTAAATTTTGCAGGTTGCTGCAAAAAATTGGAACTGACCCGTCTGCTGGCTGATTACATTCAACAGGGCAATGGGGATAAATCTCAGATTTTTGCATCAGTAAATATTGACCCACTGGGCAATTATCTGCTTAAAGGAATTCTAGCAGATGACAGCATCGCCGAACTGAAAACGTTGATTGAAGAAACCGCCAAACTGAAAAAGTTCAGGCTCATCGCTGTTGCCGGTAAAAACTACAGCAACGCAGGTTCGTCCATTGTTCAGGAACTGGCTTTCTCATTGGCCCAGGGTGCCGAATACCTCAACCTGCTTACCGAAGCCGGATTGGACATTGATACCGTTGCAAAGAAAATTAAATTCGACTTTGCCATCAGCGCCAACTATTTCATGGAAATTGCCAAATTTCGCGCTGCACGTATGTTGTGGGCAAAAATTGTAAAAGCATACAACCCTGCCTGCGATTGCAGTTGTAAAATGGATGCTCATGCCGAAACCGGCACCTGGAATAAAACACTGTACGATCCGTACGTGAACATGCTCCGTACCCAGACCGAAACCATGAGCGCAGCAATCGGTGGTGTCGATTCGATTACGGTATTGCCTTTCGACGTTGCTTACGAAGATCCAACTTCATTTTCCGACCGTATTGCCCGCAACCAGCAGTTATTGCTGAAAGAAGAATCACATCTCGATAAAATTGTTGATCCTTCAGCCGGCTCTTATTACATTGAAGAACTCACTGTTTCAATTGCTGAAGAAGCATGGAAATTATTCCTCGAAATTCAGGATAAAGGTGGTTTTATTGCCGCTGCAAAAGAAGGTTTTATTCAGGATAAAGTTGAAAAGATGGCGGCTAAACGTGATATGAACGTGGCTACCCGCCGTGAAAACCTTTTAGGTGTAAACCAGTTCCCAAACTTTACTGAAAAAATTTCTTCTGAAATAGAAGCATCAGTATTCGAAGCATGCAGCCATGCTGACGAAAATGCTGAAATAAAAACGCTGAAAACATACCGTGGCCCCCAGGCTTTCGAAGCATTGCGTTACCAAACCGATGCATATTCGAAAAATAACAAACGCCCAATGGCGTATATGCTTACTATTGGCAACCTGACCATGCGTAAAGCACGTGCACAATTCTCCTGTAACTTTTTTGCAGTAGCCGGTTACGAAGTGGTTGACAATAACGGGTTCGCCTCTGTTGCCGAAGGTATTGAGGCTGCTAAAGCAGCCAAGGCCGACATCGTGGTTCTTTGCAGTTCCGATGATGAATATGCTGAATATGCCCCTGCCGCGTTTGAACTACTGAAAGACGATGCTATTTTCGTGGTAGCCGGAGCCCCTGCCTGTACCGACGAGTTGAAAGCCAAAGGCATCACCAACTTTGTTCATGTAAAAACGAACTTACTGGAAGAGTTAAAAAGGTATCAAAAAATTCTAAATATTTAAACACATAAGACATCAGATTTTAGACAACAGACAGAGACAAAAGATAACAGACAAGAGATAAAATCAGCAATCATGCATAACTACCGGGAAATAAAAATCTGGCAAAAATCAAGACTCCTTGTAAAGAATGTTTATATCGATTAGTCTAAAATATCTCATCTTTTATCTCAAATCTAATATCTTTTATCTATCATCTTAAATCTAATAGTATGAAACCAAATTTTAAAAATATAGACATCAGATCGGCAAACGCTTCAATGACAGCGGCTGATTGGCATACTCAAAACAAAATAGAAAAGGACTGGATTACGCCGGAACAAATCCCGGTGAAACCGGTTTACAGTAAAGAAGATCTGGAGGGCATGGAACACCTGAACTATGCCGCCGGTCTGGCACCTTATCTTCGCGGGCCCTATTCGACTATGTATGCCATGCGTCCCTGGACCATCCGCCAGTATGCAGGTTTTTCAACGGCTGAAGAATCGAATGCCTTCTATCGCCGTAACCTGGCTGCCGGACAAAAAGGCCTTTCAGTTGCTTTCGACCTGGCCACTCACCGTGGTTACGACAGCGACCACCCACGCGTAATTGGCGACGTAGGTAAAGCTGGGGTAGCAATTGATTCGATCCTTGATATGGAAATTCTGTTCGACCAGATTCCGCTTGATAAGATGTCGGTATCAATGACCATGAACGGCGCTGTACTGCCCATTATGGCTTTCTATATTGTAACGGCACTGGAACAGGGTGCTACCATGGAACAACTGGCAGGGACCATCCAGAACGATATTCTGAAAGAATTCATGGTGCGTAACACATACATCTATCCACCTGAATTCTCAATGAGGATTATCGCTGATATTTTTGAGTTCACTTCCAAATATATGCCGAAGTTCAACTCGATCTCCATTTCGGGTTATCACATGCAGGAAGCCGGTGCTACTGCCGACATCGAAATGGCTTACACCCTGGCCGACGGGTTGGAATACCTTCGTACCGGGATTAAAGCCGGGATCAACATCGATGCGTTTGCTCCCCGTTTGTCGTTTTTCTGGGCTATTGGCATGAACCACTTCATGGAAATTGCCAAGATGCGCGCTGCCCGCATGATCTGGGCCAAACTGGTCAAACAGTTCAACCCGAAAAACCCGAAATCAATGGCATTGCGCACGCACTCGCAAACTTCGGGCTGGTCGCTGACCGAACAGGACCCGTTCAATAATGTAGGCCGTACCGCTATAGAAGCAATGGCTGCTGCCCTGGGACATACCCAGTCGTTGCACACCAACGCGCTGGACGAAGCCATTGCATTGCCAACCGACTTCTCGGCACGTATTGCACGTAACACCCAGTTGTATATCCAGCAGGAAACACAAGTTTGCCGTGAGGTTGACCCGTGGGCCGGCTCTTATTATGTAGAATCACTTACAAACGAACTGGTTCATAAAGCATGGTCGTTGATCCAGGAAGTTGAAAAACTGGGAGGGATGGCCAAAGCCATTGAAACCGGTGTGCCGAAAATGCGTATTGAAGAAGCGGCTGCCCGCACACAGGGACGGATCGACTCGGGCAACCAGACCATCGTGGGGGTAAACAAATACCGTCTCGAAAAAGAAGACCCGATCGATATTCTTGAAATTGATAATACTTCTGTTCGTCTGGCACAACTCGATCGGTTGAAGAAACTGCGTACCGAACGCAACGAAGAAGAATGCCAGGCAGCCCTTGCTGCATTGAGTAAATGCGTGGAGACAAAAGAAGGGAACCTCTTGGAACTGGCTGTTGATGCCGCGAAAAAGCGCGCATCGCTGGGTGAAATTTCAGATGCATGTGAAAAACATGTAGGACGTTATAAAGCAGTAATCAGAACTATTTCAGGCGTGTATTCATCAGAAAGTAAAAAAGACAAGACCTTTGTGGAAGCACAGGAACTGGCAAAGAAATTTGCAGAAAAAGAAGGTCGCCAGCCACGTATCATGATCGCCAAAATGGGACAGGATGGTCACGACCGTGGTGCCAAAGTAGTAGCAACCGGTTATGCCGACCTCGGCTTCGACGTGGACATGGGACCACTGTTCCAGACCCCGGAAGAATCGGCCAGGCAAGCCGTTGAAAACGATGTGCATGTGTTGGGCGTCTCGTCGCTGGCTGCCGGTCACAAAACACTGGTGCCTGCCGTGATTGAAGAGCTGAAGAAACTCGGCCGGGAGGATATCATGGTCATCGTGGGTGGGGTTATTCCGGCCCAGGACTACCAGTTCTTATACGATGCAGGCGCTGTGGCTATCTTTGGCCCGGGAACATCCGTTGCGGCCGCCGGTAAAAAAATTCTTGAAATTTTGCTGGCTGCCCAGGAATAAGTCTCTCCCCTGCCCTCTCACAAAAAGAGAGAGACAAAGGAAGACGATAATACGAACAAACAATTCACCGGGTGACTTCGGGTCATCCGGTGAATATAAATAACACGGGAGCCGTTTCATTTGGGAACGGCTTTTTATTTGCATAATTGAGGGCATTAAAAAACAGGAAAAAGAGACCCGTCCTAAAATCAGATTGTAACAAATCAAATATAATCAGTTATGAACCCTTACACACAAACAGGAAGTATTCTGGTAACCATAGCTCTTGCAGCCTATTCCATTGCAATTTTAACCGAGCAACATAAAAAGGTAATCAGCCAAAAAGTATTGTTGTTTTTAACATGTGGAATTTGTTTCGATATTATTGCCACTATTTTTATGATTACCGGATCATCCTCTGGCCCGCTTACGTTACATGGAATAATAGGCTACTCATCTTTACTGGGCATGTTGGTTGATACCGTTCTAATTTGGAAATTAAAGATTCGAAATGGAATAAATACCAAGGTTCCCCATGCTGTACATTTATATTCACGTTATGCTTATATATGGTGGGTGATTGCCTTTATTACCGGTGGATTATTGGTGTTCCTGCGGTAGCCAACAGCCAATTTCAAAAGGGAGTTTACTAATCGCAAATAACTGGTTTAAAAACGAGAGTAACGCAGTATTTAACGTTTTCTTATCAAAGACTATTTACTTTTGCTGATTATATTCGTATATTTATTTGCAGCAAATTACAGATTCAATTTTATTATGCAGAGATGAAACGGGCATGATTTGTCTATATCATCAGGAATGATTTCTATGCCCCAGGTCCGTTGATAACTTGATTGAAAAATGGAGTTAACGCGAAACGAGCAGAACCCTTAATTTAAAAAATATACACAAATGAAAGTTTTAAAAAAGATATTCGTAGCACTATTGTTATTAATAGCGTTATTGATAGCTATTGCCTATCTACTTCCCCGTGATGCGCATGTTGAACGGGCTGCTACGATTAATGCTCCTGCAAAAGTTGTTTTTAGCGAGGTAAACGATTTACGGTGCTGGAATAAATGGGCGCCATGGAACCAGATCGATCCTGAGATGAAAGTTGAATACATCAACGGAGGGATCGGTGATGGGGCCGGATACGAATGGAACAGCCAGAACCCGCAGGTTGGTCAGGGGAAATTACTCATTACCGGTTCGATAGCTTACGATTCGATAGCTGTCTGCCTGGATTTTATGAAAGGAGACACTGCTACCGGCTATTTTCTTTTTAAAGAAGACAGTGGAAAAACGGTTGTTACATGGGCTTTTAATTCGCATCTGGGCGATAATCCTTTGGCTCGCTGGATGGGACTGATGTTTGGCAAAATGATCGGGACTGGTTTTGAAAAAGGCCTGGATAACCTGAATACTGTTTGCCTGGAAATAGTAGAAGAACAACGTCCGGTGGTGGAAATAGTGAACCTGCCTGAAATTGTATATGCAGGATTAAAAAAAACAGATGACTGGCAGGAAATCGGAACAGAAATGGGTTCTCTTTATGTTAAAATAATGGCTGATATTCAAAAGCAAGGCCTGACCATAACGGGAATGCCATTTGCTGTTTACCATTCGATGGAAGGAAATACCGTTAATTTTGAATGTGGGATACCGGTCAATCAACTTCCTGAGAAAAAAGGAAATGTTGAATACGGAGCCATTGCTGCCGGGAAATATGCCTTTGCTGTCCATGTGGGCAGTTACGAGACCCTTGAAAAAGAACATTCTGCTATTCAGAAATGGATTACCAAACATGAATTTGAACTAACCGGCGGCCCAATGGAGATTTATATGACAGATCCTCAGAATGAACCGGATACGACTAAATGGGTAACAAATATTTATTATCCTTTATAAACTTACAGCCTTACAACCTTTTAAAAGTTCATTTTACACAGGGATTCTGATGAGACAAAACCAGGAATCCCTGTTTTTTATTCATGCCACTGATTTTTTAATTATTTTTGGACTTCGGTATAAATAATCGACCCATGGATTTGAAAAATTATACTTTCCTGATTATTCTGAGCCTTATTTTTATAGCTCCGCTTATATTTTCTTTTACCGGGAAATCCGGGTTTCTTCAGAAATTACGATATGCCATGCCTGCCATTTTTATTTCCGGGTTCATGTTTCTGTTATGGGATATCAGGTTTACACAGGTTGGTATCTGGAGCTACCGGGAAGAATATACTGTCGGGCTTTTTCATAAAGGTTTGCCGATTGAGGAATGGTTTTTCTATCTGGTGATTCCTTATTCGGCATTGTTTGTTTACGAAATAATAAAAACCCGTTTTAGCACACTGAATTTCAACAATATATCCACCGCTATCAGCCTGGCTTTAATCGTTTGTTTAGGAATAGTGGCATACATGTACCGTATCAGATTGTATACTTTTTTCTGCTTCTTTTTCACAACCATTTATCTCGGATATACCATCTTCCGGAAACAATTTAAACCCCACCTGACCCATTTCTTTTTGAGTTATATTATTATGCTGGTTCCGTACCTGTTGCTTAACGGAATACTAACCTGGAACATGGCCATTGAATATCACCAGGAACAGGTACTGAACATCTGGCTTTGGATGGTACCTGTGGAAAACCTGGTATACCTGTTTTTACTGATGCTGATCAATATTACGGTATACGAATATCTTTCCGAACGGAATTTTTTTTGATATTCCGGTTATCCTATAATTCCCAGTTGCTTACCAACTTTAACAAAAGCGTCGACAGTCTGGTCTATTTGTTCGGAAGTATGGGCTGCCGAGAGTTGAACACGGATACGTGCTTTCCCTTTTGGAACCACGGGAAATACAAAGCCAATCACATATATTCCTTCTTTCAGCAGTTCATCGGCAAACTTAACGGCCAGAGGAGCATCGTAAATCATGACCGGAACAATGGCCGTGTTTCCTTTAACCAGGTCGAACCCGGCAGCCTCCATCTTACTGCGGAAGTAAATAGCATTGTTCATGGTTTTTTGCTGAAGCTCCGACGAGTTGGTCAGCATCTCCAGCACTTTCAGGGTTGCGCCAACTGTAGCCGGTGCAAGGGTATTCGAAAAAAGATAGGGACGCGAACGCTGGCGGAGCATTTCAATAATTTCTTTTCTTCCTGAGGTACATCCGCCATTACCTCCACCTAATGCTTTTCCAAACGTAGTAGTGATAATATCGATCCTGCCCATCAGCCCGAAGTGTTCGGCTGTTCCTCGCCCGGTGGCCCCAATGTACCCGGTTGCATGCGAATCGTCGACCATTACCAGCGCATCGTATTTATCGGCCAGTTCTACGATCTCAGGAAGCCTGGCCAGATCACCATCCATCGAAAAAACACCGTCGGTAACAATAACCCGGTACTTCAATCCCTGTGAATCTTTCAGGCATTGCTCCAGTTCTCCCATATCAGAATGTTTATAACGGAAACGCTGAGCCTTGCATAACCGCACACCATCGATAATTGAGGCATGGTTCAACTCGTCGGAAATAATAGCGCTGTCGTTCCCCAGTAATGGTTCGAAAACACCGCCGTTGGCATCGAAAGCGGCACAATACAAAATAGTATCTTCAGTCCCCAAAAATTCAGATGTTTTTTGCTCCAGCTCTTTGTGTATCTGCTGCGTACCACAAATGAACCGGACCGACGAAAGCCCGAAGCCCCAGTCGTTCATTACGTCCTGTGCTGCCTTTATAACTTCAGGATGGTTCGCCAGCCCAAGGTAGTTGTTAGCGCAAAAGTTTAACACGGTTTGCCCGGTTGAAACCGAAATCCGGGAACTTTGAGACGAAGTAATAATCCGTTCTGCTTTATAAAGACCTTGCTCCTTTAGTTCTGCAATGGTTTGCTGCAAATCCTTTTTTATTTTTCCGTACATAACTGATTAATTTAAATCCTGTGCAAATTAATAAAAACCTGTACTGGAAAAAAGTGATAAATCACAGCTATGCCCCTATTTTCAGTCCACCGTTATACTTCGTATTAACTGCACATCGGAGACTATTACTTATCCTACTGATAATCAAATATTGTTTATAATTAAATATTGTAGTAAATTAGTTCAGCATTGACATTTGAAAAATCAAGGTTTAGTTAAAATTTGCAAAGTAGAATTAGGAATAGAAAAATTAATCTTTAAAAGATGCAGGATAATCTTGATATAGTCACTGTCATTCAGGATAAACTTGATTTTTTCGACAGTCTGGGGAAAGCCGTAGTGATCGTTGACAAGGAATTTAATATCCAGGCCTGTAATAACCATTTTGCCGGTTCATATGGTCAGGCAGGGAAACCGTTAAAGGATAAACCGTTTTTGCCGCTAATTTGTCCCGGCGACTGGTCGACATGCAGGACTCAGCTTAATCAGATAATAGCCGGAGAGAAAGAAATGCTGAAGACCGAGAAACGGTTTAAAAATAATTCAGACCAGTACTCGTGGTCGAATATTATCGCAAAGCGTTGGGAATTAAGCGAGAATGATGTCTTTATTTTCCTTCTCTTTGATGATGTATCGAGACTGAAAAGCACACAAAAATTATTGGAAGATTCAGAAATAAAATATTTAAAACTGATTGAAAAGCTACCGGTAGCAGTTTTCCATGTCACCCTGGATGAACCTGAACCAAAAGTTTATTTCAGCAGACAGTTCGAAAACTTGTTCCATATACGTCTAAGTGATTTTGACGAAGGTTTTGTTGGTTTGCGAAAATATGTCCATACTGAAGATTTATTAAATTTCAATTATTCTCATTCTGACTTACAGAACAATCTGATTGTTACCGAGTACCGGTTAACCAATGACCAGAAAGAAACGTTCTGGGTTCGGGAACGGGCTCAACTGGTCAGGGATACGAACAATAAAGTTACCCAGATTTATGGGGTGATGATGGATATCACATCAGAAGTACAAGCTCAGAAGCAGCTTCAGAGAAGCGAACTCAGGCATCAGGCATTGGTTGAGTCTGCCAATGACCGGATCGGGGTTTTAAATCCTGAAGGAAAACTGATTTATGGCAACAGCCATTTTTTCCATTGTCTGGGCATGAAAAAGGAGGAATATTTTTCGTCATCATTTATGGAGTATTTTCATTCCAATGATAAACAAAAACATCTGGATGCCATTAACGAAGTAAAAGAGAAAGGGCAGGCAACCTACGAATACCGGGTCAGGCACAAAAAAGGCCATTACCTTTACATGTATAATAAACTTACCCTGTTGAAAGATGAAAAAGGGAGAATAGAAGGGATACTCAGCATTAACAGGGATATAACCCAGCTGAAGAAAATTGAAAAGGAACTAATTACTGCTAGGCATAAAGCAGAAGAAAGCGACCGTCTGAAATCGGCTTTTCTGGCCAATATGTCACATGAAATCAGGACCCCTTTAAACGGTATTATCGGATTCTCAAAATTATTATCCGGCCCCAATGTGATCGAAAAAAAGAAAAAACTTTATTCTGATATTATTGAACGTAACTCGCAGCAACTATTGTCATTGATCTCGGATATTATTGATATTGCAAAAATCGAAAGCGATCAGTTAAAAATCCATAATAGCCAGTTCAACCTGAATGATCTGCTGGACGAAATTTTTCAAATATTCAGTAATGAAATAAACGGTTATCCCGACAAGAACATAGTGCTTCACCTGTCGAAAGACATGGAAAGAGACCAGGCGTTTATTATTGCTGACCGTTTCAGGCTGACCCAGTTGTTTAATAATTTATTGAATAATGCACTGAAGTTTACCACCACAGGAAATATCGATTTTGGGTACCGCTATTCCGGTAAGGATTTTCTGTTCTTCGTGAAAGATACAGGGATAGGTATTCTTTCTGAAAACCAGGAAGTAATATTTGAGCCATTCCGGCAGGAAGATGATACGATAACCCGGGAATACGGAGGTACAGGGTTGGGATTGGCCATTTGTAAAAAACTGGTTCAGTTGATGGGGGGAAAAATATGGCTGGAGTCGGAAAAAGAAAAAGGCACTATTTTTTATTTTAAACTGAAACTTGAACTGACGGGGAAAACATCGGCAGAGTCCTCCCCTGCACACAAAGAGGAAACGGGAAAATGGCCCGGAAAAACCATTTTAGTGGTTGATGACAATAAAGATGTCCTGACTTACATGTCTGAAATATTGAACAAATGCCAGGCAAAAATAATTATTGCAGAATCGGGTGAAGAAGCCATTGAAATATGTAACTGGGCTGAAAAAATAGATCTGGTCTTAATGGATATTCAAATGCCCGGCATGGATGGTTTTACTGCCTGCCAAGAGATTTTAAAATCCCGGCCCGATATACCGGTAATTGCCCAGACTGCTTATGCCATGTCCGGCGATGATAAAAAATGTTTACGCGCCGGTTGTTCCGGATATATTTCAAAGCCCATTGACAAACTGAAACTTCAGCAGTTAATTTCATCTTTTCTTTGATGATTTTTCTTCCTTTTGGTCGACTGCAAAAGGAAGGGTCCCGCCGGACAGAGGCGAATACAAAAAAAGGATTATAAGTTAAAATTTTGAAACGGATCACTTATCATTTCAAACGGGTGTACGGCACTACTCAGGCAAAAGCCGGAATGTTTTCCGGTGGTACCTGCATATCCCGTTGGCAACAATGGCATCGCGGTGTGCCCGCGTAGGATAGCCTTTGTTATTCATCCATCCGTACTGCGGAAATTCTTCATGAATGCGGTTCATGAAATCGTCGCGGTAGGTTTTTGCCAATACGGAAGCTGCTGCAATCGGGTAATATTTCCCATCGCCTTTAACCACGCAGGTATGTCCGATCCCGGAATAGGCTTTGAAACGGTTGCCGTCGATCAGCAGGTGCTCAGGTTTTTGCTTTAAAGCAGTAATGGCACGGTGCATCGCCAGGAAAGAAGCATTCAGCACATTGATCTGATCCACTTCTTCGTTGGTTACCACACCAAGACCATAGGCAAGCGCTTCCTGTTCAATAAGAGGACGAAGCTGGTACCGCTGCTTTTCGGTCAGTTTTTTCGAGTCGTTCAGCAAATCGTTTTCAAACCCAGGTGGCAAAATTACGGCAGCTGCAAAAACAGGGCCTGCCAGGCATCCCCGGCCTGCTTCATCGCATCCGGCCTCAACCCTGCCTTTTTCTAAATATGGCAATAGTTTACTTTTCAAAATATCATGTATTTAAACAAATCTGTATCGATCCCCACACCATCTCCGCAGTTTTGTCCCAACTGAACTTTTCCTTTTGTCTGAACCCTTTCATTATCAACTCGTCGCGTAATTCGCTGTCCCGGGCAATACGGATCATTGCATCTTTGATTTGGTTCACGGCAAAAGGATCGGCATATAAAACAGCGTTGCCCCCTACCTCAGGCAAAGAAGTAGTATTCGAACTGATGACCGGGACCCCGGCACTCATGGCTTCGATTACCGGAATGCCAAATCCCTCGAAAAACGGGACAAAAGTAAGGCACAATGCAGCGCCAAGTATATAATGCAGTTCTTCAGAAGGAATTCGTCCTGTGAAAATAACATCTTTCTTATGACGCATCCCGTTATATGCCTTTTCTATTTCACCGGTTTTGAACATCTCACCGCCGGTGATGATCAGTTTTATATCAGTATCGATGGAAGTACGGAAAGCATCGTAGGCACGCAGCAACCCGCAAATATTTTTTCGCGGGTGAAGGGACCCGACAAACAGAAAGTAATTGCACCCATTTGTATATTTTTGTTTAACAGCCTCTTTCTCTTCTTCCGAAACAGGCGTATACAAACTGTTGATACCATTGTAAACCACATCGATCTTATCATCTTCGAGTTTATACGAACGGACAATATCTTCTTTTGAATAATACGAAACCGTAATAATACGCCGGGCCCGTTTGGCAAAACGCGGAAAATAAAAATTGTAGTATTTGGCCTTCAGCCAGGGCATATCTTTCGGGCGGTGCACAAAATTAATATCATGGATGGCTGCTATTTGCCTGACCCTGGTGTTAAGCGAAAGGTACCCGTCGGGCGAAAGAAAAAGATCGGCTTTGTATTTTCTCAGAATAGCCGGTATCCTAAACTCAAACCATATGAACCAAAGAAGCGGATGACGGGCAGGAGGCGATACCACAACAGGGGTCACGTTGTCTGAAAAAATATACTCTTTATCGTAAGGCCTGTCGAAGATAAAGATAAACTTATGCTCCGGATGGTTCCGGGTGATACGCGAAAGCGTTTCCTTGGTGAACCAGCCAATTCCTTCCAGTTTTCCTTTCTGCAGTAAACGGGTATTTACAGCGATAATCATAAACAGGTGTGCTTTGACGATTTACTATCAAAAGTACAAAGTCTGTTTAAAAAATTACTACATTTCGTCAACATTAATTACCGGTAACTGCAAAGGACAACGTTTGCAGCGAAAAATCCATCCTCCTGATTTTTCTGAATGTTTTAAATTAAGCCTTTCTCTTCGGGATTGATATTTCTGTAACGATTACCTTATAATAATATAAGTTTTATGGGGTACACAAATAATAAACATAAAACAATTCATTTTTAAATACAAAATAGCCCGGGGCAAATACCAGCCGAAAATATACTTCAGGGTATGACAAACAGATCACTCTACATAATTATTGGCAAATCAACAATGTCGACAATTTCGATACATATATTTCTCATAAACAAGTATATGTATTTTATCACTCGGCATAAACCGGGGAAAAGCTACTTATAATATAACCGGAAGGCAAAACATATTTGAAAAAATAGAGAAACCATACAGATTTTATACTAAATTAACATCTGTTAAATATCATTTTTTGTAATTTAGCTCCTGATTAAACCACTACACGCGATTAAAAGGGATGAAATTGGGGATGAACGAACGACGTAGGATGACGCGTGCGTAAAATTATATATCCTGGCAGGAGCTATATCCGGTCAGGCCATTAACATTATTAAAAAGGGAAAAACCCGGCCCTTTAAAAAGAAACCGGGTTCTGACTAATTGTTTTAAACCGGGAAGGACAGCAGTAACTGCCTTTCCCAAAAACTTTTACAAAGGTATGAAAAAATTAATGTTATTAGCAGTAACTGCTATGCTATTAACAGTGTTTAACGCTTGTCAGGAAGACGAGCTGAAACCCGGTCAGGGAAATGACCTGACCGTAACCGGATCCCGGGATGATATTTCCCTGGAAGATGACTACCTGGTGTTTAAAGATTTCTCAAGTGCTGACAGTACTGTCAATCTGCTTTGCAACAAGGAAGCCGAAGCCCAGCTTGAATGGGAACATCCCCTTGGCTTTACATCAGCAAAAACCTACCGGGCTGAAATTTGCGACAAACTGCAAAGCATGGAAGACTCGGCGCAAATGCTGAACTATGTGAACGGGCTGGCTGAAACCGGCTATTTCTGTTGGAAAGACTCATCGGTAACCTACCCGTTTTTTAACTACTCATGGGATGGCGTGTTAAACCCCGATGGATTTGTAAAAATCGGCAATAGCCTGTATTATTTTGGCAAAACAAGCCAGGCTATTGCGCTGGACGGCAAAAAGGAAACGATTACCGCTTACCTGAATGGAGAAACAGAAGCAGACAGCACAACGCTTCTGGTATTTAAGCGCCTTTCAACAAAGCTGGCTGGTTACTATTTTGACACCACTCTGAAAACAGTATCAAAAAGATTAGGCAAGGAAAGGCTAACAGTACAACTTCGTTATAATGCTATTACTTTCCCTGACGAAATAGTAGTGGAAAAAGTTTATTACCAACTTTATTTTCATCAGGAAAAAAAGCACCTTTTCTCGTGGCATGATAGACATACCCATTTTTTTTATTATCCCAACTCATTACAGGTAGGTGGTACTTGTTTTGACCATGATCCCTGGTTAGACCCCTATTATGGAACTGATTCACAAACATGGCACCAATTAAACAGTTCGACATGTGCAAATTACTATCATACTCTTTGGAAATCGAAAATAAAAGGTTTTGCAACAATTCAAGAGGGTCGTTACAATTATTGTAGGGGCCCGAGGGTAGTGATGGATTACCGCTTTTATTCGGGGCAGGTAGGGAGTGAAACAGAGGCATTGCGAATGTATATAACAGAAGCTGATTAATGCATAACGGGTAATACAGAATATTATATTTATTTCTGTATTGCCCGTCTAAAAAAGTAATAACTAACAATGAAAGATTTATTCATTTTTTTGTGTTTATTCCTGTTAATAAACATTACCGCTTTTCCCCAGCCCAAGATTGAAGTAGGCCTGACCACCGAAGGCTCGTGGATAATGAAAAGAGAATTGACAATGAACAACAGTCAATATGGAAAAAAACAAAACTGGGGGACTGCACTGGGGGCCTATATTGCCATGCCGGTATGGTGGCACTTTTCAGTCTCAGGCGGTATTATTTGCCGTTATTCCGAAATACAAAAAGGAACACCAATATGGACAAAGGAGGAAGGAGAAGAGTGGTCTCAAATTTCGGGATGCAATTTTCAAAAATTTCAGCGCTATTACCTGGTAATACCTTTGAGCCTTCGCTTATTGGTTACCCGTAATTGCTTTATTAGCGGCGGATTAGAGTATTGCCGATTCCTGAATAATTACCAGGTAATTCAAAATAATCCGGAATATAATTGGACTATTGGTATAGGTAGTCAGAAGCACAAGCTGAGGTGGAAATTACAGTACCTCCGTGGTTTTGATAAACAATGGATACAGAAGTACCGCTCAGAGGATGGTCATAACGTGGGTTTCTATTTTGGCTATAAAACCAGCCGTTTACAGCTAAGCCTCTCTTACCCGCTCTGGAAAAATTAGCTTATGAAACCAATTTATTTAAAGTATATATGATATGAAAACGATTATTTTTAGTCTGTTAATCTTTCTTCTTCCTTTCTTTTCTTTTTCACAAAACACCATGGAAGCAAGGGTTGCCGTCCATGGGGGCTGGTTGCTGCCCAACGAGAAAAATGATGATAAAAGCAAAAACGGCTTTACAACAGGCGCAACCTGTTATTTGACCCTTCCCTTACTGAAGCCATTCTTTCTAATTACAGGTGCAGGATATGAGTATAAGGAAATGAAAACACGTGCCTTTGACCCAAGTCTTCCTTCCAGTAGTCCCCATGGTGGATATGGTGATGGTTATATCGATCAATCATGGTGGGAAAAAATGCCTCAACATTACATTATACTTCCGGTAGAACTCAGGCTGAAGATTTCAAAGGCTTTATTTGTCCAGGGTGGTATGGAACTGGGTTGGCTGACTAACTATAAAATGAAAAATGAAAAAACCGAATACAACTGGTGCATTGGATTTGGCAACTGCAAACATCGGTTAAGCTGGTCGTTCAAATATGTTAAGGGATTAAAGGAACAAGGCTTTGGAAAGGTAAGTGGTAATATTTCGAAAAGTGCTATCTATACGAACCAGGAAATGCGGTTTTGCTTGTCGTACCCGCTCTGGACACATTAGCTTATGAAACCAATTTTATTATTATCGTTTTTGAAACCTTTCTTTTTTCTGTCAGCTCTGTTGCTCCCCTTTGAGGTGTTTGCCCAGCAGAAAGTTACCATTTCCGGCTTTATCGACGATGCCCGTACCGGCGAACGCCTTTACGGGGCCACGGTCTGCGAATTAAACTCGGCGACCGGCGTGGCAACCAACCAGTATGGTTTTTACAGTTTATCGTTACCTGCCGGGAAGGTGATCCTGCAGGTTTCTTTTGTTGGCTACAAAAGCCTGGTTAAACAGGTAACCCTTTGTGCCGACACCATTGTCCCGTTTTCCCTCTCGTCCGATAATCAACTGGGCGAAGTAGTAGTAAAAGCCGGAAAAATCCCGAATGATCGCCTGCACAGCGTCGAACGGCTGCCCATGACCGTGGTGCAAAGTTTACCCGGGTTCCTGGGCGAAAACGATGTACTGAAAGCACTCACCCAACTGCCCGGTGTACAGCAGGGGAAGGAAGGCAGCGCCGGCATTTTTGTACGTGGCGGCAGTCCCGACCAAAACCTGATCATGCTCGACGGCGTGCCGGTGTACAATGCTACCCACCTGTTTGGCTTCGTGTCGGTTTTCAATCCCGAAGCCATTCAAAGCGTCGACCTGTACAAGGGAAATTTCCCGGCCCGGTTCGGGGGACGACTATCGTCGGTTGTCGATGTGCGGATGAAAGAAGGCAACAGGTATGAACGGCATACCGACCTTACCCTGGGGCTCCTTTCATCAAAAATCACCCACGAAGGGCCCATCAAAAAAGGGAAATCGTCGTACATCATTTCGGCCCGGCGAACATTGCTCGACCTGCTGGTTACCGGCGCGGCAAAAATTAACCAGATGAGCGCTGACGAAGCGGTAGTCCCCGGGCTCAACTTTTTCGACCTGAATGCAAAACTCAATTTTACCATCGACCCGAAAAACCACCTGTACATCAGCATGTATAAAGGAGGAGACCACCTGTTTTCGCGCTATATGACCAAAACCGAAAACAATAATATTCACCAAAAAGACTATACCAATGTAAACCTGAAATGGGGGAACTCGGTTTTTGCAGCCCGCTGGAACCGGCAAATAAACAACCGTTTGTTCCTGAATACATCACTATCTGCCGGGCTTTTCAGTTACGGGGTTTACAGCCGTTTTAGCCAGAAAATAACCGAAGACGGAAATAAAACCGAGACCTGGACAAATGTCGATTATGTTTCGAAAGTAAACACCAACCAGTTGAAACTGGATTTTGACTGGTACCCGGACAACCGGCACAAAGTGAAATTTGGCAGCGAAACCTCGCTTAATTATTTCATTCCCGGCGAACAACGGATAAAAAAAAGCGATACCGGCAATACGATTACCGGGAACCGGCACCAGCATAACTTTACAACCAGTATTTTTGCAGAAGACCATTTCAGTATAAATGATCAGTGGAGGTTTGACATCGGCCTACGGTATAACCTGTACGCACCGGGTAAAAAAACAGTTCAGAAAATTTCGCCCCGGTTAAATGTCGATTTCCTGGCCTCGGAAAAAGTTGCATTTAGCTTTTCGTGGGCAGAAATGTTTCAACCCATTCATTTGCTGACCAACAGCAGCATCGGGCTTCCTTCCGATATATGGGTGCCGGCAACAAAAAACATCTCGCCCGAACGTTCGTCAATACAAAGTATCAGTGGCAGTTTCGATATTTCACGGCACCTGAACCTGGTCTCTTCGGCCTATTATAAACGGATGAAGAGGATAATTACCTATGGGGCGGGCTACAGTTTTATGGATATTTCGGACGACTGGGAAACACTGGTAACCCGTGGAGAAGGTCGTACGTGGGGATTTGAAAATGCACTGAACTATGAGCTCAACCGTTTGAAATGCTGGGTCAACTATACTTTATCGTGGAACCAGCGCCGTTTTCCAAACCTGAACAACGGAAAATATTTCCCGTATAAATACGACCGCCGTCATGACCTGAACCTCGGTTTTATATGGAAACTTTCACCTTCCGTTGACCTGTCGGCTGTTTGGGCCTTCCAGACCGGGCAGGCCGTTACCCTTGCCGAACAGGATTTCCCGGGTTACCCGGGACTGCTTGAAAACAAGTTCTCTGATTTTTTAACTGACAAGGATATAGAAGACTACGACCGGATACAAATTTTCAGCGGACATAATAATTACCGCTTACCGGCTTACCATCATCTCGACCTTGGGCTTACTTCACGAAAAAAAAAGGGAAACAGCATACGCGAACTAAAACTGGGAATATACAATGTGTATGCGCGGCAAAACCCTTATTTATATTACCCTTACACAAACAGCGCGGGAATACACAAATACAAACAGGTTTGCATTTTTCCTTTCCTGCCTTCAGTTAGTTACCGAATCATTTTTTAATATGAAAAAAATATATTATATCCTGTTGCTATCCATCATAACAACTACTTCCTGCATCAGGGATATCGAATTTGATTATGATGAAGTCTCATCGCAAGTGGTGGTAAACTCACTGTTTACCACAGACGCCCCCTGGGAAGTATTGCTGAGTTACTCAAAGGCAACAGGGGATTCAACCGACCAGTATATTGATAATGCAACGGTCAGCATCTGTTCAGAAAACGAAGAAATCATTCCGGAGTATGCAGGTGATGGGAAATATACTTCGGAAAGTTACCCTCGAACCGGAACATTATATACCATAACAGTTGAAGTTCCAGGTTTTGAAACCATTACTGCAAGCTCATCTGTCCCCGGGAAACCGGAATGCAAACTTGAACCCTTTGATACGGTCTTTTCAAAATATATGTTCCCGAACGACCTTATCGATTATGAGGTACTGCCGCTTACCGTTGATATAAATAATCCGGACAAATTGTATTACCTGTTCGGTTTTGAAGGTTATCCCCCGGTATACCGGTATTATATTTCACCCGAAGCCATTGCAAACATGCGTGAAGATGGTATACCCGGTGATATCCTCGATGTACTGGATAATTTGTACGGACAGTATTATGGAAGCAGGTATTTTATCCAGGAATATGTACGGCAGTTCAGTGATGAATATACTACCGGAGAGCTCTCAACTTACGAGTATATTATTATGAATGATGTTATTAAGGAACGGATTGAAGAATATAATCCTGCCCGGTATTATGCGATTCCCATTTTTTCTGATTGTGAATGGCTTAGTAACATTTCTTCCGACACATACGCTATCGTGGGGGAGAATAAAAATAAACAATCTGCCGGTGTTTTTCTGGGCGATCAGAACCTGCCCTGGGACATGCAAAACAAGAGCAAACGAGGCCGGGAATACTGGCTGAAAATTGAAACGTGCAGCAGCGACTTTTACCAGTATTACAAGACATACTCCTTACAGGTAAGCCAGCGACTGAATCCTTATGCCGAAGCCATCGAAGTATATTCGAACATTACAAACGGCCTGGGCATTTTTGCAGGGTATAACCAACAAAGGATCCATGTCCTGGATTATTGAATAAAAATTGATATAAAAAGGAGGCTGTGCAAAGAAACAATTGTTTCTTTGCACAGCCTCCACTCATCAGATGCTTTATCTTTTATTTCGATTTATCCGGTGCATCCGGAATATCGGGTAACGGTTTATATTCAGTTTTAATTTGTTCTTTAATTACAGAAATAGCCTTTTCCAGTTGAGCATCGTTCCCCATATATTCCTGGTACGGGTCATTATCCAGAACAATATCCGGATCTACCCCATAGCCTTCGATGATCCATTCACTTTTTTCTGAAGAATACGAGGCAAATTCCGGTTTCCTGAGATTAGCCCCGTCAATAAACGGCAGCGAACCACTAATGCCGACCACACCGCCCCAACTACGGGTACCGATTACTGTTCCCAGCCTGTAATGTTTAAAACCATATGGGAATAAATCACCGTCAGAAGCAGAATAGCGGTCAATCAGCAATACTTTCGGCCCCATCATCATTTTGGTTGGCACAGGGGTCGGATGCGGAACATTACGCCTCATGTTGGCCCGTTGTACTTCACGTTGCAGGCGTTCCAGTATCATGGGCGAAACATTACCGCCACCATTTCCACGGTCGTCAATTATCAACCCTTTTTTGTTCAACTGGGGATAAAAAAGCCGTGTAAATTCGTTCAGCCCTTCGGCCCCCATATCGGGAATATGGATATAGCCTACTTCTCCATTCGTTGCCTTATCCACTTTTTCAATATTGTTTTGCACCCAGTTATAATAATACAAACCGGCCTCATCGGCAACAGGTGTAACAATAAACTTACGGGCCCCGTCTTCCGATGGTTTGCTGTTCACCGTCAGTTCCACTTCCTTGTCAGCCTTGTCAACCAGTAACGAATAAACATTATTCACCGATTTTACATTAATTCCGTCAACAGCAATAATATAATCGCCTTTCTTCACATTTACCCCGACTTCAGTTAATGGAGAACGTAACTTCTTATCCCAGTTGGCCCCTTTCAGGATTTTTTCAATTTTGAAATATCCCGAAGCATCGGCACTGATTTTAGCACCAAGCAACCCGGTTTTTATTCGTTCCTGTTTCGGACGTTCCCCGCTTTGCACATAAGCATGGCCAATGCTCAACTCACCGATCAGTTCTCCAATAATATATGTCAGGTCATCGCGGTGACGCACGTAAGGGACCAGTACTGCATATTTGTCGTGCATTGCTTTCCAGTCGACCCCATGCATGTTCTCCACGTAAAAGAAATCGCGCATCTGCCGCCAGCTCTCGTCGTAAATTTGCTTCCATTCCTGCTGATAATCGACCCAGGCTTTCATTCCCGAAAGGTCAACTGTTTCTTCGAGTTTAACCGGTTTGGTTGGCAAATCGATAACTCCCCATTTTTGACCTTCCCTGACAAGCATCTTTTTGTTATTCGCCGAAATTCCGAAATCAAACTTGCCCAGTTCCGTTTCCTTTTGTTCTTTTAAATCGTAAATTTTCGCATTTCTCCCGTTTTTATATTCACTATAATACACCTTCCCGTCCACGCACGATGTGTTGTAATAGTTAGAGGGGCTGACCGGCAGGGAAATAATACGACCAGAGATACCGTCGAGATCAATTTTTACTGATTTATCCGTATCTTCTTTCTTTTCCGTTTTCTTGTCATCTGAGTCTTTTTTCTCCACAACAATTTTTACCGAATCATTTTCAGGGGCAAAAGGGGAAGGAGTATCTTTCGATAAAATAGCCAAATAAATACGGGACATATCGCTGTATGAATGATTCCATTCTGTTTGGCTGTATGTCGGATTAAAATCACGGTCGGAAACAAAAGCAATATATTTACCGTCGTTGGAGAAAGATGGCGAACCCGAGTCGTACCAGTTATCGGTTATATCATTTACTTTACCGGTTTCCAGGTTATATGCCGAAATAACAGAGAACTGGTTGTCTGTGGGCCTGCTGAAGGTAATCCACCTACTGTCGGGCGACCAGTTATATGAGTAAATCAGGCCGTATTCCGCCTGGTAAACCGTGGTTATTTTTTTGGTTTCAATATCGACATAACGCAGGCGGAGTTTCCGGTCGGTCCACATCAGTTTTTTGCTGTCGGGCGACCAGCCGATGCTAAATTTATAGGTATCTGCACCTTTTGTAATTTGTTCTGCCTTTTCTTCTCCATTTTGGTTTTTAATGTACACTTCAAATTCTCCGGTTTCATCCGAAAGATAAGCAATGTATTTACCATCAGGCGACCAAACGGCATCACGCTCATGAACACCTGAGGTTTGAGTAAGGTTGTATGTAATTCCTTTTTCTGAAGGGACGCTGAAAATTTCGCCCCGCGCACTAAAAACAACACGTTCACCGTTGGGCGATAAATCGCCGTCGAAAATTAACTTCGAAGCATCTTTCCATTCGTTGCGGGCATAAACAAAGTCATTATTGATATATACCGGAACTTTAACAGGTGTTTTATCTTTCACATTCATTTTATAGATGTACCCGCCATTTTCAAAAACAATAAAATCGCCGCCAACAGAAGGGAACTTCACGTCGTATTCCGTAAAATTGGTTACTTTTTCAATTGTCCCGTTTTTAATGTTGTACACGAAAATATTCATGGTACGGTCGCGGTCCGAGAGGAAAAATATCTCGTCACCGGCCCACATCGGAAAAATATCCTGGGCAGTGCTGTTGGTTATTACCTTTGTTTCTTTTGTTTTAAAATTGAATACCCGGATATCATCAGCCATTCCGCCTTTATAATATTTCCATGTCCGGAATTCTCGGAATACGCGGTTGAATGCAATTTCATCCCCGTCGGGCGAATACGTACAGAAACCACCTTCGGCAAAAGGAAGTTCTTTTGATATTCCTCCATCAACAGGCACTGAAAAGAGTTGTCCTTTAAAAGAATTAAAACTTTGTTTTCGTGACCGGTAGATAATGTTTTTCCCGTCAGGCGACCAGCACATTACAATGTTATTAGGTCCCATACGGTCTGAAATCTTATCACGGCCTAAAGTTGCGGTGAAGGTTAACCGTTTTGGCAAACCTCCTTCCGATGGCATAACGTAAACCTCTGTATTCCCGTCGTACTGACCGGTAAAGGCAATCTGACTTCCGTCAGGAGAGAAATGTGAAAACATTTCATAACCAATATCGCTGGTTAATTTCCGGGCAGTGCCACCGTTGGCATCTACCGTATACAAATCGCCGGCATAGCTAAATACTATCTGGTTTCCTGAAATTGCAGGGAACCTTAAAAGTCTTGCTTCTGCAGGGGCTGCATTAAGGCCTGCCCCTAACAATAATACAAAAATAAATGACAGATAAATTTTACACATACTATGTATTTTTTATTCGTAACTCTATATAACCAAACTATCTTCGTCTGTTTCCCATCATCAATAGCCGAGTGTTTTACCTTTATCTTTAGCCGGAATTCCGAATCTCATCCATTCAGGCATTGGTTTGCCCTGTAAATAATAATCGAAAAACCCTTTCATCCTGACAGATAAATCGATCCGGTTCCCCCAGCTTTCAGCTTTCAGATTATGTGGTTCCCCGTTATACGAAAGCATCCATGCAGGTTTATTAAGACGCCGTAAGGCAACAAAAAGTTCAATCCCCTGATACCAGGGAACAGCGCCATCGTTATCGTTGTGCATGATCAGCAGGGGTGTTCTTATTTTCGGGACATAAAAAAGCGGTGAGTTTTCAATGTATTGCATCGGTTTCTCCCACAATGTTCCACCGATGCGGCTCTGTGTATGTTCATACTGAAACATCCGCGACATACCCGATCCCCAGCGGATTCCCCCGTAAGCGCTGGTCATGTTACTAACCGGGGCGCCGGCCATAGCTGCTGCAAACATATCGGTCTGTGTTACCAGCCAGGCTGTCTGGTAACCGCCCCAGCTTTGTCCCTGAAGCCCGATATTGTTTCTGTCGATAAACGAAAAATTATCAAGCAAATAACTGACCCCGCTCATGACAGCATTATAAGCGCTTTGTCCGGGGTAACCGGTACGGTAGGTTATATCCGGCACAAAAACCAGATAACCGTTACTGGCATAAAAGGTCCGGTTAATAACCGACCTGCTGGGCGAAGGGATAAAATGACGGAACAACTGGTCGGAGTTCCGTTCGTAATAATAAACAATCATCGGGTATTTTCTCCTCGGGCTGAAATCTTCAGGCATATATAAAATTCCTTCGAGCGGTTCACCTGAAAAAGAAGTCCATTTAATCAATGTGGTAAACACCCAGTTATAATCTTTCTGTTGAGGATTTGCATCCGATATCTTTTTAGGCCGGTCAAATTTCATGTTCGAGGCCCAAAGATTTGGGAATTCGGAAGGACTTTCTTTGGTAAATATCAGTTTGTCTTCATTTTTTGCTTTTACCGGGGTCCCGAAACGCACATCTTCAACCAATAATAATTTCGGTTCCTTGTAATTTTTAAAATCAACACTAAAAAAACCAGACGACTTCGACCTTTCATCAAATGAACTGACTAAATCCGGGTCCTCTGCATTAATAAACTCTTCCTTTGGATCCAGCTTAACATAGCGCAAACGAAGTTGGTTTCGCCGGCCAAAACCACGGGTGATATTTACCGGGACCCTGGTGCCTGTAAGGTCAATTTTCCAAATATCGTAACGGTCGTAGATGTACACGAAACGGTCATTTTCAGCCCATCCGGCAATTCCGTAGGGCCGCGGATTCGCCGGCATATCGTTGAGCTCGTTGTAAAATGCCACCGGAATTTCTTTGGTCAGTTCATTTATGGCCTGGCTCTCAATATCTGTTGATCTCGAATAATAATTGCGGCCAACCGGATCGTACCAAACAATAAAACTACCCTCCGGCGAAATCCACGCATTTTCAATCCCTTCTAACATCTTTCTTTTGATGCCACTCTTTACATCAACCAGATAATAATCGGCCTTGTTCTCCCCTGTCCACGACGAGGCCTTGCGATAAGGCATAATATCCTTACCCAGAGCATATTGTCCGTTGCCTTTCATGGTAGTCCTCACCTCCCGGACAACTGGATCGCCCAACTGTACAAATTTATTGTCCTGCAGGTGAAGAACAGCCAGATAGCTGCGTTTCTTTTCCTTGTCGAGATTAACTTTTTGCCGGGGCTGTAATTCCTGGTCTCTCCAACTCCATATGTCAACGTTTACTTTTTCATCATCAGGCAGGGTGTCTTTGGGCTCGGGCTTAGGTTTCAGGGCTGTACAAAAAAACAAATGGCTCCCGTCTTCCGAAAAATTCAACTTGTGATGTTCACTTGGCAGCCAGCCAATAGGTATCCCCGGGGTTGTTTCATCAACATGTTGATTATACAAACCGCCTTTTAAGGTTCCGTGATATAAACGAAACGCCTTTTCCTTGATGGTATCTTCAGAGAAAAGGAAAGCAAACTGTTGCCCGGTATCGTCGGTAGTGATCAGCTTCGAATACCCGTTGCTCCTGAAAAATGCCGTCGTTTTTTGACTGTCCGTTTCAAAGACAGAAACGGTAGTACTTTTCAGCGAATCACCTGTTTCCCGGATAAAAGCGATACTCTTACCCTTTTTCGAATAATAAAAATCGGTCACATTCAAATAATGAATGGTGTCACAGGTTTCGACATTGAACAACACCAACTGGTCGTTTTTCTGATCCTCTCCTCCTTCTTTTTCGTTCCCCTGAGCATCACTACCCTCTGGACTTTTAATGGAATCTTTTTCTGATTTCGACAGGAAAGCAACCCATCCGGCATTTTCTTCAGGAATGGAATATGACTCCAGATTAGGATACTTAATAATTTTCCTGTTTCTGAAAATAAAAATACCCAGACTGTCTTTCGGCATTTTGTCTTTCCCTATGTTATCAATCTTTGCTTTTCTGATCGAATCAAAAGGTTGTTTTATTTTAAAAACAATAAAATCAGACTCCGGAGAAAAACTTGCCGAATATCCCCGGGGAATAGTATCTTCCTGCTTCGAATCCAAATACTTAACGATCAACTGTCCGTCACCTCTTTCCGGGTTCAATTCATAAGCCATAACCTTCCCGTTATCGGAAATTTTTGGCCCTTTTATGATTTTCCACATCGCAAAATCGTCGGGACTAATTATTCTTTTTATGGTATTCTGAGCGACCAGGCTCATCGAAAATAATACCAATACAAGGGTAAAATGTCTTCTCATTCTCAATATCTATTTACAGATGTTAAATTTAATCTACTTGACTTAATTAACAAACCAAAATCTGCTCTCCACTATCAATTTATTCTATGTTATAGAGTAGGTATCATTCAAACGTAATAATATGTCTGATCTGTTTCCGTATCCCCTTCTATACTTCCATTAAAGTATTAAGTGAAATCTAATTCTACTTTAACAGATTAACAAATTTAATGAAAAGTGCCGTCCCTACGGGACTTATTACATTCCCTTCTGTCATTTTTCTACCATAATATCACTAACGGAGTTTAAAAAGTACCGCAGGCACGGAATTATGGATGACCAGACTTGACAACTTCCGTTACCAGGAGAGCCGTGCTCCTGTTCCCGGAGCACACTAGTCCAGAAGCTGGAGCACGCTAGTCCAGGAGCTGGAGCACACTGGTCCAGAAGCTGGAGCACACTAGTCCGGGAACTGGACCATGCTGCTCCGGGAACTGGAGTAACCTATTTCCTCTCTTTGAGAGGAAGGCAAATAAAGAATAACAAGAAAGTGACATAAGAGTCCCTCAGTAACAGGGGTATAGCACATAGAAGAATAACAATTTAAAAATAGGTTGAAAAAAATAAGGTCGCGGGCGTTTCATTGACAATTTATATACGGGGATAACTTTTAAACCGTTCCCGCCAACGCCGGCCCGGACTACTTTGACGGGCCACCCCTGCTTTTCGCCTTCCGGTGAATTGGGGACTTGACTTACAGATATCTTTCCTGTCATTGCCTCATTATGCCCAATAAATTTTGGGTGGGGACTACCAATGACAGATTTTCGCATAAGTCTGTATATAAAACAAATACAAGACATCGCTTTTTTCAGCATTTTATTACTTCCGGGCATACAACTGCACTGCTTTTCTTCAAGGAGTTCCGTGTGAATCAGTTTAAAAAGTTGTGGAGAAGAGCAGGTAAAGTGTTCAGTGTTCAGTAAGGAGCCATCGTTTCGTTATAGAATAAGCAGGGAGGAAAAAGGTATTTTTTTTAGGAAAGACAACAAAGCCCGGGCTGTTTCCGCCTAAGGAGAAAAAGCGTTTAGAAAATCGATAGAGTGAGCGTTAAAAAATCTTCCCTGTTTGACGAACGCAGTGAGGAGTTTGGTCCGGCAATTGCCGGATAGCGAACGCAAACGATTTTTAGCTTTTTAGCCTCAGCGGCGGCTCTTTTTGGGTCCTTTTTCCAGCTGCAGGGAAAAAGGATCAGCCCGTCCGGCTTGAGGACTGTAAAAAAGGGAAATGCGGTGAAGCTTGATTTTCAGCTTTTATCTGTACTAAAAAATCAGAAAATATGCTCCACAAAAGATTAAAGTACCCCTCCCGTGCCCGGTGTTTTCTTCGTTCTCTTAATAACCTGACAATGTTCAGTGTTCATTTGTATTCGCCTCTGTCCGTCGGGGCCCTTCCTTTTGCAGTCGACCAAAAGGAAGAAAAAGTCTTGTCAAAGTCATCCTTCAGCCCGCCTCACTGTTTTTTCTTCCCGGCACACATCCCTGAAGACCCACAAAAAACCGCTCCCGCCAACGCCGGCCCGGACTACTTTGACGGGCCACCCCTGCTTTTCACCTTCCGGTGAACCGGGGACTTGACTTCCAGATACCTTTCCTGTCATTGCCTCATTATGCCCAATAAATTTTGGGTGGGGACTACCAATGACAGATTTTTGCAGAAGTCTGTATATGAAACAAATACAAGACATCGCTTTTTTCAGCATTTTAGCATTTCCGGCCATACAACTGCTCTGCTTTTTTTGACGAACTACCGTGGCCGGGGGTGTTCCATTTGCATTCACCCCCGGGGTTGCGCTCCTGCCTCGCTTACCCCGGGTTTTTAAAATATCATCCCTTCGGGATTTTTTTCCGCCTCCCTTTCTCATCTCCTGCTCTTCTCTTTTTTCCCGGCGTTTTTCCCTGTCATATCCTCATTATGCCCAAAATTTTTTGGGTGGCAACTCGAACTAAAGATCCGTGTCATTCCGACCGAAGGGAGGAATCTCTCACTCACAAAGTTTAATAGTTTATTTTTTGAAAATTACTTACAGAAATTTTGTCACTGTTTCGTAATAACCTGACCATTTCTCAACAGTTTCTTTGTTGCTGGACAGGATTCAGAAACGGCGCCAACAAAAAAGCCATTCCTGGATAAGGAATGGCTTCAAAATATCTTAAAATCGAAAAATTCTATTTTACACTATCTTCAGTTGTCGGGGCAGTAGTCGGAAAATTAGGAACAGCTGTCGGATCGATAGCATTTTCAATCTGTTCCTGGATTGCTGACTGATTAATTTCTTCGCTTCTCGGAATAAAAGCACTGCTGATAACAGCAAGGAACAATAAAACCCCGGCCAGACCCCATGTTGTTTTTTCAAGGAAATCAGTAGTTTTCCGAACTCCCATAATCTGATTTGTTGACTGGAAATTACTTGCCAGACCTCCACCTTTCGAATTCTGAACCAGTACGATCAGAATTAAAAGGACACACGTAATAAATATTAAAACAGTAATTAGTGTAAACATGGTTTCTGATTAATTATTTTTTAATTTTTTAGTTTCTTCAATTTGACCTGCAAAGTAAATACTTTTTTCCGGATATTTCAAACTCAATTTTTCGAATACTTCAATGGCTTTGTCATAGTACCCCTGCCGCGCATAAATATTGGCCAGGGTTTCGGAAACAAATTCTTCATCACTGTCTGAAACCGCAGGTACAGCGCCTGTTTCAGCATCCTCGTCAAGCTCGGGCAGGGGTTCATTTTCCAGAAACTTGTCAACCAATGTTTTTTTGCCCTTTTTAGCCGATCTTTTTCGGAACGACTTAATCAGGTCAGAAAGTTGTTCGTCACTGTCGCCTGAGCCATCGAGTTGATAAGAAATATTAGCCGCGTAATCCATTGTCAGTAAATCGTCCCCGGAAAAGGATTGATCATCGAATACTTCGAGGTATTCCTTTTCGGTATGCCGGTATAAAAACAGATAAAGAACACGACGATCCTGTATAAAAATACCAGCCCTTTTCAGTTCATCAGAAAAAGCAGGGTCCTCCAATATCATAAGATTTTTAAGATATAAAATCCAGGCCGACTGAAAAGCGGGTTGTTCTTCAATCAACTTTCGAAATCCTTCCAGGCTCTCCTGCCCCATCAATTCAGGCCTGATTAAAAAAGTATAAAAATCATCCCTCGTCATTTTTACCAGTTTGCAATCGAAACGTTATAAATGTCATCAGTCAGTTTTTCGATAATCACAGGGACAATCGAACTTTCAGCTTCATCAATACTTTGGTTGCTATCATAATCCTCATAAGCTGAAAACGATTTTTCCCAATCCTGTTCGTGGTCTTTATTATTGGTATATTTTATTTTTACAGAAATAGTAAAACGGTTCTGTGCAGCGAGGTCTCCTTCCTGAATATTCATTGGTTTCACATCGTAACCGGTTATCTGCCCCGAAAATTCCAGGTCCCCATCGCTTTCTACCTGATCGAAAGAAGTCTGTCTCAATAACTTTTCCTGAAGCGCATCAGTTATCTCCTGACTCAAATTCGGGTTGATCAGCTTAGCCCGGTTCCGGATGTATTCCACACTAAAGGTTTCTACCCCTACCATCGGTACTGCCCCTGTAAAAGAATAGCTGACTTTACACGACTGAAAGGCTGCGATGGACAGAAAAAAACTAAACAGTAAAATGGTTATTCTGGTTTTCATACTTAATTGATATCGTATTCTTTAATTTTCCGGTATAGGGTCCGTTCTGAAATACCCAGTTCCTGGGCTGCATATTTTCGTTTTCCCTTGTGCTTTTCCAGGGCCTTTTTGATCAGTTCAATTTCTTTCTCCTCCAGCGAAAGCGATTCTTCCACATATTCCTCGGTATCCTGAATATCATGCTTATCTACCGGATCGTACGGGACTTTGGAGGTTTGTTGTTGTCCGGGAATGTAACTGCCATTTTCGGTCGAATACAACTTCTGAATCAGGTGCGCACTATCTCCGTGAAAATCGGAAGGATGACCACCATTTTGAAGCATATCCAAAACCAGCTTTTTAAGATCGTTCATATCCTTCTTCATATCGAACAGAATTTTATACAGTATTTCCCGCTCCGAGGCAAATGTTTTTTCGTCAACTTTTTGGTAAAGGGCAGGCAATTGCTGATCGGAATGTTCCGGGAGATAAGAACGCAGATTATTCGCATCAATCATCCGATCCTGTTCGATAATGGAAATCTGCTCCGTAATATTTTTTAACTGACGGACATTCCCCCGCCAGTTAAAATTACTCAAAAGTTTCTGTGCATCTTCACTCAGACGAACCGGTGGCATCCGGTAGCGTTCAGCAAAATCGGAAGCAAACTTGCGGAATAGCAAATAAATATCCTCTTTCCTGTCTCTCAAAGGCAATATCCGGATGGGTACAGTATTCAGCCGGTAATATAAATCTTCCCTGAATTTCCCGTTCTGAATTGCCTGAGGAATATCAATATTGGTAGCAGCAACCAACCGTACATCGGTTTTTAAGACTTTCGAGGAACCAACTTTAATGAATTCTCCTGCTTCCAAAACCCGAAGCAGACGAACCTGGGTCGACAGAGGCAATTCCCCTATTTCATCCAAAAAGATGGTACCCCCGTTAGCCTCTTCAAAATAACCTTTACGGTCGGCCAGGGCACCGGTAAACGAACCCTTTTCGTGCCCAAAAAGTTCCGAATCAATAGTTCCTTCCGGAATAGCCCCGCAGTTAACTGCTATATATTTCCCGTGTTTACGCGCCGAAAACTGATGGATAATCTGAGGAAAATTTTCTTTACCTGTACCGCTTTCACCTGTAATCAGTACCGACAAATCGGTTGGGGCAACCTGCACGGCAACCTCAATGGCGCGGTTCAAACCAGGCGAATTCCCTATAATTCCAAATCGTTGTTTTATTTCCTGAACATCCATATTTGTATTAAATATATTTAACTTTGCAAAGTTAAAATTTTAAGCCCTTAAAGTTATACTTTACCGGGTAATAAACAGACAAATTGTCATACTTTTAACAAGATTTAGCGTTTTTCAATATAAATTCAAACTGTCATGAAGTTTATCGGCATTATCCCGGCACGTTATCAATCGACCCGTTTCCCGGGCAAACCGCTTGCTATGCTTAATAACAAACCGATCATCCGGTGGGTGTATGAAAATGTATCGAAAGTACTGGATGATGTTTGGGTGGCTACCGATGATGATCGTATTCTCAAAACAGTTGAAGCATTTGGCGGACATGCTGTGATGACATCTTCCGATCACCAAAGCGGAACCGACCGATGTGCCGAAGCTGCCCGTAAAATTTCAGAATCGGTATCATTCGATGTTGTAATCAACATTCAGGGGGATGAACCTTTCATCAGGACGGAACAAGTTGAAAGCATCATATCGTGTTTCAATAGCCGGGAAACTGAAATCGCGACCCTGATAAAAGCAGTTACTGACATTGAAGAGTTACATAATCCAAACCGTCCGAAAGTGGTGGTCAGTAAAAACATGGAAGCCCTGTTTTTCAGCCGTTCTACCATTCCTTACGTACGGGGGAGCAACCCGGAAGACTGGCTTGACAAAGCCCGGTTTTTCAGCCATATCGGGATGTATGCCTACCGTGGCGACATTCTTCAGGAACTAACCCAGTTACCAATGGGCAGACTGGAACAGGCCGAATCGCTCGAACAACTACGCTGGCTCGAAAACGGCTACCGGGTAAAAACAGCAATCACTGAGACTGAAAGTATCGGGATTGATACCCCGGAAGATTTGGAGCATGCAAAAAAGTTGATTCTCAATTCTTGATACTGGATGCTTGATGTTCTATAGGGGAGTCATTCCATCTTTATGGGCACAATGAGAAGATGACAGAGAAAAACGCCGGAAGAAAACGAATTATCCAATTAAGGAATATTCAATAACCAATATCCCAAAAAACGAAAAGAGGAGAAAGGGATCGGAATAAAAATCCCGGGGATGATATTTTGGTATAAATGAAAAGATGACCTGCTCATTAAATCCAGTGTACCGGTTCTTTGGTCTTTGTGTTTGAAAGGTTTGATGGTCTGCGGCCTGTTTGAAACGGAGCGTTTGAGGGGCGTTGCTCCTTATCCGCAGGAAACTCTGGCTATGAAACCGCAGGTAGCACCAAAAATTTTGGGCATAATGAGGCAATGACAGGAAAGGTTTCTGCCATTGCCTGCAAGCATGATGCGCACCAGTGGGAGGCCCTTCCTCCCCCAAAATCGTCTTTTTTCTCAATTAGTGAAATCTAAATAATAACATGTTAAAACGAATTACTACTGTAAGAATGAAGAGATTCCTCGCTACGCTGCCTATGACAGGAAAGGTATCTGGAAGTCAAGTCCCCAATTCACCGGAAGGTGAAAAGCAGGGATGGCCGGTCAAAGTAGTCCGGGCCGGCGTTGGCGGGAGCGGTTTTTGGTGGGTATTCAGGGATGTGTGCCGGGAAGAAAAAACAGTGAGGCGGGAGGAAGGATGACTTTGACAAGACTTTTTCTTCCTTTTGGTCGACTGCAAAAGGAAGGGCCCCGCCGGACAGAGGCGAATACACATGAACAATGAACATTGCCAGGTTATTAAGAGAACAAATAAAACACCGGGCACGGGAGGGGTACTTTAATCTTTTGTGGAGCATATTTTCTGATTTTTTAGTACAGATAAAAGCTAAAAATCAAGCTTCACCGCATTTCCCTTTTTTACTGTCCTCAAGCCGGACGGGCTGATCCTTTTTCCCTGCAGCTGGAAAAAGGATCCAAAAAGAGCCGCCGCTGAGAAGAAAAAGCTAAAAATCGTTTGCGTTCGCTAAAATCTTCCAAACTCCTCACTGCGTTCGTCAAACAGGGAAGATTTTTTAACGCTCACTCCATCGATTTTCTAAACGCTTTTTATCCTTAGGCGGAAACAGCCCGGGCTTTGTTGTCTTTCCTAAAAAAAATATCTTTTTCCTCCCTGCTTATTCTATAACAAAACGATGGCTCCTTACTGAACACTGAACACTGAACACTGAACACTTTACCTGCTCTTCTCCACAACTTTTTAAACTGATTCACACGGAACTCCTTGAAGAAAAGCAATGCTGTTATATGGCCGGCAATGCTGAAATGCTGAAAAAGCGATGTCTTGTATTTGCTTCATATACAGACTTCTGCAAAAAATATATCATTGGTAGTGTAGCGAAGAATCTCTTACATGAGAGGTTTAACAATTTATTTTTAAAAAATTACTTAATTACAATTAATTTTTTAATTTAGGAGAACTTTAATAAAAATTTTAATTTTTTAACCTATGTCAAAAATGAATGAAGCAGGTAAACGTGATTTTATTTCACAAATGATTACGCTTACCGAAGACGAATCAACGAATTTAACAGAAAAAGGGTTTGACCCGACCAGTAAAATCGAAAGTCTGAAGACAAAAAATGACGATGTCGAAAAAGCAGAAGTAGCCCAACAAAAGGCAGCAGCAGCAGCCCAGGAGGCCACCAAACTCTCGAATGAAAAACTTGACGATGCCTACAAAGAAGCCTCGAATCTGGCCGATCTCATCTCCGGGCTTTACGGCAAGGACAGCGAGATTGTGAAAAAAATCCGCAAATTCAGGAAGTAAAAAAAACAGGAGATAATAATGAGCCCCCTGGGGCCTGTGTTGTGCCCCAGGGGGAGCAACATTATCCCCTGAGGGATTGTCTCTGCCCTCTGTTTCTGAACATTCGCCCTTTAGGGCGAACAATAAGCCCTAGGGGGCAAGTCTTTCTCCCCAAAGGGCGAATTGCAGGAATCACTGGGCAGACCTTTTGCCTCAAAAAACGAATAAATATCCCCAGGGGGCATAATCATTCAAAGAAGGGGATAGCCTCTTGCCCCACCGGGAACTAATCAAAAAAAATAGGGCGCCCCGCAGGCGTATGTTACCTCAATTAACAGCGAAATCAACGAACCGGCAATGGATATTGATTAATTAATTGATGAATCTCAAAATCGTTTGTTCTGCAATAAAATAAAATTAAATTTGTGGCTTCGCATAAAAAAACAAAGTTATGGATGAAGATAAAAGCGTAGGCATAAAGATCCAACAGGTGCGGGAATTTCAGAAAATAAGCAGGGAAGAACTTGCACAGCGCTGTAACTTAGACATTGACCAAATCCGGAAAATTGAAGAAGAAAAAGTATTGCCTTCTCTTGCTCCATTAATTAAGATTGCCCGTGCCCTGGGAGTACGTTTGGGTACTTTTCTTGATGATATAGAACAAATTGGGCCGATAGTAGTCCGTTCAAACGAATTGGAAAAAGGAGTCCGTTTTACTTCCCAACCAAAAAAAAACCTGGAACATTTAAATTTCTTTTCGCTGGCTTTTAACAAGGCCGACCGGAATATGGAGCCTTTTATTGTCGACATCGAACCTTCGAAACAAAGCAACTATATGCTGTCATCCCATGAAGGCGAAGAATTTATTTATGTTCTTGACGGAGTTGTAGAAATTAATTACGGGAAAGATATATACAAACTGGAAAAAGGCGACAGCATTTATCTCGACTCCATCGTGGAACACAATGTTCATTCAGGAGATAACCAGCCGGCAAAAATACTGGCTGTCGTTTATGCCGCTTTTTAGAACAATCATTTTTCAGGAAAAACACAGGACATGCAATTGCTTGAATATACGATGGGTGAAATTCTGGAAAAATATGCCCAGGAAACGCCCGATCAGGAATTTATTGTTTATGCCGATCGTAACTTAAGATTTACGTACAGCACGTTCAACAAAAGAGTCAATAATCTGGCCAAGGGCCTGTTATATATTGGAGTCCGGCCCGGAGACAAAATCGGCATCTGGGCAAACAATGTTCCCGACTGGCTCACTTTTATGTTTGCCGCTGCCAAAGTAGGAGCTGTATTAGTGACTATAAATACCAATTATAAGATTGCTGAACTTGAATACCTGCTTAAGGATGCCGATATTAATACACTCTGCCTGATTGGTGAATATCGCGACAGCGACTATGTAAATATGGTTTTCGAACTGGTTCCGGAACTGAGAACCTGTGTCCGGGGAAATTTAATTAGTGAAAAGTTCCCGTTCCTGAAAAATATAGTTTTCATTGGTCAGGAGAAACACCGCGGTATGTATACTACAGCCGAGCTGATTCTGCTGGGCAACCACGTCGACGACCTGGACCTGGAAACGATAAAAGAAAATGTGACATGCCACGATGTGGTAAACATGCAATATACTTCGGGAACAACAGGCTTCCCGAAAGGGGTCATGTTAAGCCACCACAATATTCTGAACAACGGGTTTGCCACAGGCGAATGCATGAAGTATACCAGTAAAGACCGTCTTTTAGTTTGTGTCCCCCTGTTTCATTGCTTTGGTTGTGTACTGGCTTTATGTGCCATTGTTACGCACGGAGCAACCATGGTAATGACCGAGAATTTCGATCCGTTGCTTGTTCTTGCTTCAATAGAAAAAGAAAAATGCACGGCTCTGTACGGTGTGCCAACTATGTTTATTGCCGAACTGAACCACCCGATGTTCGACATGTTCGACCTCAGTACACTGCGTACCGGGATCATGGCCGGGTCTCCCTGCCCAATTGAAACCATGAACCAGGTAATGGACAAAATGAACATGAAAGACATCATCATTGTGTACGGCTTAACTGAATCGTCGCCGGGAATGACAGCCACCCGCACACATAATTCGCCCGAAATACGTGCAACTACTGTCGGATCTGAATACCCCGAAGTGGAGGTAAAAATTTTTGATCCTGAAACAGGCGAGGAATGTCAGGTTGGCGAACATGGTGAAATTTGTTGCCGTGGTTATAACGTGATGAAGGGTTACTATAAAAATAAAGAAGCGACAGCAAAAGCTATCGACAAAGATGGTTGGCTGCATTCGGGCGACCTGGGCATGAAAACCGAAGATGGATTCTACCGGATTACCGGGCGTATCAAAGATATGATCATCCGTGGCGGGGAAAATATTTATCCGCGTGAAATTGAAAATTTCCTGTTCCGTATGCCCGAAATCGAAGCGGTTGAGGTGGTTGGTGTGCCAAGTCCCAAATATGGAGAACAGGTTGGCGCTTTTATTAAACTGAAAGCCGGGAAGTCACTATGTGAAGAAGCTATCTCAGGATTTTGCCGGGGACAGATTGCCCGGTATAAAATACCCAAATACATATTTTTTGTAGATGAGTTCCCCATGACAGCCAGCGGAAAAATCCAGAAATATAAACTCCGGGATATGAGCCTCGAATTGCTTAAAGCAAAAAACATCGAGGTGGTGTAGTACTATATTTGTTCATATTTTGCGGCTGTCTCTTTTAACCTGTTCGCCGTTGCCTTAGGGATTTGCCCGCTTTTATCAGGCGGAACATCCAGTAATAAGTTGACGCCACGGGCCTTGCTAACCAAACGCATCCCCAATAACTCTCCCACAGGACGAAGAGAATCATCTTTTCTCCAGAACCATTCATACCCGATGGGGTCACAAACTTCCCCGGGGATGTAATACTCTTTACTGGTGCCATATTTTTTACTGATGGTGAACCAGGGTTTATATCCCCTGTCGGAGTATGGCAGATTTCGTTCGATGGCCATCAGGTCGGTAGGCCAGGAATAACCGTACTTCAGTTTTGTACCGTTGGAAATTCCGTTGTTCAGCATGATCACGGCATCCGGCTGAAGCGAAGCGATCTGGTCGTACTGAATTTGACGGCCTTCATGACCAAGTACCCCCGGAATATCGACCCATACCTCCTCAATCCGGCCATAGTTAGTGAGCAACTCTTCAATTTGTTTCAACTGGAAATCACGGTATTCCCGGGTTGTATAAGCATCGTCCCATTGGATCATTGAAGGTGTTTCTGATCCAAACAAATGATGGTTATCCCAGGAACAGTAATAAAATCCGGGAAGAATCCCGTATTTATCACAAGCCTTCACAAAAGCCTCTACCACATCCGTTTTATTCGAAGAAGTCCCCACATGATAGTCGGTATATTTACTGGGCCACAGGCAATGCCCTGCAACATGTTTGGTCGTCAGTACTGCATATTTCATCCCGGCATCCCGGATTACCTGTACCCATTGGTCAACATCCAGTTTATCAGGGGTATATATTGTCGACGGATTTTTACCTGAATCCAGCTCTTCTGCGGAATAAGTACTCATTCCAAAATGGATAAACATCCCGTATCCCAGTGATTCCCATTTTTTCAGCCGGTCGATGGAAAGACGTTGGTCGCCTTCCTTTTTTTCCGCCGATAATTTACCGGGAATAAATTCAATCTTATTCCTTTCTGAAGCAATTGCAGAAGGTACTGTTCCAATCATCGCAGCAGATGCAACAGCTTGCTTCACAAAGTTTCTTCGGTTGGATTTAGAGGCCATGATGATTAATTTATGGTTTGGATAAAGATAACTATTTGCGTAAAATTTTTTTTGACTAATTTCGGGAAATCAGTGTACGTATCCGGATCCGGCTAGTTGTAATATAGCTACCACTTTAACAGATCGTTAAACTTTAGACTACCCTTAGGTGTTTCAATATCATAGTTTTGTAAAAAAACCGAGCTATTGATACGGAAGAGTGTGATGGAGAAGTGCAAGGTCTGCCTTTGTAACATTTCTACATGAAGGTGTAACATTTCTTTAATTGTGTGGAATACGAACACACTAATTTTGAATAAAATTTTAATACAAACGAATTCTAATGAAAAGACAAAATGTATTTACCGTTGCATTTATCATTGCACTTGGGGGATTTCTTTTTGGTTACGATATCGCGATGATGTCGGGTACCACCAGGGAGATAGAACAGCTTTTTCATTTAAATAATTTTTGGCTTGGTTTTACCGTAGCAGTTGCTATTTTGGGAACAATAACAGGCACAATTATTATTGGCAAACCGGCAGAGAAATTCGGGCGCAAGCGGTCTTTAATTTTTCTGTCAGGCTTTTTTTCCATCTCGGCAATTGCAAGCGCCATTTCATTTAGCTGGGAAATGTTGCTTTTCGCCCGTTTTATAACGGGGATACTGCTTGGAAGCATATCGGTCGTAACGCCTATGTTTATTGCTGAAGTTTCGCCTGCAAAAAAACGGGGACAATTAGTTATGCTGAACCAGTTTTTTGTAGTAACAGCCATTTTTGTGGCTTTTGTTGTCAATTATATACTTGCAAAGAATATAGCTACAGGCTCCTGGCGATGGATGATTGGAGTAGAATTTATCCCGGCCATCTTATTTTTTGGTTTGTTGTTCCTTGTTCCCGAGAGCCCCCGATGGTTAGTTAACCAAAACCGGCCCGATGAAGCACTTACGGTATTTAAACGGGTACAGGCCCAAAATCCCGAAGAAGAAGTGGCGATTGTACAACAATCGGTTGAACAGGAAATGACACAGGAACATGGAAAATTATTTGTCAAAGAAAACAGGAAACCGGTACTTATCGCTATTTTAATGGCTGCATTTAACCAATTGGCAGGGATCAATGCGATCATGATTTATGCACCTCGGATTTTCGAAATGGCCGGTTTTGCTACTGATTCAGCCCTGTTGCAATCCATTTCAATTGGAACGACTAACCTGTTGTTTACACTTATTGCTTTGCTTTTAATTGATCGTTATGGACGCCGGACATTGTTAATGACCGGGTCTGTGGGAATGGTTTTCTTTTTGGGCATGTTGTCCAAAGCTTTTTATACGAATAATTTTTCGGAACTGGCCGGTTACGGGGTAATGGTTTACCTGATGGGCTTTATTGCTTTCTTCGCATTTTCACAGGGAGCCGTATTATGGGTAATAATTTCTGAAATTTTTCCTAATAAGGTACGTTCAAAAGGACAGGCACTGGGAACTTTCACCCATTGGATTATGGCAGCAGCACTGATCTGGGGGTTTCCCATTTTTGCAAAAATGCCCAACATCGGAGGGGGGCTGTCTTTTGCATTTTTTGCAGTTATGATGGTACTGCATTTTTTCTTTGCATGGAAAATACTTCCTGAAACTAAAGGAAAGTCGCTGGAGGAAATCCAGATAGAACTATCAAAACATCAATCTTCTGAAAAATAAAAAACATGGAAATAAAAAACAAAAAGATACTATGTTTTGGCGAAATTCTTTGGGACAGCTTACCTTCAGGACCGAAACCAGGTGGTGCTCCAATGAATGTGGCCATTCATTTAAATGCTACTGGACAGGAAGTGGCCATTGCCAGCCGGATTGGAAATGATCAGGCAGGTAAAGATTTGTTGGCTTTTCTTAAAAAATCAGGCCTAAAAACAAATTTAATCCAGATAGACGGGGAATTGCCTACCAGCGAAGTGCTAGTCCATTTAGGTGCGGACAATAAAGTGACTTATGAAATTTGTGAGCCGGTTGCCTGGGACAACATACAAGCAACAGTCCCCTTAATTGCCAAAGCACGCGAAGCAGGCCTGCTTATTTATGGTTCACTGGCATCACGGAAAGCCCAAACCAGGGAAACCCTTTCCTTAATCATGGAAAACACGGCCATAAAACTGATTGATGTCAACCTGAGGAAACCCTACGACAAAAAAGAAATTATTGAACCATTGTTGTTCAAGTCAGATATTATCAAGTTAAATAATGATGAGTTAGCTGTATTTGCAGACTGGAACAACAAGAAAGGCATGGAAGAAAAAGAACTGATACAATGGCTGGCATCACATTACGGGGCTGGACTTATCTGTGTTACAAAAGGCGAAAACGGGGCGTTGCTTTTTGCAGAAGGGAAGTTCTACATGCATCCGGGATTTCGTATCAACACCGTTGATCCGGTGGGTGCCGGCGATGCATTCCTGGCCGGCTTTGTTGCCGCCCTTTTCGACGGGAAATCCTATGATAAATCCCTGGCCTTCGCCTGCGGATTAGGGGCTTTTGTGGCCTCAAAAGCTGGTGCTACACCAAAATACAACATGGAAGAGATTGAACAAATCACGACATAAACAAATAGCTAATAAGTTTAATATGAATAATATATATGTATTAATCCTGGCCATTTTTTTGTTCCATACTTTCTGGGGCTGCACTTCAACAACTGGGAATAAAAAGGTAACTTCTAATGCCCGGGAAAATTATTACCAGGAAAAATACAGGCCACAATATCATTTTTCGCCGGAATTTGGCTGGATGAATGACCCTAATGGGATGGTTTATTACAAGGGTGAATATCATCTTTTTTATCAATATTACCCTGACAGCACGGTTTGGGGGCCAATGCACTGGGGGCACGCGGTAAGCACAGATCTGGCACATTGGGAGCATTTGCCAATAGCCCTCTACCCGGATTCAAACGGCTATATTTTCTCAGGGAGTGCCGTTGTCGACTGGAAAAATACAAGCGGGTTCGGAACATCTGAAAACCCGCCCCTGGTGGCCGTTTTTACCTATCACAACATGAAAAAGGCAAAAGAAGGGCGTGTTGATGCAGAAAACCAGGGTATTGCTTACAGTACCGATAAAGGCAGGACATGGGTAAAGTATAAAGGGAACCCTGTTTTACTGAACCCGGGGATCAAAGATTTTCGCGACCCAAAGGTATTTTGGCATAAGGAGGCCCGGCAGTGGAACATGATTTTATCGGCTCACGACCATGTGGAATTGTATTCTTCGCCTGACTTAAAAAACTGGAAACACGAAAGCAGCTTTGGGGCAAATGCCGGGGCTCATGGAGGGGTTTGGGAATGCCCCGACATGTTCCCTTTGAAAACAAACAGTACTGGAGAGGTTAAATGGGTAATGATTGTCAACCTAAATCCTGGTGGGCCTAACGGGGGCTCAGGGACACAATACTTCGTGGGCGACTTTGACGGGCACAGGTTTATCCCGGAATCCACCCAAACCTGCTGGCTGGATTGGGGACATGATAATTATGCAGGCGTTACATGGTCGGATATTCCCGGAAAAGATGGACGCCGTTTGCTCATTGGCTGGATGAGCAACTGGGATTACGCGCAAGTAGTGCCGGCCTCAACATGGCGGAGTGCAATGACTGTCCCCCGGGAAATAACGCTGGACAAGAAAAACGGACATTACAAAGTGCTGGTAAACCCTGTGAAAGAATTGCGCAAGTTACGGGTGCCCAAGGCTGAAATAAACCTGTCGGATTTATCCGTTTCAAGCAAAAAGTTAATTAAAACAGCCCCATTACGTTTGGCTTGCAGTGAGATCACCGTTCAGTTTCAATCGGAAGATAAATTGCCCGGGGCATTCGGGCTCATTTTGTCCAACGGGAAAAACGAACAGTTGAAAATAGGCTGTTCAAGTGCGGAAAATAAGCTGTTCGTGGACCGGTCGAAAGCCGGAAAAAATGAATTCAGCCCAAAATTTGAAGGGCTGGCCACGGCTCCTTGCAAAGTCGATAATTCTATCAAATTGCATATTTATATCGATGTGGCTTCGATAGAAATATTTGTTGATAACGGAGAAATGGTGATGAGCGAGACTTATTTCCCCAGCAGCGAGATGGATAAGTTGCACCTGTTTTCGGATGGAGGAAAAATAGAGGTAGATAATATCAATATCAAGGGTTTAAAATCTGTGTGGCAAAAACACGGCAGTAATTAACCGACAGTTCTTTCGTGAAAATAACAATAAAGAAATCAATCATGCACCATATAAATACATATAAAAATTTGTTCTTCGTCCTGATAATATCAGTATTAACCATTCATCCTGTTTTTGCACAAAAGGATGCCGTTGCAAAAACACCCCCCATGGGATGGAACTCATGGAACAAATTCGCCAGGGACATAAACGAAAACCTAATAAAAGAAATTGCTGATGCAATGGTCAACTCAGGGATGAAAGATGCAGGCTACGAATATGTTGTTATTGATGATTTGTGGCAAAAAGGCAGGGTTCTTGGGGATTCTGTTGTTGTTGAAGGGAGGGACAAAAACCACAGGCTCGTCCCCGACCCGGAAAAGTTTCCCAATGGAATGAAAGCCCTGGGCGATTACATTCATTCGAAAGGCTTAAAGTTTGGTTTATACACGGGCCCGGGCACTTCCACCTGCGGCGGCGCTACCGGGAGTTTGGGCTTTGAAGAAATTGATATTGCCACCTTCGTTAGTTGGGGGGTCGATTTTATAAAACTTGACAAATGTGGCTTTTCCGGCGAAATGGAGCCTATGCTGATAAAATGGAGAGAACTTTTGGACCAGGCCCCACGCCCAATTGTATTGAGTGTTAACATGGGAACAATGGACTTCAGGCTTTTGGCACCTTACGTAAATATGTGGCGGACAACATCAGACATACAAACAGCATGGTCTTATCCACGCGACGAACCTAAAATATTCCCTTCAATAACCGAAGTGGCCAGGCAACATGGAATGATGTCCGTCCCTCAGTCACCATCATCGTGGAATGACCCGGATATGATGCAGGTAGGGAACGGCCATTTGACCATTGATGAAAACAAGTCACATTTTAACTTATGGGCTATTTTTGGCGCCCCGTTGATCGCTGGCAACGATTTAAGAAATATGTCCCCTGAAATTGTATCAATACTTACCAATTGTGAAGTCATTGAAGTAAATCAGGACCCTCTTGGGCACATAGGCATAAAAGTGGCAGATAACGGGCATGGGCTTCAGGTTTGGGCAAAAAAGCTTTACAAATACAGTGACTATGCAGTGTTACTGTTTAACCTTAATGATGAGCAGTCAACAATTACTTTCCGGAAAGAACAGCTCGGTATAAACGGGCCTTTTTTCGTAAGAGACCTGGAGGCCCATACTGATTTGGGGCTTTTCGACGACTCGGTAGAAATACTTGTCCCGCCACATGGTTCCTCTTTGCTTAAAATTACAGCAAATGAAAAAACACAAACAATAAAGCCATTCTTTGCAGGGAATATCCTCAAAAACAGCCTGCTTTTAGAAGCAGAGGATGCTGTTACTTGTGAGTCTTGCTCTTTTGTTGACAACGCTTCGGGGGCCTCGGGAGACTGCTACCTGCAAGGAAGTGACATGGCCTACTGGGCAAGGTTCAATATGACATGGAAAGTAAGCTCGCCCCAGGAGAAAGAGTGCATGGTTGACATTAGGTACATGAACCCGACTTCACAGGAAGCACGTTGTTCACTGAACAACCATACAGTTAAAATGCCTGTTACCAAAACAGGTAAATGGGGAATTGTTACAGCACCATTAGTGTTGGGGCAAGGTTATAACATTATCAAGTTAAGGAGTGACAGGAGCTCAGACAACATGGTTGCCATCGATTATATAAAAATTAGATAAATAGATTCTCAGATTTTCAGACAACAGCCCGGTAGAACGCAGACAGGAAACCGGAGGTTGCAAAACTCTGCAAAGAGCAGAGGCAAAGGGCAAAGAATGCAGGATAACAAACAACCAGCACTCCCTGTTATTCTGTTATTCCGGTGGCAACGACAACCACGACAACTTTCCCTTAACCCTGGCTGTTCACTATCCCCTCTTTTTTTGAATGTATTCTGAAGGGGATAAATTAAATTGTTTTTTAAAGCAGTTGGTATAATAAGAGGGAGAGGTAAAACCAACCTCGCAGGCAATTTCTGCAATCGTTTTTCCACTGTTAACGAGTAAATCCAACGATTTTTTTAGTTTGACAGAGGTTACAAATTCGCTTACAGACATATCTGTCAACTTCTTCACTTTTCGGTATAAATGAACACGCGACAGTCCCATTTTTTCACCAAGCTCTTCTACAGAAAGTTGATCGGGGTTCAGGTTTTCTTCAACAATATTTGTGATTTTTGCAAGGAATTCTTTATCAAGCCTGTTTATTTTTTTCCCTCATTTATAATACCCAAATGGTTTTTATGATGAGCCCTGTTCCTGTGCTGTTGTTCCCATATAACTTTGTTTTTCTTTTCGATCTCGTTATTGTATTTAATTCTACTTTAACAGATTTAGAAAGAAGACCAATTTTTCTGATTTTTTACCCCACACCCCCATGGGAGCTACTGGGGGCAGGGTAATTGGTGTTTTTCATCCGCAATACTTTTTTTGCAGTCACTATTTAATTCCGGTTAAATCGGACTGGACACTTATTTTTCCTCCACCTTCAATAATTTTAGCAGAGAAATTTTTGCCAATCTCAATATTTGATGATGTTTTCAGTTCAATTTCTTTTCCTTTTGCTGTGTTGTGCAATAATACCATTTCCCCTTCCTGTTCGAAAATACACCCATGGATGTTAATGCTGGTTTTATAGAAGTCAGAGACAATATTATCTTTTAAATATTCAGGGAGTGTTTCATTGCCAAATACCCTTATCCCGGTGTTCTTTAGCCGCGAATTGGTTATGGTGATCATATTTACCGGGGAGGAGACATATATTAACGGGATGTTCTTGTCGTACATCACTTTAACATTGTCTAAAACAATATTTTCCTGTACCGGTATTTCTGCCCCCGGGTAATACGAACGGTTGTAGCGTCCCTTGTTAAACTCGATGGAGAAGGGTACCCTGGGTTTTTCAAGCTGTATGTTCCTGAAAATAACATTTCGTACACCGCCGGTGTAAGAAATTGTTTCCTGTGTCATCACCCATGTTATACCATCAAGCACCTTTGTGCCGCTTTCAAAGTCGGGCCTGGTTACTGATTCATAAAGTGTACCATCAGGATCCATTTTTACGCGGTATATTTTCCCGTTCGAGACCACTGCGTCCGATTGCTGCACTTTCATCCCTTTTTCCCAATCGATCCAGCCACCTGCCAGCAAACGGCAAAAATAGCCCACTGTTTTTTCCTGATCCAGATCGTAACAGTTTTCGATAATCCCATCCTCAATCCATCCTAATTCAGGGTTCCCGGTCGAATAATCCTGGCCATTAAAAGCGATAGCGTCATCAAATGTTTGGAAGACCCCATCCCTGATTGTAAAACGTTTGCCCGGGCCAAAGTGTATTCCATCTTTCCGTCCTTTAATAATTACATCTTCGATTATCACATCTTCGAACCGGCTGATGTGTACGCAATATTGGCAACCCGTGAGGTCGTAACAGCGAAAACCTTTAATTTTAAGGTCTTTCACATAGAAGAAACCTATCACGCCCCTTAGTCCCAAGATCAGGTCAGAACAATTATCAACCCCGTTAACCATAACATGCAGGCCTTCGACGCTAATATTCTCGTCGTAAGTTTTTGTAAGTGCACCCTTGTTAAGGATAATTTGTGCAAAAGATCCTTGTTCATTCACTTTTTTCAGGGAAACGCCTTTGCCAAAAACAAGGCTGGTGTTACTCCCGATATAAAGAGTAGATGCTATTTTATAAGTTCCCGGTTCAGAAACGACAATCGTCCCACCCTGGTCGAGTGCCTTTTGCATGGCCGCCACATTTTCCATCCCTGTTGCCCCGGGGGAAAGCCCAAATTCTGCGGCATCGGTAAAACCGGATGTTGGACTGTTTTCTACTGGTACTGCTGATTCTGTTTTTTCTCCTGCCTGGGTATTTATTCCTAACGCCAGGGCAATTAATAATAACAAAATTTTAGTGTTCATTCGTTTATTGGTTTTTGATCTGGATTTCCAGATGGTTATTGTTTATTTTTTTATCAGCGAAGCTCCTTTGCTGTCGAAAAACGGAATATCCAATTGAAAACATCCAGTATTGGTTTTCACTTCAAGCTTCACTGCATTTTCATCTTCGGATATAATCCTTGTTTTAACTTTTGGCATTCCTTTTTCTGAAGGGAAAAGTACCCACACAAAAGTGGAATTACCGGTTATTTTGGCCGAATAAATACCCGTGGTATTGGGGAAGTAAACATTGTACTCGGGGCTGTACCATCCCTGTATGCCTGGGCTTTCCTGTCCATTGACCAGTTTTAACTTCAATTTTTGTTTCCCTACCGGTATGACCGCGAGGTTCCCTTTGTCGTTATTTGTTTTCACGGTCAACTTATCGGCCACAACATTGCAGTCGGGGTGCCAGTGCCAGAGGGCATCAATCGTCCGTGGCCTGTCGGTTGTTACCCTGTCCACGATTACCCAGAATTCACCCCGCACGTAAAACAGCGACCGGTTGTGCTCAACGCTGCCGGTTTGGTCGATGTAACTATCGAAAGAGCCACAGGCAAAATCAAAATCTTTATCAATTTTGTATGAACTGGGCGATAATGGCACGGTGGCCAGTTTTGGCCCGGGCATTTGCCCTTTACCATCGATGAGCAAAACATTATGGCTTTCGCTCCCACGGGCATACTTGCCAAACTTATCACGGACTGCACCGGTGTATGCAAAGCGCCCGCCATCGACCAGAAAATCACGGCCAAAAGCCGACACCGAGATATGTAGTTTGTCGTTATGCTGGTGACCGCTGCCCCAGGGGCCGATATCGAAAAATGACCAATGCGCATCGTAAACGAAACCACTGCGGGATATTAACTGCCCGGCCCAGGGGAAAAAGTACGATGCCTGTGCCGGCCTTGTCCCTGTTTTGCCATTGGTGGCAATATATTCCCATTCTTTGTTGCCATACTTCTCGGCACCACTAAAAACCGCTTGCCTGATGTTGTCCCGGTCGCCATCGTTGTTCAAAACGCCTGCCCCGTCGGGCCGCATGATACAGGCAGTATAAGCATACATTTTTTCAAGTGTCTGTTTATAAAAGTCAGGCATTTCCTTGTTTGCCGCCCCGCATATATCTTTAAAGGCCTCAAAGCTATATCGTGCCACAGCGTGATAATGAGAGGTCAATTCTGTTTGCACACCATCGGGGTAGATTTGTTTTTTCATGCTTTCCTGCATGGTGCCAACACTATAGGCGAACCATTCTTCCGACCCCTTGTACTCGGGAAATTTGGTGGCCACGTTGGCAAGGGATTTCAGTTCCATGGTCAGCCAGTTGCCCTGCTCGTGGAAGTTGCGGCTGTAATGCGCGTGGTCAGGTAAACTACTCAATATTAGCAGTTTTGCTGCCGGCGAAATAAGTTTGTCGCCCAGCGAGCTGTAAAAGATGCTTGTCCAGCAGTTTGCCCTCGCGGCAACTTCAAGCCCACGCCAGATGGAGCCATTGCCTTTTTTTCCGGGGTAGGGCATCGAGGCGATGATAAAGTCCCTCAAAAACAAGTCAACGTATTCAGCATATTTCGGGTTTCCTGTTGAACGGTAGGCCGAGTAAACACGGCTTAGTTGCGAGTGACGGTTCGAAAGCCATGCCCATTCCTCATCGTCCTTAGGTCCTTTGTAGTACCAGTCGCGATGCCCGTTAGCCAGATAGGGTAACTGACCCCTTACATTCTGGATAACAAATACATTGTTTAAGATTGTATCAGCTGAAGCATCTGTTTTATCTGACCTTTCGGGTTGTGCCGCCAGGGTAGTTTTACCTTTGTAATATGCTAACAAATAATTACAGGCCCCAACAAGGTCGCCCCGGGAATTTGCTGCTTTTACCTTTTCCATACCAGGATAGTCAAGGTTAAAATCAGCCAGCATCTTTTTTACAACATCAGGATAAGTCTCACATAAAGATTCCACATCACGTAAATCTTTCCAATTGTTCTGGGCATTTAGGCTTATCGTGCAAATAAGCGCTAAAAAGCATGTTACAAAAAATTTCATTTTATTAGTTTGTTGGCTTAATGGTTAAATTTTTTGTCCCGGGATTTTGTTAGCATTGTTTACACGATAGTGTTTAGCTTCAGTACCCGAGGTCTGTGACAGAATAAGAGCCATCTCATCGTTATAATGAGATGGCTTTTTGTATTTATCTATTTCTAAGATTATTAGAAAATAAGGTTAAGTTTATCCTCTGTTGAAATGTTAAGGTCCGGATTTCTTTCAATTTCTTCAGCCGGGTAAGGAGCATACATTTTGCTTTGGTTCCATGTGCCAGAAGCTCCAAAAGGTTCTTGTGTTTCAACACCACCTGAGCCAGGTACAACATACACGGGATTCGACGCACGTGTATTGAAATGATCTTTTACACGGTCCATTCGTTGCATATCGTTGTAACGCGGGGCTACAGCCCCCCAATACCATCCGGCAATTTCCCATCCATGTTCATTGTATGCTGCTTCCGCCAGTTCGTCGGCAGACATGGTTGATGGATAATGGTTAATACTAGGATCATTGACAGCACCATTCCCATCAGCCCTGTTTCTTACAATATTCAACAATTCAATAGCTTTGGCATTTGTTTGACCTGACCTGCCAACAGCTTCAGCATACCAGCAATACACTTCGGCCAAACGGATTAACTGGTGGATTTGTTCAATACCACCACTCGACTGTTGGTTAAAAGGTAAGGTAAAATCATATTCAATAGTACCTGCAAGATTGTCATCAACAGTGAAGGCTGATTTGCCAAAATAGGGCAAGCGGCAAGCTTCAGGTATATTTTCACTCCACCATGGGTACGATTCACCATCACCTTTATTGTAAGTTACGGGTGGATATGTAGCAACCTTTCTTGGTCCTTCGGGGAAGTTACAGAAAAAGCCAATTTCGGCACGTGAGTCAGACCATCCACCACTACAATCCTGAATGTCGTTAATTGTGCCGCGGGCTGCTTCACTGGAATCACCGTTACCAAATGCTTTAGTATAATATACCGCAATAATAACTTCTTTGTTCTGCCAATTTTCCTGCTTTGAATGGATTTTCCAGTATTCGTCATAAAGCGAGTAATAATACGTGCCATCTTCAACACCATTGATTACTTCCAGTGCTTTATCAGCTGCCAGTTGGTAATATTCAGTGCCTTTGTTCAAAGGCCATCCTGCCATAGTTAAATAAACATTCGACAACATAGCTTTTGCAGCAGCCCTGTTGGCAACGACATTTACTCCGTTCATTGCCTGTGGAACTTCAGTGTAACCAGTAGGTAGATTTTCTGCCTTTTTCAGGTCTTCAACAATCATTTCAAAAATTTCGGAGACTGGTGAAACCTGTATAGAATAATCGACGTCCAAAGAAGTAACCTTTGGCAGGGGACCAAATGCACGGACAAGGTAGAAATAGGCCCATGCGCGCCAGAAATGTGCCTGGTTAATGGTATAGTCTATTTCGTCTTGTGTTACATCCGGTGTTTCTGCGGCTCCGTTAATAATAAAATTGGCAGCTTTTATAACCTGGTATTTATCTTCCCAGCACCATAAAAGGCGGTCGTTGTTTGTTGAAATATTATAATTATCCCATTCCCGGATGGAGCCTTTATTACTGGCTGGGTGTGTTGACAAATCGTCGCCCATAAACGCGTTTATAAACTGGGTCAATCCAAAAGTTGAGCGGCTTACCCTTCTGTATAGTATATTAACGGATCCATCCAAATCACTTGCCTTTGTAAACGCGGAATTACTCAAAAGTTGACCTTTGGGGTCTTCCTTCATAAAATCGCTACATGAAGCTATCAATAACATGAAAAAACATATTACTAATATCTTATTTAAAAATGTTTTCATTTTTCAAGAATTTTCTTGTTATTAATTTAAAAGTTTAAGCGTACCATGAATAAAAAAGTCCTGGGCATAGGGAACGAACCATTGTCCAATCCAAAGGTTGTGTCATAATATTCGGAACTTACTTCCGATACCGTTTCCGGGTCCATGCCGTTATATTTAGTCAACACAAATAAATTCTCGGCACTAAGCGAAAGGTGGACTTTCCCTATTTTTGTCAGTCGTTGTGGCACAGTATAGCCAACGGTCAAATTCTGGCAACGGATAAATGCTGCAGGCTCCAACCATTGTGTAGAACCCGCTACATATTGATTGTTTGAATTTGTGAGGCTTGGAAATAATGCTTCACTTTTGTCAGCAACCTTGTCCCAACTGCGATAATATGCTTCGCGTGTAGAAATAAACCTTGATGCACCAACCATACAACTTTCAATATAACGGGAAAGGTTAAGCCTGTTGTATTTTCCTGTGGCGCGCAAAAACACATTGAAGTCCCAATTTTTATACGTAAATGTGTTGTTCCATCCAAATATCCAGTTCGGGATTGATTCCCCCATTACTTTTTTAGCTTCCGTGTTATTTTCAGTTGTTAAACTACCGTCGGCCGACACATATAAGTTGGCACCTTCGTTATTAAACCCTGCCCATTCCTGTAAATAAAATGAGCCTACCGGCAGTCCTTCTTCTAAAACAAATACACCCCCCTGGAACATTCCGCCACGGCCTGCATCAGGGATGATACGTGTAACATCACCCAAATCTTTTACAATATTTTTTGTATAAGTAGCTGTCAGGGTACTTTCCCAGAGGATGTTTGCCCTTTGGACAGGAATAATGTTCAGGGTAAATTCCATCCCTTTGTTCTGTAATTCACCCAGGTTGGTCCATACGGTCCCACCCCCGTTATAATCGGGCAATTCTTTTTCAAACAAAAGGTCTGTGGTTTTTTTCAGGAAGAAGTCTGTTGTCAGGCTAAGTTTCTGGTCTAGTACGCTTACATCAAGGCCTAGGTTATACTGCAAAGTTTTTTCCCAATGCAGGTCGGGGTTGCTAAATTCTGCCGGCCAATACCCAATATATTGGTTGTCGGTACCGTAACTCACGTAATCGCGTGCAAGTGTGGCATAGGTTGCATAAGAACCGACACCGCAGTTCCCCGAAGAACCCACGCTTGCCCGTAATTTTAATTGCTGGAAAAGGTCTTTGTTTATGAAATTTTCTTCCGCAATATTCCATCCAAGGGCTACTGATGGGAAATATCCCCATTTATAATCATCCCTAAACTGTGAAGGCGCATCTGCACGAAACGTTCCGGTAAAAAGATATTTTCCATTATAGCTATATATTAAACGGCCGAATGTTGACACCATTTGGTTTCCTGAATAACCATTGCTGACCAACTGAGTTGTGGCAGAGGCCAGGTCCCAATATTCGGTATCCTCGTTGACCAAGTCATAGGATGTACCACTTAAATGACTGCTTTCGCTTTTGGTAGTTTCCAATACAGCCATAGCTGTCAAACGATGTCCCCCAAAATCTTTTTGGTAGGTCAAGTTATTGATATTCCTCCAACGGTAGCTTTGAGAAGTGTTGTTATAGGCATAGCTTTGGGCGTTAGGTGCCCTTTTTGCTGATTCAAACCGACGAGTGATGTTCTCGCTGTGGGAATAGTATCCCTGTAATGATAGGGTTAGCCCGTCTATGATTTTAAAACTAAAATCGGCAAAACCAGACATACTGTTGCCTTCAATATCAGTATATGCTGCTTTAACATCAGCATAGGGGTTGTCTGAAATCGATCCATAAGGATCTAAATTATAAGTGCCATCTTCTTGTTGTAGTTCCATACATGGGGAATATTCCAGCGCATTTTTAAACTGTCCCTGTCCTGAACTATTATGGCTCTCTGATATGCTGCCATGTAAATATCCTGACAAATTAAACCATGGTGTAATGTCAGAACTTAACCTGGCCTTAACATTATAATCTTTGGCCTTAACAGTTATCCATTGGCCTTTCGTGTTTCCCCCCCAGCCTGTAATTGAATATTTCGTTTTTTTGTTGCCTCCAGATATATTAAGGTTGTAATTTTGTGAAAAGCCTGTTTGTGTCATCAGGTCAATCCAGTCAATACCTTTTGTCCCTGCTTTATAGGCCGCAACGTCATCACTAGGGACAGTTCCTGTACCAAAGACTTCATTTAATGCAGTCGCGTATTCATACGGATCCAACATATCCGGGACTTTGCGCATAGTTTTCCATCCATAACGAGCATCCATCTTGATTTCCATGCCTTCATGAGGCCTTTTCGAAGTTACCAGTATAACGCCGTTGGCACCCTGCGAACCATATATCGCGGTTGACGAAGCATCCTTCAAAACTTCAATTGACTCAATGTCGTATATATTGCCAATTGTACCTCCAATGACACCATCTACTACCCATAAAGGTTCACTACTTTTGTTGAGGGAAGTAATCCCACGGATACGGATATTGTTTGCACCTGCTCCACTAGTACTTGTAATGTTTACCCCAGCGGCTTTCCCCTGGAGGATGTTGGTAACACTATTTTGTGGCAGGTCTTCAAATTTGTCACCGGCTAATGAAGCAAGTGAACCTGTCAGGTCACTTTTCCTTACTGTTCCATACCCAATAGCCACGACTTCTTCGATACCAACGCTTTCTTCTTCCATTGTTACATTAATGGAAGCTTTGCCCCCAACAGGTATTTCCTGTGTTTTCATCCCCACGAACGAAAACACAAGTGTGGCATTGCCCTGGACATTAGACAATGAATAGTTACCGTCCATATCGGTAATTATACCCTGGGTAGTACCTTTAACGATTACCGTTACACCGGGAAGCGGTGCACCCGATGAGTCGGTCACTTTACCTGTTACCTTTATAGTTTGGGACGATAAACTAATTCTTGTGCCTGCACTCAAAACAATTTGTCTCCCTTCTATCAGATAATCAACGGTTGTCCCTTTAAAAATCTGGTCAAGGATTTTTTCTATTGACTGGTTTTCTACACTAATGCTTACTCTACGGTCCAAATCGACCAGCTCCCTGTTGCACAGGAAATAAAAATTGCTTTGGTCTTCGATCTTGCTTAAAACATCGGCAACGCTGGTGTTGTTAAATTTGAACGAAAACGCAGTTTTCTGGGCATAGCTTGTGATGGCTTGCGCCTGAATAATGCCTAATGTCAATAAAAATAAAATGCAACGCATAATTAGTAAAGGTTTTCTTAGGACACCCCAAAAGGGCATCCTTAGTTTCATTTTTTTTTTCATACATTTACAATTGAAAGGTTAATAGATGTTATTTTGTTAATCGTACATTAAATCAGGGTTGTGTGAGGGCACTTCCCTGATTTTTTTTCTCATATTTTTGCTTCCATAATAAATTGTTTTTTTTCAGTGTATTAATTTCTTTTTCGAAGGTAAAACTCAATGTTCCGTTCACTATAAGTGCCATCGGAACTGGATTTGCGTCCCAGGTCTTTTATTTCGATTGGGGCAGAGAGCTGGATAAGCTTCAGTATTTCATCGAGCGTTTCGTCCTCGAAGGTTGCCAGGTAAGCATAAGTCATTAACTCCTTGTCTTTAATAACAATATTGGCACTGTACCGGCGGTTCAGTTTTTTCACAACATCCCCGAACGGGGCATTGGTAAATATTAGCTTTCCGTCTTTCCACGAAACAATTTTCCTGGCGTCAACTTTGGTTATATTGTACGACGGTTTCCTGGCATCAAAAGCACACATGTCGCCAGGCCTGAGCATGCCCAGGCTCCTTATCTGCTTTTTTGTTTTACCGAAAACTTCGATTTTCCCTTCAACCAATACCGCTTTGTTGAATTTATCTCCCTGATATGCCTCAACATTAAATGAGGTACCGTACGCAACCACGTTTATACTAGGTCCCGATACGATGAAAGGTTTCCTTTGATTTGAGACCACGTCGAAATAGGCTTCGCCATTTAAACTGACTTTCCTGTTGTTTTTGCTAAACTTTGCAGGGTATTTTAATGTTGACCCCCCATTTAGGTAACCGGTGGAACCATCGGGCAGGTTGAATTTCGCACGTGTGCCCCTAGGGGCATGGAGCTCGGTGTAAGTAATATTGCTGTCGCTTATTGCCAAATGCCCACTATTGATGAGGGTATAAATGGCCAATGGAACAAACAAAATTGCCGCAGCTCTGCTAAAATACATGAGGACTTTATTTGCACCTTTTTTTGTTGTTCGTTTTGGGGGTGTTTTCGTTTCTCCAAGTTTTATTTGATGGTAAATTTTCCCTAATGCTTTTTCGTCATCATAGTTCTCAGGGCAATCGCCGTCCGACAACCCTTCCCAGTATTCTTTATAGCCACCGAGCAAACTGTCCCTGCACTTTTCGTCAGAGAACCATGATATGATTTTCTCCCGATCACCTCTTTTCCCAGTTCCGTTGAGGTAGCGTTTTAATATTTTATGATTTATTTTCATTCGTTGATCATTCTTGACGTCCGTCAAAATATTTTATAAAATTTATACTATTGGGACTGCAAAAAAGTCTCATTATATTTTAGAAGTACCCGATCATGTTCTAATCTCCCAAATAAAAGCTTAGTTTTGAACCATTCTAAATAAACTAGCCACAAAAAATATATATTTGTTGAGGCAAAAAAATGCAAATATGCCATCAGCTAACGACGAACATAAACTTATACAGGCCCTCATAAAAGGTGATGCCTTGGCGTTCGATGCTATCTTTAGCAAATACAACAAGAGGGTATATACATTTTCATATCGAAACCTAAAAAGTAAGGAAAATGCTGAAGAAATTGTCCAGGATGTTTTTCTTAGTTTGTGGAACGAACGGGAAAAATTAAAAAAAGTAGAAAAGCTTGACGCCTGGATTTTCGCAATATGTTTTAACATTATCCGCAAACATTTCAGGCAGTTGGCAAAGGAGAGAAAGTATTTGCAAAACATCGCGCCCTATTTACACGAAAAAGATGACGCGACAGTTTCCGAAGTGGAATACCATGATTTGATGGAGAAAGCAGAACAGGTTATCGACCGTTTGCCACAACGTCAAAAAGAAATATTTATTATGCACAAAAAAGAAGGGCTTTCGAACGAAGAAATATCAAAAAAAATGAATATTTCTAAAAAAACAGTCGAGAATTATTTAAGTAGTGCAAGGATGTTAATTAAAAAATCGCTGGTTGGAGAAGGGCTGTTATCGCTGTTGTTTTTCTAGTTTTTCGTCAAGTAATAAATCACGGCTAATCATTTTAATTATATGGAACAATGTCGCATATAAATAAATTTATCCCTGTTGGTCTTTTAATATTTTTAATATTTTGTTTTTTTAATTGCCTGAATTTTGTCGCGTACGACATATACGCAGTCTCCCCTCTTTTTTTATGGACTTCAAATTTCTTTGTTGAACACACAAAAGAGTGTTTTATGTTCAATAAATACCTATCTCTGTTTTTTGTCCAGTTTTTTCATTTTAGAATAGCAGCATCTATTGTTATGGCATGTCTGTTCACTGCCCTTTTTATCATATCCCGCCATTTTTTAAAATATTTCTCCGTCTCAAAAACCCAATATAACACTGGAGGTCTTTGTGTTACCCTGGGAGCTTTTTTAATAATTGGACAAAATATAATGACCGATATAATTAGTCTGTTGATTGTTTTATGGTCTATACTTTTATTAAAAAAGACTACTGGCACTAAATATTTATGGGCGGGGACACTAATCGTTAATTTTATTTTGTGGTGGGCAATACAACCTTTTTTTATCATATATATAATTTTACCACCACTAGTTTTGTCTGGTGAAAATAAAAAAATGGCATGTAAAATATTTGCGGCTAATTTTTTTATGGGTATAGTTTTATATAGCTATCGTTATTTTTTCGGCAATTTCATGCCAGGCTATACTTGTTGGGCATTTATCAGCAGGGTACTTTCAATTAAATACACATTGTTCTTTTTGTTAATAACCCTAATGCCTGTTGCTTTAAAGTATTTAAAACCAGATAAGCTTAAATTGCCCTTGTTAATTTGTGTTTTAATGATACTTTTCATAAATGTGTTTATGTATATCAACAAAAACCGGGATAATAATACGGAGGCGGTCATAAAATATAAATTTAACAAGGGGGAATGGGACAAATTATTAGATTATGCAATTAATAAGCAAGAATTATCACAAACATCGGCAATGTGTGCCAATTATGCCTTGTACAAAAAAGGACATTTGCTGTACCGGGCATTCTCTTTCGATCAATATTTTTCGGCTAACGGCTTACTTCCCGAGTTTAAACTTGGGGAAAAAGGGAAACGTTCGCCACTCAACTTTTTTTACAACCGTAATGCAGTATTATTGGCAGCGATATATTATGACATGGGATTATACTCAATGTCAGGAAAAATCGCGACAGATTTTCTAGCACATATCGAAAACCAACCACAATCATTGTTGTTGTTAACAAAATTACATTTGGCCCGTGGCGAAAAAGAAGCCGCTTCAAAATATGCAGTTATTCTAGGCCAGAACCCTATATACAAAAGAAAAGCAGAAAAATTAATCGCTGGTTCTGATAAAGGGGGCATCCCGAAAAACACCATTCCCGACGACATGTTATTGTCCCCTACCCCTGGCAAGAACCTATATCTACTACTTACATTGCCATGGAAAAACCCGATGGCACTCGAGTATTATATTACATACTCGTTGCTACAGCGTGATTTCAATGCAATACCTTTCATAATTGAAAAACTCACGGAATATGGACACACTAAACTTCCTTACGATTTTGAACACTTCATATATATAGCCCAGGTATTGACAAAAAAAGAAATACCAACAGAACCATTAAAAAAAGACCCCAAACGGCAAATTCAATTTTCAAGTTTTTTTCAGACAATGAAAGGGACAAGAAGTAAAAAAGAGGCCGAGAAAGCCCTAAGCCAATACTATGGAAGCTATATGTATTACTTCTTTATTAATAAATAAAGCTACCCTATGAACCTTTATGTAAAAAAAATGAACAAGCACACGTTTAAAATATTTATTGTTTGCCTTCTATGTTTATCATGTGAAAAAAAAACTGATGTTTTTGTTCAGGCAAATACCGAAATCAATATATATCCTGATTATAAGAACATCACAATTCCTCCCAATATTGCAGCTTTAAATTTTTCTGTAAGCGATACGGCCGATTGTTATTTTTTTTCTGTTTCCTCCCCGAATGGATTTGTTCTTAATCAAAAAAACAAGTCCGGGATATTAAAAATTAGAGACAATGAATGGCAAGAACTGGTAGCCGGCAGCAATAAATTAATTTACGACATCTACTTGAAAAGAAAAGGAAAATGGCTTAAATATCCGCCTTTCGAGAACATAATTGCCACTGAACCTATTGATCCATATATTACTTACCGGTATTTTCAGCCTTCGTCGCAGGTTATAAAAGATGTTGGCATATACCGAAGAAACATTTCAAATTTTGATGAGCAGACAATAATAAAAGCCAATTGCGAAAATTTATGCTTTAACTGCCACGTACATGCAGCAAACGATTCCCGGTATTCAATGTTCCATGAAAGGGAACAGGAAATGGGGGGAACAATAATTTCTATGAACGGAAAATATCGAAAAATTGTGCCCAGGACAGGAGGGATGAAAAATTTTGCGACTTATGCCTCATGGCACCCTTCAGGGGAATATATTGCTTACTCTGCAAATAAGGTCAAACAACTTATGTACGCGTCTCCACAACTACGGGATGCTTACGATACTTCATCGGACATCGTGATATACAATATTGAAAACAACATCATGTTTTCTGACAGTTTATTGTATGGCGAAAAATATCTCGAAACATATCCATGCTGGGACCCTGAGGGGGAATACCTGTATTTTTGCCGTGCAGAAAATAGTTTTGCCGATCCTGTTCAGACAATAACAGATATTGCGATGTACAAAAAATTGAAATACGATTTGATGCGTATCCGTTTTCACGGGAAGGAGCATAAGTTCGGCCTTCCTGAATATGTTTTAAGAGCAGATAGTATTAATAAAAGTATTGTCTTGCCAAGATTGTCCCCCGATGGCAGGTATATCCTTTTTTGTGCTTTAGATTATGGGAACTTTCCAATTTTCCATAAGGAATCCGATTTATGGGTTCTGGATTTAAAAAACGACGAATGTTATAAACTAAAAGAGGTGAACAGTGATGTTGCCGAAGGCTATCATTGTTGGTCTAAAAATGGCCGTTGGATTGTATATTCAAGTAAGGCTATTGACGGGGTACATACCACTCTGTGGATCGTGAATTTTGATATGCAGGGCAACACGGGAAAACCATTCATTCTTCCACAAGAAGACCCTCTATTCTATAAAAGTTTTATAAAATCATTTACAGTGCCTGAGCTTACATTTAACAACTCTTTTGTTGACCAAAAAGATTTATACGAGGTTTGTAACGACACGAATGCTATTACGCCTATTGCAGGTAATGCTTTAAAAACAGATGGTACAACAGGGGCTACGGTTAAAAGTAAGTATTAATCCTATTTATAGGTATTCACTATTTTCCTCTTTTTTTGAATGTATTCTGAAGGGGATAAATTGAATTGTTTTTTAAAGCAGTTGGTATAATAGGAGGGGGAAGTAAAACCAACCTCGTAAGCAATCTCTGCAATTGTTTTTCCACTGTTAACGAGTAAGTCCAACGATTTTTTTAGTTTAACAGAGGTTATGTATTCGCTCACTGACATATCTGTCAACTTCTTTACTTTTCGGTATAAATGAACACGCGACAGTCCCATTTTTTCACCAAGCTCTTCTACAGAAAGTTGATCGGGGTTCAGGTTTTCTTCAACAATATTTGTGATTTTTGCAAGGAATTCTTTATCAAGCCTGTTTATATTTTCTTCTTCGTTTATAAAATCCAAATGTTTTTTGTAGTGTTCCCTAACATTGCTCCGTTGTTCGAGTAATTTGCGAATTCTTATTAAAAGATGTTGTTTATTAAACGGTTTTGAAATATAGGAATCTGCCCCTTCTTTCAAGCCTTCCAGTTTTTGTTCCAGTGAAGCCTGGGCGGTCAGCAAGATGATGGGGATATGACAGGTTTTAATGTCTGATTTTAGTTGTCCGGTGAATTCCAGCCCATTCATTTTGGGCATCAACACATCGCTGATGATCAAATCCGGCCCGTTTTCTTCAACGAGTTGAATTCCCGTTTTGCCATCCCCTGCTTCCAAAATCCGGTATGCACCACCCAAGCAGCTGCGGATGTATTCGCGGACATCAGCTTCATCTTCCACAATTAAAACAATGGGGCGGTTTTCGCCTTTTGTGATGTTTTTTCCCACTACGGCCCCAGGTAGTAGCGTTTCGTCTGCCATTTCTTTTTGCTGAGGAGGAGCGGATACGGCACCGTCAATAATTAGCTCAGACTCATTCAAATGCGTATTCCCCAAGGGTAGGGTAATGAAAAAGGAAGTTCCCTGTCCCGGCTGGCTATTCACACGAATGCTCCCCTGATGCAGTTCAATAAGCTCTTTGGACAGGCTCAATCCCAAGCCGGTACCTTTGAATTGATGGGATTTTTCGGTCTGAAAAAACCTGTCGAAAACGCGGTTAATATATTTTGAATCGATCCCTTCACCACTGTCTTTGATCTCAATTTCCACTTCTTCCTGAAAAGCGGGAGAGGTGGCCGGTTTTGGATTTCCAAGCGAAATGCTGATTTGTCCACCGTCAGGCGTAAATTTAAACGCATTCGATAGCAGGTTATAAAAAACCTTGTCCAATTTATCCTGATCAAACCAAAGCGGAAGAGTAGTGCATAAACTATTTAACCGGAATTTGATATTTTTCTTTTCAGCTTTTGACGCAAAGGATTCGTAAATATCATTTAAAAATGCAACTAAATCCTGTTCTGTGGCCTTCAAATTCATTTTTCGGTTTTCCAGCTTTCGAAAATCCATAAGTTGATCCACTAATCGTAATAGGCGGAGTGAATTGCGATACATAAGCTTAAACCGTCTCTGTTGTCCAGGCGTAAAATTTCCCGACTGCATGAGTTCTTCCAATGGACCGGTAATCAAGGTTAAGGGGGTTCTGAATTCATGTGAAATGTTGGTAAAAAACTGCAGCTTGGCATGTGTTGCTTCTTGTAATTGACCAGACATTTCTACCAGCTTGTCTCGTTGTTCCCGGATAGCTTCGTTCTGCTTCTCAATCTCGGCATTATATTTTCGCAACTTGAGGTTGGCGTTTCTCTTGGTTTGAAAAGCCCCGAAAATGACAAACACCAAAATAACAATTAACGCCAACAGGATAATGGTATAAAAGAGGATGAGCCTTTGTGTCTCGATTTTTGATAGCTGGATGTCCAGTATTGATTCCTGTGCTTCGATTTTTCGCTGTAATAATTCCATCTGGTCAGTTTGCAGTTTCATGACCTGAGCATTGGTGGAATCAATTACCAGTGTCCCTAAAATAATATCGCGTTGAAAAGGTTTTTGATGCAGGATTTTACTGGCAACCTGAATAGCTTGCTCTCCACCGGTTGAATACAAAAAAGTAGCATCTAAGCTACCATCAAGAACAGCTTTGATCCCTCCTTTTTCACCGGGCAGACCATCAATTCCCAGGAAATACTTCCCGCTTACACCATTTTCTCTGGCTACCCGGTGGGCTTCTATGGCCATCACATCGTTGAAGCCAAAAACAAGGTCAAAATCAGTTTGGTTTCTGCAAATGTCTTCCATTTCCTGGATAGCACCGTCCCTGTTCCATTTTCCTGAGCCGGATGCTGTAACCTGAATAGTTGGATATTTTGAAAGGACCTCTATAAATCCTTTGTTCCTCTCAATGGAAGGTGAAGACCCATCAAGCCCGCGGATGATGGCTACTTTTCCTTTTCCGTTCAGCAATTTGACAGCATATTTCCCGGCTTCTTTTCCAATCACATAATTATTGCCCCCGATATAGGCCGAATAGGAATCCGTATAAACCTTACGGTCAACGACAATAACAGGAATCCCGGATTGATATACCTCTTCGACAACCGGGGTGATTGGTGCCGATTCGTTGGGCGATACAATTAGAAGGTCAACCCCTTCTTTCAGAAAGTCCCTTATTTGCCGGATTTGATTCTCGCTGTTGTCATGGGCATCTTTGATTACCAGTTGCATATCAGGGTGAAAAGAAATCTCGATCTCCATCAACCGTTGCATGGTCTGCCGCCACAAGTCGCCGGTTGTACATTGCGAAAACCCAATGACATATTTCTGATCTTTTGCCTGAATTGTTTTTGGAGCCAGATAAACCAGGGCTAAAAGGACATAAAAAAGCGTATAAAAGCGGATCATAGTTTTTGAATGATAAATGTAACCAATTCAATCATAATCAATAAAAACAGGTACTATTTGGCCAACTGCGAACCTTCTTCTACAATAATATCCAGCCAGCGGGGAAAATCGGCTCCCAGGCCATCCTTTCCAGCTGTCAGGAATTTATTGCCTTTGCCATCCAGCCCGCAAATAAATATTTCGCCCCTGCTCGCGACCTTTGCCGAAGTATAGACAAGTTTTTTCCCATCAGGCGACACAGTTCCCCTGAAATCCCATTTTCCTTCCTCGTAATGGGTCACGGGAACCTCTTTGCCCGAAAAAGGGTCGAGCAATATAATTGAACACCCTCCTTTGGCACTTTCCGGGCTAAATACATTTTCCAGGTGATTTCCACGTTCAGGCCGAAAGTCAGCATCGTGATGAGCACCTTCTGATAATTTTGTATAAATCAAATATTTGCCATCAGGGGTCCATGATGTTGTATTTGATCCGCCTCCGCGATGCTCTTTTGTGCCATAAGCTGTTCCAAAGTATTGTGACTGGTCACTGGTTACCACCCGGTGTTCACTTCCATCAGGACGCCCAATACATAAATCGGCATAATGATGTGATTGCTCTTTTCTGGTGTCACAATCCAGGTAGGCAAGCCATTTGCCGTCAGGACTCCAATGAGGGCCAAAAAACAAATGCCCATCGCCCCCTGCTACATGTTTGCGGTCTTTGCCATCCATGTCCACTGTTTTTATGCGATATCCCCCTGATGCTAAATGGAAGGCGATGCGGGTTTCGCTGTGGTTAACCTGTACACCATATACAAATTCGTCCTTACCTGACAACTGTTTCCACTCGTTACCGTCAAGGTCGGCAAGGTATAGAAGCTGGTGTTTGTTGTCTTCTATGCTGACGTTGCAAAGTATTTTCCCATCAGACAGAAGCCCTGAGCAAAAAATCTGGTCTGCCGGGCGGCCTTTCGTGAACAACTCGGTAAGTTCCCCTGTGGACAAGTTATACATCCAAAGCCTGTTGGTTAACTGTCCGGTAACCGTGGCCGTTGTGCTATAATTCTCGCAACTCGTCAAAATACAGTGTTGTTTATCAGGCAAAACAGGTCCCAACCCAGTCCAGTGCATACCTTCTTTCTCGGGTAATTGCAGGTAATGCTCGTTTGAACCATCTTCATTAATAAACCCGACTCCACCACCAACAGGACTAAAGGTGATAACCCTTTTGCTAATCATTTTTACTTGCTTTGATTTTTGTTTTGGACCTGACGATATTTGGCAAGCCATCAGTAAAAAAAGTACAGCCAATAATTGTAGTATTATTTTCATCTGTCGATAATTTGTTTTTAATCTTTTTTGTTTAATTCTCCGCCCCTTTGGGGCAGTTCCGCTTTTGCCTTATGCGTTATCTATTTTGATACCTCGTAGGCTTGTCTCCTGGCAGTTCATTCTTCGGGCCGGAGTGTTGCTTTTGATGGGTCAAGTACCAGATACCCGCCCCTGCGCACAATGCCCAGATCTTTATCTAACTGCTGTTCTACCGGGTCAGGCATGGTAAGCCCCAAACGCTTCCGTACCTCCCTGCGCAACCACCAATAACCGGAGTTCCACGAATAAAGATGGTGGCCATGCGGCTTACCGGTTACCGTACTGATAGATTCGTGAAAAGCCGGCATAAAAACAAGCTCTTTTTTCAACCGCCATACCAATTGTTTGTCAACCCATTTTTTGTCCATGCCATGAATAAGCCCATCTAAATAATTGGCGGCATCGTTTAAAAACCATGATCCACCGTAGGTGTAAACCCCGCTGTGCCCATCCAGTAAATCGCCATTTGCCTTTGAAATGACACGCATACCATACGGGGATTGTATCCGCATTGTTGTCTCTAAATGAGAGCGTACCATGTTGTCGGGCAATAATTTTCGTCCAAAAACAACATAAGTCAGTACTTCTCCATATAATCCATCCTGACCGATGTGGTCCTGCTGCAACAGGCTGGATGCCATATACCCTCCCTGTTTATTAAAGATACTCCGGTATCCGGCTATCGCTTTTTCTATATCTTCTTCTGTAACGGGAAAACCAAGTTCTTTGGCCGCCATTAATGCCCCGCAATGAAATCCCTGGTCCGAAGAAGGGGCATCGCCATCTTTGTAGTTCAACTGATCATGATAGGTCTTGTAACATTCCTTGTCTGGATGCAGGCGTGGGGGGATGTAAAGCCCATCCACCTCGTGCTCCCGGATAAAACGGTACGCGCGCCCAACATTACGCATATCAGGGCTCCCTCCCGCCCTTTTAGTCAATACCGACCAAATAAGGTAATACTGGGCATTGTCTTCATAATTTAAACGGTCATAAAAAACAGCATCAAGCGAAGCTTTTTCGTAAAATTTATCGGCCAGTCCCTGGCTTAGATAAAAACCGTCAGTAACCCATTGTTTCCAGCCGTAACCAACTCCTGAAATAAAAATATAATCGCTTTCAGGACGTAAAATATTCCGTCTCAACAGTAAATACGAGGTGTTTCTTAAAATTGCCTCAATCCCCGAATTGTTAAAGCCTTTGGCATTTGCCAATGCTAAATGGGCTGAAAGCTGCACATCGTATAGCGATTTTACATCAGAAGAAAATATCCATGTTTTCCATTCCTGTGTTTCACCTGTTTCGATATGTTGCCATCCATCGAACATGGCCCGGTAAACACTGGTGGCATCTGTGTTAAACGGAAATACAATTGTCCGTTTTGCAGAACCATCACCATTACAAAGCGATAGCACATCGTTTTCCCTGTCGAAGCCCATAAAACAGAGGTTTTCCCAGACACCGGGAGAATCGCCGACTATGCCATACAATTTGTCGCCACTACGGCTCCCCAGGAAAGGAAATATTTGTCCGCTTTTTTCCCCTTCGAACTCAGGGCCGGAACAACTGGGCGTATATTGTTTAGATGATTTTTCTTCACCCAAAAACGAATAAAATGTACCATCAGGGACACCCCTCCAGCCCATGTCCAGGAAATATCTTTGATCAGAAACAGCTTTAACACTTACCACCCGTTCAATCAAGCCGGGAGTAATTACACGGTACGAATCAGATATTTCCAATCCTTCGGAACGCCCGCCCGTAAGGCTTAGTATTTCATTTTTTTCTGAAAGTTCTTTAAAATTAACAACTTTCTTCCCTGGTGGTTGTATTACCAGTAAGCCGGCATTTTTTTCCAATGGGGAGAAAACAACATTGCCATTGTCTGAAATTTGAGTGTATAAACCTTCCGGACAACGATTGACAACCGGACGAAATTGGGCTTGGTTTAAAAATGGCATCAACGCCAGGCTAATGAAGATCAATAAGCCAGTATATCTAATTTTTACCTTTTTTTTTTGATTTAATATTTTCATTTATTTAAAATTTAATAGTATGTCGTCTTTTTATATGTGCCCGACAATTAATAATTTACAACACTTTTTATATCTTTTGGCGAAACACTGATACATAAGTATTTAACCAAAGTCTGAAAATCTAACTATCTGTTTAAAATTACAATTCAACTTTTACCACATCGTCCATTTCGGTGCGGTATTCCGCGGGGACGCTGATCCTTACAAATCCATTCCTGAAACTATATTGCAGAGGGTTTCCATTACGCAACAAAACAACCGATTTCGGTTTTTTATCAGTTTTTACAGAAACCTGGCTTTTAAAACCAGGTAAAAGGTGCAAATACCATGTTTTGTCCCTGGTGGTGATCATCACGTTACTCCGTTCAGCCCCGGGGGTAGGGCCATTCCCAATGACCGATTCTTTGCTGTGTTTCATCCATTGCGCTACTGCTTCTATATTTTTATAATAATTGGGGTGCATCTCCCCATCTCCCGAAGGACCTACATTGGGTAGAAAGTTTCCCCCCATCGACCGGCTCGCGACCAAGTGTTCAAAAAACCAGGAGTACGGTAAAAATGTCCCGTCTTTTTCATAGCCCCAGCCCCCGTCTCCCTGGGTCCATATACCACAATGCTCCCACCAATAATCAGGGATAAAGTCAGGTATGCCGCCTTCAAACATTGTTGCAAAATCGCCAAAATAAAACCCATTGCCCTCTTCGGTATCCGGGTTTACCACCCCTGCCCACCTGTCGTTAATAACAATTCCCGGCTGTAGCGAACGTATCCAGGCATATACTTCTTTGGTGTACATGTTAGAGATGCCCCGGAACCCCATTCCATCGAACCATAAAATATCGATTTTTCCATAGCGGGTCAATAATTCCTCTATTTGCCGCAAGGTAAATGCAAAAAACTCATCGAACGAACGCTGGTTCGCGATTGTGTCAGTAACCGGGGGGACATTCCTCATCGTGTTGGCATCAAACTCATTTGGGTGCATATATCCCGGGTAATGCCAGTCGCGGGGGGAAAAGTAAAAGCCCACTTTCAACCCATTTTTACGGCATGCCTCCACGTAAGGCTTCAACAAGTCGCGCCCCTCCATAAACTGTTTGGTGCCTATCCCATATTTTGAAGGCCAGAGGGCATATCCGTCGTGATGTTTTGTCGTTAAAACAGCGTAATTAAAACCAGCGTCTTTAGCTGCTTTAAGCCATTTGTCCGGGTCATAATTTTTTGGGTTGAATTTTGGGGCCAAAGCATAATATTTGTCTGGTGGCGAAAATTTCCCGCCGTACTTATAATGGGCAATCATGTCCCATGATGGTTGCGCACCAACCACACTGTGAATGCCCCAGTGCATGAAAAGTCCCAGTGACGCATCCGGGAACCATTGGGCATCGGGGTGGGTGTTCGGGACACTTACCTTTTTGTTTGTAAAGGTTGGAATAAGCTCGTGGTATTTCTTAACGTCATCAGGGGCAATTTTATATGATTCGGGGAAAGCCCCGAACTGGGCAAAAGCAATGTCCAGCGAGAGGACAATAACAGTAATGGCACAAATAAATTTTTTCATAATAATACGCTCGGAATTAAATATACTTACGAAACATTAATAAGATCTCTCATTTTATCCAGGCCCACTGAAATTTTACTTCCTCATTCTTTTGGGGTTGAATGCTGACCTGAACATCATAAAAACCGGCTTCCGGAAAATTTACTTTTCCAATTCTGTGAGATTTAAAATTATCGATTACCCAGTTCGCGTTTGGTTCCCCAATCGTTTTTCCGGTAAACCGTATAGCATGGTGCAATATTGTTCCTGCTGTTTCAAATTCCAATTCGGCTTTTCCCTTCATATCCTGAAAGCTATAGGAAACATCAATCGTTTTTTCGCCGGGCGTGTCGATATATATTTTCCATTTTAATGCTTTGTCTTCGCCAATTCCTAAATATTCGGGAACTGTTCCCCTTCTCTTTTTTGGAGTAATTTCGATAAAACCATCCTTCGGGTTTTGATTTCCGGGAGTTAGGGAGAACCCGTCATTCATATTTTTAGCTACCAGGCCGTCAATAAGCTCAGGTTTGCCTTGATATTCGATAACAACAACCGAAATATAAGGGTCGGGTTGAAGTGCCGACAATGATATTTTGGTAAAAGCCCCGCGATGTTCAAATGGCAACGGATCCTTATATTTATCGGCAAGCAAATAAATTTTGTCGGGAGCAGTAGTAAGCCCTGTTAAATTTAATTGTTTGTTCAGGGGCCAGTTAAAAACATGAAGGAACAGTTTCGTTTTGCCTGTATCATTCTTACAGGTCATTTTTCCCCAGTCGTGCATATCTTGGGGAAGGTCAAAAGCTTCTGCCCCATAGATTGATTCGCCATTAACGTCAAGCCATTTTCCCATTTCCAGCATTCGTTGCGATATCTCATAAGGGACATCACCATTGGCCCGCGGCCCGATGTTCAGCATAAGGTTACCGTTTAAGCTGACATTGTTTATAAGCGATTTCAGCAAAGTAGTTGTTGATTTCCACTCGGTATCCAAGGCATTGAACCCCCACGAATGGGCAACCGTTGCAGGCGACTGCCAGGGAAACTCTTCTTTTTTGTTGCCCAGTTCATTATCGCCCATAGTTTTAAAATCGATATCACTGTCTTCATCGATAGAAAGCCCCAGACGGGAATTTATCAAACAATTGGGTTGCAATTCCCTTATCAAACTTTTTAGCTGGACTAATTGCTCTTTGGTAACTACCGTTTGAGAATGGTGTACCCACATATCGAACCACATCATGGATATTTCGCCATAACCGGTTAGCAGTTCCCTGATTTGTGGAATAACTTTTTCTTGCCAGTATTGGCCATAATCATCTGCTGATATTCCTGAAATTTCTTTGGAATGGTCCCAACCAAACTTGTGTTCCCAATCAACCCAATGCGAGTAGTACAAGCCTAATTTTACCCCGTATTTTTTACAGGCAACTGCTAATTCCCTGATTACATCACGTTTGTGGCCTGTGAAATCACCCAGGTCATAATCACTTGACTTGCTGTCCCACAAACCAAAGCCATCATGGTGTTTGGCCGTTATCGTGATGTATTTCATTCCCGATCTTTTAGCCAGTATTACCCATTCTTCAGGATCAATTTCGTCCCAGTCAAAAAGTTGAAGCAGACCTGAGTATTCTTCCTTTTCGATCCGGTTCCGGTAATAAATCCATTCCGCATAATTATTGTCATCGCGGTGTTTCTCTCCTTTCCATATTCCCTCGGCGCCACTGTAAAGCCCCCAATGTATAAACATCCCAAATCGGGCATTGGTAAACCATTTTGCCCTGTCGTTCGTTTGTTTCTGAGCCAATACGGAAGTACTTAATGCCAGTAATAAAAAGATTAATTTTATTTTCATTCCACTTGTAAATTGTTACGAAGTATTTGATTATACTGTAAAGAGAATTGGTTTTTAGTCCAATTCTTTCCGTGGGCGCCAATATGCCCACATGGCCGCATGCCCAGGTTTCATATTTGTAACCTGGTATTCAACATTGTTTTTTAAATCCATTACAAAAAGCTGCCTTACACCTTCTCTTTTAGAACCATAAAGCAACCATTTCCCGTCGGGTGAAGGATTTGGGTGATAATGCAGTGTCTCTTCAGCAGAATGGGTTAAACGTTTTGTTTCTCCATGTAAATCAACCTGAAACAGTTCTACTGTTTTGCCACCTTTTGAAGTATAATATATCAATTTACCATCGTAGGACCACACTGGAGTATCACTACTACCTTCATGGAAATCATATACATCCAGAAATTCTATAGCCCCTTTGTAACCACCACGATCGGCCAGTTTCCTCACCCCTGTACCATCGGCTTTTACGATATAAGGATTGCATTTTATGTTTTTTTCACCGGCAAGAAACAACACCCATTTGCCATTTGGAGACCATACAGGCCCAAAGTTAAACGGTTCACCGGTATCAATATGCAGGGCATTTGTGCCGTCAGCATCAGCCAGATAAACCTGGTAATTCCGGTGATAGGCAATCCGTTTGCCATCACGGGAAGTATTGAATCCGTATGTAAAATCAGTTGAGCCTTCGGTCAGATCTGTTTTATTTCGCCCGTCAATATCCATTTTGAAGGGATGTGAATTACCATCAATAATTGCCGTAAATCCCAGCTTTGATGGATCATTGGGCCAATAGAACACACCGGTATTAGAAAAGCTGACCTGTTCGATCGCAGTAACATTGAAAGCTGTATCGTTTTCAACATCAACCAAATAAGAGTCATACGTTTCGCCACCTTCAATATGCCTGAATGCTTTGTGTTCTTCCTCCCACGCCGCATTTTCTCTACTTTTCCATCCCCTGCCAATAACCGCAGTTTTACCATCGGGCGACCACCCGGCAAACTGGGTGCAGGAATTCGGTTCGTTTGCCAATTCTTCTTTTATAATCCGGCGACCTTTCCCATCAATTCCAATAATAGCTGCCCGCATGGTACTCGTATTTGCCAGCCGCCCACCTGGTAAGTTCGTTCGCAATTCGTTATAACCAATTTGGTAATCGGACATCGCAAGTTGAGAGTTAACACAACTCATAGATATCAGTAAAATCAAAACTGATAGAAAATTCCTTATTATTATATCTTTCATATGTTTTGTATTTCTATTTAATTGTTCTCAAATATTTCGATCACTTTTGAGCAAATACGGTAATAATATTTTTTTTCGGGGTTCAGGTCCTGAATGTGTTCTTTTCTTTTGTTCATTTTAAAAATATCCATTTGTTTTTACATCTCCGTATTTCAACGCTACTTCCAACCGTTTAACAGTAACGATATCGTTTTTAAGCGAAAGAAAACTAATTTCATTATCACCGTGTTTCAAACAGGAAGCAGGCAAGATCCAAGCATAAATTTTCTGTTCTTCCTTCAAGTTGGTATCACGGTTGTATAATTTAACATACTCCGGCTTTTGTGTTTCAACAAGCTTGCAGTTTACTAATATTTTAAATTGTGCAGGTTTATCGGTACGAAGGAATAAGATCGCTTCTTCGGGTTTATCCTTTTCAGGGTCATCGCCTATGTAGATGTTTGCGTTAACGCTTTTCCCAACTGGAACTATCAGAGGCAATGGAGTATCCGGTCTAAATTCGTACTGTACACACCCGTCATCCAGACAATATATTTTATTCCGTTTCCGCAAGGTTTCCTGCGAACCAAGTTCGTGCAGTAAATCGGGAACTATTACCCGGCAAACTTGTCCTCCCTCTTCCAAAGACAGCGGTTCCGTAAAGAAATGGTTAAACAGGTAAATCCCGTCACCGCCTTTTGCAAGAATATGTGAGGCCATTCCCCGGTACATGCCATGAGAGTATAATTCCCGGTAATCGTATCCGCCATTCTCAATAGTAGCATAAACCGGAACATCCGAATTTCCAAGATCGGCTTTAAATTTTCCAACGGGCATTGCCGGATCTCCATGAAAGTGTACTCCAATGCTCACAAAATCAATCAGTCCCTGATTAACCCATTCTTTTACATCCAGACCTTTTTTCAGGCAATCATCAATAGAGGTTGGCACACGTGCCGACAAGAGGATTTTCTTTCCGTACTTTTCCGATTTTTTGTCCACTTCCGCCCTGACAGCTTTTACCAAATCAGTCATTAAAGGAGCATTCTTTTCTCCTTCGTTGCTTTTAAAATAAACGATAAAACGCATAAAATCGAGGTCATAACCATCAAGTAGTGCTCCATATTTTTCCAATTGTTCGGAGATAATCCCCAGTTTACGTTCCCTTACTTTTTTATGAGCAAAATCGAAAGCACCTTTGCTGTGCCAGCCAACATTTTCGTTGAGCCAATATTCGGGATGGTTAAGCCAAAAATCAGTATAGACCACTGGACAGTTCATCGAAGTATCGGCAAAATGAAGGTCATTCATCCGGTAGGTTATAAAAGCTTCCATTCCTTTTTCTTTTGCCCTTCTCAGGGAAGCATCAACAATATCAGTGCCCTCTTTTTCTATGTTCAGGTGGTTGCGGTATGCAGCAAGCATGCCTTTATAGGTTGCCGTATCACAGCCGCAATCCAATGTACCGTTGAGGTCGTCGCCGAATACCCTGCCGTATTTCGACCGGTAATATGGAAAATCGCATCCGCTACATATCATAAAAGTAGTTACCTGCGTATTGGCGACAGAATCGACATATGCCTTGACGTCAGCTACCGATAACGGGTGATTATTAAACATACCATTCCCTAATATATTGGTGCCATCAGAATTATAAATTAACCGGTGGATAATTTCCTTTTTGGGGTGAGTACAACCCGATATTGCTAAAATCAGACATAAAATTATAACTGAAATATTTTTAATCTGTATCATCATTTTTTGTTATTACTTAAATATCTAATTTGAAAAATTTGTAATGAATATAGTTCGGTCATAGAACAAGTTCTATTCAATTATCATCATTAATATGGGATGAGTTCAACCGACTTGTAATAAATCTCTGCACCTTCTGATTGGAGTAGAATTCTGCCTTTAGATACTGAAGTATTTGTAGCTGAATTTACAAGATATCCATTTACATAATGTTCAGATTGGTTGCCATTACAAATTATTTCAATGGTATTCCATTCTCCGGTTGGGTTTTCAAAATCTGCAGTTCGGAAAACATGCTTCATACCCCACCGTGTTTCTGATTTATTGGGCGAATCGAGCATAGTCCCAACACACCAATAATCGCCACAATCACCTTCTTGGACTTGACATTCAATTGACTTTGGCCACAATTCATCTTTATTGCCACTGCTAAAATGATAAAGGATCCCACTGTCACGTTTATCCTTTAAACGGGGCTCATATTTTTTCAAACCCCATTTAAACACCACTTTTAGGTAATAATTTGAATATGTTCCCTCTGTACATATATAACCAAAATATTTCCCATTAACATGAAGGAGGTTATTTTCGACGCTAAAAATTTTCCACGGATCGTTGTTTTTACCTAATGTGTCTAAATAAGTGTACCATCCCTGTATGTCAGTTTGGTTAAACAGCTTTGTAGAGTTGATTTCCCTAACCCAAATATTACGAAAAGAAACTGGACTTCCGTGTTCTTTCAATAATAGTGACTGTTTAAAAGGGTGTTTCTTGTACTCTGGCTGTCCAATTGAAGCATCGCCCCCTTTAATTTCAATATGGTTTTGAACGACTGCACCATTATGTGAAACAAAAACATACGCTGGAGCCTTTAGGGTGCTGTCAACATCAAACCGGGGGGCAGTATAAATTATGTCATATACCTGCCATTCACCCTGGTTTAAGTCAGCATTGCCCAAAGGAGAAGGTTGTTTGTCGTTGGGGCCGGCTTTCCTGTTTGAAGTTGCAGGAATATTATAACTGTCAAATAATTGAACTTCATATCGCTCTTGAAGATAAACACCGCTACTGCCGTGGTCCAGACCTTCTCCCTGGATAACAAAAGGGGTACGCCATTCAATATGTAATTGACAATCGGCATATTTAATTTTGGTTTTTATTGAACTACTGCCCGGAACTTTGGTCAAAACCCCGTCCTTAACTTCCCATTCCGCTTTTTCGCCTTTTTCGTTAGTCCATTCATCTAAATTAGTACCGTCAAAAAGTATCACTGCATCCGAAGGAACTTTATTATTTTCGCCCGGTATAACAATTCCAGGTTCAGGAGACCAACCTTCAGTTAACTTTGAATTATCTTGCGAATATATAGTATTCATAGCTATTGAAAAAAAACAGTAAGAAGCAGAAAATGAAATTTCTTATAAAACCCCAGAGAGTGATTTTGTAGTAATACCGGCCTTTCTTTCATTTGTTTTTAAATTTTATAATTACCGACCTTTGAGGCCTTGGCTTTTGTTGATCGTTCTATTAAAATACTTCATCGTTGCAATTAATTGGTTTGCCAATTATCTTTATTCGTTTACCACTAGCCTCATCTGCCAAGGGCCAACTTCCGGAATTACAAATTTCTGATAAGGGCCATCTGTTCCCGACGACACGATTGTCGGCTCACCGCAGGCCATATCGTACAATTTAATTGTCTTTTTTTCAGTTTTTAACATCACTATTACATCCTTTGCTGCATCAAAAGATGAATTGGTAAATGCCAGGGCAATCTTCCCATCTTTTGGTTCACGTATCCAAAGATTTATTTTGTGGAATGAATCGATGTACGCCGGTAGCCTGTCTTTGGAAAGCCAGCGAAAAACAGTTTTCATCTGCGAACTTTTCGAGAGGTTTTCCATGAATGTCCATGGATAATAACCAGCCACACATATTCTGCCACCCAGATTATTCTCAAAAATTCCTATGGTACATGAAGCTACCTCCTGCCCTGTATAATCGATAAGTCCGGCAAGCACCTGTGCTTTATCATCCGTTCTCTTTAATTCATAGGCTGTACTTTTCCAGAACGATTGCCGGTTGTCTCTCTCCCTCCCAGCAAATTCGCCATTTAATGCGTTGTCTGTAAATTTCTCAATCCTGTCGATTTCACTTGAACCGGTGACCTTGAATCCGGTAAATTCAGCAAACCCCATATCGTTCAGTTGCTGAAGGGTTTCGGCATCCATATAAACACCACCGGAAAGCAACTTTTTGATTTCTTCCTTTGGCAGCGCGTAAATATTATCTTTCCCAAGGATGGTCACTACAGCTTCATCGTTTGAATAACAGATGGGCAGTCCAATGTCATAAAACTCGTGACTGACCACCGGATTCCCTGAACTGGTCCAGTTTCCTATGGAGAGTTTGCCTGTAGCATAGCTATCTTTATTCCAGAATGTTTGAATCCCGGTAATAGGCTTGCGCCCCAGTTTAGCTGTCAGCAAATCAAAAAACGGGCGCGCCTCATTTAACCGGGCTACCAAAGGTTCATATTCTGTTAACGGCTCGTCGTACATTGAAAGAACATTAAAGGCAGCTCCTGTGCAACCTGCTGCAATATGTGAACTGGCTTCCAAAACAACAATATTCTCTGCTTTTTTTAACCGTTGATAAGGAAAATTTTCAATTTCCGATTCAATTGTAACTACTTCTTTGGGTAGTACCGACACCTGCCGGCCAATATCGTGCGATTTACCAATCAATCCTTTGTTGTTTTCATCGTTGTAATACCCACCGCCGGGACGCCACAAAACAGGTATGTTATCAGGGCCAGAAAGTATTTTTGCCCAGTTGTCAAAATCATAGCCTTCAAAAAAGCGATCGCCGGTCATAAAACCTAAGGGCATTTTGGGATTTGTACTGTGAACGGTTCTTTCTATCAATTCAAATAGGTGCGAAATCGTGTTCCGGTTATGTTGCAACCAGGCCTTTCTGATTTCCAGTTTTTCATCTGTGTCACCTTCATTCAGAGCCTTTTCCAAGCTTTCCCGTGTGTATTTTTTGCCCGTTTCTTTTTCAAATATATCAAGACAGTTATCGCAAAAACAACCATATCCAATGGACATGTGGCCAAACCGGATATCATCGTCTATCCATATATAATCAGGATTTGCATCAACAGTAAGCTGGTAAATCGTTTGGATATATTTTCGCATATCTTCATCATTCGGGCATAAAGCCCCCCGACAAGTTTCCCCGTCAATATTGGTCATGGGGGTATAATCTCCTTTCAGGGAGTTTTCAAGATTTTCCTCGTGGTGACCAATGCTTGTCAGGATATTGATACCGGACTTGTAACCCAACTTCCGGGCCTGCTCAACCCTTTTTTTCAAAATTTTTGCTCTGGATTCATATTCATCAAGCGGCATCGGCGCATGTGTTTCCCATGTAAAAAAGGTAATTTCATCTGTCACACCTTTATTTTTTTCAAACAAATCCAGAAGTTCATTATAACGTGTTTCCGAATACCATAAAGGAACTCCGATACGAAAAGATATAAACGCTTTTTCCACCTCCGGATTCGATGTATCCTGCCTGCTTTGAATCGCAGATTTATCCGACACATCGCCACAACCAGCAACTAAAAGAATCAATAAAAAAAGCACTATTCTGTTCATATTATTAAATTTAATTGGTTTGTATTATTTATTTAAAACATTCGGGGTAGACCTAATTGTGCCTTCCCTGACGAATGGAATTTTGGTTCTCTATTTTTCTCCGGCTCTTCCTGAAGTACGGTCCATTCCTCTATTCTTTTATTTTTAGGATAGACTATAATCACTTCGCCGGTTTTTGTTTTGAATTCAGCTAATTCATCTTGTACTATCTTATTTTTCTTTTTCATATTTGAATGTAAAACGGCATTTCCCCACGGCAACTGAAGCTTACAGGCATTTCCGTATAAACTTTGAATACAAATCCACTGTACTTCACCGGCAACCTTTTCTGCAGAAACAATAAAACCACCCCGGGCATGGAGTGTAAACCGGCCATCTTGGGTGGCAGGAAATACCCTAAACAGGCCATCGTAACTTTGAAGTAGTGCCTCATTCATGGCCGTTGCCATCACCGACATCGATTCCATGGACATATGGCGGAACGGCCACATCGGGAGTTGAAATTTCTCTTCACTATTTACATCGCGAACGGTATTTGTTCTGAAAAACCATTCAGCATCTTTATTTATCTCACCTTCCAGTCCCCAGTGTCCCCAGCCGTTACAATAGATTTGCCACCGCGAGGGAAAACGCTTCAGATCGGTTTTCAATTCGTCGGATAACCCAAGCCTGGCCAATACTATAGGAACAGGATCCCAGCCTGTCACTTCCGCCCCATACAAAAGAGCAGTAGTTTTCATTTGATTGAACAATTCACTGTTTTTTTGTCTCAATCCAATAACTCCTGAAGGAAATACAGGCGAAGAAGGAACCGACGGAAAAATTCCGTCAAGAAGTTTTAATCCATGATTATTAGTGGTATCGTCAGTTGGGTTATAAACCGTCAGCCAGTCTTTTCCTTTTATTCCCCAACCTGCTGCCATTATTTTGTTTCCCGGAACCGGCTCTCCTTTGAAAAATCCTTTTTCCAAAATGAATACCGAATCTTTTTCAACAATGGAACTCTTTTTTGCCGGAACTACAGGTAATGATGCCAAATGCTCAAGAATATCTTTCCAGTTTTCCGCCTCCGGTAATTTTGTTCCTGTCTCTTCCAATGCTTTAAGTGCAGTTAAAAACAGAGCCCTGGCGTATGTTAACTCAGTAAGTCCGTCTTTCAATTTTATCCATCCTTCGTAACCTGTCCCCTCTTTGGCGTGATATAATCCGTCAGACTCTTTTTCAAACAATGATTGGTAAAAAAGTGCCGCTTCCGTAATAAATGGCAGCGCTTTTTCTTTCAGGAAATCCTTATCACAGGTAAACTGGTATTGACGCCAAAAATCGAGGGCTATTTCGGCAACAGGTGTATGGTTGTGTTTTTCTCCTGCTGAATTATACCCCCGCCGGTCTGTTACATCAGAAATAAAAGCGCCGGATGTATTTAATAATTCCCTTGCATCTTTTTTTGCATGCGGTAATGAGTTAAACCTAAAATTAAGATAAGGAGTTACCAGATTATCATAACCGGCTGCATTTAAGGGCCAATACAATTGTTGCTGGTTCCAGTGAAAATAAAAATTCCAGTTCTGAACATCGCGACTCCAGCCCCATAATCCGTTGGTAAACCGCCCGGGATATTCTCCTCCCTGCGAAGTGTTTGCATAATACATTGTGAGGTACCAGAGATTATTCAGGTAATCGTCGCCATAATCCATAAACGAACGGTTCCAGATTGCTTTCCAGACTTCCGCCTGAGAATCTATAAATGATTTTACACCATTTTCTTTTGCGAAAGTCAATGTAGCTTTTAATTTTGGAATGGGGTTACCTGTTTTAGGAGAGGTGACAGCAAAGGCCAGTTGAGCTTTCTTTTTCCGATTTCCCAAGAGTTGAATAAGCGCCCTGCGAGAATGTTCACGTGAATACGCTGTTGTTAATCCATCATCCTGAATAACACTTCCACCAACAGCAAAAGTACCCATTGGTAATTTCTGCGTGATAAATACACCATTATCATCTGCGATTGATTCCGTTCCATCCAGACCGATAGATGCATCGCGATTGATTTGGCTGTACCAGTGCGAATATGTCCGCGAACCAAATCGTTCCACTGCGACTTCCACAGGTACATTTTCGTTCAGATCAGTGTATAGTTCATAAAAAAGGATTCCGGTTTTGTGATCTACAAAGGCTTTCAATTTTATTTTCCCAAAAGGACTGGTCGATTCTATATTCATGGAAGCATCCTTTAAGTTAAGCCTCCCCTTAAAATCGGTCAAATACATTATATCAAAAACCGAAAATTTAAAATCGATAATAATCCGGCAGGCATGCCTTTGAGTTGTGGCGTGATCTTCTTCTTTTTTGTTCCAGTTATGAAACGGACCAGAAGCAGCATCGTCCCATAAATCGCTTTTATTAACAACTGCAATAATTTTTGAACCTTCGCACCAAAACAAAACCCCTGTATCGCCATTTCCCAAAGGAATGCCCTGCATCGGGTCAACCGGCGGACTGAGATAAACCAGATCGTATTGAGAAACCCTGCCAGGCCAGGAAATATTCCATTCCTCTTTTTCAGGATTAAATGCCGACTCAATATTTTTTGTTCCGGGAACTTCCTGGGAAAAGGCAGACAGCCATACACAAAAAAAGATGCCTACAATAATCCACTTCCGATTCAATTTATACATAATTATTGTTTGGCTGATATTTTTGTTAATGACTCTCCTTTTGGAAAATAAGCTTCATAAAAAGCTTTCTCTGTTCCATCATACATCGCTACCCGCATTGTACCCCAGGTGGCCTGGTCTCCGGTGGCATAATACAAATAAGTCTTTCCTTTATATTCCAGGATATCTACATCTGAATTATTTTTACCCTCTCCCAGTTCTGCTTCCAAAACAGGGTTATAAGGACTAAGTTCCCATGTTTCCAAATCGGTTGAACGAGCCATATATGAAACCCAGCCATTATGTCCTTTTGCAGGAGCATGAAGGTAAATAACATAGTAATATGGCGCGTAATACCGGATAACCGGACAGGCAGAATACTCATGGTTTTCTCCGGTAAAAGCCAGGTCGGGAACCTTTTCCCACTTTGATAAATCCGCTGAACGGGCAAATTTGAAACAAAACTTCACGGGTTTATCCGATTCGTATGCCATTAGGTACCCCTTATCATCACGGCAAACAGAAGAATTAAAAAGATGCTCATCGCCTTCCGGTAAAATCACTTTTTCGGTTTTCCAATTTTTTAGGTCTGTAGAAACCATCCTGTTAATCCCCGAAGAATTCATTACTCTTCCAAAATCTGTAAATTCAAGTGCAAAAACATTCAATTCATCACCATTTACAAATGCCGAAACAAACGAATGGCCTTTTCCAAACCGTGCCACTTCCTGGCCGGTACTCAAATCATCAATATACAAATATGCATCCTCCCCTTTTGCCTCAGCACCACCGGGCCGGTGGTTGGCAACAATAAGTAGTTTCGAATTAAAATAAAAAGGGGTATTCTCCATCGGAGTACGCCCAACATCGGAAAAAGCAAAAGGTAGTTTTATCAACTGCGGTTGAAATGAAACTTCATTGGTACAACTCGCTATTGTACTCAAAACAACAATAATATGAATTAGACAATAATATTTTTTCATGAAATATGGTTTGATAATGTTTTTTACTGATTTTTCCAATATGATTTTTTATTTGCACAATTAATTAATTATTAAAAAAAAAACTAGCTTTCTCCACCGGAAAAATGTCGGAATATTTTATTGTAACTGATATGCTAAAAAATTATATATAGAATACCCCTCTCCCTTTCTTATGTCTCGTATAACACATTTATTTCCAGTTCTTCAACAGTAATCTGCTCCTGTACCCTTGGGCTTCTACCATTGAACTTCAGCGCAACAACGTTGCTGCCATGCGCAAGACAATCCGGCTTGAGTTGATACATCATCCAGCCATCGCTAACAGCGGTTCGGTCAAGGATCACCCCGTTTATCCGTACCTTGAGCTGATCGGCAAAAGCCAGTTCCGTTTCAGAAAAAAGTATGCATAACTCAATCTGCCCCACATCATCCTCCATAGTGTTCACATCGTCACCAACCCACACAAAGACATAGGCTTCTTCAGATGAATTATCAGGCAGTTCCTTTGGCAGTTGTGCGAAAGCACTGGTATTAGCATAGTAATATTCGGCAGTCTCCGACCATCCACCACCTCCGCGACGCTGCGTAACAAACGTCTTGTCCTTGCGGAATAAAGTGTCCGGGCTGCCCATTTCACACAAAGCCTGACGACGTATCTGCTCCTCTTGCGGACTCCAGCGCTTGTCCATTATTGCCGGTACAGGGTACCAGTTGAATACATAAATGCCATCTGCGCCCTGATGGTGAAACGTCGAGGCTACACCTCGGTACAACTCGATAGTGGGGTGCTCGTAGCCACTGGCGCGATGATGGTCGTCCATGGACGGATAAAGCTTTATATGCGTACCTTCCGTAAGTCCCTTGAATGCATCCAGATCAACCTCAAAACTCTTACAGCCCAAGGCAATAATATCGATCAGGTTCTCCTCCACCCAACGTTCGATATGAAGCCCGTCGTAATGGCAACCCTCAATATTTTCCGGAATTCTGGTCGCGAGCAGATACGGTCGACCCCGCTGCTCAGCAACTTCCTGAAGCATCTCCCGGACGGAGCGCATAAATATCGTCAGTGAATCTCTATTTTTCCATGCCTGCATTGGGGGCAGTGACGACAGGCCGCATCTCCAATCGATCTCAATACCATCAAAATCATACCGTTCAGCTACCTCGCGGATAATCGACAATTTGTATTGCCTAACCTCTTCCAACGTGAAGTTGAAATGCCTCCATAATTTCGGCCAGAAGGGTGATGGTATTCCCCATTCGGGATGTTGTTCTATTACGGGAGGCGGTGTCCAATCACCAAAATCATTGGCACCGTTGATCCTAAAGGAATAGAACGCCTCAATGTTTTTCTTGCGGCATTTCTCAATACAAACCGGTAGCGGGTCTAATCCCTGCTGAATCCATCGTTGATAATCTTCCCTGACGGGTAGAATATTGCTGGGGTAAGGTGCAAAATTCATTTCCCCCCAGCACCACCAGATACTGTCGACCTGGCTTCCGTGCATACTGGTGAGATATTCTATATTTGCATCGACCATCACAGTCGGATCCATTTCCTCAACTCCTGGCAATCCCCAACCAGTGTCCAGATTAACCACGATCTTACGTTGTCTGGCGGAAGCGGAAGTGTGTTCTGCGGTGAGTTTAAAAAAATTCATTTGATTGCTCCTAATTTCATCAATATTTTCACCAGATACACTGTCAGGAACGATTGCAGGCATAGAAAGCAATGCTGCTGCTGACTTCTGAATAAAGCTTCTTCTTGATTCCTTACTTTTTCCTTTCATTATTATATTTAAGAAATTATAATCAAATCTCTTTTAATTGAAGGGTGCTTATAAACCATTTTTGACCACATTATAAGAATTTAACAATCCATTGGAAGTAACTAAAGCCTTAAAAAAGTCATAGCTATTATTACTATTTTTTTCATCTGAATAATCTTTTTTTATTTAATGTTTAAATATCTAAATTGAATAATATATCCTGAATATAGTTCGGTCATAGAGCAAGTCAACCTAAATATAGCCCTGGTATTCATACCCCTTTTGTACCGGATTATTTAGAACTATTTATATTTTGGCTTGCTGATTTTATATTATTTCATTCTTTCAATCCGGTTAAATCTGACTGGACACTTATTTGCCCGCCACCTTCAATAATTTTTGCAGAGAAATTTTTGCAAATCTCAATATTTGATGATGTTTTCAGTTCAATTTCTTTTCCTTTTGCCGTGTTGTGCAACAATACCATTTCCCCTTCCTGCTCGAAAATGCACCCGTGTATGTTAATGCTGGTCTTGAAGAAATCAGGGATGATATTGTCCTTTAAATATTCGGGCAGTATTTCATTGCCAAATACCCTCACCCCGGTGTTCTTTAGCCGCGAATTGGTAATGGTGATCATGTTTACCGGCGACGAAACATACATTAACGGGATGTTCTTGTCGTACATCACTTTTATATTGTCGAGGATAATGTTTTCCTGTACCGGCATCTCAGCACCCGGATAATACGAGCGGTTGTACCGTCCTTTGTTAAACTCGATAGAGAAAGGGACCCTGGGCTTTTCGAGCTGTATGTTCCTGAAAATAACATTTCTGACCCCGCCTGTATAAGTGATTGTTTCCTGTGTCATCACCCAGGTTATGCCATCAAGCACCCTTGTTCCGCTTTCGAAATCGGGCCTGGTTACTGATTCATAAAGTGTACCATCAGGATCCATTTTTACGCGGTATATTTTCCCGTTCGAGACCACGGCGTCCGATTGCTGCACTTTCATCCCTTTTTTCCAGTCTATCCATCCTCCAGCCAACATACGACAGAAATAGCCCACTGTCTTTTCCTGGTTCAGGTCGTAACAGTTCTCAATGATCCCATCTTCGATCCAGCCCAGCTCGGGGTTCGAGGTTGAATAATCCTGCCCATTCAGGGCAATAGCATCGTCAAAGGTCTGGAAAACACCGTCCCTGATCGTGAAACGTTTGCCCGGGCCAAAATGTATTCCATCTTTCCGTCCTTTAATAATTACATCTTCGATTATCACATCTTCGAACCGGCATATTTGCATCCCATACTGGCAGCCGGTCAGGTCGTAAATACGAAAACCTTTTATCTTTAAATCTTTCACATAAGAGAACCCGACATTGCCCCTTAGCCCCAAAACGAGGTCGGAACAATTGTCAACACCGTTCACGATAATATGCAGGCCTTCGACGCTAATATTTTCGTCGTAAGTTTTCGTGAGCGCCCCTTTGTTAATGATAACCTGGGCAAACCCTCCTTGTTCATTTTCTTTTTGCAGAAAAACGCCTTCGCCAAAAACAAGGCTGGTGTTACTCCCGATATAAAGTGTCGATGCTATTTTATAAGTTCCCGGTTCAGAAACGACAATCGTCCCCCCTTTATCAAGCGCCTTTTGCATGGCCGTCACATTTTCCATCCCTGTTGCCCCGGGCGAGAACCCAAATTCCGCGGCATTGGTAAAACCGCATGTTGGACTGTTTTGTACTGGTACTGTTGATTCTGTTTTTTCTCCTGCCTGGGTATTTATTCCTAACGCCAGGGCAATTAATAATAACAAAATTTTAGTGTTCATTCGTTTATTGGTTTTTGATCTGGATTTCCAGATGGTTATTGTTTATTTTTTTATTAGCGAAGCTCCTTTGCTGTCGAAAAACGGAATATCCAATTGAAAACATCCAGTATTGGTTTTCACTTCAAACTTCACTGTATTTTCATCTTCGGATATAATCCTTGTTTTAACTTTTGGCATTCCTTTTTCGGAGGGGAAAAGTACCCACACAAAAGTGGAATTACCGGTTATTTTGGCCGAATAAATACCCGTGGTATTGGGGAAGTAAACATTGTACTCGGGGCTGTACCATCCCTGTATGCCTGGGCTTTCCTGTCCATTGACCAGTTTTAACTTCAATTTTTGTTTCCCTACCGGTATGACCGCGAGGTTCCCTTTGTCGTTATTTGTTTTCACGGTCAACTTATCGGCCACAACATTGCAGTCGGGGTGCCAGTGCCAGAGGGCATCAATCGTCCGTGGCCTGTCGGTTGTTACCCTGTCCACGATTACCCAGAATTCACCCCGCACGTAAAACAGCGACCGGTTGTGCTCAACGCTGCCGGTTTGGTCGATGTAACTATCGAAAGCCCCACAGGCAAAATCAAAATCTTTATCAATTTTGTATGAACTGGGCGATAATGGCACGGTGGCCAGTTTTGGCCCGGGCATTTGCCCCTTGCCGTCGATGAGCAAAACATTATGGCTTTCGCTCCCACGGGCATACTTCCCAAACTTGTCGCGTACCGCCCCGGTGTATGCAAAGCGCCCGCCATCGACCAGAAAATCACGGCCAAAAGCCGACACCGAGATATGTAGTTTGTCGTTATGCTGGTGACCGCTGCCCCAGGGGCCGATATCGAAAAATGACCAATGCGCATCGTAAACGAAACCACTGCGGGATATTAACTGCCCGGCCCAGGGGAAAAAGTACGATGCCTGTGCCGGCCTTGTCCCTGTTTTGCCATTGGTGGCAATATATTCCCATTCTTTGTTGCCATACTTCTCGGCACCACTAAAAACCGCTTGCCTGATGTTGTCCCGGTCGCCATCGTTATTTAAAACGCCTGCCCCGTCGGGCCGCATGATACAGGCAGTATAAGCATACATTTTTTCAAGTGTCTGTTTATAAAAGTCAGGCATTTCCTTGTTTGCCGCCCCGCATATATCTTTAAAGGCCTCGAAGCTATATCGTGCCACAGCGTGATAATGAGAGGTCAATTCTGTTTGCACACCATCGGGGTAGATTTGTTTTTTCATGCTTTCCTGCATGGTGCCAACACTATAGGCGAACCATTCTTCCGACCCCTTGTACTCGGGAAATTTGGTGGCCACGTTGGCAAGGGATTTCAGTTCCATGGTCAGCCAGTTGCCCTGCTCGTGGAAGTTGCGGCTGTAATGCGCGTGGTCGGGCAAACTACTCAATATTAGCAGTTTTGCTGCCGGCGAAATAAGTTTGTCGCCCAGCGAGCTGTAAAAGATGCTTGTCCAGCAGTTTGCCCTCGCGGCAACTTCAAGCCCACGCCAGATGGAGCCATTGCCTTTTTTTCCGGGGTAGGGCATCGAGGCGATGATAAAGTCCCTCAAAAACAAGTCAACGTATTCAGCATATTTCGGGTTTCCTGTTGAACGGTAGGCCGAGTAAACACGGCTTAGTTGCGAGTGACGGTTCGAAAGCCATGCCCATTCCTCATCGTCCTTTGGCCCTTTGTAGTACCAGTCGCGGTGGCCATTGGCCAGGTAAGGCAACTGCCCCCTTACATTCTGGATAACAAACACATCGGTCAGTATGGTGTCAGCTAAAGCATCTGTTTTATCTGACCTTTCGGGTTGTGCCGCCAGGGTAGTTTTACCTTTGTAATATGCTAACAAATAATTACAGGCCCCAACAAGGTCGCCCCGGGAATTTGCTGCTTTTACCTTTTCCATCCCGGGATAGTCAAGGGTAAAATCAGCCAGCATCTTTTTCACAACATCAGGATAAGTCTCACATAAAGATTCCACATCACGTAAATCTTTCCAATTGTTCTGGGCATTTATATTTATCGTGCAAATAAGCACGGACAGGAATGTTGTAAGAAATTTCATTTTCATCAATTCGTCATTTTTAGGGTTAATATTTTTTATAGAACAATTCATCCTCTACCTGCATATTTTTACCGGCAATGTTAAAATAAACAGATGTACCTTCCGGGTCGGGAAATTCAGTGAGCAATAGTTCCATATCATGTTCTTCATCGCACATTCCCCAACCTTTCTTCCATGCACCTATTTTGCATTTCAACCCATTTTGTTGCCAATCGGCTTTACCTTCGAAAATTAGCTGAACCGATGAAGGGTCAAGGACAATACGGCCTATTTCATTATCTGTCATTTGTTCCAGCCCCTGTCCCTGGTTATTGGCAAGGTTAAGGCAAAATAAAACAGGACCGCGCATAACTGCCACCCGTCCAGCCTGTCGTTGCCTGCCTTTCACGAAACGCCAGTCCATTGGTAGTTCCAAAAACAGGGTATCGTTTTTCGACCATTCCCGGTTAATAATGGCAAAGCCGGATTTGTCTGTTTCCATGTCCATCCCCTTCCCGTTGACTGACATTTTTATTTTGTCTGACCATGCAGGGATACGTAGTTGCAAAGGAAAACATGTTGGTTGTGAGGGTGAGACAATAATTTTCACTTCTCCCGACCGGGGGTAATTTGTTTCTTGTTCCAAGGTTACAAGTGTTCCATTGGCCAAACTAATCACTGCCGATGAAGCAGAATATAGATTAATACAAATACCATTGGTTTTATTCCGATAGTAGATCATTGCAGGTAATTCCGAAATTATTCGCCTGTAATTGTTTGGGCAGCAGTAAGTATCTTTATCGAAATATTCGCGAGGCCCTTTCATCGGTGTATAGTACCTGATTTTTCTCCCATCGGGCGACTGTGCCGCGAAAAGCGCATTATAGATTGTACGTTCCATAAGGTCTCCGTACTTTGCTTCCCCCGTGAGTCGAAAAAGATTTTCATAAGTACGCACCTGATATGCAGTCGCGCAGGTTTCCCCCAACGCGTCATCCCCTTGCTGATCGTTGGTCCAGGTTTCCCATTGCCCGGCTTCCCCGGTGATTACCATCCCGTTTCCTTCTGTAAGGAAATCGATTGCCTTGTAAGACTGTTTTAGTAATTTGTATTGTGGGAAAAGACGATACATTTCCAATTGGGCCAGGCACATCCCCATATAACCATATATATGGCCATCGAGCCCAGGCCAACGTCCCAACACAATATCCATGTCCCAGTCATTAAGTCCTTTTTTGTTTATACAAAAATCAAGAAAACGCTGCTCCCCGGTATGACGGTACAAAGCGAGCATTGCCCGGTCGATCCCGGTAGTTGCTTCAAACAGGTTTACCCTTGTTTTTTGTTCCCAATTATCAGGCATTGAACCCCAATGGCGCAGGATGTAATCTGCCGTTTTAATGGCAGCCTCTAGTGATCTCTTTTCATTAAAGAGCTCATAATCGGTTGTTAAGCCAAAAATAATATATGCCATTTCATGAATATCCCAAAGGTTCCACATCCGGCTTTCAGGCTTGCACATCCCGATATAACCATCCTCTAACTGGGCTTCTGTTAATTTTGAAACGAGGTAATTCTTTTTGGCGATAACTTCATCCTGCCGGGTGTAAGCGGCGAACTTCACCACAGCATCAATAAACATTCCAATGCCAACAAACCCAGACGTGTTTTCTTTTTTCCGGAAAGGAAGGATAAAGTCATTGTTGACATCAAGGCGCTGTATGTTATTTTGTAAAGTTATGTCAATCCGTCTGCCAATTTCGCCATGAACTTTGACATCGTTTAAACATAAAGGGATGAACATATCGGCCTCAGGAGGGACATTTCCCCTTTTTAAAAGATACATTTGCGCGTTGCCCGAATAACAGGACAAAATAAACAAAGACAAAATAAACTGTTTCATTAGTTAGCAATTTACGTTTATGTAGGTTCTGTATCTCATTACAGTTGTTCATTTAGCCTATCTGTGAGGCAGAACTCACGGCGAATTCTATTTCTAACTTATCTAAAATCAAAGGTCAGTTTCATTTTTAATTTTCCCTCATGGCTCGGGCCAAAACCATATGATGACGATTGAGGCCCAAAGGTTTCCGCATGGTAAAATTTCGTTCCTATAGGGTTTATTCCATGCAGGAAAGATATGTCGCCTATTGGATATTTCACTTTTGTTTTTCCAGGTTCCTCAGCTTCTTCCGGGGTAAACATCCGAAAAAACACATCGTTACTATGAACAAAAACCTTAAAATCGGGCGAGTCGTTCCCTTTTATTTTCACCCAGTAGGTTTCAGCATGGTATCCCTTAAATTCAGGATATTCATAACCCGAATCTCCGGTTATTGTGTTGTTGTAATTTTTTTTCCACAGTCCAAACTCAGCGCCCCTCATACGGTTTTTATACACCCTGAATGGGCCGTTCCCCAACCATTTCATGCCGGCAACCCGTTCTTCAGGAAAATCGAACGAAACTCCTGTGTTTTTATCACAACCTGCCGGGTCATAAGCAATATCGAGGTCCAATAACCCGTCTTCATTTATCGTCCACATAAAGCGGTCGTCTCCTTCAAACATAAGCCCCACCACTACTTTATTACCAGCATAGTGGCAATTTACTTCTGTGATTTTTTTCTCACGGCAAAAGAAAACCGGTCCGTTCGACAAAGGGATAGTCTCTTCTTTATTCAGAATTTCTTTTAGCAATCCATTTCTTTTACTGAAGGTGTATTTCAGTCCTGCTACTGTAACGACAATTAAATCTTCTTTCTCAGTTAAAACAGGTTTTTCCCCTTTAGCAATATGAATAAGTTCCCTGGCTTTTTCACCGGGGAATTTCACCGGCCAGTTCCATGTGTAAATATGTCGTCCGTAGGGATCGTAAGCAGATATGAGCAAGGCGTCTGAATCTTGCCATTTTTCCGGCAACCTGACATTTAACCTTCCTTTTTGTTCGGGGCGAAGCTGAACGGAAATATCTTCCTTTGATAAAATTATTTCATTTACCGGATCATCAGGGCCGCTAAACCCGATCCATTCCGCTTTGAACGTACATTGGTCAAGGTTTGTATATTGATAGCGGTTTTCAATGCGAAATGTCCCATCAAACTCTTTTGTAATGTACCTTTTTTCGAAATAAACAGGCGACCATATTTCTTTAATGGCGTAAAAACTGCCCTCTTTTTCGTGATAAGGGCCAAGTATCCCGTCGGGGGCATGGTTGCCATCGCTATCAAGTGCCCCGCTACGATCGGTTCGTTCAACAGTTTCGTCGGCAAAAACCCAAAGGAACCCTCCCGCACATAAAGGATCGTCCCACATTTTTTCCCAGTAATCATCCAGGCCTGCACCAAGACCACCATCGTAGAGCCCATGTAAAAATTCAGTAGGAAAAAATATTTTTCTACAGCAAAAGCCATCGTGCGATAAATAATTATAACCAATATAATGTACTGTGTTCGTTTTTTTATAATCCTTTTGGGGAAGGATAACTTCCCTTTTCTGGATGTCGAGTTCCGCGAAGTCGTCATTGAAGTTATTGTTCTCCCCTCCTTCATTTCCATTGTCCCAAATAATAATTGATGGATGGTTCACATCATGAGCAATCATTTCTTCAAGTAGTTTCCTGCCAACAATATCATCGTATGGGGGATATTGCCAGCCTGTTAATTCATCCAGCACAAAAAGGCCTAATGAATCACAAACATCCAGAAAATGTTCATCAGGGGGGTAATGTGACATACGGACAGCATTCATGTTCATGTCCTTCATCAGGTTGACATCTTCGATGCTGAATGCTTTTGATGATGTACGCCCATATTTAGGACGGAAAGTATGCCTGTTTACGCCTTTCATTTTTATACGGGCACCGTTCACATAAATGCCATCGTTCGCTTTAACTTCAATTGTCCTGAAGCCAAACCGTTCAGTAATTTTATGGATAATTTTTCCTTTGGAGTCTTGAATAGAAAAAACAGCATTGTATAAATTCGGGAATTCAGGTGTCCACGTTTTTGGCTTTTCAAGCTGCCCGGAAACCCTGGTTGTCGCGTTATCAATTGACTGAGAAAAATTTGCTGTTTTTTTTCCATCCAGGGTTTGGATTTCAACGATTGCCGTAGTCGTATTTTTGATCCCTGAAATATAAATATCGGATTTAAAAATACCGTTTGCTTTTGCATCTATTGCTACCCGCTCGATATTTTCCGTTGGTTTTACTTCCAGAAATACCGGCCGGAATATCCCTCCAAAAACCCAAAAGTCAGCTTTTCGTTCAGCCAAACTTACCGACTCATTGTCTGAATGTTTCTTTACAAAAACTTCCAAATGATTTTTTTTCCCGTATTTAAGCAGTTTACTTATGTCGTATTTAAACTGATAGAATGCCCCCTGGTGGATTGGACCTGCCTGTTTGCCATTAATTTTCACAAGAGCGTCGGTCATAACACCGTCGAAAACTATTTTTACCTGATTGTCTTTCCAATCAGAAGGCACGTCGAAATTATAACGGTATAAGCCGGTTTCATTAAGGCGGTTTTCAAATTTATCATGCCCATAGTTATAACTTCCAAATCCCTGTTGTTCCCAGCAAGAAGGCACTTCAATAGTATCCCAATGTCCACTTTTCATCCCATCGGAACAATAAAATTCCCACGTTACGGTATTTACAGCATCAGTCCCTGACAAATATTTGATTTTCGTATTTTGTGCTGTTATAATATTTGAAATATATAATAAGATTATCAGGTAAACCGGTTTGTATATATTCATAGTATTTATTTTTCTAGCGCTATTTTGATAATTTTTCACATTGAACAATCATTGTTTCAAGCTTCCCGATATCTATCTGCCGTTGATTTTCAGGAATCGATAATAATAACTGCCTCACTTTTTTTAAGTCGGAAAGGGCTTTTTTATAGCTTTTTAATCCGAGATATGCCTGCCCCCTAAGGAACAATGCCCTTGGCTCGTCCCTTTTGTATTTCAGCCCTTCGGTAAAGTCATCTACAGCTTTTTGATTTTCCCCTGTATGAAGATAGTAGTTGCCCCTTGAAAAATAGCCAACATTAGGGTTGCAACCGATAAGCTTAGTACATAAGTTTTCTACTTTCCCAAAGTCGTTAAGCGAAGAATAGCAGTTTATTAGTAGTTGTAGCGCAATGATATGGCAATCCTCCGATTTCAATATGGTTTCCAAATCGTTGATGGCTTGCCTGTAATATTGAGCGCCCATTTTCAACTGTGCCCTTTTCAAACTGTATTCAACGCTGTTGTTCAAATCAATAATTTTGGAATATACCCTGTTCGTGTTTTCATAGTCCCTTTGCTGGTAATAAATATCGCCAAGGGTCATCCACGCGAAAAGGTAACCCGGTTTTATTTCCACCGCCTTTCGGCTCATTTCTATAGCTTTTGGGATATTGTTTGCTATAAAATAGGCCAGCCCCAGATCACCGTATTCTTTAAACCCTTTGTCGGGCAAGCCTTCAATTATCCCGATACATTCCCTGGCACTTTCTGAAGCCCTGGTGTAATCGCCATTCTCACTAAGCATGACGGCCTTCAAATAATATCCGTGGTAATCCTTAGGATTTAGGGCAATTTGCAGCTCGGCATCTTCAATTATAGTCGTTAAATCTTTCGTATTGAAGTTATGCTCAGCAACAGCATTGGCATATTTTTCTGTATATGTAAAATCGTCTTTTATTGAATGCCAGTCGCCATAAGCTGTATTGACAAATTCAGGGATATTGATGGCTTTCATGTCAACGCTAAGTTGTTCGAGCCAGATTGGTGGGCTGTCGTTCCCGTTTTCATCAATATGGGTAAGGAACAGTTGGGTATATGGACCGAAATATTTGGTTGAAAAAACCATCCATTTGCTGTTGGGCGAAAAAGAATGCCATGAATTCATTTCGTTGGTATTACAGTTCATCAAGCGGGGCTTCCCTCCTTTGGCGGGCATAATATATAATTTACTGTCGGACTGTAGTAGCATAAAATTATCGGCTTTGCAAAACACGACCCATTTCCCGTCGGGCGAGTAACGTGCAAAATAATTACTTTTCCCGTTATTGGATGCGCCATCGATGGCAACCGGGGCACCGCCTTTGCCGTCATTCCATGGAACACGGTACAAGTCGAATTTGAAATCTTTTTTCCTATGGATATAATCGGTGGCAAACCTCATGTCAAGCACTACATTCTCCTGTGCTTCAAGGCTTGTGTCCCTACTATATGAAGCCCTTGAGAAAAGAATATTTTCCATGTCGGGTGCCCATGCAGGTGAACTTTGCACATATTCAGGGCCGCTGGCCCCTTTCAATTCGAAGAATTTCTTTTTCAACACATCATAACAAACCAATAAACCTTTAACCGGGAAAAAAAGTTGCGAATACCAGAAACTAAGGTCAACAGGGACAAATATCGATTTATCTTTTACCGTGCTTATTGCATATTTCCCATCAGGGGAAATTTTGGCAAGCAAACCAAATGTTGGCACCCCATCTTCTTTTTTATAATCCGACCACGAAACAATGTCCCTTGGGCCGATTTTTGTTTCCTTTTCAATTTTTGTAATCGTGTAGTTCCCTTTATCGTTTCCATAGTCAACATCCATTGCCAGGGTTGAGCCATCTCTTGTAAAACTATGGCAATTGGCACATACCGGCATATTTTCGAGCATAACTCGCTTATTTTTCCCTGACAGGTCGCCGAGGTACCATTTTATCTTGCCCTTGTATTTATTTGCATAAGAAAATGGCAGGGGTATTGCCCTGTAGAAAATTGGTGAGCCCACCGGGTCTTTCGAAAAACTGAACCCGATACTTTTTCCTGTTTTTTTATTTCTTACCGAAAAGTAAATACTTTGGTTGTTTGATTCTTTCTTTAGTTTCTCCCACAATTCAGTACCAGGCACAAACCGGTTTTCTGTTGTTGTTGTTTTATAGCTAAAGCCTGCCACGTTAAAAGATATGTGCCACTTTTCCCCTTTCTTCCTGGCCTGTTTCCATATAAACGACGCCGGTGTTATGTCAGCAGGGAAAACCGAGTTCTGGAATGGATATATTATGGCGAAATTTTCATCGTCCGCAACCATGATATTTTGGAAAGAGCGTTGCTTGTCCCACAACAATGTTGAGCCGGTAGCCGCGTCCACTTCCTCGTGGCAACTCCTGTCAGGCAAAGCCTCAGCAGGTATTATTTCCCCAACGGGTGCCTTTTTGTTTGTTGTTCTTATAATAAGAAAAAGGGGAAACGACACAAGTACAGTAATAATCACCCAAAAGATTTTCCTGTTCTTTTTAAATAAATACATATTACTATATTTTAAATAAAAACGGTTTCCTCTTTTTTTACACTGAGCAAGGTCACCTCCCGTTTCCTTTTACCTGCCATATACTATTTTCCCCAGCTGCAATTTATTTTTCGAATATTTGTTCCATTGGCCTGCCAATCCACACCTGTGGCTGTTTTAAGCCGAAAGCATAAGCAACAACCGAAGCGATATCAAACTGCATCATGCTTTCCTTGAACTCGCCCATTTTTTTTATATTCTTGCCACTGATAATAAACGGGGATTCCAGTTCCATCAACGTTTTCCCCCCGTGACCATTCTTTATCCCGCCATGGTCGCCAGTTACAATAAAAATGGTATTGTCGTAAATCCCGGCCTCTTTCGTTGCCTGTATAATTTTACCGATATACCCGTCCAGTTGTTTTACTTTTTCATAATATCCGTCAGAATCATGACCAGCACTATGTCCCCTCTGGTCGGGTTCATCAAAAATAATGGCAAAAATATCCGGTTTTTTATCTGTAATATATTTTTCGGCCATTTGACAAGTTGCTGCATTCTTGTTGACGTAATATGCAGGAACCAGTTCGTGATAACTAAATGAAAGCGTGTCGATAACATATTTTATACCTTCCCATTCATAAACACAACCAATTTCTGCATCAGGTGACTGTTCCCTTAAAAGTTGAAAAACAGTTGGGAATATGCCGTTTTTATTCAACACACGTGACGGTATTTCCGGGGTTTTCGACCCCCAGGTGGTATAACCGTGTAATTCAGGACAAACTCCCATAAACATGGAAGCCCAGTTAACAGCGCTCGAAGAAGGAAGTACGGACCTTTTTTTGAGATTATAGGCCCCATTCTCCATTAATTGTTTGGTATTTGGCATTTCTGCCTTGGACATACAATAAGATCCCCAGCCATCAAGGCCAATAAAAATAACGTGTTGCTGTTCCGGTTTAGGGGAACAGGCAAAAAAAAGAAGGCTGATAGCGATAGAGATAATTGTCAAAAAACATTTTTTCATAAAACAATAAAATTTATTAGCAGTATTAATTTATTAGGCTTTATATAGGTTGAATACAGTATATGAATTTTGATATTGTTGGTTTTGTTTAGGACAATGTCTGTTTTTTTGTTAAAATATCGTACACGTACCGAACCGTTAAAAATTACACCCTCCGGTAACATGCACGATATTATTTTATACTATTTTAATGGGTTAAGTTAACTATTATTTACCAATATTTGGATTAATCAGGACGTCAGCCATTGGAACTGGCTGAAAATAATCACTTTTATCAAGTGCCCCGACTATTTCATTTTCATTTGTGCGGTCAGCATTCACTTCTTCCACCCTTTCGAGCCTGACCAAATCATACCAGGTCCCGGTAAACCATTCCCCTGCAAATTCCCAGGCACGTTCCTTTACAACCGAATCGCGGAAAGCAGCACCTGAAAGACCAGATGTCAGATCAGGTAGCCCGGCCCTGTTCCTTACCCTGTTAATAGCATTATACGCGGCTGCATTTGGGCTTCCATCGGCCATTGCCTGTGCTTCGGCATAAACCAAAAGGGTATTGGCATGCCTTATTAATTGTTCGGTACGGCTCGAATTCCAGTTCGAAGGAGTTTTCCAGTACTGCTGTTCACCGGTTTCCGGATCAACAGGAGACCATGCTGTCTGCCAATACTTTTTAACATATGGATGCTTGGTAGGCAAAGCTGTATAATCAACCCATTGGTCATTGATAAAATAATCGGTTTCGAAAGTAGCTTCTTTCCTGGGACCTTCCGGGAAATCGTTAAAAAACTTAAGTTCTGCATAATAACAATCCCATCCGCCACCATATCCTGAAGGCCTTGGACACATGGGAAAATTTGGGTTACTTCCGTATGTACGGTTGTAATATTTGGCCAATACAATTTCATCATGCATGTAATTGTCCCATTTCCACAATTCATCACAGGTTTCAAGCAATTTATAACCGTAAGTACCCTCGTTGTCAATCACTTCTTTGGCCTTATTTGCTGCATGGGAAGCTTTACTTGTATCGTTTATCGGGTACCCGGTCATTTGAAGGTAAACATAAGCTAGCAGTGATTTTGCCATTCCTCTGGTAATTGCAATATTCTCTCTACGGGAATCCCCATCATAAGAGTTTGGGCATATACTTTCGGCTATGCTTAAATCTTCGATAATCTGTTCATAAATAACCTGGGGTCCTGTTGTTTCAATATCCAGAAAAACACCATCTTCGAGGTAAAAAGGGACCTCGTTCCATATCCTGACAAAATTAAAATAAGCAAATGCCCTCATAAAATAAGCTGCCCCGCCCACGGCATCTTTAAAATCCTGGGTTGCATCGCACCTCTCATAGTTGTTAATGACATTATTTGCTGTTTTAACCAGTGCATACATGTCGCACCAAGCTGTATATATCATTGCATGATCGGAAGGCACTGCAAATACGTCCCACGAATAGCCATTTTCGTTTGAACTGCCCAAATCGTTGGCCCCCAACCCGAAAAAAGTCCAGACACCAATATATTCAGTTGATTTGTACCAAGCATAGTATAAACCGTTTTCTGCAAGTTCCAAGTCCTGGCTTGTTTCAAAAAAAGCTTCCGGAACAAGTTGCCCCTTAGGATCCTCTTCCAGAAAACTGTCACAAGATACTACAACTATAAATATTATTATTAAGCTCAATATTCTTTTCATTTTTAAAATTTTTAAATTGTTTGTAAATTTTTAAAATGTAAGTGAAACGCCAAACGTAAACGTACGCGGAGGAGGTATGATACCTGAATCTATACCGAAGTCCCTGTCAGCATTACCTTGCGTTGAAGATAATTCAGGATCATATCCTTTGTATTTTGTTATAGTAACTAAGTTCTGACCGCTGACCGTTAATTTTAAATCGCCAATCTTAATTAAATTTTCAGGCAGATTGTACGCTACACTCAGGTTCCTTAATTTGACAAAGCTCCCATTCTGCAACCACTGTGTCGAATTCCGTAAATTATTGACTGAATTAATCCCCGTGAATTTGGTATCTTCATTAGAAGTAGTCCATACATTTTCATACGCCTCCCTTAAAGTAATTGTTTTGCTATCGTATTCGGGAAGGGCTGCAGCAGCATAGCTAAGGTTTAGTATATCAGCTCCATGCGAACCAGCAATTAAAATATTAATATCAAAATTCTTATATGAAATCATGTTGTTCAGGTTCCATGTAAAATCAGGCATGCTGTTGCCAATTATCTGTAAATCACCTTCACCATAAACATAATTATTATCTGCATCGAGGTATTTGGCATCACCTGGCGACCTGCCGTATTTTGCAGCTTCGGCAGCTTCACTCGATTTCCATGGCCCCAGATAGGTATACCCGTAAAAAGAACCAAGAGGTTTCCCTACAACCGTGTTATGCGTTATAAGGTTCCCCCCTAACCATGAAAAGCCTAATAGTTGATCATTGCCACCAAGATCCAGTACTTCATTTTTTAAGGCATAAACATTAAAATTGATTTCCCATGAAAGGTCATTCCTCATAACCGGAACAAAATTAATTCCTGCTTCAAAACCTGTGTTTTGTACTTCCCCCAAGTTAGAGATTATATAAGCCTCCGAACCATTCCCGCTATAACCCGGCAACGGTTTAGGCACCAGAAGATCCGTTGTATTTTTTTTGAAGTAATCAAAGGTTATCCCAAGCCTGTTATCCATAAATCCCATATCTACCCCAATGTTTATCTGGGAGGTCTCTTCCCATTTAAGATCAGGATTGGCAGGGCTGCTTGGGGCATATCCATAGTACATGGTGGAAGAGTAAGGCCCCCACATATAAGCCCGGCTCCTCAAGCTTGCCAAGGTTGCATACGAACTTATAGCCTGGCTACCAGTAATACCCCATGACATTCTCAATTTCAACATATCAAACAGACCCAAATCCCGGATAAAATCCTCGTTGGAAGCCTTCCATGAAAGAGCTGCTGAAGGGAAATAACTGAATTGATTGTCCCCTTTGAATTTCGAAGAACCATCGGCACGATAAGTTGCTGTCAGGTAATACTTTTCTTTATAATTATAATTAATCCTTCCGAAGCCGGAGAGCAAAGATGATTCGCTGTAGCCAGAGCCAATATCTTTTGATGTCCCCAAGCTAAGATTATTATAACCAACAGACTCAACACTCAGGTTAGTGGCATTGGCAGAGAAATAGTAACTTTCGCTGGCTAACATTTCATAACCCGCAGTAGCCCCGAAATGATGGTCTTCTGCAAAAGTTTTATTATAATTTAATAATGAGGTAAACTGCCAACTCGTCCCGTCGGAATAGCTCCGTGAGGCATCAGCCCCATCGGGGGATACATAAATATTTGAGAAAGTGCGTCTTTCGACTCCGCTCTGCGAAAAACTCCCCATAAAATCGACTGTCAGGCCTTCCAGTATTTCATATTTTATGTCGGCATTTAAAGTCCCGGAACGGGTATAGGTTGTGCCATCTGCTTCACGCAGGTCCCTAACCGGGTTTACATCCACATTGATTGACCCATAATCGTCGTTTTTCGTATAACTTCCATCGTCCTGATAAACCGGGGTGGTTGGCCCCCATATTAAGGACTGGTAAACGGGTTGGAGCCTCCTTCCTGAGGTACTTGTGCTGTTATTTAATATTGAACTTCTTGCCAAGCCTACTTTTACAAGTATATCCAAACGGTCGTTCACTTTAGTTTGTATCTTACCGGAAAAATTATAATCGTTTGCTTTTGTGTTTTTAAGGAGTCCTGTCTGATCCCTTACTCCTAAAGAAGCGTAGAAAGAACTTTTTTTAGTCCCCCCCTCTATTCTTGCATTGTAGTCCTGGCTTAATGAAGTTTGAAAAATTTCATCCTGCCAGTCAGTCCCTTTTGCTCCTGATTCAAATGCTGATATATCAGCGGAACTAAAAGGAGGGGAGCTAGAGTACATATCGTTCACTTCCCTGGCAAATTCCACAGGACCTAACAAGTCATATTTGTTAGGGACACGGCCCAATTGGGTGTTTGAAGTAATTGTAACGGTTGGTTTTTCTTCCTGGCTGCCGTTTTTTGTTGTAATTATAATAACGCCATTAGCACCTCTTGAACCATATATTGCCGTAGCAGAAGCATCTTTCAATACTTCAACCGACTCAACATCGTGCATATTATACACAGATGAGACAAAACCATCTACTATATACAATGGATCATTACTTCCTGAAATAGAGTTAGCCCCTCTAATCCTGATTCGTGAAGGATCTCCCAGTGCCCCTGAGGTTGATGTAACTTCAATCCCTGCCCCACGTCCTCTTAACAATTGAGATAATTCTGTCATCGGTTGGTCTTCAAACAGCTTGTCTGAAATAGAAGTCAACGAACCTGTCAGGTCACTTTTTTTAACTGTACCATAACCGATGGCCACGACTTCTTCAATGCCGATAGCATCCTCTTCCATCACCACATCAGCCGTAGTTTTGCCAGATACCTCTATTTCCTGGCTTTTCATCCCTACAAAGGAGAAAACCAGGACAGCATCTTCTGATACTTTGGCAAGAGAATAGTTTCCATCAGCGTCGGTAATAATTCCCTGTGTAGTTCCTTTTACAAGCACGGTAACACCAGGAAGAGGTGAACCTGAGGAGTCGGTGACTTTACCTGTTACCGTTTTTGTTTGTTGAGAATTAATTCCTGCAAATCCAGCATCCTTACTTTTATGAATCACGATCAACTTATTACTGATCGTGTAGGTCATCCCTGTCCCTTCCATTAAGAAATCCAGGACTTCTTCAATCGACTGGTCCTTAACAGCCACATTGACGACTTTCGACAAATCCACTTCTTTTGAATTATAGAAAAAAGAGAAATCCGTCTGATCTTCGATCCGGGAAAGGACCTGTTCAATCGTCAGTTTCTGTCCGGAAAGGCTTAGTTTCGTGTTTTGCGAATAAGTGGAAGCTGATACCTGCACCAGCGCCATAATCATAAATAAGCACATTAGCCTCATAATCCGATAAATTTTGGGAAAATCAGCCCATACACCGAAATCCCCTTGGTTTCGTTTTTTTTTCATACATTTGAAATGTTTAGACAATTAATTATGATTGTTACAAAGGCGGGATGTTGTGGCGACAAACCGCCTTTCTTAATTTATTTCATATGCTTATAATTTAACTCAAATTCACGGTCATTAACTTTTTTGTAATCAATTGAAGTGGTTAATTTCAAAGCATCCAGCACCTGCCATATCGTTTCCTGATTCTTAAATTTTCCTGAATAGGTCATCGCGTCGAACACATTTCCTTTATATTGCAATCTTACATCATACCAGCGTTCCAGCCTTCTGATCAAATCGGGAAAAGGTATTTCCTTAAAAATAAACTCGCCATTAATCCAAGCCATTTCCGACTCGATATCAGCCTTTTCCAAAACAGCCTGCATGGTGTTTTGATTAAAAGCGATCTTTTCACCGGGATTTAATGTGATTGTTTTATTATCCCCCCTGGTCGTAAGTTTTATACGTCCTTCAGCAAGGGTTGCACTAATTTTTTGATCATCGGAATAACTGCTTACATTGAAATTCGTACCGGTAACTGTTATAGTAAATTTTTCAGTTTTAACCGTAAACGGATGGTGCTTATCTGCTTTCACCTCGAAATATGCTTCTCCAATCAACATAACTTCCCGGTTACGGGAAGAAAAATTATCGCCAGGTTCTAAGCGACTAGCGGAATTGAGGCTGACGACAGTCCCGTCGGAAAGAGTAAGTTGTGAACGCGATCCCATCGGTACAGAAAAAGATTCCAACCGGCTTTGTCCTCCCGGATAGTTGTTTTGCAGCAAACTCCCGATAATCACTCCGACAATCAGGATGGCAGCGACCGCAATGCCTGAAATCCAGGCAGGATAGCTACTTTTTCGTTTCCGGGATACCTGCCTTTTATAAAATTGCAGGAGCTGTTCTGTTTCACTTACATCCTTTTTCAGACTGGCATCCCAGGTATCTTTAACCTCCAGAAAAATTTTCTTATTTTCAGGTTTTTCCGAGATCCACCGGATAATCTCCGCCTCATCTTGTCCCGAAAATTCCCCGTTCAGGTATCGGGCAATCAATTGTTCGTATTCGGTTGTATTGACCATATTTTCCAATATCCATTTATCTACTATCAATACAACTTAACAGGGAGAATTACGTCATGAAATTCAAAATTTATTTCACAACCGGCTTAAAATGACAGAAAGACAATAAGATATGAAACAATTTTTCAGATAATTTTTCGCGGAGCGATGATAATGCACGAAATAACCGTGTTTCTACTGTACGTACCGGAATATTGAGGCGTTCGGCAATTTCCTTATTTTTTAAACCTTCAAAGCGGCTTAACTCAATAACCTCCCGATAAATCTCAGATAAGGAATTAAACGCTTTATATATATCTTCAAGATTTTCCTTTTCTATCAGCGACTTTTCGCCATCCATATAATGCTTCATTTCCATCTCTGCCAAGCTTACCATCTGGTGTTTTTGTACTACCTTCTCGTGTTTCAGATGATTGTAACAGGCATTTCTGACCGCGTTAAACAAATAAGCCTTACTATGTTTTTCATCGATCCCAAACTTATTCTTTTCCCAAAACAATGTGAAAACATCCTGTACCAGATCGAGGGCAACATTTTCGTCGCCCACGAATTTCAGTGCATACAAAAAAAGTGGTGTATGGTATTTTCTGAATATCTGGTCGAAATCAACCATATATGTTGTTATTTTGAGGCCAAATTAGTGAAATTCCTGGATAATTTTTCTTTAGATCACAGTTTTTACAATCCCCAAGGGCTCTAAACGAAAACTCACACATATGAATATCAAACACCTGCAACCATATTCAGCAGTCTTCCTGAACAAACTTATATAGTTGAAATATGAGATTCAGCCCTGCGCTGAAATGACAATCATTAACAGAAGGTCCTCTTAACCCGAAAAACTTCAATTGAATTTTTTCAGTAAGAAATCATGGTTGACCAGCAAATAAAAACCAAACCCGAATGAGAAATCTGAGGTCTTCAAATCATACAATGCTTCGCCCTGAAAAGCAAAATGAATGTCAGGGACAACTTGTTTCTTCAGTGTGTAGTTGAAGGCAAACAGGGAACGATCCTCCTGAGAGAGAGGCAAATCCTTGTCGGAAGCAGACAGGTATATTTTCTTCCCAAAGGGAGATGCAAACCGGTAAGCATTCCAGTAGTCGAACGAAAAATTCCCCCATTTAGTATCGGTCGAGGCAACCAGCGAAAGAGCATGTCCATTTTTATAGTTGAAAGGCTCGGGGCCATCGGGACAATTGTAGCCCAGCCAAAATGTATTGAAGTTCAATTTCTTGAAAAAATCATGATCTATGCCGATCCCCAGTTTTAAACCGCCTGCATAATTAAAATGGGTAACCACATTCAGCGAGCTCGAATCGATTTCGCCTCCCTGGTGATATATTAATAACTGCAACGGAACAGAGACATCTACTTCGGAATTTTTGTAAAGATGCGCGTCAGCACTCAGACCAAATGTAAAATGTTCCTGAAACGGATCGCCTTTCAATATAAATTGCTCCCAGCTAACCCAGTTTTGCAGGCTGAGATATTTCGATTTATACAAAAACTGAATGCCTTCTTCCGGGACATCGGTAAGTACCCGCTCAGGCTCCCACAATTGTTTCAGCAGCCCGTGGTTGCCATTTTGATTCAGGTCGCCAAAAATCACCGACAAATTCTTATTCATCCGGTATTCTGCTGAAAACCATGGACGGCTGATGGTAAAATTATCACGACCGTGGTAGCGCAGGAAATGGCCTCCGGCCTCGATTTTTAAGTTTTCTGCAAAGGAGTAAACCAACTTGGGGCGGACCCAGGCTCCGGTCCAGGTGTAGCCGTCAACAATATCTCCCTCAAATTCATCATTAAGAAAAAAACTAAGGGATTCAAACCTGAATTCCAGACCTTTAACACTCCCCGCATCCAGGTTTTTGTAACTTGTATTCAACCCTGCTATATCCTGAGCAATAACCGGGTATGTTACCATTAAAAGTAAAACTGCAAAAACAACCTGTTTCATCGGGTAAAATTTTATTTTTTCTGAGGCAGTATATACCGGTCGTAAAGATACAGCAATACGGCTGCACTTAGTGCCACTGCCGAATAAACGATCCAAATATTTCCGGGATGATAATCAGACCAAAGCAAATCGCTTAATTCCTGAGTATTCATCTTCATTTGCAGGGCAGCTTCCTTTATGTAATCATTCTTCGAAAAATTCTCCGAAATTTCGGGTATCTGCAGACCAAGACGGGCTACTTCTTTTTTCAGCAGGAATATTTTATCAGCAATACCCTCGTAAATACTACCCGACAACCAGCCCGCCAATTCATGTCCCAAAGCAACGGGTAAAAATGAAGTACCGATGTAAAGCGCTTTTTTATCCTCGGGGGCTATACGTCCAATGTACTCAGTATATTTCGGAGAACTTGCCATCTCACCCAGGCCGAAAATTAATACGCCAAACAGGATCAGCCATCCATTTTGGAACGAGAACATCATTCCAAGTCCGCCAGCCAGTACCAGAATACCGCCAATCATTGCATTTAACGACCGGAACCGCATCACAAAAGCTGAAACTACCAACTGGAAACAAATAATAAAAAACGAATCCATACTGGAAAATGTAACTGTCGAAATACCTCCGCGTCCGTTACCAATAGCCTGTGCCAATCCGTCCGAAAAACCTGCAACGGCTTGGTAGATAACTGAAGTATCGCCCCATTCTTCAACAAAAACCGGGAAAGAATAATACAATTGGTTGAAAGCTGCCCAAAAAATAGACATGATGAGCAGGAAAATTACATACCGCCAGTTTTTGAAGGTAATAACAATATTAATAAAGGCTTGCCTGATATTTTTTGCCAGCGGGGTTCGTGTGCCTGAAACGATCGGTTCTTTAAAAAAGAAAATGGTAATCAGGTAATTCAATCCAAGCACAGCCATCGACATAAAAAACAGGTAATCCCAACCTTTTTTCAATACAATTCCTCCCAGAAACGGCCCGATAAACCCGCCAATATTTACCATCATATAAAAAATACCAAAGCCAATCGAAGAAGTTTCGGCATTAGTCGTCCGGGCGACCATTGCTGAGATGATCGGTTTAAAAAAGGCCCCGCCAATACAAATCCAGATAAATGCGAAAAACGCCATCCCGAAACTGTTGAACGAACGCATCATGTAAAAACCCGATATATATATAGCAAAAGACAGGTACAATATTTTTTTATAGCCTACCTTATCGGCAATAGCGCCGGTGATCACCGGCAGAAAATATAAAAGCATGGAGCCGGTACCCATGATAAGTCCTTTCTGTGCCTGTGTAAAACCTAAAGCTCCGGTGTCTTTCGAGTTGACCAGGAACAAAGCCAAAGCCATGTAAAATCCATACCATGCCCAGCGTTCAAACAATTCAATAGAATTTGCCGCCCAAAAAGTCCGGCTATACTTTTTAAAAATAGACAACGCCCCCATTTCCTTCTTTTTTTGAAGCCTCAAAAATACGTAAATAATGTATTGTAATGCAATTAAGATTAATTAACTAATCACAAATCAGGAATAAAGGGAATAAAACTAAAGCTTTTACTATTTTTGCTGACTAATAAAATTTTGAAATAAGATGAAGTATTTAAAGAAAAGTAGCGGGATTATTGTGATAGCCATTCTAGTATTGTCGGTTGGTTTTCTAAGTTTAAGCCGCGATGAAAAAAATTTCCAGATTGCCAAGAATCTAGATATTTACTACACTTTATTTCGTGAACTGAACCTTTTTTACGTGGATAAAGTTGAGCCGGGCGACCTGGTAAAGACCAGTATCGACAAAATGCTCGAATCGCTCGACCCGTATACAACTTATATACCTGAAGATGAAATTGAGGATTTCCGTTTCCAGACTACCGGTGAGTATGCCGGTATTGGCGCCCTGATCGGCCAACGCGACGATAAGGTTTTGATTACCGAACCTTATGAAGGTTTTCCGGCCCAGAAAGTCGGCTTAAAGGCAGGTGATATAATTCTTGAAGTTTCCGGAAAATCAACAGAAGGGTTGAATTCTTCGGAGGTAAGCAATTTGCTGAAAGGTCCGGCAAAAAAACCTTTGACCCTGAAGATACAACGTCCGGGAGTAAAAAAAACAATGGATTTTGATCTGGTACGCGAAAAAATCCAGATCAACCCGGTTCCATACTATGGGATGCTCGACAGTAAAACAGGCTATATCCGTCTGTCGAATTTCACGATGGACTGCAATGAGAATGTACGAAAAGCCTTGTTGGAACTAAAAGAAAAAGACCATGCAAAATCGTTGATACTCGATCTTCGTTCGAATCCTGGAGGTTTACTTATTGAGGCGGTGAAAATTGCCAACTTTTTCGTACCAAAAGGAGCCGAAATAGTTAGCACAAAAGGAAAAATAAAACAAGGCGACCAAACGTATTATGCAACTGAAGCGCCAATCGACACAATAATGCCATTAGCCATTCTGGTAAATTCAGGCTCTGCCTCTGCTTCTGAAATTCTGGCCGGGGCCATGCAGGATTTGGACCGTGGAGTAATTGTGGGTGCAAGGACCTTTGGAAAAGGTCTGGTACAAACTACCCGGGACCTGAGCTACAATGCAAAATTGAAAGTGACTACTGCAAAATATTATATCCCCAGTGGCCGGTGCATCCAGGCGCTCGACTACACCCATCGTAACGAAGACGGTAGTGTCGGGCATATTCCTGATTCACTGATCAGTGAATATTCTACCAGTAACGGACGAATAGTTTTTGACGGGGGAGGCATTGTACCTGACCTTAAAATCGACTCTGAATACCTGAGCAGGCTGGCATATAAACTGGCCTCCGATTTTGTGATCTTTGACTATGCAACCAAATTTGTGACGGAAAATGAAAAGATTCCTTTTCCTGAAGAGTTTAGGATTACGGATGAAATTTATGCCGATTTTGTAGCTTTTGTTAAAGAAAAAGGGTTCTCATATCAATCAAGGACTGAAGAACAGTTGAATGAATTGCTTGAAACAGCCCGGAAAGAAAAATATTATGATGCCTCCAAAGAGAAATTTGATTTACTGACTAAGGATCTGAAACACGACCTGAGCCAAGACCTTCAAACATTTTCTGAAGATATTAAAGAATTGCTGACAGATGAAATTGTATCGCGTTATTATCACCGCAAAGGGGCTATTAAAGCCGCGATAAAAGACGACAAAGGAATTACTCAGACAATTGATTTGTTAAAAAGCAAAACCGAATATGCCGCTGTTTTTCAGAAAGGAAATATCATAAAAGATTAATATTATCAGATTAGTTTATAATCCAAAAGTATCGGGGTTCATAATTGCCCACAATATAGCCACAATAATTAAAATGAAAAGAATAATAAAAAACAGGATAACACCGATCTTATATCGTTTATTAGTCTTTTTCAGATTATGAACCGAGAGTATCTTGTGTATTTTATCGACCAGTTTTTTCAGGGCCATCTGATCTTTAACTATATAATCGTAAGCCCCGTATTTCATACTGTTGATGGCAATGTCAATACTATCCTGTCCTGAAAGGAAGATAAATTCAATTTCAGGATACATCTTTTTTGCCTTTACCAACACATCAATGCCAGTCATTTTTTCAAGCAGATAATCCTGAACAACAATATCCGGTTTTTTGTACAAATTCTTCAAAACTTCTTCACCCGTCAAATACGATTCTATGTTCGTTAGCTTATTTGACCTCAAATAGCTAACAACCAATTTATTGTATACTTGATTGTCTTCTACAACAAAAATCAACGGATTTTTAATATTCTGCATAATTTCTAAAAATATAATTATCAATCCTAAATCACACTGAATCGCATAAGGACGATAAAACCACTACCAATCGCCACAGATAAGTCAAATTTAAAAAATAAATTGAAATATATTATCCGGTTCTCACCTTATAACGTCAATTTTTGATTTTTGTATCAATTTCAGACAAGATCTTGCTTTATTCTTATAAATTCCGTCTTAATAATTAAGCTGCATGCAACTGAGATTGCCAACAAGAGAATGAGGAACTCCATTCAAAACTGAAAGTCATTGCCACCGGAAGGCTCGCTCTGGTAATTACACCACTCGTTCAATCGATTCATTGTATCGAAAATAATCACACCCTCAATGGTCTGAAAATTATTTCTGAACTTTTTGACTGAATAGAATATCTCATCTCCTGCCCCCCCCCTTAAATGGTCAAGTTGTTCATTTACCGATTGATTTTGTTATTTCAACGAAAAAAAAGAGTAAAAAAAAATTGTACCTTTTATTTTGGTAACAATTCTAAAAAACAATCGTCTTACACTTAACCAAATGAATATGAAAACAACGAAATTATTATTACCCGGAATTTTTGTTCTATTGCTGGGATTTTTTAATTCCTGCATTTTGCTTGGCCCTTCGATCAAAGGGAATGGTAATGTTATTGAGGAAGAACGCAATGTTGGCGAATTCGATGAAATAAAAGTAACAAGAGGTATGAATGCCTGGATCACACAAGGTGAACCAACCCGTGTAACCGTTGTAGCCGACGAAAACCTGCATGAAGCCATTCTTACTGAAACAGAAGGAAGTACCCTGAAAATTTCCACCAATGCCCGAATCCGTTGGGCAAAAGAAAAAAAAGTACTGATCACTGTAAAAGACCTTGAGAAAATTACGTCCACGGCAGGATCAAATGTATTCAGTAACGGGACATTGAGCTTTGAAGACCTTTGTGTTTCGACATCAGCCGGAAGCAATGCCACGCTCGAAGTCTACTCCCGGAATTTACAGGTAAAATCCAGTTCCGGCTCCAATGCCATAATTACCGGAAAAGGCTACGATGTTAATCTGGATGCATCATCGGGAGCGAACATAAAAGCCGAAGGGTTGAAAGCTGCCCTTTGCGATGCCGAAGCTTCGAGCGGGGCCAACGTCTTTATTTATGTAGAAAAGAAAATTAATGCCAAGGCATCTTCAGGAGGAAATATATTTTACTACGGAAATCCCGAAAAGAAAAATACCAGCACTTCTTCAGGAGGAAATGTTATCAGTAAACAGTAAACTAATAAATAAAGCTATGAAAACTTTTAAATTATTTTTTCTTATATTCCTGATTTTAAGCGGCATATCATTACTCCCTGTACCGGCATCTGCAACGGATACAGAGGCCCAAACACGAAAAACAGAATCGTTCCATGGGATAAAAGTCTGCAATGGAATCGATTTATACCTGAGCCAGGGAAATTCTGAAAAAATCACAGTAAAAGCTGATCCAGACATTATCGACGACCTGGTAACAGTTGTAGAAGACGGCATCCTTAAAATTTACATGAAAAAAGATCATATCTGGAAATGGCGTACCACCAGGAAAGTTTATGTAACCGTTAAGGAACTGGATATGCTGGATGCATCTTCCGGTTCGGATGTGGAATCGAGAACCCCCTTGCAGATGAGAGTATTAAAAATTGAAGCCAGTAGCGGAAGCGATATAGAACTTGAAGTAAATGCTGGTGAACTGTATCTGAAAACCAGCAGTGGCAGTGATGCCAATATAAAAGGAACAACCGATTTTTTCAAAGCATCATCATCGAGTGGCAGTGATTTGAATGCTGCAGAATTAAAAACCAAGATTTGCGAGGTTTCTGCTTCGAGCGGTTCCGATATGTCCGTTTATGTAACAGAACGTATAAAAGCAAAAGCCAGCACCGGGGCAGACATCCGGTATAAAGGAAACCCTCAGGAAAAAGATATTGATGAATCAAGCGGAGGCGATGTGTACAAACGATAAGGGAAAAAGGTATTTTCTTTTTTCGGAAAAAGATACTGAACTTTTTCAGAGGCATCCGCAATTACATTCTTCAAACGGGTGTACAACAAAAATTCCTCATAAACGAGGTGCTTCGTGTACGTTCCGCATGATTAAATTATGAACAGCAGTGAAGGTTCTCCGACCCTTTTGCAAAAGCAGAATTTTGCAATATTGAAACCTTCAGAGTATCGTTACATTCGTCAAGAAGCTGACGGATCGTTTTTTCGTAAACCGGATGAATTTTATCGGACTCAATTTCGGAAAGAGGTACCAACACAAAATTGCGGTCAACCATTCGGGGATGTGGAATCTCCAGTTCTTCAGTATTAATTACACGGTCGTTGTAAAAAATAATATCAATATCAATAATCCGGGATGAATATTGCTGATTATAACGGATACGCCCAACCTGTTTCTCAATCTGATGAATAGTATGAAGGCATTCGGTTTCAGAAAGGCTGGTCTCCACAATCATTGCCTGGTTCCAAAACATGTTGTCCGACTCGAACCCCCAAGGTTCTGTTTCATAAACATGCGATTTCTTCAGAATTTTCCCCAGTTGTCGTCCAATCAGCCTTTCTGTTTCTGAAAAAATTCTCTGTTTGTCTCCCAGGTTTCCTCCTAACAATAAATAAAGTTGTTCCATCGATAGGTCACTTTTGTAACAAATTCGCTAAATTCGTACAAATTGTAATAAGAACAAAATCAGTATTGAAAAACCATTAAAAATATTCTCCATGAAAGATTTTCTAAAATTTACCCTGGCAAGCATCGTTGGGATGATACTTGTGGGAATTCTTATATTTTTTATTTTTATCGGAGTAATCACAGCCATAATCTCATCAGGCGATCAGGTTGTAACTGTAAGCGAAAATACAGTTTTACACCTAAGCCTTGAGAACCAAATCATTGAGCGTTCGAAAAACAATCCTTTCGACGAACTGGATATCCCGGGTTTTAAAGGTTCGAAAAAAACAGGTTTAAACGATATTCTGGCCTGTATAAAAAAGGCAAAAACAGATGACCGGATTAAAGGGATATACCTTGATCCGGCAAATATTCAGGCTGGTATAGCCACGGTTGAAGAAATTCGTGATGCCCTGATCGACTTTAAAGAATCAGGAAAATTCATTTATTCCTATGGTGAATTTCTTTCACAAAAAGCCTATTACCTGGCAACCGTAGCCGACAAAATTGTATTAAATCCACAGGGAGCAGTTGATTTCCGTGGTTTAGGCGGCGAACGCAGTTTTTATAAGAAAGGGCTCGAAAAACTGGGGGTAGAGGTACAAGTTGTCAGGCATGGGAAATTTAAAGCCGCAGTTGAAAATTTCATCCGCGAAGACATGAGCCCGGAAAACCGGGAACAAACCCTTAGTTACTTAAAAGGTATCTGGGACGAAATGCTTCAGGATATTTCGGCTGCAAGAGGAATCAGTGTGGAAGAACTGAACAGTATTGCCGACCAGGTTACTACTTTCAGGAAAGGGGAATTTGCCCTTGAGATAAGACTTGTTGACGAACTTAAATATTTTGACCAGGTGCTGGATGATTTGAAAGGATTATCAGGAATAAGCCTGGAAAAAAATTTAAAAACAGTTGATATTCCCAAATACAAAAAGGTACCATCGACACAAATAAAACGATTAGCCCACGATAAAATAGCAGTGGTTTATGCCAGTGGCGACATTGACGGGTATGGTGATGACGGTATTAAATCGGACAAACTTTCAAAGGCCATCCGGGAAGTCCGCCGCGATTCCACGATCAAAGCCATTGTATTACGTATTAATTCTCCGGGAGGAAGCGCATACGGTTCGGAAGTAATCTGGCGCGAAGTAAAACTGGCCAGTGAAGTAAAACCAGTGGTTGCTTCCATGGGTGATTTCGCTGCCTCGGGAGGATATTATATTGCCGCTGCCGCCGATACGATTATTGCTGACCGCACTACCATTACCGGGTCGATTGGTATTTTCGGGATGATCCCCAATGCAGGGAAGCTACTTAACGACAAACTGGGTATAACCCAGGATGTGGTTACCACCAACGACCATTCCGACATGCCTTCGATGACCCGTTCAATGACTCCCTTTGAACGTGACCTGCTGCAATCCATGATTGAAGATGGCTATGACACTTTCATAGGTCATGTGGCCGACGGACGGGGAATGACTAAATCTCAGGTTGATGACATCGGACAAGGGCGTGTATGGGCTTCGGTTACTGCCCAAAAAATCGGGCTGGTCGACCTCCACGGCGGCGTAAGCAAAGCAATTGAACTGGCCGGTAAAATGGCTGGCCTTGAAAATTACAGGATTACTGAATTCCCAAAATTAAAAGACCCGTTTGAAGAACTGGTAAAACAACTTTCGGGTTCGGTAAAACTGAAATTCATAAAAAACGAACTGGGTGAAAGTTCCCGTTATTACGAGATGCTCAGGAATGCCATAAACATGAAAGGCGTTTTTGCCCGGATGCCATACGATATTTCTATTAATTAACCTGAATTATTTGCCTCCCTCAGAATATCATGCTTACTTGTTCCTATTTACAGGGCAAGGTTACTATGTTATCCAGTATTATTTATAAAATTGGAATTGCTGTCGCTTATTAAAATTGTATGTACTCTGACTGGTTTTTTCTATCTTAGCGCCTCAGTTTCAAAATCCTTTAATCAACCAAATAATGGAATATAAATTCTGGAAGATCGAGCAGAAATGGCAGCAATACTGGGAGGAGAACAAAACCTTCAAAACCGGGAACGATTTTTCGAAACCTAAATATTACATATTAGATATGTTCCCGTATCCATCGGGAGCAGGCTTGCATGTAGGGCATCCTGAGGGATATACGGCAACCGACATTATCAGCCGTTATAAGCGGATGAAAGGGTTTAATGTGTTGCATCCGATGGGATGGGATGCTTTTGGGTTACCTGCCGAACAGTACGCCATGCAGACCGGGACACACCCGGCAATTACAACTCAGAAGAACTGTGATAATTTCCGTCGACAGATTAAAGCGTTGGGATTGAGCTATGACTGGGACCGGGAGATCAATACTACCGATCCGAAATATTTCAAATGGACGCAATGGATTTTTATTCAATTATATAATACATGGTTCGATGCTGAACAAGGCAAAGGACGTCCGATCAGCGAATTGCCCATTCCTATAGAAATAAAAGAACAGGGAGAAAATGCTGTTAAAGAATTTATCAGCAAAAAACGTTTGGCTTATTACGATAATGCACAGGTTTGGTGGTGTGAATCATGCAAAACGGTGTGTGCTAATGAAGAGGTGCTATCCGACGGTTCACATGAAAAATGTGGCAACCAGGTAGTACGCAAAAATCTGAAACAGTGGCTACTGCGCATCCCTCATTACGCACAACGCCTACTCGAAGGCCTTGATAAACTCGACTGGCCGGAAGGAGTAAAAGACATGCAGAAAAACTGGATCGGCCGTTCGACCGGAGCAGAAGTTGATTTTTCAATCGTCGGAATGAAGGGAAAACTGAGGGTTTACACGACTCGCCCGGATACCTTGTTTGGAGCTACGTACATGGTTGTTTCGCCCGAACACCCAATGCTTGAAAAGCTGGTTACTCCTGAATATTCAGAAAAAGTAAACGCATATGTACAGGCTGCTTCATTGAAGTCGGACCTCGACCGCACCGAACTTGCCAAAGAAAAAACCGGGGTTTTTACAGGCCGCTATGCGATCAATCCGGTTAACGGAACAGAAATACCAATCTGGGTCGCCGACTACGTTTTAATGGGCTACGGGACGGGGGCCATCATGGCCGTTCCTGCACACGACACCCGCGACTTTGAGTTCGCCGAAAAATTTGGCATTCCGATTATCTGTATCCTCGATCCAAAAGATGTCGATGAAGAAATCCGTACACAGGTTCTGACAGGAAAAGCCTGCTGGACAGAGGATGGTGCTTATATAAACTCTGCAAGTGATGTGACAGGACTGGATATCAACGGGCTCAGTAAAAACGAAGGAATTGCAAAAACCATTAAATGGTTGGGGAAACGCGGACTTGGCAAGGCCACTGTCAATTTCAAATTACGCGATTGGCTGTTTAGCCGTCAGCGTTACTGGGGCGAGCCGTTCCCTGTTATACACTGGGAAGATGGAGAAGTAAGCCTGCTTGACAAAAACGAACTGCCGCAAAAACTTCCCCGGCTTGAAAAATACGAACCAGGAGAAGGAGGCGAATCGCCATTGGCTAACGCTGCTGACTGGCTCGAAGTAGTTGATAAAAACGGACGTAAAGGTCGTCGCGAAACCAATACCATGCCCCAGTGGGCTGGTTCGTGCTGGTACTTCCTGCGTTACATCGATCCGAAAAATGATGAAAAAATATTCGAGTCGAAACTGGAAAACTACTGGATGCCGGTTGATTTATATATTGGAGGAGCCGAGCATGCCGTGCTTCACTTGTTGTACTCACGTTTCTGGCACAAAGTGCTTTTCGACCTGGGAATTGTTTCGACCGACGAACCATTTAAAAAGCTATTCAACCAGGGAATGATCCTGGCATTTGCTTATGAAACTGCTACTGGTGCGAAAGTAGCTTTGGATTTGGTGGAAGAAAAAGATGGGAAATATTACCATACAGAAACCGGTGAAGAATTAAGACAGATAGTGGCAAAAATGTCGAAATCACTAAAAAATGTGGTGAATCCCGATGATGTTTGTGAAAAATACGGGGCCGATTCGTTACGTCTGTACGAAATGTTTATGGGGCCTCTTGACGACACCAAGCCCTGGACTGAAAATGGAGTAAAAGGAGTATTCGGCTTTTTGGGGCGTGTTTTCCGTTTTTTCTCCAATCCCGATAATATTACTGAAGGAAGGGAAGAACGCGAAGTTGCCAAACTGCTGCATCAGACCATAAAAAAGGTAAGTGAAGACATTGAAAACCTGAAATTCAATACCGCTATCTCGGCACTGATGGTTTTCAATAACTTGGCTATCAAAAAAGGAAGAGTGACCAAAACTACTGCCGAAACATTTGCAAAAATACTTTCGCCGTTCGCACCACATCTGGCAGAAGAACTATGGCAGTTGTACGGTCACAGCAAAACATTGGCATACGAACCCTGGCCGGAAGCTGACGAAAGCCTGATGGTGGAAGATACCTTCGAATACCCGGTGTCATTCAACGGGAAGATGCGTTTCAAACTTGTACTTCCGGTGAATCTACCGGTTGCCGAAATTGAAAAGACAGCCCTGACCCACGAGTTAGCTCAGAAGTGGATCGAAGGCAAAACCCCTAAAAAGGTGATTATTGTTCCCAAGAAAATTATCAATATCGTTGTGTAAAGTCTCAATGGAGTCTGAAATTGCAGGAGAAACGGGCAAAAAAAGAAGGGAGACTTTTTCAAAGTCGCCCTTCTTTTTTATTCTTATACTAACATATTCAATTTAATCAGCCCTTTTCCGGGAGGAGTAGTTAATATGTAAAGCTGCAGCTTTACGAAGTTCCTGTTTAATATCTTGTACAATACCCATTTTGGTGTATTCATCCACCTTTAATGAAGTAACCATAAAAGGAACTTCAGCTTCGTCACGGGCTTCCCTTTCGGCAATAATATAATCTATAATATCCGAAACGTTTGCAAATGCATCATTCAACTGAACACGGGGCTCTGTTCCGAATACCTTCTGATATTGTTTATGAGGAGTTCCTACATAGATATAACTAACCAGCGACTTCTTCTCCAACTTGGAAAGTTCTGTCGCTGCGGGCAATGTTATCTTTACCATTAATGTTACTTCCCTCATCGTAGTACTAACCATGAAGAAGAACAAAAGCATAAACACAATATCAGGTAACGACGCCGTTGAAATTGGAGGTAGTTCTTTTGAATCGTTCTTTCTAAATTTTGACATACTTATTTTCCTCCCACTCTTTTAGGTTCTGCTTCTGAAATTCTGGAAGGATAGATTTTCTGAACTGCACTTTTTTGATCCTTATCCAGTTTTTCATATGACTTACCAAATTTTTGTTTAGCAACTTCGTCTCTTAGCTCATTAATGGCACCAACCAACTCATTCTGAACAGCTATGTAAGTTCCGTATTGTGTACCAACATCGTTACGCAATGAAATTACTCCTTTTGTAACCGGTATTTCACCAAAGAAAGGAACTTCTTTCACGGTTTTTTCCGGCAGGTTTGGATCATCATAAGGATTGGCCATAAACTCTTTGGCTTTTTCCCTTAACTGATTAATTGTAGTAATTTCATTTTCAACAAGCAACTGGTTATTGGCATTTACCAAAACCACGAACACATTACGTTCTTTAATCGGAGGGGTATCCTCTTGCTCTTCCGGAGGCATAGGAGAAAGACGACGCTCCAAACCGCTGTCGACATCCATAGTGGTTGTTACCAGGAAAAATATGAGCAGCATGAAGGCAATATCTGCCAACGATGATCCAGGTACTTCAGGTGTTTTCTTTGCCATAATTTTGTTTTTTCCTGTTTTATAACCAACTAGTGATTATCTGAATAATTTGATGATTGGAGAAGCTGCCATTGCAATAATTGCAATGAAGAACAATATATAAGTTCCATACAGCGTAGTTCCGATCCATTTGGAAATGGTTGGTGTTAAATCACCTTTTGCCACAAAATTCTCTACGCCATAAAATTGAGGGATTGAACCATCTGCAAAAAAATAAGCGATCAGGCAAACAACTCCCATAAATACTAACGCGATCAGGCCGTTTTTCAATGCTTTTTTGTCTGTCAGCATTTGAACCAATCCAAACAGAACAGCCAAACCGGCACAAGCAATGAAAAGAATATAAACCCATATCAGGTTCGTATTAATCCATGCGCCCATTGTAGGATCTGTTTCGTTATCACTAATGTTCGACATTAGTGAAATAACCAAAATAGCAGACACCGCAATTAGGACCCACAGAACAATATTTAATACTTTATTCAGTTTCATAGGTCTTATTATTTTTTAAGATTGTGTTTTACTAAAATGTCAATCAGTGAGATTGAAGCATCTTCCATACTATTTACGATGCTGTCGATTTTAGCTACACAATAATTATAGAAAACTTGCAGGATGATTGCAACAACCAACCCTGACACCGTTGTAATCAATGCTACTTTGATACCACCGGCAACCAATGCAGGACTGATATCCCCGGCAACTTCAATTGCGTCGAAAGCTGCGATCATACCAATCACTGTACCCATGAACCCAAGCATAGGAGCAAGTGCGATAAACAATGCGATCCAGCTTAATCCTTTTTCAAGAAGGCCTGACTGAACACCACCGTAAGAAACTACTGTTTTTTCGACTACATCCATCCCTTCGTCCGAACGGTCGAGTCCCTGGTAGAAAATACTTGCAACAGGGCCACGGGTATTACGGCAAACTTCTTTTGCTGCTTCAATACCTCCATTCTCAAGAGCTTCTTCTACTTTAGCAAGTAATTTTTTATTATTGCTGGTTGAAAGGTTTAGATAAATAACCCTTTCGATAGCCAATGCTAAACCTAAAATCAAACAAATCAACACAAAAGACATGAATCCTGGCCCACCTTCAATGAATTTTGTTTTAATTGGCTATGTAACGATTTCCCTTCTTCAGCTGCAACAGCTGCTGTTTCTTCTGCATCGGCTGTCAAATCAGTAACTTGTTCAGTCGCAGTTGAGTCTGCTGCTGCCGTGGCCTCTTGGGCAATTGCAATTTTTGATGCTGAGAAATAGAGCATCCCGAGAACTGCTATTAACGCAAATAGTTTTTTCATCTTGGTCTTAATTTTAATTAGTAAATCTCCAAAAATTTTAATAGTTATACTCGATTTTTATCTTTAAAATTTCAAATAACCTGCGGAGAGAGAGGGATTCGAACCCTCGGTACCCTTTAGGGGTACACACGCTTTCCAGGCGTGCCAGTTCAGCCACTCCTGCACCTCTCCAATAATCCACTGGGACTAATTTTTTCAGGGCTGCAAATTACAAAAAAAATGGGAAAAACAAAGGGCTACTCACTTATTTCCCCACTCATATTTTTGTTGAGATGCATCTTTACTTCTTCCTGGCTTAAGTACTGTCCCAGCAGGAACATAAGCTTGGTTACTGCAGCCTCCGATGTCATATCTTTCCCGCTCACGACACCTGCTTTTAACAACTCCAGACTGGTCTGGTACTGTCCCATATTTACCGCTCCTCCCTGACATTGGGTAATATTCAGTACAATAATTTCTTTTTGTACTGCCCTTTCTATTAGGTTGACCAACCAGCTTGTTGTCGGGACATTTCCGGCACCAAAGGATTCCAAAACAATTCCTCTCAATCCGGGAATTTCAACAATACTTTCAAAGACCGTCCTGTTCATTCCTGGGAAAATCTTAAGAATGACTACTTTTTCGTCGAACTTCGTTTTGACATTCAATATGCCTTTGTTTGCCGGGTAATAAATATTATCCTGAAAATATTTTATTTCCACCCCGGCTTTTGCAAGCAAAGGATAATTTACTGAATCGAACGCGCTGAAATGATCCGCATGTCTTTTCGTTGTCCTGTTTCCCCTGAACAATTTATTATCAAAATAAACACAGACTTCCGGTACAATCGCCATGCCATTTTTTTTTGCAGCAGCTATTTCAATGGAAGTAATCAAATTTTCTTTCCCGTCGGTTCTCAAAATTCCAATCGGCAATTGAGAGCCGGTCATAACGATTGGCTTATCGAGGTTTTCGAACATAAAACTGAGGGCCGATGCGGTGTAGGCCATGGTATCGGTGCCATGCAATATTACAAAGCCATCGAAAAAACGGTAATTACATTTGATGGTATTGGCAATTTTAACCCACGTGGAAATGGTCATATTCGAAGAGTCGATAGGAGGATTGAAAGTAACTACCGAAAGTTTATATCCCAGTCGATTTAATTCCGGAACTTCTTCCACGATCTGATCAAACTTCACCGGGACCAAGCCCCCATTTGAATCTTTTTGAACCATCCCGATAGTTCCTCCTGTATATATAATCAGAATGGCCGACTTTTTATTCACGTGACTCTCCATATTTTGTTTTCCCCAAAATTAAGGAAAGAAAAGTTTAAATACCGAAAAGTTTCTCAGCATTTTCTGTCGTAATACGGGCAATTTCATCAACGGTAGTGTTATGTAGTTCGGCAATTTTTTGGGCTACATATATTAAGTAGGAACTTTCATTTTTTTTTCCACGAAAAGGAACAGGAGTCAAATATGGTGAATCAGTCTCAAGAAGGAGATGTTCCAGGGGGATATTTTGAATAATCTTATCCAATCCCGAATTTTTAAAGGTAACAATTCCGCCGACACCAATTTTAAAGCCGATTTCAATAATCCGGGATGCCTGTTCCAACGTGCCTGTAAAACTATGGAATACTCCTGATAATGTTCCGTTTATCTCGGGAAACAAATTTTCGAAAACATGGTCGAACGAATCACGAACATGGATAACTATCGGTAACTTATATTTTTTTGCCAATTGAAGTTGGTGCCGAAAAACAATAATCTGTTCATCCAAAAATGTTTTGTCCCAATATAAATCAATCCCAATTTCTCCTATTCCGTAAAATTTCTTTTTTTTTAGCCAGAAATCCAACAGTTGCAGCTCATCCTCATAGTCCTCATTCACCGAAGTCGGGTGCAACCCGATCAGGGGGAAACAAATTTGCGGATAGGCATTTGATAAATCGAGCATACTTTTTATCGAAGAACTGTCGATGTTCGGTAATACAATTTTACGAACGTTACACTGATATGCCCGTTCGATCACCTGATCAATGTCGTCAGAATAATCTTTCGAATAAATATGGGAATGAGTATCAATCAGCATTTTTCAAAATTTTTTTAAAAGTACAGGTTTATATACAGTTGAAAGTAACGTTAATATTAAATCTAAATTTTTATAAAGAAATAGCCCGGAAGTTTCAAAAGAATTAACATTCCGGGCTATTGTCGTTTTTGCTTTCAGTAAAAACTATAGCATATCTATTTCTTAAATTCGATTTTAAAACATACGACCTGCCATTCCGGTAATTTTGAAGGTTTTTTAATTACAAGCGCTTCTGTTCCCTGTTCCCAAACCAATTTTGCTTTATTTCCCAGCATTTTTACTGAAGAAATTGATTTGTTATTCAAGACTGAAGATTTGCCCAAAGACGAGACTTTTATGTCTCCTGCAGGAGTTCCCATGCAAAATGCATAAAGTATCTCACCTTTTGTTGTGAACCGTATATCGGTTGGTTCGTAGGGGCGTACGTCTTTCACCCCTCCAAACCAGCCTTTCTCCTGATTTTTTATTGAAGGTCCTTCTCCGTATATCTTCCAGGGGCGGGTTCCGTAAATACCTTCTCCGTTTGGTGTGATCCAGTCGGCTATTTCATTCAAAATATTTAAAACATCCTGTTCCAGGTCACCTTCGGGTGTTTGAACAACATTCAGCAAGAGGTTTCCGTTTTTGCTGACAATGTCGACCAGCATTTGAATGACTTCGGTTCCGGTCATATATTTTTGCCCGGTGCGGTAATACCAGTCGCCGATAGAAGTATCGGTTTGCCATGGGTACGGATTAATTGAATCCATGGCCCCACGCTCGATGTCCCTGACCCAACGTCCTTCCGACGGTCTTAACTTGCAGGTATAAACTGCTTCGAGTTTGCCGTTGTTCTTTTCTATATCCTGGTTGTAATAATGAGCCAGCATTGTTCTTCCAACTTCACCAAAAGGAAGTTCACTGTCGGAATAAAGCAAGTCGGGTTCGTACATATCGATTAATTCGGTAATGCATGCCAGCCAGTTTTCTTGATTTTCAGGATCGGTTGTTAGCCATGCTTTATCATCCGGTTGAGTTCCCGGATGGTATAAATCTTCGAATTCAGGATTAGCTCCATCGTAAGGAACGCCAGCCATTGGCCCGGTTTTGTCGGCGCCATGGCTTGTTTGGAACCATGTGTAGCTTGCCCCGAGATGTTCAGATACGCCAAAACGGAGTCCTTCCTTTTTAGCTGCTGCCTGCCAAAGCCCAACCACATCCTTTTTGGGGCCCATTTTTACAGCATTCCAACGGTGAATTCTTGAGTTCCACAAAAAAAAGTTGTCATGGTGGGTCCCCATACTGACGAAATATTTAGCGCCAACTTTTTTATACAGTTTCATTAATTTATCCGGATCCCAGCGTTCGGCTTTCCAAAGAGGAATGATGTCTTTATAACCAAATTTAGAAGGATGCCCGTAGTGTTCGAGATGATAGTTGTAATCGTCGTCGCCTTCCTGGTACATTTTTTTTGCATACCAGTCGCCTTGCCGCGGAACTGCCTGCGGCCCCCAGTGAGACCAGATACCAAATTTGGCATCGCGGAACCATTCTGGATATTGGTATTGTTTAAACGATTCGAGAGTCGGTTCAAATCTTTGAGAAAATAAACTTGATGAAGGGAACATACTGAATGCAGTGATCAGCAATATTCCAATTAATGTTTTTTGAATGTTCTTTTTCATTTTTTTCGGGTTTAGTTATAGAAATCAGGTTGTAATTCAAGAAATCTCCAGGCTTTAGTAATACCGGGGGCCGGGTTACTTGTCCATTTTATAAATTCGTTCCATCAATTGCCATTTTTCTGCAGCACTGGCATCCGGAGAAGTCTTCTGGAAGCGAGAAACATAAGCTTCCCACTCAGGTTGCCGTGGTTTTGTTGCAAGTTCGGTCATGGCTTTATCGTGGTTAAAATCAGGCACTGTATCCATAATCATAAATAATTGTGCGCCCAGCAAGTAAATCTCCATGTCGATGATGCCCACTTCCCGCATACCCTGCGTAATTTCAGGCCAGGCAGCACCGGGGGCATGAACTTTTTTGTACTCTTCAATCAACTGCGGATCATTTTCGAGCGAAAGGGTTTTGCAGTATCTTTTAAATGACTGTTCCATAATATTTATTGTATTGAAAATTCAGTTTTCTTTACAGATATTCTTCCAACCCCCTGGTTTTTATTTCATCCACTATTTGTTTGATATTCTCGGCATGATTTCTTTTACATACCAGAACCATGTTTTTTTCCTTTACTGCCACAACGCCATCGAGGCCAACTACAGCCAGTATCCCATCCGATGCCCTGGCGTACGAATTTTTCGTATCCTGAAGGATCACCTCCCCGGTGCAGGTATTTTGGGTTCCGTCTTTTTCTCCGTACTGGTATACTTGCTCCCAGCTTCCGAGGTCGTTCCATACAAAGTCGCCTTGCACGAGGAATATATTGCAGGCTTTTTCCATTATTCCGTAATCCACTGATACAGATTCCAGTTTAGGGTAAATATCATTCAGCGTCTGTTCGTAGTCAGGCGTGCCGATTGTCCGGGCTATTTTCTGTAAACTGGCATATATTTGCGGGGCATGTTTCTCAAGGGCTTTTAAAAAAACTGAAACACTGAAAACAAAAATGCCTGCATTCCAGAAGAATTTCCCGGAAGACAAATACTGAACTGCCGTTTCCAGCTTTGGTTTCTCCACAAAACGGCTTACAGCGTATGAACGAATTGGCTGCCCAATTTTTATTTCATCAGCAATTTCGATATATCCATAGCCGGTAGCAGGAGCATTGGGAGTAATCCCGACAGTAACAATCCCGTTTTTTTCACTGGCAACTTTTGCTGCCGATTCAATTGTTTGCTGAAACAGTTCATTGTTTTTTACCATATGGTCGGCAGGCGAAACAACCATCATCCCTTCCGGGTCATTTTTTGAAATGAATAAAGCTGCCAAACCGATTGCCGGCATGGTGTTTCTTCCAACCGGCTCATAAATCAGGTTCTTTGGGGGTAAGTGTGTTGTTTGTTCTTCCAGTACTACCTGCTGTCCTTTGTTCGAAACAATGTAAGTATTTTCTTCCGTGATGAAACGGGAAAAACGACTGATGGTTGCTTGTAACAGTGATTCGTTCCCAAAGATGGTAAGATATTGTTTGGGCTTTGCTTTTCGGCTCCGTGGCCAGAACCGGGTCCCTGAACCGCCGGCCATGATTAAACAATGTAGATTCTCCATCTGTATATGTTTTAGTACCGGACTCTTATTTTTATTTCATCTTCAATGGGTTCTTCAGAGGCAACAACAGCATACCCTCCACCGCAACCCGACGTAATTGCACCGGGATATTTTCCGATATACTTACTTTCCATCTCTTCGAGTACCCGATCAGGAACGGTGCAGGGCAAAATTTTTCTCCACGCGTAAAAAGTATCGGTCATCGATTCGCCAAGCATTTGTATATTCTTTGCAAGAATACCTTCGTAGCATTTTCGTCCGGCCTCACCTAATTCTTTCACCAACTCTTTTTCGAGATGCTGTTCAAGCAATGGATCGTAGCCGCACGGGCGGGGTGAAAACGGAATGAGATGCAACGCCTCCGATAACCATTCACAGGTTTCTTTGTCCAGTGTGGTTTCAATGTTCGATGGCCAGTAAGCTCCATTGTAATCGAGGCGGCTGATGCCCGGCACCAGAATACCCAGCTGATCCTGTGACCCGGAAATATATTTACTTCCAGGGGGATTCTCGGCGCCAAACAACAGTTGTGCATTACGCACCTGGTTCCCTTCGGGTATTTTGCCATTCCAAAGCTCCTGCGCCACCCTGCGAGAACTGGTTGCCATACCCGAGCGGTCGTTGAATTCGATGGTTGGCCATATCTGTGCTACCACCACCGAACCGGGATGAACTTCAGAAACCCAGGGTTGGTCCATCCAGCCTCCGGCAATGCAAACCCGGTAAGGAAATTGTATTTCTTTTTTCGATAATGAACTGGACCGGACAGGTAATCCTTTTTCCGGAATACGTTCCAAAACGGTCAGCACCACATTATTTTCTTTACAAATCCTGGCTTTACTTTCGGTGAATCCATCAGTATTTACAATAAAAATGTCAGGTTTTATCCGTTTCATGTCTTCCTCAAAATCGAGCATGCCACGACCCGACGAAACAAAAGCCTCGTGTACATATTTTATCGAGCTAACCATGTAAACACGTTCGGCCTGGGTGAAATATGGTTTCTTTCCTTTTAGTTCGAAAATGTTATCGTCCTGTCCGACACTTACGTGCAGTTTCCCGTACTGTGCCGCTGTCTTAAAAAAGGCCACATGTCCGGCATGAAGCAGGTCGTAACATCCGCTTACCAAAACTTTTTTATCACTCATCTATTTCTTCTTCAGCATTTCACCTTTAATCCATTTGTAGGTCTTTTTCATGCCTTCGGCAAGCGGATAGGTTGGTTCCCATCCAAGGTATTTCTGAATAAGTGTGTTTTCGCTGTTACGTCCGCGGACACCTTTGGGAGCATCCGGGGCATAAGTGCGTTTTAGCTTGCAACCGGCTATATTCTCAACAATATCAACCAGTTGATTAATGGATACCATTTCAGCACTACCGAGATTGATTGGTTCGGTGATGTTGCTGTACATGATTTTCAGGATACCTTCCACACAATCATCGATGTACATGAATGAGCGGGTTTGTTCACCGTCGCCCCAAATATTAATTTCGTCTTTACCGTACAATTCACTCTCAATTACTTTGCGGCACATGGCTGCCGGTGCTTTCTCGCGTCCACCGTCATACGTTCCAAAGGGGCCGTAAACATTGTGGAAACGTGCAACACGGGTAGTTAAGCCATAGTCTTCCATAAAGTGGCGACACATTCTTTCTGAGAACAGTTTTTCCCAGCCATAACCATCTTCAGACAATGCCGGATAGGCATCCGATTCTTTCAGTCCCGGGTTATTCGGGTCGGTTTGTTTTTCTCCGTTGTAGACACAGGCTGATGAAGAATAAAAAAAGCGGTCGATACCTAAATCGCGGGCAGCCAACAGCAAGTGCGTGTTAATCAAAACGCTCAACATACATTCGGCTTTGTTGTTTTCAATGAAACCCATTCCTCCCATGTCAGCCGCAAGGTTGAAAACTTCGTTGTACCCGTTTAGTGCAGCATAGCAGTTTTCTTTAATGTTCAGGTCAAGAACCAGGTTGTCAACATCTTTATGTACCTGATACCACTGGGTTAATGGTTTTTTATCGACGGCACGTACATCGTGTCCCATGTCTTTCAACTTACGGGCTAAATGTCCGCCAATAAAACCACCTGCTCCTGTTACCACAATTCTTTTCATCTTTTTTCTATTTTAATTAAACACGATATTATTTCTCTTTTTTTCTTCTGAATTTTTAAATCCTGAAATCGGGAACCGTTGCTTCTTTCAATAATTCCGAAAACAAATATCCGCATTGTTTTCAAACAACACAACAACCTGTCTTTCTGTATGTTATCACAAAGGTTTCCGCAAAGCATTGCGGGGATGTAAAAATGTTTTCAAACATGAAAATGCAGGGACAATTCCCTTATACTGGAAATAAAATTTTAGATTTGCAGGAACATTCTGAAAAAGGCTACATGAGTAAAAGGCATGTTTCATTAAAGGATCTGGCCCTCGAACTTGGAGTTTCTATTTCAACTGTTTCGCGTGCACTAAAAAATCATCCGGATATCAGTCCTGAAATGACTGCCCGGATACAGCAACTGGCCCGTGAGCGCGAATACTCACCTAATCCTCTGGCTATGGGATTATTGAAGCAACAGACCAAAATGATCGGGGTGATTGTTCCCGACCTTGTTACTCATTTCTATTCGTCAATAATTTCCGGTATTGAAAATATTGCCAAGCAACATGGTTATTATATTCTGATTTCATCGTCGAACGAGTCGTTCGGAAAGGAAGCTGAATCGGTGCAAAACCTGATGCACACAAGAGTAGAGGGATTAATCGTTTGCCTGAGCCAGGAGACCAGCACATTCGGGCATTTTGAGCCCTTGCTGAAAAACGAAATCCCCCTGGTTTTTTTCGACCGTGTGTGTATGACCGACAAAGTTTCGAGTGTAGTTGCCGACAATGTGGAAGCTGCACGATCGGTGACTCGTCATTTTTATGAAAACGGCTGCCGCAAGATTGCCTATATTGCCGGCCCGGAACATCTGAATATTTCCAAACAGCGCACGGAAGGGTATCTTTCAGGATTAAAAGAATGTGGATTGGCTGCTGAGCAGTTATTACTTGAGAGATGCAACCTAAGTACCGATGAGGCTATTAAAGCAACCGCAAGGCTCCTTGATTCAGGTACAAAACCGGATGCAATTTTCGGGATCAACGATACGGTGGCTTTCGCGGCCATGAAAGAAATTAAACGGCGTGGGTTACGAATACCTGGAGATATTGCACTGGTCGGTTTTACCGACGAATTTCATTCAACGGTGGTCGATCCTCCCCTGACATCTATCACTCACCCTGCTTTTGAAATGGGACAGGAGGCTGCTCGTTTGTTCTTCAGGCAAATTATTTATCCTGAATTGCCCCCTGTTCAGATAGTATTGAGAACAAAACTGGTGGTTCGTAAATCTTCTGTCCGTTAAAATTTCCGTTAAAATTAATGAAGTTTTATACATGAAAACAGGGGTCTGTTGAGGCAGAATTAATTTGAAACCCTTATTTTTATAGTTCAAACAAAAACTACAACCCATGATGAATATTGAAAAATACATTGAAGAAAACAAAGACCGGTTTTTAGATGAACTTTTCGGATTGATCCGTATCCCGTCAATCAGCTCGATTGCCAGCCATAAACCGGATATGTATAAAGCAGCCAAATACTGGAAAAAAATCCTGCTCGATGCCGGTGCCGACCGTGCCGAAGTTTATGAAACAGCAGGTAACCCGGTTACCTATGGAGAAAAATTTTCAGATCCTTCATTCCCGACGGTTTTGGTTTACGGGCATATGGATGTAATGCCTGTAGACCCGGTTAATTTATGGACAAGTCCTCCTTTTGAACCTGAGATCCGCGATGGAAAAATCTGGGCCCGGGGTGCCGACGATGACAAAGGACAAGGGTTTATGCATGCAAAAGCTTTCGAATACATGGTAAAAACGAATAACCTGCCCTGCAATGTGAAGTTTATGATAGAAGGAGAAGAAGAAATTGGGTCCCCCAACCTGGGAAAGTGGTGTTCAGACAACAAAGAAATGCTGAAAGCCGATATTATCCTTGTTTCCGACACTTCAATGATCGCCCGGGATATACCGTCTATCACTACGGGGTTACGCGGTTTAGCCTACTGGCAGGTAGAAGTGACTGGTCCGGATAAAGACCTGCATTCCGGTTTGTTTGGCGGGGCTGTTGCTAACCCGATTAACGAATTGTCCAAAATGATTGCCAAAATGGTTGATGAGGACGGGCATATTACCATCCCCGGTTTTTATGATGATGTTTTGGAGGTATCGTCAGAAGAACGTAAATTGCTGGCTAGTGCACCTTTCAGTACTGAAAAGTATAAAGAAGCTATAAATGTGGAAGAACTGGCAGGGGAAAAGGGTTACACGACGATGGAACGTACCGGCATCCGTCCAAGTTTTGACGTTTGCGGTATCTGGGGCGGGTATACGGGCGAAGGCGCCAAGACTGTTTTGCCATCAAAAGCCTATGCAAAAATTTCGTGCCGTCTGGTTCCCAACCAGGATCACCTGAGAATAGGACAGCTTTTTAAAGAATACTTCGAAAATATTGCCCCGAAATCGGTGAAAGTTGAAATTACTCCGCTGCACGGCGGACAGGGCTATGTTTGCCCGATTGATCTACCGGCTTACCAGGCTGCAGAGAAAGCATTCCTGGACGTGTATGGGAAACGCCCGGTTCCGTTCAGGAGCGGTGGAAGCATCCCGATCGTTTCAACCTTCGAAGAAGTGCTTGGGATAAAAACGGTTTTGATGGGTTTCGGTCTGGAATCGAATGCCATTCATTCGCCAAATGAAAATTTCCCGCTCGAACAATTTTTTAACGGGATAAAAACCATTTCGTTGTTTTATAAATATTTTGCAAAACAGACGATGTAAATTATACTTCGCTGAGTGTTTCACATACTATCTGTTTCAGAAAATTACGGATCAAACAGGTTTGTTCTATAACTAAGATTGTCGCGTTTCAGTTCAAACACATTTGCTTAAGGCATTTATAAAAATTATGGACAAAAAAAAGAAGAACAAGCTGTTGGAAAGCTGATTTTTTCAAGAGAAAAGTCATTGTTTTAGGCATAATGACCCGGTATTTTGTAAAAAAATATATTCATGCAAAAAACAAATTTTGGAAGTTTATCGGTTTTACAATTTGATATTTTCAGGAAAGAACAACATGTAAAACATTGCATTACCACCAAAGACGGCTGGAAATCAGGGAAAAAACCCCGGTTTTCCCAATCGAATATTTACCCCTGGAAGGAATATCGGAAGGAACTGGCCAAAGCACTGGAGGTTTCAACTGATCAATTATATTTTCCGGACCAGACACATTCTGATGCAATTACCGTGGTAACCGGCTCAACCACCTTTGAGGATTTGGAAGGGAAAGATGCTTTGATCACAAATATAAACGGGGTATGCCTTGCTGTTCAAACTGCAGATTGCGTTCCGATTTTGTTATTCGATCCGGTACAGAAAGTTATTAGCGCAGTTCATGCAGGCTGGCGTGGAACCGTGGACAAACTAGCTATAAAAACCGTTGAAAAGATGGTTCGTGAATTCGGGTGCCAGGCTGAGGATATAAAAGCGGGGATTGGCCCTTCCATCTATAAATATGCTTACGAAGTCGGAAAAGATGTAATCAGTCAGGTTATTGAAGAATTTCCCAATTATAAAGCATTATTAAGCCCTTCGGTACGCGATGGTAAAGCATTTTTTGATTTATGGGAGGCCAATCACACATTGCTTGCCGAAAGCGGCATTACCCCCGGGAATATTGAACTAATGGGCATGTGCACATACGAACTTGATCAATTATTTTTCTCAGCCCGCCGTGAAGGTGCCGATACCGGAAGAATAGTCAGTTGTTTGATGATGAACTGATTACAAAATAGAAATACGCAAAAAGAGTCTGACATTTAATAAGGGGCCCCGGTTCCCCTACTCTTTATATCTCACTGCTTGCTCAAAGTCCCGAAGGGAGGGAAGAATGGAAACTTTTTGAAAAACCTCATACAGAAAAGACATTTGCGTCGCTGTCAGACGTACATCTGCATTGCCGTCAGATGTACGTCTGACGGAGCCGCAAAATTTAAATCTCTCCGGGTTCCGACTGACGGAATAGGATCGGAAATATTTTTATCATTATATCGTAAGAATTAGAAAGGTGCCCCGGCCACTGCCGGGAGCACCATGTTACAATTGACACAATCGTAACGGGAGTATTTTTCAGCAAAAGCTAGAAGTAGAATATTCCCCTCTGTCCTCTGCGGTTTTTTACTTCTCCTTTTCGGATTACTTTAACAATAGTCCGCCTGTTTACTTCATGTTCTTCTTCCGCACATTCAACGCCATTGGCACATCTGTTAAGCAATCTTGTTTCACCATATCCTTCGTATTGAATCCGGTCCGGATCAACTCCTCTATCAACCAGATATTCAAATGCCGAGCGCGCACGCTTCTTTGAAAGAATCAGGTTATACTCGTCACCTCCCCGTGAATCGGTATGTGACTCAAGGCGTATTTCCAGATCGGGATAATCCAGCATGACAGCCACCAGACTATCAAGGATTCCGGCGGCATCAGGTCGTATATCCCATTTATCCAGATCGTAATTGATATACTCCAATTCCAGGATTTGAATAGGTTCCCCGTTTTCTTCCTCCATCTTCAGAGGTTCCAGATAATCAAGGGTTTCTTCTGCAATAACCTGAGGTTGTTCCTGATGTTTCAGGTACATTTCGATAAATATTTCCTGTTTGGGACGAAGGCCGATCGTTGATACTGTTTTTTCATCATTGGAATACTCCGGTTTATGAGCAAAAACAGAATAGTTTTGCCCTCTGTTTAGTTCAAATTCGAATGTTCCATTTGATCTCGACAAGGAAGAATAAATGGTATCACCGGTATTTCTGATCAATGCGATTTTCGTATTTTCTAACGGTTCTTCAGTAATGCTGTCACGTACTATTCCACGAAGAATTACCGGAACGCGGGTAATCCTCAGATAATAAATATCGTCATCGCCTTTCCCTGAGGGCCGGTTTGAAGTAAAATATCCCTGTATCCCGGTTTTATCGAGTACCAGCGCAAAATCATCTTTCGAACTGTTTACCGGGTATCCCATATTTTCGACAGTACTAAATATCCCGTTTTCATCAGGAACAGAAAAGAAGATATCCAGGCCCCCCATACCTCCATGACCATTGGATGCGAAGTATAGTACCCCTTCGTTGCTGATAAAGGGAAAAAATTCGTTGCCTTCTGTATTTACTTTTGGCCCGAGGTTAGACGGAGTACTCCACCTGCCCTGGGAATACCCCGAAAAATAAATATCGGAACCACCATAGCCGCCGGGCATGTCGCTTGCAAAATACAGGACATTGCCGGTGGTATCAACAGACGGATGGCCAACCGAATATTCATCGCTGTTAAAACGGAAGCTGCCATCGTATTCCCAACCATCATCCCCGTTCTTTGCAAAATTGATTTTCAGGTTCACAGTCCCTTCTTTACTTTTTCGTGTGCGCCCTTTCAGAAAGTTGTTACGTGTAAAGAATATCCGGTCGTTTTTTTCGTCATAAGTCAACGGACCATCATGAAAGTTTGTTTTGAGTTTTGGTGCAAACGGTTTTGGGGTCATTAGATCGCCGTTAGGAGATATTTGAGCAACATACAGATCAAGATAAGGTAGTTCATTCCATCCATAGGTACGTTTGTTCCTTTTATTATTTAAAGAGGTAGACGAGAATACCAGCTCATTTTTATAATAGGCTGGTCCCATATCAGAACCTTTGGTATTTGTGGATATATCCCGTATAATGTATTTGGAAGAATCCCGCATCAGGAACTGAATGTATTCCAGCATAGAAACCTCCATTTGAATCCGGGCATCATCAGGGTGAAGATCAGAATATTGACGCATATATTTTTCTGCTTCAGCATATTTCCCGTTACTTTTTAATGCCTGGGCATATTGATACAAGTCTTCGGCTTCAGCAGTTCCTCTTCTTACCAATATCCGCAGCCACGTTTCAACTTCTTCGCTTTTACCAATATTGTTATTGGCTTCAGCAAGCCTTCGTATCACATAATTATCAGAACTGTCGCGTTCGTAAGCATACTCGTAATATTCAATAGCAGTGATGTAATTGAAATCCCTGAAATTACTGTCGGCCAAACGTATTGCCATTTTTTGTGCCCTTGCCGATACAAGCAGCATTAGTAGCATCAGTAACACAATTCCTTTTTTATATATCTTGGTCAAACTCATTTTTATCCATTTTAGAAATACCTTGGAGACTTAACTCTTCCTCTTCCAAAGTTAAAGTCATAACTAATCATGATTTCATGAGTACCGCTATTGAATGAGCCCAGGTCATTAGTTGACAGGTCATATGAATATCCCACCTTCAGTTGGGTGGAAATCTGAAACTGCACCAGGGCTCCAAATGAATCGCCAAGGCGGTACATAGCACCTAACCACAGGTGATCGTAAATCAAAAACTGGGCAGAAAGATCAACAGAGATTGGGGCATCCTGAACAAATTTTACCATGAAGTGAGGTTTGAATTTCAGGATACGGTTTATATCAAAGACATAACCGGACATAAAAAACAAATGTAACTCTTCACGGTTTACATATTCGCTTGAATAACCTTCATGTGTATTAATCACATTTTCAATGAGTTTTGGAACTGACAGCCCGGCATAGAAACGATCGGTATAATAATAAACACCAACTCCTACATTGGGAAGAAAACGCCGGACTATATCAGACTGGAATACAACATCTTCTTCGTCAATGAGTTTCAGATCAGATAATCCTGCCGAATAAAAATTTACTCCGCCCTTCAGGCCAAAAGCAAGATAACGGCGCCGATTGAAATCAATGGTATAAGAATAATCAATACTGGCCCCTGATTGAGAGACCGGACCAACTTTATCTTTCATAAAAGATAAGCCAAGCCCCATGTGATATTTGGTAAAGGGAGAGTGAATCGAAAAAGTCTGGGTTTCCGGGGCTCCTTCAATCCCAACCCACTGATTACGGGAAACGGCTGTCATACTAAGCATATCTTTGGAACCAGCGTAGGCGGGATTTATAGATAACACATTACTCATGAACTGCGTGTACATGGTTTCCTGCTGTGCATAAGTTTTGGCTGATATTAGGAACGTTACCAAAACAAATACCGCATAGTATATGTTTCTATTTTTTACTCCCGTTACCATGGTGTCTTTTTGCTCAAAGCAACTTTCAACTATCACTTTGAATCATTCATCCCCTCCGTTCCTTCTCTTTTTTCCCTCAGGCGAAAACTATAATATGTTTACTGTTTTGAGGTTCTGGTCACCATCAACTAACCACTAAAGCATATCTCTGTTAATTAATGTTGACCAAACTTAGTGTTTGGTTATAGCACGGGAAATAAGCATTGAGCAAATGGGGATACGGAGGTATCAAAAGCATAATCACAACTATCAACAAGATTATAGTGGCTCTCAAACATTATTTTTTATGTAAGATAAAAAATAAAAGTCGTTGTATTTGCGGGTATTAACAGAAACAGGGCTGTGATTAGCCCGCATACGACAAGTACAAAACAATAATCTTTTGTTCCTCCTGCAGGCACGGTATATTGGGGTGGATTTTGAAAAGTATATTATACCATTTAGTTATTAATTTTCAAATCATTGTTGTCCTTGAAAACTGCAAAATCTGTAACAGATTGCTTCGGGTTGAATAAAGGGAATATATCTGACATATATTCCCGGAAGTGATCAAAATTGTAATTACAGAAACATAACCTTCCCCTGGAATCAATCTTGATAACAATAAGGAATTATAATATATGTTAAATCCTAAAAACACAGGGTTCATCATACCCATTGCCGGTCAAGTCCGGAGATGACATTATAAAACCTTAAAAATATCCTTATCAATGATGGGTTGACATGGAATACGGGAATGCGCTTTCATCGGTACCCCGTGTTTTATTCGGCTTGTCCAGCATGTTAAATTCCAGTTTACCCCCCGATTGAATGGCTGAATGTAAGATAAAGTTCTTATCCCATTCTTCCCCGTTTAGTTTTATGTCATCAACATACCTGTTTTTTGCCGTGTTATTTTTTGCATCAATCACGAATTGATTGCCATTCCCGAGGTTCAGTGTTATCTTTCTGAAGAGCGGTGCGCCAAAGACATACTGGTCGCTGCCCGGGCAAACCGGGTAAAATCCCATAGCACTGAAAACGTACCAGGCCGATGTTTGCCCGTTGTCCTCATCGCCACAATAACCGTCGGGCGCAGGGGCATATAATTTGTTTAACACATCACGGACATGTTGTTGTGCTTTCCACGGTTGACCTGCAAAATTGTACAGGTAGATCATATGTTGAATGGGCTGGTTACCGTGCGCATAATTGCCCATCCCGGCGATCTGCATCTCGCGGATTTCGTGAATCGGAAAACCATAGTATGAGCAATCAAAGACAGGGGGTACCACAAACACTGAGTCGAGCATGGATGCAAAAACATCATTACCTCCCATCAATCCTGAAAGGCCGGCGATGTCGTGGAAAACACTCCAGGTATAATGCCAGCTATTTCCTTCGGTAAAAGCATCTCCCCATTTATACGGGCTGAAAGGCGATTGGAACGTGCCATCTTCGTTTTTCCCGCGCATAAGCTTTACCTCAGGGTCGAATACATTCCGGTAGTTTTGCGAACGTTTGGCAAACAAATCAATTTCCTTTTGCGGGCGTTTCAACGCCTGGGCTAACTGCCAGATGCAATAATCGTCGTAAGCATATTCGAGCGTACGTGCGGTATTTTCTTTAATTCCTGCATTATAAGGAATATAACCAAGTTTGTTGTAGTAGTTGAAACCTAAACGGCCAACCGAATGAATGGACGGATGAACAGCACCGGTGTTTTTCAGAATGGCTTTATAAAGGGTTTCCATATCGTATCCGCGAATGCCTTTCAGGTACGAATCGGCAATTAACGAGGCAGAGTTCGATCCAATCATGCAATTACGGTGGCCCGGACTTGCCCATTCGGGTAACCAGCCACTTTCCTTGTAAGTATTTACCAGACCAGCCATGATGTGACTGTTCAGTTCCGGGTACATCAGTGTAAAAAACGGGAATACAGCGCGGAAAGTATCCCAGAAACCATTGTCAGTAAACAGGTAGCCGGGCAGTACTTTGCCGTTGTACGGGCTGTAATGGACGATCTGGTTATTGCCATCCATCTCGTAAAATTTACGGGGGAATAACAATACCCGGTACAAACACGAATAAAAGGTTTCTATCTGGTCTGAAGTTCCACCTTCAACTTTTATGCGAGACAGTTCGTTCTCCCATATTTTTTGCCCGTTGTTTTCAACCTCTGCAAATGTCTGTTTGCCGATTTCCCGGTCGAGGTTCAGTTTTGCCTGTTCAGGAGAAATGAATGATGAAGCTACTTTCACATGTACCTGTTCCCCTTTCTTTGTTCTGAAGCCAACGACTGCCCCCACATGTTCGCCTTCGGCTTCCTTCTGTTTTTCATTGAGCTTGTCGCCATCCCAGGTATGGGTAACTTCAAAAGGTTTGTCGAACTCGGCAACAAAATAGTTATGGAAATTTTCGGGGACACCGCCGCTGTTGTTACGGCAGTATCCAATGATTTTTTTCTCTTCAGGAATAATTTTCACCATCGAACCTTTGAAAAAACCATCGAGCAGGATATACGAATTTTCATTTTCAGGAAACGTAAAGCGGAAAATGGCTGCCCGTTCAGTCGGGGCAACTTCGATGTGGGTATCGTAATCGGCCAGGTACACGCTGTAATAGTATGGTTTAGCTGTTTCTGCCTTGTGCGAAAACCACGAAGCGCGCTCGTCTTCTTTGAATTTTAGCTCACCGGTAACGGCCATCAGCGAAAAAGCGGCATAATCGTTGATCCACGGGCTGGGCTGGTGTGTTTGTTTGATACCACGTATTTTATATGAATCGTACGTATACCCCCATCCGTCTCCCATTTTTCCCGTTTGCGGGGTCCAGAAATTCATTCCCCACGGAAGGGCAATAGCCGGATAGGTATTCCCGTTCGACAAACTAAAATCAGAATCCGTCCCCATAAGCGGATTGACAAATTCGGAATAACCGGAAAATACAGAGGAAGGCTCCGGAGTCTTGTGACATGCAGTAACCAACGCAATAATTGAGAATAAGCAGAAAAGTCTTTTCATGGATCAGATTTCAGGGTTAATTGACTATTTAGATAATTGTTGAACCAATTATTCAATTTTTAAAATAATTTCAGTGCATAAAAATAGCAAATCTTTTTTGCATTACCCGAAAGATATGCAGGGATATGATCCGTTTATGGTTCCCCATATTTCAAAAAAGGACTTTCCAGGTCATTCGGGTCATCGCCAAGGCGGTAGTTCTGTAACCTGTTTCGAGTGCAGCCAGAACCGCATTTTCAACTTCAGGGCCTTCTTCCGATCTGTGAACCCCCAGCCCCAGCCAGGGCTTTTCAACGCCATTGCTTAACCGGACTTTATCAGAAATATGATTGATCATTTTTCGAGATTTTAAATTGAAATCTTAAAAATAGAAGATAAAGACTAAACTAAAATGTTTTGAGATTTTTTTTCAGCATACCTGTTCTTTCAATGAAGAATTAATCTACCTTTGCAGCGCAAAATTCAAAGGAACAATAATGGATGACTATCACGAGCATAGCTTTCTGAGTTATTAACCTGAAAAACAGAAGGTAATTACGATCCCTTTTGTTTTCCATAAACTGAAAGGATATGATTACTTTTTGGGAAACAGGCAAGAATGTTGCAAAGATTTCAGAATTCAGGCCCGGTTGCTGGGTTAATGTAAAGGTGCCAACCAGTGAAGAAATCGAATATTTAAGGAGGGATTTTAATATTTCTGAAGACTTTATTAAGGACGTGCTTGATATTGATGAACGTCCGCGTATTGAATTGGATGAACCCAATACATACATCATTTTGCGTGTGCCGTTAAGTAATCCCAATAATGGCGTTCCTTATGTAACGGTTCCGCTCGGGGTTGCTTTAACCCCCGTGGGAACGATAACTATTTGTTCGCAGCGCAACGAAGTAATTTCCCAACTTTTTAAAATGGCTGCCACTCAAAAATTTCATCTTGGACAGGGTATGGACGACGTGTTGCGTTTGTTCTTTATTTCAGCTTCGTGGTACCTGCAGTTTCTGAAAGAAATAAATTCCCAGACCTCGCATATTGAGAAAGACCTCGAAAATGCTACCCGGAACGAGGAGTTGCACAAGTTACTTCGTATGGAAAGATGCCTGGTATATTTTCTCACTTCGATAAAAGGAAATGAAATGGCGCTCGAAAAAATCAGGACAAAAAAATACCCGATACTGTACGGGTTTGACGAAGATCTCATGGAGGACGTGACCATTGAAAACAAACAGGTGCTGGAAATGGCCAAAGTTTACAGCGACATTCAAAGTGGGATGATGGATGCTTTTGCTTCCGTGATCTCGAACAATCTGAACGTGATCATGAAAAAGCTCACATCCGTGACCATTGTTTTAATGATTCCTACTTTAATTGCCAGTTTATACGGCATGAATGTATCAAACCACTTTGAAAATTCGCCGTATGCTTTTTATACTATTATCCTGATCTCAATAGTTATGACCTTGACCGGAATCCTTCTTTTTAAACGAAAAAACTGGTTTTAATTTTTCCAGAAACCGGGATTCAGCAAGACAAGAACAGCATAAATTTCGAGTCTGCCGGTGAGCATATTAAAAGAGAGGAAAATTTTTGCCACATCGGAAAGATGGGCAAAATTGGAAACCGGGCCGACTGTTCCAAAACCAGGGCCAATACCGCCAAGTGTGGTTATTGCCGAGCCAAAGGAAGTAACAAAATCAAGACCTGTAAAATGCAGGAAAAGGGTGCCAAAAGCAATCACCATATAATAAATCAACACAAAAGTGATAATGGAAGCCACGTGATCGGGCTTTATAATTTTTTGGTTGTAACGTATTTCGCATACAGCATTGGGATTGATCATCTGGCGGAAACTTTGCCCGATTTTTTTAACGACAATCAGGTTCCTGATTACTTTTACTCCTCCCCCGGTCGAACCGGCGCAGGCCCCGATAAACATCAAAAAAGCAATTAATAATACGGCATGGGAAGGCCATAACAAATAGTCGGCAGAGGCAAATCCTGTGGCCGTAATAACAGATGTAACCTGAAAAAAAGAATCCCGGAATGCCTGTTCCCATCCCAAACTACGATAGAAATGAAGGGTCAGGGTTAATAAAATGCCAACAAAAAATATAATTTTCAAATAGAACCGCAGTTCTCCATTGGAAATTACCTGTTTCAACTGGCCTTTGCGAAAGAGTATATGTAACATGAAATTCATTCCTGATAAAATCATGAAAACAATAATTACATATTGAATAAATGGTGAGAATCCGGCCACACTGTCATTCTTTGTTGAAAACCCACCGGTAGCCACTGTTGCAAACGAATGGCAAACGGCATCGAACAAACTCATACCCCCAATTCGCAACAAAATGGTTTCGGTAACCGTTAGCCCAATATAAATCAGCCACGCATTACGGGCTACATACCGGATACGGAACGAAACTTTATCTTCCACCACGACCGATGCTTCGCTCTGAAACATTTGCCTGAAACTTAAATTCTGAAATGGCATAACGGCAAGTACAAGCACAATGATACCCATGCCCCCGATCCAGTGTGTTAAACTACGCCAGAAAAGAATACTTTTCGGCAACGATTCAATATCAGTAAGGATAGAAGAACCGGTCGTTGTAAAGCCCGACATCGATTCGAAAAAAGCATTCGTAAAATCAGGGATTGTCTTGGTGAATATATAAGGGAAAGCCCCGAAAAGGGCAAGAAATACCCACGAAAGGACAACCAAAATGAAATAGTCTTTCCGCGTGGGCTCATCTTCCTTCCGTTTTTTTGAAATCAGGAAACTAATAAGTCCGGCGACAAAAGTACCCGCCATAATTTCAAGCATCCTAACAGCAATGAATTCATGGTTAAACAGGGAAATAAGCACTGCCCAACTCATGAAAAAACTTTCAAACAAAAGAATAATGCCTACAAGATATAATTTCAGAAAAAACCTGCCTTTACTCATAAAATAAAAACAAAAATTCAAACATCACTAAACTGAACAAACCGGAATCTTATACCCAAACAGGTGGTGGCAGGTTATATAAAAAAGGTGAAAGTTTCCATAAAAATATAATGACTTGGGTTCCTGAACATTGATAGCACGTCACGTGATATATTGCTAAAACAAACCTACCTGAAAGGTTGATTGTTTTGAAAAACTTAAAAAAATGACGTGAAGTATCTTCTTCCTCATTTTCAATAATTTCGTAAATATCAGTATAACCAGGTTCATGATCCCCGGTAAGCACCGTGACGCCCCCTGAACCATCGCTATTGCGTTTTATTCTTTGGGCAAAGTTACCATTTGTCCCTCCCAGCATAAAAACCAGAAAAACCAATAATATGGACTCCTTCAACATCTTAGTTTAAATAAACCCTTGAATTTCAGATTACAAAGTTATATACTCAATTCCCAAAATACCTAATTATCAGGAATATTTTTTATGAATATAATCCAATCCTTAATATTCAGCTAAAACATCATATCCAAAAAACAAATGAATTTTCCCCATGATAAGTTAATCTGTAAATAATTATTTTTACCGTATTCATTTTTAAGTTATAGAAATGCAGGTATTTAAATTTGGCGGGGCTTCGGTAGGCTCAGCTTTTTCCATCGAAAATGCAGCAGGGATCATCCGTATGTTCCCGGGTCCAAAGGTAGTGGTGATTTCGGCTATGGGGAAAATGACCAATGCTTTTGAAGAGCTTGTAAAAGCCTATTTCAGCAATAACAGTAACGGAAAAGCTGAACATTTCAGGAAAATAAAAAAATATCATAACGATATCATGTCGCATTTGTCTTCCAAAAATAAAATTGACTGGTCAGATGTCGATAAGCTTTTTTCCGGGTTAGAGAGCCGGTTGAAGGTCACACCGTCAATGAACTTCGATTACGAATACGACCAGGTGGTTTCGTACGGGGAGTTGCTGTCGACCACTATTATCAGCAGTTTTTATAATGCGATCGGACTGACCAACAAATGGATCGATATACGTAAATGCCTGATTACCGATAATATGTACCGGGAAGCGAATATTAACCGGGAACTGTCTGAAGAACAAATAAAAAAAGCCTTTGACCTTCCAGGCTGTGAACTTATTATTACCCAAGGCTTTTTAGGCGGAACAACGACCAATCATACGACGACCCTCGGGCGCGAGGGGTCGGATTATACGGCGGCAATTCTGGCCAACATACTGGATGCACAGCATGTCACCATTTGGAAAAATGTCCCGGGTATCCTGAACGCCGATCCGGTTTTTTTGCCGGCCACTAAAAAACTGGATGAACTATCGTACCGCGAAGCTATTGAACTATCGTATTCAGGGGCAAAAGTGATCCATCCGAAAACCATTAAGCCCCTTCAGAATAAACGCATCCCGTTATTTGTAAAATCGTTCGATAATCCGGAACAGAAAGGTACGATCATTCACGACATCGATCATATCCTGAACCTGGTACCTGTTTTTATTATCAAGCAGAAACAGGCGCTGATAACCCTTACGCCTGAAGATTTTTCGTTTATAAGCATACAAACCGTTTCCAATATTTTCTCGTTATGCGCCAGTTACCGGTTAAAAGTAGGCCTGATCCAGCAATCAGCCATCAACCTTTCGCTGGTTTTTGACGAGCCGGAACAAGGTATTGAAGAACTGATTGCAGAATTACACAAAAACTTTGATGTCCGCTACAATACCGGCCTCGAACTGGTAACGATCCGTTATTACGACCAGGAAGCTATCAATGAGATCGCCAAAGGACGAAGGATCTACATTGAACAAAAATCAAGACGGACTGTGCGCCTGCTGCTCAAATGAACAAAGAAAAGGAAGAATCATTCCAAATCTTCCTGGTCATCACGTTGCGACGTAAAATCGTAAACCAGGAAGCCTTCGGGATTTGATTTACGGGAATAGACATTATCATAAAAAATACTCCTGATCTCTCCTAACAGTTTATCTTTTGATAAGGCCTGTGTGGTATCTATGTTATCAAACAATTCTTCAACCTTAGCAATACAATCATTCCCAAGTATTTGTATTATACAGTCCAAATCCGAATTCCCTTCGTTTTCAAAAAATTTAGTATAAATCTTTCCTTTAACTTTTGAGCCACTGTTTATTCTTATCTTCCCGGAGCAAAAAATATTACCTGTTAATTCACCTGAAAAATCCAGGTTACGACAAATAATATCGCCAGTGATTTTAGAGGTATTACCGACTACTACTTTCCGGATCGACATAATTGTTCCAAAATAATCACATTCTATTCTGAAGGACTTTTTAGTCTTTATATAACCTTCAATAATACTTTCTGAAGGAATCACAATGGGAGAATGATCTGTTACTTCTTTTTTTTCCATTGTTGCCATCTTTTTTTTAAACATTATTTCGAATAAATTTACCATTATTTGCAGAGATGTCTGTATAAAATTCAAATTTAGGATAAATATTCATTCGTTTCACTTTCCCTTTTTATATTAACGGTTTAACGACCAGGGCGATTCACAGCAAGCACTATATGATACCAGTAACTTCGGTCCGGCTTCCCCCGGATACCCGTGGTTGGACATCCGGGCTATCCTTTTCTCAGTCTTCCCGTCCGTGAAATCCAATTGCTGTGTTTAAGGAATTTAATTTTTGTCTTTGTCTTTGTTTTTTGGGATATAAACAAAAGCAATCGGTTAATATTATTTCATTTGCGTCATCGATATAACATGGGTCTAATGCAGCTAAATAGGCATAGGTTATTTTTTCTGAACTATGTCCCATACCTTCACTAATAACGGATACAGGTATCCCATTCTCCCTGGCAAGAGTTGCCCATGAATGACGGGAAACATATGAGCTAAGGGTTACAGGCAGATTTAGTGATTCGCTAATAGCCTTTAATTCCCTGTTGTATTGCCTTAAACGGCTTTTATACTGAAGGTAGAGTTGAGATGATGAAAAATTCCCGTTCCCCAGTATCGGTAAAACATACTCTCCATCACTTTGATATTTGTTTATCAGGATCTGTAAGGGCTCAGTAATCTTTATTTTTAATGGCTGGCCTGTTTTGTGCCGTGAGTAACAGACATAGCCATTAATAATATTACTATACTTTAAATATGCCATATCCACAAAGGGCATTCCCCTGCAATAGAAACTAAACAAAAACAGATCACATGCAAATTCTTTCCGGGGATCATTGCCAAATTGTACCTGCGCGATTTGTTGCATTATCGATTTATCAACCGCTTTTTTATGCGTTCTTACATTATTTATTGCAATAACCCGGAATGGGGAAAGCGTGGTAGTCCCTTCAACGTCCTCATTGCATGCCTTATTATAGACTGCCCGTAAAATCCGAAGGTAAAAATTCACGGAATTGGGTTTTAATCCTGAACTGCGTAAATAACACACGAAATTGTTTACCCATCTTTCATTTATTTCTTTGAAAGAAAATAATTCCCGTTCCCCTGTAAAACGGACAAGACAGTTCAACGTACTTTGATACGAATATGCAGTACCTGTCCGTCCTTCCGCTTTTAACAACTGAATCTGGTGCTGGAAATAAGTTATCAGAAAATTATTATTCTGGTTTAACTTATACCGGGATACAATGTCTTTAGTGGAAAATTCTTTTCCCTGCTTTTCCAGTAAATCCACGATTTCTTTAATCTGCAAAACTGTTTTATCAATATAGTCATTGACTTCATCGCAAAGGCTCTTCTTTCGACGGGTAACAACTTTCATTTTATTTTCATCAAAATCTTTTTCAAAAAGATGATAAGAGGAATATATCAGCCGTTTTTCCCTGTTGTGTATCAGTTGAAAAACCAAAGGGTAAGTGCCATCTTTTTTGACCCTGTACTTGTTTAATTGTACCTTAATTGAAACCATATTACTCATATATTTCGTTAGTAACTCAAATTTGTTGAAAACTCAATTTTCTATAAAATTAATTGCCGTTCCATTTCTTTATTCCAGCAGGTAACCCCCTGCCCCGAAATATGCTCCCGGTTTGTTAATGTCCGGCGAAAAATTATTTCCTGAACAAATTCTATCGGTTTCCCTGGTAAACTATATTCCTTTCTAAATAGAATGGGATGAATATTATTGAATTAAAACGTAATTACCCTCCTTGATATTATATGCCTTATGCCTGTTTCAGCGATAGAACTATAGGAGTATTCTTATTGTGTGTACTAATTCTGCTATTGACAAACAAAACTATAAAACTCATAATTAAAGGAGTATGGAAAGCAGCATAAACAGATATATCGAAAAAAAATCGAAACAAATAGCAGAAGGGACAAGGTGAAAACAGAATTGAACGTTCTTACCGGTAATTGTTCTTTTCGGAGAAGTAGTCGGAATCTATTTTAGTACAAGGTTCCAAACGGTATGCTAAAAAATGATTATCTGCACAGGGGCATGGCTGTCAAAAAAGCTGTGAAAATTTCACAGGGTTCCGCCGGTCGGCGGGGGAAAAACAAGAACCGGAATATTTGTAAAATTCCCGGTTATGCAGGGAAAAATAGCAGATAAACATTTTCTTTGTTTATCCTTTTTAATCTTGTTCTTTTTTGGAAGTTTAAAAAAGAGAAAAAGCTTCAATTGGCTATCCATTTAGGCATTATTCCAATTTTAATCTTCTTATTTTACTTCCTAACACTGCATAATAAATTACATACAAGTAGGCGGGCAAGCACACAAGATAAGCCATCTGATAGGACATTTTTTCCGCAACAGACCCAAATAGGAGAGGAAGAAAAGCACCGCCAATAAGTCCGGTTACCAGCAAAGAGCTGCCAATTTTTGTAAACTTACCCAGATCAGCTATAGCGAGTGGCCATACTGCCGGCCACATCATAGCATTAGCCAGCCCCAAAAAGGCAACTAAATAGATAGAAAAATTTACCGGAACAATGATAATTCCCACAGTAACTACTATACCGGAAACGGTGGAGAACAGCAATGCCTGAACCTGGCTCACATATTTAGGAATAAACAGCACCCCCAATAAATATCCAATAACCATACCTGCCGATACCAGCCAGATATAATTCTCTGGTGAAGCTAAATTAAGGATGGTGGCATAATCGTTAATCGTACCAAGGGCCACCGTTTCTAATCCGATAACAAAAAAAATGGCAACAACTCCCAGTAATAAATGAGGAAACTGGAATATACTTGTTTTGCTCTTGGAGTATATGGAGGTTTCCGGGATATCCTCCTCCTCTTCTTCGCCAACAGCCTTGATTTCAGGAAGGGGAGAAAAATAATAAAAAAGTCCCATAACCAGCAAAACACCTGTAATAATGCAAAACGGAAGAATCGTATCCTCAATCCGTACATTGGACAAATCCATAAATACAGCCAGCATCAGGGAAGCCGCCGCGTAAAAAGTTTTATTGCATATCCCCATCAGCGCAATTCTTTTTGCAGCACTTTCTTCAGGACCAACAATCGAAACATATGTATTAACGGCCCCGGTCAGAAGGGCCTGCCCCAGCCCGCTTATAAATAACGCCAGTAACAGGAGAGGGAAACTGATTGACCGGGCAGCAGGAGTTATAAGGAAAAAACCTATTGCCATGAGTACAAATGCAATAACCATCCCTCCTTTATAGCCCGCTTTTTTGAGTATTTCTCCGGAAACAGCCCCCAAAACGACAAAGGCTGAAAAAGTTGCTGCCATAATAAGATATGATTCGGACGTTGATATGTTAAATGCTTCTTTTACAAAAGGAATAAAAAAAGCATTAATTCCAAGAGCAAAGCCCAATACCGCGTACATTGCTCCAATTAACAACATTGGGACAACTATGTTTTTTTTATTAGAATTCATAAAAATGATTAATAGATAATGATATTTTATTTAAAACGTTACATATTCTGTAGTTATTCTGACACTAAGTTCAGTTCCCGGCTTAAGTTTATCAGAGCAACCGCCACATGCCTCCATTTCCATAAAACCGGATGGATCGCAATAAATACTTAAACCGACACCTTTGTACGAAGGAAACTGATTCGGAGGAGAATCGGAAATATCAATATGAACTTGATCTTCAGGCAATTCTCCGGCATAACGTTTCACCCGAAACTGATTTCTCAGGGTATATTCAATCCAGGGAACATTCGGACTTAGCCCCAACTGAAACCTGTTGTTTGTTTCTGTTTCAACAACATATGTTTCATTGACTAACCGGCGTTGAGAACCGGAAGGGACATACATATCCCAAATGTCTTTTTCCCCGGGAGGCGGTAAAAATACTTTCCCGTTTTCTCCCGAATCGAACTGGCAAAGCGACCAGGGGGCCAGTGAAAACTCATTTTTGCAGAGAATTTTTTCTCCAATATAACGGATAACTTCGGTTACACGTTGAGTAACACTTTTTCCCAAAACATCAATTTCAATATGGCGCTCAAATTCACAGGGAATCCCCATCTGAAGATTATTGACAAGGTCTATCTCTGCCCTGATAGCAGACCGGTTGCCGGAATGCGATATTACTTCCCAGACGGCTCCGGTAATTGAGGGAGGCACACGCCAGCCGCCGGTTGCATATTCATATCCGAATATAGTCCCTTCAGGAGCAGGCCAGAGTGCATCGCCGCCAGGATTCTGATAGGCATTTTTATTGGAGCGTTTTTTTACTGCTGAAGGTACAACCCTGTTAATGACTTTGTTGTTAACTACAGTAAATAACCTGCCTTCCATATCCAATGCCTCAATAACCCCGTTTTCAAGTGTCCCTGTCAAATGCCAGCGGCGATACGATTGCGATAACAAATCTGTTAATTCTCTGCCTGTCATCTTACTGTTATTTGCTCATTCTTTTTTTCAAATCATCCAAAATGAATGCTTTTGCCTTATTTGCATAATCCATATTCGCCTTAACAGCAGATTGTGCATACCATTGTTTCCCGTCAAAGCGTTTCATATCCACGCCTTCGGGAGCAAATGCCATCATTAAGGATGTTTCCTGTTCTCCGGCATGGTCAATGGGCCACTGTTTTTGGGCATCGCCACTCATAAAAGGTTCTACCCGTATCCAGCTAAACGGGTCTGACCCGGCTTCATGTTCTTCATAATAATTGGCAGAAGCTGTATCTTCTCCCCACCAGCCATCGCCTTTTTCTTTCTCAATGAAAGCAAATATCTCCTGTTTGGCTGCCAGTCTGAAAGCAAGGTCAGTAGGCATCCCGCTTACAAAATTTTCACTTTGGTGGTGGAAAAATACATAGATATTACGGAAGCCAATCCTTAACAGATTATAAAATAACTGTCTTGCAAATTTGTTCAGGGTTTCTGCATCGACATGCATGCCTCCTTTACGTTCAGGCCCTGCAACTGCATAAGAGCCTGCGCCATAATAAAATGGAGGAAGGACTACCAAATCCATTCTTTTTTCGAGCATTTCCAGGGCTCCCTGGACAACCAGGGTATCAACGCCCGGGCAAAGGTGTTCGCCATGGTATTCCAAAACACCCAGAGCTAAAGCAACAGGTGTGTTTTTGTCAATCGCTTCGCGGATTTGATCCGGAAACATTAATTCGTAACGCATAACTTGTTTTTTTATTAATTTGATTTATGTAAGTATGATTTAAATCTCGGTGTATTTCATGAACCGGGACGACAGCATTTCCACCCCGCCTTTTTTTATGACCACACCATTCTCCCAGCGCAAACCAAAATCTTTATCATAAAAGAACGTGTCTGCCTGAAAGGTCATATTTTCCTGCAACAGGTATTCCGAAGTTGACTCCATCCAGGGACGTTCTACTTCCATCATACCTATTGAATGGCATGGCCCGTACAACAAGTATTGTCCGAACCCCTGTTCTTTTACCCATGCTTCATAATTCCTGACAACAGAACCTGCAGGCTTCCCGGCGCGAAGCATTTCTATCGTTTTTTTGTGGGCTTCCAACCCGAATTTGACCAAACGCTTTTTACGTTCCGGCAATGGGCCAATAGAAAAGGGCAACCCTACACTGGATGAATATCCGCTTACCCGTGCGCCAATGTTTAATTGGATTACCTCATTTTCAACAATTTTATTATGTGTCGGGCGTGAGATGGCATTATTAGTAGATTGCCCGCAGAAGCAATACAAAGAATGTCCTTCGTATTCGCCTCCGTGTTTATATATTTCGCGTTGGGCAATTCCTGTCACCTGAAACTCGGTCATCCCTGGTTTTATCTCATTAAGAATAGCCTCCACGGCAAGTTCTGATATTTCGTAGGCTTTCCGCATGCAGGCAAGTTCATTTTCGCTTTTCACAAAACGTAAAGGCCAGAAGGTCATATCGGCCTTAATCAGCTCCACTCCTGAAAGTTGTTTTTTTAAAGACATATACACTGGAAGAGGTGTGATGGCCCAACCTACTATCCCTAATTTTTCAATGCCCTTCGGAACATATTTCGTAATCAAATCTTTATAAGTTATAAACGACATCCCAGGTGCATCCGGTTCTGCCGACTCCCTGTATTCAATTAATTTTTCAATGTTTTTAAAGAAGCTCCGGTGAGAGGCGTACAGGTCGCTTTCCGGTCCTACCAGTAATACAGGTTCTCCCTCGGCAGGTACAAAAACAGCAGCTGTTTCAAACGTAGGCCAATATTCACTCAGGTATCTTACATGGGCCATATCCGATTCTGTGGCGTGAACCAGGCAGGCATCCAACTTCTCTTTTCTGATGTTCGCCTGAAATTTTCTAATTCTTTCTTCAAATTCACTTTGTGGAATTGTTGTCGTATTCATAATTATACTATTTATAGTTCTTGGTTCTTTAGTTTAAGATATTAGCCTTTGTAAAAGCATTTATAACCTGTTCCTTTGTTAAATTATTTACCTGCAGGTAACGGCGCCCGTTTACAGGCACTATAATTGAACCGTCCTGTCCGGAGTTTATATTTTCTTCTACTCCCAATGTTTCGAATAGCTTAACATTTGATTTATCAAGTGGCAGGTTCATTTTTTTGCTGCCCGATATATGCCAGTAAACAACATACAAATCATTATGACGCTGAAAAATAAATGCCCGAATTTCCCGACTTCCATTGGCTATATTTTTAATTTGTTCATAAGGTTGTAATTCAAATTCTTTTTTCTCATTTATTAAAAGGATATGTTCCTGTCCCAGGTTTTTTAGCATTTGTTTTTGCTTTCCTGTCAACCAGTTTTTAGCCCTTACCTCTTCCCACCTTCTTAATACTTCCATATTATCAGGGGTTCGGGGATGAGAATCGAAAGCCCACAAGTTGGCGTGCATGGAGACCGGGCAATCCCAGGCCGCAGCCCTGCTTGTAACATACTCAAGCATGTCAGGCTGTGTTCCAATGGTGTTTTTATTTGGCACCCGATACCCTAGCCATCCAAAGTTTATTCGGGTAAAATCATTTCTCATACGCTGAGCTTCTTCGCACGGCCATCTCCGGGTTTGTTCTTTTATGGTTTCGGGGCTGAAAATATCGAAGGCATTACCTCCACTCAGCATATGCCAGCTAAAATGAGCCTTGGCTGCCCCTTCGGCAAACAAAGGTGCCGGTTTTAAGCGCTTATAAACCCGGTACTGTGCATTAGGCACATGAAACCCGGAAGGAGTATTGACCCCTTCAGATCCGTCGTAATAGATAAACCTAAATCCGGCATTATAGATGTCGGCAATTTTTTCTGCAATTTCATCCTGCAGGCTTGTATTCTGATCAATATAAACACTAATGGCTCCGAACTCGCTCACATCAAGCACACCGAATATAAGCCCGAACGCTTGCGAACATACGTTAGTGCGGTAAGTCCCCCTCGAACATCCTGTAAACACAAATGGGGGTTCTGTTGTATACCCGGTGTAGGATACTAATTCTGTACCGATTTTCAATACCCTGCTCCCCTCGGCCATAGTTGTGCCCTCGGGATTTTGTTCTACATAAATTACAGTATCATCCATTCCTAATGGTTTTGCCAGAGTAAACATCTTAACCAGATTCAAACGATGGTCGGCAACAGGTGTAACATACCTGCTCTGTAGGCCAATATGAGAATGGAGGAAATGAAATCCCGGGGTGATCCCCGCTTCTTTTATTTTATCCAACACCTTTACAAGGTCTGCCTTTCCGTTAGGGTATGTTGATTTCCTCCACTCATAATTGCCCAGTTTTTCGTAGCTATTACTTTCTATGAAACAGGGGTGGTACAGTAACATTCCCCGGAACCCGGCCATTTTCGCATATTTCAGGTGTTGGTCGATGTTCCCCAGGTTAATATCAGATGTCCAGTAATACGAAGCATTAATCATTCTCCCCCGGCGGCTCTCTACGCCTCTGGGTAAATTATAGTCTTCCTCTATCTGTGCAATATTGTTAAGAAGGTTTTTTGTTTTGCAAACAATTAGAGCAGCTCCTACACCTTTAAATTTGATATTTTTAACAGCATCGGCCTTCATCAGCCTGAACCCCTTGCGTTTTTCTGAATTGATCCGGGTATATTGGTCTGTTCCTAAAATATTGATTGCTAGCTGGTCGTCCCAACTGACATTCAACCATTCTCCGAAATTTTTCCTGTTCTTTACCGGTAACTGTAAAAAGCACATTTCCGAAGCTGGCGGAGGGGTTATTTTCAGATAGGCAGGATAATCATCCTTCTCCACAATAAAATCGACAAGGCTAAACCTGATATACTGCGGCGTTACTTTTAATTCGACAACTGCCTCATAAGGAATAATTTCAAAACCGACAATCAGTTTATTACCTTTCCGGTAAATCGTATCTGCCTGAAAAGTGGTTTTCTTGTTAGGGTGTGCCAGTTTTACCTCATTATTATAAGGCCTCTCCTGAGTAATTGAAAACAATGGTATATCTTCCCCCTGAAATAAACATTCTTTATTTGTAGGTTTAAACACAAGGCTTTCAGATATTCCGTTACTGTGAACAGTTAGCCTAAACTGTTCATTCTCGATAATAATATCATTGTTCGTTGTGCTTTGGTCACATGACATAAATACAATACACATTAGGACAAACAGGCTGTAAATACTTTTCATAAAACTGTTTTTTTATCTTTAGACATCAATTTATTTTAGTCGATATGTAACTTTATTCCGAACTCATAAATTTTTTTAAACAAATCGGAAGTGTCCCCGGTAGCCAGGCTACATTGGAAAAATAGGTCAAGAATGCTTGAGGTCCGGGCTTTAAAAAGAATATTGATAAGGTCATTTGTAGAATAGCCCAAACCGATTTCAGCCAGTTGACCATAGCCTATTACTGAATTCAAATCCAGAATTCCGTCGAAGTTTTTATAAGCCGAGTAGGAAACCAGTGGCCCCAGTTTCCATTTTCGACCTAAATCTATATTATAACGGGAGTTCGCAAAGAACATATAATAATCGGAATAAGCATAGGTGCTGAACCCTATTTGTAAATCAGCATACCGGAAAGCTGTTCCCAGTTCTGCATAAAAGTTAGATTCATCGAAATTTTCATCTTCGTTGGTTCCATTGATAGCAATGTCTCCAAAATTATATTCTTCTTTGTTAATCCCGGTTCCTGCACCAACCTTCAGTGCCGCGTCCTCCCCAAGTTTCCATCCGAAATCCAGTGTCATCCCGACCTGATTGTTATGACGAATTGAACTGCCTGAGTAAAAATCCCCTCGGATTCCAGCTCCCCAGGAGGTTCCCGGAATCATAGCGTGAAAATTAAACATTCCTCCCCGGGGAGACTGATTTTTTTCCCATGGGAAACGGTAAACTGCATCCAACTCGAGTGATTGGTTTGTCCACCGACAGGCAGGGTTAATAAGTTCCGGCCTAAATATCGACTGTCCATACCGGACATCATGCTGGGCTTCAGTAGGTACACAAAAGATATATAAGAATATCAGGATAATAGCGATTTTTTTCATGTAATTATCTTGTTTAATCTAAAACATATATTTGTGGCATTATAAAAATACCAAAGGGGCAAGAAGTTATTTTTTGACCAGTTCTATTACCCCTTTTAATGTCCTTCCTTTACTTTTAAATACATAATAATAGGTACCTGTTTTTAACCGGGTAAGATTATAGCCTTCCGTATAATTATCCTCGGAAAAAATCAGTTTGTTCCGGGAGTCATACAGTTTCATGCTCCCCTGAACTATTTTATTCTCCGAAGTTACCTTTAGGAAGGTTGTTTCACCAGTTCCGATAATCACTGCCTCCGGGACAAACCAGTTTGCTTCTGTATCATCAGACAAAACCTCTATACAGTTATTTTTTAAGATTCTGAATGTTTTGTCGTTTTGATTATAAGCCACTAATTCTACATCGTATATACCGGGGACAGCATATGTAACCACTGGGTCTTTTTCCCCGGAAGAAGCAGGCTCACCTCCTTCAAAAGTCCATTCATAACGAACAACCTGGCTTATAGGTATGCAGTTTGAATGGAAAGCAACATTTTCTCCGACAGTCAGAGTTTCCTTATCGGCATTAAAATCAACCTGTATATTGATTTCCGGATTGACCTTAATATAATCTTCTTTTTCTAATTCAATTATCTCACCAGATTGGGTTTCTACTGCCAATTCCACATTAAAAGTACCTGTAGTAGCATAAGTAATTCCTTCGGGGACTTTCCCGTTAAAAACAGCTGGGGATGCTCCTTCAAATGCCCAGTTATAAGACTGGATTTGATCTTCCGGGCTGACCAAAGCAGTAAAGGTTAATTGGGCGCCAACCTCGATTACTGTTTTATCTGCCAAAAAGTCGACTGCAACAGGTTCTTCATCAGGCAATCTTTGCCCTGCAAAAATCGGAACTCCGGGCAGCTCGTTCCAGCCGTATCCCAAGATATTACAGGATGAAGCATCCGGGTTAACTCTCACTTTTATCCACCCATATAAAACCTCCTGTCCGGTACTTTCTTGTACCCGGAACCCGATATAGCCGGTGACTCCGCCCCATTGCTTGTATCCTTCCGAATACAGGATCAATTCTCCTTGCCCCCAGAAAATATTATCGTCAAGTGTGGCGCCGTATTGAATCGGCGCAATATACTGCCGGTACTGTCCAACTGCAATCTGGTTCCCGTTGGATTCCATTGTGAATTTGCCGTCCACATAGTCCAGTTTTATGTTAGACTGAAGATATGCGGTATTGATGTTGAAGGTATAGGTCGGGTTATTGGCATCTATGCTTTCGTTGCATGGAGTATAGCGTACCCCGTAAGTATCGATAAAATCCAGGCGAAAGTTGTATATATCCTGATATAGTGTCCTTGTTTCCAATATTGCATTTTTAAACTTCACCTGAAAATCGGTAGAATTTTCTGTAGCATGCTCACTGGCTTTCCCTGACAAAATCATTTCCAACGTAACGGCATCCGTAATTTGGAATTTACATTCAATCCCCTCTGGCAAGCCAGTGACTGAGTAAGTTGCTGCATCCAGATAAGTATCGGGAGTACCGATTAGCCTGCCTCTTTTTATTCTTAGAAGGCATTTGTCGTTTACTGTTCCATCATTGGAAAGGATGTCTTCTTCAAAAAAACGATCTTCCGGGACAATGGAAACAACGCCTTCTGGCAATAAAGTTGCATTCAGGTTTTCCTGCTGCCATATCGGTTTTCTTGATGCATGCTGAAGGGCAACCAACATCCGTTCGACCTGCCCGTGTGTGAAATTGGCATAATTATCCGAATAATTCATAAAATTCTGCCAATTTGTTAATTCATCGAAACAATTCCGGTCATTCTGCCCCATATACATTCGATCTGCCGGAGGGGTATCTGCCACCTCATCTCCCCCGGTAATAGCCTCCTCATTGCATCCTCCTTCAAAAGTATGGAGTAAGTTAAGCCAGTGCCCGAACTCATGGGTAAGAACCGATCGGAAATTTTCGTCGGTATTGTTTCCTAAGTAAGCCCCGTTGTATACAGTCCTGGCCAGGTTGTTATCACTCATCCATGTATTCGGGTACCAGGATATGCCAGAATTATTAAGAGCACCGTCATCGTAAAGATCATGCAAGATATAAACATTCTTATATTTATAATTGTTCCATGCATATTTCTGAATTTTGTCGTTATAACCATTTGCATTACCGAGCCCTTTTTCTTCAGGATAGAAAATAACTCCTGTTGTCAGGTTTCCTTCCGGATCAAAGTCGGCCAGACGGAATTCAATATCCATTTTCTGTTTAACTCCATCAAAGGGGGGAGTAACAGCATCCCAGTCTTGTGTCAGTCCCTGAAAATCTTCATTTGTCCGTCGTAAAGCATCGTCAACAAGTTCAAAGGTGACAGTTCGCCCATTCCCAAAATCTGTCCCGAAAACATGAAAAACAGTTGGAATAATATATGATTCATCTTTCGTTGTTTTTTGATTTTTCGGAAGCAAAGACAGGTCGAAGGGTGCCGGTTCAATACCCAGGTTACTGTTTCCTTCCGGAGCCCGGCAAACCGCAGGGGCAGATATCTCCGTCTTCTCTTCCTGTTTCTTCCAATCGGTTTTTTCCATACATCCGCTCATAACCAGCAAAGTGATAAAAAAAACAGGGCTTAATTTCATTTTTTGTATAATTCGCATCTTCATAGCGATAAAGTTTGGTTACAGATATTTGATTCACAAAATCCAAGCAGGCTGAAAATATTGCCAGACAGGATTTCTTCATACAGAGTCTGTAGTACATTGTCCTACACAATCGACCTATTACTTCTTCGATCATATTCGTTCATTGCCATGTTCGGCAATCCATTGCCGCGAATAATGGACTGCTTCCAAATCTAAGCCACAAAGCGGGGTACAATGAAAAATCATTCCGTCAATCTGCCGCTGTTGAAGTTTCTTAAGGGCAAAATCTAATTGCAGTTTCATAGACTTCACTGAAATTGGTTTTCTATTGCCAAAATCCCACATGTAAACTCCGAGGAGTGTTGGTTTGTCGGGGATAATTTCCCTGTATTTTTTGAAATTTTCGTTTAGAATAGCCAAATCATTAGCCCACCACGTCCAAAGCGATACAACATCGCAACAGTCAATATGAGGCTTGATTCCGGGATGAAGTTGATGGGAATAAAGAACCATGGATAATTCGGGCTTTTGCTTCAGTTCCAGTATCTCATTTCGCAGACTACAAATTTGTTCCAATGTCATGTTCGCAGGGGAAATACCTCCTTGGGTAGAAGGAACCGCGTTATCAACAAAATAATCATCCAGGTAAAAGCTAACCAGGTTCTGCATCTTTTTGAGCAGCCTAAAAGCTTCCTGCTTCTGTTGTTCGTATGAGTACTTTTTAGCCGGGCCTGAAATAAGGCTCCAAGCCACCCGCTTTGTATTGCGGAATTGTTTGATATATTTATCAAAAGGCGGTTCAGGTTTGTCCAGATAACTGATGACACAAACATTCGGAATTCCCATAAACCGGATGGCATCTGCCATGCTGATATTTTCCCCTTTGGGCACATTATCAATCCCGATAATTGTTTCCGGCTCATGCCCCCACATCCAAAGCCTGTCGCGAAGAGTCGAACCATAACTTTGTAAGTCAGAGATTTTATCGCAAACTGTCAATTGCGGGGCTAATACTATTGCCGCCCCTCCCAAGGAGGCGTTCCTCACAAAAATACGCCGTTTCATTTATTTTTCTATTAATTCAAATTTTTTGAATACAATCTCATTCTGATTAGATGAATTTCCAACCAAGCCTAATGAGCCTACGACTGACGATTCTATTGTGAATTCGCACTCTATTACAGTCCCCTCTACCAAACCTGGAGAGACTGTAGTATAAGAAATTGCTTCTTTTTCAACATTGTCGACGTCTGGTAACGAAAGCCCTGTATTTACTGCAAGATAAACTTCATCAACTGAAGTGGAAATGTATTTAACAGTTGCTTTAAATGAGTATGTTCCCGGTGAGAGCGAGATTGTCTGATATATTTTTCCGTTCGAAATAGTAGGAGACGGGCTATAATTATAGGCCGCCCAAGTCCAGAATACCATACAATATGCCCTGTAATTATCGACGGTTCCATTTGCTGCCGCAGCATCGTTTACAATCCAGCCATATAGGTCCCCAAACCTACCATTAAACCACCATCCTCTGTCTGTTATTTCAAATGGTGCTTCCGAATTTACTAATCCGGACGGGAAAGTAATCTGGTCCTCAATGAGAGACGAATAAAAAGTATCAATTGCTGTTGTGGTTGGCAAATACGATGTGCGATAAGTAAAAGGGTAATTAACATTAAAATCAGCAATTGTGTTAGCTATAACGGAATCGGCTACAAAAACAGTTTTCTGATTTCCCTGATTATCCGTATAGTTTATTTCTATCTCTAGTTCGGTCTCATCTGTTGCGGGATACCACTGAAGATGAAGTCCGTCTGTATCAACAAACCGGCTTCGAAGAGTCCGGTTTATTAATGATTTTTCATAATTTTCACCATACACAAATTCTTCTGCTTCTACAGTTAGTGATGAGTGCCCTAAGTTGTCGTACGATATAACATTAAAAATACAATTTGATTCTATCAGGTTTTCTATCACTGTTCTGATTGTATCATTCGAATAGTTGTGCTCTGCATTAACAGGAACAATAACAGAATCCTGTATCCCTTCCTGATTATAAAAAACTTTACAGGAAGAGACTTTCGGATCAGCAATGGTCCATTCAAGCAGAATCCGGTTTTTCCCCGGATACGTTTTTAGAGAATCCGGCTTTTGTGGATAGATAATCTCTTCATCTATGTATTTTTTATACTCGTCCCATTGGGTACAGGCATACATGCCTCCCCAAAAAAGGATAACTATGATTGCATATATTATTTTTTTCATACTTTAATAATTTGTTTTAATTTAAAATACCTGGCAGAAAGAATCAAAAATTAATCACTGTTTAAATCTTTCGGTTCTGCTCCCCAAAATGCAACTTCCATCACATAAAAAGATTTTATTTTTGCCCAGGTTTCAGTTACCTTTATCCGGATATAGCGCACATCGTCAGTAACATCAAGAGGAAATTCAAATTCGTCGCCATCAACAAGCGCTTGCAAATCTTCATCTGTATATTGTCCAAGAGGCAAACCTGATGGTTTTACTGATTCTCCGGTGAGTAAGAGTTCCCATGATTCATCGAATGCGCCATTCGGGTTAGGATTCATACTCCCCCATATTTCAAACTTTTTGATGTTACGATCATTATAAGGAGTTACTCCATTCATATTCCTTTGCCAGAATTTAAAACGGCTCAGTTTGACACCTTCCTGTGTCCCCAAATCAAAAGTGAAATATTGCGGCCAAACCCCGTCTATATCCGTATGAAATCCGGCGGCATTGGGATCGACCATTATACCATCCCAGATATTAGGCATAACCCAGCCCCATGCATCATTAACATCGCCCGGCAACTTTACTTCACTGAAATTCTGTCGGTCTAACTGTTTTTCCATCATCGGGGTCAAAACTTTAACGATTGTATCTGTCATATTTTCCCACCGGTCACGGAGACAAACCCCAAATGTTGTTTCTTCCGGGTCGAATCCCCGTATGGAAAAGTCCCCCTGCTTCCTTTTTGTATAAGAAGTTACTCCGGAATTCCAATAACCGGTGCTGTCTATATAAATTAAAGAGATTGCCAGATCAGCTTCTGTAGGATTCTCGTATATTACTGTTGCCCCTCCCCAGGCCTTGACTAAGGAAATATTTTTAAAAACTTCCTGAAAAGGAGGGTTCAATGGTTGCACTTCAACGATTACCGGTTTCGATACCACCTCACTTCTGCTTACAGAATAAAGATTAACCGAATAAACAGAATTGTCCGCAAATCCGTTAATAGTTAAACTATTTTGATACGTGGATGATTTAACTTCACGCAAAACACCGTTAATCATACACTCAGCTTTGATGTATGAAAGGTCTTGGTCATCAGGTATATCGTAAGTTAATTTTACTGCTCCCGGAAGTGGTTCCATCCGTATATTGGATACTACCTCAGGAATTGTAGTGTCGGATGTCATTGGTATCCTCTCATTTTCTTCACTGCACGAAATAATCAGAAATATACCTGCAAATAATAATGGGATAAAGAATTTTATTTTCATATTGTTAGCTTTTAAATTATTAGATAGAAAATTACCATCCCGGGTTCTGATCCAGATTCGGGTTAACCGATAAGTTATACTCCCGGATAGGCCACAAATAATCTTTTGTACTGAAGGAACGTGTAAAAATTGTCCGGACACGGTAATAAGTAGCTGTTTCATCCTGATCTACATCCCATCCCTGAATAGGTTGGTTATCCCATATATCTTTTGCCCGTTTCCATCTTCGGATATCCCAGTATCGATGCCCCTCGTTGGCTAATTCAATCAGCCGTTCCTGCTGAATAATTTCTCTTAATCCGTCAACGGTAGTGTATTTTTGTTTTTTTAAAGTTTTTGCATAAGCAGGCCAGGCAACTTCCACATTTTCCAATCCTGCCCGTTTCCTTACTTTGTTAACATAGGTGTATACTTCTTCAGAAGGGCCGGAGGCTTCATTGAGTGCTTCGGCATAAAGCAGATATAAATCGGCTAAACGAATAATTGGCCAAGGATAGTTAACTACAGTATACCCTGCGCCAGCTCCCGGCAAAATAACATTTTGATAGTGAGCCAATTTTTTACAATAATAACCTGTGGTTGAGTAATTGGTCAGAAGTCTTTTTCCCGCAGCCTGACCTTGTTTCCCTTGTATATCCCATTGATCGTCAACATCGAACTTGCCAATGCCATACCATAATCCACAATCGAAACCCAGGTTCGCATAAAACCGGGCTTCCCTGTCAAAATTAAGGATTGCAGTTGTTGCTCCTTCCTTGATATGAAACTTATCGACTTCAGTCGCCGTTTTTGTTTTGTATCTTTCTGCATATTTCCCTGAGTTTTCCCATTCTTCATCCTCAGCAATCGGGACACCATTTTTTGTATAAAACATTTCAGCAATCCGAAGGGGAGGGGCCAATAATGACCTTGTACTTTCATTCGTTGTGTTGGACGGATTAAGAGTAGTCGTGGATAGTCTTTGCAAATAATCGGATGTACTGTTTGGATTCATCCAGACCACTTCTTTATTATAGTTGTAGTTGTTGTCGGCTACACTATTCCGGATACTCATTTGAGTAATAATTTCAGGTACCAAATTTTCCGATACATTTGGCAAATACTCGTACAAATGGAATCCAGCTAAATGGCAGGTGTCAATAGCATTTTTACATGCAATAGCTGCTTTTTCCCATTTCTTTTTGTCGAATGCCTGATTAAAATACTGAACCCCATCCGCTTTCCTTATAAAGGAAGCATAGTCGGTATTCCCGTTAAACAAAGGGCTGGCCGCTTCGACCAATATCTTTGCCTTTACTGCCAGAACAATAGGTTGTGTGGCCCGCCCGGTTTCAGTTGTTTCGTTCTGGAGTTTTAAGGGAAGATCAGGGATGGCTTCATCCAACAGGCTGACAATGTAATCGAAACAATCGTCAACAGGTTCCCGTTTAACTTGCACCTCTTTAATGCCGGCAGAAACCGGCAGATTTTCCCGGATCAACGGAATGGGACCATACATCCGGAGGAGCCAGTAATGATAATATGCTTTTAGAAATTTTACCTCTGATATCCACCTGTTTCTTTCGAACGGATACATCCCGGGAACATCATCAATTCTTTCCAAAAAAATGTTACAATCCCGTATTGCTGTAAACATACTTTTATTTCCATCCCAGTAATTCAAAACAGGATCGGAAACATTTTGGTTTCCTCTGGCAATATACTCAAATACGGTACTATAAAAATATACGGGAAGCTGAGGATAAGGAAGCCAAAATTCATCGCCAGCCAGAAACACCTGTGATTCAATATCTGCGTGTTCAGGCATATATGAGTAACAGGTAAACAAGAATTTTTCAGCCATCGCCCTGCTGGTAAAAGCGTTGTCGACGGTGGCGATATTGTCGGGCACAACATCCAGGTAATCATCACAAGCAGTGAAGGTTATTATGGAAAAAAGCAGTGTTAGCCCGGTAAATAGTCTTATATTTTTCATAATTGATTGTTTTTAAAATGATACGACAACTCCAATATTGTATGACTTTTGAATAGGGTAACCTAAACCATTACCTCCCATTTCAATGTCCCAGAGTTTAAATCTGCTAAAGCAAAGAAGGTTGGTTCCATTCATATAAAACCTGGCGTTGGATAAATGGATTTTTTTCATCCATGTAACAGGAAGCGTATAGCCAACCTCCAATGATTTTAAACGAAGGAAAGCTCCTTTGCGCATAAACCAGGTATTGATTGGCCAACTATTATTGCCAACTATTGTCGGGCTTAAACGTGGCCACAGGGCATATAAATCCTGGTTATCTTCCGACCAATGACTGTCGGCATAAGCTTTGAGCAACTGTGTTTCATTATTGAAGGGGGAAGTAGCACTGGCATCAATCCAAAAGCTGGAACGCGCAGATCCCTGGAAAAAACAAGAGAAGTCAATATTTTTATACCCGGCGGAGAAGCCGAATCCATAAATGATCTCCGGATCGGTCGGATATCCGATTGGTACAGCATCTGCATCGGTAATTTTCCCATCTTTATTTACATCATGATATTTAATATCTCCAGCCATGTAATTACTATAGGTTTGTACCGGAGAGTTAGCAACGTCTGCTTCATCAATAAACAGGCGTTCAGCAATTAACCCTGTTTTCTGTGAAAGTGATAGTCCTACATGTTGCCTGTAAGCTTCTTTGTACTTTGGCTCTTCATATGTTAAGAATTCACTTGTTGCATAAGTGAAGTTTGCGCGGGCTTTCAGCCAGGAGGATCGCCCTACATTGGTGGAAAAATCAAGAGATCCATCAATACCGTGGGATTTTGCCTCACCCACGTTAGCCCTTTCGGTGGTAGTTAATCCCATGGTTGTCGGAATTGATGCACGATCCATTAGAATCTTACTACGATGCTCCTCAAAATAGTCGGCTTCTAAAGTAAGTTTTTCAAATAAACCCAGTTCAAACCCGATATTGGTTTTCCGGGCAACTTCCCAGGAAATATCTTCATTAGAGTTTCTGGTAACCAAAATGCCGTAAAGCCCATAATAGCTATTGGGGTAACCAAATTGGGCATAGCGGTCTGAGTTATTCATATCAACATTGGACAAATAGAAGAAACGGTCGTAATCACTCCCAATAGCATCGTTCCCCACCAAACCATAGGTCGCCCTGAGTTTCAAATTGGAAATAGCATTGGAATGCCAAAACGTTTCATTGGAAATGGTCCAGGCTATACCTGCTGACGGGAAGAACCCGAAACGGTGTGATTTGTGAAAACGTTCACTTCCATTATATCCGAAGTTAAACTCACCGAAATACTTTCCTTTGTATGAGTATGTTGCCCGGCCTGACACCCCAAGGTTACGATGAGGCAACGACAGTTGAAGATTCCCGGCATTTCCTGCCAGAGAATTACGCATTGTATAAACAAGCATTCCGTTGACAGTATGATCTTCATTGAATGTGTGGCTATAATTCGCCATTAGTTCAATATAAGTAGAAGAACTTACTTCTTTAAGCCCCTCCTGATATCCCAGGTATTCTGTTCCTGATGTTTCATTTAAGGCCGCTAAATTATATTTATCGTCCGTCCTGTCATAATAACCTATATTATAAAAGAAAGGATTATAAAAACGAGACACGTCAAAATAGGAATAGCGGGAGGTATTGAACAAAGCTCTTACAGATAATCCTTGGGTAATAAAGGATAAATCCTGGGTCAACTCAAACTGGGCATCGATTTTTGTCCTGGAATAATCTTTATACCCTTTAACCATTTCAGCATATGGGTTGATGTAGTTTGCATCTGTCCCGTAATTTCCGAATAGAATATGGTTGGTTATTTTATTTGTTTCATCGGGGGCATAATAAGGCGGAAATAACACCGGGTTGGCATGCATAACCTGGTTGTAGACAGTCGTCCCTCCATTGATTGGCCCCGTATAGTCGTCAATAACGGCTGACAAACGAAGAGCGGCTTCCGTCGTATGGGTCAGATTGAAGTTAACATTTGACCTTAAAGAATAGGTTTGGAGTTTAATATTGTTGTTAAAATTATTCCGTTTGTCCACTCTCAGGTTCCCATTGTCCTGGTTGAATGTAGCCGCTAAGTAATAGCGGGCAATTTTCCCTCCACCGCTGGCATTTAGGTTCAATCGCCGGGCATTGGCATAATCTTCAAACATTTCGTTGTACCAGTCAGTTGCAGGATAAGCATATGGATTAGTCCCGGCAACTGTGTTATCAATCTTTGTTCTGGAATATGGAAGTGTTCCGCCCGGATCCCTGGTTAGAACGGCTTCATTTCCTAACCTCATATAGGTAATCGGGTCGGCTAATTCGATTTTATTGGTTGGCGTACTAAACGCATTTTCTAACCGGACAGATATTTTCATTTTTCCTTCTTTTCCTTCCTTCGTTGTAATGGCTATAACCCCATTTGCCCCACGAGCCCCGTAAACAGCGGTAGAAGTTGCATCCTTCATGATGGAGAAATTTTCAATGTCATCAGGTTGAATACGTGCCAGATCTGTTTTGGAAACTTCGATTCCATCAATGAGAATCAGTGGATCTTTTTTGTATCCGAAAGTGGTAACTCCACGGATAAAAAAGTCGGCATTGTCAGCTCCCGGTTCACCGCTCCGCTGGTAGGAGATAATGCCAGCAATGTTTCCGGCCAACATAGTGGTCATATTACTCGAAGATACTTTTTTCAACTCCCCGGTACTGATTGAGGTGACTGATCCCACCAAGTCAGTCTTTTTCTGTTTACCAAACCCAACGACCACCACTTCTCCGACATTAGTGACTTCTTTCGAAAGTGTAACAGTCAGAATTCGTTTTTGCCCAACGGTTATTTCTTCCGTTTTGTACCCGATCATCCTAAATTGTAAGACACATGTGTCGTTGGGTACTGTGATGGTAAATTCTCCGTTTATGTTGGTGATTGTTCCCATCGTGGTCCCTTTGACAATAATATTGGCCCCGGGTATCAACCCTTCTTCCTCATCGGAGACCACTCCGGTAATTTTGATTTCCTTTTGAGCCTGAAACGAGGTGTTGGGCTGTTTTCCTTGTTTGTAAATCAAAATGTTTTTATCCTTCATGGAATAACGAATATCTCTGGAGGAAAGGAGTTGATCGAGGACTTCCTGTATTTTGAAATTATTTATATCTACTGAAATCTTTTGTTCGAGGTCAATATCTGAACTTATTACCAGGACTGAGAACTCACTTTGCTTTTCGATAGCCTCAAAAACCTGTCTGATTCTGATATCCTGTAAGTTTAGTGCTGGTTTTGTTCCCCGGACGGAAGCTGCAAACACCGGCTGTGTCAAAATAAATAAAAGCAAGCATATTCCGATGGGGTTGAAATTTTTTTTTAGTGTAGAGTTGTGCTTCATGTTTTTCATTCATTTAAATTTCATAAGATTTTAAATATATGTTTTGCATAAACGACAAATACTTTTTTAAAAACTGCCGAATAATTGCATGGTGTATGTGATTGTTTTTTTCTATAGGAATAGCCCCGTATTCAAGTGTACCTGTCAAATATGCCAACGACGATACGATTGCGATAACAAACCTGTTAATTCCCAGCCTGCCATCTTGCTGCTATTTACCCATCCTTTTTTCAAATCACCCAAAATGAATGTTTTTGCTTTATTGGCATAATCCATGTTGGCTTTAACTGCTGATTGGGCATACCATTGCTTCCCGTCGAAACGGCCCATATCCACTTCTTCGGGGGCAAGTGTCATCATTAAGGACGTTTCCTGTTCTCCGGTATGGTCGATTGGCCTCTGCTTTTGGGCTTCGCCACTCATAAAAGGCAGGGTATCAACCCCCGGGCAAAGGTGTTCTCCATGGTATTCCCACCCCCCCAGGGCTAAAGCAACCAGGGTATTTTTGTCTATTGCTTCCCGGATTTGATCTGGGGACATTAATTCGTAACACATAACTTATTGTTTAAATTAGTTGTTTTTATTGAATGCGTTTATCTAACATAGGCTTGGCCTATTATATTTCATAAATCGGGACGACATCATTTCCTCTCTGTCTCATATAACATTTCACCTTACTAATCTTCAAAATTACAAAAGCTCGTTTCGTGAATGTTTATTGTAAATTTATTATGCCTTTACATTCGTTCTTTAATAGTCATTTTTTTACTATTTTTGCAAACATTGTATGATGACAAATTATGCAGACTGATTATAGATGCCTATAATGCCCAAAGTTAGGTAAGTTATATTGTGTAGATGTGAAAATATTTTATCTTAAAATAGCTTGATTTTGACATGTTGCCAGTTTTTCAAAAGATAGAAGCGAACATCAACCATTCATTCTGTGTGGAGCACATGAAATTTAAATATTTTCCTAATCCTTTATATTTTCATCCTGATATTGAAATACTACTTGTTATTCAGGGTACCGGTACCCGGATTATAGGAGATTCAATAGAATCCTTTAATCCTGGAGATCTTATATTAATCGGAGAAAATATTCCTCATGTTTGGTACAGCGATAGAAAATATATGCAAGAAAACAACAACTTATCTTCTGAAGTAATATTTATTCTCTTCAAAAAAAATGTTTTCGGAGAACAATTCTGGCAATTGCCTGAGTCAAAAAATATACTTGATCTTATTCAGCTTTCTCAGAGGGGAATTAAGATAACAGGAAACACCCGGCTTGAAGTTATTTCCTTGATGAGATCAATTTGTAAAGCAGCCGGATTCAAACGTATCACTCTTCTTTTTTCTATTCTTGAAGTAATTGTGTCAAAAAAAGAATTTCAATTCCTATCCAGTCCAACCGTTCAGGAAATGATCAACAAAAATGATTCAGACCGACTCAATAAAGTATATAAGTTCTTAATTAACAATTATCACGATGGGCTGCCTCTGGAGAAAGCAGCTGCAATCGCAAACCTTTCAACTCCTGCTTTTTGTCGCTATTTTAAAAAAAGGACCAATAAAACATTTATTCAGTTTCTAAACGAAATAAGAATTAAACATGCCTGTCGTTTACTTGTAGAAGAAGATCTTTCCATAGCATCAATTTGCTATACCTGCGGATACACCAGCACTTCTTATTTTATAAAAAAATTTAAAGAAATAATGGGATATACACCTTTAAGTTATAAGAAGAAGTTTAACGAAAAGACAACTTCTCTTTAATATCCCACTGTAAATCTGGATTCAACAATGAAGTTCCACTTCTCAATATTTGCTTACTGTGAATGTACTCTTTCTTTTCAGATGATAAGTGTTGTTACATTTTCACAATCCTTACCGCAAAATCGTAAGACTTTTTAATATGATTATCCGGTATTGGTTTATAGCTATTCATTTGTTAACCTCGACTAAGAAAAGCTTTTCAGCATCAGAACTTCAACGCCAGTTGGGACATAAACGTTATGAACCTATTTGGGGGATGCTCCATAAACTGCGGTCAGTAATGGGCAAGCGCGATGAACAGTACCCACTATCAGGAGTAATCGAATTAGATGAAGGATTCTTTTCTACAGAAACTCCAGACCAGGACAAAAACAAACCTTTGAAAAGAGGCCGTGGAAGCCAGAAAAAGAGTAAAGTTCTTGTCATGGCAGAAAGTCAGCCTGTTGAAGGAGAGACGACTAAAAACGGAAAGCCCCGACAAGTTGGGCATATCAAAATGATCGTTATAAACGACTTGAGATCAAAAACAATAACGCCATTAGTGGAAGAAAATGTGACTGAGCAATCGACCATAGACTCGGATAATTCAACGTCACGTCAAACTGAAAGATATTGTAAAAGAACACCGTCCCCAAGTAATCCCCAAAGATGAGATTGGCAAAACATTACCCTGGGTTCATATTGCAATTAGTAACGCAAAACGAATGTTACTGGATATTTTTCATGATATAAAACCGGAATACCTTCAAAACTATCTCAATGAGTTTTGCTACAAATTCAACAGGAGATACTTTGGAGAGGATCTTTTTGACAGGTTGATGATTGCATCAGTCTCATACAAAAATCAATTTAGGCAAAACAACGGATAATCATTTTAATTTATTAACAGAGAAATTTTCAAGTTATAACTTTTCATTCTAAATAATGCCTAATAAAATAAAAAATTGGTTACCCAATTTTGGGCAACCAATCTATTTAATCATAATTCATCAGACTAATCATATCCAGGGTTTTGATAGGCATCTTTTTCTGCATCGGTCATCTCCAAACCATCAAGCTGGCCAGACGGAATGGGGCGCAGATAAAAATAATCTTCAATTGTGCGCGTTACCGTTACAGGTGTATGGTCTCCATACGAACTTCCGCAAATTTCGTAAGAGCCAGCGAAGTCTGCCCATTTTTGTGTACGTACCAAATCTAACCAGCGATAGCCTTCGCCGTAGTATTCGCGCGAACGCTCGGCAAGAATATAGTCAATGGTAATCTCAGTGGGCGTGGCAGCAATCATCTCAGCACTATGGTCTTCCTCTTTGGCGATATTTCCATTGTTGTCCCAGCGCCAGACACCGGCACGTGCACGAATAACATTAATTAATTCTCTGGCGCTTTTACCACCTGTCGTGGTGGCACCTTTCACAGCCGCTTCGGCTGCAATAAAGTAAAACTCCGAAAATTTGGCAATGTTAAAAGGACGGGTACTGCCGGCATTTGGCTGCCCGAGTCCGTCTCCATTGTCGGTGCGGTAGACACCAAGTTTCCAAAGCCCCGGATATACGATCCTGCTTATGCCGCGCGGCGATATTACAAAATCGCCCCTTCCTGACAATACACCTGCACCAATATTACTTTTACCCTGCGAATCAGGGTAATCAATATCCGTCGCCGGTTCTTCGTCCAGGAAAGACAGTATTGCATCCCCCGGATAAACCAGCACATTGTTTGCATTATACAAATACTCATTTGTAACGTCACCTTTATCCCAATTGCCACGGTAAACGGTTGTAAAAGTACCATCGTACCGGGAATCATTTGTTTTGTCGGCAAAGGTGTTTTCAATTACGCCGATAGTAGGGCACATACGTGTCCACGGACGACCAAGATGTTGTTCTGCTTCACGCTGAACTGAACTTACCACACTACTCCATGTCTCATCCGTAGCACTTCTAATAACTGTATAGTTCCATGTCATCATCCAAACGGCAAAATTATCCGGGGCACCGCCACTGCCATAAGTAAAGCTGCCTCCGTTATAGTATTCGCTTGACTCCGTGTGGTCGGCATACAGCAAAATTTCATTGTTACGGTCGTTTTGAGCCAGGTTAATGTCATAATATGTTCCCTGTAAACCAAAGGGCCCCGGGTTATCAATGGCAGTTGTTGCCTCGTCGTATGCCTGCTGAAAATACCAGGTAGCATCATGTCCGTCTGGGTCGATCCGCTCACACTCCGGATAAGTAGCAATATTATCTGGGTTTTCGAGCCACCATCCGTATGTCAGGTAAGCTTTTGCCAAGAAAAAGCGTGCCGCCGTTTTGGTTACGCCACCGGTTACACGTCCGGTCTCCGGCAAATCCTCTATCGCTGTCAACAGGTCCGGGAATATGGCCTGGGTGTAGACTTCCGGTACGGTGTTGCGCACAGAAACTCTCACAGGATCCAGGTTGAACGCCAGTACCCCTGAGCCCAAATCCAAAGGCACCCCACCGAACGTTTGTACCAGCAAAAAGTAGTCGAACGCACGGAAGAATCTGGCTTCGGCAATCAGCGCTTCCGACATACCCAGCACGACAGCATTTTCAATAATACCACTGGCGTTGTTGATATTAGGGAATGCAGTTGACCACAATACATCGGTACGACTGCTGGAGGCAGTAATAGCCCCCACACCTGAACAGTCCATGTCCTTAAAGTTTTTATCTGCACTCTGAGCGTATGTGGCTTCATCGGTGCCGGTGAGACAAGTATTATAGTAGTAGGCTTGTCCGTAAATGTAGCGCAGGTGGGCGTACATCGACGTTAATCCTCCCATAACACCATTTTCTGTTTTGAAATAATCAGGTGTATATATACTGCGCGGCGTTTCGTCCAAAATATCAGAGCATGCAACCAGGAACAATGTTATCACAGCTATTCCTATTAAAGTTTTTATATGTGTACGTTTCATTATTATCTTTTTTTAGAATGTCAAATTAATACCAAACAAGTAGTTACGTGTTGAAGGAGTGTTAGTACCTACAATTAGCAAACGTTCCTGAAAAGAAGTAGTTACTGCCTGATTTTCGTCTCCGTATGAATTGGTTTCAGGGTCCATACCTGATTCTCTTTTATAAGGCGAGAATATCACAAATGGGTTCTGTACAGTGACGTAAAACCGGAGTTTGTCAATACCGAAGTCTCTCATCCAGTTGCTGCGCCCGAAATTATAACCAAGTGTTATGGTGCGTATCTTCAGGTACGATGCATCGAAGTACCCCAGGGTACTGCCATACTTTGGATTGTCGCCGTCTGCTTTACCTCCTGGCTTTGGATACCTGGCACCAGTATTCTCTTCTGTCCAGTAGTCCACCTTTACGTTCTCCCTGCGTCCGCTCATCAAATTGAGGTAGCCTGACGATCCATAGAGGGTACTGTTGATAATACCACCACGTTTAAAAGAGCCGACAGCGCTAAGGTCAAATCCTTTATATGCTATACGGGTGCTGAAGCCACCCTGAAAATCGGGTTCTACACTAATGATCTGCCGGTCGTCGGTGTCAATTTTCCTTGTGGGCGAACCATCAGTATTATAATCGCCGGTATACTTCACTTTAACCATACCTACATTCCCCCCCGGCTCATAGGTTTCCAGGTATTCATCATCTTCCTGCCAGAGTCCTATTTTCTCATAGTCGAAGATTACATCAATGGGATGGCCTACAAACCACCAGTTGGCTTCGTCCCTCTCTTGTCCCGAAGCAAGTGCTTTCAGCTTGTTATGGTTGACATACAGGTTGACGCCGGCTTCCCATGTCCAGCCGTTAAGGTCGTCTAATATTACGCCGTTGAGCGATAGTTCAATACCTTTGTTTTGGGTTTCCCCTATATTTGCCATGTAACTGCTTACGCCCGACGTACTGGGGAGACTAACACTCAGAAGAACATCTTTGGTGTTCTGTATATAGTACTCCATGGTACCGGACAGGCGATTATTCAGAACGGCGAAGTCCAAGCCGTAGTTCCATGTGCTGGAGTATTCCCAACCCAAATCAGAATTAGACAACTCGGATACATAGTACCCCACAGAATATTCATCATCGCCAAAGTTGTAAGGTCTGGTGTCTAAAAGTCCAAGTGTCTTGTAAGGGTCAACAGCCTGGTTGGAGGTTTCTCCATAGCCCATACGCAACTTCAACATATCAATTGCGGTAATATTTTGCATAAACGATTCTTTTTTGATGTTCCATCCGGCCGATACGGCCGGATAGGTATGCCATCTATGTCCCCTGGCCAGCCTTGAAGAGCCATCGGAGCGAAGGGCAACAGTCAGCATATAGCGATCATCGTATGAGTACATTACCCGTCCCATCCACGACATCAGGCCGCTCTTATAATAATCCTGGAAATCAGAACCAGGATCAATAGTAATATCACCGGTTGCATGCCCCAAATTGAAGTATTGGAATTGGTCGGTTGGAATATCTTTTACAGAAACGTAGGAACTGTTGTATTTGGTTTGCTCGGCAGAATACAAAGCTACTACATTCACCCGGTGCTTTTCGGCAAAGGTACGGTCGTAGGTCAGCAGGTTTTCAATTACCCAGTTGGTGGTAAGCGAATTACGGATAGAAGCAGTCGATTCGGTCGTTTCCGTGGCACTGAATACTCCCTCTCCTGTGTAGCTGCCACTGTTACTCGTACGAAAATTCAAGCCAATGTTGAGGCGATACTTTAAGCCCTCTACTCCAGGAATTTTCACCTCGCTGTACAGAGTATTGTAGGAGCCATATGTCTTGGTTTGATCTTGCCATTTATCGCCCAGATTTTCTATCGTTTCTTTTGTATACACCCAATTTTCATCTAACGGCATCTTTATAGTTCTTTTCAACGTTCCATCATCTTTATACGGGTTGGCAATAGGCGAACTGCTTAAGACACCGTACAGCCCCAGGTTACTACCGTTAGTAATAGAAAAATTGTTATTTGTGGTGAAGCCGAAGCGGAAAAATTCGCCTATTCCCTGGTCAAGAGTCCCGCGCATCGAAAAACGACTGTAGTCCTGCTCAGGCAGTACAGCTTCATCGCGGTAGTAGCCCACACCAAAGTTATAGTTGCCCTGATTGGTGCCACCAGAAACGACTACGTCGTGGCTTGTTACCATACCGGTTCTGTAAAACAAATCTTGCCAATCGGTATTTACATCATCGGATTCGTCCCCCCCGTTCGTGTACTGACCGGCTGCTGCCCGGAGAGCAACAAATTCCGGCCCGTCCATCATAGGATATTCGGCAAAAACACTTTTCAAGCCATAATAACCATTGTAAGTTACCTGTGCTTTTTGTCCCCTTTTCCCTTTGTTGGTTGTTATCAATATAACGCCGTTGGCGCCGCGCGAGCCATAGATAGCGGTTGCCGAGGCATCCTTCAGTATATCAATGCTGTTGATGTCGTTGGGGTTGATGTCGCTAATAGACCCGGCAAAGGGGATACCGTCCAGTACTACCAGCGGATCGTTGCTGGCATTCAACGAACGCGTACCGCGAATACGGATTTGCATGGTGGCACCCGGCTTGGTTGAGGTTTGCGACATCTCCACCCCGGATACCCGTCCTTGCAAGGCCTGGGTAATATTAGACGATGCCACATCGCGCAACACGTCTCCAGGCATTGAAGCGACTGAACCTGTTACAGCTTCTCTCCGTTGTGTACCATAACCAATTACAACCACTTCGTCCACCTTGATTTCTCCTTCCTCCATTTTAACATTGATATTGGTCCTCCCATTTACGGCTACCTCCAGTGTTTTCATTCCAACAAAAGAAAACACCAGAACAGCATTGTCGGGAACATCGGTTAAAGAGTAATTTCCACTATTATCAGTAATAGTTCCATGGATCGTTCCTTTTACTACAACCGTTACTCCGAGGAGAGGAATGCCCAGGGCATCGGTCACCTTACCCGATACCTGCTGAATGATAAGTCCTTGTGCAGGTGTAAGAATGATATGTCTGTCTTTGATAACAGCATTTACTTTGCCTTGTCCAAATAATTTGTTCAGTATCACATCAACCTGCTCATCTTGAACAACCATATCCACTGTTTTGTGGACATCGATCAATTTGCTATCATAAAGAAAATAAAAATCACTCTGTTTTTCAATCTGGAAAAGCACATCTTTAATCGTGACATTTTTCATATCCAAGGTCAGCCGGGTGGATCTGGATTGCGAGTAGCCGTTTCCTGCCAATATTTGCAGTGTACTGATTAAAACAAGAAATAGAGAAATTCGCATAGTCCTAAAAGTTTTTCTATGTCCGGGAAAGACCGAACACAATAAATTCGTCTTTTTTTTCATAAATTTGGATGTTTAATTTATTAAAATTTATTCTGCTCTTCTGAGCAATCTAAAAGGAGGTGTTGGCGCACTTCCTTTTTTGTTTCATGATTTTAACTTTTCATAGGCATATTTTTAATATTTACTGGTTATAATCACTTTTTCCTTGCTTTCGGTTTGGTTTGCTTTTCCAAACATAGCAGGAATCAGTTTGGTTTTAATAGGTGAAGCTAATTCCAGCAAGGCTAAAATCTGATGCAATGATTCATTTTCAAAAGTTGTTGAAATCTGACAATCATATATTTTGGGATCGGCAATAATTACCTCAATTCCAAACCAACGCTCAAGCCTCCGGGCTACCTCAGACAAAGGACATTCGTCAAAAATCAGTTTGCCCTCGTGCCAGCCAATATATTTTTCTATGTTTCCGGTCGAGATGTTGGTTTGGTTGGTCATTTTATTAATCACAGCCCTTCCTCCAGGTTTCAGAATAATTCCTTTTCCTGTTTGGGATCCGGTTAAATTCAATTTTACTTTACCCTCAGCTAAGACAACCTCGATCACCGTATCTTCAGGAAATGCTTTGCAGTTAAAACGGGTACCCAGGACAGTTACCTTCACTTTTCCTGATTCCACCTGAAATGGCCTTTGCCCGTCTTTTTTGACTTCAATGAATGCCTCGCCAGTCAGTTTAACATTCCGGCTTTTGAAATCAAAAGGAACCTTATAACTAATGGTGCTCTCTGCATTCAACCAAACTTTAGATCCATCAGGTAAAACAATTTTCGAACGTACTCCTGAAGGGTTGGAGATTTGCTGCATAGCAAATTGCTCAGTTGTGGATTGGACATTTAATTTGTAAAAAAAACAGATGGAAATAACAAGTAATGGGACAAAAAGGATAGCTGCGAGCTGGGTAAGAATATTCAAAAGCCGCATATGATCTTTCTGTTTTTGGATCCGTTTTTGCACTTGTATAAATGCTTTCCGGCTATCAATTATTTCAATTGCATGAACAATCTGTTCTGCTTCCGCAATTTGTGCCTCAATATTCTGATCCTTCCGGGTTGCAATAAACTTTTCGTATTGCTGTGCTTTTTGAAGATTCTTTGTCATTTCTTTAGCTCATCAGTTATTTTCTCTGAATCTACACTAAATACGACTGAAACGACAAATGCACGTACGTAAGTTGAGGAAAAATAAATGATCTGTTAATGGTAAGAAATTTTGTCAGATTCCCAGCAGGAATAATAATCCGACATAGTCTTTCAACTCAACACGAAGTACCTTTAGGGCTTTGCTGATTTGAGTCTCAACTGTCCGTTTGGAAATATTCAATTCTGTTGCGATTTCTTCATTCTTTAGTCCCCGGAGCCTGCTCATCATAAAAATTTTCCTGCATTTTTCAGGAAGGAGGTCAATCCCCTGCTTCAACTTTTCCTGAAGTTCAGAGCTAACAAACAAATCAGTGTCATAAGCCAAATGATGCTTTGACAATCCAATCATCTCATTGATATACTTCTTTTCGATTTCCTGGTGTTTCAGAAAGTCAAGACTACCGTTTTTCACAGCAGAAAAAAAATAGTTTTTAAGTGAATCGCAAGGGACTAACTGCCTATGTTTCTCCCAGAAACGAACAAAAAAATCCTGAACAATCTCTTCGGCATCTGTTAGATTAGCAGTAAACTGCGAGGCATACATCACCAATCCCGGGTAATAAAAATGGAATAACAGTTCAAAAGCAGTTTGATCACCATTTTTAAGTCGAACAATTAGATCCTTTTCCAATATACCTCGAATGGTTTGCATAGACACAAATATAAAAATATTGTTAATTATTACATCTATAAACTAAAAAGTTTGTCATTTCGTATTGATAAGGGACATTCCTTTAATAAATATTGAAAGAGTAAAGCGATTAACTAAAATTGAAAAGGAGAAAAAACTTGATTACCCGGTGCCAACTCACCGTAAACTTCACTCATATCTTAATGCATCGACCAGATTTTGTGTTGCTGCTTTCCAGGATTGAAACGATACCGTCAGCAATATCGATAATGCGGTGTAAACAGAAAAAAGTCCTGCCAGTTTTTCGTCGGTTTTCATTTGAAGCTGGTAGTTATCATCGGTGTAATGAAATCTGAACGGGTCGGATGGATAAAACCTGTTCCATAAATCTTTTAATGATGCCATAACCGTACTTCCGGCCTGTTGATTGAAAGCAACCGAAATGAAACCCACATCGTATTTCCGGTGCAAATCGTTAATAATCAACAACGGCTGAATTACTTTTCTTGGCGATTTCTGGTGAAAATTTTCAACTACACCGCACACATGATAATTAAATATTCTACTCCCGGAATTTCATCGGCCATAACCCAGCCTAATGCAGCGTAATTGTTTGCTGTTTTCGAAATTGTATCATTTGTCAGGGTTCTTTATAATTTATTTAGATTTATTCATACCTCAGCGCCTCTACCGGATTCCTCGTAGCTGCCCGCCAGCTTTGCCAACTCACTATTAGCAGAGCAATTCCCATAGCCAATACTCCGGCAAGGGCAAAAATCCACCAGCTTAAAGTGGCTTTGTAATACTAATCCAATTTTACGCTCGCACCTATCTTGCCTCCCTTCTAATCCTCAAACCGTACATTAACATTTCCTCCGGACGCGCGCATATAAACGGGGATCCCTCCATTATTCATCGTTCCTTTTACACGATTTTTTTCAGATCTTCCTGAGAAATTATGAAGATCGATATTAACTTTTCCAGAGCTCAAATCCAGGTCAAGGCCGAGGTTATCACCATTCTGGATTATCGCATCAATTCCTCCTCCACTGGATTCCAGGTGTAATCCCTTGCTTAAGTTGCCAATATTAAGACGGACTGAACCTCCGCTGGATTTGGCTTTCACATAACCAGCTTCTCCGGTAATACTTACACCTCCCCCGCTGCTACCTGCATCCACATCACCATGAATATTATTCAGGTGTACACCACCACCTGAACTATGCGCAAAAACACTACCCTGTGCTTCATTTAAAGTAACACCTCCCCCACTGGAGCTTAAATGAACATCGCCATTCTGATTAGTGGCCTTTACACTACCGCCAGATGACTTTGCCTTAGTGCTTCCCGTAATGTTTTCAAGTCGTATTCCACCTCCACTGCTTGTAAAACTATGCGTACCTGACACATTTGAAATTTTTACTCCTCCGCCACTGGATGATACATTGCACGACATTTCCCGGGGTGTTATGATGGTTAATGAAATACCTGTATTTCTCCATAGATTGAAACCTCCCTTGCGTTCAACATTTGCGGTAATAACAGAACCATCTTTTTCAATCTCCAGATCAAAAACGTCCAGAACATCATTGACCATTGGATCTGACGGAGATAAAATTCTCCCGTTTTTTCGTATAAATACCTGTACCACTACTGCTTCCTGATTATGAGTTTTTACCTCAACCCCTCCGCCGGAGGATCGGGCATTTAGTGTACCCGGTTGGTTTATATCAAAAGTTTTTGTTATGGTCGGGGTCTTTTCTTTCTGAGCGAACCCATTAAATGAAAGCAGTGTCACCAGCATTGCAATCATCGCGTACATTTTCTTATTTCTTTGTGTTTTCATGGTAAAATTTATTAGATGTTTAATTAAGTCAATATCACAGCAACTATCTGGTAATTAAGCAAACAATATTCCATTTTGCCAATATATTCATTGCTAGTAAATTATAAAAACATTACTATTGGGTAGTGCATATTTTTTGGACAATTAGTGTAAAACATTTTAACACATCAGACTGTGGACAATTCTATCATCATTCGAAATGAATGGTTGTATGCTAAATGAGGTTGAAATTAATAAGTGATCCCACCAGGAATCGAACCTGGATCTACAGTTTAGGAAACTGTCGTTCTATCCGTTGAACTATGGGACCAGCAATGTTTCTTAATTTGAATATCAGAAAATCCTTTTTCTTCAGGATAAATTTCGATTCTACAATCTTTCTCATCCAGAATCGAATATCTGCCATCCTTTTTTAAGCCATGCAAAAATATTGAAATTGAACATTCAAACAAAAGTATGGGCTACATTTTTATTAAATTATGTAGTAACTTTGTAGCTGTTAAGCTTAACAGCTATGAGAATCAGGTTACTAATATGCTTATTGCTGGCAGCATTTTATGTGTTTACTGCCTCGTGCCAGGAGGTTGTTCAGAACCGGAAACCTTATGCTGCAGGGCGTTTTTATACGGATAGCCCGGCTGAACTAAAGACTCAGTTGCAACAGTTGTTTGCTGCTTCTGTCCCTGAAAAGACAGGTAATACCCCTCCTTTAGCAATTATCGTTCCTCATGCCGGATATATATTTAGCGGCGGGGTTGCCGCATCAGCCTATAACCAGATTGCCCCCAACCGGAAGTTTGAACGCGTTTTCATTATCGGATCAAGCCATACAACTACTTTCACGGGAGCTTCGGTTTATTGCAAAGGCCACTATGAAACCCCCTTAGGCACGGTAAAAGTCGATCTTGAACTGGCCAAAAAACTGATTGACGAAAACAGGCTTATTAAATTTTATCCCGAAGCACACCGCTCGGAGCACAGTATAGAAGTACAACTCCCGTTTCTGCAATATCATATGAAAAACGATTTCAGGATCGTGCCGATAATTATTGGTTCATCGACGGTAGAAACAGCAAAAAAACTGGCTGAAATTTTAAACCCTTTTTTGAACGGGAACAACCTGTTCGTGATTAGTAGCGATTTCTCGCATTACCCGCTATATAATGATGCAACTACGGCTGACCGTGCTACTGCTGAAGCAATAAAAAGCAACAAAGCTTCGACACTTTTAACAGACTTGCGGGACAATGAAAAAAAGGGATTTCCGGGTTTGGTAACCAGTTTGTGTGGATGGAGTTCTGTACTTACCTTGTTATATATGACCGAACAAATCCCGGATGTGAAAGTGGATTTGCTTCAGTATAAAAATTCAGGCGACTCACCGTATGGAGACAAGAAGCGGGTGGTCGGATACTGGGCTATTTCGTTTTCGAAAGATTCGGCAAATAAATCAAATAGCGATTTTTCGTTAAGCAATAATGATAAAGAATATCTTTTGAGACTGGCCCGCGAAACCATCACTGAATTTATAGGAAAAGGGACAGTTCCGGTAGTAAACACAGCGAAGTTAAGCCAGTCGTTAAAAACTCCCTGCGGAGCATTTGTTACCTTAAACAAAAACCACCGGTTACGCGGGTGTATCGGACGTTTTGATGCCCGGTTACCGTTGTACGAGGTAGTGCAAACAATGGCCATTGCCGCGGCTACCCAGGATCATCGTTTTGAAAGAGTACAGTACAATGAAATAAGTCAGTTGAAAATCGAAATATCGGTACTAACCCCGTTGAAACGAATTCAATCAGCCGATGAATTTATCCTTGGAAAGCAGGGAATTTACATCCGCAAAGGAAATGCTTCAGGTACTTTTTTACCACAGGTAGCCACCGAAACCGGATGGAACAAAGAAGAATTTCTGGGACATTGTGCCCGCGACAAAGCCGGTATTGGGTGGAACGGATGGAAAACTGCCGAACTGTTCACTTACGAAGCACTGGTTTTCGGAGAAGAATAGAAAAGAAATCTTCATCTCTTTTCCCAATGTTCTCCGGATAGTGAACCCGGAACTTCTGGTTAAGGCTTTCAGAGGTCCTGATTAAGGCTTCCAGAACTTCTGATTAAGGCTTCCGGAACTTCTGATTAAGGCTTCCGGAAGATCATTTCCAATATTGGCCGAAATCAGTGCCTCTAATATCGATCTCTTCTCTTTTTGGGGGATATTGGTAATATTCATGATTGGATATTCGTTAGGCGCCACCATTGCGGGGTGGAAGCACGAAGACGAAGCGATCTTTTTAGCTGTAATACTCATAATTGGTTACCACTGTCCTGTGGCTTTTTTAGGCTACGGGTATGACACGTTTTTATGATATTTCCTAATATAAATAAATTCCTTAAAATTCAGGTAGAGAAAGGAGAATTTCGCCCCGAAACATAGTTGTCAACAACAGATATTGAAGTTTTATTGTTATACATCATTTTGACAGATAATCTGATATCCATAGCCGATTATTCATAAACATTATGGAAATTAACCAAATAGTTGTGTAATTTTATATTATTTCAAGTTGTTTAAATATATGAAATTGGAGAAAATGGAAAAATTGAACCAGCCTTTATTTATACGTTCAGGTAATTTTCTAAAAGCGTTGTTTGTGCTTTTCATAGGCTTGGGGTTAACCATTGCTTTAACCTTGTATGTAAAGCGCAATTTTGAACAAATAGCCCTTCAAAAATTGAAGATAATAAATTCGGATATTGAAACCCGCATAGAGTATCGTTTAACCGCTCATGCCCAGTTATTGAGATGCGGAGTTGCATTTTTTGCATCATCGGAAAAAGTTACCAGGGAAGAATGGCATGAGTTTTATCTTAAATCCGAGATAGAAAGGAATCTTCCCGGAATCCTGGGGTTGGGATTTGCGGAAGTTATTCCCTCTGAACAGTTGGAGAAACATATTCAAACTATAAAAAGAGAAGGTTTTTCGGATTACACTATTTGGCCTGCAGGTGAAAGGGAAACTTATTCGGCAATTGTTTATCTGGAACCTTTTAACTGGAGAAACAGGAGGGCTTTCGGTTTCGACATGCTCTCTGAGCCGGTAAGGCGAAAAGCGCTCTATGCTGCACGAGATTCCAATATGGCCGTTCTTTCCGGTAAAGTTACACTGGTACAGGAAACAAATGAAGATATTCAGGCTGGTACTTTAATGTATCTTCCGGTTTATAAAAAAAATATGCCGGTTGAAACTGTTGAGCAACGGCGTGAGGCAATTTTAGGCTGGGTGTACAGTCCTTACAGGATGAATGATTTAATGGATGGAATTCTGGGGCACTGGGAATCGAGCCGCGAAGGGGATGTCTATTTACGCATCTATGACAATAATATCATCGACGATCAGGCATTGCTTTATGATAGTAACTATTTAGAAAAGCATCCCACTAACATGAAAACTTCGAGGAGCATGACCAGTTCTATCGATTTTCATGGAAAACGCTGGACGCTTGTGTTTTCTCAGACCGACGCCACGCCAATAATGTTCCAAAGCAAGATCATTACTTTATTTATTGCAGGGATCGTTATCAGCTTCCTTGTGTTTTTTTTGATGTTATCACTACTCTCAGCCCCTGGCAGGGCACAGCAAATTGCTGAAAAACTTACTGTTGACCTGAAGGATAGCGAACAGAAATTTAACAAGTTTTTTGAAAATAATCCTGCTCTCATATCGGTCGTTTCAGTACCCAAAGGAATATTTTTTGAGGTAAATGATGCATTTCTTAAAAGCACAGGATATACAAGAACCGAGGTGATTGGCAAATCTGTTACAGAATTGAATTTGTTTGCAGACAGTAAAAGTGAGAAGGAGATAATTCAAAAACTTAGATCAGATGGTGTTGTCCGTAATATGGGAATAATGGTAAGAACAAAAGACAATTCGATCATTCACGGACTGTTTTCAGGCAGCATAGTGGAGAGTCAGGGGGAAAGCTGTTTTCTTACTGTAATGACAGATGTCACCAGTCAAAAACAGGCTGAAGAACAAATGCAATATCAAACGAAACGGTTAACAACCCTCATTTCTCATCTGCAAGGAGGAATCTTGATGGAAACTTATACAAGGAGGGTACAACAAACCAACAAACAGTTTTGTGATATTTTCGCTATCCCGGTATCACCTGAGACACTGATAGGGGCTGATTGTAAGGCCGCTTTAGAGCAAGTAAAAAGGTTGTTTGTTGAGAGTGAGGATTTTGTTGAACGAATTGAGCAAACAATTAACAGTAAAAAAATAGCACTGAATGAGGAACTCCGGCTAATAGACGGACGGGTGCTTCTACGTGATTATGTCCCCATTCTTACTGCCGAGGATAAAATAGAACACCTGTGGTATTATCGTGACATTACCGAACTCAAAGGAGTTGAAGAGGCTCTGTCCCGTCAATCGGACTTACAAAAAATATTGATGAACATATCTTCAGTATATATTAATATCCCGGCGTCAGAAGTTGAAGGTGCTATTACCCATTCGCTCGAAGAATTGGGGCGTTTTGTCGGAGCTGACCGTACCTATATTTTTGATTACGACTGGGAAAAGTATGTGTGCAACAATACGCATGAATGGTGTAAAGAAGAGGTAGCCCCCCAGATACAGGATTTGCAAAATATTCCGCTGGATGTATTACCCCAGTGGGTTGAAGCCCATACAAAGGGATTGACTATGAATATCCCTGATGTGTTAGCCATGCCCGAAGACGATCCGATAAGGTCAATTCTGGAGCCTCAGAAAATAAAAAGTCTGATAACTATTCCTATGATGTTTGAAGGAAAGTGCATTGGTTTTATCGGTTTCGATTCTGTAGGAAAACATCATGCTTATTCAGAAAAAGAAGAAGCCTTGTTGCTGGTTTTTTCACAAATGTTGGTTAACGTCAAAAAGCGTACAGAATTGGAAAACAAGCTTATGGAAGAACGTCAAAAAGCGGAGATGGCAAACAAAGCGAAATCGGAATTTCTGGCTAATATGAGCCATGAAATCCGTACGCCTATGAATGCCATTTTGGGCTTTAGCGAAGCACTTTACCATCAGCTCGATTCTGTACAACACCAGAAAATGATCAAGTCGATACTGAACAGCGGAAATCTACTGATGACCCTGCTGAATGACATTCTCGACCTTTCTAAAATTGAAGCTGGGAAGCTTGATATTGTGCTTCTCCCGTTAGACCTGAATGCCCAGTTACAGGAAATTATGCTCTTATTTCAAGATAAAGCTCAAAAAAAAGGCCTTGATTTTAATGTTCAAATTACGCCTGACTTTCCTGAAACCATCGTCCATGATGAAATCCGTATAAAACAGATACTTTTTAACCTTGTAGGTAATGCCATCAAATTTACCCATAAAGGATCGGTAACGATTAAGACTGCATTTGTTCCATATAACGAAAATTGCGGACGGTTGGAAATTGCCGTGGAAGATACGGGAATTGGAATACCGGAATCGCAACAGGAGATTATTTTTGAAGCTTTCCGTCAGCAGGCTGGACAGTCAAACCGTCAATATGGCGGTACCGGGCTTGGCCTGGCCATTTCAAAACGGTTGATTGAAAAAATGAAGGGGACCATCACTGTAAACAGCAAAGTGGGGCAAGGTTCGGTATTTTCTATTGTTTTCCCAGATGTGGAAGTTAAAAAAGGAATTCGAAGAAAAGAGGTAACCTGTGACATCCCGGACCTCTATTTCGAAGATGCAAACATTCTGGTAGTCGACGATTTTGTATCGAATATAGAGGCAATTGAAAGTTTATTACTTTCAACAGGTATTATGATCACTGCTGCCGAAAACGGTGAGATGGCACTCGATATTCTCAAGTACCTCAGCCCCGATTTAATTTTACTTGACATGCGCATGCCTGGTATTGATGGATATGAAGTAGCCCGGCGGATTAAGGCTGATCCGGCAAAAAAGCATATCCCCGTTATCGCATTTACGGCCTCTGTTTTCAGTTCAGAAAAAATTGAGAATACCTCTATTTTCGATGGTTTCCTTTATAAACCGGTGAACCGTGCTGAGTTATTTAAAGAGTTGTCAAAGTTTTTGAAACATTCAGTTTCAGCCCGGAGCAATAATTTTTCTGTAGAAAATGTTGCTTCTGTTGTTATTTCTCCCGATATTTTATCCAGAATACCGGAAATTTTATCTGAACTTGAAAAACGGTTCCTTCCCAGATGGAAGGTCATTAAGGATTCATTGGTGCTTTTCAAAATTGAACCTTTTGCCGATGATCTGCTGAATTTTGCTAAAGAATACGAGTTTGAGTATTTAATCCGGTATGCAGCGAGATTGAAAGAAGACATCGAACTAATTGACCTCGATTTATTGAAAAATGAAATGAATGAATTTCCAAAAATCATAACAACAATTCAACAGTTAATCAAAAACGAATAATTATGGATAATTCTGTTTATATTTTGGTTGTAGACGACAACCATGAAAACCTTAGGGTAGTGAGTGGTTTTTTAAAAGAGAAGAACTACAAAATTGCCTTGGCTGTTGATGGAAACAGCGCGTTGGAGGTGCTTAAAGATAATCCGATTGACCTGATATTGCTTGATGTGATGATGCCCGGGAAGGATGGTTTTGAGATATGCCGGGAAATAAAAGAAGACAAATATTTAGTCGAAATTCCAGTCATTTTTTTAACTGCGAAAAACGCTCCTGAAGATATTGTAAAAGGTTTTGAAGCTGGAGGTGTCGATTATTTAACTAAACCCTTTATCCGTGACGAACTGTTGATGAGGGTGAAAACTCATGTTGAACTTAGCCGGTCAAAAAAGAAATTACTTGAAACCATCAAAACGCGCGACAAGCTTTATTCAATTATCGCCCACGATATCAGGGCTCCTTTTTCATCTATCTCAATGCTAATATCCATGCTTACTGATGATGGAACTGATATAAACTGTGATTTACTGGCTGAGGTTATACCCCTTTTGGAAAAAACAGTTCACGGAACAAGGATACTTATAGATAACCTATTGGAATGGACAAGATTACAAACGGACAACATCACGCTTAAACCACAATGTTTAGCGGTTTCACCAATTATTGAAGATTGCATTAACCTGTTAAAAGGAAATGCCGATGCTAAAAATATTTCGCTCAAATCGGAAGTAAAAAAAGAATTGAACGCTTTTTTCGATGAAGTGTCCATGCATACAGTTTTCCGTAATCTGATCTCCAATGCCATTAAGTTTACTCCCGAGCGCGGATTAATAATTCTTTCTGCAAAACCTGAAGGCAATTACATTTCAGTAACGGTAAAAGACACAGGGCAGGGAATGACCAAAGAGGTAAGAAAAAAAATTTTTGAAAATGACGAAGTATATTCGACCTACGGGACAAAGCAGGAAAAAGGAAGCGGATTGGGACTTAAGCTTGTAAAGGATTTGGTTGCCCAAAACAAAGGACTTCTTGTTGTAGAAAGTGAACCCGATGTCGGAACGCAAATAACCATTAAAATACCTGTTGTTTAATCATGAAAGTTAAGTAAGTAAAGGAGAATTAAATTTTGAGAGAAAAAGTAGGTTTTTATTTTCAAAAGCATTATTGAACGACAAAAAAGAGAGGCATTTCTCCTCTTTTTTTCAGAACTTGATCTGATCTTCAACTTCTTTAATTTTTTCATCCAAAGCGATTTTGATCTCCTCCATAACGGCTGAAACAACCGGGGTGTTATAAGTTTTAAACTCCTTTCCGGAAGTATCCCTCAGGAACACGGTTGCTCCATACCATCGGCATCTAACGAAAAGCAAGTTCACCTTTCTTCCGTATAGCTGCAAATGATCGAACAAATTGAAAAAAAATTTCAATAACAAAAAAAGTCAACAACGTCCCTGATGGTCTCTGCCGTGCAGGTAAATTTTACAGTAATTGGGAATGAAATAAAAATAAAAAATCTTTTGGAACTACATGTTCCAAATACAGTTTTATTAATTTAGAGATTAGCTTTTGTTATCACCTTCTCATAGATGGCTTCAATGTTTTCTTCTGATGCAGGGGTTTGTCCCTTCGTGTAACCATAATCGGTCAGACGAACATGTTTGTAATTGGCTAATCCGTTCTTTTCCATGGTCAGCCTGCCACAATCGAGCGGACAGCCATCAATAACCACCATTTCTGAATCTTTTACAGAGTCGATCATTTTCTGAATGCCGGCGCCAATAAAAGCCAGGCATTTCATTTGGGCTTGTCCGCCCAGGTGTATCCGGCGTGCCACCTGGTCTGAGATTAATCCGAGGTCGGCTGCCCCGGAACAGGCAAAAACTGTTTTTGCTGTTTTTTGTCCGCAACTACATGTGTTTTCGTTTTCCATTGGTGTGTTTTTAAGGTTAATAAAGACTATATCCGGAACAAATAATTAAAAATAAAGCCAACGCAAATAATACCTGAGGCAACCACGCCGATAAAAACAGCTATTAACTGCCAGCGAAGTACCTTTTTCAGTATGATCACTTCGGGAAGCGAAAGACCAATTACCGACATCATAAAAGCCAGCGCTGTTCCCAGGCTAATCCCTTTTTCAATCAAAACACTTACGATCGGGATAATGCCTGCAGCATTGGAATATAGCGGGACACCGATTAAAATAGCCAACGGTACTGCATACCAACTTTCGTTACCCAGCAGATGCTGTAAAAAATCGTCGGGCACATAGCCATGAGCACCCGCTCCAATAGCAATTCCTATTAAAATATAAATCCATATTTTGCCGACGATCTCTTTTACCTGGTTCATCCCGATCTTTATACGGTCTGGAAAATGAAGCCGGATTCCTTCGGGTTCCAACTGATTTGATTTTATTTCGTAAACCCACTTCTCCACGTATTTTTTCATGCCCAGTTTTTCGATAACAAAGCCACTGATAATTGCAATCAACAGGCCTGTGCCAACATAAATAGCAGCTACTTCCCAGCCAAAAAGGCCAATTAGCAACACCAGTGCAACCTCATTGATCATTGGGGCTGCGATCAAAAAAGAAAAGGTTACGCCTATAGGAACTCCTGCTTCAACAAACCCCAGAAATAAAGGGATGGCCGAACACGAACAGAAAGGGGTGACAATACCCAGTACCGCAGCCAGCACATTCCCGGCAAAAAGAGATTTCCCCTCCAAGGCCTTTCGTGTTTTTTCAGGAGAAAAATAACTGCGGATAATCCCCACTATGAAAATAATAAGCACCAGAAGAAGCATTACTTTCGGTACTTCAAAGATGAAAAAACGAAGCGTCTCTGTCAGGTGGGTCCCTGCTTGTAAACCAAATAACTCATCAATAAGGTAATCAGTGATGGGTTGCAAGAACTGATAAACCAGCACCCAGACAGGAAGTAACATAATAGGAATCAGGTATCTCTTTTTATTTGCAAGCATTGAATAATATTTATAAATAGCCTTCAATTTTGTCTTTGTATAATTTGTAAAATGCCTCTTTAATTTCATCCCGACCCCTCCGAAACTCACTCCATGTATATTCTTCTGTGCCTGTAAGATGAGAAGGATCATCAAACCCGATATGTATACGGTGTTTTACATTCCCGAAGAATGCCGGACAATTTTCGTTTGCCCCACCGCAAACAGTAATCACATAGTCCCATTCTTCATCCAGGTATTTTTCAACCGGATCGGAGGTGTGGCGGCTAATATCGATGCCTGCCTCCTTCATCACGGCAACTGCCTTTTCATTCAGTTTCCCTGACGCTTCAGTGCCAGCAGAGCAAACTATTATTTTTTTATTAAACGATTGCAAAAAACCATGTGCCATCTGGCTCCGGCAACTATTTCCTGTACAAAGAATAAGAATCTTCATGGTCAAAAAATTAGGATTATAGTTGAAAATTAAAGTCAATTAATTGCTTTATTGATCAATTCTTTGATCTTTTTAACTGATGGCAATGAACCACTCATTACCACTTTTTCATTAATTATCAGGGCAGGGGTGCTCATCACGCCATATTTCATAATCTGGACGATGTGTTCCACTTTTTCCACCCGGGCTTCAACGCCTAGTTCATTTACCGCATCAATGGTCCGTTTCTCCAAATGTTTACATTTGCTACAGCCGGCACCTAAAATTTTTATTTCCATAACAACCTTACATTCGTAGTTCGCAAAACTACGAACAAAGGTATCAAAATTTTTATTTGACAAGTACTTCAGCAAATAATTTTTTAGCTAATTCCCAATTTTTTCTGTTCAGGCAGTATTTAATTATGACTTAACACATTCAAAAAATCATTCTTCTTTTGCCTTTCCGGCTCCAACAGCTTCTGTTCCCGGGAACAGAAGTTCGGAATAAAAAACCCCTCAGAATTCTGAAGGGTTCATTTTATTATGATCTTCTTATGTATATCCAGACACCTGATTCCGGGTCTTTATCCCGTGCAATATTCAGTTCTTTTTTTGCTTCTTCAAAGTTCGGGAAGCTTTGGATTGAAATGCGGCGGAGCCCGTTAAAAACACCCATATTTTCAGGGTTATATCCTTTTCCCTTCATTTCTTCCATAAACATATTGGCATTTTCTTCAGACCTGAAACTTCCGCCAATCAGGAAGTATTTATCTCCGTTCTTTTTTTCAACAACTAACTTCGGTTCCTCAACAGCCACAACCTCTGCAACAGGTTCCTGTACCGGAGCAGAAGTCACGGTTTCCGTAAGCTGGGAAAGGATATTTAAATTCGAATGGTTCAATATGTCCTTCGTGTTTTTCATCGGGATTAAAGCCAGCGCTAATACCAGGGGTACGCCAATAAGTACCTTCTTTACATTACGTTTGCTGAAGATTACCTGAACAGCTTCCTGATTCTGAATTTTGATGGCCGGTTTGGGAACCATCCGTTCGTACAGTTTTTCATATGAAAAACTTTCTAGACCGAACGAGTTCACAAGCAGGTTCTGATCAACAGCCGGCTCGAACAACAGGTTCTCCATACGGTCGTAATACAACTGTCCTACTCCTTCGAAGTACAACTTCCCGTAGTTTTCCAGCTTCAGTAACGATTCGTCGACAAAAGATTCAACTTTCACCTTGGCTTCGAAATAACCAAGTCCTTCTGTTTCAGAAATATAATTGATCAGCAACCCATCGTTTTTTTGCAGTTTCGGATTGAATGCAATTTCTTTGGAAGGTGGCATAAACCGGTTATGTTTATTCTGTGCCGGCTTGTAGTTCGAAACAAAACCTCCGAAATCGGGAATGACCACACAATCATTCAACAAAAGCAGTTCTTTTATGTAGCTGGTTATTTCCACTGTCATCATAAATTAAAAGTTCAAAATTAAGGAAAAATTAACTGCCCGTCAACCCTCCGGTGTAAGTAATTTTATAAGTTAATAACCGTCCAAATAATATAGTCTCCTGAAAATTACCTTCTTCTGACATCATTCAAAACTCAATAATTTCTTTGGGTTTATGATTATTTTCCCGAGTTCTCGGATACAATCGTGTATGTTCATCTCTGACATAATTGGTTTTTATAAAAAATGCAACTGGTACAAAATAATTATAATAACAGTATTGCCTGTAAGACAAAATTATACGATTAGCTGAAGTTTCCAAAATCATTTTCCGAAAATAAAATACTGTACCACAACAAATATATTTCCTAAATTTACCCTTTCATACAAAATACCAACAACCATGGCTCAGATTTTAGTTACAGGCGGCACCGGTTACATTGGTTCGCACACTGTTGTTGAACTTCAAAATGCAGGTTATGAAGTAATCATTGTCGACGACTTGTCGAATTCGAATGTTGAAGTTCTTGATAATATCTCCAAAATAACCGGCATTAAACCGGCATTTGAACAGTTCAACCTGGCTGATGCCGCCAAAACCGACGATTTTTTCAGCAAAAATAAAAATATAGCGGCTATCATCCATTTTGCAGCTTCGAAAGCAGTGGGCGAATCGGTACAAATCCCCTTGCATTATTATCGCAACAACCTGGTTTCGCTGATGAACCTGCTCGATTGCCAGTTAAAATACGGGATTGCCAGCATTGTTTTTTCATCGTCGTGTACGGTTTACGGGCAGCCTGAGAAATTGCCGGTAACCGAAAGCACGCCCCGCAAAGATGCAGAATCGCCGTATGGAAATACCAAACGGGTAAACGAAGATATTTTGAGTGATTCGATCCGGGCGTACCCGCAACTGAAAGGGATTGCCCTGCGTTATTTCAACCCGATTGGAGCCCATCCGTCGGCCCTGATCGGTGAATTGCCACTGGGCATTCCGCAAAACCTGGTGCCTTTCATTACCCAGACTGCTGCCGGCCTGCGCAATGAGCTGAAAGTTTTTGGCAACGATTATAATACTCCTGACGGTTCAGCTATCCGCGACTATATTAATGTGGTTGATCTTGCAAAAGCCCATGTAATTGCCATTGGACGTTTGCTGAACGGCAAAAACAAAACGAGCTTCGAGGTTTTCAACCTGGGAACAGGCAAGGGCTCATCGGTACTTGAAATTGTAAATGCCTTTGAAAAATCGACAGGGGTAAAACTGAATTACAAGATTGTTGACCGCCGTGCCGGAGACATCGAAAAAATATGGGCTGACACAACCTATGCCAACGAGGAACTGGGCTGGAAAGCAGAAAAAGGACTGGAAGAAACCCTGTTGTCGGCATGGAACTGGGAAAAACAACTGCGCGGGATACAGTAATGTCGTGTCAGGTTTGCTTTGTCTCCCTGAGTGGGCGAAGGGTCTCATGAACAGTGCGACAAAGGAACAGATACTTCACTGCGTTCAGTATGACAAAGAAGGTTTGACACGACTCTAGTAAATCGGATATCTCAACATGATCCGCATCAGTTGGTTGGGTTTGTAGTAAAATTTACGTTTGTATTTCAGGTAGCGTTCGTTCAGGTCAGGGTTATTCAATACAAATCCTGAAAAATCTTTTACCTGGTTGCCCAGTCCGTGGGCAATCGTTATCTCGTCAACGCGGTTTTCAATCTGACGGCGTTTACCCGGGAACAGGTAGCCAATGCCCAGAAATACAATTCCCATCTTTGATTTTGAGTCGTAATCGACTACATGGGCCAGTTCGTGACCAATCACACCAATTTGCGCATTGAAGGGAACATCTTTTAGCAGCAATCCTTTTTTGTTCCTGACTTTATTGTCAATACTGATTTTATATACCCGTTTTTCCCTGCTCCTGAAAATAAAATCCAGGCGGGGCACGCTTTGCATAGTGGTTTTTATATTTTTTTGCTGAAATCTTATATGATGGTTGATCAGTTCAGGGTAATAGCTCAATGCGATCAGTCCGGGAAGTTCAAACGTGGTGTCCAGGCTTTTGTTCGTTGAGAAATCCTCAGTCAACACATCCTGAAGAAGTTTCATTTTTTCGTAATTGAACTCCTTTACTGGGTCGGGTAATACCGCCAGAAGCTTTAATGAAAACAAACAAAATATGAAAGCTAATATTTTTCTCATGTGCTTAAAAATAAATAAATCGAGGGAGTTGGTCAAGAAGGGTGTACGACAAAATTCCCTACGCTGCATTTTTCTCGTTTATAATTAAGTTTACCACCCTGTTCCACTGGTTGCTTTTTTCACAAACCCTGAGATTGGCAATTTGTTGCACTCCTTCGATTGTCCAACGTTGCCCTGAAAGTTTTAGACGTTTCTGTATTACGTTGCGGTGGGCTGCTTCGATTGCCCCGGAGCCAATCAAATAGCCTTTCTCCATAAACGTTCCGTAATCAATTCTTTCCTTGTTGTTTTCTATGTACCCCATCAACGTTTCACGTTTCTCTTGCAATGTTTTGCCCTTAACTTCAAGTTGTCTGAGTTTTTCCATGCCCTGTGCGACTTTTTTGGTTGAGAAACAATCCATTACCTGTTTTACAAAATGCCTGCAACTTTCTGTGTCCTTGCCGTAATAGTCCCTTGCAAAAGCATAAATATGCTCTTTGCAATGATAGTAGTCAAGTATTTGTGTCGCTTCAGGGTAGCATTCCCCGACCTGCTTCCATATCCATTTTGCCCCATCGCCAATAAAGACCAAATCTCTTTGGGACGGGATTTCTTTGGGAAACCGTTCCCAGAACTCCGCGGCACTGCCCATGTGCGCACAGTAGACCGATTCCAGGACAATGCCCCTGTCTTTGGACACGCCTTTTACGTTCGATTGACCGGAGAAGATCCGCCCAAGTTTTATCTCTTTCCATTTTTCTGTCCTGGTCAGCAACATGCTCCCGTCTGCCATGCAATAAACCGGGGCCTCTTCCGGATAGTCAATTTTCATTTGTACTGCATCGGAATAAGCTTCCTGCCAATCAATTTTTTCGAGTTTCTCTCCGTAACAATGGCAAATACGTTCTACTTGTTTGGCGTTGATTTCAACCCTTAATAATTTTGTCAATTCTTCCGAAGATTCTTCAAATGGCAGTTTTGATCCTAAACGGCATATATGTTCCTGAAGTACCGGGCTGATTTTGAAGCCCATTGGGGACTGATTCATGGGGTGTTTTTTTTTACGGCAATATTGCCGTAACTCGTTTGGATGTTATTCCTCCCGTTTTTTGAGGCTGGAACTTTCCCAACGCTGGCTTGAAAAAGTAACTTGTCAAAATGGTCGGTTATCTCCCTGAACCCTTTTTCATACTCGTAGGCATTTAAACCCTCTGATTTTGCGGAAAACTCTTCCAATGCAACCTGCATCTCTTTTAATATACCGTTGTAATTTTGTCCTGACATGGTTTTTGGCTGAAAAGTAAATATTTTTCTTGAAAAAGGGAATTTTGTCGTACACCCGTCAAGAATGAAGAGAGGTTATTTTATGGTACCTAAGCGCACCAGCTTTCCCGAAGCAGCCATTCCGTTTGGGTTACAGCCGGGTTTCCCTTCCGGGATTTCGATACCCTGTTTTTGATAATATTCCACCCAGGTCGGATAGAATTCACCAGTTCGCGGGTCTTTAAAAGTCATCGGGTTTAACTTAAATACCGAATCGGCAGCAAATGCCCGGTAAACAAATTCGGAACAATAATGTGCCGAATCAGACAGAATATAACTGAAGTTATAGGGTTTGCCCAGCATGTTTTCTGCCCGTTTCATTGCTTCGGGGATTGTTTTTTGCCACAGCTCTTTTAAACGGTATGCCACTACTTTTACTGAATCACCTTTAGGATGCAGAAATTTGTGTAATGGAATCTGGCAGGTTCCTCCTTCGGAGCTGGCATGTAACACAAAAACAGAATCGCCGGATATTTTTACCAGCCCGACATGTGAGAAATGAGTGTCTGCACTGGTCTGTGTTACTTTATCGATTGCCCCGGAAAGCTGTCCGGTCGTTTCGCTCCTGAAAAGTAAATCACCGCTTTGCAGTTTTATTTCAGCCTGGGGAGGAGCACAGGAGGCAAATCCCATCAGCAAAAGTGTCAGACATTTTGAAATTTTTTTCATGGCCATTAGTTAATAATCAATTTTTCCGCGTAACGATTTTTTCTCAGCCTGCTGTTTCTTTTCCTGAATACGTTTTTCAACCGAAGTTTTTGTAGGCCGGGTCGTTTTCCGTTTCTTCCGTGGTGTAAGGGCTTTTTCGAGCAAAGTATACAATTTCCGGATGCAGGCTTCCTTGTTCATCAGTTGCGACCGTGAGTCCTGGCTTGTTACCAGCAACAAACCATCAGCCGTAAGTTTTGTTCCCAGCTTTTCCAGTAAAATCTGTCTTTGTTCTTCAGTCAATATTGCCGAATTGGGAATATTGAAACGCAGTTCGACCCGCGTGTTTACTTTGTTCACGTTTTGTCCGCCCGGGCCGCTGCTTCGCGAAGCCTGAAAAATAAACTCCGGGCTTAAATCGGGAATATGTACCGGCTGATTTTCCATCGGTGTAAAGTTAAACGAAAAATGAATCTTTCCATTAAAGGTAATTTTCTATCTTTAGTGACCGTTTGACAAAGATAAAATAGAATGACCGAAAACGATAAGAAGTTCATGCGCCGTGCCATCGAACTGTCAAAACAGGGAATGAATTCTCATGCCGGGGGACCTTTCGGAGCCGTGGTGGTAAAAGATGATGAAATTATTGCAGAAGCGTTTAACCGGGTCACCTCGACCAACGACCCCACTGCCCATGCCGAAATAATCGCTATTCGTGAAGCCTGCAAAAAGTTGGGCTCATTTCAACTCAGTGATTGTGTGATTTATACTTCATGTGAACCCTGCCCGATGTGTCTGGGCGCTATCTACTGGGCCCGTCCCAAAAAAGTTTTTTATGCCTGTACACGGGACGATGCAACAGAAATTGATTTCGACGATCAGTTTATTTACAATGAACTGAATAAAAAGGCAGATCACCGGCAAATTAAATTTGTTGAACTGCTAAGAGATGAAGCAATTCCTGTTTTTAAGGAATGGAAAAAGAAAACAGACGTTACCAAATACTGAAAAAATGTAATATGCTGAAATTAAGGCCTCATCATATTCTCGATATTGTGCGCAATATTGGACATGAACGCAAGTTGGAACCTCATCCGTTTGGACATGATTTACATCGTATTACACAAAGAATTACTGAAAATGTTAATCAGGATTTACTGTTGGTTGTATCTGCCGATGATATTTGCCTTCCTTGTGACAAGTTAACCGAAGGGTTGCTGTGTACCGATGTATTGCCTCAATGTGAGGATAAACCTTCAAAACAAACCTACAACGATGCTCTTGACAAAAAAATGCTTGACTATTTGAATCTTCAGGAAGGAATAAAATTAACTGTGAGAGAATATCTGAATATTGTAAAAGACAAACTGAATGGAATAGAAAAAATATGTACCCACCCTAAAGAAGATGAAAAATATCGTCGGGATGGACTAAAAAAGGGACTTGTAAAACTTGGAATCCTGTCTGAATTTACTGTTTAAAAAGTATCAGGTAATTTAAGAGAAACATACCTGTAATAAAAAACATGATAACTGTAAAAACAATGAAAACGATTATCCTTTTTGTGCTTCAAATGGGTTGGTCACCCGGCCACGGGCTTCAATGGAACAACAAATAAGAGAGTTACTGAAGCTGAAAGATTCGCAGCATTTACTGCTCAACAATCCGGTATCATACCGAAAGGAATAAATATTTCCGGGAAAAATGAATCGGACAGGTAGGGTTTTTCTTTGAATAAGGATATACAGACAAAAGGAGTTGATAATGCCGGCAAGAGTACAAGGTAAGTTGCCGTGCTGAAAATGTTTCTGCAAAAGAATTTTATATCTTTGGATATATCTGTTGTTTGCATACATAAAACAGCATTTTATGCAGTTTATACAGGACGAGAGAATCTGGTTTCGTGAAATCTTTGATGATCATTACGATTACATCCGGAATTACCTTTATTATCTTTCAGGAGATATGGAGCTTTCGGAAGACCTGGTGCAGGATGCATTTTTGAAAGTGTGGGAACAACGTTCTAAAATAAAAAAGGATACTGTACTGTCCCTGCTTTTCACAATTGCCCGTAATCTGTATTTTAAGGTGCACCGCAGGAAAGCGCTCGACCTGAAACTTTTCAGCCTGCTGATTGACGACAGAAAGGAACAATCGCCGGAGTATATTCTGGAACTGAAGGAATTTGACCGAAAATTGCAGACTGCTATTTCCCGCCTGCCGGAAAAAACACGCGCTGCTTTTTTACTGAACAGGATTGACGAAATGAACTATGCACAAATAGCTGATAGTTTTGGCGTAAGTGTGAAAGCAATTGAAAAGCACATCAGCAAGGCGAAAAAGATGCTTTTCGAACAGGTAGGACATAAAATATAATGTTGAAAATACCCATGAAGAACACAGGAAAACATATTGACCAGTTACTCGACAGCTACCAGCCGCCCGTCATACGCACGAAGCAGGAGGCCTGGGCGCTTCTAGAAGAACGCCTGGAAAAGAAGCCGGTAGCAAAAGGGCATTCTGTGTTAATGTTCTGGGCTTCGGGAGCTGTTGCTGCTGTAATTATTGTATTTCTGGGGTTGTTCCAGTCGGGTATTTTCGCTCCTGTTAAGCAAACACTTGTAGCCAATCAAACAGTCTGGCTGCCCGACAGCAGCATGGTTTTACTAAACGCCCGTTCAAAAATTTCTTATAATTATCAGCTTATAGGCGGTAACCGGCAAATAAAACTGGAAGGCGAAGCATATTTTAAAGTTGAAAAAGGCAAGCCGTTCCACATCAATTTCCCGGGTGGACAATTGCAGGTGCTAGGTACCGAATTTAATCTTAGCGCCTATTCCAAAGACTTTATACAAGTAGCCTGTGTCTCCGGGAACGTAGAGATTGAAACGGGAGGTAAAAAAATTATTTTAACAAAGAATCAGGGGATGAGTTTTATCGGGGGAAAGCTGGAAGGCCCTTTTGCAGTTACAAACAACGATGTTCGAAATCGTCTGGATGGATACTACAATTGGAATAATCAAACATTAGAACAAATATTCCGTTATATTGGATACCGGTTTGGATACCGGATAACTGTTTCGCCGGAAATAAAAAACCGGAAATTTGGAGGCACTGTTCCCCTGAAAAATCTGCAACAGTCGATGGATGTCATTTCTTCGGCTATGCAGTTAAATTTTAATATTAACGAACCGGAAAAACAGATCGAGGTTGAAGGTCAGTAAGCGATACATTTTATTCATTGCAACCCTGCTTCTGGTTTGTTTCGTACAAACGGTACAAGCCCAGGAAAAACGAATCTCGGTTCACGCAGAAAATGAGAAATTAAATCTCATTCTTGAAAAAACAGCAAACAGTCATTCGTGTAGGTTTGCCTACGATTCCGACCGCTTTTCGAACATTCATGTCTCTGTCGATATTCAGGATGTTACTGTCGAAGAGTTTCTGAAGGAACTTTCTGAAAAATGCCCGCTCAGTTATCGTCTGATTGACGGAACCTGGGTCTTATACTTAACAGGCCAGCCCGTTGTGCAGAAAAAGAAAAGCATTACAGCCCGGGGGAGGATAAGCGATCTGTTTACCAACGAACCGCTAATGTACTGCCACGTACTCCATAACGAAACCACAGGGGTATTGACCAACGAACTGGGTTATTTCAGTTTTGAGGCCACAGAAGATATTTCGGTAAAAATTATCATCAGCCATCTGGGCTATCACCGGCTCGATACGGTGTTGCAAAACTTCAGTAAAACAAATTTTTTTGATCTGAAACTGAAGCCGTTTCCACTGGCATTACCCGAAATAAAAGTATTAAGCCTCGAAAAAAATGTATTGGAAATGACTGCTCAACCCGATGTTGTTGCCTTCAATCCCTTACAATCGGCCAATATTCCAAAAATAGATGAGAGCGACCTGGTAAATGCACTGACCCTGATTCCCGGTGTCAATTTTCTGGGAGGTTCGTACAGCGGGCTTTCCATCCGGGGTGGTTCGCCTTCCGAAAACATGGTGCTGATTGATGGCATACCGGTGCTCGAAACCAATCATCTTTTCGGTAATGTAAGCGTACTGAATTCCATGTTTGTGAAACAGGCATTTGTGTCGCGCGGAGGGTTCGATGTCAGTTACGGCGGACGGACTTCAGGCATTGTTGAGTTAACCGGAAAAACAGGAAAAAAAAACCAGCCTCAGGCTGACGGATCTGCTAATCTGACTAACGGTAATGTTTTTGCAGCCATTCCTTTAAGCGAAAACGTTTCACTGTCCGGAGCCTACCGCAGATCGTACATCGATCAATGGCAAAATTACCTGTTCGACCGTCTTCTGAATTTAACCGTTACCGATCCCGAAGGAGAAACCGGGAATAGCGGGAGTAGTCTTACTCCAACGGTTAAATACCAGGATGCCAATGTAAAACTGGCTATACGTCCTGACGACAATCAGGAGATAAACCTGAATTTTTTAATGACAGACGAATCGCAGCAAAGAGACTATGAATTCAGTAACGAACGTTTTTTCCGGTCGGATAATGCAGACGGGAAAAACCTGGGCGGAAGCATGAACTGGTCGGTTCAGCACAAAAACTGGCTAAATAAATTCAGTGCTTCGGCAACATCACTCAACCGGAATTCGGCGGGCGAATCAGGCAAGCTGTCGGTTACAAACGACAATAGCGGACAAGGGAAGGGACAAGGTCAGAGTAATGAAAAGAGCGAACAATACGAGATGGAGATGGACCGGAATGAAGTGGACGAACAGCAGTTTAGCTGGCAATCGGAACTGAAACACGGCATTTTTCAACACCATTTTGGAGGGGGCTTTACCCGCGATGAAATAAGTTACCGGTTCGAGGCGCAAAAAACCACCGGGAATATTCCGGTCGATTCTTTATCGGAAAACCGCCGGGCCGAAATTTATCATGCCTGTTACCAGCAACAGCTTTCGCCTTCCCGGAAACTAAGCATCCGCGCAGGGGTACGTCTCGACTACGAAAACCTCAGACAACGCATGTTGTGGCAACCCCGGGGCGGAATTTATTTTTATCCTGTCAAAGAAGTTCAGTTATATTATCTGGCAGGAAGGTACACGCAACTGCTTTCCAAAATCAGGAAAACAGACACTTATGGCAACAGTGACATGGCCTGGTATCTGCCCGGTGATAACAACGACGGACTGCTTTCGTCGGTCCACCACATTCTGGGCGGACGCTACGAAAAGGACAGGCTGCTTCTGAATATAGAAGCTTACCAAAAAGCTACTGACGGGAAAATGAACCTGTTTGCCGAATTGTACAAACGCGGACAGGAAACCCGCATCAGTTACCAGGCATATACGGGCGATGAGGTGATCCGGGGAATCGATGTCTTTGTGCAATACAGGAACAACAACTGGACTCAGATACTGGCCTATACGCTTTCAAAGTCAAAGGAACGCTACGAGGGGTACAATTCCGGCGAATATTTCCCTTCGTTCGACGACCAGCGTCACCGGTTGCGGTTGGTAGAAATGTACAAATACCGTTCGTGGGTTGCATCAGCAGGCTGGACTTTTAACACAGGCAGCCCGGTGCAGGTATCGGAAGGAATCAACAATATACAGTTCGACCGTTTGTCCGATTTTTCACAACTCGACCTGGCACTGGTAAAACGCTTTACATCCGGACATTTTTCATTCGATACAGGCGTTTCCCTGCTGAATGTTTTTAATCGCCGGAATATACTCGAAACCGGATCGTTTACCATTAACGACAGCACCGGCTCAGAGACCATCCATTCCGAACTTGAAGCAATTTCGCTTACCCCTGTATTTTATATAAGTCTGAGGTTCAATTAAACCAGTACTTCGGATATCCTTCTTTATTTCTGAAATTTTATTTTTCATCCACAGGGTAGGGTTTTTCAGAACTTGTGGATATAGAGGACAAAAACAAGTTTCAGGAAGATGTCCGGGCACATTGTTGCTTATTTTTCCGTTCATTGAAATGCAAAGACCGGTATTCAGCATTATCAACTCTCAAAAGGAATAATGAGTACAGTTCCGGGCATTTCCTGAAAAAATAAAAACAATAAAAAAATAGTAGCTATGAAAAGATTAGTAAAATCCAGTATGATGATCCTGACGGTTGCAGCCCTCATTTTCGGAACCTCGTGCCATGAAAAGAACGACATGAACGGGACAACCGGCAGTGGCAGCGGAAGTGTTATTGTGAAACTAACCGATGCTCCATTTCCTGCTGACCTTGTTGACCAGGCGCTGGTAACAATCGACAAGATTGAAATACGGTCGGCAATTGACTCTTCTGAAGAAGGGGAACTGGACTATCAGAATCAAAACCAGGGAGAAAATACCAACGAACAGATAATGGAAAACCATCCTTTTATTGTTCTTTCAGAAGAAACCCAGCAATTTAACCTGTTGGACTTAACCAACGGAATTACCTCCGAGATGCTTAATATGGAAATAGAAGCAGGAGAATACGACCTGATCCGTATGCATGTAACCGAAGCTGAAATTATTCTTACCGACGGGCAGGAGTTCGACCTGAAAATACCCAGCAGTAGCCAAAGTGGACTGAAAATTAAAATTGAACCTTCTCTGGTGGTTGAAGACGGCGTTACCAATGAAGTACTAATCGACTTCGATGTGAGCAAATCATTTATTGTACAGGGGAATGCTAACTCGAAAGCCGGAATTAAAGGATTCACATTTAAACCTGTTGTTCGTGCAGTAAGCCAGCTGCAATGCTCACGAATTGAAGGAATGGTTTACGAAGGAAAAGACACTCCGGTGGAATCGGCTTACGTGCAACTGATGGAGGGCGATTCGGTACTGACTGCATCGTTTACCGATGAAGACGGCAACTATGTAATGATTGGAATACCGGAAGGAAATTATTCGATAGTCTGCGAAAAAGAGGGATATGGTACTGTAACAGTAACTGATCTTGAAGTTGACGCTGATTATAAAACAGTCCAGAATATCCGGATAGTTGCAGGAGGAGAGGATACTGAGATTGAAGCTGATCCGCAAACCGGGAATACGAATACGGGGGGAGGAAGCAGCAACGGGAACGGAAAAGGAAACGGGAACGGATGATTACTGACGGGGTAATTTCAGACCGTCGGGACTTCCCGGAACCTTGCCGCAGGGCAGATTCAGACTTGGAAGTTCCCGACGGCTAGCCCCCCGGAATTCACCCTGGACTTGACTTCAGGATACCTTTCCTGTCATATCATCATTATGCCCAATAAATTTTGGGTGGCAACTCGGAATAACAAGCGTAGCGAGGAATCTCTTACATGAAAGGTTTAACAATTCATTTTTAAAAAATTACTAATTTGGCAGGGAGGCAAGAAAGCAAACAACATCAGTAAAAAGTATACAACTATTCATATTTCAATGAATTTGCCGGTACTGAAAGTGAAGCGTGGTATGAATGAAAGAAAACAGTAATTGTTACTATTGCAGAGGCCAGTATAAATGTAAAAATAAAAATCCAGGAATTTACAGACACATGATATGCAAAATTCCTAAGCCATTCTCTCATAAAAAAGAGAGTTACAGGAATAGAAAAAAGAAAAGCAATAATTACATACTTAAGATATCTAATTATAAAAGAATAAAGAATTTCTTGAGAAGAACTGCCTAAGACTTTTCTTATTCCGATCTCCTTAGTTTTATTACGCGCATTAAAAAGAGTAAAGCCAAATAATCCTAATATAGAGATAAACAAACTGATACAGGTGAAAATAAAAATTCCGGTATTCAGATTTTTTTCTGAATCATACTTTTTCTTCATAACATCTTCAACCAAAAAATATTTGAATGGTTTCCCGGGTGCCATTTTATTCCATTCCGATCTCAGGGATGGTAACAAGTTCTTTAGTGATCCATCTTTGTACCGTATAACCAGGTTACTATATAAGTCTCTAAGGAATATTTCCATGGGAGGTATCTTCTGGTGTACCGAAAAAGGATTAAAATCTTTCACAACACCAATAACCGTCCTTTTTCCTAATCTCGTTCCAATTGGCTCGGTGAGACCCAGCTGTTTAACAGCTTCTTCATTTATAATAACCGATTCCTTTGGGTCATTACTATACTCTTTGGAAAAATCACGCCCTTCTTTAATTGAAATACCCATTGTATTAAAAAAATTGTAGCCAATAGCCATCCATTCTACCCATACTTTAGTTGATTCATCCGGAACCGTAGATACCATGGAGCCTCCTCTTCCTAATGCAGGTAATCTTTGAGGACTGGCAGATGCAGATATTACATTTGGATTTGCCTTTAAAATATCAAGAAATGTTATATAATTTTTGGGGTTATATCCCAAATTAAGGATAAGTATATCTTTATTATGAAATCCCGGGCTGCTTTTTATCGCATAAAGGTATTGTGTACGGATGATTATTGAACTTGCTGCCAGTGAACAAAAGATTATGAGTTGCGTGATTATCAGAATGGAAGTTAGTATTTGATTTTTTCCTCCATTTTTCCCATATTCTATTAATATTGAATTTACTTTTTGCCGGGACATACAAATTGTCGTATAAATGCCTGATGTAAATCCAATTAGAAGCACAACAGCGCTAAAATATGACATATAGGTAAATGCATTTGTGCCAATAAGTTTTATCTTCATTTGAAAGATATAGCTACTCCATGGAAGAGCAATAAACATTAATAGCAAAGATATTGGTAAGATAGTGATTACAAGTATCGTTGACTCTACAAGAAACTGTTCCCATATATTCTTTTTAGCAGCGCCATAAGTTTTTCGGATACCAATTTCTTTTGCTCTTTTAACTGAAATTGCGGTTGAATGAATAATATAATTGATTGAAGCAATAAAAATAATAAGTATGGCTATAGCTGTAAATAACCGGACTCTGTTTATATCTCCCTGTACGATACTATTAGCTATATGTTTGGAATGTAAATATATGTCAGATAAATTCTGCAAAGAATAAAATGTTTTTATCTTTTCATCAGAATGGATTAAACAGAGCCGTTGTATTTGCTGTTCAACTTCTTTTTGTTTATTTCCTTTAGACAATAAAACCCAGGTTTCCCAAGAATAATGCTCCCAGCTTGTTTCAACATTGGAGATATTAAAATATTCGTTAAGTTCCGAAATTTCTAATTCTTCGTTTACAAAACAATCTGCACGGAATGTTGAATTGACTGGGATATCTTCAAAAACTCCGGTTACAATAAATCTTTGATCCTTGTTATTGGCTTTGCCAATAATTTCTTTACCAATAGAACTTCCCTGAGGAAATATTTTTTTTGCCAGTTTATACGAAATAACTATCGCATTTTTGTCTTGAAGTATATTTTGTTTTGATAATCCATCAATTAGTGGAAGAGTAAAAACATCAAAAATTTCAGATTCTGTTGAATAACCTCCATTTATATTAACATATTCATTCCCTATTTTTAATTTTAAGTCTGTTATTCGTGTTGCATTTACAACTTTTTCAATCTGAGGAATTTCATTCAAAATATTCCTCATGACAAATGGTGTTCCTGAATACGTTTTTTTTGATTCGCCATCAGTTCTTAAAACCCTAAAAATACGCTTCGCCTTTCTGTGGCAATTATCATAACTCCGTTCATTAATCACGTAAAGTAAAATTGTAAATGATACCGCTAAAGCTATTGATAGCCCAAAAACATTAATGACTGTAAATATTTTATTTTGTCTAAAATATCTTAATCCAACTTTTATATAATTATTAATCATATCTGGTATATCGTATTTGGCAACTTTAGACATCTCCTAACTTACAATGTCTAACTTAATAATAATAATCTAAAGATCAAACAGATATTGTAATGAGTCTTTTGTTCGGCAAATCCATACCAGTTGTTCAGAAAGCTGTGAAAATTTCACAAAGCCCAATCTGCGTGTCGGGAAGCCTGTGAAAATTTCACAAGGTTTTCGCCAGGCGTCGGGAAGCTTTTGAAAAATTCACAAGGCCCCCGCCAGTCGTCGGCGGGCTTCTGAAAATTTCACAGGGTACAATCCGGTCGTCGGGAAGCTTCTGAAATTTTCACAGGGTTCTCGCTGCCCGTCGGGGAAAAAATAAGACCGGTATATTGTAAAAATCAGAAAAAAGAAGTCAATTTATACAGCCATATTATTCTGTTTCCCAGTACGCCAGGCCTCAAAATAAATAGCAAAAGTTGCTGTAATGAAATAAATGCCGCATTGAAGTAACAGTAACAGATATTCATGCCGGATATCCTGCAACCCGACTCCCAGTATCCTTAATCTCAAATAGGCAGGTACGACCAGGGTTGTCGGTATAACATGTGCCAAAGCATAAAGAACTCCGGGAATGGAAGAAGCCGGCCAGGATATCCCGCTCAGGAAAAAGACGGCAGGGGATATAAATACCAGGAATAACATGGAAGATTCCCTTCTCGTAAAAAGGACGGAGATTGTGATTCCCAGAAAGATAACAGACAAAAGGAAAGGAAATATCAGCATAAAAACATGAAGGATGCTGGCCCTGTCCGGGTATCCGAACCAACGGTACACCCAGATCAATGTAAAAATGCTATTAACAAAATAGATGGTAAAATAACTCAGGGTTCTTCCGAAAAGGACAGGGAAAACACCACCCCTGTTCAGGGCCACAGGCACCATTTCCTTTTGTCCTCCCTTTTCCCTGCGTGTTCCTCCCATCATTCCGATACCGATCAGCAGGGTTTGCTGCAGGATGATCAGGATCATTCCCGGCATTAGGAAAGTACCGTAGCCAGACGAAGGGTTAAACCAGAAATGCAGGTCGGCAGAAAGAGGATCGCGCGATTGCAATGCCTGCTTATATGATTGCCCGCCGGCCATCAGTTTTTTTATTTCCACGCCTGCTGAAAAAGTTCCGACGGCATTTACAGCCCCGTTAATTACCTGCCTGTAGATGAGAAAATAACTTCCGTCGGCATAAACCGAAATATCAGCCTGCCTCCCTGCAAGCAGGTCCTTTTCAAAGTCATGAGGAATGGCGACAATTCCCCCGTCGTTATCAGAGAAGAACATTTTTTTTGCCTCATCCATACTGTTGGCATAGGATACCACATCTATCTGTTCGGTTGCATCGACCATGCGGCATAACTGACGACTTGTGGTCGTATTATCAAGATCAACAACAATGGTTTTAATCTCCCGCAGTACTTCCGATTTATAAGCAAAAGCATAGGCAAGCGGATAAATGATCAGGGCTCCCCACATGATCAGCATAGCCCCGGGATCCTTCACGATGGTTGTCAGCTCCTGCCAGTAAAAACTACCGGTCATCGAAATACCTGTTCTCAGCTTTTTAAACATGATGAAATCAATCAAATTAAACCCATTAAATCTTCCCCCAGTATTTTTCTGTTTGCAGTATCCGTTTCAACCGGGGGAAAAAACATACCGACAAAAGGATGAACGCCAGGAAAATGCTCAGATATTTGATTCCTTCTACTTCAGGCGCTCCCTGTATGGCCTGGGAAACAAAGACATGTATCCAGTAAGTAAAGGGGAACACGAAGGAAAAACATTCGGCTGCGGCAGGCATTCCGAAAGCAGGGAAGGTGAGCCCTGAGAAAGTCAGCGCCATCATTGAATAAGCACTTCCTATGGAAAGAGCGAGCCTTACATTGGCCAGTACCGATACAAAAAGGATTCCTACAAACTGGTATGTTATCACCAGTCCTAATTCGTCCAGTGCGATCAGAAAAAAACTGCCATTCAACGGGGTCCCGATCCGGATAAACAAAATGACGTTCATCACCATGGATATCACGCAGTAAAGTACCGTGTAAGGAAGCAGTTTCCCTGCAAGCGCGACAGTTACGCTCCCTGAAGCATGTTCGAGCCAGTCGGGTCCGGTTCCTTCCCGAAGTTCAATGCCTACTGTAAAAATAGTGGTTAGCAGGGCAAAAACCAGTACCATCAGGGGCAGCAATGCGGTCAGCAGGAAATAGGCATAATTGCCGAATGGATTGAACAGCACGTGTTGATGCAGTTTTACCGGCATCACATTTGCCATAGCCTGTTCTGCTGACTGGCCCTTTTTCATGGCAACCTTAAGTTTCAATCCTGTTGAGACCGTTGCCAGGGTTTTGTAAATCCCTTTTTGAAGATACCCACTTTTCAGAATATTCAGACTATTGATGAAAACCGGGATTTTTTGCTGCATGCCTTTCAATATATTTTTTTCAGTATCCCTGGGAATGACCACCACCGCATCAACTTTTCCCCGGGCCATCTGCCGGTAAGCTTCCTGAAGGTTAGGCACCCGAATGGTAATCGCTGCTTCAGGAGCAGCATTTATGTACATGCCAATTTTCCGGGAAAGCGTGGTCTGGTCGCGGTCAACAAAGGCAACGGAAATGTTACGAGGAATATATTCTGAAAAAGTGATCAGCAGGATGACAAAAGCGAACAGCGGTCCGATAAGTGTGCAAAAAAGATAGATCACTGATCCGGACATCCGGTCGACCTCCCGGAAAAGCACCCTAAAAAAAGGGTTCCTGTGAAAAAAAGACGACTGCTCACTACTATCCATAAAACCTTATTTGCCAAATTGTTTCCAGTTTACCAGGACACTCATTCCCGGTCTTAGCCCATCTGTTTTTTCAACAGGCACTGCATGAATCTCAAACGATTTCACATCGAACCCCCCGGATGTTTTGGTTGAAGTCCAGGTTGCAAAGTCAGCCGTGGGGCTGATAAAATTCACTTTAAATGTAACGTTCTTTTTACCTACGGCCGGAATATCAGCTTTAAACTCGCTTCCCATTTTAATACTGGCCATCATATCTTCCCTGATGTATAAAACAGCCCAGTTGTCAGCCAGGTTGAGAAGGGTAATAACCGGATAGCCGGTAGCTACCAACTCACCTTCCTCTGGAACGATGTTGGATATTTCCCCGGTAGCAGGTGCGGTAATCCGGGTTTCCTTCAGGTAGGCTTCCACTTCTGCAATAGCTCCTTCGGCCTGTTTTACCAACTCTTCTGCAGCTTTCTTATCTTCCGAACGGGCGCCTTTTCTGGCCTTCTCCCACACGGATTTTGCAGCGTTGGCTGTTTCCCGTGAAGCTTTCATCCGGGTCTCCGCCTCATCCTTTTTTTGTTCAGGAACAACACCTGCCTGAAACAGGTTATCAATACGCTGGTAAGTTTTCTCGTAAAGCCGGGCGGCTGCTTCAGCCTTAAGATAAGTACTGTAAGCTGCCTGGATGTCTTCCTCCCGGGCTCCGTTCCTGGCTTTAAGACTTTGGGCTGCCGCCGCGTCACGCGCTGCAGTGGCCTGTTGCAGTTTTGCCTCAATCTCCGGGCTGCTGATAGAGAACAGGAAATCGCCTTTCTGAACCTGTTCTCCTTTTTTAACAGCGATCTGCTCAATACGGCCCGGTACTTTTGATGCCACCTGTATTTCTGTCGCGTCAATCTCGCCTTGAATTTCGAGAGGGACAGGCCGGGTAATCAGCCATGTGGTATAAAGCACAAAAATCAACAGGGCTGTAAAAAAAATCCCGATAATAAAATTTCTTGTTTTATTCATTTGTGTCACATTTATTTTAAGCAACTAATTCCCGCTACCAATAATAACATCATCTCTTTGCTGGTAAGTAACAAACAGACCCGGAGTCCCGCAAAACTGCAACAGGGAAGCCAGCGCCACATCGTACTGGTACATGGCCTGCAAACGTTCAATTTCAAACCGGGCAACCAGTAACCGGGCGTCGACCAGATCGGAAGAAGAAGAAAGTCCTTCATGAAAAGCTCTATCTTTACTTTCTTCATAGGTTTCTGCAAAGGCCAGCGATTTGTCGAGGCTTTCAAGCTGTTCGACCTGCATCCCCAGTTCATGATGAAGCTTTCTCACCACGGTTTCAATATCGTCTTCAGCTTTTTTCCCGGCTTCGTCAACTTGTTCGGATTTAAGCCTGGCAGCCTGTATTTTCCGATATCCTGATGCTCCGTCAAACAGAGTCCAGTTCAATCCTACTCCCACCATCCAGTCGGGCATGTAGGGTGACAAATCTTTGTTGGCAATATCGTATGTTCCCATTAACGCCACAGACGGGAGATAGGTACTCTTTTCTGCTTTTATCCCCGTTTCTGCAAGTTTCTTTTTTGTATTAACCTGCTTTAGCAAAGGGCTGTGGCTTTTTGCCAAATCAATGAAAAACGAAACTTTTTCGATCTGTTTCAGAAGAAACAGTTTGGAAGCAGGTTTAATAGAATCGTTTTCGGACAAGGTTAGTGTATTCTGAAGGGAACTTTCAAGGATGGAAGATTGGCGTTTGGCCTTTAACAATTCACGTTCGGCATCGGCTTTTGCCACTTCTGCGTGTAGTTCTTCCACGTGGGCAATCTGTCCCTCTTCACTGAGTTTTTTTGCATCGTACAGATGCTTTTCCATGGCTTCGAGCACCTGTTGCCGTACCTCCTCCGATTCTTTCGACAACACAAGGCCAAAATAGCGGGTTACCAGTTCGGTCAGCAATTCTGCCTCTTTTTGATCCTTTTGCAAGCCAGCTTCCTCATTATAAATCTTTGCTGCTTTATTCGCTGCATTTATTTTTCCGCCCGCATAAACAGGCCAGGCCATGTTTGCGCTTAAAGAAGCGAACTGTTTTTTCTGAATAGTCTGATCCCAGGTTGCAGCATTAATTTCATCCAGTCCTTCCAGTAGCTGACTCCTGACGGCAGCCGTACTCTGGGCATCAGGCAAGGTGGCAGAGCCATAAGGTACACCCGAAAAATCGCCATAATTGCCCAGTGCTCCATACAATGGAGTAATAGCATCGCGAACCGGAGTCAGGTCTAGATGGATACGGTCTGACATTTGCATAGCTGTACCTGAAACACTTATCCTGGGGACCCTCAACCCGGCAGAAGCTTTGATGTCTGCCTCCTTTTCATTGATTTGCAGCTTAGCCTGCTTTAAAATGTGACTGTTGCTTAGCACATGCTCATAAGCCTCATCAAATGTCAGTAGTTTAGGTTCCTGAGCCTGACAATAACAGGGAAATCCAAAATATCCATTTAAAAAAAGGACAATACCAACAACCCACGTTTTCTTCATCCTCATATTTTTTATCTGTTCATTGTTCATTGTTTCGATCTTGGTTTTATAATTTGATTTTCAAACCATTTCTCAAGGTATACATATCAACGGAGCAGCTAATCCCACACTTCTGATTTTTATAAATCTCTGCTTTTGCAGCCATATCACCTGTCTTATATACAAATATATAAAACTGTTTTTCACCAACATTCTCTTTCCCCTTTTAATTCTATCTCCATACAATCAAGGGTACAAAATAAATAACAAATTTTTGAACGGCAGGTTGGTTAATTCGAAATTCGCCTGAATATTAATTTAAGTTTTCCTCCTCCATAGCCTAAGACCCACGAATCCGGCGTCATATGGGTCGCCACAAAAAAATTGAGACATAAGAGATGACAGGGGAAAACGCCGAAAAAAGAAATATCCAATAATCAATATCTAACAAAAAATAAGAAATACCTGGCGGAACGAGCACAGTGATTGGCAGTTTTTATTTGGGCAAAATGAGGAGATGAAAAGACCCGTTACAGGTCAGAGTATAGTAAGTGAGGGACGAACGTGCCCAATGTTTTCTTATATAACCTGACAATTTTTATTCGCCTCTGTCCGGCGGGGCCCTTCCTTTTGCAGTCGACCAAAAGGAAGAAAAAGTCTTGTCAAAGTTATCCGTCCTCCCGCCTCACGGTTTTTTCTTCCCGGCCCACCTCCATGAATACCCGCCAAAAACCGCTCCCGCCAAGGCCGGCCCGGACTACTTTGACCGGCCATCGCTGCTTTTCACCTGCCGGTGAATTAGGGACTTGATCCCCGGGATACCTTTCCTGTCATCTCCTCATTATGTCTCAAAGTTTTTGATCTTCATCGTATTTATTGTGTACAATTTCAGGTTTTCTTTCTCTGTTTATCTTCCTGCATCGTATATTCATCGAAAATAAAGATCGGTAAAGATTCATTTTTGTAATTTAGCACAGTTGATAAATTCATAAACCAAAATAGTATGCAATCACACGAAATCGATTACAAAATTATCGGTCACGATGTACAACTGGTCGAAGTGGAACTTGACCCGGGTGAAACCGTCATTGCCGAAGCAGGTGCCATGCTTTACATGGAAGACGGCATTAGTTTTGATGCTAAGCTGGGCGACGGGTCCAATCCTCGTGCCGGTTTTTTCGATAAAATTCTTTCTGCCGGCTCGAGGTTGATCACCGGTGAATCATTGTTCCTGACCCATTTTTCCAATCAGGGCTGGGGTAAAAAACATGTAGCTTTTTCAGCTCCGTACCCGGGAACCATTATCCCGTTAAATCTGGCACAAATGGGCGGACGGATTATCGTTCAAAAAGATGCATTCCTCTGTGCCGCTTTGGGTACCAAAATATCCATCACATTTAACAGGCGGCTTGGTGCCGGTTTTTTTGGAGGTGAAGGGTTTATCATGCAACAGTTACAGGGCAACGGGAAAGCTTTTATCCATGCCGGGGGCACAGTTATCGAACGATACCTGAACAATGAGACCCTGCGTGTTGATACAGGATGCCTGGTAGCTTACGAACCATCGGTTGATTTCAGCGTAGAACAGGCCGGAGGCTTACGCTCAATGGTGTTTGGCGGCGAAGGTATTTTCCTGGCAACACTGCGCGGAACCGGGAAAGTGTGGCTGCAATCGATGCCTATCCGTAAACTGATTGCTGAGCTTTCTCCTCGTGGTGGAAACCAGCGGAAGGAAGCAGGCGGCCTGCTAAACCAGTTTCTTCAGGATTAAACGTTCTGAGGCCGAAGAAGAGTTTTTTACATTTCTCATCGCCGAAAAAGCCGAACAGGTTCTCATCGGAAATAGAACATGCTCTTGATAGCACAGAGAACTTGTTCTCTCCGTGAAAAGTACTTTATCTCGCAACGAAGAGAACTTGTTCCCGATTTTGGGGAATTTACCAGGGTGTGTTGGGTTCGATCTAAAATCGTTAATCGCTAATCATCAATCATAATCACATTCCCGGTTCTCAACTGAACAAATTTCCATTCGGCATAAAAAGCCGCTAAAGCAGGAAGCATCGTACAATGAGAAGGAATAACCTGCTGCACATTTAACCGTTTCAGGTACTCAATTGTACGACAGGTAAGCTCATCGTTTTTTTTCAGATGAAAACCGCCGAGTACAGCCTGTACCTTTTCCTGCCCGGTCACCCGGATGGCATGGGCTACCGTGTTGCATATGCCGGCATGTGCACAGCCTGAAACCACGATCAAACCTTTGTCTCCAAGGATTGCCAGGCCGGAATCATCCATTATAAAATCGTCGGTGCCGTCTTTGAATTTGAACGCGCTTTCTTTTGCTTCGAAATCATTCATGCGGGGAACTTCGCCCAGGAACCATATCTGCTCCGAAAGTTGTACCGGTTCGCGGCTGGTGATGAGGTCGAATGCTGATTCAACTTCGTCATAGCTCATTTCTAATCCAAGTGGCGTGCTATCTGCTTTTCGATACCGGCAGATAAAAGTATCGGGGTGACAAACCAGCCTTTTATTTTTCAGGAACGATAAACCTCCGGTATGGTCGTCGTGACCGTGGCTTAATACTACTGTATTGACCAACTCAAGGTCAATATTCAGTTTTTCTGCATTCTGTATAAAAAGGTCAGATGCGCCGGTATCGAACAAAATGGTTTTGTCAGCTTCAATTAAATAAGAAAGGCCATGTTCGGCCCGGCAGTTTTTACCTGCGGTATTTTCTGACAGGACAGTTAGTTTCATTATTTTTCAGTATAAATTGGTATTTCAATAAAAAAAGTTGTGCCGACCTCCATTCTTGTTTCGTACCAGATACGCCCTCCAAGATTGTCGATTACATTTTTAACGATAGACAAGCCCAGTCCCATGCCACTGGTTTTGGTTGTAAAATTGGGCTCAAACATACGGTTGCGCAGTTCTTCACGGATGCCGGTACCATTATCAGAAACAGATACAATGGCCCTGTCGTTTTGCTTTTCCAGCGAAATAATAATGTTCCCTTTCCGGTCATCAGGAACCGACTGTATCCCGTTTTTGATAAGGTTTACAAAGGCGCTGGAAATCTGTTCCCTGTCGGCAAAAACCGGCAGTTGGCTAATCCCCTTAAGCCGGAGTGATATTTTGTTTTTCGGATTGGCCTTGAACAATTCTTCGACCGTTTTTAATTTTTCAACAAGGTCGATTACTTCGTTTTTGGCCCTGGGAATTTTAGCAAAATTTGAAAATTCGGTAGCAATATCCGACAGGTTATCTATTTGCTCGATCAGAGTTTTTGTTACTTTTTCGAACTGGGCATCGCTGATGTGCATCCCTTCATCTTTCACCCGCTGCAGGTACTGCACATGCAGCTTCATGGGCGTTAGCGGATTTTTTATTTCATGGGCAACCTGTTTTGCCATTTCACGCCAGGCAATTTCACGCTCGGACTTGGCAAGCAGTTCGGCGCTTTCGGCCAGTTCATCTACTTTTTTGTTGTATTCTTTTACCAATGCCCCTATTTCATCTTCGCCGCTATAGTTAATCTGTTCGCTTTTTTTGCCCAGTTGAATACCTTTCAGTTTGTCGCGGATAAGGCTCAGGGGACGGGTAATCTGACTGGAGACCAGCACAGCAACGATCACGCTGGCCAGAAACAGGAGCACATACAAATTGATAAAAGCAACAATAAAAGTTGAAATTTCCTGGTCAAGACTATCTTCTTTGGTAAAATACGGAAGGTTCAGGAAGCCCATGTAATCCCCCCTGTTGTTTATAATGGGCTCATAAGCCGAAAGGTACGAAAGGTTCCCGATATGTTCAGGCTGAAAATAACTGGCCACGTAATTTTCCAGTAATTCATAATAAGCCACGGTGTTCATGCGTGTTGAGATAATACCTTTGTTAAAAATTTCGGGTCGCGAGGTGGCCAGTAATTCACCTTCGAAGCTGTATATATTAATGTCGGTGACAAAAATATTCGACAATTTATGCAGTTCACGAAGCAACCAGGCATGCAGGTCAGGGGTCACTTCTTCGTAATCGGCCAAACGGTTGGCAATTTCTTCAGAGATCGAACGCATTTTTTCCAGAAGTCCCTGCTGGTGTTTTTTATTATATTCCTGGATATTATAAAACAATGTCCCCGCGGCAACCACAATCAGGGAGGCCAATACCACAGAAATAATAGCTGCCTGTATTTTAAATTTAAGATCGTACAATACCGATTGTTTACGATACGCTGTATTTCCCAGAAAAATAGTAATCAGGGCAAATATCATATAAAAAACGAAGATGTATGGGAAGGAAATCAGGAAATCGAGAAAACTAAGGGCCTGATTACTGACCACGATATAGTTGCTATTACCCAGGTTATATACAAGATGATTATAGCCTTCCCATTGAAACAACTCAAATTCTTTTTTCAGGGGAGGAATATCGTACGATAAGAAGTAGGAACTGTACAAATATTCGCCGTTACGGTTTACCAGTTCATTATTGAAATATTTGGCATACGAGAATTCTTTGTATTTCTCCGGTTTAATAAGCGATTGGTCCATCAAAAGTTCCGGAAATCCTATTCCTTCGGATACGATCTTCGAGTTCAGTTCAATAAAAATGGAAATACCCAGTGAATCGGAAATAACCGGATAATGAAGTTTGCCGAAATACGAAACCAGGCCGTTCATATTGTTCATATGGTAAAAATTGCATCCCGGCAGTTTTGTTCCCGACTTCCTGATCATTTCGTCAAAAAAAGGGAAACAGGGTTCCAGTGAATTGTCGGGCTGTATCCACACACTGTCGGCTCCGGTACAAATGGTAGTCTGAATATCGAACTTCGAAAAATACCCGCTGAAATAGTTTCGTAGCAGGTAGTCTTCAAGTTCCTCGTAAGGCGCCTCGAAAAGCTTCGGAATGAGCGAATCGGTACTCATCCGGTATTGAATATCAGCCAGAAAAATTTCGCCTACCGGGTCATGTTCTGAACTCAGATTGACGGCCATTAGTTTTTGTACCTGTAGGTCACGTGTTTTTAACTGTTTATAAATAATAAATATCGAAAATACCGAAAACAAGGCTACGAACATGACAATGAACGATAACGAATAACTGGGCGTTTGTTTTTGTTTCTGAAAAAATAAAAGAAAGCTGGTGATGAAGAAAAGGGCAATCACAAATACCGTAACATTACGGAATATCCCAAACAAAATAATTCCCCCGGCAAGCAGGGGCAGGAAGACAACCATAAAAATTTTCCGGGGAATAAAATGCCTGCTTAACTGTATCACTTTGAGGTTGATCAGAAAAACGGAAAAGAGCAGAAAAGCAATCGAGAGATAAGCTGTCAGGCTGTACTGGTCGAAATTACTGATCTGATAGATTTTTAGTGATATATTACTGTTCAGAATCAGGTTGCTGACAAGAAACCCTGCAAACAAATAAAGCAGGCCGGTAAAAATGCAGGCAGCCAAAATGTACCAGCCATGTTTGCGGGCCGGTATCGAAAGCTCTCTTGCAAAATTGATACTCCAGAAAAAAAGAAGTACCGAAAGCAGAAAAAAATCCCCCAACGAAGGGAGCCAGTCGGAACTGGCATACTGATCGGGCCCCCAAAAACTAAATGCCTTAAGCAGCCCCGGAATACCCAGTGTGATATGCAACCAGTAAAACGAAAATAAAGCTCCGCCCAGGGTAAACATTTTCAGGATAAATATTTCCTTGTATTCTTTCATAATCCGGCGGGTAAACAAAAGCAATAAAATGACCCCAACGAAATATAAGAATGCCGGAAGGTATAACTGCGATTTATTGCACCTGATTTTTCCCATGGGCTGGATATAAAAGGCCGTTTCCTGGTCGCTGTCGGTCACGGCAATCGAATTCCGTCCTTCTTCTATGCATATCTGGTAATCTTTGGGTAACCGGAATGGCTTTACAAAATTGTTTTTCAGAAACTGGTTTTCAAAAGGGTATTTATTTTTAAGATGGATCAACCCGACAACCTGATGATTTTTTATAAAAAGATGTTTGGCAAAAAATATCCCGTTTGGGAGAAAAAGTACTTTTTCACTTCTGATTTGCCTGTATTGTGCAGGGGAAAAAGCAAAATGACTGTCGGACCAAAAGACCACTTCGTCCTGGCGGAGGATAAAAAAGCCCAGTCCTTCTTTTTCAAGGGTCGGTTGCAGGTAAGCAAAATCAGAAATATAATTCCTGCTGACAAGCCCCGAATCGAATGCTGCGACAATCTGGTCAAGATAACGGTCCAGCTTTTTTTCCTGAAGCAGAAAATCGTTTTGAAAATGGTTCACCAGGCGCATTTCTGGCTGGTTGTGCATAGTATCATGCTCCAAAAATATCGCACATGTAAAAACAACAGCAGAAATGATCAGGAGGGAATACTTTTTAATATTTGCCATGATGTAAAATCTGTTTTACTTCGTTACTCATGATGGTAGGGTTCGCCTTTGATGATCGTAAAAGCCCGGTACAGTTGTTCCATAAATATCAACCTCACCATCTGGTGCGAAAAGGTCATTGCCGATAAGCTTATTTTCTGCACCGCCTTTTCATAAACCTTTGTCGAAAAACCGTATGGACCGCCAATTACAAAAACCAGTTGTTTGGTGCCTGCCAGCATTTTCTTTTCCAAAAACCGTGCAAAACCTGCCGAACTTTCCTGTTGTCCTTTTTCATCCAGTAAAATCAAATCATCTCCTCCGGTTAATTGCCGGAGTATCAACTCTCCCTCTTTTTCTTTTTGCTGATCTTCCGTCAGGTTCCGGGTGTTTTTCAGGTCAGGGATCATCTTTATTTCCAGTGAAATATAATGCAAAATTCTTTTACAGAAAATATCAAGCCCTGTTTGCAGGTATTTTTCGTCTGTTTTTCCAATGACCAGCAACTTGATCTTCATCGTTTTTTAAATCTTAAATTTGCTACCTTTACAAAGGTATTGGTTCCGAAAAATAATTTGTACGATATTTGCCATATAATTAAACAAAAAACCGACATCATGAATAAACACATTTATAAACGGCTGGTAACATTCATTGTCTTTTTTTTTCTAACCTTTTCGGTATTTGCTCAAATACCTGACGATCTAATCCTGTGTCTGAAATCGGGCAACGACAAGATACTGGCAGGTTATTTTAATCAAAACATCGAATTGGTAGTTCCCGGGCACGATGATGTATTCAGCAAATCGCAGGCACAACAATTGGTTGCCAAATTTTTTAAAGAGACCAACCCTGTGAGCTTTTCAATATTGCACCAGGGAACCAGTGGAAACGACGGGGCCCGCTATGCTATTGGAAAACTGGGAACGGCCAAAGGAAATTACCGCGTTTATTTTCTACTGAAAACCAGTAACAATAAAGCCTATATTCATCAACTCAGAATTGAAAAGCAGGCTTGATGCTGCAAAAAACTTCACATAGAGTTGTCCGCTTATGGGAAAATGTTCTGCTGAAAGCCAGACAAATAACTCTGCCCGGTTTCGATGGAATGCCTCTTTATGATGTAGGGGTTTTTTTCTGGCGGAGTATTGTTGAAGGAGCTATTACAACCCGTGCCTCGGCTATTGCCTTTAGCTTTTTTATGGCTCTTTTTCCGGCCATTATTTTCCTTTTTACCCTGATCCCGTATATCCCGATCGAGAATTTTCAGATCGAACTTTTTACCCTGATTCAAGACCTGGTACCAGCCAATGTTTTTCTAGCCATTGAAGAAACAGTTCAGGATATAATTACCCAGCCCAGGGGCGATCTTTTGTCTATTGGTTTTTTTATAGCATTGATTTTTTCGACCAACGGCCTGGCTTCGATGATGAGTGCTTTCGACGCTTCGTTGCATAGTTTTGAACGCCGTACCTGGATTGGACAACGACTGATCGCCATTTTTTTATTGGGCATCATCTTACTTTTACTGACCATTACCATTGCCCTTCTGGCCGGAGGACAATACCTTATTAACTATGCTATTGAAGAAGGCTTTCTGAAGGATAATTTCACCTACTACTTATTGCTCGCCGGAAAATGGGGACTCATTGTTGCCTTATTCTTTTTCGGCAATTCGTTTTTTTATTACCTCGCTCCGGCAAAAAAAACCAAGTGGCGTTTTATTTCCGCAGGTAGCACCTTGTCGACCGTCCTCAACATTTTTGCCATTATCGGGTTTACTTATTACATCAATAATTTCGGGCAATACAACAAACTTTACGGTTCTATCGGGACACTTCTGGTCGTACTTTTTTTTCTGTATATACTTTCTGTTATTTTGCTGATTGGTTTCGAATTGAATGCCAGCATTAACGAAGCTCACCGGCAGGCACAGGGAAAAATATGGGAATAGAAGCAATACCTTCATTCATTTTAGTTTATCAAAAAAATTTCTGCAATGAAAATTGGAATTATCAGGGAAGGTAAACAACCTCCCGACAAACGGGTACCGTTTTCACCCGGACAATGTGTACAAATAATCCGGGAATTTCCCGGGGTGGAGGTGTTTGTCCAGTCAAGTAAAATCAGGTGTTTCGGCGATGAAGAATACCGCAGTGCAGGAATCCCGGTAATGGATAATCTTGAACATTGTGATGTTCTGATGGGTGTGAAAGAGGTGCCGGTTCACGATTTGATTCCGGGGAAAACTTATTTTTTCTTTTCGCATACTATCAAAAAACAGGCATACAACCGGGAGTTGTTGCAGGAAATAATCCGCAAAAAAATCCGTCTGATCGATTATGAAGTGTTGACCTGTACCGACGGCATGCGCATCATCGGGTTCGGGCGTTTTGCCGGTTTGGTTGGCACATACAACGGATTGCTTACCTATGGGAAACGTAACCGTCTGTTCTGTCTGAAACCGGCTCATCAGTGCGACGGGCTTCATGAACTGAAAAAAAATGTGCAGGGCTTGCTGCTGCCTTCGCTGAAAATTGCAGTTACCGGCGATGGCCGGGTGGCCGGCGGGGCGCTTGAACTGCTCCGGGGAATTCCGGTACGGCGGGTTGCTGTGGATGAATACCTCGGGCTCGATTCGTTCGAAGGGCCTGTATTTGTTCAGTTAAGCCCGGGGGATTACAACCTTCACCGGCAAAACAAACCATTCGACCTGTTGCATTTTTTCAACCATCCGGTGGAATACAAAGGAAATTTCCATCGGTTCTGCAGCCAGACTGACCTGCTGATTGCTGCTGCCTACTGGGATCCGGAGGCCCCTGTTTTGTTTACTTCGGAAGAAATGAAAAAAACGGATTTCCGGATCCGGGTGATTGCCGATATTACCTGCGACATCGAAGGTTCCGTCCCTTCCACCAAAAGAGCAAGCACCATTGACGATCCCGTGTACGATTATAACCTGGGAACAGGCGAACTGGAAGAGGCATTTTCTTCTGAGAAAAATATAAGCGTGATGGCGGTGGACAACCTGCCCTGCGAACTGCCCAAAGATGCCTCTTTGGATTTCGGTAAGAACCTGCTTGAAAAAATGTTGCCGCATCTCACGGGAAATGACAAGGACGGGGTCATCAACCGGGCAACGGTCACCGAAGGCGGAAAACTTACGGAGAGGTTTGGGTATTTATCCGGCTATTTATCGGGGAAGGAATGAAGATGCTTTAGATCATCGTTTTCTTTAACGCATAAAAATGTTTCCTTTACATGGAAACCCTTTCCTCCATATAACTGGAAAACTTAACTCACACAGCCTCCTAATTCATGGAGGGATCTTTTGTAATCCGTTCTTTTATTCTTTCAAGGAAAGCTTCTGATGGTTCAAACCGAACCTCAAATTCATCGTTTGGATCATAGCTGTCTCCCTCCTTTAAGACCGGGTAAAATTTACCAAGCCCTTTCAGACTCACTGTTTGTCCTTGTTTGACCAGTTCGTAGGTTATCTTTTCAAAATTGGAAACAGCTTCTTTCACTTTCTCCAGAGACAGGCCGGTTTCCTTCGAAATAGACTTGCACAACATGTCAAGGTTAACGGTTTGGTTAAATGGAATGTAAACCGCCTTCAACCAGTCGGGAATTTCAGGTTGTTGTTCGTTGTCTTTTTTGTTCTGATCTTTCATCGTTCCTGGCATTTAACTGTGTAATGATTCATAAAATATCATTTCTTAAAAATAAGCAATTTATGCGAATCAAGAGTTAAATTGCCAATGAAATGAAAGCAGCGGCCAATCTTCTGAATGCATGAATCACTAAGCCTTGTGTGGATATAACTTTACCAGCTTTCTGAATATCGATATTAGGAGCACTGATTTCGGCCAATATTGAGTGATATTCATGAAGCCTTAATCAGAAATTCAGGGTGACCTAAATCTCCATTCTCTCTGGTTCCCTGGTTTTGTGGCTGATTTGCTTGCGGTATTGATAAATATCTTCAATAGTTACAACAGTCATGTCATGTTTTTCTGCAAAATCAATAATCCCGGGTAACCTTGTCATCGTGCCATCCTCATTGGTCAGTTCGCATAAAACGGCAGAATCTCCAAGACCAGCTAGTTTGACAAGGTCGACACTTCCTTCAGTGTGTCCCCGTCGTTCGAACACCCCTTCTTTTTTTGAGATCAACGGGAAAACATGTCCGGGATGAACCAGATCGGTATATTTTGCTGTTTCTGAAATGGCTGTTTTTATGGTTTGTATCCGGTCTTTTGCCGAAACCCCGGTTGTTACACCCTCTTTTGCTTCAATGGAAATAGTGAATGCAGTTTTGTGTTTGCAGTTGTTGTGTTTTACCATTGGCCGTAAATGCAATTCCTTACATTTTTCAGGGGTCAGGCATAAACACACTATTCCACTGCACTCCCTGATCATCAGGGCCATACCCATTTCGTTTATTTTTTCCGCAGAATAAATAATATCCCCTTCATTTTCCCTGTTTTCATCGTCAACAAGCAAAATTCCCCTGCCGCTTTGTAACTTTTCGATTGCGTTCTCGACACGTTCTTTGTGGTCTTTGCCAAAATTCTCAATTGTCTTCATTTTACCCTGTTTTTATTAAAAATCATTCTTCAGGGCAAAACACGTCAACATCCCATAAACATGTCTGACTATCAGGTTTTCTTCTTCCATCCAGACTTTAACTGTCGGTATTGGAGTTTCACCAAATCAGTCCTGTAAAGGAGTTGCGGACTTTAACCGCCGATAGGGAATTACACCCTGCCCTGAAGAAAACAAGCCAAAATTATATATCCTTTCTCAATTCCGGCTACTTTGTACGGCATTTTTTATAGATTTAACATTGATCCCATTCCGAAAAGTCAAGACCGGGGAATGTCATTTTGAAATGAATCATATTCATTTGGCAGAGGCTATCGCCTGGTAACTTATTTTTCAAAATACTGAAGGAGCTTTGGTTTCATGGCTTTGCTGACAACAATTTTCCAGTTCCCGATTTTCACCTGGTTCCCGTCTATTTCTTCAATTTTATCGAGTGCCGCAATATACGATTTGTGGATGCGCATGAACCGGTCAGGGGGAAGTTCTTCCTCCAGTTTTTTCAGCGAATACAAACCCATTACTTTTTTTCCTTCTGTTTGAAACGTGACATATTCCATGGCCCCCTCAATGAAGTAAATTTCGTCGTACAATAGTTTCACAATTTTACGGTCGGTTTTTACAATGAGGTAGTTTTTTGCGTTTGTTAAAGGCTTTGTTGTTAGTTCCGTATTTTCAGCAATTTCAGCTTTTTGTCTTGTGTTCAGTATATTTATTGCCTTGTTGACAGCCTTGAAAAAGCGGGGAAAAGTAACTGGTTTAAGTAAATATTCAATTGCATCGACTTCGAACCCCTGCACGGCATATTGAGGGTAGGCAGTTACAAAAATAATCAGCGGACGCGATGCCGGCGACAGGTTTTTTATAAAGTCGATGCCCGACAGTTCAGCCATCTCAATATCTGTGAAAATAATATCAATATTTTCCTCCGCAATGAGGTCGATTGCTTCAACCGGACCATCAAAAGTACCGGATAGAGTCAACTGCGGAACTTTTGAAATATATTCGCGCAACAGCTTCCGGGCCAGAAACTCATCATCAATTACAATGCAATTATATTTATCTTTCATCGGTTTATTTGTATAGTTCTAAAAACACGCTGTGTTCGCCACTCTTTTTTTCGACTTCGAGATTATATTTTCCCGCATATAACAGTTCAAGGCGGCTCCTGACATTTTCAATTCCGATCCCTTTCTCTTTTGATATTTTTGATGCTGATGCAAACTCAGGGTAACTATTTACAATCCTAAAAGTAAATTTATTTTGTGTTTGCGTTAATTCTATCCTGACGTAAGCCGACTTATCTCTTTCTATTTTACTGTGTTTAAAACTGTTTTCGATAAACGGAATTAAAAGCATGGGACCAATCAGGTAATCTTCGCTGCAATTGTCATGAATAAAGCTGATGTTTTGTTCCCGTTCGGTTTTCATTTGCTGAAATTCGATATAACTGTTGATGTATTCAATTTCTTTTCTCAAAGAGATAAAGTCGGATTCGCATTCATATAAAACATACCGTAACATATCCGAGAGCATGGCAATTTTTTCGGGGGCAGAGCTGTCGCCGGTATAAGCCATGGTGTAGATATTATTCATGGCATTGAACAGGAAGTGCGGGTTAATTTGCATTTTCAGGAATTTTAATTCACTTTCTGCCTTTTCCCGTTTTAATTCTTCGATTTCAATCTTGGTTCTTTTCTCTTTTTCCAGAAGATATTGCGAAATACTGATCCACGATGCCACAAGACCTAAAATCGTATGTAAAAAAAACGGAAAGATAAGAGAAGAAGGTCGTGAAGGAATAAAATACCGGGACAGTAAAAACACATCAGTAAGCGTGGTTATTAAAGTAAAGATCAGTAATCCAACAAAATTGAAAAGATAAAATTTTTGTTTGTTCGTTTCAAAAAACAACGGGATTAAAAGCTTTTGGTTGGCCGTGTAAACAACAAATTGAATGAAAGTGAACAAGACTGAAAAGTAAATCCCTTTGAGAAACGAGCTTTGCATTCCTACTGTGAAATAAAAAAGGATCAATATTCCCCATACCATATAGGGCTTAATTGTCAGGAAGCGTTTGTTTTGTTTTTGATCCATACCTGCAAAAGTAATATATTGAATGCTGCCTTACTTACTTTTTCAAAGTACATTTTAACTACTTCAATGAATATCCAATCTTTTTCAATCTAAAGTATTATTGAAAGAAAAAGGATGATTATTGAAAATGTAAAGTCGTTACTTGATATATTTTCTTTTTTTCCTCTTATCTGTTAAAATTTGTCTCCTTATATTAACCGACTATTAAGATGGCCATGAGAACAAAACCATTCACACAAGAGGATGATTAACGTTTGCAACGTTTTCTGTCAGCCGGCAGGCATGCGTGTAAGGATCACAATATGAAAAGTGTAGTAATTAATTTGACAAACAGATATGAAAATACAACTAGCAATGAAGGTTATCAGAAAAATAATTCCTGCGGTTATCCTGATTGTATTGATTTCCTGTAGCCAGGGGAACAAGAATGATCGCAAAATGTCTCAACCCCGGGAATTACCTGTAATGGAAGTTGAGGTCGGGGATGTTACAATTTACGATGATTACCCGGCCAATATCGAAGGAATGCAGGTCATTGAGATTCGGCCTAAAATTGAAGGGTATATCGAAAAAATTTATGTACAGGAAGGGGCTTCTGTAAAAAAAGGACAGCTACTGTTTCATATTAAAAATCCTGAATATGAAGAAGAAGTAAAAGATACAAAAGCCGGTATCGAGAGTGCGGAGTCGGATTTGCGCTCGGCCAGACTTGAGCTGGAAAAAGTAAAACCATTAGTCGAAAATGACATTATAAACCGGTTTGAACTTGAATCAAACGAATTGGAGATTCAGGCCAAACAAGCAGCTTTGGTTCAGGCAAAGGCGAGTCTGGGCAAAGCAAAAAACAACCTGGGATACACCTATATAAACAGTCCGTACGACGGGGTTATTGGAAACATTCCTTACCGGGTAGGGGCATTGGTAAGCAGCAGCAGTTCTGAAGCACTGACCACCCTTTCCGAAAATTCAGTGATGTATGTTTATTTCTCGATGAATGAACGGGATTTAATGTCGCTTTCCCGCGAACTGCCCGGGAAGAATTTACAGGAAAAACTTAGTAACCTGGGAAATGCACAACTGATTTTATCCGATGGTTCTGTGTATAACGAACCCGGAAAGATCGAAACGGCCAGTAGTTTGGTTGAAACAACTACCGGGGCTATTCGCATGAAAGCTGTTTTCCCGAATTCGGAAGGTCTTTTGTGGAGTGGTGCCAGCGCTACGGTCAGGTTACTGCATAACTATAACTCTGTATTGCTTATTCCGCAAAGTTCAACATCCGAAGTGCTGAATAAAAAATTGGTTTATGTGGTTGATAATGTAAATAAAGTAAAAAGTACTGCCATTGATGTTATACCAACAAACGACGGACAATATTATATTGTAAATAAGGGGCTGAGAGAAAGGGACAAAATAGTTCTGGAAGGTTTCACCTCGTTAAAGGACGGAGATGAAATCGTTCCCCGGATGAAAGATGCAATCACGTTAGCCGCAAAAGGATCATCCCCTGAAATCCAAAAAGATTAGTTATGCTGAAGTTTTTTATAGACCGTCCTGTATTTAGCACGGTCATATCTATTATTATTGTCACGCTGGGAATATTAGGATTGATTAGTCTTCCAATCACTCAATATCCGGATATTGCTCCTCCGACGATCCGGGTATCGGCCAATTATACCGGAGCAGATGCCGATGTCGTTTTAAATAGTGTTATTGTCCCCATTGAAGAACAAATCAATGGGGTGGAAGACATGACTTATATGACCTCGACGGCAACCAACAACGGAAGTGGTTCTATAAATGTTTATTTTAAGGTTGGCACCGACCCCGACATGGCTGCAGTCAACGTACAGAACCGGGTTTCGCTGGCATCAAGCCAGTTACCGGCCGAAGTTACACAAGCCGGGGTAACAGTAAGGAAACGGCAAAACAGTAATGTATTAATTTTTGCTTTATACAGTGACAACCCCGCTTATGACGAGACCTTTTTGCAAAACTATGCCCAGATAAATGTTGTTCCCCGGATTCAGAGAGTTAGTGGAGTTGGTTCGGCCGATGCTTTTGGCTCAAAAACTTTTGCCATGCGTATTTGGCTTAAACCGGATATAATGGCGGCTTATGGCGTTACAAACAATGAAGTGACCACCGCTCTTAAAGAACAGAACCTCGAAGCTGCCGTAGGTAAATTTGGCGAAAACAGCAACCAGTCCTTTCAGTATGTAATTAAATATACCGGTAAATTAAAATCAACGGAAGAGTTTGGTAATATCATCATAAGGTCAAAAGGGAACGGACAAAATTTGTATTTAAAAGATATTGCCCGTATCGAACTGGGAGCCAGATCATATTCAAACATCAGTAAAAGCGCGGGAAAACCAACGGTGGGGGTTGCCATTACCCAGACAGCCGGCTCCAATGCCCGGGAAGTCATTAATGAATCGAAAAAGATTATTAAAGAAATGGCTAAATCTTTTCCTTCTGGCATTCATTACACTTACCTGGTCGATGTAAACAAATTCCTTTCAGCCTCAATACATAATGTTGTCGAAACCCTCATTGAGGCATTTATCCTGGTATTTATTGTTATTTTCATTTTCCTCCAAAATTTCAGGGCAACTTTAATCCCCGCTATATCTGTTCCGGTAGCGATTATCGGTACTTTTTTCTTTCTGAACCTGTTTGGCTATTCAATCAATATGATTACCCTTTTTGCGCTTGTTCTGGCAATTGGGTTAGTGGTCGATGATGCCATTGTTGTGGTCGAGGCAGTGCATGCCAAGCTTGACCATGGATATAAGTCTGCCCGGCGGGCATCAATCGATGCCATGAACGAAATTGCCGGGGCGATTATTTCCATTACCCTTGTGATGGTTGCGGTATTCTTACCGGTTACCTTTATTGGCGGTTCTTCCGGAGTATTTTACGAACAATTTGGGATAACTATTGCCATAGCGATACTGATCTCTGCTGTTAATGCCTTAACGCTAAGTCCTGCATTATCGGCTATTTTTCTAAAACCCCACAAGGAAGAAGATGAAAAAAAGAATTTATGGGGAAGGTTTAAAACAGGGTTTAATACTTCTTATGAAATACTGAGTGCGAAATATGTTCATTCAGTTAAATATTTTCTGAATCGCAAGGGGTTGGTTACGCTTATTGTAATTGCCTTTACTGCCGCATTCTTCCTTCTGATGCATGTTACACCTAAAGGTTTTATCCCGGATGAAGACATGGGAACTATTTTTGTAAGTGTTAGCTTACCCCCTGCATCTACCATGGAAAGAACATACGAAATTACCAGTAAAATTGATAGTGCAATCCATACAATTCCTGCCGTTAATAATACCATGTCTAATGTTGGTCGCAATTTCATCGCCGGCTCCGGGAGTTCCTACAGTATGGTGATTGTTGAACTCAAAAACTGGGAAGACCGCCCTGATGATAGCAGTACAGATGTAATTGCAGAAATAATCAAAAAAACATCAGATATTAAAGGAGCGGAGATTATGTGTATTCCTTCTCCCACGGTTCATGGATTTGGGTTAAGCGGAGGTTTTGAATTTCAATTGCAGGACAGAGCCGGCCATACCATTAATGAATTTTATGAGCAGGCTCAAAAATTTTTGGATAAACTTAATCAAAGGCCTGAAATACAATTTGCAGCTACTTCTTTTAGTCCCAGGTTCCCTCAGTATCAATTGTCGGTAAATGTACCTAAATGTAAAGAAGCCGGCGTTGGCGTTGACGATGTTCTATCGGCCATGCAAACTTACTACGGAGGATTGTACGCTTCCAATTTTAATCTTTACGGAAAACAATACCGTGTAATGGTACAGGCTGATACGCTCTATCGTGCCAACATAAAGGGGCTGCAAAAAATTTATATAAAAAACAGTAATGGGGCCATGGCTCCAATCAGTAGTTTCATTAATTTGAAACGGGTTTACGGGCCGGAAAATATTTCGAGGTTCAATATGTTTACATCCATATCAGTGAACGGTTCGCCCAATAAAGGATACACTTCCAGCGACGCTATTGCCGCCATAAAAGAAGTAGCTACACAAACACTTCCCCAGGGATATGGTTACGAGTTTTCGGGGATCACCCGGGAAGAAACGACAAGCGGTTCTCAGGCTGTTTATATCTTTATGCTCTGCCTGATCTTCGTTTATTTCTTCCTGAGCGCCCAGTACGAAAGCTATTTATTACCATTGGCGGTTATTTTCTCATTGCCTATCGGGTTGTGTGGTTCGTTCCTGTTTGCCGAACTTTATGGGATAGACAACAACATATACATGCAGATATCTTTGATCATGTTGATTGGCTTATTAGCCAAGAACGCTATCCTGATTGTTGAATTTGCAATTGCCCGCCGCAGAAGGGGAATGGGGCTGCTTGAGTCGGCTATTGATGCAGCTAAAGTAAGGCTTCGCCCAATATTAATGACTGCCCTGACTTTTATTTTCGGGATTTCTCCATTGCTGTTTTCAACCGGGGCCGGGGCAAACGGGAACCGGGCAATCGGGGCTTCGGCCATTGGAGGTATGATTGCCGGGACACTGATCAGTATCCTGTTTATACCGGCATTGTTTATTATCTTCCAGGGAATACAGGAGAAAATAAGTAAAAAGGAGAAACCGGAGGACGGAGATATTGTTGAAGCCCGTTCTGTTTAATTAAAAAAAATCGAGGCATGTTAAGATATAATTCAATAATAAAAAGAACCCTGTATTTGATGGTAGTGGTACTTCTGAGTTCATGTAATACTATCCGCCAGGTTTATCACCGTCCGGATGGCATCACCGACGGTATCTTTCGCGATATGGAAGAACAGGACTCGGTGAATAATATTGCTACCATCCCATGGAATGATTTTTTTACTGATCCAACCTTGCAGTCACTGATTGGTGAAGCCATCAACCACAATTTTGACTTGCAGGTTGCCGTTGCCCGGATAAAACAGGCTGAAGCAAATTTTAAGCAGAGTAAAGCTGAATTATTACCCACTCTTGAGCTTGATGCCAATGCAAAGTATCGCAGTGAAGGCGGGTTCGACGACTATTCAAAGCAATACAACTTATCGGCCAGTGCCGGTTGGGAGCTTGACATCTGGGGAAAACTGAGGAGTTCGAAACGGGCATCCATGAATGCGTTGCTTGAAAGCGGTGCTTACAAACGGGCTGTTCAGACCCAGTTAGTCGCTGATGTGGCATCGTATTATTATACCTTGCTGGCTTATGATGCCCAGATGAAAATACTGGAGCAGACTGTACAAACGTATATAGAGGATGTTAAATCGATGAAATTGCTGAAAGAAAACAACACTGCGACCGGGGCCGATCTGGTACAAAGTGAAGCGAACCGGTATTCGGCAGAAGTAAGCATTCCCGAATTAAAACAAACCATCAGGGAAACAGAAAACAGCATGAGCCTGCTTTTAGGCCGGGCTCCGGGTAGCATCGAACGTACATCGCTTGACGTTCAGGAAATGGACAAAAATCTGAACCCCGGAATTCCTTCCCAGTTGCTGGCGAACCGCCCCGATGTCCGGGAGGCTGAGTTTGCATTACGGTATTATACAGAAATGACGAATGTGGCCAGGGCTTATTTTTATCCCAGCCTTTCTATAACTGCCGAAGGAGGACTAAACAATACATCAATGTCCGGCTTTTTCGATACATCTTCGTTGTTCAGTAATATTGTCGGCGGATTGACAGGCCCGGTTTTTAATCAACGGGCAAACCGCCAACGGCTGGAAGTGGCCAGGGCACAACAGGAAGAATACCTGGCAACATTTAAGAAAACAGTGATCAGTGCCGGGATTGAAGTTTCCAATGCTTTGTATGCCTACCAAATTGCTTCGGACAAAATCGGACTTCGGACAAAACAAATTTCATTTCTTGAAAAATCAGTCGATTATACCAAGCAGTTAATGAAATACCGCTCGTCAACCAACTATACCGATGTATTGACTTCAGAACAAAATTTACTCAGTGCCCGGTTAAACAATGTAAACGACCAGCTTGCCCGGTTAACAGCTATTATCGATCTGTACCGTAGTTTGGGAGGAGGAATATAATACACTTTCATTTTGAAACATGGTCTGTAAAATAATTCGTAGTTTTAACGAAACTTTACAGGCCTGTTTTGGATGATTTTACCACATATTACTCGAAAGCGGCAACTCTTTGCAGCAAGGCAGAAAAATGCAGTTCCGATATCCGGTTAAAGCTGTCAGGCTGGGGGGCCGGTGATGAACTTGCCGAAAAAGTCATAAAGAAACTGGTTGCTGAAAAATTTATTGACGATGCCCGTTATGCTTCCTTTTTTGTGAAAGACAAATTCCGCTTCAACAAATGGGGACGGATAAAAATATCGTATATGCTCAGGCAAAAAGACATTTCTTCTGAAACCATTTCTGAAGCCATGCAGCAAATTGATGAAGCTGCTTACCGGGAAACACTTCAGAAGCTGCTTCAGGAAAAAAACAGGAAGACCTCTTCAAAAGACCAGTATGCCAAAAAAGCCAGACTGCTTCGTTTTGCCCAAAGTCATGGTTTTGAAAACGATCTGGTCTTTCATGTTTTAGCGACGATGGACAAAGAGAATTGATTTGCTTGATTAAAACCTATTTTTCAATCTTTATCAACAGTCCGGGAAATTCCATAGCGAATTGCGTAATTTTACTTTTCATTTCAGAAGATATACGATATGATTCCATTTACGCATTTACATGTTCACTCACAATATTCAATCCTGGATGGCGCGGCCAGTGTCCGTGGTTTAGTTACCAAGGCAAAAAATGACGGAATGACTGCTCTTGCCCTCACCGACCATGGAAACATGTTCGGGATAAAAGAATTTTACGATGTTTGCCGGAAGGAAGGCATCAAACCAATTCTGGGCTGCGAGACCTATGTGTCGGTTCGTTCAAGGTTCGAAAAATCTGACCCGAAAATAGACCGTGCAGGCGATCACCTGATATTGCTGGCGAAAAACGAGACCGGGTACAAAAACCTACTCAAACTGATATCCCTGTCCAATATCGAAGGGTTTTACTATAAACCCCGTATCGATAAAGAAATTCTTGAGAAATACAGCGAAGGGCTGATTGTTTCTTCTGCATGCCTGGGGGGAGAGATCCCTCAGAAAATAATGAAGGGGTATTTACAGGACGCTGAAAAGGCAATTGAATGGTTTAAACGGGTTTTTGGCGATGATTATTATCTTGAACTGCAACGTCATCCATCCGAAATACCACAAATGAGGCAGGATGTTTACGACCATCAGGTGATTGTCAATGAAAAAATACTTGAGCTGGCCGAAAAATACAATATAAAGGTGATTGCTACCAACGATGTGCATTTTATCAATGCCGGGGATGCCGATGCCCATGACCTGCTTATCTGCCTGAATACAGGGAAAGACCTGGATGATCCCACACGTATGCGTTACACCAAACAGGAATGGTTTAAGACCACCTCCGAGATGAACGAACTGTTCAAAGATGTACCGCAGGCCTTGGAAAACACGAACGAAATAGCAGCCAAGATTGAAGAATATGAACTCAACTCTGATCCGATCATGCCGGATTTTCCCATTCCTGAGGAATTTGGAACCGATGAACAATACCGGACAAAATATTCGGAGGAAGCACTTATAAAAGAGTTTGGGAAAAATGCATACGAACGATTAGGAGGATATGAAAAGGTTGCCAGAGTGAAACTGGAAGCGGATTATCTGGAACACCTGACTTACGAAGGAGCCCAACCCCGTTACGGGGACCCTCTCCCGGAAGAAATAAAAGAACGTATCGGGTTTGAGTTGAATACAATTAAAACGATGGGCTTTCCCGGGTATTTCCTTATTGTGCAGGATTTCATAAATGCCGCACGCGACATGGGGGTTTTGGTCGGTCCGGGGCGTGGTTCGGCTGCCGGTGCAGTGGTCTCGTATTGCGTGGGTATTACCAATATCGATCCCATCAGGCATGATTTGCTTTTCGAACGTTTCCTGAACCCCGACCGTATTTCGATGCCCGATGTGGATATCGACTTCGACGATGACGGACGCCAAATGGTGCTCGACTGGGTGACCAATAAATATGGTAAAGACAAGGTGGCCCATATTTGTACTTTTGGTACCATGGCAACCAAGCTGGCCATTCGTGATGTAGCAAGGGTATTGAAACTGCCGCTTCCTGAAGCCGACCGGCTGGCTAAACTGGTACCGGAAGCCCCCAAAATGAACTTTGTAAAAGCTTATCATGACAGCCCCGAGTTAAAAAAGGAAAAAAGTTCGAATAATGAATTGATCCGTTCCACCTTAAATTTTGCTGAAACGCTTGAAGGTTCGGTCCGTCAGACCGGTGTTCATGCCTGCGGGGTTCTAATCAGCCGCGACCCGCTGACCGACCATATACCGATCATGCCAACCAAAGAAGAAGAACTGTACACGACTCAGTATGACGGACGTTTTGTAGAAGGGATCGGGTTGTTAAAAATGGACTTCCTGGGACTGAAAACTCTTTCAATCATCAAAGAAGCCCTTGAAAACATAAAACATTCAAATGGAATTGTATTAGATATTGATAAAATTCCTTTCGACGATAACAAAACTTTTGAACTGTTTAGCCGCGGAGACACAACAGGGGTTTTCCAGTTTGAATCGCCCGGAATGAAAAAACATCTTCGTGCGTTGAAACCCAACCGCTTTGAAGACCTTGTCGCCATGAATGCCCTTTACCGTCCGGGGCCGATGGAATATATTCCTTCATTCATCAACCGGAAACACGGACGCGAAAAGATTGAATACGACCATCCACTGATGGAACCCTACCTGAAAGATACTTACGGCATTACCGTTTACCAGGAGCAGGTGATGTTACAGTCAAGGGCATTGGGGGGATTTACCCGCGGCGACTCTGATACCTTGCGTAAGGCAATGGGTAAAAAAATGAAGGCTATGATGGACAAGCTGAAAGTGAAGTTTCTGGATGGTTGCAAAGCCAATCCTGAATTCATAAAAGGCTGTGAAGAAGCGAAAAAAGACCCGGAAACGCTGATCAACAAAATATGGAGCGACTGGGAAGCTTTTGCCAGCTATGCCTTCAACAAGTCTCATTCAGTTTGTTACGCGTATGTAGCCTACCAGACCGGCTATCTGAAAGCTCATTATCCGGGCGAGTTCATGGCGGCCAACATGAGCCGTAACCTCAGTAACATTACCGAAATTACCAAACTGATGGGGGAAAGCAAACGCATGCACATCAATGTGTTGGGACCTGATGTAAATGAGAGTTTCATCAAATTTACCGTGAACAAGGCAGGCGATGTCCGTTTCGGCATGGCTGCCGTAAAAGGAGTTGGCGAAGGTGCTGTTCAGGATATTATTAAGGCACGTGAAAAAGGAGGAGAGTTTAAAGATATTTACGATTTTGTAGAACGTGTCAACCTGCAATCGGTAAACAAGAAAAACCTCGAAGCACTTGCCATTTCAGGGGCATTCGATAGTTTCAGAAAATATACCCGTAGTCAGTTCTTCGAGATTGAAAATGATGGGGATTCAACATTTATAGAGAAACTGATCCGGTACGGGAATAAAATACAACAGGAATCAAACACTGCCCAACAGTCGCTTTTTGGCGATGCAATGAGTATTGGGGTAGTGAAAAAACCTGAACCTCCTAATGTGGAAGAATGGGCAAGTATCATTCTTCTGGAAAAGGAAAAAAGCCTGATTGGTATTTATCTATCGTCTCATCCGTTGGATGAGTTCAAGCTCGAAATTAGCAATTTTACCTCAAGAGGCATTGGCCTGAGCGATCTGAACAACAGTATCGAAAAACTGAAAGGCAAAGAGCTTACCTTTGCCGGAATGGTAACTGAAGCCCGGGAAGCCTTCGGGAAAACCGGTAAACCTTATTGTACCATGACCCTGACGGACTATTCCGATTCATATAGAATGTTCTTTTTTGGCAAAGACTATGTCGAATTCAGCAAATACTGCAAGCCGGGTCTGTTTCTGCTGGTTAAAGGAATGGTTCAGAACCGTTTTGGTTCCGACCAGATCGAATTCAAGGTCAACCGTATCGATCTGCTTCAGGAGGTGCGTAAAAATCTGATCAAAAGTATTACAGTTCATTTGCCTCTGAAAGCACTTACTCCGGGAATGACTTCAGACTTTGAGAAATTAACGGCAAAGAACAAAGGATCGGTATTACTTAAATTTAATATCCGCGATGCCGAAACAAATATTTCACTTCAGATGTTTTCAAGAAACACACGGATAGAAATTAACAATGAGGTGATCGGTTTTTTGGAAGAGCATGATAACCTTGCTTTTAAAATTAATTAAGCTAATTTTGTAGTCCGTTCAGAAAGAATGTATTAATAAATAAAAATATTGAATTATGGCTTTAGAAGTAAATGACGCAAATTTTGAAGAGGTTGTTCTTCAGTCGGACAAGCTCGTAATTGTCGATTTTTGGGCTGAATGGTGTGGTCCCTGTCGCATGGTGGCTCCGGTAGTTGAAGAGTTATCCCAAGATTACGAAGGCCGTTTGATCGTTGCCAAAGTAGACGTTGACAGTAATCCTGGAACCGCATCGAAATATGGAATCCGTAACATTCCCACTCTACTGTTCATCAAAGGTGGGGAGGTGGTTGAAAAACATGTTGGTGCTGCTCCGAAAACCACTTTGGCAACCAAAGTTGAAGCTCTGCTGTAAATAGTTATCTTTATAGATACGGAGGCATAAGTAGGTTTTTCTTATGCCTTTTTTATTTCTGAAATAATATAATACTTTGAATAAGCTGATCGACATACAACAGTTTCACCAGTTCGACAACCTGGAACTGATTGCCAAAGAAGTGGTAGAGGGTTTTATCACAGGCCTTCACAGGAGTCCGTTTCACGGCTTTTCGGTAGAATTTGCCGAGCACCGGCAATACAATCAGGGAGAGTCGACCAAGCATATCGATTGGAAATTGTTTGCCCGCTCCGATCGCTTGTATGTAAAGCAATATGAGGAAGAAACCAACCTGAGGTGCCAGATTGTAATTGATCATTCATCGTCGATGCTTTTTCCGTACGAAAAAGGAAAGAAACAACAATATAACAAACTTGCCTTCTCTGTGTATTGCAGCGCTGCATTGATTTATCTGTTGCGTAAACAGCGTGATGCCGTCGGGCTTAGCCTGTTTTCCGATCAAATTGAATTTCATTCCGACGCCCGGCTTTCATCGGTTCACGCCGAGTTGCTGTACGGCAAGCTGGCCGAACTGCTCGCCCCTGAAAACTACCAGTTGAAAAAAAAAACCAATGCTGTTGATGCGCTCCATGCAATTGCAGAAAATATTCACAAACGTTCGCTGGTGATAATTTTTTCTGACATGCTGGAGGACAATCCTTCCGACGAACTCTTCTCAGCCCTGCAGCACCTGCGTTACAATAAACATGAAGTACTGCTTTTTCATGTGACTGATAAAAGGCAGGAACGGGATTTCGATTTCAGTAACCGGCCTTACCGTTTTATCGATCTGGAGTCGGGGGAACATCTGAAATTTTCGCCGTACGAACTAAAAAATAACTATCAAAAATCAATTCAATCGTATTTCGATGAGTTGAAAGTAAAATGCGGGCAGTATCACATCGACCTTGCCGAAGCCGATATCAACAACGATTTTAAACAGGTTTTGTTCTCCTATCTGGTTAAGCGTAAAAGATTGTTTTGACAGCCCTTCCCTTCTGCCCTTTTTTGTTATCTGTTATGATGTTTTTTTAGTCAGGAAGTTGAAACTTCATTGATTTCGGATACTCATGCCGCCGTTTTGCAGCAATAGTTCGCCATGCGCCGAAAAGCTGCCGCCGTTTTGCAGCAATAGTTCGCTATGTGCCGAAAGTTTGCCACCGTTTTGCAGCAATAGTTCGCTATGCGCCGAAAGTCTGCCACCGTTTTGCGGCAATAGTTCGCTATGCGCCGAAAGTCTGCCACCGTTTTGCGGCAATAGTTCGCTATGCGCCGAAAGTCTGCCGCCGTTTTGTGGCAATAATTTGGGAGGTTCCGAAAGGATTGTCGTACAGCAGCAGCGACATTTACCTGTCGAGATACACGGACCCGGAAACTTTTTCTCCGTTGTCGAACTTCATGATGTAGAAATAAGTTCCGGACGGGACATCTCCATGCCCAACCCGGACCCCCGTATTGGCTGTACCATCCCAGTAACCGTCCCGGCCTTCTCCTATCCCATAATTTTGAGATCTGTACACAACGTTACCCCAACGGTTGATGATTTCTATTTGAACCCGGTTATATTTTGAAATCCCCTGAATCTCGAAGTAGTCGTTTACCCCGTCTCCATTCGGGGAGAAGGCATCAGGAATAAAGAGTTCCTGATCATTAATAATTACCAGAACCGTTGCCTCATCGCAGTTCATGAAATAGTCGCAAATTTTATAAATGAAATTATCGGTACCTGCATAATACTGGTTCGGGGTATATGTAATCAGCGAATCAGCCATGACCATTGCTGTACCATGAGAGGGGAATGTTGTAATCGTGATGCTGGAAGGATCAAGTGATCCCTGAGGTATATCGTTGTTTGCCACATTAATATCGACAGATGTATTCAGATTGGTCTCTGCAGTATCGTTGATTGCCTGAATATAAACCCCTACGATCAGTGAATCAACATCGGAACATCCGTATGAATCTGTCACTTCAAGATAATACTTACCAAGGCCGCTGATCTGTGCCGTTGAATTGGTTTCGCCGTTCAGGATGATGCCGTCATAGGTCCACCAGCGGTAAGATATACCTTCGCCTGTACTTTCCGATCCGTCAGCAACTATAGTAGTGGAAGCTGTTTCCACAAATAGGTATTGGTCGGTAACAGCATCCGGACAATCAGCAATTTGAACCCTGACCGTTTCTGTACTCGACAAGCCATTTTCATCGGTTACCGTTAATGTATATTCGGTATCTTCGCCTGGTGTGAAGTGTGGTGTTGCACTTGTTGGATCATCGAGATAGATAGATGGGCTCCATCGATAGCTAAGAGTTGTTGCGCCGGTAGTCTGACTGGCATCGATCGTTACTCCATCGGTATTACAACATCCCAGTGTTATCGTTGTTCCATTCGTAATAACAATAAGCGGACTACGGTTTACAACTGTTTTTGCAACTGAAATATTATTGTTGAAGTCGGGGTCCCAGGTGTCGCTGCCTGCCGAGGCATAATTGACAATTGTATTGGATGCGTTTTCCCCGACAATCCCTTTGATAATAATGGTGACGGATTGGTTTGCATCCAAATCCCCGATTTTCAGCATTCCCGTCCAGTCACTGGCAATACTGCTGCTACCTGTAGTATAAACAGGAGATTGTATGTAGAAGGGCATATAATCCCCGATCCTGACATTAACGGCCTTTGAATTTCCTAAATTGGTTACCTTTAATTCATAAGTAATTTCTTCGTTTATGCGAAGAACCGGTGTTGCAGTTTTGGTAATTTCAAGATCGGCATACTGATCAGGTGCGGGTAATACGGTAATGGTAACTGTTGCATCATCGCATACTCCCATATCACTGTCGCAAATTTCGTATACAAAATAGTCGACGCCTTCAAATCCTTTTTCCGGGGTATATGTAAATGTTCCGTCGGCATTGAGAACCACTGTCCCGTGCGACGGGGAAACAAGAGGTGTCCGGGTTACCCGGAGAGTGGCAGTACCCGGATAAATATCGTTGGTCAATACATTCCCGGAAACTGCTTCTCCGTATGTAAATACGGCATCATCGGCAGCAAATATACGATTGTCCTCTGCATCATCTACCACGATGGTAACAGTAGCTGTAGCACAAACATCTGTAACAAGTCCGCATACTTCGTAGGTAAACTGGTCGGTGCCTGTGAACCCGTATTCCGGCGTATAAGTATACTGGCCGTCAGAATTAATAGTGACCGTACCATGTGACGGCCCTGTTAACGGTTCCTCGTTCAGTACCATTGATTCGCCTGAAGGGGAATAGTCGTTCGCCAGCAAGTTGCTTGTTACCGGGGTATTGATCGTTGTCTCTGTTTCATCATCGTTAGCCACCGGACCATTTTGAATTTCATCTGCAATTACCATGACAGTGACATTTACCGTGTCACAATCAGCCGGGGGATCATTGGTGCACACGATATAATAAAAATTGTCTTTGCCAATAAAATCGAGTTCCGGGGTGTATGTATAATCTCCATCTGTTTTTAATTCTACGGTACCGTGTGAAGGTCCGGTATATAAAGTCACCGCAGAATTAGCATCTGCATAATCATCATCGTTCGTCAATACATTTCCATCTACAGACTGATTCTGAATGGTTGTATTTATATCATTAGTGGCTAAACGGTCGCCTGTAATGGGATTAATTATCAAAATAACATATACCGTTGCTTTGCTGCACTTTGAAGGATCGCCATCGTCACAAACCTCATATATAAACTGATCAGGACCATCTTTTGTACCGGAATCAGGTGTATATGTACAGGTTCCGTCATTATTCATGGCAACTGTCCCTTTTGAAGGGTTCGATAAAAGAGTATACGTCAGGTTATCTCCATCGGGGTCAGAATCATTTTTGCTTACATCCCCTTCTGCCGGATTACCTGTAGTATAGATCACATCGTCGGCAGCAAACGGGGTATTGTTTCCTTTTTCCGGTTCTTCTGTCGTGATCGTAACTGTTGCCTGCGAGCATAACGAAGGATTACCATCATCGCATATTTCATAAATAAACTGATCAGTTCCTTCAAAATCATTGTTTGGAGTATAGATGAAGGTACCGTCGTCTTTATTAAATGAAAGGCTACCGTTTTTCACATTCGACGAAATCCTGCTAATGAAAAAATTATCCAGGTCCGGATCAAAGTCATTTAGAAGGACATTTCCTGAAACAGGTGTGTTTATGATGGTCTGTGCTTCGTCTTCGTTGGCCACAGGAGCGTTGTTCCCTTCAGCAACCGGGATGACTTCGATGGTAACCACTGCTGTATCACAAAGAACAGGGGCGGTCCCCACTTCACAAACAACATACATAAAGAAATCTTCACCTTCAAAATCCTGATTTGGAGTATAGGTATACGAACCATCTGATTCCATGGTAACCGTACCATTAGAAGGAATCGAATACAGGGAAGTTATAACTCCAAGTATATCTCCGTCAACATCATAGTCGTTCGTCAATACATTTCCTGAAACGGCGGTATTTACGATCGTATTATTAATATCATTTACCGCCACAGGAGCGGTATTCGAAGCAGCAACAGTAACCGTAACATCGGCCTGATCGCAGCGCGGAACGGTTGTGGTATCGCAAACCTGGTAGGTAAACCGGTCGGTGCCGGCGTAATCCGGTGCCGGCGTATACGTGATGGCCCCATCGGCATTTACAACAAGGATCCCCCCGTTGTCCGATGTTGCAGAGGTTACCGTCACGGCCGCCCCGGAAGAGATACCACTGTCGTTGTCCAGAACCGGTATTGTTATTGGCTGATCCTCTGTGGTATTGTCGCTGTCATCAACAGCTACAAACGGCGGAACAGGAGCACAGCCTGCCGTAACCAGGGGGTATGTCACTGTATACGATTGAGCCGGGTTAACAGAAAACTCAATGGTTGCCTGGGGAATGGTATATTCGAATCCGTCACTGCCTTCGACCCAGCGTCCGCCGGTATAAACCCATCCCGGCCAGTCGACGGCATTGCCAGCCTGGTCTTCTTCTGCACCGGGCCATAACAAGTCCCCGGTTAACGGCAGGCCTGAATCCTGTATAACAACATTTGACTGACTATCGATCCAACTAACCGACAACGAACTGGATGCAACTGTAAAGTTGGTTGTCACCACATAACTAACATAAGGCAAATCATTATTACAGAATGAAGTTACTTCCACCGATATGGTATTTAACAGCCCGTTAATGGTTATAGTAATTTTAGCTGTGGCCTGGTTCCCGGCTGCGTCTTTGATGATGTAATTGAATTCGTCGGTAACCGATTCATTTATATCCAAACTGTCCAGGGCCGAATTCGGCACATAAACAAAAGAACCGTCAGTACTCCAGTCCAGCGTCCCGTATGTCCCGACAACATCAGTCATGGCAGTCGTGATCCCTTCAACTGATACAACGGTTAATGCACTTCCTTCCGGATCGCTGTCGTTCATTAACATGTTCCCTGTAGCCGAATTTGTTTCAGTTGTTGAGGCAGCATCATCCAACGCTATTGGTGACTGGTTGGCGCCAACGGAGATGGTTGCTGCGCCTGAATATACAGGAGGACAAACCCCGTTGGTCAGCATGGCCCTGTACATCGTTGTCCGAGTCAGGCTGGTTACTGTATAAGTATTTGTCGAATTCGTAATGTCCGTCCAGTTACCCCCGTCTGTCGATTGCTGCCATTTGTCGATGGTACCTGTATACCCTAACAGAGTTAGAGTAGTGCTGTTCGTCCCCGAAACAACGGTCCCGCCTCCGGCAATGGTACCACCAACAGGACTTTGGTCAACGGTCACGGTCGCTGTGCCTGTGTTATTGCCGCTGGTACAGCCATTTGTGTCGGTTACACTGGTGATCGTGTAACTTGTCATTGTTACCGGGCTGACACTGATGTCGTCCCCGCTGTTGTACCCGGTGACGGTGGTACCGTCGCTTAAAGCCACGGTATAAGGGGAAGTTCCGCCGGTGATGGTCACGGTCAGGTTGGCGTTGCTTCCTGCACAGATGGTAGTCGTTCCGGTGATGTAAGCGGCAGTTGGCCCGTCCGGGTCGCTCAGGCTTACACCCACATCATCTGTCGAGGTACAGCCGTTCACGGTGATGGATAAATTACTGTAGGTTCCTGAAGTAAGTCCGCTGATTGTAGCTGTCCCTGATGCAACAGCTACCCCGGTAAAACTTCCACCGTCATAGCTGACGGAATAGGTACCGTCCGGCACATTGGTGAAGTTTAATGTCATGCTCCCGTCGTTCCCGCTGCATGAAGTCGGGTTGGCCGAAGAAGCCAGGGCAATGGCGGGTACGGCTTTAATTGTCAAAGTAACAGCCATCCTGGTTGTGCTTCTAAAACCGGTGGCCGTATTGCGTGCCTCGGCATAGTAAGTATAACTCCCTACTGCTGTTTCTGAAGAGATATAACTGGTTGTTCCTGACTTTAACAACGTTCCTCCACTTGCTGAATCGTACCAGTCTGCTGTTTCGTCTGGGCCGACAGTTACCGTTACCGCCGGCGTTGTTGAACTGTAACAAACAATCTGGTCCCCTCCACTGACAGGTGCCGGAGGTAACACATTAATTGTTCTTTCAACCCATTCTGATAAACACCCGTGGTCATCGGTTGCCTGTACTTTAAGCGTGTAGGTCCCCTGATCGCTAAAAGTTATATCCCCGGAAGACAACCCGGTTGATACCAGTGTCTCACCGGAAGCATCGGGTTTTATTAATACCCAGTGATAACTCCAGCCGGCATCGCCGGTTGTTAAGGTAAATGATTGTACAGCTCCCTGAGTCACATCATCTGCACTCACACTGAAAGCAGTATTCACCATGAAGATGAATACTGCACTCAGTTTAAGTAATATGCCTAAGGGGCTTTTAATCATTTATGATTTATGATTGATTATTTATGATTGACTAATGACTAATGATCTTCATTTTATCTCATCTCAAAAAAATTTAAGAATGAATGGCCGGGCTATCCGGCCATTCTTAAGAGTTAGTTATTAAAAAGCAATTATTGGCTGTGGAGAAACAATGACATCATAACTTGTTGTTCCACAGTTTGCAGTAATATCTACAGAGTTAGGATCAACGATCTTGGTTACTTCAATTGTAACAGTTTTATCTGTAGTTCCAGTATTGGTAAATAAGTCAGGATGTGTTGCATGACTTATCGTTATTGACTGCGTAGCTGTAGTACCTATTGCTGTAGTTGTAACCGTAGCTGTTAAATCACCAGTTGGATTTGTACCATCAGTTGCATTGTAATGAATCGTATAATTTCCAACTATAGCAGGATCTGTTACACTTACATCGAATTGAGTATTTTCAGGAGTACCCCATGAAGTGAAAGTAGTGTTCCCATTTGCTGGTCCATCTATGAGAGAACAGGTCTGTTTGTTAGTTGCATTAGCAGCATCTACACAGAATTGAGTATCATTGACAGTTACATCCAAGGTTTTTGTTTCAGACTGACAGCCAGTTCCATCAACCACATATACAGAAATGGTATAAGAACCAGCAGTATTCCAAGATACTGATACGGATTCACCTGTTTCTGATGTAATATCAGTATAATCAGTACCTGCAATCCCAGGACTAATAGACCAATGAAATACAGCACCTGTTGTATTACCATTTGTTTGAGAGACATTGTAGGTATACGTTCCTCCAGGGGTAACATTCACCTCATCATCAGCATACGTACTCATCCCGACCAGTACCATCCCGGCCAGAAATAAAAAAGAAAGAATTTTTGTTTTCATCATGTAAAAATTTAGTTTAACATTTAATTTAATTTTTCGTTTATCATTTTTTATCATCATTCAAATTGTATTGAAGGTTTTTCGAATAAGGTCACTTCATCGGAATTATCCGAAGTCGTTGTTTCACCTGTATTGTGCATATCGTACACATCGTAAATCTCAAAACGCAGGGTTTTTTCCGCATCCGTTGTGTTCGGGTACAAGTAATCCAGAGTATATGAACTGCCTGTAACTTCCACATCAACCGGGGTAATTCCTTCGGAGGTATAATTAATTTCCACGTCGTCAATAAATATTTTATAGCTGAAGTACCAGGTATCAGCACCTCCTGTTTTGGTAATGTCCCAATCGATCAGAGTGTTTGAAGACTGAGGTGTATGACATGCATTTCCTTTGTCAGCAACCGTTGCATTAAAAGTGTTCTCCAAAATAGTCACCGTTCGTTCACTTTCGGTGTAACAGCCTGTTTCGCTGTTGGTTTCCATTACCACGATCGTGTAATTATTACCCGAAGTTGGGATGGACGTACCCCAGGTAATCACGACTTCCGCCGGATTGGTCGTGTTGATTGAATATGTATCGGCGTTATCTGTTGCCAGTTCCGCGTTGTCCTTATCAAGGACTTTCCATGTGTAGTCGCTGCCGGAAGTGGCAGTGCCACCATCCACAGTATAGGTATGCTGTGAGCCCTGATAAGGCCTGTAGCCGGAACCGTCCGCAGATTCGGTCCCATCGGTTGTTATGCTGGTCAGTTCCGGGTTTTCACTGACCACTACGGTAAATTCGAACGTTGTTTCATTTCCTTTTTCATCCACCGCTTTATAGCTTACGGTGGTAGTCCCGGTCTGGAAAAAATAAGCGCTTGCGTCTCCATTTTCATAAGTCCCTCCATTTATTGAATAGGTTAATATTAGATTTTCAAAATCAGAACAATTGTCTATAACTTCTGTATTGCCGAGGCCCAGTAAGTCAAAAATATTGGTACCATTGTCGCAGGCTGTATAGGTATAACTACTGCCATTGAAACTAAACTGGCTGATAAAGCTGTTTTGGTAAACCGGGCCTTCACTGTCGCTGGGGCTTATCGACAGCGTGTCCGACCGGATGGAACAATCGGTATCATCCAGCCCGGCAATAGTTTCCGAGACCACGATGCGGTAAAGGTTTCCTTCTGTCCAGGATGTAAATGACAACACGGTACCTGTCGCCCCTGAAACTTCAGGACCATCGGTTAAATCATTCCATGTTGTTCCCCCGTCGGAACTTTCCTGCCACTGGTACACATAGTTGCCGCTGCCGGTTACCGTGGCCGTAAGAGCGGCGGTTGCCCCGGCACAGACCGGTTGTTCGGTAATAGCAATCGAAACAGAAGGCCCGCAATGGGCAAAGCTGATGCCTGAAACAGTCAGAGAGTTGGTATCGTTGTTCTCCAGAGACAGGTCGACACTGGTCGCCGCCGATCCGGTTTTAAACTTGAAACCATAGGTGAACCCATCCTGGTACATCGCATCATCGTTTACATAGTCGCCATCAAGGATCACATCGAAATCAAGCGGATCAATACCTGAAACGCCGGCCAGTTTCACTTCGTAGGTGGTATTGCTGCAAACCGCTATTGTTTGGATATATAAAGTTCCTGTTCCCGATGATGGCGGGCCGGTAATTAAATTGGTGCTTGTTTCATTAGAACACAGCGACGCATCGATGCACGGAGCATCGGTCACGGTTATTGTTTGTGAGCAGGTGGCTTCATTCCCGTGAATATCGGTAACCGTATAGGTTCTTGTTATTGTCCTGGGGCATGACAGGGAGGTTGCATCGTCGTGAGAAACGGAGCTTAACCCGCAATTATCGCTTGCAATATTTGCAGGATTCGTTTCTGCTGCCGGTAAATCATCTAATGTTGACACGGTAACATCTGACGGACAATTGCTGATCACCGGAACGATGTTATCGTTCACTGTAACAGTGAACGAACAGGTTGCAGTGTTGCCGTTGGTGTCGGTCGCCGTATAGGTAATGGAGGTGGTTCCCACGGTAATAGTTGCCTGGTGGGTACCTGAAACAGGTTCGGTAATTTCTTCTCCCGCGCTGGCAACCACATTAAAACTTTGAATACCGCAATTGTCGGTTACGGTTGGGATGGTCCAGCTAACCACGGCTGTACAAAGGCCGTGGTCAACATTCACCGTAATATCAGAAGGACAATCTGAAATGACCGGGGGTGTTTCATCAACAATAACTGCTGCGACAGATGAATAAGCCTCATCACATGTACCACTTTGTACTACGGCGCGATACTGAGTAGTAACTGTCAGGTTGGTTGCTGTATAGCTTGTAGTGGTATTGCTAATATCGGTCCAGTTACTCCCATCGGTCGAATACTGCCAGTTCGCTACCGAACCTGTGTTACCGGATAAGGTAAGCAAAGTACTATTGGTCCCGTAACAAACCGAAACGCTTCCAGTGATTCCCCCCCCTACTGTAGGCGGAGAAACCAACATAGTTATTGAATTGCTGGTTGCAGGGCTTCCTGTCACACAGGTTGCGTTGGATGTCATCTGCACTGAAATGACATCACCGTCAGATAATGATGAAGAAGTATAGGTTGATCCGGTCTCCCCGCTTATTGCTTCGCTTCCGTTATACCACTGCCAGGAAGGAGTATCTCCTCCGTTAACAGGCGTAGCTGTAAAGGTTACACTTGTCCCTTCACAAATTGAACCAGAAGGCAAAGCGGCAATACTAACACTTGCCGTTACAGTTGCGTTGACAGTGACTGTTACGCCCAGGCGTGACGACTCGCAGCCATTAACTGTCTGGCTTGCGTAATACGTTGTCCCATCAACCAGCGAAGTGGAACCTTCGACAATATTTCCGCCGGAAGAAGCATCGTACCAGGTGATGTTTGTCCCGGTTATACTGATATCGTCTATTGTGGGATCGTCAGCCGAACAAAAACTCTGGCTGGTTAATCCGGTGGGCGCCGTCGGACGGGCAATAACTGTTAAAGTCGCTGCATCACTGGTCAGGTTATCAGTTCCGCAAGTCCCGTTAATAATTACTTGATACTGGTACGAATCCATACTGGTTGTAACAGAACTTAGGGTGAGTGAAGCTGAAGTCTCACCTGGAATATCTGCAAACCCGCTGCCGGTATCCACCTGCCACTGGTAGGTTGGAGTTCCGCCTGTTCCTGAAGCCGTAACCGAGAAGAAGGCATCACTGCCTTCACACACGGTCTGGTCTTGCGGCTGTGCCAAAAAGGAAAGGTCTTCGCTAACTGTTACGGTATAACTGCAAGTACTGAAATTTCCTTCATCATCGATGGCTGTCCAGATAACAGTGGTTACTCCCGGGTTAAACACAACTGCATTCAACGAAGAAATTCCCGTTCCTGTTGTTGCTCCGGTTAACTCACAGACAAGGTTTGCCAGATTACAATTATCCGTAGCTGTGGCATCCCAGGCAGTGCCGCTATGCCTATAGGTACATTCACCCGAATTAACATTTACTGTCTGATTTGTTGTTTCGCAGGTAACAACCGGATTTTCATCATCAGAAATTGTAATGGTGACTTCATGAGTAGCTGAATTTCCGGAGAGGTCGGAGGCAGTCCATGTAATGGTGTGTGTCCCTGCATCGAAAACAGCGCCATTCAGGGTCGTATCATCAGAATGGCCATTGCCGGTGTAATCATGGGTCAGTGTAAAATCACAATCATCGGTTACATACGATGATGATATATCAAAAGCAGTTGACGACAATGTATACTGACAATCACCGGTATTCCCGTCATCCGAAGTATTTGCAGAAAAAGACGTGGGGGTACCTGCGCTGAAGACCGGAGCTGTTTCATCTTCTGATGTGATGGTATACTGTGCTGTTTTTGTACAATTATTTACATCGGTTACCGTAACGGTATACTCTCCTGTAGCCAGGCCGGTCAGGTCTTCGGTTGTAGCGGTAAAGTCATCCGGCCCGGTCCACGAATGCTGGTATCCTGACTCCCAGTAATCGGGACTGCCGTTGGCCACGGTCCCGTCATTAGCCCCGGAAAGCGTTACCTCATTGGCAATGGTCGTTCCCGAGCCATCCTGTATGGGAAGATAAGCAACAAGGCCGGTTTCGCTGCCACTTAACGAGCTGTACATGGTCGACTGTATCTGTACCTTCGAACGCTGGTAATCCCATACCCGCACTTCGCGGATATACCCATCGAAACGGAATCCCTGGTATGCACTGTTTGTATACTGACGGCCAATCATCAAAGGGGCGTCATCTGTTCCCGCAGTATTGGGCAGATCGGAAGTAGTAATTGACGTGGTTTCCACCTGGACGCCATCCAGGTACAGGTACATGTTGCCTGTCCCGGTGCTGCTGTCCACATCCCAGGTGCCGGCTACATGGTGCCATTCACCTGTCGGGAAAGGACTGGTACCACCGCTAATATATGTGTAGTTGGATGATACGTCGCCTCCTGTACCTTTATGTAAAGTAATAGCCAGTTGTTTGTTATATAACTGCAATGAATATTTTTCACTCTCCGTGGTATTCCCTTTTATTATAAAAACAGCATAATTCTGTGGCGAATTTCTGAATTTGACCCAGCATTCAAGTGTTCCTGAATATCTGATCGCCAAATCGCTGTAATAGGGAACATCAATCCGGGTCCCGGCATCGGTACCGTCGCCTGAATTTTCGTCAAACAGGAAATAATTACCCTGTGTACCTCCCGTAACACTAATGTCAATCGCCCCGTTTTCATCTTCATAACAGGCGTTATTCGTCAAACGATTCAGGCTGATCGTTATGTCTTCTGCAGCATTGATCAGGCTGGTATATGAAATGGCACAACCGGCATTATCGGTTACATTAACCGTGTAAGTACCGGGGGCAAGATTCTCAAACAGGTGCTCTTCCCCGGAAGTTGAGGTGTAAGTTGCAACCTGGATATTGCTTCCATTCAATACAGAAATGGAATAGTTGGGCGTACCGCCAGTCAGTTCAACCAGGATTTGGCCTGAATTTTCGCCGTAACAAATTTCATCAATAAACATTAACTGTTCAAAATCAAGTCTTGTCGTACTGACAGTAATCGAATTACTGGTTGCCGGGCTTCCTGTCACACAGGTCGCATTGGAAGTCATCTGTACTGAAATAACATCGCCATCGGATAACGATGAAGAAGTATAGGTTAACCCGGTTTCCCCGCTTATTGCTTCGCTGCCGTTATACCATTGATAAGTTGGAGTATCTCCGCCATTAGCAGGGGTAGCGGTGAAGGTTACACTGGTGCCGGCGCAAATTGGGAAAGAAGGTGAAGCAGCAATGCTGACACTTGCCGCTACAGTTGTGTTAACCGTCAGGGTAGCCGCGTTACTCGTTACAGCATCAACGCCGCAGGCGCCGGTAACAACGACTTGATACTGGTACGAATCCATACTGGTTGTAACAGAACTCAGGGTGAGTGAAGCTGAAGTCTCACCTGGAATATCTGCAAACCCGCTACCGGTATCCACCTGCCACTGGTAGGTTGGAGTTCCGCCTATTCCTGAAGCCGTAACCGAGAAGAAGGCATCACTGCCTTCACACACGGTCTGGTTTTGAGGCTGTGCCGAAATAGAAAGGTCTTCGCTAACCGTTACGGTATAACTGCAAGTACTGAAATTTCCTTTATCATCGGTAGCTGTCCAGGTAACAGTGGTTACTCCCGGGTTAAACACGACTGCATTCAATGAAAAAATTCCCGTTCCTGTTGTTGCCCCGGTTAACTCACAGACAAGGCTTTCCAGATTACAATTATCTGTAGCCGTGGCATCCCAGGCAGTGCCGCTATGCGTATAGGTACATTCACCTGCATCAACATTCACCGTGATATTGGAAGGACAATCAGAGAATACCGGATCGGTCTCGTCGACTGTAACCGTTATAATTTCTGAAGTGATTGGAGAGCAGACCCCGTTGGTAACAACTGCCCTGAAGTAGCGGGTTTCCGTCAGCGTACCAACCTGTTCCCCTGTCAGGGTCGTTGAATTGGTTCCCACATTTGTTACGTTGGCCGTAAAGGCGGCATCATTTGCCTCTTGCCACTGGATATTTCCTGTAGCACTGGCAATAGTCATATCAGAGGGCAGACTGCCACTGCATATCTCCTGGTCTGAAGAAACAGGGCCGGCAGCACTGGCCGGAGTAACGGTAATAGTCCCGGACCGGCTTGTCGTTCCGCAGCCTCCTGTTAAGGTAACCGTGTAATCAAATGTTCCTGAAGCAGTCGGCGTGCCGCTGATTGTTACCGTGTTCGAAGCCCAGCTTCCTGTTACACCTGCCGGAAGACCTGAGAAAGTTGCCCCGGTTGCTTCCGTAGTCGAGTAAGTGATGGCTGTAATGGCCGTGTTGACACAGAGTATCTGGTTGTCGGTACCGGCTGCAGACGAAAGGGTTATCGTACTGGCTGGACTTACCGACATTGTAATCCCGTTACTGGTAGCCGGACTGCCTGTGGCACAACTTAAGCTCGTTGTCATCACACAGGTAATTGCATCTCCGTCTGCTAATGAATTTGAAGTGTAAATATCGGAAACAGCACCTGTGATATTGGTTCCGTTCTTTTTCCACTGGTAGGTAGGTATAGCGCCTCCGTTAACCGGTGTCGCCGTGAAGGTTACGTTTGTTCCGGAACAAATGGTATTTCCCGGATCGGCAGCAATGGTCACACTTGCAGGCAGATTAGTTCCAACGGTCATTGTTATTTGGTTTGATGTAGCCGGCGAGCCTGCTACACAATCGGAAAGGCTTGTTGTCATCACACAGGTAACCGTCTGCCCGTTCGTTAAGCTGTTGGTTGTATATGTCGGGCTGTCTGTCCCGACATTTGAACCATTCACTTTCCATTGATAACCTGGACTGTCCCCCCCGTTGGTTGGTATGGCAGTAAATGTTACATTCGTGCCCGTGCAAACAGAAATTCCGGTACTGGCTGAAATACTCACACTTGCAGTAACAGTGGTATTTACAGTTGCAACAACCGGGGTACGTGCACTGATACAACCACTGTTGACTGCCTCCATATAATAGGTAGTTGTTGTACTTATTGAAGGAGTTGTATAGGTAGAAGGGGTACCTCCTGTTTGTAACAGTGTTCCACCTGTAGAAGCGTCATACCAGTTTATGGTTGAACCATCGGTAGCGACAGCACCCAATGTAACTGTTCCTGTACCACAAACCGATCCCGGCGTTGTCCCTGTAATCCCTGCTATCGTAGTAATGGTTACAGGATCGGATGCAACACTACACCTTGTATTGCTTAAGTTATCAGTAGTTTCACCGACAACAAAACGGTACTGATCTCCATATTCAGGATCCAGGCTCGTGTAAGAGCTGGAGGTAGCTCCTGAAATATCGTTCCATGTTGTTCCGTCATCCGTACTTATTTGCCATTGATATTCAGGAGTTTCATAATCTGTCGCGACTAAAACTGCTGACATGGTTACCGGTACGCCGGAACAAACAGGTAAGGTGGTTTCAATTTCCACTTCGATGACCGGTCCGCAGGAACGCATTACAATATTGTCCAATGCAATGTCATTTCCAATCCCCCCGGTCGAATTATTCCGCATTGTAAGGGTGACCGACGTCTGCCCGGGACCCGTCCTGAAGGTAAATCCATAGGTATGCCAGTTCTCATCATTCATTATATTCCCGGTATTCAATGCTACCTGTCCATCGAGCATGAAATCGATATTGGGTAAAATAGAATAGTAATCTCCCTGGTCATTGGTAGGAAAATAACTCAGATATTCTGTTCCGTTGGGGACCCAGTTCGAGGCATATAAATTGATTATATCTGCACTGAATTCATATTTGGTATTTTCACAAAGATCGGTTAGTTCTTCAGCATAAAATTCGCCCGGGTCATAACTGGCATTTACAATATACATGTGGCCGGTGCCATCCTGCTGGGTATTGTCGTAGGTATCCAGCCAGACCTCTGAAGTATTTTGCGGGGAACAGTACATCCCCCTGGTTGAATTTGCAATGACATAGTGTCCGTCAGGAAGCGGGTCGTTCGCATCGTCGACCAGCCCATATGTGTAGTCAGTGTAGCTACCCAAGGGATAGCCCAGTACTACACCAGGGTATGCTGACTGGTCGGGTATCTGGTAAGTATTTTCTGAAACAGTTTTAAATTCACTGTTTGTGAAAAAATTTACCCCCGGTTGCCCGTTGCAGGGATTTAATTCAATAATCATCCCGCCAGTATTAACGATTACGGTACGGATATCGGTCATCTGGATACTGGTACATCCGCCGCTTGCTATCGTTGCCAAAACATTGTACTGGGTTGATGAAGTTGGGGAAACAGGATCAAAGCTGATTGCTCCGCCTGTCCCGGCCACCACGCTGCCGATATTGGTAGTCCCGGTCCGTAACTGGTAATTAACGCCTACCTCACTGTCTGAAAGGGTAAGCGTGCTACTCCCCCCAACATCAATAAGCCCGGGGGAAGCGCTTAAAGTATATGTAATGTCAACAGTCCCAACGTTCAGGGTAGCCGCATCGGAAGTATCAGAACAATCGCCGATTATAACACACCGGTATTGATACCCGTCATTTGAGGATACAGTTCCTGTAAGGGTTAAAGTTGAAGATGTGTATCCTGAATACTGGGGCTGGTAACCTTGTGAAATAATATTGGTCCATGATCCTCCGCTGTTTGTACTTACCTGCCATTGATACGAAGCGTTGCCTGCGGCAGTAACGGAAAAGAATGTGCTTCCTCCGGCGCAGATCGTTACACTTGATGGCTGGCTTGCGATACACGATGAAACCGTTAAAATGCCCGCATCTGAAGTAAGCTCTGTCCCGCAGGCATAACCAATGGTCCCAAGGAACACACGATATCGGTTACCGTTTAACGAAGCGGTAACGTTGGTTATTGTTAATGTTGCGGTTTCAGTCCCGCTATATATTCCGCCTTCGGCGACATCTGTCCAGTTTGATCCTCCGTCGGTACTATATTCCCACTGATAGGTCATTGCTGAAGCAGTAACAGAAAAAGTTGCTGTGCCCCCCTCCACAACAGTTGCATCCTGTGGCTGTACACTTATTGAAGGAAATAATCCCTCCTCCTGAAAATCAAACACGCCGTTATTATCAGCATCAGCCGGTTCGGTATAACCATCAGTCCCGCTTGAGACCACACCGTTGGCGTCAACCGTTACCGGGGTACCGCCTAAGATGCCATCATCATTCCCATCAGTGAAACCAGCTTCAATAACATCATTACAACCGTCATCGTCTGAATCCAGTTCGTAAGCATCTAATATCCCGTCTGAATCAGAATCCTGGTCAAGAGGGGTGCCATCGTTGGAGGGGCACTTATCCGCGGTATAACTAAAACTTACCGCATCAATTTCAGGAAGATAGGTATTGCTGTTATTGGTGAAGCGTAAATATTCAGCATCGCCGCCAGGCGTGGCCGTTACGTTGGCCAGAGTAGTGCTTGTGGTTGAAAGCGTCGTTAATGTATTCCACGTTAAGTTATCGCTTGAATATTCAACCTTTACATTCGTACTACCATAGGAAGAGCCTGAATACCGGCGGTGAGTAATAGCTATGGTTTTACCACCGGGTACCACATCGTCGAGTTGCAGTACCAATACTTCCCCTGAATTATTGAACCTTGAGACAAGTGCATCGGGTTCATACCTGATCCGCAAAGGATAAGTGATCGTTGATGTTGATGATAGTACATCAAGCCCGTTTCCTGAATAGGTGATGGTGTTGCAAAACGTATCGTATAAATCATACAAGCCATTTTGATTTTCATCAATCCAGGGGCCGTCAACCAATCCGTCAAAATCGGCATCAGTACCCCCTCCTTCTACAATATCATAAATCCCGTCGTTATCCGAATCCAGGTCATACCTATCCGGTATCCCGTCGCCGTCGGTATCGCCTGTTCCCTCTGCATCATCGGTTATCCCGTCGTTATCGGCATCAATATCATCGGCATCATCAATTCCGTCACCGTCAGAATCGCAGGAAAAGTCTATTTCAATGGCAATACCCAATGGCTCTGTAATAAATGCATTCCAGTTGGCAGAGCAGGTACTGCTTCCTGATTCACCAAAACCGGCACTGGTATATCCTCCTGGAGAACTGTCGGAACAAGCGTTACGACTCGAAATGACCAGCCTGAACCAGTAGGGGACACCGCATTTTAGTTCGCTGGAGGCACCGATTTGTGCCCCGGTTCCCTGCCATCCGTTATATTCATCAATGATGCTGGCAGATGACCTGTCGAACGATTCACCACTGGCAGGGTCAAAACCGGAAGTTAACCAGGCAGACCAACTGTCATCCACATCTTCTCCGCAAAAGTTGTACTGGCCGTTTTCTGAAGGGACAAGTATCCCCGTCCAGGCCCAGGTCACGCGGGTACGGTTAGGAGTGGGGTCGTCGTATGAGACTAAAGCGTCAAAATTGGTATGATCATCATCATACCAAAGGTCGATATCAGCCGTTGACGGGGCCCTTCCCTGATTTGCACCACAGGTAGAAAAGGGTGCATCGTCGGTGGCCAGAAAGTTATTCATCATTGAACCGTCGGCTGCATCGTCTTCATCACCCCCGGTACCCCAATTGTTCCACCGCTGGAAATGAAGATAGCCTGAACTGAGTTCTGTTCCGCCGGAAATAGTAATCCTGCCTGAAGAAGTACCGCAATCGCCGGCCCCTACGCTTTCAATCTGGCTGCCAGGACAGGTAACAGAAGGATCGAGGGTAAAACATATGGAATAGCTTTGGGTTGCATCCACTGCAAGGGACCCCGGATAGGTAGCGCTTAAAGCACCTCCTGATTCAGTAATTCCGGAAGATGAACCACTGCTTACATATAACAAATTGTTGGGTATTTCAAAACTCCAGGTTACAGGATTTATTGTTGCATCCGGCCCCAGGTTATGAACATCGAATGTAATGCACACGGTTTCTCCTACCGAGATTGTGCTTGGTTTGACAATATTGTCAATAATAACAACGGCAATAGGATCGTGTTCCCCGGCAACGAGCACATTTAAAGTAGCGGCATCGGATGTGCCGGAACAGTCCCCGCTTACCACACAACGATATTGATAACCATCGTTAGCCGTGACAACCCCCGTTAATATTAATGTTTCGGTTGTATAACCACTATAAACCGGATCAGAACCGGCTGCTGTAATGTTATTCCACGTTGATCCATCATCTGTACTTATTTGCCACTGATACGAAAGGCTGCCGGACGCAGAAGAAGTAACGGAAAAGGATGTACTTCTCCCCGCATTGACTGTTACACTTGATGGCTGGCTTGCGATACACGATGAAACCGTTAAAATGCCCGCATCTGAAGTAAGCTCTGTCCCGCAGGCATAACCAATGGTCCCAAGGAACACACGATATCGGTTACCGCTTAAAGAAGCGGTAACGTTGGTTATTGTTAATGTTGCGGTTTCAGTCCCGCTATATATTCCGCCTTCGGGAACATCTGTCCAGTTTGCTCCTCCGTCGGTACTATATTCCCACTGATAGGATGTTGTTGAGGCAGTAACAGAAAAAGTTGCTGTGCCACCTTCAACAACAGTTGCATCCTGTGGCTGTACACTTATTGAAGGCGAAACCCCCGCCTCCTGAAAATCGAACACACCGTTACCGTCAGCATCGGCTGGTTGCGTATAGCCATCTGTTCCGCTTGTGACCAGACCATTTGTATCAACCGTCACGGGTGCTCCCCCTAAAAGACCATCATTGTTTCCGTCAGTAAAACCGGCTTCAATCACATCATTACAACCGTCGCCATCGCTGTCCAGATCCAGATAATCGGGAATTCCATCGTTATCTGTATCGATGACAGCAGAAAGGGAACACAGATCGCTGAACCGGATACTATGAACATTTTTTTCTCCCCCGGTTGCTGCGGAGAACCCGAAATACACGATACTATTACCCTCAAAATAATTGGTAACTATATCTCCTGTATATTGTCCGGCTGTAATTCCATTTACCGAATACGATATTGTATTTGTTGGGGCATCCCAGTTAACTAAGACCGGGTGCCATGCATTATTTTCAAGTTCACCAACCTCAATAGGGTTTGTAATCCTGTTTGCAATATTATCAGACTCCCAGATACATCCATGATCGCCTACGGGATCCCCCTGGTTTGTATTCTGATAAGTATCCAGTTCCAAAACTATTCCATTCTGTATCCCGCTGGCCCCCATCCCTTCACCGTCTGCCCCGATAGCATTTACACCAGCCGGGTCGTTATGAAAGACAATGGCGATGCCATCAGCCCCGTTGTTATCCCCTAAGTAGGCTTCAAATGAAAAATTAAAACTTTCAGTAAAATCGATCTGATTTACGTACATTGCTGTCCCGCGCATATAACCTGCTTCCGGAGTAAGTTGAACCTGAGTTGCCGAAACCACGGAAGCATTGCCTGATATTACAAAAGCATTGCCAACAGTCAAACCATCCAGCCCTTTTTCTGCACAATCTGTAATTCCATCATTATCAGAATCCAGATCATTAACATCAAAGACGCCATCGCCATCTGTGTCTGCATTCTGTGGTGAGTCATTGTCGGTGATGGTGACAGTAGCAGGGGTAGTATTTACAGTGAACAGTGAGTTATTCGTCCCGGTTAAAGTAATAATTACTGTTTCATTCCCTTCTATCTGGGTGTCATCAACAATCCCGGTAACTGCAATAACCGCTGTCTTGCTCCCGTCAGGAATGGGAACAGACGTACCTATCGACTGATAATCAGCAGAAGCAGTTGCTGTACCGGTAACATTGAAACTGACAACAACTGCCGAACCGGTATTGTTTACTGTTCCCAGGTCAATGGTGAACTCTCCCGGATCAGAGCCTGTTTCCGAGGCGGTTGCATCCGAAGCTGTAACTGTCACTTCAGATTCGGAAAGTACAGTAATCGGGAAACTGGCAGAAACAGTTCCGTTTCCACACGAATTTACCCCCCATACAGTCAGGTTCCCGGAAGTCGCATTTGAAGCAAAGTCAATGGTTATACTATTGGTCGTTCCGTTGTTTACAGTAACTCCTATTCCCGAGTACTCCCATCCGTAACTGGTTGCATTACTGACAGAACTTACAGAATAAGACACGTTGCTTTGTCCGGAAGAAACAATTTGATCTCCTGTAATGCTGCCAGCGGCTCCGGGCAATACCATAACTGTAACAGTGCATGAATTGTCTGCCCAAAATGAAGCGGAACAATTAGGTGTTGCGCTGGTAATTGTAATATCTGTTACTTTTAAGGTTTTTCCGTCATCAGTCAGTGTCAGGTCTGCTGAAGTAAAGGTGGCTACTCCCGATCCGTCAGCCACAACTCCTGTTACGGGGGGTTGAGATACGTTGTTAATTGAATATTCAATAGTTGAGGTGCTGTTAGGTACCAATCCTGTCAGGCTAATCACGGCTCCACTACCCACACAGGCCGGTGAAGCCAGGGAAACGCCGGTTAATGTTGGCTCTGGATTTACGGTAATGGTAAAAGACAACGGGCTTCCGGAACACCCTGACATTTCTACACTCAGAGAACCGTTATAAGTCCCTGCTGCAACATTCCACGGTACATTTATCGATATAGGGCTTTCAGATAATGACCAACCGGTAAAATCGCCAAATCCTGCAGCGTTAGCTGCATCATCAAAGTCAATGCTGTACGAATCCGGGTTTCCCTCAGTCACTGAATAAGGAAGTGATGCGGACGTAGTTCCCCGGCATATTGAAGGATTTTCTCCCAGAGAGATAGCCCCTGAGGAAACAACTGTCCGGGAGACGGTTCCTGAATAAGCAGATGAACACGACCCGCTTTGTACCAGCGCACGGTATTCCCACTTCCCAGCAGATTCAGGCACTTCGGTATATGTTGTTGCTGTATTGCTGATGTTGACCCATGATCCTGAATCTATCCGTTTTTCCCACCTGAAAATATCTCCCGTGCTTCCATTCAGTGTAAGGGTACCAATAGAAGAACCCAGGCAAACGGAATTGGAATTGCTTGTACTCATCCAACCTCCAACAGTCGCCGGGCTGACTGTAACGGAGAAAACTTCGGAGTATGCCTCGCTGCAGGAACCATCCTGTACCGCGACCCGGTATTGCCACGTACCGGAAGGATAAGGTGTTTCAGAAAAAGTAGGATTTGTTCCTCCCCTGGTATTTGTCCACCCCGCAGAATTGATATTTCTTTCCCAACGGAGGATGGTTCCGGTATAACCGCTTAATGTAAGGGACACTGCATCCCAGAGACAGATAGCTGATGTCCCTGAGATTGTACCTCCCACGCTTTCCTGAACAGTTACAGTGGTTGTTACTGTTAAATAATATCCGAAAATACCCGATTCTACAGAATACGTAATCACCGAAGTACCTCCCGAAATACCCGTTACAACTCCGGTCGAGGAATTGATCGTTACAACCGAAGGGGTAGTGCTGCTCCATGTACCACCGGAAACAGTATTTGAAAGAGTTGTTGATGAACCGGCACAAACCGTTGTCGTTCCGCTTATGGAAGGAAGATAAGTTACTGCTATTTGCCCGTCAGCACCGTCGCCACCAGCCATGTTGTATGACCAATATTGTTCACCGCCGCCACCGCCGCCACCGGGAGCAGTACCATCTTCTCCATCTTCATTACTAGTTCCTTTTCCTCCATCTCCACCGTTAGCTCCATCGCCTCCATCGCCTCCTTTATTGCTTCCAGCGCTTCCGGTGCCTCCCGTAGTGTTAATTACCCCTCCTGTTGCCGATCCACCAGCCCCGGCAGTTCCTCTATTTCTTTCTCCACCAGAGCCTCCATTAGCAGTTAAACTCAGAAATGAAGAAGCAGTTCCGTCAGTTCCATTTGCTCCATCTTCGCCTGTTCCTCCTGCTCCTACTGTATAGGAAATCGTTTGTCCCGGGGTTACTGTTAGAACGCTGGCCGTATAACCGCCGCCGCCACCACCCGATCCACCGAAACGATTGAAAGTTGATCCTCCTCCAGCTCCGCCACCACCCCAGCATTCCACTTTAACAGAAGTTACACCGGTAGGTACAGTAAAAGTTCCTGAAGAAGTAAACGTTTGCGATTGTGTTTGGGATAATGAATGAACCGAAAAAAACAGAGTTGATAATATTACTAAGACTAATTGTTTTATCTTTTGTTTGATATACGGGAAGCGGGCATAAAATTTTTGCCCTGAATTATTTGTTAAGGAAGAAGCTGTTTGCCCTTTTACCATGCCGCTAAACCCAAACAACAGAAAAGAGAAGGGAAGCAAAAAGAAACCGTTATTTTTCAAAATTGGTAAAAGTCGTTTCATAGGCTATAGGTATTGGTGTAATAAACCGGGGGCAATCCTCTTAAAAAAGTATGTTCCATGGGGAATGTGTCAAGAATATACTGTCCGGTAACAGTATCCCGGCTTTCGGTAGCGGAGAAAGAATTTTTTGTCCATACACAAAAAAATTCCCTTAAGAGTAAAATCTCTTTATATAACCTGGTACTATTCACGATCGTGTGTTTTAGTCAAGGTAAAAATATGTTATTACTGCTATAAAAAATATGTCACCTTAGCAAAGCCGGGCATTTGTGTATCAAACATGCCGGATGATTTATCAATTCTATTTTCCCCTGTATAATCAGCCAACAAATCGCCATTTTACAAGCTGTGCAATTACTATGAAAGGAACATTTCGTTTAAGATTGAAAAAGGAGGTACCAGCGCCCCTCAGACATGATCTGTTCGCGAAAATAAAGGCATCTGTCAGCAACCATTTCAGCAGGCCTGTTAATCAGAACAGGCTGATCAGATACCTTCGGTATTCATCAGGGAAATGCCAGGAGAAGGAAGACAACCAGAAACATAATTTTTAGCAGCAGAGAAGGAATGGAGACAGACGACCTTTAATCAGTGATCGCCGACTTCCTATCCGAGGGGGACTCAGTGTAAATGGGAGATTGGAATCATTTCAGGTCACGCTATGTCATGACCTGAAACCATCAGGCATTAAAGCCTGTTATTTAGTAAATTTTCAAGTAATTCGTCTTTGTATTTAGGGGAAACCCGGAGTTGAGATTTATCCGACATTTCAACAATGCCCCCATCGGTTTTAAGAAATTTGGTCACATCCCTCAGGTTTACCAGATGTGAACGATGGATGCGGTAAAAACCGTGAGGGACTAAAAGGTTATCGAATTCGAGAAGGGTACGGCTAACCAGGATCGACTTCCCATTACGGAAATAAACACGGGAATAATTGCGTTCACCTTCACAGCGAACAATATCTTTTATTTTTACAATAGAAAAACCATTCATTTCCGGGAGGGCAATGGTTACTTCTTTGTCCGGGTCTTTACCCGTAAGGTTATTTTTCAATACTTCAACCCTCTGTCTTTCATTTAGTACCGGAATTTCGTTAATCCGCTTCATGGTTGATTTTACATTCTCCAGTAAAACCGGTTTCACAATATAATCGAATGCCGAATATTTAAAGGCTGTGATTGCATAATCACTGTATGAAGTGGTAAAAACAAGTTTGAAATCGATATTTTCCAGTTGTTCGAGCAGGTTAAAGCCGGTACCATCAGGCATTTCTATATCCAGGAATACCAGGTTGGGATTAACTGCCCCGATCAGTTGCATACCTGATGCTACAGACTCTGCCTCCCCCAGTATTTCTATTTCTTTAAAATTTTGTTCCAGGATCCGTTTTAATACCTTCCTGGCCAGGATGTCATCGTCAATAATTACTGTATGATACATGCACGAAAAATTCAGTTTTTATATACAAAAATAAACAAAATTGCCTTTGTGATAACATTTTAATCTTTATAAATGTAAACAATTTCATAAAGCAGGAAACATTCATTTGTACTTTTGCCGGATGTTTGTTAATATCTTTATTTTTGTAGAAACAAACGGAAATTATTTTTGGTTTCCAGAACTGATTTTTTTTAGGAAAATGGCTGAAGTACTGATTATCGAAAGTTCGACGGAAGTGTGCAGTGTGGCCCTTTCTGATAATGGTAAACTAATTGATCTGAAAGAGGATAAGAATGGACAAAACCATGCGCGCCTGCTTACTGTTTTTGTCGGGGAAATATTAAAAAGAAACCATATCTCTCCATCCGGGATCAAAGCAGTGGCTGTAAGTAAGGGGCCTGGTTCATATACTGGTTTACGTATCGGTGTTTCTGTTGCCAAAGGGTTTTGCTATGCCAATCAGTTACCACTGATTGCTGTCAGCACCCTGGAAGCCATGACCAGAGAAGTGATTAAGAATGCCGGCAAATATTTTCCTGTATCAGGGAAACAACGACTGTTCTGTCCGATGATGGATGCACGGAGAATGGAGGTATACACCTGCTTATTCGATGAAAACGGGAGAAAGGTGGAACCCGTTTCGGCCAGGATTATTACAAATACCACTTTCAAAAATGAACTCAGGGACTACAATATTGCTTTCTTTGGGAACGGGGCTATGAAATGCAAGACCATGATAGATAGTCCGAACGCAGTATTTCTGGATCATGTCTACGCTTCGGCATCATTTATGTGTGAACTGGCCCGGGAAGCATATATAGAAAAGCAATTTGAGGACCTTGCTTATTTTGAACCTTTTTATTTAAAAGATTTTATTGCAACTGTTCCAAAAAATAATGTTCTTGGAAAATGAAACAGACTCTATTGTTATTATTGATTTTTGTTGGATTAACCGTCCAATCCCAGCCAACCGAAAAAATGGAATATATTCTGCGTTACGGATTTATCCGGGGTGGAAAAGTTTTACTTCAAACAACAGATACCATTTTTCAGTCAAAGGAGGCAATACATCATTATATGCGTGCACGAACCACAGGTATTGCCGATAAAATTTACAAGGTGGACGATATCTATGAAAGCATTGTTGACAGGAAAACACAACTGCCATTAAAATCAATCAGAAATGTACGAGAGCGTAAATACCGGTATTACAACGAAATAATTTTCAATAACAAAACCGACACAATTATCAGCCAGAAATCCGGGAAAATGGTTGCTCCTGAGAATATGGTGGATATTCTGAGCTTGTATTTTTATATGCGCAAACCCGGGTTCCTTGAAAAGCTGGAACAGGAAGGAACGCTTACACTGCCTGTGAGTCATGATGAAGACATCTTTATGATGCGGGTAAATTATTTGGGTATGGAGACCATAAAAACAATTCTTGGGAAGAAAGAATGTATGATTGTTGCTCCAATCATTAGAAAGGGCAAAGTATTGCAACGTGACGACGGATTGAAATTTTATATCACGAGCGACGGGAAGTACCTGCCTGTTTTTATGGAATTTGACATGAAAATAGGAGCTGTAAAATGCGAATTAAAAAAATACATGGTTGACGGGATAGCTGTCCAAAGTAATTAATCTGCCTGCTAAAACAGGGACTGTTTGTAAAAAAAATAACCGAAGTATCTGATTATGCAATATTTATTTATTTTTGCAGCGAATTTGAATATTTAAATAATAAAAACAAAATAATGGCTACTACTGCAGATTTTAAAAACGGAATGACTATTGATCTTAATGGTCAGTTTTTTACTATTGTACAATTTTTGCACGTTAAACCAGGGAAGGGCCCGGCTTTTGTGCGAACCAAACTGAAAAACGTGAAGACCGGTAAGGTGATTGAAAATACATTTAATTCGGGTGTAAAGATCGATGTAGTACGCATCGAACGTCGCCCTTACCAATACCTGTATAAAGACGATATGGGCTTCAATTTCATGAACACTGAAACTTTCGAGCAAATATCAATCATGGACGGATTGATTGAAAATGCTGATTTGATGAAAGATGGTCAGATCATTGAAATTAATTTTCATGCAGAAACCGAAACTCCTTTGACTGCAGAACTTCCTCCTTTTGTTGAACTTGAAGTAACTGAAACAATCGAAGGTGAAAAAGGAAATACAGCAAGTTCTACAGCATTGAAACCGGCGACGCTGGAAACCGGCGCTGAAATTATGGTTCCCATGTTTATCAATGTCGGTGAAATTCTAAAAATTGATACCCGCGACCGTTCCTACAGTGAACGCGTAAAGAAATAACACAAAGGGCAATATTTTATCCTGAGGCTATGCGGCTTCGCCGGAGGTGATGAAGATTAAACCAGCAGATGCACGTCTATCTGTATGGCACTAACTGGTTATATCTACGCCAACATGTTTGTGGCATTCACACTAACACGTTGGCGACACTATCAAAGGCACGTTTGCGACACCCACAAAATTTTGGGTTGCTATCCCCCTTTTTTATCATTTTATACTTGTGTATAAAGAATTTTCTTCCGTTGCAATATGGTTATATCAAATTATGAGGTACGGTTTAGCATCAGTTTACACTGGATCGGAAAATGATCGGAGAATTTCCGGCGACCTACCTTAAACCCGAAACTGTTAAAAACCGGATCATGTAGAATATAGTCGATACGAAATGACGGCAGACGTCCGTTATAAGTGTTTCCTATTCCCTGCCCCGATTCAACAAACGCATCAAGTAAATTCTTTTTTAAGGTATGGTAAGCATATGAAACCGGGGTATCGTTAAAATCACCGCAAACAATTACCGGATAAGGCGATTTCCGGATATGACTTTCCAGCCTGAGCACCTGTTCTGCTCTTTTAATGAATGCTTGCTTCATCTTCGCCCCCATACTTTTCACCCCGTCGTATGTTTCTGGGGTATTAGTGAACCTCAGAGAGTCCAGGGAATTCAGTTCGTACGGATCAAGACGGTATGACTGAAGATGACAATTATATACCCTGAAGGTATCTTTCTGAATAACCAAATCGGAAAAAATGACCAGATTACCTGAATTTTTATAACGTATTTCCCCCATATTTACGATGGGATACCGGGTATAAATTACTGGTCCGCCCGAATTACTGGCATGGGCCAGTTGCATATGATTGATATTACGGAGCCTGTTTCTTATCTCTGTTACACTAAAACTATCCAGGTTGCTTATCCCCGCTTCCTGTAAACAAATAATATCGAATTTCCCTTTATCGAGAAAGTCCGTAATTTTATCGGCCGTCTCTTTATTTGGCAGAATATTATCACCAACAAAATACCTTACATTATAACTGCAAACCCGGATGCCTTCCTTTTCTGTTTTTTCTCCCCGCAGTTGGACAAAACTGCCCGAAAAACTTATACCTGCCAGGATGGGAAGGATAGAAATAAGGGAATATTTTGCATTGAAAACAACCCAGAAAAGAATAAACAGAATATTCACCAAAAAAATGTATGGGTAAGCCAACCCGAAGAATGCCGGGATCCAGAAGACAGCAGGATTAATAAAAACGGCTGTGTATGAAAACATCAGGCACACAGCAACCAGTATATTAATCAGGATAAATATATTTCTGAAGAAACGTTTCAAGTTAACAGGTTTAGTTATACATATTCCGTTCTATGCAAAGATAAGATATAAATTGATGACAAATTACGGCTTTCGAGCCGAAATCATACGATCTTTCCCGTGAATATCTTTTCGTATTTCAATGTTTTGATAGCCGGTATCCCGTAAAAGCCGGCTGCATTCCTGTCCCAGTGCTTCGTTGATTTCCCAGTATATTTTGCCTTTTCGCTTCAGTTGTTTTCCGGAAAAAGACAAAATCGAACGGTAAAACAGCAGGGGGTCGTGACCGGGTACAAAAAGGGCAGTCCCGGGTTCGTAATCAAGCACATTACGTTCCATTTTTGCTTTCTCGCTGATGCGCACATATGGAGGATTTGAAACTAACAGGTCGAAGCAGGGCAGGTCTTCCGGGGGGGGAGACTGAAGCATGTCCATCCTGAAATATGAGATTTCGACCTGGTTTAATGCTGCATTTTCACGGGCCAGTTGCAGGCAGGTTTCTGAAATATCGCAGGCAAATACACGGCTACGGGACAAATTTCTTTTTATGGAAACCGGAATGCAACCACTACCCGTACCAATATCCAGAATATTGATTCCCGAATTTGGTGTCTCCTCTAAAATCCAGTTGACCAGCTCCTCTGTTTCGGGACGAGGTATTAGTACCCCGGGCCGGCAAAAAAACATTAGTCCGAAAAATTCGGTTTCACCTAAAATATATTGAATAGGTTCATACTTTTTCAGACGGGCAGTAATATCTGCTATCTGCCGGCGTTCCCCGGGCGATAATAATTCATCGTCTGACAGTAACAATTGAGTCCGTGTATATGATTTTATATGCTGAAGAACCAGAAAAACCAAGCTCTCGACTTCCCTTTCAGGGTAGATACCGGTCAATTCTTTTTTTATATGCGCGATGCCTGCCTGCATTTTTGTATTTTTGGCAAAGTTAAAATTTTCCGGTAATGACTACCGAACAAAAATACATGCAACGCTGTCTCGAACTGGCAGCTTTGGGATTGGGCAATGTAGCGCCCAATCCAATGGTAGGTTGTGTTGTCGTACACGAGGGAAAAGTCATTGGCGAAGGGTATCACGAAAAATATGGGGAGCCTCATGCAGAGGTAAATGCCATCCGTTCGGTAAAAAACAGGGAATTGATTCCCCTTTCGTCGTTGTATGTATCGCTCGAACCCTGTGCTCATTATGGGAAGACGCCTCCTTGTTCCGATCTCATTATTGAAAACCGGATACCCCGGGTGGTGGTTGGAACAATCGATCCTTTTGCCCAGGTTGCAGGTAAAGGTATTGAGAAGATGCAAAAGGCCGGGATCAATGTAAAAGTAGGGATACTTGAAAACGAATGCAGGGAGTTAAACCGCAGATTTTTCACTTTTCATGAGAAAAAACGCCCTTATATTATTCTGAAATGGGCACAAACGGCTGACGGGTTTATCGACCGGGAACGAACAGAAGAAAGGGAAAAACCGGAGTGGATTACCAATGAACTGGCCAGGCGGCTGGTACACAAGCAACGTAGCGAAGAGGCGGCTATCCTGATCGGGACCAACACGGCAGAAAAAGATAACCCTTCCCTGACCGTCAGGGAATGGAAAGGGAACCAGCCTTTCCGTATCGTACTCGACTGTAAAGGAAGGCTAAGCCCAAACCTGCATCTTTTCGACGGAACAGTTCCAACCCTGGTTTTTACTGCGAAAGAAATTAAATCCCGTCGTTTTGTCGAATATGTGAAAATTGATTTTGGAAATAACCCGCTTACACAAATCATGGATTATTTGTACAAAAACGATATTCAATCAGTGATTATTGAAGGCGGGACCCAACTGCTTACCAGTATTATTTCTTCCGGACTTTGGGATGAAGCCCATGTATACCAGGGGAACCAGTTTTTTGGAGGAGGAGTGGAAGCGCCTGTCATTTCAGGCAAAAGAATAGCTCTCGAATTTCTTGACGATTGCCGTTTAGTGGTATTGAAAAATAAGTAGAAACATTTATCATTCGAAAAAGGAGCTTTCCCTATTCTATCTATTTAAAATCCAATCACATGTCTTGGTCCGTTCTTTAGGATAGGAATCCGTAGAACCCGTTCGACATATTTAAAATAGTAAAACAGTTTATGGTTGATTTCCAGGCCATAATCAATATTATCTTCATAATTAATAGATGTACTTAGCAAATGTCCATGGGGAAACGTATTGATTTTGCTATTCCAGGCATGAGTGTATTGCCGGTTCCAGTTTTCGTAATAGGTCTGTGAATGGTACCAGTCGGGTTTACTGTTTACGGCAAACCAGCTCTCGAAACCTGGATCCATTACAATCATCTCGTATTCGGTACTGTCCGGTACGTTGTCCTGCAGATCTGTGTTTTCCGGTACATTCCTGGTGGTGGCGCACGATAAAATCAATACAACCGCTGTAATAATGTATATAACCCGCATGATATTTCTTTTTAGATTTTTCGCTATTTGTTTTTTACTCTTTTTTGACGAAATTGATACATTTAATGTTTAAAAAATTAAGGGAGTAAAATGTTTGATTTTTTATCTGATATCTGGCCGCAAACCTCAAGTGTAATAACGACCCTTTATCTTATTACAACAGTTTTTATTGCTATCTTAATTGTCCTCGAAAACCGGAGCCCGGTAAAAACAATTAGTTGGATATTGGTACTGGCGCTTATCCCGGTTGGAGGCATCATTGTTTACCTGTTTTTCGGGCAGGAATACCGAAAGCAGAAAATGTTTTCGAGAAAAGGGTTATACGACCTTGAGCAAATGAGGAAACTCACTACCGAGCAGCTAAAAATCCTTCCTGATTATAAATTCAGTCAGCCGTTGCACTTCAAAAAGCATTTGATGAACTTGTTGCTGAATAACTCGAATGCAATACTGACCAACGATAACCATATAAAAATATTAAAAAACGGAAACGAAAAGTTTTCTGAATTGTTTAGTGAAATAGAAAAGGCAAAACACCATGTTCACCTTGAATATTATATTATAGAAGATGATGAAACCGGGAATTACCTGCGCGAACTGCTGATACGGAAAGCCAGGGAAGGTGTCGAAATCCGGCTGATATACGACGACGTGGGCAGTTGGAAACTGAAACGAAGATTTATCAGGCCAATGAAAGAAGCAGGTATCCAGATCGACTGTTTCATGAAAGTACGTTTTCCAAGCCTTACCTCGCGGGTAAACTACCGGAATCACCGGAAAATTGCAATAATTGACGGACAGGTTGGATTTACCGGCGGTATCAACATTGCCGACCGTTACCTGAAAGGAATGCCGGGAGTAGGTCTCTGGCGGGATACTCATCTGAAACTGACCGGCGGTGCTGCGACTGCCCTGCAAATCATTTTTATGGCCGACTGGTATTTTGTTGCCAAAGAAATTTTGAAAGGCGACCGGTATTTCAAACCGTTTAGAACAGGAGAAGGAAAGATCGTACAAATTTGCGCATCCGGTCCGGATTCCGACTGGGAAAGTATCCATCAGGCTTATTTTTCTGCTATTGCAACAGCTACCTCTTACGTGTATATTACTACTCCTTATTTATTGCCGACAGTCGACCTTCTGACCGCTATGAAGACGGCAGCGCTCAGTGGAATTGACATCCGTATCTTATTGCCCGATAAGTCCGACTCACATATTCCGAAATGGGGCTCTGATTCCTATGTTAAGGAATTGATGGAAGCAGGAGTGAAAATATACTTTTACAAAGCAGGCTTTACCCACAGTAAAGTGATTATTGCCGATGGCGTATTTTCAACAGTTGGCACAGCAAATGTCGATTTCCGGAGCCTGGAAACCAATTTCGAAGTAAACGCGATGATCTATGATGAAGAAGTGGCTGCCGAACTTACCAGTCTCTTTATGGATGACCTTTTACATAGTTGGCAGGTTGTTCCCGAGGAATGGGCACAACGTCCCTGGTACCGGAAAGCCAAAGAGTCGTTTGCCCGTATTTTCAGTCCCTTATTATAAATCCCGAAAATATTCTAAACTTACCCAATCTGCATTAATTTGGAAAGTAAACTTTCCAAATTAATGCAGATTGGGTTCAAATATTCGCCCCGTGAAATTAAAGCACCTAAGGCGTGGATTGAAACCTATCCGGAATCGGAATTTGCTGTAATCTCCAAAGATAATTTCCTGGAATTTTTAATATAGGGGGTCCTGTTTTGCCTGAATATTGAATTAATATTACAGAGTACCTGTTAAAACTGAAACACTTCGGATTCAGTCCTGGCGTTTTCCATAATTTCTTCCATCTCTTTTACAATCTCCGGATGTTTACCTGCCAGGTTGTTTTCTTCTCCAATATCATTCGCCAGATTATAAAGCTGAGTGGGTTCATCACCCTTTGAAACATTGTAGCGAACAGCTTTCCAGTTGCCTTTTCGAACGGCCAGACGTCCCCCCTTTTCATGGAATTCCCAATACAGGTATTCATGTTCCTGCTGACCTTCTTTTCCGAGCAGGGTTGGCAGGAATGAAATACCATCGATATTTTCAGGAATTGGCAAATCGACCAGTTCGGCGATAGTTGGGATTACATCCCAAAATGCAGAAATATGATTACTCTCAGTACCTGCCGCGATCGTTCCCGGCCACCATGCAATCATTGGCGCACGGATCCCTCCTTCGTACAGATCCCGTTTATAACCCTTTAATGGTCCGTTGCTATCGAAATAATCGGGGTCGGCGCCCCCTTCCATATGAGGCCCGTTATCCGAAGAAAACAAGATAATGGTGTTTTTATCCAGCCCAAGTTCCTTCAGTTTTGCAACAATTTCTCCAACCTGCCGGTCGAACAAAGTCACCATAGCTGCGAATGCTGCATGGGCTTCAGGTTGTGTCCCGTAGCCCCCTTCCCGGAACCGTTTATCTCCGGGTTCCGTCCCCTTATAGCTTTTTTCCGGGAGGAATTTTCCACGGAATTCTTCCATATTTTTTTCAGGAAGAAGTAATTCTGCATGCGGGATAGTAGTGGGATAATACATAAAAAAAGGTTTATCCTTATTTTTTTCAATAAACTGCAAAGCCCGGTTGTGAATCAGTTCCGGGGCATAGGTACTAAATTTATCCCCGCTATTCCCTTCAAGTATTACTCTTTTCTGGTTATCCCACAGGTGGGAAGGATAATAATTATGGCCCAGTGTCTGACAGTTATACCCGTAAAATTCGTCAAACCCCTGTCTGTTAGGGTCCCCCTCTGAGGCGGGTGAGCCTAATCCCCACTTGCCAAATGCACCGGTAGTATAACCGGCCTGTTTTAACATTTCGGCCACGGTAAAAGTTGAATCAGGCATAGGCCACTGGCCTTCCTCTCCCCATCCTTTATTCCCGCGTACAGGGGTATGCCCTGTGTGTTGGCCTGTCATTAATGATGAACGGGAAGGGGCACAAACCGTACAACCGGAATAGTGCTGCGAGAAACGCATCCCCCCGGCTGCCAGACGGTCGATGTGGGGCGTCTGAAAATGGGTTTGTCCGTAACAACTCAAATCTCCGTATCCCAGGTCATCTGCAAGAATGTAGATGATATTTGGTTTTTCAGGATTTTGTACTTTGGGTGCATTGCTACATCCCCCTGTAAAAAATGCTATTGCCAGTATCAGAAAATTTAGTTGTATTGATTTCATATCAGATCGTTGAATAAACACAAAGTTATAAAACCCAAAGGACTTTTGACTGGTTTTCCTGAAAATCAAGATACAGAAATTCAAGACTTAAATAATTATTGATTTTTTTAACCTGAGTTATTCAGATTAGATATAATGAGCGTCAGCCTCAACCTTTTGAGATTGATGATTCTGTCTCTTACCTGGAAGTGAGAAAATGAAATCGGTACCTTGTCCTTCTGTACTTCTTACCCTTAATTTACCATGATTCAATTCTACAAATTCTTTACAAATTTGTAATCCCAGCCCGGTTCCCCGTTCGTTATTGGTTCCCGGGGTTGAGTGCCCGATACCATTAAATATCTCATTGATCCGGGAAGCATTGATACCAATACCTTTGTCGGAAATAGTTATTTCAATAAAATCGCCCGCTTTATTTGTCGAAACCAACACGGTACTGTTAAAATGGGAAAACTTAACTGCATTTGACAAAAGGTTCCTGACAATGGTTTTCAACATATTTTTATCGGCATAAGCAACCGTCTTACTTGAAATCTTACTATGGATTGTGATCTTCTTTTCCATGGCAGCCGATTGGATTTGCCTGATTGTGTCATTGATCGTTGCTGATAATTCTATTTCTTTTGTATTGACAGTCAGCTTTCCTGAATCCAACCGGGTCCATTCAAGCAGGTTCTCCAGTAATTCGAATGATGAATGACTGATTTTGTTTATAACAGCAATAATTTCTTTCCGGTTTTTATCTGCTATATCATCATATTCTTCAATAATATATTCTGAAAAACCAATCAGTGAGTTAAATAAATTTTTCAGATCGTGCGCAAGAATTGAATATAATTTGTCTTTTGTCTGAACTTGCCTGTTTAGATCAGCATTAAGTTCTGATATTTTTATATTTTGTCTTTGTATTATTTTGTTTCGAAGAAGAAAAATAATGAACAGGAATACAAATAAAAAAAAGCTGACGATGGTTATTTCATCGAGATTATATTTTTCATAGGCAGAAATAAATGCATAAAATCTTTCAAATAAATTAAAAGTGGAAGATAAAAGAAAAACAATTATTCCGACAACCAGAAACACTGAAATCAGGAGATAAATGTTATTCAGAAATGTGAGCTTTTGCTTCATAATTTTTCATACATGAACAGGAAATGAAAGGCTTCGGATTTTCAGGAACTCTTTAGATTAAAAACACTTAACAAATTATTCAAACTGCAATTTGTAACTAAATTTATTCTCCTTTCCTAATTTTTGACTCCATATAACAACTGTCCAAAATTAACAAATTTATTTTACAATCAAGATGCGTCAAAAATTTTAACGTATTGATTCTTAATAGCAGAATAACAATCTTAGAAGGGATTTGTTTATCTGGAGTATTATATTCCGGGTAAATTAATTCCTTTTATTTTTCGGAAAATATCAAGAGCATACAAATCTGTCATTCCTGACACAAAATCGAGTACCGACTGTATTTTTGAATACATGTCAATCCGGTCGCTATGATACTGTTCAGGTATCAGGCTTAATAACCGTCTCGAATAGCCACAGGCAGGGTTAAGCACTGCTCCGGTAAACTCTTCGATCAGGGTACCGATGATCTGGTATCCTGAGATTTCGATTGCAACTACCGAGGGATCTTTATAAATTTTACGGATAGACAAATCCTGTATCTCTTTCATTGCTTTTGCAGGAGCGCCGTCCAGTTGTCCCATCAGCGGTTTCTGAAAGTTACCGGCCAAAATATCATTTTGTTTGGCCTCAAAAATATTGACACATTTTTCTGCCAGCATACCGATTACACCGGCACGGAGATAGGCAATCTGTTCGTTCCGGTCGTCCACCAACTGCAAGGTTTTCTCAATACTTTCAATTCGTTTTCTGTCCGGTACCGGATCGTAGAAATTCATAAACAGGGTGCGGGTCTCATCATACCCCAAAATTTTCAGTTTATGGGCATCTTCCAAATCCATGACCTGGTAACAAATATCGTCGGCTGCTTCAACCAAAAAAACCAAGGGATGGCGGATAAATTTATGATCGTTTTCAGTATCCCTTTCAATGCCCAGTTCTTCTGCAATACGATAATAATTCTTTTTTTCCGACTGAAAAAAACCGAATTTAGGCTTACTTGCATAAATCGATTCGAAGGGATATTTTACAATCGAGGCCAACATTGTATAAGTCAGGTCGAAACCACCAGAACGGCGACCTTTAAACTGGTTGCTTAATATACGGAATGCATTGGCATTTCCATCGAACAAAGTAAAATCTTTCCATTCGGCCCTGCTAAGTTCCTTCTCCAGAGAACGACCTGCCCCGTTTGTAAAAAACGAAGAAATGGCATCTTCGCCGGAGTGGCCAAAAGGCGGGTTACCCATATCATGGGCCAGGCATGCTGCCGATACCACAGAACCAATCTCGGACACCAATGGGCCGGAGATATTTTGGCGATGGAGTTTTTCGGTCAGCATATTTCCTAACGAACGTCCTACGCTTGCAACCTCAAGACTATGAGTCAAACGGTTATGTACGAATATACTGCCGGGAAGAGGAAACACCTGTGTCTTGTTTTGCATCCGTCGAAAGGGTGACGAAAAAATCAGGCGGTCGTAGTCGCGCTGAAACTGGGTACGCTTATGTGCATGGTCTCCGGCTGGCCGGTCTTCCTGCCCTAAGCGTTTGGTCGAAAGTAACTGATTCCAGTTCATACATTCATTTTTGGAAGTCTAAAAGTAAAAAGATAATTTGAAGGAAAGAATAAATTTAGAGATCAACAATTATATCACGACAACAAAAATAGCAATGTCCTTTTCAGTAATCCTTCACCAACCCGAAATATGGTACTGCTTCATTTCCTTCCTGAGTTTTTGCGGGTTCTCAACCATTTCTCCCAGTAATTTCCAAAAACGGGGGCTGTGATTTTTCTCGACGATATGGGCCAGTTCATGTAAAATAATATAGTCGGTCAGGTGATCGGGCAGACGCATCAAATGAAGGTTCAGGTTAATATTATTTTCCGATGAACAGCTTCCCCACCGGGTGCTGGCATTTTTTACGAATACCCGTTTATACCTGAGTCCGTGTTTTCGGGCCAGCTCATCCACACGCCGGGGTAAATAGGTTTTGGCTTCGAGACGCATTACTTCAACCAGTGTTTTTTTAATAAAATCCTGAATGACAGGCATCCTGTAATCATATTTTTCAGGAATAAAAAACTGAATAATGCCATCCCCGATACGATTAAAAACCTTTGGAAAATTACCCCTGTTTATTTTTAAACGGTGAAATTTTGTTGTAAATTCAGTTTCAGGGGTAATAACCGGTAAACCTGAAGCCAGTTTTGATTGTTGTTCTAATATCCAGCCGGCTTTGGCCTCCACGAACCGGATGGCCTCGGCATAGGGAATACTGGTGGGGAGGGTGACACTGACCCCTTGTGATTTAACCGTGATACGGATCCGTGTTGAACGGTTATTCTTCGAAAAGGACACGTCCCCGACCGGATTGATATGAATATTTTTTGCAGGCATTGAATTAAGAAAATACTGGCTAAAATTAATCAAAAACAAAAGTCAACCTATGGAACAGAAAAAAGAAATTGAAGTTTTCGGTACTCTGGCAAAAACAGAAAAAGTATCCACCATTGACCACAAAGTAGTCAGTGGTTCATTGGTTTTTGAAGCCCTGGAGCCATTTCCCGGTTATTATCACGAAATTCCTTTCGACATCAAGCCGGTTTATCTGTACCTGGCACTGGAAGAAAACTATCCTCTGGATAAGGTGATCCGGGCGAGCCAGAAAATCGAACCTGCCTTTGCTGGTAAATTCGATGCAGGCAAAGGGTTTCTGAAGGTGGCAAACGACCAATACAATGTATTAAGGATCAGACATCTGAATAATTACGACCTGATTGAAAAGTTACAACTTTCTTTTTACGAAAACGGCATTCGTTACCTGCAAAAACAGAAAAAGAATTTTGAGGCAGAAGCGTTCATAGAAATCGTTAAATTTCTGAGCCTCAAATTACTGGACGAAGATATATGGATCGATACGCGTGAAGATTTTCACGGATATATTGAAATTCCCAGGAAACTGGACTGGAATAAATTCAGGGAAGTATCGCTTTCTGTAAAATATAATTGGGACGGCAGTAAGTTCGATGCAGCCTCAGGGGCATTTTATTACCAGGGAAAACTGCACGAGTTTGTCCGTATTTACTCGAATAAAATCACTACTGCTTATCTGAAAGATTTGCGCAAACTGTATCTTGAAAAGCTGAAATAAAACAACAGAAAGTGTAATTATTTTATCAATAAGGTCAGGTTTCGTTAAACTGTCAGTCCGCAACTTTTGGTTAAGGCTTCCGCAACTTCTGATTAAGGCTTCCAGAACTTCTGATTAAGGCTTCCAGAACTTCTGATTAAGGCTTCCGGAACTTCTGATTAAGGCTTCCGGAGTTCCTGATTAAGGCTTCCGGAACATCATTCTCAATATTGGCCGAAATCAGTACTCCTAATATCGATATTCAGAAAGCAGGTAAAGTTATATCCACACAAGGCTTAGTGATTCATGCATTCAGAAGATTGGCCGCTGCTTTCATTTCATTGGCAATTTAACTCTTGATTTGCATGATTAATACAATTAGCGGAACAATTTTTATATAAAACAAACAGGGATAAAAAAAACGCCGAAACCGGAATTACGGGGGGATTTCCCTCCCTTTTTTCAACAATTTTATTATTTCCCACAAAATCAGTAATTTTATTTGAATTTTTGTGTCTTATATCACGCATGTAAATTCAAAAGTACAGAAACTTACAATTTTTCAATCATAAAAATTTTATAGAATGAGTGTTAACCGTAGAATCTTTTTAAAATCCAGTGGAATGGCGACCGCCGGGACATTGCTGTTGCCCCCGCTGTTTCAGTCCTGTAACGGGCCAAATGTATCCATGAAAATGCAAGCGTATCTCGATCATTTTGAAGTGAGCCTGCCTATGTTGCAAAAAGTTATTGCAACGGCAATGAGCAAAGGCGGTACTTATGCCGACTTATTTTTCGAACATAAAATCAGTAATTACCTGGGATTACAGGACGGTAAAGTAAACCGCGCCTATTCGAACATCGATTACGGGGTGGGTATCCGAGTGCTGAACGGCGATCAAACCGGTTTTGCCTATTCAGAAACCGTAACCATGGAAGCTATGCAAAAGGCAGCCCAAACGGCTGCCAATATCGCCAGCGGGGTTTCGGCAACCGGTGCCGTGAATATTGCGGAACTGACACCTGCCGACTACTATGCCGTCCGGAAAAAATGGGAAGATACTTCAGTAAAAGATAAGATTCCTTTTGTACAGAGACTGAATGATAAGGTCTTTTCGATGGACGAACGGGTAATAAAAGTAAATGCTTTTCTGGACGACGAAAGCGGCTATGTCATGCTGTACAATTCGGAAGGCACACTTACTTACGACTACCGTCCGATGGTGGGTTTCGGGCTGGTAACCGTAATGGAAAAAGACGGACGTATTGAAAATTCATATGTAGCGCGTTCTTTCCGCGAAGGTTTCGAATTTCTAAACGACGACATTATCAATACGCTGGCCGATGAAGGAATCAGGCAGACCTCGCTGTTGTTCGAGGCTACCAAGCCCAAGGCCGGCGAGATGCCGGTAGTGATGGGCGCCGGGGGATCCGGTATCCTGTTACACGAAGCGATCGGCCATACTTTTGAAGCCGATTTCAACCGCAAGGGAACATCTATTTTTGCAGATAAACTGGGTAAAAAAGTTGCCGAAAATTTCATTAATATCATTGATGACGGGACGCTGCCATCGAACCGGGGTTCCATCAATGTGGACGACGAAGGAGTGTCCTCGCAGAAAACGTACCTGGTGAAAGACGGCATTCTGAACAGTTACCTGCATGACCGCATCAGCGCTAATTACTACAACGTGCCGTCGACCGGGAATGGCCGCAGGGAATCGTTCCGTTACGTGCCGATTCCCCGTATGAGGGCTACTTATATGGAAGCCGGCAATATGACCCGCGACGATATTATCTCAGAAGTGAAATACGGGATTTATGTTGACAACTTCAGCAACGGTGAAGTAAAAATCGGCGCCGGCGATTTTACTTTCTTTGTAAATACCGGTTATCTGATTGAGAACGGGAAAATGACCCGTCCGATCAAAGACATCAACATTATAGGGAATGGTCCCCAGGCTCTGGCCGACATCACCATGGCTGCCAACGATTACAAAATAGATAACGGCACCTGGACCTGTGGAAAAAACGGACAGTCGGTACCTGTAACCTGTGGACTGCCTTCGGTATTGGTTAAAAAGTTAACCGTGGGAGGCACTAATGCCTGATTTTTCAATAACCGTAAATCCTAAAAAAATGACAAAAGAAGAAAAATATGAACTGGCAAAATGGGCGATGAACTATGCCATTGAAAAAGGTGCGGACCAGGCCCGGGTAAGCATCTCTGACAATAAAAGCAGCGACATTGAGGTCCGCGAAAAAAAGATTGACACACTGCAGGAGGCAATCCAGAGTAAACTGACGGTTTATTTGTATGTCGATAAAAAGTACTCGGCCATTTCGACCAACCGTCTGAACCGGGAGGAACTTACCCGTTTTATCGGGGAAGGTATCGAAACAACCCGTTATCTGGCTGAAGACGAATTTCGTTCGCTTCCCGATCCTGGACTTTATCACAAAGGGGCCGGCCCCGATCTCGAAACATTTGATCCTGCTTTCGATTCGGTGGATGCCAAAACCAAGATCGATCTGGCTTTCAAAATTGAGGATGAAATTTACGGGAAAGACGACCATATTATTTCGGTTACCTCTGGTTACAGCGACGGTGTCAATTCCCGGATCATGGTGGACAGCAATGGGTTCGAAGGCGATACCATAAACAGCTATTATTTCGTAAGTGCACAGGTAACCGTCGACGGAGGCAAAGCCCGTCCGGAATCGTCAGACTATAAAAGCTCGGTTAGTTTCGACCAGTTGGTTAAAACCGGTATTGCCGAAACGGCACTGAAACGTGCCCTCGGAAAAATCGGCCAGTCAAAAATCGACTCCGGGAAATATACTATGATCGTAGAGAACCGCACCGTAGGCCGTATCCTTGGTCCTGTGATCAGTGCCCTGAACGGGAGTTCCATTCAGCAAAAAAACTCGTTCATGATCAATAAGATGAATGAAAAGTTTGCCTCTTCCAAACTGACCCTTGTTGATGACCCGTTGATTATTGGTGGTCGCGGTTCCAGATTATTCGATTCGGAAGGAATGGCCATGAAAAAACGGCCTGTTTTCGAAAAGGGAGTGCTGAAGACTTATTTTATCGACACCTATTATGGTAAAAAACTGGATATGCAACCAAACTCCGGGGAAACTTCGAACCTGGTTTTCAAAACCGGGGACAAAGGCCTCGATGCGCTGGTTAAATCGCTGAAAAAAGGAATTCTGGTAACCGGGTTCAACGGTGGAAACTGCAATAGTTCAACCGGTGATTTTTCGTATGGCATCGAAGGGTTCCTGGTTGAAAACGGCGAGATGATCAAGCCTGTTTCAGAAATGAATATCACAGGCAACATGCACGATTTGTGGAACAATCTGATCGAAGTAGGTGCAGATGCCAAGCTCGATTCAAGCTGGCGGACTCCATCGCTAATGTTTGCCAATATCGATTTCAGTGGAATATAAAGCTGAAATGCTAACTTTAGAATTTAGCCACGGATGCACGAATATTTTGTACTCTAATTCGTGTATCCGTGGCTAATAAAGAAAAACGATGACAGAGTTAATTTTTAAAGAACAGAGCTATCAAATTATTGGAAAGTGTTTTGAAGTGCACAATCAGCTTGGAGCAGGTTTTCTTGAGATTGTTTATAAAGATGCTCTTGAATTGGAATTCAGGAAAGAGAATATTCCATATCAGCGGGAGAAAGAATATACTGTAAATTACAAAGGAATTGTCTTGCCTCATAAGTTTTATGCCGACTTTGTGGTCTTCGAGTCGATTATTCTGGAAGTAAAAGCCGTATCTGGTATCGCTGATGAATTTATTGCTCAGGCAATTAACTATCTGAAGGTTTCGGGAAACCATCTCGCGTTGATTGTTAATTTCGGAGAATTGAAATTGAATTACAAACGGATTGTATTATAATTATAATACACGGATGCACGAATATTCTGTATTTTAATTCGTGCATCCGTGGCTTATATTATTTGTATTTCCGCTCACCCTTTCATGGTTTCCTCCACTTCTTCCGGGGTAATGGGTATCCGTTTTCCAATAACTTTTGCCCCCGTTTCAGTAATCAGCAGATCATCTTCCAGCCTGATCCCTCCAAAGTCACGGTATTCGTTTACTTTGTCGAAGTTAATAAAGTCGGCATTTATCTTTTCTGCTTTCCATTGATCGATCAGGTCCGGAATAAAATAAATACCAGGTTCGTTTGTAACTACAAAACCAGGTTGCAGACGACGTCCCATGCGCAAACAGGCTGTCCCGAACTGATCCGACGGACGGATTTCTTCGTCATATCCTACGTAGATCTGGCCCAAATCTTCCATATCATGAACATCAAGCCCCATCATGTGTCCCAGTCCGTGAGGGAAAAACATGGCATGTGCCCCGTTTTTTACTGCCTCTTTTACATCGCCTTTCATCAATCCCAACTCCTTTAAGCCGGAAGCAATTACTTCTGAAACCGCCATGTGTACCGATAAATAAGAAATATCAGGAGCTGCGAGTTCAGTCGCTTTGTTATTGGCAGCCAGTACAATTTCGTAAATCTCCCGCTGTTTTTGAGTAAAAGTACCCCCTACCGGAGAGGTACGCGTGAAATCCGAAGCATATCCCAGGCTGGTTTCAGCACCGGCATCAGCCAGTAGCAACCTGCCTTTTTTCAGAATTTGGGAATGATCGTAATTATGCAGGGTTTCCCCGTTTTGCGAAAGGATAACCGGGAAGGCAGGCATGCCGTTGGAAAGGGAAATCCCTTCGATTTCACCGGTAATGGTTTGCTCCCATGTACCTTCATGTGCCATCTTCATAACTGTAACATGCATCTGGTAACCGGTGGCACAGGCTTTTCCGATTTCCTGAATTTCGCAATCTTCCTTAACTGAACGCAGGCTGACAATAGCTTTTACCAGTTCCACCGAAGCGTATGAATTCAGTTTAGGAACAGCAATCCCCAATAATTCTGATAAAAGAATTTTATTTTCGGCCCGGTAAGGAGGAAGGAAATGAATGCGACGCCCTTTGGCAATGGCTTCTCCAACAACCGTAAAAAGCTGTTTAAACGGTGCGGTTTTTCCAATACCTGCCGCAACAGCTTTTTCCTGTAAACTAATCTGCGGGCCCATCCAGATAATATCTTCAATGTCGACATCGTTCCCGAAGATGAATTCCTCGCCCGTGTCAGCATCAATCACGCCTGCCAGTTGCTGGAAATTCAGTCCAAAAAAATAAAGGAACGAACTATCCTGCCTGAAATGATAAGTGTTTGCCAGGTAGTTCATTGGTACGTCCACATTGCCTAAAATCAGTATTAAACCACTGTTTACCTTTTCTTTCAGCTTTTTTCTCCGGTTGATATATACTTCTTTCTGAAACATGATTATTAATTTTTAAAATGAATCAGTAAAATAACGATTTTATTGATAGATGCCTTATGATTTTTCCCCATCTGGCAATAAAAAATTGTCAGATTGAGATACACAATGCTCCGGATAAGAACATCGGGTATCGCAAATCCGGGATTAAAACCAAAAAACTATTGCCTAACATAAAACCGGAACTGATCCTGTTGCGTACAAAAAACCAAAAAAGAATGTCATGGAAGATTCATTGCTAAATTATCTGAACAACAGGCTGGGAAAGAAAAACGAAAATTATTCACCGGAAGATACTCTCCCCGGGCCGGTTATTACCATTTCCCGTGAAGTGGGCTGTGCTGGCCTGAAAATAGCAAAAAAGCTGGCCGGGAAACTAAATGAAACAAGCGGAAAACGTAAATGGAAAGTTTTCAGTAAAGAAATATTTGAAGAAACCGCCCGCGAGTTGGAAATGGATCATCAAAAACTTAAAAAAATCCTAAAGACCGAGAAACGCAATACCTTCGATGAGATTCTTGCCGCCTTGGGCGATAAACGTTTTAAAAGCGACAGAAGGATACGGAAGACTGTGATCGATGCGATCCGGACTATTGCCGTCGATGGGTATTGCATTATTGTTGGCCGTGGCGGGCACCTGATCTCCCGGGATATTAAGAACTCGCTGCATCTCCGGTTTTCGGCACCCCCCGGCTGGCGAATAGAAAAAATTGCAAAGCGTGACAAAATACCGGAAGCCGATGCAAAAGAGTTTATCAATAAAACCGAAAAAGAAAGGGAAAGCGTACGGAAAAATATCAGCCATAACATTTCAGATGACGGACATTACGACATGGAAATCAACATTTCTGCATTTGCCATGAACAAGTTGATTGAACTACTGGAAATCGCCGTACGGATAAAAGGACTGGTGAAACCTTAGAAACAAAAAACAAACACTTCCGGTTAATGTTTCCTTTCTACTTTGTCACTTCTAAAATGTTTTATGGTCAACCGGTAATCCTACCGGGAAGTCCTTTTACCAAAACAGGTTTCTCGCATTGCTTTTTGGGCATAAACATGTCTTTGTATGTCAGTCCCAGTTTTTTCTGCATCTCGAAACAATAATCCAAAGTTCCCAGATCGCTGCCGGTGTTATTGGTTCCAAACGAAAATTTCACACCTGCTTCTTTTGCCCTGCGAAGTATCTTTTCTGAAGGAATGCGGTACCGGGCATTGATTTCCAGAGCGACCTTATTACCGGCCAGTACTTTCACGAGGCGGTCAATCCTTTCATCGGTCCACAGTTCATCGTATTTACCGGCAATGACAGCCGGAAGAAAAGTAGGATTTACGTAAATATCAACGGGCTCTTTCGAAAGTATACTTTCAATTTTACCAACCAGTTCATCCATAAACTGCTGTTCGTCGTCCACAAATACTTCTTCGGGCATCCACAGGCGCATCCGGCGGCCTTTGTGATCGGTCCAGGTCATTGCATCGGTAAAAATATAGTCGAACTGAGAAACAGCTTCCGGCGAAAACAGGGTAACCCATTCGCGGCCCTCGGCCTGCATCCCTCTGAAAACAGGCTGTCCTTTCACGGTGTCCATATAGGCATACAGCGACTGATCGTTGGTAACAGGGAAATGCAGTCCGCAGTTTGGCGCAACACCGTAATTAATGCCCAGCTTTATCGAATTATCAATAGCCTGTTCAAGGGTCAGCCCACCTTTCAGGTGTGTATGAAAATCGACCAACGGGAAATTCTCAAGTTCCAGCTTTGTCACTTTGTCGTCCCATTCTTTCGAAACAAGAAGTTCAAATTTTTCAGCTTTAGGAAGCGGTTTTATCCTGATACTTTTGAAATAAACGGTGCTTGCTTCGTCATGGCATTGCAGGGCAATCCGCCCGGCGCTGAAAATCTTCCACTTGTCGTTTTTCGGTCGGTACGGATCATCAGGCTGAATATAATCAACCACTTTGTGACCGTTCACCCAAACCTCACAGCGGTTTTCCACTACTTTGAACGACAACTCGAACCACTCGTTATCCTTGACGGTCGGGTAATACACGTTACGTATCCCGTAAATACTGCCGGTCTTTTTTAATTCCTGAAAATCTCCTTCCCGTTCGTACGAGTTGTTAATCTGTACCTCGTAGCCACGAAGCAAGGGGCCGTATTCCTGTTCCTGGGTATGAAAAATAATTCCGGAATTGGAGCCGGGCATGGTTTTCACAATGGCCTTCAATTCGAAATTCCGGAAAATACCCTTTTTAAAATCGCCGGTATAAAACAGGTGGCTGCGGGAGCCGCTGCAAACCAGCACCCCGTCTTCTACTTTAAACGACCCGGCCTGTTCATTGGCAGTCCAGCCGGTCAGGTCTTTCCCGTTAAAAAGCTCGGTCCACTCCTGCGATTTTTTTGAGCAGGAAGAAATTATGAAAGCAAAGCAAAGGGTGCTGAGAAATATTCTGAAAAAATTCATTTGTATGTGGTTTACTGGTTACTTCGACAACAAATATATGAAATAAGCATGAAAAAGAATTTCTTTGAGATTTTCATTTTATTTTAAGTTCTTTGTGGTTGAAGATTCAATTTTCTCATGGACAAACTTTTAAACAAAAGGCTAAGAGAAGGAGATGACGGATCATTTTCTGAGCTGTTCAAACAAATGCATCCCCGCATGATGGGGTATTCCATGTTGTTTGTAAAAAATCACAAAGATGCAGAGGATATCGTCCAGGAATGTTTCTTTAACCTTTGGGAGAACAGGCAAAAAATTGATCTTCATAAATCGGTGGAAAGTTTGCTTTTTGTTTCGCTGCGTAACCGGTGCCTGAATTATCTGAAAGAACATTCAAGGTATTCTTTTGATTCGCTCCATGAGGGGGTAACCCCCAACGAATTACAATATTTATACCAGATTGACTTTACAGAAAGGAGGGAAATGTCGCTTGAAGAGCAACTGGTTGAAGCACTAAAAAAAGCAATTGATGAACTTCCGGAGAGGAAAAGAGAAATCCTTATAAAGAATAAACTGGAAGGGCTTAAACAAAAAGAAATAGCAGAAGAACTGGGTATTTCGGTAAAAACAGTCGAAAAACACCTGCATGAAGCAAAACTCGAATTAAAACAAAAACTTGAAAAACAATTCGCTACCCTTTCAATTATACTTTACCTGCTGCTTCAGTAAGTTCGTACCAGAAAAATTCAAATTCCAAAATTCGACCTGATTTTGAAAAAAGTACCTGAAGATTTTTGAAGAAGAAGCATATGTGCGAAATAGAAGTGAACTCAATCTTTTCCCCCGTTTCCAAAATATTTTCCTGATAAGGGTAGGGTTTTTCAGAATTTGTTGTACTCATTGTTGAAAATCAATTTGGATGGAAACAAAGATCAGGAAATATTTCAAAGGGAAAGCCACCCGTGAAGAAATACTCAGTTTGATCTCCTGGCTCGAAGATGAAGAGAACCGTGCAGAGTTTAAACGGATAAAAAACAAGTGGAAGGCTAATCCTGATGAACAAGATTTGTCTTCGTATACGTTACTTGAGTTGGATAAATTCAAATCGAAGATACTGAATAAGCGTGCAGGAGAAATCCTGCAATTAAAATTCATCCGGCGTTTTTACAAGTACGCTGCTATCCTTTTGCTATTCGTTGCGCTGGGTAGTGTTTTCTTTTATATTTCAGGAACATCAGGGAAACGGACAACCTTTTATAATACCATTATTGCTGAAAACGGGCAAATTTCAAAAGCAATGCTTCCCGACCATACCGTGGTGTGGTTAAATTCCGGTTCAAGCCTGAAATACAGCAACCGGTTTGGCGTTGGGAACAGGAATGTGGAATTAACCGGGCAGGCTTATTTCGATGTTACTAAAAATAAAAACCTGCCGTTTGTTGTTTCATGCGATGAAATTAATGTAAAAGTTCTGGGAACACAGTTTACCGCCGAGGCCTATCCTGAAGACAGGGAGATCAATGTGGTACTTGTTGAGGGCGCCGTTGAACTGACTTCCTGTAACAGCGATAAAACCTTTGCCAGACTCAGGCCTGACGAGATGCTGGTGTACAATAAGCAGGAGCATAAATTCAGGATTGATGAAGTTGTCGCCGGAAAGTATACCTCGTGGCGCGAGGGGACCATTCATATTTACGATCAGCCATTGAAAGAGGTGGTGGCAAAGTTGCAAAAGAGATACAACCAACAAATAATTTTAGGGAAAGGGATTGAAGATTATAAAGTAACTTTTTCTGTCAGGAATGAAGATTTTAACGATGTTTTGGATATGCTGCTGTCCATTACCGCGGCAAAAGCCCATCAGGAAGGAGAGATTATTTATCTGGATAAAAAATAAAAAAAAAACAGGAAAGTGTGTCACCACTTTCCTGTCAGAAAACTCTTCACAGCGTAAAGAAGAGAATTTTAATCAAATAACAGTACAAATTTATGAAAAAAGATTGTAAAACAAGGGGGTGGATAATCCCTGTCATCTGGTATCGGATGAAAAAAATTCTTATTGTTATGAAGCTGTCATTGCTCATTATTCTATTAAGCCTGTTTTCCGCAGGGGCCAGTGTTTACAGCCAAAACTCGAAGCTTAACCTGGACTATACGAATGTAAGTTTGAAAGAGGTGCTGGGAGCTATTGAAGATCAAAGCGAATACCGTTTTGCCTTTAGTTCCGAATATCTTGATCTGGACCGGAAAGTATCTGTTCGTTTCGAAAATGAACCGGTTACCGGTGTTCTTGATAATATTTTCAGGGGAACCGGCATCAGGTATAAGCTTAACGATCGGATGGTTATTCTTTACAAGGATGAGGCCGGGGCTAATAAGCAGCAGCAAATTACTGTTTCCGGCAAAGTGACCGACTCATCCGGAACTCCGCTACCCGGTGTAACGGTAGTTATAAAAAGCACCACAAAAGGAATTATTACCAATGTGGATGGAATTTATACACTCACGAAAGTTCCTGGTGATGCTACGCTGGTGTTTTCGTTTGTGGGGATGGAAAGCCAGGAAATAACAGTGGCCGGGAAAAGTACGATTAATGTGGTAATGCAGGAAAAAACTGTGGGCATCGAAGAGGTTGTGGCAGTGGGCTATGGAACACAATCCCGGCGTACGGTTACTTCCGCAGTATCAAAATTTGATGGGAAGAAACTGGAGAGTATGCCAATCAACTCAATAGGCGATGGTTTGAAAGGAAAAGTTGCCGGGTTACGGATGTACACCACTGATTTTCAGCCTGGAGAAGACCCGTCTTTTCGGATCCGTGGCGGTTCTTCCATTAATGAAAGTAACGCGCCTGTTATTGTAGTTGACGGAGTTGTCAGATCAATTTCAGGCATTAACCCCAATGATATCGCTTCTATTGAAGTTCTGAAAGATGCTGCTTCTGCAGCTATTTATGGAGCAAAGGCTTCAAATGGAATTATTCTAATTACCACGAAAAAGGGATCAGTTGGTAAACCCAGGATTTCTTTTGAAGCAAGTGTAGCCTATCAGGAGCCAGCACAGCACTTTGATCTGATGAATGCAGAAGACTACATTTATACCATGCGTCTGGCGACAGCTAGAGGGAAATATCCAGAGAGGAATTTTGAAAACGGAAATTCTGCCAGTACTGGAAATGATGAAAATTCGATGTGGACCACTCGTTATTTGAAAGACGGGGAAACGATCCCCAAAGGATACAAATCAATGCTTGATCCGCTCGACAATACCAAAACCATTATTTTTGAAGATAATGATTTTCAAAGACGGTTTTTTAGTCCTACAACCTGGCAAAATTACTACATAGGAGCCACCGGTGGTAATGAGAGTGTGAAATATACAGCCAGTATCGGTTATACCGATGACGGCGGAATAGGTATTGGAACGGGTTATACTCGTTTTACAATGAAAGGAAATACCGATTTTAAGATTAGCAAAAAATTATCGTTTGCAACCGGGTTTAATTACTCGCAGGCAGAAATGGAAGACTATCCGGACAATAAACGTAATGTCGTTCAAAGAGGACTTTTTACGGCACCTACCCATAAAATATTCAATACCCAAACGGGCTTGCCGGAAAGAGGTACCAATAGTACATTAAATACTCCTGATTGGTATGAATATTATTATGATAATGGACAAACTACAAAACGTTCTACTGTTAATGCCAAATTAACGTATCGTTTCAATAACAACCTGAAAGCTGTGGCAATGATTACAAATCATAATCGTCATCGTCGTTCGCATAGTTTTACTAAAGCCAATTACTACAATGGGTTGCGCGAAACATACGAGGGTTTAAGTGAAACACAACGTTTGGATCTTCAGGCATATTTAAACTACAATAAACATCTAAACAATGGTACGCATAACATTGCTACAACTATCGGAACCGACTATATGAAAGACAAAGATGATTCTTTCAGCGCTTCGGTGACTGGTGCCAGTTCCGATAAAGTCCCCACATTGAGTGCCGGATCAATCCCCGGAACCCCGGCAAGTTCAAGAACAGAAGAAGTATTGATCAGTTACTTCGGCCGTTTTAATTACGATTACAAAGGGAAATATTTGTTTTCGGCAACCATGCGCGCTGATGGTTCATCTAAATTTGCTCAGGACAACCGTTGGGGGTATTTTCCTGCTGCATCCATTGGATGGATTATGACCGAAGAAAATTTTATGGCAGGAATTGGCTCTTTAAGTAATTTAAAACTTCGTGCAAGTTACGGAAGGACAGGAAATAATTCTATTGGTCTTTATGATTCATATGGAGCGTACAAAACCAGTGGTGTTTATGACGGGAATTCGACGATTGTAACATCAACCATTCCAAACCTAAACCTGAAATGGGAAACAACCAACCAGTTAGATGTTGGTTTTGACCTTGGATTATTCAGAAATAAAATAAAGCTGAATTGTGATTATTTCAACAAAATAACCCATGACCTTATCTTCGATAAACCATTACCAAATACTTCAGGCTATTCTTCAATAACTACAAATATCGGGAAGGTTAAATTTTATGGATTCGATCTGGAGTTTTCATCAGAAAATATAAAAACAAAAAACTTTTCATGGACAACGGATTTTACATACAGTTATGTAATGAATAAAGTTTTGAAACTTCCAGACAACGGTAATGATAAAAATCGAATTGACGGAACTTTGCTTGGTGATGGAACTCAATATGGAGGAATTGCTGAAGGAGAAAGAATGTATCGTCTTTATGGTTATAAAGTAGATCATATACTGGAAACTCAGGAGGAAGCTGATGCGGCGATGTATGATTCCAAATCATATGGGTTTCGTTTTTCCGATGGAAAATCAAAAAAAGGGCGCAAGGATATAGGTGATTATGAGTGGGTAAACCGTCCGGGAAGTACCCAACGAAATGGAGAAGACCAAATCACCTCAGAAGATAAGTTCCTGCTGGGTTATACTGTGCCTCATACGACAGGGGGACTTGGTAATACATTTACTTATAAAAATCTGTCACTTTACATATTTATGGATTACCAGCTAGGGCACAGTATTCAAAATGCGATGGAGAAACGTTTCTTTATTGGAACATTTGGTTATAATGGAAGTTTGAGCAGCGAGGTGAAAAAATGTTGGAAACAACCTGGTGATGATACAAAGTATGCAAGATTCTTTCCGAATGATTCCGGTGATGGGAGTCGTAATTTTTATCGGGAATCTGATGTATTTATTCAAAAGGGAGATTTCCTTTGCATCCGTGAGGTTACCCTCTCTTACCGTATGCCTGCCCGCTTTATTAAACCTTTGGGGATACAAAATATGTCTTTTTATTTTTCAGGAAACAACCTGCATTATTTCACTGCGGTTACAGGTGCCCCTCCGGAACAAGGAACTGGCTCAACTTATGATAAAGACTACGCGCTTTATCCTGCTGCCAGAAAATATGCCATTGGCATTAAAGTAATGTTCTAAGAACATAAACAATAAGAATGAAACTTGAATTTAAGATTATGAAAACGAATAGAATCATTATATTACTGTGTGCATGTGTATTTATAATTAGCTCGTGTCACGATGATTTGGACATTGTCCAAACAAGCAAATTATCTGCTTCTTCCATGTGGATAGAAGAAGGAGATGCAACTGCAGCCATGTATGGAGCACATCAGTTATGCCGTAGTGCATTTAATCAGGGATTGGCTTTTTGGGGAGAGTATCGTGATGGTTTATGGGGCTCCGGAGCTTCAGGATTAACAAAACCATTCAGAGACGAGGTTTATCAGGGAATTATGGATAATACAAATACGTATGCTGATTGGAAAGATATTTACACCACTATAAATATGGCGAACCTGATACTAAAATACACACCCGGAATTTCTTTTAATAGTGAAGATGATAAGAATGAAGTTCTTGCTAATGCTTACTTTATCAGGGCCTTTTGTTATTACTGGATTGCACGTATCTGGGGGGATGCACCGTTGGTGCTTGATGGTTATGAGTCTTCTTCCCAGGATTTTTATCCAGATAGAACCCCTGTTTCTCAAATTTTTGAACAGGTAGAGTCAGATATTGAGATGGCTGTAGATTTGATCCCCGCCGATATTTCTGAAAGAAGTACTGCCTCTCCGGCTGCGATTAACATGCTTAAAGCCGATTACAATCTTTGGATGTATAAAGTAGAGGAAGGAGGAACTTCTTATCTTTCTGCCGCTTCAGATGCAATAGATGCAGTTCTTTCAAACACTTCCTATGAGCTTGAAAGCAATTATTCCGCGATATTTGATGTAAATACAGAGTCAGGTAGTGAGGTTATTTATGCATGGAAATATACCCAGGACGAATATACAGGGGGGTATCCTGAGGATTATCTGTTGAGCACGGCATCAGCATCTTCTGAGTATCAATTCAATCCGGTGGCTGTGGGGCCTAATAAGCAATGGTGTTTTTATACAGATGATTATATCTCGGTGCTTACGGATGTTGCTAATGATACCCGGCTGGCAACCAATTACCAGTCGTTTTATGATGATGGCAAAAATAAAACATTATACTGGACAAATAAATATAAAGGATCATGGTTAAACAGCACGTCGGTACTGGATGCAGATATGGTTGTATATCGCTTGGCGGATGCCTATTTGATGGATGCCGAAATTAAGGCAGAAACCAATATTCCTGTCGCTGTAGCTTCTATCAATAAAGTAGTAGAAAGAGCTTATGGTGTTGAAAATTATTATTCAACCGATATATCAGCAGATGAATTTAAAAATATTCTTGTCAAGGAAAGAATGAAAGAATTTCCGGCTGAAGGAAGACTTTGGTGGGATTTTATTCGTCTGGGAGTTGTTTTTGACGTGAATCCATATCTCGCTGGTCGTGAAGATGACCCCAATATCCTCCTGTGGCCAATAAGTGATAACTCAATTAATGATAATCCGGATCTGGAACAAACTGAAGGCTGGGAATAATAATAAAAGTAACGATGAAAATATATTTTATACCGGTCTGTTAATGTAACCAACTTTTAATACAAAAAAAGATATTAAACAAACACCTATGAAAAAGATATTATTCCTTTTATTATTATTTTATTCTTCATTTTTCCTTCAGGCTGAAGAACCCTATACTCCACCCGTATTGTCTGATTCAAGTTCTGTTTCTATTATTTTGCTTCCTGACATTCAGAATTATGTGAAGTTTGAACGGAATCAACCAATCTTAGATTTAATGACAGCCTGGGTAAGTGAGAATATTAACAAGTTAAACGTTAAAGCACTTTTATGCACCGGCGATCTGGTCGCACAAAACGAGATGCCTGTGCCAGGCTGGAAAAGACAAGATCAATCAAGCCAATTACAATGGAAAGCTACATCCAGAGCTTTTGAACGATTAGACGGGAAAATACCATATATATTATGTACCGGAAATCATGACTATGGTTATGTCAATATTGTAAACCGGAATACTAATTTAAACAAATACTTCCCGCCTGATCGTAATTTGTGTTGGCATAAAAGTTTAGCAGGTATCTGTAATAATGCATCAGGGATACCTACCCTTGAAAATGCCGCTTATGAAATTAAGATGTACGGGAATTTGAATATTCTGGTTGTATCTCTTGAATTTGCACCACGGGATGAAGCATTGAATTGGGCGAAGAATTTATGTCAAAGTAAAAAGTATAAAGATCATTTATGCATTCTACTTACTCATTCGTATTTAAATTGGGATGGAAAGCGTATTGAAACAGAAAAATACAAGATTGAAAAACCAAATTACGGTCAGGCAATCTGGGAAAAACTTGTTTATCCTTCCTCTAATATACGGATGGTAATCTCAGGACATCTCAATTCGCCAAAAGACAGAAGGAAAAATGTAGGTTTTCAGATAGATAAAAACAGTAGTGGAAAGCCTGTTTGCCAAATGGTTTTTAATGCCCAGTCAGAGGGAGGAGGAAATACCGGAAATGGAGGAGATGGCTGGCTTCGTATACTTGAATTTCTTCCGGATGGGAAAACCGTAAAAGTAAAAACTTTCTCCCCGTTCTTTGCGATATCTCCAACCACCCGGCAACATGCATGGCGCAACGAGGGATATGACCAATTTGAATTTGTTATAAAATGATTGGAATGACAATGGAAAAAACGGGGGGCAATGTCCTGAATAGAGTACATTAATTATTTTTTATATTGAATATTAAAATACAGTTTAGTGAAAACCAGATTATTAATCGTTTTTGCGGCTGTTGTTGTCTCGATTACAACAATAGCCAGTTGTGAAAAAGAAACATCCGGAACTCAGTCCGAAGACGCGGTTATATTTAAAGACGGCAGTAGTCGCTATAAAATAGTACGTTCGGAAAAAGCTAACAATGCAATCATCGGGTTCGCGGAGAAATTCAGTTCAAAGCTGAGCAAAGCAGGAGACTGCACGATAGGTATAACTTTGGATTATGTTGATGCTGACACATACGAAATTCTTATTGGTGAAACCAACCGTGAGGAAAGTATTAAGCTATATGAGGATATTAAAAATCTGGGCAGAGAAGGATATATTGTCCGTGTTGACGGTAATAAATTGCTTGTCGGGGGCACCAATGAATATATGATTTTTTGCGGTCTCGGGTATTTGCTCGATCAGGTAAGCAAGGACAGTAACGGGAAGTCAAACCTTATCTTCTCCAACGATTTTGAATACATACCGGGCAACGGAATCAGCATGCCAACGCCGGAGGAAATCATCACGTCGGGGAAAGAATTTGCAATGTACCCTATTGAAAAGGTTATGCCCCTTTCCCAGGTAGATGCCTTCACTGTTCTTCAGGGCGGCGGCACGGATGGGAAATACGCATACTATGCTTTTCTCAATAAGGCGACAGACACTGCCGTGATTGTAAAAATTGATATTGCTAGCAGGGAAACGGTAAAAATATCGGATCCGCTCAATACCGGGCATACGAACGATATAACCTATAACCCGAAGCTCGGTAAACTTGTTGTCAATAACTCAAATGACTCATGGTTTAGAGTATCATTCATCGACCCCGAAACGCTAACAGAGACAGGATATCACGTCAACGCTGTAAGTAGCCGTGGAATCAGCTATATTGAGGAAACCGATCAGTATGTTCTGGGTGGAGTTTTTGATTTTTATATTACCGATTCCGGGTTTAATCTGCAATCTCAGTTTACCTGTGGCAACCCGCAGTACACTACACAGGGGCTTTTTTGCGATGGAAAATATATCTACGATGCCCGTTATAACTCTGACGATAAAACCAATTACGTAACAGTAAATAGTATTGACGCTAAATATTGGGGTACTGCGACTATTCCCGGTGTCACTGGCGAGTTAGAGAATATTTTTCGTATCGGGAACGAATTTTATATTGCTTATAACAAAACCTTTGTTGTTTACCGGGCCGTTTTGTTACCGACGGGTTGGAAAGATTAACTCAAGAAGAAAAGGAATGAATATGCGAACAAATATGAATCAAGATTTTTGTCTCACTCGTATCATAAACCCGGACAAACGTAAAAGGTAGAATACAGTGAATACAACATGTGTCTGTCATAGTAAGTAAAATGTAAAAATTCAAAATGAAGTTCCTGACATTCCCCCGGTATTGTCAGATTTGAGCTCTGTTTCTATTATTTTGCTTCTCTATATTACTTTTTATATTGAATATTAAATACAGTTTAATGAAAACCAAATTATTAATTGTTTTCGCAGTTATTGTTGTCTCGATTGTAGCAATAGCCGGTTGTGAAAAAGAAACATCCGGAACTCAGTCCGAAGACATTGTTATATTCGAAAACGGTAGTAGCAGCTATAAAGTAGTACGTTCTGAAAATACGAATGATGCAATCATTGAATTTGCGACAAAATTCAGCTCAAAACTGAGCCAGATTGGCGACTGTAAGATAGATATAGCTTTAGATTATACTGATGCAAATACATACGAAATTCTTATTGGTGAAACCAACCGTAAGGAAAGTATTAAGCTATATGAGGATATTAAAAATCTGGGCAGAGAAGGATATATTGTTCGTGTTGACGGCAATAAATTGCTTGTCGGGGGCACCAATGAATATATGATTTATTGCGGTCTGGGGTATTTGCTCAATCAGGTAATCAAGGACAGTAACGGGAAGTCAAACCTTATCTTCTCCAATGATTTTGAATATATATCGGGCAACAAAATCAGCACGCCAACACCAGAGGAAATCATCACGTCGGGGAAAGAATTTACAATGTACCCTATTGAAAAGGTTACAACACTTTCTCAGGTAGGCATCTTCACGGTTCAACAGGGAGGAGGTACGGATGGTAAATATGCATACTATGCATTTCTCAATAAGGCGACAGATACTGCCGTGATTGTAAAAATTGATATTGCAACCTGGGAAACGGTAAAAATATCGGAACCGCTCAATACCGGGCATACGAACGATATAACCTATAATTCGAAGCTTGGTCTGCTTGTTGTCAACACTTCACATGATTCAGGGTGTGGAATATCATTCATTGATCCCGAGACGTTAACCGAGACCGAATATCGTGTTACCACTTTAATTAGCCGTGGAATCAGCTATATTGAGGAAACGGACCAGTATGTCCTGGGGGGTGGTGGTGGTTTTAATTTTTATATTACCGATACCGGGTTTAATCTGCAATCTCAGTTTACCTGTGGCAACCCGCAGTACACTACACAGGGGCTTTTTTGCGATGGGAAATATATCTACGATGCCCGTTATAACTCTGACGATAAAACCAATTACGTAACAGTAAATAGTATTGACGCTAAATATTGGGGAACTGCAACTATTCCAAATATTATTGGTGAGATTGAGAATATTTTTCGTATCGGAGACGAATTCTATATTGCTTATAACAAAACCTTTGTTGTTTACCGGGCCGTTTTGCTCCCGACAAGTTGGGAGGAATAAACGAATGGACGGATAAGACATTCATTTATTGGCGTGTAGTAAATTTTGAAATTGAAATGAAAGGATAAAAATTTTGTCCTTTTCTGCGGTAGCTATGCCCTGATTTCTTTGTGATTAATATAACAAATATAAAATATGCGAGCTCAGGTACAACGATTTGGTAAAACTTTAAGCGGGATGGTAATGCCCAATATCGGGGCGTTCATTGCCTGGGGTTTTATTACTGCCTTGTTTATTTCTACCGGATGGTGTCCTAACGAAAAACTGGCCCTTCTGGTAGAACCGATGCTAAAATACCTGTTGCCGCTGCTGATTGCCTACACCGGGGGAAAAAATGTGGCGGGAGCCAGGGGTGGCGTGATTGGTGCTATTGCCGTGATAGGGGTCATTGCGGGCAGCGATATTCCCATGTTTATCGGGGCTATGGCAATGGGCCCTTTTGCCGGGTGGATAATCAAAAAGTTCGATGGGGCTGTCGAAGGGAAAGTCCCTGCCGGGTTCGAGATGCTGGTGAGTAACTTTTCGCTGGGTATTTTGGGCATGTGTTCTGCAATTCTGGGCTTTTATGCCATCGGCCCTGTGGTGGCCGGATTGACAGAGGTATTAAGTTCGGGAGTGGGATTTATTATCGGGAAAGGTATGCTTCCATTGATCTCTTTGTTTATAGAACCGGGTAAAGTACTATTCCTGAACAATGCCATTAATCACGGTATTTTTACACCGATCGGGCTTGAACAGGCACAAAGCAGCGGATCATCCATTATGTTTTTACTGGAGGCCAACCCGGGTTCAGGGTTGGGGGTTTTGCTGGCTTACTGGTTATTTTCAAAAGGGAACATGAAAAATTCTGCCCCGGGAGCCGCTGTCATTCATTTTTTTGGAGGCATACACGAAATATATTTTCCATATATAATGATGACGCCGGCATTGATTATTGCACCTATCCTGGGGTCCGCATCTGCCATTTTTGTTTATTCTGTTTTGGACGGAGGCCTGGTAGCCCCGGCATCGCCCGGCAGTATTATTGCAGTGCTGGCCATGGCTCCAAAAGGTAAAATGCTGATTACCCTGTCGGGGGTGGTTGTTGCCGCTGTTGTATCGTTCCTGGTGGCATCGCCCATTGTGAAAAGAGCGGCCCGGCAGGAAGGAAAGGACACAACTACAGCAGAAGGGGATTCAAAAAAAATATCACAGAAAAAAGAAAAGATCAGAAATATTGCTTTTGCCTGTGATGCCGGAATGGGATCAAGTGCCATGGGAGCTACCCGTTTCCGTAACCGTTTGCAGAAACAGGGTATTCATATCAGCGTGACTAATTGCCCGGCAGACAAAATTCCTGCAGGTACCGATGTGGTGGTTTGCCAGTCAATCCTGGCTTCACGGGCCCGGAAATCGGCGCCTGACGCGGAACTGGTTGTCATCACCGATTTTCTGGGCGACAGCAGGCTGGACGCATTGGTTGAGAGGATAAAGGAGGCTTCCGTTTCAGATATTATAGTAACGGGAAACGACATTCCGACCGAATTCGGGCAAGACAATGATTCTGTTTTAAAACTTGAAAACATTGTACTGGGGCTTGAAAGTGAAACAAAGGAAGATGCTATCCGCAGGGCTGGTAAATTACTGGTTGCCGGCGGGTATGTCGAACCGGGCTATGTTTCTGACATGCTCGAACGGGAGAAAATAACGACAACATACCTGGGGATGGGCATTGCTATTCCTCATGGAACATCCGAAGCAAAAGAGAAAATTAAAAGGACAGGGATTGTTTTTCTGCAGTACCCGAGAGGTGTCAGTTTTGGCGATGAGAAAGCCTGTCTGGTCATCGGGATTGCAGGAAAAGGTGATGAGCATATTGACATCCTGGCAAGGATCAGTTCCTCGCTGGATGACGAAGCAGTATTACAGCAGCTTGTCACCACATCCAACAAACACTTCATCCTTGAAAAACTGGAGAAGTGATTAAACCACATTAATGAAAAATAAGATGAAAAAAGCAATACAGTTTGGAGCGGGGAATATAGGCCGCGGATTTATTGGCCTTGTACTGGAACAGGCAGGGTATCATGTTGTTTTTGCAGATATCAACCAGCAGATAATCGACCGGCTAAATGCCGATAAAGAATATGTTGTCCATGTAATGGATGAGAATTCAGATCGTAATTTTATTAATTCAATAAAAGAGACCAATGGATCAGAAAGTAACTAATATAAGTGGTGTCAATATCAATACTGAAGACCTTCTGGAAGAAATGCAAACGGCCGAATTAATTACCACGGCGGTAGGTTTGGCCATACTACCACAGATAGCTCCGGTAATTGCCAAAGGTATCATTTTACGAAAGACAAAAGGGATAAGCACTCCACTGAACATCATTGCCTGTGAGAACGGCATCCGGGCCAGTACGCAACTGAAAAACGAGGTGATCAAATACCTGGATGAGGAAGAGAGAACATACATGGAGCAGTACGTGGGTTTCCCAGACTGCTCGGTGGACCGGATTGTCCCCCCGGTAAAGACAGAAAATTTTACCGATGTGGCGGTGGAAAGTTTTTTCGAGTGGAACGTGGAGGCAAAATCTTTCCGGGGGGCTGTACCCCATGTAGCGGGTATGAACCTGGCCGACAATCTGATTGCCTACATCGAACGCAAGCTGTTCACGCTGAACACAGGGCATGCCATCACCGCCTATCTTGGTTTTCTGAAAGGTTATCAGACCATTGACCAGAGCATCGCCGACCCGCTTATTTACCAAATCGTCCGTTCTGCCATGCAGGAAGCAGGCCGGGGGCTGATCCGGAAATACGGGTTCAGCGAAGAAACGCATTTTAAGTACATCGATAAAATTATTGATCGGCTACGCAATCCGAATCTGAAAGACGAGCTGGCACGCGTTTGCCGGGACCCGTTGCGAAAACTCTCGCCAAACGACCGTCTGGTAAGACCTTTGCTGGTTTCCAGAGAATACGGGTTCAGTACCGAAAACCTTTTCTTGGGCATCGGTGCGGCGCTACATTACCGGAATCCCGATGACAAACAAAGCATTGAACTGCAAGGACTGATTCAACATCAAGGATTAAAAACAGCAGTTTCCCAGGTAACAGGAATTGAGGATTCAGACCTGCTGGAGGCCATTGTCCAGTCCTACGGCATGGTAAAAATAAAACTGGTATAAACGGAGAATTATGGTTTCAGAAAAAATTATTATCAGATTGAAAACAGGCCTCCATGCCCGCCCTGCCAGCCGGTTGACAGCCCTGTGCAAGGAGTTTAAAAGCACAGTAGTTCTGTCCTGCGGGGAAAAACAAGCCGCCGGTAACAGCATTATCAAACTGTTGTCCCTGGGCCTGAAATACGGCAGCGAAGTACGAATCACGACTGAAGGAGAAGATGAAACTCTGGCTATGCAGGCCGTGCTTGATTTTATAAAAACATTGAAAGATTAAAATACAGTAAAAAACAAACGGATATGAATGTAAAAAAGAAAACAGGTTCCCTGTTCCTTGCCGCAATACTGACTACCGGGGCAATTACCGGTTGCAGGTCTCCCAAGTTGCACACGGTACAGGTCCGCAACATGGAACAGTTGCAGAAATATTTTACGTACCGCGAAGGTCGTCCGGTGATTATCAGCGGGCACCGCGGTGGAATGATGACGGGCTACCCGGAAAACTGTATCGAATCGTGCGAGAAGACACTGAGCCTGATGCCCTCGTTTTTCGAGATTGACCCCAGACTGACCAAAGACAGTGTTCTGGTGCTGATGCACGACGCCACGATCGACCGTACCACCAATGGCACGGGAAAAATTTCGGACTACACGTACGAGGAGTTACAGCAGTTTTATTTGAAAGACCGTGAGGGAAAACTCACTCCCTACAAAATACCAACCCTGGTGGAGATGCTCGACTGGGGACGGGACAAAACTGTTTTTAATCTGGATAACAAAAAAGTGCCCTGGGAGATGTATGTGAGTCTGTTGAAAGAGCACAACTGGCCGCACATCATGCTAAGCGTACGTTCGCTCGAAGAAGCACTTTTTTATTACCAGAGGGTTGACAATGTGGTGCTTTGTGTTGCCATCTTTAACATGGAGGACTACAACAAATACGAAAACTCGGGCATCCCGTGGAACCGGCTGATGGCTTACGTGGGGTATTCGATGCAGCCGGAGCAGGCCGAAGTATACCGCTTGCTGCGTTCGCATGGAGTGATGTGTATGACATCGATCCATCCCACTGCCGACCGGGTAAAACCTGACTCTGCACGGGAGGAAGCCTACCGCCGGGAGCTGACTGCAAAGCCTGATATTATTGAAACCGACTACCCTTCTTTGTTCGTGGGACTACAATAAGAAAAAATATGCAAAGGGTTTCTGTAAAAACAAGTGCATCAAAAGGAATTGCCTTCGGGGAGGTCTACATGGTGAAAAGGAACCAGCCGGAGGCCAGCCGTCGACTGATTGAAGAGAAAGAGAAGCCGGATGAGACAGACCGGTTTGTCAGTGCAATGGAAGAAGCATCCCTCGAAGTCGGAAAGCTGGCTGACAGGAACGCTATTTTTGCTGCCCACCGTGAGATGCTCGAAGATCCGGCACTGAAGGAAAGCGTACTGCTGAAAATTACTGCTGAAAACAAAAACGCAGAATGGGCACTTGCAGAGACCGAAGACGAATTTGGCCGTCTTTTTGCTGAAATTGACGACGAGTACCTGAAGGAACGAGCTGCCGACATCCGTGATGTTTGTTCGCGCATTATGGACCGGATGAAAGGGACAACCGGTAACCTGTTTGAAAAAATTGACCGCGAGGTAATCGTCGTGGCCGAAGACCTGCTCCCTTCCGACACGGCGCTGATGGATTTTTCAAAAGTACGCGGTCTGGTTACCCGGCTGGGAGGACAGACCAGCCATGTGTGTATCATTGCCCGTAATAAAGGCATTCCGGCAATAGTGGGGCTGGGCGATGGAATGCCGGCTTTTCAGCCCGGCGATTTTGTTATCCTGGATGGGTTGGACAATCAAATTATTATTAATCCGGAAAAAAAAATTGCCAGGAAGTATCGGAACAAAGCTTTTCTGTATTTTCAAAAACGAACAAGTATATTGAAAGAGGCAGGCTTGCCGGTAACAACAACGGATGGAAAGAAAATACTTGTTATGGGCAATGCTGGTTCTGTAGATGAAGTGGAGAAGACGATGCAGTATGGAGCCGACGGAATAGGACTTTTCCGAAGTGAACAGCTTTTTATGCAAAGCAAGGGAGGTTTCCCCAACGAGGAACCCCAGTTCGCAGAATACAGGAAAGCCCTGGAAGCATGTAAAGGCAAAAGTATCATCATCCGGACACTGGATATTGGCGGGGACAAGTCGCTCCCTTATTATCTGGAGGAAAAAGAAGAGAACCCTTTCCTGGGGTGGCGGGGGATTCGTTTCTGTCTGGATCGGAAAGATGTTTTCAAAACCCAGCTGCGGGCATTGCTTCGTGCCAGTGCCTTTGGCAATCTGAAAATTATGTTCCCAATGATTATTTCAGTTGAAGAATTCAGAGAAGCAAAGTCTTTGCTGGAAAACAGCAAGGAAGAACTCCGTTCAGAAAACATCGATTTCAATGAAAATATTGAAACGGGAGTGATGATTGAAACACCTGCTGCGGTCATGATTGCAGAAGACCTTGCCCGGGAAGCTGATTTTTTCAGTATCGGGACAAACGATTTAATTCAATATACACTGGCGGTCGATCGCTTAAATGAGAAGGTTTCCCAATTGTACAATCCTTTTCATCCGGCCATACTGCGAAGTATCAAAAAGGTTGCCGATACCGCGACAAAGCACGGTAAACCGGTTGGTATTTGTGGTGAAATGGCCGGGAATCAGCAGACCGTCATATTTCTACTCGGGACGGGACTAAGCAGTTTGAGTATTTCGGCAGGTGGTATTCCTGAAATTAAACAGATGATCAGCAGTTTCAGCTATAAAGGGTCACAGGAACTGGCAGCCGAAGTGTGTCGAAAAAGTACGGCGGACCAGGTGAGTACTTCATTAACAAAAAACGACAAAAGAAAATAAATGTTTTAAACATTGTCCTGGTCGCACAAGATCGGGATACGAAGCCAACAATTTTTTAGTTATCACTAAAGAAAAAAAGATGAATATTTCAAAATTAATTGGATTTTTAAAACCCGCTCCGGAGATAGAACACCATTTTACCAGTGAGGATGAAATGAAAGCACATTACCGTTATTGGAGGAGCCGGATCATGTATACCACCATAATCGGATATTCCCTTTTCTATTTTGTCCGGAAAAACTTATCAATAGCCATGCCGGCCATTGAAGCCGATCTTGGAATCTCGAAGGCCGATTTAGGATTGTTCTTAACCCTGCATGGCTTGCTGTATGGAATTTCCAAATTTCTGAACGGATTCTTAGGCGACCAAACCAACCCGCGTTATTTCATGGCCATTGGTCTTTTTATGTCGGCTCTGATGAGTTTTTTCTTTGGACTGAGTAGCGGAGTGCTGGCCTTTGGGGTCATCTGGTTACTGAACGGTTGGTTTCAGGGCATGGGGTTCCCGCCTTGTGCGAACTCAATCACCAACTGGTTCTCACCGAAAGAGAGGGGCGTAAAATTTTCACTGTGGAATTCATCACACTCTATAGGGGCAGGCCTGGTGCTTTTATTAAACAGCTTTTTAGTTGTGTACGACTGGCGTTTATGCTTTTTTGTTCCTGCTGTATTGGCTATTCTTGGTGCGATATTCATTTTGAATCGCTTACGGGACAAGCCGGAATCCCTGGGTTTGCCTCCTGTGGAAATATACAAAGGGGAAATGCTTGAGTCAGAAAAGATGGAGGAGATAGGAGAAGAAGTTGATTTTAAAAAATTTGTACGTAAAAAAGTATTTGCCAACCCGATGATATGGATACTTTGCCTGGCCCAGCTTTCGTTGTATGCCATCCGGTATGCAATGCTCGATTGGGGGCCAACCTTCCTGACCGAGATGAAAGGAATTGATTTGAAAAAGGCTGGTTGGCTGGTAGCAGGATACGAGGGGTTTGGTATATTGGGGATGCTGTCCAGCGGTTGGATGATGGATCACATATTTAAAGGTCGTGGAGGTCGGGCTGCTGTTATTTACATGTTAATATGCACGGTGGCTGTTTTTCTGTTTTGGCACCTTCCTGACGAAAGCCCTCTTTTTTACGGAATCATTCTCTGTGTTATTGGGTTTTTTATTTATGGTCCGCAGGCGCTGGTGGGAATCATTGTGGCTAACCTGGTCAGTAAAAAAGCAGCGGCAACGGCAATCGGGCTTACTGGTTTTTTTGCTTATTTAAGTACTATTTTGTCGGGCTGGGGCATTGGTTATATGGTAACACGCAGCGGCTGGGACACTGCTTTTCTAACGTTTATTGGAGCAGGAGTCGTAGCAACCTTGCTTTTTGCCCTTACCTGGAATGCAGGGTATATTCCTCAGAAAAAATAAGTTGTAAAGTTAGTCTTTCATATTAGTGTAATTCAGTGTAAAAGTTTAATTATGTGTGGTATAATAGGTTATATAGGTAATAAAGAAGTTTATCCTGTATTGATTAACGGATTAAAACGGTTGGCCTACCGGGGTTACGATTCTGCCGGGATTGCCTTGTTCCAAAAAAATAAAGCAACGGTATATAAGAAAAAAGGAAAGGTGAGTGAGCTGGAAAAATATTGTTCTGATAAAGATACCGGCGGACATGCAGGAATGGGGCATACCAGATGGGCGACACATGGTGAACCAAACGATTTAAATGCACATCCACATACTTCAATGAAGGGGATCTTTACAATTGTTCATAACGGGATCATTGAAAACTTCGATAAACTGAAGAGTGATTTGTCCGCAAAGGGATATATTTTTCACACACAGACAGACACAGAGATATTGGCAGACCTTATAGAATATTTATATTTAGAAGAAAAGGTATCAGCAGAGTCAGCAGTACGTATGGCCTTGTTAAAGGTAGTTGGAGCATACGGGCTGGTAGTGATGTGCAATGATGAACCGGATCAGTTAATAGCGGCACGGAAAAGCAGTCCATTGGTTATCGGAATAGGAGAAGGTGAATATTTTCTGGCCTCAGATGCAACCCCCATGATTGAATACACGAAGAGTGTGGTTTATCTTAACGATAACGATATTGCCATTTTGACTCCGAAAAGTTTTACCCTGAAAACAGTTGACCAGGGAGAGGAAAAGGCCCCTGATATCCGTGAACTTGAAATCGGTGCGGATGAGATGGAGAAGAAAGGATATGATTATTTCATGCTTAAAGAAATATTTGAACAGCCCCGGACCATTGAAAATTCATTAAAAGGTCGTATCAATACTGACAATAAGGAAATTGTCTTGGGAGGGCTTACAAATGTTATGCCCCGCATTCTTGAAGCGCGGAGAATTATCATGATTGCCTGCGGTACCTCCTGGCATGCAGCGCTTATCGGTAAATATATAATTGAAGAGCTGGCCAGGATACCTGTTGAGGTTGAAGTTGCATCAGAGTACAGGTATCGTAAGCCCGTCATTTGCCCGAATGATGTGGTGATTGCTATCTCCCAAAGTGGAGAAACAGCAGATACGCTTGCTGCGATACGTCCTGCGAAAGAGAAAGGGGCATTGGTTCTTGGAGTTTGTAACGTGGTCGGATCATCGATTGCCCGTGAAACCCATGCAGGTATATATACCCATGCGGGCATAGAAATCGGTGTCGCTTCAACAAAAGCATTTAGTGCACAATTAACCGTATTTATTTTGTTCGCCTTAAAACTCGGACACATACGTAAAACCATCTCGGATCAACGCTACTCTTCTGTAATAGGCGAACTTTTGAGCGTACCGGAAAAAATCGAAAATATTTTAATGTCATTTCCAAAGATAAAAGAGATTGCCACTAAATACAGTGGAATTAATAATGCGATATACATTGGCAGAGGTTGTCTTTTCCCGGTTGCCCTGGAAGGAGCGTTAAAACTAAAGGAAATATCATATATCCATGCAGAAGGCTATGCCGCCGGAGAAATGAAACATGGACCTATCGCCTTGGTCGACAACAAATTACCAGTCGTAGTAGTTGCAGCACAGGACCGCTATTATCAAAAGGTAGTAAGCAATATTCAGGAAGTAAAAGCCAGGAAAGGAAATATTATCGCTGTAATTACTAAGGGGGACAATAATTTAAAGAATATGGTTGATGATATTTTTGAAATACCGGAATCTGATTCGGTAGTAACGCCATTGCTGGCAGTAGTCCCATTACAGCTATTTGCATATAGTATAGCAATATTGCGGAATTGTAATGTTGACCAGCCAAGGAATCTGGCAAAATCGGTTACAGTGGAATAATGAAGGAGATATTTTTTATAAAATTACCAATAATGCATTTAACAATATGAAACAATTCTATTTTCAGCAAAAAGCAAATAAGAATGGAGTTTGTTATATCCGGAAAATACTATTTGCCTGGTTAAAACCAGTTTATTTTCAGGAGAATAAAATAGCTTTCTGCTTTTCTGTTCTTTTTTTCTTGTTCTCCACAATTATTCAGGCTCAAACAACAAAAGAAGAATTCTTTAGTAACCAGGAATTCGCAAGTGGTATATACAAGACCTATAGTAATGAAAACACAGGGATGACACCGATCCCCAAGGGGTATAAACCGTTTTACATTAGCCATTATGGCCGTCATGGTTCCCGTTGGCTAACATCTGCACGTTATTATGAGAATCCCAACAACATTTTGCAGAAAGCGCACAATGCAGGTAAATTGACTGCATTTGGCGAAAACGTTTATTCCCGGGTCAAGTTACTGGGCGAAGATGCCGAAGGCCGTTATGGAGCTCTTTCTCAACTCGGAGCCCTGGAACACCGGGGAATTGCCGGACGCATGTTTCATTCGTTTCCCGAAGTGTTTTCAACAAAGAAGGGACGTAAATGTTATATATACAGCCGATCAACCGATGTTCCGCGTTGTATCCTCAGCATGGCTGCCAATAACGAACGGCTGAAAGAGCTGAATCCGGATATTGAGATTTTCAGGGAAGCAGTAGATCGGAATACTTATCTTAATAATGGAAATCCAAATAGAAAAATCTATAAAGATTCGATTTCTGCCATCTATCACAATTTTTTCAATAAGCATTTTAATACCACCCGTTTTTTATCTTCTGTTTTCAACGATATACCGTATGCAAAAGAACTTACAGGGCAAGATCCTTTCGATTTCTTTTTCCGGATGTATTCGTTAGTCGCCAATGTTCCGGATCTGTGCCATTTGGATATTTCCATGTCGGATATTTTTACCAGGGATGAACTTTTTATTCTTTGGCAAACGTCTAACCTCAAAATGTATTACAATTGCGGTCCTTCTTCCCTTAACGGTATGGCAGCGAAGAATAGTGCAAAATTGTTGTTGAAAAATATTCTGGACTGTGCTGACAATGCAATAAAAAAAGGAAATGTAGCAGCTGATTTGCGCTTTGGACATGATGTATATACAATCCCGTTATTGGCGTTAATGGACATACAGGGGATGAATGTCATGGAGCCGGAGCCGGATAAGGTTTACCGGGTATGGAGCGATTTTAAAGTGTCGCCGATGGGCGTGAACCTTCAGATTGTATTTTTCAGAAACAAAAAGACAGGTGATGTAATCGTAAAATTGCTGCACTGTGAGAAGGAAGTAAAAATTCCGGTTACAACAGATATAGCTCCCTACTATCACTGGAAGGATGTAGAGACGTATTACAGAACAAAACTTGCCGAATAAATACAAATTTAGGACGAGCCCCTTCGCTACACTCAGAGTGACAAAATAAAATTGACACAACTCCGAACTCCGAACGTAGGATAAGCGAAGGTGAAGCGAAGGCAGAGCGAAGCTAAGAAAAAAAATACAATGACGAAAATTACCAATAATTACTGGTCGCCTTCTTTCAGGCAAAATTGAAAACATGGTATTCCGGAGACATGGAAAGAAGGTAACAGCCTATATCCGGTCGCCCCGGAAAGTGCCTTTATACAGAGGAATATTGACAAACAGAAGAGTCCGGACATCTGATTTTGAAGTTTGGGTTATACCTTGTCTTTAACCAGAACTGTTCATCATTTAATTTTGCCACTTTCCCCGGAGCGGTTTGAATCCGGTCAGAAATCGTTAATCTGCAATCATAATTAAAATAGATTGCTTATTTTTGACAACCGATTAAACTAACTTCGATGCGAAATTGAATGAAAAATCCATTCATATAAATCAGGAACTGATCTCCCGATTAAAAGAAGGCTCGAGTGAGGCTTTCCGTGATTTGTTTAACCTTTACGGGAAAAAACTTTTCAGTTTTTCGCTTGCGTATCTGAAAAATACGCATGAGGCAGAAGAAATTGTCCAGGAGGTATTTCTGAAAATATGGAAAATACGGAATGAACTTGTAATCGGAAAATCGTTCGATTCCTATGTTTTTACTATTGCAAAAAATGCCATTTTAAATACCATCCGTAAATCGAAATCAGAGCAGGTATATCTGAATTACGCTGAATTGCATCCCGGCAAAGATATTTTGCTCGATGAAGAACTGGATTTCAGGGAACTTAAAAAGGTATATAAAAAGTCGGTCGAAAAATTAAGCCCGGGACGAAAAAAAATTTTTATTCTGAGCCGCGAACAAAACTTTAGTAATGCCGAAATTGCAAAACAACTGGGCATATCCGTAAAAACAGTTGAAAATCAAATGACCGCAGCCCTTTCCGCAATAAAACGAGATTTTCGTTCTGCAGGATTCTTCGGGCTGATATTTTTCGAATTATTTCTATAAAAATTTTTTACCCCTCCCGTAACTGTCCCCTGTCATAAAAAAATATCGTTTGCCAATAGGGGTTGAAAGAGGTTTGTGTGTATACCTGTATGAACAGAAAAAACAGACATGGGATCGAAAAGTGATATTAAATTGCAGGAATACTTCGAAAAGCTGTTGTCCGAAAATATTAGTAACAACGAAAAAGAACGGTTACAGGCTTACATCAGTTCAGGGTTCCGGGATAAGGAATTAGATCAACTGATGCTGCAACACTGGAACGGTATTCAGCAAAAGAGACCTGAACAAAATGATCTCTATTTGCAGCAGCTTCGAAATAAAATCTGGACGAAAATATCAGGAAATAAGGAAAAACAAAAGCAGCATATTGGCTGGAAGACTTATTTTATGAGAATTGCAGCTATTTTATTCATTCCTCTTTTAATCAGCTCTCTTTATCTTTTTTATCTTCTTAGCCAGAATAACAGTATGGATGGGCAGGGAGCAATGCAGCAAATCTATGCCAGTCCAGGCTCGCGGGTTCATTTTACACTTCCCGACAAAAGTGAAGTGTGGTTGAACTCCGGAAGTACGCTTGAATATCCGGTAAATTTTACAATACCAAAACAGCGTAGGGTAAAATTAAACGGTCAAGGATATTTTAAGGTTACACACGACGGAAAACACCCGTTTTTCGTTGAAACCGGCGAATTGAACATCAAGGTTCTGGGCACCTCCTTCGATGTTTCAACTTATGCAGACGACCCGTTTATCAGCTCAACACTGGAAAAAGGATCAATTGTTCTGGTTGATCTGCAGGGAAAAGAAATTTCCCGGCTTAAGCCGGGGCAAAAAGTTTTGCTTGACAGGGAAACCCGTAAATTGTCTATTGAAAATATAGATACCCGGTTAGTTACCAGTTGGAAAGACGGGAGATTGATCTTTAGAAATACACCTTTAAACGAGGTAGCCAGGCAACTGGAGCGATGGTTTAACTGCTCCATCCATGTAAGCCTTGACTTACTCAGCTCTGATATCTTATATACAGCAACCATTCAGGATGAAACACTTAGCGAGGTACTAAAAATGATTGAAATATCAACTTCTGTGAAAACCAAAATCAAAAACAGGGAGGTGACGATACAAAATAAAAACTAAAAAGGGCAGTGTTGGCACCACTACCCTTTGTGAATTAATCATATAAAATAATTAACCCGTTGAAAAATCAAATTTATGAAAAAAACTTGGTTCTTATCGGACTACAGGTATTTATTTACCTGTGCCGTGAAAATTTTAAAGATTATGAGATTAACTGTATTTATTATTATTTTGAGTGCTCTACAAACAATAGCCCTCAATAATTATGCTCAAAATCAGAAGATTGAACTAAAACTAACAAATGTGACAATTACCGAGGCGTTGGAGAAAATTGAAGACATTACTAATTTTTTCTTTTTCTACAATAACAAGGGATTGCCATTGAAGAAAGTAGTATCTCTTGATTTGAAGGATAAAATGATCGATGAAGTGTTGGATATTTTATTTAAAGACACCAATGTATCGTACACGATCAACAACCGGCAAATCGTCCTCAGCCCCGGGAACATTCCCGGAAAAGCAGGACAGCAAAAGTTATCAGTCTCCGGCAAAGTTACCGATTCCTCCGGTGCTCCTTTACCTGGGGTAACCGTGGTTATAAAAGGAACTAACAAAGGAATCATTACTGATCCAGAGGGGAACTATTCTCTTCATAATGTTTCAGGCGATGCAACTTTGGTATTTTCTTTTGTTGGCATGAAGACCCGGGAGATAGAAATTTTGGGAAGGACTTCTATTGATCTAAGAATGACAGAGGAGAACATTGGTCTGGAAGAAGTGGTGGCGGTAGGATATGGAACCATGAAAAAAAGTAGCCTTACCGGTGCTTTATCACAGGTAAAAGCAGAAGATTTGGAAAATAGAACTGTTGTTAGGGCAGAAGATGCACTTGCAGGTAAAACAGCTGGTGTTCAGCTCATTCAAACGTCTGGTTCTCCGTCCTCCAGTTCAACTGTACGTATTCGCGGATTTAGTTCGAATACTTCGTCAGACCCCTTGTATGTTGTTGATGGGTTGAGGGTTTCAGATATTGGAGCGCTTGATCCAAACAACATTGAAAGTATCGAAATATTAAAGGATGCCGCATCAGCAGCAATTTATGGTATGGAAGCGGGAAACGGTGTAGTGTTAATTACAACCAAAACAGGAAAAAAAAGTACAAATGGTAAAATCAGCTATGATTTTCAATATACATGGAATTCGTTAGCTAATGTACCAAAGGTTATGAATGCCGCTGAATATATCGAATTTATGGAGGAAGGTGATTTAATTCTTGACTCAGATATTGAGACTTATTACGATGGAAGCACTGACACAAAATGGTCGGATGTTGCTTTCGAAACATCTCTCATGAAAAAGCATAATATAAATTTTCAGGCAGGGAATGACAAAGGAAACTTGTATGTAGCTTTTTCATTGTTAGATCAGGACGGTATTGTTACAGGGAACTCGGATTTATATGAGAGGATTACCACTAATATCAATGCTGATTATCAAATAAAACCCTGGTTTAAGATGGGTCTAACCAGTAACATGGAAAAATGGAAAAGTAAGTCTGTGACAGAAAACACCGAATATGGAAGTTTACTGTCTTCTGTTTTAACCCTGGATCCTTTAACGCCTGATGTTTATAATAGTAATGAAATTCCAAGCCATGTTCAAAACTTAATTGATGCAGGTAAAAAATTAGTTACCAATGAAGATGGACAATATTATGGTATTTCTGCTTTTTATGATGCAGAAGTTGTACATCCTATGATTATTCGAGATATAAACGACAATAAATCATGGGGATATAACGTAATGGGGACTTTTTTTGCTGATCTCACGCCTATAAAAGGTTTGATATTTACCTCGAAACTGGGGTATCGTTTATATATGGGCAACACAAAGCTCTACGCTCCTGCTTATTACATAAATACTGTCCGGCATAGCGATAATATAAATATTGAACGGCAAACTTATAATGGCTTCTATTATCAGTGGGAAAATTTCTTGAACTACAATTTTAAAATTGATCAGCACGACTTTACTGTTATGTTGGGGACTTCCTTTTCTGATAGTGATTATGACTTTTTGCGGGCTAAGGGAGACGAACTGTCAAAAGATCTGGATAATTTCCATGATATTTCTTATTTATCTTCCGATGCAACAAAAACGGTTGGAGGGTATTCCTCTTATTCCGCAAATCTGTCATATTTCGGACGAATTTCCTATAACTATAATAATAAATACATGTTACAGGCCATTCTTCGACGCGATGCATGTGATTCTTCTAAACTTTCAAAAGACTCACGTTGGGGAACATTCCCGTCAGTTTCTGCTGGCTGGATAATTTCCGACGAAAGTTTCTTTCCCGGATGGAATAATCTTGATCAGTTGAAAATCAGGGCTAGTTGGGGACAAAACGGAAGCACCGGCCCTTTAGGTGAGTATTCTTATACTTCAGCTATTTTATCCAATACTTACTATCCTTTTTCAGCAGATGGAGGTTATCAGCTTGGTTCTCATCCTACCGGAATTGCGAATTCAGATTTAAAGTGGGAAACCTCTGAGCAGATTGATTTTGGATTTGACCTTCATGCTTTTAATAGCAGGCTAAACTTCACAATGGATTACTTTGAAAAAAAGACAAAGGATTTGTTGGTCAAGATAAAGCCTCCTATGGAGACAGGTGTATCTTCCAGTACTGTGAATGCCGGAAATGTAAAAAATTCAGGTTGGGAATTTGAGCTTGGTTGGCGTGATGAAATTGGTAAAGATTTTAAGTATGGGATTAATGCAAATTTCGCAACTCTGAAAAACAAGGTAACTTATCTTGATCCTAGTATTTCTCGTGTAAATGGAGCTGAATTTACTTCTACAAATAAAGGTATTACTGCGTTTGAAGTTGGCTACCCGATTTGGTATATGAGGGGATATAAATTAGACAAGATAGACAGTGATACCGGAAATCCTGTATTTGTAGATGTTAATGGTGATGAGGAAGTTAATTCAAGCGATAAAACCGAAATTGGAAAAGGAATTCCTGATTTTACGTATGGACTTACCCTTAATGCTTCATATAAAAACTTCGACTTAATCGTATTCGGAAATGGTTCACACGGGAATGATATCTATCAGTGCTTAACCCGGTCTGACCGTCCTACCGGAAACCGCCTAAAAATATTCTATGATGAACGATGGACAACAACGAACACAAACGCCAGGCGTCCAAAAGCTGCATATTCTTCAAGTGATTATTTTATAAGTAGCGGAGTCATTTTCGATGGATCTTACTTTAAAATAAAGCAGATCCAATTGGGCTACACTGTTCCTCAGCGTGTTTTAAGAAGAACAAGCTTCCTGGGAAAAGCTCGTTTTTATATCTCACTGGAAGATTGGTTTACTTTCACCGATTATCCTGGGTTCGACCCTGAAGCTGCATCGGCCAACGATACTGAAGGTATTGGAGTTGATAAAGGGGTATATCCTAATTCAAGAAAAATGGTTATTGGTTTTAATGTAACATTTTAAAAAGATGAAAAAGAAGTTTATATATATTTTTTTAATTGTTGGATGTATAACAATTATTTCATGTGAAGACAACCTGGATATTGAACAGCAAGGCGTTATTTCTACCGAAACATTTTATCAAACAGATACAGATGCAGTGGAGGCCATTTCAAGGGTTTACTCTCAATGGCGGGGCATGTACTTTAATCAGTTCTTTTTGAAAAACCTGCTTTCTGATGATGTGTATGCAGGAGGAGGAAGTCGTGGCGATAATCCCAACTACGAAGATATTAATGAATATCAGTTTACAGATAACTCTTCTGTGGTTGCTGGTTACTATGCTGATTTATATACCTTGATTTATTATTGTAACTTAATACTTGATAATTTTGATGGCACAGAGAGTAACACAATTGCACGAGTGGTTGCTGAGGCTAAAACGGTAAGGGCATGGGCCAATTTTGATCTGGTCACTCTTTGGGGAACCCCGCAACTTGTTACTCATGTATTGTCTTCTAATGAATATCAGCAACCGAACTCAACAGCATCTGAAATATGGAAGCAAGTTGAAACTGATTTGACTGAGGCTATAAACTCCGGAGCTTTACCTTCTAAAACTAGTGTAGATGACAAGGAAACAGGAATCCGATTGACAAATGAAGCAGCAGAGTCTCTGCTTGGAAAGGCTTATGTTTTTATGGAAGAATATGCAAAAGCAGCCACATTGCTTAAAAAAGTTATAAACACTGGGTTATATGAATTGTATAATGGCGATTATGGCGATATGCTACGGGAAACAGCAGAGTTCTCCAGTGAATCAGTCTTTGAAAGTAATTCAATTAATGATAACGATAATGCGGATCAAGGTACCTTAATGTGGGGATTAATGATTGGGTGGAGAGCCGATGCATTATATTTATATACCTCTCCTGTTTATCCGGCTGGTTGGGGCTTTGCTAATCCAAGCTCTGACCTTTACGATGCTTTTGTTGAGATGGAGGGAGAAGATGGTTATCGGTTAAAACAAACCATGAAAACTTTCAACGATCTGAAAAATACAATGGGAGTCTATATAACATCTAATTATGTGTATGGAAATACTGGCTATTTCATGTGGAAACATCGTTTTGTCGCATCCGAAGTTATTAGTTCGAGCTATGGCTTTTATACTTCTACAAACTTTAGATGGATACGATATGCTGAAGTCCTTTTGTTAGCTTCCGAAGCCTGTTTGGAGTCGGGAGAAAATAATAATGCACTGGCTTATATCAATGAAGTCCGTGAACGTGCGCAGTTACAGGCTTTAAGTTCACTGACTCTGGATGATATTAAAAAAGAAAAAAGGTTGGAACTTTGCGGCGAATGCGTCCGTTATCAGGATTTAGTGCGTTGGGGTGATGCTGCTACTGTTTTGGCAGAGCAGGGTAAAAATATTCCTGTGCTAAACAGCGATGGAACAGTAAAGAAAGATCAGTGGACGAATTCTTCTTATGGATTTGTTTCCGGGAAACATAACCTTCTCCCATTTCCCGAAGAGGAGTTATCTGTTAATCCCAATCTTGTTCAGAATCCGAAATGGTAAATACCAAAAACAATAATAAATATTAAAACAAAAATGAAACGAAATTATTTAATTACATTCTTCATTGTACTTTTTCTGGGGATGACTGTTCATGCTCAGCAAGCATTATGGGGAGGACAACAAATCATCTCCCCGGAAATACACAAAAATAATACAGTAACATTCCGGGTACAAGCGACTAATGTTGATTCTGTTCAAATTACAGGTGATTTTTTACCTACGGAAAAAATGGATACACCTTACGGGAAGTTTGATGTTCCGGGGAAAGCTAATCTTACTAAAAATTCCAAGGGCATCTGGACATTTACCTCTCAGCCACTTGCTTCGGAGTTGTATAGTTATTCTTTAATTATTGATGGTGTTAAAGTTACCGATCCCAATAACGTTTATATGGTTCGTGACATCGCCTCGGTTACAAGCATATTCATCATTGATGGTGAACCTGCTGATCTTTATAAAGTGAACGATGTACCTCACGGGACCGTTGCCCGTAGCTGGTACTCCAGCCCTGCGCTTAACAAGACACGCCGGATGACAATCTATACACCTCCCGGATACGAGACAAGTAATGAGAGCTATCCTGTTTTATACCTTTTACATGGTGCCGGAGGCGATGAAGAAGCCTGGATCGCACTTGGGCGTGCTTCGCAAATTCTCGATAACCTTATCGCCCAAGGGAAAGCTAAACCAATGATTGTGGTAATGACAAACGGGAATGCTGTCCAGCAGGCCGCACCAGGCGAAGCTCCCAAAGGTATGTATAAACCGTCGTTTATGGGAGAAACGCGCATGGACGGCGATTTCGAAAAATCATTTCCTGATGTTATAAAATATATCGAAAGTACCTACCGTGTAAAAAAGGACAAAGCACACCGTGCCATTTGTGGCCTTTCAATGGGCGGATTCCATTCTTTGCATATCTCCAAACAGTATCCTGATATGTTTGATTACGTCGGCTTATTTTCTGCGGCAATACTACCACCCCAGGATGCTAATTCGGATGTGTATAAAAATATGGACGAAAAAATGAAAATTCAGTTCTCGAAAAAACCAAAGTTATATTGGATTGGCATTGGAAAAGCCGACTTTCTTTATCAGGCAAATGTTGATTTCCGTAAAAAACTGGATGAGAATAATTATCCTTACGAATATTATGAGACTGAAGGAGGACATATCTGGAAAAACTGGCGTATCTATTTATCAGTGTTTGCGCCAAAATTATTTAGATAGAATAAGCTAAAGGGTTGCCAAAAAGGTTTTATTGATTGGCAACGAAAAGGAGGAGAGATAAATGGAGCAATCTGTCTTTCTGAAGGTTGCTTCTTTCTCTTATAATCATATTGCATTTTTGCTTAACTTTATTGGGCAATTTGATTTTGATAAAATAATAAATCAAAAATATGAACTTAAAAACGTGGCTGGCAGGTATACTTCTTCTGTGCATACATTATACTTATGCACAGATTTTTAAAAATGAAGAGCTGGTTATTAGTCAATTAGAAAATGATATGTGGGTAGTGGAAACCAGCGATAAAACGACCATGTACATTCTTGAAGGGACTGAAAAATCACTACTGATAGATACCGGGACCAATTGTAAAAATTTGAAAAAGATTGTCCGGCAGATCACAGATAAGCCGCTTTATGTTGTTATCACTCATGTTCATATTGACCATGCGGGTAATTTAAATTATTTCGATTCGGTCTACTTTCATCCTGCAGATACAGTCTTACTTTCCAGGCTGAAACCTTATCCGGGTAAAATAAATTACCTGGCCGATGGAGATATTTTTGATCTGGGAAATAAGAAAATTGAAATTGTACATATGCCGGGACATACACCTGGTTCCATCGTCCTGCTCGATCGTCAGAAGGGAAATTGCTACAGTGGAGATGCCTTTGGATCAGGTCAGGTATGGATGCAATTACGGCCTCATGTTTCCATGCAGGTTTATGCCCAGTCGTGTCAGCGAATGGAAAAGCTGATGGAGTCTGGAATCAGCCGAATTTACTGTGGACATTACCCGTATATAAAACGGGCATTAGGCAAAAACTACATTTCTGACATGCATGAACTGGCAGAAAAACTATCGGACGGAAATGCTCCCGAAGGCAAAGCATACCCCGTAAAAGTGGATATAGGTACTCAAAATCCCATGATCATAACACTTCGAACAGCAAGTATCGTATATGATCCTGAAAATATAAACTAAGCTGGTTTTAACCATTAAAACAAATACCTAAATGAGAATAAAAAAATACAGTTTTTTACTGCTTTTTACATTTTGTTGCCATTTTTTGGGAGCACAAGTTCTTTCCCCCCCGGAAGTTGAAAGAAAAATTGATGAAATCATTCAGCAGTTAACTTTAAAAGAAAAAGTAAGCTTGTGTCATGCACAGTCTAAATTCAGTTCGAAAGGAGTGCCTCGTTTAGGGATTCCTGAAATATGGATGTCAGACGGACCGCATGGCGTTCGGGGTGAAATCAACTGGAATGATTGGGGCTATGCAGGATGGACCAATGACTCGGTCACTGCTTTCCCTGCATTAACCTGTCTGGCTGCAAGCTTTAATCCCGGATTAGCATACGAATACGGAGTGGCTTTGGGAGAAGAGGCCCGTTACCGGGAAAAAGATATAATACTTGGTCCCGGAGTTAATATTTACCGGACCCCGTTAAATGGACGTAACTTTGAATATATGGGAGAAGATCCTTATTTAGCTTCTGTAATGGTCGTTCCATACGTTAAAGGGATTCAATCGAACGGTGTTGCTGCCTGCGTGAAACACTTCGCATTAAACAATCAGGAAGTGGAACGTCACCAGATTAATGTATTGGCTGACGACCGAACCTTGCACGAAATCTATCTTCCGGCCTTTAAAGCTGCTGTTCAGGAAGGTGGTGTCTGGTCGCTGATGGGGGCATACAATAAATACAACGGTCAGTATACAACCCATAACAAAGTTTTAATGATGGATATCCTGAAAGGAGACTGGAACTTCGATGGGGTTGTGGTAAGTGATTGGGGAAGCGCCAATAATACACAGGAAGCTGCATTGAACGGCTTGGATATTGAAATGGGAACGTTCACTAACGGACTGACGTTCTCAATGAATTTCCCTTATGACGAATATAATCTGGGAAATCCGTTCTATGAAAAACTGAAAAATGGAGAGATTCCCGAATCAGTGGTAAATGATAAGGTTCGTCGAATTTTGCGTTTAATGTTCCGGACAAATATGAATCCCAATCGTCCAATGGGATGCATGAACACTGATGGGCATCACAATGTAGCCCGCAAAGTTGCTGCTGAAGGTATTGTATTGTTGAGAAATGAAGAGAATTTCTTTCCAATAGATACTGAGCAAAAATTAACCATTGCTGTAATTGGCGAAAATGCAACAAAAATGATGACCGTGGGAGGTGGTTCCTCTGAACTAAAGGCTCAATATGAAGTTTCTCCTTTGGAAGGGATTCAAAAACGCTTTACCAATGCAACTATTTTACACAGCAAGGGATACTCATCGGGGCCGTCAGCCTATGGACGGGTAATTCCGCCCGCCGAAAATCAGGACAGCTTGAAACAGGCTGCTATTGAAGTTGCACAAAAGGCTGACATTGTTTTGTTTGTTGGCGGCTTAAATAAGAATTATCAACAGGATTGTGAAGGTGGAGATCGTGTGTCATTAAACCTGCCTTTTAACCAGGACGCATTGCTGGAAAGCATTTTGGCTGTTAATTCCAGTGTCGGGCTCATCTTAGTGAGTGGAAATGCCGTTGCTATGCCTTGGTTGGATCAGGTAAAAGGAATCATACAAGCCTGGTACCTGGGGAGTGAATCCGGGAATGCAATTGCCGATGTAATTAGTGGTGATATTAATCCGTCGGGGAAACTGCCTTTCTGCTTCCCTCTGAAACTGGAAGATAATGCAGCCCATCATTTTGGTAAGATTTCATATCCCGGTGTGGATAAAGAAGAACAATATAAAGAAGGAATCCTGGTTGGTTATCGCTGGTTCGATACTCAAAAAATTAAACCTTTGTTCCCTTTTGGATTTGGCCTTTCGTATACCAGGTTTGAGTACAGCAATCTGAAAATTGATAAAAAGAATTATGGAAAAGACGAAGACGTTAAGGTTCTTTTTACCATCAGGAATACAGGTTCCGTGGCTGGTGCCGAAGTTGCACAATTGTATGTTTCCGATCCGGAGTGTTCGGTAATGAGGCCTGCCAAAGAATTGAAAGGGCTTCAGAAGGTTTTTCTTCAGGCCGGTGAATCCAGACAGGTCGAAATTACTGCACCGGTGAGCAGTTTCGCATTTTATTCTGAAGACAGTAAAAGTTGGATCGTGGAACCTGGAGACTTTATTCTTCAAATAAATAGTTCTTCTGCCGACAATCAACTGCGACAGAAAATAAGAGTTAATTAAAGTTGCTCTTTTTTGAAATAATACAGACCTCTCATGCGGATTGATAGTGATTGTAAAGTCATAAAAACCCGCCATATGGAAGAAATAAACATGTGGAGAAAAATTTTAAATCAACAAAAGTTATGATTCGGTTTATTATTCCGGCTTGTTTCATATTCTTTTTCTCAAATTGTACTTCTGAGGAGAAGCAAAATATCATTGATATCAAATCTGTTAAAACGGAAGCTGGATTGATCTCCGGGAAAACAACAGAAGATGGTTCTGTAAAAGTTTTTCCGGGAGTTCCATATGCCGAACCTCCTGTTGGAGATTTACGGTGGAAAGCCCCTTTGCCTCTCAAAACATGGAAAGGTATAAGAAAATGCACTAAATTTTCGGCCAGTGCCATGCAAAGCACACCTAAACCTTTTTGGATGTGGACATCGGAGTTTATAGCTCCTGAAAAACCATTAAGCGAAGATTGCCTCTATCTTAACATTTGGACTGCTGCAAAAAACAAAGATGAAAACCGGCCGGTAATTGTTTTTATCCATGGAGGAGGATTTTCTTCCGGCTCCGGTTCTGTTCCAATTTATGACGGTACTTTTATCCCTGTCATTGATGGTTATGTCTTACCCCATGGGGTATATGCTATTTTCTCAGAAGGCAAACAAAATGATGTCCCTCTGATTACGGGCTGGAATGCTGACGAAGGAAATTTTAGCGGACCTCCTCTGAATGCTGAAAAATTTAAACAAAAAGCAAAAGAAACCTATGGAGATAAAGCAGAAAAGTTTTATCAACAAACAATTTTAACTAATCCGATTTATAATGGAACAGCAAATTAAACAATTTAAACAGCTTTTGTCTCTATTCGTCTTGTTGCTGGTAGTGCAGACAAATAATTATGTCGCGGCAACAAATCCTGTAGCAGCAAATAACAATAAAAAAACGACAGAGAAAATTATCTCTTCTTTGACATTGAAAGAAAAAGCACAACTGGTAATCGGAACGGGCATGTTTTTTCAGTTACCCGATTCAGTAAAATCCCCGTTCGGAGGTTCCGGAATGATTGATCCAAACGATACCGCTTACTCAAAAATGGTCGGGTACATCCGCTCCTTTGTGCCCGGAGCAGCCGGGAATTCCGCTATGTTCAGAGAAAAAGGAATTACAGCCCAGGTTTTAGCCGACGGCCCTGCCGGACTTCGCATACAGCCTAATCGTAAAGGAGAAGACCGCACTTACTATTGCACCGCTTTCCCGATTGCCACAATGCTGGCTTCAAGCTGGGATACCGAACTGGTAAATAAAGTTGGGCAGGCAATGGGTAATGAGGTGCTGGAATACGGCGTTGATGTTATCCTGGGGCCCGGGATGAACCTTCAACGTGATCCATTATGCGGCCGTAACTTTGAATATTATTCCGAAGATCCGCTGGTGACAGGAAAAATAGCCGCAGCCATGGTTAAAGGAATACAATCCAACGGAGTAGGAACCTCCATTAAGCATTTTGCCCTGAACAATCAGGAAACAAACCGTATGTCGGTAAATACGATTGCAAGTCAGCGGGCTATTCGTGAACTTTATCTGCGAGGATTCGAAATTGCAGTAAAAGAAGCACATCCCTGGACGGTCATGTCGTCATATAATAAAATCAATGGAGAATATGCTTCAGAAAGTAACGATTTACTCACTAAGATCCTTCGCGATGATTGGGGATTTAAAGGTTATGTAATGACCGACTGGGGTGGAGGAAGCGATCTGACAGCCCAAATGAATGCAGGAAACGACATGATTCAGCCCGGAACTCCTAAACAAATTGCGGAGATCATCAGTGCTGTTAACGAAGGAAAACTTGATGAAGCTGTTTTAGACCGGAATATAAGCCGTATCCTGGATGTAATGATGAAAACGCCCAAATATAAAAGGTATAAGTATTCTTCCAATCCCGATTTAAAAGCACATGCAAAAGTAACCCGCCAGGCTGCTGCCGATGGTATGGTGCTGCTGGAAAATAACGGCACTCTCCCCCTGGATCAGAATATCAAAAAAGTGGCTGCGTTCGGAAATACTTCCTACGATTTTATTGCCGGAGGTACCGGGAGCGGAGATGTAAACGAGGCTTATACCATCTCTCTGATGCAAGGGTTGCAAAATGGCGGCTATACAACGGATCAGGAATTGGACAAAATATACCAAAGACATATTGAAACAGAACGGGCTAAAAATGTCAAACCGGATAACTGGCTGGCAGCATTAATGGGAGGGAAAGTGCCTGTGCCCGAAATGAACGTTCCTGCGGAATTAGCTTCAAAGATGGCTGAAGAAAATGATGTGGCTTTAATCACCATTGGGAGAAATTCAGGTGAAGGCGGTGACCGCAAACCCGAAGCTGGTGATTTTTATCTGACAGACACCGAAAAAGCCTTGATTAAAGATGTGTCGGAAGCTTTTCATGCAGAAGGCAAAAAGGCAATTGTCGTTTTAAATATTGGCGGAGTTATTGAAACCGCAAGCTGGTCAAAAATACCTGATGCAGTATTACTGGCCTGGCAACCCGGGCAGGAAGCCGGGAACTCTGTGGTAGATGTACTCTCCGGCAAAGTTAACCCGTCAGGGAAACTGGCCATTTCTTTTCCTGTTAACTATGAAGATTGTCCGTCGGCAAAAACCTTTCCCGGCCATGCCACCGAAGGGGTTGCCGGAGACGAAACCGATATGTCGGGCTTCTCATTTATGCGCCGTGTTCCATGGGAAATAGTTTACGAAGAAGATATTTATGTCGGATACCGCTATTATAACACCTTCGATGTTCCCGTTTCGTACGAATTTGGGTACGGGAAATCATATACCAGCTTCGATTACAGTGATTTAAAAATGAGTTCATCTGAATTCAACAAGAAGATAACTATTTCAGTAAAAATAAAAAATGCAGGGTCAGTAGCCGGACGTGAAGTGTTGCAGGTTTATCTCTCAGTTCCTGAAGGAAAACTGAATAAGCCAGCTTCTGTTTTGATCGACTTCGGGAAAACCAAATTACTGAATCCCGGAGAGTCGGAAATGTTGTCATTTGATATTGAACCAAGGGATCTTTGCTCATTTGATGAAAAAACCTCCTCCTGGTTAGCCGGGAACGGTGAATACGATGTCAAAATAGGGGCATCATCAACCGATATAAGATTGACCGGCACTTTCTCTTTGTCCAACGATTTGGTGGTTGAAACCGTAAGCAATGTTTTAGCCCCTAAAGTAGATATAAACAGAATGAGATAATTCTATACTTATCTTTGGTCTTCAAAAGAATCAGGGTAGAGACAACTAAAAAAATAAGTAATATGTGCGACAAAAAAGATAATAGTTTAGTCGGCTTTGAAAAACTAAAATTAGAAATCCAATTCAAAGCTAAAAATGGAATTGACTTCATATTGGCAGCCAGTATTACCTGGGTTGGAATATTTTTAATTTGGAAATTAATGAAATGCACGTCTTATGAAAAAAGTGTTTTTACATTTATTATTGGTCCAATTTTAATTCCATTAGCCTTAGGATTCTCTAAAGTTCTAAAGACAAATTGGAAAATAAAGGATAATCCATTGCAACCGCTGGGATTATGGCTAAATTTTGCACAACTCATTTATTTTCCATTTTTGATTTTTATTTTGGTAAAATATCCAGATTATTTCATCATGGCTTATGCCATTATTACAGGAGCACATCTTTTCCCTTATTCTTGGTTTTATGACGAAATAGGTTACGCAGTAGCAGCACTAATAATTTCTTTGGGTTCAATGTTGATAGCACTCATCATTGAACCTAAGGATATCTTTTATATTCCAATTTTTACAGCATTAATATTATTGATTTTAGGGATCTGGATTTTTATAAGGTACCAAGGATTACGAAAAAAAATGAAACTATTGGAAGCAACTTGATAAAGTAGTTACATAGTAATTTTCAAAAAATAAATTATTAAACTTTGAGAGTGAGAGATTCCTCCCTTCAGTGCCTATGACAGGAAAGGTATCTGTAAGTCAAGGCCCCAATTCACCGGAAGGTGAAAAGCAGGGGTGGCCGGTCAAAGTAGTCCGGGCCGGCGTTGGCGGGAGCGGTTTTTTGTGGGTATTCAGGGAGGTGCCCCGGGAAGAAAAAACCGTGAGGCGGGAGGAAGGATGACTTTGACAAGACTTTTTCTTCCTTTTGGTCGACTGCAAAAGGAAGGGCCCCGCCGGACAGAGGCGAATACAAAAAAGATAAGAAGAGCAGAAGATGAGAAAGGTAAGGGGAACAAAAATCCCGGAGGGATGATATTTGAGTAACCCGGGGTAAGTGAGGCACGAGCTCAACCCCGGGATTGAATGCACCCGGAATAACCCCGGCCACGGTAGTTCGTCAAAAAAAGTGGTGCAGTTGTATGGCCGGAAATGCTAAAATGCTGAAAAAAGTAATGTTTTATATTTGATTCATATACAAACTTTTACTAAAAATCTGTCATAGGCAGTTTCCACCCAAAAATTCTGGGCATAATGAAGAGATGACAGGAAAGGTATCTGGAAGTCAAGTCCCCAATTCACCGGAAGGTGAAAAACAGGGGTGGCCAGTCAAAGTAGTCCGGGCCGGCGTTGGCGGGAGCGGTTTTTTGTGGGTATTCAGGGAGGTGTGCCGGGAAAAAAAAACCGTGAGGCGGGCAGAAGGATGACTTAGACAAGACTTTTACTTCCTTTTGGTCGACTGCAAAAGGAAGGGCCCCGCCGGACAGAGGCGAATACAAAAAAGATAAGAAGAGCAGAAGATGAGAAAGGTAAGGGGAACAAAAATCCCGGAGGGATGATATTTGAGTAACCCGGGGTAAGTGAGGCACGAGCTCAACCCCGGGATTGAATGCACCCGGAATAACCCCGGCCACGGTAGTTCGTCAAAAAAAGTAGTGCAGTTGTATGGCCGGAAATGCTAAAATGCTGAAAAAAGTAATGTTTTGTATTTACTTCATTTACAGACTTCTGTAAAAATCTATCATTGGTAGTTTCCACCCAAAAATTTTAGGCATAATGAGGATATGACAGGGAAGGCATCTGTAAGTCAAGTACCCAATTCACCGGAAGGTGAAAAGCAGGGGTGGCCCGTCAAAGTAGTCCGGGCCGGCGTTGGCGGGAGCGGTTTTTGGCGGGTATTCAGGGATGTGGGCCGGGAAGAAAAAACCGTGAGGCGGGAGGAAGGATGGCTTTGACAAGACTTTTTCTTCCTTTTGGTCGACTGCAAAAGGAAGGGCCCCGCCGGCCAGAGGCGAATACAAAAAAGATAAGAAAGGTAAGGGGAACAAAAATCCCGGAGGGATGATATTTGAGTAACCCGGGGTAAGTGAGGCACGAGCGCAACCCCGGGATTGAATGCACCCGGAATAACCCCGACCACGGTAGTTCGTCAAAAAAAGCAATGCAGTTATATGGCCGGCAATGCTGAAATGCTGAAAAAGCGATGTTTTGTATTTGATTCATATACAAACTTTTACTAAAATCTGTCATTGGCAGTTGCCACCCAAAATTTTTGGGCATAATGAGGATATGACACGGAAAGGTATCTGTAAGTCAAGGCCCCAATTCACCGGCAGGTGAAAAGCAGGGGTGGCCCGTCAAAGTAGTCCGGGCCGGCGTTGGCGGGAGCGGTTTTTGGTGGGTCTTCAGGGATGTGGGCCGGGAAGAAAAAAACGTGAGGCGGGAGGAAGGATGACTTTGACAAGACTTTTACTTCCTTTTGGTCGACTGCAAAAGGAAGGTCCCCGCCGGGCAGAGGCGAATACAAAAAAGATAAGAAGAGCAGAAGAAGAGAAAGGTAAGGGGAACCAAAATCCCGGAGGGATGATATTTGAGTAACCCGGGGTAAGTGAGGCACGAGCGCAACCCCGGGATTGAATGCACCCGGAACACCCCCGGCCACGGTAGTTCGCTCAAAAAAGCAATGCAGTTGTATGGCCGGAAATGCTAAAATGCTGAAAAAAGTGATGTTTTATATTTGATTCATATACAAACTTTTACTAAAATCTGTCATAGGCACCGAAGGGAGGAATCTCTTTTTTATATGTTATTTTTTTAATTTTACATAAAAGAAATAAATAAAATGGAATAATTCTTTACTTGTCTCTGATTGCTGAAGAGATAAGGTCAGTGATAAATTTTTGGAAAGATATACTGTTTTGAGTAAGCCCTCTGGGTGTGAATAATTACATTCAGATTTATGTAACCGATGATTTCCAGTCGCGGAGGTAGCCATTCTTACGGGTAATAAAAAAAGGTTGCTTCAATCTGACCAAACGGAATCCTCCTTTGAAATTTTTTACTTCATGCTAAACATGGTATGCAGGCTTTTACCTTTCAGGAAATCGGTTTCTTCTGCTATTTCCGTCAGGTTAAAATTTCCTTTTACATAAATCATGGCATTGTCGTTACCTCCGGCAATAATCAGCAAATCCGTAATATCTTCCTCGTTTTTCATTTTTGCAAGTATTTTAATATCATCCGAATCGTCTTTTACCGATAATAACAGCTGGTAATCACCAGTAAGATAGCGGGAAAATTCTTTCTGAAAATTCGCCTTACTGAAGTTTGATTCATCCTCGATAACCAATACTTTTACCAGGTCGACCTTTTGAAGCAGCTTTTCTTCCTGTGGTTCCAAATCGGCAAACCACGTGGCAGCATGCACTGCAAACCCGGGAACTGTCACCGACGTTACTCCTTTCCTGCCTGAATATTTACTGAATGCCTTATTTATAATGGGGTCTGACGAACAACCTGCAAGGAAAAAGGCAAATACGGACAAAATAAATAAAATGCGTTTCATCGTTTTCCTGTTTATATTTACAGATAAGACGTTACACGGATGATAATGTTACCTCTCCTGAGAAAAAGTTTAAACTCATTCCTGTCAATTTTTTACGGAGCTGTCTACCATGGTTACCACCAGTAAAAACATAACTACTGCTGTTCCTGCCCCGGCCATAAAAGCCCCGGATATGCCATTTATACCGTAGAAAATTCCGATCAATAACGGGCCTATTGTTTGTCCGCTACGCAACACCATGGAGTTGAGCGACATAAAAGCCGCCCGTTCCCGGGTAGAAGCCCTGCTAACCAGCATGTTCTGGATAGAAGGGATGATAACTCCATGCCCCAGCCCAAAAAGAATAATTCCCAAAAAAACACCAGCCCAATGTGATGACAAACTTAGAACTGTCATCGACAGAAAATAAAAAATGGTTGATATTATCAATTGTTGCTTTGGATTTAAAATACGATTGATCCGGGGTAACTGAAACGAAGTGAAAGCTGTGGCCAGTGATGTCAGGGACATCGTTCCCCCGGTAACCAGCGAGTTGGCGCCAAAACGGGTCCCGAGAAGTAAGGGAAAATAGGTCAGATAGGCACCAAATAAGATAATAAATAATAAAATGTTCGACAAAAATAAGCCCCAAACCATACGCTGGTTAATGGTCTTCCATACATTTGTAAAATATGTTTTCAGATTTCGGTCGTTATGTGGTTCGGGATTTTTTAATCCATATATTACGCATATGCCGAGAGGTACAGCTAAAAGAGGCAATACAAAAATAAACGGCCAGCCAAAAACAGTCAGTAATCCGCCAATAGCAGGATATGAGGCAGTACCAATGCTCAGCACACTGGCATTGTAACCCATTGCTGCCGTACGTTGTTCCCCGGTAAAAATATCGCCGATCAGGGTAATATTGATACTCGCCAGTGAACTGGCCCCGATTCCCTGGACAAAGCGGAATATCAACAGCCAATGGAAATCCCGTATAAAAACGCAGGAAAATCCTGCCACACCGAATAGAAACAGGGAAGGGAGCAATACCAATTTCCGTCCCAGCCGGTCTGCCAAAATTCCGGTTACAGGGGTCAGAAAAATTCCAGGCAGGGTAAAAGCAGCAATCAGCCACCCTACCTGTTGTGCCGTAATATGGAAATAACGAATAATGGCAGGAAATGCAGGAGTAATACTGGAAACTCCCATCACACTAACTAACGTTATTCCAAAAATAATATAGAGATTTTTATTTCTGAAGACGGATACATTACCCACCATGCCATCTGTTTTTTGCCTGTCCAAATGTAGTTAATATGAAGGATCAAAAAAACAAACAGGTAAAAACCTAACCGGTATTTTATACAGACTTGTCATTTCCCCGGTAAAATTGAGAAAATCCCGCGAAAATTCAATTAGTAAGTGCAATACAGGGAGCTAACGGAATAGGACAAGGCCATCCCTGCTTTTCACCTGCCGGTGAATTGGGGACTTGACTCCCGGATACCTTTCCTTGATTAACATTTGCCACCCTTCGGGGACAGCTCCCGTTGAGAAAAATCTGTATAAAATTTTCATTAACATCTTTCTTTCCGTTACAACCCGGAGGGTTGAATATTCATCACCCCCAATGCAATTGGGGGAAAACAGGGAGTCACCCCAAAAACCACAACCCCGAAGCGGGTTGAACGTCTTCCCGTCAATAAAGAGCAATGCCCATCAAACGCGAAGCGTCAAACAGGACGCAGGCCATCAGACCTTTCAAACACAAAATCTCATTAAACAATTTTTTCCTGACAAATTTATACTATGAATTAAACCGCCGGGTCATTGTTGCGGTACGGTGATTTCAGATTCCTTCCCCCGTATTCGAACCTGGCGGTCATCAGTTCCAGAATTTCGTTGGCCGTCGATTCAATGGGTTTATTGGTCACATTCAGTGTTGTAAATTTTCCGCGCTGGAAAACAAACAGGGCATTACGGATTTCGTCGCGTACATATTGTTCGCTGGTATATTCGGTCCCGGTTGGCATGTTAAAACTTTTCATCCGTTTAACCCGGTGTGCAATAAGACTGGGAACACTGATATTAAGCCCGAAAACCCTGTTCCTGTCTACTTCGAACAGTTCTTCAGGCACAGGAACTCCTTTCACTATTGGCACATTGGCAACTTTCCAGCCATACATGGCCAGGTACACACTCAGTGGCGTTTTCCCCGAACGCGAGACACCGGTCAGTATGATCTCTGCCTGGTGCAAGCGTTCAGGCCTCAATCCGTCATCATGGCTCAGGGTAAATTCAATAGCCTCTATACGATCGAAATATTCAGCATTTATTTCACGGTACAAACCCGGATGTTGCAGAGGCTCAATATCGAGATGCTGATCGAGATATCCGGACAGCTTTCCCATGAAATCGATTATTTTCACCTGATATCGAAGCCCCAGTTCATTAAAAATTTTCCTCAGCCCCGGATTTACCATGGTATGCGTGATCACCCCCCCGTCTTCTTTGGCTTTCAGTATAATCTTCTCAATCTCCTCAACAGTGCTCACATCAGGAATAATAACAACCGGCACGTTATTGTTCGGGTACTGGATCAGCAACGACTGAACCATGTTGTTCCCGGCCAGTCCTTTTCCTCCGGAAACAACATAGATAGGGGGTGGCCTTTTAGCATTTCTGTTTTCCATTTTTATTCAGTAATAAATTTTCTATTTTAATTCTACGTTGACAGCTTTAGAAGGAAGATCAATTTTTCTGATTTTATACCCCAACCCCAAGGGGAGAAATCAGAAAAATCGATCCGGTTCCCCTTGGGGCTTAGGGTAAAACGGATGGATTTTTCGATTTTGAAAGAAGCTGTCAACGTAGAATTGAACAACATGTTGGCAATTTTAGCGACATAAGCGTCTAATGGTTCTCAGCTAACATTTTTATAAAATAGCCGCCTACCACCGAACGGGCCTGGAAGCCCACCTGGGTGGCATTGGTCGTTTCGTACCAGTCGGTCATTGGGACCCGCCCGGGTGTTTCGGTCACAAACTTATGCAGCGGGTCAATAAACTTTTGGAAGGTTGCCTGGTCACCGGCCAGGGTGGCTGTCCACACGATCCAGTCGGCCTTGGTATAGGTCTTGCGGTTATCCAGCGGCAAGCCGTAGGTATTCTGTCTGGTCAGGTAGTAAGCCACCTCCCTCTGAGTCACCTCTTCAGGGAAGATGTCCAGTCCCAGCAGCTGATCCCATACCAGGTTATATTTCTGGCTCCATGTGCCCGGCTGGCCGAAGGTCAGGCGGTAGTGGTCACCGTCGTCTGCCATTTTCATCCATTCTTTTGCCATGTGTCTGGCCTCCGAAGTATATTTCCCGGCCACCTCGTTCATTCCCAGCATTTCAGCCAGCTTGCCGTAGCCGGCTATTCCCGTAATGGCTTTTACCGACAGGTTCACGTTATGTGCAAAATGTCCGGCAAAGTCGTCCGTGCACAACTGGTTTTCGGGGTCCAGTCCGTGTTCCAGCAGGTAATTGGCCCAGGTGGTCAGCACCTCCCAATGCTGTTGCGCATAACCGGCCTTTCCTTCAGCATGGGCAATTGCCGTGGTCAGGATCAGCATGTTTCCACATTCCTCCACCGGCATATCCCCTCCGTAAGTCTGTCCGTTGGCTTTGGGATAAGTACCCACATCGTGCGCCGCAAAAGGCTTGTCCCATTTCCCGCTTTCCGAATAATAAAAGATGGGGTTCATCATTCCTTTCAGCAGGTCGGGGTTGTATTTCAAAAACAGGGGGGCCGACGGGTAGGTTACATCCACTGTTCCGATCGACCCGTTACTGAAGTTTTCCTTTGACAGGAACAGGATGTTGCCCTCCGTGTCTTTCACCAGTTTATGGGCGGCAATCGACTGCCGGAAGGCCAGTACACACAGGTCGGCATAGTTCCTTCCTCCCTTTTCAACCGCTTCGTTCCATACCCGGTTATCCATCTCTGCACAGCGTTCCATCACACCGGCATAATCATTTGATGCATCCTGCAGGGCCTGATCCATCGTTACGGTACCGTTGTTTGTCCACCAGGCTTTCAGGTTCGTCCCAAAGTACTGGATCGATTCGATATCGTCATAGCCGATCATAACATAGCCACTGGCTGGTTTTGCAGACACGTCTCCCAGTTCTTCAACACAGGCCATAGCAGGCATCGATTGAGCCATCTTTGCAGTTATACTGGTCTCACCCGCAGGAAGTGAACCGTTTTCAACGAAAACTTTTTTTGCATCATCGTAGCTACCGATGGACATGTATGAATTGGCATCCTGATTTGCAGCCAGGTAAACATACCCCCAATCAATACGGACATTATCCCCTTTTTTCTGCAAAACGGGTTGGCTGGTTGTCCCGGCTTTCAGATAACTGATCGTACCGGTATTTCCTGTTGTAACTTCCACTTCCTGATTGGGCTCATTCACGGCCCATTGCGGGGTGATCTCAAAATAAAGTTCTACTTTGTGTGATTTACCGTCATTGGGGATTACTTCATAGTTGATGTAATTTACCGGGCGGGAAAGTAAGTCCAGATTATCAGGGAGCAAAGGGGAAGTGAAATCCAGTTTCAGGCTGACCGGTCCACAGGTAAATCCATAATGTGTTTGCGTGGCCGACAAGGCTACACGATCCTGAACAGCAGTTTGTGCGAAAATTTCCGGCTGATCACTCTCCTTATAGATCCCAAAATCAACATAAGCCAGTCCTCCACGGTCAAGGCAATGAGCTGCGATCACATTTTTGCCCTCACTGTTAAGAAGGTCTGCATCTATTTTCAGAACGACTCCACTTTTAGCCCGGTTACCGGTATTGACGATTTCTTTCCCGTTCAGGTACAATTCAAAATCATCATCATGAGAATAAATAAGATAAAGCGTTATTCCGGGGATAATGGCAGGCATTGTAAATTCCCGACGTACCCAGATCTCTTTGGTCTCCCATGGAGTGCCTGTAGCCTGCATGCCAGGTGTTCCAAAAGCAGCAGCACCTGATTTCCATTTACCGGCACTGAAATTAGTCTTCTCCCATCCCGGAGCCGGAGATTTCATCGTGTACTTTCCCTCCCAGGGTTCGTCCTTGGCCATTGGAACCACCGGTTGTAAAGGAATGTCTTCTTTGCCCAGGAATCGGTAAACCTGTCCGTCGACACGAATGGCCCCAATCAGGGGATGTACCTTTCCTGTCCAGTGACGTACCGGACTATCGTACAGGTTATCGGTCTCCGACCAGACACTGGTGTACGGGTCGATGGTGACCAGCGGATAAGCAGGAGCCCGGAGTCCGGTAGTGACCGGCTCCTGATGATTTTTATGTTGTTGAACGCAGGAAATCACGATCATCCCTGCCAAAAGAAATGCAAACAAAAAATAAGATTTTTTCATTTTTAATCGGGTTTACTTGTTTTTGTTATGTTATTTATATGTCTAATACAATTACACCTGAGAATCTACACATTCTTATCCCGGTAAAAACCGGACACTAAAGTTAAAAAGGATTGTGGTCCGGGCAAACTCCGGGGGAGATAATCGCTTCCGCCCGGAGAAAATAACCGGCCCTGATCAACGTTTTCCCGCGGGCGGAAGGCAACATTGGTCCGGTCTTCCTTTTCCGTGAGTTATCACTCACGGTGATTAACATTTGCCACCCTTCGGGGACAGCTTCCGTTGAAAAAAATTTGTATAAAGTTTTCATTAACATTTTTCTCTACGTTTACAACCCGGAGGGTTGAATATTCATCACCCCCAATGCAATTGGGGGAAAACAGGGCGTCACCCCAAAAACCACAACCCCGAAGCGGGTTGAACGTCTTTCCGTCAATAAGGGGCAACGTCCATCAAACGCTCCGCCTCGAACAGGTTGATGAGATTGCTTCTCCGGCAACTGCCGGATCGCAATGACATAAGGGACATGGGAAAAAGGGAAAGGCTGTGCAAAAAGATAAGAATATAAATTTAAACACAAAGGCACCAAGACACAATGTATTGTTCTATAAATATTTATTCTTTGTGTCCTCATGTCTTCGTGTTTAATAATTGTTTTTTTGCACAGCCTCGTCCCCTCCTTTTTTAGGCGCCGGTCATTGCGGGGAGGAGGTACGACGACGAAGCAATCTGTCCCATGTTTATTGTTCTTTTTTATTCGCCTCAGGCCGGCGGGGCCCTTCCTTTTGCAGTCGACCAAAAGGAAGTAAAAGTCTTGTCAAAGTCATCCTTCAGCCCGCCTCACGGTTTTTTCTTCCCGGCACACATCCATGAAGACCCACCAAAAACCGCTCCCGCCTTCGCCGGCCCGGACTACTTTGACCGGCCAACCCTGCTTTTCACCTGCCGGTGAATTGGGGACTTGACCTCCCGGATACCTTTCTTGGCATTTTTGCAGGAGTCTGTATATAAAACAGTATTTCAAAGAACTAAGGATAAAGGGCAAACGCCCATCAAACGCTCCGCCTCGAACAGGCCGCAGGCCGTCAAACTCTTTCAAACACAAAGTGTCAAACGGCCTTAGGCTTCGAACTTTTGCTACCGTCGCCGCTGTTCCGCCCGGGGAAGGTGATCTGCCCTGATCAATGTTTTCCCGCGGGCGGGTAGAGGTGAGGGGCTTCCTTTACCCGGGGTGTCGCTCCTTACGTCGCTTACCCCGGGTTATTGATATATGCCCCTTTCAGGGACAGCCCCGGCGAATAAAGGGAGCAACGTCCATCAAACGCGAAGCGTCAAACCCTCAAACGGCGAAGCCATCAAACTTCTCAGACGTTCCGCCTCAAACAGCCGCAGGTTATCAAACGTGAAGCCCCAAACATCAATTCTTACTCCAGGGTATTGCGCTGACCCTCAGCCTGGCTGCCCCCATGGGGATCAGATCAACCTCCACTACCGGCTGGTCCGTTATTACCGGACTGTCGGGCAGCTTGCCGCAGAGTCCGTACTGGTCCAGTTTCCATTGGGGAACCTGCCTGGCCTTTGCTTTGAGCACCAGCGGTACATCGTCTGTGGTGAACGGGTAATCAGACTTTGGCCAGGCCTTTTTTTCCAGACGGAAAGACCGTGCGGGATCTTTCTCATCCAGCACCAAGGCGTAGTTCCAGGCCGATTCCGGCAATATGTTCCAGGAAGGCCACCTGGACCGGTCCACTCCTGCCTGCCACTTCGAATCGCCGATAGCGGTCTGGTCGCTCTCCTTTTTCACGTAGTTTTCTTTGATTTTCAGCGAAAATGTCAGCGGACCATAGTTTATGCTCACACTGTTATGGTTTTTAGTCCAATGCTGTACACTGATTCTCATCGGTAGTTCCAGGGTAATGCGATCACCGTTTTTCCATTTCCGTTCCAGCAAAACGATCTTCCCCGCTGCGGGGGATACGCCCACTGCCTGGCCGTTTACTTCCAGCGATGCCTGGCTGCACCATTCCGGGATGCGCAGGTATAACGGGAACTTTACAGGCTTTTTCATTGACAGGCTGATTTGTACTCCCTCTTCAAACGGATATTGGGTTATTTCCTGAAGGGTTACCTCCGGGCCGTTCCCTACCATGATCTTTGCCTCACAGGCAGCATACAGGGCTGCGAAAGCCCCGTTATCGGGAGTAGCCATCCACAGGTTTTCGGCATAGCAGGGCCAGCCCTGTCCGTGGTTATGCTGGCAGCACCGGCTGCTGAACGGGTTCATCATAAAGAACGGGCCTGAGTTCATGATGCCGGGACTGTGGTCCCGTTCATCACAGACGACCATATTGGGAGCCGTAAAATAACGCAAAGCTTTCATGTCGGCAGTGAGCGCTGCAGGGTACATGTTGAATGCCACATTTTCGGCATGACCGGCCCAGAACGGATTGCCCGAGATACGGAGCATCTGCTCGTCCGAATTCATTTCTTCGACCAGTCCGCAGGTCTCGATACCCTGGTGCGGGTCGTCATATCCCGGACGGGCTACTTCGTCGGCGCCAAACATTCCGCCGGGGACCTGGCCGAAATGTTCCCTGATGATATCGAAGACATCACAGGAAGCGTGCAGGTCGGCAGAGTCTTTCGACAACAGAAAATATTCAGCCGGTTCCCGGAACCCCTGGGCCACGTTCACATTGTGCCAGTCGGGAAGCAGGTCGTACCACGAAGGATTGTTATGACGCGGATGGTTCCCCGACTTGTGCGGGTTATTACGGGATGCCCAGCCTGGCATGCAACGGTGGATTTTCTTAGCCAGGTCCATCAGGAAGTCATCCCCTGTTCTGTTATACAGCCAGAACACGCTGTACAGGTTATCGCCGCCCCGCAGGCCTTCCCAGTACCCCTTCATAAAATCCGCATCCGGGATGCCCAGCTGGTATTTAAAGAAGCCGGTCATCAGGTCTGGCACCCGCTGATCATGCGAGTATTCGTAGTAGGACTGAAGGCAGTAGAGCATGACCATATTGCCCCAGAAATTCCGTTTGCCATCCTCGTAATGCGCCGGACCGAAGTCGCCGTCCGGACGTTGGCTGTTCAGGGCCCCTTCGATCCAGATTTTCGCCTCGGCGATCATCCGCGGATCTTTCAGTATATAAGCCAGGTCGCCATAGCCTTTCAGCCAGTAAGGAACTTCTTCCCAGCCCCAGGCGCCATCGCCTGTTTTGGAGAGCCAGGCATTGTCCTTTTTTTGGAGCCAGGCGCTGATCTCTCCCAGGTGACCGTTCAGCCCGTCCCGCTGACGGAGCAGGCATTCCCGCAGCCAGCCGCGGGGACTGACAGCGCCCACCGGCAGTTTTATGAACACTCCCTGTTTCAGGGGAGGCCGGTTCCCTTTATAAAAGGAATTCCGGGCTGTTGTATCCGGACGATCAACAACGGCAACCCATGTACGTTCCTGATCAGCCCGTAAATGATCAGATGATAAAATAATCAATAATAAAAAAAGTAGTTTTCTCATGGTTAACAGGTACTAATTGGTTTAGATCCTTAATATTCGTATTAACGTTCGTTTCTTCCATTTCTGTAATATTATTACCACCAACATCTCTCAATTACTCAAACGGATGCCCCCCCTTTTCACCATTCAATCGCCTGGTCTTCATCTGGTATCTGGGTGTTGATCTTGCGTTCCAGGATCATCGACCCTCTTACCGTGTAAGAGATGGCAGCGCCCGTGACGGAAGTATAATCCGTATAATTATAATCGATATTACTGATGGTCACGTAGCGGTGCATCAGGTACGGACGGGTGGCGTCCATCGTCTCTTCCCCGCTGAACACAGGGGTTCTGTTCACCGTGAACCCGATATTGGGGTCTTCCGCCGTGAGCGTTACGATCTTTGTTGCATCGTCGAATAAAGCGTAAATCTTGTAATGGCGGCGGTCGGTGTTTTCTTCGTCCACGGTCCCGGCATAGAAGAACACCGTGTTTTCGTCCACCACGTAAACAGGAATTTCGCTCTCGACAATGGCGGCGTCATCCTCATAGCCTTTCAGGTAAGTTTTCAACGCTGTACCGCTGTATGTTCCCGAGTAGTCGTTGAAAGGCATTATACGGAGCAGCGCTTTCCGGTAGTTCTTGCGGGGATTCGCCACGTAGCCATGCGAAGGATCGTCCACGATCGTCAGGGGAAGCACCCACTTGTCCACCAGGTCGATTCCTCCCAGCGTGAAATCGATATCCAGCAGGGCGGTGTTCTCCCCGGCCTTAATGTCCACCGTGCCGGGCATCGTGAAATACCGGCTTTCCAGTTCCTGATAATAAAGGTCTTCGCGGCTTTGAAAACGTTCGTCATTCAGTGTCGCCAGCGTGTCGGGGTCCAGCGCCACATGGACGGTCAGGTCGCTGTTGTTGGTGGTCGACCCGCTGACGGTCAGGGGAAGCTGGCAGGTCACTTCCCCGTCAGGTTTGTACCTCACATAGATTGGCGTCACCCCGTTGTCGTCAGAAGGAGCCTTGAAAGAAACGTAATGTTCGAATTGTTCTTCTTTCCATTCGTCGTTGCATGAGCTGCACCATACCAGTACAGCCAGCATAAATAGTAATCGATATCTCTTTTTCATGTGTTTTATTTTTTCAGTTTAAACAAGTAAGTAATTTATCTATTATTATATCAACCGTCGCCGCTGTTCCGCCCGGGGAGAATAACCGGCCCTGATCAACGTTTTCCCGCGGGCGGGTGTGGGAGGGGTTCCGTCTCCCGGGGTCGCGTTCGTGCCTCACTTACCCCGGGTTATTGATATATGCCCCTTTCAGGGACAGTTTTATGCTCCCGTTGAGAAAAATCTGTATAAAGTTTTCATTAACATCTTTCTCTACGTTTACAACCCGGAGGGTTGAATATTCATCACCCCCTATGCAATTGGGGGAAAACAGGGCGTCACCCCAAAAACCATAACCCCGAAGCGGGTTGAACGTCTTTCCCCAATAAGGGGCAATGTCCCTCAAACGTTCCGCCTCAAACAGGTTGATGAGATTGCTTCTCCGGCAACTGCCGGATCGCAATGACGTAAGGGACATGGGAAAAAGGGAAAGGCTGTGCAAAAAGATAAGAATATAAATTTAAACACAAAGGCACCAAGACACAATGTATTGTTCTATAAATATTTATTCTTTGTGTCCTCATGTCTTCGTGTTTAATAATTGTTTTTTTGCACAGCCTCGTCCCCTCCTTTTTTAGGCGCCGGTCATTGCGGGGAGGAGGTACGACGACGAAGCAATCTGTCCCATGTTTATTGTTCTTTTTTATTCGCCTCAGGCCGGCGGGGCCCTTCCTTTTGCAGTCGACCAAAAGGAAGTAAAAGTCTTGTCAAAGTCATCCTTCAGCCCGCCTCACGGTTTTTTCTTCCCGGCACATATCCCTGAAGACCCGCCAAAAACCGCTCCCGCCAACGCCGGCCCGGACTACTTTGACCGGCCATCCCTGCTTTTCACCTGCCGGTGAACCGGGGACTTGACCTCCCGGATACCTTTCTTGGCATTTTTGCAGGAGTCTGTATATAAAACAATATTTCAAAGAACTAAGGATAAAGGGTAACGCCCCTCAAACGTTCCGAACACAAAGTATCAAACGGCCTTAGGCTTCGAACTTCTGCTACCGGCACCGCCGTTCCGCCCGGGGAGAATAACCGGCCCTGATCAACGTTTTCCCGCGGGCGGGTGTAGGTGGGGGCCTCTTTACCCGGGGTTGCGCTCGTGCCTCACTTACCCCGGGTTATTGATATATGCCCCTTTCAGGGACAAGGAGCAACCTCCCTCAAACGCGAAGCGTCAAACCATCAAACGGCGAAGCCATCAAACTCCTCAAACAGGCCGCAGGCCATCAAACTTTTTCAAACATAAAGGATCAAACGGCCTTAGGCCCCCGAACTTCTGCAATCGTTAATCGTTAATCTGCAATCGCGATTCTTTAATCATTATAGGTCCATCCCGGGTTCTGGGTGAGGCGTTTGTTGCGCTTCAGTTCGCTGTGCCTGATGGGCCAGAACCACATCCTGCGCGAGAATGCCGATTGAAGCGCCCAGGCAACTACCGGCGTGTGGAACAGGTCTTTCTGGCCTGAAGTCATCAGGACGTTGCATCCATACACGGGCAGTGATTCTTCCTCCGGGGCATCTTTCCAGCGGCGCAGGTCGTAGTAGCGCTGTCCTTCGCCCATGAGTTCGATCTGCCGTTCACGTTTCAGCTTTTTACGAAACGCATCCCGGTCGCTGTACACCTCTGCCGTATAGTCGGGCACACCGGCGCGGATGCGGACCGGGCGGATGCCTTTTTTCATCTCGCTGATGTCGCGGCTGATGGTGTAGGCCTGCGAGCCGTCCCACGACGGGATGCTGTAAGAACTTTCCAGTTCGTTCAATGCTTCGGCATAGATCAGCAGGATGTCGGCATAACGGATGGCCGGTTCCGTCTTGGATACCACATTGCCAAGATCCCCGTTTTCATAGGTATCCCTGGGGTGCACAAATTTCATGACGCCGATGCCGGTACGGAGCCAGAACATGGTGTTGGTATAGCCGTTCCCGTCACCCCGGTAATAAAAGACCTGCTGTTCCCGGTTCTGTTCCTGCGATTCGTTTTCCAGGTGCCAGACACTGCCGTTGTAAGCCACTGAAGCATAGAAGCGGGGTTCGCGGTTGGCATATTGCAGCGATACGCCTTCGGCCAGCGGCTGGTACCGGCCGGCGTCCACATCTTCCTGCGTCACGTAACCGGTCAGCCGGTCGCTGCCGTCGCCGCGCCCTATCTCTTTGTCCTTGCCCGGACAGTCAGCGCCGTCGTTCATGTAGTACGCGTCGCATTGTTTTTGTGTCAGCCCGTGCGTGTTCCAGCCCGAGGCGATACGCGGCAACTGGTGCGCCACCATCATCGCCACACTTTCACCGCCGTTATTTCCGCGTGTGAAGATCAGTTCCGGGTTCTCCGAGGCATTCAGCGTACCGTTAAACACAGCGCGGTACGATTCGAACGGGTCGATGTCGGCCCAGCCGTCCGGCCAGTTGTTGCCGGAAAATTCGTCGTTGTACGGGGGAGCGATGGTGACAGGGTAAGAAGAGGAGCCCGTGGTACGGAAATTGGCCACGTACAAGTGGTAGGCCCCGAGCTCCATCACGTCCCTGGCGGCAGCGGCTGCCCTGGCCCATTTTTCTTCATTATAGTCGGCAGACAGCAATGGCGTTCCCTGGTCGTCTGTCAACTGCCGGGCATAATCACCGATATTCCCGTTGGCCAGCGGGCTGGCGGCGTAGAGCAACACTTTGGCACGGGCAGCCAGCGCCGCACCGCGGGTAGGCCGGGCCACGGATTGTTCATCGCGGCGGGTCACCTGCAGGTCTTTGGCTGCAAGCACCATCTCGTTGCTGATGTATTCCGCACACTCTTCATAGGTGCTGCGGGGAGTGGCTATCTCGTCATAGCTCTCTGTATAATCGGCCCCTTCCTCCGGGAGCAGCGGGACCGGACCGTACTTGCGCAACAGCAGCCAGTAGTAATAAGCCCTTACAAAGCGGGCCTGCGCTTTATAGTCTGCTATCTCTTCAGTAGTCATTTCCCGGTTGATGCCGATGTTCAGGATGAACGTAGTGGCATTGCGGATGCCTTTATAACACTGTGCCCAGGAGTCCTGCTTGTCATCCTCGGTATATTCCCCCATGTGAAACTCGTTGTACGACAAGGCCGGTTCGGTGCTAACGTCATAATTACCGTCACGGTCGCCGTAGTACATGTCGTCGGCAAAGCAATGCGGCGTATAGCCCTTACTGCACACGTCGGCACATTCATTTGTCAGAAAGGAATAAGTATGGGCCAGCCACTCTTCCGAGTACTCTTTGCTCCCGAACACCTTTTCTTCGGTCATCCGGTCTTTAAAATACTGATCGGACTCCAGGTAATCCGAACAGGAAAAAAAGGTCCCTGTTCCCAGCAGTGCTGCTGTCAGAATATATATTTTTCTCTTCATTTTGTTTTTCATTTTACAAATTAACGCTTATTCCCAGGGTGATTGATTTTGCCGGGGGATACTCTTCTCCCCGCGGGTCGCCCATTTCAGGGTCCCACATTTTAAATCCCGACCAGGTCACCAGGTTGGTGCCCACCAGGGACACGCGGACATTATTGATATGGAACCTGTTGACAATGCTTTTGGGAAGGGTGTACCCTATATCGACCGTTTTCAGGCGGACATACCGTCCGTTGCGCAGCCAGAAAGTAGAATTGCGGTAGTTGTTGGCATTTCCCCCATAGCTCAGCCGCGGACAGGATGCATTGGGGTCCTCCGTGGCAGGGTCGCCCGAGATATCAGCGGAGACCCAGCGGTCTGAGACCATCCCTTTCAGGATGTTCCCCCATTCCCCTTCGCTGAAGGCATACACGCATTTGCCGTAGATGGGGAAAGTCGATTTGCCGGCGCCCTGGAAATGCACGTTCACATCCAGTCCTTTCCACCGGGAAGAGATGCCCGCGCCATAAACCAGGTTGGGTGTGGTGGTGGCACCGATAGCCACGATGTCGCCGTCGTTGACCACCCCGTCGCCATTGACGTCCTTATACTTAATGTCCCCCGGCTGGTAGTCGCCAAACTCCTGTCCGGGACTGTTGCGAATATCGTCGTAATCACTGAACAGTCCCAGGGCGATCAGTCCCTTGCTTTGGTTCACCCGGTAGCCTTCTTCCATTTGATAGGCATAAACATTATTTTCCTCGTCTTTTTCCAGGACCTTGTTTTTGCTGTACGTAAGGGTACCGCGGATGGTCATGTCTACCTCCCCCACCTTGTGCCTGTAATCGAAGCGTCCGTCGAACCCTCTTGAACGGACAGCCCCCACATTGGCGCTGGGCCTGCTTTCCAGTCCCGCTATTTCCGGCAAATACTGCCGTCTCATATAAATTCCTTCTCGTTTTTCGTTAAAATAGTCCACGCCGGACGTGAATTTGTCATTGAAAAGCGACAGGTCCACGCCGAGGTCATTCTTTGTGGCTATTTCCCAGGTGACGTACGGAGACGCTACCTGGGAGTAATACAGGCCGCGGTACGATTTGTCGTTCCCGTACTCGGCCCACTGGTAGCCTGAGGCACCGCCTGATATGGTACAGAGGTACGGGAAACGGTTATCCCCCAGGTTGTCGTTCCCTACTTTCCCGTGTGAATAACGGACCTTGAACATGTTTATCCACCGGACATTTTGTTTGACAGGCTTTTCCTCTGCCAGGTTCCATGCCACGGAAAAGGCCGGGAAGAAGCCGAACCGGTGTCCGGGGGCAAAATTTTCCGAACCGGTGTACCCGAAGTTGAAATCAGCGAAATAGCGGTAGTTCCAGTTGTAGGTGACCTGTCCGGCCAGTCCCTGGTTGCGTCTGGAAACCCCGTTCTTGAGGTCGCTGCCCAGGTTCTGTGTTTGTATGTAAGCATCCTGCGTGTATTTGAACGTCCCGCCAAAATGATGGTCTTTAACGCCGCGGCCGTATTTGAACATCAGGTCGAGAAACTCCCTCCGGTCGCCGTCCGACCCACTCTCCTGGTACATTTCACCGGGTTCGGAGATTTTGGTGAACACCAGTTCGCCTTCGCTGTTACGCGCCCGTTCGGCCTTCCACTGTTCGGGCCATTTTTTACGGTTGATATAGTTACTGTTGTTGGTGTCGTACCCGAAATGCCCCACAAAACGGAGCCCTTTGACGATGAAGTCAAAGTCCTGCTCCAGCGACACATTGGTTTGTATTTTGTTTTCCCAGGTCTCGTTAAAGCCTGTTTGCGTGGCCGCCACCCAGGGGTTGGTCTTGCTGCCCGTTCCGCAGGCAGGCACATAGCCATTGGAATACATGATAGGCGTGAGGACCGGCGTGTATCCGAAAAGTTCGCCCCAAAGATCGTCCCCCAGGCCCGGACTGTTCTGCCTGTCCAGCGAACCGGACACTCCCACCTTTAATACGGTACCCTTTGTAATATTGATGTCGGTGTTCATACGGTAGTTCCACCGCCTGTAGTTGACATTGGTATCGTATTCTTTCTGCACTGCTTTGCCGGTTTTGTACATCCCCTGTTCTTCCACGTAACTGCCGGAGACGAAATAACGTGCCGTGGTGCCGCCGCCGCTCATGTTCAGGTTGGCGCGGTAGCTCATGGCGCCGTCTTTCAGCACCGTGTTCCACCAGTCCACATCAGGATAAAGGTCAGGGTCAAGGCCCAGCCGCAGGACCTCCAGTTCTTCTTCCCCATACATCGCTTCCTCATTGCGGGTGATGCGCGCTTCGTTCAGCAGGTTGGCATAGGTGTAGCCGTCCGCAAATTCAGGGGTGACGGTACGGGTATTGTACGTGCCCTCCACCTTGACATCGATGTTGATCTTGCCGGCCCTGCCATGTTTGGTGGTGATCAGGATAACGCCGTTGGCGCCTTTAGCGCCATAAATGGCCGTGGCCGACGCATCCTTGAGCACCGAGAACGATTCGATGTCCTCAATGTTCAGGTCGTTCAGGTCGCGTTCAAAGCCATCGACCAGCACATACGCTTCCGTACCGGCGCCAAAGGTGGAGATACCCCGGATCCAGAATTCGGAAACATTTTTACCGGGCTGCCCGGAGGTTTGCATCGACATGATCCCGGCCACGTTACCTGCCAGCGTATTGGTGATGCTCGACGAAGGGTTTGTCTTTAACTCGTCCATTTTTACGGTGGTGATGGCGCCGGTCACCGTCAGTTTCTTCCGGGCCCCTGTACCGGTAATGACCACCTCGTCGAGTAAGCCGGATGCCGGTTCTTTCATCGTAACATCGATCCGGCGCTGGTCTTTCACCAGTATTTCCTGCCTGTCGTACCCGATGTATGAGAAGATCAGTTTATGAAAGGGTTCCATTCTGATCCGGTAATTCCCGTCGGCGTTGGTGATCGTGCCCAGTCCGGGCACGTCGCTCACGATAATATTGACGCCCACCAGCGGTTCTCCTTTGGCGCCGGTCACAACGCCTGTCACTACGATTGTCTCCTGCGCAAAGGCTTGTACTGAAAGCCCCAGCAGCAGGATAGATGTTATTAGAAAATTTTTCATGTTTTTGATTTGTTTATTCTCTGCACTATTCCCCTTCCCGGGCTATTTTGCGGATACGGTGGTTGGCAGCGTCCCCCACATAAAACACCTGGTGCTGCTCATCGTATGCCAGTCCTTTGGGCTGGTCGAAACGGGCCTCCCCGCGCAAATCGCCGTCGATGTATCCATAGGAATTGGAATTGACGCCCGTACTGCCCCGCCCGGCAAAAGTGGTTACCTTGCCTTCCGGCGTTAAAATGCGGATGTCGTGGTTGCCCTGCTCGGTAAAATAGAAATCGTATTCGTCGTCTTTGCCGGCATAGTCAGGGTTCTTCACAAACACGCCCTGGTAAGGGGTGCTTAAACGCGCGCCGGAGCCCACTCCGTCGACCCAGCCGGAGGTTCTGGCTTCACCGCATACCAGGTAGGGTGAGGTAAAGGTCCGGCGGTCCCAATTATAGTCGGTACGCAAAATGTAGTGCTGGTTGATCACCACGATATAGGCATAGTTTCCCGTGGGGTGTATACGGATGTTAAACTCCCACCCGTTGTCCTGTATCTTGAACAGTTCTTCATAGTCCTTCACCCCCAGTTCGCCGTTGAAATACCGCTCCATGTCGTAGCGAAAGAACTGGCCTTTTTCATAGCTGTTGAAATACAACTCGCCGTTTACCGGGTGGATGGACGCCCCGTTGCATTGTTTATAACGGGTCATGACCTGCGGACCGGTAAAATTACCGGCCCGGGACAGGATGGACGTGCTGATATCGTTTTCGCCCCCCTGGTCGTTGGCTATGATCATGTACTGCCCGTCGAGGGTCCAGTCGATGGTGCGCAGCCGGTCCCAGTTGCCCATTCCCCGCGTGATGGGAGTGCTCACCGTGCTGTCCCTGAAACTGAGCAACCGGACATTGCCTCCGTCCTGTGCCATGTAAAGGAGCTGCGGGTCCTCCGGGTCAAAGGCCAGCCACGAAGGGTTTTGAAAGCCGCCGCAATCGGAGAACGGGCCATTGACGGTTTCATACTCGCCGTTTTCATCTTCATACCCGCACAGCGTGCTCACCACCGTCTTCCGCTCATATCCGAACACTTCATCCGCGGTGGCCAGGGCAGGATCTTCCCCCTTGCCGACACGCATCTCAATGTCGCCGTCATAAGCTTTTTCTGGCACAAGGCAATAAAGGCTTTCATTATTCACGCCGATCACCGTCGCCTCTTTGCCCCCGATGAACACCCGGACGATCGAGGTGTCGCTGCCAAAGTTATTCCCATAGATCACCAGTCGCTGGCCTGCCCCGCCTGTTTGGGGAATGAAGCTGTTGATCACTACCGGTTTTCCCGGGTCGAAGAGCGCCGGCCCTTCGTCGTCGTCGTTACACGATCCGCACAGCACAAGCAAAGCCATGCCGGCCAGGAACCCGGTCTTCACCGGGCCCCATCGTTGAATTACATTTTTTCTCATAATAAAGTTAGTTTATTGAGTTAAAATCTGATTGTTCCGCATCCGCGGATAATTATTCATTACTAATTATTCATTACTCATTATTAATTATTCATTGTCAAAAGGGCATAGCAATGCCACGAAGCAGAAATTGGGTTTCATACTTTTAGATTTTAGGTTGAAAAATCTTAGTTAGTGCTAATCGCTCTCGTTCAACGCCTGCTGGGTGATGGATTGTCCGGTTGCAGCAGGCTGAAGTGTGAAAAAAATGACAAAAAAAAGAAGGCGCGAACGATTGTTGCTATTCTTAACGACAGGCTCGGCAAAGGGCCCTACGAGAGAATAGAACAATGTCCGCGCCCCTATATCATAAGGGCGCTTCCATCATCTGACCTCTCGTATTGAATTTTGCCGATTCGTCGTTAAGGCCAAAAAAAGCGCTATGTCAATTTCGTATCTGTGATACAAAACTACTATTTCTTTTTAAATCCGTTATGTCTTCATAATATTTACTTTAGTTAATTTTAGTTCATCCAAAGGAAATAAGATTTAAATTGATAATGAAAAGAATACTGCGAATAATTATTACCATTCTATTCATAATTATTCCAATAATTTCAGGGTTTTATTAATTTTGATACAAATTGAGAATATATGGAAACAGAAGAAAAGACGTTAAAAAACACACATCACGGGCATGCTATTAAGCGTATCCGCCATACACTGGGAATTAAACAGGACGCTTTAGCTGCTGATGTTGGGATAAGCCAGACTATGATCTCCAGATACGAACAGAAGAAAGTCATTGAGGATGATATGATCAAAGAATTCGCAAAAGCCCTAAATGTAGCTCCCGAGTTCATTAAAGAGATGGAAGAAGATCCGGTAACTATTATTATTGAAAATAGTAACATCGAGAACAATACAGGAGCAGCTGGCTATTATATAGCTGGCGATAATATCAATAATAATCCAATAGAAAAAATTGCGGAACTCTTTGAAAAATTATTACAAGCTGAACGAAAAAAAATCGAACTGCTTGAAAAGTTGCTGAAAGAGAGGAAATGATAATCTTGTAATGAGCCGAAGTATTTGTTGCTGAGTCCATTATCCAATAGTGCACAAAGGATTGCAAAATATTAAAGACTGTTTGATGTGTTGGATTTATTCGATAAAAAGCTACAAAACAGAAAATAGCAATTTAGAAGATAGATTCGGGGAGAGACAACAGAGTTAGGCTTCATGCAGAAACAGCATTAAACATTAGAATGGAAATTAATTTTGATAAATCAAATAGATTAGCAGAACTCATAGATGATAGTTGTTTAGCAATTGATAGCTTTCATTTTAAGGGGGCATTTGATTTAAAATCAAGCAGGAATAAGAATCTAAATATTCTGTATCAATCATTAATTGAAATTCAAGCTAAGGATTTGTCTGCTGATGAAAAGCATCAACTAAAGGTTGAGAAAATAGCAGAAGCATATGGATATAAGGGTAATTCTGAAAAAGGAGAAGCTTTTCTAAAGGAAATATTTGATGAAAATAAGGTTCTTGAGCGACTTACAAAGGCATATTGGCAAATTTCTCCAATCAGGATAACATTTACAGGTAATGCAACAGAAGAAAGTTTGAAGTATTTTATTGATAAGTATTACAGTGAAGAACCTTGTAAAAGGACCATCATAGAAACAATTATAAAACAGGAACCTACTGAAGTTGAGATAGAAAAAGAGTTTTGGAAGAATTGTACAAGCATAGGTGATATTGATGGATTTTGTAATATTTACAGAGAACATTTAGTCCAAAAATTAAAAGAAGTAGATGAGAATTTCTATGATATGGGTACAATCCTATTTGATGAAAGTTCTATCCTTAATAAGTATTTTCGGGAACTTAGGAAATGTGGATTTGTTAGTTGTCCTGAAAGATTTTTAGAGTGCAGATTAATGCATATTGCAAAGGCTGTTAATCTAATGAGTAATAATATTGTCTGTGTTTTTAAAAAACTAAGGGCATCAACCAAACAAACAGTTAACAATGTATCAGCAATTGAAGAATTCCTAAATTCATTTTGCAAAGGAATCTTAATTTTACAACAAGACGAAAAAAATCAAAAATGCTCTGAAAATATTGTTGAAAACATAAATCACGAAGCTCCATTTCAGATATTCTTTCGATCTTTATTTCGTGTAAATTATGAATGTTCTGATAATGAAGTTGAGAAAGGTAATAAAAGAATTGACTTGAAATTAGAAGACTCAAATAAACTTCCGCACAGAATTATAATTGAGTTTAAAGGTTGGTGGAATCGTGACAAATATGATGTAGTTGAACAATGTTTGAGTTATATGACAGATTTTGAGAATAATGCTGTTGTTTTTATGATTAACCATTTGGAAAGTAACATAAATAAAAAATATAAAGAGAAAGTAGTTTTGAAAAGTAAATCTTATACTGTGGATAGTTGGGCTGAAATAAAATATAAACAGACAGGTTATACATATTTCAAAAGTCAACATGTCATCAATGATAGAACTAAGACACTTTATCATTTTATTGTTTCACCAAAAATATATTGTAAGAATTAAAATAAAGCACGAAAGCCTAGTCGAGTAGATAAAGAAAAATTCACCCCTAAACCTCGTATCCCGAGCACGTGGGCGGCTTGTATGCGGTAGTTTGAAAAATAGTGCTATAAAAAAGAAACATCCCCAGGAATAAAAACAGCCAAAACCTATAGAATAGAACCATTGTTCTAAAATATTTTATCCATCTCCCCATATTTAGAATCATTCTTTTTTTATTTCATATGGCGAATATTGCTGATTTGTTGTAACTTGGAGCAAGGTTGGAGAAAAATACTTGAACTGTTGTATGCAAAGCCAAAAGACCGAAACGAATATTGAACCCTGAATAAAATTTGAAAAAACGAATTGATAATATTGATTTTTTGATTGAAGTTTGGTGCAAGAAAAAATTAGTTTTTGCCCACCCGCTTCTGCCTTTCGGGACAGTTGGGGAAACCCACGCAAATCGCACGAGCCACCCCGCTACCAAAATTTGCAAAAGAATGCAATTTTGTCAACCGACGACATTCAATAACAAAAAACCGAATTTATTATGAAAACGATTGTCTTTCACAAACCAACAAAAAGTAGTTTGAAAATAATGCGGATGAACATTATCAACAAGGTTGAAAAAAATCATATATCTGTGGTTGAAAATATTTGAAACGTGTTTGCTTTTTGTTAGAAAACGACCAATTTATTTAACGCAAAAAAGCAAACCGATACTGCTTACGTTTACGTGGTGCTTGGTTTGTTTTGCGTGGGTGCTTGGTCGTACCTCTAGACTTGCAGACCTTGCTCCACGTTTCTTTTTTATAAGCTGCCTTTGGGGCTAAGGCAAACAAAAAACCAAAAACTATGAAATACGTTTACCTGACTTCAATTTTCATATTCATTTTAAATGTTCTTAGTGCAGCAGATTATTCTTTTAAATCAACTTATAACAGTACAAATAGAACTCATACAGAGTATGTGCTTAAAGGAAGTTCTTGTAAATTTCAAGTTGATAATACAAATAGGAAATATTACGCAGATTGGAAAGTGACTGATGCAAATAATAACGTTATCTATTCTAAAAATCAAGATGAAGCAACGTTGAAATATGATCCTCAAATAGAAATAACAATTGATAGTTATCGAAAAGTACAGGCAGAAATTAGACACGATGGAGATTATGCATATAAAGAAACTCACACATGGTATATTTATGTTGCTCAACCAGATTTAGAGGTAGTTTCATATACTCTAAATAAATATGAATTTAAAGCAGGAGAAAAAGTTACTTTTAACTGTACCGTAAAAAATACAGGAAAAGGAGACGCCGGAAGTTCAAGGGTAGGATATTATTTATCAAAGAATTCAACATGGGATTCAGGAGATGACAGGTTAGGATATGATGGTGTTGGTTCATTATCTGCAGGTGGAACAAGTGACAAAGGTGCTTCTAAAAATCTTCCATCTGATTTGATTGATGGCACTTACTATATTTTGTTTGTAGCTGATTATCGGAATGATGTTTCAAACGAAAAATCAGAAACGAATAATGTTGAATACAAAAAGATAACGGTAACTACTCCTAAACCGGACTTTAAAATTACCTTCTGTTCTGTTAAGCCTTCCGCAGTCGATATTGTCAATGGTTCCCCGGAATCAAAAGTAGATTGGTCATGCACGGTAAAAAATGATGGTGAGACCAGGGCAAAAATTGTAAAACTGGGCGTCTATATGTCAAGCTCAAGCTCTTCCCTTGGGACGTTGGTAGACAAAAAAGACATTGCCGACAATTTGGTGCAAGGGCTAAACAATAACGATTCGGATTCGGACAACGGCAGATTTTCAATACCCGACGGGTTAATACCTGCAACCCCCGGAAATTATACCCGGTACGTGCATTTTGTCGCCGATTACGAAGACAAAGAAGACGAAGAATCAGAGACCAACAACACGGAGGTCAGAACAATTTCGTTAAATGTAATTGTTCAAAAACCGGATTTTAAAATTACCTCCTGTTCTGTTAAGCCTTCCGCAGTCGATATTGTCAATGGTTCCCCGGAATCAAAAGTAGATTGGTCATGCACGGTAAAAAATGATGGTGAGACCAGGGCAAAAATTGTAAAACTGGGCGTCTATATGTCAAGCTCAAGCTCTTCCCTTGGGACGTTGGTAGACAAAAAAGACATTGCCGACAATTTGGTGCAAGGGCTAAACAATAACGATTCGGATTCGGACAACGGCAGATTTTCAATACCCGACGGGTTAATACCTGCAACCCCCGGAAATTATACCCGGTACGTGCATTTTGTCGCCGATTACGAAGACAAAGAAGACGAAGAATCAGAGACCAACAACACGGAGGTCAGAACAATTTCGTTAAATGTAATTGTTCAAAAACCGGATTTTAAAATTACCTCCTGTTCTGTTAAGCCTTCCGCAGTCGATATTGTCAATGGTTCCCCGGAATCAAAAGTAGATTGGTCATGCACGGTAAAAAATGATGGTGAGACCAGGGCAAAAATTGTAAAACTGGGCGTCTATATGTCAAGCTCAAGCTCTTCCCTTGGGACGTTGGTAGACGAAAAAGACATTGCCGACAATTTGGTGCAAGGGCTAAACAATAACGATTCGGATTCGGACAACGGCAGATTTTCAATACCCGACGGGTTAATACCTGCAACCCCCGGAAATTATACCCGGTACGTGCATTTTGTCGCCGATTACGAAGACAAAGAAGACGAAGAATCAGAGACCAACAACACGGAGGTCAGAACAATTTCGTTAAATGTAATTGTTCAAAAACCGGATTTTAAAATTACCTCCTGTTCTGTTAAGCCTTCCGCAGTCGATATTGTCAATGGTTCCCCGGAATCAAAAGTAGATTGGTCATGCACGGTAAAAAATGATGGTGAGACCAGGGCAAAAATTGTAAAACTGGGCGTCTATATGTCAAGCTCAAGCTCTTCCCTTGGGACGTTGGTAGACAAAAAAGACATTGCCGACAATTTGGTGCAAGGGCTAAACAATAACGATTCGGATTCGGACAACGGCAGATTTTCAATACCCGACGGGTTAATACCTGCAACCCCCGGAAATTATACCCGGTACGTGCATTTTGTCGCCGATTACGAAGACAAAGAAGACGAAGAATCAGAGACCAACAACACGGAGGTCAGAACAATTTCGTTAAATGTAATTGTTCAAAAACCGGATTTTAAAATTACCTCCTGTTCTGTTAAGCCTTCCGCAGTCGATATTGTCAATGGTTCCCCGGAATCAAAAGTAGATTGGTCATGCACGGTAAAAAATGATGGTGAGACCAGGGCAAAAATTGTAAAACTGGGCGTCTATATGTCAAGCTCAAGCTCTTCCCTTGGGACGTTGGTAGACAAAAAAGACATTGCCGACAATTTGGCGCAGGGGCTAAACAATAACGATTCGGATTCGGACAGCGGCAGATTTTCAATACCCGACGGGTTAATACCTGCAACCCCCGGAAATTATACCCGGTACGTGCATTTTGTCGCCGATTACGAAGACAAAGAAGACGAAGAATCAGAGACCAACAACACGGAAGTCAGGACAATTTCATTAAATGTAATTACCCTAAAACCGGATTTAAACATTGTATATTATGAATTAAAATCTGGCAAACGCGAATTTATCCCCAAAGAAAAAAATATAAAATGGACATGCAATGTTCAAAACATTGGGCAAGAAGATGCCCCAAAATCGACATTATATTTGTACTGGTCTAAAAATCCAGATAGTTACGATCCTGTAAATTATCTTTCTAAAGACGAAATAAAGGATCCATCTTTATTTGGTACTGGCGGACCTGACTCTGGTGAGATCGCAAAATGTTCCGGTAAATTTGATTTACTGGCATCATTAACAAAGGGTATTTATTACATCCATTTTGTTGCTGACCCGGAGAAAGTTGTTGACGACAACGACAGGGACAATAATCATATTTCCTGTCAAATAGAGATAGTTGCAGAAACCAAACCCGATTTAGTCATTAACACATCAAGTATTTCAAAAGATAAAGTTCTGCCGGGTGAAAGAATTGTAATTTCATGTCAGGTTAAAAATATTGCACAAAAAACTGCCGGAAAAACAAAAGTCGGATATTACTTATCTAAGGATGGTACGATAAATGAAAAGAATAAATTGGGATTTGACAATATAAGTCCTCTGCCAGGAGGAAGTACATCATCCACCAATGAAATTGAATATTCAATCCCTGATGATTTATCTCCCGGACAATGGTATGTAATTATAAAAGCAGATGATGACAACCGTGTGTCGGAAGATAAAGAAGGCAATAATTCTTCGGTTATCTCTATTGAGATTCTGTCGCTACCTGATTTGGCGATTTCAGATTTTCAGGTAACAAATCAGGATATATCTGTCGGAGGTAATATTTATATTTCCTGCCAAATAACAAATTTAGGTAATACAAATTCCGTACAAACAGAACTTGTTTGCTACCTGTCAGAAGATCAGAAAATAAATAGTTCTGATTTTGAACTTGGAAGAATTGATATTCCTTCTATTGATGCCGAAGGAACTATACAAACAGTAAAAAGTTTTAAATCACCTTCCAATATTACTTCAAATAATTGGTACCTGATTGGAAAGTTAAATTCACAAACAACACAAAATGAAATAACATTAGATAACAATACAAAAATAGTTGATGTAATCTTTAGTGGAAGTGGGTTAAAACAAACACAACCACTAATAAATGAAACCATTTATGCCGGATCTAAAGTGTATTTCTATACACACATAAAATCTGAATTGCCCCAGAATCAAGAATTTGTTTTTTCCATTCAAAAAAATAACATTGATATTCCTTGTGGTGGTAAATGCCTCGGGAATAACTTATTACAATGTTGGATGGATTTAAATGGCATTGCTTCTGGTCGGAATATTACAATTGAACTTCCATCTCAAGTTACGATAGATAATAAGTCCTACTCTTTAAACACTGATTTATTACCTTATCGGGCAACCATATCCCAAATTCCAATAGAACAATCCATTAGCGTTTTTGCAGGAGGAAGTGCCGGCGCCAGTTTAAGTTTGGGGTCAGTTCCTGCCGTAGATATTGCGCTGGCAAAGGTATCTGTAAGCGGGAATGCTGGCATGCAATTATCATTTACTCAAAACAATAACGGAGATGAATTTATCAGCAGATCTTTTGATGCAGGTTTCGGCGCAGATGTAAAATTTCCTGCGATTGATGTATTAAAACATAAAGTTGAAATTGGAGCTTCTGTTGGAGCAACAGCAATGGCAACTATTGGTCAAACGATGATATTTGATGATGGACTCTCCGATGATTTTGTGAAAAAAGTAAAAGCAGCATATATACTTGAAACATTTTCAATTGGCGGTATAGAAATAAATCCTTTTGTAGCAACCCTAAAAAAAGCATTGATTCAAAGTATATCAGATGATACCGGAAAAACATATAATGATTTAAAGTATTCGAGTTTTTATGGAACGGGGATTGAAACAAGCTCTAATGTAGGCTTTACTCTAAAACAACCTAAAATAAGTTTATTGGATGTTGGTGGAAAAAGAGCGTTACATAATAAATTTACAAATTATAACAATGGTTCAAAATCATATGAAATTAAATATGCTTCTGGTTTTAACCTGTCAACCTTGAAACTTGAAAATGAAATGGGACATTTGTTGAGTTATAAAAATGGTTCAATCATAAAAATAAAAGCTAATTTTCTACCATCAACAGGTTTTAGCTCATTGAATTTTTCTTTTGAAGCAGCACAAACAGGGCAATTGAGTTTAACAGGTTTAACTAAAACACATAATTATGAATTTAACATACCCGGAAATATCATTTCGAATAGTTTAACAGCAAATGAACTAACCAAGAGCATTGCATCTATATTCCAGTATGGGAAAGAAATAGAGCCTATAAAAATTGGCACTAACTATTTCGACGAAAGTTTAAATGAACTGTTTACTTATAATCCTACTGATTTAAACTCAAATCATATTACTTTCGAAAAAGCTATTAATAGTTCACTTTTTGTTGAAAAGAGCATTAATATCGATCTGCCTAAGCTTGATATCATGCCGGGGACTGGATTAGGATTAAATGTTGGATTCTTTTTCAGATATTCAGACGAAATGGATTACATAGAATCAAAATATATCTTTGTTGATAATAAGCAATTGCCAATTTTTGACCAAGTAAAAGTTTCAGATAGCCAAAGACTATTTGACTTTGGTGACCAAATTAAAGACATAATGGAAGGAGCCTTGTTATTGATAAAAGATCAATTTAATGCACTAATTGAAAAAACGGAAGATATTATAAGAGCAGGTAAAGAGTTTCTTGTTGAAACAACGAATAAAACATGTAAAGCCTTTGGTATCCTTTCAACAGAAGGAAAAATTATATTAAGAGCTCTTGACCCAACAACTCAAACGGTATTAAAAAGTGCTACATTTACTGAACCTAAAGCAATTACAGCGTATAGTTCCAGACGGGTTGTCCACCCTGCCCTAAAAAGTACCGGGATTAATGATGACGACTTAAAATCTGTGCTTTATGTTGTCAGTGATAATTACAATATTAGCCTGGTAAACAACTCAGATGAAGTAGTACAAACATTCGATCCGGTTAATCTTTCAATTGCCATTGATCCTAAAAAAATGTTGGAATTAGAGTTTGATGATAATTTTAAATCTTTGGCTAAAATCTATTATTACGATGCAGAAAATCTACAATGGATACTTCAGGAAGGCGACAAAAACCCGGATATAGATACTGTTTCTGTAGAAATAAGCAAATCCGGTTCCTATGCAGTTGGAATAGAAATCAACCCGGCATTAGACAAAACAGCCCCTGACATTTTCGACTATAACCCTGAAAATGGAGATAGTATTCAATCGGACACAAAATTTTGGGCTAAAATATATGAATCTCAATACGGTTCGGGAATTGATTTCTCAAAAACGAAACTCTTAATCGACAATATCGAAATGGATGCGGTATGGGATCCGGTTAACTCTATACTTTCGTATGAACCTGATAACACATATTCGAAAGGAACACATAAGTTTACCGTAATTGCTGTTGACAATAACAATAATACAAGCGAAATAAATGCCTTAGTTTTTATTAATGACATAAATACAGGGAATACAGATATGGAGATTACACCTGTATCTTTCGATTGTTATCCAAATCCTGTATCAACAAATCTTACCATATCAGTTTCGTTGAATAATACAAAAAACACGATGGTGGATATTTATAATTTGAATGGGCAAAAAATTAAGCAGTTATTCAAAGGTGAGTTAAGCGTAGGTAAATATGAATTCACTTGGGATAAAACAGATTCATACGGCAGTCTGATGAGACCAGGATTATATTTCGTTCGATTGAAAATTGATGGTGAAATACTTGTAAAGAAAATCATTGTCCGGTAATATTAGAAAACCTTTTTACTTTCAAGGGCTAAGTCTTTCACTCCAGGGAGTGTGACCGGGAAGAATGTATTTCTTCTGGAAAAGAAGGAGCATAATGCCATGCCCATAACGGATGACGGGAATAAGCTCCACGATATTTTATTCATCATTATAAACCGCTCATAAACTTGACATTAATATCATTTATTATTTTTACTTTTAACAATAATTTGGCTGAACGATGGGGAAAATACAAGGACGTTGTGTGCAATTTAATTTGACCACCACTTGACAAAAAAATTATGAATGATTCATTTGAAATAACCTTTGATTGGAGTAGATATTTTCAGATTGATAATAATAAGATATTACAAAAAGAAAATAACGAAATTGAGTTTAAAGAATCATTTCACAGTCCAAAAAGCCGCGATAAAAAATTGCATAAATGGATTGCAAGTTTTGCGAATGCCCAGGGTGGTTTAATTATTTATGGAGTTAAAAATGATGGTTCCATTGTTGGTTTAAATAATAGAAGATTACACGATTTTGACAACAAAGACTTAACTCAAGAATTACTAGATTTTTTTGCTCCTGAAATTAGATACGAACTATTCATTAAAAAAATCGAATCTGTTGAACTTGGCTTCTTATATATTTATGAATCAACCAATAAACCTGTTGTAGCCATAAAGTCTGCAGACAATACAATTCAAGAAAGTGATATATTCTATCGCTATCCTGGCCAGAGTAAAAGAATTTCATATCCTGAATTAAAAATTATCCTAGAAAACAACTATAACTCACTAAATGAAAAATGGATGAATACAATTAGGAATATTGCAAAAATTGGTGTTGACAATGTTGGTCTTTTAAATATTCAGGATGGTGAGATTATTGGAAATAAAAAAAAGCTTCTGATTCCAGAAGAACTATTATCAAAGATTAAATTTATTAACGAAGGTACTTTTGTAGAAAAAGAAGGAGCACCTACCCTAAAACTAATAGGAGATGTACAGCCAATTGACAGTAAAAACATAGTACAAATAATTGAACCTAAGTTCCAAGTAATAACCTTAAATGAACTTTTTGAAGTATTTTTCTCACAAAAATTGAAAGAGAATATTGCGCATGAATTCTTTAGGAAAGTGCTTTATGAGAATAGTTCATATTATCCAATCTATTTTTATTTAACTAAAGCGAAAATTACATTGACAGATGCTTTTAAAATGATTGAGCAAGAACATGGATCAAAGTGTTCGGCTGTTAAGAATCGATTGATAAAAGAAGCTAAAGACTATTTACGTTTTAAAAATGGTAATATGGACACAGGTTCAGATGCAGCATATAAAATATCTGAGTTTTATGATTTACTTAAACAAGGCAAAAAGATTAAGGTTAGAAAACTTCGTAATCTTGAACTACGACACGTTTTGCAAGCCATCACTCATCTGAGTCAAATAGAAATAGATAAAAACTACATAATTAAGCTTTTATCAAAAATATTTAAGTATCATTTCGATTCAAATGCAATTACAAAAACTTTTATCCGACAAACAATTTGTCACGTAGATTTAAATTTATACGGTATTGAATATTTTAAAACGAATGAATAAAAACTGCACACGATAATTAGCCTCCAATAAAGCGTTGCTTGCATACGCTTTGTATTGGAGGCAGTGTTGAACTAAACTTCGTGTTATAAGATCGTTTCACTATTGGCTATTTCTGGTCAGACCGTGCTGGAGGAGCTATAAATTACCTTTATTGAAAAGGAGAGGAAACATTCCGGGGAAAAAGATACTGATGATCTTACGGAACCAATCATGCCCTGCCCTTTTTCAGTTTGTAAAATGTGGTAACAATTTATCCAGTATTATGTATACTCAATTTCCTGCTGTGGCGATTTTTTTTCCACAGCAGGAAACCTTAATTCCCTAACGTGGAAATTCCAATTTCCTAAGCAGGGAAAAAATTTTTCACAGCAGGAAAACCAGTACCTACATATTCCAGTAAAAGTTGACAGGTGATTCCGGCGAAAGTTGACAGTTGGCTATTTCGGAGTGACCATGCCAGCCTTTTTTGATATCTCCGGCTTTCGGCCCCCCTGCTCAATTGTGTTTTAATTCGTTCTTCCGGTATAACATCTTATTTTTCAGAACGAAGACAAACAAAGACAAGGTAAAAGCCCCTCACTGGAACAATTTGAACCGAAACAACTGGCACAAACCACTCCGAAATCACTGGAACAATTCGAACCGAAATAGCCATTTAGTAAGAGGGGATTTGTAATCACCTTTATCCCATTCCGGTGAAGGTCTCTGTTTTTAATATAACCCAACCCAGGGATCAGTGCAAAATCTTGCGCAAAACGGACACCTGTACTTGGGGAAAATCAGCGAAGGGGTAGCGAAGGGACAGCGAAGGATCAGCATCGAATCAACAGAACCGGATCGGGAAACATTAAAACATGGATTGAAAACAGACAATATCCTGTTATTTGCAACGTTGGAAATTAATGCCGGCCCCGCCGTAGAGAGACGCGATTAATCGCGTCTCTACACCACCAAATCCGGGTCAGCATGAATAACAACGGATACTATGGACAAATTCCAAAACAAATACCGCATCCCATCGGCACGGGCACAATGGTGGGACTATGCCAATGCAGTGGCCTGTTTCATAACCATTTGCACCCAAAACCGCGAATGTTATTTCGGCGAAATCGTAGAGACGCGATTCATCGCGTCTGAATTAGGAAAAACCGCCGAAGAATATTGGATTGAAATACCTGTCCAATTTCAATATATCGAATTAGGTGCATTTGTTATCATGCCTAATCATATCCACGGAATATTAATCATTAACGACACCCCCGCCGTAGAGACGCGATTCATCGCGTCTCTACAAACGCAACAAATCCGCCAAACGCCGGCACAAAAGACAGGGGGTTTTGCCGGCACAAAAAATCCAATGTTAAATAACAATATTTCCCGGGTCATCAGATGGTATAAAGGAATATGCACATTTAACATGAGAAAAATACATGCTGATTTTCAATGGCAATCCCGGTTCTACGACCATATTATCCGCGATGATGAAGAATACCAACGTATCGCTGATTATATCAATACCAATCCCCAAAATTGGGAGAGAGATAAATTTTTCAAACCGGAAAAATGATGGGCAACGCCTCCCGCTTGCCCCTCGTCACCGCCCCCGGCTGGTCAGGATTTGCAATTCTGAGCTTTTTAATGGAGATTGGGAATCACACTACTTGCCTATTTGTGGGCTTATACGCATAACTCGATTAAGATACACGCATAACTCAATCGTGTTTCCCGTATATCTCCAATCAAATACATACACATATCTCCGTCGTTTAAAGGCAAATTATGGCAACGTGTAATTATTGGGAACACATCATCGCACGTAGAGACGCACGGCCGTACGTCTCTACTATATTTATCCATCATTTTCGAAATTTGGAACCATTCTTTTTTATTCTACTGATTTGTTGTAATTTGAAGCAATGTTTGGAGATATAATCGCTAAAGGAAAAGATTAGATTTTTGAAGGAATAGATAGACCAGTTGCTGAAGATGGTTGGGGGAAAGGATAAAGGTCATAACCGGAAACAAGACATGCGAGTTCAAAAATGACAGAAATTTACAAGCAGGTAGCACAAAACCATATTACAAAGATTAAAAATCCGATGGATGATATATTTGAAAACAGCACCTAAAGGTTGGGTTATTCCCCTTTAATGGGAGATATTAGCAACTTATATAATCTAAATAACCCAAACAGGTTGGGTTACACATACGTTATGGGCAAGTTTAAAAGACACATCAACATACAGATTTTGTAAATGAAAAATATAATATTAGGCAATGGAATAAATATTCAATTTGGAGGTCTTGATTATTCAAATAAACAGATTATAAACAGAGCTTTGTTAAAGCTTAAATTAAAAAAGTACAACAAGGACGTTTACACAGACGAAATCAGAGTGTGGATAAAAATGTTGTATCAAGCCATACCTAATTTTTTGAAAGGACAATACGATTCACTTGCTGTATTAGAAGACGAAAAAGTTGAGTTGTCTAATTTCAAAATGAGATATAAAACCAATACACCAATAAGCGAAATTGGTTTTGAAGATTTTTTTCTTCTAAATGAACTTCATTGTAGAAAGAATAAAATCACTAATCCAGAAAGATTTTATTTTCAGGAGTTTCTTCGTAGACTTTTCTTAGATTCGATTTTTAATGGTGGAAAGATAAATTTAATTCATAAAAATCTCCCTGCCGGATTTATTCATTTCCTGAATGATTTTGACTCAATTTTTACAACCAATTATGATAGAAACATTGAGCTTGCAACTACTCGTGAAGTTTTATATTTGCACGGTGCGTTTCATGTTTTAGCACCAGAGTATGACCCAAAGAGTTTTAGAAACCAACTGTCAGACAAACCGGCGGAGAAAAATCCAGCGATTAAGGGATATGAACATGCTTTTTCGACTGCCTTGACTGGTAGTTCTGGAGCATTCAAACAATTTGCGAGCGACAGTCAAGAAAATGCTAATTCAGGCATTGAGAAATTTGCGATAGGATATATTGAAAAACCAGAATTAAGACCAGAAATTGATTCCTGGAAAAATTCGGATAATGCATTAGTTCGAAATTTGTATGAAGGGATAATGTTAAAAATCAGTAATCCAGACTTAAAATTCACAATTGATTATGCTTTAAATAAGTTAACTTCAGTAAAAGGCAAAATAGTATTTATGGGTCTTTCACCAAATAATGACACACATATAATTTCTAAGATTCATGAAAATAAAGCAATCGATTTGATTGAATATTACTACTTTGACATATCGGAAGCAAAAACAATTATATCACTATTTTCAGACAAAAAAGTTAAGACAAAAGACATAAAAGAATTTTGGAAAAAAACCAGCCCATAACAAATTAGGAATTAAGGCACAGTTGAGCCAAGAAAAAAGGCAGTAGGTTTGTCTATCTGCTGCCTTTTTTGATATCTCCGGCTTTCGGCCCCCCTGCTCAATTGTGTTTTAATTCGTTCTTCCGGTATAACATCTTATTTTTCAGAACGAAGACAAACAAAGATAAGGTAAAAGCCCCTCACTGGAACAATTTGAACCGAAATAGCCATTTAGTAAGAGGGGATTTGTAATCACCTTTATCCCATTCCGGTGAAGGTCACCAAAAAGTTGGTAATTTCGCCCCCTTCTTTTGAGCAAACGAGGGATAAGCCTTTCGCTTCGAGGAGTAAGTCTTTCGCTCCAAGGGCTGAGTCTTTCGGGTCATGGAATGACGACGCTCGTATCAAGGAACGAGACTCTGGGGGCAAGGATTGTCAACACCTGATACTTGAATCTAAAAAATGCTTTGTATGGGCAAACAAGATATGATTCGATAACTTCATTGTTAATCATTTTTATATATTTGAATTTACATTTTGTATAAAATTACTAAGATAAATGTCTAACTCCGAGATATTATTGTACCAAACCGAAGACGGGCAAACAAAAATTGATGTTCGTTTAGAGGAAGAAACTGTCTGGCTTACGCAGGTGCAAATGAGTGAGCTTTTTCAGAAAGAGCGTTCAGTAATAACCAAGCATATAAAGAATATTTTTGAAGAAGGAGAATTACATGAAGAAAGCAATGTGCAAATTTTGCACATTAGTGGTTCCGACCGTCCTGTTAAGTTTTATAACCTTGATGTTGTTATTTCGGTTGGTTATCGCGTAAAAAGCCATCAGGGCACAAAATTCCGTCAGTGGGCAACGGCACGATTAAAAGAATACATCGTTAAAGGATTTACTATGAACGATGATTTACTTAAACAGGCTGGTGGAGGAAATTACTTTGATGAGTTATTAGCACGTATCAGGGATATCCGTTCATCCGAAAAGGTGTTTTGGAGAAAAATACTTGATATATATGCTACGAGTATCGATTATGACCCTTCTTTGGAAATGTCTGTAATGTTCTTCAAAACAGTTCAAAATAAAATGCACTGGGCAGCACACGGTCACACAGCAGCAGAGATAATTTATCAACGAGTTGATTCAGGGAAGCCAAATGTCGGACTGAGTAGTTTTAAAGGAAATAACCCAACAAAACAAGAAACAGAAGTTGCTAAAAATTACCTCGCAGAAGATGAACTAAATATATTGAACCGTATAGTTACAGCTTATTTGGAATTGGCAGAAATTCAGGCTCTCAACCAAGAGCCAATGTACATGAAAGACTGGATTGAACAACTTGACACATTCCTGAAAATGACAAGAAAAGATATTTTAAATCATGGAGGAACAGTTAGTCACAAACAAGCTTTGGATAAGGCTCACACTGAATATGAAAAATATAAGGAATTAAGAAAAAATGAGATTTCAGAAGTTGAAAAGCATTTTTTAAAACAGGTAAATGAAGCTGAGAAAAAATTGAAGGACAAGAATAAAAGATAGTACAATGATTCCGCCCCCGGCTGGTCAGGATTTGCAATCCTGATCTTAGTAACAGGGGCTTTGTAATCACCTTTATCCCAGTTCCGGTGGAGGTCTCTGTTTTTTAATATAACCAGCGAAGGAGTAGCGAAGGAAGAGATCAGGAAGTCGCTTTCTATAACTGTTTAACGTTCATTGAATGATTAAATCTTGGGTGCTTAAGGGGCAGGTTCTTTGGCGAACAGTGCCGGGGGTATTTTCAATAAAGGAAAGATTTTTACCAACAACGTTTACCTGAATATTTATTCCCGAACAAGGAATGAGGAGGCTCGCGTAGGGTGCAGCAGGTGCCTAAACTAATTTTAGGAGGCTCACGCACCGTACATCAGGTGCCTAAAAAAAATCAGGAGCCTGTTTGTTTGGCAAAATCCGCAACAAAAAAATACAATTGAACGATGCCGGGTAGTTGATGGAAAATGGGATTACGAATTGAAAAACAAATATCCCGGTAAAAAATGCCACGAAATGGTGGAGATGCCCAACCATTTTCATTGCATCCTGGAAATCGTAGAGGCGACCAATCCCGTTAACGATAATGGTTCGGACGCCCACGCAGGGGCGCCCCTGCGTGGGCGTCCACCAAACGAACGAGGGCATCCCGAAAACGGTGAAAAATACGGCATTCATAATATCAAATATGACGCAACCATTGTAATAATTTATCCAGTATTATGTATACTTAATTTCCTGCTGTGGCGATTTTTTTTCCACAGCAGGAAACCCTAATTCCCTAACGTGGAAATTCCAATTTCCTAAGCAGGGAAAAAATTTTTCACAGCAGGAAAACCAGTACCTGTATTTTTTGGAATTTTACACTGTCCATTGTCTCCTGGATCCGGGAGCCTGGCGTGAAAATAACACCTGCATCTTTTATGGATGCCGGGCTTACCTCTTCCCCCGGCTGGTCAGGATTTGCAATCCTGAGCTTAGAAAGAGGGGATTTGTTGCACCTTTATCCCAGTTCCGGTGGAGATCTTTGTTTCTAATATAACCAGCGAAGGAGTAGCGAAGGAAGTCGGTAATCCTGTTCCTTCTCGTTTGAGTGCAACAGAAATGGGGAATAAGCTCCACGATATTTTATCCATCATTATAAACCGCTCTGAACCTGGCTTTAATATCATTTATTATTTTTACTTTTAACAATCGTTTGTCTGAACGATGGATAAAATACAAGAACGTTATGCGTCATGCTAAATGGCCTCTTGCAGAAGATTAGCAAAACTGAAAATTAATATGACAGAATATTTTAGATTTAAAAAAGTTTGGTTTTTTTCACCATTTATCCAGATATTACTAATAACAATTTTATTTATTTCCATTGCAATACTTGGTAAATTGTGCATAATGAAAACTGGATTATTGTTCGGTAGACCTACTTCATTTTACTTTGAGACTTTATTTGCACCAATTTATGAGGAGATTATTTTTAGAGGAATAATTTTGGGGCTTTTATTAAAGCATTTTTCATTAGCAAAAGCAATAATATTTTCTTCTTTACTTTTTGGATTGTGGCATCTGAAAAATATATTTTTTATTGACACTGTAGAACTACTAAAACAAATGTGCTACACTGGATTTATTTTTGGCCCAATTATGTGTTTGATTACTTATAAAACAAAGACAATTTGGATTGCCTCAGTAATTCATTATTTAAATAACGGGATTTCTTTTTTGATGATTTATTACGCAATTATTTAAAATCAATTTAATGGATATAACAATGAAAAAACTTACAAATTGGATTAGTATATCAAGCATTGCCTTGATTGTTTTGGGATTAATTCATCTGATAGCGACAATTATGATTCTTCCAATGTTTAGGAATTTAGGTAAAGAGCAGTTATCAATTTTTCTATTTATGTATTTGTCTGCTGGATTGGGTACTATTTTGCCTGGATTGATTTCAAAACTTATAATAAAAGGATTGAAAAATAAAGATAAAAGAGCATGGGATATTTTAATAATTTGTTCGATTTATTCTCTATTAATGGGGATAGGTGCAATAATGACAATGAAAACAAATCCATTTGCATACTTGATGTTACTAATTGGACTTTTATTGTTTGTTCCAACTGTATTGATTAAAAAAGAAATAAAATAAAGCACGAACGCACAATAATTAGCCTCTAATAAAGCGTTGCTTGCACACGCTTTGTATTGGAGGCAGTGTTGAACTAAACTTCGTGTTATAAGATCGTTTCACTATTGGCTATTTCGGTCTGACCGTGCCACAGGAGCTATAAATTACCTTTATTGAAAAGGAGAGGAAAATATTACGGGGAAAAAGATACTGATGATCTTACGGAACCAATCATGTCCTGCCCTTTTTCAGTTTGTAAAATGTGGTAACAATTTATCCAGTATTATGTATACTCAATTTCCTGCTGTGGCGATTTTTTTTCCACAGCAGGAAACCCTAATTCCCTAACGTGGAAATTCCAATTTCCTAAGCAGGGAAAAAATTTTTCACAGCAGGAAAACCAGTACCTACATATTCCAGTAAAAGTTGACAGGTGATTCCGGCGAAAGTTGACAGTTGGCTATTTCGGAGTGACCATGCCAGCCTTTTTTGATATCTCCGGCTTTCGGTCCCCCTGCTCAATTGTGTTTTAATTCGTTCTTCCGGTATAACATCTTATTTTTCAGAACGAAGACAAACAAAGACAAGGTAAAAGCCCCTCACTGGAACAATTTGAACCGAAACAACTGGCACAAACCACTCCGAAATCACTGGCACAATTCGAACCGAAATAGCCATTTAGTAAGAGGGGATTTGTAATCACCTTTATCCCATTCCGGTGAAGGTCTCTGTTTTTAATATAACCCAACCCAGGGATCAGTGCAAAATCTTGCGCAAAACGGACACCTGTACTTGGGGAAAATCAGCGAAGGGGTAGCGAAGGGACAGCGAAGGATCAGCATCGAATCAACAGAACCGGATCGGGAAACATTAAAACATGGATTGAAAACAGACAATATCCTGTTATTTGCAACGTTGGAAATTAATGCCGGCCCCGCCGTAGAGAGACGCGATTAATCGCGTCTCTACACCACCAAATCCGGGTCAGCATGAATAACAACGGATACTATGGACAAATTCCAAAACAAATACCGCATCCCATCGGCACGGGCACAATGGTGGGACTATGCCAATGCAGGGGCCTGTTTCATAACCATTTGCACCCAAAACCGCGAATGTTATTTCGGCGAAATCGTAGAGACGCGATTCATCGCGTCTGAATTAGGAAAAACCGCCGAAGAATATTGGATTGAAATACCTGTCCAATTTCAATATATCGAATTAGGTGCATTTGTTATCATGCCTAATCATATCCACGGAATATTAATCATTAACGACACCCCCGCCGTAGAGACGCGATTAATCGCGTCTCTACAAACGCAACAAATCCGCCAAACGCCGGCACAAAAGACAGGGGGTTTTGCCGGCACAAAAAATCCAATGTTAAATAACAATATTTCCCGGGTCATCAGATGGTATAAAGGAATATGCACATTTAACATGAGAAAAATACATGCTGATTTTCAATGGCAATCCCGGTTCTACGACCATATTATCCGCGATGATGAAGAATACCAACGTATCGCTGATTATATCAATACCAATCCCCAAAATTGGGAGAGAGATAAATTTTTCAAACCGGAAAAATGATGGGCAACGCCTCCCGCTTGCCCCTCGTCACCGCCCCCGGCTGGTCAGGATTTGCAATTCTGAGCTTTTTAATGGAGATTGGGAATCACACTACTTGCCTATTTGTGGGCTTATACGCATAACACGATCAGGATACACGTATAACTTGATTAAGATACACGTACAACGCAATCAAGATATACGCATAACACGATTAAGATACACGCATAACTCAATCGTGTTTCCCGTATATCTCCAATCAAATACACGTATATCCCGTTTAAAGGCAAATTATGGCAACGTAATTATTGGAACAGTTCATTGGAACACACGTAGAGACGCACGGCCGTGCGTCTCTATTATATTTATCCATCATTTTCGAAATATCCACCATTCTTTTTTATTCTACTGATTTGTTATAATTTGGAGCAATGTTTGGAGATATAATCGCTAAAGAAAAAGATTAGATTTTTGAAGGAATAGATAGACCAGTTGCCGAAGATGGTTGGGAAAAGGGGTGAAAAAACAGGAGAATCTAATGGATTAGCTAAGTAAAGACAGCCGGGTTCTCCTTCGCCGGGAGAGCCTTAAAAGTGCACGAGCCGTATGCCGGGAAACTGGCACGTACAGTTCTTTGGGGCGTAAGCTACCGGGTTGCGTCATGCAAAACAGACCAAATGATAACTTAAAGATTAATAAAATGGGATATTATATTGATTTAAAAAGCATAAGTATTGATAAATACAAAGAGATTTTAAAAACAACCGAATTAATTCCAAGTTGGAAAATTTTGGAAAGAGATATTGATAAAAATCTTGATACTATTAAAAAATATAATATTAAGAATCTTGATGATTTATTAATGGCTCTTAAGGACAAAGACAAAGTTCGGGAGTTCTCAAAACGGAGCGGATTGCAAGAGGATTACTTAGCGGTTCTCAAAAGAGTGGTGAATGGTTATCAGCAAAAACCAAATAGGATAAGAGATTTTACTTGTGTAACTGAAGATACTGCTGTTAAACTAGAAAAAATAGGAATAAAAAATACGCTTAAGTTATATGATATGATATTGACTGATGAAAAAAGAGAAGCGCTTTCAAATAAAACAGGGATTAGCAAGGATGAATTGATGAAACTTGCGAAATTGACTGACCTCTCCAGAATAAGATGGGTAAACCATACATTTGCATATGTGTTATTAGAAGCTGGTTATGATACTGTAGAAAAGGTATCAAATGCTGACTACCAAGAGCTGTACGAAAAAGTTAAACAACTTAATGAAGAGAGAAATATATATAACGCCCATATAGGGATTCGTGACATGAAAATGGTAGTTGAGGCTGCTAAAGATTTAAATTTTGAAATAGAATACTAAAAATATTGAGAGAAAGCACGAACGCACAACAAATTAGGAATTAAGGCACAGTTGAGCCAAGAAAAAAGGCATTAGGTTTGTATATCTGCTGCCTTTTTTGATATCTCCGGCTTTCGGTCCCCCTGCTCAATTGTGTTTTAATTCGTGTTGGGCTACCGTTGGTACTTAAATGATCAGTCTAAGGGGATTAAATGATTTTTTACTGTCCTTCCTGCATTTTTCCATGCCGGTTTTGTCCTTCCTTTCCGCCGGGACCAGGAAAAGCGGCAGTGATGCCAGCTTTTTATCATCCGGGCGGGCATAATTTTCCCGTTTGGCAAACGCGGAAAGTTTTTGCCGTCAACAGGAAAGTCCATTTTTTCAAAGAACGCTTTTTTACACCGCTATCCTCCGGGTGCCCTGGGCATATCTCGCACAATACCGGCAAAACGCCAATGGGAAATTTACCTTTAAAAATTTATTGGATGACGTACTGTAAAACGACCGTAAATATTATTTTTATTACCACTAAGACCGCGCCAGGAGGAAGGCAAAAGGTCAGGAATAATAGCGATGTATATGTAAGATGACTAAATATACAGAAACGTTGTGTTTAATTGTAAAAACAGGGGTATGAAACAGTCACGATTTCTGTGTTTTAATGAAGGGAAATAAAATGTTCTTTAAAATCTTGGGAAAGGAAAAAATGCAAAAAGCATTTTGGGATTCAGGTCTTATCACGGTGAGACCGTGGAAGCAGGTTTGCTTCTGACGTCGAAGCGACGAAAAGACCTGTCGAAGTTCCCATTTTTTTTTGACAAAGTCAATACCTTAAAAATGGAAGAACTTTTAAAACCAAGATTTTAACATTTTATACAATTCGAGAGAATAATAAGAAAGGCTTAGAGGAGGCCTCGAATTGGAGAATTTGGAATTTAAAATTTTTAAAGAAAAAAATAAAAAGCCGTTGGCTTTGTTGATGAAAAAAATAAAATTTTAAATGGGTGAAAAACATTAAAACCCAGACAATCCACGCAACAATCCTTATCGAGGATAAAGTTAATTGCGATGGATTTAAAAGTGACTGTTAAAAAAAAAGAGAATTTGTCTGTTTTTACAACACTATTGTTTAAGAAAGGATGAAAAATTTAAAACAACATAAACACAACAATATGCATATTCCATAGTGGGGACAGTGCCACGCTGGCAACTGTTTTCCGCACGATTGATTTCTTCCTTCGGAAGATCAATCGCCCGCAAAACCACTACGGTACATGCACACCCGTTGGCAACAATATTGTAAATCACTGATGACATAGGGTTGTCAGTTTGAAAGTTTAGTTTAAAAAAAAAACGAAAGATGGAACAACAATTATTTAATCACCGAGAAGTAAATGTGAATGACATTCTAACTCATGTAATAGAAGCTGGGAATAAAGAAAAGCAACCAATTCTTTTCTTACATGGATATCCTGAGAACTGGAAAGAATATGAAAAAGTGATGACCTTATTAAAGGATGACTACTATGTTTTGGCGATAGACCTTCCTGGGGTTGGCTCTTCTGCACCAATTGATAAATATGATAAATTATCAATTGTAGATTTTGTTAAAAATCTTTTGCTTACCCTTGATTTGAAAAATATAGTTTTAGTTGGACACGATGTCGGAGGAATGATAACTTATCCATTTGTAAAGCATTTCTCAGATTTTCTTTCAAAAGCTGTCATAATTTGCACAGCAATACCAGGAGTTAATCCATGGGAAGATGTTAAAAGGAATCCTTATATATGGCATTTTGCGTTTTATTCTGTTCCAGAACTACCAGAATCACTTATTGAAGGAAAACATTCGATATTGTTTGAATATTTCTATAACGCAATATCTTACAATAAAACAGCTATAAATCAGGAAAATAAAAACGCATATATCGACGCATATAATTCTAAACATAGCCTTAAAACAGGATTAGGTTGGTACAGAACATTTTTTTCTGATGAGAAAGAGAATGCTCAAAACCATCCTGTAAACACTCCCATATTATATCTTAAGGGAGCTAAGGATTATGGAGATATAGCTACTTATATTCAAGGATTTAAGGAAAGTGGAATAAATAATATAATAGGAAAGTCTATTCCTGATAGTGCCCATTTTGGTCCAGAAGAAAATCCTGAGTTTGTAGCACAAGCAATTGATGAATTTATTAAAAACAAATAAATACTGTTGCCAACAAATTAGGAATTAAGGCACAGTTGAGCCATGAAAAAAGGCAGTAGGTTTGTCTATCTGCTGCCTTTTTTGATATCTCCGGCTTTCGGCGCCCCTGCTCAATTGTGTTTTAATTCGTGTTGGGCTAAATCGCTGGTCCTTAAATGATCAGTCTAAGGGGATTAAATGATTTTTTACTGTCCTTCCTGCATTTTTCCATGCCGGTTTTGGCCTTCTTTTCCGCGGGGACCAGGAAAAGCGGCAGTGATGCCAGCTTTTTATCATCCGGGCGGGCATAATTTTCCCGTTCGGCAAACGCGGAAAGTTTTTGCCGTCAACAGGAAAGTCCATTTTTTCAAAGAACGCTTTTTTACACCGTTATCATCCGGGTGCCCTGGGCATATCTCGCACCATCCCGGCAAAACGCCAATGGGAAATTTACCTTTAAAAATTTATTGGATGACGTACTGTAAAACGACCGTAAATATTATCTTTACTAAACCTATGATTAAATCATAGGAAAAGCAAAAAGGCAAGAATAATAGAGATGTATATGTAATGCGACTAAATATACAGATACGTTAGGGGCAAGGCAAAAAAACTCTCTACAAACTTGAAACATGATATAAAATGTCAAAGACTTCAATACCTGAAAAAATAAAAACGCAGTTATGGACTTTATCAGCAGGAAGATGCGAATATCGAGGATGTAATAAACCTCTATGGAAGGATGAATTGTCTATGGCAAAAATGAACAATGCCTATATTGCTCACATTGTTGCAGACAGTCCTGATGGACCAAGAGGAGATGAAATACGTTCTCCATTACTTGCAAAATCATTTAGTAATCTAATGTTAATGTGCGATTCACATCATAGACTAATTGATAAAGAAGATGTTGATGGACATCCCGAAAGTTTGTTAATTGAGATGAAAAAAGAGCATGAGAAAAGAATAGAATTGCTTACTTCACTTTCATCGTCAAAGAAAACTCATATAATTTTATATGGTGCGAATATTGGTAATCAAGGTTCTCCTCTTAACTTTGAATCTGCATTCCAAGCAATAATACCAGACAAATTTCCAACAGAAAGCTATGGAGTTGAGTTAGGGATAACAAATAGCATTATCAAAGATAAAGAAGATTTATTTTGGGAATTAGAATCCCAAAATCTTGAACGGCAGTTTAAGGAGAAAGTTGAGAATTTAAAAATACACAGTTCAATTAAATCTTTTTCGGCGTTTGGACTTGCACCTCAGCCACTTCTTATAAAGTTTGGAACCTTATTTAATGACTTGTATGATGTGCAAGTATTTCAGAGACATAGAGAACCTGAAACTTGGGAATGGCAAGATGAAACCGATTTTAACGAATTTAATCTAATTGAACCAAAAGAATTTGATGGATTACCTGTTTTAAATTTATCGCTGAGTGCCACAATAACAAATGATAGAATTGAAAAACTATTTGACTCAAAGATTTGTATTTGGACAATTACCCATGCCAATCCGAATAATGACTTCTTGAAATCCAAGATTATCTTAGCTAAATTTAGAAAAATATGCCGACATTTTTTTGACATAGCAAAAGCCAAACATGGTCAAGATAAGAAACTGCATGTATTCCCGGCAATGCCAGTTTCTGCAGCAATAGAATTCGGTCGAATATGGATGCCAAAAGCAGATATGGATTTAATTATTTACGACCAAAACAAAGAAAGAAATGGTTTTTACAAAACAATTGAAATATAAAACTAAATCCTATGTTAACAAATGAAATTAAATCCCAGTTTAATGAGATATTAGAAGAAATTGGAAACAATCTTGATATTTCGGAAACCCAATACAAGTTTGCAGTTCAAAGTTATCAAGCTGTTGGCAAATGGCTTGCTGACGAAAAATCACTATTATCTCCATACAAACCAGAAATATTACCACAAGGTTCTTTCTTACTTGGTACTATGATAAAACCAGTTAACGATTCAGATGAATTGGATGTTGATTTAGTTTGTAGGTTGGAAGGGAAAAAGGTAGATTGGGCTCAATATCATTTAAAGAAAATTGTTGGTGATAGGCTTAAAGAAAATAAAACCTATAAAGAAATGCTTGATGAAGAAGGCCGCAGATGTTGGACTTTGAACTATGCTGATTCTTCCAGATATCACATGGATATTTTGCCCTCAATCGTTTCAGAAGGTCATAGAGTCATCCTTGAAAAAGCATTCTCTGCAATAGACTTTAAAGATTTTGAAAAAACTGCAATAAGAATTACTGATAACCAAGAAGAAAATTACTTCAGTGAAACTAATCCTGATTTATGGAATAAAAGTAATCCTTTTGGATATGCAGCATGGTTTCAAGAAAGATGTAGTATTACAATTCGCAAATCGATTTTTCTAAGTGAATCAGTAAATCCAATGCCAACATACCAAAAAGAAAAACTTCCACTTCAAAGAGTAGTGCAAATTCTTAAAAGGCATAGGGATATAATGTTTGATGGAGATGAAGATAAACCAATATCAATAATTATCACTACTTTATCTTCTAAAGCATACAATAAAGAAACTGATATAATCTCGGCATTAACTAATGTCGTTGAAAATATGGAATCTTTCATTGAAACTAAGTTTTCCGTAGAGCATGACAAATGGATAAAATGGATTGGTAATCCTGTTAATGAAGAAGAAAACTTTGCGGACAAATGGCCAGAAAATCCTAAAAAGGAGAAAAATTTTTACAATTGGCTAAATAAAATCAAAGCAGATTTAGCAACAACTGTTGAGCAAAAAGGAATACATCGTATACAAGAGTCCTTTTCAAAATCCTTTGGAGATGATTTAATAAAAACCTCTTTTGGGAAAATCGCTGATAGAACCTATGCGAAAAGGGAAGCAGGGAATCTACACATGAAAATGGGTTCGGGGATTCTAAGTTCTGAAACCGTAAAAAGTACAAGTGTTAAAAGTCATAATTTTCATGGTAAAAATAAAAGATAAAAAAATCAATATTTTTGTACAGGCGGCTAAAATTAGTAAGTATTTTCCAGATTCTAAGTTGACCACAACTGGAAATAAGTTGATTTGGAAAGGGACTTTACAACCAACCTCAGTAAGTGATTTATATGACATCAAATTAGAATATAAATTAGGATATCATCCATCAGTTTTTGTTATAAATAAGAAACTTGAATTATATCCAGGAAAAACAGTTCTTCCTCATGTATACAGTACAGAAAAACAATGGCTTTGTATTTATTACAGAAAAGCAAGGGAATGGACAAGTCAACTATTTATAGCCGACACAATAATTCCATGGACTAGTGAATGGTTGTATCATTATGAATATTGGCTCGCGACAGGTAATTGGCATGGAAAAGGAATTCACGGAAAACAAGAGCCATATGAAAAGGATAAAAGCCCAGCCCCTAATCGAGTAGCCCGCCCCACTAGCAAGCGCTAGCGGGGAGAGGCTCTCACACCACCCGGGTGCGTTGCGACATGAAGTCGTGTAATATAATTGTTTTACAATGAATTATTTTTTTTTGATAAAACCTGTTGTTTCCCCAACAGTACCCTTACCGGACGGCTAATGTACAGTGAAGCTGTTATTGGTTGAAGCTTCGGAAACGGCACCAAACGTCAGAATTTTACATCCAATGACGGGGTTGAAAACCGTGAGGCAGACAATCTTCGGGGTCTCGATACCGATTCAGGACCTGGGTTTACAGGCAGGGCTAACAGAAGTAAACATTCCGCAACCATCGTGAGAGTGTTAAGGGCGAAAAAGAGACTGACACGCCTCGTACCAAAAGGTAAGCCGACAGGATAAGTGTCTCGTATGTACACTTACGGGAATGACGATCGGCCGGTGGACAGGATGAGTCTAACCCTGTAGTTGTTATTTACATGGAACATGGAAGCCCGACACTCTCTTTCCACGCCAATAACGTGGTCAAAAACCGTAACCGTAAGGCATCGGGAAATGTCGGACAGAGAGGACAAACAAAGCCAATGCCCTGATGTAATGTCAGGGATAGTGATTGAAACATTATCACAGGTGAAAACCTGCTGACCTTTGTCTGGTACTTTATGGCAAAAGCCTTTGTAGAACCTGTTAATGGAAGAAAGCAAATGAACGAGAATGCTGATTCATCGTGTGCACTGCCACATTCGACAGATAACTGGGACCTTATACATTGGAAAAAAGTTATCCAGAGGGTGAACAGGCTTCAAAGACGTATTGCCAAGGCTATAAAAGAAAATCGTTGGGGCAAAGCCAAAGCCCTGATGTATCTTGTTACCAAATCATTTTATGCTAAACTCTTGGCTGTTTTCCGGGTAACTGCCAATAAAGGCAAAAATACGCCGGGGATGGATAATATTATCTGGATAAATGGATATGACAAACTCATCGCAGCCAAAAACCTCAAAACCAGAGGTTACTCATGCAAACCTTTACGTAGGATATATATTCCAAAGAAAAATGACAAGAAACGTCCTTTAAGCATTCCGTGTATGGATGACAGGGCTATTCAGGCACTGTTCCTGATTGCCTTAGCCCCTGTGGCTGAAACAACGGCCGACAGAAACTCTTTCGGATTTAGAGAAAAAAGGTCGTGTGCAGATGCAATAGCACAATGTTTCAACATTCTTTCCCGGAAGAATTGTGCCCAATGGATATTGGAAGCCGATATAAAAGCATGTTTTGACCAAATTAATCACAAATGGATTTTAAGGAATTGTCCTGTAAACAAAACCATTTTGAATAAATGGCTCAAAGCTGGATATATTGAAAAAGGAAAATTATTTCCCACTAATAAAGGAACCCCACAGGGTGGTATCGTATCCCCAGTTATTATGAACATGGTTTTAGACGGATTGGAAACGCTCATCAATAGAAAGTTTCCTCGATGGAAGAAACTAAAAGTCAATTTTGTAAGGTATGCCGATGATTTCATTATTACTGCCAAAGATAAGGCGATAATAACAGAACAAATCATACCCCTCGTTAAAGATTTTCTCAAAGAAAGAGGTCTTGAACTCTCCGATGAGAAATCTAAAATAACACACATTGACCAAGGGTTCAATTTTTTATCGCAGAATGTCCGAAAATACAAGGGCAAACTGTTGATAAAACCATCACGTAAATCCGTACAATCTTTCAAGGATAAGATTAAAACTATTATTAAGGATAACAAGGGAATACCAGCACATGACCTTATCAAAATACTTAACCCTGTTATCAGGGGTTGGGCGAACTACCATAAGGGAATATGTGCAAAAGATACCTTTAACAAGATGGACAACTTCATTTTCCGAAAAATCTGGAAATGGGCTAAACACCAACATGGCAATAAAAGCCAGAAGTGGATTTTCAATCGCTATTTCCTGAATAACAACTTTTCTGATACAAGGGTATTCTCTAAAGGAACCTATGAATATAGGTTATATAAAATTAGATATGTCCCTATCAGATACCATGTTAAAATATTAGGAGACGCAAACCCATACTTTCCAGAATTTGACCAATACTTTGTTCATCGACAGAAATGCAGGGAAAGTTTAGCTAAAGAATGCAAGCAGATAACAACATCTGTTCACAAGAGCAACAAGTGTAGCCGGGTGGCCTATACCAAGGCACGCCTTAGAAGTGCTTGAGCCGTATGCGGTGAAAGTCGCACGTACGGTTCTTAGGGGGCGTAAGCTACCCGGTGGTCTCGTACCGGGCGGTTCGTCAAGTATCAGCACTCTGCTCTTTTCACCAGAATGCCTTCTGCCCTTGTTTAAGATATGGCTAGACCGGGTAATCCCTGGTGCTTCCATATCGAATTACTGGCAAACCTGACGTTCAACCCTTCACTACCTTATGAGGCCTCCACGGTCTCTATTCGTGGCTCGGTACCAGTAGCTACTATGGTCTCTGCTGACTTCTCAGCGGCTTGCGCCCCTGAGACCTCCCCAGGTAAGAACATCTTCCTTCCCCCAATCACTGCCTGATCTACTATTTCGGTATTCAATCCTTGCGGAACGTTTTGGACGTCACAATGATGTGCTTGCTTATCCAACCTAATAGCCTCATATCAGGTTCCTGTTCGTCAGTACCGGGTTTTGCCGGTTGGCTTCCTTCACTGCATACCTCTCGGTAAACCAGCTTGCCACTTGCTAACGGTTCGAGGCGTTACCCCCCGCCCGTAAGGGACTTACACCCTCCGGAATAATTTCATGCTACACACTACCATTTATCCCCGAAAATTTGTATTTTAATCATTTTTTCAGAGCTTTCAGTAGTGTGTGCACATGCTCATGCTGGGCACACACATTTTGTATAAGTAATGGCAGAGTAAGAAGTAAATATCAAGGTTTGTAGCACGCTTTAACTTTCTTGTAATTTGACAGGAATGAAGCCCGCAATCGGCTACTATTCTTACACTTAACGTTGGGTGCAATATTGACAAAGACAGTGCAGCTATTTTAGTATCTTTGTTTTGACAATAGAAACAAAAGACATGGATTTGAAAAAATATAGAGATTTAATTGACAATGCTGTCAAATTCTTTTGGCAAACACGGAATAATCAACTAACAAGCCAGAGTTCTCGAAACATTCAAGATGCGGGAAACAGAGGCGCTGTAACTGGAGGAAAACAATTAAATGGTTTTCTAAATCTATTTCGTCAAGTAGCTATTGACACAGGAGTGCCAGAAGAATGTATATTTTTAAAAGGCAACATTATTCCTGGTTTCTTTAGACCTACCAAAGACTGGGATTTACTTATCATCTCTCCAAATAAGAAGCTAATCTCAGTAATCGAGTTCAAATCACAAGTAGGTTCATTCGGCAATAATTTCAATAATCGAACAGAAGAAGCTCTTGGGAGTGCAGTTGATTTATGGACTGCTTTCCGAGAAAAGGCATTTCCAAATCAATCAGCACCGTGGCTTGGGTACTTCTTAATCGTTGAAAAATCGAAAAAGTCAACATCTCCAGTAAGAATTAGTGAACCATATTTCAACGCCTTTCCTGAATTTAAAAATTCATCATATCTTGACAGATATAAGATTTTGTGTCAAAAACTTATGCTTGAAAGGCATTACAATCAATGTGGACTACTGTGGTCTCAAGATGATTATTCTTATGGAAATATCGAACAAAGTATTTCTATTGATTCATTTATTTCATCATTTATCGGTCATTTAACAGGACAAATTAATGAATTTAGTAAGTGATAAAATAAAGAGAAAAACTGGTAGAAATCACGGTGTAGTTTTTACAAGTCCCAATGTTGTAAGCTTCATTCTGGATGAAGTTAATTATCGTCAGGATTTAAATTTAATTAATATTAGAATATTAGAGCCGGCAGCAGGTAACGGTTCATTTGCATTAGAAATAATTAAAAGGCTATATAATTCTTCAATAACTTATCAGTTCGATTTCATCACAGCATTGAAAAATAATGTACGTTTTATAGAACTTGACACACAAAGTTATTATCATTTAATATACAGGATAAATCAATTCTTCTCAAGGAACACTATTGATTATCAAATTCAGGAAGGTAATGAAATAATGAATACTGATTTCCTTACACATTATTTTTATGAATATTTTGATTGCATTGTTGGAAATCCACCATATATAAGACATGAATTAATTCCTGAAAAATATAAAAAAGAGTACCGGAAAAGATTTAAAACCTTCAAATACAGGGCAGATATTTACATTTTGTTTTATGAAAAATCATTACAGTTACTAAACAAAAATGGATTACTTTCATTTATATGCTCAAATCGCTGGTTATATAATCAATATGGACAATTATTACGAGACGAAATATCCAAAAATTATAACCTCAAGAAAATCTTAAACATCGAAAATTCATCGCCTTTTGATGAAAATGTTATTGCCTATCCATGTGTTACAACAATTGAGAACAGCCCCAGAAAAAAGGAAACTATTTATTTTGAATCGTCATCAGAAGTAATCAATTTCAATTCTCTTGAATTTCAAAAAATTAAGAACCCAACAGATTCTTCTTGGGAAAATATTTTTTTAAAATATAATATTAATCATTCCGCTTTAAATGGAATTATTGAGCAGGATTTTGAGATTGGTATTGGAGTTGCTACAGGAGCAGACAAAATATTCATTATTCATGAAGCTCAAAAAAATAAAGTTGAAGATTCCAGATACTTGCCATTAGTTACGACAAAAGATTTGCTGTCCGATAAAATCAATTGGAAAAAACAATTTGTAGTTAATCCCTACGAGAACGGACATCTTTGTGATTTAGAAAAATATCCAAAACTAAAGCATTATCTAGAACAACATAAAGAGAAACTTAAACAACGTCATACTGCAAAAACTAATCCTGAAAAGTGGTATAAAACAATCGATAAAATCAAACCAGAATTAGTTACAAAACCAAAATTATTACTACCTGATATCGCAGGAATAAAAAAATTGCTTATCGACAATGGTGAGTTTTATCCCCATCATAATCTTTACTACATAACAGGGCAGCCAGTTGACAAATTAAAAATCTTAGCTTCCATTTTAATGTCCGATTTTATCAGAGAGCAGTTATCACAGATTGGTATTCGAATGAATGGTGGATTTCCAAGATTCCAAGCTCAAATTTTAAAAAAGCTGAGAATTCCTAATATCGATTATTTGACTTCTGGTGAAAAAAATATACTAATCGAATCATATGACAATTTGGATTTATCGCTAATTAATAGAATAATAAAAAAATACTGCACCCAACACTTAGCCTCCGATCAAGCGTTGCTTGCACACGCTTGACATTGGAGGATATGTTGAACTAAACATTTGCCAAAAAAAGGAGAAAATTAAACGTATTTTTCCCATAGTGGTTTCAATCGCTTTTTTGAATGTAAAACACTGGAGGGGTGGACTATACAAAGGTGGGGCACTTTTGCTTTTTTCATGTGGAATCTATTGAAAATTCAGTACTGACAATGTAATAAATATTCGCTAAATGAACTTCAAATATGACAGGAATATTTTCGATACATTTGATAGGAAATTCGAATCGTAAGATTACGATTTACATTGCAAAGTTTATAGTTTTAGCCTAAGCTCCCGTTGGAAACGGGTTTAGTTCAATCGAGTAGCCCGCCCCACTAGCAAGCGCTAGCGGGGAGAGGCTCTCACACCACCCGGGTGCGACAAGAAGTTGCTTACACTAACTGTTTAACGTTCATTGAATGATTAAACCTTGTGTTCCATCACAAGTAGCCTATGGACACATGCATACCGGGTAACCGGTTTGTGTGAAGCTGTCCAGACAATATAGCCTGTAAAGGAGTCCTGCGAGGGAAGCCTGTCATGGTATCGTCAAACTATGGAGGAGTTAGGCTTAACCGGTATGGTCAACCAATGTGAACTGCTGATAAATGTCGTGACGTGAGAATAGCGAAAGGCGATGATACGCTATGACCAAAAGGTAAGGGGTATAGTTAACAGGCTTTGCGGTCTCTGTTACATGGATTACGATTCCCCCGGCAAAGAGGCAGAACCTAACCCGGTGTGTTATGTAAGTGGAACTTGGTAAGCCCGTACTGTTTCCCGGGCAACCGGGATAGGCTATCCGTAAGGAAAGCACAATACCGTGCGGGTAAAGGAAAGACAGAGAAAGCAAATGCCGTGGTGTAATGCAACGGATATGCCCACTTCTGTCATGGTACTCTTTTACGAGAAATTTACAGTAAGACTTTCAATGAGGAAAACGCAAATGAATCCCGATGAACCGGGATGTGCATCCGAAACAATATGGACAACCTGGGATTCCATTAACTGGAACAAAGTTGCCCGTGCAGTTAAGTCACTGCAAGCGCGTATCGTAAAGGCCGTCAAAGCAAAACATTTTCACAAGGCTAAAGCTCTCTTTTTTCTGCTTACCGGTTCGTTCTACGGGAAGCTACTGGCTATTCTAAGAGTAACTACCAACAAAGGCAGCAAAACCTGCGGCGTTGATAAAGTACTATGGAACACCCCACAAAGAAAATGGAAAGCTATCGAACAATTATCCATCAAAGGGTATAAAGCAAAACCTTTAAAGCGAAAATCTATTCCCAAGAAGAATGGAAAACTAAGGCATCTTGGCATTCCCACAATCAGGGACAGGGCTATACAAGCCTTGTTCAAACTAGGTCTGGAACCTATAGCAGAAACCACGGCAGACCCGAACTCTTACGGATTCAGACCAAAACGTTCGTGTGCCGATGCTATTGTTCAATGTCATAATGTACTTTGTCAACGCAAATCAGCAGAATGGATTCTCGAAGCAGACATCAAAGGATGTTTCGATAACATCTCGCACCAATGGATATTGCAACATATACCTGTAAACAAAAAGGTTCTGAATCAATGGCTCAAAGCTGGTTATATGGAGAAGAAACACTGGTTCCCAACTGAAAGCGGAACTCCTCAAGGTGGTATCATTTCGCCAATAATTGCCAACATGGTACTTGATGGGTTAGAAGAGGTTATTAATCGTCACGCTCATCATAAACCCAAAAGGAACCCACACAAAATAAACTTCGTCCGTTATGCCGACGATTTTGTGGTTACCTGTAGCAACAGCGAATATCTCGAACAAGAGATTAAACCGCTCATCAGCAAGTTTCTTGCCGACAGAGGATTGAAACTCTCTGAAGAGAAAACCAGGATTACCCACATCAGAGATGGTTTCGACTTCCTTGGATTCAATGTACGCAAGTATAAGCATAAATGCCTTACTAAACCCGGCAAAGATTCGGTAAAGGGCATTTTTACGAATATAAGCGAATGTGTTACAAACCACAAAGCTGTATCCCAAGAAGAACTTATCCGAATGATTACACCAAAAATCACAGGATGGGCTAACTTCTTCCGACACTCTGCTGCCAAACAAACCTTTTCACTATTGGATAACAAAGTTTACAAACTATTGTGGAGATGGGCTAAACGAAGACATCCCAGGAAAGGTGCTCATTGGATTAAAGCCAAATACTTTAAAACCAAAGGCAACCGACACTGGGTATTCTCAACAGCGGATAAAAAGCAAACCTACGAACTACCTCTTTTTGATGCCACTAAAATTATCAGGCACATCAAAATAAAGAACCTCTCAAATCCTTACGATAAGCAATGGGAGGGATACTTTAGGGAAAGAGCAAAGCGTAGGCTTACAACCCATCAGCAAATTAGCCATTACAACCTGACGACCGGATTACTAAAGTAGTCTTTAGGGGGCTTGAGCCGTATGAGGGGAAACTCTCATGTACGGTTCTTAGAGGGGAAAGGGAGAGCAATCTCCCTGACCTACTCGACCATACGTTGCGACATGAAGTCGTGTAATATAACTGTTTTACAATGAATTATTTTTTTTTGATAAAACCTGTTGTTTCCCCAACAGTACCCTTACCGGACAGCTGATTTATAGTGAAGCTATTATTGGTTGAAGCTTCGGAAACATGTACCGAACGTCAGGATTTCATATCCTATGACGGGGTTGAAAACCGTGAGGCAGACAATCTTCGGGGTCTCGATACCGATTCAGGACTTGGGTGTACAGGTATGACTAACATAAGTAAACATTCCGCAACCATCGTGATGGTGTTAAGGGCGAAAAAGAGACTGACACGCCTCGTACCAAAAGGTAAGCCGACAGGATAAGTGTCTCGTATGTACACTTACGGGAATGACGATCGGCCGGTGGACAGGATGAGTCTAACCCTGTAGTTGTTATTTACATGGAACATGGAAGCCCGACACTCTCTTTCCACGCCAATAACGTGGTCAAAAACCGTAACCGTAAGGCATCGGGAAATGTCGGACAGAGAGGACAAACAAAGCCAATGCCCTGATGTAATGTCAGGGATAGTGATTGAAACATTATCACAGGTGAAAACCTGCTGACCTTTGTCTGGTACTTTATGGCAAAAGCCTTTGTAGAACCTGTTAATGGAAGAAAGCAAATGAACGAGAATGCTGATTCATCGTGTGCACTGCCACATTCGACAGATAACTGGGACCTTATACATTGGAAAAAAGTTATCCAGAGGGTGAACAGGCTTCAAAGACGTATTGCCAAGGCTATAAAAGAAAATCGTTGGGGCAAAGCCAAAGCCCTGATGTATCTTGTTACCAAATCATTTTATGCTAAACTCTTGGCTGTTTTCCGGGTAACTGCCAATAAAGGCAAAAATACGCCGGGGATGGATAATATTATCTGGATAAATGGATATGACAAACTCATCGCAGCCAAAAACCTCAAAACCAGAGGTTACTCATGCAAACCTTTACGTAGGATATATATTCCAAAGAAAAATGACAAGAAACGTCCTTTAAGCATTCCGTGTATGGATGACAGGGCTATTCAGGCACTGTTCCTGATTGCCTTAGCCCCTGTGGCTGAAACAACGGCCGACAGAAACTCTTTCGGATTTAGAGAAAAAAGGTCGTGTGCAGATGCAATAGCACAATGTTTCAACATTCTTTCCCGGAAGAATTGTGCCCAATGGATATTGGAAGCCGATATAAAAGCATGTTTTGACCAAATTAATCACAAATGGATTTTAAGGAATTGTCCTGTAAACAAAACCATTTTGAATAAATGGCTCAAAGCTGGATATATTGAAAAAGGAAAATTATTTCCCACTAATAAAGGAACCCCACAGGGTGGTATCGTATCCCCAGTTATTATGAACATGGTTTTAGACGGATTGGAAACGCTCATCAATAGAAAGTTTCCTCGATGGAAGAAACTAAAAGTCAATTTTGTAAGGTATGCCGATGATTTCATTATTACTGCCAAAGATAAGGCGATAATAACAGAACAAATCATACCCCTCGTTAAAGATTTTCTCAAAGAAAGAGGTCTTGAACTCTCCGATGAGAAATCTAAAATAACACACATTGACCAAGGGTTCAATTTTTTATCGCAGAATGTCCGAAAATACAAGGGCAAACTGTTGATAAAACCATCACGTAAATCCGTACAATCTTTCAAGGATAAGATTAAAACTATTATTAAGGATAACAAGGGAATACCAGCACATGACCTTATCAAAATACTTAACCCTGTTATCAGGGGTTGGGCGAACTACCATAAGGGAATATGTGCAAAAGATACCTTTAACAAGATGGACAACTTCATTTTCCGAAAAATCTGGAAATGGGCTAAACACCAACATGGCAATAAAAGCCAGAAGTGGATTTTCAATCGCTATTTCCTGAATAACAACTTTTCTGATACAAGGGTATTCTCTAAAGGAACCTATGAATATAGGTTATATAAAATTAGATATGTCCCTATCAGATACCATGTTAAAATATTAGGAGACGCAAACCCATACTTTCCAGAATTTGACCAATACTTTGTTCATCGACAGAAATGCAGGGAAAGTTTAGCTAAAGAATGCAAGCAGATAACAACATCTGTTCACAAGAGCAACAAGTGTAGCCGGGTGGCCTATACCAAGGCACGCCTTAGAAGTGCTTGAGCCGTATGCGGTGAAAGTCGCACGTACGGTTCTTAGGGGGCGTAAGCTACCCGGTGGTCTCGTACCGGGCGGTTCGTCAAGTATCAGCACTCTGCTCTTTTCACCAGAATGCCTTCTGCCCTTGTTTAAGATATGGCTAGACCGGGTAATCCCTGGTGCTTCCATATCGAATTACTGGCAAACCTGACGTTCAACCCTTCACTACCTTATGAGGCCTCCACGGTCTCTATTCGTGGCTCGGTACCAGTAGCTACTATGGTCTCTGCTGACTTCTCAGCGGCTTGCGCCCCTGAGACCTCCCCAGGTAAGAACATCTTCCTTCCCCCAATCACTGCCTGATCTACTATTTCGGTATTCAATCCTTGCGGAACGTTTTGGACGTCACAATGATGTGCTTGCTTATCCAACCTAATAGCCTCATATCAGGTTCCTGTTCGTCAGTACCGGGTTTTGCCGGTTGGCTTCCTTCACTGCATACCTCTCGGTAAACCAGCTTGCCACTTGCTAACGGTTCGAGGCGTTACCCCCGCCCGTAAGGGACTTACACCCTCCGGAATAATTTCATGCTACACACTACCATTTATCCCCGAAAATTTGTATTTTAATCATTTTTTCAGAGCTTTCAGTAGTGTGTGCACATGCTCATGCTGGGCACACACATTTTGTATAAGTAATGGCAGAGTAAGAAGTAAATATCAAGGTTTGTAGCCCGGTCAAACTGCGTAGCGGTTTGACAGGAAATTACCACGCAATCTGCCACTACTCATACAATTTTCCGTTAGGGGGCATTTAAAAAGATGAAAACAACAAATACATATTTAGCAATTATTATTAGCATATTTATGCTCATTGGTTGCCAAAAAGAATCAAGAAAAGTTCAGAATATTGAGACTTTCGGAAAACTGTATGGTTATGCACGCTGGTTTCATCCAAGTGATGAAGCACAGGAAATTGACTGGGACAAATTCGCAATTCTTGGCGTACAAAAAGTGGAAAATATTAAATCAGATGCAGAGCTGAGAGACACATTGTTTCGCCTTTTCTCACCTATTATTCAAGGACTGCAAATTTCTGTCGGAAAAATCAAATCTCCGGTTGATTTACATTCACTAATGCCGTCCGATACTTTAAAAAACAAGGTTGTTACATGGCAACATTATGGGGTTTCCCTTGGAGAAAAAAGTAATATTTACAAAAGCCACCGCACGTACAGGGACACAACTGACTCTTATTTCGCTTTCATTAAATCAATACTTGATGTATCTAAATTTCAGGGTAAAGAAATAAAGCTAACCGGATATTTCAAAGTGCAATCTTCAAGCCCGGGCAATGAAGCGAGGTTATTTTTATTACCTGTCATTAGAAATCAAGATTCACAGTATTTTCAAAGATGGGTGATGAAAAATGGTGTCACTATTAATTCAACGAAGTGGGAGGAACTTGAAGTAGCTGCAAAGATTAGTGACGACACTAAATATATTACACTGGGGGGAATCCTCGAAAATGATATTTCCTTGCTTTCTGATAATCTTTCATTGGCCGTTAAAAAGGGGAATAAATGGGAGGAAATAAGTTCTGTGAATCTGGATTTCGAAGAAGACCCAAGTAAATCCAACTTAAACAATTGGCATTTTATAGAGAATGAATATAAAATTGAATTTATTGAAAGTAGTTTCAATTCCGGAAAGTTTGCCTTAAAAGCTGAGTACACAGGAAAAATATTTGAAGAAGTTCCTGCGTTTGGAGAATGCATTCACGAATCTATTGGGAACAACCTTTATTGTGTAATTCCTTTGGCATTATACGATATAAACGGAGCTACCTATCCAAAGTCTAACGACAGAGAATTACTCGAATTAAAAAAGAAGATATCAGAAGTAAAAACAACTTCTGACTTTAATATGTACACCAACCTGGCAAGCATCGTAATTTCATGGAATGTGTTTCAACACTTTTACCCTTATTTCGATGTAATTAAAACCAATTGGGAAACTGTTTTGCCTGAAACGCTAGAAGAAACATATTCAAATAATGATAAACCGGACTTTACCAGAACACTGGGTAAAATGGTTGCAAAACTGGAAGATGGACATGGTGTTATATATGGTACAACAACGTATCATATACCTATCAGGACAGAATTAATTGAGGAAAATATAGTTATAACTGCATCAGATGTTCCACAATTCAAAATCGGAGATGTTATTAAGAAAATAAATGGAGTTGAAGCCGGAAAAGTTCTGGAGGAAACGGAAAAACAAATCTCCGGTTCGCCACAACTAAAACAACACCGGGCTTTAAATGTATTCGGAGATACATTCCATTCAGAGATTATTAACGTATTGATAGAAAGAGATGGAAAAGAGTTGTCAATCGATGTTAAAAATAGCATTGGTGGTAAAAACATATTCTTTAACCGGATTAATAATTTCCAATATAAATCAATTGATATTAAAGAGCTTGAACCTGACATTTTTTACGTAAATCTAAGTAATTGCACCTCTGCAATTTTCACTAAGCATTTGGACAAATTAGCAAAAGCAAAAAGTGTAATTTATGACGATCGTTGGGGCGGTACCCTAAATGAATTGATTCCTCATTTAATTGATAGTGCAGTAAATTCTCCCTGGTGGAATATCCCACAGATTATATATCCAAATCAAAGAGCGGTAACATTTTATAAAACAAATTGGTCGTTACAACCTCAGTTGCCAAGGTTTACTTCCAAAAGTATTATCATAACAGCGCCCTGCGTGGTAAGCAGTGGTGAAACCGAAATGGGAATAATCAATCATTATAATTTAGCCACTACTGTTGGTGAACCAACAGCAGGTTGCAACGGAAATGTAAATTGGATTGATTTGCCTTGTGGTTACAAAGTTATGTGGACGGGTATGAAAGTATTAAAACATGATGGTAGCCAACACCATTTAATTGGGTTTCAACCAGACTATCCTATTGAAAGAACAATTCAGGGTGTAAAGGATGGCAAAGATGAAATATTGGAAAAAGCTCTTGAAATCGCAAGAATAAAAAACGCCCCCTAATAATTAGCCTCTAATAAAGCGTTGCTTGCACACGCTTTGTATTGGAGGCAGTGTTGAACTAAACATTACCTCGATAAAAATCACCTGCCGGTCAGTCATTTACAGATAGTGTTTTTAATCCGCTTTTTCAATCTTCCGGTTTGCTGTTTTCGGTGAGGATTAAACCCTTGGGGGCCGTTTCCGGGAAAAGCAGCCGGGTATTCCTCAACCCGACTCCCTTTAGGCTGGGAGCCTGTTTACTATTAGGCTGGTAGGCGTTTGTAATGCCAAAAACAGCAACCGTCTGCTCACGGGAAAATGGGGCATCAATCAACCATAGACAACCGGACCGGGAAACATTAAAACATGGATTGAAAACAGACAATATCCTGTTAATTATAACGTTGGAAATATTAATGCCGCCTTATGGACAAATTCCAAAACAAATACCGCATTCCATCGGCACGGGCACAATGGTGAGACTATGCCAATGCAGGGGCCTGTTTCATAACCATTTGCACCCAAAACCGCGAATGTTATTTCGGCGAAATCGTAGAGACGCGATTAATCGCGTCTCTACAAACGCAACAAATCCGCCAAACGCCGGCACAAAAGACAGGGGGTTTTGCCGGCACAAAAAATCCAATGTTAAATAACAATATTTCCCGGGTCATCAGATGGTATAAAGGAATATGCACATTTAACATGAGAAAAATACATGCTGATTTTCAATGGCAATCCCGGTTCCACGACCATCTCTTGCAAATACACAGCGAAAAGCCCCGGACAAGCATCTACCTGTTGCCTAAGCATAACTGCCTTCTGCCTAAGCGTAACTACCTCTTGCGGATTCGTGGCTACCTATGGAAAATGCCTGGCTACCTCTTGTTGGTCAGGATTTATAATCATGAACGGAAAATTGGTAAGCACAAATAAAGAAAAAGATTATTAATTACTTTTGCTATATGACAAATTTAAAATTAGACGACAGAAAAGCTTTTCATGAAATTCTTGCAATGATAAAAGAAGCAAGAGCAAGAACTATTAAGGTAATCAATAATGAATTGATAGATTTATATTGGAGAATTGGGGAATATATTTCAAACAAAAGTAAAGAAGCTGGTTGGGGAAGCAGAACTGTTCAAAATTTGTCAAATTTTCTGCAAGAAACAGAACCAAACTCAAAAGGATTTTCATCTCAAAACTTGTGGAGAATGAAACAATTCTATGAAACATATCATGAGAATATAAAACTCTCACTACTGGTGAGAGAAATTGGTTGGACGAATAATATGATTATTGTTTCACAGGCAAAAACCGATGAGGAGAAAGAATTCTATTTGAGACTTACGGCAAAAGAAAAATATTCAAAAAATGAGCTTTTGCGCCAATTTGAGAGTGGCCTTTTTGAACGGGCAATGTTATCAAAAGAGAATATCTCACCGGTAGCGAGAGAAATATACCCAAATATAAATGAATACGTTAGAGATTATTATTCGTTTGAGTTTTTAAGATTAAAAGAAAATTATTCTGAGCATAATTTTAAAAAAGCAATTTTAACGAATTTGAAGGAATTCATCCTTGAATTTGGCAAAGATTTTTTATTCATAGATGAGGAATATAGATTACAGGTTGGCAACAAAGATTATTCAATAGACTTATTATTTTATCATAGAGGTTTAAATTGTTTGGTCGCATTGGAACTAAAAGTAGGCGAATTTAAACCTGAATATATGGGAAAAATGGATTTTTATTTAGGAGCATTGGATAAAAATGTGAAGAAGCCTCATGAAAATCCAAGTGTCGGAATAATCATGTGCAGGACAAAGGATGAAAACATTGTTGAAATTTCATTGAATAGGAGTACTTCTCCAACTGTTATTAGTCAATATGAAACAAAATTGATAAGTAAAGAATTATTACGGAAAAAACTTAATGAATTATTTAGTTCTAACCTTGACGAATAAAACAACTGAATCCAATAAAATTAGGAACTCTTACGGCACGCAGGTGAGACAGGAAGTCGCTTACTATAACTGTTTAACGTTCATTGAATGATTAACCCCTGTGTGCGAACAGGTACATGTTTTTGGCAAACAGTGCCGGGGGTATTTTCAATAGTAGACCTTATAAAACAGATATGCCGGAAAGAAAAATGACAAACTTGAATAAAAACTTAAAAATAAGAATTATGAGAACAGAAGTAAAAATTGCACTTGGGTTGTTTGCAGTAGGGGCAACTCTTAAACACTTATTATCGACACCAGAATTTATTAGTGGATTATTGATAGGATTGTCTTTGTTTTTTATGATAATTGGATTATTGCCCGAAAACTTTTACCAGAAAGTAAAAACAAACCAAACTCAAAAATTATCATATTTAAAGAAAATTTTGGGAATGAATCAATAACGCACGCTAGAGTAGGAAAAGGGGAATTTCACCCCTAAACCTCGACTAATCAGGATTTGTAATCATTTTTTCCAAAAACTATTCTAAAAATGTCATAAAAGCCCGCAACAATTATAAACCTGCAACGCTATGGCACAGAAATGGCACCCACGAATAGTGTCGAGAGCCTTCTGAAATTTTCACAGGTACCAAATCAGTTGTCGGGAAGCTTTTAAAATTTTAACAGACAAGAAAACAACCGGCGACAACCCCGGCTGGTCAGAATTTGCAATCCTGAGCTTAGTAATGGGAGATTGGGAAGCATACGGCTTGCCAGTTTGGGCTATACGCATAACTCGATTAAGATACACGCATAATACGATCAGGATACACGTATAACTCAATCAAGATGCACGTATAACTTGATTAAGATACACGCATAACTCAATCGTGTTTCCCGTATATCTTCTCCAAAGGCAAATTATGACAACGTAATTATTGGGAACACATCATTGGAACACACGTAGAGACGCACGGCCGTGCGTCTCTACTCTATTTATCCATCATTTCCGAAATTTAGAACCATTCTTTTTATTCTGCTGATTTGTTGTAATTTGGGGCAAGGTTTGGAGATATAATAGCTAAAGGAAAAGATTAGATTTTTGAAGGAATAGATAGACCAGTTGCTGAAGATGGTTGGGGAAAGGGGTGAAAACGGAAGAATCTAATGGATAATATTCTTTGATTTTCATACATTTACATTCAGGATTGAACCAGACAGTAATGAAGAAATATATGTACCTGGTACATATACACAGAATGTTATGGGCAAGGTTGATGAACCGCAGTGCAATAAATAAACAGATTAAAAGATGATTTTAGCATCAGCACAGACAAAACCAAAGCAAGGAGATATTGAATCCAACTTGGTTGTCCATTATAAAATGATTGATTTGGCTTCAAAAAACAATGTCGATTTGATTGTTTTTCCCGAAATGTCAATAACTGGATACGAACGTGAAAAAGCACAAGATTTGGCATTTTCTGAGACCGATTCAAGATTAGATAAATTACGCCAATTATCGGTTGATACAAAAATGATTCTGATTGTCGGAGCACCAATTCTGATAAATGATAAATTATACATTGGAGCATTTGTTTTAAAACCAGACCATTCGATTTTAATTTACACAAAACAATACCTACATTCAGGAGAGGAAGAATTTTTCGACTCCTCATTTGATTATAATCCATTGATTAACTTGAACAGTAAGCAGGTTTCTATTGCTATTTGTGCGGACATTGCAAATCCGAAACATGCTGGCAATGCAAATAAAAATGGTTCTAAACTGTATATTGCAAGCATATTTTTTACATCAAACGGGATAAAAGATGCTCATAAAACACTTTCTGATTATTCAAAACAATACAACATGAATATATTAATGTCAAATTATTGTGGACAATCATGGGGTCTTGATTCGGGTGGACAAAGTGCATTTTGGAATAATAGTGGTGATTTAATAACAAAATTGGATAAGCAGGATTCTGGACTTTTAATTGTTGAGAACATTAATGATTCATGGATTGGAAAAGCATTGAAATATGAGTAAAAAAGTACTATTGTTTCTTTCACAAGGCTTCGAAGAATATGAAGCTGGAGTATTTACAGATGTGATTGGTTGGAGCAGGGAATTAGGAAAAGAACCTGTTGATATGATTTCCACCGCACTTAGACCAGAAATTAAATGCAAATGGAATTTAATAGTTCGCCCTGAGATTGAATTTGATAAAATAAACCTTGATGATTTTGACGCATTGGCAATTCCTGGTGGATTTAAAAATTCAGGATTTTATGAAGATGTTTTCGATGAGCGATTTCAAAATATGATACGTAAGTTTGATAAAGACAAAAAAATAATTGCAGCAGTTTGTGCCGCAGCAGCACCTGTTGCAAAATCAGGTGTTTTAAGGGGCAGAACGGGAACGACATACGATTTAACAGACATTTATGGTAGAGACTATCTTGCTGATTTTGGTGTAAACGTTCAAGATAAACATGTAGTGATTGATGAAAATATAATTACATCAACAGGACCTGCGACTGGATTAGAAGTTGCATTTAAGCTATTGGAAATGTTGACTTCGACAAAAAATGTAGATGAAGTAAAAAAATATATGAGATTTACGAACAAATGACAAAAGGCCAGCCTACAATGCACAATATTAAACAGTTGGGGTTCAGTGGTTTGCGAGGCTTCGGTTCTCGCGCCAGCTTTTTCCTCGGTGGATACGAATGTTTCCCGAAAACCCAACCGTTTCATATTGTCAAACGTTGCAGCAAGGCGAAGACAGAATTGTGATTCCACTATTTTTAACATAAAACACTAGATAAAATGAATGCACATAAAATTCGACTATTTTTCAATAACTATTGGATTTTATTAGCCTTAGTGGGTGTGAAGTTTATTTTACAATTTGTTCTTGTAAATCCGGTTTATGAATTGCATCGTGATGAATTCTTGCACCTTGACCAAGCTTTTCATCCTGCAGCTGGATACATTTCCGTTCCTCCATTTTCCGCGTGGATGGCAAGTCTAATTTATTTAATGGGAGGAGGACTATTTTGGATTAGGTTTGTTCCGGTACTTTTTGGTGCATTAACCGTTGTATGTGGATGGTTAGTAGTTGAAGAGTTAGGTGGAAAATTACTAGCTAAAATACTGACATCCATTCTTCTTATTTTCTCAGTTTATGCCAGAATGAATGTTTTATTTCAACCAAACTCTTTTGATATTCTTGCTTGGACAATCGTATTCTATTTTCTTATAAAATACGTAAGAAATTATAATGCAAAATGGCTCTTTTTATTGTCAGTAATAACTGCTTTAGGATTGTATAATAAATACACTATAGTTTTCTTGATTTTAGGATTAATTGTTGGTCTTTTGATGACTGAGCAAAGAAGTTTATTTACCAAGAAAATTTTTTACTACGCATTAGGTCTATCTTTACTACTATTTCTCCCCAATATTGTTTGGCAAATTCTAAATCATTTCCCAGTAATACATCATATGCAGGCTTTAAAAGAAAGTCAGTTAGTAAATGTAAATCGAGTTGATTTTCTGTTTGACCAAATTAAGTATGGTGTTATTGGAATCCCAACCTTAGTGGCTTTTTGGGCATTGCTATTTTATAAATCTTTTAAACCCTATCGATTTGTTATTTGGACATTTGTAATCGTAATGATTTTATTTACAACTTTCCGTGCAAAAAGTTATTACACACTTGGGCTTTATCCTGTTCTATTTGCTTTTGGTAGCGTTTATCTGGAAGTTTTATTTAGAAAATGGAAAATTATCTTGATTTCGCTACTTGTGCTATCGAATATTGCCGCTTTTTTCTTTATTGCAAAATACTTAATGCCATTCCAAAACCCAACCGAAATAATTAAAAAACAAGAATCTTATGAAAGAATTGGATTACTTCGCTGGGAAGATGGTATTAATCATCCCTTACCTCAAGATTTTGCAGATATGCTTGGATGGAAGGAAATGGCAAATAAAGTTTTAACTGCTTCTCAAATGATTCCGTTACGAGAATTGCAAAATACGTTGATTTTTTGCGATAATTTTGGACAAGCAGGTGCATTAAACTATTATAACAAAAATAAAACATCGGAAGCTTATTCATTTAATACAGATTACATTTACTGGTTGCCTGAATCTATGAAAATTCAAAATATATTATATGTAGGAGAATTACCAAAGAGAGAAGTATTAGATATGTTTGAGCATTATAGACAGGTAGGAATTGTTGAAAACAAATTTGCAAGGGAACAAGGCACAAAAATATTTCTATTACTAGGGGCAAAAGATTCTGTTTTCGAAATGTTTTATAAAAAAGCTAAAGAAAGGAAACAGAACTTTGACATTTTTTAATAAAGCCCAGCTGCCAACAAATTAGGAATTAAGGCACAGTTGAGCCATGAAAAGAGGCAGTAGGTTTGTATATCTGCTGCCTTTTTTGATATCTCCGGCTTACGGAAAGTATTTTCAGGGTACAAAAACCGGATTCGACAAATGAAACAACAGAAAAAGGGCATGGACGGATAGAAACCCGCAAGTGTGAGGTAATCAGCAATCTTGAATTCTTATATGGAAAAGAAAAATGGAAAAACCTGTCAAGCATCGTAAAAATCAGTACCGAAAGGTGCATCCGGGATAAAACAGAAAAAGAAACACGTTACTACATAAGCAGTTTAAAAACAACAGCCAAAAACTTCAATGAACATATCAGGATGCACTGGGGCGTAGAAAATAAACTCCATTGGACTTTGGACATGACATTTAATGAAGACAGGCAACGAAAAAGAAACAAAATGGCCGCTCAAAATTTTTCTTTGGTCAATAAAATAGCCCTAAACATCCTAAAAAAGGATAAATCTAAGGGAAGCATCAAATCTAAAAGGTTAAAAGCCGGATGGGACAACAACTTTTTGCTGAAATTAATTACAAATTAAATGCGTTGACCCTGCACCTTTATCCCATTCCGGTGAAGGTCACCAAAAAGTTGGTAATTTCGCCCCCTTCTTTTGAGCAAACGAGGGATAAGCCTTTCGCTTCAAGGAGTAAGTCTTTCGCTCCAAGGGCTGAGTCTTTCGGGTCATGGTCTGAGACTTCCGGGTAAAGGAACGGAACACTCGGGTAGAGGAAGACAACCGGGAAGAATGTACTTCTTCCGGAAAAGAAGGAGCATAATGCCATGCCCATAACGGATGACGGGGATAAGCTCAACGATATTTTATCCATCATTTTCGAAATTTGGAACCATTCTTTTTTTATTTCATATAGCTAATGTTACTGATTTGCTGTAACTTGTAGCAAGGTTGAAGAGAAGATAGACTAGTTACTGGAGGTGATTGAGGGAAGGGGTAAAAAAACAGGAGAATCTAATGGATTAGCTAAGTAATAACAGCCGAGTTTTCCGTTACTGGAGCTGCCTAAAAGTGCACGAGCCGTATGCCGGGAAACTGGCACGTACAGTTCTTAGGGGGCGTAAGCTACCCGGTTGTGCAATTCAACACATCAGCTCACCCAGAATAAATTCCAGAACAAGATATCTATTCTTAAAGAGCGTATGATTTCGGATATTTTGAGCTAAAGACTTAATTAACAAATTTGGCGGATTACAATCTTTCTCATTTTTACCGTTAGTCAAGATTCTGAATCCAAGACTTCTGATTATTTCTGAAGCAAACTTAAAGTTTTTGGTAAAATGTACCTAAATTTTTAAATTGAATAAACCATTGATTATTGCAACTAATTTCTGACATTTAAATTTTAAATGACCCTACTATGCTTAAACTTAAAGACATCAGCTTAATTCATAAAATTGAATTTGCAGCAGTTATAGTTGGATACATTATAACAATAATTTGGATCGTAGAAGCCCCAAAGAAGCCCGACCCATATGTTGCTTTTCTTTTTACAATTCCGCTATTAATCGACGCTATACGAAGATTAATAAAATTGAAAAAATTAAGCTACGACGAAACCTTTACTCTTGCTTTTATATTGACTGACCCACAAGCTTCAACTCGTGGAGCTTGGCTTTATCCATTACATCAACAACTAACTAAGCGAGGTTTCAAAGATTCTAATGTTACTTCTATTCTATCTTCTTTGACAAAGAAAGGACTTATTAAGTTTGTTGAGATTGAATCTTATGACAGCTTGCATAAAAGAGTTAGTAAAGCACCCGCTTACAAAGTGACAAAGAAAGGAATAGATTATATTACTGACAACAAAAGCGAAATCCCTGATATAAAGGAAACATATATCTATAAAATAAAAATGTACGGGACTCAAAATAAAAATCAACTTTTTTTGGAGAGCATAGAAGATCTTGATTTTGTTCAAGCCCAAACTCGGTTCATAACAGAAAAAGATAAAGGCTTTTGTACTATAGCTGCATTTACCTATAAACCACTTAATGAATCAGACATAAAACACCTTGAAAAAATAAACAAAGTCAGAATATACTCATTTAAAGAGTCAGAATAAAAAACTGCACACAATAATTAGCGTTCATTGTAAAAAACCCCATAAACATTGCACACATTTACAAATCGCAGTGGCTAACCCGCAAACCAAAATTTGTAAAAGAGTACAATCTTTGCTAACGCTCAAAGACCATGTCTAACGACATTTGTACCTTTAATAAATCCATGCTTCAAATTCAAAACAAACGCGCCTTAGCATATTCTTTAGGATTTACACCCATAATCTTTTTGAATATTCTGGAAAAATGACCTAAATTGGAAAATCCTAATTGATAACCGACCTCAGACACCGATAAGTTTTTATTGCTTTTCAGTAAAGATGCAGCTTCCGTCATTCTTGCATGCTGATAATAATTGTAAATACTTGAGCCAAAGATTTCTTTAAACAACGATTTCATTTTTGTTCCGCTCATGCCTGCTTCTGTCGCAAGTGAGGGAAGGTTTGGTTGAACACTTAAATCTCTCAAAATGACCTTTTCAATAGTAATAATCTTTTCAATATCAAGCTTATTGGCATGAGTTGCATTTTGGACCGAACGTTTAAAAAATCGATTAAAGAACAAGTAAAGCAATTCAACGATCCGCATTTTATAATAAAACTTTTCCAACATTCCATTCTCCTGTAATTCTGATAGCTCTTCGAGAATCTTATTCATTTCAAATGTTACGGCCTCCTGGTATAATAAGGGTTTATTCAATGAATTGAAAAAAGACTTTACTTCACGTAGTTCAGCATTAAGTTCTGTAAGGGACATTAATTTATCATTGCTTATACTAACAATCACATAATAAACCGTTTCGTCGGGTGTGATAAAATCATCTATTGCCACATAGCAGTTTAATACCTGGACATTAGACAAATAATTTTTATTCATCGAAGCACGGCTGATGAACCGGAACGTAAGTATATCATGTGGTTCATTTGCAACTAAACGTCTGATGGTAAGCCCTTGTTTTAACTGATACTTGTGGATTAAAATTTTTAAGTCCGATTCCAGATGAACTTCTTTTATAAAACCTTCACCTAATGGAGAAGGAATCTGCAAAAAATTATCGGAATACGTAATCCCCAATTGCGCTGCAAATTTCCCTATATAATCAAGTTTGCTATCAGGATAAAATTCAAAAATCATACATTCAAAATCTGTCAACTAAAAACGTCCAATAAGGATAATAGATGCAATAAAAATACAAAAATAGTCTAATTCGACCAATAAAATGTCTTATCGGCATATTTTTATCATATAATGCAAAATATCTTTGTGCCTATAAACAATTGAAGAAAATAGAAATAATATGAAAACAAAATTTGCATCACTTTTTAATCCACTACATTTTAAAAATGGTTTAAAATCCAGAAATCGTATCACCTTAGCCCCAATGACACATTATTCTTCATTCGAGGATGGAAGTATGAACCCTGAAGAATTACCTTATATCAAACGCCGTTCAAAAGAGACAGGAATCGTTATTACTGCATGTTATGCAGTAACGCCTGAAGGGAAAGCTTATGTCGGGGAACCCTTAATTTGTAACGATAATTATATTCCTGATTTAAAGAAACTGGCGAAAACAATAAAGGACGAAGGTGCTTTAGCAATTCTCCAATTACACCATGGAGGTGGCGTTTGTCCGCCTGAATTGGTGGACGGAAATGTTGTATCTCCCAGTGGAATTGCGACACCGGACAGAAGTGTTGTCACTCCTAGGGAACTAACAAATGATGAGATTAAAAAAATAATTATTGCTTTTGGCGAAGGAACACGACGGGCAATAGAAGCCGGATTCGATGGTGTAGAAATGCATGGAGCCTATGGATATCTTTTACAACAATTCATTTCACCTTACACCAACAAAAGGACAGATGAATGGGGAGGCAGCCAGGAAAAAAGGTTTGCATTACCATTACGAGTTATAGAACAGGCAAAAAACGTCATTAGGAAACATGCAACACAGCCGTTTCTTTTAGGCTACCGTTTTTCTCCCGAGGAAAGCTTACAACCAGGCTTAACAATGAGAGATGCATTAGACTTTACAGAAGCATTGGTAAAAAGTGATGTTGACTTTATTGACGTGCTCGTAAATAATTATAATTCAAAACCAAGAGCCGGGTTAGATGATTTATCAGAAAAACGTTTGACTTTAATCAGTAAACAGATAAACAATCGTACAGTTCTTTTAGGGGGAGGTTCAATCTATACGGCTGGGGATGGGCTAAATGCTTATCTAACCGGAGTAGACGCTATTACCATCGCGAGAGAAATGGTTATTGAGCCAGAATGGGTAACAAAAGTAAAATCAGGAAAAGAAGATACCATTATTACGGAGCTAAAAGAGGGTACTTGTGCCGAATTGGACATTCCTGTTCCATTTTGGAATGTCATCTGGAGTGCTCCCGGATGGTTTTCCGGCACTGAAAAAAATAGATTGTAAAAATTATATTCACTGATTTTTATGGAAATAACAAAAAAAAGTAAAACCATTATGCTCTATGCTGTGGGTTTTACCTCCTTTGTATCGTCATTTTTGTCCTCAGCCATCAATATCGCTTTGCCCGACATTGGCACGGAACTTTCCATGAATGCTGTAAAGCTAAGTTGGACAATCATGGCGTACTTATTAACATCAGCTATTTTTCTGGTTCCTTTTGGAAAATTGTCAGACCTGCTTGGTCGTAAACGAATTTTCATTTGGGGAAATATTATTATTTTAACTACTTCTTTATTCTGTGGAATATCAGATTCCGGTGGTTTTCTCATAATAATGCGGGCGATACAAGGAGTGGGAGGAGCTATGATATATGCTACCAGTCTGGCAATTCTTACAAATATATTTCCGCAAGGAGAACGAGGTAAGGCCTTAGGAATTAATACCGCTGCCGTTTATTTGGGATTATCCATTGCTCCTGTTATCGGGGGCTTCCTGACACAAAGTTTAGGATGGCGTAGTATATTTTTTGTATTGATTCCTTTTGAATTGATAGTAATTATTCTCACGGGAATTTTTCTGTCTGCTGATAATACAAAAGCGAAACTTGCCGGATTTGATGTGAAAGGTTCTCTTGTTTATATGATTGCTATTTCTGCATTTATTACAGGATTTTCGCAACTCCCGGAACAACATGCAATTATACTTACTTTGCTCAGTATAATCCTGCTTTTCATTTTCATCTATATTGAACTTCATCATAAATTTCCGGTTATGGATCTCTCGCTTTTTAAAATCAACCGGATTTTCGCTTTCGCCAATCTGTCTGCATTTATCAACTATGCTACAACTGCTGCTATATCATTTATTCTGAGCTTGTATTTACAGTACATTAAGGGAATTTCTCCTGCTGAAACGGGAATTTTGCTTATAAGTCAACCGGTGTTAATGACAATCTTCTCAACGTTCTCAGGACGCTGGTCTGATAAAATTGACCCACGTATTTTGTCAACAATCGGCATGAGTATAACCGTTGTTGGGTTGATAATGCTCACTTTAATTTCGGAATCAACCTCAAACATTTTTATAGGTGTTAGTTTGGCTATTATGGGAAGCGGATTTGGACTGTTTTCTTCGCCGAATACAAATTCTGTAATGGGCTCGGTTAGTAAACAACAAACAGGTATTGCTTCAGCCACGTTGGGGAGTATGCGACTTACCGGGCAAATGATGAGCCTCGGTGTTGCCACTCTGATAATTCACGTTTTTATTGGTGATGGAGATATAGTACCATCGACGCATCCCCTTTTTATGAGGAGTGTCAAATTGCTATTTATAATTTTCAGCGTTTTATGCTTTTCAGGCATTTTTGTTTCATGGGCCAGGGGAAGGAGAAATGGTTAAGTCATTATACAAGACAACCTAATAGTTACATTCAGTTTAGTGCTGTGGATAATTTTAAAGTAATGGAAGTTACCGTATTAATCCAAAGTTTCGATGAAACAGAAATAGAAAGCAGTCTTGCTATTTTACAGCTAAAATACAATACTGTTAACGTCAAAAACAGAGAATTTATCCGTACGCAGACAAGAACTGAAAAGCCCTCTCGAAGATCTGGCATATTTGCAATTCGCACTACCCCCCGATAAGACCAAAAATTGCAAAAATACCTCCCCTGCTCACCCCGAAAGAAAGACAGAGAAAAGAAACAACGAAACGCTAACAAATTAGGAATTAAGGCACAGTTGAGCCATGAAAAAAGGCAGCAGGTTTGTATATCTGCTGCCTTTTTTGATATCTCCGGCTTTCGGCCCCCCTGCTCAATTGTGTTTTAATTCGTGTTGGGCTACCGCTGGCACTTAAATGCTCCATGTAAGGGCTGGGAAAAACGGAAAAATGAATTACCCTTCGACAAGAGTCCTCCGGTGTTCGATGATAGTTTTTCACTGGTCGCATTTTTAGGCTATTATGCTCCCCTCCGGAACAGACTGCCACAGCACAAAAAAGAGCAGAAAAAGGGGTACGAATAAACACCTGCAACACAACAACATACAAGACGGCATTCAGCGCATAGCTTATGCGACTATGGTCGCATACCCCCTGCGGATATTTGAGCAGAAAAAAAAGGAGGTTTAGCCCCTCTTAACAGGGGGCTCAATAGCAATTATTTTTTACCTTTAACGGATGTTTTGGGAGCGATGGATAAAACGGGAAAAGCTGGCGGCAAATTAAAACAAGAACATATGAAAAATTTCAAACTAGTCTTTCTGATAATTTCAGTATCACTTATTTTGAATACTCGGGCAATTTACCGTAGCACAAAACCATATTACAAAGATTAAAAATCCGATTGGATGATATATTTGAAAACAGCCTGATGCCAACACACAAAAGCAAGAGTTTGCCAGTCCCTTCCCTGCAATCGTCCCTTCGGCTGTAAAACACATGCTTTTTTAGCCATCGCACGATTTGAACGCTACTATAAACAACTCGAAATGATAATATACCGACTCTGCAACAATAATTTATGATTGAGTTTTTCATCCTTTTACTTTGACAATTATTAATCATTAAAATTTAAGTCGGATGAAAACAATAATTTATTTAAACTTAGTATTCTCAATGTTTAGCAATTGGACAATTGCTAAAAATAAACAGATTGATAAATATTTTAAAATTAATCCAAGTGATATAAAATCACGAAACTCTGAAATCCAAAAATATGATATTACATTAAAATGGCAGAATCTGGACGCAATTAGTGGTAATAAAATAAATTGCAATGCAGTTAAAGCAACATATATTGTTGGATTAGATAATGACTATGTTGGCTGGAATAATGTAAGTCTTGCACAAATTGACGATTTTAATCAGACACAATATAAAGCCACTGATTTGCCAGCGTTTAATGATTTCACTTATAAAGCCATGGATACAGCTTTTTTATCGGAGGAATTTTATAAAAACATCCCGGTAGAACAACGAGATTTAGCAAAATGGCTTGTTTCTGATGCAGTACAAATGCAGGGATTAGCTTGGTATGTTTTTGATAGTTTAGAATTTAACAAAGTATTTGTTCCTAAGCTATTGGAGAATTACGATGTGAAATTTGAAGACTGGGTTACTTTTACAAACCGATACCAAAAACTGATATGGTCAGGGATTAGCAAATATAATGATGAGATATGTGCAATAGTTAAATTCGAATCATATTACAATCCCATAAAAATTGAAAATAAGCAGATGTCCGTAAAAGGGCGAGCTTTATACTATGGCGAAATGTGGATTTCATTAGAAGATAAGCAAGTTGAATATGCCTCAATGGTCGAAGATGATATTTTTAAATTACGTAGTTCAATGTATCCTGATGAACAGTTAATTGACTTGCAGCGGGAAATAGTTTTCAATAAACGGAAATAACCTCTTAATTTATTGAAAATGAAAAAGAATAAAAAAGCAATAGCATTTTTTACCGCCATAATATTTAGTATAGTTTTTTCATTATTGTTCAAATGGGGGCAGACAGGAAAACCTTTCAAGGCTGAGACACTAATGTATGGCATCATATTCTTTCTTAATATTCTAATTATGGGAAGTGTTGCTTTTAAGTTGTTTCAGAAATATTCAAACAAACCTGCAACTCAAATTAAAAAGAATCTTTTACCTTCATTTTTACTATTTGTTTTACTTGCATTAGTTGTTTCGCTTTCACTTGTAAGTATTGGCCTTTACGTTTTTTACCTACTAAAGGGATTAGATACAACTAATTTCTTAAAACAATTGCTTCAGGTTGAACTTTCTGGGGCTATCAAGCAATTCTCAATTTGGATTTTAATCGGTTCGGCTTTCTTTTTCTACATTATTTGGCGAAAGGCGATAGAACGAGAGCAAAAGCTGCGTGAAGAAAACTTAAAATATAAATACCAAAACCTTAAATCTCAAGTTAATCCCCATTTTTTATTTAACAGTCTGAATACGCTTTCGGAGATAGTGTATGAAGATGCAAAAAGAGCAGATAAATACATTCAAATCTTGTCAGTGATATACAGGTACATTTTGGAATATGAAGAAATTGATTTAGTGACTTTAGACAAAGAAATTGAATTTGTATGTCAGTATTTTGACGTTCAGAAGGTTCGTGATAATGATAAAATTTCGCTGGAAATTGATTTGCAGGAAGCTGACAAATTCAAAGTCGTACCAGTATCTTTACAAATTCTGGTTGAAAATGCCCTAAAACACAATTCAAGGTCGGAAGAATTACCTTTGAAAATCAGAATAGAAAGGAACAATGATAAAATTGTGGTTTCTAATAATATTCAGAGAAAGAATATTTTGGAAAGTAAATCAAAAACAGGATTATTGAACTTAAAAGAAAGAGTAAAACTTATTCTTGACAAAGATTTAATCCTTGAAGAAGACAACAATCAGTTTATTGTAAAACTACCCATCATTAAGTCGTAGAGATGAAAGTGTTAATAATAGAAGATGAAAAACCTGCTTCGCAAAAGATAATGCGATTATTGAGAGAAATTAACTCTGACATAAAAATTATTGATGTGTTAAAATCGGTTGAACAATCCGTTAATTGGTTTTTGAAAAATCCGAAACCAGACTTGATATTCATGGATATTCAGCTTGAAGATGGTATTTGTTTTGAAATATTTGAAAGTAGCCAAATTCGAACACCAATAATTTTCACAACAGCTTATGATGAATACACACTAAGAGCTTTCAAGGTTAACAGCATCGATTACCTTTTAAAACCAATTGATTCAGATGAGCTTAAAAATGCAATAGACAAATTCAAGGCTTATTATGAAAAAACTGAGTATACAGGAATTGAATCAATAATAAATCAGTTACAACCTAAAACAAAAGAAAGGTTTTTAATTAAAATAGGTGAACATTACAAGGGGTGTACGACAAAATTCCCTTTTTCAAGAAAAATATTTACTTTTCAGCCAAAAACCATGTCAGGACAAAATTACAACGGTATATTAAAAGAGATGCAGGTTGCATTGGAAGAGTTTTCCGCAAAATCAGAGGGTTTAAATGCCTACGAGTATGAAAAAGGGTTCAGGGAGATAACCGACCATTTTGACAAGTTACTTTTTCAAGCCAGCGTTGGGAAAGTTCCAGCCTCAAAAAACGGGAGGAATAACATCCAAACGAGTTACGGCAATATTGCCGTAAAAAAAAACACCCCATGAATCAGTCCCCAATGGGCTTCAAAATCAGCCCGGTACTTCAGGAACATATATGCCGTTTAGGATCAAAACTGCCATTTGAAGAATCTTCGGAAGAATTGACAAAATTATTAAGGGTTGAAATCAACGCCAAACAAGTAGAACGTATTTGCCATTGTTACGGAGAGAAACTCGAAAAAATTGATTGGCAGGAAGCTTATTCCGATGCAGTACAAATGAAAATTGACTATCCGGAAGAGGCCCCGGTTTATTGCATGGCAGACGGGAGCATGTTGCTGACCAGGACAGAAAAATGGAAAGAGATAAAACTTGGGCGGATCTTCTCCGGTCAATCGAACGTAAAAGGCGTGTCCAAAGACAGGGGCATTGTCCTGGAATCGGTCTACTGTGCGCACATGGGCAGTGCCGCGGAGTTCTGGGAACGGTTTCCCATAGAAATCCCGTCCCAAAGAGATTTGGTCTTTATTGGCGATGGGGCAAAATGGATATGGAAGCAGGTCGGGGAATGCTACCCTGAAGCGACACAAATACTTGACTACTATCATTGCAAAGAGCATATTTATGCTTTTGCAAGGGACTATTACGGCAAGGACACAGAAAGTTGCAGGCATTTTGTAAAACAGGTAATGGATTGTTTCTCAACCAAAAAAGTCGCACAGGGCATGGAAAAACTCAGACAACTTGAAGTTAAGGGCAAAACATTGCAAGAGAAACGTGAAACGTTGATGGGGTACATAGAAAACAACAAGGAAAGAATTGATTACGGAACGTTTATGGAGAAAGGCTATTTGATTGGCTCCGGGGCAATCGAAGCAGCCCACCGCAACGTAATACAGAAACGTCTAAAACTTTCAGGGCAACGTTGGACAATCGAAGGAGTGCAACAAATTGCCAATCTCAGGGTTTGTGAAAAAAGCAACCAGTGGAACAGGGTGGTAAACTTAATTATAAACGAGAAAAATGCAGCGTAGGGAATTTTGTCGTACACCCATTACAAGTCAGTTCAGACATCAATGATTAATTGTTTTTACATAAAAGAGAGATGTAATTTTATTCACGTAAATAAAGGAAAGAATTATCCGATTGATTATTCCCTTGATAGGATAGAGCAATTAATTAATTCAAAATCATTTTTCAGGATTAACAGGAATTTTATAATTAACTTTTCTGCTATCCAGGATATTATTGCCTATTCATCGAATAGACTAAAAATTAGACTGAATGATTGGACTGAAAAAGAAGAAATTATTGTAAGCAGAGAACGTGTTTCGGATTTTAAAGAATGGATGGACAGATAATTCCTTCCCTCCGCTTGAATACACATTGCCAAGCCACACAAGCCAAACGCTAAATACCAAAGCCTAGCAAAGAATATTCAAGCCCTTCAGCACAGACAGAGAAGAACAGTGATGGAAATAAATTGAATTTAGACATTGATAAAAAGGGCAACACACAACCAATATTGCTGCAATTTGATGAAAGCAAATGGAAAAATTTGAAATCATAGGAGAAAATGGATTCGTCCGAATCAATTTGACAAAAGTTTTAGGATTTCCGGAAACAACAAGTGCTTTTGGTGGATATGACACTGAAAGCACAATTGAAATTAAAAGTTCGAATTACTATGTGAAAGGACTTGTATGGATTACGACTGGAAATATTTTTGATTTCTTCCAGGAGCTAGAAAAATGTCAAAAAAATTTAAATGGAACAGCCCGACTTGAATCTTATGAAAAAAACCTTCTATTGACAGTGGAATATGACGAATCAGGACATGTCATGGTAAAAGGAAAATTTATTGAAAATTATATGGAAAAGAATATTCTGGATTTTGAAATATCAGGAGACCAGACTTTCATGAACTCTGCAATCAATGAATTAGAAAATATTTATAAAAAATATGGTGACAATAAAGGAATAAAAACAGCCGCTAAGTTGTGAATATGGCAGGCGGGGGGGGTTCTCGGTTTGACAAGTCAAATCAATGCCACTACCTGCGGGTCTGACAGGATTTCTCCTAGAAATCCCGCCCGACCATATACAAGTGACCATTGTGTGTAAGCTTGGCATCGTGCAAAAATGAGAATTAGATAATGGAAATAGAAATTTTAGATACAAGAGATATTAAACTTGAACAATTGATAGAATTGTATAAAGCCAATAAATGGAGTGCTGCTCATAAACCGAATAAGTTATTTAATGCATTGATTAATTCACATTCTTTGATTACGGCATGGGATAAAGATAAATTAATAGGTCTTGGAAATTCAATATCAGATGGATATCTAGTCGTTTATTATCCTCACTTACTAATTCATCCTGATTATCAAGGAAAAGGAATAGGTAAAATGATTATGGATACAATATTCAAAAAATATAAAGATTTTCATATGCAAATGTTGACTGCTGATGGCAAAGCTATTGACTTTTATAAAAAAGTTGGATTTGTAAGAGCGGGTGAAACTGAACCCATGTGGGTTTATAAAGGCAACGAACATTAAAAAATATGATATTATGATAGCAAGAATTTGGCATGGCAGGACAAAAAGTGAGGATTATGAGGAATATTCAGATTTAATGAAATCAAAAGCGATTCCTGATTATAAAGGAACGAAAGGATTCATCGATTTGACTTTTTTAAGACGAATTGAAAACGATATTGCTCATTTTACGCTAATTACTTTTTGGGAGAATTTAGAAGTGATAAAGAATTTTGCAGGAGACGATTTTGAAGAGGCTAAATATTATCTGGAAGATGAGAGGTTTTTACTTGAGTTCGAAGACAAAGTAGTTCATTATGAGGTTTTTGCATAATATAGCAAACACATAATCGAATAGCCCGCCCCGCCAGTAGTAAATACTGACAGGGAGAGGCTTTCACACCACTGTAGTGCGTTGCGACATGAAGTCGTGTAATATAATTGTTTTACAATGAATTAGTTCTTTGATAAAACCTGTTGTTTCCCCAACAGTACCCTTACCGGACGGCTAATGTACAGTGAAGCTGTTATTGGTTGAAGCTCCGGAAACGGCACCAAACGTCAGAATTTTACATCCAATGACGGGGTTGAAAACCGTGAGGCAGACAATCTTCGGGGTCTCGATACCGATTCAGGACCTGGGTTTACAGGCAGGGCTAACAGAAGTAAACATTCCGAAACCATCGTGAGAGTGTTAGGGGCGAAAAAGAGAATGACACGCCCTGTACCAAAAGGTAAGCCGACAGGATAAGTGTCTCGTACAAACACTTACGGGAATGACGATCGGCCGGTGGACAGGATGAGCCTAACCCTGTATTTGTTATTTACACGGAACATGGAAGCCCGACACTCTCTTTCCACGCCATTGCGTGGTCAAAAAACCGTAACCGTAAGGCATCGGGAAATGTCGGACAGAGAGGACAAACAAAGCAAAAGCCCTGATGTAATGTCGGGGATAGTGATTAAAATAAAATCACGGGTGAAAACCTGCTGACCTTTGTCTGGTACTTAATGGCAAAAATCTTTCTAGAACCTGTAAATGGAAGAAAGCAAATGAACGAGAATGCAGATTCATCGTGTGCACGGCCACATTCGACAGAGAACTGGAATCTCATACAATGGAGAAAAGTTATCCAGCGGGTGAACAGGCTTCAAAGACGAATTGCCAAGGCTATAAAAGAAAATCGATGGGGTAAGGCAAAAGCCCTGATGTACCTTGTGACCAAATCATTTTATGCTAAACTATTGGCTGTTTTCCGGGTAACTGTCAATAAAGGCAAGAATACACCGGGAATAGATAACACAATCTGGATAGATGGATACGATAAACTCATAGCTGCCGAAAACCTCAGGACAAGAGGTTATTCTTGCAAGCCTTTACGCAGGATATATATTCCAAAGAAAAATGGGAAAAAACTCCGACCGTTAAGCATTCCGTGCATGGATGATAGAGCAATGCAGGCTCTGCACCTGATAGCCTTAGCCCCTGTAGCTGAAACAACAGCCGACAAGAACTCTTTTGGGTTTAGGGAAAAAAGGTCATGTGCTGATGCAATAGCACAATGTTTTAACATTCTTTGCCGGAAAAATTGTGCCCAATGGATACTGGAAGCCGATATCAAAGCCTGTTTTGACCAAATTAACCACGAATGGATTTTAAAGAATATTCCTTTAAACAAAACCATTCTGAATAAATGGCTCAAAGCAGGATATTTTGAAAAAGGAAGACTATTTTCCACTAGTAGAGGAACCCCACAGGGCGGTATCATCTCTCCTGTTATCATGAACATGGTTTTAGACGGATTGGAAACGCTCATCAACAGTAAATTTCCACGATGGAAAAATCTAAAAGTCAATTTCGTAAGGTATGCCGATGATTTCATTATTACGGCCAAAGACAAGGCTATAATAAAAGAACAAATCATACCACTCGTTAAAGATTTCCTCAAAGAAAGAGGTCTTGAACTTTCCGATGAGAAGTCAAAAATAACACACATCGACCAAGGCTTTAATTTTTTGTCGCAGAATATCCGTAAATACAAAGGGAAACTGTTGATAAAGCCATCTGCTGAATCCGTCCAATCTTTTAAGGATAAGATTAAAACTATTATTAAGGATAACAAGGGAATACCGGCACATGCCCTTATCAAAAAACTTAACCCTGTTATCAGGGGTTGGGCGAACTACCATAAGGGAATATGTGCCAAAGATACCTTTTGCAAGATGGACAACTTCATTTTTCGAAAAATCTGGAAATGGGCCAAACGACAACATGGCAATAAAGGCCATAAGTGGATTTTCACTCGTTATTTCCTGAATAACAACTTTTCTGATACCAGGGTATTCTCTACAGGAACTCATGAATATAGATTATGTAAAATCGGATATATCCCGATCAGGTATCATGTTAAGATAGCAGGAGATGCAAACCCATATTTGACGGAATTTGACCAATACTTTGTTTATCGACAGAAATACAGGGACAGTTTAGCTAAAGAATGCAAACAAAAAACCACATTTGTTCACAGGGAAAATAATTATAGCCGGGTGGCCTCTACAAAGGATCGCCTTAAAAGTGCTTGAGCCGTATGCGGTGAAAGTCGCACGTACGGTTCTTAGGGGGCGTAAGCTACCCGGTACAAAAAGTTGCTTACAATAATTGTTTAACGTTCATTGAATGATTAAACCTTGTTTTCCATCACAAGTAGCCTATGGACACATGCATACCGGGCAACCGGTTTGTGCGAAGCTGTCCGGACAATATAGCCTGTAAAGGAGTTCTGCGAGGGAAGCCTGTCATGGTATCGTCAAACCATGGAGGAGTTAGGCTTAACCAGTATGGTCAACCAATGTGAACTGCTGATAAATGTCGTGACGTGAGAATAGTGAATACTTACTGTCCATCTCCATTTTATCCATCATTATAAATCTCTTTCTACATGGTCATTAATAGCATTTATTTTTTTACTTTTAACAATCATTTATTCAAACGATGGATAAAATGGGGAAGAGTTATAGGTAAGCATGGAAAAAAGAAATAAACAAACTATATAATTTTAAAAATTACCAAATGGATCAAAAACAATCGTTTAACCTGAATGCCGATTTTCTAGGAGGTTTTACCTCGAATTTCATGAAATTAGTTTTTGTAATTATTGCAGTATACCTTCTTATTATGGTGTTAAATTTCTTGAGAGACAAATTCATTAATAAAGAGGCTACCAATAAAAAGGACAATATTTCTGATTTACTAATCATCATGAGCAAATTGTTCTACATTTCTGGATTTGGATTCGTAATAGCAAATATTTTTCAATTTTTATTATCCCAGATTAACAGTCGACATAGTAATATACCATCAATGAATTTCAGAGGTGAATGGGAATATCTGACATTTGGAATTATCATAATCTTCATTGGTATTGGACTTAAAGTTGGAAATGAGATTTCAAAAAAGAACCAACCTGAATAAATGCCAGCCCATAGTCAAGTGGTTCTCCGTACGTACGGGGCTCGTATACAGCGGTTCGATACGCATCGGCCTAAAGCTCTTTTCACCTTTAGACTTTTGCTGTAGTTTAAGATAGGGCTAGTAAACTCGAAGTTTAGACCTCCCTATCGAATTTTAAGCAACGTATCGTTCAGCCCTTCAGCTTATCGGTGAGTCCTCCGCCTTTTCGGTGACGGCTCGTTTCCAAAGCCTACTATAGCCTCTGCTGACTCCTCAAAAGCTTGTGACCTTTGAGGCCTCCCCAGGCAAGAGCATCTTCCTTCTCCCAATTGCTGCGGCATCTACCAGCAAAACATAACCCTCGTTTATAGAAAGCAAACTCTCGAACTTCCTCTTTTCGATGCGACGAAGATTATTAGACACATCAAAATAAAGAATCTTTCAAATCCTTACGACAAGGCATGGGAAAGTTACTTGAGGGAAAGAACAAAGCGTGGGCTTACTATACAACGACAATTAGCCATTACAACCTGATGACCGGATTACATAAGTAGTCTTTTGAGTGCTTGAGCCGTATGAAGGGAAACTTTCATGTACGGTTCTTAGAGGGGAAAGGGAGGGTAATCTCCCTGACCCACTCGACCGTACGTTGCGACATGAAGTCGTGTAATATAATTGTTTTACAATGAATTAGTTCTTTGATAAAACCTGTTGTTGCCCCAACAGTACCCTTACCGGACAGCTAATGTATAGTTACATACACCGGAGCAAGGTGACCCCCTTATAAGGGAAAATCAAAGAATAAACCGATAAATATTCAGATGACATTTTGTTCATGTTTAGCCCATAAAAAGAGGTAAATATGCAATTAACTGTGACATTTTGTAAAAAAAATGAAGTTGCCGGGCAAGGGTTTTCGTATTTTCCGGAGCAAGCTGGCCCCCCAGTCGAAAAAGAGAGGGAAAACAGCCGGATTCCGGAGCAAGGTGACCCCACCGTGGGTATCTTTAATACATTGTTTCATAAATGTTTCCGGAGCATATTGACCCCTTTGGGAAATGACTTGGTTTATATTTGCGACTCACTGAAAATATTAATCATTGAGAGCAAATATACTATGGCGGGAAAAACAAGTTCAATGTCAGTTATAAAAGAAGTACTCCGGGAGTACAAAGAGAATGTCGGGAAGAAACGCATAGCCGTCAATCTGGGCATAAGCAAAAGCACAGTAAAAAGGTATATAGAAATAGCAGAAAAAGATCCGCTGCCATTACCGGAACTAATCAGGTTGGAAGATCCTGTCCTTGAGAAGCGATTCAATGCAGGGAATCCTGCCTGTAAAGACAAACGCTATGAGCGTTTTAAGGAACTTATTCCTTATTACGTAAAAGAGTTGGAGAAGCCACATGTGACCAGGACGTTGTTATGGAACGAATACAGGGATCAGGACCCTTTAGGTTACGGGTTCTCGCAGTTCTGTTACCATCTGGCGCAGGCAATGATCCCAAAGCCCCGGGTGGTAACGGTACTTACTGATAAATTTGTTCCCGGAGAAAAAATCTTCCTGGATTTTGCCGGGGATAAATTGTCGTATGTGGACAGGGGCACAGGAGAAATCATAAAAGTCTGTGTCTTTGTAGCATGTCTGCCGTATTCGGATTATACCTACTCATTGGCGGTTCCCTCCCAAAATCAGGAAGACTTTGCCTATGGGCTAATGAAGTGTTTAAACAGTATAGGAGGTGTTCCGAAAATCATCGTGATAGATAATCTCAAAGCCGGGGTGATAAAGGCCTCCAGCGGTCATTCTCCCAGACTGAATGAACTCTTTTGCCAGGTAGCCACCCATTACAATGCCGTTGTTCTTCCTGCCTATCCGAAGAGTCCGAGACATAAAGCCAAGGTGGAAAACCAGGTTCATTTGATATACAACAGGGTATATGCAAAATTGCGCCACAGGATTTTCTTTTCCCTGAATGAGCTGAATAAGGCCATCGGGGAGTTGACATTAAAGCATAACCAGACAAGGATGCAACAACGGGATTACAGCAGGGAGGAGCACTTCCTGAGCAATGAGCGGGAATACCTTCAGCCCCTTCCCCAAACGGATTTTGAGATTAAATATATGGCCAGACTCAAAGTACAGGAAAACTGTCATATCTATCTGAAAAGAGATCAACATTATTACTCCGTACCATATCAGTACATTGGCCAGAGCGTAACGGTTGAATATACCCGGACAATGCTGAAAACCTATTTGAACGGAGAAATGCTCTCCTCGCATCTGCGGACTTACGGATGGGGATATACCACAGTCGGGGATCATCTTGCATCAAACTCTCTGGCTTATTAAACCGTTCGGCTGAAAAATATATCGAAAAGGGATACCAAAAATCACCTTTACTGGGTGAACTTTTTGAAAAAATATTTAAAGAGACCAACACCCCTCCGGAGTTCTGGTATTGCAGGTGTAACGAGTTGTTAGCCATGAATAAAGAGAAAAATAACGAATCTTACAACTTTGCATTGAATACAGCCATACGTTTTTCCATCTTCAGTCCCAGACGAATAAAATAGCTATACCGTAATGCTCAAAATGCACGGAATATTTTATCCGGTTACCAGGAAGAGACTCCCTGTACCAACAGGGAAAATCTTAGGGGTGGTTCCTATTACAAATGATATGAATAACGACACTTCACAGATAAACAAAAAACAAATTTATTATGAATGAGATTTTAGAACAGTTTCACAGACTAAAACTTCCGGGCATGGCCAAACAGTGGCAAACCCTTTACGAAATGCGTAAAACAGAGTCCCTGACCTTTGCAGACGGGTTGCAACTATTACTCCAGTCGGAACATGATGAAAGACAAATAAGAAGGACTGAGAGACTTGTAAAAAGGGCCAGGTTCAGATACCACGCCTCTCTGGATAATCTTTATTTTGATCCCGGAAGAGGGATCATGGAAAGTATGGTGAGAACATTGGCAACCGGACAGTATATAGAAAAAGGCGAAGCCATTATCATTACCGGAGCTACCGGAAGCGGGAAAAGTTTCCTGGCTACTGCTTTTGGTTTCCAGGCCTGTTCTCAGGGCTATAAAGTGGCATACTATAATATTTATAAACTTCTTGAACAGATAAAAATAGCCAGGCTGGAAGGTACTGCCGGAAAGTTGATTGCTAATATTGCCAAATATGATTTGTTGATCATTGACGATTTGGGATTACAACCGCTCAAAGGCCAGCAGCAAAGTGATCTGCTGGAAATTGTCGAAGACCGTCATGGATTAAAATCCACTATCATCGTCGGACAATTGCCCGTTTCCGGCTGGCATGAGATGCTCGGTGGAAGCCTCACGGCTGATGCTATTCTTGATCGGATTGTCCATACGGCTCACAGATTTGAATTAAAAGGAGAAAACAGTTTAAGAAAGAAATAATAATTTTACGCCATAGAATATCAAATAGGGGTCAGCATGAACGGAACATTGGGGTCAGCTTCCTCCGGAATATGCATATAGTGAAGCTATTATTGGTTGAAGCTCCGGAAACATGTACTAAACGTTAGAATTTTACATTTGAGGGGAATTTATTTTGTTTTTTTCTCCCCCACGCAAAGACATAAGAAACCCCACCGCACAAAACACTTTAGATGAAAGAGGTAAATTACACGTTGACACTATCTAATTATTTGACACTTAGCGTAAAATAATTTTACAATATCTTTGTTTAACAAATATAAAAACACTGATAATGTTTAAGTTATGAAAATGGAATTTTATTTGGTTCATATATAAATCATTCTAAAACACAAGGAAAATATTCGAAGTGACATAGTACAGGAAAACAGCAAAAACAATTTTTATAACCGTAATTTTATGATTTTACATTATTTAAAAACAGCATTTAGGAACTTACAGAGAAACAAGTTTTATTCTGTACTAAGTATTGGTGGTTTTGCGGTAGGTTTTGCCGTATGTATTATAATTGGACTCTATGCTTACAGTGAATTTTCTGTTGATACGGTTTTTAAAGACCACGAGCGTATTTACAGGTTGGTAGATGTTGATTCAAAATTTTCTGATGAAAAAACTACAGCTTTTGATTACAATCTTAGAAACATATTAAAGGATAATTACAGCGAAATTGACCGTGTGGCTCCATACCAAATTAGCAGCAGCAATGGCGTTTTATTGCTGACTGAAAACAAAAGTTTCAAGTATGATTACAGTATGAACACTACAGACGAAATGTTCGATTTGCTATCGCTCAAAATCATTGAAAAATCAAAAAATAACAATTTACTGGATGATAACTCTGTTGTGCTCACACAATCAATGGCTGATAAAATGTTTAAGGGGAAAAATGCTATTGGTGAAAAAATCGCATTAGATGATTCGCCTGGAGGAACTGAATTGTTTGTATCTGCCATTGTCGAAGATTTACCAAAAAATACAAGTTTCCCCGACATTTCTATGTTTCTGAATATTGAAAGAAATCTACAATGGAGCCAAATGGAAAATGATGAGTATAACGTTAATCCTGTAAACTACCTTGTCAGAGTATTAGATAATATAAATCCTGCCAATTTCACAAATAAATTAAACAGCAGCCTGAAAAATTATCAAAAAATACACGAAAAAGTTGAATTACAACCCATGCAGGATATTTATATGTCGTCAACTGATATTCGTGACTTGGGAGACTGCACAAAAAAAGGAAATACAAAACTGATATTGCTGTTAGCTTCCATAGCAATACTGATATTGGGACTATCCGTAATTAATTATATAAACTATTCCATCGTCCAGCATCAATCACAAATAAAAAGTATCGGGATAAGAAAAACCAACGGCGCTGCCCTGTCGAATATTTTTAAATATTTTCTGTCCGAATCATTTATCGGGGTATTTATAGCAATCGCAATAGCGTTACTATTATCACTCCTGTTCTTACCCTTTGCTAGCCAGTTATTGGGAAGCACAATTAGCATCAAATTATTATTTCAGCCAACGCCATTCCTGTTTTTTATTCTGACAATTAGCTCTATTATACTCGTAAATACACTTTTGCCACAATGGGGATTGATAAAGTTCGACTTACTAAAATATCTGAAAGGCGGTTATGTTAAACGTGGTGAAAGTTTTGCTACCAACCTACTTTCAGTTTCACAATTTACAGTTGCCGTAGGCTTACTTATCTGTCTGTTCTTTATCAACAAACAGCTTCATTTTGCAAAACACGCCGACCTCGGTTTTCAGAAAGAAAACATTATTTACCTGAAACTAAATGGGAATTTGAAATTGGCAAATGCCCTGAAAAGCGAAATGGAAAAGTTACCATTCGTGCAAAGTTCATCTATTAGCCAGGGGATTCCGGGTAATATAAATGCTCAACTGAGCCGTAATAGCGAAGACGGATATTTGATTTACGCAGATAATGATTTTATTAAGACTTACAATATTGAAATGCTTGACAACTGGGCAATTGGAGCGGGAAAAACCGACAAAATATGTATTGTGAATGAGACCGGAAAGAGAAGAAATCAATGGGAAAAAAATGAGAATCCAAAATTATGGGACTATTATACTGTCGTAGGCGTAATGAAAGATTTTAAGTTTATGTCGTTCAGAGAAGCTGTAGCTCCTGTATTTATTGCCATAGACCAGAGGTACATTAATAATTTTCCAAATTATTCCGTCCGGTTATCTAAAGGAAATATCTCATCTCAACTATCAGAAATGGAAAAAGTATGGAAATCAGTTATGCCGGGAGAATACCCGATGGAATTTGAATTTATTAATGACAGGCTTAACGTGATGTACGCAAAAGACGAACAATTGGGCAAAGCAATTTCGGCCTTCTCTATCGTTGCATTCATTTTAGTAGTTCTCGGCATACTCGGTCAGGTATTCCAAATCTGCATCAATAAAATCAAAGAAATAGGCATAAGAAAAGTGAACGGGGCAACACTGTTGGACATTTTCAAAATCATTAATTACCGCTTTGTAATCTGGTTATTGGCGGCATTTATAATCGCATCACCAATGGCCTATAAGCTCATGCAGAAATGGCTCGAAAATTTTGCCTATAAAACCAATTTAGATTGGTGGGTATTTGCATCGACGGGATTAGCGACTCTTGCGTTTGTTGTAACGATTGTTACCCTGCAAAGCTGGAATACAGCAACAAGAAATCCGGTGGAGGCATTGAGGTATGAGTAATTAATAGAAAAAACTGCCCTAATTGTTAGCACATTGGTAAGCCTCACAAGCCAAACTCAAACCAAAGCTTGCCAAAGAGCTAACAAAACCAGCCCTATGTCCCGCCTTTAAGGGTGGTTTCATGATTTCCCCACCCACAAAAACAAAATAAATTCGTGCTCCGTATCAAGGTCTGTGCAGATTGACAAGAAAACTGTTAAATTTGTTAAAACTTGTAACGGTTTGACTTTGAAGAATAAACTCCAGCATAACAAATTAGGAATTAAGGCACAGTTGAGCCATGAAAAAAGGCAGCAGGTTTGTATATCTGCTGCCTTTTTTGATATCTCCGGCTTTCGGGATCAGTTAAAAAAGTTGTGGAGAAAAATATAAAAACGAACTTTGTATTTTATATTTTACAAATGAAGGGACAATCAAACGAACATTACCAGACATTGCTAAAATTACTTTTACCAGAAGAAATCTTTGAATATTTCGACATTGTTCAAATAGAAACAGGAGAAAAAGAAATCCATGTACATTTGGAAGAAAAGGCAATAAAGCCGGAAGGATATGAATTGGTAAAGCTTATTTCCAAAGGATTTTATAACGAATCAGTGATACAGGATTTTCCATTACGGGACAAAGCCATGTTTTTGCACGTAAAGCGTCGGAGATGGTATTCAGAATCGACAGGCAAGACAGTAGAGAGGGACTGGGATAGTGTTGCAAAAGGGACTCGTTTGACGAAAGGTTTTGCAATTTTTTTAAAAGGGTTTTTTGGACAATTACCCCATCAGCAGCAATAGTTTAGAAAAGTACTATTCCATTGATGGGGATCGTTTTGGGCAACAGTACAAAGAGTATTTGAGTGATTTTCCCACTTGGGGACAAAAGCCACATGCAAAGGACTGGATTCTTTTCCCGGAGAACGTTGGTACACAATTAAGCATTGACGAGACAGCCCTTACCAATGGAGAACTTTACACGATTGTAACCAATAAAGCAGGGAAAGGGAAAAAAGGCGCATTAGTTGCAATGGTTGAAGGTACGGAGGCAGAAAAAATCATAGAGGTTTTAGAAAGAATCCCCGAAGAAAAAATCAATATGGTAAAAGAAGTAACACTTGATATGGCCAATTCCATGGATAAAATAGTACGAAGATGTTTTCCCAAAGCTAAGCGGGTGATCGACCGTTTCCATGTTCAAAAATTAGCTTACGATGCATTACAGGAGATGCGTATTGCCCATCGTTGGGATGCAATAAACGAAGAGACCAACGCCATTGAAAATGCAAAAGCAGACGGTAAAAAATATGTTCCGGAAATATTAAGCAATGGGGATACAAAAAAGCAACTACTTGCCCGTAGTCGGTATTTATTGTTCAAGTCTGGTGATAAATGGACGGAGAAACAAAAGAAAAGGGCTGCAATATTATTTGAACTTTTCCCTGACATAAAACAAGGGTATTCTCTTACTCATTCATTAAGGATGATATTTTCAAAAAACAAAAACAAAGGCGTAGCTTATACGAAAATGGCTAAGTGGTTTAATGATGTTACCGAATCTGGATTTAAATCATTCAATACCATATCTGCAACATTCTATTCGCATTATCCTGAAATATTGAACTTCTTTGACAATCGAAGTACGAACGCTTCTGCTGGGTGTACGACAAAATTCCCTTTTTCAAGAAAAATATTTACTTTTCAGCCAAAAACCATGTCAGGACAAAATTACAACGGTATATTAAAAGAGATGCAGGTTGCATTGGAAGAGTTTTCCGCAAAATCAGAGGGTTTAAATGCCTACGAGTATGAAAAAGGGTTCAGGGAGATAACCGACCATTTTGACAAGTTACTTTTTCAAGCCAGCGTTGGGAAAGTTCCAGCCTCAAAAAACGGGAGGAATAACATCCAAACGAGTTACGGCAATATTGCCGTAAAAAAAAACACCCCATGAATCAGTCCCCAATGGGCTTCAAAATCAGCCCGGTACTTCAGGAACATATATGCCGTTTAGGATCAAAACTGCCATTTGAAGAATCTTCGGAAGAATTGACAAAATTATTAAGGGTTGAAATCAACGCCAAACAAGTAGAACGTATTTGCCATTGTTACGGAGAGAAACTCGAAAAAATTGATTGGCAGGAAGCTTATTCCGATGCAGTACAAATGAAAATTGACTATCCGGAAGAGGCCCCGGTTTATTGCATGGCAGACGGGAGCATGTTGCTGACCAGGACAGAAAAATGGAAAGAGATAAAACTTGGGCGGATCTTCTCCGGTCAATCGAACGTAAAAGGCGTGTCCAAAGACAGGGGCATTGTCCTGGAATCGGTCTACTGTGCGCACATGGGCAGTGCCGCGGAGTTCTGGGAACGGTTTCCCAAAGAAATCCCGTCCCAAAGAGATTTGGTCTTTATTGGCGATGGGGCAAAATGGATATGGAAGCAGGTCGGGGAATGCTACCCTGAAGCGACACAAATACTTGACTACTATCATTGCAAAGAGCATATTTATGCTTTTGCAAGGGACTATTACGGCAAGGACACAGAAAGTTGCAGGCATTTTGTAAAACAGGTAATGGATTGTTTCTCAACCAAAAAAGTCGCACAGGGCATGGAAAAACTCAGACAACTTGAAGTTAAGGGCAAAACATTGCAAGAGAAACGTGAAACGTTGATGGGGTACATAGAAAACAACAAGGAAAGAATTGATTACGGAACGTTTATGGAGAAAGGCTATTTGATTGGCTCCGGGGCAATCGAAGCAGCCCACCGCAACGTAATACAGAAACGTCTAAAACTTTCAGGGCAACGTTGGACAATCGAAGGAGTGCAACAAATTGCCAATCTCAGGGTTTGTGAAAAAAGCAACCAGTGGAACAGGGTGGTAAACTTAATTATAAACGAGAAAAATGCAGCGTAGGGAATTTTGTCGTACACCCCTTCTGCTGAATCTTTCAATGCTAAACTGAAAACTTTCAGGGCTACTCAAAGAGGTGTTGTTGATATTGAATTCTTCTTGTTCAGAGTTGCTAAAATTTATGCTTGACCGGTAACTCCACAACTTTTTCATGTGATCCGGCTTTCGGCCCCCCTGCTCAATTGTGTTTTAATTCGTGTTGGGCTAACAGTATCCTGCTTCTCCCATACCACGGTGCCGTCTTCCAGGGCTTCTTCCTTTTTGTCTTCTGCTTCCTGTTCCAGAAGTTTCCGGGCTGTTTCGATATTCCCGTTGCGGTAACGGCTGGAAAAAATACCGTAATACCTAACTTTAAAAAATCCTTTGGGCAACACGTGCAACAGGAAACGACGGATAAACTCATCGGTTTCCAGTTTCATTTGGCGATAACTTACTGTACGGTAATCTTTCCACGAGAACAGTACTTTGCCGTCTTTCACCTCCGGTATACGCCGGTCTGTAATGGCAATGCGGAACACGTAACGCGAAAGGTATTCCAGTATCTTTTCGGGTTTTCCCATGGGCGCCTGCACATTTACCACCCAGTCTTTTTGGTATAAAAGTGTGAGCATCCGGTTAAACTTCACAGGCCCTTTTATGTCCGTCAGTTTGCCGGTCAGTACCAGTTTTCCCTTGTCGTATTCCTGTTTCAGTAAATCAATGAACTTGCCCCTGAACTTTTTTGACAACACCTTTCCTGCTATAAAAAAAATGTTAATGTATTTTCATTCATATCAAAAAAGTAGTAATGTGACCATTTAATCATAACATCTGTCGCAATTAAAAAATAGATTAAGTATTACTTCTTACATTTGATTTCGTATTAATCTAAAAAATGTAACAATGAAACCAACAGTAATTATTTTGATATCTTTATTAATCAGTAGTATTTTAGGTTTTTCTCAAATTGATTCTACTGATATTCTTGCCGGTAAAAAAATGACAATATCTTCAAAAGTATTAAACTACAATCCGGAAATATATATAGGATTGCCTGCAAATTTTAATGACACAACGACCTATCCTGTTGTTGTACTTCTCGATGCAGAATGGTTGTTTCCTGCTTTTTCAGGGATTACAAAACTAATGGCACAAATGGAAGAATTTCCTAGCTGCATTGTTGTTGGGCTGACTTTGAATAATCGTTTTAAAGATTATGGAATGGAATTCGCGCCTAAAATTACAGGAGTTCCCCAAAGTGGACATGCAGACAAAATGTTAGAATTCTTTTCAAAAGAACTATTCCCTTTTGTAGAATCAAAATATAATGCTTCCAAAGAGAGAATTATTTGGGGACATTCTGCCCTTGGTGGCCTTTTCTGTACCCATTTACTCTTAGGTTCAGATGAACAATTTTCCGGGATTATATCATCAAGTCCAAATTTAAGAGGAAACCAAGAATATATTAATGCAGAAAATGCATTTGAAAAATTATCTCAAAAAGATACTACGTTCTATTATTTATCATTTGGAACTAATGAGAATGAAATGTTTATGGGAAAAATGCGCGAACAGGTTCAGGAATTTAAAGTAAAATTAGACAACGAAGCTCCCGAAAATTTAAAATGGATATACAGAGATAATGAAAATAGCAATCATCTTACAAATGCATTAAAATCGTACATTGATGGTGTTAAGCTTTATTTTGAAATGATGAAATAAATTACGAGTGCTAATAATTAGCCTCTAATAAAGCGTTGCTTGCATAGGCTTTAGATTGGAGGTAGTGTTGAACTAAACATCACCTCGTTAAACATCACCTGCCGGTCAGACATTTACAGATAGTGTTTTTAATCCGCTTTTTCAGGTTTCCGGTTTGCTGTTTTCGTCCAGGATTAAACCCCCGGGTTCCGTTTTCGGGGAAAGAAACCGGATATTCCTCACCCCAAAACCGCACCCGGAATGGTAGCCTCTCTATCTCCCTAATGGGACATTGTGTCCCATTAGGGAGGGAACCCGACTCCCTTTAGGCTGGTAGCCCGTTTACTATTAGGCTGGTAGGCGTTTGTAATGCCAAAAACAGCAACCGTCTGCTCACGGGAAAATGGGGCCAACCAACCATAGACAACCGGTTGATACAGACCTGGCGTTCCGTAGAGACGCGATGCATCGCGCCTCTACAACAATCCCCAACGAACCTGCAAATAAATTCGGGCCAAAATCCAAAAATTTGGCGTCCATCATTCGTGGATTTAAATCGGCCGTTACCACCAATACCTGTAAAATCCATTGTGGGTTTGCCTGGCAATCCCGGTTCCACGACCATATTATCCGCGATGATGAAGAATACCAACGTATCGCTGATTATATCAATACCAATCCCCAAAATTGGAACACAGATAAATTTTTCAAACCGGGAAAATGATGGGCAACACCTCCCGCTTGCCCCTCGTCACCGCCCCTGGCTGGTCAGAATTTGCAATCCTTCGTTTGAGTACAACGGGAACGAGGGATGAGTCTTTCGCTCCAAGAAGTGAGCCTTTCGGGTCATGGTCTAAGACTTCCGGGTAAAGGAACGAAACGTCCGGATAAAGACACTTATTATATTTTGATAACGGCTTGACAAACATAGTACAAGTTTAGGGTATAACTTGTTTCCTGTCAAGCGTTCAGGTACCCACACAATTGAACTTGCCAACCTCGAAGAATTGTAACTATTTGAAATATTAACCCTTACATATTAGCCTTAAGTGTTTTGTTTATAACGTAGGGGGTTGTTAACCAATTTTTTCGATTTTAAGGCTGTTTTGCTGCAATGTGGGTTAATGCTTCCGCAACGTTTGGATAATGCATCCGGAACTTCTGGTTAAGGCTTTCACAACTTCCGATTAATGCTTCCGGATTTTATTATCAACTTATTTGACATTAAGGAAGATTGGTGTAAATTGTAGGGACAGAAACTAAACTCTATATGGGGAATTATTGCGATTCGAAAAGGTTTCAGACCTGAACAGTAAGAGATTCAAATTTATACCCATAGTCAGCAATCAAGGGGTACAAAACATTAAAAATACATTTGATGATTTTGAATTATGAGAGAAAAAATACACATAAAACAAAGTTACAAACCATTTAAAAATCAGTCTGTACATGACAAACAACTCCCAAAAAAATGATTAAATTTGTAATAAATCATTAATCTGAAAAGACATGTTTAACACGATAGATATTGACCGAAATAATCTGACTATTATGGGAGTGCAATTTTCCAATTTGAAAACGTTGGAAAGTACTGCGAATGCAATCGGGAGTAATATGTTTGAAGGTTTTACACCAACTCCTAAAAGCATTGAAATAATCAGAGATTATGTGATTGGTAAAATTACAATAAATGAATTGATAAAATTTGCAAAGGAAAAGGCATATGTCTAATTCATATAATTATGTTGACCCAGACTATAGCTATATTGACCCCCAAACAGGAATACTTAAAAATTTAGCGGACATAACAGACCCAGATGCATTATTGTTTTTTGAAAGCGGAGCCGTTACTAAACGCATTCAGGAACTTTATGAAAACCCCATCACGATAAAAGACGTAGAAAGTCTTTTTGCAATTCATAGACACTTATTTCAAGATGTTTATTCTTGGGCTGGAAAAAAACGAAATGTAGAAATAAGTAAAGCTGGCAAACAATTTTTCCCAACAGCATATTTTGAAAATGCTTTTCAATTCATTGACTCATTAATATCTGATTACAAGAAAATTTCAAAAAACAACAAATTGCAATTAGCCGAACAATTAGCTGAAATTTTGGATAATATAAATTATCTGCATCCTTTTAGAGAAGGAAACGGAAGAACACAAAGAGAATTTTTAAGATTGTTAGCCTTGGAAAAAGGACTGACATTAAATTTAAATCCGCCCGACAATAAAAGTATCTACGACCAATATATGCAAGGGACTATAAACAGTGATGTAAAAGCCTTGAAAAAATTGATTTTAGAACTAATTGAAAAATAAAAAGCAATTAGCCTAATAAAGCGTTGCTTGCACACGCTTTACATTGGAGGCAGTGTTGAACTAAACATCATCTCGTTTAAAATCACCTGTCGGTCAGACATTTACAGATAGTGTTTTTAATCCGCTTTTTCAGGTTTCCGGGTTGCTGTTTTCGGACAGGATTAAACCCCTGGGTTCCGTTTTCGGGGAAAGAAACCGGATATTCCTCACCCCAAAACCGCACCCGGAATGGTAGCCTCTCTATCTGCCTAATGGGACATTGTGTCCCATTAGGCTGGGAGTTCGTCTCCCATTAGGGAGGGAACCCGACTCCCATTAGGCAGGGAGCCTGTTTTCTATTAGGCTGGTAGGCGTTTGTAATGCCAAAAACAGCAACCGTCTGCTCACGGGAAAATGGGGCATCAACCAACCACTTGATACAGACCTGGCGTTCCGTAGAGGCGCGATGCATCGCGCCTCTACAACAATCCCCAACGAACCTGCAAATCAATTCGGGCCACAATCCAAAAATATGGCGTCCATCATTCGTGGATTTAAATCGGCCGTTACCACCAATACCTGTAAAATCCATTGTGGGTTTGCCTGGCAATCCCGGTCCCACGACCATATTATCCGCGATGATGAAGAATACCAACGTATCGCTGATTATATCAATACCAATCCCCAAAATTGGGAGAAAGATAAATTTGTCAAACCGGAAAAATGATGGGCAACGCCTCCCTCTTGCCCCTCGTCACCGCCCCTGGCTGGTCAGGATTTGCAATCCTTCGTTTGAGTACAACGGGAACGAGGGATGAGTCTTTCGCTCCAAGAAGTGAGCCTTTCGGGTCATGGTCTAAGACTTCCGGGTAAAGGAACAGAACACTCGGGTAGAGGATTGTCTGCAATAGTAAGAATTGTATTACTTTTAGAGTTTAAAAAAGGATAGGTAATGAATAAGACCAAACTGAATGTTAATGAATTAGAGATTGTCCTCTACAAACAGGAAGAGGAAGAATATATTTCATTGACTGATATGGCAAAATTTCGTGATTCTGAAAGGACAAATTATATCATTCAAAACTGAATGCGGACAAGAAATACGATAGAATTTTTAGGATTATGGGAAGAATTGAGAAATCCAAATTTTAAAAGCATCGAATTCGATGCCTTTAAAAATGAATCGGGTTCCAATAGTTTTACACTAACCCCGAAAAAATGGATTGCTTATGCAGAAGAAGCAGATTTGTTGAATGTTGCTCTTTTCATTTGATTGCGGATATAAGATTTTCGTGTTTTTCACTTATGTAATTGGGAAAGGAAAAAATAGATATAAACAATTATGCCAATTTTAAAAAGATATATGGAGATTGATGGAATCGCTGAATTACGGCAATTCTTCATTGATAAAGGCACTCTCAAAAAATATAGAAAAAAGGAGTTCTTCATATGCAGGGGACAAAACCATAACCACATTGGGTTTATCGTTAAAGGAGGTTTTAGATATTTGGGGTACACCTCGGATGGAAAAGACCAAATAGTCGGCTACAGTTTTGAAGATGATTTTGTTGTAGATTATGCTACATTTCAAATTCAGGAACCTCCTGCTATTGATGCCCAGTCTATTGGAAATAGTACAGTTCTTGTTATTACTTACAATGAGTTCAATGCGTTTTTCGAAAATTGTAATATCCCTAACCTTCGGGGCAAAGTAGCAGAAGCTTTATTAAATGATGTTAGTACCCGGCTCCTTTCGATGTATTGCGACTCGCCCGGGGAACGCTATGTAAAATTAATCGATCGGCACCCTGATATATTGACCTTAGTCAGCCTTAAAGAAATAGCTTCATTGATAAAAGTTACTCCCGAAACATTGAGCAGAATACGAAGAAAACTGAAAAGCCTTGATTTGAATCAAGAGTCTTGAGATTCTGTCTGCCTATCTTTGCAGGATATTAAAAAAAAAACAGAAACAATGAAAAAGCTACTATTCTTTTTAGTATTGGCAATTACCTTATTTGCCTGTGAGAAAGAAGACGAGGGGATACAACTCCAGCTAAATATAGAGTCGTGTATTCTGGATTACGAAAACAATTATGCTGAAGTTAAAATTGACAGAGGTGAAGGTTACCTGACTGTTACCTCGTCGGATCCCAGTGTTGCTGAAATTCTTTACGACACAACAAAGGAGGATGTTTTTTATATAGCCGGGCATAATAAGGGGAAGGCTACCGTTCTGGTTAATGTTTTTAACGATAAGGGGGAAGGATACGTTAAAATGGTTGATGTCACTGTTAGGGAAACCATTGTTTATAAGGATGTTTTGACGGAAGTTTATCTCAAAAAAGGCGAAAGCCGGAGTTTTACTTTGCCTTTTGTTTTTGATAAAGCCAACAGCCTGGTTCAGGACAACAGCGCCATTATTGATAACGATGGTGTAGCCTCTGTTTCAGCCAGTGTTGAAATGGGCAATAAATTCGAGGTAGAAGCAAAGGCTGCGGGAAGTACAGCGTTTTATATCTATCCGGGGGAAACTCCGGGAAACATGGTGCTTTTCTCCGCCCGCATTTTTGTAGTCGATGAGTTTGACTTGTTTATTCCTGAATCGGAAAATAGCCGGCTAACTTTTGACCTTCCGTTTACCGACGGAGTTAATAGCATTTCGATCTGGAGAGGAAGCGGTCATTATACCGCCAGTGTAGCCGATAAGACTGTGGCTGAGGTTGAGTCCATCACGCTCATACAAAAAGAAGATTGGGCTAATGAAATGAACAATTCTGCCGAGGTGAGGGTAACCCCGTTTAAAACAGGTACAACCAAATTAATCATTACTGATACAGTTACCGGACAAATCGCCGATGTTGCTATCGTGGTGAATTGATTTTTTTACAAAAAAAACAAAAATTATGAAGAAATTATTGCTGAGTACATGTATCCTGAGCTGTTTGTTCTTTGTAGGGTGTGAATCTGAAGAAGAAGAAAACGACAGGATTGAAACTCAGCAGACTGCATTGTACGACAAAAACAAGGAAAGGATTGATTACGGGACGTTTATGGAGAAAGGCTATTTGATTGGCTCCGGGGCAATCGAAGCAGCCCACCGCAACGTAATACAGAAACGTCTAAAACTTTCAGGGCAACGTTGGATAATCAAAGATGTCCAACAAATTGCCAATCTCAGGGTTTGTCAAAAAAGCAACCAGTGGAACAGGGTGGTAAACTTAATTATAAACGAAAAAAATGCAGCTTAGGGAATTTTGTCGTACACCCTTCGATTTTGCATGCAGAGTGATTATAAAATAAATTTTTTTCGTCGGAGAATATTCTCTTCTTTATCAGTTACAAATCATCTGGCTGCTTTGCAAACTTCTGTTCTCCAGCCAATATCATAGGATGTGGCGATTTATGCCCTCCTTTTATAATCTGGATTATGGTATGCAAGTTTCTATCAATTCATGCTATAAGAAGAGAATTAAACTGTTTATTATAGCTTCAGAAACTGTCCTGTATAAGAATTCTGACAGTTAACCAAATCTTCGGGCGTCCCCTGGAACAATACCTCGCCACCATTCTTACCACCTTTGGGTCCCATGTCGATTATCCAATCGGCATATTTTATGATATCGAGGTTGTGCTCAATGATTATTACGGTATTGCCTTGTTCCACCAAAGATTTCACAATCTGGTAAAAATTATCGATGTCAGAAAGGTGAAGTCCGGTTGTTGGTTCGTCCATGATGTAGATATTACCTTCCTTTTTCAACTCAGTGGCTATTTTCAAACGTTGCGATTCGCCTCCTGACAAAGTGCTTAACGATTGTCCCAGCTTTAGGTATCCCAGCCCGGTTTTTTGCAAAACATTCAGGTGTGATTTAATTTTTGGCGTTTTAAAGAAATCATTGGCCTGGTTCACTGTCATGTCCAACACATCGGCAATATTTTTCCCCTGGTATCTTAGTTCAAGTACTTCGGCATGATACCGTTTGCCTTCGCATTCGTCGCAAACTGTTTTTACCGAATCAAGAAAATGGAGTTCGAACGTTAAATGTCCCTGTCCGTTGCATTTAGGGCAGGCCCCTTTTGAATTGAAACTGAATAATGACGGGTTCGTATTAGTCGCGGAGGCAAATTCTCTTCTGATTATATCAAAAACGCCAATAAAAGTAGCTGCATTTGCTCTTGAAGATTTTCCGATGGGCGACTGGTCGATTACAATGGCTCCGGGATATTGTTTAATAAAACATTCATGAATCAGGCTGCTCTTACCGCTCCCGGCAACACCGGTAATACAGGTCAGCACCCCTTTGGGAATCCTCACCGAAACATTCTTCAGGTTATTGGCTGTGGCATTTTTGATTTCGAAAAAACCGGTAGCTTGTCTTCGGTGATATTGTGGACTTTCTTTCGAATAAAGATATTTTCCTGTGATACTTTTCGTATTTTTCAACCCGTCAGGCTCTCCATTATAAACCACTTCTCCTCCCTGTTTCCCGGCTTTGGGGCCAATATCGACAATCCACTCGGCAGCATGGATGATATCCGGGTCGTGTTCCACCACAAAAACACTGTTCCCTTTTTCTTTCAGGCGGAACAAAACAGACAGCAACTTTTCTGTATCACGGGGATGCAACCCGATAGAAGGTTCATCAAGAACGTAAAGCATATCGACCAAATTACAATCAAGCTGCTTCGACATTTTAACACGTTGTGATTCACCGCCAGAAAGCGTACTGACAGGTCGTTCTAACGATAAATACCCAACGCCGATTTCAATTAACTGTTCCAGCAGAAAACGGGCTTTCCTTAGTATAGGCCTTGAAATTTCATCATCGATACCGGATAAAAACGGTTGGACATCGGACAACTCCATCCTGCAAACTTCGTCGATGGATAAACCGTTAATTTTTGAACCTCGCGCCCGTTCATTCAAACGGGAACCTCCGCAGTGTTCACAAGTTTGGTAAGTGAAATACCTGGAATAGGCATTTTTTTCACTGTCATCGGTTTCCTCATCGGCACGTTCGGTAACTACCCGTTCCAGTTTACGGGCTATCCCTTCAAAGTTTTTGTTGTACGATAGTTTTTGCTTCGAATTTTCTACGGCAAAAGGTTCGGAATACAACAAAGTATATAATTCTTCTTCTGAAAAATGTTTCAACGGTTTTTCGGTATCCACTGCATTCAGCGTAACTAATTCTTTCCACATAAAACTCCCTGTTTTATAATGCGGATGGGTAATTGCTCCGTTTTTAATGGATTTCTCTTTGTCGAGAAACAAATCGATATCTACTTTAATTTGCTTCCCCAGTCCGTGGCAATGAGGGCACATTCCTTCGGGATGATTGAAAGAATAACAGAACGACGGGCCGATAAACGGTTGCCCCAGCCTTGAATAAAGCAGTCGCAGATAGGTGTTGATTTCGGTGGCTGTACCAACTGTACTCCGCAAATTGCCCCTCATTCTTTTCTGGTTAATGACGATAGCCGTTGAAAGGTTCAGAATATCATCCACATCGGGGCGCGACAGTTTGGGCATACGTGTGCGGGCAAAGGTCGAAAAGGTCTCGATAAGTTGCCGTTGTGCTTCGGTATAGATGGTATCAAACAGCAATGAGGATTTACCTGAGCCAGATACACCGGTAAATACTACAAGTTTGTGTTTGGGTATTTCTATATCGATATTTTTCAGGTTGTTGGTATGAGCATTTCTCACAATTATGTTTTCATGTTCCATTTGTCAGAATTTGATTTTCCCTGCACTTACTTGTGCATGGGATAATGAAGTGATAGATGTTATAAAGAGTATAATCAAGCTAACAAAAAAGTAGATTGCAGGAGAGGTTCCTCCCAACAAATAGCGGTTTGCTTCGAGTAAATAGGTTACCGGGTTGCCCCATGAAACTGTAAGTAGCCATTTCGCTTTTATAAGTTCCCGTGGTAGAAATGTGGTGCTTAGGAATAACAAAGGAAAGACAGCATTGGTAATAATTGCTGCGCTTTGATGCTGTCCGGTTCGGAGCATAATCCCGGCGGAAAAACCGCAAAGCGTGACTGACCATAGTATTGACAGCAACAAAACCCCTAAAACAGATAAGAATCCGAACTGAAACGGGAGGCCAAATATTGCTCCAATTACCAGAAGTATTCCTGTAAACAAGACGGAAGACAACGTGTCGGCCAGCATCGGGGCAATAACCAACACCCAGCGGGGAGCCGGGCTTAAGTACAATCGTCTGAAATAACCTGACTGCATATCGGCATTAAGTGTTTGTCCGGCACCTGCCGAAGACCCCATAGACAGCGAAATAATAGTTATAGGGAAAATAAACGCCAGATAACCACTTTCACCGAATACATCCATATCGCCTATTCCGCCAATACCTGCATTATAAACCAATAAAAAGAAAAGGCTCATTCCAAATCCCATTAACGGTGCAGAAGGCTGTCTGACCAGTTTTAAAATTCCTCTTTTAATTAATATGCCAGTTGCAGTGTTCATTTTATTTTTCATTTTTATTGTTGGTTAATGTTTTCAGATAAGTGAGATAACTGTTCTCCAATGAGGCATCTTTTTCGGGATGTACCATGTTCTTAAATTTTGAAACTTCTCCTGTATATTGAAGGCTTCCATCTATTATCATGGCCATTTGTGTGGCATATTTATCGGCTTCTTCGAGATATTGAGTTGTAAGCAGTACAGTTACCTGTTCTTTGGCGTTCAATCCGGAAATAACGCTCCAGAAAGTATGACGGGCTACCGGGTCCATTCCAACAGTAGGTTCATCAAGAAAAAGAACCCTGGGATTGTGTACCAGTGCCAAAGCACAATGCAGCCGGCGTTTGTTTCCTCCTGAAAGCGCACCTGCTTTTTTATTCCTTTCCGGTTCAAGCTGAAAAAGCTCAGTCAATTCGTCGGCTCTTGCAAGTGCCTGCTTCCGCGTCATGCCAAATAACTGCGCCTGGAATTGTAAAAGGAAGGTAACCTTTTCGGTGGGGTCAAGCTCGTTTTCCTGTAAGGCAACTCCTATATATTTTTGGATTTGCGAAGAATTATTTTCCGGGCTGATGCCTCTAATGGTAAAATCGCCGGAATCCTTTTGAATTAAGGTGGTCAGGATTTTTACAAGTGTGGATTTTCCTGCACCATTTGGCCCTAACAAAGCAAAAAATTGCCCCTGTTCAACTTGGAGGTTGATTCCCTTCAATGCTTCAGTTCCGTTTGGATATTTTTTTGTGAGGTTTGTGATTTTGATTTCAACTGTCATTGTTTTGCTTTTAAAATATCAGAGCAAAACTATTGGGTTGGAAAAACTGAAAATTGTAAAAAAGAGACAATTTCAGTTCTTAAAAAAAAAGAACCTGCCATAGAACAGGTTCTTCTGATTCGTTTTACAATGATTTTACCGGAATACAGATATCCAACACAAACTTATTTTCAGGATGGTTTTCCGGGTCGCAATAGTAATATTCGTAAGGGTTTCCTTCGTCCGGTTCATAGCCGCTTTTAGTCAGCCACACGCACATTGTGTTCCAGGCTTCTTCAAATTGAGTGACCTCAATTTCGAAATGTCCCACTGCATATTTTCCCCCGGGAATGGTCATTTTGCCGATTTCGCCTTCGATTTTCATATCTTCGTCAATGATCAGGCCGGCGCTCTGACGAACTTTTTCGATTTCGGTGACAGAAGGGTCGTCGTGGTAAACAGTAACCGTGTGCGAATCCGGTTTAACAAGGCCGCGAGGGCCGGCAAACTGCATTAGCCTGTTATAAGCTTTGTAAATTTCGTTGAAATTGCCAGTGTGCCGACAATAAATTGCCTGCATCTCAGGCATTTGTTTTACAACAATTTTTGTTTTCATTATTATTACTTCTTTTAAATTGATGGAACAAAACTCGTTGTTTAATGGTGTATAGATTTGATTTTTCTTGCTTAATGGTTGACCATTCTTGCTATAATAAATACCGTTTTTCACAAACGCAGGTTGTTCTATCTTTCGGAAAGAAGTCGCACTCATCCCAAAATGTTTCCGAAAGGTGCGGGCGAACAACGACATACTGCTAAACCCGCAGTCGTAAGCAATATCCGAAATGCTCTTGTAATGGTAATCTCTCAGTTGCTGGGCTGCTTTTTCTGTTCGGATGCGCAAAAAGAAATCGGCAGGGGTTTCGCCTGTTAGAGTTGTAAAAATACGATGAAAATGGAATGGTGAAAAATGGGCTATTCCGGCAAGTGTGTCAAGATTGACCTGCTCGTTGTAATGTTCATCAACGTACTCCATTACCCTGTTGATGCGTGAGATGTATTCTGCCCTGCTTGTATCCTGTATGGTCATATCATTCAAAATAAATTAACAAACATACAGGTTCGGTTCCGGATAAAGTTGACTAAACTTGCTCTTTTTGTTTTTAATTCTCCGGCTAATTCTGACAAGCTTAACAACACTGGCAGGGTTGGATTGGTTTGCTATTCGAAATAATCGGCATTACAGGAACCAAGTGCTAAAAATTCTTTAGGCGTGTAACCAGACAAAGATTTAAAATCTTTCACAAAATGGGCCTGGTCAAAATAACCGTTTTCATAAGCCATACGGGTTAAATATTTATCACCAGGTCTTGACAGATTTTGTATTACTCTCTGGAACCGGACTATGCGGATAAATTGTTTGGGTGTTTTGCCTAACAAAGCATAAAATTTGCGTTCAAGGGATTTGTTTGTAAGAAAGAGCTTTTGCGACAATTCCGAAACATTAATCTGTCCTTTACATTGATTGATGAGTTCCACTCCTTTCTTTATTAAAAGCAAGTCGTTGTTTTTAACCGGATTGAAACAGAGAAGCAGGAACTTTTCAATAATAGCGATTCTCTCTGCTTGTGAACGGGCAAGACATATTTGTTCTTCTGTTTCCTTTCCGGTAGTATTAAAAATATCTTCGAGATTAATGCTGGAATTTTCAATCTCAGACAACGGGAATCTCAAAAAATTAGCTGAACCGTATGGATAAAAAGTTACAGCAATAACGCCCGATTCTCCGCGTGTAGCTACATCAAAAAAGTTACTGTTGATACCGCTAACCATTGATTGTGGTTGATATACCGGCACTTTATCTTTTACAACGAATGTTTTGCGGTAGTGAAACATCCATTCTACATTTCCTGTAGGAATCACTCTTTCACATATTTCCCCTTCAAAATCATCTGTCTCAAGTACCCAGTAATGCCGTATATACCGGGCTAATAATCCTGTTGGTTTAATGTACTGGAAACGCATAATGAATGATAATCTGACAAAAATACATAAATATCTATGGATAGCTATCACTATATTAAAAACAAAAAGAATCGCAGATTAAATGTCATAAGAGTTAAGTTGCTTTATTCATTCTTCTTTTATCTGACAAATTTGATAATGTGAAGACGCTCTAACAAAATACATCCTGATATAATAGAATGTCTTGTTTATATAACCAAATTTTCAAATAATGATAGGCCCGGCTACAGCCATTCCCCGTACATCCACCGAGGTTGACTTCACGGCATCGCGCAGTTCGGCCCTGGGGGTGGCATTCACAACCAGGAGTGCTGCGACGAATCCCATTTGTCATTGTCGCCGATAAAAACTCCGTTTACCGTGAGGATAAAATAGCCCAACCCGAAACTGACGGAAGCCCCTGTTGGCGATCTGCTCAATGGCGATTTCTTTCAGTATCTCCATTGTGGCTTTGAGGGCGGTTGCACTCAGGTCGGTACGCCGCGACACGGAGATATTAACCAGATCTTCTTCGGAAAGTGACTTAGTTGTTACTACCCGACCAAAACGGTCGCCCTTCCGGTCGGTCAGTGCAAGATCGTACAATTCAACGATCACACTGTTCTTTTCTGTTGTGCTCATAAATTAAAATTTTAAGATTAGTAGATAATAAAATTGATCAGTTATAAAGCTCGGGAAATAAGAACATTCCCCTGTTTATTTAAATTCAATTATTTTTTTTTAATAAGGTTTGTATTCATGGACGTAAAGCCATTTGATTTCTTTACTGTCAGTCCCATATGAGATTTATTTGAAGTAATTTTAAAATAAGCTTATCGTCTAAAATGAGAATTCTGTTTATGAAATATTTTGGATAATTATTTTCATCAGGTTATCGTTTTGAATTATATTTTCTGAACTATATAGAACCATTGGAAGAGGTTGTTCAAAAAGCAAAATAATCGTGCTTTATACTTACAAGTAGTAGCATATAAGAAACACAGTTGACACAGGTTTTAGCTGATAGTCACAGATGAAACTGAGAAAATCAGTTGAGCCAGCGTTATATTAGTTAAAAACTGTAAGTTCCGTTTTAATAAGTTCTTGCTTTTTAGCAGTCTCTTCCAACTTGTATAATATTTTAAGGCATTAATAAACTTTGCTTGCCCAGAATACAAATTCGGACAGTGCGGTTTCCTGGGTACCAGAATAAGCTTCAAGGAAGCGGAAACGAATGTACTTTACTGCAATATTCTCAGGTATTTCTACTTCATAATCTTCTGCAGATCCATTCCATGAAGGATCTGTTTTAACATCAGCAAGTAAAGTCCAGCCTTTTGCAATGGCATCATCCGCCCAATTCGGATCATCGGGAGCAGCTGTCGTTTCAGCTCCTTCAAGATCAACAATACCCCAAATCTGGAATCTCTTTGGGTTTCGTTCCTGGCAACAGTTCTGACGAGGAGAAACCTTAAACTTCGACAATACGGCCAGAGTTCCAAGGTCAATGGTAAAATGATGTGGTATTCCGTCTGCTTCCGTACAACCCGAATGGTACCAGGTTCCCTTATCACCATCCCAAAGGTTTTCAATGCTTCCGCCGTAACAACCTAATGGAGCATCGGTTGGAAGAATAACTTTTAGCCATTTCGATCTATCTAAATAAAATTCGCTTGGAAACACGCCTGTAACTTTAGCAGAATAAAAAGTATCGATAGCTTCTTCTTCCGGTAAGAATAGTGTTTGGTATTCATATTGTCCACCAACTTTAAAATCTTTTAAAATTAATTCATCCTGACCGGTCTCTACGAATACGCTGATTGTCTCATCATTTTTGTTGATGTAAGTAAAATCGACCCCAATTGAGTTTTCTATTGTCGATTTCCATGTTATTATGGCAGAATCAGGGTATGCCACTATTTCGTCAATTTTTCTTGAAATTAATCCCGATTCATATTCGTCTCCGTAAACTTCCCCTGTTTTACTTACACTTAATGATGTATTATCATTATCGTCATAGCTCACGAATTCGAATGTATACCCTCCTTCGTCTAAGGAAAGCAGCTGTTCGAACCAACGATTTTCGTAATCTGAAATACCATCTATTTTCACATCAACGGAATCAGAACGATTCCCCCAATATATCCTGCAATAACTTATTTTTGGATCAGCATTCAAAAAACCGAAAAGTTTAACCCGGTTATTTCCGGGCAATACTTTTACAGAGTCAAGCTTCCCTATATATACAATCTCTCCTTCCCGAAGGTATTCCTTGTGCGGGTCGTTCATATCATCGCAAGAAGCAACAATGATAATTGCTGTTAATATTAATAATAAAATATTTTTACTCATAGCTGTATTTTTATTCAATTATTTCTCCCCAAAATCTCATTTCTGCTACCTCGGCAATGTTCCCGCCACTCCAGTTTTCGTACATCACAAACCGAATATATTTAATCGCCGGGGCGTCTAATGGAAATTCAAATTCTTCACCATTGTCTGCATATTCAGAATCTTCGTTGGTTACGGTCGTGTTGTCTTCACCCGATGGTTTATAAGAGTTATTGGATACCAACTTTGTCCAGGTCCCATCATCCAGTGCGCCGCTACTTCCCGGGGCATTACTGCCCCAAAGTTCCCATACCTTAGGATTATTATGTGTATAATAGAAGAGAGGTCTTTGCCATATTTTATAACGGCTTAGTTTTGTTTTATGCCCAAGGGAAAATGTACACATTATGGGGAGCTCCGTTCCTGCGGTTGTAGTATGCCAGAATCCAGAATTCCCGCTGATAACATCGTCCCAAATATTTGAAACATCACAACCTGATAATACTTCGGCATCATAAGGCAACGTATATTCTTCAAAATTTTCTTTGTCCAACTCTTCCTCAAACCAGGGAGTAAATATTCCTTTCAATGTATCGGAATAATTATCCCACCTGTCGCGCACATAAGCGGCAAATTCCCGTTGAGTGTTATCAAAGCCGCGTAAAGCATATGAGCCATCTTTTGCACTGGTATATACCTGGTCTTCGTCTACCAATGTCCCGGTTGAATCTGCTGCCACTAAACAGATTATAACATCTTTTTTTGCTTCGTTATTCCATGTCAGCTTTATTCCTCCAAACGAAGCTTGCATTTCAAATGAGTTATAAATTTGAATGGTTGGCGGGGTCAATGGATGAATGGAGACGATTAGTGGTTCTGATTCATTTTGACTTCTATCTACACTTCGTAATTCAATTTTATACTCTTTCGTGTCCCCAAAACCATCAACTTCGAGCGTATTTTTGTATGGAGATGATTTTGTTACACGCCCGCCCCCATTAATTTCATAGGTTGCTTTTACATAAAGCAGGTCTTCATCTTCAGGTACATTATATGTAATAATAGCTCCACCACTGGTGTTTTCCACTGTAGCATTAGATGGAGCAGAAGGGGCATCGTTATCAAGCGGGAACTGCTTTAATGTGTCTTCGCTGTCACATCCTACCAAGATAGCAAAGACAACTATAATAATCATTGTTTCTTTCATTTTCCGACTGAAAAATGAAAATATATTGAATGGTTTAAACTTTTTCATTTTGTTTAGTTTATTTTTTACCAACCAGGAGATTGTTCCAAATTAGGATTCACAAGAATTGTGTTAACCTTTAATGGCCACAAATAATCTTTATACGAGAATTCGCGCGTGTAAATAGTAGTAACCTGATAATAGTCCTCTGAATCTTCTCCCTTTATATTCCAATCTTTTATTGGTTCGTTCATCCATTTATCTGCCAATTTCCATCGGCGTAAATCATAAAATCGATGTCCTTCCAATGCCAATTCATTCAAACGCTCATTCTGAATAATTTCACGCAACCCTTTTTGCTCGTTAGGTTTATTGGGATAACGTGAATAGTTCTGCCAGCTTTCCTCTACCCCCTCTAATCCGGCGCGTTCACGTACTTTATCTATATATTCAAACACTTCGGCAGAAGGCCCTTCCGATTCATTCAATGCCTCTGCATAAAGTAGATATAAATCAGCTAATCTAATGACGGGGAACGAATAACTTTCTATTGTAAAAGCATTATCATCCAAGTCATTTTCATAGGAAACCAGTTTTTTTGCAAAATATCCGGTTATCGAATAATCCTCAACGGTGGAATAACCTGAATACTGCTTGCGCTTGGCTTCCAAATGAAAAGCTTCATTGTCGTCCAGCTTCCCGTTTCCATACCAGATGCCCCCATCAAAACCCAGGTCAGCATAAAAACGTGGTTCTCTGTTAAAATTTAAATTAGCGGTTTCGTAGCCTTCTTTTATATAATATTTATCTGCTGCTGTGGCTACAGAGGTCTTGTATCTCGAAGAATAATCCCATTCGGTATCTTCGTCAATAGGGACTCCATGATTAGAATAAAATTGCTCTGCAACTCGTAATGTGGGAGACCATAAACTTCTTGCTGTATAGTAATTGTTACTACTGCTTAATTTTGGTTGTGCTAATTGTTGTATCGCGGAGGGATTATTCATGCTTGTCCAAACCATTTCCTCATTAAATTTGTCACAAACACTTTGTCGTACATTCATTTTTATTTTGGTTGTGTCTGAAATCTCATAAAGCAAAGATTGAAAATAATACAACTGATGTCCTGCTTCTTCTGCCACATCAATTGCTTCTTTTGCTGCCTGGGCTGCAATCCTCCACTTTTCAACATCAGATTCCTGGGAAAATAAATATCTATCTTTTGAATCCGTGATTCCTGCATAATCAGAATTTCCATTAAATAAAGGACTTGCAACCAACGCCAATACTTCTGCTTTCACAGCCAGTGCTATTGGTTGTGTTATTCGTCCGGCTTCAGATGAAGCAGTAGTAATTTTTTCCGGCAGCATTGGTCCGGCCGAATCAATCAGGCTCACAATATAATTGGCAACCGTATCTACAGGTTCCCTATACACATGTGTATCTTCTACGCTGGATGAGACAGGCAAATTTTCATCAACTATAGGAATTGGGCCATAGAGTTGTAGCAGGTAAAAATGATAATAGGCTTTCAAAAACATTACTTCCCCAATCCATCTTTCGCGTTCGTATTCTTCCAGATCTCTGGGATTATCAATATTTTCCAGGAAGATATTACAGTCTCTTATCGCTATCCACAAATTACTTCCACTATTTTCACCATCCCAATAGTTTAATAATGGAGAATTACTATTTTGTAATCCTCTTCCAATATCCCAGCAATTAGTACCTCCTAAGCGATCACTAATATATCCGGTACCTTTGGGATAAAACCAAACTCCATCACCTGCACACAAACCAGGTGTCGCAGACGGGCTTACCACGCTTGGCAAATAAGAATAGCATGTAAATAAAAAATTTTCTGCATTGGCCCGATCTGTAAATGCATCATCAATTGTTGCCACATCATCCGGAACGACATCCAGGTAATCTTTACATGAAATTGTTCCGATAATGCTCAATAGCAATATGTATATGTAATTTTTAACGTTCATCGCTCTTAACTTTAAAATTGAACTTGAAGACCTAAATTAAAAACCTTTTGCACCGGATATCCTAATCCGCTTCCTCCCATTTCAGGATCCCATAATTTAAATTTACTGAAAGTCATCAGATTGGTTCCGCTAAGATAGAACCTCACTTTTTCCAGTTTAAGTTTGGATATAAGATTTGAGGGGAGGGTATAGCCAAACTCCGCAGATTTTAATCTTAAAAATGCCCCGTTTCTCATAAACCACGAACTTGTTTGGTTATTATTATCTATTGTATAAGCAGAAAGCCTTGGCCATTGGGCATATATATCCTGATTCTCTTCTGACCAATGACTATCGGCTATGAATTGAAGCAAAGCGTTATTTCCAATGGCGCTACTTTCTGTGTCAACAAATGGACTGATGTCTGATGAACTGATCCAAAATGAAGACCGTGCCGATCCCTGGAAAAAGCACGAGGCATCAAATCCCTTAAATCCAGCAGAAACTCCGAACCCATAAATTATTTCAGGACTTGTCGGGTACCCCAATGCTACCTGATCTTGTTCATCAATAAGACCATCACCATTTATATCCTTAAACTTGATATCGCCCCCCATATACTCTCCGAATTGCTGTTCAGGAGAATTTTCTACTTCTTCATCGTCAACAAAAAGCCTTTCGGCAACATATCCCCATGTCTGGGATAAAGAATGTCCTATATGAGAACGCCATGGAGTATTTTGATAATCAGGTTCTTCATGTTTTTTATATTTACTTGCGGCATAAGTAAAGTTTCCACGGGCAGTAATCCAGAAATTATTACTGAATACCTGCTGATAATCGACAGATATATCGACCCCATGGCCGGAAGCCTCTCCTATATTTGCGGATGGCGTTGCCTGTAATCCCATCGTTGAAGGGATAGATGTCCTGCTTAATAAAATATTAGTCCGGAGTTCGTGGTATAAATCAACCTGAACATCGATTTTATTAAACATGCCTAACTCTATTCCCAAATTCGTTTTATATGCAATCTCCCAGCCTATATCCTCGTTCGCATAACGCGAAATAGATACACCATTTTTGTAATAGCCCCAGTTGGTTCCAAAACTATAACCTCTACCTCCGTTATTCATATTTACCTCTGATAAATAAAAAAAGCGATCGCTGGAGTTGCCTATTTCATCATTACCGACTTTTCCATAAGTTGCTTTTAGTTTTAGTTTAGAGAAAATCCGCTTTAACGAATTGTTCCAAAACATTTCATTTGAGACAAACCAACCAATTCCCACAGAAGGAAAAAAACCAAAACGATTATTTTTGTCGAAACGTTCAGAACCATTATACCCAAAGTTGAATTCAGCAAAATAACGATCATTGTATCCATAAGTAAAACGGCCTGCTAGTCCCAAATTCCTATGAGCCAGAGAAGATTGAAGGCTGCCGGCATTTCCTGAAAGAAATTCCCTGGCCGTATAAACCAACATCCCACTTACATCGTGGCCCTCTAAAAATGTACGGTTATACATCACTGACGCTTCTAAATATTGAGTGCGGTCAACTGTTTTACCTCCTTCATTATATGTGAGGTACTCGTGCCCGTCTTCAGGGTTCAAGGCAGACAGCGTATAGGTATCTGTTTCTTTATTATAACTGCCAACGGAGTAATAGTAAGGGCCATAATATCGTTCTACGTCAAAGTACGAATTACGGGTTGTGCTTCCCAACACCCTGGCGGACAATCCCTTGGTAATCATATTTAAATCCTGTTGGATTTCAACCTGCATTAACACCATTGTGCTACTATAATCTCTGTGACCTTTCACCATCTCTGCGTAAGGATTCAGATATGTTCCCCCTTCTCCATAATTCCCAAATAAAATGTGATTTGTGTATTTATTGTTTTCGTCAGGCTCGTACCAGGCCGGAAATAATACCGGATTCGCCCTTAATGTTTTACGATAGAGTTCCGCACCGCCATGCACAGGCCCGGAATAATCATCAAAAGTTCCGTGAGTCCTTAAGGTGACTTTAGTTGATTTAGTCAAATTAATGTTAATATTGGAACGGACCAGATATTTCTTCAGGTCAATATTATTATCGAACTCATTTCTTGGATCAGTCTTTAATATCCCGTTATCCTGAGTGTATGATGCAGTGATATAATATTTTGATATCTTTCCGCCGCCACTCACATTGAAATTGAAACGCTGGTTTTCTGTAAAATTCCGCATCAGTAATTCATTCCAGTCAACTGCAGGATAAACATATTTGTTTACACCAGCTTTCGTGTTGGCAATTTTCGTATTCGAATAAGGTAAAATTGAAAGTGGGTCCCTTGTCCTGACTGCGTCATTATGCATCTCCATAAAGGTTATCGGATCTGCAATTTTTACATTTTTTGTTGGCATTGAAAAAGAATTTTCAAAACGGGCCGATACTTTTGCTTTTCCCTCTTTCCCTTCCTTTGTTGTAACCAATATAACGCCGTTAGCCCCCCGTGCACCATACAGGGCTGTTGCTGTTGCATCTTTCAATATAGAAAAGCTTTGAATATCATCCGGATTTAACCGGGCAAGATCTGTTGATGACAATTCTACATTATCTATTAATATCAGAGGGTCGGCCTTACCTGTTCCAAAAGTGGTAACTCCTCTAATAAAGAACTGGGCATTGTCTTCGCCCGGTTCACCACTGCGTTGATAAGAAATAACGCCTGCCATACGCCCTGCAAAAGATGTGGTAAGGTTGCTTGAAGGAACTTTTAAATCCTCCGCTTTTACGGTTTGAATTGAAGACAGTACGCTTTCTTTTTTCTGTTTCCCAAATGCCACTACAGTTACATCTTCCAGTTCCTCTGATTTCTCCTTTAATTGAATGTTTATTTTCTTCTGATTGCCGACATCAACAATCTGGCTTTCCATCCCAATAAAGGAAAAAACCAGCTTATCAGCAGGATTGGCATCAATAGAATAAGTTCCGTCAGTATCTGTAATAACTCCCCGGGTTGTCCCTACAATAGTAATTGTAGCACCGGGGAGAGGCTTCCCTTCACCATCTGTAACTTTTCCCTTAATTTTAAAATCTTGTTGCTGTTCTGTTTCTTCTTTCAATAACCGTGGCTTTTCTTCCTTAAAAGTCCTTTCACTCGTTAGAATCACCTGTTTTTCATGTATTTCGTAGGTAATATCCGTGCCTTTAAAAACTTCTGATAAGGATACGGTCGATCGTTGCCCCTTTGACCTTCAAAGACACTTTCTTATCCAAATCTAAAATCTCATCTTCATAAATAAATACAAATTCACTCTTATTTTCAATAGATTTTAATACTTCTGAGATTCCTGCAGAACTTAGGTCGAGAGATAACCTTGTTTCCTGTGAATAAGAAGAAGAAGCACTTAAACTCATTATCCCCAATAAGAAAACGACAAAGGTTAGTCTCATTATAAACCATAATTTTTTTGCACGACAATAACAGTCATGCACCCTTTCACTTATTTTTTTCATAAATTTGTGTCGGTTAAAAACTTAAAATTTTAATCTAATTTATTACGCCGGTAGATGTAGCAGCATTTGCCGGCATTTTGTTGAATTTTTCATCGGTTGTTATTTCATAGGCAATTGTTTTTTATTAGGTTTTACTTATTTTATTATTGTCATTTCGCAAAAATGTAAGTCCCGCCTTCTGAATAATATCGTGATTTTGTCGTTCTTGCCATGTAGGCCATTGTTTCTTCAATATCGTCGCACAAAACCAACTTCCCTGAGATTAATCGTTTTGCCAGTTCATCGTCTTTTATATTGATACTGATGTTATAGTATTTCTCGATTTTTTCTACAATTTGAATAAACGGCTGCCCTTTAAACTGTATCATCCCATCGATCCAGCTAACATGCTCGTTCACATCAACCTCCCTGATACTAAAATCAGATGTGACACCCGAATAAAAACACCCTTGTCCCGGAATAATTTTACGACGGTCCTTCTTTAAAAAATTATTGGTATAAACTTCTATTCTTCCTTTCACCAGGATTGCCGATGCTGAGTTTTCATTTTCATATGCTGAAACATTAAACCGGGTACCCAAAACTTCGATGTTCATATAATCGGTTTTAACAATGAACGGCATATTCTTATTTTTTGTAACAGCAAAATACCCTTCTCCTTTTAAATAAACTTCCCGTCGGGTTCCTGAAAATTTGGCCGGAAAAACCAAACTACTCCCTGAATTAAGCTGTACCTTTGACCCATCGCTCAGCGTCAGTGAATGCCGCCTGCCGTAAGGAACAATGATTTGATTAAGAATAGCTTGAATGTGTTCAGCGTGATTTGAAAGCATTTCTTTTTTATGATTTTTTCCTTCTACGACGATTTTTCCCCCGTTAATATCATACCTGACATTTGACTCATTTTCCTTCAGTTTATACTCAGCACCATTGGAAATAATAATTTTGGCTTCATCTCCAATTTCAACCTGTTGTGCTGCAAACTTTTTCAACTGGTCTTCCTGTGATAAATAGTAAATGTAAAATCCCAACAATACCAAAATTGCTACAGATGCCGCAACTTTTAATAATAGCCCGATACGGAAACGCGGATGTCCCTTTCCTGTTCCCGATTTTTTAAGGACAGACTTCCACATCTCATCAATCGACTTCCGATCAACTACCTGCTTTAACCGGTAATGCCTTACAAGATCTGTCGCATCCCGGATAACATCTTCCTTGTCCGGATTTTCACGGCATAGATTTGCCAGGTACTCTTCTGAAAGATGCTCGTCTGCATTTAATGCCCGGATGAATTCTTCATCCTCCAATAAAGTCTCAAATTCAACGTCGTTTTTTCTCTTCATTATAAGTAATACTGGAAAAACTTTGTTTTATAGACATGAAAAATGATTTTTTTAGAATAGAGGCCTTAATCTTCTTAAATCAGAAGGAAAAATGCTTAGGAAAGGTATTAAATTATAAAGTCTTATTCCTTATTCCTGCGAAGATCGGCTAACTGTACCTTAATCTGTTTCAGGACCCTGTAAACCGAAGTACGGGCAGAGGCAATATTGATTCCCATTGCCCGAGAAATTTCTTCATAACTTAAACCATTGGTGTATTTGAGAAATATAATTTCCCTTTGATAGGACGATAATTGGACAATGGCTAATGATACTGCATCATTTATCCTGTTTTCTTCTTCAATCCTGATATGGACCTGTTCTGTATCAAACTCAAAACAGTCACTGGGATAAGCCCCATTTTGCTCATTCGTTCTCCTTTTATTGATAATTTTTATCTCGTCAATTAGTTGATTACGGAGTAGCCGGTAGACAAAGCCTTTTACACTATTATTTAGATTGATATTGCTTCTTTTCGTTATCAACTTTACAAAAACATCCTGAACAGAGTCTTTTACAAGTTCTTCATCCGGATAAATTTTCAGGCCATAGGCCATTAACCCAGGGACATATAATCGGAACAAGACAGAGAGGGCATCGAGATCGCCGCTAATAAATAACCGCCAGTATTTATTTTCTTCAAATTCAGGCATGTTAGGGACATTATTCTGTATTAATCGGACAATAAATTGAACTCAAGTCCAAAGGTTATTATTTTTTAAAGCGATTTTCCTGTTTTTACCACATTGAAGACATTCCCGTTCCTTTTTTTTCATTACCCCAAGGATCCCTTTCCGGGAATTTTGGCCTCTTGTTTAAATACGAATAATTTGCCTTCCCTGAGTATTTCCCGGCCACACCATGCCGTTCCCATGGTCTTGGTCCGAGCCCGGCTAATGCAAGGATAGCGGGATAAAAATCAACCCCGGGAACCAGTGTGTTATTCTGTAGGATTTTATCCATTCCCGGGACTTTAAAGAAATACGGTTTGCGTATCCCATTATTTTACGGTTTGACCTTACAGGAAGAAGTCCCTGCCGGGATGGCGTACCCAACACCGTTAATCACCAATGTATAGGGCTTGTCCGTTGCCACATTGCCCCAGGCAGGTATCCAGGCCGACAGTATTCCCCAACCCCACAATAATGGAGTCGGATTCTGTAATTTCACCGTCCACACGTATAACCGGTCTGTTAAACTTCAATTTGATGATGGTCTCAGGCACAGCCCGGCTGTCTGTGGGGATCGTGATCCAAATGCGTCCGTCTTTCTCGACGGCTTTCACCAGGCCGCCGGTCATGTTTTTGGCGGAGACCAGTTTGCCGTTGAGCACCGGTAACCGGAAAACGTTGTGTTCGGAGGAGAAAATGTGGAAATAGACTGTCTTGCCGGCAAACGTGGCACCGCCCCAGCGGCCATTGCGGAACGGACCGCCATGGGTGCTATAAATGCTTTTACCGTATTTCCGAATCCATGCGCCCATTTCGTGCAGCCGCCCAGCCTGATCGACAGGGATTTTTCCGAGCGCATCCGGACCGACACCGAGCAGAAGATTGCCGTCGCCGGTGGCGCAGCTCACCAGGCTCTTCACGCACTCGGCGAAAGGTCTGAGTGTACCATCGGGCCGGTAAGACCAGCCGCCACCATCAGCCGTCGTTACCACGGTCATACATGATTCCCAATGCCGGGTGTATTGATACTCACCCAAACGTTGTTCAGGCGTGTCGAAATCGCCTTCGAGTCCCGGCCGGTTGGTCTCGACATAAAACGAACAGCGGTTGTTGATGATGGACTGAGGCTGGAGCTTTCGCACCAAAGCCAGCACTTCGTCTGCATGCCAGAATTTAAAAGAATCGCCGACGCCGAAACTGTCGAACCAGACGACATCAACCTTGCCGTAGTGGGTAAGCAGCTCGGTGAGCTGGCCTTTCATGTAAGCCAAATACTTGCTGTCATCACCGATGCCATAATCGGGATGGTGCCAGTCGCGCGGGGAATAATAAATGCCGAAACGGATGCCTTCTTTATGGCACGCATCGGCCAGTTCCCGGACCACATCCCGGTGAAACGGCGTGTGCATAATGGAATAATCGGTAAGTTTCGTGTCCCACATACAAAATCCGCCGTGATGCTTGGCCGTGAACACGATGTACTTCATTCCGGCGGCCTTCGCCAGCCGGCCCCATACCGGCGCATCAAATTTCACGGGATCGAATTTCTTGTAGAGGTTGTCATACCCTTCGTCATGCCCTGCCCCGGCAGGGCCACCACCATTGTCAGGAACCTCCAGCGGACGCGCCGCTTTACGTGACCAGCTGATCTCCGTACCGGCCAGGCTCGACATGTCCCAATGGATAAACATGCCGAAGCGTGCTTCTGTCCACCACTTCATCCGGGCGTCCCGTTGTTCCGGAGTTTCCGTTTGTCCCGGTGCCGAGATGACGCACGTCGTAAAGGTTAAAAGTAAGGTCAGGATTTTCATTTGCTTGTTATTCATTTTCTTATTATTTATTTATCAACCCGATCTCGGCGACAGTGATATGATTGCCACCAATACTGTGTTTGCCGACGAATTTGAAAAAACGCGCGGTGACCGGATTGTCGAATGTAATGGATTGCTCCACCGGATTGGCCTTGATATTGCCGAACTCGCCTTCCGCCACCGGCCTTCCCCAGTCTTTGCCATTGACGCTGACATAGAACGCATATTGATCCACGATGCCGCCTGTGGCGCCCTCCTGCCCGGGCAGATAGGTGAAGCCGGCAAATGTTTCCGTCCTGCCAAGATCAACGACGATATCCTGCGGGCCGGGATGTTCACCATCCGGCCCATGCGTGTGCCACAATGTGCCGGGATCGCCGTCAATAGCATGTCTGGATTGTCCGTCTAAAGGTGCTTCATAAGATGCAGAGACTACTTTCCAGTTGACTTTCACCGCCATTTCAGGCTTGCCGCCAACCAGGGGAATCCACGGCCCGAACCCGGGTTCAAGGAACAGGCCGAAATCCGACAAGGCCGGGCAAACGGGCGATTTTGTGACGCGAATGAGCACCTTTCCGGTCGTCGTCCTAGGCACGCGCCAGAGATGGCATTCGCCGATGGACTCGGCCTGGGCGATCTCCTTCCATGCACCATCCTCCCAAACGTCCACCGCCACGCCTTCGACACGCAAACCGAGCCGGATGTCCTCGCGGAGGCGGATCAGGTTGAATGTCTTGTCACCGGCAAGTTCGAATGTGACTTCCGGTGTCGTGACATTGTCGTCGGTAACCCATGCGCTCAACCGATCATTATCAAGCAATTTGCCCGGACCATATCGCGGCGCATCATCACCGCGAATGTTGCTGGCGGAAAGTTTCGCTCCAACGGCGAGGTTCGTGGCAAACGTGGTGCGAAGGTGTTCGCCGAACTGACGAAGGCTCTCGACGTCGTTCTCATGCAGGATACCGCGACGGTCAGGCGGAATGTTGAGATTAAGCGTCGCGCCGTGACCGACGGAGTTCAGGTAGATTTCCATGAGGTTCTCCGGTGAACGCACACGGCCATTCTCCGAAGCATGCCAGAACCATCCGGGGCGAATGGACACATCCACTTCGGCGGGACACCAAGCATTACCGCCTTGGTTGCCGGGCCCGAGTTTGTCACCGTCAATGAGGTAGCCGGGCACTTCGTCTGGCGCGTAGTCAATCGTCGCACGGCACGGGTCTGGTGCCTCGCCGCGTTCGTTGCCTACCCAACGGCAATCCAGACCGGCGTCAGAAAAAATATTCGCGCCAGGTTGCAGCTCCCGGACCAACTGCCAGGTGGTAGGCCACTGGTAATACGTCGAGGCATCAATATTCCGGCGCTCGTTCACGTCCTGGGATTCGACCGGGCCTACCTTCCCTTTATAGTAGCCCGTACCGCCGTTCGCTCCGTCGAACCAAACCTCGAAGATCGGACCATAGTTCGTAAGCAGTTCCCAGAGTTGGCTCTGGAAATAGGTAACGTAACCGGAGCGGCCATATTCCGGGTAATTGCGGTCCCATGGCGAAAGATAGACGCCAAACTTCATGCCTGCTTTTTTGCAGGCCTTTGCGAATTCGGCCACCATATCCCCCTTCCCGTTTTTCCAGGGGGAGTTCTTCACGCTATGTTCAGTGTACTTCGACGGCCAAAGACAAAAGCCGTCGTGGTGCTTGCAGGTCAGGATCACTCCCTTGAGCCCACCGGCTTTCATTGCGTTGACAATTTGATTTGCATCAAATGCAGTTGGATTAAAGACCGTTTCACTCTCGCCCCCAGTGCCCCATTCACGATCCGTGTAGGTATCTACCGTAAAATGACAGAAACCGTAAAGCTCCATTTTGGCATGTTCCAGTTGACGGGACGTTGGCGTCGCACCGTAAGGTTTCGGAGGTGCTACCTGACCATATACCAGTATTACTATAAAAAAAAACCACACTGTAAACAAAATTCTTGAATTCATTATTTAGTTGGATTTATTTGTTATTCAACTACGACAGAAAGCACATGGTCATTCAAACCGTTCTCTCTGTATTTTAATTCGCTAAACAAACCCAAATGCCTAGGTTGCTGGAAGTTGGTTTTGCCTATATCGCAAAGGAAAAGGATAATTATCTCACAAAAGAAATTTCTATAGTTCGCTAATTATAAGCACTTAATCATATTTTCATGGATTACTTTACAGAAAAAACATTTTTATTTTCTGTCTCATATATAAGATTTATATAACACGAAAATGGAGCTTCGAGGAAAATATTAATTTTCAGTTGATCAAAAACTCGAAGCTCCATAAAAAAGTAATCAACATTTCTATAATCAGTTTATTATAGAAATATATAGAGGAAACACCCCTTTAACAATTTATCTACACTTTCTTTTTATTATTACCATCCTGGGTTTTGAGTTAAATTCTCATTCAAAGATAACTGGTCGGTTGGTAACGGACTTAGATACAAACGATCGTCCCAGGTACGTGTACTATTAGAATAAACCTTTAAAAGTTTTTTTGTACCATCCCAATCATCTATTTCATACAATTCTCGAGTGGCAAATGGGTCTGTACCTCCATAATTTTCTTTATACCGTTCAATCACTCCTTCATCCACATTGATGCCAAGCATTGTTTTGGCGTTTTCTATAAGCTTACCTGCTTTCCATCGGCAAATATCATCCCAGCGGAAACCTTCAAAAGCTAATTCAATACGGCGTTCCCGACGAATTTCATAAATAATCGGGGAGACCTCGTAGCCATAGCGTGGACTCCCGTTTACGAAGGAAAGAGGGTCTTCGGGGGGATTGATACTGAGTCGTCCCATCGTGAAAACTCCAGGTTCATCTAACCGGGCACGAAGTTTATTTATCGAAATATCCAAGTCGTCTTGTGTTAGGGTCCCCAATTCTGCTTTTGCTTCGGCGTATATCAGCAAAACTTCAGCATATCTAAAGACATACCAGTCGTATGTACAATGATCAGCTTCATTTTGGGCAGGGACAGGACTCCTGAATTTGCAAGCCTTATATCCGGTAGGGCAGTCATCAACAGCAATAGGAGTAACAGGATTCGTAATCAGGGTGGAGCCATCAAGATAATAAGGCAGTTTTTTATTATCTATTATATTTCTTATCCTGGGATCCCTGTTTGTTATTTCCATTTGCAAAGAATCGTCCCCCAGATACAAATTACTTAAAGCAATAGGCTTTCCGTCAACACAAAGAAAATCGTCAATAAAATCCTTACTAATCCCCCATCCACTTCCATCAACACTACGGGATAATTCGTGCATGAGCAAATTCTCAGTATAAATCCTTGGAAGTACGCATTCTGCATTGGTTGTTAGGTCCTCTTCTATAAACTGCTGCCTGTAATAAAGAGGATACCCATCAAACATATAAGGGGCATTTCCCTGTACAATTTCATAGCTACCTTCATCCATGATTGTTTTTGCAGCAGTCACTGCTTTGTGCAAATAGTCTTCCCAACCGCTGACAGACCGATACTCCATCCATGTACCCTCATAAAGACATACCCGTGCCAGCATTTGAAGAGCAGCATATTTATGTAAACGACCCTCTTCCACATCTGACGGCTCTTTTAAATTCGCTACAGCAAACTCCAGATCTGTTATTATACTATCAATCACTGTTTTTCTCGGATCACGTGCTTTATATAACAATTCCTCATCAGTAGTTGTAAGATCTTTTGAAAGCCAGGGAACATCTCCAAACGTCTTTACTTTATTAAAATACTCATTGGCGCGAAAAAAACGAATCTCTCCAACATACTGGTTTATTTCGTCTTCATCCCCTTTTACTGTTTGATAATGAGTTAAAAAATAATTCAATTTGCGAATATTACTCCAATCGCTACTTGACCAACCGCCTCCCGATTTTGGAACAGTTGTAGTATTAAATAATGTATTGTCCTTACTCTGTGTTACACAATTATCACTACCATTATCATAGTATTGACTCGGAGCAGAAAGCGTTGTATAAAAACTATTTGCATAAAGTTCGAGATCATCTGTTTTAGTCCAATAATTAAGATCAGTTATCGCATCTTCCGGCACAGTATCCGTATATTCACAAGAAGTTAAAACTACCAGAAGAGAGAATAATATTAAGAATATTTTTAATTTCATACTATATAGAATTAAGAGTTAGAATGTGATATTAAGTCCACAGGAGAAAGATTTAGGGACAGGATAGCCCATTAAATTTGTATTCTCCGGATCATACAAGTCATTTAGTTTTGTAAAAGTCAAAAGATTTTGCCCTGTAACATAAAAACGTGCTTTGCTTATAGCTGCTTTTTTTGTCAATCTTTCGGGAAGTGTATATCCTACAGTTAATTGCTTCAGTCGGATGTAAGACGCATCCTGAAGATATAAGGTTGATGTCCAACGATTTCCATGTCCTCCATCAATATAAGGCCTTGGAAGACGAGCATCTCGATTATCCTCTGTCCAGTAATCAAGTGTTTCTTTCATTGGTACATCCCATTGCCTGTCAATTCCAAAAAAGCGTCTATCGCCTGTCCACAAATCGCGTTTTCCTACACCCTGAAAGAAAATATTCATATCGAATCCTTTCCATTCGGCATGCATTCGCAATCCGAATTGATATCTTGGCGTACTATTCCCGATTATTTTATAGTCACCATGGTTATCAAGGGTATAATCCCCATAGGTAATTTTATTATCATTGTTTCTATCAACATATTTGACATCTCCCGCGTTCCAGGTTCCTCCATAAATAACCGATTGATCACTATGGTTTGCTATTTCCTCAGTTGACTGGAAAAGTCCTGTTGCTTCAAGTCCCCAGATTTCATTTATTTTTCTGCCAACATAATAACTATCAAGATATCCTGTAGGGTTGCTGAATTTAGTTATTTTGGACTGATAATCAGAGATATTAAAAGAAACATTATAGAAGAAGTCATTAATTTTATTTTTCCAAGTTACTACAAATTCCCACCCTGTTGTTTTAAGGTCTGCAGCATTTTCATCAGGGACATCTGTTCCAAGCACAGCTGGAAGCGTTTGCCCTGCTGTCAACATTCCAATTGTCTTACGCTGATAAATATCTATATTAGTAGCAAGTTTACTATTAAAAAAGTCCAAGTCAAGACCGGCATTCCATTGCTTTACTTCTTCCCATGTAAAAGAAGGGCTAACAAGCGCTCCAGGTGTGACACTAACAGGAAGCTCTCCTCCAATTATATAGCTGGTACTTGTATTAACATTATAGGCTGACACATATGGAAAATCATCCGAAAGATTTTGATTCCCCAAAGAACCATAAGATCCCCTTACTTTAGCCTCATTAACTACTTCCTTCAGAGCAGACCAAAACGTTTCTTCGGAGAGGCGCCACCCTGTAGAAAAAGAAGGGAAAAATTCAAAGCGATCTCCGTCCGGGAATTTAGAGGATCCGTCATAACGCCCATTAAACTCAAACAAATATTTCCCTTTATAATCATAATTAAATCGTGTGAAAATACCCTGTGTTGCCCAACTGCTTGAACTTCCGTCAACATAGTCTTCTCCTGTTGCCCTGTTTATTGCTGGCAAATCATTATCAATGAGATTTTCACGTTTTGCATACATCCACTTTGTTGCTTTCTTTTCCTGGTTATAACCAACTAACAACTTAAAATTGTGACTGTTGATTTTTTTAACATAGTCAACATAGAAATTTAATGACTGATAATAATCGTTACTATTTTCCAATGCGACCGAATTTGGATTTACCCATGGATAGATATTATATTTTCCTTTTTCTGCCCAATGTTCGTAAAACAAACGGGATGTTCTTTCTTTATTCCAGGAATATGGATTATAGGTATAATCCGCTTTCAGGCTTAATCCTTCCAGAGGATGAATGTCTATTGCTCCTGTTAACCAAATGTCATTGATTTTTCTCTTATCATAGCCACCCTCTGCTCCTACTGCAAATGGATTTGTAATGTTCCCCTGTCCAGCCCAATTACCATCAGGATGTTTTATCGGCATCAACGGTGAAAGATCATTTTTTAATTGTCCCGAATATGTAGAAAGTCCAGACCAGCCATTACTTCCTCCCGAGGGATGATCCTCATTTGTATAGTTGTATTTTATACGACTTGATAAAGAAAGCCACTTTGAAACATCTGTTTCAACAAACATATTGACATTATGACGCATGTATCTATCATCATATGATTCTAAAAATCCATTTTGTTGCATAAAACCATAGGAAATATAATATCTTGATTTTTGAGAACCTCCGCTCAAGCTTGCATTGGCTTGTTTTACTGTACCATTTTTATACAGTTCTTTAGCCCAATTAGTATTTCCACAATAATTGTATTTTCCATCAGTATCAATTTCTGGATCATAATATACGGGAAGATTATTTTTTGGATCCTCATAATATTTCAATGCATAATTCATTAAACGCTGATCAAAATAATTACTTCCGCCTGCATTAATACTGGCTGTATTCATATAGGTTATATATTCCCAGCTATCCGCATATTCCGGAATATTTGTAGCAGAAGTAACGGTATAAGAACTGGATACATTCAACTTGGGTGCTTGCTCTCGCTCCCCTTTTTTTGTAGAGATAAGTATAACTCCATATGAAGCCCTGGCTCCATAAATTGCTGCCGATGCAGCATCTTTTAAAACAGAAATACTTTCAATATCATCAGGGTTTATCAGGTTGGGATCTTGTTCTACTCCGTCAATCAGGATAAGAGGTGAACCTCCGTTTAATGAAGTTGTTCCCCTTATGTTAAAGCTTGCCCCCTCACCAGGAGCATAACTACTTTGTGTAATTTGAAGATTAGGAATAACTCCTTGTAAACCTTGTCCCACATTGGTTATTGGTCTGTTTTCAAGAACATCTCCTGAGACAGCAGCGACAGCACCTGAAAGGTTCACTTTTTTTTGCGTTCCATAGCCAACGGCTACTACCTCACCAATGCCTACGGACTCTTCGGCAAGGGTAACATTTATGATGGTTCTGCCGCCGACCGATATCTCCTGCGTTCTCATCCCTACAAAAGAAAACACCAGCGTTGCATCTGACGAAACGTTGGAAAGAGAGTACCTGCCGTTATTGTCGGTAATTATCCCTGTGGTGGTTCCTTTAATAATTACCGTTACCCCAGGCAATGGCTGGCCGAAGGAGTCGGTCACTCGGCCGGATACGGAGATTTGCTGCTGAACAGTAGCAGTACCGGCATTTGAAAGTACAATATTATTCCCGAAAAAAGTGTAATTAACATTTTTACCTTGGAACAGGATATCAAGCACTTCTTTGACCGACTTGTCTTGTAATTGAACGTTCACATGTGAATCAACATCAACTTTTTCCTTGTTATAAATAAATCTAAAATCAGATTGTTTTTCGATGTCCTGCAGCACGGATTCAATACGTGAATTTTTTGCATCTAGAGACAATTTAGTTGTTTGCGCAAGTAAATTACCGGCTAATGCTTGTACGAACCCTAAAAAGAATAAAAATACAGTCAGTTTCATAATTCGCAGAATTTTTATAAGGGGATTTCCATTACAATTCCTCCCCACCTGTTTTTTTTTCATAAATTTGAATCTTAAGTGAGTTAATAAATTCGATATTTGGAACTCGCTAAAAATTGGGGAAGTGGTTGCGTCACTTCCCTTTTAGTTTTAATAATTTTGCATATTACATAGGCATTTCTTTATTGCGTTTTGCTTTTGTGATAATGACCTTACGTTTGGATACATGACCATTCTGATCAATTTTCCTTTCTTGGATTGTATAACTAATATCCATTGTAAGTTTCATGTAGCGAAGTATTTCATCCAGGTTTTCGTTTTCCAGAACAGCCCTAAATAACTGGTTTTTGTTTACATTATCCTTAACCTCGAAATCAACATTATAAAACCTGGATAGCTTTCGTATTACTTCATCCAACCTGTCATTCATGAATGTAAGTTTCCCGGATTTCCATGATACATAGTCCTGTACATTCACTGTAGACCTGGAATAGGTGTTTCTTACCGTATTTAATGCTAATCTATCAGACGGAAGCAAAATTTCTTTTAATTTACGGCCTTTTGCAGCGACTTCGACTTTACCTCTGGCAACAACTACCTCAGCTATCGAATCATTTTTGTAAGATATCACATCAAAAGCAGTCCCCAGTACTTTGACTTTTATTTTGTTGGCATCTATTACAAAAGGAGAATTAGGATTTCTGGCTACGTCGAAATAGGCTTCCCCGCTTAATGAAACATTTCTACTCGATCCAAACTGAGCAGGATATTTAATCATTGATCCGCCATTTAACCAGCCGATAGTTCCATCCGGAAGAGAGAATTGAATCCGGGCTCCATACGGTGAATGAACTTCGACCCAAGTTGAATTTGGAATCTTATTATTCGGGTTTAGATAATAAAGAGCAAAAAGTAATACTGGTAAAAGTAAAATGGCTGCAACTCTTGAATACAGACGCCACAACTTCCTTATCTGACTCTGTCTATGGTAATTAAGCAGAATTTGATGATTGATTTTATCCAATATAGAATCCAAATCCTGGGCATCTTCATTTGGTTTTGAAATTGTTTCTTCCCAAAATTCTTTTAGCGTTTTATTTAATTCAGAAGAATATCGTGTGTCTTCAAAAAACTCATCGATATGGATTTTATCGTTTAACGAAAACTTTCCGCTTAAATACTTTCGTAATATGTCAGCATCAAACTTCACCGTTTGTTGTGTTTTCTTATAATATCCACAAGTGCAAAAAAAGTACTATCCAGGATTAAAATTACAGGCGATAGAATAGAAGAAAGAACAAAAAACCAATCTCATCATTGCTTTTAGCTGCTTCAGAGCGTAAAAATTTCATCGCAGAAACAAGTTGATTCTTTACAGTTTGCTCTGAAATATTGAGACGTTCTGCGATCTCAGCATTCTTCAAACCATCTTTCTTACTCATAATGAATATTTCACGGCGGGAAGACGGTAATTTATTAATAATCCTGTCAGCATATTCGAGCAGGTTTTTATATTCCAGAACGTCAATATCTGATGTATGATCAGTATGGAGCTCCAATACAATATCTTGTGCATATTTTTTCTCCTGAAGTCTTTTCCGATAGATTTTCTTTGTTGTATTCAACGCAATTGTATATAGGTAAGATTTGAAAGACAAGGCAGGGTCTAAATCTTTTCTTTTCTCCCATATTTTTAAAAAAATATCTTGTACTGCTTCTTCTGTCTGGTACTTTTCTTTTATGATACTCATGACGAATGTGAACAGAGATGGGCTATATTTTCGGAATAGCTTATCAAAAGCATAATGGTCATCTTTCCTGATGGCAGCAACAAGCTTTGCATCTGATATGTGGATTTTGTTTTGCAGGTTAGTATATTTTGTTGTAAAATAAGTTTTTTGCCCAAAATTATAAAAAAATGAAACAATGATAATTTTTTAAACTTTACTTTAAAAAGCATATTTTTCCTTCAACTGATTCATGTCCTCCGAAATCTTTGTATCCACAATCTTTGCATATATCTGAGTCGTTTTATAGAACCGTATGACGCTGGATAACGATCCCCTTCCCGGCGGTCTGGCCGTCCACTGTCACCGCGTAGGCGGGCGCTTTGTGAGGTCATTGGTATGGAAACAACCTCTTTTGTTTCCTGGTTCCCCAGGCTGAGGCCTCCTCCGGGTGTAAGCCGGCTGGTCTCTTCTCCTGAACTTACATCGGTAATTTTGTTAATGATAGGCCCGGCTACAGCCAATCCCCGTACATCCACTGAGGTTGACTTCACGGCATCTCGCAGTTCGGCCGTGGGGGTGGCATTCACAACCAGGAGTGCTGCGACGAATCCCATTTGTCATTGTCGCCGATAAAAACTCCGTTTACCGTGAGGATAAAATAGCCCAACCCGAAACTGACGGAAGCCCCTGTTTTTGCTGAAATGACATCGAGGGAATATGAAGGGCTGTTTTTCGTGACAAACAATTTGGTTTTTTTGTAAAAAACAGCAAAAATGAGGGGATATTTTGGATGATTTGAGGGGATGGACGTCAGAATTTGAATAAAAATTATCCTTGAAATTATCTTTGAAGGCCTGTAGTTAATATTATACTTTGTCTTTCATGACAACTTCACCTTTAAATATTACCTGAACCGGCTTTGCCTGAGTATTCAGGTATATTTTTATCGATTTACTGAATAGTCCCAAATGATTAGCTATAAATGTAATTTTTACTACTGAAGACTTCTGAGGAAGAATAGGTGCAGTTTCGAATTCGGGAATTGTACAACCGCAGAATCGTCGCACTTCGTTTATAACAACGGGCTTATCCAATGTATTTTTCAACTTAAGCACTAAATCGGCCTGATGCCCCATTTGAATTGCCCCTATCTCATAAACAATATCTTCTTCAACACAATTCGTTATTTCAAAAACCTTGATTTCTCTGATTTCTGGGTTCATTCTGCGACATTCCACACCCAAAATAATTAATATCAACACAAAGAAAAAATACTCTGTAACAGCCGATTTTTGCATTCGTTTAAAATTAAGCCCCCTCTAAACCTCCCCAAAAGGGGAGACTAAAAAAAGCGTGTTCAAAAATTCACAACTATAATAATTAGTAGCCTCCGTACAAACAGTATATTCATTTCATCTCAAAAATTGGGGTAATTAAAAAGAGTTGTCGACATCGGCAACTCTTTTTAATTAGAATCATGTATCAATATCCCTCCGTTTGTGTTAATACAGATGTTCCTGTATCGTCAACAGAAAGATCTCTCTGTGTTTGTGGAATTGGCCATTTTTCATGCTTACCGGCAACAAAAACTTTACCGTTAAGATGAACCATTCTGGAACCTTCCACTTGCAGATAATTATTCATGACTTCGGCGGCTATTCCCCAACGAACCAAGTCAAAGAAACGCAGGCCTTCCATCGCAAATTCGAGCCGATCTTCTTCCTGAATCGCTTTCATCGCTATTTCTTTGGATGCAAAAGTTGCAGGATAAGGTTCTACCAGATAATTAGCAGCCGGTGTTTCATCGTCTAACCGAACAACATTTGAATTTTTTGCCCGGGTACGAATTTCATTAACCAAACTGGTTGCACGGACCAGGCTACCTACTTGAGCTTCACATTCGGCCAGCCAAAGGATAACATGTCCCAGGCGGAATTTACGGAAGTTATTTGGATTAACTCCTGTTGCCCAACCAGTTGTAGTTGCCAGGCCTTTTTCGGCTTTCTTAAACATATTCTTCTTATACAGGTAAGGTCCACCATTACTCGGATCACGGATCCAACCTTCGCCGACCTGAAGACCCCAATCCAAAAACGGGATACCCGGACGACCAACGGTATGATCCAGGCGCGGATCAACGGCACCATCGTATTTAATAACTGTACCATCAGTAATATCCGGATCATAAGGTAGCATATCATCCGCAGTATAAATGTCATCTAACAAAGGCAATCCGTCGGCACCAACGCGGTAAGCACTAACCAGGCTATGTGTTGGCTGAAAAAATCCGCAGCAAGTACCCATTCCGGCAACTCCGTGAGGAAAATTCAAAGCATCGCCCCAACCTGCATTTGGTGATCCACTTGCTCCATCATTGGTAGCATATTGAATCTCAAAAATTGATTCCTTGTTATTATTATACGCAATCAGATAATTCTGCTCATAACTGTCCATCAACTCAAATGGCCCATTGGTGTAAACATCGTCCAAAACCGGTTTTGCTTCGGAATATTTGCCTTGTAACAGATAAATACGCCCGAGGTATGTTTTGGCTGCCCAACGATTGGCACGGCCAACTTCTCCTCCCCATGTCAAAGGAAGATTCTCGGCAGCAAACTTCATGTCAGCTTCAATTTCAGGCCACAACAAATGATCATTCTTCACAGTTTTGGGAGTTTCTGTATTTTCATCGATATAAGGAACTTTTCCGTGAACCATGGTCAGCTCTACATAGAAGTGAGCACGTAAAAACTTAGCCTGAGCTTCAGCAATCGTTTTTTCGGCATCGCTCATATCTTTAGTATCCGGAAGATAATGAAGCACATCATTTGCTCGTACAACACCATCATATAATCCTTGCCAGTGATTGGCCACATAACCATTATCTGCATCTGCAAAGAAACCTTCAACCGGATTAACAGTAGCCTGATCGCCATAATCTGATCCTTTGTAAGCATCATCGGAGGCAACACTTCCCCAGACCCAGTTTGAAACTGCACTAGCCCAAACAGCACCATCTGTTCCCAGATGGGTTCCGTCGACTACAGCATATGTACCAGTTAACAGATAGTTGATCCCCGTTTTTGTCGTTAATGTCGATGGGGAACCTTGCCCTTTCGGTTTAATTTCATACCAGTCGTTTGTACAGGAATAAAATAATCCGGCAAGAAATATGAATGTCAAAAATATTATCTTTTTCATATCTATTTCACTTTAAAATTGATTAGAAATTGAGGTTAATACCAAATGTAAAGATCTGAGATGTTGGGTAAATACCTTCATCCACTCCCATCAGACGATCAGGGTTTCTATCCGGATTCGAAAGTTCAGGATCTAATCCACTGTAATTGGTTATTGTGAATAAATTGGTTGCCTGTACATAAAGCCTCAAACTTTCAATACCGGTATTGCCAAGCATAGCAGAAGGAAGATTATATCCAATTTGTAAATCTTTCATTCTTAAATAGGAGCCATCTTCAACGAAGAAGCTGGAGTTTTTTTGCATATTGGCATCATCGCGAATAGCAATTGGCTGTGTAATTTTTGCACCTGAAGCATAACGTTCTTCTGTCCATGATTCATACAAACGGGCTGTCCCACGGTTTCCGGAAAAATTATTGAACATGATCCAGCGATTCACGTAATTAATGACGTCATTCCCCTGAGAACCCTGAAAGAACATGGTTAAATCCCAATTTTTGTATTCCAAATCGATATTGATTCCATAAGTAAAATCCGGGTGTGGACTTCCAATAACGGTACGGTCATCAGCAGTGATCTTCCTATCAGGGACTCCCGCAGGTCCCGAAATATCACGATATTTAAAAACACCAGGTTTACTATAAGAGTCGCCAGCGAATGTTTCAGCATTATATGGAACATGTGCATGTACTTCATCCCATGAATTAAAAATGCCATCAACAACATATCCGTAGAAAGAAGAAATTGGTTTGCCGGTCATACTGGCAGTATAGATATTTTGCCGAAGCTCCGGACCATATAAAACCTCATTTGGATTATTGTTCAGTTTTATAATTTTATTCTTGTAATGAGAAATATTGGCTCTTACATTCAACCGAAGGTCTCTTCCAATTTTTTCACGGTAAGAAACCATCAAATCGAAACCATTGTTTTTCATCTCTCCAATGTTTACTGCAGGCAACTCCAAACGACCGTATGTATACGGAAGACTCTGATTATAAAGCATATCCGTCGTCACCCGTTTGTATACATCAAGATTGATTTCCAGTTTATTAAACAGGGTAACATCAAGACCCAGATTTGTCGTCACACTGGCTTCCCATTTACCATCAGGATTGCCCAGTTTATATTTGTGAATACCTGCATTTGTTGAAGAATTGGACCCGGAAAGGCTATAATAAGATTCACCGTTGTAAACCCGGTAGGTTGTGTATGCATTATAGTATCCACCAACATTATCATTTCCGTTTTTACCCCAGCCCAAACGAACTTTGAGGTTATTTACCCAGCTAACATCTTTCATAAATACTTCCTCAGAAAGACGCCACCCTAAAGAGAATGCAGGAAAAGTCCCCCAACGATTATCTTCAGAAAAACGAGAAGATGCATCACGACGCAGAACAAGTTCAGCTAAATATTTACCCATGTAGTTGTAATTAATACGGCCAAAATAAGAAAAGGTTGACCATTCGTCGAAAGAACCATTAGCCGCCTGGTCTTTTTCTCCTGCGTCGAGTACCATATAATCGATATCGGTACTGGCATAAGTTGATCGACTTCCCTGAATCCAATCGTAATTCCATTTTACAGCTTCACTTCCCAAAAGAAAATTAAAATTGTGTTTCTCATTGATAGTCGTCTCAAAATTCAGGGTATTTATCCAGTTATATTGGAATGTGCCATAATAGTACTGGGATAAAATATCTGCTGGAATTGCTTCTGAAAATTCAGGATTAGTTAAAGTCCGGTCCCGGCGCCGTGTGCTTGTATAATCAGCACCTAATAATGATTTAACTTTCAGTCCAGGCAAAATAGTAACCTGAACATAGGCATTTGCAAGAACACGTAAATCGCGGTAGTAATCATCTTTATCGCGGGTAAGAATAGCAACCGGATTTGCTCCATTACCAGTTGTTTTTGCTTGAGTACCTGCAAAATTTCCTTGAATATCGTAAACAGGAATAATGGGTTGCATTCGATAGGCTTGCGAAATCGCATTTCCTTCGTCGTTATTTGTCCCCTGCCCTGTACGATCAGTATAAGCAACACCAAGACTTTCCCCTACCTCCAACCATTTAGTGATTTTGGTATCGACATTGGAACGAAGTGAAAAACGCTCGAATCCAGTATGTTTTACAACCCCGTCCTGCTTCATATAGCCGCCGGAAAATGTATAACCACCTTTTTCTGTACCTCCGGAAACAGAAAGGTTATATTCCTGAATTGGAGCAGGATCGAGTATTTCATCATACCAATCTGTACCTGTTTTATTCGCTTTTGTAATTCCATTATATGGACTGGGATAGCTATAAGTACTTTCGTCAACTTCACCGTCCATTTTCCCTTCCGGAATAATATAATCAGGAATCACAGGTGTAGCGCCATAGCCATATTGCGAATTTCCCCAACCATTATCTCCCTGTACTAATCCTATATTTTTACTTTCAAGCCAGAGTAATTCGCCATACTCCTGAGTATTTAGCAAATCAAGACTATTGGTTGTACGTTGGACTCCAAAACGGGCATCAAATTGCAATTTGGTTTTTCCTGCTTTACCACGTTTGGTTGTTATAAGTATAACGCCATTTGCGGCACGAACGCCATAAATTGCAGAAGAAGATGCATCTTTCAAGACAGATATGGATTCAATATCATTTGGATTAATTTTGCTCAATCCGCCAGATGTTGGAACCCCATCAATAATATATAACGGATCGTTGTTATTAACCGATCCTATTCCACGGATACGAACCATTGATTCTCCTCCCGGAGTATTGTCATTCGTAATAGTTACACCTGCTACACGTCCCTGTAGTTTTGCAGCCGCACTGGCAGTAGGAACTGAACGTAATTCAGTCGCATTTACGGTTGAAACAGCGCCAGTCAGTGTCTTTTTCTGTTGAGTTCCATAGCCAACAGCTATAACCTCCTCAAGTCCAATGGTTTCTTCTTTTAAAATAATATTGACAACTTCTTTCCCGGCAACCGGGATTTCCTGAGTTTTCATCCCCACAAACGAAAACACCAGCGTAGCATTACCCCGCACATTGTTAAGCGAGTAGTTACCCCCTGCATCAGTAATAATTCCCTGCGTTGTACCTTTTATAACGACTGTTACACCGGGAAGAGGAGCGCCGGATGAGTCGGTAACTTTACCGGAAACGGTTATTACCTGTTGCAGCATAGTGCCCCCGTTAATCATTGAAGACGGTTGAATAATTATTTGCCGGTCCATGATGGCATATCCGATATCCTGTCCTTCGAATAATTTTTTCAGTATATCCTCAATCTTTTCGTTAGAGGCCTCAATATCAACCTTCCGATCAACATCGACTAACTGACTGTTAAAAAGAAAATAAAAATTACTTCTCGATTCAATATCGTACAAAACCTCTTTAATAGTAGAGTTTTTCATATTTATACTGATACGTGCAGTCTGCGAAAAAGCATTCCCCGCAAAAACCTGAACGAGAGAGATAAAAAATAAAAACAGCGTAAGTCTCATAATTCTCATAATTTTAAAGTACGGGGGCAAATGATGCACCTGCACCCGTTTTAACATCAATTTTTTTTTCATACTTTTGATTCAATTAGTGTTAATAAATACTGGTTATTTATTTTCATTTCAGAAAAAGGGATGCCGCGAACATTCCTTTTTCCTTATTTTTACTCTTCTTTTTCTTATTTTTTTGTAAGCCTTATAATTTGTTTTTCTGATGTATTATTCCCTTTTTCTTTTGAAAGATATTCAAAGTTAATAGGGGCAGAAAGGCTCAGCATTTTTAATACCTGGTCGAGGCTTTCCGCTGAAAAGGTTGCTGAATAGGCGTACTTTAACAGTTCTGTATCTTCAATCCGGAATGTAACGCCATACCATCTGCCCAGTTTATCAATAACCCGTTCCATCGGATCGTCGCGAAACATGAGTTTTCCCGATTTCCAGGCCACATATTTATCAAGGTTTGTCTCCGATTTGTAAATTGCTTTTTGTTTTTTTGTGTAAACTGCTAATTGACCCGAACTCAAAATAAATTTGTTTTCCCCTTTTTTACCTGAAATTTCCATGGAGCCTTCGACCAGGGCCGTTTCGATTGTTTTGTCCCCGGCGTATGCACTACAGTTGAAAGATGTGCCCAAAACTTTAATATTCAGGTCTCCGGCTGATACAATAAACGGTTTGTTCCTGTTTTCTGTCACTTCGAAAAATACTTCCCCATCCAGTTCCACATTTCGTGTCGGACCATTAAACACGACCGGGTATGTTAATGAACTTCCCGCGTTTAACCACACATGAGTGCCGTCAGGAAGCATCAGCCTTGATTTTGTTCCTGAAGGAATTTCAATGGTATTGTAAACAAGGCGGTTTTCTGCATTACAGATAGAATATGAATCGTGAAAAAACCAGGCTGCTGCTAAAAATAACGGGATGAACAGGATGGCAGCCACCCGCTCCAGGGTATGCATCCAATGAAATGCAAACCTGCCAAAAAGCTGCACCTCCACTTTCCGTAAAGCTTTTTTTGTGTCGAGCGCCCTCATTTTCCGCAGGTCGCCGGAAGATATCCATATTTTTTTTTGCTGATCGTAAAGTGTTTGATTATGAGGGTCCCGGAGCCATTTGTCCAGTTCCTGTTTTCCTTCCGGGGAAAGTCCTCCTTCCAAATCTTTTATCAGGAGCAATTCGTATTTCGAAATATTATCTTCCATCTTTATCACCTTTGTACCCATAAGACGGAAAGATGGAATTTTACACGTAGACAAAATTTTTAAAAAGTCAACAAAAACTGGAAAAGATAGTCTTTCAGGTCTTTGCGTAAAACTTTTAACGCATTGGTAATCTGCACTTCAACGGTTCGTTGTGATAACTGTAATTTTTTTGCAATTTCTGACGATTTCAGTCCTTCGAACCGGCTCATTCTGAAAATTTCAGCACAACGGGGAGGTAAATCACTGATGGATTTTTCAATCAACTGTTCCAGTTCTGTTTCGGCCCAGAAATCGATACCGTTTTCAAAATCACCGGGCGACTGCCGACGGGTATATTTTTCCTGTGTTTCTTTTTTACGGATTTGGTCAATGCAGTTATTCTTAACAGCACTGGACAGGTAATACCTGATTGAAGCTGATTTTAACAATTGACGATTTTCCCATAAACGCACAAATACCGACTGGACAATATCTTCTGATAACTCCAGATCATGAATATACCGGTCGGCAAAAACCACAAGCCCGGTATAATAATATTCAAAAAGCATTGTAAATACTTTCCGGTCTCCCTTTTTTAACCTTTCAAGAAGTATGTTACTGTCGGGATTAGGATCGCTGTGAGAAATCTTAGTCAATACAGTTATTGGTTTATTCTGTTATAAAATTATAGATTTAATTCTAAAAATGATCTATGATTTAGAGATGAATTATAAGTTATAATTAAAATTTACGACTTCAGTTCTTCATACAATTTCTATTCTGATTAACCCGTAGAGACGGCAACTAATGAATGAAATATTCTGTTTCTCCCTGTCATCTGCCCGATTGTCCCAAAATAGTCTCAAGTTCCTGCCTGATGGTCTCAATCTCATCCTTTTTAAGAGCTGTCAGGCTAACGGGAGGATAATCGGCAATACCGCGCCTGGTTTTCACCACCAGGGTCAAATCACTATATAAAAAGGTACGCTTCAATTTGTACTTGTATAATATTTTCTGCGGAAAATCGATTGAGTTGTATTCCCTGTTGAAAATGGAAATAACCGGATAATACCGCAGTACAATTTTCCTGTTTGCAGTACTGAAAGACACGTAATTATAGTTGATGAAAAAGATCAGGATAAGAAAAACCACGAAACCAATTCCAATGAAAATGGCAATCATATCTGCTTCTTTCCATAGAAAATAAAAAGCAGCTAATATAAAGGCAACCACTATCAGGTTGAAATTACGTTTAATAGCTTTAGTGCGTAACTGATTTGAAAATTCCATAATATTTTTAACGAAACGTAAAAAAATAAGCCTGATAATTACTGATACCAAACCTCTGGCAAAATTATTTTAACTTTGACCATTCATAAAAACAGGTCAATGGCTGAATCAAAAATACACTCAAATATTGTTTTTTCACAGGATATTGTAAAAGAACTGCAAATAATCGTCGAAAAGTACCCGGCAGGAAAGGCTTTTTTACTGACGGAAAAGAATGCCGCTCAAAAATGTCTTCCTCTTATTCACCCGGTAACTGATCAGTTCAGGATTAAAAAGGTGGTCATAGATGCCGGGGAAGAAAACAAAAAAATCGGTTCGGTTGAAAAAGTATGGCAATTCCTGTCGGAAAATGGTGCCGACCGCAAGTCTTTGTTGATTAACCTGGGAGGCGGCATGCTGACCGATCTGGGAGGGTTTGCAGCTTCGACCTTCAAACGTGGCCTCGGTTTCGTGAATATTCCAACTACACTTTTGTCGCAGGTTGATGCTTCAATTGGCGGAAAAACAGGCTTTAATTTTAATGGACTGAAAAATGAGATCGGTGTTTTTCAGGAACCGGTTGCTGTCATCATCAATACCAATTTCCTGAAAACCATTGATCTTAAAAATTTCCTTTCGGGTTATGCAGAGATGATTAAACACGGCTTTATAAAAAGCCCTGAGCATTGGGCCGAACTGAAATTATTCGATCTTGGAAACATTAACTACACAGCTTTACAGAAAATAATTGCCCATTCAGTGGCAGTGAAAGAGTGGTTTGTGAAGAATGACCCCACGGAAAAAAGCATCCGCAAAGCGCTGAACCTGGGACACACCGTTGGCCATGCCTTCGAAAGTTATGCCCTGAAAACCGGGAAACCCATCCTGCACGGTTACGCAGTTATCTACGGGATGATTGTTGAACTTTTCCTTTCAGCTAAAAAATGCGGATTCAATGTTGAGGATTTGCAACAAATATCGAGATGGCTGTTCAACATTTATGGTAAATTTGAAATCGCTGAAAATGATTACAAATCGCTGTTTGAATTGATGACCCATGATAAAAAAAACGAATCCGGGCGTATCAATTTTACGTTGATACCTGAAATCGGGAGAGTAGAGATCAACCAGAATTGTACCAAATGGGAAGTGTTTGAAGCACTTGATTACTACCGGAATTTTTAGTTCCGTCAGATGGTTATTGATATTTAATTGATTAACAATTCTAAATTCACCTTTTGGATTTTGGATTTTGAAATTTGGAATTTAAATGAAGTACACTATTTCGAAACCTGATAACATACTGAGAGGAAGGATCAAACTTCCGGCATCGAAAAGTATCTCCAACCGCGCATTGATAATCAATGCGCTTAGTTATAGTCCTTATCCGGTCAAAAATTTGTCGGACAGCGATGATACGCAGGTGATGGGAAAAGTTTTTACTTCGAATACCAATTATTTCGACATTGGTCATGCCGGTACAGCCATGCGTTTCCTGACCGCTTTCCTTTCAATGATCGTCGGGGAATGGACATTGACCGGTTCCGCGCGAATGAAGGAACGCCCCATTGGTATTTTGGTTGATGCTTTGAATAAACTTGGGGCAAAAATTGAATACCTCGAAAACGAAGGGTTCCCGCCATTAAAAATATTTGGGTCGCACCTGAAAGGCGGGATTATCGAACTCGACGGAAGTGTTTCGAGCCAGTATATTTCGGCCTTACTGATGATCGCCCCTTCCGTAGAAGGTGGCCTTACGCTACGCCTGAAAAACAAAATCATGTCGCGCTCGTACATCGAACTGACCCTGCGACTGATGGAGCAATTCGGTATTAAACATGTTTGGAAAGGCAACGAGATACGGATTACCGAACAAACATACCGGTCCGTTCAGTACACGGTAGAGGCTGACTGGTCTGGCGCTTCATACCTGTACCAGATGGCTGCCCTGGCCAGTAATGTGGATATTTCCCTTGAAGATCTGAAACTAGACAGCCTTCAGGGCGATTGCATCATTGCCAGATGGTTTGAGCAATTCGGTATTATTTCGGAAGAAACAAAAACAGGGGTACGGCTTACCAAAGTTGAAAAGCCTCTTCCGAAAAATATTCAGCTTAATTTTATTGAGAACCCCGATGTGGCACAAACCTTTGCCGTGTTGTGCGTGATGAAAAACATACCGTTTCATTTTACCGGGCTTGAAACCCTGAAAATAAAGGAGACCAACCGTATTGAAGCTTTACAGAACGAGCTTGCAAAATTTGGTGCAAAAATTACAGAACCAGCACATGGTGAACTGAAATGGGACGGAACATTTCCTTTGGAAAAGATTAGCAATCCATCGATACCAACCTACAAAGACCACCGCATGGCCATGTCATTTGCTCCGGCTTGCCAAATCTATGGCCCGGTAACCATTGAAGACCCCATGGTGGTCACCAAATCGTATCCGGCATATTGGGATGATTTGAAGAAACTGGGTTTTCAGATTGAAGAGTAAACTCTCTAGGAACGAAAATGATGATGAGTATTCACCCCTTTTATTAAGTATTAAACATCTACCGGCATTATACCATGAGCAAATTAGTTTGTAAAGTAGAGGTATAACATGCTGATTTTTCCCGGTAGCATGGGTACCCCCTTGTCAGGTAGCGGCTCTATTGATGGCAATCATAACGATGCCTTTGAACTTGTCCCGACAGTAGAAAAAATTAAGGAACGCATAAGTGACTTGGAAGAGATCAGCGAAGAAAACGAAGAGAAGTTTGATGGCATCTGTATTGCCTTAACCGATTTAGTTTCGTCCTGTTTTTATGCGCTGTCAGGTCTTACAGGCTCTGATCGGTCTCGCCCTGCTTTTGTTCAGGAGAACCTGTGAGCATCCGATAGAATAGAGTTTAAATAAAGATCAATATGATGATGGGACAAATCTGTTAAACTTTGCAACTACTGTGTTATTTCTGGTTTGCAGGACGATCGTATATTTGTTTCAAAATAAATGAAAATGCACAAATTCTGTCTCTTAATGATCATATTTGCAGGAACAGTCATTTCCTGTGTCCGCGTTAGCTCTTACTATGTCGACCCGGTTCGGGGGGACGACCAGAACAGCGGTTCTTCTCCCGGAATGGCCTGGAAAAGTATTGACCGTGTGAACCGGCAAAAACTGAATCCGGGCGAGCGTGTTTTGTTTTCGGGGGGTGGATCTTTTGCCGGTACCCTGTTGCTCGATTCGCTGGATAGTGGGACAAAGGATGCCCCGGTAACAATTTCTTCGTACGGAAACGGACGTGCAGTGATTAACGGGGGAAAAGCCGGCGCCTGTATTGCCTTACATTGTTCGTACCTTGTTATACGGCAAATTGATTTTAAGGGCGACGGGCGTAAAAACGGAAATACCGGCAGTGGTCTGGTGATTGACGGCGGGTCGCATGTCCGGATTGATTCGGTAGATGCATCCGGGTTCCGCGAAAACGGAATTGCAGTTCTCGATGCTTCGAAAGTGCAGATTACCCATGTCCATGCGGATGAAAACGGGATGGCCGGAATCCAATCAGGGCGGGTTCACCAGTGGCCCCGGAAACTTCTTACAAAAAATTTATACATTGGCGATTGTATCACCGACAACAACCCGGGCAATCCTGCCGTGCTGGATAATCACAGCGGAAGCGGGATTATTATTTCCGGTACCGACAGCGCTTTGGTTGAATATTGCCTGTCAGAAAACAACGGTTGGGATATGCCCTGGAAAGGCAACGGGCCGGTAGGGATATGGGCTTATCATTCCAATAACGTTACTATTCAGTGTTGCATTTCACACGATAATAAATCGAACCCTGAAGGATGGGACGGTGGTGGTTTTGATCTGGACGGAGGGGTTACCAACTCGGTACTCCAATACAACCTGTCGTATCGCAATGCAGGCCCGGGTTATGGCCTGTACCAATACTGGGGAGCCGATCCCTGGTCGGATAACGTGGTACGTTACAACATCAGTTATAACGACGGAATGGAAAACGACAGCAGCGGTATCCATTTGTGGTCGGGAAAACAATCGTTTGATGACATGCGCAATGCACTGGTGCGCAATAATCTGATTGTGAATGAATTTGGAAGGGCAATCAGTTATAAGCACGGCGATTTTCCGGGACTTGTCTTTCAAAACAATATTTTTATTAGTTACCAGGAACCGGTTTATGGTGTACACAGCCGGTCGGTATTCGACCGTAATCTTTTTTACCGGTTCGGGAACCAGCCTGTTGCAAACAAAAAGAAAGGCAACATATATGCCGATCCCGGGGTACTTCCTTTTCTTTCCGGTATTTCTGAAATTGAAAATCCCCGAGCCCTTGATACCCTGGGGCTTTATCCTGCCCTTTCCGAAGCATCCTGGTTCGGAACCGAAACTCATCAGGAATAATAAAGGAATACGAAGCCTCTTAACAATTTTACCGGTATGACACGAATTTGTTATTAAAAAACCTTTTTGTGTCATTTACTTTCCCTGGCAGAAGATAAATTCGCTGAAAAGAATCGGTCTTTGATTGAATCATTTAAACGCAAAGCAAGTAAACTAAAAAACTAAAAAACACATCTTATGAAAAAAGGCTCTTTTAGGGTAAGGTTATCATCCTTATTTTTTACGGTTTTGACCGGGCTTTCCCTGACAGGTTTTGCTTCTGGAAATGGTGCCGGCCCGGCGTTTCCGGACGACGGGACTCATCTATCCCTGCAAACAAACGCCGTCACCGTGACTGGTACCGTGACCGAATCAAACGGAAACCCTATTGCAGGTGCGACTATCGTAATCAGGGGTACTACTCAGGGCGTTGTAACTGACATCGACGGACATTTCTCTATTCCTGTTCCATCCGGCGAAACGCTGGAATTTTCTTTTATAGGTTATAAAACAGAAACCAGGGTAATTACAGAAGCAGGCAAGCTTGTAATCATTCTTCAGGAAGAACTTAAAACAGTTGAAGAAGTAGTGGTCGTTGGATATGGTGTTCAGAAAAAAGCTACCTTGTCAGGTTCGGTGGCATCGGTAAAAGGTACCGATATTGAAAAATCGCCGGCTATGAACATAACGAACTCGATTGGGGGCACTTTGCCCGGTCTGGTAGCTGTTGCACAAAGCGGCGAGCCGGGCGAAGACTATTCAACTTTGTATATCAGGGGGCGCAGTACGCTGAACGACAATTCTCCCTTGATTGTTGTTGACGGTGTTCCGAACCGTTCGCTTGAGCGTATTGACCCTTCGACTATTGAAAGTGTTACAGTGCTGAAAGATGCTTCGGCTGCTATTTATGGTTCGCAGGCAGCCAATGGGGTTATCCTTGTAACCACCAAACGGGGCAGCGCCGGAAAAATGGCCTTCACGGCAAGTTTTACCGCTGGCATCTCGCGACCAACCCGCATTCCTGAATTGACCAATTCTGCCGAATATGCAACATTGGTTAACGAAGTCGATGCCTATGACGGGCAAGACCCGACTTATTCGGATACAGAAATTACAAAATATGCCAACGGGAGCGACCCATGGAGTTATCCAAATACTGATTGGTTCAAAGAAGTGCTGAAAGACTGGTCAATGCAGAGCAATGCAAACATTACCATGTCGGGAGGAAATGAAAACCTTCAGGCGTTTGTTTCCCTGTCGAGCCGATCACAGGACGGATTTTTTAAAAACAGTGCAAGCAGATATGCCCAGCACGATCTGCGTGCCAATATCGACGGTAAGGTAAATCAGTATATCAGTATTTCTGTTGATGCAAGCATGCGCCTCGAACAGAGGGATTTTCCAACAGCGTCTTCTTCAACTATATTCCGTAGCCTGATGACTGCCCGGCCTACCCAGATTGCCCGGTGGCCAAACGGACTGGCTGGTCCCCCGCTGGATGCGACCACACAGAATAACCCAGTGGTGCAGGCTACTCCGGATGCCGGCCGCGACGAAAGCGATAATTATGTTTTTAATGTAAATGCAAAACTGAATATTAAAATCCCGTGGGTCGAGGGGCTTTCAGTTACTGCTACCGGGGCAATAGACCGGGGCCTTGATTACCAGAAAAACTTTTCAAGATTGTATTCTCTGTATTCCTGGGACGGTTCTACCCTGGATTCGGACGGGTTGCCTTATCTCGTTAAAGGGGCTTACGGGGCTTCATCCCTTATCCAGCAACTCGACATCAGCAAGGAATACCTGTTCAACACGCTGGTATCTTACCAGCGAACGATCAGTAAAGTTCATGATATTAACCTGCTGGCAGGCGTTGAAGTTATCGAAAACAACTCGAACTGGTTTTCTGCCGAAAGGCGCAACTTTACCAGCGACTTTCCCGCTGAACTGAACTTCGGAGATTCCGAATCGCAGTATGCCAATGGCTCAAACCCCGGTACCAACCGGTGGCTTAACTACTTCGGACGGGTCAATTATGCTTTCAATAACAAATATATAGCTGAATTCGTCTGGCGTTACCAGGGGTCGAGCAAATTTGCATCAGACACCCGCTGGGGGTTCTTCCCTGGCCTTTCGGTAGCCTACCGTCTTTCGGAAGAAGGATTCTGGAAAGACAGCAACATCAGTAAAACGGTCGACAACCTGAAAATACGTGCTTCATGGGGAAAGACCGGGAACGACCTGATTGACCCATACCAATTCTTTTCGTTATATTCCCTGTACTGGCGACATTTCATTACAGGAGACCAGACAAGCCATTCGACCTACTACGAAAGCCTTGCCGGGAATGTTAAAGCCCAGTGGGAAGAAGCCAAACAAACAGATATCGGGTTTGATATGAACCTGTTCGATAATAAACTTTCCGTTACTGCCGATTATTTTAACAACCTCCGTACGAAAATACTGATTACCCAAACGGCGTCTGTCCCTGCAATGACCGGTATGTCAGATATTTTGCCGGATGTCAACCTGGGTAAGGTACGGAACCGCGGGTTCGATTTCGAACTGGTATGGGCCGACCGGATAAATAGCAAGCTCAGATATCGGATCGGGTTGAATGGAGGCTATGCAAAGAATAAGGTGCTGTTTTTCGACGAGGCAGAGGGTTACCTGGATTGGCAAAAACAAACCGGGCATCCGATGGAATCCGGTTTGTATTACGAAGCAATTGGCATTTTCCATACCCAGGCCGATCTGGATAAATACCCGCACCCGGATGAAGCACGTACCGGCGATGTCATATTTAAAGATGTAAGCGGCGATGGCGAAATCACCGGTGATGATATGAAAAGAATTTATAAAAATATTGTTCCCAAATGGACCGGCGGACTTACACTTTCGTGCGAATACAACGGTTTTGACCTTACTGCCCTGTTTCAGGGACAGGCCGGTGCAGTTCGTTATGTACAGGACCTTGGAGGCAAAGATGTCCAGAACTATTTTAAATCTTTTTATGACAAACGCTGGACTGAAGATAATCCCAATGCCAATTACCCGCGGACATTCAACCGGAATGATGAATACTGGGTCAGCTCTGAAAATCCAAATACGTTTTGGTTACATAAAACAGACTTTATCCGTCTGAAAAATCTTGAACTGGGATATACCATCCCTTCTGAAATGGTAAATAAGATTGGACTGGAGAACCTGCGTGTACATGTAGGCGGGCTTAATCTGTTTACCTATTCTCCTGACATGAAGGATTTTGACCCAGAGCTTGAACCCAAAGGCGATGGATTTGCAGGGCAGGGGTATCCTCTTCAGAAAATTGTAACAGCAGGTGTAACCATAAAATTTTAAACCGACCGAACATGAAACGAATAATTCCATTTATAATAGTGGCACTGGCCCTTTTTACCGTATCCTGTGACGATTATCTGGATACCGTTCCGGGCGATCAGTATGATGATGCTGCCGTATGGAGTAGTCCTGATCTGATTGAAGATTTTGTTTATCATATTTATCAGGGTATTCCGTATCCCTATCAGTGGTATATGAGCGCTTCCCTTGTTGACGAAGCCGTACCGATCCAGAACGACGGGGTAGTGACCCGGGTGCAGACCAGTACCATGACTCCCGAAGAACAGGGCGCTTTTGCCGACAACTGGGCTACCTGCATGGAAAACTGGTGGTGGAAGTCTGTATATACAAACATCCGGTCGTGCAACATGTTTTTCTCCAAAATCGAATCTGCCGGTTTTACCAGCGAAACCCGCAAGGAACAACTGATCGGGGAAGTACATTTCCTGCGCGGATACTTTTATTACCTGCTGCTGGTCCAGTACGGAGGGGTTCCCCTGGTCGATTATGTGATTAACATTGGTGACGATTATAATATCCCACGAAACACTTTTGAGGAAACGGTCGATTTCATTGTCGCCGACCTAGATGCTGCTGTTTCGGATGACAAGCTGGCCGTGCAAACCGACAAGACCAGGGCAACAGCAGGGGCGGTTCTTGCACTAAAGTCAAGGGTGCTTCTTTATGCTGCCAGCGATTTATATAATTGCAATGCTTCCTGGACATCAGGCTATTCAAATACTGAGTTGATCGGGTACGTCAATGGCAGCCAGGCCGACCGCTATCAGGCCGCCAAAGATGCAGCAAAAGCAGTGATGGATCTCGGGTCATATAACCTTTACAATGAATATTCCGATCCGGCTGAGAATTTTCAACAGTTATTTTTACAGATGTCTTCCGCAGAACAAATATTCATTACCCAATACGACAAGGAAACTTACCCCTACTGGGCGACCGACTGGCTGGCATGGGTGTGCGGTACCCCTTCCTACGGCGGTTATGCACTGAACCAGGTGACCGGGAACCTTGCCGATGCTTTTGAAAATGCCGACGGCACCACTTTCGACTTTAATGCGCAAAAAGAGGACCCGTATTCAAACCGCGACCCACGGTTTTATGCAACAATCCTTTATAATGGCGCTCCCTGGTATGTTAATTCCTGGGGCTATCTTTCCGATACCAATATTGATATAACCGGGGCCGATAGCAAGGGTGGAAATACCACCGGCTATTATATCAAAAAGTTTATCTCTCCGGGAGAGAACGACTATTACTATGGTTCACGCCAGCCGGAGCCTTATATTCAGATTCGTTATGCCGAAGTTATGCTGAATTATGCCGAAGCATGTCTTGGTCTGGGAGAAGAAGGGCTGGCCCGGAATGCCATGAACATGGTTCGGGAGAGAGCCGGAATGCCGGATATTCCTTCCTCCGAAACAGGAAACGATCTTCTGGAACGTTATCGTAACGAACGCCGTGTCGAACTGGCATGGGAAAGCCACCGGTTTTTCGATGTCCGCCGCTGGATGATCGCTGCAGAAGCCTACGGCGAGGCCACAGGGGTAACTTATGACGGGAATACGTATAACTCATTTGTTTTTGAGCATCACGCATGGAATAACAGCCATTACTTTATTCCTGTCAGTTATTCTGAAATGCAGAAAAATACAGCGTTGATCCAAAACCCGGAGTACAATTAGAATGACAAAACATTGGCAATCCATCATCCGTTACGGATGGTTAATATTGTTTTTGCTTTTATTTATGAAAGGAGGGGCAAGTCCTTCCCGGATGGTACTACTTGATTCCGGCTGGAAATTCGGCAAAGGCAGTATGGATGGCGCCCAACTGAATGACTTTGACGATTCGGGATGGGAGCTTATCTGTCTGCCACACGACTGGAGCGCCGGAGAAATTCGTAACCTCGGGGATGATGAGAACGATCCCTTTTCAAAGGAAAGCGCCGGGGCTGGAGCAACAGGTTATACCGTGGGAGGCGAAGGCTGGTACCGTAAAAAATTTATAACCGATAATGCTGAAAAAATCTATTCTATCCTTTTTGAAGGGGTTTATATGGAGACCGAAGTATGGATAAATGGGGTAAAGGTAGCCCGTCATACAAACGGATACACTCCTTTTCTTTGCGATATTACAACATATTGCCGTCCTCCGGGAGAAGAAAATTGCCTGGCAGTAAGGGTGCTGAATACAGGAAAAAATAGCCGTTGGTATTCCGGTTCGGGAATATACCGCCACGTGTGGCTTGTCAGTACCGCGAAAGTACATTTCGAACAGTGGGGTACTTTTGTGTCAACTACAGAGGTAAGCTCCGGATTAGCTGAACTTAAGCTGTCGTCTGCAGTAATCAACCGTTCCGGGGAGAAATGCAATACATCGGTTGTCATCGACATTTTTTCTCCGGAAGGTGAAAAAGTTGCAACTGCAACCGGATATCTGGATACAGAAGCCGGCGCTACGCAGCAAATCTCCCGGAGTATACGGATATCAGACCCGCAACTTTGGTCAGTCGGTTCCCCTGCACTTTATCATGCACACCTTTCTCTTTTTTCTGAAGATAACAAGAAAGACGAGATTGACATCCGGTTTGGTATCCGAAGCATTGCTTTTACAGTAGAGAACGGGTTTCTGCTCAATGGAATGCCCCTGAAACTGAAAGGCGGTTGCATACATCATGATAACGGTTTGCTGGGGGCAGCAGCCATTGACAGGGCAGAAGTCCGGAAAGCAGAACTTCTCAAGGCCAATGGGTTCAATGCCGTACGTTGCGCCCACAACCCGCCATCTACTGCGTTTCTGGATGCCTGCGACGAACTGGGGCTACTGGTCATTGACGAAGCATTTGATCAATGGGAGGAAGGAAAGAACCCGGATGATTATCACCGGTTTTTCGATCAGTACCATGAACAGGACCTTCGTTCCATGATCCTTCACGGCAGGAACCATCCTTCTGTTATTATGTGGAGCATTGGAAATGAAATCCCGGAAAGGGCTGATCCGTCAGGGGCTGAAACCGCCCGAAGATTGGTCTCTGTCATTCACAGGTACGACACCACACGGCCTGTTACAGCGGCAGTGAATAATTTCTGGGACCACCCGGAAAAAACATGGGCCGACTCGGGAACAGCTTTCTCCCCGCTTGATGTGGCAGGATATAACTACATGTGGCAGGAGTACGAAAACGACCATATGAAATTTCCCCGGCGGGTGATGTTCGGAAGCGAATCAGTTGCCCTGGAGGCAGCAAAAAACTGGGATTTGGTAATCAGGCATCCTTATATTATCGGTGATTTTGTCTGGACCGCCCTGGATTATCTTGGTGAAGCCGGCATCGGGCATTCGCTTATGCTTGAAAAGGACGAAGACAATCCTATGTTTATGGGTTGGCCCTGGTTCAATGCATGGTGTGGCGATATCGATATCTGTGGCGACAAAAAACCCCAGTCGTTTTACCGTGATGTGATTTGGGGGGAACGCCCGGTAACCATTGGGGTACATGTGCCAGTCAGCAGCGACAGCATTGAAAAAGTCAGCTACTGGGGCTGGCCCGGTGAACTGCAGTGCTGGAACTGGAAAGGACACGAAGGAAAGCCCATGAATGTAAATGTTTACAGTAAACCCGGAGAGGTAACACTTTACCTGAACGGGGAAATGCTCGGACAAAAAAAGATTACTACGGCAGACAATTACACGGCTTCATTTGTTGTACCTTACCAGGCCGGGGTACTGAAAGCGGTACGGGAAGGCGCAGGTAACGAACCTTTTATTCTGAAGACCACGGATGTTCCATCGGCCATCAGGCTTGTAGCAGACCGTAGCAAAATAGAAGCATCGCCAAACGACCTTGCTTATATAAAAATCGAAGCAACAGATGCTTCCGGGCTTATTGTTCCCGATGCGGATTTGCAGGTTAAGCTGACAGTTTCAGGAGAAGGGACGCTTGCCGGGGCCGGGAATGCCTGCCCGACCGATATGCAAAGTTTTCGTTCTCTCAGTCCTAAGCTTTTCAGAGGAAAAGCATTGGCAATTGTCCGTCCAAACGGTACATCCGGGAAGATCAGGCTTACCGTAACTGCAGGAAACCTACCGGAAACATCAGTAACCATAACGACCAAGTAAAGAATTCAGTAATAATGATAAAAAGAAGATCTCTTATCCGGCATCTGGCGTTCCTTTCAACTATCATATACGGGATAGTTTCCTGCATATCGCCGGAAAAAAAAGGAATAGTACAGGGCGATGCATGGCATGATACGGAAGGAAATGTAATCAATGCCCATGGCGGAGGTATCCTTTACCACAACAGTGTGTATTACTGGTATGGCGAATACAAGGGAGATTCGACCTATCGACTGGACTGGGTAAAAACCTGGGAATGCTGGCGTACCGAGGCCGGAGGGATATCCTGCTATTCTTCCAAAGACCTTGTGAACTGGAAATTTGAAAGGATCGTGCTTCCTCCTGTTCCTGATGACACGGCTTCCGACCTGCATCCATCCCAGGTTATCGAAAGGCCCAAAGTAATTTACAATGAAAAAACCGGTAAGTTCGTTATGTGGATGCACATAGAAAGTCCGGATTACGAAAAAGCACACGCAGGCGTTGCCATCAGCGACCGGCCCAATGCCCGGTTTACCTATCTTGGCTCTTTCAGGCCCAACGGTGCCGACAGCCGGGACCAGACCCTGTTTAAAGACGATGACGGCAGGGCTTACCAGATTGCTGCTTCTGAATGGAATAAAACCATTTATATCAGTCTTTTGAATGATAATTATACAAAACCTTCAGTTACCTTTACACGTAATTTCATCAACCAGTCGAGGGAGGCCCCGGCAGTTTTTAAACGCTCCGGAAAATATTACATGATCACTTCCGGCTGTACCGGCTGGGACCCGAATGTAGCCCAGTATGCAGTTGCTGATTCCATGCTGGGGGAATGGGCTGTGAAAGGAAATCCCTGTACAGGGAAAGATGCAGGGCGAACATTTAACTCACAAAGCACTTTCGTGTTTCCGGTAGCAGGAGAAAACGACCTGTTTATTGCCATGTTTGACCGATGGAATAAAACAGATCTGGACAATTCCGGTTATATCTGGCTTCCTGTCAGGTTTAAGGGCGACGATATTGAAATCGCCTGGGAAAAGAAGTGGGGACCGTGGTTAACAGATCGTTAGACATAAGGAAAATGAAAAAAAACTGGCTTTTTATTCTTATTCTTTTTGTGCCAGCCATATTAATGGGACAAAAAATCTACAAAATCGATGCTTCCAACATTAAGCAGGAATTGAAAACAGATTTTCTCCGGATGGGCAACCCTGGCCCCGACGGCAGGGAAATCAGGATCAATAACCGTTATATGGCCATTGGTGGCAGGCCGGTCGTCCCGGTAATGGGGGAAGTGCACTTCTCTCGGGTTCCCCGGTCGCAATGGGAAGAGAGTATCCTGAAGATGAAAGCCTGTGGTGTAAATGTAATTGCAAGCTATATCTTCTGGAACCACCATGAAGAAGTGGAAGGCCAGTTCGACTGGTCAGGGAATAAAGACCTGAGGGCTTTCGTTGAACTGTGTCAGAAACACGATCTTTATGTATATCCGCGCGTCGGCCCGTGGTGCCACGGAGAGGTCCGTAACGGGGGCACTCCCGACTGGATTTTACGAAAGAAACAAATCAAAGACCGCTCCGGCCATCCGGTATACCAGGCATACGTTCGCAGGTATTTCGAAGAGATTGCCAGGCAGTTGCACGATTTGTACCTGAAAGATAATGGCCCGGTAATCGGTATTCAACTGGAAAACGAATACTGGTATGCAAAAGCAGGTGAGGCCCATATTAGATGGCTGAAAGAAACAGCGCTTCAATGCGGCATGGATGTTCCCATGTACACCGTTACCGGCTGGAACAACGGTTCAGTCCCGCCCGGAGAGGTCATCCCGTTGTGGGGCGGTTATGCCGATGCCCCCTGGGCCGATCATATTCACAAAGAAATTGACGAAAGCTACTTTTCCTTTAGCGCTTTCCATAACGACGAACGGATCGGAAACGAACGGGTGCAGCACGAAGGACAGTATATGGATTACGACAACTACCCGTACTTTACCTGCGAGATGGGCATTGGCATTCAAAACACGTATCACCGGAGGCTGGTTATTTCCCCGATCGACGGGCTGACAATGGTGACAGCAAAACTGGGATCGGGCAGTAACCTGATCGGATATTATATTTTTACCGGAGGCTCGAATCCTCACGGGTTATTACACCCAACTGAAGAAGATCAGGGTGAGACCGGATACTGGACGCAGGTACCAGCTAAATCGTATGACTTCCAGGCAGCGATACGGGAGTCGGGCGAACGGTCGCCTGCTTACGACCAGTTGAAAAAACTGCATTATTTCCTGAATGAATTCGGGGAACAACTGGCGCCAATGGTGCCGGTGATTGGCCAAGCCGGCAATAATGAGCTGCAATACGCTATCCGTGCCGGCAAGGAATCGGCTTTTCTGTTCGGCATTAATTACTGCCGTTACGTACCCAAACCTCTTCGCTGCGACATACAATTCGAAGTAAGATTAGCCAGTGAAACCGTCCGTCTTCCTTCCTGTGGCGTGGAAATCCCCGACAGTTCAGTATTCATCTGGCCTGTTAACATGAAGCTGGGAAACATATTACTGAAATATGCCACAGCCCAGCCCCTTTGTCAGGTTGACGATGTGTCTGTTTTCTTCCAAAATGCCGGAATTGACGCAGAATTCTTGTTTGATGCCGCTTCTGTTAAAAAAATCAGTTCGGCCAATGGCACGGTAACCCGGCATAATAAGGAATACCTGGTCAGCAATTTGACGCCCGGCACCGGATGCATTATTTCCCTTACCGGGAAAGACGGGCAGGAGCAAAAAATAATTGTACTGTCGCCGGAAGATGCATTGCAGACCTGGCTGTTCCTGCATAAGGGAAAAAAAGATTTTTACCTTTCGGAAGCCGGCATGTATATGAATGGTGATAGACTGAACATATATGGGGAAAACCCGGTCATGCAATTCAAAAAACTGGGTTTCGGAACAACTGTCAGGATAAATGGAACGACGGTGAATGGCCGGTCGTCCGGAATGTTTACAGAGTTTGAAGTAAGTTCACCTGCCCGTTCTGTAGCAGTAAAGGCAGAGCCCAACCATATTTTTGACGATACAGTCTGGCTGAAGACAGCAGAGGATGACCTGCCGGAAAACAAACAATTATTTCACCGTTTTTTTCTGAAGGAATTCAGTCTGGATAATCCTTCGGAAATCCAGGACGGGACTCTTTTCCTGTTTCCTCCTTCATCCTGCCGTATCAATGTAAACAACAGGTGGGTTAATCAGGAAATAATTCCCGGAAAGATGAACATGCCGGACCTGACAGCTTACCTGCAAAAAGGAGAAAATGTTCTTTACCTCGATTTTCCGTTCACGAAAGGAGAAAAAGTTTTTGCCGCCCGGATGTCGGTTACTTTTTCCAATACTGACCGGATTGAATTCTCAACCGATTCTTCCTGGCTGACCAAAGATATGTACAATTATCCTTCGTTGCTAAAAGACTATGGGACGCTTGTGGCGCCGGAAACAGTTCCTGCGCCTGCAAACGCAAAAGAAATAACCTGCGATGGGTTTAAAGAATGGGAAATTTACATTCCCTATCATTACAGCAACAACTTAAATGCCGTGTATTTACACCTGGATTACACCGGCGACCGGGCCGAACTATATGCCGGTCATCTCCTGGTAGCCGATGATTATAACAGTCAGACCACCTGGCGTATCGGCCTGAACCGCTTGGATGTGAACCCCGAAGGGCAAAACCTGAAACTGCGGATTTACCCGCTTTCTCCGGGAAACAGGATCTTCTTTGACCGCCCGCCGGAAAAGGGGGAAGCAGGGGAAGCGCTTCTTCAGGATATAAAAGTAATTCCAGAATACCGGCTTACCGGGGAATAGGGAGAATGACGGAAAATAATTGCGGGGAAAACAATAGAAGGCAATCGAAAACAGTGGAAAAACAATTGTTTTATATGGTTTCCAATTGTTTTCGGGAAATGGCAAAAAAAAATGCTTTAAAATGGGTTGAATTTACATCGAACCCATGTGAATTTGAGTTAACTTTAAAGTACGAAGCTAAAAACCAACTCTATGCAACGTATCGCGGCGATCCTGTTTTTAATATTGTTGTCAGCCTCTGTGTATGGAGAAGAATATTCGCAGTACACACCCATTGACGGGCTTTCGTGCCTGGAAGTTACGTCCGTAACAGAAGACAATAATTTTTTATGGATTGCCACACGCGACGGACTGAACCGTTTTGACGGAAAAACATTTAAAGTCTTTAAAAAAGACAATAATTCCCCGAACAGTTTAAGTTCTAACAATATTGAAACAATCTGTTTCGATCACGAAGGGATGTTGTGGATTGGTTTCAAGTCGGGAGGTGTCGATGTTTATAACCCGCGTAAAAATTTATTTGTGCACCTCGGTGAACACCTCGGCGGAATACCCCGGCGGGTTATTTCCATCTTCGAGGATTCACAGAATAATATATGGCTGGGTTCCTGGGAAAAAGGAATAATCAAACTGACGCCTTCCGGGAAAGATGACAAAAAGCAATATACAGTAAACAGGGAATTGCCGGGGTATATTGTTTCCGGTATTACAGAAAAACCCCGGGGAATGTTATGGATAGGGACTTATTCCGGCATTTTTTTGTACGATATGTATGCCGAAAGATGGATCAGCCCCGAATTTGATACAGGAATACCGAACTATTCGGTAACCCAGCTTTATGATGATAGCTCCAGCGAATCACTCTGGTGTTCCACCTGGGATCAGGGCCTTCTGAAACTAAAATGGAACCAATCGGGTTTGCCGGGGATCGCAGTTGAGAAATGCAATGACATCCCCGACGGAATATCGGTATATCGTGTTGCAAAAGAAAAAGAACATCGTTTTTTAATCGGAACCTGGGGCAAAGGGCTGAAAGCGCTGGATGAGCCATTATCCGGGCCTGCGCTTATAAGCGATTTTCCCCCTGAAAAAATAAATGCTTCTATTATTCTGTGCATTTATAACGACCGGTACGGGAATATCTGGATCGGGACAGACGGGGATGGCCTGTACAAGCTGGATATGGCCGACCGGGGAATCTATCCGTATAAAACCAGTGCAGGCGTTTTTCCTTCATCCATCTACCGGATTGCCCCTTTCGGCAACAACAGGATACTGATAGGTACCCACGGAAACGGATGGTATTTGTACGACGTAAAGCAAAACCGGCAATTGTTCAGGTATGTTAACCCCGACGACAGCGCTCTGGGCAACTATACCCTTTCCTTTTATCTCGACCGCCACCTTTTGCTGGTTGGCTACGACGATGCAGGGCTGCTGGCCGCCCCGGGAGCTAAAAATATTCATACAGACATTCATCTGAAAAAAATTCTTTTGAATGATGACCTTGCCAAAGTTACGTTCATTTTTAAAGATATGAACGGGCGGCTTTGGTTGGGAACCAAGCAAAACGGGTTGAAATTTGCGTCAATAAACCCGCATACCGGGGAAATCTCAGGTTTGGAGAATTGCCCGTCCATTGCCAGGCAGGAAATAACCGGTATGGCCGATTATGATACCTGCCATGTTTGGGTGGCTACCCACAACGGACTGTTCCTTCTCAATACCTGCTCGATGGAAGTTGAACAGCAGAAACATTACCGGGTCGATGATATGGTGTATGCCCTGACCCCTGATAAACAAAATCAGTGCATCTGGCTGGGAACCTCAACCGGCCTGTCTAAAGTAAGCTACGCCGATTCGATCACTGTCAGGCACGATGTTTTTGCAGAACAAATCCCGGAAGGGAAGGTTGATGCGATTACCATCGATTCAAAAAATAACCTGTGGTTTACTATTAACGGGCGGTTGTTTTGCCTGGTCAATGATTCGCAGCGGCTGAAAGAAATAAGCATAGACGGAAACAGACAGGCCTTCCTGACTTCATGTGTCTTGAAAAAAGATAATAAAGAATACATCGCCCTGGGAGGTTCCGGCGATCTGACCCTTGTTGATCCCGAAATCGTCCTGAAACAACCGGATGATACCCATGTTGTATTTACCGAACTGCAAATCGACCATAAAAAGGTAAATGTAGGGGAGAAAGTTTACGGACAGGTTATCTTGAACGAAAATACCGTTTATACGCAGCACATAATAATTCCTTACAAAAGCAAATGGATTTCAATTTCGTTTGCTGAAACAGGGTTTGGTTTTTACAAAAAACGCTACCAGTATATGATTGCCGGCTATACTGATCAATGGCAAATGCTGGATATTACCTCCCCCATTACTTTTTCGCGTTTGCCCCACGGCGATTATTCCCTGCTGATAGCTGACCAGGAAGAACCTGATCCGCATGGCAATTGCCGGAAGCTGGATATTACGGTCGTTCCACCCTGGTGGCAAAAGCCCCTGGCCTACTTTTTCTTTTTTCTGCTGATACTGTTATCTTTTATACTGGTTACGATCCTGATTGCCCGTTATTACCGCAAGCGGCAAAAAACCAGGCTCTTTCAGATTGAAAAAACAAAAAAAGAAGAACTTCTGCGGGAAAAGGAAAGCTTTTTCACTAATCTTTCGCACGATTTATTAACCCCGCTTTCGCTGATTGTTGCCCCGGCAAAAGATTTACTCAAGGAGGATGGTTTTTCAGACGATCATAAAGAAAAGCTGGGCATTATCCACAAAAATGCCGGTTTTCTTTCCGAAGTGTTCGGCATGATCCTTGATTTTAAAAAAGCTGAAACAAAAAATACCGGTCTGGAAGAAAAAAGTGTGGAATTTGTTTCTTTTTGCCGTACCCTGATCAGTGCATTCGAATACCTGGCCTTGTCGAAACAGATCAGCTTGCAGTTCTCTTCTTCGGTCTCTTCGTTGTATCTGTGGATTGATACTGTAAAAATTGAACGGGTGATGTTTAACCTGGTCAGCAATGCCCTAAAGTTTACCCCGGAAGGAGGTGAGGTGACAGTCTCTCTTCAGCATGAACAGGAAGGGTGGTTCAGTATCAGCATCAAGGATAACGGGGAGGGGATAAAAGAAGAATACCTGTCGCATGTATTCGATAAATTCTATCAGGAACCCCGCGCAAAAGATCACGAAACAAAAGGGTATGGGATGGGTTTATACATTGTCCGTAAATTTGTCCTGCGGATGGGCGGGAAAATAACAATCCATTCGTCGCCCGGGACCGGTACTGAAGTGAAAATAATGCTTCCTGAGAAAAAGGTGGGCACAAATACCTTACAGGAAAACACAGAAGATAAAAATGAACGGACGAGGAAAACGGATGAACTCACGACAGTCCTGGTTGTCGAGGACAATGACGAAATGCGTAATTACCTGGAAAATAAACTGTCAGACTGGTTTCGGGTAATTACGGCAAAAGACGGAAAAGAAGCGCTTGAAATGATCCGGACACATTTGCCGGAAATTGTAGTTTCGGATGTGCTGATGCCTGAAATTGACGGGTTGGAGTTGTGCCGGAGAATTAAGGAGAACGTTCTTTATTCTGACATTTTCGTGATTTTATTCTCTGCCAAATCTTCACCTGAAGACGAAATGCAGGGCTACCAGATCGGGGCCGACTTTTACATGAAAAAACCTTTCGATCCGGATATTTTTATAAACCAGATCCGGAATATCCATACGACCCGGCAACGGCGGAAAAGCCAGTTACTTGCTGAATTTGTTTCTCCCCAGAAAACAAACATTCGTTTTAATCCAAAAGAAAAATTTCTGAAACAGTCAATGACAGTCATTCAGGAACATCTTATGGATTCAGAATTCAGCATTGATGATTTTTCTGCTGAAATGAGCGTGAGTAAAACCGTATTGCACCGAAAATTTAGAACTTTAATCGGGCAAACACCTAACCAGTTTATACGGATGGTCCGCCTGAGAAAAGCTGTCTCCCTGTTAACCGAAAGCGACATGACTATTTCTGAAATCAGTTATCTAACCGGGTTTAACCAATCTCATTATTTCATCAAATGTTTCAAGGAATATTATAACGAAACGCCGAATAATTTTAGAAAGATGCATCAAAAATAAATACCTACCGTTTCTTTCTAAAAAATTCCGTCATTAAATCAGCGCAGTCGTCGGCCATGATGCCTGAGACCACTTCCGTTTTCGGATGTAGTGCGTTCGGGGCAAATTTGATAAACCCTCGTTTGTCGTCACCGGCCCCGTAAACCACACGTCCTATTTGCGCCCAGCCCAAGGCTCCGGCACACATCACACACGGTTCAACAGTCACATACAGGGTGCATTCGTTCAAATATTTAGCCCCCAACAGATTAGCTGCCGCAGTAATAGCCTGCATTTCAGCATGGGCTGTCACATCGGTCAGCGTTTCGGTTAAATTATGAGCCCGTGCAATAACACGGTTGTTGGCAACCACTACGGCCCCCACTGGTATCTCATCTTTTTCAAAAGCAGTGACGGCCTCCTGAATAGCCCGTTTCATAAAATATTCATCCGTAAATAGCTCCATCGTGAAATATCTTTAACAGCGATTAAAAAACATGCAATATCTTAAAAATTTTGTAACTATTCAGGTCAAAATAGGGTGTAATTTGAAAAAGTAAAAAATAAGCTGCAATGTTTATAAATTTTGCTATTATCAGCTTAATTATTAGCATCTATTGTAATAAAAAAAATTGCTATTATCGTGGAGTAAAGAACTTTGTAGCATGATGCATGGACAGGAAGACATAGAAGGCCTTCTTACTTTTTTGGTCAAGCGGATCAACGAATTAGAGCAAACTGTTTTGGGACAAAAATCTGAAATAGAAGAGCTACGGGCACGGCTGTCAGATTACGAAACAAAAAAGGACAGCACCAATAGCAGCAAACCACCCTCAAGCGCCTACGGGAACCGTCCTAAGCCTCAAAGTCTACGAAAGGGCAGTGGGGAAAAAGTTGGGGGTCAGCCCGGACATAAAGGACATTCACTAAAGATGTCAGCGACACCGGATCAAATAGAAGAATGCCATCCGTTGTATTGTTCCTGTTGTGGGAACGACCTTTCCGGGGTACCCTCAGAAGAGTTTGGCAGGCGGCAGATTATCGACATTCCGGAGACTGTGTCCGGCGTGACAGAGTACCTGGTTTACAAAAAGGTTTGTCGTTGCGGGCATGTATCCAAAGGAGAGTATCCCCCAGGGGTCGAATCCCCGGTCAGCTATGGAAAAAACACACAGGCATTGATTGCCTGTTTGAGTTGCAGGCAATACATCCCATACAAAAGGTTGGAAGAAATCCTAAAACACATATTTGGTTTAAGTATTTGCCAGGGCAGTATCAGAAACAGCTTAAACAAGACAAGCCAAAAGTTAATGCTCATGTATAAAGCAATCAGGAAATCTGTTTTAAACAGTCCTGTTATTGGAGGTGATGAAACCAGCGCAAATATTAATGGAAAAGACAACAGGATTAGTAACAGAACAGACATTACCAAAAGGATAATGAACTGGATTCCGAAGGTGTTTGTCGTTCTCATGATCATTCAGCTCTTGAGTGTTTTCAATAAAATGAATTCTCTCGTAGTGAACAGCCCTTGCGAGGCCACTCAAACAAACCTAAAGCGGTTCAAAACCATCAATTCAATATACTGTTTTACAGTCATTTGAATTGATATGGTGAACTAAAATTAATGAATCATTTGGTTCACCGTACAAGTCTCATTTTTGCTGAATTGCGAAGCAATCTCGAACACCTTAATAAATTTTGACGATAAAGTGAGCAAATTGTCTAAATCGGACTGATTTATAAAAAATGAAAAAGCCTGTAAATCATTCGTATGAAGATAGGGCCTGGGCGGATTTTTTGTTTTGTCGGGCATGTTTTGGCTCTTTTGCTAAAGTTAGTGCTTCCCGAAGGGAGCGTGCTTTAGCAAACGTGCCAAACTTGCGGGGGACAAAAAGGATGATAAAAACCTATGTGCGGGGGAAATAGTGCATAACTATCCTCTAATTATCCTGTATCTATCCTGTATCTATCCTGTATCTATCCTGTATCTATCCTGTATCTATCCTGTATCTATCCTGTGTCTATCCTGTGTCTATCCTGTGTCTATCCTGTGTCTATCCTGTGTCTATCCTGTGTCTATCCTGTGTCTAAATTATAAGTGATAAATTGAGTATTAATAATTTTTTAAAAATAAATTGTTAAAACTTTCATGTAAGAGATTCCTCTCCGGCAACTGCCGGATGCCTATGACAGATCATCACATGAATCTGTATATGATGCAAATACAAAACATCGCTTTTTTGATCATTTCATCATTTCCGGCCATATAACTGCATTGCTTTTCTTGACGAACTACCGTGGCCGGGGTTATTTCGTTAACATTCAATCCCGGGGTTGCGCTCCTGCCTCGCTTACCCCGGGTTATTTAAAATATCATCCCTCCGGGATTTTGTTCCGCTCCCTTGCTCATCTCCTGCTCTTCTCTTTTTTTTGGGGATATTGGTTTTAACATGTTATTATTTAGATTTCACTTATTAGCACAAAAAAAACAGGCTTCCCGAAATTTGGGAAGCCTGTTTTTTGAGATTTTCCATAAAGGTTGATTACATTTCTTTTTCCTGTTCGGTAAGATTGCCGGGGACATCGGAAGCGCGAATGATAATTTTACCGCCTTCGAGGGATTCGTTGGCTACAGTTGCTGTGTAACGCCACCATATTGAGCCTTCCTGAAGGACTGCTGCGCCGCTTTCGACTTCTGTTCCATCGGCGTTTTGAATGGTTACAGTAACTTCTTTTACTTCAAAGTCGTTCACTGCACTACGGGGACAAAAATGTTATTTTAAGGAAACGTCAACAATTGTTAATAATTTGTAAAATTTAATTAATAATCAGTGTTTTATAAGAAATTTTCGACAATTTTGCCGTTATAAAAAAACGAAACTTGATGGAGATGGATATTGTTGTGGTTTTGAAATTGTTGAATGTTTTTTTACTCGCGTCAGTAAAATATTTTTTTTCATTCCCTTATGCACTGGTAATCGGACTGGATTTTGATCAGGCCATTTTTTCGGTTTTAGTGGGAGGGATTGCCGGTTTTTTCTTTTTCTATTATTTAAGCGGATTTTTGATTCGTGTGTGGGAACGATATCAGTGTATATTTTGTAAAGTAGTTCCCCAATTCATAAAAATGAAATACCAGAAGTTTTGTGAAATACGCCATACCCGGAAAAGGAACCGGATTACACGCAGAAATCGCTGGCTTGTGACCATGAAGAAGAGATACGGACTTTGGGGAATAATAATTACTTCGCCTGTAATTCTGAGTATTCCGGTGGGGGCATTTCTTCTGAAGAAATATTATTCAGAAACGAAAAATGTGTTTGGATACATGATGATTTCCATTGTCGGATGGGCTGCATTTTTTGCTGTGGTGACCATCATCTTTCCCGGACTGGTTTAACTGAACTTTTTATTGCTGAAATAATCGTGTTTTTCCCGGATTAGTTTACGGTCGGATTCCGAGCCGGACAACTGTGTTTCGCCGGGCAATATCCAGCGGGAAGCAATATGTTCCGTTAATAGAAGTCGAAAAAAATTAGCTTTTATGACAGTATCTGACTTGCAGAAAATTATTAATTCGTGGGAAAATCTGATGTTGACCATTGATTATATTTCGGAACATCCTGAGCATATCGATATGTTGATGGCCATTGCTATGAATGATACGGTAAAAGACAGTTGGCGTGCCAGTTGGATTGTCAGCAAAATTTATGAGAAAAATCCTGGTCAACTTGAAGGTTACATCGGGCAAATTATCGATTTCCTGCAAAAAACGGACAATGCCAGTAAAAAACGTGAATTTTTGAAATTAATCAGTTATTATCCCGTTCCGAAGGAAAAGATAGCCCTGATGCTCGAATACTGTATCCGGCACTTTACTTCTGCCTGCGAACCAATTGCCGTAAGGGTTCATGCCATGCAGATTTTATTTAATATTTCTGAAAGCGAACCGGAACTTAAACCCGAATTAATCCAGCTAATCGAACAGGAAATGGAATATCATCCAAGTGCCGGGATCAAATCGAGAGGGAACAAACTATTACGAAAGCTGTACCAGCAGACAAATGGAAAAAGTACAAATTAGTTAACAGAGTAAGCTATCCGGGAGGAAAAACCCATTTTTTTCGATAAAAATTCCCCGTGGTAAGAAAAAAAATATAATTTTGCACCATCCTTACAAAAAGGGGGCGTAATGATTGACCTATAGTGTAATTGGTAACACGTCTGATTTTGGTTCAGAAGAGTCCAGGTTCGAGCCCTGGTAGGTCAACATCAAAAAATTGGCCCGTCAGCAAATAACTGATGGGTCGTTTTTGCTAAAATACAAAATTGTCCTGTGGTGTAATTGGCAACACGTCTGACTCTGGATCAGAAGAGTCCAGGTTCGAGCCCTGGCAGGACAACAAAAAAGAAAATCAAAATTCATCAAAAGCACTTAAATCACTGATTTGAAGTGCTTTTTTTTACAGCACTTCAAAGAAAAGCAAAAATCTCAATAAAAAGCAAGGAACGAGAAATACCAATGAATAACAATTAAAAATTAACGAGTTACAAAAACAAATCAGATCCTTATTCTAATATTTAATAATCAACACAATGAAAAGACTAGTTCCTTTTATATTTATTCTATTTATATACAGTTCATTATTACATGCACAAAAGTATAAAGATGCATCATTGAGTTCTGTAGAGAGAACAGAAGACTTAATTAGTCGCATGACAATTGAAGAGAAAGTCGGTCAGTTACTTTGCCCGATGGGATGGGAAATGTATGAGAAAGATGGAGATAAAATCTGTCAGTCCTCTAAATTTGAAAAATTAGTAGAAGAACAACACATTGGTAGTTTATGGGCGGTCTACCGTGCCGACCCCTGGACAAAGAAAACACTGAAAAATGGACTAAATCCAGAACTTGCAGCAAAAGCCGGAAATGCACTTCAGAAATATGTAATTGAAAATACCCGTTTAGAAATCCCACTCTTTCTTGCAGAGGAAGCTCCTCACGGACACATGGCCGTTGGAACCACTGTTTTCCCTACAGGAATAGGTATGGCATCCAGTTGGTCAACAAAAACATTAGAGAAAGTAGGAAAAGTAATTGGCGAAGAAGTCCGATTACAAGGAGGACATATTGCTTATGGCCCGGTCATTGATTTATCCAGAGAACCTCGTTGGTCTCGTGTTGAAGAAACATTTGGAGAAGACCCTGTACTTTCCGGAACATTAGCCGCAGCCGAAATAAAAGGAGAAGGAGCAGGTGATTTAACACAACCATACAGCGTTATCTCTACTCTTAAACATTTTGTTGCTTATGGCATTCCTACCGGAGGCCATAATGGTAGCCCATCGGTGGTAACTCCAATGGATTTATACTCTAATGTTCTGCCACCTTTTAAACAGGCAATTGAAGCTGGCGCAAAATCAGTTATGACTTCCTACAATTCGATGAATGGTATACCAAGTACTGCCAACCGAACTTTGTTAACAGATATACTTCGTAATCAATGGCATTTTGATGGATTTGTTGTTTCTGACCTTTTTAGTATTGAAGGTATCCATCAGTCTCATTATGTTGCCTCGACCATTCAGAGTGCCGCAATAATGGCTGCAAATGCCGGTGTTGATATGGACCTGGGAGGAGATGCTTATCGGAATTTGGTAGATGCAGTAAAAAATGGGAAAATTAAAGAAACAACAATAGATACGGCTGTTGCCCATATTCTTCGTCTGAAATTTGAAATGGGTTTATTCGAAAATCCGTATGTTAATCCGGAAGAAGCGAAGAAAAATGTTCGTGCAGAAACTCACATTCAGGTAGCACGAGAAATTGCTCAGGAGTCCATTGTTCTATTAAAGAATAAAAATAATATTCTCCCATTAAACAAATGGGTCCGCAAAGTTGCCGTTATCGGTCCGAATGCCGATAATATGTACAACATGCTTGGCGACTATACAGCGCCACAAGATTCTGATAATATAAAAACTGTACTGGAGGGTGTTTTAAATAAAATTGGAACGAAAAATGTACAATACGTAAAAGGATGTGCTATTCGTGACACCATGCACACAAATATTAACGAAGCAACAGAAGCCGCGCAAAATGCAGATGTAGCAATTGTTGTTGTTGGGGGTTCCAGCGCCCGCGATTTTAAAACCAAATACATTGAAACCGGTGCCGCTATTGTTGCCAAAGACCAAATTAGCGACATGGAAAGTGGAGAAGGATTTGACCGTTCTACGCTTATTCTGCTAGGCAAACAAATGGAACTTCTGAAAAGAATAAAAGCGACCGGAAGGCCAATGGTTGTTATCTACATACAGGGAAGGCCAATGAATATGAATTGGGCTGAAGAAAATGCAGATGCTCTGCTTACAGCTTGGTATCCGGGACAAGAAGGGGGAAATGCCATAGCAGATGTATTGTTTGGTGATTATAATCCGGCCGGACGACTACCAGTCTCTATTCCCAAAAATGTTGGTCAGCTACCGGTTTATTATAACCAACCGGCACCAATTCCTCATGATTACGTTGAAACTACCGCAGCTCCATTATTCGAATTTGGCTATGGATTAAGTTATTCAACTTTTTCATACACCAATTTAAAAATTAAAAAAACAGGAAAAAATTTGTTTGATATTTCTTTTACAGTTACCAATACAGGAAAATACGATGGCGATGAAGTACCTCAACTTTACCTGAGAGACGAATACGCATCAACGGTACAGCCCATCAAACAATTAAAACATTTCGACCGTATACACCTAACAAAAGGGGAAAACAAAGTCGTTCATTTTAAAATAGATAAAGACGATTTGTCTATATTGAATGTGAAACTCGAAAAAGTTATTGAACCGGGTAATTTTATTGTAATGATTGGTGCCTCTTCTAACGACATTCGGCTAACCGGGAAACTAATAATCGAATAATATTGCATGTTTAAAAGTCTGTTATCATATTCTGTATATTCAAAAATTATACTTTAATTTTGTGTCGGAATGTAAACAATCAATGGATAAAAAGATTTGGGGAAAAATACAATTAAAAGATCGAATAGCGTTCAAACAACTTTTTGATGAATATTATTCGTCTCTATGTTTTTATGCTCATTCAATTATTAACGACATTGATCTTTCGCAAGATATTGTCAGTGATTGTTTTGTCCGTATCTGGGAAAAAAAAGAAACCATTGAAATCAGCTCGTCAATAAAACATTATCTTCTTTTATCTGTCAGAAATTCCATTTATAGTTATTTGCGTTCTCCTGAAAATCGAAAAACCGATATTGATTCAATAAAAAATAAACTTGAGGCCATCCCGATTGAAGAATATAATTTAGAAAAAGAGGCCAATATTAAATACTTGTCTTCATTAATTGAAAAACTTCCCGAACAACGAAAAAAAATATTAAAGTTAGCGGCATACAATGGTAAAACCTATCGGGAAATTGCTCAAATGCTAGGAATAACAGAGAATACCGTAAATAAACAAATGTCTCGTGCCTACCGTTTTTTACGGGAACAATTAGAAGCAAAAAAACTGCTATTGTGGCTAATTTTAAAAAAATATTAAAATAATGTGAATTTATTGTCACTGCCTTCGATTGTAAGTGCGTCTTATATATGCAAACATTATACTGCATATGAAAGGACAAGGTAAAGATCGAATTTGGGAGCTAAGCATTAAAGCACTAAATAACAGCTTAGAACAATCTGAAGCGGCCGATTTTAAACAGTTTAAAGACATCCCTGATGCTCAGAAAGAAATAAAAAAAGCTGAGCAAATTCACAAAAAGCTTATCAATCATTTCTTATTAAAGAAAATTGATAAAGAAAAACAATGGAAACAGGTTTACAGTCAAATCAGTTTCACCACATCCCTGAAGAAACAATTTCTCTTCATATCAAGATATGCAGCAGTATTTATTATCGCTCTAAGTATTGGAGTATTAATACCTCATTTTATAAAGCACCAGGAAACTGGAAGCAATAAAATTGAAATTGAATGGGGACAAATAGGTAAAGTAACGCTTTCTGATAATACCAAAGTATGGTTAAATGCCGGAACAGTTTTCGAATACCCCAATAGTTTCTCCGAAAAAGAAAGAATTGTGCATCTAAGAGGAGAAGCTCAATTTAAAGTAACACACAACGAAAACAAACCTTTTGAAGTAGTAACAAAATCCGGAATTGTTAAAGTTTTCGGAACGACTTTTAATGTTGCTGCCTATGATGATGATCCTGATTTTACAGTTACCTTAATCGAAGGAAAAGTCTCTGTTGAAAACACAAATGGACAACAGTTAGCAATATTGAAGCCTGCCGAACAAATTAAAATTAATAAACTTAGTGGAGAAACATCTATTAAGAATGTCCTAACAGAATACTATACCAGTTGGATCAATGGTAAAATAACTCTGAACGAGACAAAATTGTCTGACTTGGTTCCAACATTAAAAAAATTGTATAACGTAGATATTGAAATTGTTGGGCAAGAAACGGCTGACATTCAAGTTTCGGGAACGATATCCAGAAACAGACCTATTGATTTATTCTTCAAAGTATTGGAAGGATTGTATAATATCAAATATGAAATAAAAACTCAAAATAATGAAAAAGATAAAATTTTAATTTATAAAGACTAAATGCTTAATTAAAAAGCGGTGGAGGTGCCCCCCACCTCCACCGGCAAAATGCTTTTATCAAGTTACTTAACAAGTAAAAACAGAACAAATCTATGAAAAAAAACAACAAAAGTTGTTGTCTAAACAGACAATGGCAAAAAATTTTATTAACTATGAAAATCGCATGGATTCTTATCCTTACCGGGTTTATTTCAGCAAATGCGATGAATACATTCTCGCAAAACACCCGGCTAGACCTAAAAATGGAGAAATCATCTCTCAAGTCTATTTTAAAAGAAATTGAAAACAAAACTGATTTTAATTTCTTTTATAAAAACAATGAGATTGAAGGACTAACAAACCTTTCAATTGACACGAAACAAGCAACAATTTCTGAAGTGTTGGATTACCTTTTAAAAGATAAAGGATTAGAATACGAAGTCTTCGACAGGTATATTTTAATAAAAAAAGAACGTGAAAAAACATCACTACCTGGCGTTACAAAACAAAACACTACTATTTCCGGTCGTGTAACAGATACAACCGGATTTCCTCTTCCGGGAGTTTCTGTATCAATAAAAGGTACTACCACCGGAACAATTACAGATAATGAGGGGAAATTTTCATTAACAGTTACCGGTAAACAAGGAGCTATTGTTTTCTCTTTTATTGGAATGAAATCACAAGAATATCCACTTGACTCAAAAAAGTTTTTTGAGATTGTAATGGAAGATGAAACAATCGGTGTTGGCGAAGTTGTAGTTACCGCACTTGGAATCAAAAAAGAGGCTAAAACTCTAACATACAACGTGCAAAAAATCAAAGCCAAAGAAATTGTTGGTGTAAAAGATGCTAACTTCATGAATAGTTTGGCAGGGAAAGTAGCTGGTGTTAATATAAATGCCAGTTCTTCTGGAATCGGTGGTGGAGTAAAAGTTGTTATGCGTGGTGCAAAATCAATTTCGGGGAATAACAATGTTTTGTATGTAATCGACGGTATTCCAATGCCTTCGTTGCAAACAACACAGCCTAAGGATTTCTATACCGGAATGGGACAGAGTGGTGACGGAGCATCTATGCTTAATCCTGAAGATATTGAGTCAATGTCGGTATTAAGTGGAGCTGCGGCATCTGCACTTTATGGTAGCGAAGCTGCAAATGGAGTAATTATGATTACCACTAAAAAAGGATCAGAAGATAAAATGAGAGTGAGTTACTCAAATAATACTTCTTTCTTTTCTCCTTTTATTACACCCGAATTTCAGAATACTTACGGTGCTTCTTCTGGAGCTTTACAAAGTTGGGGTGCAAAATTAACACAGCCCAGCAGTTACGATCCAATGGATTTTTTCCAAACAGGATGGAATGAAACAAATTCGTTGACGATAAGTAATGGTACAGAAAAAAATCAGACATTCTTATCAATGGCATCAACCAATGCTGAAGGCATTGTGGAAAACAATACACTTAACAGATACAACTTTAACATTCGCAATACAACCGATATGTTAGAAAATAAATTGCATTTGGATTTGAGTGCCAGTTATATGAATATTCGCGAACAGAATATGATTTCACAGGGACAGTATTTTAACCCTATTGTTGCTACTTACCTGATGTCGCCAAGCTTAAGTCTGGATACTTATAAATTGTTTGAAATGTATGACGAAAGTCGTGGTTTTAAAACACAATACTGGCCTTGGACAAATATGGGAATCGGCTTACAAAACCCATATTGGATTATTAATCGCGATAACTTTATTAATCATAAAAACCGTTTCTTAATTAGTGGTGGTTTATCCTATGATATTGCAAAAGGAATAAAATTAAGCGCTCGTGCGAAGATGGACTATACCTCTGCTATCTACGAAAAGGAATATGCGGCTTCAACCGATGCTATTTTTGCCGACAAGTTTGGTGCTTATTTCAAAAATGATGAGTCAACCAATCAGATATATGGAGATGTGATGTTGAATGTCGACAAATATTTTGGTGATTTCTCATTGACAGCCAACCTTGGAGCCAGCATTAAAGATATTGTTTATAATTTATCGGGAGTAGGCGGCGATTTAAACTCAGTTGCCAATAGTTTTACTCTTTTGAATTTAAATCAGGATAATGCCGAATTTACAGATGAAGACTATCACGATCAAACACAGTCGATTTTCGCAACAGCACAGTTCGGTTGGAAAAGTAAATTGTATCTCGATTTAACGGGACGTACCGATTGGTCATCAGCATTGGCTTGGACTGATGAGTCAAGTTTAACTTATGGTTCGGTGGGTATTTCAGCAATATTAAGCGATTTATTACCGATAAAAAACAATGTACTTTCATTCCTGAAAGTTCGCGGTTCGTATAGTGAGGTAGGTAATTCTCCTACACGTTACATCGCTTATCAAACTTATCCTTACGTATCAGGAATGCCAAATTCAACAACCACTTATCCGAATAATGATATTAAACCGGAACGTACAAAAGCATGGGAAGTTGGGTTGCAATCAAATCTTTGGAAAGAAAAAGTAGAATTAAATGTTTCTTTATATAAAACATCAACATTCCATCAATTATTTAATCCAACTCTTTCTGAAACTTCCGGTTATAGTTCAATTTATATTAATGGTGGTCAGGTTGACAATAAAGGGATCGAAGTTAGTCTGTCATTAAATCAGCCTTTAGGTCCGGTTGAATGGAATTCTTCATTTACTTATAGTATCAACCGAAACAAAGTTGTTAAATTGTTGAAACCAACAACACTTTCTTCCGGATTAAGTGTTGAGCAAGATGTTCTTGATGTTGCCAGTATTGGTAATGTAACTTCTCGTTTAGTTGAAGGTGGTTCATTCGGAGATCTTTATGTAACAGCATTAAAAACCGATGAACACGGATTTATTGATGTTGATTATGTAAATAATACGGTATCGATAGATAAAAATGCCGGAGATTTAGGTGATGGTTTAATATATGCAGGGAATGCACAACCAAAATATACCATAGGATGGCGTAACTCTTTTAGTTGGAATGGCATTTCTCTTGGTTTCTTAATTAATGCTCGTGTGGGAGGTATTGGCGTATCAATGACACAAGGATTAATGGATTATTACGGAACCTCAAAAGCTTCGGCTGATGCTCGCGATGCCGGTGGTGTAATGATTAACGGTTATTTGGTTCCTGCTGCTCAAAAATGGTATCAAACAGTAGGTACCGGTGCTAGTTCGATGTATGTTTACAGTGCTACTAACCTTCGTTTAGCAGAGCTAACCTTAGGTTATGATTTACCAATCACTAAGTATGTTCCTTTTATTCAGGAAATGAATGTTGCCTTTACCGGACGTAACTTGTTTATGTTTTACTGTAAAGCACCTTACGATCCGGAATTAACACCAAGTACCGGAACTCACTTCAGTGGTATGGACTACTTTATGTTACCAAGTTTGCGCAATCTTGGATTCTCTGTAAAACTTAACTTCTAAAAGTATCATTAAGATGAAACAGATTTTGAAATATACAAAAATGATAAGCGGTGCACTTCTACTCGGAAGTTTATTTTTTACTTCTTGCACCGATCAATTTGAAAAATGGAACACCAACCCTAATGAAGTAACGCCTGATCAAATGAATCAAGACAACCTGAATACAGGTTCATTTTTCACACAGATGGAAAGAGGTGTTTTTATTGTTGGAGATAATTTGGGAGGTGAATATCAAATTACAGAAATGTTGACCGGTGATATTTTTGCCAGTTATATTGCTAATATTAATACTTACAGTTATACCAGTTACCATAACGGTCATTACAGACTTTATCACGGTTGGTATAACGCTCCGTTTGCTGATGCTTATACCGAAATTATGTTGCCATGGCAAACCATTGTAGATGCTACTGACGAAACTTCTCCTGCAAGAGCAATGGCAACTGTTGTTAAGGTTTTAGGAATGAGTAGAATTACCGATATGTATGGACCGATTCCTTACAGCAAATTCGGAACATCAACAGAAGTTCCTTATGATAGTCAGCAAGCTGTGTACTATAAGTTTTTCGAAGAACTAGAACAAGCTATTGATGTACTGACAAGTTACAGAGATAATAATTCTGCGGCATATATGGCAGATTACGACTACGTTTACAGTGGCAATGTTACCAGATGGATTAAATTTGCAAATACGCTTCGTTTGCGTTTAGCAATGCGTATTTCTTTTGTCGACGAAACAAAAGCACAAACAGAAGCAGCTGCTGCAATTAACCAGAGTTATGGACTAATGACTTCTACTATTGATGCTGCAATATTAGATCAAACAGCAACATTCTCATTCATTAACCCTATTTGGGAAGTAAGTGAAAGTTTTAAGGACATGAGAATGGGTGCGACCATGGATTGCTACCTGAACGGTTATAACGATCCTCGTATTTCTTCTTATTTTAGAGTAGCTGCTAACGATGGAGCATACCACGGAGTACGTAATGGTATGTCAAACTTAAATAAAAACAATTATGTGGCTGCATGTTCCGGTATTAATATCGAAACAGACGATAATATGCAATGGATGTGTCCTTCTGAAGCCTATTTCTTGTTGGCAGAAGCAAACTTGCGTTGGGGCCTGGGCTCAGAGTCAGCACAAGATTATTACAAACAAGGTATTCGCAGTTCTTTTGCTCAGTGGAAAGCTTCCGGAGCTGATACTTATATTGCTGATGATACAAGTTTGCCGCTTGCTTCTTATCAAGATCCTGCAGCCTCTTATGGTGGTGGCTCTACCTCTGCTGGAGATTTGTCACAATTATCTCCTGCATGGGACGATGCTGTTGGATTTGAAACAAAATTGGAACGCATTATGGTGCAAAAATGGATTGCTCTTTTCCCTAATGGGCAAGAAGCATGGAGCGAAATGCGCAGAACCGGTTATCCTGGATTTATTAAAATATACAGTTATAGTGGAGTAACTGAAGTCGCAAATGGCGAATTGATTAGCAGGCTTAAATTCCCAACAACAGAATACTCAAACAATACCGAGAATGTAAATGCGGCTGTATCTCTTTTAAACGGTGGTGATATCGCCGGAACAAGACTTTGGTGGGACGTAAGGAGATAATGTTTTATTATAAACTTTTAAAAAAAAACTGATTATGAAAAAAATCAAATATCTATTGGCACTTGTTGCAATGGGCTTGTTGATATATTCATGTGACACCGATATAGAAACAACGGACATGCAGAATCCGTACACCTACAGTGATTTATATTATCAGAATTTGCGCGATTATAAGGCTAGCGACCATTCTATTTCATTTGGTTGGTTTGCACAATATGGTGCACAAAACTCATTAGGAGTTCGTTTTATGGGATTGCCGGATAGCTTAGACATCTGTTCTATGTGGGGAGGAATTCCGGCGAAAGAAAACACCGAAATATGGGAAGAAATTCGCTTTGTTCAAAAAGTAAAAGGCACAAAAATGCTTTGTGTTGCCATTACTCGTATCGATGCTGAAACCGATGAGAAAGACTTCAAAATTGCATACAATGAAGCAAAAGCTATGCCGGAGGGGGACGAGAAAAAATTAGCCATTAATCGAGCTATTGAAATGTATGCTGAATACTTTCTTGATCAGGTCTTCGAAAATGACTTAGATGGCTTTGATGCCGATTACGAACCGGAAGGTGACTTTTTATCAGATGACTATTTCGAGCTTTTTTATAAACATATGGCGAAGTACATGGGTCCGAATCCGGATATTACCAAAGAAGAACGTTTGCAACTTATTGAAGAACGTTACGGTACAGAAATTGCCTCACAAGAAGGTATCTGTGATAAAATGCTTAACATTGACCAAACTAGCACTGGCATGAATAGTCTTATTCCATATAGTAATTATTGTTTCTTGCAAGCATACGGTGGTGGTACGAGTGCAGGGGGGTGGCCCGTTGAGAAAGTAGTATTTTGTTGTAATATGGGTGATAACTGGCAAGGTACAATGTCGACTATGTACAATCAAGCTCGTTACCAACCTTCAACCGGCAGAAAAGGTGGTTTTGGTGCCTTCTTTATTCATCGCGACTATAATGTGCACGAAAATAACCCAACTCCATACGGTCGTTTTCGTGAATGTATTCAGATTCAGAATCCAGCAATAACCAAATAATAAAAGAAATGATAAACATGAGAAATCTATATAAAAATATATTATATGCAGGCTTATTAGCTCTTTGTATTGTAGGCTTGTCTGCATGTGAAGATGAAGAAGTATACGATTTTCCGGGAAGTGCCGACAATATAGTCTACATCCTTCCTGCAACTAAAAGTTTCAACATGGTTTCAACTCCTGTTGGGTTCTTTGGCGATTCAATTGCAGCCGGATTTGGAGTAAAATCGACCCAACCCTCGGAGACTTCTGCAACAGTTACGGCAGTTATTGACACCTCTCTTGTAAGTGCTTATAATGAAGCAAATGGCACAAACTACATGACTTGTACTGCGTCTTTGTCAAAAGCTACAGCAACAATAAATCAAGGCGAATATGCATCTTTTGATTCCATTGAAGTTGTTCTTCCCAAGGCCGACTATTCCGCCATATCAGAAATAGGTACTTACTTAGTACCGGTTAAACTTTCAACAATCACAACCGGAGTAGTATCTACAGAATATAACATTGTTTATTTGGAAATAAATGTCGAACAAAAATTAATTAAAGAAGATGCCGGTTCAGGAGATATACAAGGAACTTTAGTTGCTGATCGTTCTGCTTGGACTGCTACATCTACAGATGCTTCTGTAACTAATTTTAGTTCAGTTTTTGATGGAAATGCTGGATCAGGAGTAAGCTTTGGAAATGAAGCTAGTCCTACAATTACAATTGATATGCAAGATGAGAAAAATGTTAGTGCATTTTATTTTAAAAATACGAACTATAGTTGGTATAATTGGTATAATTTCTCTAATATATATATTGAATTAAGTACTGACGGAACAACATGGACAGAAGCAGGTACAGCACCTCCTCATGTTGAAAATACAACCGATCAATATATTATATTGTATGGTGCTGTTCCTTCTCGCTACGTTAGGATAACAGTTTCATGGCTATATGGTGATTATGGTTCAATTTATCGTTCCTTTAATGAATTTAATGTTTATGCGAACTAAATTTTTAACGATTATGAAAAATAGATATATATTATTATCAATATTTGCTTTGTTACTTTGCATTTCAAGCTGCAAAGAAGGAGCAGATTATGGCGATGCCATATATGTAACAGGTACTTTATCATCAAATAATATAAAATTCTTAGTAGATGGACAATCAAGCATGGGACTTACTGTATCTTCGACTACAAAAGCCGAAACCGATATTACAGTAAAAGTAGAAGAAGCTCCTGAGTTAATCGATCAATACAATGCAACTACCGGACGTAATTGTCAATTGCCTCCTGCGGGAAGTTATGCAATAAATGGTTCTGAAGTTGTGATTTTATCAGGAAGTGCAGTGTCTTCTCAAATTGAAGTTACTGCTGATGCAGATCAGTTGCAAGAAGGTGTTTCTTATTGTGTTCCTGTTTCTATTTCAAATGTTGATGGTGGCGACTTGGATATATTGGAATGTTCGCGTACAGCTTATGTGTTATTAACAAAAGTGATTGATATTAAGGCTGCTTATTTAGCTCGTCAAGGTTGTTTTGATATTCCTGGGTTTGCAGGAGAAGATAGTCCTGTTAGAGCTCTTGGTCAGATGACTTTGGAGATGAAAGTACTTCCGATTTCTTTCCCAACATCAACACAAGGAGGAAATGCAATTAGTTCTTTGTGTGGTTGTGAAGAAAACTTCCTTTTCCGTTTTGGTGATGGTGCCGGTAATCCTACTAACAGATTACAATTTGTGAAAGGATCAATTGGATCTGCTGCTCACCCGGATGCAAAAGATCACTATGAATCTTGGGTGGATCAAGAGTTCGATACCGGTCATTGGTTGCATTTTGCTGCTGTATATGATGGTCAATACTTACGTTTGTATCTTGATGGAGAACAAATTCACTTTGTTGAAACAAATAATGGAGGTACAATTAATTTAAGTATGGCTTACGATGGTCACTCATGGGATGATACATTTGCAATTGGTCGTTCTGCCGGACATGCTCGTTTCTTCGATGGTTATGTTAGCGAATGTCGTGTATGGAATGTTGCTCGTACAGTAAATCAATTACAAGATGGTATTTGCTATGTTGATCCAACTAGTGAAGGACTTGTCGCTTACTGGCGTTTTAATGGCGAAACACAAGATGACGGAACCGTTCTTGACATGACCGGGCACGGATACAATGCTGTACCTTATGGCACAATACAGTATGTAGATAATCAGAAATGCCCATACTAGTATGTATTTTCTTTGTGGATTTGAAGGACATTTAATCGATGTAATATTCCGGAACTCTTTCTTCACGGCATATTGGCATATTGCAGAAACATTTTGTAATATCAATTTAGTTGAAGATATCCGTTGTCCTGAATAAACATAGATTAAATAGATTTGGTTAGCTAAAGAACCCCAAAGAATTTCTTTCTTTGGGGTTTATTTTAACAAATTTTATTAAACCTCTGAGACAGTTTTCAAAAAAACAGCATTCATCTGTATACTTTTATAAGGGTAATACAGTTTTTATGTGCCTATATATTATACTTCTATAGAAATTATTATGAACTTTTCTTCCATTTTTAATCTGTACAAATTGTAATCCTAAATATAAAAATTGAACCTATGATATTCTTGCATAACAAAAAACTGACTTTGAACATTTTATTGATTTTGGTATTTTTTGTCTCTTGCTCAGAGGTGAGAAAAGAAAAATTATTAACTGATTTTGTTGATCCTTATATTGGCAGCGATTATCATGGGCATGTTTTTGTTGGGGCAAATGTTCCTTTCGGATTAGTACAGTTAGGCCCTTGTAATATTGTAAAAGGTTGGGATTGGTGTTCCGGATATCATTATTCCGATTCAATTTTGGCAGGTTTTGCACATACACACTTAAGTGGTACCGGAATTGGTGATTTAGGTGATATTTTGTTTATGCCGGTAAACAACACCTACAAATTGCAAAAAAATTCTTCCGACTCCGTTGATTGGAAATCTACTTATTCACATAATGCAGAATCTGCAAAACCGAACTATTACTCGGTGCATATCAATCGTTATAATATTGATGCAGACCTAACGGCAAGCGAGAGAGTGGGTTTCCATAAATATACCTACCACGAAAAAGGCAATCCTTCCTTAATTGTTGATATGAATTATGGTATTGGGTGGGATAAACTCACAACTTGCACACTTAAACAAATTGACAATTATACGATTGCAGGTTCTCGTTTTTCTAAAGGATGGGCTAATGATCAACGTATTTTCTTTACAAGTACATTTTCAAAAAAGATAAAAAGTATTGAGTATTTGCAAAGAAAGGACGAAAAAGGAAATACAACCGATGATAAAGTTACCGCATTAATAAAATTTGAAGGTGAAAACAATTTGCTTGCTAAAACAGCAATTTCTCCGGTTAATATCGATGGTGCGAAAAATAATATGCAACAAGAAATTCCCGGATGGAATTTTGACGAAATATATAATGCAGGTATTCAGAAATGGAATGATGAACTTGGTAAAATAAAAATCACCACCAATAAATTATCCGATAAAAAAACATTTTATACTGCATTATATCACACAATGATAGTACCTGCATTATATAATGATGCCAATGGAGATTATCTGGGAACAGATAAAAAAATCCATAAAAATCCAGGTTACAATACGTATACAACTTTTTCGTTATGGGATACCTATCGTGCTGCACATCCATTATATACACTTGTTGATCCGGATAAAGTAAGCGATTTTGTGAACACCATGTTGGCAATTTACCAACAACAAGGCAAATTGCCGGTTTGGCATTTAATGGGATGCGAAACCGATTGTATGGTGGGGTATCATGCCGCTCCTGTAATCGTTGATGCTTATTTGAAAGGAATTAAAGGTTTTGACCCGGAATTAGCATTCGAGGCAATAAAAACAACCGCAATGCAGGATTTCAGAGGAATTGGTTATGTGATGGAACGAGGTTATATTCCTGCCGACTCACAAGTTGAGTCGGTGGCACGAGGGCTTGAGTATGCGATAGATGATTGGTGCATTGCTGCCATGGCCGGAAAAATGGGCAAAACAGAAGATGCTGAATATTTCAAAAAACGTTCAAAATATTATCAGAATTACTTTGATAAAGAAAATCGTTTTATGAGGGGACGAATGGGAGATGGTTCGTGGCGCACTCCTTTTGACCCGATTTCGTCACAACATCAGCAAGATGATTTTTGCGAAGGAAATGCATGGCAATATACCTGGTTGGTACCACAGAGCCCTGAGGATTTAATAAAATTATTTGATGGAGAAGAAAATTTTACCCGGAAACTGGATAGTCTGTTCTCTATTGAGTCTATAAAAGTTGAAGGTGCGTCTTCTGACATTACAGGGCTTATCGGGCAATATGCTCATGGAAATGAGCCAAGTCATCATATCGCTTATTTGTATGCTTATGTTGGTCAACAATGGAAAACAGCTAAAATGGTTCATCAAATAAATACAACCATGTATACCGACCAGCCCGATGGTTTATGCGGAAACGAAGATTGTGGGCAGATGTCGGCTTGGTATGTACTTTCATCTATGGGATTTTATCCGGTTAATCCGGCTAATGGTGCGTATGTTTTTGGCAGTCCGTTATTCGATAAAGTTGAATTGAATGTTCCGGGAGGAAATACTTTTAATGTAATTGCGGAAAATCGAAGTGATAAAAATATTTATATCCAATCAGCCGAACTAAACGGAAAACCTTATACCAAATCGTTTATAACACACAAACAGATACTTGAGGGCGGAACATTAAAATTTGTGATGGGTGATACACCAAACAAAGAGTTTGGCGTTGCACCTGATGATCGTCCCAAATCAATTGTTTATTAATTCAAATGAAACAAATTTAATGAAGACATTAGCCTTTTTCATCGCATTCATTTTATATTTTGTGGGCAATACAAATAACACAACAGCCCAACAAATACCACAAAATAAAAAAACTGACTTTGTTAATCCGTTTATTGGTACAACTAACTTCGGTGCCGATAATCCGGGAGCTGTAGTTCCACGGGGAATGGCTTCGGTATGTCCGTTTAATGTAAGTGGTTCGGCCGGAAATAAATACGACAAAGATGCTCGTTGGTGGTCAACTCCTTACGTGTGGGAAAACCAATATTTCACCGGTTACTCGCATGTTAATTTAAGCGGAGTTGGTTGTCCCGAACTGGGTGTTATTTTATTAATGCCTACCACCGGAGAAGTAAATGCCGACAATAAAATATATGGTTCTGAAATGAGCCAACAAAAAGCGACTCCGGGTTATTACTGTAACTTTCTTAATAAATATAATATTGAAACAGAAGTTACGGCCAGCGAGCGCGTTGGGTTAAGTAAATTCACTTTTCCGAAGGGAGAATCAAATATTCTGATTGACCTTGGAACAGGACTAACCAACGAAAGCGGTGCAACCATAAAAATTGTCAGTGAGAATGAAATTGAAGGAAGCCGAATGACCGGTACTTTCTGTTATAATGACGGCACCGAACGTCCGGTATATTTTGTTGCTCGTTTCAGCAAAAAGGCTGAAAAATTTGGCGTTTGGAAAAAAATGCCGGCAATGAAAGCTGAAGCTTCCTGGTCGGCAACCAGTGGTAAGTTTAAATACTATGATGGATACCAGTCGGAAATGGCGGGCGATAGCATTGGTGCATGGATGAATTTCTCAACGGACGAAGGCGAAGAGATAAGCGTTAAAATAGGGATCTCGTATACCAGCATCGAAAATGCACGGTTAAATCTGAATACTGAAATGCCCGGGTTCAATTTTGAAGAAACCCGAATTAAGGCAGAAGAAAAGTGGAACGATGCTCTTTCCAGAATATCCGTAAAAGGAGGAACCGATGAGCAGAAAACTATTTTTTACACAGCATTGTATCACATGTTTATTCACCCCAATATTTTAAATGATGTAAACGGTCAATATCCTTTGATGGGTGGTTATGGAATAGGAGAAGTAAAGGATGGCTACCGTTATACTGTTTTTTCATTGTGGGATACTTACAGGAATTATCATGAGTTGATGAGCCTTGTTTATCCGCAACAACAGCTGGATATGGTGAGGTCGATGGTCGAAATGTACAAAGAAAGTGGCTGGCTTCCGAAATGGGAACTCAACAGTACGGAGACGAATGTAATGGAAGGCGACCCTGCAATTCCTGTTATTGTTGATACCTACCTGCGTGGCTTAACTGATTTTGATGTGCAGACAGCTTATGAAGCAATGTACAAATCGGCAACGACCCAAGGCGCTGATAATAAACTTCGTCCGGACATTGATTTTTATCTTAGCAAGGGTTATGTGCCTTATACCGAAGAGTATGATAACTCGGTTTCGCATGCATTGGAATATTATATTGCCGATTGGAATCTGGCTCAGTTTGCAAAAGCATTGGGGAAGAAAAACGATTATCAGCGTTTTCTGAATCAGTCGCTTCGTTATAAAGAATATTTTGACTCTAAAGATTTTAAAATGATTCGTCCGAAATTAGTTGACGGGACATTTTACAAGGATTTCAATCCGCGGGAAGGGGAGAATTTTGCTCCGTGTCCCGGGTTTCATGAGGGAACAGCCTGGCAATATACTTTTTGTGTGCCCCACGATGTTTTTGGTTTAATGAAACTGATGGGCGGAAAGAAACAGTTTGTACAAAAATTGCAGGGAGTATTCGACAACGGACTTTTCGACATGGCTAACGAGCCGGATATCCATTATCCGGGGCTCTTCAACTTTGTAAAAGGAGAAGAGTGGCGCTGCCAGAAAGAGGTAAACAAATTGATGCATAATTATTATAAAAATGCTCCGGACGGATTACCCGGTAATGACGACTGCGGAACTTTATCGGCATGGATTGTTTTTAGCATGATGGGTATTTATCCGGTTTGTCCCGGGAATACTGATTTTGCAATATCAAGTCCTGTTTTCGATGAAGTGAAAATTCAGTTAGATAACAATTATTATCCTGGGAAAGAATTAATAATCAGACAATCCGGGCAAGGATATATTAAAACGATTAAAAAGAATGGGAAAAAGTTAAATCGTTTCTTCATTAATCATAAAGACCTTGTTTCCGGAGGAGTATTGGAAATTGATAAATAAAAATATGTCAGTAAAAGAAGAAAAATTCAGACACCCTGCGAAATGGGTGCCAACGGCTTATTTTGCAATGGGTTTGCCGTATATTGCCATTGCTCAGGCTTCCGTCTTAATGTTTCAAAGTTTCGGAATATCAGATGCCTTAATTGCATTTTGGACTTCCTTAATCATGCTCCCCTGGACATTAAAACCTCTTTGGAGCCCTATTCTGGAAATGTTCAAAACAAAAAAATATTTTGTGGTTGGAACTCAGTTGGTAACAGGAATTACTTTTGCCTTAGTTGCTTTTTCGTTACCTCTGAATCACTTTTTTGCCTATTCGATAGGGTTACTGGCAATAATAGCTATAAGTGGTGCTACGCACGACATTGCCTGCGATGGCGTTTATATGAATGTTTTGTCGAAAGAGAAACAGGCTGAATATATTGGTTGGCAGGGAGCTGCTTATAATTTGGCCAAAGTATTAACTGCAGGCGGATTGGTTTATTTGGCAGGTCAGTTAGAAGAACATTTTGGTGTACTGCATGCATGGATGGCAGTAATGGGTATTTATGGTGTGGTAATGATTGTTCTTGCCTTGTATCATATCCGGATGTTACCATCAGGCGGTGCAGCTACCGAAGTAACATCGATGCGAGAAGGCTTCGATACTTTGTGGGATGTAATCAGAACATTCTTCCAGAAGAAATACATTGGCTGGTATATCGCTTTTATCGTGATTTACCGTTTTGCCGAGGGCTTTGCCATTAAGATAGCACCTTTGTTTTTTAAAGCTGCGGTAGCTGACGGTGGTCTTGGTCTGACAACTTCTCAGATTGGCATCGTTTATGGAATTTTCGGGGCCGCTGCTTTTGTGCTGGGTTCTATTTTGGCAGGCTATTTCATCGCGGCACGAGGATTAAAAAAATCGTTATTTGCACTGGTTTGTATTTTCAATATTCCGTTTGCCGTGTATGCCTATCTGGCAATGACCCAACCGGCAAATATTTACATTATCGGGGCTGCTGTTATTTTTGAATATTTTGGTTATGGCTTCGGTTTTGTTGGCCTTACCCTGTTTATGATGCAGCAGGTTGCTCCGGGTAAGTATAAAATGGCGCACTATGCTTTTGCTTCTGGAATTATGAATCTGGGATTTATGTTACCTGGACTTATCAGTGGTTTTATGAGCGACTGGTTAGGATACCGTTTGTTTTTTATCTGGGTATTAATTGCGACTATTCCTGCTTTTATCGGAGCTAAATTAGTGCCGTTTACTTATCCCGATAAAGAAAAAAGTGAAGAGTAAAAAAGTTTGAAAACAATGGGAAGAAATAAAATTTAATAATCAATCAACAATAATAATTAATCAATATAAAGATGAGTTCCAATCAACAAATACCATGGGAGAATCGTCCTGAAGGCTCAAACGATGTTATGTGGCGTTATTCTCAGAATCCGGTTATAGGACGTTACCATATTCCTTCATCAAACAGCATTTTCAATAGTGCTGTTGTACCTTACAAAGATGGTTATTCTGGCGTTTTCCGTTGCGACAACAAAGCTGTTCAGATGAATATTTTTGCAGGTTTTAGTAAAGACGGAATCAACTGGGACATCGAACACGAACCAATCGTGATGAAGGCCGGTAATACCGAAATGATTGAATCGGAATATAAATACGATCCACGTGTTACATTTATTGAAGACCGTTACTGGGTTACCTGGTGTAACGGGTATCACGGACCAACAATTGGAATTGCTTATACTTTCGATTTTAAAGAATTTTTCCAATGCGAAAATGCATTTCTTCCATTTAACCGGAACGGTGTTCTATTTCCGCAAAAGATTAATGGTAAATATGCTATGCTAAGCCGTCCGAGCGACAATGGTCATACTCCTTTTGGAGATATTTATATTAGCTATAGTCCTGATATGAAATACTGGGGTGAACACCGTTGTGTGATGAAAGTAACTCATTTTCCTGACAGTGCCTGGCAATGTACAAAAATTGGTGCAGGTTCAGTTCCTATTCTTACCGAAGAAGGCTGGTTATTATTTTATCATGGAGTAATTAATACTTGTAACGGATTCCGTTATTCAATGGGAGCAGCAATTTTAGATACTGAAAATCCTGCAAAAGTGCTTTATCGCACACAGCCTTATTTGTTAGCTCCGCAAGCACCTTATGAACTGGCTGGTGATGTCCCGAACGTTATATTCCCTTGCGCAGCCCTTAGCGATGACGAGAAAATTGCCGTTTATTATGGCGCAGCTGATACTGTTGTGGGAATGGCTTTTGGATACAAACAGGAAATCCTGAATTTTATCAAAAATAATTCATTGTAATAAAAATCATATCTCAAATCGACTCGGTAAAATCTGACGAAAGAATACTATAAGGAAAGGACAGTTGATTTCAGCCCGGGGCAAACGACAAAAGAGTGTCGCCCCGGGGTAGGAAACAGGGAAAAAATCGTCCGCGTGATGAAGATCATAAAAGAGAAGTCCTTATTTCGGACGAAAGGAAAGATTTTTTATTTCCCTCGAATTGAAGGCCTTTTATTTCCGTCCGAAGAAATATTTTAGTTTTGTTCAACATTTTCGCGCGGACGGTTTTCGTTGTACATAAATCAAAAAAAGGGCCCGGCCTTTTTTGAAGGGCCGGGCCCTTTCCGGTGCGTTAGTAATAGCCCGGGTTCTGAACATCATCAACAGCCGGCTGTGGCGACAGGCGGTCAATATAAGTATTCGGGACAGGTCTCAGCTTATGATAATCCTGAATGTTCCCTGCCCCGTCCGGGTTGTATAATCTCACCCGGGCGACCAGTGTCCCTGTGCGGGCCAGGTCTTCCCAGCGGTTCAGCTCCCCGTACAGCTCACGGGCCCGTTCTTCGAGCATCCAGTCAACAAAGGGGTCAAAGCCATCGCCTGAGGGAAATTCAGGACCATGGACATCTGCTTCGCTAACCATCATATTACTGACCGTCGAAACGGTATTGTTTTCGCCTCCGTCGATCCGGTATACCTCGGGCGGTTTTTGCTCGCCTGCGGCATAGGCCGCACGTTTACGCACTTCGTTGATATATTTCAGGGCATTGGGCCAGTCGCCTTTCCTCCCGTATGCTTCACCGGCAATCAAATACGTCTCGGCAAGGCGCATCCGGTGAAAATTACGCGAACCGGCCTGGTAATTGATGTCGGGACGCTGTTTGTCCAGCCATTTTAACATGGTCGGGAAATTGTTGACATCATATTTGTCCACCGGTGTCAGCAGGTAAGGCGCTTTGGCGATATCGGTCAGCATCTGACGGTAACCGGCTTCATTCACCAGCCCCTGTCTGGGCCGGGTTGCAGAATAATACTCCAGCGCCCCGTAATATTTTGGCGACAGGTAGATAGCCGTGTCCCCGCCCTGAAATTTCGGTTTCCCGACCAGTCCGGCCGGAGGGGTATAGATCACGTCATTTTTATCTTCTTCATTGGTTACCGGGTCAATATAATAATAGGCCGGTTCCCATACCGGGGCAGTGCCCGGACTGTTGCAGCAGTAAGTCCGTTGAAACGTTTTATACACCCTTGAGTCTGCTTTCCGGTCCCACAGCCGTTCAAGGGCCTCCGGGTTGATCCGCAGCCGCTTCCAGGGACGGCCGTTTTCAATATCGCGGATCATTCCCGGTTTGATGTCGTACTGCTCCACCCAGTACAGGTGAAGCTGGTTGCCCCCGTCACTGCCCGAGCTTCCCGCACCGTTAAACAAGGCATCACCGGTATATTCCACATCCCAGATGATCTCTCTGGTCGTCTTTTGGTTATTCTGCTCAAAGACACCGGCAAAATCGGGTTCCAGGGAGAATTTTCCTGATTCGATCACCTGTCCTGCATAATAGGCAGCGCTGTCCAGATCCGTTTGCTTTCCGCCCCGGATATCGGCCTCAGCACTGATCCGGGCCAGGTACACCCTGGCCAGCAGGTGCCCTGCGGCCCATTTGGTGGCCCGTCCCCTTTCAGCCTGCTGCCATACATCCGGCAAAACATCATACGCCGCTTTAAGGTCACTGATCACCTGTTTATAGACAGCAGCCACGGGAGCCCTTTCAAAACCGGTGACCACCTGCGAAACATTTCCTTCGGTGACCAGGGGCAGCGCCCCGTAATGCTGTACCAGGTCAAAATAAAAATAGGCCCGCAGGAATTTCAGCCCGGCAACCCGCTCACTCTTTTCATCCTCCGCCATATCCGTCACTCCGGGCATGTACATCAGGGCCGTGTTGGCCCGGGTGATGCCTTTATAGTTGTTGTTCCAGAACTTGTTGATCACATCCTGTCCCGGGTTCAGCGAAGACATGTATTTGTTAAACGGGTCTTTGTTACCGCCGTCCGAGCCTTCCCAGGTAAAATCGGTACCGTATTCACTCAGCACGTAGTAAGCCTCCATATTGCCGCCAACCGTGCTGTTAGAGCTTTGGTTATACGAACCGCAGTACCAGCGCATTACCTGGTAAACCCCGGCAACAGCCGACTCCATGCCTGTTTTTGTTTTAAGGTAACCGTAGCTCACATCGGTATATTGTTTTTCTTCCAGGAAATTTTCACAGGCCGTTGATGCCAGTAAAAAAAGGAATATGGATAAATAAACTGTTTTTTTCATTTTCGTTTTGATAATTAATCATTTAATAACCAGTCATTTTTTACAGGCCCAGGTTGACGCCGGCCAGGAAAGTCCGCGGCATGGGGGCATTGAAGTTTTTCCCGCTTTCCGGGTCCGTGCCGGGAAAATCAGTAATACAGAAGACATTCTGCACAGAGAGGTAGAAGCGCAGCCTGGAGATCCCTGCCCGGGAGACGAGCGTCTGCGGAATGGTATAGCCCAGCGTGGCATTGCTTAACCGGAGAAAGGACGCCTTGAAATAATTCATGGCATCCCGGTAAGGCGGGTTTTCGACCGCATTATCCGGACGCGGCGCCTCATTGCTGCCATTGCTTGCGACCGGTTTCCCGGCGGCATCGTACCCGGTGACTTTCCAGTAGTTGACCTTCACGCTGTTGTACCGCCCGTTAAAACTCATATTCCGGTCAAAGTTGAGCATATTTCCATACGAAGCATTCAGGAAAAAGCTGAGATCGGCATTTTTATACTGAAGGTTACCGGAAAAGCTCGCTGTAAATTTAGGACGGGAAGAACCAAGCACGACCCGGTCTTCTGCTGTAATTTTACCGTCAGGGTGCGTATCCTCCACTTTGATCGTCCCCGGGACGAACGACGACCCGTACCCGGCGGCTTCGGCTTCTTCACCCAACTGCCAGATGCCGGCAAATTTGTAATCGTAGAAAACAGAAAGAGGCTCCCCGATAAACCATTTATTCCCGGTATCGTCGTTTTTACCCCCGTAAAGCTCGACGATCTCTTCTTTGTTGCGGGCAAAAATAAAGGTGCTGTTCCAGTTCAAATCCCGGGCCCTGATAATTTCGGTATTCAGCGTGATCTCAATGCCCTTGTTCCGGGTCTTCCCGATATTGTAAACCACGCTGTTAAATCCCGAGACCTGGGGCAGTTGCCGGTCCATCAGCAAATCATCGGTATTTTGGAGGTACAGGTCAATCACCCCGTTGATGCGGTTACGGAAAAAACCGAAATCGATACCTGCATTCCACTGCCTGGTCTTTTCCCAGGAAAGGTCACTGTTGGGCATCTCATTCTGGTAGAACGCCATCACGTTGGAACTGCCGAAATTGTAGCGCGCATAATCCAGGTTTCCTGACGTTTTATAGGGATCAATGGCCGTATTGCCGGTAATCCCGAACCCCAGCCTGAGCTTCAGGTTATCCAGTGTGCCGGTCCCCTGCATAAATCCCTCTTCACTGATCCGCCAGGCCAGGGCCGCCGACGGGAAGAGCACCCATTTATGTCCTTCGGCCAGCCGCGACGAACCGTCATACCGGGCAGAGGCCGTTAACAGGTAACGGTCTTTACAGCTGTAGTTGATCCGTCCCATGAAGGAAGCCAGTTGCCACCTGGTATATTTACTTTCCACGCTTGAAATGGTCGGGGCGCTGCCCGCGTTGTACCACCGCTGGCTCTCGTAAGGCAGGTCCATCACGGTGATGCGGGCCTTCTCATATTTCTCCTGCTGTACCGACTGCAGCAGGGTTAGCCCGATCCGGTGACTGTTCAGTGTTTTATTCCAGTACAGCAGGTTCTCCCAGGTATACATGGTGCGGGTATCGCTGCCGTTCCCGGCACGGGGGTTTCCGCCCTGCCGGTCGGAACTCCGGGAACCGTAAAACCGCTGGTCGTAATAAGGGCCGACATCCAGTCCGAAATTCGAACGGAACCGGAACCCGGACGGGAGCTTCACTTCCAGGTAATAACTTCCCAGGTAGCGTTCTTTCCGGTACTTCACTTTGGCTTCGGTGATATTCAGCACCGGGTTCCACAGCACCGGGTCATTGCCCGGGCGGTTGACCGGTCCGCCGTTTTCATCATAAATATTTGCCAGGGGAGAAAGATTTTTTATCCCGTCAAAAACATTGGGCCCGTCGTTCCGGTCGAAATGGGAGAACTGGGTCTGACCCCCCAGGGTGAAGATGTCCGAAAGCTCCCAGTCAAAATTAACACGCACCGAGTAACGCGAATAATCCTGTGTTTTCACGATTCCCTGCTCGTCGAAATAAGTGGCCGAGGCCAGTACTTTCAGTTTTTCGGTACCTCCCCGCACACTGATCTCGTGGTTGGTGATCTGCCCGGTACGCAGGACAGCACCCATCCAGTCGGTTGAGGGCAGACGTTCAGGATGCCACGAACCGTCTTCATCATAGGCCTCTTTGATTTTGTATGCTATGCCGTTGGGATCGTTTTCCTGGCCCACCGGGATCATGGTCAGGTCCATCGCGTAAGAAGGTTCTGCCGGGTATTTCCCGGCAGTGCGGTAAGCCTCCCGGATAAACCCGGTCCATTCCGGCCCGTTAAAAAGATCAATTTTCTTCGCGGCCTTTTCAAACCCGTAATAAGCATTATATTCTACCACCACTTTGCCTGCTTTTCCTTTTTTCGTGGTGATCAGCACCACGCCATTGGCACCGCGTGAACCATAAATAGCTGTTGCCGAAGCATCTTTCAGTATATCGATCGATTCGATATCCGACTGGCTGATCTCGCTGAGGCCCACCACCAGGGGGATGCCGTCCACGACGTAAAGCGGGGCATTGGTTGCTTTCAGGGACCGGTTGCCCCTGATCATTACGGCAGGGTCCTCTCCCGGTTTGGCATTGGTCTGCTGTACCACCACGCCTGCCGCTTTTCCCTGCAGGGCCTTTGCCGCGCTGAACGTGGCTGTCTCAGCTAACCGCTTGCCGGACACCGACGACACCGAACCGGTTACATCCTTTTTCCGTGCGGTACCGTAGCCTACCGCCACGATCTCATCCAGTCCAATGGTTTCCTGTTCAAGGGTAACACTGATCCGGCTGCGGCCGTTGACGGCAATCTCCTGTGCTTTCATGCCCACAAAGGAAAAGAGCAGCGTAGCATCCTCCGGCACGCCGGTTAACCGGTAGTTGCCGTCAACACCGGTAATAGTCCCGGTGGCGGTGCCTTTCACGGCAATGGTCACGCCCGGCAGCGGCTGGCCGGTCTCGTCGGTCACGGTCCCGCTGACGGGGTGATCCGCCTGTTGGGATACGGGCTGCCCGGGCAAAGGGCTGCCGGCACAAAGCCCGGTAAGGCCAGGCATAACCGATAAAAGTACAAAGAGGAAAATGCCGCAAAAGGGCATTTGTGTTGGATTGTTGTTTTTCATAAATGTTAGTTTTTAGTTGGAAAAATTTGTTGTTGTTTGTTCACCCCCAACCCCCTGAAGGGGGCTTTGCTTCGATCATTGCAGGGCCCTTGTTCAGGGCGAAAGTCCCCTTTAGGGGATTTAGGGGTAATTTGTTTCAAAAAAGGCATAGCAATGCCACGAAGTATCAACCGGGGTTGATGCAGTCAGAGGATAAAGGACGGCTTTTCACCTCCTCACCCCAGACAGGGTTCCGAAACCCTGTCAGGGATAGAAAGATCGGATGTTACCACCGGACAGGGGGCGGACGCCTGGGGAATAAAGAAGAAAAATGCTTTTGTTTAAGCATGACTTTATTGGTTTTTAGTTTAATTCCGATGAGAATAAGAGGTCTTCCCTCAACATTCTGCAAAACATCAGGAAAATTTATTCAACGCCTGCTTGTGGATTGTTCCGGTTGCAAGGTGCGGCAACCGGATGAGGTGTGTAAAAAAAATGACACAAAAAAAGAAGGCGCGAACAATTGTCATTATTCCTTGAAACAGGCTCCGCAAGGGCCTTATCCTGAGAATAAAACAATGTCCACGCCCTTAAAGTAAGGGCGCTTCCATGCTTTGACCTCAGGATTGTTGAATTTTGCGGATTCGTTTCAAAGGTCAAAAGAGCGCTATATCATTTGCAGTATAAAATATGCTGCAAATGTACTATTTCATTTCAATTTCTGCTATGTTTTCATCATGGTTTATTTAGTTTATCATCCAAACAAAAATAGGCATTAAAGCCTATCTGTCAGTTGATTCCTATTTGTATTATTCGGATTTGATAATGAATGTGATAGCATTTTGATTTGTAAAATACAAATGGATCAGGATGAAATGGTAGTGCCGGTTTTGATTTATTCCCGTTTTCAATCATCCATCCGTTTTGAAATTTTTTCTAAATTTGAATAAAATCAAAAACACTATGGACAAACAGGAATTGAACCAAGGTCAACTATTGGAAGAAAATAAGCCGAATTACGGCCGCGGTATGCGTAAATTAAGAGCGATCTGGGACCTCAGCCAAAAAGAGATGGCCGGAAGGTTAGGAATGACCCAGCAGAACCTGAGCTTCCTGGAACAAAAGGAAACATGGGCGGAGGATCTTTTGCTCAAGGTCTCGGAAACTCTGGACGTTCCGCTGTCAGGGCTTGACTACCTGGCCAGCGAAACTGATTTGCTGGGGTCTATCATTCAAAATAATACACAAGGAGATGATTCAACTATTGGGCATACAAATTCCAATAACTATCATAATACTTACAACATCGGTAATAACGACAATGCGGAAGAACTTCTTACGAAAATAGAAGGCTTGATTTCCAAATTAGGAGAAAACGCCGAATCTTTGAAGAAAGCAATGACGAAAAAACCGAAAGCGTAAATTTTCGCATTACGACCAGATTCAAGCCCTATTTCCGACGGGGCTTTTTTATTTTTAACACGTAATATGACCACCGGACAGGAAAGGAAGATTCGCTACCATTATGGAAATGGCTTACGAAAGTTCAGAAAAATATTCGACCTCACCCATAAAGAAACGGCAGCCTTGCTTGGGATAACCCCATCTCAATTAACCGCACTGGAAAGGAAAGAGCAATGGACTGAAGAAGAATTGCGACAAACATGCGACAAACTGAATGTCCCGGTTTCGGGCATTACCTTCCTGTCTGAAGAACTACCTCCAACCAGCTTTGTTATACAGCAAAATACACTTGGCGACAGTGGAATAATCGGTATTAACAATTACCTGAACAAATGTGATGGCACCTGCTATTCGAAAGCCGCAGGATTATTGGAAAGAATTGAGCATGCCCTCTTGGAACTGTCAGCAAAAGTCGAATCCCTCGAAAAGAAAATCGACAACTTTCCAGACTCTACAATAACAAAAAGCTGATGATATATTAAACAGCATCTCCCGTAGGTAAGTAAAAAATAAAACCCGGCATAAACTAACGGGACGGCTTAAGTATCTCATGAAAAGGAGAAAGCAATATCGCATGTCCATAGCGGCGACGGGGATAGGCTCAACGATATTTTATCCATCATTATAAACCGCTCTCAACATGGTCATTAGTAGCAATTATTTTTTTACTTTTAACAATAATTTGTCTGAACGATGGGGAAAACTGCAAAATCTTGCGCAAAACGGACACCTGTACTTGTTGAAAACGGACAGCATTTCCTGCTGAAAGGGAAAACACTGAAATGTTGTGCGGCATACTGAAAAGAGCCCACGCACAAACAGCACATTGGGTTTTTGCCCACACAAAAGCCAACGAAGAAAAACCAAAAGAGCTATTTTTTAGCCAATGCACGGGAAGAAACGACAGAATAAAAGGTAATTTTGTCTGTCTGCGTGCAACGCACAGGCAGAAAAATGATAAAAAGGAAATAAACATATATGGCAAAAAAGAATGGAAACGGAACAGACGAACCATTGGAAAAACAACTCTGGAAATCGGCTGACAAATTGAGAAAAAACATTGATGCAGCAGAATACAAACATGTTGTACTCGGACTGATATTTTTAAAATACATCTCTGATGCTTTTGAAGAACTCTACGAAAAATTAAAAGCCGGAGAAGGAGATTTTATAGGAGCAGACCCCGAAGACAAAGACGAATACAAAGCTGAAAATGTATTCTTTGTTCCGGCTGATGCACGCTGGAATTTTCTTTTATCAAAAGCAAAACAACCGACAATTGGGAAAACCGTTGACGATGCAATGGATTCAATCGAGAAAGAAAATCCATCATTGAAAGGAGTTTTGCCAAAAGTTTATGCACGACAAAACCTTGACCCAACAAGTTTGGGAGAACTTATCGACTTAATAGGAAACATTGCACTTGGAGACGCCAAATCCAGAAGCGCTGATATTCTCGGGCACGTTTTCGAATATTTCTTAGGTGAATTTGCACTTGCCGAAGGCAAGAAAGGCGGACAATTCTACACCCCAAGAAGTGTTGTTGAATTATTGGTTGAAATGTTGGAGCCATACAAAGGTCGTGTTTTTGACCCCTGCTGTGGTTCTGGTGGAATGTTTGTGCAATCTGAAAAGTTTGTTGAGCAACACAAAGGAAAAATTAATGACATTTCCATTTACGGACAGGAAAGCAATCAAACTACCTGGCGTCTGGCAAAAATGAATTTGGCAATTCGCGGAATTGACAGTTCTCAGGTAAAATGGAATAACGAAGGCTCCTTTTTAAATAATGCACACAAAGATTTAAAGACCGACTACATTATTGCTAATCCGCCTTTTAATGTAAGCGATTGGAGTGGTGATTTGCTCCGTAAAGACGGACGCTGGCAATACGGAACACCACCGACAGGAAATGCCAACTACGCATGGATACAGCATTTTACTTATCACCTTGCGCCAACTGGACAGGCAGGATTTGTTTTGGCAAAAGGCTCGTTAACTACCAAAAGTTCCGGTGAAGGTGAAATAAGAAAAAACCTGATTGAAGAAAGATTGGTTGACTGCATTGTGAATCTGCCTGCTAAATTATTTTTAAATACGCAGATTCCGGCTTCTTTGTGGTTTATGAGCCGTAACAGAACAAACGGCAAATATCGTGACCGCAGCAACGAAATACTTTTTATTGATGCCCGAAACATGGGCCATTTGATAAACCGCAGAACCCGTGAACTTTCAAAAGAGGATATAAAAATCATTGCCGACACATACCATAACTGGCGAAATCCTGATGGCAATTACGAAGACGTAAAGGGTTTCTGTAATTCTGCAAATATCGAAAAAGTAAAAGAGCTTGATTATGTGCTCACGCCCGGACGTTATGTCGGTTTGGCAGATGAAGAAGACGACTTTGATTTTACAGAACGATTTGTAAGCTTAAAAACTGAATTTGAAGAACAGCTAAAGGAAGAAGCAGTATTAAATCAACGGATTACAGAGAATTTGGCCAAAATTGAGTTAAAGAATGAATAGTAAAAACGAAATAATACTTTATCAGTCAAAAGACCTTGCTTCTCGAATAGAAGTTAGAGTTGAAGATGAAACTGTTTGGTTAAATCGTAATCAAATTGCATCTCTTTTTAATAGAGATGTTAAAACTATTGGTAAACATATTAATAATGTTTTTTCTGAAGCTGAACTTGATAGAGAAGCAACTGTCGCAAATTTTGCGACAGTTCAATTAAAAGTGGTAAGTGCATTTTTTGCACCAACCACTACCTTTAAAGCAGTAAATCAATAAATAACATGAAGAATGAAATAATACTTTATCAGGCAAAAGAACTTCCATCACGCATTGAAGTAAGAATTGAAGATGAAACAGTCTGGTTAAACAGACAACAAATTGCTACTCTTTTCGACAGAGATGTAAAGACTATTGGGAAACATATTAACAACATTTTTTCAGAAGGTGAATTAATTAAGGAAGTGGTTGTCGCAAAATTTGCGACAACCACTCAACACGGTGCTATTAAAGGGAAAACACAAACTTTAAGTGTAGAATATTACAACCTTGATGTAATTATATCTGTTGGTTATAGGGTTAAATCTAAACAAGGTACTCAGTTTAGAATATGGGCTAATAAAATACTTAAAGATTACCTGCTTAAAGGTTATGCTGTTAATAAAAGAATAGATAGAATTGAAGATAATGTTCATGCACTGCTTGGAAGAGTTAATGAAATTGATTTGCAAATAAAAACCAGCCTGCCACCCAAACAAGGCATTTTTTACGATGGACAGGTTTTCGATGCGTATGTGTTTGTAGCCGACTTGGTAAAATCTGCCAGAAAATCAATCATCCTGATTGACAATTATGTGGACGAAACTGTTTTGCAACTTTTTACAAAACGAAATAAAAATGTAACGGTAAGCATTTACACCAAAACAATTTCAAAGACATTAAAGCAGGATTTGGAAAAACACAATGCCCAATACCCGAAAATTGAAATTAAAAAGTTTGATAAAGCCCACGACCGCTTTTTAATTATTGACGAAACCACCGTTTACCACATTGGAGCCAGCTTGAAAGACCTGGGTAAAAAATGGTTTGCTTTCTCTAAAATGGAGATGTATGCAATGCAAATGATTACTAATCTAGGAAAAGGAAATTGAGATGAGTAAGTGGAAGGATTTAAATGTTAACACAGATGATAAAGAATAAGACATGAAATACGAGGATAGAATAGTTGCATTTATCGATATTTTGGGTTTTAAATCACATCTGAATAAAACCACTCTCAAAAAAAACAATCAACTGATTGATAACGAAAAAAAAATTGCAGAATTAAATGAAGCACTTTTGTTAGCACGAAAAGTGTTGGATATTGACAGACCTGAAAGTGAGAAAATCACCAAAGAAAAAATTGTCACTCAGTTTTCCGATTCAATTGTAATTTCTTTTCCCTTAAATATTCAAAGTGAAGTTTTTTTTACATTGCTTCAGATACAATGGTTATTGATGAATTTTATTCAATTTGATATTATTTGCAGAGGCGCTATTTCATTTGGTAAATTAGTCCATAATGATAAAATAATATTTGGACCTGCTCTGGTTGATGCATATGAAGCTGAAACAAAAGCTGCACTTTACCCAAGAATAATTTTACACGAATCCATAATTGAATTAGGTTCAATATTTCATGCAGCCCACCACCAGCCCGAACATGAAAAAGAAGAAATAGAACATATAGTTACACTTGATAGCGATGGTATGTATTATATCGACTATTTTTCAAAATGTCAATCAGAATATGATGAACCGGAACATGGTTTTATTGAACATATAATCCATTTAAAGCGATTAATTCGAAAGGGATTAAATAGTAATCAATATGACTTATTGGTAAAGTATGGTTGGTTAAAAAACAAGTATAATCAAATGATAAGAGAACATAAAACCAAAGATGCCTTAAAATATTACAAATCCTTCGACTATGACTTATACAAATTTTATCGAAATCTCAGAAAGCTATGAGTGAGTGGAAAGAAATAGAACTTGGTGAAGTGGCAGAGGTACAAACGGGTCCATTTGGAAGTCAGCTTAAAAATGAACAGTACATCACTGGAGGCACACCTGTTGTTACGGTTGAGCATATTCAGGATTTTCGAATAATTGATTTCAATTATCCAAGTATTACTGAAGAAGACAAAGAAAGATTGAGTAAATATTTGATGAAAGAAGGAGATATTCTTTTTACGAGAGTAGGTTCAGTTGATTTAAGTGCATACGTGAATAAAAATCAGGATGGATGGATGTTTTCTTCAAGAATGCTAAGAGTTCGACCAAACCATGAAATAAATTCTCGATTTCTATCCTATTTTTTTCAGCAGAAGAATTTTCGTGATTATATCTTAAATATTTCAGTTGGTGCAACAATGCCTTCAATAAATACTGAAATATTAAAAGGAATTCCTGTTTCTTATCCCCCACTCCCCGAACAAAAAGCCATAGCCGAAGTCCTTTCCAGCCTTGATGATAAAATAGACCTGCTCCACCGCCAAAACAAAACCCTGGTACAAATGGCAGAAACACTTTTTAGGCAGTGGTTTGTGGAGGAGGCTAAGGAGGGTTGGGAGGAAGGAGTTTTAAGCGATTTAATTATAGTAAAATATGGTAAAGACCATAAGAAATTATCGGATGGAAATATTCCGGTATTGGGTTCAGGAGGTCTTATGCGATACGCTGATACTGCTTTATATGAAAAAGAGTCTGTGCTTATTCCAAGAAAGGGTTCATTAAATAATGTAATGTACATGAATGAACCATTTTGGACAGTTGATACAATGTTTTACACGGAAATGAAAAAAAGCAATATTGCCAAGTTCATTTATCATTTTGTAAAAGAACTTGATTTAGCTTCAATGAATGTTGGTTCAGCAGTTCCCAGTATGACTACAGAAGTATTAAATAATATGTCTATTGAAATTCCTTCAGATGCTTTTCTACAAAAATTTGAAGAAACAATTGAGCCAATGTATTTAAAAATGAAATCCAATAAAAAACAAATCAGCACTCTTGAAAAACTGCGTGATACTTTATTGCCGAAGCTGATGAGTGGAGAGGTAATAGTGGAGCCAGTCATGATAAATGAATTTAAAAGTTAAGATTTAGTATTATGTATATATCAGAACTTAAACTTTGGAATTTTAGGAAATACGGGAAAAGTGAATGGGATTTAGAAAAACCTCACTTAACAGTTCCTTTCAATTCGGGGACTAATGTATTAATCGGCAAAAATGATTCAGGAAAAACAGCCATAATTGATGCCATTAAATTAGTCCTAAAAACTCATGCTTTTGAGTGGATAAAAGTTGAAAAAGAAGATTTTAACAATGGTTCTGATAAATTACGTATTGAATTATTATTTGATGGATTAAAGGAGGAAGAAGCCAAGAATTTTACAGAATGGTTGGGTTGGAAAGGTGAAGGGGAAGAAGCAAAACCCATTTTAAGATTGATACTTTTTGCAGAAATAAAAAATAATAGAATAATACCGTACGAGGTGAAAGCAGGGATGGATGAAACAGGATATTCTTTAAATGCAGAAGCCCGAGAATACTTAAAATCTACATTTTTAAAAGCTTTAAGGGATGCCGATAGTGAATTAATTGCAAAGAAAAATTCAAGATTATCTCAAATATTGCAAGGTCATGACCTTTTTAAAAAAACGGAAGGTGTTGAACATAAATTTGAAACATGGTTTTCTGAAACAAATGAAAAGATAAAGGAATGGTTTAACGATTCCAGTAAAGAAGGTGAACAAAAAAGTAATAAGGAACAAATAAAGGAAGTTGTTGATAAATTTTTAAATGCGTTTATAGAGGAGCCTACCAATTCAGAAATGAAATTATCAGAACCTGAAATTAAAGCAATTTTAGAAAAAATCTCATTAGGAATAGAAGGAGCAAAAAATCTTGGTTTAGGTACAATGAACAGACTTTATATGGCTACTGAGTTGCTGCATCTAAAAAAAGAATGGAACGGCTTGAAATTAGGATTAATTGAAGAGTTAGAAGCTCATTTACATCCGCAAGCTCAAATGAAAGTTATTGAATCTTTACAAAAAGAACAAGATGTTCAGTTTATTCTTACAACGCATAGTCCTAATCTTGCTTCAAAGGTTGATATAACCAATATTATTTTATGCGATAAAGATGATGTCTATTCGCTTCGTATTGGCAAAACAAAACTTGATAAAAAAGATTACATGTACCTCAAAAGATTTTTAGATGTAACAAAATCAAATCTATTTTTTGCAAAAGGTGTCATCATAGTTGAAGGTTGGGCAGAAGAAATACTTATACCTGAGATAGCAAAACAGTTAGGTTACGATTTAACGAAACACGAAGTATCGATTGTAAATGTAGGTTCCACTGCCTATTTACATTTTGCTAAAATATTTTTACGAAATGATGATAAAAAAATAGACATACCAGTCGCTATCCTTACTGATTTGGATGTGCGTCCGAAAGATGATGGTGTATTTAACAAAGCTGAACAGGAAAACAAAAAGCAAAAAATAAGGAATACAATAGGCGACTTATCCGGAACCAATGTTATTCTTGAAATTGCCAAAGAATGGACATTGGAATGGTGTTTATATAAATCTGCTTCATTATCCGAGTTATTTAAAGAATCAGTTTCAAAAATTCATAGTAAAACAAAGTCATTTAAGAATAATGAAGGTAAATGGAATCCTAATTTTGAAAGAACCCTAATATCGAAATTAAAAAAAGGTAAGGGAGATTCCCCATTAAATAAAGTTGCTGTTGCAAATGTACTTGCTGAAAAAATTTCAGCAGATGGTGATTTAGACATTAATCCAGACGAAGAATATCTAAAATATTTAATTGATGCAATAAAACACGTATGTAAAGTAAATGCTTGAAATTAAGGATGAACATATTAAAGAAGCAGAAGATTTTTTAATCGGCAGTAATTCGTTTGATGAAAAAGAACGAATACCTTTTATAAAAAATCTTGAATCCTGCGATTTATTGGCTGTGCCTGGAAGTGGTAAAACCACAGCATTACTGGCTAAATTATTTTGTTTATCCAAGCATTTACCCTTAAATAATGGAGAAGGTATTTTAATTTTATCTCACACAAATGCAGCCGTTAATGAAATAGAGAAGAAACTGAAGAAAGTCGTTCCTATTCTTTTCGAATATCCTAATTTCGTTGGGACTGTTCAGTCTTTCGTAAATAAATTTCTTGCAAGTCCTGCTTGTTTTCATAAATATGGTGAATACCTATCAACTGTTGATGATGATATTGCAAATAAATTGATTATCAATCAAACAAAAAATTTAGGTTTTGATAATGCTCTTTCAAAATACTTCTTTTTTCAAACATTTAATCAATCAGCTTTAGTAACAAAAAAGCTTTTAAGCGAAGAATACCATTTAACAGATGCAGAAACTAAAGAGGTTATTACTATATTAAAAAAACAAAGAGTACTTCGTAATGGTTCTTTGGTTTATTCCAAAGTAAAAAATAATACAGCAATAAATGGTTTATCTGTAGATGAAAAAATTAAAGAAATCGTAAAAAGTATTGCGGCAAAAGCAAAGCAAAAGACTAATAAAGAAAAAGATAAAAGAGGAACACTTTATACTTTAAATTTTATAGAGAATAAGTTTACTTATATACAACCTCTTGGTTTTGAATCGGATTCAGGAAAAACTTTATTAGAACTATATCAGAACAATTTCACAAACGGAATAACAAGGTATCGTGATTGTTATTCATTGGGATATTGGTATTTACAGGAATTCTTTGCTATTAGAACATTATTACAAAAGCGATTCAAATATGTATTTGTTGATGAAATGCAGGATTTGGAAAAGTATCAAATTGATATTATTGATAAAATTTTCCATAGTGAAGAATCACCAACAATAATTCAAAGAATTGGAGATATTAACCAAGCAATATATAACTCTGGCAAAAAGGTCAAGATACATGCAGATTGGGAAATTAGAGAACCAGTAATGTATCTGAAAGACTCCAACCGTTTAACTAAAGAAGTTGCAGATGTCGTAAACTTTTTTACACTCGACAGGCAACAAGACAATGAAGGAAATCCAAGATTTATTGTTAACGGAAAAAGAGAATTAGATTCTATTATCCAGCCACATTTATTACTTTTCGATAATGATACAAAAGGTCAACTGAAAAACACATTCAGTGAGTTAATCAAGAAGTTTGAGCTAAGAAAAACACCGGAAGGACAACAATATGGGTTCAATATTATTGGGTGGAATGCTAAATGGGAAGATGATGAAGACCACAACGGGAAATTGAGATTAGAAAACATTTTTAATGATTATAAAAAAGAAAACTCTGCTTTAAAAGAAACTTATGATTCATTAAGTAAATATTTGCAATACTTTGATAAAAACAAAAAAACATTAGAAGCTGCCAGGAAATCAATTTTAAATGCTCTTATTCATGTGCTCAGAATAGAAGGGTTAACGTATTCAGCTTCAATAAGAGGCGTGGAAAAAAGCAGATATTATACAAAAAGTGAATTAATCAAGCATATTCAGGAAGCAAGGAATAACAATGATTATGAATCTTTCAAGTATAAACTTTACAAGTGGTCTTTTGATATAGCAGTCAATCAAAAATATCAGGAAGTTTATAATAACCTTAAAGAGTTTATAAATAATGAATTTAAAGATTGGTTTGATTTTGATATTACAGAAAAGAGCAATGAATTTATTGGGGAAAGCTTTGAAGGATTAATACAAGTAGAGGATAAACAAAAACAACTACCTGAAAATCTCAATATCAAGATAGGAACAGTTCATTCTGTAAAAGGACAAACGCATTGTGCAACCATGTATATTGAAACATCTTATTACGATTATGAAACGGAGAAGAAAAATATTCAAAAAGCACTAAAAAAAGAAGAACATAATTTTAAGTTAGCAGATAGAAGTGATATACGAGGAAAGGAAGCATTTAAAATGATGTATGTAGGTTTTTCGAGACCTACTCATTTATTGTGTTTTGCAGCTTTGAAAGATAATGTTAATGGTGAAATTGGAAATTATAAAAAAACAGGGTGGAAAATAATAGATTTAACCCAATAATAATTAATGATGTCAAGAATTACCGAAAATACCATAGAAGAATTTTCCATTGAGTTGCTGGAACGGTTGGGCTACCAATACATTTATGCACCGGATATTGCACACGATGGAGAGAAACCTGAAAGAGCAAGCTACGAAGAAGTTTTATTAAGAGAAAGACTGCAAAATGCCATTCGAAGAATAAACCCAAAAATTCCTGCTGATTTTCAGGAAGAAGCTTTTAAAGAAATTCAACGGATAAATTCGCCTGAATTACTTACCAATAACGAAAGCTTTCACCGGATGCTGACTGAGGGCATCAATGTTTCGTATCAAAAAGATGGACACGACAGAGGCGATTTAGTTTGGTTAATAGATTTTAAAAATCCGGAGAATAACGAATTTATTGTTGTCAATCAGTTTACTGTTATTGAAAACGGCAATAACAAAAGACCCGATGTAATTTTATTCGTTAATGGTATTCCGTTGGTTGTAATAGAATTAAAAAACCCTGCCGATGAAAATGCAACTGTAAAATCAGCTTTCAGGCAATTACAGACTTACAAACAAATTATACCAAGTTTGTTTACTTACAACGGTTTCATGATTGTATCGGATGGTTTGGAGGCAAAAGCAGGTACGCTTTCTTCCGGTTTTACAAGATTCATGGCTTGGAAATCAGCAGACGGCAAAGAGGAAGCTTCAAATCTTGTAAGCCAGTTAGAAACCCTAATAAACGGAATGCTCAACAAAGAAACTTTGTTGGATTTAATCCGTCATTTTATTGTTTTTGAAAAATCAAAAAAAGTTGAACTTGCGAAATCCCGGGACGAAGGAATCGGGAAAGATTCAAAAACAGGAATTGTTACCATTTCAACAGTTAAAAAACTTGCAGCATATCATCAATACTACGCTGTTAACCGGGCAGTCGAATCCACTTTAAGAGCAACGGGGTTTAATTCCCCTCCGTTGGAGGGGTGGCAGACGAAGTCTGACAGGGTGGTAAAAAGAGCTAGTAAAAATTACTTCTCATTACCCTACAATCCCAATCTTAAGGAACGTGCCCGGGAACTCAGAAAAGCAGGCAATCTCCCTGAAGTTCTTTTCTGGAATGAAGTAAAAAATAAACAGTTTAAAGGATTTGATTTTGACAGGCAAAAAATCATTGGCAACTATATTGTAGATTTTTATTGTGGCAATTGTCAGGTAGTCATCGAAATAGATGGCAGTAGTCATGATGACAAGGTGGAGTATGATGCAGAGCGGGATGCTTATTTACAATCACTTGGGTTAACGGTTATTCATATTCCGGCACAAGATATTTTAAGAAAACTTGATGTTACAATGCAGTGGCTTAATTACCACCCCGCCCTAACGGGCACCCCTCCAACGGAGGGGAATTTAGTGCAGGAATCACCTGAAAGTTATGGCGTTCCGGGAGTGAAATTACAGCCCAAAGGAGACCGGAAAGGCGGTGTGGTTTGGCATACACAGGGTAGTGGAAAATCTTTATCAATGGTTTTCTTTACCGGTAAAATTGTTTTAGCATTAAATAATCCGACAGTTGTTATCATAACTGACCGAAACGATTTGGACGACCAATTGTTTGACACTTTTGCAGCATCTACCCAACTTTTAAGACAAGTACCCAAACAGGTTGAAAACAGGGATGATTTAAAAGAAAAATTGAAAGTGGCTTCCGGTGGTGTTGTGTTTTCAACTATTCAGAAATTTCAACCTGATAATGGCAATGTTTATGAAACTTTATCTGAAAGAGAAAACATTGTTGTAATTGCAGATGAAGCTCATCGCACACAATATGGATTTAAAGCAAAACTTAATAATGAAACAGGCGATATTAGTTATGGTTTTGCAAAATATATGCGGGATGCTTTACCCAATGCAACTTACATCGGTTTTACAGGAACGCCTATTGAGAGTACAGATGTAAATACACCTGCTGTTTTCGGGAATTACATTGATGTTTATGATATAGCCCAAGCCGTTGAAGATGGTGCTACCGTTCGTATTTTTTACGAAAGCCGACTGGCAAAAGTAAATTTAAGCGAAGAAGGTAAACAACTCGTTAAAGAATTAGAAGAAGATTTAAAAAACGAAGATTTAACCGACACACAAAAAGCCAAAGCCAAATGGACGCAATTAGAAGCCCTTATCGGTAGTGAAAAAAGGATAAAAAATATTGCTCAGGATATAATTACCCATTTTGAACAACGTCAGGAAGTTTTTGAAGGAAAAGGAATGATTGTTTGCATGTCCAGAAGAATTGCAGCCGACCTTTATGATGAAATTATCAAAATAAAATCGAAGTGGCATTCTGATGATTTGAATAAAGGAACCATAAAAGTTGTAATGACTTCTGCAAGTTCAGACGGTCCAAAAATCGCCAAACATCATACAACCAAACAACAAAGAAAAACTTTGGCTGACCGGATGAAAGACCCAGAGGATGAATTAAAATTAGTCATCGTTCGTGATATGTGGCTAACCGGTTTTGATGCCCCAAGTATGCACACGCTTTACATTGATAAACCCATGAAAGGGCATAACCTGATGCAGGCAATTGCAAGGGTTAACAGAGTTTATAAAGATAAACCAGGCGGTTTGATAGTTGACTATCTTGGAATTGCGTCAGACCTGAAAAAAGCGTTGTCATTTTATTCAGATGCAGGTGGAAAAGGTGACCCAACTATTTTACAGGAACAGGCTGTTGAATTGATGTTAGAAAAACTGGAAGTCGTTTCACAAATGTTTCATGGTTTTCCTTATGAAGAATATTTTGAGGCAGAAACTTCTAAAAAGCTTTCTATAATTCTTTCTGCGGAAGAACACATTCTCTGTTTGGAAGATGGAAAGAAAAGATACATTAATGAAGTTACCGCACTTTCAAAATCTTTTGCCATTGCGATTCCACATGAGCAGGCAATGGATATCAAAGAAGAAGTTGCATTTTTTCAGGCTGTAAAAGCCCGTTTGGCAAAATTTGACGGAACCGGAGCAGGAAAGACAGATGAAGAAATTGAAACAACAATCCGGCAGGTAATTGACCAGGCATTAGTTTCAGAACAGGTAATTGACGTATTTGATGCCGCAGGGATTAAAAAACCAGACATTTCTATTTTATCAGAAGAATTTCTTTTGGAATTGAAAGGGATGGAACATAAGAATGTTGCAATGGAGGTTCTTAAAAAATTGCTCAATGACGAGATAAAAACCCGTTCTAAAAAGAATCTGGTAAAAAGTAAAACGCTAATGGAAATGTTGGAAAATTCCATTAAAAAATATCACAACAAGATACTGACTGCTGCAGAAGTAATTGACGAACTAATTAAAATTAGTAAGGAAATCGTCAATATGGACAGTGAGGCTTCACAGCTTGGGCTGAGTGAATTTGAATACGCATTTTACACAGCAGTTGCCGACAACAAAAGTGCAAGGGAATTAATGGGAAAAGACAAGTTAAGGGAACTTGCCGTAATCCTGACTGAAAGAGTAAAACAGAACGCATCAATTGACTGGACAATAAAAGAAAGCGTAAGGGCAAAATTGAAAGTCATAATAAAACGGACTTTGAGACAATATGGCTATCCACCAGACATGCAAAAGCTGGCGACTGAAACCGTATTGAAACAAGCGGAAATGATTGCAAATGAACTGACAAATGAATAAGCCACCGCTAAAGCCATGCACATGCCAAGTCGCGCAAAAAGCCAACCGCAAGGCCAAAACTTGTAAAAGAGTATGTCTTTGCCCACCCTGACTGAAGAAAAAGTACGACCGCCCAGTCGAGTAGGAAAAGGGGAATTTCACCCCTAAACCTTTCCCAGAATCGTTGTGCGACAAAAAAGTCGCTTACTATAACTGGTTAACATTCATTGAATGATTACCCCCCCGTGTTGTGCTAACAGGTACATATTTTTGGCGAACAGTGCCGGGGGCATTTCCAATAGCGTAAAATCTTTTACCAACAACGGCGGATTCGTGGCTACCTGTTTCGGAGGTCTGGCAAGAAGTCCCGGAGAGGTATCTACCTGTTACAAATAGGTTGCGAAACCTTGGGACAATTTCTGTCTGCCCTAGAGGCATATTTCCCGGGAATATTTGTACTTTTAGATGTTTGCTCTCCAAGAGGAGCAAAACAAAAACACCCACTCAAAAACAATTCATGGAACAAGGTGAGATTGTTATCTATAAAGCGATAGACAATGCTGATTTCCAGATTGAAGTCAGGGTTGAGAATGAAACAGTTTGGCTTAACCGCAATCAAATTGCGCTGTTATTTGATAGAGATGTCAAAACAATAGGTAAGCATATTTCAAATGTGCTTAAAGAAGAGTTACGTTCCGTTTCAGTTGTCGCAAAATTTGCGACAACTGCATCCGACGGTAAAGTATATCAGGTCGGATATTATAATTTAGATGTTATTATATCTGTCGGATACCGGGTTAAATCACAACGTGGGATCCAGTTTCGGATATGGGCAAACAAAGTTTTAAAAGAATACCTTTTGAAAGGGTATGCCATAACTCAACGCTTCGAAAGGATCGAAAAGGATGTAAATTATCTGAAAAGGAAAGTCGATGAATTTGATTTTCAGATAAAGACAAACCTGCCACCTCATGAAGGAGTGTTTTACGACGGACAAATATTTGATGCCCATCTTTTTGTGTCCAGGCTGGTCAAAACAGCCAACCAGTCCATCATCCTGATTGATAATTATGTCGACGAAAGCGTTCTGTTTCTGTTGGCCAAAAGGAAACCCGGGGTACAGGCGACCATTTACACAGCTACTGTTTCACGCCAGCTAAGGCTCGATATTAAACGGTTCAACACCCAGTACCCGGAGATAGAAATAAAAACATTTAACAAATCGCACGACCGGTTTTTAATTATCGATCATCAAACGATCTATCACATCGGGGCATCGCTGAAAGACCTTGGGAAAAAGTGGTTTGCTTTTTCAAAGATCGGACTCAATGCCTTGGATATGATCGAAAAACTGGAAAAAGGGAACTAACTTCCCGGATGAGAATTTGCAATCATGACCGACCTTCCACAACCTACATCAGAAAGGATACGATTACCCTTGGCTGGTCAGGATTTACAATCCTGAGCTTACTAACAGGGGATTTGTAATCACCTTTATCCCAGTTCCGGTGGGGGGTCTCTGTTTTTAATATACATTTTTAATATAACCCAACCCAGGGATCAGAATCATGATGTTCGCGTACGGTGCAGCAGATACCTGTTTGTTTGGGCAAAATCCGCAACAGTGTCCGGCCAGGAATTAGCAATCGTACCTCTTTGGCTAAGGATTAAGGCTTCCGCAACGTTTGGATAATGCATCCGGAACTTCAGGTTAAGGCTTTCTCAACTTCCGATTAAGGCTTCCACATCTTCTGATTAAGGCTTCCGAATTTTATTATCAACCTATTTGACATTAAGGCAGATTGGCGTAAATTGGATGGAAAGAAACTAATGTAAGTAATCAAGGATTGCAAAACATTAAAAATCCATTTGATGATCTTAATTTATAAGAGAAAAAAACTACACATAAAACAGGAAATAGCAATTTTGAAGATAGCTTTGGTTGACAGACAACAAAGTTGAAAAAATGCTTAAAAACAACATACAATGAAAACAATACACCTCGTAATCCTTATGACTGCTACCATTGAACTCGGATATTCTCAAACGGATAGCGGATTTGAAAATTTAATGAAAATATATCACGAGCAATTTGATAGCAATCATATTACAGAGGCTATTGATTTATTAGAAAAAGCCTTATATAAATATCCTGACAGACATTATGAGATTAATAAAGAATTAGCAATTGCTTATGGTCATGTTGGAGGATTTGAAAAAAGCTTTGAGATATGGAACAATGGATTTGAGAAGGGATTTTATTATTGTATTATTCCACAATGGGATATTTATAAGCCTTTTAATAACATTGATGGATTTGAAGAAATATATAAAAAAGACAGAGAAATTAGAGAAAAAGCAATTCAGAACACATCAATTAAAAGTGAAATAATAAAACCTGACAATTATGACAGCAAAAAGGATTATCCTCTTTTAATTGTTCTTCACGGAGGGGGGAGTTCAAATGAGACAAGTATGAAGTATTGGAATTCTTCAATTTTATCTGAGAATTATATTGTAGCATTTCTTCAGAGTTACTTAACATACGATATGAATTCATATGGTTGGAGTTGGGATAGACCTAGGACAAAAGAGGAAATGGTGAAAACTTTTAAAGAAATAATAGATAATTATTCTATTGATACAACAAAAGTTATAATAGGAGGAATGTCAGCTGGAGGTTATGTGGCTTTGCGTACTTCGATTCACAATTTATTTTCTAATATTGGTTTTATTGTAGTTTGTCCAGACTTGAGATGGGGGCATCCCGTATCAAAAGATATTATTTCAACAAAGAATAAAATAAAAGGATATATAATAAGTGGTGATAATGATATGTGTCTGGAAAGCATTGAAAATTGGACTCATATTTTAGATGAATCAAAAATGGATTACAGATTAAAAAAGGTAAGTGGTATGGGACATGAATATCCAACAGAATTCTATAACGAAATTGAGATTGCATTAAAATTTATAAATGAGGAATAAAGCACTTTTTTCTAGTCGAGTAAGCTAGGGGAATTTCACCCCTAACTTCAAATGTCGTTAAGTTAAGAACACACATAGCAAGTATCTGTATTTAAGTTTATTATACTTTATTATCTCATTAAAAATATTTATATTTAAGGTGTTAATTATTAAATAAATTCATCATATTATGGACAGAAAAAACATTCAGGAACCAACAGGCATGGCACCGGATTTGACCTAAAAATCATGCCAAACTCATTAAAGAACTGAAAAATAAATTATTTTCTCAAGATTTTTTAGAGAGGCACAGGGCTTATACAAAAGCCTTTATCAGGAAACGAAGTTTAAGCTTTGTCAGCGTTTTCCTTTTCTTATCCAACCTATTGAAATCTTCACTGCAAACAGAGTTGGATAACTTTTTCAAGGTCGTGCAACACAAAGAACTACCAGTGAACGAAGTAACAAAGAGTGGTTTCAGCCAGGCAAGGCAAAAACTTAAATACCAGGCTTTCGTTGAGCTGAACCATGACCAGGTCGATTTTTTCTACAATAATTTCCAGTACAGGAAGTGGCATAATTACCGGTTGGTAGCTATCGATGGCTCCACATGCCGTTTGCCATACAGCAAAAAGATTGTTGGGGAATTCGGGATAGCGGATACCTCGGAGACAGGTACACCATTGATTTTGGCAAGGCTGTCACAAGCTTACGACATGCTGAACCATATTGTAGTAGATGCATGTCTTGCCAGTTACCGGACAGGGGAACACGAGTTGGCAGAACAGCACATAAAACATCTACAGAAAGGTGACTTGCTGCTTTTCGACAGGAACTACGCTTCGTTTTGGATGTTTGCCCTTTTGCTTTCAAAAGGGATGCATTTTTGCGCCCGCCTGAAAGTAGGTTCGTGGAAGGTGGCAAAGCAACTGGTCATATCGGGTGAAAAAGAAATAATAGCTGAGATTTATGCCAGCAAGGCAAGCAAAAAGAAATGTAAAGAGCTTGGACTGAGCAGTGCCCCTGTTAAGTTACGTTTCGTTTGCATTGTGCTCGATACAGGGGAAAAAGAGGTACTTGTCACTAATATTATTGATGGGATTGAATATGATGGATTTAAAGACCTGTATCACCAGCGTTGGTTTGTAGAAGAATCTTATAAACATCTTAAGTCCAGGATTCAGATTGAAAACTTTACAGGGAAAAGCCCTTTGGCGGTAAAACAGGATTTTTATGCTAAAATCTTTACAGGCAATTTAACGGCAGTTCTTGCTTTTCCTGTTCATCGACAAATAAAAGAAAAGACTAGAAAACAAAAGACAGGGTACCAGCTCAATTTTACACAGGCATTGAGTAAAATGAAAGATTCGGTAGTGTTGTTGTTTCTCCGCCCGGAAAATATGCTAAAGCAATATATTATACACTTATGGAAGTTGTTCTGTGCCAATATCGAGATGGTCAGGCCTGGCCGGAAAAAACCACATAACTTTAGGAAGAGTAAGCGCATATACCCAACTGCATATAAAACCCCGAGATAAGGGCGGGTACATAACATTTTACGGTAAGTCGGGATATATTTTATCCTAACAGGAAAAGCTGTGCCCTGTCACAACATAAGGGATAAATCCATAATATACAAATAATCTGCATGTTGAATGGATGTACCGCATTCCGTTTTTTTTAACCACTGAAACTATGATGCCTTATCGCAATTTAAATAGCAAATCTCAAATAAAGGATAATGGAAAACTCAAGAAATTTATTTTCGACTGGCAAAAATCAAAATACAAAACAAAATATTGTCAATCGACGGCTTAACTTAACGACATTTCCCCTAACTTCTCACAGAACCGTACGTGAACCTCTCAGTTCATACGGCTCTTATTATGCAGTCAACTTTCATTAGACTAACTGATAGCCTAAACCCCAATGATAAAATAGGTTTGGATAGGATTTATACACCCATCTCAACCATTGCACAGCCTTAACTTTGCTACGTTTGAAACGTTTATATTTATTCAGAACCCATTTTATCGTACGATGGTGTAAGTAGTAAAAGACCGGTCGCATACATCGGCGGTTGATTTTTCCATAATAATTTAGCCAGCCCCGTATCTTTGGATTTAACAGTGATGCCAAATCCTGAATAGTGCGCTGTGTTTTGTTATGAAAATTCAACTTCCGAAGCTCCCCTGTGATTCGAACCTTGGACTTGCGGCTCATTATGCAATCGAATTGGAGAAAACTTCCACCTCTTTTTAACTTCATCCGTATTGGACGAAAACTAAAACCCAAAAAATCAAATTGAACAGGGAAACCTTTTAAATTTCTTCCCGACTTCTTACAATACACCACTTTTGTCTTTTCCGGATGGGCGGTTAGTCCGCAATCCGTCAAACGTCGTTTTATGGCGTTAGTAAGCGGGTGGCTTCCTCTGGTGTTCGGCAGTGGACAATAATATCGTCGGCATATCGAACCATTTCAATTTTCGGATGGTGGATTTTAAGCCACTTATCAAAACAGTAGTGCATAAATAAATTGGCTAGTAAAGGACTGATAACTCCGCCCTGAGGTGTCCCTTTTCCTGATGATGGCACTGATGTCCCATCTGGAAGTTGAACCGGAGCTTCGAGCCACCTTCGGATATAAAGTAATACCCATTTCTCCGAAACATGTAACTTCAGACATCTCGATATCTCTCAGGTTTTGACAACAACTGGCATTTCGTCACTTCATCGGAAGGTTCGCTTGCGCTCATCTCTCTTATATTCTCACCTGACTATTAAAACAGCCTTTTCTTCTATCGCTTCATGTATTGTTGTTTCCTCCAATACATCATAGAAGTGGTTTGACCTGTTCCCCTAAAAGACCTGGTCGGAAGACCTGCTTCCATCTTTATTGCAGTTGCGTTGCTTTCGCAACTCACAGCACACATCGAGTAGTCCGCCCCGCCAGCAAACGCTGGCAGGGAGAGGCTCTCCCACCACCGCGGCGTACGCGAGCTTCGCTCCTCCCTTTCAATCAAAATGTCCACCGGACATTTTAATTTCAGGCACATACCGGGCGGTTCGATACGTATCAGCCTAATGCTCTTTTCACCATTATGCCTTTGTTGTAGTTTAAAATAGGGCTGGTAAACTTGAAGTTTAGACCTCCCTATTGAATTTCCAGCAACGTATCGTTCAGCCCTTCAGCTTTTCTGTGAGTCCTCCGCAATGTTTGAATGCGGCTCGTTTCCAAAACCTACTATGGCTTCTGCTGACTTCTCAACAATCATTACTGACTGGTGAGACCTCCCCAGGTAAGAGCATCTTCCTTCACCCAATCACTGCCGCATCTACTTGACAGGCGCTTACCCTTGCGGGCTTTCGGACGTTACAATGATGTGCTTGCTTATCCATCCTGCCAGGCCTCATATGCCGTTCCTGTTCGTCAGTACCGGGTTTTGCCGGTTCTTGCCCTGCATGAAAACAGGGGAATCCCGGCACATGCCCTAATCCGGGTGCTCAACCCGGTTATACGGGGGTGGTCAAACTACCACAAGGGCATATGTGCAAAACGGACTTTCTCCCGTTTGGGGACATTCATTTACCGGCAGCTTAAACGATGGGCTAAATACCAGCACGGCAACAAAAACCGGTGGCGGATTTATTATCGCTACTTTCAAAACAATCACTTTACCGATCAAAGAATAACAAAGAAAGGGATCGAACACAACCGGTTATACCGTATTGCGTACGTTCCCATTCGTTATCATGTTAAAGTGAAAAGTAAGGCAAATCCTTTTCTGCCTGAATTCGACAAATATTTCTTCAAACGAACAAAATGGAGAGAAGATTTAGCTAAAGAGTGCAAGCAAGTAACTACATTTGTTATGCAAGAAACAATAAATCATGGCCGGGTATCCCTTCGCCGGAAGAGCCTTAAAAGGGCTTGAGCCGTATGCCGGAAAACTGGCACGTACGGTTCTTAGGGGGCGTAAGCTACCCGGTCCTGCAAGCATAAAAAAAGCATCGTGCAACGAATAAGGCATTTATTCAATGCAAATAATGCAACGATAATTTTAGGTTGCAACGATTAATCTATATATTTGTTGCAAATTTTAAGACGAATGGATTATTATATACATCAAAAAAATAATTGGCCAAATTTTACCTGGAATAGTGATGAATTCGTCACTTTGCTAGGTGAAGCGAGAAATCTACAAGGGCGTTTAATTGGAAAAATGGAATCTCTGGGTTTTGAATTACGGGATGAGGCTTTACTTGAAACATTAACTTTAGATGTATTAAAATCAGCAGAAATTGAAGGGGAACTGTTGAATCCCGAGCAAGTACGTTCTTCAATTGCTCAAAGATTGGGGATGGAATTCGCGGGTACAATTATGTCTGACAGAAATGTTGACGGGATGGTTGAGATGATGATTGATGCTACCCATAATTGTTTTAACCCTTTAACCGCAGACAGACTTTTTAATTGGCACGCAGCATTGTTCCCAATGGGAAGAAGTGGAATATTCAAGATAACAGTCGCCGATTGGAGAAAAGATACATCTGGACAAATGCAAGTTGTATCTGGTGCTGCGGGAAGAGAAAAAGTCCATTTTCAAGCTCCCGATGCCAATTTAATCGAAATGGAAATGAACCGTTTCCTAAAATGGTTTAACGAAGAAAATAAAATTGATTTAGTCATAAAAGCGGCAATTGCTCACCTTTGGGTTGTTACAATTCACCCGTTTCAAGACGGGAACGGACGAATTACAAGAGCATTAACCGATATGTTGTTAGCCCAATCGGATAAAAGTACTCAACGATTTTATAGTATGTCTGCCCAGATTAGAATAGAAAGAAAAGAATACTACGAGATTCTTGAAAAAACGCAAAAAGGAAACCTTGACATAACCGAATGGATAAAATGGTTTTTAAGTTGCTTGATTAATGCACTAAAAGCAACCGATAATATTCTGACCCGAGTTTTGTTAAAAGCCGATTTTTGGAACAGACATTCCAAAACAATCATCAACGAGAGACAGAAAAAGGTATTAAACAAATTGTTGGACGGATTTGAAGGTAAATTGACTTCAATGAAATGGGCTAAAATTGCAAAATGTTCAAAAGACACGGCAATTAGGGACATAAATGACTTGATAAATAAGAACGTATTACAAAAAGAGTCGGCAGGAGGAAGAAGCACAAATTATGAATTGAAAAAATGAAATAAAATGCCAGCAGGTAATAATTAGCCTCAAATAAAGCGTTGCTTGCATACGCTTTGTATTGGAGGCCGTGTTGAACTAAACATTACCTCGATAAAAATCACCTGCCGGTCAGTCATTTACAGATAGTGTTTTTAATCCGCTTTTTCAGGTTTCCGGTTTTCTGTGAGGATTAAACCCCCGGGTTCCGTTTCCGGGGAAAGCAACCGGATATTCCTCACCCCAAAACCGCCCCGGAACCCGACTCCCTTTAGGCTGGGAGCCTGTTTACTATTAGGCTGGTAGGCGTTTGTAATGCCAAAAACAGCAACCCCGGCTGGTCAGGATTTGCAATCCTGATCTTTTTAACGGGATATTGGGAAGCACACGGCTTGCCAATTTGTGGGCTATACGCATAACTCGATTAAGATATATGCATAATACGATCAGGATGCACGTATAACTCAATCAAGATACACGCATAACGCAATCGTGTTTCTCATCTCCTCCGTTTAAAGGCAAATTATGGCAACGTAATTATTGGGATCGCATCATTCATTCTTTTTTATTCTACTGATTTGTTGTAATTTGTGGCAAGGTTGGAGAAGATAAAGATACTTGAACCGTTGTAGGTCATTTAAAAACAGATGAAAATGAATAAATCAAAAAGAAATTTATTAATTGTATTAGTGGGATTTCCATTTGTTTACATTCTTTACAGCCTGACACCTATGGCAAAAGAATTGTTTACAAAGAATAACATTGATTTCTACATCCCTTTTTGGAGTGGAATAATCATTTTACATTGGATTAGCCTCTTTATTGTGAAAGCATTTCTGAAACAAGAAAACAAAAAATTAAAAGATATTGGCTATGGACTAAATGGCAAAAAGACTATGATTTTAGTGGTTTCATACTTGGTTTTGGCCCTACTTATTTTTGGTTTTACAGAATGGTCACTTAATTATGTTCCGATAGATCAGGAAAAACTTGCCAATTTGTCGAACTTCTACCCAAAAAACTCACAACAAAGACTTTTCTTCATTGTTATGGTTTTTACAGCAGGATTTTGTGAAGAAATAATTTATCGTGGATTTGCAATAACAAAACTATCAGATTTTAAAATCAATAAATGGATCGCAATAATTCCAGCAGGAATCTCTTTTGTTTTCGTTCAGGGAATATTTGCTTTTGACCAATTTCTTTTTTACTTCGTTCTAGCATTGATATTTGGAATTATTTTTGTTTTAAGTAAGAAACTGTTACCCAATGTAATATTGCATTTATTATTTAATTTATCTGCGATGATGGTAATATTTCAGGCAATCAGTCGATGAAAAAAACGACATACAATAATTAGCTTCTAATGAAGCGTTGCTTGCATACGCTTTGTATTGGAGACAGTGTTGAACTAAATGGCTGACACCAGAGCTGTATGCAAGCGGAACAATTAGCTCAACAAGAGATTTATGGGATTCAAAAAAACAGATAACTTTGAAAACTAAAATTTCAGAATAGCTTATGACTAAATCAGACGACATAAAAATTGTTGCAAAAAGCTATGACAATTTAGTTTTCCAAATATCTCAAACATATTTAACAGGAAAACAAAACGCGGTTAATGCGGTTAACTCTGAACTTGTAAGCACGTACTGGAAAGTAGGTGAACACATTGTAGAATTTGAGCAAAACGGTAAAGAAAGAGCAGAATACGGAAGCGGTTTGTTAGAACGATTGTCAAAAGATTTATCATTACTTCACGGCAAAGGATTTAGTCTATAATGTTAAGAGAATGAGGCAATTTTATAACGAATATTCAAATAGTGCGACGCTGTCGCACTATTTGAGTTGGTCTCATTATGTCGAACTTCTCAAAATTGATGATAAATTAGAAAGGAGTTTCTACGAGAAACAAAGCCTAATTGAAAATTGGTCAACCAGGGAGTTAAAAAGACAAAAAAAAACATCGTTGTTTCTACGTCTTGCTGCATCAAAAAATAAAGACGAGATTTTAAAATTAGCGAAACAAGGACAAGTCTCTGAAAAACCTGAAGACATAATCAGAGAACCTTATGTTTTAGATTTCTTACAAATTCCAGAACCTTATAATTTGAGTGAATCGGAATTAGAGTCCCGAATAATTGACAGCTTACAGTAATTTTTATTAGAACTTGGAAAAGGTTTTGCTTTTGTCGGAAGACAATATCGCATTATGCTTGGGAACCGAAATTTTAGAGTCGATTTAGTATTTTATCACCGAATTTAAAAATGTTTCGTATTAATCGACTTAAAAAAAGAAGAAGCAGGTTATGAAGATATAGGCCAGATGAATATGTATATGGGATATTTTGAAAATGAAGAAAATACAGAAGGAGATAATCCACCAATTGGAATTGTTTTATCAAAAGAAAAAGATGAATTACTCGTAAAGTATGCGAATTTATAATATAAATTCACAATTATTTGTTTCAAAGTATCAGCTCTACTTACCAAACAGAGAAGAACTGAAAGCACTAATTAAAAAACAACTAAACGAAGACTAAAATAAACTGAAAGCGGATTAAACCGCCAGCATGAAGTCGAGTAGGAAAATGGGAATTTCACCCCTAAGCCTCTCCCAGAATCGTACGTGACAGTCTCCCGTCATACGGCTCTTATTATGCAGCCAATTTGCTTCAGGTAAGTTGCCAGCCAAGGGTTCAGTGATAAAACAAGTACGGATAACTTCGATAAACTCGGCGTAACCAGTTTACGGCTTTCTCCTTACTTCGTTTAAACCCTTGCTGGTCAGGATTTGCAATTCTGAACTTAGTAACAGGGGATTTGTAATCACCTTTATCCCATTCTGGTGGAGGTCTCTGTTTTTAATACCCACCCTATGGATCAGCGAAGGAGCACCGAAGGGAAAGCGAAGGATGAGACCAAAAAGTCGGTAATCCCGCCTTCGTTTGAGTGCAACGGAAACGAGGGCTAAGCCTTTCGCTTCAGGGAGTGCAAAAAAATGTAGACAAATGACTATTTTTATAGCTAATAAAAACAGAAAGAACAGCCGGGGCCCCTTCGCCGGGAATGCCTTAAAAATGTCTGAGCTGTATGCCGGGAAACCGGCACGTACAGTTCTTTGGGGGCATAAGCTACCCGGTGGTTGCATTTTAACACACAAACTGTTAATCGTAGTTAAAATGATTTCAAATCAATAACGAATCAATAAATTTGATAAAAAAACTAGTATGGAAAGCATTAAATACGTACATGGATATTCTGAAAGGGAAGGTTTGAGGCTTAAGGACCAAGCTGCTACATTAGATGACATTATTCATAATGATTCAATATTTCCCAAAGACAGCTTAGTTCTTGAGGCTGGATGTGGAGTTGGAGCGCAAACAAAAATAATTGCAACAAAAAATCCTGATTCAAATTTTATATCGGTTGATTTATCGGAAGATTCAATAATAGAGGCTAATAGAATGATTAAATCTTTAGGCATTAATAATGTTGAATTAAAGCAAGCAGATATTTATAATTTACCATTTAAAGACGAGACTTTTGATAGTGTGATTATTTGTTTTGTTTTGGAACATCTTCATAATCCGATACAAGCACTCAATGAATTAAAAAGAGTATTAAAAAAAGGAGGAACTATTGTTGCAGTTGAGGGAGACCACGGCTCGACATTCTTTTATCCTGATAGTAAATATGCTTACTCTGCAATTAATTGCCAGATTCAGCTTCAAAAACAAAGCGGAGGCAATTCAAATATTGGGAGAGAACTATATCCTTTGTTTAAATCAATTGAGCTTGCTGATATTTCTGTTTCACCACGAATGGTTTATGTAGATGCAAGCAAGCCTCAGCTTGTCGAAGGATTTATTAAAAACACATTTACAGCCATGATTGAGGGAGTTGGTGAAAAGGCAATACAGCAGGGCATTGTGGATAGGTTGACATTTGAGAAAGGTTTAAAGGATTTATATCGGACAGCGGAATCTGATGGAGTTTTTAGTTATACATTTTTCAAAGGATTTGGAACAAAAAAATAAAAAACGCAACCTAACAAATTAGGGATTAAGGCACAGTTGAGCCATGAAAAAAGGCAGTAGGTTTGTATATCTGCTGCCTTTTTTGATCTCTCCGGCTTTCGGCCCCCCTGCTCAATTGTGTTTTAATTCGTGTTGAGCTAAACCGCTGGTACTTAAATGATCAGTCTAAGGGGATTAAATGATTTTTTACTGTCCTTCCTGCATTTTTCCATGCCGGTTTTGGCCTTCCTTTCCGCCGGGACCAGGAAAAGCGGCAGTGATGCCAGCTTTTTATCATCCGGGCGGGCATAATTTTCCCGTTCGGCAAACGCGGAAAGTTTTTTGCCGTCAACAGGAAAGTCCATTTATTCGGACGAAGCAAAGGGCAACCGTAGGGGCAATCCCTCGTGGTTGCCGATCATAGAAACGAAGCGGATTAAAAACCGGGAAAACGGGATATTGTGAAGCATACGGCTTGCCAATTTTGGGCTATGCGTATAACTCGATAAAGATATACGCATAATACATTGTAACCTTTCCTAAAATACCTTGACAGATTTTACTTTGTTTTTAGAATAGGATGACAATCATAAGAATTTATTTCTGATATGTATGTCATGTTGTTTCCAATTTACTGTTTTCTTTTTTGAATAATTTGTTTTTCCTGGTTTTGCTTACAGCCTTCTCTGTAAATACTGCAAATTCGCCCCCTGGTTTTGTTATGCACTGAAGAAGCAGACATACCAGCCGGAGCAAGGATTTTGCCTCTTCTACTATCCCTCGTTTCGACCAATAGGGAGTTGGGGCAACCCCCCCAGGGCTTGTCCTTGCACCGGATGTGCAAAAAGATGCAGACAAATGACTACTTTTATAGCTAATAAAAACAGGAAGAACAGCCGGGTTACCCTTCGCCGGGAGAGCCTTAAAAGTGCCTGATCTGTATGCCGGAAAATTGGCACGTACAGTTCTTTGGGGGCGTAAGCTACCCGGTGGTGCAACCCTGAAAAACAACATTGCTACTATTTAAAAACAATGATGACAAACACATAGAATAGTTTGAAATATATTACAAAAACAGTTTGGATTTTATCATTGGTTAGTCTGTTTACAGATACAGCAAGCGAAATGCTGTATCCAATTATGCCAATTTATTTAAAGACAATAGGGTTTTCCATTGTCCTAATTGGGATACTTGAAGGTGTTGCTGAAGCAACAGCAGGACTTAGCAAAGGCTACTTTGGAAAACTTTCCGATATTTCGCACAAAAGAGTTCCTTTTGTACAAATTGGTTATGCATTTAGTGCAATCTCGAAACCAATGATGGCAATTTTTATTTTTCCTCTTTGGATTTTTTTTGCACGTACAATAGACCGTTTCGGTAAAGGGATTCGGACAGGGGCGAGAGATGCTATGCTTTCTGACGAAGCAACACCACAAACAAAAGGTAAAATCTTTGGATTTCACCGTTCGATGGACACTTTAGGAGCAGTTATAGGACCATCGTTAGCTTTGCTCTACTTGTTTTATTTCCCTCAAGACTATAAAACACTATTTTTCATAGCATTTGTTCCTGGACTATTAGCAGTGCGATCATCATTCTACCTCAAGGATAAAAATACAGATAAGCAAAGTTTAAAAGTAAAGACGCCTTTCTTTTCATTCTTAAAGTACTGGAAGGTAAGTTCATCTGAATACAGAAAAGTTGTAATTGGACTTTTGATTTTTACATTGTTCAATAGTTCAGATGTTTTTCTTTTACTCCAAGCAAAGCAAGCCGGACTTAATGATACAATGGTAATAGGAGTTTATATTTTTTACAATCTGATTTACGCTTTGTTTGCCTTTCCAATTGGCATTTTAGCGGATAAGGTTGGACTAAAAACAATTTTTATCTTCGGTCTTGCTTTATTTGCGATGGTTTATTTCGGAATGTCCATGAACACAAACCTGTATTTCTTTTTTTGGTTGTTTTTTCTTTATGGTATTTATGCTTCTGCAACAGAAGGAATTTCAAAAGCATGGATTTCTAATATTACTCAAAAAAAAGACACCGCAACTGCAATAGGTACATTTACTGGATTGCAAAGCATTTGTACTTTGATAGCAAGTTCGCTAACAGGATTTATTTGGTTTTGGTTAGGAGCAAAAATTGCATTTTTAATGATTGCATCAATTACTTTAATTGTGATAGTATACTTTCTGACAATTCCAAAACCGATTACTTTTAAATATGAAAATAAATAAACCAAAAGACAAAAAAGGGCAGCACACAACAAATTAGGAATTAAGGCACAGTTGAGCCAAGAAAAAAGGCAGTAGGTTTGTATATCTGCTGCCTTTTTTGATATCTCCGGCTTTCGGCCCCCCTGCTCAATTGTGTTTTAATTCGTGTTGGGCTAAACCGCTGGTGCTTAAATGATCAGTCTAAGGGGATTAAATGATTTTTTACTGTCCTTCCTGCATTTTTTCATTCCGGTTTTGTCCTTCCTTTCCGCCGGGACCAGGAAAAGCGGCAGTGATGCCAGCTTTTTATCATCCGGGCGGGCATAATTTTCCCGTTCGGCAAGCGCGGAAAGTTTTTTGCCGTCAACAGGAAAGTCCATTTTTTCAAAGAACGCTTTTTTACTCCCTTATCATCCGGGTGCTCAACCCGGTTATACGGGGGTGGCCAAACGACCACAAGGGCAATATGTGCAAAACGGACTTTCTCCCGTTTGGGGTCATTCATTTACCGGCAGCTTAAACGATGGGCTAAATACCAGCACGGGAACAAAAACCGTTGGTGGATTTATTATCGCTACTTTCAAAACAATCACTTTACCGATCAAAGAATAACCAAGAAAGGGATCGAACACAACCGGTTATACCGTATTGCGTACGTTCCCATTCGTTATCATGTTAAAGTGAAAAGTAAGGCGAATCCTTTTCTGCCTGAATTCGACAAATATTTCTTCAAACGAACAAAATGGAGAGAAGATTTAGCTAAAGAGTGCAAGCAAGTAACTACATTTGTTATGCAAGAAACAATAAATCATGGCCGGGTATCCCTTCGCCGGGATAGCCTTAAAAGGGCTTGAACCGTATGCCGGGAAACTGGCACGTACGGTTCTTAGGGGGCGTAAGCTACCCGGTGCGGCAAGTGTGCAGTAACTGCATATTTTTTGTAATTTTAATGTACTATAAACATTGGAGATAAATCTATGAATAAAATTAAATACTATACATTGGAAGGTTCATTTGGAAAAAATATTCCAGAACAAGGAGAATTAGAGGATGTTATAAATGCACATCTTAAATATCTGGATAAAGGATTTAAAGACGGATCTGTTCTTTTTTCAGGTCCAAAAATTGGCGTTGGAGGTGGAATTATCATAGTAAAATGTGAAGATATAGATAGATTTTGTAATAATGACCCTTTGGTAAAAGCGGGTATTCAAGAGTATCGAATTACTGAGTTCAAACTTCATAAATGCCAAGATTTCCTGACTGATTGGTTTAAGTAGACTTAAAAATATTTAGATTATGGCAACAATTTTAAAATCTGAAATAAGGAAATTTCAAGAAAGTCCAAATAAAATTGATAATTATAGAATATTTACAGATGTTTCAAGAATAAAAAAGGGAATTAATCCTGAAAACTTGAACTTTGATTTAAGACAATTAAACCCAGACCAATATTCTGCTCCCTACCATTTTCACAGATATGCAGAGGAACTTTTTATGATTATTTCTGGCTCTGCAACTTTACGAACTCCAAATGGATTAGAAATTGTAAATAGTGGAGATTTGATTTTTTTTGAAAAAGGAAAAACAGGAGCACATCAATTATATAATCATACTGCTGAGATTTGCATTTTTTTGGACATAAGAACTTATATTGGATATGATATTGCAGAATATCCTGATTCAGATAAAATATTATTAGCCCCAACATTTGAGATTTTCAATAAAGACTCTCAAGTTAATTATTTCGATGGAGAGGTAAATATTAAAGATAAATGGAAACAGATTGAGAATGAAAATGAATAATACCAGCCGCTAACAAATTAGGAATTAAGGCACAGTTGAGCCATGAAAAAAGGCAGTAGGTTTGTATATCTGCTGCCTTTTTTGATATCTCCGCCGTTTAAAGGCAAATTATGGCAACGTAATTATTGGATTAGAAAAACCGGCGGGGAATATATGGTCTTCATGGAGATGTTTGTACCTTTGGAATGACATTGCGCCCATAAAAATAAAATTTGCAATCATGACCGGCACCCCATTATTTCATCATCGCCGTAACCTCCGTTTGAGAGGATACGATTACTCCCGGGCCGGATTGTATTTCGTAACCATCTGTGTAAAAAACCGGGCCTGTTTGTTTGGCCAAATCCACAACCGGAAAATGCAATTGAACAATGCCGGACAGATGGTGGGAGAATGGTATTACGAATTGGAAAATAAATATCCCAATATGCGGTGCCTCTAAATGGTTATTATGCCCAACCATTTTCATTGCATCATCGAAAACATCACCATGCCCTCTGTAGAGGCAGACCTGTGTGTCTGCCCTGATAAATTCCCCCCGCCCCCCTACCCCCTTCCGGGACAACCTACAATCATCGGATAACCGGCAAATAACGGGATAATAAAAAACAATGGGTAATGGTGTGAATGAAACAAAGGGCAACCCCCAGTCACTTCAAAAAATTCAAAAACCAACGGCGCAACACACTCGAAAATGTGAGAATGATGTAACTTAAACTTTCAATTGTATAACACTTTCAAAGTTGATGAGTAATACCTTTGATTACTTATAAATCAAAACACATGCTAACCACAGAAATTGAAAAGTCGAAATCACATATTCTCATAAAAATTATTGAGTATCTCCCAAATTTGGTGGTCAGTAAAACCATTATCAGAAAAACAACAGGCAATATAAACATAGTGGCTGTTGATACAGGAGAGGCTTTAACTGAGAAAATTTGCCCATTCGACACATTTATCCAGGTCATCGAAGGAGTTGCCGAGGTATTAACCGATAAAAAACCGAACATCGTTTTAACCGGGCAAGGCATTATTATACCGGCGCATACTTCGGGCAAAATTAAAGCCAACGGACGGTTCAAAATGATCTCAACAATAATTAAAAGTGGTTATGAAGAAGCCTTCGTTTAATATGTAATTATCAAGCACAAAAAATACACACCATGTCGAAAGAAAAAAATAATTCCATTGAGTTGAAGTGAGCCATTGCAGGAGAAGTCGGAATTCGGGTTGATGTACCGTTTTGTAAATTAAATAAAATTAAAAAATGAAGATAGCTTTTATTGGTACATACATCCCTCGTGAATGCGGCATAGGTACTTTCACCAACAATTTGTTTAATTCCGTATTAAAAAATACAGACAATCAGGAAAAAAACAATACCGGTTTTGTGGTTGCCTTAAACGACAACGAGCTCACTTACAAATACCCCAAAGAAGTTAAACTAACCATCAGGCAGGATCACCAAAGCGATTACCTGAAAGCGGTTAAATACATTAATCTTAGTGGCGCCGACCTTTGTATACTGGAACATGAATTTGGAATTTTTGGCGGACAAAGCGGGGTGTACATTCTTCCCTTATTATATCGATTGGAAATTCCACTGATTGTAACCCTTCATACTGTTCTTAAAAACCCATCGTACAACGAAAAAGCGGTTTTACAGGAAATTTGTAAAATGGCACACAAAATTGTGGTGATGAGCCACAAAGCTGTCGAATTCTTAACCGAAGTGTATCAGGTACCCGCAGAGAAAATCGCCTTAATAGAACACGGTGTTCCCGACATTTATTTTAGTTCCGAAGCATCAAAAAAAGAGTTTAAACTCGAAAACAAGAAAGTGCTGTTAACTTTTGGCTTTGTAAGCCGTAACAAAGGCATTGAAACAGTAATTAAAGCGCTCCCAAAAATTGCAGCAAAATACCCCAATGTAGTTTATATTGTTTTAGGGAAAACCCATCCCAATGTGTTAAGGCATTCGGGCGAAGAGTACCGTATTTATCTCATGCGCCTTGTAAATACACTGCATCTCGATAAAAATGTGGTGTTTCTGAATGAGTTTATCGATGAGCAGGATTTATTTAAATACCTGTATGCTTCCGACATTTACATCACTCCTTACCTGAATGAAGCTCAAATCACCAGTGGAACACTTTCCTATGCCGTGGGTGTTGGTTCCGCTGTAATTTCAACTCCTTATTGGCATGCCGAAGAATTACTTTCAGACGAAAGAGGCTTATTGTTTAATTTTAACGATTTCGAGGAATTAAGCACAATCGTAAACGATTTGCTGGATCATCCGGCAAAGATGAACAACTTAAAAAATAGAGCGGCGGATTACGGAAAAGATATTACGTGGTCCAAAATAGGCGACAGGTATCTGGAACTAACACAAACAGTTTTAACAGAGAATTTAACTTCAATAGAGAAAAAAGAGACAGAATTTGATCTCCTGATCCTGCCACCTTTTTCATTAACACACATCAACCGGTTAACCGACGATACCGGAATAATTCAACATGCAAAATTTGGAATACCCAACCTAAAGGAGGGATATTGCCTCGACGATAATTCGCGGGCGCTGCTCATGGTATTGATGGCCTATCGGCAAATGAAAAACAAACGGGCGCTTGAATTGTCGCCTGTTTATCTAAGCTACATCCATTATATGCAGAATGCAGATGGAACTTTCCGCAATTTTTTGAGTTTTAGCCGAAATTATCTCGATGAAATTGGCTCAGAAGACTCGTTTGGCAGGACAATATGGGCACTGGGATATTTATTGTACAATGCGCCCAACGATGCCTACTACCAAACAGGGCGATTACTGTTCTTTAATGCCGCGCCAAATTTTGAAAAACTGGAATCGATCAGAGGCATTGCCAATACCATGATTGGTATTTGTTTCTATTTGAAAAGCAATCCGTCAGACGATTCAATGACAGAAAGGCTGCGGAAGATGGCCAATACATTAGTAAAACATTATAATGAGAACCAAAGCCCGGACTGGAGATGGTTCGAATCTTTATTGGCTTACGATAACGGGATATTACCATTAGCCCTTTTACATGCAGCCGAAATTTTGAATGACAATAAAATTACAGAAACCGCAATCGATTCCATGAATTTTCTGACCATGCACACCATGAAAGACAATTATCTTTCGATTATAGGAAACGAAAAGTGGTTTAAAAAAGATGGCGAACGGTCGGTTTTTGCACAACAACCCGTTGATGCCATGGCATCGATTTTAATGTACCATCAGGCCTTCTACCTCACAAAAGACAAAGATTACCTGAACAAACTATACACATCGTTCTTATGGTTTTTGGGAGAAAACGACCTTCGAATGAGCCTTTACGACTTCGAGACACAGGGATGCTGCGATGGTTTTGAAAATTATGGGGTGAACCGCAACCAGGGTGCTGAAAGTTCGCTGGCCTATTTAATTTCGTATCTGACCGTCCTGCAAGCTTATGACGATTTTCATAAAGTAATCTAATTTCAAAAACTTCATAAATCGTCTTTTACTTTTTCATATGATCCAGTACGCTCCATGAATCCTGAATTATGATTCGGATTTGCAGCTCAAATCGAATATATTGAAATGCTTTCTCCTTATTGGGGAGGCGTTTTTGAGGATTTAACATGAGAATGTTTCTATTAATCATTGATTAATGTATAACTTTAAAAGTTTATTGAATGCTGATTGTAACGCAAGCCAAAAAGTAATTTTATTTCAATCCTACTCAACTGGGTTGAAATATTAAAACAAAAAATAATATATGGGAATTTCATCACCAAAGAAAGATCGGTTTTGGTTTCCTCTTGATAATGCAGCGAAAATTTTTCCGGCAATTATATCCGATGAAGTTCCTGTTGTTTTCAGGTTAACAGCCGTTTTAAAACAGCCGGTTAGAATAAAATCGTTTCAAAAGGCCGTTCTATTGGCCGAAAAACGTTTCCCTTATTACAAAGTACAACTCAAAGAAGGTTTTTTTTGGTTTTATTTGGAGCACCTGCCTAAGCATATTCCCATTGAAATTGACAACCGTCACTTGTGCAAGAGGTTTTCAAAAGGTGAAGTTTTTGTGCGGATTTTAGTGAGGAAGAACCGGATAAGCGTTGAATTTTCGCATATAATAACTGATGGCAGCGGAGGTTTTGAATTTTTAAAAACCATTCTGATAGAATACTCAAAGATTTGCGGGGCAAGTATTTCTGCTGAATTTCCTTACATAAAACCGAATTCTCCCATATTGGAAGAGGAATACGAAGATGCCTACAAAAGGTATTTTAATGAAGACATTCCACCAATGATCAAACGGTCGAAAGCTTTTCACCTTCCTTTTTCGCTAAATCCGACTCCACGATTTGAACAATCTACCGGCATTATTCCTATTAACCGAATCAAACAAGTAGCAAACGATAAAAATGTAAACATTACCACATATCTGGTATCGGTGTACCTGTATGTTTTACAGGAAATTTTTGAAGCTCTGCCCCTTTCGAATAAATTCATAAAAAATAAACGATTGCGGGTACAGGTGCCCATTGACTTACGAAATATTTTCCCAACGAAAAGTATGCGGAATTTTTCGTTGTTTGTGATGCCCGAAATTGATCTGCGCCTTGGTCATTACACCTTCGACGAAATACTTAAATCGGTTTTTCATCAAATGCAGTTAGAAACCGACGAAAAACTAATCAATAAAAACATTTCGAGGAATGTGGGTAGTGAAAAAAAGATGTACGTAAGGGGAATCCCTCTTTTCCTGAAAAGTGCCTTGCTGCGCATAAAATTTTATTCTCTGGGGACGAGTCAATACAGTGGGGTAATCAGCAACATGGGAAAAATAAAACTGCCACCAGAGACTAATGACCTTATTGAATATTTTATTGCCATACCACCACCTCCCAACAAAATGCTAAAAATAAACTGCGGGGTAATCGGCTTTGGAGACAAACTGATATTGAGTTTTGGAAACGTTACCAAATCAAAAGAGTTTGAAAACAAATTCAAAGTATTTTTACAAGACCAGGGTATTTGTATGAAAACAGAAACAAAAAACGGAAATCATGATTTACTGTGAAAATTGCGGAGTAGAACTGGAAGAAAACGCAAATTATTGTTCGTTATGCGGAGAACCGGTATCCAATGAAAACAGCACCGAATTAGATTATTTAAATTCGGGTAAAACAAAAAAAATAGAGCGAACCAATTTTCAGAAATTAACCCAATTACAAAAACGAAAAATATTTTGGGAGATTGCCGGGATAATTCTTTTTTCAGGAATGCTTATTACCTTAACTATTAATTTAGTAGGAAGTCATACACTTAACTGGTCAAAATACATCATAACTATTGGATTGGCGTTATTTGTAAATATTACCCTTGTTTTATTTTTACATAAAAAAATATTCCTGCAGTTTTCCTTGAGTTTTCTAACATCTGCCACTTTTATTTTTCTTCTCGATCTTTATACCGGGAATGCAGGGTGGGGCACGAAACTTGGAATTCCTTTGTTATTGGCTGCATATATCATTGTTTTATCCTTTATTTTAGTTGAAAAAAAAACAAAAAAGAAAGAATTAAACCTTATTGCCTATTCGATTATTGCATCAGGGTTGCTGTGTGTTTGTATCGATGGGATTATCTCTGTTTATACAAAAAACTGCCTTAGTTTTGGCTGGAGCATTACTGTAATGGTTGCCGCCATTTTTGTCTCATCTATTTTGTTGTATGTGCATGTTCGTCTGAAAAAAGGAACTGATTTGAAACGATTTTTTCACATTTAGAATGCCGGAATCGGAATAAAAAAAGGTCCTGCTATTAACAGGACCTGAATTTTAAACGTTTTTACATCAAACTATGCGAGTTTCACATTTACTGCATTTAAGCCTTTTTGTCCTTGTGCAAGGTCGTAAGTTACTTCATCATCTTCTTTGATTTTGTCGTTTAAACCTGTTGAATGGACAAAATACTCTTTTGAAGAATCTGCATCTTTAATAAATCCGAATCCCTTCGAATCATTGTAAAATTTTACTGTTCCTTTATTCATTTTTTCAATAATTAATTTAAGTGCAAGTTAAACTTATTTTTACAAGCAGAAGCCTCTTATTAGCAAATAGCTAATTTTTATTGTTTACGGTCAAGCGGCACAATTCCGGCCATTTCACCAATGATATTCACCAAATCAGTACCCGTTGGAACTACTATTTTTGCATTTTTTTCGAGTGAGGCTTCAACAGCTTCCAATTTTCGTAACAGTTGGGCATTTCCAATAAAATATTTATCAGCAGCCCCATTTACGAGTTTAATGGCTTCTGCTTCACCTTCGGCATGTAATATTTTAGCCTGTTTATAACCTTCTGCTTCTTTAATCTTTGCCCGTTTAACACCGTCTGCCACAGTTTCGGCGGCAGTTGCAGAATCAATTGCCGCAATTTTCTCGTTTTCAGCTTTTACCACTTTGTTCATGGTTTCCTGAACATCCGCCGGAGGATCAATTTGTTTCAATTCGGTACGGATAATTTCAATTCCCCAACTTTGAGTCTCTTTATGAAGGGTCTCATGCAATTCGGTGTTAATTTTTCCACGCTCACTGTTGGCTGATTTCAACGTAAGCGTTCCTATAATATTACGAAGGGTTGTTCTGGCAAGATTAACTATCTGCCACTGGTAATCGTTTACGTCGTATGTGGAACCTTTGATGCTTCCCTCATCGGATTTCACCCTAAAATAAACCTGGGCATCAACACTGGCATTCAGGTTATCATTGGTAATAATCTCCTGCGGTTCAGCATCAATCATCTGTTCGGTAATATTTACCATAAATATCCGGTCAATAACGGGTATAATCCAATGAAAACCGGGGTCGGCTATTTTTTTATACTTTCCAAGCCGCTCCATAAGCCCACGCTGAGTGGGTCTTACAATTCTTACACCTGCCAGTAAAAAGATGACAAGTAGTATGATAATTAAATACAAGTAGTTCATTTCTGTTCTTTTTAAGTTTTAATTCTTGTGAATAAAAGGCACTATAAACCTGCTACTATTTCCTCCAGTTCCTTCTTTTTTATTCCTAATTTCTCAGCAATTGTCTGAAACAAGTCATCTTTTGTTTCGTGTCTCCATATTAAATCAGCCTCGGTAAGCTGTGGGTACTTTTCTATTAATTTGTAATTGTTCATGTTCCAGTAATGGATATCGAATTCTTTTCTCATTTTTTAACCAATTTTTTATTTAACAGGACATTTGTCGATCTAATGATATAGTGAATATGGTGCTGCCAATTCTATTTAAATACAGAAAGTCTTACTTTTTTGACAATTTTTTACCAAAAAGAATATTAAAAATGACAACAATCAGTGCAATTGCAAGAAGATAATGAACTGATGCAGAAGTTTTAAATCCGATAATCAGAATAGCCCAAATAATGAATATCAAGCTGGCAATGACATAGAGAAGAATTTTCATGAATTCACTTTTCATTATAATTGAACGGAAAAGTATGCAACTTTATCCCGTTAAGCATTACACAAATCCGACAATAACTTACATGATTCCCACATTTTGTGAGCTTTTACTTTAATAAGATGGGTAGAAGGTATTTATAAAAAATAAATTGCCCCTGATTACTCACTGTTTTTCAGCTCTGCCAACAACTCTTTCAAATCAACAGTGGCATAGGTCGAAGCTAAATCAGACATGGCATAAGGTATGATCAGGTCATTATTGTGAACCATTGATCCGCACGAATAAACGACATTGGGCACATAACCTTCACGTTCCTCTGCATTGGGCATTAATAATGGAGATTTTAAGCGGCCAATTACTTTGGCCGGATCATTCAAATCCAGCAAGGATGCCCCCAATGCATATTCGCGCATTGCCCCAACGCCATGGGTAATCACCAACCAACCTTCGGATGTTTCAATAGGTGAGCCACAATTGCCAATCTGGATAAACTCCCAGGAATATTTTGGCCTCATTAGCAATTTGGCCTTACGCCAAACATTGATGTTGTCGGAGAAAGCGATGTAATTGTTAAACCCATCCAAACGGCAGAGCATCGCATATTTGCCTTTCACTTTTCGTGGAAAAAGAGCCATTCCTTTATTTTGGGCAATTTCGCCATGAACAGGAAGTATCCTGAAATGATAAAAATCTTTGGTATCAAGCATTTTAGGCAATATTGTTGTGCCGTCGTAAGCAGTATAGGTAGCATAATAAGTCGTTTCGTGGTTTTCATCGATAAATCTCACAAAACGTGCATCTTCAATACCATTCTTTTCATTGTCCGATACCGGAAAAATAACCCGTTCGGAAATATTGGTATCTAATGAAAATTCCAGTTCATAATGTGACGAAGCCAACCATGTAATTTCATTAAACAGCAACTCTTTATCGGCAGCCAGGTGAAGTGATTCTTTTGCATTGTCAATACACTTTCTTAACTCTCCGTACGTAAACCGATCGCTTAATTTATTCAGGATTATATCTGATGGAATTATAGCGTGGAAATTCATCTCCTCCAATTTTCTCTTAAACGATTCTTTATCGTAAATATGCCGACGGATATGTTCGGCTTCTTCAAGCATATTGCCAATTGGTTCAACAAGCAGATGATTATTTTTATCCATTATACCGGTACGAAAAACAATGGAAGAAATATGTCCTTCGCCTGTAGCCCTAAAACTGAGAATTACTCTTTTTTCATCAGGTGAAATTTCAGACTGGTCAGGATGTTCCACAATCGAAGGGTTAAAAAATGCAGCCGACTCAATGGAATATTCCATCGTAAAATAGGATCCAATGAGTATTTTATGTAAAAAACTGATTGACTCAGTATCGATATTCATTTGAATGATCAAATAGGCAATTTTGTTAAAATGATTTTCAAATATCTTAGAGATGTTTCTATGGCGAAGCGAAAAATCCCTCAACTCCGGGTTTAATACCTGTGAGACCTCCTCTTCCGGCATACCCAACACCGATCGGATAGTATTCTTCGCCCTTTCATCTGTTGTAAAGAGAAAACGGGCGATCACACGCGACACGTCAGGTCTGAATTTTATATTCTTACGTTCCAGGTTTATCGACATCAGTGCATTCTTTAGTGCGAGTTAAAGGTAATCGCTAAATTGGAACAAAGTCATTTAATTTGATATTTGTTTGGACGTTTAGGATGAAAGCAGCTATTGAGAAGATAAATAGTTAAAAGGAGAATCACAAGAAGCGACAAAAGCAAAAGATGCAGCCTTTGCAAAGGTTGACGATTGGATGAGTGAATTCTATGCAGTAGCAAAAATCGGATTAGAAGACAAACCTCAACTATTAGAAGCATCGGGTAAAACAATAAAAAGTTGAGAATAAACCCTACCCTATGAAAATAAATTTAGCACTCCGGACAAACGTCATTACAGATAGCTAGAGATTGAAACGAAATGATTAGACAGACAAAAATAAAACCCAGTTGCTAGTCGAGTAGATGGCCAGTGAGCCAGTAGACCACCGGAGCATCTCTTTCACCCCGGGTGCAACAAGAAGTCGCTTATATAACTGTTTAACGTTCATTGAATGATTACCCCCGGTGTACTAACAGGTACAGGTTTTTGGCGAACAGTGTCGGGTTCATTTCCCTTAGTCACTGTTTCGTAATAACCTGACCATTTCTACTTGTTCTTTTGTCTTTTAACTTTTTCAAAAAAGCATTAAATAGTTTACTATTCGCTGTTTTTTTGAGTTGTTAAAAAACAAAACTCCTGCCTATAAATTGGTCACTTTATTTCTCAACAGTTCCTTAGTGGAAAATTTTTACCAGCAACGTCTACCTGAATATTTATTCCCGAATAAGGAATCAGGCTTCCTCGCATACCGTCCAGCAGGTACCTAAACAAAAATCAGGTGCCTGTTTGTTTGGCCAAATTCACAACCGGAAAATGCAATATTATTGGGATCGCATCATTGGGCACGTAGAGACGCACGGCCGTGCGTCTCTACTATAATTTATCCACCGTTTCCGAAATTTGGAACCATTCTTTTTATTTCATATAGCTAATATTACTGATTTGCTGCAACTTGCAGCAAGACTAGAGAAGATACTAAAACTGTTAGCGGTTTCAAAATTAGTTGATCTATTATTTATCTGAATACTAATACTCCCAGACCTGTTCTTTACTTCTCGGATATACATATAAAATTTTTCGCAACACCCAAAATCATCTCAAAGTATCCATATGAACTTAATATTCAGTTATTTAAATTGAGTATTGCAAAAATGTGCAAAAAACAGGAAGAGATCTGTCATTTCAAAAAATATAAGGTTCCCCGCATCAGGATGCGGACATGCTTCGCATTAGGATATGGAGTATTCCGGACCAGCAGAAAAGGTCTGCCAACGTCTTTTTGTACTACCTGTTTCACACATTCAATTCAACCCGCTGGATGATATGGTCCTGGTAAACCTCGTCGAGTTCAGTAAAATAGCCGCTCCAGCCCCAGACCCGGACTATCAGGTTTTTATGCAGTTCCGGGTGGGCCTTGGCTTCGAGTAAACGTTCCCTGTTTACGGCATTGATCTGAAGCTGGTGCCCGCCCATGTCCATGTACGATTTCACCAGGCACGAAACCTTCCGGATGCTTTCCTGGTTGCGGAAAACAGTATCGTGCAGCTCAAGGGTAAGCGGCCCGCCATTCATAATTCTTTTCATATCAGGTTTTGAAAATGACCGGATAATGGATATTGGCCCGTTCAGTTTCACATTCATTGCCGGGGAGAAATTTGCAGAAAGGGGGTCGCCTTTTTTTCGTCCGTCAGCCGAGGCACCGATATCTTTCACATGCCACAGGTAATACATGGCCGATCCGGAACCGGGACGGAAACATCCGCCACGCTCATTTTTTAAATTAGCGGTCACATCGGAAAAAGTATTCAACAATTCCACTGCAATCTGGTCAACAAAATCATCGTCATTTCCCATTTTTGGCGAATCGTATTTCAACTGGAGCCAGACCGGGTCGTTCCCCTGGAAATCATCTTCTATCTCCCAGACAAGTTGCTGTTTGCTTATTGCTTTTTCTTCAAAAACATGCTTCTTAATTGCCGCCAGCGAATCGGCTGCCGTTGATATGCCCGTGCCATGAATTCCGTAGTTATTATATTTTGCACCCAGTGAAATGTCCCTTGCATTTTCGATACAACCATTCATCAGCAGCGACTGGAAAGGGGCCGGTTCCATGTAAATATTTTTCAGGACTGAAACAAGTGCATTCACTTCATCGCTGATTTCCTGCCTGATACTTTTCATGAACGAACCAAAATCTTCACTCTTCGCGAGATATTTTTTAATAGCCGAATCGACTACCCGGGCAAATGATAAGGCAGTTATATTGGGTATGTCCATCCCGTTTCCAGGGATAATAAATTCCCAGCAGGCGGCAACCACGTAATTACGTGCATCTTCCAGTTCGTATCCCTTTGACAGCAGGCCCGGGATGACAACCTCATCGTTGGAATATTGCGGGAAGCCAAGTCCCTGTTTGGTCAGTTCGGTTCCCAGGTCATAAATTTCAATGGGTGTGTTTTTGGTCACACGCAGATTTATTTTCGGGTCAATCAGTTTCAGTTCCAGACTGGCTTTGAGGCACATTTCCGACAGCAGGTTAAACGCCTCGTTCCCGTCCGCATCAACTCCGCCCAGCACCAGGCTTTGCCCGTTATCTCCCTGCTGCATGCCGGGATAAAGATCGCTGTCCTTATTAAAGGAAATGAAAAACTCCTGCAATAGTTCAAAAGCAGAATCATAATCCAGGACACCCGCGTCCAGGTCATTTTTCAGGTATTTAAACATGTACTGGTCGAACCGCCCGACCGTATTATGGTAATTTCCTGAAGCCCATAAGGTAAAATGAAGTATCCTGAAAAACTGCAAAGCTTCGTGAAACGACCGCGCGCCATACCGGGGAACCTGTTTCAGAATGGTAAAAATGTCATCCCTGTCTGTTTCGAGCGCTAGCGCAGCATAGCGGTCGACCAGCTTTTCAATATCGTCAATCGCCTGAAGAACAGACTTCAGAAATTCAACTCCTTGTTTATCTCCCTGTGCAGCATGAATATCCATAGACTGCAAAACTTCTTTTCGCCGTTGTTCCAGTCCGACGCCAATGGTATAACCGTAATTGGAACTGATGTTACAAACCTGTCCCGATTCGTGGATATAATGATCTTTTTTTATCTCAGCCCATTCTTCCTTTGTAAAAACAGCCGGTATTTTCGGGACAGTCCGTGTAAAAACAATTTTTTCATCCTGAAGGATGACCGGCTTTTCGTTTTCCAGAACCCAGCTTAACCTTCTCCTGGCCCTTTGAATATCATTCAGACCCTGCGCTTTCATCGAATCTGTAAAATTGCTTAAGGTATCCTCATCAATATTTTGCCTGAACTGATGATGTTTTTTACTGAACACATCATCCAACATTATTTTGATTCTTTCTTTCATAGTACGATTGCGTTAATATTATTCTCTTCAAATACCCTGACCGGAATATTTACTTGTTTTGAAGTATCAAACCCGGGACAGAAAACTTTATTCACCATCGGGTATTTTGCCCCGGCCGTCTGGTTATAAAGGAGTAGTTCGACCCGTTGAAGATGTTTGGCGCCTTTAATGAGCGACGCCGTTTTTTGTATGTTCTTCAGGTCGTCATTCACTCCGGGTATCAGGGGAATACGGATACGGAAACCGGTTTCCGACCGGCACAGGATTTCCACGTTCCTTAATATGCGGGCATTACTAACCCCTGTATATCTTTTATGAATTTCCGGGTCGGTATGCTTTATATCCATCAAAACCAGGTCGACCGATGAAACCATTTCCCTGAAAACAGCTTTGTTTGCATACCCGGACGTTTCCACGGCAATATTCATTGGTTTTAATTGACTGATCAGATCAAAAAGAAAAGCAGGTTGTGCAAGAGGTTCCCCGCCTGAAATGGTAATTCCGCCGCCACTGTTGGTCAAAACTTCTTTTCCTTTTAACAGAATTTTTGCCAGATCGACTGCTTCTGTTTCCTGTCCCACAATTTTCCGCAGCCCTAAAGGACAAACAGAGACACACTTTCCGCATGAAATACACTCCTCTTGAGTACAAACAGCCGTACACCTCCCGCAGTGAATGCAGGATGACCTGCTCACCATCAGTTCCTTTTGAAAAGAAATCCCTTCCGGGTTATGGCACCAGGAGCAATGTAACGGGCATCCTTTGAAGAAAACCAGTTTCCGGATTCCGGGCCCGTCGTGCACGGCAAATTCTTCAATATTAAAAATGGTCCCTTTTGACATTTTATATAAACCTATAAACCGTGAACCCTGACAGGTTTCACAGTACCATTTTTTCTATTTCTTCCAGCGATTTCCCTTTGGTTTCGACCAGGGCAAACCGGTAAAAAACAAGGCTTAGAATAGTGGCAATGCAGAAAAACAGGAACGCGTAACCAGTACCGATGGAAGCCACGACAACCGGGAACACCCATGAGATCAAAGAATTGAAGAACCAATGAGAAAACGAGCCGATCGCCGAGCCCCTTGCCCGGATGTTGGTGGGGAACATTTCGGAAAGGATGACCCAGATAACTGTTCCCTGCGATGCTGCAAAAAAGGCAATAAAGCCCAGCATGGAAATAAGTAAAATATAGCCATTGGTGTTGCCCGAGAGATACGCCCAACTGAACAAACCGAGGAATACCGGCATCCCGATGCCGCCGGCATACAACAGAAATTTCCTTCCGAATTTGTCGATCAGCGACATCCCGACAATCGTAAAGACCAGGTTGGTGATACCGATAAGAACTGTCTGGTAAAACGCAGATTCCCTGCTGAACCCGGCTTCCCGGAATATATCGGTTGAATAATAGTTCACAATATTGATCCCTGATAACTGGTTGAACATCCCGACCCCGATACCGATCAATACCAGTTTCAGGTAAGGTTTATGGAAAAGAACGGAATAATGGGTAAGGACTTCATTATCCAGCGAATCCTGAATTTCTTTAATAAGTTCATCCGGGCCGGATTGGTTGTTATTGACCCTTAAGATCGCTTTTTTAGCTTCTTCCAGCCGCCCGGTTTTGACCAGCCATCGGGGACTGCGCTGAATAAAAAACAAAAGCACAAAAAAGATGGCAGAAGGGATTACCCCGAACAGGAACATCCATCTCCATTTGTTCTCATTCTCTCCCAGACTGTCGATAATGAAGTTGGAAAAGAACGAGACAAGGATACCGAGAACAATGGCAAACTGTGCGGTTGCCACCAATCTGCCACGCAATTTGGGCGGGGCTACTTCCGAAATATACATGGGCGTAACCACCGAAGCGCCGCCAACGGCAATCCCTCCGATAAAACGTCCGATGATAAAAATCCATAAATGAGTGGCCAGTCCGGTCATCAGCATCGAAACCAGAAAAAACAGGGCCATATATCTCAGGATGTACCTGCGTCCGTACAAGTCAGCCGGTTTACCAATAAACAGGGCTCCGATAACACATCCGATCAAAGCGACACTCACGACAAAACCTTTCATTGCCGGGGAAAGCCCGAAATATTGGGCTACGTAAAAAATAGTCCCGTTGATTACCCCGGTTTCAAACCCGAACAACAAACTGCCCAGTGCAGCTACAAATGTGATAAAATATAAATAGCGTTTCATCCTTTGGCCTTTATTCTGATTTAATTGATTTCTAACGGGATAATAATCATGGTGTAGGAATGCGCAGGAAAACTGTATGAGAGTTTGTCGCCTTTTACGCTTAACTCTTTTGTTGTGGTTTGTACTAATTGTTTATCAGCAGAATTCTGATCTTTTATATTTTTCCCGTTCACCTCGTATACCGTAGCTCTTCCTGCAAATTTTCCGAACTGACTGATAATATCTGTAACAACAGGATTATCTTTATCTCTGTTTACCACATTAATTATCAGATTTTCATTATCCCTATTGTAGGCAGACGATACATCCAGAAACGGAACCGACTCTCCCTCCAAATCGTAAACAGGACTGTCGACAAAAGCCTGCACCGATTCTCCGTGGCAATGATTGGCAAATATTTCGAGAGGATAAAAAATAGTCTGGTACCAGCATTTCTCCGGAGAAGTAAAAATCGGTGCAATCACATTCACAAGTTGGGCCATATTTGCCATTTTTACAACTTGGGCATTCCTTACAAAGATGTTGAAATAAGTCGCTACAACCAAGGCATCTTCCAGATTATAGATTTCTTCATTACCCTCGTTCCCGTGTGCCCTGTACCAAACATTATATTCATCAAAAGCGATATAAATAGGATTTTTTCGTCTCGATTTCAACATTTCTTCCTGAATAAGACCTTCTGTAATTTTTATCGCTTTTTCGGCAAAGCGTGTCGATGCCAGATATTTATAATAATCGTTTCCCTTGTTCCCGGTATAATGATGCAAAGAGATATAATCTACATAATCCCTGAGATAATCCAGAACAGTGCGGTTCCAACCGATCCAGTCAGAACCATAGTTGCTTGAACCGGAGGCAATTAATTTTATGTCTTTATCAACCCATTTCATTAATTTGGCAGCTTCAAGGGCATATTTCCCGTAATCATCAGCATTTTTATGTCCCATTTGCCAGGGACCGTCCATTTCATTTCCCAGTCCCCAGTATTTTACTTTATATGGTTCCGGCTGACCGTTTTTAATCCTCAAATCAGAATAATAGGTTCCTTTGTCTACATTGCAGTATTCGACCCAGTTTCTTGCTTCATCAAGAGAGCCCGTTCCCAGATTTACACAAAAATACGGTTCGGTATTGGCAGCCTTGCACCAGTCCATAAACTCATCAGTTCCGAAGCTGTTATTTTCCCTGAAGCCCCAGGCCAGATCAATCCTGACAGGCCGTTCTTCCTTTGGTCCGATCCCGTCTTCCCAGTGATAACCGGAAACAAAGTTACCCCCGGGCCACCTGACAACAGGCACATTCAACCGTTTTGTAGCTGCTATTACATCCTCGCGAAACCCTTTATCGTCAGACAAAGGGGAGCCTGGCTCGTAAAGTCCTCCATAAATACACCGTCCCAGGTGTTCGACAAAATTCCCGTAAATGTTTTTATCGATTTCCCCTGTTTTTCGTTCCACATCAATTTTTATCCGTGCTTGATGTGTTGATCCCTTCTGTTCAGGTTTTTGCGCTGAAACATGCAATGCAAAAAATACGGATACTATTATTAAAAACTGTTTCTTCATTGTTGATTGTTGTTTTTATTATTACTTAGTTAGTTTTTATTCTTAGTCAGGAATTAGTGATAAAATTAGTGGCAAATCAACCATCATAATACGGGTTGTCATTCTTCTCCGGCAGTTGCCGGATCTGAATCTGTTATTTTATCGTACTAATCATGGTGTTTTTCGCTTTCGTATTGATAAACAACTACATATGTTCTGTTTTAATGTTACTGTTCGTGCAGGTACAGGGTATTCAAAATCCCTCCGGCCCTGGAAGTTCCACTACCGGCAATAAGAAAAACAATAAAATTTTGGGAGAGAACCGGTGAGACTGTCTCCAAAGGGGAAGCCCCTCTGGAAAAACTTTGTGGAACTCTGTGGTTTAGTTATTTATATTCTTGCCACAGAGTTTCACAGAGTTTCTAACAGCCTCTTCCTGTTTAATTTTTAGTTTATTTCAGGATAAAACGAAATACCTTTACTGAATGAGGGGGAAGTTCGATTTCCATCGTATTTCCCTGTAATTTCACGTCCTTATGCGACCATAAATCACGAATCTTATAATCGTTCAGATTGTACGGGTCTAATCTCCAGTATTGATCATTCGCTTTTACAAGCAGGCTAAAATCAACCTGAACTGTTTTTTTCTCATCTCCCCGGTTTAACAGGCAGGCAGCTTTTCCTTTCCCTTCCAGTGGTTTAATCCAGATTTCATAATCGCCGTTATCACGGTAACAGAAACCTTGCTTCCCCTGAGGGTCCTGATCGAGGTCAATAATTTCCGTGTTGGAAAGTATTTCTTTTGTCTCGTCATCCATTGCCCGGAGGTCGTTCCCGGCCATCAACGGGGCAGCCAGCATACACCACAGCGAAAAATGCGTTTTGTATTCTTCGGTTGTCATGCCTCCGTTACCTACTTCCAGCATGTCGGGGTCGTTCCAGTAACCGGGCCCTGCATATTTGGCAAGATCTCTTTCTTTGTCTACAATGGCGATCATGGCATCCCAACGGTCCACGATATCGCCGGTAGTACGCCACAAATGGCCGACTTCTTTTGCCCATTCCCAGGGTTTGGCACTTCCCCATTCGCACAGGCTGAACACGATTGGACGGCCTGCTGCATAAAGGGCATCGCGCATAGTTGAATAAGACGCTTTGGCATCCTGGGTAGAAGAGTTACACCAGTCGTATTTCAGGTAATCGACTCCCCAGCGGGCATACGTGCGGGCATCCTGATATTCGTGGCCCCGGCCCCCCGGACGTTTTTGACAGGTAAGGGTTCCGGCACAGGAATAAATCCCGAATTTTAAGCCTTTGGAATGAATATAATCTGCAAGGTATTTCATTCCGTGCGGGAAACGTTCCTTGTCTATTACAATTTCACCGTTCTCATCGCGGTCAACCTGCCAGCAGTCGTCAATTACGATGTATTCATAACCGGCATCCTGAAATCCGCTGGCGACCATTGCATCAGCCATTTCCATGATAAGTGATTCACTTACATCGCAGCCGAATTTATTCCAGCTGTTCCATCCCATTGGCGGCGTTTGTGCCAGTTCTTCAAATTTTTGTGCTGAAACATTCAATGCAAAGAATACAACAGTTACCATCCATAAAATTTGTTTTTTCATGTGTCTGTAATTTTAAATTATTGGGTTTTTATTATTGTCGTCCAAAGTTACCAATATAATTGAAGGATTATCATTTTATCTGGAATTGATAAATACAAACCGAATAATATTTTTCTCCCGGTTTCAAAAGGGTTGACGGGAAGTTTTCCTTGTTCGGACTGTCCGGGAAATGCTGCGTTTCAAGGCAAAAGGCCGTACGGTGCTGATAAGCAATATTCTTTTTGCCGATATCAGTTCCGTTCAAAAAATTTCCGCTATAGAACTGTATACCAGGCTCGTTGGTATAAGCTTCCATCACCCTTCCCGATTCCGGTTCAGTTACCCGGGCTGCCAAACGGATGCTTGTGTTTGTCCCTGTTGCATCCAGCGCCCAGTTGTGGTCGTATCCCCTGGCCAGGTTCAGTTGTTCGTGGTTTTCTTCTACTCTTTTGCCAATTGCAGTCGGATCCCTGAAATCGAACGGGGTTTCATCCACCGGGGCAATTTCTCCGGTCGGGATTAACCCTTCGTCTACAGGTGTATAAAAATCAGCAGGTATCTGGAGTATGTGGTTATTGATCGATTTTTCAGGATTACCCGTCAGGTTAAAAAATGAATGATGGGTGAGGTTTACGATGGTCGTCTGGTCGGTTTCAGCAAAATATTCAATTTTTAACTCATTGTTGTCAGTTAAAGAATAAATCACTTTCACCCTCAGATTTCCTGGAAAACCTTCTTCCATGTCTTTCGACAAATAGCTTAGTTCCAGTGTTTGTGTATCTGACTGTTTAACATCCCAGGTTACATTGTGAAAACCGCCACTTCCGCCATGAAGGGAATTATTTCCATTATTTTTTTCAAGATGATAGGCTTTGTTGCCAATAGAAAACCGGGCATTGCCAATCCTGTTTCCGTAACGGCCAATCGTGGCGCCGTAATACTTTTCGTTCGATTTTAAATAATCAGGAAGATGATCGTAGCCCAACACGATGTCATCAGAATGTCCCTCCCTGTCGGGGACAAACAGACAGACAACCCGTCCCCCGTAATCTGTAATACAGGCCCTTATTCCGGTTTTATTTTCGATAGTGAATAGTTTCATCATTGTTTTTTAAGAATATTTTGAATTCAAATTGGTTTACATTCGTAATTTTATTTGCCTTCTAAAACCTGATTCTGAACCTGAAATCGCCGGTATAATCCGGTTTAAAAGTGATTGCCAGGATATTGTTTTCTTCTTCATTCACGGTACATTGAGACCCGTCGCATTCGGCGCCGGACAAATAGAAGCCTTTCGGAACATGCAAGCGCATGGTCAACGGGAACGGACTGATCAGCCCGATTTTTCCTTCCAGCGTCCGGCTTCCTTTTTTCCACCGGTATTCTTTCAGTTCATGGGCATTCTGAGTAATGTGTCGGTCGCTGCTGACCCACTGCGGAACCTCTTTTAACCGGTGTATTGCAAAAAGTCTCACCGTATGTGCCGGGATTTCAGCGGCAAAATTGTCTGTCATTGTCCCGTAAGCTTTTTGTTCCCAGAATTCATAGAGTAGGTATTCCCCTTTATCCTGGAGGCCCAGTTCTTTGGTTGAGAAAGAAATGGTTTGTGTTTCGTCTTCCCAGTTAAAAAGGGCAACCACATTATAATCGTCCAGCAATTTATTTTGCACTTGCAGGTTCCAGACCGGCAACATGGAAAAATAAGGATACAGGCTTACCGGGCGAATATTAGCAACCGGTAAAGTTTGTTGCAGCATTTTCATCTGACTGCCGGACAGGCCGGCCAGTTTATCGCCAAAGAAAGTCAACTGTCCCGGCAAGGCAACGATCGTTGCTGATACTCTTGCTTCTTCCAATGGTAAATCATGTACCAGCAAGGTATCAGGGTCGGCAATCATCACGATGTTATGGGTAAATATCTGGTTAACCGTGCAACGTCCCTGGTTGAGCACGTTCGGCCATTTTGCAGGCTCGTTGGGGTGCACAATGTCGGCGCCAAGCCGGGAAGCATCGGCATACAATGCTTCCGGACCGGTAGTGTGTCCCTGGCAGGCCAGGAATATGCGGTCTTCGCCAATGCCTTCGCGGAATGTTTTTACACAACGCCCGAACGGATCGGGACAGGAAGGAGCATGGAAACACTCCCTGATTTCAGGACGTTCATACAAATGGGCACAATAACTGTGATGTCGGCCCGACATGCCATCAATCTTAAAAAACTCGTATCCCCAGTCGTGTGAAGCGGTATCGAATATTTTTTTCAGGTGTTCAAGCACCTCAGGAACTGTAGGGTCGAGCGTGTAACGCCCGTTCCAGGAAGAAATGGGTTTGCCTGCCTTGTCGTGTAAAAACCAGTATTTATGCTCGTTGTAAAACTTTTCACTCCCGGTACCAAAAGGCGCCATCCATAAACCCGGGCGGAACCCCAGCTCACGAATGTCGTCAGCAAGTTGTTTCATCCCTTTCGGAAATTGCCTTTCATTCACCTCCAGGTTCATATTGTAAAAATCGCTGACCGGCAACTGATCGGAGTTTCCCTGCCAGGATTCGATCGACCAGAACTCGCATCCAAACGGCTGAAGATATTTCCGGCCAATTCTGGCTTCAGCAAGATTGTCTTCGGCCGTAGCCTTGTCGAAATAAGTATTCCACGACATCCACCCGGTTGGCGTTTTCGGACATCGTTCGCCGTTCAGTGCGTGATAATAGGGAACATAGCTGTTTCTGAAATAATCTTTCTCAAGATGAATAGTGAATATTGTTTCCGATGCTTCCCCGATTTGTCCCGACATTATGAACGAGTACACACCTGTGCCTGCATTTTGCAAGGTCAGGTTTGCAGCATCCAGTTGCAGGATCGTATCATTTTCAGGGGCAAAAAGGGAATCGTTCAGCAGCGAATCGGTTGTTCCGCAACTCAGTGACAAAACCCGTTCGCTCTCCTGCGCCCTTGTCCGGCAGGCAAAGCTGTCAGCAAAAAAATTAATTTTTCCCTCAAATGTTAATGTCCCTTCGTAAACCTGTGCCGAACGATGATAAAAATGCAATTGAAGCTGTCCTTCGTTTTGGTGTAAAACAAGGTACCCCTGCACATTGCCTTTCAGATCAACAAAAGCATAACGGTTTTTTACTGCGTCCCGAGAATTGGTAACCGTCCATTGATCCGTGCCTGAAACGAAAATAAGCTGGCCTGTAATAGATACCGGGCCATTGGTCATTGAAAGTATCTCTCCGGGTTCGTCAAAAGAGACCTTCCATCCCGGGCAATCCGGGGCAGCATCAGCATAACCTGAACCGCTTTTTTCGATGTTTCCAGGCTCTTTATTGTTCGCGAAGCTTTTGTTATTCAGGGCTGTCAATCCTCCAATGGAAGAAACAGCCACTGACCCGATTGAGGCTTTTCGTATAAACTCCCTTCTCGTGTTCATTCGTTAGTTTTGTGGTTTTTTATATCGTTTAGTCAGATAAACTGATATATTCAAAAACTTTTTTACCTGAATTATCTATCTTTCCCCTTTGTAATAAAAGAATCATCATATATTTTTGAAAATGAAGCATTATTTGGATAAAAGTATATCGAAGTTCAAAAAGCGCCACACATAAAATGATATAAATACTGGATAAAATGATATTTCAGGATAAAAAGTTTTACAAGTACCTCCCAGTTGGAGAAGATGATAAACGATGGGGGATTTATTTAACAGGCGCCGGCCACATTTCTGTCGACCGGGATACTGAATACCCGCTGGTCGATGATCCTTCCCATCATTATTTCCACTGGTCGGTGGGAAGAAGATTATCTGACTATCAGGTTTTGTACATCACCAAAGGCAAAGGTGTTTTTGAATCGGAAACAACAGGTCCCCGTAAAATCAATGCCGGCGATGTTTTTATCCTTTTTCCCGGTATCTGGCACCGTTTTAAACCTGATAATGATTCCGGCTGGGACGAATACTGGGTGGAATTTAACGGCGATCTGATAGAACACTACCGCACAAAAGAGTTTCTTAATCCTGAAAATCCGGTGATAACAACCGGGATAACAGGAGAGATAGCCGGCAATTATTTGAAGGTTATCGAACTGATAAAAGAGGAAAAACCCGGATTCCAGTATATTACTTCAGGTATTCTGATGCAAATACTGGGACAACTGTTTGCATCGAAAAAATACCATTCCTTTGAAGGCAAGGAAATTGAGAACAAGATCAAGCAGGCCAAACTGACGATCCTTGAAAATATGAGCCACCCGGTTTCGCAGGAGAAACTGGCCCGGGATGTTGGGCTGGGGTATTCCCTGTACCGGAAAAAATTTAAAGAATACACCGGCGTTTCACCGGCCCAGTACCAAATCCAGTTGCGGATCAACAAAGCCAAAGACTTACTGATTGCCTCCGGCGTTTCACTGAAAGAAATAGCCCACATCCTGGGGTTTGAAACAACCGATTACTTTTTTCGCTTATTCAGGCAAAAAACCGGGTTTTCCCCTTCTGAATTCAGGGAAAAGAATAAGCGGTGAAACAGGGCTAAATAAATGGAGTAAGCATTCACGACAAAGTGACTTCATATTTTTTTGTAAACACAAAAAATAAATCCGGCCCTTGAAACCTATTGGTAATAATGGACATTTCCGAAACAGAATAAAAGTAGTTGGTTTATCATAAAATTTTACGACAGAAAATTGGCGGTTTTGATGAGCTAAAACAAATTGTTTTGCGCGATTATGCTACATTCAGCGGCAAAATTCTTGAAGGTATTTTCGTGCCAAACTCATAGAAGAAAAAAATATTACCTGGATAGGAAGCTATTGGAACCGAAAAGGAGAAACAGAAATAGACCTGATTATTTTAAATGAACTGAAAAAGAACGCTGAGCTTATTGAAGTAAAACGAAACGCTGCAAATATTAATATTGAAAAGTTAAAAGAAAAAAGCTACCATTTTAAACATTTAACCGGAGAACTAAAAAATTATACCCTGGAATACCGGGGATATTCCCTTGAAGACATGTAAACTTTCAGATTGTTTCATTTAATAATGACAGGAGATCGTACCAACTGACAACACGGATACCGGAGAGGACAGTTGAGGTTTCGCCTGCATAAATAATTTTGTTCCTAATGTTCATATCGTATTTTTGAAATGTTCTGAAATTTTTCAACCAGCCTTTATTAAAAGTTAAACCACCTTTTATTGCTATGGCCATAATTTCTTTATTTCCCTTTTCTACAATACAATCTATTTCAAGGCCATTGCTTTCGCGCCAATAATAAACCGAAGGGCGCAGTCCTGAATGGTATTGAAATTTAATAATCTCACTTATAACAAAATTTTCGAATAAAGCCCCGTATAAATAATAAGTACTGACCATTTCAGAACTGGTGAGTTTCAGCAATGAACAGGCAAGGCCGGTGTCGTAAAAGTAGAGTTTAGGTGCTTTTATCAGCCTTTTGTTAAAATTGTTAGCGATAAAATCACTTTTTTGTTTTATCTGGCTGGCTGTCACCAATGTTGCACACTGCAACAACCTGGACATTCCCCAGCTTAAAGAATTTACCAAGGTTCCAGCGCGCATGCGAACCACTGCCTATTACGATCATACTGATTTTATCGCCGGGGGCTATTCTTATGGATAGTACGGTGCTTGGTCAATTTTTAAGTTTTTGATAAACAAGTAACCGGATGCTGTTTATATCTAAAGACGAAAATGCTTCAACCTTGTTATTGCCTGGTTCCAATGCACTTATCAAACGATAGCCTTTAGCTGAAACTGAAAAATCTCTTTTTTCTGTTAGGTTTTCATTCCATACAATTATTCCCAATTTATTCCCGTTCAGAAAACCTTTTGCAAGGATATCTTCCCCTGTAAACTCAAACCCTTCCTGGTCAATAAATTTGCCTTGCCTGAAAAATTCAGGGTTCTGTTTTTCAAACCCGATCAGTTCATGAACATATTTTGCAGCTTCATCTGCCGGGGTCAGTTTCATTTTTGCCAAATCTGGAGGATCAACAATATTAGAATAATCATCAGGAATAAAAGAACCATTTAAAAGGTATTTTACATCTCCGGGATATCTCGATTCAACCTCGTGCCTTAACCCGTATACTGCTGCAAAATTGGCATCCGTACGTGTAATCATCGGGTTAGGGTTACGTTGGGTAGTAATCAATTCGGGAAATGTAAACCGGTATAACTCAGGAAAGGCATTCGCCGATGGAGCTGAACCTATCCCTAACCCATGGGTATATTCAATCCCTCTTAGAACCACATCATTAGTTGCTTCTGTCATTACAATAAAATCAGGGTTAAGCCCTTTAACCTTCTGCCTGATTTCATTTATCATTTGTAGCCTGTATTTCGAGTCTGCCTGTCCGGGACGGTGGTCATGGTTTTTTGAGAAACAAAGGATTGGATGCAGCACTCCAAGCTGGTCATATAATATTCCGTCGGCGCCCAAAGAAACAGCCTGTATTCCCAGGTCGAACATTGTTTTACGCCAAAGTTCGGAACCAGTACAAGCCTGTGCAAAAATAACCGGGGTCGCATTCTTTTGTTTGACATAAAATTGCGCATCAGGATGTCTGTTTTCTTTTACAATAATGGTTTGGATGCCATTGTACTTATAATAATCAGTGGCGGTGTCCATGATTTTCCCATTGGCATACAGGATTATTTTTATCCCCCGTTTGTGAGCCCTTTCAATAGCTTTTTTTAACTCTTCTTTTCCACCCATCAGGTTATCCGGCGGATAGTTCGGATAGAGGTGATCGTGACCGCCTACAGCCCAGCCGAAAAGCCCAATCGTGCTAAGGTTATACCGTTCTGCAATATCGCATAACCTGTCCATGTCTGTATATGGCCACATTACTTCACAATTTTGTTGTTTCAGGATTGCCAGTAACCAGCCGGAGTCATTGATAACCCAGTTACAAGGGGATGCAACTGAAAAATGTTTGTCGTACCAGTTCCTGTAAAATCTGGACGCATTGTACCATTTTCCACTGTATGGTTTCACCACCATTTCGGGAATCTCATATTCAGTATTGAAAACAGGGGTAGAAATACTGGTGCTAAAAGCATTTTCTGATTTATGGTACGAAATCTCAAACATTCTCACGTTCTGCAGAGAGTCATGGCATCCGATATAAAGGCCTGCATCCGGAGAATTCACGGAGAACCACGGCATAGAACCACTCACACTGGGATAATAAAAACTCTTATCGCCAAAAGCCCCAAAATCATTATATCGTTTTCCAAGACCTTCCGGCCAGTAAACATTTATGTTTTTAGCTTCACAAACTATTTGCGACATGCGTGGATATTCCAACTCTCTTATAATCCACTGAGCAAAAGTGCTTTTTACAGAACCGGAAAAACAAAAAGCATCATTTTTTACGGAGATGGTTAAATCGGCTTTCACCGGGATTTTTTCATTTAATGAATTCAGTTCATCGTATATGATATGAATTTTGTTACCATCATTTGTAATTTTATGATTTTTGCATTGTCCCAGGTTGTATATTCTCCCTGTTGATTTGTCCTGGACAGAAATTTTAAACAATTCGGTTACAGTACCTTCAAGAAGGAAACCTTGTCCTTCTGCTTGCGTAATTTTAAATTCGTTTTTCGAGTTAACGGTAAGAATGGAATTCTGTGTTTTCAGGCTAAACCCCGTGGCTTTTGAAAATACTTCCTGCCTTGCCGACAGACAGGCAAACAGGCAAAGGAGGATAACCATTGATTTTATAAATTTCATAAATGTTGGTTTAATGGTTGTTAGAATTGGTTCTCTATTTAAATATGAAAAAGCTGTCCGGAAATACAGCATTTCTTTTTCCGGGACAGCTTTATGGTTTTTAATAGCCTTCATTCTGATCGTCGGAAGTTAATGAAGCATTAGCTTCAATTTCTGCCGTTGGAATCGGGAAGAGAATTGCCGTAGGGTTAACCTCTTTACCCATGTCAATCAGTATTTTGGGAAATAGGCCTGTACGCATCAGGTCGAAAAGGCGCTTGCCTTCCACTACAAATTCGTAACTGCGTTCTTTGATCACCGAATCCCTGAAAGCAATTGCACTCAGGCCGGTTTGCAGATCGTAAGCAGATACCTGGCCGGTTGGTTGCCCGTAGCCTCTCCTTCGTACCATGTTGATTGCCTCATAGGCATTATCATTAGGCCCGTTATTTGCCTGAGAAAGGGCTTCGGCATACATTAATAACACATCGGAATATCTGTAAATGATTGGATTTAAAGGACATAAATAATGTGCTGTTTCGTCCGGTGCATTCCATTTTCCAAATTGAGGATACGGACGTGATGTATTATAAACACTTTTATAAGTGCCATCACGAGACAGGTATTCGTCACTGACGGTAATTTGTTTCCTCGGATCATTATTACTCCAGTTCAGCCACATATCCGATTGTGTATCAACCTCCCAGACCTGAGCCCCCAGATAGCACATAGCATTGTCGGTACCGCCGGCATGGGAAAAGGAAGCCATCCAATTACCCTGATTAACGCCATCAAAAACAATAGAATAGATGATTTCATCATTCACTTCGTTATCGATACTGAAAATGTCTTCAAAATTATCGAGCAATGAATATTGTCCCATATCAATAATTTCTTTTGCCTTTGCCGCTGCATCAGACCACTCTTCACGTGTTAGGAGAACATCAGTTAATAAAGCTTTGGCTGCTCCTTTGGTCACCCGTCCAAAATCACATGACTCTCTTGTTGCGGGCAGGTTTTCCTCGGCATATTCCAAATCTTCTATAATCGCATCATAAATATTATCTACCGTTCCCATGGAAATATTGGCCGACGCTTCGTCTCCTACTTCTTCCAGGCTTAAAGGAACAGATCCCCATAACCGGACAAGAGTAAAATATATACTTGCCCTGATGCACCTGGCTTCTGCTACATAAGAGTTTTTCGTATCTTCATCCATATCGATGGATGGGATACGGCCGATGCAAACATTGGCCGTATTTATCACGGAATACAAACCGGTCCATAAATCTTCAATGTAAGCATGATCTGCAGCATAATTAAAATCATCCATCTGGATAAAAAGCGGGTTCCGGTGGATGGTAACCTGGTCATCGGTTAGATGAATAAGGTCGAAATACCAGCGACCATAAACGTTTTCATTAGTAAGCCTGTTGTAAATGCCATAGATTGCAGCTTCAGCATCGTTTGCATTTTGATAAAAATTTTCTTTGGAGATAAACGAATAAACCTCTTCGTCCAGAACATTTTTGCAGGAAGTACCCCCGATAAGCATACTTACAATTAAGGCCAACGGGAGAAGTCTTATTTCTTTTATAATATTTTTCATCTTATTCCTTTTTAACTTGTAATTATAAATTAAGCTTCACACCAACAGTAACCGTTTTTGTTGAGGGGTAAGCACCGTAGTCGATACCCTTAAGCAGGCTCGAACCGGAAGTAGAGCTAACCTCCGGATCATAACCTGAATATCCGGTAATGGTAAACAGGTTTTCACCGCTTATATAAACCATGGCGCTTTTTAGCCATTTTATGTTATTGACCGGAACATTATATGACAGGCTAATTGTTTTGAACCTCAGATAAGATGCATCTTCAAAAAATCGTTCTGAGAGTTTGGGATTTACATTGGAGAGCCGTGGATATTTTGCATTGGGAACAGGATTGTCGGCCGACCAGTGGTCTTTCACTTCGGCTAACTGGTTGCCGTTACGGGCGAACGAATCGCCAGTACTAAACTTACTGCCATTAAAAATCAGTCCTCCCTGAACCCCCTGTACCAATACATAGAGGTTAAAATTTTTATATGAAAGGTTCGCGTTAAAACCATAGATAAAGTCAGGATACGGATCACCCAGTACTACTTTATCTTCGTCGTCAATTGAACCGCTTTCATCATAGTCTACATAGCGTTGGTCCCCTGCTTTTGCCGTGGGCTGGATACTTCCGGAAGTCTGGTCACTTTCCCATAAACCATCTTCCAGGTAACCATAAAATGAAGACAGGGGGTACCCTTCTTTTATGATATTCACATAAGAATCAACAGGAGAACCTAAAGTACTTGCAAAAAAGTAGCCGGTGTCGGTAGCTACCCTTAATACTTTATTCCGGTTCAGTGAAAAATTGGCCCCGGCAGAACATGACCAGTCGTTCCTGTTCAGGATATTTGAATTTAGCCCAAGTTCAATCCCTTCATTTTTCATATCGCCAAAATTCTTCAATATTGATGTATATCCCGATGAAATAGCAAGTGGCACAGTCGAAAGAAGGTCGCTCGTTTTCTTGTAATAGTAATCAAACGTCAGGTTGAATTTTTGGTCAAATAAGCCCAGGTCGAAGCCTGCATCAAACTGTTTGGTAACCTCCCATTTCAAATCAGGGTTCTCCATTTCTGATGGCACATAACCTATCACACGATTTTCATCTTCTCCTAAAATAGCTCCAACAGAATTTAACCTTGACAGGGATTTATAAAGCCCGATTTCCTGGTTCCCGGTAACCCCGTAACTGGCCCTTAATTTTAGATTACTGACAACCGGAAACGCATCCATGAAATTTTCTTCGGATACACGCCAGCCTATTGCCCCGGAAGGAAATACTCCCCACTTGTTATTGGCTCCTAAGCGGGAAGAACCGTCCGCACGGGTAGTAAGGGTAAGAAGATATTTATTATTGAAGATATAATTCACACGCCCAAGCCATGATAATATGGTGCTTTTACTCCTATAGGACGAAGGAGTGCTAACGGTACTTCCAGACGAAAGGTCATCGGTATGCAGGTCATCCGTTAAAAAATCGCTTGCCCCTGCTGTAACATAAGAATAAGTTTCCTCTTCCCAGCTAAAACCGGCGGTGAGGTTTATATCATGGTTGCTGTTAAATATTTTTTTATACGAAAGAATATTTTCATACAAATAATCGTATCTATCGGATTCTGTGACACTTGCCTTCCCGCTTCCTCCTTCCAGCATAATTCTTTCCAGGTAATAATCCCTCCGGTAGTTTGTATATTTAGCGCCCAGGCGCATATTGGCCTTTAAGCCATCCAGAATAGTAAACTCCAGGTTCGTATTTCCGTTGAATATATTATAAACATTTTTATTTGTCGTCCCGTCAATAATTGCCATGGGGTTATCCCATGTAGTATCAGCGGTAGGAAAACTATTCACATCATAATAGTCCCCATTTTCATCGTAAACAGGAGCGCAGGGGGCCACCGTTAAAGCTCTTATAACCAAACTATTTGCACTTGTTTCAATGTATGAATTATTTGTTGTGCTGTGAGAGGCAAAAATGCTTGTGCCAATATTAAACCAGTTGGTAACCTTATTATCCAGGTTTACCCTGATGTTGCCACTTGATGAATCTGAATTTAAGATAATTCCCTCCTGCCTGGTATAATTGCCGAAAATCCCGTATTTATTCGCTTCATTTCCGCCTGTTACCGATAAATTATAATTCGATATCGGGGCCAATTGGAAAATTTCGTCCTGCCAATCGGTCTCGCCGGGAAGGCTATTTATATCATCAAAATAAGGATCCAAGCCCACATTTTCGGCCTTTTCATTGGCAAACACTGCATATTCTTTTGCATTCAGCATATCAAGTTTATTCCTGACTTTTTGTATCCCGTAATATACATCAATGTTCACGTCCGGTTTATTTTTCCCCCGTTTGGTCGTAATGATAATAACCCCGTTGGCTCCCCGTGAACCATAAATGGCAGTTGCCGAGGCGTCTTTTAGTATTTGTATGGATTCAATGTCGTTAGGGGTCCCTACACTTCCCCCGGGAAAACCATCCACGACATACAACGGGTCGTTGCTCCCGTTCATGGAATTCCCTCCCCGAATGCGGACAATGCTACCGCTCCCCGGGGCACCACTGGATTTTATGATTTCAACACCGGAAGTTGAGCCCTGGATCATCGAAGACAGGCTTCTTAAAGGTGTCGATTTAAAATCATCGGAAGAAACTGATCCTACTGAACCGGTCAGGTCGCTTTTTTTCATGGTACCATAACCCACGGCCACCACTTCTCCAAGTCCAATGGTTTCTTCCTTCATTGTTACATCAATCGTAGTTTTACCAGACGCCGTTATCTCCTGGCTTTTCATCCCTACAAATGAAAATACCAGCGTGGCATCTGACGGTACTTTGGAAAGTGTATAGCTTCCGTCTGCATCGGTAATAATTCCCTGGATAGTACCTTTTACCACCACGGTAACCCCCGGCAAAGGAGCGCCGGAAGAGTCGGTGACTTTGCCGGATATGGTTATCAGTTTCTGCATACCGGCAACCGGGCCCATGTTATTTTTCTGATAAAGAAAAACCTGTCTTTCATCTATCCGGTATGCCACACCGGTACCTTCGAAAAGCTGGTCCAGTACCGTTTCAATCCGTTGTCCCTTTACCTCGATTGACTTTTTCCCCTCAGGAATAATGTTCGCATCGTAAATAAAAAGAAAACGGCTGTTGTTCTCAATAGAAAGGAGTATCTCCTCTATTGAAGAATTTTTTAGCTGCAGGTCGATTTTTGTTTGCTGGGAATAGGAGCTTGCCGATACCATCAACGTTCCTGCCAGAATAAAAAAAGCAATTAGTTTCATAGTTAGTAACAAAATTTTTAGCTTTTCCCGGTAACCCGGGAAAACACAATTCATAAGTTTTTTCATAACTTTGGTCTAATTTTAGTTAATATTGTGCCATTACCTGGCATGATTACAAACAAGACCGGTTAATGCGGCCAACATTGACCGGTCGTTTTATTTATACAGAATAAAATTTTTATCCCCCACTTTTTTATATTCCATTTTAGCGATTGCTGCGATCCCTTCTAAAATACGCCCGGGTTCATCTTTTAAATCCAGCTTCCCGTTAATCCTTGTTTTCCCTTCATTTATTATATCAATCCTGATATTGTAATAAAGAGAAACGCGTTTTACCAAAACATCGAGATTTTCATTTTTAAATTCGAGATACCCGTGTATCCATGAGGTCTGGTTTTCAATGTTCTCGATTTTTTCAATATTAAAATGCCCGTGGTCATCCGACAGGGATGCAAACTGGTTGGGGCGCATTACAACAGGATTGGTAAAAAAATGGTTATTAAGCACCAGGTTCACCTTGCCTTCGACTAACACAGTATTGTACAGGTTCTCGTCATGGTAGGCCTGAACATTAAAGGTTGTCCCGACAACTTCCACCCTGAACGCATCGGTATGTACATAAAACGGGTTACCGGCATTTTTCGCAACTTCAAAATATGCCTCGCCTTCCAGGAAAACTTCCCGCTTATTGCTATTGAAGCAAGCCGGATAAACCAACCTGGAGCCTGAACTCATCCGGACGACAGTACCGTCGGATAAAAGGACGCTACTCTGCCTTCCGTGAGGGACGATCATCTGGTTAAAACCGTCCTGTTCCTGCCGGTACCGGATACTGTCGTTTATAATGACAGACTTCCCTTCATTTGTACATTTCACCTGGAATTTTTCATCCTGTACAACAATATTTTTCCCGTTGGACAGAACTAAACGAAACTGATTGTACTCGCAGGAATGTGCCTGTGCGAACCCTGTGACTGACGGGGCCTTGTTAACGAAATACAAAGCGCCGATTCCTAATGACACCACGACCAGTACCGATGCCGCGTAACGATAAAAACGGAAACTCTTTTCGCGGGAATAACCGTGGCGTATCTGCATCCATAATTTATACTTTTTCTGAAGGAAGTGTTCCTGTTTTTTTGTTTGTAAACCAAGTACAATCTTTGAAGCAGCCCCGATGTTTTCTTTATATTCGGGAAAATCCCTGATCAGCAGTTGCAGGGAACGATCGTTTTTTTCTTCCGGAACCAAACGCCTGAAATCATCGTTAAGGACAAGATCAACAACTTCGAAACTTGGATATTTATTTATTTTTGAATCCATTTACCGGTTTTTTTACATTCTAAAAGAGTGCCCCCGGTAAAATTTCCGGACAAAAAAAATTATTTTTTTTTGATTTTTTTTATCCCGATATAAATCCAAAGGAACAGGTCTGGTTTATTACCGATGATTTTTTCGATATCTTCTTTTATAAATTTTACAGAACGGTAAATTGATTTATAGCAGGAATCGACAGATATATCTAACATGGTTGCTATTTCCTGGTAATCCAGTTCCTTGTTGAACCGTAAATAAATAATCTCTTGTTGCTTCGGGCCCAGTTTGGCAATACTTTTTTTCACCAGTTGGATCACATGGTCGCGTTCTTCGTTATTCATGTCGTCTTCTGCTGTATTGAAGCAAAATTGACCGGCCTGCTCATGAACATTTTCTGAAAGGGTAAGTTTTTTCTTTTTTTTAAGTTGATGAAATAACTCTCTCCTGAAAGATTGTAAAAGGTAAAAACGAAGATTGGAAACCGGGTTCAGTTTTTTTCGTTTTTTAAGGATGTAGCCAAAAACATTCTGAATGCAGTCTTCAATCAGGGTATGGTCCGGTGTGTATTTTATGGCAAAATCATACAAATAATCGAAATGCTCATAATAAATAAGGGAGAGGGCTTCCTGGCTTCCATCCAACCTGAAGTTATCCCACATCTTATTTAAGTCATTTTCCGACAACATTTTTCCTTGAAAAATTTTATTGGTCTTAATTTTTGCGCCACCTACAGTATAAAAGGGAATTGATTTATAAAGCCATCCCGGTTATTTAGTATCTGCAACTGCAAAATTAACAGAATCTTTGTATCAACCGGAATTTATCATTTGATAAAAACCGGATTTGAAAGTTCCGGTTCTTATTTTTTTTCCCGATGAGTGTCGGGGACCCTGTGAAATTTTCAGAAGCTCCCCGACGCCTGGCGAGAACCCTGTGAAATTTTCACAGGCTTCCCGACGAGCGGATTGGGCTCTGTGAAATTTTCACAGAATTTTGGCAGCCATAAAATTGTGCTGATAATCATTATTTAGCATGCCGTTTGGGGCTATGAGCCAAAAACATATCCCGGCTACTTCTCCTGGAAAAACATGAGGAAAAATTGGAAAAAGTAGTTTTGTCGCTTTCTGTGGGGAACATGAGTTTCCAACTCTCGTTCGTAAGACCGAAGCCAAACCAATCCGGATTTTTATAAAATAGCTCATCTTTAGATCACAATCTTTTTCTCATGGCACATATTTTTTAGATTTGTAAGACAAAAACAAATACTAAAACAAAACCTGCATTGCAGATCAGTCCGGTTATACAGCGTATCTTTTTTATCTGCTTCTTTTGCCTTTACTATTCAGGAATAAAAGCAGGGAATAAAAATTATGCAGAGTTGCCTGATAGCCTTAGGTTGGAAATCAGGTTAACTTCATATGTACTTATTCAGGCTCCGGATGTCAGTAAGTATGCCGGTTTTCTGAACGGAAAAATTCCGTTTGCCATTGATGGAAGAGAGACCGGTTCAAAGGAACTCGAAGATGTTTTAAAAAAAATACATAATCAGGGGAAAATTATTCCTGTAATTTTCGGTAACTCCGGGAGTATTAATCTGAATAGTTCTTCAAAAATAATTTTTATTTCTCCTGATGAATTTGACATTTACCAGTTGCATGCAGAGGATTCACTGGATATTGCACGGCTCCCGTCTTTTTCTGTCAGGGAATTGCTTTTGGTTGAAATATCCGGGAACCAGGCTTCATCCGAAGGTTTAATAAAACTTTGGCAGGCCCGGGGCAAAATGCCCAATTTTATCCGGGCTGAAAATACAGATCTGCCAAAATTAGCAGATTTGGCAGGAGGCTTAAACAAGCATAAAAAAAATTTTGGGGTGGTTTCATCCAACGATGGTTTGCTCCCCGGTGTTTTACTGAAAGATCAACCAGCCATAAAAATTAATGGTTATTTTAGTTTTCCGTTATTGGGGCAGTTCCTGTTAAAACCATATAAAGCGGGTTACCAGTTTTCACCTGATGTTATTTTAAATGCACCGAACAACGAAAAAAGTATGAAAATATTCCGGGGAATCAGGCTGGAACCCGGTTTTGCATTAAGCGAATATTTTCATTTCGACAAGGGCGTTAAAAATCTATGCCGTCCCGGAAACAATGAATTTATTATCCAGGATGTAACCTTCACTACAGATGACCAGCAGGGACCGGTGGCCTTTTTTCACGATGGCTATGTGGATGCCGGGATCGAAAGTAAATCTATTTTAGGTTCGGCATTCAGTATCTCCGTTTGGATCAAACCGACCAAACTGGGAAACAATAACAGTATCCTGGGCAAAGGGACCAATTTTGTGCTGAAAATTCACGATGGGAAGCTCACCTTTACCATGGCCGGGATTAAAGATTACATATCAAAAAGCTCACCTGTAGGGATTGATAAATGGACACATGTAGGGGTGGTTTATTCTGCACTTGAAAAAAAGCTGAAATTTTTTCTGAATGGAAAAATGACAGATCAGATCAGGTTGATTGCTGATTATACGGGTTCCGACCATAGTCTCTTGATTGGCAGCAACCTCTGGGAAGAATTTTTTGTCGGTTATATAGGTGATATAAAAATATGGGAACGGGAACTGAATGAACAGGAAATCAAGGAAGCCTGCCTCGTTCCTCCCATTAAAAACAGGCGATCCGGAATTCTGATGACAGGCATTATTTTGCTGTTGGTTATTATAACAGTTGCCCTTTTCATTTTCAGGAAAAAGAAAAAGGGAAAACACGTGGATCCGGTCTCTGATATATCATGGAAAAATGAACCTTTACAAAGATCAGGCAGCAACGAACAAATAATTTGTTTTGGAAACCTGAAAATTATTTGTACCGGAGGAACTGACATTAGCCATAAACTTTCGCCTAAACTGAAACAGTTGTTTGTTTTAATCCTTTTACATAGCAGCCCGGGTAAAAAAGGGATCAGTTCGAAAAGGATGAGCGAACTTTTGTGGCCGGGGATGAGTGCGGCCAATGCCAAAAATACCCGGGGAACCAGTATCCAGAACCTGCGTCAGGCATTGACCGATTGTACAGGGCTGAACATTGCTTTCAGGGATAAAATGTGGTCGTTGGAAACAACCGGAAATTTTTACTGCGATTATTATGAGGTTGAAAAGTTATTGTCGGCTATCGAAGAAAATGAAGGTAAACGACAGTTGCTCCCGATGATCCGGGAATTACTTGTAATTTTGAGAAACGGGAAATTTCTCCCTTCCTTTGATGTCTCGTGGATGGATACCTTTCAGGATCGTTTCAGTTCCCGGATCATTGAGGTATGCCTCGGCCTGCTTGATCGAATAAATGAACGGGACGATGTTTTGCTGCTCGAACTGGCCGGGATTATAAGCATATACGATGAGTTGAATGAAACAGCATTACAAACAAAAATCCGGATTTTGAGCGCACAGGGAAAACATAGTCTGGCTAAATCAACGTATCAAAACTACGTAAAACTGTATTCCGAATTGTACAACAGTAATTATCCGATTGATTTTTTGGATATCATTAGCAAAGGATAAAAAAAATCGCCGGACGACATTAAAAAAGATGAGTAATCATATAGCACAAAGTAATAAGTTATACCATAAACTCATTGAAATTAAAAAAACAATAATAATTCTACTGGCTTTTACTGCTAATCAGGGCCAGTTCTTTTTTGTATTCAAGAGGCGTTTTATGTACGGTCTTTTTAAACTGCCGGTTAAAATTCGATAAATTCTGGAAGCCGCTTATGTAGCATATTTCAGAGATATTGTACTGGTTGCCTGATAATAATTTGCAGGCGTATCCGATCCGTACTTCGTTCAGGAAATTAATAAAGGTTTTCCGGGTACGTTGTTTAAAGAAAAGGCAAAACGCGTTAGGCGACATACTGGCAATTTTTGCTACCTCCTGCAGACTTATATCCTTCGTAAAGTTTTTCATGATATAATCACATACCCTGGTAATTTTTTCAGAGCCCGACATTCTGCAGTTGTCAATAAAACCAGGGTTGGCCAGTCTTTCTTTTTCCTCTGTCCCGGCCAGGATATGAAGGACAGTCAGTAATTCAATAATTTTTTGAGGGCCTTCCATCTGTAACATCCTGCTCATTTTTTTTGCGACCAGTTTTCTTGTGTTGCCGGTAATAGTAAAACCGGTAACCGACTCTTCAAGTAAATTCCGGATAGGTTCCATTTCACTGATATTAAAAAAATATTCGCCTAAAAAGTTTTCTGTAAAATGAATGACAATGGCTTCGGCTGTCAGTTTTTGGTTGCCTTCGTAATATCTCTGGTCGTTTTGGTATACGTGGGGAAGGTATGGCCCCATAAAGGTAAGGTCGCCATCGGAGAAATTACTGATGTGGTCGCCAACTACTTTTTTACCGGTACTTTTCAGCACGAGTACCAGTTCATATTCAGGATGATAGTGCCAAGGGGTAGGATAATAAGGGTAAACGTCTTTTTGAAGGACAAACGATGCTTTGGCTTCTTTTTTTAACCGTTCAATAATTGGCTTCATAATAATACAATATTGCTACTAATTTGAATAAAAAAAGTGAAAAATGCAGGAAAATAGTATCAGTAATACTAAAAAAAAATTTGTTCCTTTGATATACAGATATTTTGTTATCCTTATATTATCAGTTAGTTACCAATTGACGGATAAGCTTTGGCCTCTCCGAAAGGGGAATATTTTATGTGTACTTTTTTAATAACAGGCGATATGAAAAGAATAAAAATGAAGAAGTATAACACGAATTAATACAGATGAACTCATTAGAACGTTTCAGAAAGACTGTAAACCATCAGGAACCCGATCAGGTAGTGATCGATTTCGGCTCCACTTCGGTTACCGGCATCCATGTGCTGGTGGTGGAAAAACTTCGTGAATATTACGGACTGGACAAACGTCCGGTGCGGGTTACCGATCCTTACCAGATGTTGGGCGAGATTGACAGCGAACTGGTTGATGTCATAGGAATTGATGTGGTTGGTGCAAAAGGACAAAAAAATTCATTTGGTTTCTGCAATCACGGGCCATTCAAGGAATATAAAACCCCCTGGGGACAGATTGTGCTGGTACCCGAAGGTTTTCGTACAACAACTGCCGCGAATGGCGATGTCCTGATGTATCCGCAGGGAGACCTTTCTGCTGAACCGTCTGGCCGTATGCCCCAAACCGGTTATTTTTTTGATGCTATTATCCGTCAGCAGCCTGTTGGCGAAGAAAAACTCGATCCTGAAAATAACCTGGAAGAGTACGGGTTGGTTTCTGACAAAGACCTGGTTTACTGGGAAACGACTGCCCGCAATGCCCGTGCTACCGGGAAAGCCGTGATCGCCGGGCTGGGGGGTACGGCCCTGGGCGATATTGCCCATATTCCCGGCATAAAGCTGAAAAAGCCCAAAGGTATCCGCGATATTACCGAATGGTATATGAGTATTCTGATAAGGCCTGATTATATCCGGGCAATCTTCGACCGCCAGTCGGAAATAGCAGTAGAAAATTTTAAGCGGTTGCAACAGGTGATCGGCGACAATATAGATGCCGTTTTTATCTGCGGAACCGATTTCGGGACACAGGGCTCGACGTTTTGTGCCCCTGAACAGTTCGACGACTTATGGTTGCCTTATTACCAGCGGATTAATAACTGGGTTCATTCCAATACCAACTGGAAAACTTTTAAACATTCGTGTGGCGCGGTGGAGCCGTTCATGCCGAGGTTCATTGAAGCCGGATTCGATATTATCAACCCCGTGCAGATCAATGCCGTGGGGATGGCCCCTGAGCACCTGAAAAAAACATACGGGAAAGAGCTTGTATTTTGGGGCGGAGGAATCGATACCCAGAAAACATTGCCTTATACGACTCCCGGGGAAGTGAGGGCCGAAGTGCTTCGTTTGTGCGACATTTTTGCTAAAGGCGGGGGATTTGTTTTCAACACCGTTCATAATATTCAGGCTAACGTCCCGGTAGAAAACATCGTGGCAATGATTGACGCGGTAAAGGAATTTAACGGAATGTAAGGAAATTTGGAATTCCCTGAAAAGAACGAACATTGTTTATGTTTCTAAGATCTAACTAAAAAATATGACAAATATTACAATCGGAATTGACCTTGGGGGTTCACGTATAAAAGCAGTAGCTATTGATGATACCGGAAATATTTTACACCGGTATTATCAGCCGACAAACGACGGCGATGATACGATATGGAAAACAGCCGTTGCAACATCTGTTCAGGAAATACAGGGTAAATTGAAATGTCAGGGGTCGCGGATTGGCATTTCGGCGCCCGGCCTTCCGGACAATACAAATTCGGCTATTGCCTATATGCCGGGCCGGTTGCAGGGGTTGGGAAATTTTGTTTGGACCGGGTTCCTGAAAAGTCAGACATTCGTGTTGAACGATGCCATTGCTGCAATGATGGCCGAAGCTCGGATCGGGGCTGCGAAGAATGCAAAAAACGCGGTTATGCTTACACTGGGCACAGGAGTTGGCGGGGCTCTTCTAATTGACGGAAAACCGTACCAGGGATCATTCCATAAAGCCGGACATCTGGGACATATGGTGATCGACAGTGACGGGGATATTGATATCGTCGGAATGCCGGGAAGCCTGGAAGAGGCAATCGGGAATTGCAGTATTGAAAAACGGACTTCAGGAAAATTCGGCTCAACAGACCAGTTATTGGAAGCGTTCAGAAACGGGGACAACTTTGCCACAGAAGTATGGCTTACTTCTGTAAAGAAACTGGCGATAGGGCTGGCCTCGTTAACCAATATTCTTTCGCCTGAAATGATCATTCTGGGAGGTGGCATTACGGAAGCCGGCGATGATTTATTTATCCCTCTTGAAAAATTTATGGCAGAGTATGAATGGCGGACAGGTGGAAATAAAGCAGAAATTGTAAAGGCACAGTTTGGCGATTTATCAGGGGCCCTGGGCGCTGCATGTTTTGCAAAAGAAGCCGGTAAATAATAAATATTCTTATTTCTTTTTGTACCAATTAATTCAAATTAAAATGGAAGAAAAAAACAATCAAAAATCAATCTCACGCCGCAAATTTGTAGGCATGACCTCTGCCGGGGCAGCATTGACCATATTGCCCGGCTATGCCATAAGCGGATTAGGTCATGTCGCACCAAGCGATAAACTGAATATCGCAGGTGTTGGCGTAGGCGGTATTGGCCGCCGCGATTTGAGAGTAACTGCCGATAAAAATGTGGTTGCCCTTTGTGATGTCGATTGGGACTACGCTGCAAAAACTTTTAAGGATTATCCGAATGCCAAACGCTACAAGGATTATCGTAAGATGCTGGAACAAAAAGATATTGATGCAGTGCTGATTGCAACTCCCGATCATAGTCATGCCATTATCGGAACTGCCTCAATGCGGGCCGGAAAACATGTGCTTATTCAGAAGCCTTTGGCCCATTCGGTTTACGAAGCCCGTGTTTTAACCGAGACTGCACGAAAATACGGAATTGTTTCGCAGATGGGGAACCAGGGGAACTCAAGCGACTCGGTACGCGAAATTTGTGAGATGATCTGGGACGGGGCTATTGGTGATGTAACAGAAGTTCATGCCTGGACAAACCGTCCGATCTGGCCGCAGGGGCTCGAACGCCCGATCGAAGGGATGAAAGTCCCGAAAACACTGGATTGGGACCTATGGATCGGACCGGCTGCAATGAGACCCTATCACTCGGCTTATACTCCGTGGAACTGGCGTGCATGGTGGGATTTCGGTACCGGTGCACTGGGCGATATGGGATGCCATATCCTCGATCCGGTGTTCCAGGCCTTAAAACTGAAGTACCCGCTTAGTGTACAGGGGAGCTCGTCGCAGGTAAATACCGAAAGTGCCCCGATTGCATCCCGTATAAAATACGAATTCCCGGCACGCGAAAATATGCCCAGGCTGGCCATGCCCCCGGTTAACCTTTACTGGTACGACGGAGGCCTGAAACCGGATCGGCCTGATGATCTGGACAAGGGAATTCCTTTTGGCGATATTAACGGGGGGGCTTTGTTTATAGGGACAAAAGGGAAACTGTCGTGTGGACTGTTTGGCGACGGATATGTCATGTTCCCGCGTGAGCTAAGGGAAAGTTACACAATGCCTGAAAAAACACTGCGACGCATAGAAGGCGGAACCTACGGTCATTGGAACGACTGGGTACGTGCCTGTAAGGAAAGTCCTGAAAGCAGGGTGAACACCAATTCAAATTTCGATTATTCCGGGCCTCTGTCCGAAAGTGTGGTAATGGGCAACCTGGCCATCCGCTTACAGGAACTCGACAAGAAACTGTTATGGGACGGCGAAAAAATGTGTATCACCAATATTTCGGATACTGAAAAAATAAGCGTGGTTACATCCGATAAGTTTACCGTAGTGAACGGCGATCCCCGCTTTGATACAAAGAAAATTGAAATCCTGACAAAAGCTTCTTCCGAAGAATGGATTAAACATACCTACCGTGAAGGTTGGATCTTATAAACAAATAAACAATATCCCAATGAAACAAAAATTTTCAATATTGGTTTTAACAGCCGTTTTAATCGGACTGTTTGCATGCACTGAGAAAGAACCGCCTTTGAATACCCTTTCAAAGAAAGAAATAAAAGAAGGCTGGCAACTCCTTTTTGACGGGAAAACCACCAATGGCTGGCGCGGATATAACATGGATAAATTCCCTGAATCAGGCTGGGCCGTAAAAGATGGTGTCCTGTTTTGCGAAGAATCAGACCGGGGAGAAGCCGGAAGCGGTGGAGATATTATTACGGGAAAAAAGTTTTCGAACTTCGAATTAAAACTCGAATGGAAAATTGCAAAAGCCGGTAATAGCGGTATTTTATACCTGGTAACCGAATTGCCCGGCCAGGCAATGTGGCATGGTGCCCCCGAGATGCAAATACTGGATGACGAAAATTTCCCGATGGAACTTCATCCTGAACAACTGGCAGGGGCGGCTTATGACCTGGTTGCGCCAAACCCGCAAAATGTAAAACCTTACAGCGAATGGAACCAAATCCGGATCATTGTAAACCATGGGAAAGTCGAACACTGGCAAAACGGTGAAAAAGTTGCTGCATATACTTTATGGACTCCCGAATGGAAAGAAATGGTCATGAAAAGTAAATTCAGCGATTACCCTGAATTCCTGAACATGTCGAAAGACGGGTATATTGGTCTTCAGGATCATGGCGGTGGCGCGTGGTTCCGGAACATAAAAATTAAAGAACTATAATTCTCTTATGTTTGAAAAGTTTGAGGGTTTGACGCTTCGCGTTTAAGGGGCGTTGACCTTTGTACGATGGAGGCTTGCTGTCCCTGACGGGGACATACATAAATAACCCGGGGTTGCGTTCGTGCCTCACTTACCCCGGGTTGAATTATAACGGCCTGCCTGTATTGAATTTTGCTTGTGGGTTACTTACCCCGTTGATTATAACAAAAAAACTGTATTGAATTTTGCTTTCGCAATATCTTTCAGCTCCTGCATATCCACCTTCTTCCCCAGTTCCCGCTCAATGGATGTTACCCCGGAGCTTACAAAACCGCATGGATTGATATAATTGAAATAGCGCATATCAGTATTCACGTTCAGTGCAAACCCGTGCATGGTAACATAGCGGCTAACCCTTACCCCGATGGCACAGATTTTCCGGGCTTTGGCTGGTTTTTCTGCATCGAGCCAAACACCGGTCGCTCCTTCTTTCCGCCCGCCAGCGATTCCGTATTCAGCAATCGTAGCGATAATGGCATCTTCCATTTTCTCAATGTATCCGTGTACCCCGATCTTGTAATATTCAAGGTCAATAATAGGGTAGCCGACCAGTTGTCCTGGTCCGTGGTAAGTAATATCACCGCCCCGGTTAATTCTGCAAAAAGTAGCCTCTATCTTTTTTAGAAAATCGGCCTGGACAAGCAGGTTATGCTCGTCGCCACTTTTACCCAGGGTATAAACATGCGGGTGCTCAACCAGCAGAAACCGGTTCTTTCCTGTTGGCGAGTTATTGGTTCTTTTTTCCTGAACAATTTCGTTCAGTATCTTTTCCTGGTAATCCCAGCACTCTTTATAATCTTTTAAACCAACGTCTTCGTAATTAAAATTTGCCATTTGTTTTTTGAAATTTTAGGCTCCTGCATGTTTTTCCGCACGATACGACGAGCGCACCAACGGGCTGCTTTCCACAAAAGAAAAACCTTTCCCGATACCGGTTGTTCGATACCGTTCGAATTGCCCGGGACTGATATATTCAGAAACCGGTAAATGGTCCAAGGTCGGGGCCAGGTATTGTCCGATGGTCATCACCTTACAACCCACAGCCAGCAGATCGTCCATGGTTTGCAGTACCTCGTCTTCTGTTTCTCCCAGCCCGAGCATAATTCCCGACTTGGCAACCAGTCCCGATTCTGCAATAATCCTGATCACTTCAAGGCTCCTTCGGTATTGAGCCGCGCTGCGGATTTGAGGGGTCAGCCGTTCCACTGTCTCAAGGTTGTGTGAAATAACTTCCGGTTTGGCATCAACCACCAGTTCTATCAGCTCCTTTTTCCCTTGAAAATCAGGGATCAAAACCTCCAGTTTAGTTTCAGGATTCAGTTTTTTCACTTCATGAATGGTCTCTGCCCAGGCAGATGCCCCCAAATCGGGTAAGTCATCGCGATCAACCGAAGTAATCACACAATGTTTCAGCCCCATAACTTGTACTGACCTGGCAACCCGTTGGGGTTCTTCAGCATCGACAGGAAGCGGCTTGCCGGTTTTTACACCGCAAAATTTACAATTGCGGGTACAAATGTCGCCCAGTATCATCAACGTAGCAGTCCCCCGGTTCCAGCATTCGCCAATATTGGGACAATTTCCGCTGGTGCATATCGTATGCAGCCCGTGTTGACTGACCAGATTCTTCACCTTCGAATAATTTTTCCCCCTGGGCATCTTCATTTTCATCCAGCGGGGTAGCCGCTGGCGGTTATTCAGATCGTTTGCCATTGCGAACAAATTTGTGCAAAAATAGGGCAATTAATTTTTATAACCCTGACTTAACCTGATTTATTCATCAATAATAAAATCCGAATATTTTACAAAGCAGCTTCATGGAAAGTTCCTGAATGTTATTTTTGTAGTATGATAAACAAAATACTGATATTACTGGTCTGCACTTTTGTTACTCCCGTATTTATACCCATGAAGGTATCAGCACAGGTACACATTAACACCAACGACATTGCGCTGGCAGGCAGGTATTACCAGGAAGGAGAATTTGAAAAAGCAGCCGATCTGTACCTGAAGATTTATGAGACTTCGTTACAACCAACCTATTTCAACATTTTTCTGAATTGCATGGTCGCGTTGAAAGATTTTGAACGTGCCGGGAAGGAAATCAAAAAAAATATGCGGGGGCCGGGGCGCCGTCCTGAGTTATACGTTCAATATGGTTATATTCTGAAATTACAGGGGCATGACAAAGAAGCTGACGGGAATTTCCGGAAAGCACTGGAAATGGTCGGGCAAAACAAATTTGCCTATAATTCGCTGGCCAACGAATTCCTGTCCCGCTCCGAGTATGAATATGCCGAACAGGTATATCTCCAGGGACAACGCAGTCTGCCAGATGAAAATTTTCATTACGAACTGGCCCGAATCTACATGTACCAGCGAAACTACGACCGGATGATCGACGAATACCTGGCATTACTAAAAATTAATGAAAACAATCTTATCAATGTACAAAACAGTATTAAGTCGGCATTATCGCTTGATGCCGACGGTTCATTGAGCGAGCTTTTCAGAAATAAACTTTTACAGCGAATGCAATCTGATCCGGGATCGATTATTTTAAACCGTTTATTAATCTGGTTTTTTATTCAGGAAAAACGTTTTGCAAATGCTTTAAGCCAGCAAATTGCCCTCGATAAACGAACAGATACAGAAGATGAGTTTATTTTAAACCTGGCCGATATTGCCGGACAGAACAAGGAATATGATGAAGCCCTGGAGTCTTATGATTATTTGCTCTCAAAAGGGAAGCGGCCAGGTTCCCGGCAGGTGGTAAGAGAAAGGATGAACCTGTACTACCGGCGTTTTGTCGATGTAGGGAAGTCGGCGAAATCAGAGGCCAACGAACTGGATAAACAATTCAGGGAATGTTTTGCGATACTTGGATATACAGTCGAATCGTACCGGTTGCTTATCGACTACGCCCATTTACTGGCTTTTTACCTGGATCAGACCGAACAAGCCAGTGAATTGCTGAATAAAGGGCTGAAAATACCGCGGTTGAATACATTTCAGCGATCAGAAATAAAAACAGAACTGGCCGATGTTCAGGTTTACAAAGGCGACGAGTGGGAGGCCGTTTTATTATACACACAGGTGGCCGAAAGCAATAGAAATAACGCGCTGGGAGATGAGGCAAAACTGAAAAAAGCAAAATTAAGTTATTACATGGGTGACTTTAAATGGGCACAGGCCCAGTTAGACGTGATTAAAGCCAGCACCTCGAAACTAACTTCAAATGATGCATTCGAATTATCGCTGCTGATTAGCAATAACCTGAACCTTGATACGACCGACATTCCCATGCAAATGTTTGCCCGTACCGACCTCTGTCTGTTTCGAAATCGGGATTCGCTGGCTATCCAGATACTTGATTCAATTAAAACTAAATACCCGATGCACAGTTTGCGCGATGAAATTTTATACAGGGAAGCCACCATTCTTCAGAAGTGGGGCAACTATGACGCTGCTGCCGGAAAACTGAAGACGATCATTGAACGGGATAGCTATGATTTGCTGGCTGATGATGCACTTTTTATGCTTGCAGATATTTATCAGTTCCGCATGAACAGGAAGGAGGATGCAAGAAACCTTTACAAACAGATGCTCGTGGAACATCCCGGTAGTGTTTATGTAACAGAAAGCCGTAACCGCTACCGTTATCTTCGTGGTGATGCGACCGGTCAGAACCCGGAATCTTCTAACGGAAGCCAAGATTAATGGAAAGGCCGAAAAAAGCATACCTGTTTGCCCTGATTACGGTATTGTGCTGGGCAACAGTTGCCACGGCGTTTAAAATCGGGCTTCGTTACCTGCCTGTTATCCATCTCATATTAGTCGCTTCGGTTACATCCTGTCTCGTTTTTTTCCTGATAATCTTTTCCCGGGGACGCCAAAAAGAGCTTTTTAGCGAAGGCATGGCAGGTATCCGGAATTCTGCTTTGCTGGGTATTATTAATCCCCTGGTGTATTACCTTGTTTTATTTTCAGCTTACAATTTATTACCGGCCCAGGTAGCACAACCATTAAACATGCTCTGGCCTATTATGCTCGCCCTGCTATCGGTCCCTTTCCTGAAACAAAAACTGGGATAGATGCATATTCTTGACATCTTCGTAAGTTTTGCAGGCCTGTTTTTTATTATTGGCGGAATATTGATTCAGCAAATAAAACCCAAACAGGGTAAAAAATAGTCTTTTCGTTCTCTATTTTTTTCAGGAAATAGTATTTTTGGGGTGCTTTTTAACAAAGTATTTCATTTTTCTTAAAAAAAAGCCTTCTTAGCTCAGCGGTAGAGCAGCTCACTCGTAATGAGCAGGTCGCGGGTTCAAATCCCGTGGAAGGCTCTTTTTTGTTTTTCATCGACTTAAAAATCCTACCTTTGACAAATAAGTTCGATTGCTATTTATGGAAAAAACAGCCAAACGTATTTTAGGAATCGACCCGGGAACCAATGTAATGGGCTACGGATTGATTGAGATTGACAACAACAAACCGAAAATTATACAGGTAGGTGTGGTAAAGACAACTGGTTTCGGGAATCATTATTTAAAACTGAAACATATTTTCAACCGGGCAGAGCATTTATTCGATGAATATTTACCGGATGAACTGGCCATTGAATCGCCTTTCTATGGAAAAGACATCCAGGCCATGCTGAAACTGGGACGGGCGCAGGGTATCGTAATGGGCCTTGCCCTTCAGCGTGACATCCCGGTTTTCGAATATGCCCCTCTGAAAATAAAACAATCAATTACCGGCATGGGACGGGCAGCCAAGGAACAGGTTGCCTTTTTCCTCAAAAATATGTTTGTCCTCGAAGAACTGCCCAGGGAACTTGATGCAACCGATGCTATTGCTGTAGCGGTCTGTCATTATCTCCAACAAAAAAATCCGCTTACGAAAGGCTCATACAAAAACTGGGGAGACTATATTAAGAAGAACCCTGACCGGATAAAAAAATGACATTTATCCTGATGTCGCAGTAAATAGCTCCAGGCTCCATTGCAGAAAATCCACTTGACAACCCTATAACAAAAAAAATATCACGATGAGATATTTCAACTTGAATCAGAACTTGAAGCCCCTCCTCCCTTATTTACTCTAAGTTTGACCGGGAGACCAAACATGCATTTTCTTACTTTCAGAAGAAATCTTCAAACTGACTGGGTTGTTTTTTTTGACTGCTGTCATTATCACCACAGTCGAGGTTCATGGTAAAGTTTATTGGTTTTTCAAACTCGGCAGCAAATGGTTTATATGGGAGGCTTTTGTCTGCATAAACCTTTCGCATGAAACGTCCCCAGACAGGCAATGCCATGTTGGCCCCCTGCCCGGTTTTAATATCGTCAAAATGAATACTGCGCAGGTCAGCACCTGTCCAGGCCGCAGCTACCAGTTGGGGGGTAACACCGCAGAACCAGCCGTCGGAATGGTTTTGTGTTGTGCCTGTCTTCCCGGCTATGGGCCCCGGTATTTCTCCGTAAACAGGATGCCAGCGTACCCGTCCGCCCGATCCTCCGTCGATGACCCCGCGCAAAAGGCTGATCATCAAGTAAGCAGTATGTTCATCAATGGCAACATGCCTTTCCGGTTTAAAACGGGCAATCACGTTCCCGTGTTTATCTTCAATATGGGTAATAAAAATGGGTTGTGTAAAAACTCCTTTGTTGGCAAATGTTCCGTAAGCCCCGACCATTTCATACAGAGTAATCTCCGAAGTTCCCAGGAACATGGAAGGCACCGGATCTATCGGGCTGTAAACTCCCATTCTTTTCATTACATCAACCATGGACTGCGGGTTGTATTGCTTCATCACCCAGGCTGAAATCTGGTTTACCGAATGGGCTAATCCCCATTTCAGGGTAACCATTTCTCCTTCCCGCTCCGGACTTGAGTTTTTGGCCTCCCAGATTGTACCATCAGGTAAAATAAATTGCTGTTTTACATTTGGCACTTTGGTGCAGGGGCTTAACCCGTTTTGCATGGCCAGGGTATACAAAAACGGTTTCACGGTTGAACCCACCTGCCGTTTACCTCCTTTTACCATGTCGTACATAAAATGCTTATAGTTAGGACCACCCACATAAGCTTTCACCTGCCCGGTTTTTAAATCCATTGCCATAAACGATGAACGAAAAAAGCTCAGGTAATATTTAATTGAGTCGAGAGGCGACATAATGGTATCCTTATCCCCATCCCATGTAAAAACGGTCATTTTAACCGGTTTTTTAAAATTCTTTTTAATTTGGTGAAAGTTCAGCCCGCCCAGATGTTCCACCCGGTAACGTTCACTTTGCTTGATGGAACGGTCGAGCAGGCTTTCGATCATCCCCTCATCAAAATCGTCCGGGAAAGGAGGATTTTTGAGTGTTTTTATATGGGACACAAAGTCGGGCTGCAAATCTGTCTTTAGATGTTCAGTTACTGCTTCTTCTGCATATTTCTGCATACGTGAATCAACTGTTGTGTATATTTTAATGCCGTCTTTGTACAAATCGTAATTGGTGCCATCGGGTTTAAAATTTTTGCGGCACCAGCCATACCAGGGGTTGGTTTCCCATTCCACCGAATCTTCCCTGAATTTTTGATCCTGCCACGAAGCATAATTAGACCGCTTGGGTTTGCCGGCGCCTAAGGTAACGCGCAGGTATTCCCTGAAATAAGGGGCCAGACCACTTTTAAAATCAACCTTTTGGTAATCCAGACCAAGGGGAAGAGCTGACACTGAGTCGTAAACTTCCGGGTTAATGTAACCATATTTCTTCATTTGCGACAGCACCACATTTCTGCGTTTTCTGGTTAACTCCCCGCGGCGTAACGGATTATATAAAGAAGAATTTTTAGCCATTCCCACAAGCATAGCTACTTCATGTAATTTCAGTGAATCAGGGCTCGAATTAAAATAAATCTGGGCAGCCGACTTAATCCCCACTGCGAGGTTCAGAAAGTCGTATTTATTCAGATACATGGTGAGAACTTCTTCTTTGGTGTAACTTTTTTCGAGTTTAACAGCAATGACCCATTCTTTAAATTTACGCAGGACTAATTGCAACTTATTTGCTTCTTCGCGGGGAAAGAGCATTTTAGCCAGTTGCTGGCTGATGGTTGAACCGCCTCCCGAACTACTGTCACCTGTTATGATGCCTTTACAAACTCTCACCAACCCACGTAAATCAACACCCGAATGTTTATAAAAACGGACATCTTCCGTACAAAGTAACGCATGGATTAAATCGGGGGTAAATTCGTTATAGCTTACTTCAAGCCGGTTTTCCTGTTTGAAGTAGCGGCCCAGGACTTTCCCGTCGGACGAAATTACTTCGCTTGCCAGATAATTTTCAGGGTTTTCCAGTTCTTCGAACGAAGGCATGAATCCCAGCCATCCCTGGGCAATTGCAAAGAAAAGAAAAATCACGGATAACACCCCGGCCCCATAAATAGCCCAAAATATCCGGATATATTTTTTAAACGTTTTTTGCTCTTCAACCATTGCTGTGTAATTTCAATTTTGTTGCAAAGATAATGAAACGATCAGGAAATCGTTTTTTAACTTAATAACGTACCAAAGTGCTGAAAATTTTGCGAAGCCTATATACAACTCCAAAAAATTTATTCCTGATTTTTTCAGGGAAAAACTGATTTTTCCGTCTGATTATAAGGGATTGAGCCCCCCTTGTCAAAGGTCTGAAAAGAATAAATTAATCATTTCCAAAGACATAAATACACAAAAAGTTGCTTTTATATTTTGAACTTAGCGTTTCTATTTCTTTATTTTGCACAAATTTTCTCACAATAGAGGCAAAACATAAAACGTATGCATGATAATGTTGTAATTGTTGAGTCGCCGGCAAAAGCAAAAACCATCGAAAAATTTCTTGGAAAAGATTTTTATGTGACCTCCAGCATGGGGCACATCAGGGATTTGGAAAAGAAAAATTTTGGTATTGACATCAAAAATAATTATTTACCCCAATATGTTGTTTCGCCCGACAAAAAGAAAATTGTAAGCGAACTGAAGAAACTTGTCAAGGAAACCAAGCAGGTATGGCTTGCTTCCGATGAGGACCGGGAGGGGGAAGCCATTGCATGGCATTTAATGGAAACGCTGAAACTTGATCCATCAAAAACCAAACGGATTGTTTTTCACGAAATCACAAAAGATGCTATCCTTAAGGCTATTCAGTCTCCCCGCCCCATTAATATTAATCTGGTAAATGCACAGCAGGCCCGTCGCGTACTCGATCGTATTGTGGGTTTTGAGGTATCTCCGGTACTTTGGAAAAAAGTGAAACCAGCTCTTTCGGCAGGCCGGGTACAATCGGTTGCGGTTCGTTTAATCGTGGAACGCGAACGCGAGATTATCAATTTCAAGAGTGTTTCTTCATTTAAGGTATCGGCTGTCTTTCTGGTTCCTGGTAAAGATGGAAAAGCCAGCGAACTGAAAGCCGATTTGAACAAACGTTTCGACACAAGAGAAGAGGCCATAAAATTTCTTGAAAAATGTAAAGATGCAGAATATACCATTGCCAATGTTGTAAAAAGACCTGCGAGGAGAAGCCCGGCGGCACCATTTACCACATCGACCTTGCAGCAGGAGGCCAGCCGAAAGCTGGGGTATTCGGTTTCACAAACCATGGCTGTCGCCCAACGTTTATACGAGGCGGGTAAAATTACCTACATGCGTACCGATTCGGTGACCCTATCGGCGCTGGCTATTAATACGTCCAAAAATAAAATACTTGAAATGCATGGTGAAAAATACCTGCATTCGCGTCAGTATAAAACAAAGTCGAAAGGAGCACAGGAAGCACACGAAGCTATTCGTCCCACGTATATCGACAACGAAGATGTACCCGGGGCGGCCCGTGAAAAAAAACTGTACGATCTGATATGGAAACGTACCATTGCTTCGCAAATGAGCGATGTAGAACTGGAAAAAACAACGGTTACCATTAATATTTCAACCGTACCCGAAAAATTCATAGCCAATGGAGAAGTGTTGGTTTTCGATGGTTTCTTGAAAGTATATATGGAATCGGTTGATGAAGAAGAACAAAACGGCGATTCAAAAGGACTTTTACCTCCGCTAAAGGCCAGCCAGGACTTGCGTGCCGGATCGTTGGTCGCAACGGAACGATTCTCTGTAAAACCTCCGCGATATACTGAAGCCAGCCTCGTTAAAAAGCTGGAGGAACAAGGTATTGGCAGGCCTTCGACTTATGCACCTACAATTACTACCATACAGAACCGTGGATATGTCGTGAAAGAAGATCGTCCCGGCGTACAACGGAACTATATTCAGCTTACTCTTACCAACGGGAAGATTACAGAGTCGGTAAAAACGGAAAAGAATGGTTACGAAAAGTCGAAATTGTTTCCTACCGATATTGGTATGGTTGTAAATGATTTTCTAATGCGTTATTTCGACCAGATTATGGATTACAGTTTCACGGCCAATGTAGAAAAAGAATTCGACGAGATTGCCGAAGGCAAACGGGTATGGAATGCCATGATCGATAGCTTCTATCAACCTTTTCACAGCAAAATTGAAAGTACGCTGAACGATGCCGAACGGGCTAAAGGAGAACGTTACCTGGGGGTTGATCCGAAAACCGGCAAACCGGTTTCAGTAAAAATCGGACGTTTTGGCCCGTTTGCCCAACTTGGCGAAACAACAGAAGACGGGGATAAACCACAGTTTGCAAGCCTGAATCCCGGTCAGATACTTGAAACAATAACTCTTGAAGAGGCTCTCGAATTGTTTAATCTGCCACGGGAACTGGGTGAATACGAAAATAAAAAAGTAACCGTATCTGTGGGCAGGTTTGGTCCGTATGTACGACATGATAATAAATTTGTTTCTCTTAAAAAAGGGATCGACGATCCGTTTTCCGTAACCCTCGAAAGAGCTATCGAACTTATCAATGAAAAAAGGGAAAATGACAAAAAAGCTCTGATTAAAACATTTGCTGAGGATGCCAACCTTCAAATACTGAACGGGAGGTGGGGGCCTTACATAAAATACAAAAAAAGTAATTATAAGATACCGAAAGGTACTGAAGCCGAAAAAATGAGCTTCGAAGACTGTATGATAATTATTGAAAAGGGGGCGAAACCGAAGAAGGCGAAAAAGAAATAGACAGAAAAAGGGCAGACAATACCATGTTTGCCCTTTTTTCTGAAAAAATAATATTGCAGGCCTTATCTTTCACGATAAAAACATATCTTCATGACATGATAAATAAACCGGATAATGGACATCGATCTGTATTTTAAACCCGTTGATTTTTCGAAAATTGAATATGCAGGATGGGGGCAGAAAAAATTTACGCTGGGGGCACTGCTGGAAAAAAATCAGGATAAACTGCCCCCGGAAAAGGCTGATTTGATCATTTTTGGAGTACAAGAAGACCGGAATTCGCTGGTTGCAGGCCCGGCCAAAGCTCCTGATAAAATCAGGAAACACCTTTACAACCTTAATCGTATAGGAGCCCGTTTTAAAGTATTGGATATTGGAAACCTGAAAACCGGGAACTCGGTAACCGATACTTATTTTGCCCTGAAAGACGTCTGCGAAAGTTTTCGCAAAATGGAAAAGGCCATATTGATTATCGGGGGTAGTCAGGATCTGACTTTTGGTATCTCAAAATGTTTTGAAGAAGATCCCTTTAGTTTGGTTACTGTTGATCCAAAATTTGATTTCAGAAAAGGGATCAAGACTATTAATTCAGAAACCTATTTAAGTCTGATTTTCGAAAAACAGAAAAATCTGATTTCACACGCCCTGCTTGGCTATCAATCATATTTTACAGACTCTCTTGAATTAGACTATTTAAACCAGTTGTGTTGTGAGACTAAAAGACTGGGGCAAATCAGATACGATATGACAATAATAGAACCCCTTTTGCGAAATGCTGATATATTCAGTTTCGATATTAATGCCATCAGGTCTTTTGATGCACCGGGGCAATATTTTGCTTCGCCCAATGGTTTGTATGCCGAAGAAGCCTGTCATATCGCCCGTTATGCCGGGATGGCCGACAAACTTAGTATTGCCGGTTTTTTTAATATGATGCCTCAAAACGACCATCAAGATATGACGGCAAAGTTGATGGCGCAGGTAATCTGGCATTTTTTGGAAGGTTTTTCTCATCGGGTGCATGAATTGCCGGAAAAATATGGAGCCGGGTTTAATCAGTTTGTAGTCGATCTGGAGGATGTCGATTTACCTCTCACCTTTTACCAAAGCCGGAAAACGGGACGGTGGTGGATAGAAATTCAGGATACAGAGGGGAAAAAACGCCTGGTTATTCCTTGTACAGAAGAAGACTACCGGTCGGCATCAAAAAATGAAATACCCGACCGATGGTGGAGAAACCTGCAGATGCTCGATAAAAATTAAAAAGCCCGGGAAGAACAGCAGAAATTCGGAGAGTATAAATTCACAGGGAACAAGGATGAAATTAGCATAAAACAAAAAAACCGGAGGTTTGAAAGATCGTCATGTGAAATAAAAATAATATAGTAACCGTTCAAACATACAGGAACTATTTCGGCTTGATACAGTGAACTATTTTTTATTATTTTACCGTATTAAAAATGGTATGAAAAGAGGTCGCTTTAGCGTTAATATGAAAAAAATATTTTGTTTTTTATTTTTGTTAATAATAGCTAACTTAGCGGCACTTGCTCAGCAAGATCCACAGTTCAGTTTCAATAAGTTAATCCACCTGACTGTGAATCCCGGTTTTGCTGGAAGCGATTATGGAATTAGTGGAATATTATTGAATCGCTATCAGTGGACGGGTTTTGAGGGAGCACCTAAAACGTTGGTTTTCAGCGCTGGGTTTCAAACTAGGGTATTTGGTATTAAAAGTGGAATAGGATTGAATATTATTAGTGACGAGCAGGGTTTCGAACAGAATGCAAGGTTAAATCTAAATTATGCGTACCGTATGGAAACCGGCTTGGGCGATTTGGGAATTGGGACTTCATTGGGTTTCTTTAATAAATCATATAACGGCGAATGGAAAGTCCCCGATAGTGAAGGTGAAATCAGTTGGGATTCCAACGACCCCCTTGCTCCTCAGGGAGAAGTAAGTCAGTTGGTGTTTGATATTGGTTTTGGATTATATTTGAAGTCAAAAGATTATTTTGTCGGAGTTTCGGTAACACATATTAATCAAGCCGAGATAAAATATGAAGATGAAATAATCGACTTCCTTGTAAGACATTATTATTTGCTTGGTGGATACAATATAAAACTGACAGATCCGTTATTTGTGTTGCAACCATCAGTTTTTGTAAAAACAGATATGGTAAGTTTCCAGCTCGATTTAGATGCAGAAGTAATATATAACAAACGGATTGCAGGAGGCTTGAAATACCGGTTAAACGACGGAATAGGAGTTCTTTTAAAATATGAATTATCGAATGGGATAAAAGCAGGTTATGCTTTTGACCTGGTGACTTCTGCCTTGGGGAGATATGGATATGGTTCACATGAATTTTTTGTCAGTTATACCTTCGAACTTGGGAAAGGCAGGTCGAAAAAATATAAAAGTGTTAGATTTTTGTAGAAATTAGTACTCAAAATACATAGCAAAACTATGAAAAAAATTGTTTCATTTGGGTTAGTTTTAACTGCTGTTGTTGCTATTATCGGATGTAATAAATCGGGTAATGGAGAACTTACAGGGGTGCCGGGAAGAGGAAAATGGTTTGAGCCCAAACCTCTCGGAATGAGTTTCATCCATCGCGGGAGCCTGAATATAGGTCCGAATGATCAGGATATTACCTGGTCAAATACACCCGCCAAAACCGTATCGATTGATGCTTTTTGGATGGATGATACGGAAATTACCAACAACGAATACAGGCAATTCGTATATTGGGTCAGAGATTCAATTGCAAGAACCCTTCTGGCAGAGCAGTATCCTGAATTTTTGATCAGTGAAGACAGGGATGGCAATCCGCTTGACCAGCCACGTTTGAACTGGAATGAAAAACTGGAATGGGACAATCCCGACTATGCCGATGCCCTCGAAGAAATGTACATTCCGGAAAATGAGCGTTTCTTTTACAAAAAGGAAATTGATGCCCGCAAGTTGTTTTACGAATATCATAAAATTGATTATAAGCAGGCTGCCCGTCGGGCAAACATGTATAATTACAAGACCCAAAGCTACAACGGTACTGTTTTTAATGATAATGGAGAGGAAATCCCTATTCAAAACCGTTCTTCTTTCATCATGCGTTATCTGGTAGATGTTTATCCCGATACACTTTGCTGGATACGTGACTTTACCTACTCGTACAATGAACCTTGGGCTACCCGCTATTTTTGGCATCCGGGATTCGACGATTATCCGGTAGTGGGAGTCGATTGGGAACAGGCTAATGCTTTTTGCAGTTGGAGGACCAAGATACAGAATGATTTTCTTGCCAGCCGTAATGAAGCAACTCTTCAGGATTACGAATTGCCTTCGGAGGTGCAATGGGAATATGCAGCAAGAGGAGGTCTGCATCTGGCCATGTATCCGTGGGGAGGTTATTATACCCGTGATCAGAAGGGAGTTTTTTTGGCTAATTTTAAACCGTTACGAGGCAATTATTCCGAAGATGGAGGTATTGCTTCTATGAAAGTGGGTAGCTACGACCCGAATGAATTCGGGCTATATGATATGGCTGGTAATGTTGCCGAGTGGACTAAATCGGCCTACGATGAGTCATCATACATGTATTTCAACGATTTCAATCCCGATTTCACATATAATGCCTTGCCTACCGACCCTCCGGCTCTGAAACGTAAAGTCATCAGGGGGGGATCATGGAAAGACATATCAGCATTTATCCAGGTTTCAACACGTAGTTACGAATACCTGGACACCACAAAGAGTTATATCGGGTTCCGTTGTGTCCGTGCATCATTTGGAAACGAATTCTAGATCAACCAAAATTAATAGATATCAGATGAATATTGGTGACATTCTTCAGACAAAAAGGTGGAAAACATTTACCGGATATGTTTATAATCTGGGGGCTTCGGTGGTGCTTTTGGGAGCATTATTTAAACTTCAGCACTGGCCCAATTCCGGGCTATTCCTGATGGCTGGCCTGATTACAGAAGCTTTTATATTCTTTATTTCGGCATTTGAACCCCCAATGGAGTTACCTGACTGGAGCAAAGTATATCCGGAACTTCGGGACGATTATGTACTGGACGGAGAATATGAGTTGATGAAAGAGAAAAATCAACAAAGCTCTAATTTAGACAAGTTGTTTGAATCAACCAATATAACCCCTGATTTACTGACCAAAGTAAGCAAAGGGTTAACTGACCTTAGCAATACAGCTTCAAGTATCAGCGATATTTCAACGGCGACACTGGCTACCGATATTTATGTGAGAAACCTGAATTCAGCAGCCGAATCAATGGTTGTCTTTTCTGAAATAAATAACCGTGCAAACGAAGAAATTAATAAATCGGTTGGAACCCTGGTAGACGCATACAGCAATACAGCACAAAAAATATCGGAAAGCGGCGTTGAGATGCTTTCAAGCCTGAATAAAACAAGTAAGAATTTCATAGAACAGGTAAATGTTTCCGAAGATAAACTGCTTGATTCGTACGAAAAATTGTCGGGGTCAATCACGACCGGATTTAAGGACATTGATATAAATTCAAAAGTCTATGGCGAAAACCTGAGTAAGCTTAATAAAAATATAGAAAGTCTGAATGCAACTTACGAAAACCAGTTGAAAGGGACTTCTGAACAGATGCAGTCCTCTCAGAAATTCTTTGCCGATTTGAATCAGATGAACAGTGTAATAACCGATTCTATTGAGGAAATCAAAAAATACAAAAAAAATGCCGAGTTACTTAACAGTCACCTTGAATCGCTGAACTCAATTTATGGCAACATGCTGGGAGCCATGAACTATAAGAAAAAATAAAACAGAGCTGAAGATATGGGAACGAAGAATTGCCCGGAAACCGCGAGGCAAAAGATGATAAACATGATGTATCTGGTGTTCGTCTCGATGATGGCACTAAATGTAGCTTCAGAAGTTTTAGATGCTTTTAAAGTCGTCGACTCAAGCCTTACTCAGACATTAAATACGGTTGACCTGAAAAATCAATTAATCTATAGTTCATTCGATAAAGCATATATGTTGAATCAAGTCAAAGTTAAAAAATGGAGAGATAAAGCTTTATCCGTAAAATCCGAGACCGATACATTAATCCATAAAATTCAGGCGTTAAAAGAATCTTTAATTCTCAGGTCCGGGGGAAAAAACCTAAGTGATCCGGAATATAAAGGAACAAGAATCGGAGATACGCCGTTCATGGTGAACAACAATGGCGATACAATTCTAATTATCAAACAAGACGACATAAATACTTCTTCGGAAATAATGATCGCAAAAAAGCGAGCTAAAAGTCTAAAAAGCGATATTGACAGCTTTAGGGTATTCATGATTTCACAACTGGATAAAAACTCGCCGGTTATTGAAACCATCAACAAAGCACTTGATACTTCCAATCCCCCGATCAACCTGAAAGAAGGCGGCGAGAAAAAAACCTGGGAAATTACACATTTTGAAAATATGCCAATGATCGCTGTTATCGCCTTGCTGTCAAAAATTCAGATTGACATTAAAGATGTTGAAACAAATGTGATCAATAATCTTTACGGACGTATTGATGCCAGTTCTTTTAAATTCGATAAACTGAGCGCTTATGTTTTACCCAAATCTACCTATGTGCTCGAAGGGGATATATTCGAAGCACAGATTTTCCTGGGGGCCGAAGAATCGACCCAGCAACCCGATATTTTCGTCGGGAATACAAAACTTCCGATCGTTGACGGGAAAGGGATTTACAGAGCTCAGGGCAACACGGTAGGCACCTTCAAATGGGGAGGGCAGATCAAATACAAGACCCCGGATGGTAATTATAACACATATCCGTTCGAAAGTGAATACCAGGTCGGAAGACCAAGCGTTACGATCTCGCCAACCAAAATGAATGTACTGTATCAGGGATTGGCTAATCCGGTAAGCGTAAGTGTGCCGGGGATTCCTTCCGGAAATATTGAAGCTACGATAACTAACGGAAAAATTGAACAGCAGGGTAACGAATTCGTTGTGTTTCCCAATGATCTGGATCCCAATGCTAAAAGGACAAAGATTGAAGTTTTTGCTACTGTTGGCGGACAAAAGCGGATGATGGGTTCTATGCCATTCAGGGTAAAGGAGGTCCCTTCACCAGTAGCTGAAATTGCCGGGAAGAACGGAGGTAACATTCGAAAAGAGAATTTATTGGTGGAAGAAGGGATTTTTGCAATCCTGAAAGATTTCGACTTCGATTTGAAATACACTGTAACGCAGTTCGATGTATCGTTCTCCGGAACTTATGTGCGGACCTACTCATCGGAATCGAACCTTTTTACCAGAGAACAAAAGGACCAGTTTAAACAACTGTCACAAGGAAATATTATATACATTGATAACATTAAGGCAAGAGGCGACAACGGGGTAGTAAAAGACCTCTCGCCAATTACTTTTAAAATAAGATAGCCATGAAAAAGGTATTTGTTTTTTTCGGAATAATGATTTTTATGCTTACAGCCTTTCAGCACGAAACAAAGGCACAAATTATGGACGGAGCATATAAACGGGAAGACCTTACGAAACGTAAGCCGATGCCGTTAGCATCTGTTCGGGAGGCTGATGTAATGTGGTCGAAAAAAATCTGGCGTGTAATTGATCTGCGCGAAAAGATGAACCAGGTATTGTATTTTCCGACCAATGAAACGGAAGGGCGTTTAAACTTGGTAAGTCTTCTGTTGCGTGGAATTGAGGATGGACAACTGACTGCTTACGATGCCCGTAACGACGACGAATTTAAAGTCCCCATGACTTTTGATCAGGTAAAAGAGACATTCGGGGCTACCTCGCGAACCCGTAAAGTCCGTGACCCGCTAACCGGAGAGTTGGTCGAGAAAGTCGTCCAGGGAGAAATCAGGGGTGAAGAAATAAAGCAGATCATGCTGAAGGAAGAATGGTATTTTGATAAACAAACTTCAACCCTGAATGTACGACTCATCGGTATTTGCCCCATACAGGAGTTTTATCGTGATGAAGATATTAATCAGGAAAATGTGCAGCGTCGACAGGTATTCTGGATTTATTATCCTGAAGCCAGAAATTTGCTTGCTATCCATGCAGTGATCAATCCGAATAATACAGCCCGCAATATGTCGTTCGACGACCTGTTTATCAAACGCAGGTTCAATAGTTATGTAGTTAAGGAATCGAACACCTTCAACAATCGTAGTATAAGCGATTACCTCAATGGCAAAGAAGCCATGCTGGAATCGAAACGGATTGAAAAAGAAATTTTCAACTTTGAACAAGACCTCTGGGAGTATTAAAATCAGATAAATAAAGTCCAAAGCCTTATAAGATTACTACTTGTAAGGCTTTTTTTATAAAAGCGGCAATATCGTTTTTCCCTGTCCGTTTAATAAACACAGACTATACAAGTAGAAATATTCACGGACCGATGAGGTTGTATTCAATCATATTTTTTTGTCTGCTTCTCTTTCTTGCTTCATGTAAGAAAGAAGGGCTGAACTATTTGAATACTTCGGGCCATAAGCCTTTTTTTGAACCTATTCCTTTTGGCATGGCCAAAATAGAACAGGGATCATTTGTAATGGGACCCAGCGATCAGAACATAGAGAAAAATGCTACCCCGGCGAAACGGGTAACGATTAGTTCTTTCTGGATGGATGAAACGGAAATTACCAATAACGAATATCGCCAGTTTGTTTACTGGGTTCGTGATTCGATTGCCCGTAGCCTGCTTGCCGAAAGTTTCCCGGAATTTCTAATTACAGAAACGGAAAAAGGTGAACTTACCGAAAAACCGTACCTGAACTGGGGACTAGAGATCGACTGGAAAAACAAGGAATACAAAACTGCCCTCGAGGATTTGTTTTACCAGGGACAAGACCGGTTTTTTAAGAAACAGATAGATACGCGTAAGTTGGTATATGAATATTACTGGATCGACTACAAGCAGGCTGCCAAACGGGGCAATAGCTACAATTACGCAACACAGTCGTACAGTGGGATGGTGACGAATAAGGAAGGGGAAGAACTACCTGTACAGAACCGCTCGTCGTTTATAATGAGTGAAAGTACACCTGTCTATCCCGATACGCTTGTGTGGATTCGCGATTTTACATATTCGTATAACGAACCGTTCAGCCGTAATTATTTCTGGCATGTTGCATACGACGATTATCCGGTAGTGGGCGTGACTTGGCAACAGGCAAAAGCTTTTTGTAACTGGCGTACCAAAATGTTGAACGAGTATCAGCACTTTATTGAAGAAACAGAAGTTCATGATTACCGCCTGCCTAACGAAGCAGAATGGGAATATGCAGCCCGGGGAGGAACCCAAATGACCATGTATCCCCAGGGAAGTTATTATACCCGGGATCAGGAAGGTTGTTTTGTGGCCAATTTTAAACCCCGCCGAGGCAATTATGTAGCCGACAGTAATTACTCGACCAATACCATGAAAGTAGGAAGCTTCAACCCCAATCCGTTTGGGCTATACGACATGGCCGGAAATGTCGCCGAATGGACAAGCAGCGCCTTTGACGAATCGTCATATGATATTATAAACGATCTGAACCCGGCTTTCGAATACAATGCCCGTCCCGATGACCCGCCTGTTCTAAAACGAAAAGTGATACGAGGTGGTTCATGGAAAGACATTGCCTATTTTATCCAGGTTTCGTCCCGCAGTTTCGAATATCAGGATACTGCCAAATCGTATATCGGCTTCCGATGTGTACGTACCTGCTTTAAAAACGAATACAACCGGAAATAAAAAAGGTGCAAACTTCTGCCTGCACCTTCCCCTGAAATCCATTCCTGGCTTATACATACTTTTCGCCCATGTTTAAGCGTACATCGGTTACAAATTGCCTGATTTGCTGTTCGTCTTCCATTCGGCAAACCAATAAGGTCCCTTCCGATTCAACCACTACATAACCATCAAGTCCTTGCAGTACAACCAGCTTATCGTCCGGGAAGTCAACAATGCAATTTGTTGTATTATAGGTCATCACACGCTCCCCGTTCACTGAATTGTAATTTTTATCTTTTTCTTTGCTTTCGTATAACGCTCCCCAGGTACCCAGGTCACTCCATCCGAAATCGGAACATAAAACATATACATTGTCCGCTTTTTCCATGATGCCGTAATCAATCGAAATATTTTGGCATTCGGAATACGTTTTATTCAGGAATGCCCCTTCATCAGGAGTACCATACAGTTTTTCGCCCTTTCTGAATAAAGAAGAAACGTCTTCAAGGTACTGGTCAAAAGCATTCAGAATGGTCTTCAATGACCAGATAAAAATCCCCGAGTTCCAGAAAAATTCACCACTGCTGACGAAAAGCTCGGCCATTTTAAGGTCAGGTTTTTCAGTAAAAGTTTTCACTTTACGAAGGTTTTTCTGTTTCATTTCTTCTGAAGAAGAATCTATCTGGATATAACCATAACCGGTTTCGGGCCGGCTCGGTGTAATGCCCAGGGTCAGTAATACCGGGTTTTCAGAAACAAAACCGAGGCCATTTGATATCTGCTCCAAAAATTCATCTTCCTTCAGGATCAAATGATCGGAAGGGGCAACGATCACGTTTGCTTCAGGATTAATTTTTTTTATTTTATAACAGGCATACGCGACACACGGGGCTGTATTCCGGCGCAATGGTTCCGCCAAAACCTGGTTTTCGGAAAGCTCCGGCAATTGTTCCATAACCAGATCCTTGTAATCGACGCTGGTTACCACGTAGAAATTTTCTTTGGGAATAATTTTACGGAAGCGGTCATAGGTTTGTTGAATAAAAGTACGTCCGGTACCGAGAATGTCAAGAAATTGTTTGGGTTTCGCAGTTTTACTGATGGGCCAGAAACGGCTTCCGATGCCTCCGGCCATGATTACACAATAATTGTTGTTCATTAATCTATGATTTTTTTGTCTTTTATAAGATTACTTTCTCCCTGAAAAATTTATAGCTCTATACAAGAATGTTCTTTCCAAATATATTGAAAAATAAAAATAAATAGCCTGTTTTTTAAATGCTTTCCGGTAGGTTTTGATAACCGTGTTCAAATTAATTACCGACATCCTGATCATCTTTCAGAATTATTGTAACTTTAAACGGAAACAATTGAAATAGAACAATGAAATTTTTTTTTCATGCAGGACGGTATTTTGCACTTTTGTACCGGGTTTTTTCCAAACCCGAGAAGTATCGAATGTATTTCAGGAAAATATTTATTGAGATTGAAAATCTGGGCGTTAACTCAGTAGGTCTTGTTGCCGTTATCTCCATTTTTATGGGAGGGATCATGACTTTGCAGGTTGCCTACAACATGGAAAACCCGATATTCCCGAGTTACCTGATCGGTTTAGGAAACCGTGATACATTGATCCTCGAATTCTCGTCAACCATCATGGGGCTGATTATGGCCGGGAAAATAGGTGCCAATATTACTTCGGAAATTGGCAGTATGAAAGTGACCGAACAGATCGATTCACTGGAGATCATGGGGGTAAATTCGGCGGCATACCTGATCATGCCCAAAATTGTTGCCGTAGTTTTTATTTTTCCTTTCTTTTTATCCTGAGTGTCTTTTTCGGGCTAATCGGCGGATTGATTATTGGTCCGGCTGTAGGGGCAGTCAGTGCGGCTGATTACCTGAACGGGATTCAGTACCTGTTTGAGCCTTACTATGTAACATATTCCATCATCAAAACACTTTGCTTCGGGTTCCTGATCGCGACCATTCCCGCCTATTTTGGCTATTTTGTCGAAGGTGGCGCTTTCGACGTAGGGGAGGCCAGTACAAGGGCTGTTGTCAATACCAACATCCTGATCCTGGTATTCGACCTGATATTAACACAATTACTGTTCTAAAAATGATTGAAATAAAAAATGTATATAAGTCGTTCGATCAAAAAGAAGTACTGAAAAATATTTCTACTACTTTTCAGAAAGGGAAAACAAACCTGATTATAGGGCGAAGCGGTTCGGGAAAAACGGTGTTGCTCAAATCAATTGTCGGGTTGCATGATATTGATCGTGGTGAAATATTATACGATGGCCGTAATGTTGTCAGGATGAAGCAGAAGGATCGCAAACTCTTGCGTAAAGAAATGGGCATGGTTTTCCAGGGCGGTGCCCTCTTCGACTCACTCACAGTGGAAGAAAATGTGCGTTTCCCGCTCGATATGTTTACAGATATGCCGGCGGCTGAAAAACAAAAACAGGTCGATTTTTGCCTCGACCGGGTAAATATTAAAGATGCCCACAAACTTTATCCTTCAGAAATTTCAGGGGGAATGAAAAAAAGGGTAGCCATTGCCCGGGCTATCTCTTTGAACCCGAAATATCTTTTTTGCGATGAACCAAACTCGGGCCTCGACCCGGAAACTTCATTGGTCATCGATGCGCTGATCCACGATATTACCCGTGACCTTAACATTACGACCATCATCAATACCCACGACATGAACTCGGTGATGGAAATCGGCGAACATATTTTGTTTATTTCTGAAGGCGAGATGTGCTGGACCGGCAACAAAACGGAAATTCTGGATGCAGAAAACCAGAAACTACGAGAATTTGTGTTTGCCAACAAGCAGTATCAGCAAATCAGGGATGATAAAAAAAGAGGGTAGTAGGGAAAAGAGAAAGGGAGACAGGACTTTGAACTTTGAATACTTTTTTCTATCCTTTAGGCGTCAGTGTAACTACCGGGATAATCATTTCTTCCAGTGAAATGCCTCCGTGTTGAAAAGTGTCGTGGTAGTACCCGGCATAATAATTAAAATTGTTCGGGTAGGCAAAAAAATCATTGTTGGTTGCAAAAATATACGAGGTACTCACGTTACGCACGGGTAAATATACCTCCTTCGGGTTGGTGATTTCGAATACCTGCTTGGGATTATAATTCAGGTTCCGTCCCAGTTTGTAACGAAGGTTGGTATTGGTTTCGCGCTCGCCAATCACTTTTACAGGATTGTAGACCCGGATAGTACCGTGGTCGGTGGTCAGTACTACTTTTACTTTGCTTTGTGAAAGCCCTTTCAGCAGTTCATGCAGGGACGAATGGTTAAACCAGCTCAGGGTAAGCGAGCGGTAAGCCTTTTCATCGCTTGAGAGTTCTTTTATCATTTCCATCTCGGTACGCGCGTGCGAAATCATATCAACAAAATTGAAGACCATCACCGATAAATCGTGGTCCAAAATATGTTTCAGGTTCTCCGTATGTTTTTTGCCTTCTTTCGTGCTGATTACTTTCTCGAAACAGAGCTTTTCTTTTCTTCCAAAACGGGCCAGTTGTTTTTCCATGAGTTCCATTTCATGCACGTTTTTGTGTCCCTCGTTGTCGTCATCTTCCCACAATTGGGGATATATGCGTTTAATTTCAGCAGGCATTAACCCTGAAAAAATTGCATTGCGGGCATACATGGTTGCCGTGGGCAAAATACTGAAATAAAGTTCCTCTTCCTGTATATGGAAATAATCGTTCAGTACCTGGCTGAAAATGCGGTACTGGTCGTAACGAAGATTGTCGATCACCAGCACAAATACTTTTTCTCCTTTATCGAGCAGGGGAAATACTTTATGCCTGAAAATATCGGGTGAAAGCATAGGCCGTTGTTCCGGCCCGTTTTGAAACCAACTTGCATAATTCTTTTTTATATAACGGGCAAACGAGCGATTGGCTTCCTCTTTTTGCATTTTCAGTATTTCATCCATAGCCGAATCCTCGGAACTGCTCAACTCCAGTTCCCAGAAAACAAGCTTCCGGTATATCTCCTTCCATTCGTTGAAATCCAGGTGATCGCCGATCTGCATACCTATTTTTGAGAATTCGCTTTGATAGGCCGAAGTGGTTTGCTGTGTTATCAGTCGTTTCTGGTCTACATTTTTTTTTATTGAAAGCAATATTTGTTTAGGCTTAACAGGCTTTATCAGGTAGTCGGACATTTTCGAACCAATTGCCTCGTCCATAATATCTTCTTCTTCGCTTTTGGTGATCATCACCACCGGGATATTAGGCTTTATTGTTTTTATTTCGCTCAGGGTTTCAAGCCCGTTCAAACCCGGCATATTTTCATCCAGAAAAATGATGTCATAAAAATTACTTTTTACCAGTTCAATGGCATCGGTGCCATTATTGGCCGTTTGCACATCATATCCCTTTTCTTCGAGAAACAGGATATGGGCGCTTAACAGGTCGATTTCATCGTCAACCCAAAGTATTTTGATTTTTTTCATGCTTATGTTTTAATTTTCTACTGAAGAAGACTACTACAAGTTAAAACAAAATGCTTGCCTTATTTCCGGTTCAGATAAAAACTTTTGTAGAATTCCATGTATGACGGAATATCTTGCTTTTCAAGGAAAATTGTCAGGTTTTCTTCAGAAATAATAAAATTCCGGTATTCTATACCTTGTAATGGGGCGTAAATATCATGGTCACTGATGATTGCCTTCAAATAGACAAGGGCGGTATTGTCATCGCCTAATCCTTCAACTTTAATCACACGCTGATTCGTTCCGAAACTGGTTTCACTGATTTTCAGATTTTGAGAAGCAAACCGGTTGGTATTAAACTGACTGATAGCTGAAATAAGCGCATTTTTATCGATTCCTTCATCGGGGATTATCAGTACAAACGAATGGTTTGTGCTGATGTTGGTATTAAACGGGCCGTTATATGCAGGCAGTACAGGTGCAGTTTTTTCATCCGGTACCTGTGCCTCTTCTTCAACAGTTCCAGATTCAGCTTGCCGGGCAACGGGCTGAGATGTTTTTCCTTCCGTCGTTTCGGATGAAAGTCCTTTCAAATACACATCGCTGAAAAAGTTCATGTAATTGGCAAGATTACTGGTTTTAAGCAATCTGGCAAGGTTCCCGTCCGAAATCAGGAAGTTCCGGTAGCTCATGGTTCCGAGACTGGCAAACAGGTCCCGGGTGGTCACTACCTTGGCGAAATATTCAAGCGCTTCGTTTTTGTTTTCAAACGATTTGACAACAATCATCCGGTAATTTTCAATTTTTACCTGTCTTATTTTCAGCCCTTTGCCCCTGTATCTTTTTCGGTTGAAATTTGAAAATTCCGACAATAACTGCCGCATCGAGAAGGAAGGATCGTTGACTGCGATGACAAAATTCTGCGGGGCATTGGGTTCTATGGTAAACAATCTGCTCTTACGTCCGGTATTCACCATTACAAAAGTACCACGTTCTTCAAATTTTTCATCTTTAGCTTTGGCCTGAACCATCAGTTCTTCCGGAGAAGGTAATAAATCTTCACTGAAGTCTCCGGTAATAAAACGGCTGTAATTTTTAATAAAGAATTTCAGGTATTCGGTGTAACTTTTATCGGCGGTCATTTCACGAAAATTCGTTGATGAGGCCACAAAATTTACATATTTTACTCCTGCCAGTGCCTGAAAAATTTCCCGTTTACGAATGATTGAACGGAAATAAATCAGACTGTTCTCCTTATTCTCAAGGGCCCTCACGATGATCATCTCGGTATTGCTCCCCAGATCTTCGGTTTCAATATCAAAATCAATTTTCGTATAATGGTCGATGTTGTAATTGGCAATATCGAATTTAAGACGATTAACATCTACTCCTGCATCTTTCGGATAGGCAATTACGAAATAGTGAAGCAACTCTTCGTCATACGAAAATTTACCTCCAAATTCGTCGTTGGCAGCCAGGTTTTTCTCTTTTAGTTCTTCGTTCTGTATCTGATCATTTAAATATCCCATTTCTACCAGGTTCTGGTAATCGGCAAGAGTACTGTCCTGAATCAGGGTAAGAATTTTTTCGGCCAGAGGGGTCGTTTCCTTTTTGGGATATTGGGTTATATAGGTGTTTAGAAGTTTTTCAAAATTATTCCAATCAGAACCGGTTCCCTGGGCAATCACCCGGAAAAAATCGATTTTTGGAACCAGTACTGAGTCCGGTCCCATTTGCAGCATTTTTTTGGCAAGCTGCCCTGCTTCGTTATAATTCCCCTGCCGGAACTGGAAAAAGGCCTGCCGGTAAATTTTATTGAGACTATCTTTTTGTGCTTCCAGTTCAATAAAGTAATTCGGATTCTGTAAATATTTGGCGTAGTTGCTTCCCGGGTATTCAAGGATGATTTTATTTTTATACGATTCGGCATTGGCAAGATCGCCGGTTTTATTATACAAATCCCACAACTCGAAATAACTTGATAATTTATAAATACTTGAAGGATATCGTTTGTTCAGTTCAAGATACGAATTGATAGCACGCGGATAATTGGCATAAACGGTTTTAAAAATTCGCCCTGCATTATACAGTGCATCCCGGATACGGGCGTGAGAAAGCACCATCAGCGAATCGTTAAGTGGCAGGTCTTGAATATAATACTCACGCTCTTTGGGATCGATTATCCGGACTACATTATCAATGGTGTCGGTTTTTTGTTCCGCCGCCAGTTCTTCAGCTTCAGTTTCCTCCCGGCTCAGTTTATTCAACCTTCGCCATCCGTCTTCCAGTTTCCGGTTCCCCCACAACTGTTGAAACTCGACCCTTCCGTAGGCAACAGTAGTAGGAGTGTAAAAATACCAGCCTGAACTTTGTTGCTGGCTGCTTAATCCCAGTGCTCTTTGGTTCATCTGATAATATCCCCTTCGTGTTTTTTGCTCCTGCACTTCTGCTTTCAGGCGTTCTTCCTCCTCTTTGGTTTTGCGTATCCATTGGTCAATCAGGGCGTTTCGTTCCATTTCGCTCATCAAGGCAAGGCGTTGCAAGCTATCTTCTTTCTGAACGGTATAAATATTTTCAACCAGTCGTATCAGGTCATTATGTCGTTCCCTGATAGTATTGTAGTCAGGATATTTCTTGTCAATCACAACCATAGCACTATCGTAGTACGCTTTCGACTTCAGGTAGTTAGATTCGTCAAAATACAGGTTGGCCAGAGTCAGGCACGACAGGGCCCTTTGGTACATGTTCATGGAACTGGAAGCTGCCGACTTGATATACAGGTCTTTTGCCAGTTCTTTATTCCCTTCATTTTTATAAATGTTTGCCAGGGCGAAATAAATCTGGTCGCGAAACTCCGTGTTCTTCCTCTCACGTAACATCCGTTTGAGCTCTTTTTTCAATTTTTCGGCATTTCCTTCGCCTGTAAATACTTCTGCTGCATTGATCCGGGCGCTAAAAGCCATTTTGTACGGAGGATTCATATGGGCTACTTCGCGGTAGGCCTGGGATGCTTTGAACGAATCCCCGGTTTCTTCGTACAATTGTGCCAAAATATATTTATACCGAAGTTTATTTTTTCTTGAAGTCGTTTTTTTTACAGCCAGTGTAAGAAATGGGATTGCATCTTTGTACTCCAGTTGTTTTATGTGATAATCGGCTGTTACCAGCGCCAGTTCGCCCTCCAGCCGCTTCGGAAATTTGTCGTCGGTTTCCATGCTTTGAATTACCTCTGATGCTTCCACATACCGCTCAAGCATGGTGTAACTACGGATTAACCATATATAGGCATCGTATTTAATATTTTCTTCGCTGAATTTACGGGTAATGTATGAAAAATTTTCAATGGCGGAATTGAAATTATGCATGTAGTAATAGGCCTGGCCCATCAACATGTAGGCATCATCAACCCAGTTGTTATATTCTTCTTTTGCCGCAAGTCTTTTATAAGCCTCTGTACGTCTTCTCCTGCGTTTCGGATTTTTGGTTATCGAATGAATCTTGATCAGCTTCGATGCTTTCTGAATGGCATATTCCATTTCAGATGTTGCAACCTGGGCACTCCCCGGATCACTCGATTTAAAAATAGGTAACCCCCTTGTATAATCATCTTCGACCGAATTGTTGATCCGTTCTACTCCTGTATGGAGGCTTTCTTTTCCATTAAAGTATACGTTATAATGTGCAGTCAAATTGTGGTATGCACGGGTCATCCGGGTATTCTTTTCAACCGAACAACCCGAAACAAACCCCAGTACAAGTGTAAAAAAAATTGTATGTAGAAAATTTCTGTTCAATACCAAAATCTAATCACTGAAGGATAAACTTTAAATTCGTCATAATATTGCCTGGAGAAGCGTTTGAAACGTTATTTCCTAAAAGATTACAATAGTACGAACTTTCATAGAAAATCAGATAAAGAGGCTATTCAAAAAGTAAAATTAAATGTCATTGGCATGATGCTTACTTCAAAAGGCAAGTTCATCGGTCAGGGGGCTTTTGCGTATCAGTTCGCCATGCACTGAAAGTATGTCACTGTTTTGCAGCAATAGTTCGCCATGTGCCGAAAGTCTGCCACCATTTTGCGGCAATAGTTTGCCATGTGTCGAAAAGCTGTCACCGTTTTGTGGCAATAATTTGGGAGGTTCCGAAAGGATTGTCGTACAGCAGCAGTTTTATTTCATTAACACTTTGTCCCCGGATAAATTTACTGGATTTGGAAACCCCGCTTTTAAAAATTTATGAAATAAATTACCAGCTTCAGCTCGAAAGTGTTGAACGTTCTCTAAGCACATCAATAGCCGATCCCAAAGAGCCCACGAACTATTTTGGAAACGACAAACCGATGGCAACATTCATACTTGATGGTGCGGTTATCTGTAATAACGGCAAAGTCGTTGAGATTGAAAAGTCTGCCTATCGTGGCGATAAATATAAATTCTCGGTTAGTGCAAAACCCGCTTTGTCGTTAGTGGATGGTAATACGAAGAAATAAATTTTCTGTTTTTTCCTTTGTCTCCTCCCAGCCCTGTATAAACGTTTAGGGCAACAAAAGGGTTGTTGTAGATTAAAGCAATCGCTTAATCGCAGCCAATTCTTTTCATGTACAGTTCCATCGCCTTTTCAAAAAGTCCTTCATCTTCGAGAATGTATTCCACAAATTCACGAAAAGCCCCGTCTCCGCCTTTTTTTTTCAATACCAACGAGGCATGAGATTTCACGTAATCCGGGGCATTGGCCGGACAAGCCGAAAAGCCAACCGCAGCCAGCATAGGAATATCGTTTATATCGTCGCCAATGTAAGCTACTTCGTTTAAGGTTATTTTGTATTTTTCACACAGCGACCTGGTCAGTTCGAGTTTATTTTTTATCCCCATGTGCCGTTCGGAAATATTCAGTTTGACAGCCCGGCGTAATACGATTTCCGTATTTTCCCCGGTGATAATTCCCATCGGAATATCGAGCAGACGAAGAAACAATACGCCTGCACTGTCGGAAGTGTTGAATTTTTTCCACTCGTTGCCGGTTTGGTCGTAGTACATGCCACCGTCGGTCCAAACGCCATCAATATCAGTTAAAACCAGTTTTATCATCGGATCAGGTTTGGATAAATAATTTCATTTTTTTCAATATCAGCCAAGGCGGTTTTTCCAATTACATGCTCCTTCTCTGCCCACTTGAACCCATCGCCAGGACTCAACAGGTGAAGGTCGCTTTCACCGATTGTTTCGCCTTTTTTAATCAGACGGTTGGTGGCAATCGAGCGTTCGAGCTTGAAGCGTGCTTCGCGGGTTACCTCACTGGCCAACAAGCCGTATGTGCCCATTGCCTTTTCTATATTGCGGATGTCACGCACCATACGCCAGATGCCATTAGGCTCCAGTGATCCCCGGTGGTCGGTGCCTTTCATATTGCGGTCGAGCGTCACATGTTTCTCAATAATTTTTGCTCCCATTGCAACAGCAACCACCGGTACCACAATCCCAATGGAATGGTCGGAATAACCAATGGTGTAATCGCTGTAATGATCCTGCAAAAAACGGATGCTTGCAAGGTTAATATTTTTGTATTCCGACGGGTACTGAGACAGGCAATGCAGGATGCTTATGTCAGAATGGTGACGGGTGATTACTTCCAGGGCATTGTCCAGTTCCTTTTGCCCACCCATTCCTGTCGACAGGATAATCGGGATTTTGGTTTCGGCCATGGCTGCCAGCAATGGCAGGTTAGTCAGGTCGCGCGAAGCAACTTTCAGACGGTCGGGTTCGAACAGTTTCAGCATCGACAGGCAACCTTTGGCACAAAGCGTTTCTACAAAATCGAGCCCTTTCTCTTTGGCATAACGGTACACTTCGTGATGTTCCTCATCGTCGAGTTCAAGTGCCTGACGGTGTTCACCGTAGGTTTTGCCGAATGAGTGTTCATTCAGGTACGGACGCATCATGGCCGATGCAGAGAGTTCTTCATTCAGGTCACGACGGGTCATCTTTACGGCATTCATCGGTGTCAGTTGCCGTCCGAACAGGTAGTCGGTTACCGGCTTGCTGATCTCGTCGACCAGTGTTTTTGCAATTTCCACTTTCCCGTTGTGGTTCTGCCCGATTTCTCCAATTATATACGTTGAGTTCATTTGCTGTTTTTACCAATTTCAAATTTCATTTGCTGAAGTATTTCCTGGTGTTTATCCAGAAATGCCACCACTTCATCGATGCCAAAATTAGGGTTTTGTGCTTGCATCTTCTTATAAATTTTTTGCTGAAGGTTAAAATCAGCCGGGGTATCCAGTGTCAGCCGGATATTATAACGATTAAAAATTATTTCCGGGGCATCCAGAAAACGGACATTAAAAAGTTGCGGATGACCATAAATAAAGTTAGTTACGTGCTCGGTATATAACTTATCAGAAGTAAGCGAAGCTACTTTTTTCAAGGCATCAATGGTTGTTACTTCTGCAAAAAAACCAAAATGAGTTTTTATTGACGGACGATTTTCACTAAACCGGAAACTCAGGTAATCGGATGGTATTTTTGCAAACTCTTCAGCTAAAATTAAAATCGACCCTACATCAAGGAACGGATTATCGGCACAAATACGGACAATATTTTTTGCCTGGAATTGTGTGGCGGCATCAATAAAACGTTGCAAAACATTGTTTTCAGAACCACGAAAAATTTTCACCGGGTATTTTTGAGCGATTGCCTTCAGCGGGTCGTCGTTCGGGTTCTCAGTGGTCGCCAGTATGATGGGTAGTCCGGTTATAAGCAGTTTTTCAAGCAGTATTTCGATGATACTTTTTCCTTCGAAAAAGGGGTGGATCACCTTTCTCAACATTCGTGATGAACCAGTGCGAGCCTGTATGATAATAGTCGGGTGCTTCATATCAGATTTTAATTCCTCCATAGCTGAGTATTTTGTTGATCATTGTATTCACTTCTTCGGAAATACGGCAAAAATAAATTCCGGCAATAAAAAACAAAGTTACTGCCGAGCTGCGGACTAATATATCGATGATATAGTTTTTTATTTCAGGAATAATAATCCCCACCAGCAAGCTGACAGCAGAAATACCGAGCAATACCAAATGGTTCTTCCGGTAAGGAAAAAGGCCCATACGAAAATACATATACCCAACCCTGAAAAATGAATTCAGTAAAATAGAAATCATGGAAGCGATAGCAGCCCCGGTAATACCCCAGACAGGAATGCAAACAAGGTTGGTAATAACAGTCAAAACAATGAGACTGGCCATGATATATGTTTGTACTCTGTAGTTTTTCGAAGTTGCTAAAATCATAACGCTGACGCCTGTCGAAACGGTAATCAGGTTTGCTGCTGAAATAAATACGATCACCCATTTTCCCTGTTCATATTCAGGAGGCAGAATCTGAAAAATATTGTGCATGTTTACGACAATTCCAATGGTAAGAAGCATTCCGAGTATAAACTGGTTAATACTGCTTTTATAGTAAATATTATTGATGGTAGTTATATCGTTGTTTTTCCATGCTTCGGCAATAAAGGTTGATGATATTTTCGACAGGGCCCGGTTGGGGATCAGGATGACCGTGCCAAAAAAGAAACTCACAGAATATATCCCGGTATAGGAAAGATTGAGAAACTGGTTAACCATGATTTTGTCGATGCTCATCACCGCCACTCCACTCAATCCGCCGATAATACCGTATACAGCAAGACTGATCATCTCACTGCGCAGTTTCGGGGTGATGAACCCCGGCTGAGGTTTCAGTTTGAACTGTTTACGTATCAAAAGTAAAATAGCCAGGTAAATAGCAGGGAAGCTAAGGATAAAAACATATCCGGCCACATAGTCCGAAAAATCAATCCATTTCATGAAATAGGCACTCAGCAAAAAAAGGTTGCCAATACGGTAAAGTAAATCTGATAGAAAAGTGCCGGTGGTTGCATCGTACAATACTTTATTGTAATTATCAAGCAATAGGAAAAACATCCTGAAGAAAATCAATGGCAACAGGAAAAAGATGTATTCAACCAGCAAAGGTGAATCATCAATATTTTGGCGGATAATTACCGGTTTCAGGAAAAAGAAAGTAACTAATGACAATGCAAATCCTGCCATTCCAACCGCAACAGTGATAAATACAAAACCGTTGTGCCCGTTTTTTTCATTCCTGAAATACGGGAAAAGCCGGTTGGTCACGTTATTGAAGCCAAGACTGGAAAACTGGGCAAATAAAGCAGAGATCGCTACTAATATGTTGATCAGGCCAATTTCATCAGACAAAAATAATTTCGGCATGATCAATACCGTATTGACAAACCCGATGAGAACGCCCAAATACGAGTAAATCGATCCTTTAATGGTTTGCTTTTGGATAAGGCCCATAAATATTTAGCATTTGATTTAAAAAGGTTTATTTTTGCTAACGACGAAATTACGAATTTATCATTTACTGCAATACAATTATGAATACAAAAGCCATCCTGCAAAAAATGGGTCCTGTGGCTGGTGCAGTCCTGCTGTTTTTGGTTATCAGCCTTATTTATTTTTCACCTGTGCTGGAAGGGAAAAAATTACAAAGTTCCGACGGGCAGTTTCGGGGAATGGCCAAAGAAATTACAGATTACCGGGAGGCCACAGGGAAAGAAGCTCTTTGGTCAAATAACATGTTCAGCGGGATGCCTGCCTATCTGATCTCAACCGTGTACCCGGGTGAACTGCCAGGAAAAATACAAAGAGCTGTAACGTCCATTTCGTATCCGGTAATGATACTGACCCTGGGCTTCCTGTTTTTTTTCGTTCTTTGCCTGAGCCTGGACATCAGCCTGTGGGTAGCTTTTGCCGCCAGTTTAGCTTATGGTTTTATAACTTTTACTTTTGCGGTGATGGCAACCGGGCACATGACCAAAGCGCACACGCTTGTCTACCTTTCGCTGCTGGTGGCCGGAGTACTAATGGCCTACAAAAAAAACCGGGTTGGCGGAAGCCTCATCGTGACTATCGCCCTGGCCTGGATGTTAAGTGCTAACCATTTGCAGATGACTTACTATGCTGCAATTTTAATTTTGATCCTGGTTATCACGTATGGGATTTATGCAATTCACGAAAAGACTTTACCCGATTTTGTAAAAACATCGTTGATGCTGGTCGTTGCAGTTATTTTGGCAGTGGGAACCAATTTTTCGCGTCTCTACACTACCTATGAATACGGGAAATATTCGATGCGAAGCAGATCAGAACTAACACTAAATAATGAAAATAAAACCAGCGGGCTCGATAAAGATTATATTCTCGATTACAGCTACGATCTGGGTGAGGCAATGACCTCTTTCATCCCCCGGTTTAAAGGTGGCGGTATGGCCGAACCATTGGGAGAGAATTCAAGTTTTTACCATGAACTTGAAAAAATGAACGGGAAAAAGTTTGCTGAAGATTATGCGAAACGCGCTCCTTTGTATTGGGGGAGCCAGCCAATTTCGGGAGCCCCGTTTTATTTTGGCGCTGTGCTTTGTTATTTATTTGTGCTCAGTCTTTTTGTACTGAAAGGGAAAGATAAATGGTGGCTGGTAGTCGTCGTCGTGGTTTCGTTCCTGCTGTCACTGGGCAAAAATTTTTCGCTGCTTAGTAACCTGATGCTTGATTATTTCCCGGGCTACAATAAATTCCGCGATGTGAAAAACATTATTGTCATCCAGCAGTTTGCCATGGCATTGCTGGGTGTGCTGGCTGTTCGCGATATTTATCTGCATAAATTGTCAGATGTAGAATTCAGGAAAGGATTAAAATATGCCACCGCCATAACCGGGGGGCTGGCCCTTATTTTTGCTGTTTTGCCGGGCTTAGCCGGGAACTTTACAGGTGTCACCGATGCACAGTATCTTCAGGCCGGTTGGCCCAAACAGTTAATTGATGCACTTCAGGACGACCGCCGGATGGTTTTACGTACCGATGCTTTCCGGTCGTTGGTCTTCGTATTGCTGGCTGCAGCAGGCTTGTGGGGATACTGGAAAAATTATTTAAAGGCCAGATATGCTATTGTATTTTGGATAATATTGATACTGGCTGATATGTGGCCTGTAAACAAAAAGTATTTCAACAAAGATAATTTTACATCGAAACGTGAAGTAACCGAACCCTTTAAAGAAACAGTTGCCGATAAGGAAATCGATAAAGATAAGGATCTGTATTTCCGTGTGCTGAACCTTCGCAATCCCTTTGCCGATTCGCGTACCTCGTATTTTCATAAGTCGATTGGCGGGTACCACGGCGCTAAAATGAAGCGGTACAACGAACTTTTTCAATACCAGATACAGCCTGAAATGAAACGACTGATTACCGGATTTAAATCTCCTGAAAGTATTGATTCAGTAATGTCTACCCTCCCGGTAATAAATATGCTGAATACCAGGTATATCATTTACGATACGGAACGTGCGCCGATCAGGAATCCGGCGGCCTTGGGAAATGCATGGTTTGTTTCGTCGGTAAAAATAGTTGACAATGCTGATCAGGCAATCATGGCACTTTCACAATTTGATCCTGAATCGGAGGCAGTTGTGAATAAAGACTTCAATTCGTTTGTTAAAGGAAAAACATTTAATCCCGATGGTTCGGCTGTAAAGCTCACTGAATACCAACCCAACTATCTAAAATACGAGGCTAATGTGAAGGGAGAACAACTGGCTGTATTTTCTGAAATTTATTATCCGAAAGGATGGAAAGCTTTTGTAGATGGAAAAGAAATACCCCATTTTCAGGTCGATTACGTGCTCCGTGCCATGTTGTTGCCCGACGGTAAACATGAAGTCGAATTTAAGTTTGAACCTCAATCTTATTTTGTAGGAAACAAAATTTCAGAGGCCAGCTCGGTGTTGCTCTTGCTTGCCATTGCTGCATATTTGTTTTTCAGGTTTAAAAACCAGAAACCGCAACATGAACAAAAAGAAACCGCAAAAGCTTAAACGGCGCGTATTTCGTTCCTATATCAGTGCAACAGTCAGCATTTCTCTGGTTCTGTTTCTTATTGGTTTGTTTGGATTGCTGGTATTGAATGCCGATAAACTTTCGGATTATGTTCGTGAAAATATTGGTTTTACATTAGTACTTCACGATGATGTAAAAGAAATTGAAATTATCAGGCTACAAAAAATACTGGATGCCACCGAATCAGTAAAATCAACCCGTTTCATTGACAAGGAGACAGCAGCCTGTCAACTTCAGAAAGACCTGGGTGAAGATTTTCAGGGGTTTCTGGGGTTCAACCCCTTGCTCTCGTCGATTGATGTAAAGTTGTATGCCGAATACACCCAGCCTGACAGTATTGCCATTCTGGAGAAAGATTTTCTGCAATATCCGCAGGTAAAAGAAGTGTATTACCAGCGCGACCTGGTCAACCTGATCAATGAAAATATTAATAAAATTGGTTTGATACTAATCGTGTTCTCTGTTCTGTTGCTGGTTATTTTTACCACCCTAATCAATAACACCATTCGTATTTCGGTTTATTCGCAGAGGTTCATTATTAATACCATGCAATTAGTAGGTGCTACCCGGAGTTTTATCCGTAAACCGTTTATCCTGAGAAGCATCACTTACGGTATTGCCGGTGCGTTGGTTGCCAATGCCTTGATCGGGGGCATTTTTTTGAACTACCGGAACGAATTTCCGGATGTTTTGAATGTTTCAGGTTACGAAACTCCGGGTATTGTGTTTGTGATAGTTTTTACAATGGGAATATTCATCTCATGGTTGTCAACTTTTTTTGCAGTCAATAAATTTCTTCGCCTGCAGTTTGATGAACTATTTTATTAATTCAACTTTAACATGCAGGTAAAACTGTTATACAGAAATTAATTACCTTTATCGAAAATTTTTTAGATCATGGCTAAAAAAAGGCAGGAAAATATAAAAGAAGGCTTCGCCCTTGGTAAAGAAAATTATAAACTATTGGTTATTGGTTTTGCCATTATTGTACTGGGTTTTATTCTGATGGTTGGCGGCAAAAGCAATGACCCGAATGTTTTCAACCCCGAAATATTTAGTTTCAGAAGAATTACCCTGGCCCCGATGGTGGCATTGTTCGGCTTTTTGTTCGAAATTTATGCCATTATGAAAAAACCAAAATCTGATAAATAAGTAGAATGAATTCATTTCAAGCATTCTTACTGGGCATTATCCAGGGACTTACTGAATTCCTTCCTGTCAGCTCCAGTGGCCACCTTGAAATCGGGAATTATCTTATTGGTGTAAATGCTCACAGCAACCTGATATTTGCAATTGTGGTACATGGAGCGACGGTACTTTCAACCATTGTCGTTTTCCGGGAAGACATCTGGATATTGCTGAAAGGGCTCTTTAAATTTCAATGGAACGAAGAAACCCAATATATAGCGAAACTGCTTTTTTCTTCCTTGCCGGTAGTAATGGTTGGCCTGCTTTTTCATGAACAAATCTCATCGCTCTTCGATTCAAACCTCTTGTTTGTGGGAGCTATGTTGATTGTGACGGCAACCATTCTCGCTTTTACTTACTTTGCCAAATCAGGTGATAAGTCTCTCAGTTTCCGGGATGCGTTTATTATAGGCCTGTCACAAACCATGGCTATTTTGCCTGGTATTTCCCGCAGCGGTTCTACTATAGCAACCGGACTCTTACTGAAAAATAAACGTGAAGAGGTGGCCCGATTTTCATTTCTGATGGTTTTGATCCCCATCATTGGAGCAAATACACTGGATATAATAAAAGGTGAAATGAGTTCGAACGATGCTGTCGGGATACTTCCGTTACTGGTCGGTTTTGTTGCAGCCTTTGTGTCAGGACTTCTGGCCTGCAAATGGATGATTGGCATCGTAAAAAGAGGCAAACTTATTTATTTTGCTATCTATTGCTTAATTGTTGGACTTATTGCTATCTTTGCCGCCGGAATTTAGATAGGTTACCATATTTGTAAATCTCTTATTTTAAAGATTTTCCAATGGGGGAGTCGATGCAAAATTTTAATTTCCCGGAAGGAGAAGTTCTTATTTTTGACAAAGAACTGGAATGGACATCTTTCGATTTGGTGCAGAAAGTGCGTAATGATCTTTGCCGTGCACTGGGTATCAAAAAGCTGAAAGTAGGCCATGCCGGAACGCTTGATCCAAAGGCCACCGGGCTGATGATCCTTTGTACAGGGAAAGCTACCAAACAAATCGAATCTCTTCAGGCAAAGGAAAAAGAATACATCGCCACTTTAAAACTCGGGGCCACAACCCCGTCATTCGATCTGGAAACCGGGGAGGATGCAGTTTTTGAGACTAATCATATTACCAAGGAACTGGTATTGGAAACAATCCAAAAATTTGAGGGAGAAACAAATCAGGTTCCTCCTGTTTTTAGTGCTGTAAAAATTGACGGGAAACGGGCTTACAAACATGCCCGCAAAGGAGAAGAACTAGAGTTGACAGCCAGGCCTGTTTTTATCCGGGAGATCGAGTTGCTGGAATATTCAGAGAAAGAAATCACCATTAGGGTCGTTTGCAGCAAAGGGACATATATTCGTTCCCTTGCCCGCGATCTGGGATTTGCGCTCAATAGTGGGGCTTATCTTACGGGACTTCGACGGATTAGGATTGGAAATTTTAAAATAGAAAATGCATTCTCAATAAAAAGTTTTCTAAAAAAATTAAAAGGAATGTAACCAACAGAATATTACCCCGTATAACGGGGTCGTATTTTATATTTGAAGAATACTCCGCTTTCTAAAATTGCAAATGACTATAAAAAACGAAAAAAATAAATTATTATACAAATGAAGCTATCAAAGTTTAAATACAATTTGCCGGAAGAACTAATTGCACTGCACCCTGCAGAAAACCGTGACGAATCAAGATTGTTGGTATTGCATCGGGATACCAAAACCTTTGAACACCGGATTTTCAAAGATGTTAAGGGTTATTTCAACGACAGTGACGTAATGGTATTTAATGACACCAAGGTATTTCCGGCACGTTTGAATGGAAATAAAGAGAAAACCGGTGCTGAGATTGAAGTATTTCTGCTTCGCGAACTAAACCGCGAACAGCGGCTATGGGATGTACTGGTTGACCCGGCCCGGAAGATTCGAATTGGGAACAAATTATATTTTGGAGAGGATGACTTGTTAGTGGCTGAAGTAATCGATAATACGACTTCCCGTGGGCGTACCCTCCGTTTTTTGTTCGACGGGCCGTACGATGAATTTAAAAAAACACTATATGGACTTGGTGAAACACCATTGCCGAAATTTATCAGCCGAAGTGTTCAGCCGGAAGACAAAGAACGCTATCAAACCATTTTTGCCAAACACGAAGGAGCTGTTGCTGCCCCGACAGCAGGGCTTCATTTTAGTCGTGAGTTGATGAAACGCCTCGAAATAATTGGTGTTGAGTTCGCATATATTACCCTGCATGTGGGACTTGGAAACTTCCGGAATGTAGATGTGGAAGATCTGACCAAACACAAAATGGACTCAGAACAGATTTGGATCACTGATAAGGCCTGCGAAATCGTCAACCGTGCAAAAGACAATAAAAAAAGTATTTGTGCTGTAGGAACAACCGTTATGCGTACATTAGAAAGTTCGGTATCAACACAGGGGCATCTGAAACCTTTCGAAGGATGGACCAATAAATTTATTTTTCCTCCTTACGAGTTCAGTGTGGCTGACAAAATGATAACCAATTTTCATCTTCCTTATTCAACTTTGTTGATGATGGTTGCTGCTTTCGGAGGCTATGATTTTGTAATGAAAGCTTACGATGAAGCAATCAAACAAAAATACCGTTTCGGCACCTACGGAGATGCAATGTTGATTATATAGAAAACTATACGGAAAGAAAATCATTTATTCTTTTTAATTATAATACTATAAGCGGAATACTAAAATTTCCGCTTATTTTTTTGCCTGTTGATTACAACAAGCATTACCTGAAAAATTTTTATGCTTAGACAAGAGTGAACTTACATTTTGAAAAGTACACTAACCTTAAAAAATAAACAGGAGCCTTATAGGATTGCCTGTCTTTTTAGAAATAAAAATAGATACATGAAACACAGAAAAGTGGGAGACTCAGAAAATTAACAACATAAAATATCCCGTCAGAAAAACGGGATATCATTCCGGTAATGTCTTTATTTACTTTTCAAGTTTTTCCTTTTCCTTTTCTTTTTCCTTGGTATCCTCGTCATCATCCTGGGCAACTGATTTTTTAAATTCTTTCATACCCTGTCCCAATCCTTTCATCAGTTCAGGAATTTTTTTACCTCCAAAAAGCAACAACGCTATTGCGACGATAAGTACTACTTGCCAAGGGCCAATTATACCTGTGATAATAAATAAGTTCATAGCTCAATGAATTAAAAGGTTTTTGCAAAAGTAGTAAAATTTTGCAGTTATTATTTACCAACTATCAGTTTAAATATATCATTCCCGTTTGCATAAAGCACCAGAGCTAACAAAATGACCATTCCCGTGATTTGTGCGTATTCGAGAAATTTGTCCCCGGGCTTTCGTCCGGTCACCATTTCATATGTCAGGAACATTACATGACCGCCATCCAATGCAGGGATGGGTAAAAGGTTCATTACCGCCAGGATAATTGACAAAAAAGCTGTCATATTCCAGAATGCGAACCAGTCCCAGGCTCCCGGAAAAATATTTCCAATGGCAATAAAACCGCCTAGCGATTCATATGCTTTGGTCTTAGGTGAAAAAATCAGTTTGAACTGTTTAAGGTAATCCTGGATAGTGGAAAAACCTTTTTTTATGCCTGCCGGTATCGATTCGATAAAACCGTAACGGATGGTTTTAATTTCAAAATCATTCTTTTCCGAAACATCAGAGAAAATGCCCAATAACCCTGTATCATCAAGTTGCACAGGAATATCCACCGGATTACCTTCACGTATTACATGAACCAGAATATTTTCTCCTTTATGGGTTCTCAGGTATTTCTGAAATTCGTCGAAATATACGAATTCATGCGAATCTATTCCAGATATTTGGTCACCTTTCTGTAGCCCGGCTTCCTTTCCTGCTGATTTTTTCACAAATTTAGCCACTTTAAAATCGAATAACTCCCTGTGCCTCATCACTTCTTTTGCTTTGATTAACAGAGCAATGTCATCGTCCGAAATTTCCACATCAATTACCTGTCCATCACGTTCAACCTGAATGGTTTTGGCTTTGTCAAGCAGTACAGTCGGGATTATTTTATAAAAATTTTCAACTTTCCGGTGGTCTACTGATCGTATTTTGTCCCCTGTTCGTAACCCAATTTGCTCGCCTACTTCATTCACCACGATCCCGTATTTGGCATTTTCGGTTGGCAGATAACTTTCTCCCCATGCATACAAAATCCCGATGTAAATGATCAAAGCAAAAATAAAATTCATGGTCACCCCTCCAATCATGATGAGCAGGCGCTGCCATGTCTTTTTCGAGCGGAATTCGTAATCTTTGGGAGGCAATTTCATTGCCTCTTTGTCCATCGATTCGTCGATCATACCTGAGATCTTTACATAACCGCCCAATGGAAGCCATCCTATCCCGTATTCCGTTTCTCCCTTTTTTGTTTTAAATAACGAAAACCAGGGATCGAAGAAGAGATAAAATTTTTCGACCCGTGTTTTAAACAAGCGTGCAAACATAAAATGCCCAAACTCGTGCAAAATGACGAGCAGGGATAAACTTAAAACCAATTGTGCTGCTTTTATCAGTACAGACTCCATGTCATCGTTCTCCTTATAATGTCTTAATTTTTGTTTTTTCTTTAATAATCGAGTGTGTTAACAAACGAACCTCTTTGTCGGTTTGAATATAAGCATTCAAATCGGGATTTTCTATAAAAGCTGCCTTTTGCATACTTTCTTCAATAATTTCAGGCATCTGTACAAAACGCACCTGGTCTTTAAGGAATGCCTGTACCACAACTTCGTTGGCCGCGTTCAGGATACAGGGCATGTTTCCTCCCCTGCGGAGCGCTTCGTATGCAAGTGCAAGGTTACGAAAACTTTTTGGATCGGGTGCCTCAAATGTCAGTTCGGGGTAACCGAGGAAATTAAAACGTTCGAAATTACTGGGGAAACGTTTCGGATAGCTCATGGCATATAATATAGGTAACTTCATGTCAGGAAGCCCCATTTGTGCTTTCATCGATCCGTCGCGAAACTGAACAAGCGAATGGATAATGCTTTGCGGATGGATGATCACATCGATCTGCTCCGGCTTCAGTCCGAATAACCATTTGGCTTCAATCACCTCAAATCCTTTGTTCATCATACTGGCCGAATCGACGGTGATTTTTGCACCCATGTTCCAGTTGGGGTGTTTCAGTGCATCATCTTTGATAACCTGCTGAAGTTGCTCCATCGAATAACCACGGAACGGACCTCCTGAAGCAGTGAGGTAAATTTTTTCAATTTCGTTGTTGAACTCACCATTTAAACATTGAAAAATAGCCGAATGTTCCGAGTCGACCGGAAAAATACCTGCATTGTTTTCGATGGCTACCTGGTTAATAATTTCACCGGCAACTACCATTGTTTCCTTATTCGCCAGGGCAATTTGTTTTCCTTTCTTTGCCGCATTAAATGTCGGGATCAATCCGGAATAACCGACCATGGCTGTAAGTACAATATCAATTGTATCCATCTGCACCACTTCGGCTACAGCTTCTGATCCGGCATAAACTTTTACAGGTTCATTTTTCAGGGCTTCCTTCAGCATCTCGTAACGGCACTCATTAGCCACTACCACTACATTAGGTTGGTATTTTTTTGCCTGTTCGACAAGAAGATCGATGCTGTTGTTAGCTGTAAGCACCTCTACCTGAAAATGATCTGGATACTGATCTATCACCTCAAGGGCCTGTGTTCCAATCGATCCTGTTGATCCGAGAATTGCGATCCGTTTCTTCATAAGTGGAAATTAAAAATCGATATACAATTCCGGGTTCACGGCTATTCCATTATACCAAAGTTCGAAATGCAGGTGGGGGCCGGTGGAAAGCTCTCCACTGTTCCCGGCAATGGCAATAGCTTCGCCTGCTCTTACCTTATCGCCGGTGGTCTTTAACAATTCTGCATTATGTTTGTATACCGAAATAATATTTTTTTCATGCTGAATATAAATCACATAGCCGGTATTGATAGTATAATCGGCAAAGATCACCATACCATCAAGAACAGCCGAGACACGGGCATTGGGTTCTGCAAGGATATCGATGGCATAATGTCCTTTTGAAGCATCGAAAGGCTCGCTAATAAACCCTTTTAAGGGAGAAAAGAAATGAATCTGGGAAATATTCCTGCCCGGTTTTTCGGTCTGGTGAAGTGACAGGTTTAACTGCTCTTCCAACAATTTTTGCTGGAATACCGAATCGTGGTTATAGGTGTTGAACTTAACCTTCGAAACCACAATATTTGAATCAATCCGGTATTTATTGGCATCAGGTATTTCACCTTTTATGACTGCTTTAATCTTTTCGAAATAATTGTCTCTGATGGTCAGTTGGTTTTCAAGCGAATCAAGCAGAATAGTATTTTCTATAATCATATGCCGTTCTTCCTGGGTCGGATAGCCGGGTATGTATTCGCGTAAAGGTGTGTATGCGATGATTACAGTAGTGATAATAACCAAAAAGAAAGAAAGTAATCCTCCAACACTAAAAACCCGCAACAGCGAAAGTTTCATGCTCCAAACCGTTTGGTAAGTCGAATCGTTGTAAATGATTAACCTGTAACGGTTTTTTAATTTCTGTATAATTTTCTTTTTTCCCTTTTTTTTATTCATTAGCTATTTTTGAACCTAACAAAATTAGAAAGAATTAGCTAAAAGCATAGTTGAGTATCGATTATTATTAGTTTTTAACAAAAAGGCTGATTAAAGAATTTATTGAAAAATCAGAATATGTTTTGAAGTTCTGATTTTAGCTATTATATTTGCAGCCGCTAAAGCGTTCTGTAAAGACTACAAAAATATTAAAATATACTGCGGGGTGGAGCAGTTGGTAGCTCGTTGGGCTCATAACCCAAAGGTCGTAGGTTCAAGTCCTGCCCCCGCTACAATACAAGGAGGATTGAAAAACAGTTCTCCTTTTTTTATTGTTTCCTGGTTATTTTGGATCACATGAAAAAGTTGTGGAGTTACCGGTCAAGCATAAATTTTAGCAACTCTGAACAAGAAGAATTCAATATCAACAACACCTCTTTGAGTAGCCCTGAAAGTTTTCAGTTTAGCATTGAAAGATTCAGCAGAAGCGTTCGTGCTTCGATTGTCAAAGAAGTTCAATATTTCAGGATAATGCGAATAGAATGTTGCAGATATGGTATTGAATGATTTAAATCCAGATTCGGTAACATCATTAAACCACTTAGCCATTTTCGTATAAGCTACGCCTTTGTTTTTGTTTTTTGAAAATATCATCCTTAATGAATGAGTAAGAGAATACCCTTGTTTTATGTCAGGAAAAAGTTCAAATAATATTGCAGCTCTTTTCTTTTGTTTCTCCGTCCATTTATCACCAGACTTGAACAATAAATACCGACTACGGGCAAGTAGTTGCTTTTTTGTATCCCCATTGCTTAATATTTCCGGAACATATTTTTTACCATCTGCTTTTGCATTTTCAATGGCGTTGGTCTCTTCGTTTATTGCATCCCAACGATGGGCAATACGCATCTCCTGTAATGCATCGTAAGCTAATTTTTGAACATGGAAACGGTCGATCACCCGCTTAGCTTTGGGAAAACATCTTCGTACTATTTTATCCATGGAATTGGCCATATCAAGTGTTACTTCTTTTACCATATTGATTTTTTCTTCGGGGATTCTTTCTAAAACCTCTATGATTTTTTCTGCCTCCGTACCTTCAACCATTGCAACTAATGCGCCTTTTTTCCCTTTCCCTGCTTTATTGGTTACAATCGTGTAAAGTTCTCCATTGGTAAGGGCTGTCTCGTCAATGCTTAATTGTGTACCAACGTTCTCCGGGAAAAGAATCCAGTCCTTTGCATGTGGCTTTTGTCCCCAAGTGGGAAAATCACTCAAATACTCTTTGTACTGTTGCCCAAAACGATCCCCATCAATGGAATAGTACTTTTCTAAACTATTGCTGCTGATGGGGTAATTGTCCAAAAAACCCTTTTAAAAAAATTGCAAAACCTTTCGTCAAACGAGTCCCTTTTGCAACACTATCCCAGTCCCTCTCTACTGTCTTGCCTGTCGATTCTGAAAACCATCTCCGACGCTTTACGTGCAAAAACATGGCTTTGTCCCGTAATGGAAAATCCTGTATCACTGATTCGTTATAAAATCCTTTGGAAATAAGCTTTACCAATTCATATCCTTCCGGCTTTATTGCCTTTTCTTCCAAATGTACATGGATTTCTTTTTCTCCTGTTTCTATTTGAACAATGTCGAAATATTCAAAGATTTCTTCTGGTAAAAGTAATTTTAGCAATGTCTGGTAATGTTCGTTTGATTGTCCCTTCATTTGTAAAATATAAAATACAAAGTTCGTTTTTATATTTTTCTCCACAACTTTTTTAACTGATCCGTTATTTTCCCGTTCTCATTGCGCGGAAGCCAATCAACAAATATAATTTCCCGGGGTCGCTCGTATTTTGTCAGATATTTTTCTACTTTTTTCTGAAGTTCATTTTTTAATTCGTTCGAAGCAGAACCTTCAATAACCAAAACAAGTTTTTGCCCCAACTTTTCGTCCGGTTCCGAAGAAATCATAAATGGTTCCTGAATGTAGCTTTCCAACTTCTTCTCAATCAGCTCGGGGTGAAATTTTAATCCGCCGGAAATTATTACATGGTCGGCACGGCCAATTATTTTAAACTCAGATAGCGAAATAATATCAACAAGGTCGGTAGTAGTTAACCATTCGCGTTGTCCTTCTGCAAAAATTTCCAGGCAATCGTCCTCATTCTTGCGAATTGAAATTCCCGGCAAACAACGATAGTTTTCAGAATATACACCATAGGACAAGCTGCGAACAGCAATATGACTAGCCGTTTCTGTCATTCCATAAGTCGAAACAATATCGTTTTTTAATAGCCTGATTTTTTGTTCAAGCCGTGCCGGAACAGCAGAGCCACCAACCAGCAAATGCCGGATATTTTCAACTCTTCGGTCGCCGTTTTCTGTGTTTAGAAAGTTTGTCAGTTGCAGAGGAACCAGCGCTCCTAAATCATATTTATCCCGGTCGAGGAAACGATAATCGGTGGATGGATCAACAACCGTAAGGTTCATCTTCCCGGTAAAAGCGCGAACGACCATCATTTTGCCGGCAATGTACCGGCATGACAAACTCAGCAGTAGACAGTCGTCTTCTTTTAACCCAAAATATTGAATTGTACGTTCTGCGCTTTTTTGCATCACCCGTTTGGGTAAACGGATGTTTTTAGGTTCTCCTGTACTTCCTGAAGTTTTTACTTCCACAAAATCCTTGTTATTCATCCATTTCAAAACGAATGAGTAGAATTCCCCTTCCCAGTCAGTCAACTTTTGCTGAAGTTTTTCTTTTGCAACTTCAGCAATTTCATCCTGTGTAAAATATTCATTTAAAATTAAAATGGAATGACTCATCGTTTTAGTCAAATTTTATATGCCAGCTTTTTTCAGAAGAAAGCCAAAGCTGATCCTGTTTAATCGTAAGCGGCGAATCGAAATTGTTGGTAAACAGTTTGCCGGTCCCCAGTCCCTGCGCCATACTGATTGGTTTTGTTGCGGTCCATTGGGCAATGGCATTTAGCCCGATGTTCGATTCCAGATAGGAAGTGACCCACCATTTTACTCCGGCATTTTCAGCCAGGTTTATCCATTCGTCACAACCATAAATACCGCCATGCAGACTGGGTTTCAAAACCAGGAAAGCAGGCTGCACCTGTTGCAGAAGTTTTTCTTTCTGCTCCCGTTCCATAATGCCGATCAACTCTTCGTCGAGCGCAACGGACAGAGGCGATTGTTCACAAAGTCTGGCCAGTTCGTCCCTTTGACGGACAGCAATGGGCTGCTCAATCGAATGTATTTCCAGTTCTGCCAATCGGTTCAGCTTTTCCAGTGCTTCTGCCGGTTTAAACGCACAGTTGGCATCCACCCGAAGCGTAATTTCTTTTTCCGAAAACTCTTTTCGGATGCCTTTCAAAAGTTCCAGTTCGGTTTCGAAATCAATGGCCCCGATTTTCATTTTGATGCAGTGAAAACCCTGTTCCAGCTTTTCGCGAATTTGCTGTTGCATGTAGTCAGGCTTCCCCATCCAAACCAGCCCGTTGATGGGTATTCCTTGTTTTCCTTTCGTAAATTCAGACTGAAAAATAGTTCGTGTTCCGCCGTTTCCCAGATCAGACAAAGCCGTTTCAAGTCCGAACTGAATGGAAGGCCAGTTTTTTAATTCCTGAATATTTTTGCTGAAAAAATCAATATTGTTGCAGACCTGCGCCAATTTTTCGTTCATCTCTGCCGGATTTTCCAAACTGAGATTCGGCAGTGGAGCACATTCGCCAATCCCGTTTTTTCCGTCTTCTTCCAGAAACAGGAACCATGAATCTCGGGTGTTGTACGTTCCCCGTGAAGTTCCTGCCGGACGGTGAAACTGAAGAGTATATTTTTTGAAGTTTGCTTTCATTTCAGCTTAAAAGTAATCCAACGATGAAAAGAACCGCAAATGCAAAAGTGCTTAGTGCAAGCCGTTTTAAAAACGGGTCCAGCTTCCGGGCATCCCTGCTTCTGAAAATACTGATCAGGTCAAGAATGAATAGTGGCGCTGATAATAAAAACAACCATTGCCAGGGAGAACGAAGATGATTCTTTGTAAAAATAATGGTAGCAAGTAATCCGAACAGAATCAAAGCTGCCTGATAGATTTTTCCGTTCCGGGTTCCTATTCGCACGGCCAGTGTCATTTTTCCTGACTGCCGGTCGTTTTCAATGTCGCGTACATTGTTCAGGTTAAGTACGCCTGTACTGAAAAAACCAATGCTGATAGCCGGTAAAATAATTTCAGAAGGTAAATATTGTGCATTCAGAAAGAATATTCCTATCACTGGGAGTAGTCCGAAAAACAGGAAAACGGATAAATCGCCCAGTCCAATATAACCGTATGATTTTTTGCCTGCCGTGTAGAAATAGGCTGCCAGAAGAGATAAAGCTCCAAATCCCAAAAAACAAAAGAAAGCCAAATGCGATTTTTCCCATATTCCTTTATACACCAGCCATAATCCAAAAAGCATACTCAGAATAATTGTAATGAGCATCGCTGTCTGCATTTCCTTTTTACTGATTTCACCTCCCTGCATGGTACGTACCGGTCCCAGCCGTTGCCCGTTGTCGGTGCCACGTTGAAAATCGCCGTAGTCGTTGGCAAAATTGGAGAAAATCTGAAGCAGGGTAGCAGTAATAAATGCCAGCAAACAAACCACCCAATCAAATTCACCGTAAAACCAGGCCAGTCCACTACCGGTAATAATACCGGAAAGCGCCAGCGGCAATGTCCGTGGCCGTGCTGCCTTTATCCAACTTTTTATGCTTGCCATGCTTTTAGTAATTTATTAAATCCCGGTTAATCGCAAATATGTAAAAATTTTTCTGCGCTTCAGAGACAACTAGGGTTTCGTGCTTTTACGCTTGTTCAATTTTTATATTTAGTTTGTCCTTTATCAATTTTTTAAAATAGATATTGGAAAAGCCATGTTTAGCACAAACTTTTTTAAATCTTTCAATTTCTTCTTCAGTAACCCGAATTCCAAAAATAATTCCCTTTAAAAAATTATGGTGAAATCGAAATAGGCCATGTTCCTCTAAAATGTGAAATCGAAATTCTTTCTCATATTCCCAGTCTTTTGATTTTGTGTAAAACAATTTTTTAATCCCTCTCTCCTTTGATTTCAAATAATTTACAGAGGAATAATGATTGTAATCTACGGAGCCTCTGCTAAATCTTTCAGATGGATAATCAACAAATGGTTCAGGAATAGATAAATCAAAATTTAAACAGATTCCTTTGTGATTATCTCCATAATGAGACCACATAACTGTATTTTTAAACGTTTTAGAAAAACAACAGATTGAAGATTTTGATATTTTATTTAGTTGACTTTGTTTATAAAATTCAATTATTTCGGAATCACTTATTTTATTAATCAAACTCTCTGTTTTTTCTCCATATTTTTTTTCTAAAATAATTTTGACCTTTTCTAAATCATCAGAGATTTCAGAACTCCGTTCATTAAAATTAAATTCTAATAAATCAATATCACAATCAAACGGATCATTAAAAGATTCAGGGTTGTTAAATTTCAAAAGCTTTCCGACAACAATCGATTCCCCAATTTCTAGAGATGTAAATTTAAATATGTCTGTATTAAGGTTACTCATTTGTTCTGTATTCATATGTCATGAATTCTATTTCAACAAACTTACCAAATAGTAACTTACTTATTGGTGAGTCATTGCTTTCCTTGTTTCACGGGAACTTTGGAAACTTCTTAAAGTCGGGTTTACGCTTTTCGAGAAAGGCATTTTTGCCTTCCTGCGCTTCTTCTGTTAAATAGTAAAGCAGTGTGGCATTGCCTGCAAATTCCTGAATGCCGATTTGTCCGTCAAGTTCGGCATTTAACCCGAGTTTCAGCATTCGCAGGGCGAGCGGACTGTGTTCCTGCATTTTTTCGGCCCAGGCAACCACCTCGTCTTCCAGTTGGTCGAAAGGCACCACTTTGTTCACCAGTTCCATTTCCAGCGCTTCCTGTGCTGAGTACTGGCGGCACATGAACCAGATTTCGCGTGCTTTCTTTTGTCCGACAATGCTGGCTAAGTACGACGATCCCAGTCCGGCATCGAAACTGCCCACTTTGGGGCCTGTTTGCCCGAAGATGGCATTCTCCGAAGCAATGCTGATGTCACAAACCACGTGCAGCACATGACCGCCGCCAATGGCATAACCGTTTACCATTGCAATTACCGGTTTGGGCATCGAACGTATCTGCTTTTGTACCTCCAGGATGTTCAGACGAGGGATTCCGTCTTTGTCGATGTAGCCGCCCTTGCCTTTTACTGTTTGGTCTCCCCCCGAACAGAATGCCTTGTCTCCTGCGCCGGTCAGTACTACCACGTTGATATGCTGATCCTCTCGACAAATACGCAAGGCATCAGTCATTTCATTGACCGTGGTTGGCCGGAACGCATTGCGGTAACGTTCCCGGTTAATGGTAATTTTCCCAATTCCGTTGTAATAATCGAAAAAAATATCTTCGTATTCTTTAATGGTTTGCCATTCGCGTTTTGTTGTCATTGTATATATTATTTTATTCTAACGTATTTAAACAATTCCCTGAAGGTTTTTGTGTTGGTTTCGGCATCTGTAAAAACTTCCAGCAATGCCGGTTTTTCCAGAGGCGGCAAATAAAAATTACCTAGTGCATTTGCTAATTCGGTTTCATTTGTTGCACTGAAATAATCCAGATTAAACGCTTTGGCCAATACTTCGGCTTTATGCGTGTTTTCAGCAAAAAAATGCTGATTAAAAGCAGGCGATTCACCCGGGCCTTTAATCATGCCGAAAATGTTTCCACCACCGTTATGAATTACAATAATCCGGAGGTTTGCCCCCAGATACTTGTTCCACAATGCATTTGAGTCATAAAAAAATGACAGGTCGCCCACGACCACAGTATTTATTTTTTCTGAAGTGCTGGCAAAACCGACGGCTGTTGAAACGCAACCATCAATGCCGCTGGTCCCGCGATTCCCAAAATACATGGTATTTTGCACCGGTTCGCAAATCAGGGCATACCGTACCGGTGAACTGTTCCCGAGGTGGATCACCGAATTTTCAGGGATTGATTTTTCCAGTTGCCCAAAGGCCTTCAGATCGCAAAATTCTGTCTCTGAAATAAATCGGTCACGAAGCCGGTTCACCTGCAATTCCTGATTTTTCCAAAGTTGCTGGTAGAAAACTTCTTTTTGCTGAATTTTTCCCTGAAGAGCATCAAAAAAATTAGCGGCATCCATAGTAATCACCCTGGTAAGCGACTGGTACGTATCGAAATGTTCACCTGACAAACTCAGGTGCCAGTGCTGTACCGGCTTATATTTCCGAAGAAACTGTTTGATGGATTTTGAAACTAAAGTCCCGCCAAAACTAATCAATAATTCAGGCTGAAAATTTTCTATCTTGTCATTCAGAATGGCTGTCATTAACAGATCAACGCTATTACAAAATTGTTCGTCTTTCAGGTTCGACAAGTATTCCGTGAGTACGGCAGCTCCTGATTTTTCGCAAAAAGCAGCCAGACTGTTTTCCAATCCAGGATTTGGATTTTGCTGACCGGCAACCACCAATATTTTTGTTGCCTGCTGAATTTCCTTGGTAAGCTTTTCAATTTCTGCTTCAGAAAGAATTAAATATGTTTCGCTTGTTTCAATCACCTTTACATCCGGCAATTCAGTTTCAGTAAAAACATGCAAGGGCTCTTCCAGCGGAATATTGATATGCACAGGCCCGGGTGAACCGGAAACAGCCACATTCAGGCATTCGTTAATTTGCCGGGCCGAGAACCAAAGTTCTGTTTTGCTTTCACCAAGAGGCAGTGAAATATTTTTTTTACTGAAATTGCTGTAAATATTTGTCTGCCGGATACACTGGTTTTCCGATTGATCGATCCAGTAATCAGGCCGGTCGGCTGTGAGTAAAACAAGCGGAATATGTTGGTAAAAAGCTTCGGCAACAGCAGGTGCATAATTCATAGTAGCAGTACCGGAAGTACAAACCAGGGCCACAGGGTTCTGTTTTTTCAATGCCAGTCCAAGGGCAAAATAAGCAGCACTGCGTTCATCTGCCACATTACGGCAATCAAACTCTGGCCGTCCGGCAAAAGTATTAATCATTGGTGCGTTGCGGCTTCCCGGCGAAATTACAATGTCGGTAATTCCTTTTTTCAGCAACAAAGCCGCCAGTTGTTGTATATGTTTTTTTTCTGAGATCATTCTGTTTCGGTTTGAAGTACTGAAAGCAAGGTACGGGCTTTCTGAACGGTTTCTTCCCATTCCTGTTCGGGGACCGATTTGGCCGTAATGCCTCCGCCAACATACAACACAAATTGTTCAGCCAGTACTTCCATGCAACGCAAATTTACAAAAAGCCTTGCCTCCTTGTTCAACCGCCACGGGCCAAGGTAACCGGTATAATATTTTCGTGGATGCTTTTCGTGAAGCCGGATAAAATTGTCGGCCATATCTTTCGGGAACCCGCAAACAGCAGGGGTCGGGTGTAAATCGGCAATGAAATCGCCCAGACAATCTTTTATCTTTTCAGCCGGAAAGTAAAACGAGGTTTTCAGATGTGCCACTTTGCCGCTTTCCAGTGTTTCCGGCCCTTTTGTTTTATACTGGTTGATATGAAAACGGTAGAAAACATCGAGCATATAACGCGATACGAAAGCCTGTTCCTCAATGTCTTTGGTGTACCAGGCATAATCTGAACCAGTGTGCCGGTTTTGTGTGCCGGCCAAAGAAACAGTTTCAAAAATGTTGTTTTCTGAATGAAGTAATGTTTCGGGTGTAGCCCCCATCCAGATTCCGGCGATTGGCAGGTTTAGCAGGTAACTGAATGCATTGGGCGTTTGTTCATTCATATTTAAAAAGATTTCACCCAGCGAGTGGTGATTTCGTGCAACCGGAATCCGGCGTGAAATAATTACTTTCGAAAGGGCCCCGTTTTTTATTTCAGAAACTGTATTCCTGATAGAACGAAGATACTCTTCTTTTGAAAGAAACCGGTAAGTCTCGTTTTGTTCGACCCGCATTTCAAACGGACGGAACTGTTTTATATCGATTTCTTCTGTTTCCTGAATATTTTCAGAAAAAAGAACAGGCTTTATCAAAACAACCGGACTGGTTTCAGTAATCCGGAAAGGGGCAAACACAAAACCTTTTTCTCCATTTAACTGGTTAAACTGGTTCAAAAATGTTACATCTTCAGGGTTCCCGATTAACAGGTTTCCGTTTGTTTCCCCTGGAAAAAACCAGGTGGCAAAAGCAATTTGTTTATCCAGAAGTTGATCGATAAGTGCCGAATATTCGTTATTTGTCATTCTTTTTAATAATCATATTGGTGACCCGTTCCGTAGAAATGAGCCGGAACTCTTTATCTTCTATCCGAACATCCCAAACATGAGTTTGTTTTCCTGCATGTAAGATTTTTGCAATGGCGTAAACCATTCCTTCTGCCATGCTGCTCGTATGGTTGGCACTGATCTGAATACCTTTTATATCGTATTCACTAAAATCGACCATTAGCATACTCCCAAGTCCTGCAACTGTTTCAGCCAAGGCAAGGCTGGCTCCTCCATGCAACGTACCGCCGGGACGGAAAGTCCGTTTATCTACAGGCATGGTTGCTTTTACAAAACCGGTGCCTACTTCAGTGAAAACTATTCCAAGGTTATCGACCAAAGTACCTTTAGTAAACTGATTGATTAGTTCAATGGGGGTATTAACAGAAAGATTCGGGTAATCCATTTGTTCATTTTTTAATGTCGTGAATTTATACAAATGTAATAAACCCGCCAATTATTATTTCGGCCCGGGGTCATTCACCCGGACAAAAAAATCCACCCCTGACAAAGGAAGCGGATTTTCAAGACATCATTATTGTGAAATATATTTTTTAGACGTCGAAGTAATTTTCACTGCTCATTTCGACTCCTGACAGGGTCATGTTAGCCGGAGGATTTTCATTATCATCAGAAAGGAATAACAGTTTGGCCTCGTGTTTCTTCAGGGTAAGATTTATATCGCGCAATTTACCCAGGCCAACACTTCCTCCGGGACTCCATAGATAAACCCAACTGGAGTTATGTCCACATATTTCATTGATAGAGAAACTTTCACTGATTTCCAGATTGGTGTCATTAAAGATTAATAATCCCCAGCCTCTGTATTTTTTATATCGGCGTACAGCTACTTTACAGGACTTTTTATTTGGCCAGTATGGAAAGAGGGCACTTTGCGGTCTCTTTTGCGGTTGCAAAAACCTCCAAAAAAGGAGATGATCATCGTTCCATTCCGAGAAACGGTCGGACGTGCTGATAGAACCACCAAGAATGCCGTTCCACAAAGTGAGGCTTTCCCGCTCTGTCTTGTTCAAATTTATATTTTGGTCGCGCAGGTACAGGACATCCGGATCGTTCTGCCAAAGTACATTATTAAAATACTGGGTATAATAACTTTCCTGAATTGAGTTCACGATTCCCTCCTCCGACCAACTATCTTCTACGTCATTCGAAACACGCATAGCATCGACATAACCAATCACCGGGGCATAAGGAGACCTGTTTGCCAGCCAGAAACTTCCGGCACCAATTTCTTCCCGTATTAATCTAACTACTTCCAGATAAACCTGTACTGAGGTTTTACCTTCAACGGCCCGTTTAACGGTGGCAGCATTTTTCAGGCCCCAGTCCATATAATCGGTTTTGAAGAATATAAAGCCCATACGCCGGTAAGCACGGAACACCCTGCGAAGATATCTCTGTACTTCAGGATGGCTCCCGTCCAGTGAATATTGTTTTCCATCCGGGTCATCTTCTTCAACGATCAACTCTCCGTTCAAATCTTTGTTAAGCCAGTCCTTGTGATGTTTAAACAAACGACTTCTTTCATCTACCTTGAAAGGAGCAATCCATATCCCGGCACGGTACCTCCTTTGAAATATTTGTCTGGCAGCAGTTTCCATTCCTGACGGCCAGTTTTCATTCGGGTCGAGCCAGTCTCCATGTATACAATAGCAGTCGTCAATTAGTATTGTTTGCAAGGGGAGTCTCGGGTCGATCTTATCCAGGGCTTCCAGTTGTTCAGTAAGCTTTTTATACGAAAAATCTTTTTGGAATTCGTATTTTGAACACCAGTGGTAACTGGTATTGGTATCCCGGCGGGCAACATTGTCTTCAGAGATATTCCAGGCCAGGTGTTGAAGCGTTTCAAAAGGCTGGTTCCCGTAAAAAACGTAAATATCAGGTAATTTCAGAAAATCGTCGGCAAGCGGAATATTTTCTGTCAGGAAGCCTGCTTCAAAGAAGAAGTTCTCGTGATCAGGATCACGGTCACGAAGTCCCCAGCGATGTGAACGACTGTAAATAGTACTTCGCTGCAGGAAACTTTCATGTTCAAGAGCTCCAACAGCCATGGTATCAGCATTGGATGCAGTCAGTCCAAAAGTCATGTAACTGTCGTATGCCCATGTTTGTTCCCCTGATTTATTGCCCCAATGCTGGCTGTCCGGAACAGGGAACCCGTACATGCCGCTTTGGCCACCGGTACCAAGCCCTTGTTTAAAGTAGCTGTCGGCCCCGGTAATCTCAGCTTCTCCGATCGGGCAAAACAAGTGTGGCGCAGTTTGTACACCACTGATTTCGGCACCGATAGAAACTGATCCGGAATGAATTTTTAAATCGAGCATGATATAGCCATTGTCCAGTTCATAGATAATCCGTTTACCCTTGGGAGAATCGCCCATAAAAGTATTCCGTGCAAAAATGGCCTGCCCGTCAATAGATGGCCTGCATTTTCGGAGCCTGATCCGTCCTGCGATCAAGTCAAAAGTACCATCTTTATGAAGTATCCATTCAGGTTTCCCTAACCTGAAATTTAAAAGGCTAAAACTGTTTGCGGTGTCAGAAGACATCCCTGCCATTGGAAGAGGTACCAGGGTTACCCCTACTCCGGCACCAAGCATCTTCAAGAAAGTCCTTCTTTCAAGTAACTTGTGGGCCATAGATATAATTAGTTTTGATTAGGTCGCATGTAAATTTAACAACTTTTAACAAAGTTACACAATGTACAATCATAGCAAAAAATAAAAACATTGAATGTCAGTATATTGTTTTTTAAAACATGTTTTATAATAGAATATTTGCCTTTTTTTCATCCGGTATACTCCTGAATTGTATTCCATTTTTTCATTCTGAATATCAAGAATCAGGAACTAGCTGATCCAGCTTTTCAATGTTTGAATCATTTCTGTTTTTTGTTTTTCAGGAAATGAATTGATCCGGGTGCGGTGGCTCCCTCCTTTTAATACCTTTTTTACCAGGTTCCTTTTCTTCGGGATATTAACACCGGAGGCAGTCCATGGATCATTTCCACCGTAGATAAACATCATCTTTGCATCGGTTTTCTGAAGGAACCGGTGCAGATCAGACATCGTCCCCGGGTTGAATACAGGGTTCAGAGTTTTCGGAATAAAGATCCGGTACAAATAGTTTTTTGCTGTCGGGATCGATAAATACTTTTTAAATTTCCGGGTATCGTAACCATAATAGCCCAGTTCCCGTGCTGCCTGCACAAAAAACGGACGGGTAGGCCCAATCCCTTCTTCGGAAAAATAATCAGCCGATGCCACTTTCATCAGGTAATCGAATATTTCCCTGTCGCTGGCCGATTCACCGGGAATTTCTTTCACTGGATTCCCCCATTGCCAGAATGAAAATGAATATTCGAGCACGCAAAAATCAAAAACGTCATCCAAAGGCATTTTAAATGAATATTTTTTTTCTTCGGAAAACTCTTTTAATAAAGGTAACAACTGCTTTTTCCGTTTCAGTGCTTCCAATTGAAAATGAAGAACGGCTTTACGCTGTTTGGCAGTACCTGCTTTATGGGCAATAAAACGTTCGTGCCGGCCATCTTCAACCGCAAAATTCAACGGGCCAACATATGAAACAGTCACATCCACATCGGCGGGAAAAAATTTGCGATGCGACATGGCGGTTTGTCCGCCCTTGCTGATGCCGGTACTGATCCACTTCGACGGATAATACTTTTTAAAGAGCTGAATGATCCGGTGGTGATCGTTTGCAGCATTTTCAACAGTAAGGTATTTCCAATCGAACGGTTCCGGTACTGATTTCCCGAAATAGCGGTGTTCTATACATATCTGGTTCGCTTCAAAAATCGGACTTAACTCATTGATATATTCTGATTTCACTGCATAATTGGCCGCGTAGCCTTCTGTAATTACCACTACCGGTCGGTTAATATCTTTATCGGCAACCACCACCCGTTGAAGAAAAAATCCATCGGTAGTGTCTTTGTAATTCAAAGGCTGGCGAACCATTATTTCATAGGTCTTTTTGAAAAACGGATTACCACCGATTTCAGTAATTACTTTAATATCAGGCTGAGAATTTAAAAAATCGATTAAAGCCTGACTGTTTACAAGCAGAGGAAAGGCAATAAGAAAAAATATGCCTGAAAGATGTCTAAAGATGTTTCTCATATCTTTGTTTTTAGTAAAAAGGGAAAGCCTGTCAGAAAGCTTCTTTATAACAGACTTTGGACCGGGTATCTATTCCTGAAAATATTTTATGAATTGCGGATTATTTCAACTTCTTCAATAGTTTTTGGTTTTGATCTGCCCAAACGTTTACAGCCTTTGTCCGTAACAATAAAATTTTCCTCATTACGAATTCCTCCAAAATTCCGGTACCTGTCAACCTGCTCCCAGTTTATAAATTCGCTGAATTTATTTTCCGATCGCCAAAGGTCGATCAGTTCAGGAATAAAATAAATACCAGGTTCAACGGTAAACACATGGCCGGGGCGTAAGGGTTTTGCAAGACGGAGTGATTTCAGGCCAAACTGTGTACTTTTGGCTTCACCATCGTACCCGACCCATACTTCGCCAAGATCTTCCATGTCGTGCACATCGAGGCCCATCATGTGACCTATGCCGTGAGGGAAAAACAACGCATGGGCGCCAACAGCAACGGCTTCATCGGCGTTACCTTTCATAAAACCCAGCTCTTTCATCGAACCGGCAATGGAACGGCAGGCCGCGAAATGGACCTCGCGAAAAGGAACGCCTGACGCGGCTGCTGAAACCGCAGCCCCGAAGGCCTGCAAAACGGCCTGGTAGATTTCTTTTTGTGCCGGGGTAAAACTTGTATCGACAGGGAACGTACTCGACAAGTCACCAGCATAGTTCATTTTTGTTTCGGCCCCGGCATCAAGTAAAAACAAATCGCCTTTCTTAATCATGTTCCCGTGATAATGATTATGAAGCGTTTGCCCGTTGATAGTGGCTATTACGGGAAACGAAATACTGCAGTCAGCCGCACAGGCAACTTCCTGGACCCTGGCCGCCACGGTAGCCTCAGTCATACCCGGACGCGCTGTTTGCATTGCTGCCACGTGCATTTCCACCGAGAGATTAACTGCCTTTTCAATTTCTGCGATTTCTTCATCCGATTTAATCTCGCGCTGACTGATCACGGCTCTTACCAGTTCCGGCGAGGCATGTACATTAACCTGATCGGGCCGGATATTGAGCAGGCGAAGAATTTTTATTTTGTTCCCGGGACGATAAGGCGGCAAAAAATGAATGGTTTTCCGCGAAGCCTGTGCTTCTTTTAATATGGTATACAACTTTACCATTGGCTGACTTTCGGCAACTCCTGCTAAAACAGCCCGGTCGGCAATCGTGGGTTGCGGCCCTGTCCATACCATGTCGTCAATGGTGTAATCGTCTCCAAAAAGTATTTCTTTCTGATTGTCGATATCCATAATACCCGCCAACCCGGGCATATCGATCCCAAAATAATAAAGGAACGAACTATCCTGACGAAAAGGGTAGGGATTATCCGGATAATTCATTGGAGACTCGTCATTCCCCAACATCAGGATCAGGCCTGAGCCCACCTTCTCGCACAGGATTTTTCTGCGTTGCCTGTAAATATCAGCATTAAACATTTCTGCCAGATTTTAAAAATGCAATAAAGTTATAAATATGATTTGATTTCGGTTTGTGTTGAAGAGAATTCTTAAAACAAGAGGCTGTTTAAAAAGTAAAATCATTAGAATATTTTGCTTAATATTCTGCGATTAAAAACACTACCCACAGTCGAGAAGGTAAAGGGGAATTTCACCCCTAAACCTCTCCCACCTTCAATATATCTTTGGTAATTTCACTATTGTCTCTCTTTTTATAAAAATATAGCCTCAAAAGTCAACTTAGTACCATTTCCCTGTAATACATTGTCAAATTCCAATCTATCCTGATTTTACCGGATGTCAGTGTTGATGAAAAGACTGTGAAACAAAATTCAACACCTCGGGAAGTGCCGAACGCCAGTAGGTCCAGTTATGCCCTCCATCCCTGACACGAAATTCATGAGGGATTTCTTTTTTTCGCATGGCAATGTGGATTAATGAGTTCCCTTCAAACAAAAAGTCGTCATCACCACAGTCGATATACCAACGTACAGCCTTTTTCTGTTCCTCAGCTATGTTCTCAACTAAATTTAAAGCGCTGTATTGCTGATAATATTTTTTAACCTCTTCGTCTGTAAAGGTTTCTTTGCCCCACCGTTCCAGATATTTTTTTGTATCTTCCATAGAAAGTGGCCCGGCACTGGCACTTAACGGACATGCCGATGAAAACAGTTCAGGATGGTGCAAAGCATAAATGAATGTACCACCACCTCCCATCGACAATCCTGCAACTGCACGGTAACGTTTTTCTCCCTTTATCCGGTATTTCCCTTCTATAAAGGGGATGAACTCTTCAAAAAAGAAATCTTCATAACGCCAGTCTCCCTTTACGGAATTATAGTAACCACGTTGCCCTGTATTGGCATCAGGCATAACAATGATCATCGCGGTACATTTCCCTTCCTTTATTGCTTTGTCTGCAATATACAATACTTCGCCAAACTGAACCCAGCCTGTTTGATCGTCGCCGCCACCATGAAGGAGGTAAAGCACCGGATAGCTTCGCTGTGAAGTATCGTAATCAGGGGGCAAATAAATGGCGTACTTTCTTTCGCTGTTTAAAATTGTACTTTTCATCGACAGGTCGTCGAATACTTTTCCCGGCTGGGCAAGCAGCATTACCGGGAAAAGCATGATAATTGATAATTGAAATAATTTTTGCATGTGTTTTTTTTTAATATGTAATATTCTGAATCTTGACTCGCAACAAACTGCCGGGGGCTAATCCCCAAAAAATTGGATCATCAATCAAACCTAAACTTGTGGTAAGGTAAGCGTTTTTAGGGAAAACTCAAATAAAGAACTATTTTGCCCACCAAAGTTTAGTTGACTGTAAATCTGCCCCCTGGGCAGCAATTGCTTCTTGCAGGTTATTATTATTGGTACTGTACGGACTTGAACCATATCGCAACCGTTGAGGATAAGCGCCATTCAGATCACCTGATCCATAAATATCAAAATCACTGACTCCCTGTGCCAATCATTGTCAATGATCAGGCTGGCTGTCCATATTTCCCAAAGCATTACGGGCTTCAGAAAATTACCATAATACGGTCGGCGGTTCGACCAGTACATGTTCAAAGCGGTTATTTTACGGAACCGACGAGGTTTATCAGGATCATAATACAACGGGTTGAATTGAATGTGTGAAAAAGCTGGTAGTACAAAAACGCTGGCGATGATATTGCTACAATACCTAACCCACTACGCGGTAAATAAAACTTGTATGATCAATTGAGAACAAAAGTAACAATCGAATGCGGAAGGCTTTCGGCTCCGGCTGACATTCCTTTTTCCCATAGTTTAAAAAGACTGATAATGATTGAATGAAATATCGTTTGTTTATGTTGCTTATTTAAAAGTTTTATCTATTGGAACCGATTTCTTTATAATGGGTATTAAAAATAAAAAGTAACGGCAGTCTGATCGCCTAAACTATAGGCAAAACGCCTGCTTCCGATCCGGACGGTAAACTGTTGCTTGTCTCCTGACTGGTTGAGTACTACCATTACTTTTTTACCATCAGGATTCATAAAGGAACAAATCTGAAAATTATCCGGTTGGTCGCCCACCAGACTGTAAGCAACACGGTTCGCTCCTTCTTCTATGAATTTTGAGAAATGGCCCAGCAGAAAATATTCTTCGTTTTCACTGTATGTTTTTGTGTCGCTGATGGTAACCACACCACGGCAGTTTTGGCATCCTCCGGTAGTGGTGGTAACCGGTCCGTTATCTTCATTAAGAGCCAGGTTCCACATTAAAAAGTTACGGGAACCATGATTGATTGTAGGCATTAGCATGTCTTTCATGTAATAGAGCATGTTACCGATGGGCTCGTCAGTGTTCCATCCTCCACCTGATTGTTCGGTGAAATAAATGGGTACATCAGGGTAAGCACTGATCAGTTGATCCAGATCATCGGAGGTGCCTGCATAACCATGGAAAGCTACTCCTGAAACATATTTTTTTGTCTTGCTGTCATTCAGGATATTAATAGGATAGGAGACCTTATCGAAATTATGATCCCAGATTAATATTTTGGTGTCGATTTGTGCTGCTTCAAATTTTGGCCCCAGGTAATCTCTAACGATTGTGTTTTGTTCCTCCCAGTTCATCAGCATGGTTGGATAATAACTGTTCTCGTACTGAGGTTCATTTTGTATGGTTAGTGCATCAATATGAATACCCTCTGCTTCATATGCCTGAATGTACTTCACAAAATATTCTGCAAAATCATCATAAACAGATTCGCCTATTAATGATCCGCCGTATAGGTTGTTGCTGTCTTTCATCCATGCAGGTGCAGTCCAGGGACTGGCAACCAGTTTTATATTACTGTTAATGGCCAGTATTTCTTTGAGTAGGGGTATCAGGTCTCTTTTATCGACTTCCGGAATCGCAAAATTTTTAATTCCTTTTGTGTCGCAATAGGTATAGTTACCAATTGAAAAGTCGGATGAACCAATACAAATCCGAAGGTACTTAATACCAATTCCGTCGCTGGTAAAAAGCTTTTTCAGTAAAGTGTCACGGGCAGCTTCTTCCATGTTGTTAATCAGGTAAGCTGATGAACCGGTTAAAGCTGCACCAAAACCTTCTATTTCCTGCTTCAGGCCGGTTGTGTCCACCCGTATGGTCAGGTCTGATACTTCATTAGAGAAATCGATTCCTTCCTGTTGGGTAAGTTTTTGTGTTGAATAGCGTGTTGTTAAATAAACCTGCACATCTTTGGTGTTTGTTTCTTCCTTATCGATATCGTTACTGTCTGCACTTTTCGAACAGGAAAATAACGACAAAGCAACACTGGCTATAAGAAAAATTTTTTTGATCTGTTGTTTCATCCTTTTGTTCTCTTTTTTAATAAAATGAGGATGTTCTTTAATGTAACTTTTAAAAACATCCTCATTTTTTGTTTTTCATTTATTGCAGATTTACCTGTTCTGCTGTTACTTCTTTGCTACTTAAGTTTATAGTTATCTTATAGATTCCTGAAGCAGCACCATCGGCAGCATACCAGTTTCCATCCGTTGCTTCCTTATCAGCACTGGACGCAATAATAGAAGGGAGCGTATAGTCATCCGACAGTTTTTCGTTGGCCCAACCTGTACTTTCAAAAAACTTGAAGTTCGCCTGCGAAGCATCGAAATAAACGGTTCCCTGGTAAGTATTATCGTCAATCTGCTTAAACAGGATGCACTGCAGAATGTTATCAAATCCCCAACTGGTTGTTGCTTCCTGATTTACTTTCGACGGATATCCCAATCCCATACCACAGGCAAACAGTACTGAGGGGAAGGTTTTGTCTGCCGGATCTACAAGTACTATCTTCCGGCCTAGATTATAGTACAGATCATAACTACCGGTTACTCCGGTAAACTGAACGGAATCTTCGTCAATACGGTTAAAGAAGTCCGGATTGAAGACAATTTCAGTATCCTCCAATCCTTCGAACAGACTAAGTCCCTGATCTTTTGTTAATGAGCGGGTGATTTTTTTTAATGATTCGCCTGATACGGAAACATCACTAAAATCACTCAGGAATAAACCGGATTCGTCAACTGCCTGGCCGGTTACTGTTGTTTCAAAGGAATAAGCATCAAAAACAATTTTGTTGATTTTCCGGAGCGAAGCATCAGTTGTGGTAATATAATCTCCGCTTTCATCAATTACCTGTATTTCGTTATTGTCTGCCCCCCATACCGTTCCCGAATAATCAATTTCATTGTCACTGGTTATAGCTGATGCTATTTTATAGCTGATGCTGTTATTCAGTGATAATTCAGCTGATTCGTAAAGATCTGATCCTGTTTGCTGTGGTATCAGGGTAATTACATCACCCGCTTCGGTAACCATGTACAGTTGGTTGTAGGAGGTACGGTTACCGGTTACTCCTGATATGCTTCCGGTAGTTTCGTCTCCTTCAACATTAATCAATGTTAGTTGTACTTCTGCTTCAGCACCATCAGGAAGTTCACTTTCAAAAGGAACCAAGAATTTTGAAGAAACTTCAGTTTCGGTGCCGGCAGTACGCAGTGAAAGAGTTGATAAAATTTTGTCGTTTACAATCAACTTCATTTCTAATGTCGAAAGTGGTGTTTCTGGATCAGAAACGCTGGCCGAGATCGTTAATGAATCGCCATAGGTGAATGATGACGGACTAATCGATGCCGATTCAATAACCGGCGTGGAGTGTGGATAAACAGTGCGAAGATCATCATCACTGCAAGAGAAAAGCAGGAGGATGAATAATCCGCAAATGATGGTTTGATATATAATTTTCATGTTTATTTTCTTTTCGTATGGGTTAATATCCTGGATTTTGTACTAGATTCGTATTCAGGTCGATGGACGACTGTGGAATAGGCATCAGTTCCGAATTTTCCGTATAGATACGTTTCAGGGACAGCCTCCCACTATCACGATTGTTTAGTGAATTCATTACCGTTTCCATTTTGCCGTAGCGAATGAGATCGAACCAGCGTTGCCCTTCAAAAGCAAGCTCAAGACGACGTTCATGAAGAACAGCCTCCAGCATGTTTTCCTGTGAAGCGCTGGCAGATAAACTAAGGTCAGACAGGTTAGCCCGTTCACGGATGGAATTAACCAGGTCGGCAGCTTCGGCAAGATTGGAAGCCCCACCCAGATTCGCAAGTGCTTCTGCTTTTAGCAGAATAATGTCGGCAAGGCGCAATTTGATGAGGCTGCTGGTTGCCGAACGGCATTTGTACATAAACGGGTAATGATCGGAAGAGTAGTAGTTGCTCCAGGTACATGAGTAGTAAACCACTGACTGATTTAACCGGGTGGTGTCGCCTTCTTCTTCAAATGCACTGATCAGGTCGCGTGACGGAGTGATCCATTTTGCCCATGTGAAATTTGAATCCCAGTCAAGCAAATCGCGTCCGAACATCCAGGTTACCCAGTTCCCGTTACCTGAGAAATAATTGATTTCCAGGATGGATTCGGAAGTTGAACGGGCACGGGCGTCTGTTCCGGTATCATTCATTCCAAACAAATCCTTATAATCTGATACCAAAGAGAAACCGTCGGCAATCACGGCGTTGCAGTAACTAACTACTTTCTCGTAGTCCCTGACAGATTTTTCTGCATATACTTTGCCCAGTAAAGCTTTGGCTACTGATTTTGACAAAATTGTTTTATCTGCTGAATTATTATCCGGAGCGTCTTCGGCACCATCTTCCAGATCCTGTATGATTTGTGCATAAGTTTCTTCAACTGTTGACTGCGACGGATAGTAAGTTGAATAGGCTTCCTCTATATTGTCAGAGGTAATGCTTTCTCCAACTTCGGTAACCACCGGTATGTTACCCCAAATGCGAACCATGTCGAACCAAATCATTGCACGAAAAATTTTAGCTTCGGCTTTCCATTGTGTGCGTTCTGTATCGGTTAAACTGGCATCGGTAACATCGTCAATGTAGTTAATTACAATGTTTGCCTGTGCCACGTCTGCAAGGTAACGTTCCCAGTCCCGGTAAAGGCAGCTGTTACTTCCGTCTATCGAGTTATTTTCCATTGGAATTACTTCGGCTCCGGTTGTTCCGGCATAAGCGTTATCGGAGTGAGTTTCGGTAATCAGTAAATAATCGAGGTACCAGTGTTCCTGACGATCTTTCAGCAACTGGTACATTGCCTGGTACTGCGAATACATTTCGCTGCGGGTACTGTATTTGGTTGTGTCCCCTGAGCTACTCCCGTAGTTTAATTCTGAATATTCAGACAGCGGATCTTTGTCGAGAGAACATGAGCTAACAAAACCAATGCCTAATGCCATTATAATGAAATAAATATATCTTGTTTTCATAGTGTTTTAATTAAAGATCAATATTTACACCTACTATAAATGATTTAGTTTGAGGATAAGTCCCCCAGTCAATTCCCTGTACGGTTCCGTCGTTCCCCCATTCGTTTACTTCCGGGTCCATTCCTGTATATTTGGTGAAAGTAATGAGGTTGGTGGCGGTTACATAAGGTTGTAACCGGGTAATTCCCAAACGACGAAGGAAATCGCCGGATACAGAATAAGATAAAGTGATATCTTTGACGCGCAGGTAACTTCCGTCTTCAACAAAATAGGATGATGTTTTCATGTCGAACCCGGCTTTTGGTATTTTGGTTTGCATACCTGGTCTTCTCCAGCGACTGAGTACCCGTGTTGACTGGTTCTTTCCATCGTACATTCCTTCTGTTTCGATACGCGAAGCATTGAAAATATCGTTTCCGTATGAACCTTGTAACAGAACACTCAGGTTGAACCCTCTGTACGAAAAAGTATTGGTAAGACCAAAGATAAAATCAGGATTAGGATCTCCAATGTATGTACGGTCTGAAGAAGTAACCTGTCCGGCGCCGGTAATATTACGATACATCAGTTCTCCTGTTTCCGGGTCAACACCATCGCTGATATAGCCGTAAAAACTTCCCAAAGGCCTTCCCGGTTCGTTGCGGACACAGTATTCTGCCAGATTATCGCTGGTTTGTGCTGCATAGTAAACCTGTGTTAATTCCAGACTGGTTAATTTGTTCCGGTTAAGCGAAATATTAAAGTCTGTATTCCATTTAAGCTGCCCGGTCAGATTTCTTGAACTGACAGAGAATTCAATTCCTTTGTTCGTCATTTCCCCTTCATTACGGGTAATTGATGAAGCGACAGAAGCTCCTGACGGAAGCGTTACATCTACCAGCATGTCTGTCGTCTTTTTATAATACAGATCAAGGGCAAAAATCAAACGGCTGTCAAGGACTGTCAGATCAACTCCCAGGTTCGTTTGAGTGGTGGTTTCCCATGTCAGGTCTGTGTTGCCCAAAGTAGATTGGGTAATAATGGGTGTGGCTTCAGAAAGTCCTTCTTCCCACCAGTTTTGCCTGGTAATGGAGTATCGTGCCAGGTAATCATAGTCTCCAAGTCCCGATTGGTTACCACTTTGTCCCCAGCCGCCTCTTATCTTCATATCATCAATCCAGCTGATGTTTTGCATAAAATTTTCCGAAGAGATACGCCATGCTGCTGATACGGAAGGAAAATATCCCCAGCGGTGATCCGGGTGTAAACGGGAAGATCCGTCAATACGCATATTGGCAGTCAGCAGATACTTGCTGTCATAATTGTAGGACACACGTCCCAGATACGACATAATGGACCATTGAGATGCTGTTGTTCCGTTCCCCTGCGACACTTTGTTCCCGGCATTCAGCGTTTCAACGTTGCCATCCGCGAAATGAGTTACTGTCTGATAGCTGTAAGTGTAATCAGAAGTAGTTCCTGAAGTACCGGCCATCATATTGAGACTATGTTTATCAAACTGTTTATCAAAAGTAAGAATATTATCGTAAATCATCACCGTTGTAGTAGAACGGTTATCTTCGGCAATTCCTCCCTGGTCACGTCCATAGGTTGTTGAGGTAGGATCGATAAATGATGTATATTGATAACCATGCCGGTCGAGAGTTACAGTTGATTTTAATTTTAGAGTGGGTAGAAAGGTAATTTCTGCACTTCCGGATGATATCAAACGGTTATTTTTTGCTTTATTGTTTTCCGATCGAGCCATATTTTCTGCAGGAGAAGTAATGTTTACCCCGTAAAAATTAGTGTTATACTGATCGGGATTATCCTCGTCCCATACAGGAGCATAGGTTGGCGTATTAATAACTGCAAGAACAACACCTCCACGATTGGAGCCTGTTCCCGAAATAATGCCATTACTTGAATAATCGGAATAAGTGATATTGGCTCCAATTTTCAACCATTTACGTAATTGGTTTTCAATATTGGCACGGAAATTATAACGTTTGAAAAATGCTACCTTAATAATTCCGTCTTCTGAAGTATATCCACCGGAAAGGAAATATTTTAGTTTGTCGTTTCCGTTGGATGCCGAGATCTGATAGTTTTGGGTAAACGCAGTTTTGTAAGTTTCGTCGTACCAGTCGGTCTGGTCGGTCAGATTATCGGGTAAACTGATAGTTGATCCCATGTCTTCCAGTAATTCACGATATTGGTCAACATTCAACGATTCTATTTTGTCCGATAATTTGGTAATACCAGTATAAGCGTTAAACGTTATTTTCGATTTTCCGGCAGTTCCCGACTTAGTGGTGATCATTACAACCCCGTTTGCACCCCGGGAACCATAAATGGCCTGCGAAGAAGCATCTTTTAGAACCTGTATGCTTTGAATGTCATTGGCAGACAGGAATGAAATATCATCCGTAGGTATTCCGTCCACTACGTAAAGCGGGTCATTGCTCGAGTTCATGGAAGTCGCTCCGCGTACACGAATTACCATGCTTTCTCCGGGTAACCCGTTGGGTTTCATCACCGAAACACCGGCAGCTCTTCCCTGCAGAGCCTGATCGGCTGATACGATGGGGCGTTGTTCCAGGTCTTCTGTTGATACACTGGAAATGGCAGTAGTTACATCTTTTCTGCTTACCGAACCGTATCCCACAGCTACTACCTCTCCAATGCCAATGGTTTCATCTTCCATTTGCATGTTGATTGTCGTTTTTCCTGCGACCGGCACTTCCCGTCTTTTCATCCCCACAAACGAAAATACCAACGTAGCATCGCCCGGCACATTGGCCAGGGAATATTTCCCCTCAAGATCGGTAATAATTCCCTGAGTAGTGCCTTTTATGACCACGGTTACGCCGGGCAGGGGAGCCCCGGACGAATCGGTTACTTTACCGGAAATTGTAATTTGTTGGGCGGCAACCAGTGATGCTTCGCCATTTCTTGACAGGGCAATCAAACGGCCATCAATTTTGTAGGAAATATCGGTACCTTTAAAAATATTGTCCAAAATTTCAGGTACTAATTTATTTGTTGCCTCCACATCAACAGTTCTCTTAACATCTACTTTCAGGGCACTGTACATGAAGTAATAATCGGTCTTATCTTCAATTAACTGAAGGATGTTTTCAACACTAATATTCTTCTGATTAATGCTTAACCTCTGATTTTGCGAGAAAGTATCAATAGCGAATGATTGTAATACACAAAGCAAACATATTGAAAAGGTTAACCTCATAATAAATACCATTTTACGTTTCCATAGCCACAAAAGCACAGAAACCATTAAACAATTGTTTTTTTTCATAATTTTGTAATGATTTGGATTTCTATTCAAATTATTTATGCCTTTCGCTGACGGGTAATTAGAGAAGGCATGAATCACAGGAAGGGAGATGTATGTTCACATCTCCTTTTTTTTAATTTAGGACTATCTCATAGGCATATAATTTTAGTCAGGTTTTTATATCTCATTTTTTTCAATTACAAGTTTGGTTGCCCCTTCAGTTCTGGATATTGAATATCTAAAAGGAGTTGAATACCGGAGGAGATCGATAATCTGACTCAGGTTTTCATTTTTTATGGTTGCTGTAAACGGGAAATGAAAAACATCCGGATCATTAATTTCAATGGTAATATTATACCATCTTCCCATTTTTTTTAACACTTCAGCCAAAGGATCATCACGAAACATAAGGGTTCCTTCAATCCATGAAGTATATTTGGCAACATCAACATTACGAACTAAAAAATCCGGGTTATCTTTTTTATATGTCCCTAATTGCCCGGGGACCAGACGCACAAATTGCTTTCCAGGATTGTATTTCCCTTTAAACAGATCAACCTTTCCCGTTTTCAGAACAACCTGAACCTGATCTTCATCACCATAATTCATTACATTGAAGCTCGTTCCAACCACTTTTACCCCTACCTCTCCAAGATTTAAAATGAAAGGGTGTAATGAATCTTTAGCTACATTGAAAAAGGCTTCGCCTGTTACTTCGACATTCCTCGTTTTACTTCCTGAAAAGTTGGATGGATAAGTGATTTCACTTCCAGACATTAACCAGGCAACCGTTCCATCGGGTAAAGCCAACTTCCTGATTTTTTCGTTCGACAGGGATTCCTTCAGGTAAACGACCTGCTTATTTCCGTTCGACGGAGTCGTAACCATATAGTAGATAACCGGGAGTATCAGTCCAAGTATAAAAATAGCAGCGGCATTTCGCAATCTGATCAGGAAATGCTTTTTGCCCGATAATTGTTTCTCTTTGATCCTGGCTTCGAGTTTTGAGAATAATAAGGAGAAATCAATATTTTCAACAGGTTCAAATTCCCCTGATAACCATTTCTCATTCGACAGCTTTTCGTATTCCATGCTGCCCTTTTCGCTGTTCAGCCAAAAGAAAAGATTTTTTAATTCCTGATCGGTTATACTGCCTTCGTAAAATTTTTGTAATAACTGTACTTTACTGTGGGTCTGCATAAATTGGCTTTAAGTTCATTCAAAAGAGCAATATTCTACTTCTCTGTGTCCTTACGGAACTCTTCCCGATTTGTCGGGGCTTGTTTCATAAATAAATACACGTGAACATTAAAAAACTGCCACTCGTGATTAAAAAAAATTAAGAAAAAGTGAAAAAATCTTACAGGAAAAGAATATTGAGCATTAGCAAGCTGAACTTTTGGAAATTCTCCTTTACGTATTTATTTGCTTTAAATAGTTGGTGATCAACAGTGATAACCGAGATTCCCAGTTTGTCGGCAATTTCCTGTCTGGAAAGTCCCTCCACTTTTTGCAACAAAAAAATTTCTTTTCTTTTCGGAGGTAATCCATTTAATATGGTTTCTATGATACTTTGTGTTTCTTTAAAGAGGAGATATTGATCGGCCGATTCTTCTGAAAGATCAGCAATGAACCCGAAATGTTTTTCAAAGACTGTCCGGTTCACTTTTTTCCGGTTATAATTCAAAGATGTATTCCTGGCTATTCTGAAGAGCAAAGATTCAAAAGGATAATCCTCCCAAAAATGTTCCCGGCTTTCCCAGATTTTCAAAAATGTTTCCTGTACAATCTCTTCGGCGTCTTCTTTCGACTTTAACAAAGAGAATAAAAAGGAATACAACCGTTCATGGTACCGGTCAAAAAGCGACTTAAAAGCCTGGGAATCTCCTTTTTTGAATGCTCTGATAAGTTGTATTTCCGAATTCTTTGAGTCCAACTTTTTTGAAAATAACGTTTTATGAAGCTACAAATATCGTATATAATTTTCAGAAACCATTTCGCACAGTATACATAATTCTATTTTTGGTATAAATATCAAGCATAACAATCATGGCAATAAACCCCCAGAAAGGAATGGAAGCCTTGTCTGTATCGAGAAAATTATTGAGGAAACCATGTAAAAAATAAGTACTCAAACCAGTAATTGATGAAAGAACAATGAGTTTGATTTCAGCTTTATCTGTTCGTGTGTAAACATGAATGGCCACGTAAAAAATCACGATCAGCAAAGTAAGAAAGCTAAGCATCCCGGGAAGTCCGGATTCGGCCAGTGGCCCTAAATATTCGCTATGGGCATTTCCCCGGTCAGCCGAATTGGTACTGATAACAGTACGCATACGGGTTAGCTGAAAAGGAGCATATTGAAACATATACGTGCCTGGCCCCCATCCGAATACCGGCTTTTCTTCGAACATACGGATGGCACAATACCACCGGTTGATGCGTTCCAGGTTTGAGGCATCCGAGGAAATATTGGTCATCGACGACAGGTGCGTTGCCAGGTTGGCCGACGATTCCTGGTTGTTCCGTTCGAGGAACATCAGTATTTGTGCCTGAAAAAGCACGGTGATAGTAACCACTGAAACCACTGTGATAAACAAAGGACGGAACCGTATCTTCAGTTTTAAGATACCCCATATCACGATGGTTGCAACCAGGCTCAGCCAGGCAGCCCGGCTGTATGATAAGATCAGGGCGGTCGTAAAAAAGAACAGGCCAGAAAAAGCCAGTATCCGGTATGTTGGTTTTATTTGTTTCGAAAATGAAAGTCCGGTTAGAAACGGAATGAAAAATGCCAGCATTGCTCCGTACGAAGTATGGTCTTTATAAAACGGGTTCATTACGAAATGTGCCGCCTGGTCGTTATGAAAACCATATCCAAAATGTCGCGACCATGCATAAAGAATAACGACAATGAAAGCTGCGACATACAAGCCGGTAAACCAGTAAATATTTTTAAAATTCCGGAAAAGATAAATTCCAAAGAAATAAAAGGCCGCGATAAACCAGATTTTCGACAACAGGAACTTGAAGGATACAATTGGCATCGTGCTGGTGAAGCTGGTTACCAGCATCCAGCCCAGGTAAAAGTAAATAGCCAGGGAAACGGGGTGTTTTACAATGGTTTTTTCGAACCCGCGGATTTCAGTCAGTTTAAAAAGGAATAATACCAATACTCCGAACAGCAATGGTTCGGTGGGTAGGAACATGTCAAAAGGAAGGTTTGGAAAGAGTTCGCTCAGGGGGATGGATAGTGGAGTAAAAAAGGTAATAAGCAGCAACAGGATATCAAGCTTATAAAAAGCCAGCAAAACAATGGTCAGTATCAGCGGAAGAGTAGTGCCCAGTAATGTTTCCCGTTTAACCAGAAGAAATATATTCAGTAAAACAAAAAAAATGGAAACACAGTAAAACAGGATTATTTTTTGTCGCCTGTCCAACAATTTATCAGAATTTTACAAGTTCCGTTTTCTCAACTATAAAAATAAAAATCAGGGCTAAAAATTCGGTAGCCACCAAACTTATCACAACAATAAGCCAGCGTATCGGGTACGATTTTTTGTCGGCAGGAAAAGGTTCTTCCACCACCGCCGAAAAAGTTACCTTTTGTGTCGAAATGCTTAGCGACTTATCGTAACGGTTTCGCAATGTGTCGCGCATAACAAGTAATCCCTGCATTTCTTGTTCCATTAAATAAAACCCGCCACCTTTCTCACTGAGGTTTTTCATCGTCTTTTTAATTTCGTCAATCGATGTTTTCGGGGCTCCCTCTGCCAATGCCGTCATGTAACCCATTGATGTTTGCTCGCTCTGGATCTCATAATTCAGCAAACCATAATTCTCGCGGAGTTCTTTCATCTTTTGGTCCAATGAATCAATTTCGGCTACTTTCAAATCGTAATCGCGCTTATAGGTTTCAGCCTGTTCGCGGAAACGCCTGGCCCTGACAGAATAGACTTTCTGGTTATAAAACGAGATTATTGAATCAACCATGTTGCAGGCAATCTGCGGGTCAGCATCCAATACCTTTATCTCGACCGATTCGTATTCGGTTTTTTTGCAGTCGACATGATCCTCATATTTTTTCAGAATTTTGGTATGGAAATACGGATCATCGGGTTTGACCTTGTATTGTTCTGCAAGGTTAAATGTTTCGACCATACGTCTTTTAATATCATAAGAATTAAGGACTTCCAGCATTTGTTCACTTTCCGATTCTTCCGAATAGGTGTTCGTATTGACCGGATACAGGCGGCCCTGGGATTTAAATTTTGGCGTAATGAAAAACGGAGATGAAAAGATAGCTGCCAGAATAATGGAAACAACACCCGCAATGGCCAGGTGTATCTTCCATTTCCAGGCCACTTTTAATACAAAGCTGTTGTCGAAAATTTGTTTCATACAATTTAGCTTGTTTCTGTATTACGAAAAAATGTAACGAGTCAAACGGACCCTTTAGTATTTTCTGAAAGCCCAAAAGCTATTTTATTCAGCAATAATCAGAAAGTAATTTTTCTTTCCCTTTTGCGGAAGGATATATTTACCGTCAATCAGGAATTCAGAATTTACGATCAAATCCTCATTGGTCACTTTATCTTTATTGATGCTCAGTCCGTTGCCTTTAATGGTACGCCGTAATTCGCCTTTCGAAGGGAAAATGCCGGTTTTTTCCGCGAGCAGGTCCAAAACATTGATCCCCTGTTCGATATCGGTTTTGGGTATCGTATACTGGGGAACTCCTTCAAATACGGAAAGGAATGTATTTTCATCGAGTTTTCGCAATTGTTCGGCAGTACCTTGACCAAACAGAATCTGCGAGGCTTCCTGGGCCATTTTGTAATCGGCCTCCGAGTGAACGAGGCAGGTTATTTCTTTCGCCAGTGCCTTTTGCAGCAGGCGCAGGTGTGGTGCTTCGCGGTGTTCCGTAATTATTTTTTCAATTTCTTCCTTCGGAAGGAGGGTAAAGATCTTCATATAATGTCCGGCATCTTCATCAGAAGCATTCATCCAGTATTGGTAAAATTTATAAGGGGAAGTACGGGCCGGATCGAGCCATACGTTGCCCGATTCAGTTTTACCAAACTTGCTCCCATCGGCTTTAGTAATCAAGGGAATAGTGAGTGCAAACGCCTCACCGCCCTGTTTGCGCCGGATCAGTTCTGTACCGGTGGTAATATTTCCCCACTGGTCGGAACCGCCCATTTGCAGTTTGCAATTCATATTTTCGTATAACCAAAGAAAATCGTATCCCTGTACCAGTTGATAGGTAAATTCGGTGAACGACATGCCAGTTTTCGATTCGGTGCTCAGCCGTTTTTTTACTGAGTCTTTTGCCATCATATAATTAACGGTGATGTGTTTGCCAATATCGCGGATGAATTCCAGGAAGCTGAATTTTTTCATCCAGTCGTAATTGTTCACCATTACTGCATCGTTGGGTGCACCGGTTTCGAACTGGAGAAATTTTTCCAGTTGTTTTCGTATCCCTTCCTGGTTCTTTTTGAGGGTTTTCTCATCCAGCAGATTTCGTTCCTGTGATTTTCCGGTAGGGTCGCCAATCATTCCGGTTGCCCCGCCAACCAAGGCAATTGGTTTGTGTCCTGCCATCTGGAACCTTTTTAGCAATAAAATAGGCGCCAGACTGCCAATATGCAGTGAATCAGCAGTTGGGTCGAACCCGATATATGCAGTGGTCATTTCTTTCTTGAGTTGTTCTTCGGTGCCGGGCATCATATCGTGCAACATGCCCCTCCATTGTAATTCTTCAATAAAATTCATCCGTTATCTATATTTAATATCGTAAGTATTTAGCGCCCGCAAATATATTAAAATAGAAAGGTTTACACACACGATTAGCCTGATAAAAAATCCCTTATGTAACTACCTGGCCGGAAGTAGTTTCTTTCTTTTCTTCTTTTTTATCCTGAATGGCCTTTTCTGTCCAGAACTTTACAAAGGGGAAAATCGTTGGCACCAACATTTTTACAGGCTCGTAAACCCGCGAGTTTTCTTTTGCCTTTTGCGGAATGATGTGTACGTTTTCATCAATGGTATCGATTACCATCAGGACTATACTCAGGATAAGGGCCGACTTGATAAATCCGAAAAACAAACCGGCAAGGCGGTTAATAAAACCCAACTGGGCGGCTTTTATAAAACTATCAGCGACTTTTCCGACCAAATGAACCAGTATAACAATAAGGATGAACGTGATAATAAATGAAATCACTCCCAGGTGCCGGGAAGTAATATTAAAATTCTCAACCATAAAATCAGAAGTAATATACGAAAAACGGATTGCTCCCCAGATACCCAGTATCAGTGCAGCCAACGAGGCAACTTCAACTACAAAACCCTTGCGAAAACCATTGATGGCTGCCAGTAACAAAAGGATTCCAATGATAATGTCAATATAGCTCATACGTTTCGGATTCACGTTTAATAAGTGTAAAAGTAACAATAAATATATTTGAGGAAGCTGTTTTTTTATAGTTTATTTGTTGTCAGCCCCTTCTGTCAACGTGCATTTTTAATAAATTTGTCCGGGACACAAAACATCAGAAAAATGCCTTTCCTTAATTCAATAGTCAACTGGATTAATTTTAAGCGGATTTACCAGATTGACCTTTTTAAAGAACATCCGCACGACGTACAGCACGATGTCCTTTCCGGGCTGATCAACAAAGCAAAAAACACGGAATGGGGGCTGAAATATGATTTTGCAGGGATCAATTCTGTAAAACAGTTTCAGGAACGCCTGCCTGTACTGCGTTACGAAGACATGAAACCGGTTGTGGAACGGCTGATGAAAGGTGAAAAAAATCTGATTTGGCCGGGTTCAACCAAATGGTTTGCCAAGTCGTCGGGAACAACCTCTGAAAAAAGTAAATTCATTCCTGTTTCGAACGACTCGCTCGAGGAAGTGCATATGCGGGGAGCCCGTGACGTGTTAGCTATTTATCTGAAAAATTATCCCGAATCGAAACTACTGACAGGAAAAACACTGACACTGGGCGGTAGCCACCGGATCAACAGTTTCAACAACAGCAGTTATTATGGCGACCTTTCAGCGATCATCATTGAGAATATACCATTCTGGACTGAATTTCTCCGCACCCCTTCAACCGAAATTTCGCTGATCGAAGAGTTCGAGGAAAAAATGGAGAAGATTATCGAACACTCGCTTCACGAAAAAGTAACCGGTTTTGCCGGGGTTCCTTCCTGGTACCTGGTTTTGTTGAAAAAAGTTTTGGAGGTGACCGGTAAAAGTAACATTCTTGAGGTGTGGCCCGACATTGAGGTATTTACCCATGGTGGTATCAAATTCGATCCGTACAAGGAACAATATGAAAAAATTATTCCGAAGAAAGATATGCACTACATGGAAACCTACAATGCTTCGGAAGGTTTTTTTGCCATCCAGGACGAGCCAGACAAAAGGGATATGTTATTGATGCTCGACTACGGGATTTATTATGAGTTTATCCCGATGGAAGATTATCATTCCGAAAATCCACAGGCAGTTCCCCTCGACGAGGTGGAGGTCGGGAAAAATTATGCAATTGTGATCAGTACCAATGGGGGATTGTGGCGTTACATAATTGGAGATACCGTAAAATTCACCTCGAAGTACCCTTACAAGATCGTGATTACCGGTCGTACCAGACATTTCATCAACGCATTTGGCGAGGAACTGATTATCGACAATGCAGAAAAGGCGATCAATAATGCCTGCAAACGGACCAATTCGGTAATTCTTGAATACACGGCAGGGCCTGTTTTTATGAAAGACGACCAGAAAGGCGCTCATGAATGGATCATTGAATTTGAAAAAGAACCGGACGATATGGATTATTTCATTTCGGTTCTCGACCATTCATTAAAAACACTGAACTCGGACTACGAAGCCAAACGGCACAAAAACCTGACCCTGGACCGCCCCCGAATAGTGGTCGCAAAACAAGGGCTTTTTTACCAGTGGATGAAAAACCGGGGCAAAGTGGGAGGGCAAAACAAGATACCACGTCTTGCCAACGACCGGAGCTATCTTGATGAGTTGCTCAAACTACAGGAAATGATGTAAAGTTTTCAACAGAAGTTTAACCCTGAAAATTTTATTTGTACTTTAGATTCGAATTTTTAATCTGAGGATTATGCATATTGCAGTAGCCGGGAATATTGGTGCCGGAAAAACAACTCTTACCGAATTATTGTCGAAACATTACAAGTGGATAGCTCATTATGAGGACGTGGACGAGAATCCTTACCTGAACGATTTTTATGAAGATATGCAACGCTGGTCGTTTAACCTGCAAATTTATTTTCTGAATAGCCGGTTCAGCCAGGTACTGGATATCCAAAAGTCAGGGAAGACAGTTATCCAGGACCGGACTATTTATGAAGATGCCGAAATATTTGCTCCTAACCTGCATTCAATGGGGTTAATGTCGACGCGTGATTTTAAAAATTACAGCAGCCTTTTCCAGTTGATGAGCAAGTTAGTGAAATCCCCTGATTTACTGATATACCTCAGGGCATCGGTGCCTACCCTGGTGAACCAAATCCAGAAAAGGGGCCGCGAATACGAAAATTCAATCCGGCTCGATTACCTGAAACAGTTGAATGAACGGTACGAAGCATGGATACACCGTTACAATGCCGGAAAACTGCTGATTATTGATGTTGACAGAACTGATTTCTCATCCAATCCTGAAGACCTGAGCAATGTAATTGATAAAATTGACGCACAAATACACGGTTTATTTTAGGCACATTTAAATTCCTTGGTTACAACTGTCCCGGGGCCCTCCTGTTTTTTCCCGGGTTGTTCGTCAAATCATCACCCAAATCCTCGCGGGCCTGATCGGCCAGTTTTGTCAATTCTTCAACAATGTCAGGATGTATTTTTTTCACGTCATAACGTTCCCCGGGGTCACGCCGTAAATCGTATAATTCCAGGCCGGTTTCTGCCCGGGCATATTGGCCGGGATAGCCATCATTTCCCGGCATCACACCAACATATGAGCGGTGTTTGTGCGGGAAAACCAGTTTCCATTCCCCTTTACGAACGGCTTCCAGACTGTTTTTCTGATAATAATAGTACAGGCATTCACGCGGGTTGGCATCTTTGTCGCCTTTCAGCAAAGGCATAATATTTACCCCGTCAATTTTTTTCTCAGGAAGGGGGGCACCGGTAATTGCTGCCAGTGTTGGCAAGATATCGATAGTAGCAGCTATTTTGTTACATACTTCACCTTCAGGAACTACTCCCGGCCATTTCATCACACAAGGCACACGTTGTCCGCCTTCGAAGCTGGTTCCCTTGCCTTCGCGCAAACCTCCTGTTGAACCGGCATGGTTCCCGAAATTGATCCAGGGGCCATTGTCTGAAGTAAAAATAACCAGTGTATTATCGGTTAAGCTGTTCTTTTCGAGCGCTTTCATGATTTGTCCGACAGACCAGTCGACTTCCATTACTACATCGCCGTACATTCCCTGTTCGCTTTTCCCTTTAAATTTACCGGAAACTGCCAGTGGCACATGCACCATGGAATGGGCAAGATAAAGAAAAAACGGATTTTCCCTGTTCCGGTTAATAAAATCAACTGCCGTTTCTGTATAAAGGGTGGTAAGTACAGATTGATCCTCAAGTGTTCTTAACTCTTTTATCGTTTCATTACCCTTGATCAAAGGTAATTCAGGATAACTCAGTTTGCGTTTATAGGCTTCCGGGACATTCCGGGTACCATCGTAGTAAACCGGCCACATATCGTTTGAATACGGGAGCCCGAGGTATTCGTCAAATCCCTGTTGTAGTGGCAAAAATTTCTTATGGTGTCCGAGGTGCCATTTCCCGATCGCGGCAGTTTTGTAGCCTTTCTTTTTCAATACTTCAGCAATTGTCTCCTCATCCGGGTTTAAGCCAATATCAGCTTTCGGGCTAAGCGCCCCGCTAATGCCCACACGGTTCGAATAACAACCGGTCATCAGGGCTGCCCTGGAAGCGCTGCATACAGCCTGGGCCACGTAAAAATTAGTAAAACGCATCCCCTGGCTGGCCATCCGGTCGAGGTTAGGAGTCGGATATTGGGTTGCACCAAAGCAGGCTAAATCGCCATACCCCATATCGTCGATAAAAATTAATACAATATTGGGTTGCTTTTTGACTGGTTGACGATTGATTGTTTCGCACCCTGTAAATAATAAAAAAATAACAGCAAAAAGAAGTACTAATTTTTTCATTTCGTTTTTATGTTGGCTTACAATTAGTTACACAGGCATGTAATCAAGGAAATACACTTACAACAAAGATAAACTGTTTTTATAAGCCGTCCAAAAGGAACCTTATTAACCTTATCAGTCTTTTGATTGTATGCTGATAAGGTAATAAGGTTATTGAAATTATTCTCCGTTATTGCTACGAAGGTTTTTTAAAGATAAGGAGTCCGGTGTTTTGTTGGTTCCTGCCCATCGGACTAAGCTTCGCTTTGATCATTAGCACTTTGATCATCGTCGTTTTGGTCATCCTCACTTTTATCGTTTCTCCCCTGGCGTTGAGCCAGTATAAGACCGTATTTCTCTATCCGTTCGTTCAGTTCGTTCACAAACCCGGAGTAAGCCTCTTCTCCATTAATGAAGATCAGGGCATTGATCCGTTTCGTAATATTCCGGTAGGCTGCATCTGTTTCAAGGCGTACTTCTTTCATCCGGAGCTGTGTTTTTCCTGCCTCTTCGGTGTAACGGTCTTTTATCAGCTCTTCGAAAGTGTCGTTATTACTTTGCAGTTCATTGAGCCAGCCATTGATGCCTGCTGCTGTCACATCATCGGCATGATTAGTATTCAGTTCAGAAATCAGTTTGTTGATGGCAGCTGTTTCTTCATTATATGGTTTTATGCTCAGTTTGCCGTACTGATTGATTACAAGTTGTATCCGTCCGGCAGCCTTCTTTGTTGCGGCATCATAGTGCCTGGTCCCGGCCTTAATTACTTTTCGTAACCCTTTGTAGGTAGCGTCCCGGAGATTATCGGCATCGGCTAGTTCATCGGTCAGAGGGCTTTTGCGGATCAGGTTCAGAGCTTTGTCTTCATTATCAATCAGAGGCAGATAAACCGAATAGGCTTCTTCAATATTCAGTGCCTCGGGAGTGTGATTTATTATCAGTTTTTTATGTTCCGTGTGAAACTGGAAATGTTCTTCGTTTCGAAGTTTTGATAAATTTAAACTGTTGATTTTCATAATTCATTATTTTAAGATTAATAAACACTTAAACTGCTGAATATTATCTACTTCGTGTATTAATTCGGATGTAGTTTTGTGGTAATAGTTCGCCATGCGCTGAAAGTATGTCACTGTTTTGCAGCAATAGTTCGCCATGTGCCGAAAGTCTGCCACCGTTTTGCAGCAACAGTTCGCCATGCGCCGAAAGTCTGTCTCCGTTTTGAGGCAATAGTTCGCCATGCGCCGAAAGTCTGCCACCATTTTGCGGCAATAGTTCGCCATGTGCCGAAAAGCTGCCGCCGTTTTGTGGCAATAATTTGGGAGGTTCCGAAAGGATTGTCGTACAGCAGCAGCGAACATACGGAGACCCCGTTTTTTCATGATTTTTTTGTTTTTAAGAATTAAAGATTAATATCACGAGTTATTTGTAAACTTTACGAAGTGTCGTGAAATCTCATAAAGCCGGCCCGTTTAAAGATGGAAAGGCTCCGGTTTTTGGTCGCACCGGCGGGCCAACCCTTGTATTGTTTAGCAGACGCGGCGGGACAGTTCAACCCGGTGCGGCCTACTTGTCGAATTTGTTTATCGAATAGCTAACTTTCATATTTTGGGTGCAAAATATTATCATAAAAGCAAAATTACCTGTCTTATTAATTCGCAAAAGAAGAAAAGGTAACCCTCTTTTTCTATTTTTTTGCTTTTCAATTTATTTTCTTGTAACCTTCACCTTTTGGGTTGGCCCTAATTCGCTATTCCTTATATCCAGTTGTTCAATCAGGTTTTCGGCCACCTGGGTAAAAGCCCGTCCTGACGGAGAAGCAGTATCGGCAGTTGACGGGGTTCCTGAGTCTCCGTCTTCGCGGATTCCCTGCACAATAGGGATTTGTCCCAGCAGCACCAGTCCCATTTGTTCGGCCAGTTTTTTGCCGCCTTCTTTTCCGAAAATATAATATTTGTTAGAGGGCAATTCCTCGGGAGTAAACCAGGACATGTTTTCGATCAGCCCCAGTACCGGCACATCAATCGACTTGCTCTGGAACATACTTGTCCCTTTTATTACATCGGCCAATGCAACATCCTGAGGAGTGGTCACAATGACGACCCCGGTTACAGGAACTGTTTGCACAAGGCTCAGGTGAATGTCGCTGGTTCCCGGAGGCAGGTCGATCAACAGGTAGTCTAGTTCGCCCCAGTTACCGTCTGCAATCAGTTGTTTCAAGGCATTCGAGGCCATGGGGCCACGCCAGATCAATGCATCTTCGGCAGCCACGAAAAAACCAATCGATAACATTTTTACCCCGTATTTTTCAACCGGCTCAATCATATCGCGACCGTCTATTTTTATGCCCATCGGGCGAACATCTTCAACCCCGAACATTTTGGGGATCGACGGCCCGAAAATATCGGCGTCGATCAAGCCAACCTTTGCACCGGTATTGGCTAAAGCGACAGCAAGGTTTACGGCAACGGTCGATTTTCCCACACCACCTTTTCCCGATGCAACAGCTACAATATTTTTTACACCGGGCAGCAACGGACGTTCCATCTGGTGGATTGCTTTCACACTGATGTTTCCCCTGATCTCAACATCTTCCCCTACATATTTTTCAATGGCAGCAACACAGGCTTTTCTTACCGTTTCGATATGGGGGTCGCCGGAACGCTGGAACACCAGTGAAAAACTTACTTTTTTGCCGGCAATCCGTATCTCCTGAACCATGTCAAGTTCAACAATGTTTTCTTTACTGCCCGGAAAATTGACATTACGTAGGGCATCGGTAATATTTTTAGGTACAATTAACTTACGTGGAATTTCTGGCATATCTTTTTATTTTTACAATCAAATGTTCAAAATTAATAAATTATTCGAAAGACAGTTCTTTTGCCGGGTCCCAAAATATTTCCCTGAAATTCAATATCAGGTCTTCTTCAATTACAACTCCTTCATTTTCGAGCAGCTCCCTCATCGCCTCCGGCGTTCCGAAATGATGTTTGCCGGTAAGCAGCCCGTTACGGTTTACAACCCGGTGAGCCGGTACATATTGGGTTTGCAAATGCGAATTGTTCATGGCCCATCCAACCATGCGCGATGATTGCTTTGATCCTAAAAAAGCTGCAATGGCCCCGTAACTGGTAACCCGCCCGGCGGGTATTTGCCGCACTACTTCGTAAACCTGTTGATAAAAATCCGACATTTTCTTATTCTCTTGCGCTCCGCCCGAAACTGCGGTACGTATCTTTTTCTATTTCAACATCCGGCTCCCGAAGAGGTTCATGATGGGTCATACGAAATGAAATGTATTTGATGGTGATACCCCGGTCGAGCCATTGTTTCTCGTAAAACGTGCGTATCGAAAGAATATCGTCAGGCAAGTCGGAATGGTAAAGGTCACTGGTATCTTTAACAATCCCGAATCTGTTCTCCAGGATCATTGCTTTGGTATACCGGTATTGAAAATCACTGTCGGTTTTCAGGTGTATAGTACCACCTTCAACCAGGAGCTTCCGGTATCTTTCCATGAAATTGGCAGCAGTGAGCCTTCTTCGTACTTTTTTCATCTGAGGATCAGGGAAAGTCAACCATATTTCTGAGATTTCTCCAGGGCCAAAAAATTTGTCGATAATTTCGATGTTGGTACGCAAAAAGGCAACGTTGCCTAATTTTTTTTGCCGGGCTTCTGTTGCCCCTTTCCACATACGGGCCCCTTTTATATCGATCCCGATAAAATTTCTCCCCGGGAACTTTTGAGCCAGTTGTACCGAATATTCACCCTTGCCGCAACCCAGTTCCAGAATAACAGGGTTTTTGTTTCCAAAAAAACCAGCCCACTTCCCTTTCAGGTCATGATCAGCCTGAGCGAGACTCACAAACGGAGCTTCAATCACGTGTTCATAGGAAGCCAGGTCAGCAAATTTTTTGAGTTTACCTTTTCCCACTTTGTAACAACTTATTTTGTTTTTTCGACCCTGATGCCTATATCGTGGATCCCTTTGAGTAATTCAGCACGCATGCCATGCTGAATGTTAAATATATATCTTCCGCTATGAGGAAAGAAAACATTCGACCGGTAAATAAACTGATTATCGAACAAGTCTCCCAACCCGCTGCCTCTCCATTTTCCGGTATTGTCGGCCAGCGTAAACTCAATGGTATCACTAAGGCTGGTCCCGTCAGGCGAATCAATGGAAAGAAACAGCCAAATGTTACTGTTCGGGTAATTACCTTTGTTTCGCAGATTGATATATAAATTATGTCCCTGTATGGTATCAGTGATGTTAAAAGCAAAAGTAACAACCGAATCTTTGTGCCAACCTTCCTGGTTGATTTCCCTGTACGACTCGTAAACCCTGTTTGGATCGCAGGCTGCAAGAGACAAGAGGGTCAGTAAAAATAAACTTGCTTTTCTCATTATTCTTTTTGTGGTTTGCGGCGTTTAAAGTTCCGGTTTTTATTACGCCCTTTGCCCCGGTGCGATTTTCTGGGTTCATCGAAACGGGTAAGGCTTTCCTGTTCAATTACATTATTGTAACCTTTTTCCTCCTGATGCGGATTATTGTTCTCCAGTTTTTCGATCTTTTGGCCGCGTTGGTTAAGCCGGATGATCTCTTTTACCCGTTCAACAGGAACAGCAACCTGGTTCAACGGTGCTTCACTGTCGAGAGAGTACCAGTATAAACCTTTAAATATTTCTGATTTTTGAAAGATATACCGGCCCTTTTCTGTATCAAGCGGCACGTTAGTGGAAGGAAAATCTTTTTGTGCATCGATGTAAGCGTCTACTTCATAATTAAGGCAACACTTCAGTTTACCACATTGTCCGGCCAGTTTTTGCGGATTAAGTGAAATTTCCTGGTACCGGGCGGCATTGGTAGTCACCGAAACAAAATTTACAATCCATGTGGCACAACACAATTCCCGTCCGCAGGGGCCAATACCTCCAATACGCCCTGCTTCCTGCCGGGCACCTATTTGCTTCATTTCGATACGGATACGGAACGTCTCAGCCAGGACTTTAATAAGTTGGCGAAAGTCGACCCGTTCGTCGGCGATGTAATAAAAAATGGCTTTTGTTTTATCCCCCTGGTATTCCACATCGCCAATTTTCATGTCCAGGTTCAGATCAGCCGCAATTTGCCTCGATTTCAACATAGTTCCGTGTTCGAGTAGCATCGCCTCCTTCCACTTGTCCATATCAATCTGCTTGGCCTTGCGGTATACTTTACGTAATTCGCCGTTCACCAGTGTAACTCGGTGCTTTTTCATTTGTTCAAGCACTAAATCACCGGTTAACGTGACAATACCTATATCGTGTCCCGGGTTTGCTTCCACAGCAACAATATCACCGGATTTTATTTTAAGATGGTTTACATTCTGAAAATAATCCTTCCTTGTATTTTTAAACCTCACTTCAACCAGTTCGCCTGAATTGGCAACATTAATTACATCATTCAGCCAATCATATACTTCCAGCTTCGCGCAGGTTCCACCGTTCTCTCGGCAACAACCACGTTCAACCAGATTCTTTCCATCTACAAGTTTGCTCATATTATATATTTTTGCTGCCTAACAGAAGTAAAAATACCTTCCTGACAGGGAATTACCGAAAAACATACAAAAGTAATGATTAATGTGTATAAAAAAACACCTGCAATATGGCTTCCTTGCTATATATTGATGTACAAGTTCTTATTTTACGAGGTATAGCATTTTCGCTGGGTGTACGACAAAATTCCCTACGCTGCATTTTTCTCGTTTATAATTAAGTTTACCACCCTGTTCCACTGGTTGCTTTTTTCACAAACCCTGAGATTGGCAATTTGTTGCACTCCTTCGATTGTCCAACGTTGCCCTGAAAGTTTTAGACGTTTCTGTATTACGTTGCGGTGGGCTGCTTCGATTGCCCCGGAGCCAATCAAATAGCCTTTCTCCATAAACGTTCCGTAATCAATTCTTTCCTTGTTGTTTTCTATGTACCCCATCAACGTTTCACGTTTCTCTTGCAATGTTTTGCCCTTAACTTCAAGTTGTCTGAGTTTTTCCATGCCCTGTGCGACTTTTTTGGTTGAGAAACAATCCATTACCTGTTTTACAAAATGCCTGCAACTTTCTGTGTCCTTGCCGTAATAGTCCCTTGCAAAAGCATAAATATGCTCTTTGCAATGATAGTAGTCAAGTATTTGTGTCGCTTCAGGGTAGCATTCCCCGACCTGCTTCCATATCCATTTTGCCCCATCGCCAATAAAGACCAAATCTCTTTGGGACGGGATTTCTATGGGAAACCGTTCCCAGAACTCCGCGGCACTGCCCATGTGCGCACAGTAGACCGATTCCAGGACAATGCCCCTGTCTTTGGACACGCCTTTTACGTTCGATTGACCGGAGAAGATCCGCCCAAGTTTTATCTCTTTCCATTTTTCTGTCCTGGTCAGCAACATGCTCCCGTCTGCCATGCAATAAACCGGGGCCTCTTCCGGATAGTCAATTTTCATTTGTACTGCATCGGAATAAGCTTCCTGCCAATCAATTTTTTCGAGTTTCTCTCCGTAACAATGGCAAATACGTTCTACTTGTTTGGCGTTGATTTCAACCCTTAATAATTTTGTCAATTCTTCCGAAGATTCTTCAAATGGCAGTTTTGATCCTAAACGGCATATATGTTCCTGAAGTACCGGGCTGATTTTGAAGCCCATTGGGGACTGATTCATGGGGTGTTTTTTTTTACGGCAATATTGCCGTAACTCGTTTGGATGTTATTCCTCCCGTTTTTTGAGGCTGGAACTTTCCCAACGCTGGCTTGAAAAAGTAACTTGTCAAAATGGTCGGTTATCTCCCTGAACCCTTTTTCATACTCGTAGGCATTTAAACCCTCTGATTTTGCGGAAAACTCTTCCAATGCAACCTGCATCTCTTTTAATATACCGTTGTAATTTTGTCCTGACATGGTTTTTGGCTGAAAAGTAAATATTTTTCTTGAAAAAGGGAATTTTGTCGTACACCCTTTTCGCTTGTGCTCAGGTTTTTTGTTGTCGGGCACAAACACGACGCCAGAGAAAGGAGTAATATTTTTAACTGATTTTCCCTTCCTCCAACTGGCGAGGTTAAGGGAGGATTAATCCCGTTTTTCCCATATTTGTGGATTGCGGCTGGTATGAAGTACCGAAGTAACTACAATGATATTCCTTTCATCATCCACTAAATAATGTACCATAAAAGGAAATTTTTTAACCGTTGCTGTGTGGCTGGATTTGTAGCGTATAGCAAAGGCAAGGGGATTTTTACGGATAATTTAAAAAACAGCCTGTTCCTGGCGGTAAAATTTTATGCCTAACCCAACTTGTGTTTTGTTGTACCATTCAATGCTTTCTGTAATATCAAGTTTTGCGGCAGGGTCAACAATAATTCTATAAGCTATATCCCTGGTTTATCTCTTTTTGCACGTCTTCCCAGCCCCTGTAACTCTCAGGGTTTTTCCTGTAATTTTCCATACGTTGGTCAATTATAACCTTATGCCATTCAGGAATATCCGTGTTCGCATCAATGGCTTCAACATTCTCAACAAAAGAAAGATTTTTCATAAGCCCTATAAAAAAAATTTCCTTATTATTGGGTATAGTAGTTACAATCTGTTTCATAAACGTATTTTATTACAATCAATGTTGAAAATATTGAAACAAAAATAAAAGTAAGATGCAGGCAATAAAAGAGAGTACAACAATGCCCACGAAATCGCGAACGAATGCATTTCGTCACTCCTGCACGATTGCATCGAGGGAAGGGCAAGCCACAAAATCCAAAGATTTGTTTACTTCCTGATTAGTTTGGTCACCTTAAAGGCCATATCGGTAAAAATGATACGCGGGTTCCCGTTCATACTCACATGATTGAATGCCTCCTCTAGAAGTTTACTGAGTTGAATAATGTTACGTTCGTTGATGAAAGGAGCAAACCGTTTCGAAAAATCAGCTTCGTCATCAGCCATGAAAACCAGGGCATTATTTTTCAGGTTTGAAACAAAATTTTCGCGTAACAATTTCATACTATAGAGTAGAAAGCTTTTCTGTTTTTCCCTCCCGACGGCCGACAATACTTCCGACCAACGGAATAAATCAAGAAATTTTCGTCCGTACGAGAGACGCATCAGTTCTTTAAAACGTTCGAGATTGAACGCCGACATTTCATCGGGCTGTAACAATTCCAGTGCCCTGCGGTAATTGCCCCGTGCCAGGTGAACAATACTTTCAATATTAGCCCCTTCCGCTCCCTGAACGGTTGACAGGGCTGTTTCTACCGAAACATCATCGATAGGCGGAATTTTTATCAACTGACATCTCGACCGGATGGTGGTAATAATATTTTCTTCGTTTTCGGCGACCAAAAGAAAAAGTGTTTTACTTGGCGGTTCTTCAATCATTTTCAGCAATTTATTCGAGCAGGCCACGTGCATTTTCTCCGGCATCCAGATAATCATTACTTTAAACTCCGATTCGAACGGTTTCAGGTTCAGCTTCCGGATAATTTCTTCACTCTCGTGCGAGTAGATCAATCCCTGCGCATTTTCAGCCCCGATAAAGCTAAACCATTGGTCTAGATTAAAATAGGGGGTTTTGTTTACCATTGCCCTCCATTCGTTCAGAAAATTATCGCTCACCGGGTCTTTGAACTTAGGCGTTTTAACTACCGGGAAAACAAAATGAAGGTCGGGATGGATCAGCTTGCTGTATTTTTTACACGAAGGACATTCCCCGCACGAATCGCCTTCCTGTTTGTTCCGGCACGAAACATACCGGGCATATGCCAGGGCAAGTGCCAGATTTCCCGATCCGTCGGAACCTGCAAACAATTGTGCATGGCTCACCCTGCTGTCCTTCACCGATTGGAGTAAACTCTTTTTTATATTTTCCTGTCCGATTACCTGCCGAAAAAACATGTTTCTTTTTTTTGAAGATGCCCAAAAATACGAATTCCTTTTTTATTTTATCATTACTGACAATCAGTGTTTGCCATTCCCATTTCAGGTGGAATATATTTTTTCTATCTTTGGGATCGAATTTAAGCAACTAAAAAAACACATATGCAAACAATTAGCACTTATAATTTCGCAGGGAAAAAAGCGTTGGTCCGGGTGGATTTTAACGTTCCGTTGAATGAGAAATTCGAAATTACCGATGATACACGTATCCGTGCTGCCTTACCAACGATCAAAAAGATTATCGAAAAAGGTGGTTCCCCTATTATTATGTCTCACTTTGGCCGTCCTAAAAGCGGGCCGGAAGACAAATTTTCAATGCGTCATCTGGTAAAACATTTCAGCAACTTGCTGGGTGCTGATGTAAAACTGGCCCCCGATTGCATAGGGGAAGAAGTAAAAGCAATGGCCAAAGCACTGAAACCGGGTGAAGTCCTGTTACTTGAAAACCTTCGTTTCCATAAAGAAGAAACAGGAGGCGATGTGGAATTTTCCCGTCAGTTAGCCGAAAACGGCGATTGCTGGGTAAACGATGCCTTTGGTACTGCCCACCGCGCCCATGCTTCAACAGCAGTGATAGCCCAATTTTTTCCAAACGACAAAATGTTCGGTTACCTGATTGAAAGTGAAGTAAAAAGCCTCGACAAAGTACTGAACAACCCGACCCGTCCGATGACTGCTATCATGGGTGGAGCTAAAGTTTCTTCGAAGATCACCATTATTGAAAATCTGCTCGATAAAGTTGATAACCTGATTCTTGGTGGAGGAATGACTTATACCTTTGTAAAAGCAAACGGTGGTAAAATTGGTGATTCCATTTGTGAAAACGATTTCCTCGAAACAGCATTGAATGTTCAGAAAAAAGCCAAAGAAAAAGGTGTAAAACTGTATATTGCCACGGATGTTGTTGCCGCCGACAGCTTTAGTGCTGATGCCAATACACAGCCTGCCCCTGCCGATAATATTCCCGATGGATGGCAGGGATTGGATGCCGGCCCTGAAACAATTGCTACTTTAAAAGAGGTAATTGAAAATTCAGGTACTATTCTGTGGAACGGACCGGTAGGCGTTTTCGAATTCGATAAGTTTGCTGTTGGTTCGCGCGCTGTTGCCGATGCAATTGCTGCTGCAACCAGGAAAGGCGCTTTCTCACTGATTGGTGGAGGTGACTCGGTGGCCTGTATTAACAAGTTTGGATTGGCTGACCAGGTTTCGTATATCTCAACTGCCGGTGGCGCACTGCTTGAATATCTCGAAGGAAGAACCTTGCCAGGTGTTGCTGCTGTTCGCGGAGAATAAATATTCAAAAAAATAAATGAAAGGCCCGGAGGTTGTTCCTTCGGGCTTTTTGTATTCTAGGGTATCAGTCTATTTTTTCATCCAGTTTAATATTCAGTTCTTCCAACTGGGCATCGGCAATGGAAGAAGGGCTGTCCATCATCACATCGCGCCCCGAGTTATTTTTCGGGAAAGCAATGGTGTCGCGTATCGAATCGAGCCCGGCAAACATCGAGGTAAGCCGGTCGAACCCAAAAGCAATGCCTGCATGTGGAGGAGCGCCATATTTAAAGGCATTCATCAGAAAGCCAAATTGCGATTCAGCCTGTTCCCGGGTAAAACCGAGCAGGTTGAACATTTTTGCCTGCAACGTTTTATTGAAAATACGAACGGAACCGCCACCAATTTCGACACCATTGATTACCAAGTCATAAGCATTTGCACGAGCGGCTCCCGGGTTGGTTTCAAGTACCGGGATATCTTCCGGCTTTGGCGAGGTAAACGGATGGTGCATGGCGTGGTAACGCTGCGTTTCTTCGTCCCATTCCAGCAAGGGGAAATCAACGACCCATAAGGGTTTGAATACGTTTTTATCCCGAAGCCCCATTCTTCTGCCCATTCCGAGGCGAAGTTCGCCAATAGCCGTAAGCATTTTATTTTTATCGCCGGAAAGGATCAGAAGCAAATCACCTGGCCTGGCAGCGAATACAGCCGCCCATTTTTTCAGGTCTTCTTCGGAATAAAATTTATCCACTGACGATTTAAAAGTACCATCTGTATTATATTTTACATACACTAACCCTTTGGCACCAATTTGCGGGCGTTTCACCCAGTTGGTCAGTTCGTCAAGTTGTTTACGGGTATATCCCGAACAGTTTTTGGCACAGATACCGCCAATAAATTCAGCATCATCGAACACAGAAAAACCATTTCCTTTGGCTACTTCAGTAATATTTTGGATCAGCATACCGAAACGTGTATCCGGTTTGTCGGAGCCATAATTTTCCATTGCTTCGGCATAAGGCATCCGTGGAAAATCTCCAATTTCAACACCTTTTATTTCTTTAAACAGAAAGCGGATCAACCCCTCGAATGTGTTCAGCACATCTTCCTGTTCCACGAACGACATTTCGCAATCGATCTGTGTAAATTCAGGTTGACGGTCGGCACGCAGGTCTTCGTCGCGGAAACATTTTACAATTTGATAATAACGGTCGAAACCGGCCACCATCAGTAATTGTTTTAACTGCTGGGGCGATTGCGGCAAAGCATAAAATTCGCCCGGGTTCATGCGCGAAGGCACTACAAAGTCGCGGGCCCCTTCCGGTGTCGATTTAATAAGTACCGGCGTTTCGGTTTCAATAAAATCAAGCCCGTTGAGGTAGTTGCGTACAGCATGAGCCATTTTTGCCCTGAGGATCAGTGTGTCGCGCACCGGGTTACGGCGCAGGTCAAGATAGCGGTATTTCATACGGATATCGTCGCCGCCGTCGCTTTCGTCTTCAATAGTAAACGGAGGAACATCCGAAGCATTTAATACAGAAAGCCCGGTTACTTCAATTTCAATATCGCCGGTTGGAATATTTTTGTTTTTATTACTGCGTTCGCGCACCATCCCTTTGGCCTGGATCACAAATTCGCGCCCCAGCTTTTTCAGCTTTTCAAGAATACCGGGATTGGTATGTTCGTCGAATACCAGTTGCGTAATGCCATAACGGTCGCGCAGGTCGATAAAAGTCATCCCTCCGAATTCGCGTTTACGCTGCACCCAGCCGGCCAGTATCGTTTCTTTTCCCTCGTGTTCGAGGCGTAATTCACCACAAGTATGCGTTCTGTACATTGTCTGCCAAATTTTTATTTTGCGGCAAAAATACACAGATTATAAGAATTAATGACAGGATATTTGCTTTATGTTCGTGTTTTGACCGGGATTCCCGACGTTTCCGGGAAGAATGGCGATCACGGCAAAATCAATTTATCGTTAACATCTTTGACCCCATTTTGTTCACGGTCATTTTCACGGCCTGATAAAGTTGTTCCAGAATGTCTTGTTAAAAGCCGTGCCTTCAAAATAATTCCTGCCTTTAGTTGCAGAAACATTGGCTGTCTTTATGTCCATCACGGTAAGCGTTTGAGCAATTGTTTCCCTTTGCCGGGCGGCACTGGTAAATTGCTTTTTTGAATCGATAAAGGCTAATACATATTTGCTCCCGGCTTTTTTATAGCCAACGGTAATATTATCGGTGACCACCCTGATCGTATCAGAACGGGTAGCCAGCGAGCGTCCCTGAGGATTTTGCTTATCCGATTTAATTTCAATCTCGTTACGGATAATACCGTAATCCGATTGGCTGATATATATTTTACCGCTAAACTTGTTCGCGTAATAACTACCGGTACGGGCAAGGTCGGTTTTGCTGGTTTTGTAATCAATAACCCAAACCGAATCACCATTAAAAACAGTTGATCTTTCAAGCTGAAGGTCATAATCATTAATCAGGTGGGGATTAAGAATAGTATTTCCCATACGGGCAAGATCTGCTTCCAGCAACTCGTCGAACCCGGTTGTCCCCTGCGGAAAAGAGTACACCTCGAAATTACGTTTGGCCTCTGTAAATTTATAATTCCTGCTTTGAAAAGCATTTCGTACCGAAACATTCCGGTACCCGTCCCTGTCGGTCAATTGAACCACTGCTTCCCGGCTTTTTCCGTTTTGCCGTTCGGTATAATAAATTTTCATACCCAGGGGCCCGTCAAAGTAGTTCTCCTTTATTTTTTCTGAAGCAGTCCGGATAATCCGGAACAATACTTTTGACCGGGCAGCCACGTCAATTCCTTCAATATCGTATGTCTGTTCTTTAAGCTCGATGACTACAAAATCCTTTCCCGTCAGGGTATTCGCCACAATCATCTGGTTGGCATAGCCAACTGCCGAAAAATAAATATTTGCCTGTTCGTAGCCCCCCGGTATTTTCAGTTCAAAGAAACCGTCGGTATCACTGGCTGTGCCGTATAAAGTGCCTTCTATCCCAATGTTGGTATAGGCAATTCCCTCTCCGTTTTTAAGATCAATAACTTTTCCTTTGATGGTTATTCCCTGGGCCATTATGCCCGTCGAAAAACTACATAGTATAATGAAAAAAAGAAATCGTTTCATGCTAAAAAATTTTTATAAAAATACTGATTATATACCAGAATACAGGGTTATAACGTTTAATCCGTGTAAATCATATTATCTTTGATAAAAAATTTTGAAACCATGAAGCATAGAATATTCTTTATCGTAGCCGTAATTACAGCGTTATCAACAACTTCGTGTGTCTCGAAAAAGAAATACCTCGAGATGGAATCTTTTAAGCAACGAGCAGAGAACCGGGTACGTGAACTAACTGGTAAAAATGCGGAAAAAGACAAGCGGATTGAAACAATGGTGGCCGATTTCGAACAAATGAAAGGGGAACTGATGGAAAGTAATGCCATTAAAAACCAGATGATCGACTCTTTGTCCGGGAAAATCAATGAACTGTCGTCGGACGTTTCTGCCAAAAATGCGACCATCGAAGAAAAAATATATGCCTTTGAATATGAAAAACGACGTTTAACAGAAGAAGCTTCTTCAGCAAAACAGCAATTACAAAAAAAGGAGGCTGAACTCGAAAATCTGTCGGCACAAATGGCCGACCTGAAAGAAGAAATTACACGACTCAACTTCGATCTGAACCGTGGCAAAGATGAGGTGAAAACTCTTCAGGGACAACTTCAGGTAAAAGAAGAAAAAATAGCGGGCAACCAGCAGAAAGTCGACAAGCTGAACACCGACATACAAAACCTGAAAAAACAAATGGCTGAAAAAGACCAAACTATCGAAAAACTTGAAAATAATGTAAAATTGTTGAAAAGCCAGTTGCCGTAAGCGGCATAGGGTATACGGCAATATCCATTCAACGTCAGTTCGTAAAATTACCTCCCTTCTATCATCCGGGACATTACTAAGAGGGGATATTTTTATTATCGACTTCATATTTCTCTTGTTTTTAGAGCATTTCCATGCTTATATTTGTAACATAAAAAAACAATTAAATAATGAGTATTCTTACAGAAACCAGACTTGCTCACAAAGTTGCCGATATTTCACTGGCAGACTTTGGAAGGAAAGAAATTGAAATTGCAGAGAAAGAGATGCCAGGGCTGATGGCAATCCGCAAAAAATACAGTGAAAAACAACCATTGGCAGGCGCCCGTATCATGGGGTCGTTGCACATGACCATCCAAACAGCAGTACTTATCAGAACGTTAAAAGCCTTAGGCGCTGAAGTCCGCTGGTGCAGTTGTAATATCTTCAGCACACAGGACCATGCCGCTGCTGCCATTGCGGCTGAAGGGATACCTGTTTTTGCATGGAAAGGAGAAACACTTGCCGAATACTGGTGGTGCACCGGACAGGCACTTGATTTTGGCAACGGGCAAGGCCCGACCCTGATTGTTGACGACGGAGGCGATGCCACGCTTATGGTTCATCACGGTTACAAAGCTGAAAAAGATCCCTCCATACTGGATGCAGATGTGGATGCAGAAGATGAACAGGAACTGAATAAAGCATTGAAACGGATTTTGGCTGAAGACCCGCAACGTTGGGCCCGTACTGCCGGCGGAATCAAAGGAGTGTCAGAAGAAACAACTACCGGTGTTCACCGGCTCTACCAGATGATGGAAGAAGGTTCTCTTTTGTTCCCTGCGTTTAACGTGAACGACTCGGTTACCAAATCGAAATTCGATAACCTGTATGGCTGTCGCGAATCGCTGGCTGATGGTATTAAACGGGCTACGGACGTGATGATAGCAGGTAAAGTGGTAGTCGTTGCAGGGTACGGCGATGTAGGAAAAGGCTGTGCCCGTTCGATGCGTGGGTATGGTGCCCGGGTAATTGTTACCGAGATTGACCCGATTTGCGCACTTCAGGCTGCTATGGAAGGCTTTGAAGTAAAAACAATGGATGATGCTATTCCTGAAGGAAACATTTTTGTGACCACCACCGGGAATAAAGATATTATAACAGCCCGACACATGGCCGGCATGAAAGACCAGGCTATTGTTTGTAACATCGGACATTTCGATAATGAAATACAGGTATCGAAACTCGAGAAATGGCCTGGAGTTAAAAAGGTAAACATTAAACCGCAAGTCGATAAGTACGAATACCCTGACGGACATTCGATTTTTCTTTTAGCTGAAGGCCGCCTGGTAAACCTGGGATGTGCCACTGGTCACCCTTCGTTCGTGATGAGCAATTCGTTTACCAACCAGACACTGGCACAAATTGAACTTTGGAGCAACGATTATGCAATTGATGTATATCGTTTACCTAAAAAACTGGATGAGGAAGTAGCCCGCCTTCACCTCGAACAACTGGGAGTGAAACTGACAACGCTTACCAAAGAACAGGCCGGTTATATCGGCGTACCTGTTGACGGGCCTTATAAACCGGAACATTACCGTTATTAGAAAAACCATATTCAGAATTAACAATAAAGAGGGGCAATCAATAAAAAGGTTGCCCCTTTTGTTTTTACATTTGAACACACAAGCAGCTTGTATTAAAATTTTTTCCAAGCCTTACTTTATAACATATTTTTTTCACCTTTGTATAATCAATATAAAAATCAGACTTAATTAGACGGGGGGAAAACAAAAATTTTCAGAACACCCTTTTTTAATAAAATATCTTTAATTATGAGTAGACATTTTTTTTCGCTAGTGACGTTTCTGTTCCTGTCATTAGCTGCATTTTGCCAAGAAGGCAAAACAGAAGTAAGTTTTTATAACGGTAACCGTTTTTCTTTAAGTTTATTTTCAAACCACAAATTCTATCCTGAAGTACAAGTTGAGAGTGATAATTTAAAAATTCAGGATGCAAAGTATTCTTTTTTTCTCAGGAACGATATTCCGGTAAAAAAGATTTTCTTTTCGTGGGGGCTTGGTTGCAGCTATTCAGATAGCGATGACAAATATCTTGTGGTTCCTATCGAATTCAAAAAGAATAACATTTTGAATGAGGATATTTCTTTGTCCGTTGGGTTTGAAGTATCAAGTAATTTCGATGCAAGTACAAGAATCAAACCATTAATAGGCATATCAATTACTTTTTAAATCAGATATATAATGAATTCAGAAAGTCTGTTTGTAAAGACAGGCTTTCTCTGTTTTTTATGAAGCTCTTTTTGAGGAGTCCTTTCTATATTATTTCTAATCATTGCCCTGCATTTTCATTGATTTCAGTGCAAATGCACTGAAATAGTTGCTTTTTTTGTTTTGATTTTGACAGTTTTAAAAGTAATTTTAAAGTCTTCTGTTTCAGAAAAAAATAAAAATTTTGAACTCAGTGTCGTTAAATCATTTCAACCAGAAGGAAGAGGAAAAACTCATGATTGAGCTTTTCAGGCAGGAGTATGACCTGTTTCCAAAAGGCAAACTCAGCAAAACCGAATCACCTGATTTTATGATCGGTAACGACCGGCAGACTGCTACCGGCATTGAGCTGACCAAGTTGCACGGCCCCGGAGAGGAAAAACTCAAAACCCATTTTTCAAGGGGCGACTCAACATATATCTCTCCCGAACCGTCCTATGAGAATATTGAATTCACAATTCGTGCGAAAGAAGAAAAATTGTATCTGTACCGCAGGAAAAACCCCTGTCAGATTTGGCTGATTATTACCACTGACCTGACCGACAGCCCGGTATCGTACAATATTGCCAACAAATTATCAAACTGGAATTTTAATTCCGAATTCGACAAAGTGTTTCTATTCGAATTATCAGGCAGAAAAGTATATGAACTTCTGTAAAAAGTCTGGTGAATTTCATACTTTTATCACTACTAAAAAAAGAAACGATTATGGACGATTATATCTTTATTATATTGGCGATTATCCTTTCGGTGTTGGCGGCAGTCAAGCGAAATAAGAACAAGAAAACTGTACGCGAAGGTGCTACACCTGCCGGGCCCGCGAAAAAACCAACTATTTTTGATCAATTTCTGGACGAGTCTTTTTTCGATGAAGTACCGTCGTCCGGGGACCAGGAACTGATAACCGCTCCTGCACCGGTACCTGCTTCTCCTGTTCAACCCCCAAAAAAGGATTCGCCCGAGCCTTTCCTGAGCCATGAACCGGGGAAAAAGCAGCTAACGAAAAAGACATTGCAAGTGAAAAAAAAGGAAAACACCAGGGGAAAGGTGCCGGAAAGAAAAAACGAGGGGGTTCATGATCTAATGAATGGTTTCTCATTAAAAAAAGCTGTTATTTTTTCAGAAATTGTACGACGGAAATACTAGAACAAATTTACTGACAGTACGTTAAAAGATTTTTTTGCGAAAATCGTACAAATAAATCAAAAATTTATATAATTTTGTCCGAAAGAGTTCCGCAAAGTCGGAATTCTTTTTGTTTTATGTAGTTGAAAAAAATGTAATCATGGGAAAGGTGTCATACATAACTGAAGAAGGCCTTAAAAAATTAAAAGAAGAATTAGAACATCTGCTGACTTTTGAACGTCCTGCCATTTCGAAACAGATCGGCGAGGCCATTGAAAAAGGCGACATTTCTGAAAATGCAGAGTACGATGCGGCCAAAGATGCACAAGGTATGCTGGAGGCAAAAATTGCCATCCTTCAGGGAAAAATAGCCAATGCCCGGATTATTGACGAATCAAAAATTGATACATCCTGTGTTCAGATTTTGAACAAGGTCACTATTAAAAACAAAAAGAACAATGCCACCATGCAATATACCATTGTTTCGGAGCATGAAGCTGATTTTAAAGCCGGTAAAATATCGATCGGGACACCCATTGCAAAAGGGTTATTGGGTAAAAAAGTAGGAGATGTTGTTGAAATAAAAGTACCTTCCGGCACCATCCCTTTTGAAGTCATTGATATTTCAATCTGAAAAATTACAGCAATGGCAAGTATCTTTACAAAAATCGTAAACGGAGAAATTCCATCGTATAAAATTGCCGAGGACGAAAACTATTATGCCTTTCTCGACATCATGCCTGTTGCAAAAGGGCACACGTTGGTGATTCCAAAAAAGGAAGTTGATTATCTTTTCGACCTCGATAATGAAACCTACACCGGCCTTCAGTTGTTTGTCAAAAAAGTTGCAGAGGGCCTGAAAAGGGCAATTCCCTGTGTAAAAGTGGGAGTTTTGGTTTTAGGGCTGGAAGTACCTCATGCTCACATTCACCTGATTCCCATGCAAACGGAAGGAGATTTACTTAATTTTTCAAAGAAATTGAAATTAAGCGCGGAAGAATTTGCTGAAATCCGGGATAAAATTGCCAGTCAGATTATTTAAAAATTTGTTCTAATATTTGCATACCCCTAACATCTCATTATGGGGTATTGAAAAACCAGAGACTCATTTTAAACAAATAAAAACCAGCTAAAATCCATTTGATTTTAGCTGGTTTAATAATTTATAAAGGATTGTAGAGGTAGTTTTGAACCGGCACCTGTACGCCGGTTTCGGGAGGCCTGTTCCCGTCATTTGCACAACTACAACCTGCGTTGTTCATGTCACTCAATATCCCGGGTTTTGTTCCCATTCAACATCTTTGTTGCGTTGAATTTCACTTAACGGAATTGGGAGTAGCATTATTCTCGAATCTAAACCACTAATCGCTCCTTTAATTGAACTGTCTGTATTCAGTTTGGCCCGATCGATCAACGTTCCTGTACGTATAAGTGTAATTCGACGGTTTTCTTCGGCAAATAACTCGCGGACACGTTCATCCAGTATAAAATTAAGGGTAATGTCAGATGCACTAATTTTGCCCAGATTATTATTACCACTTTCGGCACGGGCATTTTTAAATGCACGGTCGCGCAATACATTTATATCGTCGGCAGCGCCATCTGGATTATTATTTTTGAAACGGGCTTCGGCACGGAGCAGGTAAGTTTCGCCCAAACGCATCATCGGAAAATCTTTAATACAGGTCCAGCCCCAGGTGTCATCAGGATCGAACGAGTCCCATTTTCTTGTATATGGGAACATCGATTCCAATGTATCACCAGCTGCGATCACAGCAGGATCACCTGTTTTAACTTCCCTGGTTTCTACTGCATCAGGTGAATCTGCTGCTACACGGAATCCATTGGCATCAATTCCTATTGTTGCACTCCAGTCTGGTTTATTGTAAAAGAAATGGCGAGTGATGTTATATTCTGAGTTACGCATATCGCCATCGGCATACAATTGATACTTCACCCAATCGCTGGGGCGCATACGGCCGTTCCCACGACCACCATATGTGCTGATTACACCTTCGTCGGGATCATCCACAGAGTAAGCCATTCCGGGTACATTGTGATAAGCAGGCACCCAATTACGACGATGTTGAGGTGCATTCGTATAACCACCGACTACATTCTTTGTGTATTCCAGTTCGAATGTCCAGATAGCCTCGGTATTACCCTGCGAACGACGTTGGTTACCGTGTATAAACATATCGTGAAAATAATCACCTGATTTATCGGTTTCAATGCCATAACGCTCCTGAATTAAGGAAAACAGGCCACTATTGATAATTGAGGTTAATACGGACTCTGCCAAATCAGGTTTATCTAAGCGCAAATAAACCTCACCTAAACACTGCATCGCCATGTGCTTATTTGCCCTGCTTTCGGTAACCGCCCCGACGATGTCGGGCAGGTTTTCGGCCGCATATTTCAAATCTTCAACAATCTGATCGTTTACCTGAGCTACCGGGGTACGCTCAAGGTCGGTTCTTGCAGATGAAGTTGGTTCTGTAAGTAAAGGCACATTGCCATAAAGCGTTGCCAGAATATTATAGGCATACCCCCGGAAAAATCTGGCTTCTGCAATCTTTGCAGGGTCACCGTCTTCGCCAATTGCTTTCAAAGCATTATTGGCATTGTTGACAATCTTAAAGCACTGCGACCACATATAGCTAACTGCTGCATTTTCCGAATTCATATCTTCATATTTGAAAAACGAAATTTCAACTCCCTGGATTCCTCCGGGTGAACATACGTCGGTACCTTCCTGCCAACAGCAGAGCCAACCTTGTTGATCAGACCATGTCCATAATTGTCCAAAAATATAATGTAATCCTTTCAATGCAGCTTCAATACCTGCTTCATCGGATAATGTTTCAGGTGCATACGATGAATATGGTGTTTCGTCTAAGAAGTCATCGCTACAAGAGATGGCGATCAAAGTTAAAGCCATCGCTAACGTTATAGAGATTTTTTTCATTTTCATAGTTATAGGATTATAATGTAAGATTAATGCCAAATACAATAGTCCTCACACTTGGATAATTGATTTCCCAGTTAATTGACGAGTCATCAGGATCATAAGTGCCACGACTAAACTCTCTTTCTTCAGGGTCCCAGCCAATCCAGTCAGTAAAGGTATAAAGGTTACGTCCGCTAACATATACGCTTAAAGCGTTAATCCCTATTTTGTTAATGACATGTTCCGGTATATTGTAATTAAGCGTAATGTCTTTAATCCTGGTGTAATTTTTATCTACAGGAAATCCGTAACCATGTGGGTTAGAATTTTTATTTAACGACCGCCATTCGTTGCTCTTATTTTCCGGTGTCCAGTAACCAATTTCAGCCAGGCTATTCCTGCGCTCCAGCTCATCGGAAGCCATTCCGATGTGTTTATTCTCTCTCATTGCCCCCTGAACAGTTTGAATAAAAATACTTAACGAAACATTCTTATATGCAAATGTATTTGTCAAACCACCGACCCATTTCGGCTCTTTTTGTCCCAAAATTACACGGTCGTCATCATCAATTGTTCCATCGGGTACTCCATCAGGGCCGCTAAGGTCGGCAAGCTTCACATCGCCGGCTTTTGCAATAGGGTCCCAGTCCAAATGATCACCATTGGCTATTTCATCTTCCTGCCAGATACCTACTTTTTTAAAATCACGAATAACCCCGATAGGTTCACCGATAAACCATCCACTGCCTGTATCATCCTTTCCGTCGCCATAGAGTTCTACTATTTTATTTTTATTAGTAGAAAATACTAATGTACTACTCCATTTAAAATCCTTTTTGGCAATATTTACAGTATTTAAGGTAAGTTCCAACCCTTTGCTTTCAGTTTCTCCAATGTTTGCTGTTACTTCAGAAAACCCCGAGGCAGCTGGTAATTTACGGGAAAGCAACAGATCGGTATTGCTTGCCGAATATACATCAAGAGTACCATTTACCCGGTTTTTAAAGAAACCGAAATCCAGACCTACATTAAAACTTTTTTTGCTTTCCCAGCTTAAGTCGCTATTCCCCAACTGGTCTGCAATCATAGCAATATTGGTTTCCCCTCCCAATGCTATTTGTACATCTTTCATAGTTGTAAATGTTTTATAAACTTTAACTGCCTCATTTCCTGTTTTACCGTAAGAAAATCTCAATTTCAAATTATTTACTGCTTCAACATTTTTAAGGAAATTTTCATGATGGATATTCCATCCCAAGGCTACCGATGGGAATACACCATGCTTTAAGCCCTCGGCAAATACTGACGAACCATCGCGCCGGACAGTAAATGTAAAGAGGTAACGGCTATCGTAAGAATAGTTTAAACGCCCCATTTGAGAAGTAGCAGCATATCGGTCGGCATATGAACGAACACTGGAACTTGCACCAGCCTGCATTCTGTTCCAGTCCAATTCATCATTTACAAAATCCTGTGCTTTTGCATAGTTTTCATTATAATTTCTTTCTTGTGCAGCATATACTGCGGTAAGGTCGAAATGATGTTTCCCGATATCACGTTCATATTTAAGGATATTCTCAATGGTATAAGCCTGAGTTTCATAATGCCATATTTCTGCAGTTCCCAGCAAATCATTAACAGATTCGCCGGTATAACTGTTCTGGCGACGCGGGATATAAGAAAAGCCTGCATTTAACCTGTATGTCAATCCGGTTAACGGCTTCCAGATTTTACCTAAAATAACATCTGCGTAACCGTTAATATTTACATTATACTGACGTCGTTCAGGATCTGTTGTCGTTGGTAATAAAGGATTTGCCCACAAAGTTTCTCCAAACATTGGATGAATTGTATAAGAACCGTCATCCTCATTCATCCTGCCATAGGGGCTCATTGCTTCAGCATTCAGCAAATTAGCACGGCCTCCATCCTTATTATGGGCAACTATTGATGAATTCGTACCTATTCTCAAATAATCGGTTACATAAGCATCGATATTTGTACGGATGGAATAACGTTTATAGTTATATCCTTTTACTATACCTTTTTGGTCAAGTATATCTCCCGAAACATAATAATTAAAACTCTCGTTCCCCCCCGAAATACTTATGTTGTGATTTTGCTGTATCCCGGTTTGCGATATAGCGTCAATCCAGTCAATAATATGTCCGTTTTCATAGTTTTCTACTTCGTATTCATACTTCACATTATCACTGTACATAGGTGAGCCATTAATACGACTTCCTTCTTTGTAACGTGCAATTAATTCTTCAGGAGAACACATATCAGGAATATGGGAAAAATCTTCAATCCCAATATAGCCGGAATACCGGATGGTAGGTTTGGAAGTTTTTCCGCGTTTTGTTGTAATGAGAATAACTCCGTTTGCCCCGTTCATACCATAAATAGCAACGGCCGAAGCATCTTTTAATATCTCAATAGATTCAATATCATTGGGATTGATATCGTTAATAGAGCCTCCCATTTTAGTAATAGGAACACCGTCAACAACCACGTAAGGATCGGTAGAGGCTGTAATGGACCCACCTCCCCGCACAAGCACATCGAGTTCTTCTCCCGGAATTGAAGAGACCTGATTAATAACGACGCCGGATACAGCTCCCTGAACTGCCTGCATAACATTTGTTACAGGTATCTTGCTCAAACGTTCTTCCGGCACAGAAGTTACAGAACCGGTAATGTCTGATTTTTTTTGAGTACCATACCCTACCACCACAACTTCGTCAACACCAATGATTTCTTCAATCATAGTAACATTAATTTTGGTTTGATCCCCAACCGTAAGCTCCTGGGTTTTCATTCCCACGAACGAGAAAACCAGCGTGGCATCGGAGGGGACCCCGGGAAGAGAATAATAACCATTTACATCGGTAATAATTCCCTGGGTAGTGCCTTTTACTATCACGGTTACACCGGGCAACGAAGCCCCGGAGGAGTCGGTGACTTTACCGGAGACTGTTTTTGGTTGTCCGGGAAACAAATATGCCGGAACCTGCTCATCTTTTGTAATAACAATCTGCCGCTCGGTAATGGTGTACTTTAAACCAGTCCCCGACAAAATAAAATTCAGAGTTTCTTCAATCTTTGAATTGACCAGTTTCACATCAATCTTTTTATCGGAGTTGATTTGTTCGTAGTTAAACAGGAAGTAGTAATCTGTTTGGTCCTCAATTTCTTCCAAAACATCAATAACTTTTGCATTTTTCATGTTCAGGTTAAGAACCGCCTTTTGGGAATACGATCTTGTTGCCCATCCCTGCATTCCCAAAATCAATAATAAACCGAGAGTCAATCTCATAATCCGTAATGGTTTAATTAGGAGGTGTTTTAAACACACCTCATCAATTAGTTTTTTTTTCATAAATTTGAAATGTTTGAGGGTTAATTTATACTGTTAACTCTTTTCTTAATATCAGGGAAGCGCCGCAATCGCTTTCCTGATTCATTTTTGTCTGGTAGTGTTACATAAGCCTATTTTTTTGTGAGAACTATTTTCGCATTTTCAAATGATCCGTCTTTCCTGTTTTGCCGTTTCGCGAACCGGTAATTAAAGGTTGCTGTCGACTGGAGCAGTTTGAATGCTTCTTCGATATTTTCGTTAATGAAAGTTGCCCGGAAATGAAGTTGCATTAATTCCGGGTCAACAATTTCAATTTCAATCCCGTACCAGTGTTCCATCCGGCTCACCACTTCAGCCATCGAAGCATTCCGGAAAATCAGCTTTCCTTGTATCCATCCGGCATAGTCTTCAGCATTAATTTTTGAATAGCCCATAGCCCCGTTTCTTTTCAGATAATTCAACTGATGTCCGGCTTCCATCTTTTTTAGTTCCGAATGCCGGTCATTTAAAACAGCGACATTGCCTTTTTTCAGGATAACTTTTACTTCCGGCTCGTCATCGTATGCCCAAACATTAAACTCGGTACCGGTAGCTTCAACAATAATTTTATCAGCAGACACCAGAAAAGGGTTTTCCTTGTCGCTTTTCACCTTAAAAAAAGCTTCACCTTTAAGTTCAACCTTGCGATGTTTATTGAAAACGGACGGATAGCGGATCTGCGAACCACCGTTGAGCCAGACATCAGACCCGTCAGGCAGGTCTAAATGGGTACGGGCACCTGCCGGGGAAGTAATTTCCACGTAAACATCTTTCTGTAAAAGATATTCATTAAACTGAAAATAGAGAAAACCAAGCGCAAGGAGTAGAGGGATAAGCAGTACTGCCGCGATCCGGGAAAAAGCCCGGTTAAATCTTCTGATGATGGGTTCCTGATGGGAAATATCAATTTCAGAATTAATTGCCAGCTCCTCCGGTAAATCTTTCCGGGAAGTAATATTCCCTGTTTTAAACTCGTCCCAGTGGAGGTGCATCAATTCTTCAAACTTCCCGCCCCTGAAAAAAATTAACTTCTTCATTTCCAGATAATCATTTCGGGAATATTTGTTAGTAAAGAAGCGTTTTAGCAAATCGGGTTTATCGTTCATTTTTACCGGCATTTATAAGTAATATCCCGGTGGAAGATTTTACCCTTAGTTCAGTTTAATTTTTTTTGCGGAAAGTTAATGCAAACAAAAGCAGGTCTTCAAATTTTTCAGTCTGCAGATGCTTTTTCAAAAATTTAAGTGCAGACGTAAGGTGAGCTTCTACTGTTTTTAACGAGAGGGAAAGTTTTTCCGAAATTTCTTGTGTCGTGAACCCTTCAAGTTTCCGAAGTACAATGACTTCTTTCTGTCTCGGGGGAAGCTCGTCGATTAATTGATTAATACGTTGCAAAAGGAAATGATAGTTGAGCATGTTTGCTGTATAGTCGTCAAAAAGCACAAGTTCTTCTGTTAGGTTATGTCTCATTTCTTCTTCCCGGAAATTTTTTTTCAGCCGCTTTTGTATGAAGTTAAAAGCAATTTTGAAAAGATAGGCGTTTATTGACAATTCCGGGTCAATATATTCCCGGCGTTCCCAGATTTTCATAAAAGTTTCCTGTACAATTTCTTCGGCTTCCTTTTCTGATTTCAGGTACCCAAGCGCAAAAAAATAAAGTTTTTGATTATAGGTTTGAAAAATATGATTAAAAGCACTCCTGTATCCTTCTTTTAATTGAAGGATACAAATTTCTTCAATATCTGTTCTTTTCCCAGACAAGTTCTTTCTTTTAGAATTACAAATATAAAAGAAAGTAAAAAGATTACTACCCCATTTCCCAGCCTTTTCTTACAGGTTCGCGGATAATACTGTCTGCTTCGGGCAGTCCGGCGGCTTTCATATTTTTTGCATCCCAATATATTCTTTTCCCTCCAAGTCGTAAAGAAAGAACTCCCAGAAGTACAATTTCGTTAAGTCTTGCTGCGTATTCGAAATTCGACGATGCGGCAGGTCCGCCTTTGATGGCGTCTATCCATTCCCGGTGATGTCCTTTGCTAAGAGGAATAGATGAAGATGGGACGAATGAATCTTTCCGTTCTTCAGGAAAAACCCGTGGGGTGCTGTTTGCCCCTCCGTTATTAAGGATAATCCCTTTGTCACCAACGAATATGGCCCCCCTGCCGGCAAAATTAATATCTTTCGGTAACCAATCAGGATGTTCAGGACGTAACCCACCGGAATACCATGTTAGTTTAAATGCTGGCTGTTCCCCGTTGTCAGCAAACCGGAAATAACCAATTTCGCCATAAGGGGCAATTTCGGCACTGCCTTTATTACCTGCAGGAAAAATCTCAATACTCTCGGGCGAAGAAAGGTTAAATGCCCAGGTTGCCGAGTCCATATCATGACAGCCAAAATCACCCAGCGAGCCACAGCCAAAGTCCCAGAAATCGCGCCATCTCACCGGCGTATATAGCTTATTGTAAGGATGCCATTGAGTGGGGCCAAGCCATAAATTCCAGTTAAAATTCCGGGGAACGGAATCCTCTTTTTTAGGAAACCCGAAAAAACCAGGCAACCACCGGGTGGCCGGCACCCATGAATGTGCTTCCCTTACCGTTCCTATTACCCCTGCCCGGAGATAATCGACCGTTTGACGGATAGCATCACTGCTATGTAACTGGTTCCCCATTTGTGTTGCCAGGCCGGTCTCCTTCGCGACCTCTCTGACTTTTCGCGTTTCCCAGATGTTATGCGCCAGTGGTTTTTCGCAGTAAACGTGTTTCCCCGCACGCATAGCAAGAATCGAAACATATGCATGGGTATTATCAGGAGTGGCACAAACGACGGCATCAAGCGATTTTTCTTTTTCCAGCATCTCCCTGAAATCTTCGTATTCCGACATCCTGTAGTTCGGTGTTTTTTCAGAATAATATTTCTCAACCAGTTCCTTTACAGGTTTCCGGCCTGTATCAAAACTGTACAAAACATTGTTCTTCCAATGTTCGGCAGGGTCTGCAATTGCTGTTAGCTGTACATCTTCGAGCTTCAAGAGTTGCTTAATGCTAAACAACGATTGCCCGCCTGCACCAATAATCCCAATGTTAACCTTATCACTCGGGGGAGTATAACCTTTACCTCCAATAGTGCAACGGGGTAGTATCATTAATCCTGCGGAAGAAATAACAGCTCCTTTGATGAACTCTCTTCTGGATACTCCGGTCTTTTGTTTTCCATCGCTTTTCATACCTGGTCCTTTATTTAGTATTATTGGTTATTATGCCAATACAAAATTAAAAACCAAGGGGTAACACAATGGGTAACAAACGGGGCAACGCGAAAAATAATTCAAATGAAAAAGGTTAAGACTAACAATTAACTGCTCCGATATTGAAAAATGGCCATTACAACAGTAACTATTAAAGCTGAAGGTCTGCCGGAAGTTTAAATTCATATTCAAAATAACCTGAACCCATTCCCCACACCTCATTGACTAATGGCTTGTCATTGGTAGCGTAGCGAGGAATCTCTTATATGAAAGGTTTAACAATTTATTTTTAAAAAAATTACTTAGTGAAATCTAAATAATAACATGTTAAAACGAATTACTACTGTAAGAATGAAGAGATTCCTCGCTACGCTGCCTATGACAGGAAAGGTATCTGGAAGTCAAGTTCCCAATTCACCGGAAGGTGAAAAGCAGGGATGGCCGGTCAAAGTAGTCCGGGCCGGCGAAGGCGGGAGCGGTTTTTGGCGGGAGCGGTTTTTGACGGGTCTTCAGGGAGGTGGGCCGGGAAGAAAAAACCGTGAGGCGGGAGGAAGGATGACTTTGACAAGACTTTTACTTCCTTTTGGTCGACTGCAAAAGGAAGGGCCCCGCCGGACAGAGGCGAATACAAATGAACAATGAACATTGTCAGGTTATTAAGAGAACGAAGAAAACACCGGGCACGGGAGGGGTACTTTAATCTTTTGTGGAGCATATTATTTAGCTCTGATTCTTTAGTACAGACAAAAGCTAAAAATCAAGCTTCACCGCATTTCCCTTTTTTACTGTCCTCAAACCGGACGGGCTGATCCTTTTTCCCTCCAGCTGGAAAAAGGATCCAAAAAGAGCCGCCGCTGAGAAGAAAAAGCTAAAAATCGTTTGCGTTCGCTTAAATCTTCCAAACTCCTCACTGCGTTCGTCAAACAGGGAAGATTTTTTAACGCTCACTCCATCGATTTTCTAAACGCTTTTTTCCCTTAGGCGGAAACAGCCCGGGCATTGTTGTCTTTCCTAAAAAAATACCTCGCTTCCCTCTGCTTATTCTATAACGAAACGATGGCTCCTTATTGAACACAGAACACTTTACCTGCTCTTCTCCTCAACTTTTTAAACTGATTCGCACAGGACTCCTTCAAAAAAAGCAGTGCAGTTGTATGGCCGGGAATGATGAATGCTGAAAAAGCGATGTTTTGTATTTGCTTCATATACAGACTTCTGCAAAAAATCTGTCATTGGTAGTGTAGCGAGGAATCTCTTATATGAAAGGTTTAACAATTTATTTTTAAAAAATTACTTATTGAGTTTAAAGTGCCTGTCAGCCTATGACCAGCTCCAAAAAAATTGCAGAGGAGCCCGTCGCACGGTAACCGACTCCCAAAAAGTCGCCGGAAAGATCATCGTCCGATAAACTGTAACCAACGATACATCCGAACATAAAATATTCCAATGCACCTGTAAAACATGACCTGGAATTGTATCGTATGGTTTAATAAAATCAGATGATATAAATTTTGCCTGAGCAATTTTTGAAAGCAGGCAGAAACTCTTCCAATGTAAACAATTATGCAGTATGATTACAAGCTTGTCGATGCATTCGTCCAACTATTTAACATTTACAATTCCAAAAATAAAACCGCTTTTGCGTACAAAAGCGGTTCTGAAATTATATAGGGTAAACAACCGATCCGCCTGACGCGGTACTGCTGTTTACAGAAAACCGCACCAACAATAGTTGGGCAGTTATATTTTAAGAACAAAATTCGTATTCAAAATATAACAGACATAGGAACTCTGTTTCTTCGTTTCTCAGGAACTTTTCTATTTCACCTCCGATCCGTTCTTAACCGATTGTACCGGCGAAACGAATTTCAGCGAACCATCGGCATCTTCGGCCATCAGGATCATTCCCTGCGATACAATTCCTCGTAACTTACGGGGTTCAAGATTTACGAGTATGGAAATCTGCTGACCAATAATATCTTCCGGCTGATAATACTCAGCAATGCCCGAAACAACAGTACGCTGATCGATGCCGGTATCGATTTTCAGCTTCAGCAGCTTTTTGGTTTTGGCCACTTTTTCGGCTTCAATGATGGTTCCGGTGCGAATGTCCATCTTCATAAAATCGTCGAACGAGCAACTTTCTTTTGCCGGTTTTACCGGGACATTAGCTTCTTCGTTCGCTTTTTTAGTATCAAGCAATTTCTGAACCTGTGCTTCGATGGTTGCATCCTCAATCTTTTCAAACAATAGTTCCGGCTTATTTACTTTATGCCCGGCAGGCAACAAATTCGGATGTCCCAGATGTGCCCAGTTCAGTTTTTCAAGGTTGATGAAACCACGCAGTTTTTCCATGCTGAAAGGCAGGAAAGGCTCCAGCATAACCGTCAGGTTAGCGGTAATCTGTAAGCAAATATTCATCACTGTTTTTACCCGTTCCTGATCAGTTTTCACTACTTTCCAGGGCTCTTCGTCGGCCAGGTATTTATTGCCCAGGCGGGCCAGATCCATAGCCAGTTTCAGCGCTTCCCGGAAACGGTAGCTGTCGAGGCTTTTTTCTACTTCAGCTTTCAAATGGGCAATTTCGGCAAGCGTGGCCTTGTCTGTCTCGTTCAGTTCACCGGCAGCAGGAACCACTCCGTTGTAATATTTTTGGGTAAGAACCAGCGCCCGGTTGACAAAGTTACCCAGAATGGCAACCAACTCATTGTTATTACGGGTCTGGAAATCTTTCCAGGTAAAGTCGTTGTCTTTGGTTTCCGGGGCATTTGCCGTTAGCACATATTTCAATACATCTTCTTTTCCCGGAAAATCATCGAGATACTCGTGCAACCAAACGGCCCAGTTGCGCGAGGTCGAAATTTTGTCGCCTTCGAGGTTCAGAAACTCGTTGGCCGGAACATTGTCGGGCAAAATGTAGGTTCCTTCAGCTTTCAGCATGGATGGAAAAATGATGCAATGAAAGACGATGTTGTCTTTCCCGATGAAATGGACCATCCTGGTTTCCGGGTCTTTCCACCATTTTTCCCATTCGGGAGTCAGCTCTTTGGTAGCCGAAATATAACCGATGGGAGCATCGAACCAGACGTATAGTACCTTCCCTTCGGCACCCTCCACCGGAACCGGCACGCCCCAATCGAGGTCGCGGGTTACGGCACGGGGCTGCAAACCACTGTCGATCCACGATTTGCACTGACCGTACACATTGGTTTTCCATTCCTTATGCCCTTCCAGTATCCATTCTTTCAACCAAGGTTCGTATTGGTCGAGCGGCAGGTACCAGTGTCTGGTTTCCTTCATCACCGGCGGGTTCCCGCTCAATGTCGATTTCGGATTGATAAGATCAGTGGCATTCAGCGATGTTCCACAAGCTTCGCACTGATCACCGTAAGCTTTTTCATTACCGCATTTAGGACAGGTTCCGGTAATATAACGATCAGCCAAAAATTGTTTGGCTTCATCGTCGTAATACTGTTCTGATATCTTTTCTATAAACTTGCCTTCATCGTACAGCTTCTTAAAAAATCCGGCGGCTGTTTCGTGGTGCACTTTGGCGCTGGTACGTGAATATACATCGAATGAAATGCCAAAACGCATAAACGAATCCCTGATCATATTGTGGTACTTATCCACTATATCCTGCGGAGTTACACCTTCTTTTTTTGCTTTTAAAGTAATCGGAACGCCGTGTTCGTCAGACCCGCCGATAAATGCTACTTCCTCCCCCTTTAACCGTAAATAACGTGCATAGATATCAGCCGGGACATATACGCCGGCAAGATGCCCAATGTGTACCGGCCCATTGGCATACGGCAAAGCAGAAGTAATCAAGGTACGTTTATAATCAGTCATTTCAGTTTTTTTGAAAATACGTTAGTTATCAAAATTTTAATCGGGATACAAAGATAGTCGATTTTTTGGGAGCACTGTTTTTTTAATACTTCCTTTTTTAATTGTTCCGATTCATGCGTATTTATCTTGTCCTTTGTAACTATTTCTCTCCGGGAACATATTCAAAAAAGTCTTCGGTTGGCTGGATAATAATATCCCCGCTGTAGCCATCCGGGGCCCATCCTATGGCAGAGGGTCCGTTTTGTCCGTCGAGTCCGTTTCTACCCCGGGGATTTCCTTCTCCTCCCTGGCCTCCTGAACCACCCGAACCACCGTTTCCGTTATAACCACCTGTTCCTCCCTGACTGTTAGCAACAAAAAGATACTGATAACCCCACGCATCATCCGTAAAATACAGATAAATGTTCCCTCCGTTTCCACCAATGCCGCCTAAGCCACCGGGACCACCCCAGCCGCCATCGCCACCATCCTGCCCCGGCCCCTGATGCCTGATCTCGACCACAACATCTTCCTCCACATCTTTCATTACTTCTATTTCCTCTTCCACATCAACCTCAATTTCTTTTGTTTTTCCCTCGCTGTCAGTAATTGTCTTTTTTTCTTTACGGATTACTTTTTCTTTAACCGGCTTTTTAACGATCCTGCGTTCCGTTTTCCTTTCAATCCATACCTGCCCGTCATTTCCGTTTCCGCCGTCGCCGCCACGCCCGCCATTGCCGCCGTTACCACCGCTCCCTCCAATGGAACTAATACTCAGGCTCCCGCCATCAGGATTGATCAAATAACGATATTCTTCTCCTTCCCATAAATTTTGTGCATATACGTACAGCAAGTCCATATTTAAAATAGAATCCCTGTACATATCGACCCAAATGCCAATATCGGGTGCATTTTGCCCGAATTGACCATTTTGCCCGGGCTGTCCATCTCCTCCATGATCTCCTGAAAAGCCATTACTCCCGCTTGTCACTGAAAAGCCAGGCATACCGGAGTCACCCCAAAGTGAAAATTTATATTTATGTCTATAGTCGAGCAAAACCGAAAAGGTATCGGTTACAGCCCTGTTGCGGACTGAGTTAACAATCAGTTCTGCCCGGTGATTCTCAATTTTGGTAAAATCAGGATCGATCGTAAATTCTCCTTTGTCCCAGGCTCCTCCTGTTCCGTAAAAGATAAAATTTTTAGCATTTTTATTTCTTCTAAGGTTATCATAAACACGGGTTATCCCATTGTCGAATACAGAAATCAGTTCTCCTTCAATATGACTTCCCGGAGCCTTATCATAAGATCTGTCGGGTTTAAACGTGATTTTTGTTTCGTAATTCAGCGGAACTAATATTTCTTTTTGAAGCTCAGGTTGTTTCCGTGGAAAAGCTTTTATTCTGATATACTTTCCTTTTGAGGGAACCAATTTATCATTCACCGTAATCCGTCCTGAAAAATCACTTCCACCTGTAACTTCCACTTTGTAACGCCACCACCATACTGAACCGCCGGACATGCCAAGAGTTTTCTTTACTTTTCCTTTTTTCTGATACGAAATAATTCCGATCCGGAAAGTTTCTCCGGGAAGAATCAGTTGTTGAGGATCGACAATCAACTGAATGGAATCAATCCGGGATGAAAATGATAAGGCAGATACCGGCTCGCTCAATCCTGACAAGAGAAGAGCGAAAAGAAGGCTCAGAAGAAGCAGGTTCGTTTTCATACATTACTATTTTGTGTGACATCGGAATTTTTGGTAATAATCAAGAATCGTTCCGTTTTCTGAAATAATGAGAAGATGACAGGAAAAGTATAAGGAAGTCAAGTTCCCGGTTCACCGGAAGGTGAAAAGCAGGGATGGCCCGTCAAATGTAGTCCGGACCGGCGAAGGCGGGAGCGGTTTTTGGCGGGTATTCAGGGAGGTGGGAGAGGCTGCTCAAAAAGACAATTATCAAACACGAAGGTGCAAAAACACCAAGAATAAATATTTATAAAACAATACTTTGTGCCCTGGCCTTTGTGTTTGAATGAGTTGATGGCCTGCGGTCTGTTTGAGGTGGAGCGTTTGATGGACGTTGCTCCCTATCCGCTGGGGCTTGAAGGGGACATACATAAATAAAAAAAGCTGCCCTCTCGGGCAGCAACGGGTTATTCGCAATAATAGCAAAACCATTCTGATTTTGCTTTCCCCTTTTTTCCCATCCGTTCGGGGTGTGTTACGGTTACCCCGTATAATGTCATAAAACTTTCCCCTTGTCTCCGTAAGCTGGTAATCGCAAACTGAGGCAATTTCGTATTTTTGTTTTTCTGATTATGCACAACCGGCAAGAAGCAAAATAAGCGGGATAACCATAGGAAACATAAATTACTTCCCTTACGTTCAATCCTCCCGACGGTGTTTTTGATGTTCTGCCGGTTCGGGATTACAGAAAGAAAGCTGTTTGTCCCGAACATCCGGAATTTCTGAATCGGGAAGTATGATCAGCAGCGAAAAAAATCCTGTGATACGGGTTCGTGTTTTTACATGGTTTTTCATATTTTTGAAGATTATAGTTTATATGGTTCCTGCGGTTTTCCTATCGTACGCTAATACTTTTTGTCAGGAAACCGCAGGAAGTTTTGCCGGGCCGTTCACTCAGCCTGACAGTTTTTTTGTTTAACGCTGTTTTTTGATCATAGGCTTAGGGGTTTTATGATTCAAAAAACAAATATATAATCATTTGTAGACATAACCAAGTTTTTTATTTAAAAACAATTATCAAATGACGATAAATAAGAGAATGGCTGAAGTGATGAGGGTTTTCGGACTGAATAAGAATCAGTTTGCCAAAAGGCTTGGGGTACATCCTACCGTAATACACAACATTATTGATGAAAAGGGGCGTGGAAACAAACCAAGTTTTGACCTCATTTCAAAGCTAATGTCTTCTTTTGATAACATCAACGGTGATTGGTTACTTACCGGGAGGGGAAACATGTTTTTAGAAGAGAAGGAAAGCAAAATTGTTGCCGAGCCTTCTGTTACTTACGATAAAACCGCCTTGGATATGATTCGCGAACTCTCCGCAGAAAATGCACTGCAAAAAAAGGAGATCGAAGAGTTAAAAGAAAAAAAAGAAAAAACCTAACTGGGTGCAGGTGAATTACAAGGGACCGGAAATAGTATATAAAATCAAATCGGGGGACAAATCAGCATTCGAAAGTTTATACTGCTACTTTTATCCGAAACTGAGATATTTTTCTGACCAGTATTTATTGGACACGGAGGCGGCCAACAGTATTGTACAGGATGTTTTTACCGAACTTTGGGAACGAAAGAAAGATTTTCATGATAATACCAATATTCAGGCCTGGCTGTTCACAGTCACAAAAAACAGATCGCTGAAACATCTAAGTAAAGAACGTTCAAAACAGCGATACAACGACTACCTGAGAACACGCGAACTGGAAGTTAATTACAAATCACTTTCCGGTTTCGACACCAGCAATTTTGTTCTCGAAGAACTTCAGCAAAAAGTTGATAAAGCCCTTGCTAAATTATCGTTGCCGGTACGTACGGCTTTTGAGAAAAGCCGTTATGAAGATAAAAAGAACAGGGAAATCGCCGAAGAACTGGGGATCAGCATTAAAACCGTGGAAGCTCATATCTCGAAAGCATTAAAGCATCTAAGGGAGGAACTAAAAGATTACCTTCCGCTACTCTATATTCTCTTTTTCTGAAATAATTTTACCTTTTCCGTTAGGGTAAAATTCGTTCATTGGGTTATACCTGTAAAATCTTTCTGTTTCTTATGGAAGAAAAGTTAATTCAATATATCAAAGGCAAAATCACTTCGGTCGATGAAGTAGGCGAAATACTTGGGTGGATTGAAGCTTCGGAGGCAAACCAGGAAAAGTACAACGAATTGAAAAACCTCTGGGTACTTACCGGGTTGGAAAAAGCAGAAGAGCACCATCAGCAAAAATTCTTTACCCCCCGGAGATTTGGTAATGTGAGGACAATACATCCGTTGTTGAAATACGCTGCTGTTTTTTTAGTTGCCTTCTTAACCGGTGCTTTATGTCTTTATTTTATCGGGCAAAAACAATTCAGCCAACTTTCCGGAGTGTATAACGAAATACATGTTCCTAATGGAGAAAAATCAAATATCACCCTTTACGACGAAACCAAAGTATGGCTTAATTCGGGTACAACTTTTAAATATCCGGTAGCATTTAGCAAGGGGAAACGAGATGTTTTCGTTGAGGGCGAAGCCTTTTTCGAAGTAGCCAAAGACAGGAAAAACCCATTTATTGTTCATGCCGGGGAGATGAATGTCAGGGTACTTGGAACCAGGTTTAACGTGTATTGCTATCCTGAAGAAGATATCCTGCATACCACATTGGAAAAAGGTGCGGTAGATGTTTTTTTACGATCGGTACCAAATAAAAAATTCAGTCTGAAACCCGGCGAACAATTCGAATATTCAAAATTGGTTAAAACACCTCACTTATTTAAAGTTAACACCCGCCTTTACACTTCATGGAAAGAAAATATCCTGCGTTTCGAAAATGCTCCGCTTTCTGAAATATTAAAAAAAATGGAACGCTGGTACGATGTGAAATTTATCGTTGATAAAAACCTTGACACCAGCGAACGCTACACCACTTCAATAAAAACAGAAAGCCTGCGCGAAATGCTGGAAGTATTGTCGTTGACAACAGAGATGAAATATAAAATCAATGAAAACATAGTAAGGATTAATAAACCAAGATAAAAAAAGGAAAGTGCGGTAACACTTTCCCTGATGGTTCATGCGGTAACATGAACCCCTGTTAGATAACCCCGTGAAGGGATTTGTATAACGCTTATTAATTACAAATTTATGAAAAAAAAATGGTTAAACGTCAGGGGATATTATAATCCCTTGCTAAAATGGTTACGTATTATGAAGTTAACCTTATTTATTCTCTTGATCGCCTTTGTACATGTTAGTGCAAGTGTCTATTCTCAACAAACACGCCTCAGTGTTTCAATGCGAAATGTTTCTGTAAAGGAGGTATTACGTAATATTGAGGACCAGAGTGACTTTTTCTTTCTGTACAAAAACGAAGATATTGATGTAAACAGGAAGATTGACATTAATATTAAAGACATGCCTTTAAACGAGCTGCTTGATGTGGTCTTTAAAGGAACCGGGGTTTCCTACGATATACACGACCGGCAAATCGTGTTGGTGAACAATTCCATACAGGAGGAAAAAAAAATAACCATTACCGGTAAAGTTACTGATCCGGCGGGTATGCCTTTACCGGGTGTAACGATTGTGGTAAAAGGAACCGCCCAGGGAGTTATTACCGATGTTGATGGTAATTACAGACTTCTGAAAATACCTTCAGGCTCAACCCTGGTTTTTTCTTTTGTGGGAATGAATACAAAAGAAGTGGTGGTTTACAATCAGGTACCGGTTGATGTTGTGATGGAAGAAGAAACCATAGGGTTGGATGAAGTGGTAGCAATCGGGTATGGGACTCAAAAGAAGAGGGATATTATTGGTTCAATATCTACGATAAAAAGTGATGAAATATTATTGGGATCGAATGCCAGCTCTTTCGATGCTGCCCTGCAAGGCATGGCCCCGGGATTGATGGTCTCCGGAGAATCAGGCGTGCCGGGTGCCCCGGTACAAATAAAAATACGGGGGGTAAGTTCAATTTCCTCAGGAACTGATCCTTTATGGATTATTGACGGGATTCCTGTTGTAAATGGCTCAACCGGTCGTTCTTATGATGGTGAAACCTCTCAAAATATAATGTCACTTATAAATCCTGCTGATATTGAATCTATCGAAATATTAAAAGATGCGGCAGCAACTTCAATTTATGGTTCAAGAGGGTCAAACGGAGTAATACTGATTACAACAAAATCAGGGAAAAAGGGTAAAGCTTCATTCAATGTTGATCTAAAATCAGGCGTAAGCAATTGGGCAAACCGGGATATTGGCCTGGCAACAGGAGCCGAATACATCGAAATTATGGACAGGGCTTATGCCAACAGCGGACTTTCGGGACAATACGATCCCCAGACATCGCTTAACCAGTTAGATGGGACCGAGGCTTCTATAACACGGGAAGAAGCGTTGAAAACGAATACTGACTGGGGAGATGTAATCAGCCGGACCGGTTCATTTGTTGAAGCAAATATATCGGCAACTTCCGGTACTGACAAAGGAAACTCTTATCTGTCGTTACGTTACCGGAAAGATAATAGTATCATTAAATACAGCGATCTGGAGATTTTTTCGGTTAATACAAATTTGAATTACGACCTGCTTGACGTATTCAAACTCAGTTATCGCGGGCTCATATCTTATTCAGATAACAACCGGGTTAAATCAGACGACGGTAAAAATGGCGCCGGCGGCTGGGCGCAGGTAAATGCCTATTCGTTGCCATGGATGAAGGTTTATGATGATACCGATACCGGCATAAACGGATTCTGGAACCCCTTGACCGGAGCCAATGCCCTGGCGGGTATTTCTCCGCTGAACAGTGAAAGTAACCTTCAGACACTGAATGTGCTGCAAGGGATAACCGGAACCCTGAAGATTATGCCCGGGCTTACCCTGAAAGGAGAGTTTGGAGCAAACCTTGTTTATAATAAGGGAAGATCATGGAGGGGAGAAGGTATTCGTATTGATGGTGATGTTGCTGCAGAAAGTAAGGACCAGACAAGGGTGATAAACTACAATGCCTATTTTAATTACGACAAAACCTTTGGGAAAGACCATTGGCTGAACCTGGTAGCCGGAATTGAAAATACCCGCTCTTATAGTCATTATACTTACCTGAAAAGTGAATCGTTAGTGGGTAGTTTTCACGAAGTGGGAACACCGGAAAACATAGACGCAGGATACAGCTATATGGAAAACGAAAGTTATTTAAGAGGTTATTTTGGGAGGGCCAATTACAAGTTTAAAGATAAATACATTGTCGGGGCCAGCATCCGGCGCGATGGTATTTCCAAATTTACATCAGATAACAGATGGGCAACCTTTGCTTCCGGATCATTAGGATGGATTATTTCTGAAGAGAAATTTTTCAATTCACAGGTCGTTAACATGTTAAAATTACGCGGAAGCTTTGGACAAACAGGGAATACAAATATTCCAAGTGGCATTACTTCCGACAACTATTCTGTACGCACAGGTACCACGTTGGGTTTACCCAGTACTACATTTGAAAGCATAGGGAACTCAGACATCAAATGGGAAACAACCAGTACCACCGATATAGGAATAGATTTCGGCTTGTTCAAAAACAGGATAAATGGGTCTCTGGCCTGTTACAGACAAAAGGTCGAAGATATGCTTCTGGCTGTTTCGTTGCCCTACTCAGCCGGGATAGCAGGCGGAAATATTATCTGGCAAAATGTCGGAGATATGAGAAACAATGGTGTTGAATTTAATGTTGATGCCACTGTTCTGAATAAGATTTTCAAGTGGAACCTGGGTTTCAACTTTTCTTTTAATAAAAACAAAATATTGGCTTTGGATCCCGAATCAGATGCCGGCAATGTAGGGATAACCCAGATGGAAGACGATGAAGACCAGGTTATTACTATCTTAAAAAAAGGCCTTCCGTGTGGAAACTGGTATATGCCCGAATCGGCAGGGGTTGATCCTGAAAAGGGCATTCCAATGATATATGAAGTACAGGTAAACAATGATGGTACTACTTCCCATACCGGGAACATAATCCCGGGAACAAGTGATAATCTTGCGAATAATCGAATGATTCTGGATGGGAAAACATCCTTACCAAAATTTATTGGCGGTTTTAACAGCCGGTTCTCATATAAAAACTTCGATTTAGCTATGTATTTCAGTTTTGCAACCGGTCATTACATATATAACCGTTTGTTACAAAGCACGCTTACCCCTAACCGCGGGGTACGTACCCTTTCTGATAAATTACTGACTGAAGCATGGCAGGAACCGGGCGATCATGCAAAATGGCCAGAGGTTGTGATGAACGTACAACATTATTACGACAGCGAAGGGAATCCTACTACCGATCCGGTAACTTACGGTACCGAAGAAAAATTCATCTCTTCCATGTACCTTGAAAAGGGCGACTATCTAAAGTTGAAAAACCTGTCGCTGGGTTATACACTACCCGCAGGATTAGCTTCGAAAATGAGAATGCGAACCTTAAGAATATCTCTTAATGTAACCAACTTATTTACACTAACCGATTTCTCCGGTTACGATCCGGAAGTTGCAGTCGATCAAACAACAGGTGCAAGTTTGGTTAGTTATTCTTCGATGCCACAGGCACGTACTTACAGCCTTGGATTGAATATTAATTTTTAATCACATTAAGAATAGAGTAAAATGAAAAATATACAGAAATATTTAATACTGGCATTTATTACCCTGCTGGGAATATCCTGTGATCAGGACTCTTTTTTCGAACTGGAAAGGCCCAATCAGTTTCCATGGACAAATGTAAGCGAACTTGAACTTGGAGTAAGGGAACCATATTATCTTTTGAATAAAGATCCCTGGTATCATCCGTTTGGAACTATTGCCTTAAAAAACTTCACTGAATCTGATATTGCCGTTTTTTTACCACAGTTTGTGGGAGCCAGTAATTCGGCAGATTATTACAACAGAAAATTTAGCGAAGCTTCCTGTGTTAACGAAATGGAAGGAGCTTTTTCTCAGCTTTATCTGATGATAACCGCCTGTAACGGCCCCTTGCAGTTGTTAGCCGATGCAGAAGAAGAAGGGGAAGATCCTTTCCAGAGTATGACTTCGACGGATAAAGACAAGGTGAATCAATTTAAAGGAGAACTCCTTTTTATGCGTGGGCTGTCTTACTGGTATTTAGTAAGAATGTATGCTCCTCCATATGACCCAAACGGGAGTAATGACGGCCGGTATTTTACATTAAGACGCGAATTTATTACTTCTTCAGAAGAGTTGAAAAATTCGACACTGGGAAGCGTGGCTGAAGTGTATGCTGCAATTGAAGAAGACTGGACAGAAGCAAAGGAATTATTATTTGAAGATAACTCTTCGGTGGTGACCGAATCAAATGTAAGGGCAAGGGTATGTAAATACGCGGCATCTGCCATGTTAATGCGCCTTTATTTTATTATGGGCGAATACGATAAAGCAGAAAGTGAATGTGACTATATAATAAACAGCGACGTTTACGACCTTACCGAAGATCCGATTGAAGCATTTAATAAGAATGGTGCCGATGGCTGGGGCAGCGAGGTAATCTGGCAAACAGCTTGTGAGTCAACCTCGGGTGCGTACGGACGGATGGAATCTGTTTTCTCACGGAATCATTATGCCAGAGATGCCCAATGTTCATGGTCAAGCCAGGCAATGTCTCACAGTGCAATGATACAGGTGGGATGGATGGATGAAAATCTTGCAGAGACAGAAGAAGCGCAGAACGATAAAAGGTATCAACAAATTTATTACAGATACGACGTAGATCCCCGCGATGCTTCTGTGGAACCGATGGTGTGGAGTTATAAATATTTCCGGGCTTCTGATGCAAGACGGTCTAACCGGCCACTTATCCGTTTGGCTGAAATTTATCTTACCCGTTCTATTATCCGTTTCAACAATAATGATCCGGAAGGTGCAGCAAGCGATTTAAATGTGGTTCGGGAAAGGGCTGGTCTTACGGATATTACTGCTGAAGATATTACTGCTGAAGATATTCATAACGAACGTATAAAAGAGATGGCAACTGAAAATGGCGACAGAACCTATTACCTTATCGGGCTGCAATTACCTTTGGGGATAGGAGATCGTAATGCCTCCAACTTTTCGCCTGTACAACCTCCTTATACAGATTATTACTGGCAGGTTCCGGAAACAGAACAGCAGCAAAATCAAGCTTACTAATTTCTTACAGAAGGATATATCAAAATTAACAGGACCAGGCATTTTATGTTTTAATTGTTAAAAGGTGAATATTGAAAAGGAGCTGTCCGAAAAGTATCGGGCAACTCCTTTTTGTTTTGTCTCGAAATGAATAAGTAATTACGAATCAAGAGTAAAATTATTGATTATCTTTGCCCCCGTTTTTAAATGCTTCATTTTTAATTGAATGGCACATAAATCAGGTTTTGTAAATATTATCGGCAACCCGAATGTAGGGAAATCAACCATTATGAATGTGCTGGTTGGCGAGCGTTTATCGATTATCACTTCGAAAATGCAGACCACCCGTCACCGTATTAAAGGGATTGTAAGTGGCGACGACTTCCAGATCGTTTATTCTGACACGCCGGGTATCCTGAAACCGCATTACAAGTTACAGGAATCGATGATGCGGTTTGTAAATACCGCGTTGATTGATGCGGATGTAATTTTGTATGTAACTGACGTGGTTGAGCAACCTGATAAAAACGAAGAGTACATCGACAAACTCAGGAACTCAGGAGTACCGGTTATTATACTGATCAACAAAATTGACCTGTCGGATCAGGAGAATGTGATGAAACTTTACAATACCTGGAAAGAGCGTGTGCCCAAAGCCGATGTTTACGTGGGTTCGGCTACCGAGAATTTCAACGTGGCACCTGTCTTCGATCGTATTCTGGAATTACTTCCCGAAGGTCCGCCCTACTTCCCGAAAGGTGAGCTGACTGACCGGAACGAACGTTTTTTCGTGTCGGAAATTATCCGCGAGAAAATACTTTTACATTACCAGAAGGAAGTGCCATATTCGGTGGAGGTGGAAGTGGAAGAATTCAATGAAAATGAAAAAATGCTCAGCCTGCGCTGTGTAATTCATGTGGCACGCGATAGTCAAAAAGGGATCATTATTGGTCACCAGGGCAAGGCATTAAAAAGAATCGGCACCGAAGCCCGCCTCGATATGGAAGAATTCTTTCAGAAAAAAATATTTCTGAATTTGTATGTAAAAGTGAGTAAAGACTGGCGCGACAAAGACCGTATGCTGGGTAACTTCGGGTACGACATGCAATAAATGAGTAAACGAGAAAGTCGTGAGGGATGAGTAGTGTCATGTCAAACCTTCTTTGTCATACTGATCCCGAACACTCGGAAGAAGTATCTGTTAAAAGTAGCTTTGATCATAAGATTCCTCCTTACGCCGGAATGACAAACAAAAAAGACATTCCGGCCCCTGTTTCGGGATGTTTTTTGGAATTTGGAATTTGTTTTTTAAAACTTTAGGAAATGAGTATCGTTGCAATAGTAGGAAGACCTAATGTAGGAAAATCGACCTTATTTAACCGGTTGACGGAAAGCCGGAAAGCCATTGTCGATGAAGTGGCTGGTGTTACACGCGACCGGCAGTATGGCAAATCGGTATGGAACGGCTTGGAGTTCTCGGTAATAGATACCGGCGGTTATGTGCTTAATTCGGATGATGTATTCGAGGAAGAAATCCGTAAACAAGTTACCATTGCTATTGAAGAAGCCGATGCCATCCTCTTTGTGGTAGATGTGGAAACCGGGATCACCGATATGGACGATGCCGTTGCTGGAATCCTTCGCCGGTCGAAAAAGGCAGTGTTTGTTACCGTGAATAAAGTAGACAACTCTGCCCGGATAATGGAGTCGCACGAGTTTTACTCGCTGGGGTTGGGCGACCTGTATTGCATCTCATCGATCAACGGCAGCGGAACCGGTGACCTGCTCGATGCCGTGGTTGCAAGCCTGCCCCAAAAGGCAAAAGACGAAACCGGAGAAAATATTCCCCGCTTTGCCGTGGTAGGCAGACCCAATGTCGGGAAATCGTCCTTTATCAATGCACTGATTGGGATTGAGCGTAATATCGTAACGGATGTGGCCGGTACTACCCGCGACTCGATACTCACCCGTTACAACAAATTCGGGCACGACTTTTACCTGGTCGATACAGCCGGACTGCGCAAGAAGGCAAAAGTGAAGGAAGACATTGAGTTTTACTCGGTACTGCGTTCGGTACGGACCATTGAGGAATCGGATGTTTGCATGTTGCTGCTCGATGCCACCCGGGGAGTTGAAGCCCAGGACCTGAGCATCTTTAACCTGGCTCTGCGCAATAATAAAGGCGTGGTGATACTGGTGAACAAATGGGACCTGGTAGAAAAAGACAATACTTCGGTAAAAAAATTCACCGCAACCATTCACGAGCGGATTGCCCCTTTTGTTGATGTCCCTGTTATTTTTATGTCGGCACTCACCAAACAACGCATCTTCAAAGCCCTGGAAACAGCCGTTCAGGTTTTCCAAAACCGGCAGCAAAAAATTAAAACTTCAGCTTTAAACGGGGTGATGCTTGAAGCAATAGAAAACTACCCGCCACCAGCGACTAAAGGGAAGTACATAAAAATTAAATACGTCACCCAGTTGCCCAGCCCGACCCCTTCGTTCGCATTTTTTGCCAATCTGCCACAGTATGTGAAAGAGCCGTACCGCAGATACCTCGAAAACAAACTGAGAGAAAATTTTAATTTCTCAGGCGTGCCAATCCGGATATTTCTCAGGAAAAAATAGACGATGCCGGATACCTGATCTTTCGATACCAGATACAAGATTGAGTTATTCTTCAAAAATATTTTTGTGTACTCCCGGATAATCATCGGAAGCATATAACACTGAATAGTCCAACAGTATTTCAGGTGTATTTACTTTCTGGTTATAACTTCCTGATACTCGAAGTATTTCCGGTAAGTATTGCCCGGGTATGCTTTCAGTCCTTCTTCCAAAATTTTCAGGCAGATTGCCAGATCGGCTTTTTTCAGTACGTACGCAATCCTGACTTCATTTTTGCCGTAGCCCGGGGTGGTATAGAACCCCGAGGCCGGTGCCATGAAAAGGGTCTGGTTCTCGTATTCAAAATCGCTCAGCAACCAGGCGCAAAATTTGTCAGCATCGTCGACCGGCAGTTTGGCAACCGTGTAAAAAGCGCCCATCGGGATAGGGGAATAAACTCCTTCGATACGGTTCAGCCCATCGATCAAAAATTTTCGCCGTTCGACATATTCGTTGTACGAATCCATCAGGTATTCTTCCGTCCCTTCGAGGGAGGCCTCGGCAGCAATCTGCCCGATCAGAGGCGGGCTCAAACGGGCCTGGCAGAACTTCATCACATTTTTACGAACCTCTTTGTTTTTGGTCAGCAATGCGCCGATACGCAACCCGCATTCGCTGTACCGTTTTGAAACCGAATCGACAAGAATCACGTTTTGTTCGATACCTTCGAGATGAAAAGCCGAAATATAGGGAGCACCGGTATAACAAAATTCGCGGTACACTTCGTCGGAAAACAGGAACAGGTCGTACTTTTTCACCAGGTCGCGGATTTTATTCATCTCGTCCCGGGTATACAAATAGCCAGTCGGGTTATTCGGGTTACAAATCATCATCCCTTTGGTTTTCGGGGTAATCAGCTTCTCGAATTCCTTGATCGGTGGAAGGGCAAAACCTTCCTCAATTTTTGCCGGTATCGATTTGATCTCGGCCCCGGCCACAATGGCAAATGCTTCGTAGTTGGCATACGCAGGCTCAGGCACAATAATTTCATCACCCGGATCAAGGCACGACATAAACGCAAAAGTAACTGCCTCGCTTCCGCCGGTTGTTATAATAATATCATCAACATCAACATCAATCCTGAATTTATGGTAATATTCCACCAGCTTCCGGCGCAACGAAAAAATTCCCTCACTCGGGGAATACTCCAAAATGGTACGCTGAATATTGCGTACCGCTTCCAACGCCTTCTCTGGAGTAGGCAAATCGGGTTGCCCGATGTTCAGATGATAAACCTTACGTCCCTTTGCCTTGGCTTCATTGGCCAGGGGCACCAACTTCCTGATCGGTGAATCAGGCATTATATTACCACGTTTCGATGTTGAAGGCATTCTTAATAAAAATTTAATCTAAGTCGGCAAAGATACAACTATCAATCTTAAATATGATCATCCTGTTTTAGTTTAATTTGAATTATTAATGTGGAATTATAAGTAAAGTAAAACCCACAGGAAATAAATAGTAGAAAAATACTTGCCTTTTATCATACTTTTGATGTATTTGTTCTCCTAATTTTGAAACTATAAAACAGATAAGAATTAATTAATTAATTAAAACATAACAGAGAGATGATTATCGGAGTACCAAAGGAAATTAAAAACAACGAAAACAGAATTGCTTTGACACCTGCCGGGGCAGCAGAGTTAACCAAACATGGTCACGAAGTTTATGTACAGGCTTCCGGTGGAATGGGCAGCGGATTTTCAGATGAAGACTATACCCATGCGGGAGCAAAAATGTTACCATCCATCGAAGATGTCTATGCCATTGCTGACATGATCATCAAAGTAAAAGAGCCTGTTGAAGAGGAATATAAACTAATCAAAGAAGGCCAGATTTTATACACGTATTTCCATTTTGCTTCTTCGGAAGGACTGACCAACGCCATGATAAAAAGCGGATCGGTTTGCCTGGCATACGAAACCGTAGAGCTGCCCGACCGCTCGCTGCCTTTGCTGATACCGATGTCGGAAGTGGCAGGCCGTATGTCGGTACAGGAAGGGGCCAAATACCTGGAAAAAACATTTGGAGGATATGGTGTCCTGCTGGGCGGTGTCCCAGGTGTCCCTCCTGCAAAAGTATTGATTATCGGCGGAGGCATTGTCGGGAGTGAAGCAGCGAAAATGGCTGCCGGCCTCGGTGCCGATGTAACCATCATGGATGTCAGCCTGAGGCGCCTTCGTTATCTCGACGACATTATGTCTGCCAATGTAAAAACCATGATGAGTAACGAGTATAATATCCGGGAAATGGTACAGACCCACGATGTAATTATCGGGGCAGTGCTCATCCCCGGGGCAAAAACGCCCAAGCTGGTTACCCGCGATATGTTGCCAACCATGAAACCGGGTACCGTAATGGTAGATGTAGCTGTCGATCAGGGAGGATGTTTCGAAACGACCGCTCCGACGACGCACGACAATCCGACTTTTGTAATCGATGATGTTATTCATTACTGTGTGGCCAATATGCCAGGCGCCGTGCCCCGCACCTCAACCCTGGCATTGACCAATGCAACCCTTCAATATGCCATTCAACTGGCAAACAAAGGATGGAAACAGGCCTGCAAAGACGATGAGGCGTTACGCAAAGGGTTAAACATAGTAGATGGCAAAATAGTTTACAAAGGAGTTGCCGAAGCATTTAACCTCCCCTTCGTAAATGTTGAAGATGTACTGTAAATAAGAAAACAAAAAAATGAAAGTCCCGCTTCGGCGGGATTTTTTTTAATCCTTCATTTAAAAAGGTTTTTCCTGTTCCCGGGAAAGCCTTTTTTAGTTTTAATTGTCTATTTTTGAATTAAAGTAAAAATACCGCTTCAAAATGAAAACAATACTAATTACCGGTGGCGCCGGTTTTATTGGCTCACATGTTGTACGCCTGTTTGTAAATAAATACCCCGGGTACAAAATTGTTAACCTCGACAAACTGACTTATGCCGGCAATCTGGCTAACCTGAAAGACATTGAAACCCTGCCGAATTACGAGTTTGTAAAAGGAGATATCGTGGATGGTGATTTCATCCTGAAGTTATTCGAAAAGAAGCAGTTCGACGGGGTCATTCATCTGGCTGCCGAATCGCATGTCGACCGTTCAATCTCGAACCCGACCGAATTTGTTTTCACTAATGTGATTGGCTCGGTAAACCTGCTGAATGCAGCCAAACATATCTGGAAAGATGATTATGAAGGAAAACGTTTCTATCATATTTCGACCGATGAAGTTTACGGGACATTGGGTGAAACAGGAATGTTTACCGAAAAAACCGGCTACGATCCTCACAGCCCGTACTCGGCATCGAAAGCCAGTTCCGACCATTTTGTACGGGCCTACCACGACACGTTCGGCTTGCCGGTGGTCGTCTCCAACTGCTCAAATAATTACGGCTCATTTCAGTTCCCCGAAAAACTGATCCCGTTGTTTATTAACAACATCCGAAATAATAAACCACTACCGGTTTACGGGAAAGGAAAAAATGTTCGCGACTGGCTTTGGGTGGAAGACCATGCCCGTGCTATCGATGTAATTTTCCATAACGGGAAAAACGGGGAGACTTACAATATTGGAGGGCATAACGAATGGAAAAACATTGACCTGATCCGCTTAATGTGCCGGATAATGGACCGCAAACTGGATCGCACAGAAGGCGAATCGGAAAAGCTGATCACATATGTGAAAGACCGTGCCGGGCACGATTTACGCTATGCAATAGACTCGAATAAATTACAAAAGGAACTAAAGTGGGTACCCAGCCTTCAGTTTGAAGAAGGACTGGAGAAAACCATCGACTGGTACCTGGAAAACGAAGAATGGCTACAAAATGTAACCAGTGGCGATTACCAGAAATATTACGAAGAACAGTATGCGAAAAGATGACAGCCGCCAGTTTAATCGTTGTCTGATTTTACAACTGTTTCTTCTCCAAAAATAAAAAGGTACGGATTGTCCTGACAGAATTTACCCTTACTAAAAGGAGTCCCTTCGAATACTTTTGTTTCAGAAAAAAGATTAATGTACTGGTAATACGAATCGACATCAAAAAGATTAACCATAAAATCGGTTCCAAACATGATCCGGTTTGATATTTTTTCCAGTTCAGGGCTACTCAGTTTTTGTTGGAGTTTCAGTAAAAACCGGCTTAAATTCTGATAATACTTTTCGTCGTAACCATTGTAAGAGAAATCGAAGTACACATTTGGATATCTTATAATAAGATCAATGATTAAATACGTCCATTCATTATCAACAATATTCGGATTGTGAATGCCATCGTGTGCAAAATTCAATTTTAATTCATTCCTGTATTCCAAAACCTTTTGCCATTTGCCGGGCGATACAAATACTTTGTGGTTTTCAACGGCAACAAAGCCGCCGTCGCTGCAATGTGTAGTTATGGGGATATTCTTATCTGCACAGTAATCGTAAAGCCGTTTTGCTTTTTTCAACCCGGTCGAATCTTCCGGCCAGGGATCAAAGCCCAACGGCGGATACACTTTAATTCCTGCATAATAGTACCGGGTATCCGACTTACTTTCAGGATCTTTAAAAACCGGCTCTGTCGAATATCTGGAACCAGTATATTGGTTTAACTTTTTCAGTAATAAATCATGCCGGGCTTCCGGCAGATCATTTTTGCTGAAGTCCACGAAATATTTATCCAGTATTTTGTCAAGGGTCATGTTGTACCTTTTTTGATCAGCACTTGTTTCATCCAGATCGAAATTGCCGGTGTTGATTGCCAGAAACGGATAAATCTCGAACAAACGGAAAAAAGAAGTCCGGTAATACTCGTGAATTCCGTTAAACAAATCAATGGCCTGTTCCTTTATTTGCTTTCTGGGAGGAAGATGGTAATGTATTTTTTCAGGAGGTAAGCCCTGATAACTTTTTACTCCAAAGTCCATCATTAAGGGGGTTATTATAATGCGTTTATAATCGGTATCGTTTATCCTGATATTCTTATCTTTGGCCTTGTTCCAACTTTCTTTCAGTTCTGTCATTTCTTTTCTGATGTTCGATTTCTCGTCGTGCCTCGTATCCCTTATTTGGGAGACCACTGCCTGAAAATCGCTATCATGATTGAACATTAAATAGTCAAATTCAATAAACCGAAACTGCCTGGCAATATCATTTTCTAAGACCGATAAAGTATTTACAACCGGGGCAGTTATACTTTTTTTCTTATTATTCTGCTCCCTGAATAAATTTTTAATTCCTTTCCACAGCCAGCGATAAAATTTCTTTGAAGTAATAAATTCCCATAGTTCGGAAAACAAATGCTTCCGCAAAGCTTTACCATCTAAGATTATTTTAAAACTTAATTTATTACTTATAAGAAACCTGTTTATAAAGGCCAGTAAACCCGCATGACTCAAATTAAACACATGCATATGGGCATCAAAAAAGTACTGATGCTTTTCGAGTTTTTCAAGTTTAGTCTTCATCTTATCAATTTTTATGAAGAAAGTTACGCTGTTTTTTCATTTTTCACAATATATTGGAGAATTGAACAGCCCTGACTGTTTTTTCTCTTTATTTTTGAGGATAATTCCTATTTTTGGCAGATAACAACTTTCCAAAATCCAAATAAAATGAGAATAATAATCCTGTTTTTGACCTTTTTCATTAGTATCTCTTCATTCGCCCAGAGTATTTCCGGCGATCAGTTAAAACAAATCAGATCGGGTTTCCAGAAAGACGCCTACACCAAGGCTATGCAAAATGCACTCTCGTCGAACGATATTTCCAAATTGGCATGGAGTCGTGAGAATGAAGGGACTGTTGACCATTACTTCACGTATAAAGTAGATGTTTCGGGAATTACCAACCAGAAGAAATCAGGACGTTGTTGGTTGTTTGCTTCGCTAAATGTTTTCAGGCCAATGGCCACAAAAACATTCAACACAAAAGAATTTGAGTACTCGGAAATCTACCTGTACTTTTATGATATGCTGGAAAAATCAAACCTCTTCCTCGAAAACATAATTGCAACAGCAGATCTACCATTAGATGACGAAAAAGTTCGCTGGTATTTCGGATCACCTATTAACGATGGTGGACAATGGATTAACTTCGTAAACCTTGCCGTTAAATATGGTATGATCCCAAAAGAAGCCATGGAAGAAACAAACTCCAGCGAAAACACCTCGTGGATGACAAAACTCATTAAACGTAAACTGCGTGAAGATGGCCTTGCCCTGCGCGAAATGGTTGCAAACAAAAGTAAGACCAAAGACATTGAACAACGTAAAACGAAAATGCTAAGCGAAGTGTACCGAATGCTGGCATTGAACCTGGGCGAACCTCCAACGAAATTTACCTGGCGATATGAAGACAAAGACGGAAAACTTAGTGAAAAGAAAGAATATACGCCACAGTCGTTTATGAAAGAAGTGTTGGGCGACCTCAAACTTTCAGATTATGTAATGCTGATGAACGATCCTACCCGCCCCTATTGGAAACATTATGAAATTGAAAACTACCGGAACATTAACGAGGGTGAAAACTGGCACTATGTAAACCTTCCGGTCGATGTTATAAAAAAATTCTGTATCGAGTCAATAAAAAACAACGACCCAATGTACACTTCTTCAGATGTAGGCAAACAACTACGCCGCGACTACGGTGTTCTGGACATTGATAACTACGATTTTGAATCGGTTTATGGCGTCTCATTTGGAATGAATAAAAAACAACGGATCCAATCAAAAGATAGTGGGTCTAGCCATGCCATGAACCTTATCGCTGTTGAAGTTGATGAAAATGAAAACCCGTTGAAATGGCAATTCGAAAACAGCTGGGGAAGCTCTGCCGGGAAAGACGGCTTCCTGACTTTTACCGACAAATGGTTTAGTGAATACATGTTCCGCATCGTGGTAAACAAAAAATACGTGAGCGACAGGGTGCTGGAAATATACAGCCAGAAACCGGTAATGCTGCCTCCCTGGGACCCGATGTTTTAAAATATTTTACCTACCTTCCAATCCTGTCAGATTTTCGAAACCTGACAGGATTTTCTACTTTTACGGGGAATAATAAAAATCAGGTAAAAAAGATGAAACTGGTATTTGCTACGAATAATCAGTACAAATTACGCGAACTGCAACAGATACTTGGAAATTCAATTGAATTGCTGAGCCTGAAAGATATTGGCTGTACCGACGAGGTTCCCGAAAACCAGGAAACACTGGAAGGGAACGCCTCTGAAAAAGCTTTTTATATTTACAATAAGTTCGGCTATAATTGTTTTGCCGACGATACCGGGCTGGAGATCGAGGCATTAAACGGCGCCCCGGGTGTTTATTCGGCACGCTATGCAGGCAAAGAAAAATCATCCGTCGCCAACATGCAAAAGGTTCTTCGTCAGATGGAAACAATAAATTCACGCAAAGCCCGTTTCAGAACTGTTATTTCACTGGTGACCGACGGGCAGGAAAAACAGTTCGAAGGCATTGTTAATGGTGAGATACTTCGTGAACCAAAAGGAAAGGCAGGGTTTGGCTACGATCCCATTTTCAGGCCCGGCGGTTTTACCCAATCATTTGCCGAAATGAATGCTGAAACTAAAAATAAAATCAGCCACCGGGGACAGGCTGTCGGGAAACTGGTTAATTACTTGAATGAATTGCAAATAAGTTGATGAGACTAAAATTATTTTCGGCTATCTTCATCATTTTAGGAGGGTTAACACATGCCAAAGCCCAGGTTGGAGAATGGACCAGCTACCAATCGTACCGCTCGGCATCGAAACTTATTGATACCGGCGAAATGATTTATTGTTCAGGCAACGGGGGGCTTTTTACTTATAACAAAAATGATAACAGCATACAAAAACTTAGCAGTATCAATGATTTATCGGATGTGGGTGTCGGAACACTTGCTTACGGATCTGAAAATGATGTTGTATTAATTGCTTACGAAAATAGTAATATCGACTTAATTTTTGATAAAGAAATTTATAACCTCTCCGATATAAAACGCAAGCAGATTTTAGGGAACAAAACTGTCAACAGTGTTATGTTCGACGGCAGCCTGGCTTATCTGGCCTGTGGTTTTGGTATCGTGGTTCTTAATATTGAAAAAAAGGAAGTAAAAGATACCTGGTATATTGGCGACGAGGGTGACCACATTAATGTATACGATATTGCTTCCGACGGAACCAATTTTTATGCGTCAACAGAAGAAGGAATTTATTATGCTTCGGCAAGTGAGCCCAATCTTCAGGATTATTCAAACTGGTACCGTTTCGAAAACATTCCCTATCCTGACGGAAGTTATACCCATATTGAAAATTTTAACAGTAAAATAGTGGCCTGTTATTCACCGGAAACAGACAACGATGAACTTTATATGCTCAGCAACGGCACATGGTCCCGGGTTTTTACTGAAATCAGTAAAGTTTACGACATGACAAGCACTTTCAACGACCGCATTATTATTTCAAACGATGGAGATGTTTATATTTTTGCTGAAGACGGGACGGTTATTGATAAAATTTACCAGTATATTTTCCCCGGTTCTCAAAGTACCGGGATTTATCCACGTTCAACGCTGCTGAATGAAGACGGTACTTACTGGATAGCCGATAACCAGTACGGCCTGGTACATAAAACAGGCAATGAGTGTGAACAATTATCACCCGATGGCCCTGTTGACAATAAGGTATTTAGTCTCTATCACTCAGGAAGTGACCTTTGGGTTACTTCCGGCGGGCGTGATGCCGCCTGGGGAAACCTATGGAACCAGGCCCGTTTCCAAAAATATTCGGAAGGGACCTGGACTGCCTGTGATCAGGAAACATATCCTGAAATGGCTGATTTTCGTGATGTGGTTTGTATTGTAACTGATCCCGATAATCCGGAACATGTTTTCGCAGGATGCTGGGGCGCCGGAATTTTAGAGTTCCTGAATGATGAATTTATCAAACAATATAGCTATCATAACAGTACTTTACAGACAGTCGTTGTAAATGCTGACTACGTGAGAATTGGAGGAATGGCTTTCGACAGCGACGGAACCCTGTGGGTTAATAACGGAGGGGCAGGTAAACCATTGTCATCTTATAAGGACGGCGAATGGAAAGCTTATTCACTGCCGGATATTGCCAACGATCCTAATTTTGGAGATATTGTGATTACCGAAGATGGCGATAAATGGATTGCCCTGTCAAACAGAAATAAGGATATTTACGTGGTAAAAGGTGAAAATGAAGACAGGAAATGGCAGCGAAATGTAGCTTATTTCACGAACGGGGAACAAGAAGAGGAGCTGGAAATGCACGAAGTTTACTGCATGACCATCGACCGTGACGGTGCCATCTGGGTCGGGGCTGCCGGGGGTGTCGCGGTTTACAACAATCCCTCCCTCATCTGGGATGCGACCGATGATAACCCTCTATATGCCGAACAACCTGGCCTTGACATGGACGATGGGATTTATCACCCGCTATTGTCCGGTGAAACAGTAACAGCTATTGCCGTCGACGGGGCTAACCGGAAATGGTGCGGAACCAAAACCGATGGCGTTTTTTTAATTTCTGAAGATGGAGAAGAAGAGCTTGAACATTTCACAGTTGATAATTCAGCCCTGTTATCAGACGAAATTACATCAATCACCATTAACAACAACACAGGTGAAATATTTTTCGGGACCAGCGAAGGGCTTATTTCATACATGGGAGAGGCGACAGAACCCGATGAAGCATTTACCGATGTATATGTGTATCCGAACCCGGTCCGTGAAACTTACGACGGGCCTGTCGTGGTAACCGGCCTGATGGAAGATACTGACGTAAAAATTACCGACATCAGCGGAAACCTGGTATTTCATGAAACATCCGTGGGCGGACAGGTTTCGTGGGATGGTAATAACCTGAACGGGAACCGCTGCCATACAGGCGTATACCTTGTATTTTTAAACGACAAAACCGGGGAAGAAACTTTTGTAACCAAACTTTTATTTATCCACTAATCCTTGCTCGAAAAAACACGCGGCATATTACTTCATCAGGTCAGATATTCCGAAAATAGCATAATTACCACTATCTACACAGAAGAATTCGGACGGCAATCGTACATCATAAATGGCGTACACAGTAAAAAAACAATGGTTAAAGCAGCTGTTTTACAGCCCTTGTATTTACTTGACCTTGAAGTTTATCATAAAACCGGACGTAATATCAATCGGCTGAAAAGTGCAAAAATTGCAGTACCCTATACCAGTATTCCTTATGATGTCAGGAAAAGTTCACTGGTTATTTTTCTTGCTGAAATATTATACAAATGCCTGCGCGAAGAGGAAACTAACCGTGAGTTATTTGACTTTATTTTTCATGCACTCACTTTTCTTGACCTTGCAGAAAAAGGAATTGCCAATTTTCACCTGTGGTTTTTATTTAAGCTAACGGTCTTTCTGGGTATTTTCCCCAACCGGGACAACCGTCCGGTATCGTTTTACTTCGATCTGGAAAAAGCAGAGTTTGTTTCGTCGGAACCGGCTCACCCGAGATTCATGGACAAGCGTACTACTGAAGCCTTTGCCCGCCTTTTCGAACTCAGTTTTTCCAATCTGCACGAATTTTCCATCACCACTTCCGACCGTCAGGTTTTACTACAAAAACTGATTGAATTTTACCAGATACATTTTGAATTTGTCGGAGAACTAAAATCATTACGTGTCCTAAAAGAAGTTTTCAACTAGTGCTTTTTAATAATTAATTACGTATTTTTGATAATGAGGGGGGGAATAAATAAATATAACAGTAATTTAAATTTTTATCTTTGCCTGCCAATCATGGTATGATATATGCCATAATAAAAACATGCGAATAACAATGGAAGCATTTTTTCAAATGAAAAATAAACAGACAGAAAAACCGGAAATCATTGATATGGCCGTGAGGGAAAGCGAATTTCCATGTCCTGCAGAATTGACAGAACTGGCTTCCCAATACATTCGTTCAGGCTATAATAATGTTGCCCCGATGGAAGGTATTCCTGAATTACGGGCTGAAATTTCGGCACGCGTAAAACAATTATACGGACACACCTATCTTCCTGATACGGAAATAAACATCACAGCAGGGCATATTCAGGCTATAAATACAGCGATCTCTTCTGTAGTCAGGGAAGACGATGAGGTGGTTGTCTTTGAACCGGCCTTTCAATCGTACGTGCCAGCCATCACCCTCAATGGAGGGCGTCCCAAGTTCGTATCTTTAAAACTACCTGATTTCCATATCGATTGGGAAGAACTCCGGAAAATAATTAACTCCAAAACCCGGATGATCATTCTTAATTCGCCACATAACCCCACAGGAACAGTTCTTTCTGAAGAAGACATGATGCAGCTGCAAAAAATCACCAACGGAACGAACATTGTGGTTTTGAGTGATGAAATTTTCGAATCGTTTGTTTACGACAATAAGAAACATCAAAGTATAGCCAGGTATGAAAAACTGGTCAGCCGCAGTTTTCTGGTTTCTTCTTTCGGCCCTGCCTATAATATAAACGGTTGGGGTATTGCCTACTGCCTTGCCCCTGAAAATCTGATGCAGAACTTCAGGAATGTACACCAGTTCCAGGTGTTCAATGCAAATACCCCGTTACAGTACGCGCTGGCTGAATTTATCAGGGAAGACAGGAGTTATCTCGAAATATCGGAAACATATCAGGGTAAACGCAATTACTTCAAACGCCTGATGGCCGGCAGCCGTTTTAGCTTCAAACCAGCTCTGGGAAGCTATTTCCAATTGCTCGATTATTCGGAATTGTCAGACGAGAAAGACACTGATTTTGCCTTTCGTTTGCTTAACGATTACGGATTGGCTACACTTCCGCTTTCCAGTTTTTTCCATGAGAAAACGAAACTGAAAATGCTCCGCCTTTGTTTTGCAAAAAACAACGAAACACTTGAAAAAGCTGCGGATACATTGAAATCGGTAGGGGAACTTATTACTTCAATGTAAAATTTTCTTCTCACTGAAAATAATAGCTTCGTAGGTATATAACTCCGCACTCTTCCATCCGTCAGTCCCGATTTGTGCCTTGTCACGTGAACAACGGCTAATAAATTTTTCTTTGTCCCATCCGGTTTTCCCGGCAACCTGGGGCAAAAAAGTTCCTGTGCGGTCACCTTGCTTAATATAAATGCCGTGTTTCCCTAGTTCAAATTCATCAATACTGAAAATCCGTTTCAAAGGGGTTAAGACCGAAATTTCGATATTTATTTCGGGTAAATCTGCTTCCGAAACCGGGTCGAAACGATAATCGTTGGCCGACGAAACGGCAAGTTCTTCCACCAGTTTATAAAGTTGTTGTCCTCCTGAAAACCGGCCAATACAGCCTCTCAATTCACGGCCTTTATAAATAGTGACAAATGCCCCGGCCTGCACTTTAGCGGCTTCCGGGATATTTTCTTCCGAAGAAATATAAACCTGGCGGCGAAGATACTTCGACAACCGTTCCCTTGCCAGTTTCAACAGATATTCTTTATCTCTTTCTGAAAGGGAAAAAGTCTCTTTCCACGTATCGCTTACCACCATTGCGTGGTAGCCTACTACCCTGTTCCTGTCGGAATAAAGTTTTGCATCGCCCGAATTTTTATACTGAATATGGTGGTATTTCAGCAATTCATTCCCGGCTGTCAGATACAACAAAGCAAGCATCGAACTCCATCCGCAAATACTGGTTACCAGGTTGGAAACAGCCAGTTTTTTGTTTTCCTGAATTGTTTTATAAAATTCATCCGGATCGTTTTTCAGGATTGCTTCAGCAGTTCGTTGATCCACTTCCCGGGCATCATCATCATGAGGGTAATGGGAAAAATCGGTTGAAACCACAAACAGGTTCTCCCGGGTAAAATAAGGCCTCAATGCTCCGGCAATTTGTTCAATCTCCTTCAGGTCGTTTGTACCGATCACAACCGGAACCAGTTTAAACGATTTACCCAGCTTGTAACGCAGGAATGGAAGTTGCACCTCGACGCTGTGCTCGTCGCTGTGTGCTTCGGGATAAAAACTAAAAACATCGTGATTGCCGATAAGCTGATCAACCAGTTCCAAATCAACTTCTATTTTTCCAACAGGTGTTTTGTAATGTCCCTGATTGTATATAGAAGCTCCCTTATAACGGGCACAATGGCTGGAAGCAAAAATAAAAACCCGCTGATAAACAGCATCTGCAGGCAACTGATTGTAAGCAGAGGCAGCTACTTCTCCCGAAAAGATATACCCTGCATGCGGGGCAATAACAGCCCGTAATGTTTTCAGGTTAAATGATGGCCGGCAAGCCAGGAAAAGTTGTTCCAGGTTTGCTTTCAGTTCGTTTCTGCTCCCGGGGTAAAAACGACCTGCAGCAACTGGTTCACGATGTTTCACAATTTGTCGATACTAATATTTTCACGGACAATATCGTAGCCCAATACCCACGCATTCGCAAATATCCCGTCGATGTGTTGCATCTTATCCAGACGTTTTTCAGCGTCGGGCTTCGTTTTCAGATTATACATACAAACATAGTACGTATCGTTTTCGCTTTTGCGGAAAAAAAGAGTGTACCCGTACCCGTTGTTTTGAAGCGTACTACCAACTTCTTTGGCTTCATTCGCTGAAGCATAATTACCAACAACAAGGCAATAGTGCATATGTGTTCGTTCTTGTTGAACCGGACTGATAACTTCTTTAGGTGCCGGTTCCGGAGTTGTAATTTTTATGCTTGTTCCGGGGGGTAATTTTATTCCCTTAACGGTTCCCTCCGTTTTTACCACATTTTCTGACAGCTGTGTTTTCGTGGTAATTTTATCTGCTCTTTCTTTATAAGCAAGTACCCAGGCTTGTTTAAAAAGCTTATCGGCAAGTAGCTCCTGAATACGTTTTTTAGCTTCTGCCCCGGTCATAAAACGAAACAAACAAACCCTGTAAAAACCGTTCCCGTTGTCACGGTAAGTAACTTCATAATCCTTCCTTTTCGCCTGAACCGATGCTCCGTATCTCCGGGCATTTACCAATGATGAAAAACTCCCCACTACGATACAGTAGCGGGAACCTGTTTTTTCCTGATCCAGATTTGCAATTTCACTATTTTTTGTAGTTAAGGCACCTGTAAAAGTGTTAATGCCCAACAATAAAACGAATAAAATTGCAAAACGGATCATATGTCCTTAATTTTTAATTAATAACCAACAGTCACTAAAGTTACTATATTTTTGTCTGATTTCATGAACTTTGGCACGTGCATCGGTTTCGTTGGTATACGAATTGATGCAAACACGGTAATAACCCGATTCGCTTTTCAGAATAATTGGGTTAAAACCTTCTCCCTGCAAATTGTTTTTCAACCGGATTGCATTATCATAGTTCCCAAAACTGCCAACAATAACAAAGAAATTTTTATTTCCGTACGAATCTATATCCGATTGCTGGGAAAAAGTAAAATTTTCTTTCCGCATCGATATAGGTTTCGAATCCGGTTTCGTATACATCTGTTCAGATGTAGGATTTTCACGTACTGTGGCATTGGTATTATCAACAGAAAATACTTTAGGCTCTGCAGTAGTAGTTTCTGTCTGTTGTGCAGGAGCTTCTTTTTTCCCGAAAACTTTTTCACAAACTTTACATGATGATAGTACGGCAGATAAAATGAACACTGATAAAATTGTCCTTTTCATGATTACATAAATTAAATTGTTTGCCACGAAATTACGAAAAAGCTTGTTTCCCAACTGCAACTTCTTCAAAGGGTTTTCAACCTTTCATTGTTAATTTTACTTTAAAAACTAAAAAAACAGGCAATCTGTCTCCCTGGGTATACAACAAAATCCACGAAATCCCAAAAATCACTTCTTTCTTGTTTTACCCCTATTCCCAAGAAGAGCCATAAAAAAGCGATGTTTTGTACTCTTTAAAGGAACCGTTCTCTAAAAAAAGAACGGTTCCATGCCTCCCACGTTTTCCTCTCTCCGGGTTTCTTTGTCCGGCCGCATAGGGCGTTGGTGTTTCAAGCCCGGTAGATGCGCCGGTATGGTTGGAGACCGTTTCCACCGGGTTTCACCCGGCGTTATGAACAGGATAGCCCTCCGGGCTTCTCAACATGCCGTGTTTGACCCAAATCCGGTGTATCGGCTCTTTTGCCTCTCTCTTTACTCTTCGCCCTCTGTCCCGTGCTCCTTGCCTTTCTTTTCTGCACAGGCCCAAATTCTCACCCTGCAAAGGGGGAGTACTCCGGCTTGCCGGAGGGAGGGGGTCTTGTCCCTGCAAATAAGGAGAGTTCCTGTAGTCGCCTGAGGATAGAGGTATTACCGGGGGTTGAATTGCAACTCCAGAAGGCTGCTCATAAAGACAATTATCAAACACGAATTCGCAAAAACACAAAGAATACGGGGAAAGAATCTTTCATCAGCCGGGTGATGAAGTCTTCATTAGCCGGGTGATAAGATGTCCATCAGCGTAGTGATGAGGTCCTCATCAGCCGGGTGATAAGGTGCTTATCAGCATAGTGATGAACACTTCCCCCGGGCACAGGAACTCTTTTTACCGGAAACTACATTCAAATGACGCAAATATAGGGGACATATATAAATAACCCGGGGTAAGCGAGGTACGAACGCAACCCCGGAGAAAGGAACCTTGCCCCTACCCGCCCGCGGGAAAACGTTGATCAGCACAGATCTCCTTCCCCGGGCGGAACGGATGTCGCAGTAAAATCTTGTTCCACCCCACTGTTAAGGAGCCTCGCGAGCCTACGATCCGGAAATCCATACTTCCCCATTTTTTTGATACCCCATCCACATAATTTGCACCCAATTGGACAGTGAAAGATCCCAGATTATTGACATCAGGATAATCAAAATAACCCAGCATGATATCCGGCGTATCACGCGAACCGTCCGTGTAGTGATGTATTCCTCCGGTTGTATAGACTTTTTCAGGACCTGCGGCATCCATAATATAATGAGCGCTTGCTAAAACATGAACAAAGAGGTCTCCGGCGATACCGGTCCCGTAATCCCGCCAATTGCGCCAGGCAAAAAAACGTTGCGGATCAAAAGGACGTTTGGATGCATTGCCCAGGAAACGACTCCACCAAATTGTTTTTTCCGATGCATCCTCAGGAGGGGTAAATGCATTTAATGCCCCCGGAGGAGCGGTGAATTGCCCGTCGATAAAATTGACAGGACCGATTAGTCCCTCATGGACTAATAGTCGTGCAGCCCTGTTTCCCAATGAAGCCATTCCCTGGGATCCCACCTGAAATACAGTCTCGTTTTTTTCCTGCGCGGCAAGCAGTGCTCTCCCTTCCTGTAATTTATGGATAACGGGCTTTTCGCAATAAACATGCTTCCCCGCGTTCATTGCATCGATGGCTATTGGTTGATGCCAGTGATCAGGAGTGGATATGATGACCGCATCGATATCTTTCCGTAACAGAATTTCGTGATAATCTTTGGTGATGAAAAGATCATTACCCCATTGTCTTTTGGCTTCCTCCAACCGTCGGTCATACAAATCACAAACGGCTTTCAGCCTTACGCCATCGACAGACAAAGCGGTATTCACATCGGCAGTTCCCATACCTCCCTTTCCTATCAATGCAATATTGATGAATGAATTTGGTGATATTTTTGCCTGAACGCCCCGGGCTGATGTGTAATTTTCAGCAAAGAGCATTGATGGAATATAATTCACCGCAGCGGTTCCTATTGCCGCCTTTTTGATAAAAGTTCTTCTGTTCTCCATGGTACTTATTTGAAATATATAATGTTATACTTTCGGATCATAACCTATTATTATCGTTGCACTTACGAAAACAACAAATAGGTTCGTAACCTTAATTATAAAAGAAGATATTGGAAATTACGGTCAATTGCTGTACCGAACCAATTCCCAACATCTTCCGGTTTAATGTTATTCACCCCATACATTGAACTCGGCGATATCGCAATTCGCCCCGCCTTCAGATCCGGCAGCGGGGTTGAAGTAGATGAATACATCGCTGATGACCAGCCTGATATACCTGGCCGAAGATCCGTCAGCAGCAAAGGTATGTTCACGGGGAGTATTGCTGTCGATACTCCAATCGGACAACTTTGTCCAGGTAACATGGTCTGTGCTGATCTCGAAATAGCCGTTCCTGATATTCCCTCTCCACGCATCATTGGTGGGTTTCGTAATCCCCATCCGGTATAGCTTATACTCCTTTTTCATGTCGAATACAAAATAATACGGTAAGGGTTTCGGAGCATCCCACTTCGAACCCCAGAAAGTAGTTGTATTCCCATCCAGCATCTTTTCAGGCGTACGTTCAAGATATTCATACTGCGATTCTTCAGAAATACAGGAGTTCCAGTCTGTAATCTCCCATTCCGCACGGTCGATGACGTCGGGCTCAAACGAAACAGGGATCAATAAAACAGACTGTTCCGGATTCTCCTCATACCTGGAAACGGATGAAATACGTAAGGGAAGGAGGTATTCGCCATATAAAGGCAAATTGTTTTGGTATAATCCTTCTTTCAAAATTATAAATTCCAATGGCTGATAGGTCAGGTTCGCCAGGATCTTCCACTGTGCCTGGTCAAAACGGTACGCCGCTTCGGGAAGTAACCGGTAAAAAGTGGCATGCTTTAAATTATATTCCTCCACTAAATCAGGATCGACTTCCAGGGTAAACGATAAATCAGACGGATTGGGATAGTTGGTACTGATCTCCGTGAAGTATTGAATTTCCTCCGCAGATCTTTTATCCATTGTTACTGCACCTGAGGATAAATCGGCCGGCAAAAGTTCCAGATAGTTTTTATCGAATTCGATATACGGTTTCTGAATGACCGGAGCAATAATCGAAGACATCCGCGCCGGATCTGCAATCGCAATGGACGGATTCAGCACGTTTAGCCTGCAGGGAAGCACATAGTGCTCTGTCGTGGTATTCTGCAATTCCAGGATATCCTTTAACCTGAAAACGACCTGGAACGATTTTCGATACTCGCCTGGCTGAAATGTCAGGCTTTTCAATGCTATGGTGTAATAATCCCGGGGCAATACCTGATAACCGGTACCCTGTGAAAGGTTGTATCCGGTGAGCAGATCCTCATCGATCTGAAGTTCCACATTGGCGTCCTGTTGCCCCATCCCGCTCTTGACCACAAAGAAATCATACGTATAATTGTCGTTTCCCAGGAACATTTCTTCAGAGACGAACCCTGTTTTCAATACATAGATCTGGTCGTCGACCATATTGTGCATGCGATAATCGTCATCGCATGCGAATCCCAGCAACAGGAAAAGGGACCATGCGATGAATTGAACTGCTTTATTTTTATTTGTCCTCATATTCTTTCATTTATATCATCGTTACCACCCATAGTTCTGCGTTAAGTTCCGCATTTCACTCAATTGATCCTGATGGATCGGAAAGAGAAGATGCCTGGGCTCGCACACAAGCTTACCCGGAAATACCTTATCTGTTCTTTCCCAGGAATCTTCATAGTTTGTCGCCAGAAGATTAAGGGTATAATTCGGCTTATTGGATTCTTCCACCGCGATCATCCATGTTCTTACGTCGTAAAACCGATGCCCTTCAAAAGCAAGTTCAACCATTCGTTCTTTCCGGATCAGTTCTCTCAGCAGCGTTTGATTACCGATAACTTCCGGGTATGCCTCTTCTATCTTATTTAACCCGCTTCTTTTGCGGACCAGGTTTAAATACTTTAATGCTTCCTGTTCATCCCTGGTTGGCTTTTCATTGCATGCCTCCGCGTAATTGAGATAGATCTCCGCCAACCGGTAGTAGGGCCAACAAAACTGCCCCCATTGCCCATCTTCGATATTGTTGGTCGGATCGCTAAAGCGTCTCCATAAAAAACCGGCTTTAACACAGTCGCCCGATGCGGAATAGGAAGAGGTTCCGCCGGTATAAAAGGTAACCGGCTTTATTCCTTTATAGGTGTTGATCCAATTCATCCCGTTTGCCAGGATCGATGCATAAAAGCGGGCATCGCGCCCTACACAGCTGTTATGCGCTTTGATGGCTGCAAAATTATCCAGGGGATGAATATACCCGTCGGTAAAGCCTTCGTCTGAATAGCCCGATAACGGGTCAACGACCGGCTCTCCGTTATCCCGGTATCCTGTAACCGGAAATCTTCCGGATGCTGCCATGGGGTAAGCATCAACAAGTTTCAACGAGGGACAATACCCGCCGTATCCTTCCTTTACCACTCGCGGAGGCGCGCATCTTACATTATAAGCAAAAGCAGAGTTCACCCATTTGCCCCAGATGACCTCATCGTTCCATTTGTCAAACCATACCCCCTGATACGACTTTATGGCACGCCTGAACGGATCTGTTTCTTTGGTGTCCTCATACAAAGAATAGATATTCAAATCGATCACATCCTTTGCTGCCTTTGCTGCAACTTCCCATTTATCCGGGTCGGATGTTTGAGGAAACAAATAGTCTCCGTAAAAATTCTTCATTCCTTTGTAAAGATCGCACCCGTTAAATTGCGGGCGGGCGGCATACAAGGTCAGCCTCGACCTGGCAGCCATTGCTGCGCCCCTGGTTATGCGGCCATACCAGGCTTCGTCCGAAATGGCAAGTGGTAAAACGGCTATCGCCTTATCGTATTCCGATAAGATAAAATCCACGTTTTGGTCAACGGTATGGCGATCAATAGAATCCGCTTTTACCAAGGTGCTCGATTCGGTGTCGCCCCAGATATAGACGGGACCGTACTTGCGGAACAAGGAGAAATACAGATAGGCCCGGATAAAGCGCGCTTCGGCTTTCATGACGTCCTTGGTATTCTGCTCTAGCTCCGTATTCCGGTCCACATTATTCATGAAGATCGTGGCTTGTTTGATCCCGGTATAATTACGTTCCCAGTTATGGGTATAACCGGTTGTCACGCCCCAGGCTCCTTGCCTGTTGCTTTCCCAATCCCCGTACAACCATGAAAAAAGCGCTTCATCGCTTCGTGATACCACTGTTCCGTCCCCTCCGGTTGCATAGATGGGGTCTTCTTCGACAGGCAGATACCCATACACCTGTGCCAGATATGCTTCTGTTGTGCTTCTTTTATCGAAAACCTCTTCCAGTGTCATTTGATTTTGCAGCTCCACATCCAGGTAATCGCTGCATGAAACGCCTATAGAACCCAAAGACGTCAACAGAAATAAATAATATATTTTTATCGATAATTTATTCATTACTATCCTGTTTAAAAATTAACATTTAATCCTAAACTGATCGTTCTCATATTGGGGTAAACATCTCCCCAGTTAGTGTCCAACTCCGGATCCCATAATTTGAATTTACTAACTGTGAGTAGATTCACCCCCTGCAAATAAAACCTTATAGTAGACGCTCCTATTTTCTGTGAAATTCTTTTGGGAATGGTATATCCGAATTCTGCATTTTTTAACCGGATGTAGCTCATATCGCGTAGCCAATAAGTTGAGGCTTGTTTGTTGTTGTTTTTCTCCAGCATAGACAAACGCGGATATTTTGCATTCGGATCGGGATTTCGTAAGGTCCACCTGTTTTCGGCCACATCGGCATAAATTTGCCCGTTCACCAGGATGCTGCCCCCGGAACCGTAAAGCGGATTGCCGCCGATAATCCTGGATACATGATCCGTCCCCTGAAAAAAAACCGACAGGTCGAACCCTTTCCAGCCTGCACTCAATCCGAAACCATAATTGATTTCCGGGATGGTTGTATACCCTATTGCAACCCGGTCGTAGTCGTTAATCATTCCATCTCCATTGATGTCCTTATATTTGATATCTCCCACTACCGGGGCATCAAATGTTTGGGTAGGACTGTCGGCAATATCCTGTTCCGATTCGAACAAGCCAAGGGCGATCAGTCCTCTGAACTGGTTATAAGGTTCATTAACTTCTTCCTGGTAAGCCCAAATGGGGGTGGGTTTATCGTCATAGAGCTTTTTGTTCCTGTTGAATGTAAAATTGGCTCGGGCCGATAAAGACCACTTGCCTATTTGCTTCATGTATTCCAACGAACCGTCCACTCCACGATTCTCCATTTTCCCCAAATTGACGTACGGATTGATATTGATCCCGACAACAGAGGGCACACTTTCCTGCAAGATGTAAATCCCTTCCCTTTTATCGACGAAATAATCTGCCTGTATTTTCAAGTCATTCAGTAATCCCAATTCGATTCCAATGTTGGTTTTCCTGGAGCTTTCCCATTCCACGTCAGGATTTCCCGGATAACCTGTTGCAATGCCGGCTTTCCAGCCTCCTGATTTCCCGAAATAGTATCCCCCGCTCCAGGTCATTTCCGAATTATAGGCAAACCTCCGGTCGCCCCCGATTTCATCATTCCCTATTTCGCCATACGAAGCTTTTATTTTTAACAAATGGATGGCCGGGAGCAGCTTTTCAAAGTATTTTTCATTGCTGATCAGGTAACCGGCTGCAATGGATGGAAAGAACCCGAACCGGTGGCTGGGTGCAAAGTTTTCCGAACCGTTATACCCAAAATTTCCCTCGATAAAATACTTGTCTTCGTAAGAATAGGTTGCACGTCCCGCAATGCCGATATTCCGGTAAGGGAAGGCGGCAATATAGTCTGCCGGAAAATTATTCGTATACTCCCTCCTGCTAAACAGGAACAAGGCTCCTACCCGGTGGGTATCATTAAATAAATTCTCATAGGTGACCGACGCCTCCAGGTTCGTGGTCCGGTTGCCCCTGTTGGACCGGGCCAGCGATAAATAATCGCTTCCATCTGAATTTTTATGCAGGATCAGATTCCCTTCTTCGTCCCGTCCCGTTGCATAATAAGTGGCCGGGTGCTTCCGTTTATCCAATGTACTCTCGTTTACGGCATCCCATGAAAACTTTACATTCGCGCTTAGTCCCTTGGTGATCAGTTCGGAAAAGTCCTGCGTCAGGCTGACCAGCGATTGCGAGTTGTTGTAGAAATCCTGGGAAAAACCGGTGCTGTTCAATGAATAATAAGGATTATTCCCGACCAGCGGCTGGGCAGGCGTGCCATCCGAAAATACCGTAGGAGTCGCTATAGGCGTCGTCGTTAATGCCATCGACCACATGGTCGCAAGATCAACCCCCAACCGGTTTTTCGTTTCATATTGATTGGACAGCCCCAACGACAGTTTCGTGGAAGACGTCAGATCAATATCCACATTCGACCGGAAACTATAGCGGGTATACCGCATCGAAGGATCATAATTTTTAGACACTTCAGGATTGAAAATGCCGTTTTCCGTGTACAATGAACCAGAAACATAATAAACGATATTTTTACCCCCGCCGGTAATATTCAAACTGACCCGCTGATTGTCGGTAGCATCTTTAAAAAGCGTCTTCATCCAATCCACGCCCGGGTATAAATCCGGATCCGTGCCGTCCAGGTATTTCTGTTTTTCCTGATCGGTAAAGGCAAAGCGCCCGGTATTATCGTAGGTGATATCGTTGTAATAATCGATCCACTGTTCCGTATTCGCCAGTTCAGGCATAACGACAGGAGACAATACCCCGTATTCTACTTTTGCGTTAATCCGGGGTTTGCTCATCTCTTTTCCTCTTTTCGTGGTGATCAATACAATACCGTTTGCCCCTCTTACCCCGTAAACGGCTGTCGCGGTAGCATCCTTTAAAATGGAAAACGATTCGATGTCTTCGTAATCCACCAAATCCAGGGGCCTTTCTATACCATCCACAAGGATCAAAGGCGTACTGTTTGCCCCAAAAGTACTTACTCCCCTGATCCAGAAATTGGAACCGGCGCCTGGCTCGCCCGACCGTTGAACCGATACAATACCGGGCATCTGGCCCGCCAGGTTATTACTGATCTTGGCTACCGGCATTTTGATCTCATTTGCCGATACGCTTGTAATCGAACCGATTACGCTCTCTTTCTTTTGTTTTCCGTAAGCGACCACGGTCACATCTTCCAGTTCCTCGGCTTTGGCCTTCAGGGTGATGTTGATGACCCGTTGGGTGCCGACCTCAACCGTCCGGCTTTCCATACCGATAAACGAAAAGGTAAGCCGGTCAGAGGGTCGGGCCTCTATTGAATACGTCCCGTCAATGTCGGTAATCACGCCACGGGTAGTCCCGGCAACCACGATGGTGACGCCAGGCAGGGGAGCCCCTGTTTCGTCAGCCACTTTCCCGTTGATCTTTTGTTGTGCCTGAGAAGTTATTCCGGGAAGTCCGGCATCTGAAATTTCCGGAACAGGTTTTACTGCAATCCGGGGTACCGGCTTTTGCCCGGGCAGGCCGTAGCCCGTCCAGCTCAAAAATAAGAGCATAAAAATTCCATAAACACGGTACCGTGTTTTTAAGGCTTTTTCCATAAATTTGAAGTTTGAAAGTTTATAAATTTATTAACACATTCATCCTGCGGTTCCCGACAGTACGCCAATACTAATTTTTGGGAACCGCAGGGGAATGTTTGCCGGGTAGGAAAACCTCCTGCCCGGGGGTGTTTAAATTAGAGTCAGTTCGGTTTCTTATGTCATAGGCAACAAGGATTTTAAGTTTTGATGAGCAAATGTACTGACATACGAACAGAAAACCAAAAATAAATACGAATTTAACTATGACACAAATGGAAATCAATGATAGAGTTAAAAAATTAATTCGCTTATTGGCAAATAACAAGCAAAGTATCTTTTCAAAAACAACAGGTATTCCTAAGACAACTTTAAATGGCATAGTCTCTCCTCCATTCAATGATCCATCCTTCAAATCGTTAAGGAAAATTTTGGATGCCTATCCAAAAATAAATATGCAATGGTTATTATATGACATAGGCGAACCATTAACAGATCAGCCAAAGAAAGAATTATCCCAACATAAAAAAGAAGAACTAAACAAGACTGATACAGAAATTTCAGAAAGAGTACAGTTAGTTATAAACAGGTTCTCTTCCAACCGGAATAGTTTTGCAGCCGACCTTGGATACGCTAAATCCCAAACAATATACGATATTACAGATGGGAAGTCAGCTCCCAGCTTCGATTTCTTCCGTCGCTTTATGCTTTCAGAATATTCTGCAATAATCAGCATCAATTGGCTTCTCACCGGACGGGATAAAATGATCATTGACTCAGAGAGTGAAAATAATCTGGAACCAGTAGAAAACCCGACCGACTCAGCTCTTCTCAAAATGATCCGGAAACTCTGTGCAGATAATGCCATCCTCGAAAAAAAACTGGAAAGCAAGAAGAAAAAATAGTGCTGTATTCACTAATTTTGCGGATGTAATTATTCTCACTAAAAAATGCAAAATCAAGAAATAAAATTTCAATGAAGACCAAACTAATCTTTTCTGTTATCATGGTTCTGTCTTTAACGCTGAACCTTGCAGCACAAACAGGTAACTACCCCAAAGGCGCCTATATGGGCATTGATGAAATCAGAAGTAAATCACCTTCTGTGGCACTGGATTTAAATGTGATTAAACGCACTCCCGGAGATATTAAAATGGCCGGGGGCAACGACTACAAACTTGCCACTGACGACAAAACAATCAAGAGAAAAACCCTGTGCAAGGAGCTTTGGGCCTATTCAGAGGGGGATACACTCTACATTAACTGCCTGCAATATAAACTTCAGATCTGGTATGCTGCTGTTATCAGCAGTGGCCGCTACCTGGTTTTTAAAGGTGGCATTCCCACGGACAATAAAAAGTACAAATCAGAAATGGCAGTTGCCGCAACCTTTGGGGCCATTGGAGGAGCATTTGCCGGGGCCAAACTGGCAATGAAGCGTTTTTTGTACGCCCTCGATCTTAATACCAATACTGTAAAAATGATCATTCCCGAAACACTGAAAGAATTATTAGCCGGTCGTCCTGAATTACTGGAACAATACAAGCAGGAACAAAACCCCGAAGATGAAACCATACAAATAAAATACCTGACCCTGTTAAACCAATCAGGAGGAGGTATATAAAATAAAAATTGAAAATGTTTGTCATGCCTAACCATTTTCATTGCATATTGGAAATCGTTGTGGCAACCAATCCCGTTAACGATAATGGTTAGGACGCCCACGCAGGGGCAGACCTGCGTGTCTGCCCTGATAAATCCCCACCACCACACCCGGGACACCCTACAATCATCAGATAACCGGCAAATAACGGGACAATCAAAAACAATGGGTAATGATCCGGATGAAACAAAGGCAACCGCAAAGGGTTGCCCCTACACCGGGCCGTGCAATGGTTCAAAACCATGACGACAGATAAATATATCCGGGAGGTAGAAACCCGTCATTGGCTACCGTCTGACAGTAAATTATGGCAACGCAATTATTGGGATCGCATCATTGAACGCACGTAGATACGCACGGCCGTGCGTATCTACAACCTAAAAAACAGGAATAAACCGAACCACTAACGGGCCTATAACCTCGGTGCCGTCGTCCAACGATATTTTATTTACCATTTTAGAAATTTGAGAGCATTCTTTTTATTTCATATGGCTAATGTTGCTGATTTGTTGTAACATTGCTGCAATGTGTGAAATACAATTGCTGAAGAAAGAGATTAAGTATTTGAAGGAATAGCTAGCTGAAGATGCCTTAAAAGTGCCTGAGCTATATGCCGGAAAACTGGCACAGCCAGTTCCGAGTATCGGGATACGGTTCTTTGGGGGCGTAAGCTACCCGGTGCAAAAATGCAAAAAGCCAAGTATGTCCGTGATTATATGTCAGTAAAGCCGTATTTTTGTAAAAAAGATTGATTATGAGTTTAGCATTAACAAATACTACAATTGATAAATATTTTGGTTTCTTAACCAAATTGGATAATATTTCTAAAAAGAAGTTGATTGTAAAACTAACTGAATCAATAGAGGTTAAAGAAGAAACAGATTTTGATTTAGCAAGTTTATATGGAGCATGGGAGGATTCAAAGAGTTCGGACGAAATAATTAAGGATATTAGAGACTCAAGAGTTGACAAAAATAATTTTATTGATTTCTAAATGAAATACTTGCTTGATTCCAATATATGTATTCATTTCTTTCGTGGAAAATTTGGTGTGATTGATAAACTAAGTTCTGTCGGATTGAGAAATTGTGCTATTTCTGAAATTACATTGGCAGAGTTGGTTTTTGGAGCAGAAAACAGTGATAATCCAGAAAAAAATTATGAAATTATTGAAAAATTCATTAATCATCTGACAATTTTACCAATTTTTGATTCAATACGAAATTTACGGAAAAGAAAAATCGAGGCTACGAAAAAGTGGTAGAATGATTAGTGATTTTGACTTGTTAATTGGCTGTACTGCGGTTGAGAAAGACCTGATTATGGTTACTGAGAATGTCAGGGAATTTGAAAGGATTTCAAACGTTAAAATCGGAAACTGGATTCAGAGATAATAAAGCACTTTTGCTAGTCGAGTAGGTAAAGGGAAATTTCACCCCTAAACCTCTCCCTGAACCGTACGTGATAAGAAGTCGCCTACTACAACTGTTTAACGTTCATTGAATGATTAAACCCGGTGTGCTAACAGGGGCAGGTTCTTTGGCGAAGTGTTTCGGAGGTCTGGCGAAAAGTCCCGGGCAGACATGCCGTGACCGTACGCTTGTCTCGTGGGGTAGTTTCTTTACCAAAATGCTACTGAACTCTCGGGGGCTTAGAGTAGTAACTCTAAGGAAAAAGTAGTTATAACTTCACACACCGCAGAGTACTAACTCTATACTCCTTAGAGTTATGCCTCTACACTCTATCGAGCTATAAGGGAACGAACCTTAGAGTTATAACTCTTGATAGCCGATAGTATTTTTAGTTTCGTTCGGTTTTTAGACGCTGTCTGGTCTTACAGACTCTGGCAGGTTCCGCCCTGCACTTGTTGTTCCTGAGAACCTGCCAGCGTCCGAAGGTACTGGCAGCGTTTGGAGGAATAAAACCCCTGAAAAGGAACAAAATGGAGAGCAGGTTTAGAAAAAATGCAGACAAATGATTACTTTTATGTCTGTTAAAACAATACAAACAGCCGGGTTTCCTGTCACTGGGGCTGCCTTAAAAGTGCCTGAGCCGTATACCGGAAAACTGGCACAGCCTGTCCGGTTTCGGGATACGTGCGTAAGCTACCAGATGCGGCAATATTAAGTGACAGAAACAAATATGAAACATATAAGGGATCAGATAAATTTAAAAGAGATTGAGGCATTTGATATTGATAATTTACTGCCTGATAGTGGAATTCTATATTTTTTCTATTCGGCAGAACAAGAAGCATGGGGATTTGACCCAAAAGATATTGACAAGTTTAAGGTATATTGCAGTGATGAGACAGATAATTTGCATAGAAAGGAGTTCCCATCTGATTTGCCTGAGTATTCCAGATTTAATGAGTGTAAATTAGATTTTAAAACAACTGTTGCTTTGCCAAGTTGGGATAATGATTTCGTTCAAAAAAACCTAACAGAAACAGAAATTGACCAATATCTAAATTTACCGCAAGATTATTCAATTAATAAAATGCTTGGATACGCAAATAATATTCAAAGCGAAATGGAACTTGAATGTCAATTAGTGACCAATGGATTGTATTGCGGTGATCCATCAGGATATAATTCCCCAAGAGCAAAAGATTTAAAGCGAAGTGCAAAGGATTGGATTCTACTATTACAAATTGACTCAGAAGATGAAAAGACTGGAATGATGTGGGGAGACGTTGGTCGATTGTATTTTTGGATAAAAAAGGATGATTTAAAAAACAAGGATTTTAGTAAATCTTGGATGATTTTACAATGTTCGTGAAGAAATACTTCCAACAGAGATTTGCTTTGGACGGTCGTCCCTTATTAAATCCTCCAGATGCAGATCCATTTGGGTTTGTAATGATTTCAGGTCAAGAAATAAACGTTAATTTTGAAGGATCAATTCCTGACCGTGAATATGCAATATAAAGAGGGTGATTTACTATTTTGAAAAAAATCTGTCAATAAGCCCCGTTTCACACGGGAAATATGCCTTCCTTCTGGAGAAGATTGAGGCAAAAACAGTGGGGTGTTGTACACTCAGGTTTATTTTTTGCACCCTGAAACTATCATTTTGCTCATCCAAATAATAGAATTAAAAGATCTTATCATTAACCTATTTGACATTAAGGCAGATTGGCGTAAATTGGAGGGATGGGAACTAAACTCTATGTTTATGGTAAATTATTACGTGTTGAAAGATTCCAAATAGTTCTTGAAAAATTTTGAAAGGACAGAGAAAGAACTGTAACGTTTTGATAAAAAATATAATAATATCTACATCCATGTTGCAGGGAATAATCTTAGCTTCAAAAAGCTATTGGATGATATTCTTTGATTTTCATTCGTAATATATTCCCAGACCAGACAATAAAGAAATTTATGTACCAGGTACATATAGAATTGTAGCACATTTGAATTGACGAAATGATAGAAATTGAAAGTACGAAAAACATAAAAGCCAAAGATGTTTATGACCTGAATACTGAACGGGCAACTTTTAAGGTATCGAATGAAAATATCCTTAGTGATAAAATAAGTGTTATCCGATACGAAGATGATGATTTTTACTGCATAGAACTTTCTAACGATTCTTCAAGTAAAGATTTACTTTCACTTTTGGATTCGGATTTTCAAAACTTTCTGACATGGAAGGAGAATAGTATTGACTATGAATTATTACTTCCTTTTGACACGATAACGGGAAACGACTTTTTTGATTCGTTCTCAACTGTTTTTTACATTGAGAAACATAAAGAACAAGCATATTTAAAAATTCTATTAGCTCAGGATTTTTGGATTGAAAATACAGAATGGAGTAAATATTCAACTTTCTACCTGTATGAGAAGTTGATTGAAATGGGGAAAGTCAGGGACTTTGGAAATATCACTATTTTAGAAGGAGAGGATGATACAGAAGAACTTGTCCGAATTTTATTTAGGGCCGATTTATCTGAAAATATAAATGATTTCATTAAAAAAAGTTTCGATTCTTTAGCTGTTATTGCGCAGGAGCTTGAGACGTTTATTAACACTCAAATATGGTCAGATGACTTTGAAAAAGATGAACCTAAATTTTCATCAGAGTTACTCTTGCCTCTGATGAGAAAGATGAATTTTGATAATGTTCAATATATTCACGGGAAACGAGAATATGGAAGAGATTTTTTATTTTCAGAAGTAAATAAATTTGGAGAATCTATTTACTATGGAATGCAGGTTAAGACAGGAGACATTTCAGGAAAAGTGAATTCAGAAATTGATATGTTGATTGAACAACTAAATGATGCTTTTTCGATGCCTTTTTATCTTTTAGGAAATAAGAATTCTCATTATATTTCTTCATATATAATTGCAATAAGTGGTAGATTTATGGAGAATGCAAAGGAGAAAATTATGCATAAAGTTCCTGATGAGCTTTCAGGTAACGTATTCTTCTGGGATAAGGAAAAACTTATGGAACTAATTGAAAGAAACTGGAGTAAATAAAAACGTGCTACAATAAACAGGAGTTCCTCAGGCATTTCACGCACAGAACAACAGGTGCTTAAACTAATATAATGTTGAAGGATTAATTTTATAAAAAAGAGAGGTTTAACCTCCGGAAGACGCGGCCATATTCTCCCCCGAATTTGTATCTTTCGAAAAAATACCGGGAATATGAAACGCATTTTTACTTATTTTCTTCAGGGACTTGTACTGGTTGCCCCGCTTATTATTACGGCTTACACCATTTACCTGATATTCGACTTTACAGATGGATTACTGCGCGACTACATAACAGACTGGTTTGGGAAAAATATTCCCGGGCTGGGCGTTATTTTTGTTTTCGTCTTCCTTACCATACTCGGGCTGATTGGTGAAAGCATGGTTGCCAGGCCATTCCGGGTTTTAACCAACCGCCTGCTTACCAAAGCCCCGTTGCTAAAAGTAATCTACAGTTCGCTTACCGATTTGTTCTCGGCCTTTGTCGGGAAAGAAAAAAAATTCAACAAACCGGTTATGGTTTGCATCAACAGGGAAAACAATCTCTGGAAAATGGGGTTTATTACACAGGAAAGCCTCAACGATATCGGAGTGGAAGGAATGCTGGCAGTTTATTTCCCTCATGCTTATAACTTTTCGGGCGAACTTTTTTTTGTAGATTCGTCGGCCATAAAACCTCTTGATATGAATCCGGCCGAAGCTATGAAATTCATGGTGTCGGGGGGTGTAACACGTTTTAATTAAAATTTGATCATGATTCCAAACGAATTAATATTACTTGTAGCCTTTATTGTATTTATTGTTTCTGTGTTGATGATCGACCTGCTGGTGGTGGGCCGTGGTTCGCATATCGTTTCAAGCAAAGAAGCACTGGGCTGGACAACAGTCTGGGTTCTGCTGGCATTCGGTTTTTATTTTTTCCTGAAATATTTCGGGTATTTACTTCACGGCATCGATATCGATTCGCCGGAAAGCCTTCAGGAAGTAATACATAAATATGCCCCTGGCTTACGTTTCCGGTCATCAGATTTTGAAGGAATGGTAGCCGAGTACTGCCAGCATATGTCCATGAGTTACCTGTCGGGTTATTTTATTGAAGAAACACTTTCCATCGACAACGTGTTTGTCATTATGCTCATTCTGAAAAGTTTTTCCGTTCCGCATGAAAATTACAAGGCCGTCCTGTTATGGGGAATTCTCGGGGCCATTGTCCTTCGTTTTATCTTTATTTTTGCCGGCGCGGCCCTTATCCAACGATTCGATTGGATTTTGCTGGTTTTCGGTGCATTCCTAGTTTTCCAGGGTGGAAAAATATTGTTTAAGAAAGAGGGATCTCACAAAGACCCGCATGACTACGGCTGGGTAAAATATTTATCGCGCCACCTTCGAATATCGGCAGATTATGCAGGAAACAAGTTTGCCCTTAAAAAGGAAGGGAAACATTTTTTCACTCCTTTGTTCCTGGTTTTAGTGATTATTGAATTTACCGACCTCCTTTTTGCGATGGATTCGATTCCCGCTATTTTCTCGGTTTCACTCGATCCGTACGTGGTATTCTTTTCCAACATCTTTGCCATCATCGGGCTGCGTTCGCTATTTTTCCTGATATTCAATATGGTTGAAAAATTCCGTTTCCTGAGTATTGGTGTAAGTATCCTGCTGATATTCGTTGGGCTGAAATTGTTATTCCATCATTATTTGGATGAAATCGGTTTTAAATCAACCTATTCGCTTTATTTTGTTTTATTCGTGTTGACCGGGAGCGTTGTTCTTTCAATATTATTTCCGGGAAAAACAAAAAAGGTCTCAAAATAATATTTTAATAAAAGAGAAGAAGGCGAGACATTCATACCGCTGAGATATTTTTTGTACGCCTTCTCTCTCTACTAGACCCACTTTACTATAAATTCATGTTTCTTATTGCTTATTTCATTTTCCTGTTGCTTCACCAATTATACCAAGATAACGTCCCATCCAATAGGGTAAAAGCCAGATATCCCCGGCACTCTCCTCTTCGTGCCCGTTACTACCTCCGTCCAGCCCAAACCGGTTGGCATTATGCCTGCGGACAGGTAACTCGTCCGGGGGCAATACTTCAGCTATTGTTTGCATCCTGAAGTTCTCATCAACAGGGACAATATCGTTACGGTTGCTGTTTGTAACTGTCCAGTTGATCAAATCGAGCGGGTATTCCTGCAAATACCAGATTGCCTCTTTGAAATCGAAATCGCCCGGGCCGGTAATGGCTGTCATAATATTCCATAAACCTTCTTTTTCCGGACGTTCTATTTCCCAATGGTCAATGATTGCCTTCCGGTACATGGTTTTCAGTGTGTCGTTAAAAGCATATCGATAAAGCCCCCAATAGCCGCAATAGTACATCTCATCGTCGGAGTGGTTCCATGCCTCCGATAACATTTTACTCCAGTCGTCAGCCTCTTCGGGTGCCGGACCTATTTCTTCCATTGGGCGCATCAGGTTCTCCAGGAAGCCATGCTTTTCCATCAGATAGAAAGCTGCTTTTTTGTATTTCTCCTTGCCGGTAAAATGATATGCTGTCTGCAACATCCCGATGATGTTCGATGAATTGATTTTCCGGTCGCCTACCATTTCCGGACGGGCATTTACATATTCGGGGTTCCATCTCCCCCACAGGGTCGGTTTCCCGTTCCAGTCAACCAGGTAAAAATCATTTTTCACGATATGCGACATCAGGGTATCAATCAACGAAACAGCCTGAGTATGTAATTCAGAGACATCAACCAGTTCGGCAATCACCCCGTACACAAAAATATGGCCGATGGCTTCGTCGCTGCTGGTTGTCGATTTCCAGTCCCATTCAGGGTCACCGGCACGGCGCCAGGGTTCACTGTCGTATTTATATCCGCGGCGCTCGAACGAACGAGACGGAAAACCCGGCACGGGATTAATGGTATATAACCGTTCCATGGCATCCAGCAACTCCCGTATGTTTTGCAGGGCCTCATCCGATCTGGTCACGGCATACCGGAAAGCTTCGGCTGCCAGGTACATCGATGTCCACAGCCCATCGTTATCCGAATCGGTTAAACTGCCACTGGTTACATCCCCTTTTGACATCCGGGTCAGAGCCGCATTAAAACCATTACGGATGTGCCGTTCACGCACCTGTTTTTCGAAGAACGCTGCCTTTTCAGCTAATGTCATTTTTTCGAAACATATTTTCGCCAAACCTTTACCGGTAAGGATCAAAACAGAATGTTCCGGTCCTTTGGCTATTTTTATTACTTTACCGGAAGGGAGCCAGCGTTCGGAAGCATAGTAATTGAATTTACCATCGTCGCGAAGCATGAAAGCTCCTTCGGGGGAACCAAACCAGAGATGACCATCTATTTCTGAAATGGCAGTAATATGGGTACATGGCAATTTTCGATGTATATCTCCCAATTGCTTTTTCGTTTTTGTGTCAAACTCTGCATACCCGTCAGGAGTTCCGATAACCAAGCGCTTTCCTGCAATTTCGAAACATGTTATATCCGGGAAAGTCAATGCCTGTTCCAGCTTCTTTTTCTCCGGAGAAAAACTCCAAACAGTTCCCTTTGTTAAAATCCAGAACAAGTTGTTCCCTTTATCAAACTGAATGTCTTTTACTTTTGCGGGAGCCATTCCTTTCCACAAGGTCTTATTTTCCTCCAGCAACTTTAACTCTTTTCCGTCAGAAATCAGAAAAGTAAAATTATTTCCCCCTGCAAAAATACAGGCAGCAGGCATTCCGTGTTTCAGGAACAAACGACCAGCCCAGGCATTACTGAAAACGGCCTGATCGTCGATATAAACCAACTGGTTCTTGTAAACGCCTGTTCCTGCAATTTTTTTATCTGAAGTCGGTTTATACTGAACATCGCGTACCAAAGTACCCGGGAACAGAAACTGTCCGGAACGGGGTCGTAACAATCCAGCAGATGAAAAAACCTGGATATATCCGTTCCGGTCGGATGCCACATTCAGTAAATGCAGGTTATCGGCCTCAATAAAATATTTTATACTGTAATCCTGAATAAAAGGGGTGTCATGATGGATATAATTACCGGATGTAACTGTTGAATTGGAAGAAATACAGTTACTGTTTTCATCTGGGAACACAGTTCCTACGGCCAATTGCTGCGCACGGACAATCAGGAAGTGTAATATCAGGCTTATCGTTAATATTGCAACTCGTTTTCCTTTCATCTTCTGTTTGTTATTTATGCAAATCTGTCCAATCGGTTAATCCCTGGTCTGTAAAAACAAACATCCGGGTACTTTCAGTAAAGACCTGTCCTTCTTTTGTCCGGTATTTCAGATCGATATAGCTTGCTTTAAAGCCGGAATCAGGCATTGGAATATCGACCGAAACAGTTGATACATTGCTTTTGCCTAAGCTTTTGCCTTTAAATTCATTATCACGGAAATCCCGGTCATCCGATACAGAAGTCCATAACCACACGTCTTCCAGCATTTCCGGACTTGTGCTGACAGTTAACGTTATTCCTTTATCAGTTTTTTTAAATTTCCAGGTGCATGCCGGATATTTCTGCCTCTGCATGGTATTTTCCCAGAAAGCAGACAAGGCTCCAAAAGCATCAATCCTGTCGCCAAGGTCATGTTCTACATTCGGCACATAATGGATATAATTTTCACCGGGAATACTGTCGAAATAATTTTTTACGGCGTCTGCCGGCCAATAAGGATCGTTTGTCCCGATAAAAATCATCTTCGGCATAGTCAGCGTTTTTCTGTACGAATACGGATCAATCATCTGAACGATCTGTTTTCCTTTTTCCGTTCCGACCTGCTGGGCAATACCCAGATTCACATAGTCCCGTATCTCGATGCTGTAGTCGCCCCATGCTTTTAACTGATAGTCAACATTCACCGGCATATTCAGAATATCAATCACCATGGGGGCAATGGCCCTCACGCGTTTGTCGTTGGCTCCTGTCAGCCAGGTAGTCCATCCACGCTTTGAAAAACCTGTGACAACAAAACCATCAACCGGATAGTCCAGTTTCTTTTTTGCAAATTCCTGAACAGCATCCATCGCTTTAACCGCGCTTTTGGTCATCGGGAAAAGTAAAGGCCATGTAAGATCGCCATCGTTCAGGTAATTGTGCAAGGTGTATGAAATCAAAGCATCTTCGGTAAGTCCGTCGTACAATGGCTGGTTCGGTACCTGCCACAACATCGCCACAATGGCTTTATTCTTTTTAGCCAACGGACTAAGCTCCAGCATTCTTCTTTTGTCCCCTTCTCTCAGATAAGGTTCACCATCTTCTTTAATTTTTCCTCCTGAAATATATAATAAGGCCTCATTCTTTGACAATTCATCGGGTACGGCAATAGTCAGGTTATGTTTCCATAAGTATTTCCTCCATTTTTGGGATGTCAGTTCAAGCACATAAATCGTTATGCCGTCACCTTTTACCGTATCCTTAAGGGTCCAGAAATACGAGGTATCATTGTTATTCAAATAGCTTTGCATTGCTGTCGCCGGTGTAACCGGTCCCGCTTTTGTTACCGGACGGACAGCATATCCGGTAAAAGCAACAATCAGGAAAAAAGCAACAAATACAGCCTTTATATATTGTTTCCTCATTTTTTTAATCATTAAAATATTTTTTCAAATCAATATGAACATATTTACGCATTGATGCTGATTCATGCCCGGTGGCATTTGATATCCAAACTTCGAGGTCTGTTGCATTATAAATGATATTTACCAGATTCTCCTTCCCTGCAATCAGCCTGGATAACTGAATCATCTTTTCAGCATCCAACCGCCCATAATTTTCGTGGATAAACTGAGCAGCCAGGTCATTCTTAATTGTATAATAAGTAACATTTTTAAAAACTTCCGGGACATGTATATCGCTATTATCATTATCAGTCCATTTATGCCACTTGACGGAATCAGGAGTAGAAACAAGATATTTTACGGCTCTCTCTTGTCTTCGTTTTCCATCGCCCACGAACAAATAATAACGTTTGATCAGAGGTGTATTTTCAATCACGCTTTCAACATCTGACAGGTTCTGCTCATCATAAAGCAATTTGCGAAACAAAATCGTAAAATGATTCCCATTCAAATTATAGGGAAATTCCTTTGAAGGGGATTCCCCTTTCTCTCCCAAAACAATCGATGCCGCATTGATCCCTGAATGACTTGAAAGTGTTCCTGCAAAAGTAATATTAGCATGTGCTATTCCTTTGTCCGGCTTATAGATCACGACTAAAGGATATTTCTGTAATCCGGCCTGGGTTGAATAGTCCAGATTGCGTATCTGGTAAAGGCAGCTATCGCTTGTGGCTTTGCCCCACGCACTCACTCCGCTGCATGAATAGGGCGCAATAATGGGTATTGCATGTGCCTCCTGAAGCTTTTTCAATTCAATTCCTGCACCGGCAGAAAATCCTTCCATTTCTTCCTGTAAACGGGGATCGATATAAGGAAGATTATTTTTCCATGCCTTTTCCAGACTGTCCGGGACAAACAATGTTCCTCCTTCTTTAAACGCTGCTTTCAGGTATAAAGAAAGAGTTTCACGGGCCCGATCCTTAAGATGTTTCCCCAGCAAAAAGCCCATTTCGTAGGGAGTACCTTCCACTACCACAATCTCAATCTGGTCTTCACCATCCCCAACTATTTCGGAATAGATAGCTGGCTGATGACTACAACCGGAGAGAAAATAAACAAACAGAAATAACATAGGAATAAGTGTTGTCTTCATCTTTTTTAATGTTTTTGGTTCCTAACAAAACGACTCATACATTTTTGAATCATATCCATTCTACTTTAACTGATTTAGAAAGAAAACCAATTTTTCGATTTTCAAAGAATCTGTTAAAGTAGAATCCATTACATTATTTTATTTATCTGTAAATTCACCAGGGATTTTCTGTTCCCCGGATCAACCACATCTTTGAATACTGACTGTCATGCATTCCATCGGAATAATCAGTTTGCTCCAGATGTTCTACCGCTTCAGTGTAATTTGTTTCATTGTTTAATTTTTCATCTTCCGGATAAATCAGGCGGACAGGCATTGCCGGATGAATAGCCCCACTGCCAAACTGAAAGTCGGGAAGGCCTGTACGCCGGTAGTCGAACCATATTTCAGGAGACATCCACAGGGCAAGCCATTTTTGGGTCATTATTTGTTTCAGGGTACCATTATAACTGACTTTTTCCTGTTGCAGGTACGAAGAAGAATATGACGATTGCCCATATTGACCTAGAGAAGCGGCAACACCACGGTTGTAATACTCCTCAGCAGTATTTCCGGCGCTCCATCCTCTTAAAGCTGCCTCTGCTGCAATAAAACAAACCTCGGCATAGCTCATAAAAACAGCTTTCACCTGAGAGTTACTGTTCTCCCTGTACATATCAGCCAAATAAGAAATATGAGGATTATCTCCCTGCTGGCTGGTTGTATAAAGATTATAGAAACGCGCATCACTCAGATTGGGAGACAGACCAACATATTGATTGGGATCTACCGGTCCAACCTCTTTTTCATATTCGATTAAATCCGCGTAATCAGAATGGATATACCTTTTGTCCCCAACGGTTATATCTTCATCTGTATATGTTGCATTGGCAGGATCTTCAACAACAATCTGTATTTCGACTGGATTAATCCACACCGGCAACCTGGGATCATTAAATTCCCTAAGAGTGTCAACAAGCGTTTTGCATGGCTTGCGGATTTTAAATTGTTTCTCTTCCGGCCAGTTATAATCACCTCCCGGCCAGGAATCTGCCCCGGACGTTCCCTCATAGGATACCTGAGCAATATCATCGATCCCCGAAAAAACAGGATATTGTTCCGGATCGGATAAAATCTTTTCGACACCTGTCCGGGCTGTTTCAGGAAGTTTTGCACTTAACCTCATGTAATAACGTAACGACAAGGAATTCGCAAATTTTCTCCATTTTTCAGGATCTCCGTTATAAATAACATCATAGCTTTCATCCCCAACGGTATAATCAGAACCGGATAATAAAACGTTTGCTGAGTCGAGCAGGCTTAGAATATTTGAATAAATATCTTCCTGGGTATCAAAAACAGGATAATAAAGGTCTTCATCACCCTGAAGTGCTTCAGTATACGGCAAATCGCCCCATTGGTCTGTCATAAAGCCCGACAGGAAGGCCTTTGATATCAATGCAGCAGCCAGGTAAAACTGTCCTTCATCGCCTTCGTCATTCGACTGCTTAAGAAGGCTTTCATTGGTTTCCAGAACATGGTAATAATCGTCCCACCCATAGCTGTCCCAGTTAAAACTAATCTTATCTGCTCCAAGCCAATCCTGCTGAAGATACTGGACGGCACAAAGTATTTCCGTATCCGTATACGTTTGGTTTTGATAAAGCGAAACGATTCCGGTCAAAACCGAAGAAAGAAAATAATCATCCGTTACCCCGGTAACCTCATTGGGATTTTCGTTCAAATCGGTCAGGTTCTTGCAGGACGAAAAATTCAGAAGAAGTCCAAATATCACCACCACCATAAATATGATCGTAAAAGTATCTCTTTTCATTGTTACAATTTTTAAATTAGAATTCAAGACCCAATTTCATTCCAACAGTAGCAGTCATAGGGAAAATGTTCCATTTATCCATTCCCTGGTTAAAAGAACCTGAGCTTTCATCAAAGGCTCTTTCCGGATCGACATTGATATTGTTTGCCATCCAGACCATGATGTTCTGTGCAAAAACAGAAATATCAAAACGTTGCATGGCAAACGAATGAACCAGCTTCGGAGGAAGGCTGTAACTCAGTGCAATCTCCCTCAATTTTATGAAAGAAGCATCGTGAATATAATTATTTGCATAATTCCACATATCACCAACAGCAAGCCCTGAAAGCCCAAAAGAAGTTGTGTTTACATCTCCCAGATGTTCAATGTAATTACCATCGCTATCCTGATAGACCCCCGGAATAAAAGCGGCACTCCCCGGAGCATAAGCATTGCCCAGGTAACTGTAAATATTATAAAAAGCATTCTCCGGATAATCAAATCCCCCCAGGTCGTAAGTCATCCCTCCAACCCATTTCCCAAAAAACTTGTCGGGATTGGCTTTAATTTCATCCGGCAAATTATCTGCATCATTATAGGGAACGCCGGAAAGTGATTTATATATTCTTCCGTTATTATCGCGATAACGTTGGGTAGCAGAATAGAATTTTCCCCCTTGCCTCCAGTCAAAGCTGGCATCGAGACGGAAACGTTTGTACGAAAATGAAGTTTGTATGCCTATCAGAAAATCATGGTTGAAATTCCCTATCCTGATCATTGCATCTTCTGATGCCTCCTGCAAAGAATAATATCCGTATGAATTTTTTTCAAGCAGGGGATAACCATAATACGGAGAATCCTTGTCTTCAACTTTGACATAATCGTATGACCAGATATCGCCAATATTCTGCCCCACATACGTACGGGCATATGCCCCGCCGGAAGAATACAGGGTAATGTATGACAGATCCTTTGTAAGCCTGACTATTTTTGTCCGGTTACGGGTAGCCGAAATATTTAAATCCCATTTAAAATCACGGCCCGATACAGGAGTTGTACTTATACCGATTTCCCATCCCCTGGACCTGACAAGCCCGGCATTGATCTTTTTAGAAGTGTACCCTGAAGAAGAAGGAAAATCAGTAATGGTCAGAATCTGGTTTTTATTGTCACTGACATAATACGTGACATTAAAGCCCAGCCGTTTTTTTAAGAATGCCATATCTGTACCAAACTCGTAGGAGGTGGCTATTTCCGGTTTTAAATTTGCATTAAGCAGTTTTGAAGATTCATATACACGCTTTAAATCACCCCAGTCGTCACCAATCGACAGAGACTGTTTGATGCTATATGGTTCTGTATCTTTACCAACCTGGGCTACCCCCACCCTCAGCTTAAACAGATCAACACAAGCAGGGAATGACAATATTTCATTCATCAGAACACTTAATGAGGCAGAAGGATAAAAATAAGAACGGTTATTTTCAGGAAGTGTACTCGACCAGTCGTTTCTCGCTGTCAGGTCGAGATAAACCTGACCTTTATAACCCAGACTGGCCAAGCCATACAAACTGTAAATTAATTTTTCAGACTGGCTGTTTGTTTCCTTCACCTCGCCCACAGCATTTGACAGATTGTAAACCCCGGCAATTGCCAGTTTTTCTGCATAATTATATATATCGGATTTATCCTGATACATATAGTTTCCTCCGCCTGAAAGGGTAAAAGAAAAATCTTTCCGGTTCTTGTCGTAGGTGACCAGAAAGTCATAGTTCATCTCATTAAAGTATAAGTTTTCGATGCTATAAGCCCCTTCGGGGAAGTCTGTCGCACTATAAGGAACTTTAGTCTCCCGTTGTTCAGTATAACGGTCCAGGGCAGCCCGCGCCATCAGGCTGATATGGGAAGAAACTTTCCAGTCGAGCTTCACATTCCCGAAAAAACGGCTCCTTTTAAAACTGTTTTTCAATTCGTTGGCCACAAAGTAAGGATTATCCAGACCGGTTATGGTATGCTGTTGTACTCCCTCTTCTCCTGATTCCCAGTAATTTTTTAAACTGTTCAGACTGATATGGGGAGCTATATAATCGAGAGCATAAAGAGGATTCGCATTACTGTTGTCCCCTGATGCAGACCTGTTGTCTGAACTGTTTTCCGAGATGTTGATGTTTGATGACAACTTCAGTGCTTTGTTGACATCATATGTATTGGACAGACTTACAATGGTCTTGTCAAGTTCGGTGTGAGGAATTACCCCATCGTTCGTCACATTCGAAACAGAAATCCGGTAAGTCCCTTTATCATAAACGCCGCCAATGCTCACGTCATTCTTCAAAGTTAAGCCATAGTCATTTAAAAAGTTTTTCATTTTATCGGGATAAGCAACCAATGGTTTTGATTCGCCATCATAAGCCCATTGTGGCGCCTCGATCCCGGTGTTTGTTTCAGGCCCGAACCAAAATTCACAGGCCTCCCCATAGGCTTCATAACCATATAAACCAAATGCCCCAACAGTAAAACGCGTCTGTGAAGGAAGAAACTTATAAGGAATATCAAACATGATACCTGAATTAACAGAAATCCCCACTCCTTTGTTGTATGAACCTGTCTTTGTGGTGATAAGGACTACGCCGCTCCCGGCCCTGGACCCGTAAAGAGCAGCTGCACTTGGTCCTTTCAATATGGAAATACTTTCAATATCAGAAGGATTAATATCGGAAATTGCATTTCCGTAATCAACAGAAGTTATGTCGTTCGCCTTTATATTGACACTGTTATCAACAGGAATACCATCGACAATAAATAAAGGCTGGTTATTGGAATTCAGGGAAGTGGCCCCCCGGATAATAATACTCGAACTGGAGCCTGCATCCCCTCCAATACTCGATATCTGTACACCTGAAATCTTCCCTGACAGAGCATTCAGTACATCGTTCTGAGGTGTTTTTGTCAAATTCTCCCCGGTTACTTCTCCGACGGAATATCCCAGAGATTTTGTTTCCCTGGAAATACCAAGGGCTGTAACCACTACCTCTTCGACCCCAATTAATGACGAGGACATCGTTACATTAATGACCGATCTTCCATCAACCGGAACTTCCTGCCGTCCCATACCTACAAACGAAAAAACCAGAATTGCGTTGGCAGGAACTTTTTTCAGGGAAAAGAAGCCATCGATACTGGTAACTGTTCCTGTAGTCGTTCCCTTAACAGCAACCGAAACCCCCGGAAGTGAAACACCTGAGGAATCAACAACTTTCCCGGAAATCTCAATTTCCTTAAACGACTGATTGGTTAAAATAATTTGCCGGTTCCTGATTATATACTTCACATCCGTCCCTTCAAAAATATTATCCAAAACATTTTCAATCTTTTCATTTTCGCATTGAACTGAAACCAGTCTGTTTACATCTATAAGCTGATTGTTATACAGGAAAAAATAATCAGTTTGATCCTCAATGATATTCAATACTTCGTTTACGGTTATGTTCTTCAACTCCATAGAAACCCTTGACTGCTGACCATATCCATTTGATGCGATAGTCTGAACAAGAGCCCAAAAGAATAAAAACAACGTAAGTCTCATGATCAAGAAGATTTTACGACAGCGAATATTACCATTCCCATGTCGCTTCATTAATAACTTTTTTTTCATACATTTGAATGATTTACGTTAGACTTATGCTCCCAAGAGCTTATTTCTAATTATAACCGGGTTGTGCGGGAACACTTCCCGGTTTTAGTTTGTCCCTATTTCTTTTTTACATATATTTTTAATTCTCCATATTCATCGTTTTTATTTATATCACGTTCTGTTATTGTATAACTTATTGGCGAGGTAAGACTAATTAAATCAAGTATTTCCCTCAGCCCTTCATGCTGGAAAGTACCGGTAAAAGAGTAGCTATTCAAAACGTTATCTTTAATCACTATGTCGGCATTAAACCATCTCCCAAGTTTTTTACAAACCAGTTCAAGTGGATCGTTTCGAAATACGAATCTCCCGTTACGCCAAGCAAGATGTTTTGCCAAATCTCCTTCGTGCAGATAAAACTGATCTGAATTTTGCTGAAAGGTCATAACCTGCCCTTGATGCAACATGTATTCCCCTTTTATTTTACCTTCGGCAAGTTTCGAAATTTTCACTTTTCCTTCGGCAAGAGTTGTCTCAATCTGGTGGTCATCAGGATATGCCATACAATTAAACGCAGTACCTATGGCCTGTACCTGTACTGTTTTCATATCAACAATAAAAGGTTTTTCTTTATTCTTTGCGACCTCGAAATAAGCTTCTCCTTCGAGATAAACCTTGCGCTCTTTACCACGAAACGCTATCGGATACTTTATTTTTGTCGTACCGTTTAACCAAACCTTTGTGCCATCGGGAAGTTCGAACGTAGAACGAAGCCCTGACGAAGTGCTGATCTCATTATATGCCAACGATGAAGTAACCTCATCCGGTTGGCTCTGAGTACGAAAAATAAACTGGGAAACGCTTAATAAAATAAATGGAAGTAATAAAACCGCAGCTATTTTTTGCCAGTAATACAACCATCCCTTTTTAGACTGATACTTTTCCAGACGATTCTTTAATTTCACAAAAGCAGAAGACGTATCAACCTGTTTCATCAAATCCAATGCTTTTATTTGACGGATAACTTTATCCGTTTCTTTAAATTCTTTCTTAAAAACAGTATCTGATTTAGCCAACTGCTTCAGTTTAACAATTTCTTCATCGGAAGCAGTACCTGACAGATACCTCATCATCATGTCGTTATTTATTCGGTTATTTTGTTCTCTATCGTCCATTTCTATCATAAATTCATTAACTATGACGATCATTCCTCAATTTATACGTGCCCGAAAAGTTTATTTTTTCAAAAAAATAATATCACTATTTCTACTTTAACAGATTCCTTCAAAAACGAAAAATCCATCCGTTTTACCCTAAGCCCCAAGGGGAACCGGATCGATTTTTCTGATTTCTCCCCTTGGGGTTGGGGTATAAAATCAGAAAAATTGGTCTTCATTCTAAATCTGTTAAAGTAGAACTATAAACGCATTAAAAAAGGAAGAGAGATAAGGTTTTAATTCTGTTCGAAGTATTTTTATTGCTTTGCCAATATGCCCTTCAACCGTGCGAACAGATATATTCTCCTGTTTCGCAATCTCGGCAGGCTTTATTCCTTCAAAACGGTTCATCTGAAAAATTCTTTTACACTTCTCAGGTAGTTTTTCTATGGCTTCATTGATCCGTTCTTCCAGTTCCGATTCAACAAGAAAATTTTCTTCTTCAAGTATCCCTGAAGAAGAGTTTATTACTTTATTTTCGAACTTGTCTTTTATTTTCTTATGCTTCAGGCAATCAAAACTCCGGTTCCTTACTGCAGAGAAGAAATAACTTTTCAAAGACTGATTTATTTCAATTTTTTCGTGATTAAGCCATAGATAGAAGAAGAAATCCTGAACGATATCTTCTGCAAGATTCATATCATCCACATACTGACAGGAAAACACAACCAGACCGGAGTAATAGTAGTGAAAGAGATAATCAAAAATCTTGATATTACCTTCTTTCAGCCCGTCTGTTAAAATTTTCTCGTGTAAAGGAGCTTGAACCATGTATTGTTGAAGTTTAATTTATTCTTAAATCATTTACCTCCCGTTATTTTTTAGTTTCTGCAAAATGGCATGTTAACTTACGATATTCTTCCCGGAATTCATGGGTACTGATTGAGAAAGATAGTTATTTGCATATTCATTTTCAGTAATATCGGTGAGTTTTTTAAGCTGTGGTTAAAATTTAATGTAATACGAACAAATTTCCATTTGTTTTTTTTGTTCTGCTTTCATAACTTGTATCAATCAGAATATATTGCAAAGTATTAAATAATAACAGGTTTATTTTCAAGTTTATCGCGCTTTGTAAAGGGATGTTGGATATATTTTAAATATGTATTAACATTTAAAATTCTCAACCCACAAATAGAACTCTGCTAGCCTCACATACTTTTTCTATTTAAGTTTTAGTATTAACCAAAATTTATTCACTATGAAAAAATTTATCCGTTTTGGCTTCCTGGCATTGGTTGTCGGAATGTTTCTTTGTCAATCGTGTTCAGACGAATCTGAGCCGGCGTTTCCGCTGTCTGCCCTGATATTTCACAGTGTCAGCGACAAACAGGTAGCTTTTACAGCCCTAACCCACAGCGCCGTTAGCTGGTCGTGGGACTTTGGTGACGGCCAAACAAGTACCGGAAAGGATCCGGTACATGTATATGATGAAGGTGGTTATTACCTTGTTACATTAACTGCAATGGATAAAGAAGGCAACACCGTAACCGCTGATGTTAATTTAGCCATTGCACTTACTCCTTATGCCCTGCTCACCGGAGACCACACCCAACCCGGTTATGATGGAAAGACATGGAAATTATCTCAGGCCCATTCGGTTAATGACAAAGTGGTTAACTCCGATTTAGAATTAACATTATTTGATGAAGATATTGAATATCTGCCAGCCGGCGCTTTCGATTTATACCTGGGATTAAAAGAAGCTTACAACGATCAGTTTACTTTTTATAACGATGGTACGTTTAAACACAATACAACCGATGGCTCTTCTTTTGCCGGTATCGTTTATGCCGTTGTCATGAAACAATACGGGCAGACAACTATTATAAAAACAGGAGGGAAGGATGTATTTGGCATAGATGCTTTTGCATTGGCAACATATACACCTGCCGGCAATGCCACTTTTGAACTTGTTGAAGAAGAAGACTTTTCTGTACCTACCATTCCGGATTTTGCGACAGGAGTTAATTCGTTGAATGTTCCGGTAGTGACCTACCCGGGAGTTATGACCATCGATTTTCCAAATTCGACAGAATTTATCGGCGTAATGGATTTTCAAAGAAAAGTAATTGTTGAAGAGATCACTGACCATTCTATGAGATTAGTGATGTTTCTTTGCTTGAGTTCTGAGGCAATTATAAGTTCAGACCCACTGATTGCATTAAATACAAATGCACTTATTCTCACATTTGAAGTAATCGATTAAAACCATTCAAATTACTATCTGATATGAAAAACAAATATTCCATATATATTACAGCGAGGTTTTTGTTTATATTAATAATAACCTTTCTTTTTTCCCAGGGTACTTTTGCATCGAATAAAGGACTAAAGGCCGGGGCACAACAAAACATTACAGTTACAGGAATTGTCACGTCAGCCAGGGATGGTATGGCCCTTCCAGGACTTAGTATATTACAAAAAGGAACTGCCAATGGAACCGTAACCAATACCGATGGAAGATACAGCATTAACGTTCCCCGGAATGCTACTTTGGTTTTTTCGTTTATAGGATTTAAGACAGAGGAAATCGAAGTCGGGGGAAGAAATATACTGGATGTGACCATGGAAGAAAGCGTTGAAGCGCTGGAAGAAGTAGTAGTTACAGCCCTGGGTATTAAACGTGAAGAGAAATCACTGGGGTTCGCAGTGGGGAAAGTTGCAGGAGATGAACTTACCCGGGTTGCCCAGGAAAATGTTCTGAATTCGATGGCCGGAAAAGTTTCAGGGGTAACCATCAGTTCCACCGGGGGTACCGGGTCCTCGGTAAGCATGGTTATCAGAGGGGCATCCTCCATGAGGTCCGACAACCAGCCTTTATTTGTGGTTGACGGAGTTCCCATGTCAAATTCCATTAATAACGTGGGCGGGTTTGGTTCCGACAACCGTGTTGACTATGGTAATGCCATTGCCGACCTGGATCCCGAGAGTATTGAAAGCGTATCGATACTGAAAGGGGCGAACGCAGCCGCGCTTTACGGGTCACGCGCAGGGAACGGGGTTGTAATGATCACGACCAAAAGGGCAAAGGACAAACAGAAAATGAAAGTAACAGTTACATCCAACACCGTTTTTGATATACCTGCCCGTTATTTGAATGTCCAAACTAAATTTGCCACCGGATATTTTTCTTTCAGGCCTGACGATGTGGGAGGAGGTATTTTACCAGAAATCAACCCGGCCCAATACTCCTTTTCGGGGCCGGAAAACGATAAGGGCTACTGGGCCGTTCAGTGGGATGCGCCACTCGATGCAAACGGGGCACCCATACCCACCGAAGTGGTTTCGTATCCACACAACGTAAAGGACTTTGTAAACGACTATGCATTTACAACCACCAACACCGTAGCTATTTCGAGCAGTAATGAGTTAATAAACTACCGGCTCGGCGTGACGAACATGACCCACTCCGGGCTGATCCCTAACTCCGACCTGAACAAAAACAGCATATCGCTTTCGGCCTCTTCAAAAATGGACAAAGGCCTGACAGTGAGTACCGACATCAACTTTGCCAATAGTTGGGCAGATAACCGGCCTTCCTCGAACAGGGGTACCAACCCCCTCCAGTGGGCATACTGCCACCCCTCCAATATCGATATTAATAAACTGCGCGACTACCAAACAGGGGGCAATAGCATCAAGCGTGTTTCCGACGCCCACGAAAATCCCTGGTTTCTGGCCCATGATGTGAACAACAGCCTCACAAGGTATCTTGTATATGGTAATCTGGTGGCCAGTTGGGACATTACGCCCAAACTGAACATTACGGGACGGTATTCGCTCAATAAATCGGATGAGGTACGCGAAACGAAAATAGCGCCGGGATATACTGCGGAACCGAACAACGGGGCTTATGGTATATACAGAGGGGACAACTTCGAAAGAAATACCGACATCCTGGCAACCTGGAAAAACGACTGGGACAACTTTTCCCTTACCCTTTCGGGCGGTGGAAACATCAGATATTCAAAATCATCCGGAGCAAGCGTCTCATCAAAATCCGGAGCCGGACTGGTCGTTCCAAAGGTATATACAATAGGAAATATCAATTCCGGGTCGCTGACCTATTCCAGTGCCAGGTACGAGAAGGAAGTCAACAGTGTTTATGGCATGGCAACCCTGGGCTGGAAGGAAATTGCCTACATCGACCTGACGGCCCGCAATGACTGGTCGAGTACGCTTCCTGAAAAAAATCGCTCTTACTTTTACCCTTCGGCATCATTGAGTTTAATGTTTGATAAAATTTTCAATATGGGGAAAAAAGTCGATATGCTCAAGCTAAGGGGCGGATGGGCACAGGTTGGTAACGACGACGACCCTTACCAGATAGTTGCTTCCTATACTAAATCAGATCAATGGGGCGAGGCAATAAGGTTGTCAAAACAATCAGGGTTGTTGTCGGCGAACCGGAAACCCGAGATCGTGAAATCGTACGAATTCGGCACCGACATCCGCTTGCTTTCCAATCGTCTGCGTTTCGAAGGCACTTATTACCGGAGCAACAACCGGAACCAGATATTCAATGTACCCCTGGCTTCATCCACCGGCTTCAGCAGTACCAGGGTCAACGCAGGGTTGATCCGGAGCCGGGGCATTGAATTCCTGCTGGGATTTACTCCCATTGAAACAAACGACTGGACATGGGACGTAAACATCAATTTCACAAAAAACAAAACCACCATAGTTAAACTTACCGAGGGAATCGATTTTGTAGAAATATGGAGCCAGGGGCGAGTGAAAAGTGTAGCCTATGCCAAAAACGCTGCTGAAGGTCACGACGGCCTGGTCGGCGATCTGTATTCTCAAAAATTAAAAAGGGTGACCGATAAAAATTCCGACTATTATGGTTATCCGCTCCTGGAGGGGCCGGAAACCTACGCCACATGGCAGGCAGAAGAAGAATACACGAAGATAGGGAATTACAATCCCGATTTTATTATGGGTTTGCAAACATCGTTTTCCTATAAAAACTTCACGCTAAGCATGACCTTCGACTGGCGTTCGGGCGGACAATATGTTTCGCAAACATGGAGATATTTATCGGAAGACAAGGAGAATCAGGCCTGGCTCGATAAAATTGCAAACCCAGGGGAACTGGGAGGAGGAGCAAGCAACGAACTGCGCAACTGGGTTATAGCTCATGCCGACAAACTGCTGTTCAACGACAGACCGGTACCGGTTGGCGGACCCACACCAGACTATGGGGGATTCCCCGAATCGTACAGCGGATACACTGTTTATGACGGTTTTTTTGCACCGGGGGTCATCGGAGAGTATGACGAAAATGGCAAATTTATTTTAACACAGGAAAATCTCGGTGCAGAAGGTACCACTTTCCTGCCTTCTGCCCTCAACTATCCGTGGGACATTGGCGAAGTGAACGTGTTCGACGCCGACTATATCAAACTGAGGGAAGTATCGTTAAGTTACCGGCTGCCAAACCGGGTTGCGCAGCAAATTGGACTGCAGGATGTAAATTTTTCGATTTACAGCCGCAACATTATTCTGTGGACCAAAGCCTCGGCGCTGGGGGTGGATCCGGAAAAAGCGTTCCAGGCAGAAAGCAACGGAGTGTTCAACCAGGGGGTTGAACGGTTCAATGTCGATCCATGGGTTGTCCCCATCGGGTTCAAATTAAACTTCTCTTTCTAACCTGTTTAAAATTACAATCATGAAAAATATAAAAAACAGCTTTATCATTATTCTAACTTTAGTTTTCACTATTGTTATTTCATGTAAGGACCTTACTGACTTAAACATCAACCCTAATGATATTGCTCCTGAAGTTGCCGATGTCAATCTTTTGCTGCCTACTATCATCACCGGGCTTGGCCAAACGGTTGTCAGTTTGGGCTTTGGAGATATTGCAGGGGTAATGCAGCATACCCAGAAAGACGGATGGTCGGGCAGCCACAACAGTTACGATTGGGATAATTTATCCAATAGCTGGTCGGGATATTATGGAATCCTGAGAAATGCCGATGAATATTACAACAAGGCAGTAGAAGGCGGATACGAGTTTCACCAGGGCGTTGGGTTAATCCTGAAAGCATATACTTTTGGACTGATCGCTGATCTTTGGGGAGATGCCCCCTATACCGACGCCCTGAAGGCAGAACAAGGCTCCGAATATTTCAAACCGGTTTTCGATGATCAAAAAAATATCTACCATGGGATCCTTACTGACCTGGAAACAGCCAATACATTACTTTCAAAAAGTAGCGATTCTTATAAAAATATAAATACGGTACAAGATGTATTGTTTAACGGAGATGTCACCAAGTGGAGAAAATTTACCAATTCGCTGGCGCTCCGATACTATATGCGCCTGTCAGTAAAAGACCCCGGCTTTGCAGAAGAAGGAATAAGAAAAATAACTTCAGATAGCGAACAATATCCGATAATGACAAGCTCGGCTGACGATGCAAATATTGGATACATAGGGAACTCAGAAGGCGACTCGTGGCCCACCAATACAGTATTCAACATTTCCCCGAGCGGAAATTACATGCGGGTAAAACTTTGCTCTACTCTGGTAGAAACGCTTCAGGGACTAAACGACCCGAGGCTTGGCATCTGGGCCAACAAAATTGAAATTCCCTTTGTGCTGGTCAGCGGAACGGAAGTGGACCGCATTGTAAACGGGAAACGGGAAATTTCACAGGACATTGCCGATGCTTACGAAGAAACAAACGGCCTAAGTATCGACTTTGACCAGGAATACGTGGGAATACCCCCGGGTTGTAAAATAGCCCAGATTTACAACATGAACCCTGATGCCGGACAAGGGACCTATAATCCACATGTTTCACAACTAAACAATATTTATAAAGCAACCAATGGAGACCTGCTGCAAATGAGGATTATGTCATCGGCAGAAGTCCATTTCATCCTTGCCGAAGCGGCCCTGTATGGCTGGGCTCCCGGAACACCTGAGGAACATTACGCCGACGGGGTACAGCAATCGTTCAATGTCTGGGGTACCGGAAGTTCATTCAGCAGTTACATTAGCGGAGCCCCCTACTCCGGGCTCGAAAGTATCATGACACAGAAATGGATTGCAAGCTGGTCGGCTGCCGCAGAAACATGGTTCGACTGGCGAAGAACAGGGTTACCCGATTTACACGCAGGAGAAGCGGCAAAAAGGGCTGCCCTTCCTCTCCGCTTCTATTACCATTTAAATGACGAAATAGAAAAGAATAGGGAAAACGCGGAAGCTGCCATCGAAAAACTCGAACCTACCCAGTATAAAGGCAACGACGACAGCAACAACAGTGCATGGTCGAAAACGTGGGTACTCCAGGGTACTGGTAATCCATATTAATGATGTAATAAAATGAAAAAAGTATTTGTTGGAATTGTATTCCTGTTGTATTCGGTAACGGTTGTATTTGCCGGATTAAATAAACCGGTTACCCCCGAAAATGCATTACAGTCCTATCTGAACAATGGGGATAAATCATTCAAATGGGAAGTACAGGATAAATTTAAGGCGGAAGATGTAACCCTTTACCGCATTATTTTCACATCGCAAACATGGCGGAATATTGTTTGGAAACATGAGCTCACCGTCATGGTTCCCGACGATTTAAAATATAAAGATGCACTTTTGTTTATAACTGGAGGAAGTGTGAAAAACGGCGAACCCAACATTCACAAATGGGACAAAAACGAAATTGTAATGTTCAGTCAGGTTGCGAAAACGAACAAAGCCATAACGGCCATTGTATGGCAAATACCGAATCAGCCTTTGTTCGGTGATTTAACCGAAGATGAAATTATTTCGTACACTTTTCACAATTTCCAGAACGACCACGATTACACCTGGCCGCTTTTATTCCCCATGACCAAAAGCGCCATACGTGCCATGGACGCTGTTCAGGAATTTGCTAAAAATGATTTAAAAACAAAAGTAAAGGAATTTGTCGTTTCCGGTGGCTCAAAACGCGGATGGACCACCTGGCTCACAGGCGCAAACGACAAACGGGTTAAGGCAATCGCCCCGATGGTTATTGATATGCTGAATATGCCTGTAAATATTCCCTATCACAAAGAGGCCTGGGGCAAATACAGCATACAAATTGAGGATTACGTAAAACTTGGTGTCGCCCAGCAGATGGGTTCCTCCCGGGGAGATGCCCTGGTAAAAATGATTGATCCTTACTCCTACCGGAAAAGCCTTACCATGCCCAAAATGATTTTCAACGGGGCAAACGATGAATATTGGCCGGTAGATGCCATAAAAAATTACATCGACAGCATCCCCGGCGACAATCACCTTTGCTACGTCCCCAATGCAGGGCACGGCCTGGGAGATAAAAAGAAAGCATTCGCTACATTAAGCGCATTTTTTGGCGAGGCAATTACCGGGAACAAACATCCGGTTTGCGACTATTCTGTTTCTGAAAACAACGGGATAATTACACTAAAAGTAAAAACAACCCCGAAAATTCTTGAAGATGCTGTTTTATGGAGCGCTGACTCCAATGACCGGGATTTCAGGGATGAAGAATGGACGGAAAAAGTCCTTGATAAAAAAGGCGGAAAAGAAATTATGGTTACCATTGAATACCCGGAATCGGGATATAAAGCTTTTTATCTCGATCTGGAATACAAAGCTCCGTTTGGTAGCAATTACACGCAAAGCACACGTATATTTTTAGCGGATAGCAAAAAAATATATCTAAACAGGAAATAAAAGTCTGATATATGAAGAAGATTTTAGCGGTTTTGAACGGTATAACTATGTTACCCGTACATCACTGGGAGAAAAGACCTGCGAAATTTACGAACAGGAAGCCTTACAGCTTATTAGCGAAAATCCAGGGCCGGCAAAGTAAGTTACCGGAATATAAAATGGACTGTCTCAACTAAAAACACCGGTAAAACTTATGAGTACAAGGTTGTGGAGCCCAACCTGCTGACAGACGATTTTAACCTGAATTATTCATCCAGCTTTTCTGTTACGAATTCAGGTTAACTTTCGCTGTCGCTATTGTCTTCGTCGTTATCACTGCGATTAGCGCTGGACTTTAACGATGCCATGGTACGACCGATCAGCTCATCAACCTGGCTGGCATAACCTTGTATGGTTACATCCTCGCTGTTTTCACCAAACGTATCAAGGGTAGTAATCAAGGTACTTAGGGCTTTTCTTAGCGGTGTACGGTATTGGGTAATGGTAGGGACATCTGTAGCCCCGTTTTCTACCCGTTCCAACTGGATGGTTTCAAAAGCGGTCTGGGCTTCATTAAGTGGTGTTAGCCACAAATCTGTTAAATTCAGCGTGCCGGCCTCATCGGCATATGATGTGGTTATTTCTTCAATACATTTGGCTATGGCCGTTGTTTCTTTACCGTAACTGTACGACTCGGCACTCCATCCGTATTTCCGAATAACAGCTTCCAGTTTCTCGGCGGCATCGGCTTTCGCAGTTTCAGGACTTTTTAAAAATGAATGAATATAGTTTTTCATTCCACTGTAGTACTGATCTCTTAAGGCATCCTTTTCGGCTGCATCGCCGGTCAAAGGATCATTGGATTCACGTTCAAAACCTTTGCTAAAGCTGGCAAAAACAGTCTCAAGGTTCACTAACAGGGTGTTTAGGATCCCTTCGGTTATTTTTGAAGAATCAACAATCTTCAGCAAAGCACGGACAAAGGCATAAAGTGCCGGACCCGTGAAATAGCTAAAATTAAGCTTATTCATCATTGTATGTTCGTTTTAAGTAAATGCGTCCCTGTTTTTTGGGGCGTGTTAATTTTATTAAGTATTACCGGCACAGTATCTTATGCCGGATGAACTAATATCCGGTCTGTGAATACCTTTTTTTTTACAGGGTTGTCAGAGGAGGAAAATATTAGTCCAGGTCATGTTTTACCGGTGCATTGAAATATTTTATGATCGCATGTATCGTTTGCTACAGTTTGCCGGCGATGATCTTTCCGGCAACTATTTTGAAGGCAGTCGGAAGCTGACAGACGTCTCCGAAATTTTTTTGAAAGCGGTCAGAGGCTGACGAGCTTCCCTGAAACTATTTTAGATGCGGTCAGAGGCTGACGGACATCTCCAAAGATTTTTTAAATGCGGTCAGAGGCTGACGAACTTCCCTGAAACTATTTTAATAGCAATCAGAGGCTGACGGACATTTCTACAATCAGCGGAGACGACGGTTAGAGGCTGACGAATACCTTCGCATTTAATACGAACGTTATTTATCCAGCCAATAAAGGAATCCATAACTCATTTTATAGTACAAGGGGGCAGAATGTCAAAGAACATGAAAGTCGTTCTCTCCTGCCAGGGGTTATCTCCCGTCAGTATGAAACGAACACAAAGTTTTTGATTTGTTGCGAATAAATTTAACTTATAATTTTTAAAACATCAATATATTTCAATAAAAAGATTTATGAATACCTGTTTTATCCGGAGAAAAGGAGTGTACGACAAAATCCACGAAATTTTTGCTTTGTTCAACATTTTCGCGCGGACGGTTTTCGTTGTACATAAATCAAAAAGAAGGGCCCGGCCTTTTTTGAAGGGCCGGATCCTTTCCGGTGCGTTAGTAATAGCCCGGGTTCTGAACATCATCAACAGCCGGCTGTGGCGACAGGCGGTCAATATAAGTATTCGGGACAGGTCTCAGCTTATGATAATCCTGAATGTTCCCTGCCCCGTCCGGGTTGTATAATCTCACCCGGGCGACCAGTGTCCCTGTGCGGGCCAGGTCTTTCCAGCGGTTCAGCTCCCCGTACAGCTCACGGGCCCGTTCTTCGAGCATCCAGTCAACAAAAGGGTCAAAGCCATCGCCTGAGGGAAATTCAGGACCATGGACATCTGCTTCGCTAACCATCATATTACTGACCGTCGAAACGGTATTGTTTTCGCCTCCGTCGATCCGGTATACCTCGGGCGGTTTTTGCTCGCCTGCGGCATAGGCCGCACGTTTACGCACTTCGTTGATATATTTCAGGGCATTGGGCCAGTCGCCTTTCCTCCCGTATGCTTCACCGGCAATCAAATACGTCTCGGCAAGGCGCATCCGGTGAAAATTACGCGAACCGGCCTGGTAATTGATGTCGGGACGCTGTTTGTCCAGCCATTTTAACATGGTCGGGAAATTGTTGACATCATATTTGTCCACCGGTGTCAGCAGGTAAGGCGCTTTGGCGATATCGGTCAGCATCTGACGGTAACCGGCTTCATTCACCAGCCCCTGTCTGGGCCGGGTTGCAGAATAATACTCCAGCGCCCCGTAATATTTTGGCGACAGGTAGATAGCCGTGTCCCCGCCCTGAAATTTCGGTTTCCCGACCAGTCCGGCCGGAGGGGTATAGATCACGTCATTTTTATCTTCTTCATTGGTTACCGGGTCAATATAATAATAGGCCGGTTCCCATACCGGGGCAGTGCCCGGACTGTTGCAGCAGTAAGTCCGTTGAAAGGTTTTATACACCCTTGAGTCTGCTTTCCGGTCCCACAGCCGTTCAAGGGCCTCCGGGTTGATCCGCAGCCGTTTCCAGGGACGGCCGTTTTCAATATCGCGGACCATTCCCGGTTTGATGTCGTACTGCTCCACCCAGTACAGGTGAAGCTGGTTGCCCCCGTCACTGCCCGAGCTTCCCGCACCGTTAAACAAGGCATCACCGGTATATTCCACATCCCAGATGATCTCTCTGGTCGTCTTTTGGTTATTCTGCTCAAAGACACCGGCAAAATCGGGTTCCAGGGAGAATTTTCCTGATTCGATCACCTGTCCGGCATAATAAGCAGCGCTGTCCAGATCCGTTTGCTTTCCGCCCCGGATATCGGCCTCAGCACTGATCCGGGCCAGGTACACCCTGGCCAGCAGGTGCCCTGCGGCCCATTTGGTGGCCCGTCCCCTTTCGGCCTGCTGCCATACATCCGGCAAAACATCATACGCCGCTTTAAGGTCACTGATCACCTGTTTATAGACAGCAGCCACGGGAGCCCTTTCAAAACCGGTGACCACCTGCGAAACATTTCCTTCGGTGACCAGTGGCAGCGCCCCGTAATGCTGTACCAGGTCAAAATAAAAATAGGCCCGCAGGAATTTCAGCCCGGCAACCCGCTCACTCTTTTCATCCTCCGCCATATCCGTCACTCCGGGCATGTACATCAGGGCCGTGTTGGCCCGGGTGATGCCTTTATAGTTGTTGTTCCAGAACTTGTTGATCACATCCTGTCCCGGGTTCAGCGAAGACATATATTTGTTAAACGGGTCTTTGTTACCGCCGTCCGAGCCTTCCCAGGTAAAATCGGTCCCGTATTCACTCAGCACGTAGTAAGCCTCCATATTGCCGCCAACCGTGCTGTTAGAGCTTTGGTTATACGAACCGCAGTACCAGCGCATTACCTGGTAGACCCCGGCAACAGCCGACTCCATGCCTGTTTTTGTTTTAAGGTAACCGTAGCTCACATCGGTATATTGTTTTTCTTCCAGGAAATTTTTACAGGCCGTTGATGCCAGTAAAAAAAGGAATATGGATAAATAAACTGTTTTTTTCATTTTCGTTTTGATAATTAATCATTTAATAACCAGTCATTTTTTACAGGCCCAGGTTGACGCCGGCCAGGAAAGTCCGCGGCATGGGGGCATTGAAGTTTTTCCCGCTTTCCGGGTCCGTACCGGGAAAATCAGTAATACAGAAGACATTCTGCACAGAGAGGTAGAAGCGCAGCCTGGAGATCCCTGCCCGGGAGACAAGCGTCTGCGGAATGGTATAGCCCAGCGTGGCATTGCTTAACCGGAGAAAGGACGCTTTGAAATAATTCATGGCATCCCGGTAAGGCGGGTTTTCGACCGCATTATCCGGACGCGGCGCCTCATTGCTGCCATTGCTTGCTACCGGTTTCCCGGAGGCATCGTATCCGGTGACTTTCCAGTAGTTGACCTTCACGCTGTTGTACCGCCCGTTAAAACTCATATTCCGGTCAAAGTTGAGCATATTTCCATATGATGCATTCAGGAAAAAGCTGAGATCGGCATTTTTATACTGAAGGTTACCGGAAAAGCTCGCTGTAAATTTAGGACGGGAAGAACCAAGCACGACCCGGTCTTCTGCTGTAATTTTGCCGTCAGGGTGCGTATCCTCCACTTTGATCGTCCCCGGGACGAACGACGACCCGTACCCGGCGGCTTCGGCTTCTTCGCCCAACTGCCAGATGCCGGCAAATTTGTAATCGTAGAAAACAGAAAGAGGCTCCCCGATAAACCATTTATTCCCGGTATCGTCGTTTTTACCCCCGTAAAGCTCGACGATCTCTTCTTTGTTGCGGGCAAAAATAAAGGTGCTGTTCCAGTTCAAATCCCGGGCCCTGATAATTTCGGTATTCAGCGTGATCTCAATGCCCTTGTTCCGGGTCTTCCCGATATTGTAAACCACGCTGTTGAAGCCCGAGACCTGGGGCAGTTGCCGGTCCATCAGCAAATCATCGGTATTTTGCAGGTACAGGTCAATCACCCCGTTGATACGGTTACGGAAAAAACCGAAATCGATACCTGCATTCCACTGCCTGGTCTTTTCCCAGGAAAGGTCACTGTTGGGCATCTCATTCTGGTAGAACGCCATCACGTTGGAACTGCCGAAATTGTAGCGCGCATAATCCAGGTTTCCTGACGTTTTATAGGGATCAATGGCCGTATTGCCGGTAATCCCGAACCCCAGCCTGAGCTTCAGGTTATCCAGTGTGCCGGTCCCCTGCATAAATCCCTCTTCACTGATCCGCCAGGCCAGGGCCGCCGACGGGAAGAGCACCCATTTATGTCCTTCGGCCAGCCGCGACGAACCGTCATACCGGGCAGAGGCCGTTAACAGGTAACGGTCTTTACAGCTGTAGTTGATCCGTCCCATGAAGGAAGCCAGTTGCCACCTGGTATATTTACTTTCCACGCTTGAAATGGTCGGGGCGCTGCCCGCGTTGTACCACCGCTGGCTCTCGTAAGGCAGGTCCATCACGGTGATGCGGGCCTTCTCATATTTCTCCTGCTGGACCGACTGCAGCAGGGTTAGCCCTATCCGGTGACTGTTCAGTGTTTTATTCCAGTACAGCAGGTTCTCCCAGGTATACATGGTGCGGGTATCGCTGCCGTTCTCGGCGCGGGGGTTTCCGCCCTGCCGGTCAGAACTCCGGGAACCGTAAAACCGCTGGTCGTAATAAGGGCCGGTATCCAGTCCGAAATTCGAACGGAACCGGAACCCGGACGGGAGCTTCACTTCCAGGTAATAACTTCCCAGGTAGCGTTCTTTCCGGTACTTCACTTTGGCTTCGGTGATATTCAGCACCGGGTTCCACAGCACCGGGTCATTGCCCGGGCGGTTGACCGGTCCGCCGTTTTCATCATAAATATTGGCCAGGGGGGAAAGATTTTTTATCCCGTCAAAAACATTGGGCCCGTCGTTCCGGTCGAAATGGGAGAACTGGGTCTGACCCCCCAGGGTGAAGATGTCCGAAAGCTCCCAGTCAAAATTAACACGCACCGAGTAACGCGAATAATCCTGTGTTTTCACGATTCCCTGCTCGTCGAAATAAGTGGCCGAGGCCAGTACTTTCAGTTTTTCGGTACCTCCGCGCACACTGATCTCGTGGTTGGTGATCTGCCCGGTACGCAGGACAGCACCCATCCAGTCGGTTGAGGGCAGACGTTCAGGATGCCACGAACCGTCTTCATCATAGGCCTCTTTGATTTTGTATGCTATGCCGTTGGGATCGTTTTCCTGGCCCACCGGGATCATGGTCAGGTCCATCGCGTAAGAAGGTTCTGCCGGGTATTTCCCGGCAGTGCGGTAAGCCTCCCGGATAAACCCGGTCCATTCCGGCCCGTTAAAAAGATCGATCTTCTTCGCGGCCTTTTCGAACCCGTAATAAGCATTATATTCTACCACCACTTTGCCTGCTTTTCCTTTTTTCGTGGTGATCAGCACCACGCCATTGGCCCCGCGTGAACCATAAATAGCAGTAGCCGAAGCATCTTTCAGTATATCGATCGATTCGATATCCGACTGGCTGATCTCGCTGAGGCCCACCACCAGGGGGATGCCGTCCACGACATAAAGCGGGGCATTGGTTGCTTTCAGGGACCGGTTGCCCCGGATCATTACGGCAGGGTCCTCTCCCGGTTTGGCATTGGTCTGCTGTACCACCACGCCTGCCGCTTTTCCCTGCAGGGCCTTTGCCGCACTGAACGTGGCTGTCTCAGCTAACCGCTTGCCGGACACCGACGATACCGAACCGGTTACATCCTTTTTCCGTGCGGTACCGTAGCCCACCGCCACGATCTCATCCAGGCCAATGGTTTCCTGTTCAAGGGTAACACTGATCCGGCTGCGGCCGTTAACGGCAATCTCCTGTGCTTTCATGCCCACAAAGGAAAAGAGCAGCGTGGCATCCTCCGGTACCCTGGTCAGGTGATACTCACCGTCAACACCGGTAATAGTCCCGGTGGCGGTGCCTTTCACGGCAATGGACACGCCGGGCAGCGGCTGGCCGGTCTCGTCGGTGACGGTCCCGCTGACGGGGTGATCCGCCTGTCGGGATACGGTTTGCCCGGGCAAAGGGCTGCCGGAAACAGGTACTGCAAGAACCGGAATAATTGATAAAAGGATAAAGAGGGAAATGCCGCAAAAGGGCATTTGTGTTGGATTGTTGTTTTTCATAAATGTTAGTTTTTAGTTGGAAAAATTTGTTATTGTTTGTTCACCCCCAACCCCCTGAAGGGGGCTTTGCTTCGATCATTGCAGGGCCCTTGTTCAGGGCGAAAGTCCCCTTTAGGGGATTTAGGGGTAATTTGTTTCAAAAAAGGCATAGCAATGCCACGAAGTATCAACCGGGGTTGATGCAGTCAGAGGATAAAGGAGCGGTGCTTCAAACCGTCTTCTTCAAACCTTCAGGGTTTTCGGAAACCCTAAAGGTTTAGGACGAAGGGTTGGAATGATTGGGTGTTACCACCGTACCGGGGGCGGATGCCTGGGGAATAAAAAAGAAAAATGCTTTTGTTTAAGCATGATTTTATTGGTTTTTTAGTTTAATTCCGATGAGAATAAGAGGTCTTCCCTCAACATTCTGCAAAACATCAGGAAAATTTATTCAACGCCTGCTTGTGGATTGTTCCGGTTAAAGCAAATGGCAACCGGCTAAAGTGTGTGAAAAAAATGACACAAAAAAAAAGGCGTGAACGATTGTCATTATTCCTACTGTCAGGCTCCGCAAGGGCCTAGTCACAAGAATAAAACAATGTCCACGCCCTTATAATTAATACAAGGGCGCTTCCATGCTTTGACCTTGTGACTTTGAATTTTGCGGATTCGACAGTAAGGTCAAAAAAAGCGCTATGTCATTTTGTATCGAAATAAGAGATACAAAAATAATATTTCATTTTTATTTCTATTATATATTAACTATTTCCCCTCCTTCCCTTTGATTTGACTTGATACATTTTATTTTAACGAATTTATGTGCATTTGAAAAACACGAAACAAAAATAAGAAATAATTCTATATACAACGAATCCGTTGTGCTTTATTTTTAATATTTAATTTTTCTTGTTGGTTAATTCATATAAATACATGATGACCAAAGAAGAATTATTAAGGCAAATGGGATCTCATATTCGCAAACAGAGGGAAGCAAGGAAACTCACCCAGCAAGATCTTGCTGCTTCAGTTGGAAAAGACCAGCAATCGATCCAGCGTTTGGAAGCTGGACGAATAAACCCTAGCCTTTTCTATCTTCATCAAATAGCTCAAGGACTCTCTATAAAAATGAATGAGTTATTGGATATTGAATGAAGAAGAAAGCTTTGGATGGACGCATTGCTAAACTGAAGAAAGAAAAAACGTACTCATTGAAAAACTGTTGGAAGACAGAGAATAATCCTTTGTGAAGCGGTAACGAAAATTCTTTGCTCAAAAAACAAGAAAAATATCTGAAAGAAGATTGACAAGTTTATTGAAGATAGCTGGGAAGGAAGGATAAGAATCTGATGAATGATATTTTTTGATTTTCATATATTTACATTCATGATTGAACCAGACAGCAATAAAGAAATATATGTACCAGGTACATATACACAGAATGTTATGGGCAAGATTTGCAACAGATAGCAGACAATGTGATTAAAAGAAAAACGATTATTATGAAAAAAATATTTTTGATTTCAATTTGTGTTATTTTAGCTTTTCTATTCTTGGACTACCAAAATTCTAATAGTAAAGATACAATTGCTAAGCTAATGGATTACGATAGCAAATATGTTGGAGATGCAAGTGCTGTTGGAAATATTTTGACATTATTAGAAATTAGATATAGTAGTTTTAAACTAACCACTTCCTGTAAACCATATGGAATTCAGGTTTTTTGTATGGAACAAAAGCCAGAAAAAAAGAAAGATTTACTTAAAAAAGCTAATTTGTATAATTCAGTAATTATTTTTTCGTTAATACAAAATGTGGATGAAATAAAATGGAGTTATGATAATGGATTGGAGTTTTCTTTTAGAAGAACTGAAGTAGATGATTTTTTTGGACAAAATCTGGAGGCTTTTGGAAACGACAGAGATAAATGGGAAAAGCAATTATTAGATAAATTAAACATTGAAAAGCTTGTAGATTCATTTTACTCGAGATACAATGTACTTAAGCAATCAAATTAAAAAATAATAATATTCTAAGTTAAAATAAAAACACACTAAAATGAAGGTTATAATTATTTGGATATTGCTCATAGTAAATTCACTTTGTATCATTAATAAATACTCAAAAAAAGAAGCAGGTGCTGTTGGAATTATTGGTCGAATTGATAGAAAAACTGCTAAATTCTTATTTTCTCATATTGACTGGTATCTGGTTGTTATGATTGTTTTAGACATTGTATTTATAACTTATCTATTTCTGACATATTTGAAAAAGGGATAAAGCCAGCCCATAACAAATTTAGGAATTAAGGCACAGTTGAGCCATGAAAAAAGGCAGTAGGTTTGTATATCTGCTGCCTTTTTTGATATCTCCGGCTTTCGGCCCCCTGTTCAATTGTGTTTTAATTCGTGTTGGGCTACCGCTGGTACTTAAATGATCAGTCTAAGGGGATTAAATGATTTTTTACTGTCCTTCCTGCATTTTTCCATGCCGGTTTTGTCCTTCCTTTCCGCGGGGACCAGGAAAAGCGGCAGTGATGCCAGCTTTTTATCATCCGGGTGCCAACCCGGTTATACGGGGGTGGTCAAACTACCACAAGGGCATATGTGCAAAACGGACTTTCTCCCGTTTGGGGACATTCATGCATATTCCGGCAGCTTAAACGATGGGCTAAATACCAGCACGGCAACAAAAACCGTTGGTGGATTTATTATCGCTACTTTCAAAACAATCACTTTACCGATCAAAGAATAACCAAGAAAGGGATCGAACACAACCGGTTATACCGTATTGCGTACGTTCCAATTCGTTATCATGTTAAAGTGAAAAGTAAGGCGAATCCTTATCTGCCTGAATTCGACAAATATTTCTTCAAACGAACAAAATGGAGAGAAGATTTAGCTAAAGAGTGCAAGCAAGTAACTACATTTGTTATGCAAGAAACAATAAATCATGGCCGGGTATCCCTTCGCCGGGATGGCCTTAAAAGGGCTTGAGCCGTATGCCGGAAAACTGGCACGTACGGTTCTTAGGGGGCGTAAGCTACCCGGTTGTGCAAGCATGCGACACAGTAAGTAATGGACATAAAAGCAAAATAAAACGTTTATTATAAGTCATCTAATAAGGACACAAAAAGTAAGAAAAATGAGCAAAGCATTATTAATAATAGACATTCAAAATGATACACCAAAGAATTACAAAGAAGTAATTGACAATATAAATAAAGCTATTGACTGGGCAGCTAATAATAAGATTCATGTTGTTTATATAAGGCATGAAAATTTATCAGCTGGTGCAAGAAACTTCAAACCTGATACAGTCGGGTCTGAATTAGCTTCAGACTTGAAAATAGCATCAAAAAATGTTTTTACGAAAAACAAAGGAAATGCATTAACCAGTAAGGAATTTACAGACTTTATCAGTAAAAATAAAATAAGTGAGTTCTACATAGTAGGAGGAGATGCTACTATTTGCGTTAAATCAACTTGTTTTAATTTACGTAAGGCAAATCACGAAGTTACTGTCTTATCCGATAGCATTACCAGTTGGAGTAAAAAGAAAATTCCAGAAATGATACAATATTATGAAAGTAAAGGCTGTAAAATAATTACTTTGAATGACTTATTGTGACAACAAAAAATAAAAGAATAACAGGATTTGAAGAAATTGACAAATACTATTCAGAATAAAATGCCAGCACATAACAAATTAGGAATTAGGGCACAGTTGAGCCATGAAAAAAGGCAGCAGGTTTGTATATCTGCTGCCTTTTTTGATATCTCCGGCTTTCGGCCCCCCTGCTCAATTGTGTTTTAATTCGTGTTGGGCTAAACCGCTGGTGGATTTATTATCGCTACTTTCAAAACAATCACTTTACCGATCAAAGAATAACCAAGAAAGGGATCGAACACAACCGGTTATACCGTATTGCGTACGTTCCCATTCGTTATCATGTAAAAGTGAAAAGTAAAGCGAATCCTTATCTGCCTGAATTCGACAAATATTTCTTCAAACGAACAAAATGGAGAGAAGATTTAGCTAAAGAGTGCAAGCAAGTAACTACATTTGTTATGCAAGAAACAATAAATCATGGCCGGGTGTCCCTTCGCCGGGATAGCCTTAAAAGGGCTTGAGCCGTATGCCGGGAAACTGGCACGCACAGTTCTTAGGGGGCGTAAGCTACCCGGTGGTGCATTTAAAACGACGTTTCAAATTACAAAATAAAACCTTTTTTGATTCGAAAAGATTACATAGATTTGTATCCAAATGAATACACAGTTAAATGTATTTTATTGAGAAAACAATTGAGTTTGATAAATGGCTACGAAAATTGAAAGATTTAAGAGCCAAAGCAAAAATTTTATTCAGGATTCAAAAAATTGAAAGTGACGGACACTTTGGAGATTGTAAGCCCGTTGGAAAAGGAATTCGTGAATTAAAAATAAACTACGCCAAAGGATACAGAGTTTATTTCAACGAAATAGACGGAAAAATAATTATCCTACTTATTGGTGGAGATAAATCGACTCAACAAAGGGACATAGAAAAGGCAAAAGAGATTTTAAAAAAATTAAACAAATAGAGATATGGAAGCTTCAAAATTTGACATAGCAGATTATTTAGATAGTAACGAAATGATTGCCGAGTATCTCAATGCGGTCCTGGAGGAAGGAGATAATTCTGACGTTATTACAGCAATTGGGCATATTGCAAAAGCAATTGGAATGACAAAAATTGCTGAAGAAACAGGACTTAGCAGGCCGAGTTTATACAAAGCTTTATCTGATGGATCAAAACCTCAGTTTGAAACAATTATGAAAGTTTTAAGAGCTATTGGAGGTCAAATACGGATCAATCCGATAAGCTCTTAAAACCAAAAAAAACAGACTTTTAGACAAAAAATAAAAACGCACCACAGTCGAGTAGGAAAAGGGAAGTTCACCATTAAACCTCTCGCAGAACCGTAGTGAGACAGAAAGTCGTTTACTGTTTAACATTCATTGAATGATTACCCCTGTGTGCCAACAGGTACTGGTTTTTTACGAACAGTGCCGGGGGCATTTTCCAATAGTGGAAAGATTTTTACCAACAACGTTTACCTGAATATTTGTTCCCGAACAAGGAATGAGGATGCTCGCGTAGGGTGCAGCATGTAGACGACACTACAGCGAAAAAGCACGCACAATAAAGTTTCACAAAATATGAAACTTTTTATTTATCTTTGTGTTTAATAGAAATATAGAATTTGGAATTATTACGAAAACATAAACTGATTAAACTTAAAAGCAAAAATCGTGGCAATAAAAAATTGATTAATGCTATTGACAGGTTGATTTCAGATATAGAAGGTGCTCAATGGACAAAAAAGACTGATATAAAAGAAACCCGACCTGATGCAGACTGTGTGCATAGCGACGGATTTTACTTTTTCGATTTAAATGTTCATCGCACAATGATTTTGATAGTCTTTGAAGATAATGAAGCAACTGTTATTTGGGCAGGTTCACACGATGAATATGACAAAACCTTTAAAGGTAATAAGACAACAATTGAAAAATGGTTACGTAGTCAAAAACTGATATAAAAATGGATAAATTTTCAATACAACACATACAAAAATTGTCTTCACTAACAAGTGAACTGGATTATGAAAAAGCTTCTTCATTATTTCTGAAGCTACGGGTGCTTGAGAAAGAAAATAAATCGTATAAGCCAATCCGAAACCATTTGCGCACTTTGATAAAAGATTACGAAAAAAGGAATTGGGCAGATGAGCATTCCATTACAGACAATCAAATCAAAGAGAGCGATTTGGCAGAAGCATTGGTACAAGTGGAAAACGACTTCTATCAAAGGAGAAAAGAATTGATTAAAATCAAACTAAAAGAGGCAGGATTAACCCAAAATGATTTGGCAAAAATATTAGAACATCGAAAAGGATATATGTCAGAATTAATTAATGGTTTACGACCTTTTTCAAAAGAAGATTTAATTGTCATAAATCGGCTTTTTAAGATTAAATTGGAAGATTTAATACCAACATTTATCAAACAAGACAGGGCATTTCATATAAAAAAGACTTTAGAATCATTATCTCATAGCAAAATAAGACTAACCAAAAAGGATTTTGATTTACAAATGTCCTGACAATAAATTGAAAACTACGTTTGCCAGTCGAGTAGGAAAAGGGGAATTTCACCCCTAAACCTCGACTAATCAGGATTTGTAATCATTTTTTCCAAAAACTATTCTAAAAATGTCATAAAAGCCCGCAACAATGTATCCCTTCGGGCACGAGCCTGTTGGCAAGATGCAGATAAATGATTATTTCTTACCGGGCAGTAGTTCGTTTAGCCTGTTGGCTTTGTGATCCGGGATTTTATCCAGTGTTTGTTTCAGCCAGGAAAAAGGCTCCACTTCATTGATTTTACAGGTAGCCAGCAAAGAGTAGATCATAGCTGCTTGTTGTGCAGCATCATGGGAACCGGCGAACAAATAATTCTTTCTTCCCAAAGCTACCGGGCGAATGCTGTTTTCGATCAGGTTGTTGTCGATTTGGAAACGACCGTCATCAATATAGCGGATCAAACGGGGCCATAGGTTCAACGTATAAGCAATGGCTTCCCCGATGGCGCTTTTAGGAAGTACCTGGCAGACTTGTTCTTTTAACCAGACTTCCATCTGTTTCAAAACAGGCAGGGCTTTTTCCTGCCGGAGTTCTTTGATTTGTGCCGGTTCCAGTTCTTCTTGTTTTGCCTGTCTCTCAATTAGGTAAAGTTCCTGAAACATCAGCAAAACTTCTCCGGCACGTTTCGGGTCATTGTCTTTAGCATGTTCAAACTTCCGGCGGGCATGGGCCATACAGGCCAAAAGCATGATGTTCTTTTGATTTTTCAAATTGGAATAAGCCTGATAACCGTCTGTTTGCAGGTAACCGGAATAATGTTCGAGAATTTGATCCGGCCCTTCCCGTCCACGACTTGAACGGTAGTCAAACAGTACCCGTTTATTAACCGGATCGTAATAAACCCAGTGATAACCTTTGTGTGTTGATCCGGGCTTATCTTTGGTTAAAACCGGGGTCGGTGTTTCATCTGCCATCAGGTAATCGGCAGACAATACCTGTTTTTTTAACGTATCATACAAGGGGCCCAATAACCGGCATGCAGCACCAAACCAACCGCTAATAGTTGATTCGGCGATTTCCACCTGTTGACGCTTAAACATTTGTACCTGCCGGTAAAACGGGAGATGGTCAGCAAATTTACTGATCAGCAGGTGGGCTAAAATACCTGGTCCCGCGTTGCCTTTGGGTATAGGTAACGTGGGAAGGTCAGCCACGACGATTTTGGTCTGCTCGTCATTGGACGATACAATGTATTTGGGGCGGACAATCCGGCGAACGTAAATATTGGCCGGTTCATATTCCAGTACTTCCGTTACGGCCTGGCCAATCCTCTTAGCTCCTTCAGGTAAATCCCCCGGCTCAATCACCTCTTCTTTACGCGGGAGATGCGGGGCCAGTTCCAGCCGGAGGGGATGGTTCTTTTGTACCGGTCTATGGCGGGTGTAGCTGATCTCTTCCCCCGGCTTTTCCACGACCTGTTCTTCCGGAAGGTCAAATAAACGATACTGGTCTGGATCAGACGGGATGAAGCGTTCTTTTTTGGCTCCAAAAACCAGGCGTTTGAGTTCGGCAAGCTGATGTGCCAGCAGTTCGATCTGCTGTTTCATGCTTTGGTATTCTGCCTTGGGTATGGTGATCATTTCTTCGCTTGCCATACCACAAAGATACCTGCTTAACTGTTTATAACATTGTGATTTATCAGGGTTTTATCAACGATGTCCTGTTGTAAAAAACGTCTTCTTTTTCTTGCATGTTCCAGGGAAATACCAGTAACCAGCATGACCAGCTCACTGTAATCAATGGGGCAGGATAAACCGGCTTTCGATGGTACAGGTAGTTCGAAGGTGCCTTTTTCCAGCCGCTTATAAAACAATACAAAGCCTCCGGGTTCCCATCGTAACAACTTGATCCGGTCGCGCTTCTTGTTGATAAAAATATACACGTCACCGCTCATGGGGTTTTGTCCCAGTTTTCCCAGGACAAGACCACACAGACCATCAAAACTTTTTCGCATGTCGGTGCCCTGCCTGTAAAGAAAGTAACGGCCTGAAGATATGGAGAACATTATCTTTAAAGATTCACCAACCCTTTTAGGGTCGATACCGAAATAGTGGAAGGAAGCAAAAGCTCCACTCCATTGGGATAACGCAGGCTGATGCTCGTTCCGGTAATTGAACCAAGCTGGATAAAACCAGGTGACTGCTCTGTCGGGAACCGCTTACTAATCCAATACCTGAGTGTATGAATACTGATTTGATGTGTCTCTGCAAATGATGACTGACTTTGTCCGCTTTGTTGCCATTGCTCTACAAGGGCATACATCCGTTCTGTTTTTTCCTGATTGCTCATCTTTTTTGGGGCAAAGATCGAAATGAATCAATTCTTTTGCAAGATGTTCATCCCCGAAGGGATACGCAACAATTATAAACCTGCAACGCTATGGCACAGAAATGGCACCCACGAATAGTGTCGAGAGCCTTCTGAAATTTTCACAGGTACCAAATCAGTTGTCGGCAACCTTCTGAAATTTTTACAGACAAGAAATCAACCGGCGACAACCCTGGCTGGTCAGGATTTGCAATACTGAGCTTAGTAATGGGAGATTGGGAATCACACGGCTTGCCAATTTGTGGACTATACGCATAACTCGATAAAGATATACGCACAATACGATCAGAATACACGCATAACTCAATCGTGTTTCCCGTATATCTCTAATCAACACGTATATCTCCGGCGTTTAAAGGCAAATTATGGCAATGTAATTATTGGGATCGCATCATTGGAACGCACGGCCGTGCGTCTCTACTATATTTATTAGATAGGAAAATCGTACTTTTACAAAAGTGAGATTTTCGATTTAAATAACCGAATATGAAAAAATCTTCAATAAAAGACGAACTGACTGAATTTTTACTTTATACAACTCCTGAAGGAGACATAAAAGTAGAAGTTATTTTAAATAATGAGACTGTATGGTTAACACAAAAAGCTATGGCACAACTTTTTTGCGTTGATAGAAGTGTGATAACCAAACATCTTAAAAATATTTTTGACTCTGGAGAATTAGAAGAAATTTCAGTATGTGCAAAAAATGCACATACTGCCGAAGATGGTAAAAAATATACTACAAATTTTTACAACCTTGATGCCATTATTTCTGTCGGATATAGGGTAAATTCACGACAAGCAACAAAATTTAGAATCTGGGCGACTAAAACACTAAAGGAATACATCATCAAAGGTTTTGCGATGGATGATGAACGGTTAAAAAATGGTCGATATTTTGGAAAAGACTATTTTAAAGAATTGTTAGAACGAGTTCGCTCAATACGGGCAAGTGAACGAAGAATTTACCAACAAATTACAGATATTTTCGCAGAGTGTAGTATTGATTATGACCCGAAGTCTGAAATAACCCGGAAATTTTATACAACAGTTCAGAATAAATTCCATTTTGCAATTCACAGACATACAGCAGCAGAAATAATCTATGACAATGCAGATGCCGACAAAGAATTTATGGGTTTAAAAACGTGGAAAAATTCTCCTGAAGGAAGGATTCTAAAATCAGATACCAACATTGCAAAAAACTATTTGACAGAACCTCAAATAAAAAGTTTGGAACGAACGATAATTAGTTATTTTGATTACATTGAAAGAATTATTGAAAATAGAAACACCTTTACAATGGAGCAATTCTCCGAAAGCGTGAATAAATTTCTTGATTTTAACGAATACAGAATACTTGAAGGGAAAGGGCAAATCTCTGCAAAACAAGCAGAACAAAAAGCATTTTCGGAATATGATAAGTTTAATAAAACACAGAAAATTGAATCTGATTTCGACAGAGCAATAAAAATGTTGGAGAAAAAAAATAAGAAAAAATGAAAAAGCCCAGCCCATAATTAGCTTCTAATAAAGCGTTGCTTGCATACGCTTTGTATTGGAGGCAGTGTTGAGCTAAACTTCACCCCGTTAAAAATCACCTGCCGGTCAGACATTTACAGATAGTGTTTTTAATCCGCTTTTCAGGTTTCCGTTTTGCTGTTTTCCGTGAGGATTAAACCCCCGGGTTCCGTTTCCGGGGAAAAAAACCGGATATTCCTCACCCCAAAACCGCACCCGGAATGGTAGCCACTCTATCTCCCTAATGGGACGATTGAAGAATACCAACGTATCGCTGATTATATCAATACCAATCCCCAAAATTGGGAGAGAGATAAATTTTTCAAACCGGAAAAATGATGGGCAACGCCTCCCGCCTGCCCCTCGTCACCGCCCCCGGCTGGTCAGGATTTGCAATCCTGACCTTAGTAAGAGGGGATTTGTAATCACCTTTATCCCAGTTCCGGGAGGTCTCTGTTTTTATATAGCCCAACCCAGGGATCAGCGAAGGAGTATCGAAGGGAAAGCGAAGGATGAGATCAGGAAGTCGCTTACTATAACTGGTTTACATTCATTGAATGATTACCCCCCCGTGTGCTAACAGGTACATATTTTTGGCGAACAGTACCGGGTTTTGCAGGTCGGCTTCCTTCACTGCATACCTCGCGGTAAACCAGCTTACCACTTGCTAATGCTTCAAGGCGTTACCCCTGCGCATAAGGGACTTGCACCTCTGGAAATATTTCATGCCACACTATACCTTTTATCCTCAAAAATTTGTATATTAGTCATTTTTTCAGAGTATCGATAGAGTGTGGGTACATGCTCATGCTGGGTACACACACTTTGTAAATTGCATTGCGGTGTTCGGTGCAATTCTCCACTCGGGATGCTCCGTTAATTTCTCAAGCTAACGAAAGATATTCGGACAATTAAGTTAAACTTAATAATTTATTGATTTTAAAACGCTTATCCAATGATAAATTTGACGTTAGTTACTATAATAGAGGAAAGGTTTGTTCCAAAAATTTATTTTTAGATAAGGATTAATTTTAGATTCGGCATGAAGTTTGATTCATAAATGATTATAGTAAAAATTTTAAAAATGAAAAGATGAAATTATCTAGATTTTCTAAACCACTTCTTGGGTTGTTCTTATTAACAGTAGTTATGTCAAGTTGCAAAAAAGATGATTTGACAACTACTGGTACATTAAAAGTTACTTTTACGAATCATTCAAGAGATTTATCCATTTTAATTAGGCCTGCTGAAAATTCGGCGCTAGCGATTAGCGATTGGTTGAAACCTGATAGCAATGGAACATTGACTTACAATTTGAATAACGGTAATTATATTTTGACAAGTTCGGGTTCCACTTTTTCCCCTATTGGATTTCAGATAAGAGCAGGAGAAACAACGTTAATTTTTTTTGATTCAACGAATACCGGACATGTCCGATGATTTAGTTTGAAGGCGTAACAGTTGAAATAAATTACTGTGCCCAACAAATTAGGAATTAAGGCACAGCTGAGTCATGAAAAAAGGCAGTAGGTTTGTATATCTGCTGCCTTTTTTGATATCTCCGGCTTTCGGCCCCCCTGCTCAATTGTGTTTTAATTCGTGTTGGGCTAAACCGCTGGTACTTAAATGATCAGTCTAAGGGGGTTAAATGATTTTTTACTGTCCTTCTTGCATTTTTCCATGCCGGTTTTGTGTCTTCCTTTCCGCCGGGACCAGGAAAAGCGGCAGTGATGCCAGCTTTTTATCATCCGGGCGGGCATAATTTTCCCGTTCGGCAAACGCGGAAAATTTTTTGCCGTCAACAGGAAAGTCCATTTATTCGGACGAAGCAAAGGGCAACCGTAGGGGCAATCCCTCGTGGTTGCCCTAACGGATCATAGAAACGAAGCGGATTAAAAACAGGGAAACCGGGATATTGTGAAGCATACGGCTTGCCAATTTTGGGCTATACGCATAACTCGATCAGGATACACGCATAACTCAATCGTGTTTCCCGTATATTTCCAATCAAATACACGTATATCCCGTTTAAAGGCAAATAATCCTTTTTTTGTATATATTTATATTCTAAATATATGCTGTCGTGTTGTTATGGTACATTTTCACTGTTCAAAAATTATTATTTAAACCTTTTTTATAATGAAAAAAATAAATAGCTTATTGATTGCCATAATTGTAAGTTTATCGGCTTGTGTTGATAATGAATTAGATAAGTCGATAGAAGTTCTCAAAGATGTAAAAAGTAATGAAAGTATTTCAGGCACACTAAAATCAAGCAATGTCGACTTTGATTGGGAGTATGCAGAAGAAATATTCCTTCCATCCATAAACAGAAACGTACCTACCCCTTGGGCTGGTGGTAATATTAGCTTTGATGCTTACATTTACAATGATAGATTTAAAAAGGATGGTTGGGAATTGCTTTATAATCTTTTCCAGACTACTAATGACGTTAACATGGTGCCTTCCTTAATTTTTTATAATAAATATAGAGGTGTAATACGAATTTACTGGTATAATGCGGCAGATTCTCAGAAAAGTAATCAGGTAACATGGACATTAGAATTGAAAGGATTAAAGGAGAACTCGCTTGCAAACTTTGGAAATCCTTCAATTGCCCGACCTATGGATGATCGAAATCAAGGTGGTTCCATTATGAAAATCACCAATGATATGGTTACTCAAAATGCGTGGTACTATAATGATTTTGAAATAGCATATGATGAATTGGCTTCAGGATATAGAGAAGATGAACTACTATTAAAGATCTCATGTGATAGAGCGACTACTGAAAATATTGTCATGGATGGAAGATCTACAGGTTCAATAATTGGTTCTGTTCAATTAAATTCTTCTGTAGGATCTTTGTTAGATTTAGGGGGGGGGGATTTTAGCAGAATTAGCAATATTGGAATTTCAACGGTGACAAGTAATGTCAGTATTAGTGAAATATCGAGTGAATTGACGGAGGCTAAAACTTCCCAAACTAATGATCCAATTGGAAATGCAATAAAAAAGGGAATTGACGGTTTATTAGGAAAGTTAACAAAAAGTGCTGTAAATTGGATTGCAGATCCTTTTATCGGTTTGTTTGATTCATTCCTAGGCAGCAGTGGTGGGGTTAATCCCAATAATGTTAATCTTTCTATTGATACTAAAATTAGCTTACAAGGTCAAATAACATGGAATTATAATTATTTCACTTTAGAATTAAAAATACCAGGTGCAATTGGGAATGAGGATGTATCAGGTGTTACTCCTACATATGATAATCCTCTCGGCGTCCTCAATATTTCGTCTACCCCGATTGTTGAATGGGATAATCAAGTATATTGGAAAAATGGAGAACAGCCAGAAAATTATTGGTACATAGGCGATAGGGATCTTATGCATGAATATCGCTTGTTGCCAAATTCTTTTAATATAATACTTAATGATTTTGCTGGTGTTAGAATTGAAAAAATTGAAAAAATTCTTTGTTTTAAAAACTATCCTGGTGCATATAACTCTGAGCCATTAAAGGATATTGATGTAATCTCTGGAGATCAAGTTAATTCAGAAAAAAATAAAGAAAAATGGGTTGCGTTTAGTGCATATAATAATGCCAATTCAATATTAAGTATTACAAATTCTAATTGTTACATAGAAAAACACTCAAGTAGGCCATATGATAATCGTGTATTAGTTATGGTTAGAATAAAATTAGTTCCAATAAATGGAAATTCTGATCCTATATATTGGGTTAAAACCTATAAACCAAAGTTCGTTAAGCGTAATTGGTATGATGATCAATATAATGAGGGTGGAATAGGAGATATTTTACTGTAAGGGGTACAACGAATGCTGCAAATAATGTTGGTCGGGTAAAAATGTTGTAAGGTGTTGATTTTTGCAAAGGTTGTGAAAAGAAATTGATGTAAGATAGGCCAGATAAAAACCTGATAATAGATAGAATTTACATTGAATTAGGATATAATTTTCATGTGGATTATTCTGCCTGTTTAATATTACTTAAGGTATTGATATAATAAAAAAAGCTAAAAATAGCAAAGCGGCATTTCTGTTAAATCTGATCTGCCGCTTTGCTATTTAAATCGGTCAAAAAATAACGAAAGGTGACAAAATAGGTTACAATATTTTTTTTAGACGCAAATTATATTTACAGCCTATTCTATTGTGTAAAGAAAACTGCGAGTACTACAATGAATTACTCAATTCATCAAGTGATAACAATAAACCTGGATAATTATATAACCCAACCTATGGATTAGCGAAGGAAGTCGGTAATCCTGCTCCTTCTCGTTTGAGTGCCAACAGGAATGGGGAATAAGCTCCACTATATTTTATCCATCATTATAAACCGCTCAGAACTAACCTGGCATTAATATCATTTATTATTTTTACTTTTAACAATAATTTGTCTGAACGATGGGAAGACACAAAAATGTTGGGCAAAATTTAAAGAAACGATTGTATAAATGAAAATATGAGAAGTAAAAAAGAATTTTTACACGGATTAACATTACTATTAATCCTGATATCTTGTGAAAAACAACAAGATTATGAATATCCTTTAGTTTATACTGGTGATGTAACAAATATAACAGATACAAGTGCTGTATTTTCTGCCAAAATTTCAAATGATGGAAATTACCCTATAATAGAATCTGGTTTTATATGGGGAGTTCATTCAAATGACAACAACGGAATTAGACTTACAAATGATGAAAACGGCACTAATATATACTCTTTAAAAACCAATAAAAAATTACTAACTGGAAAAACCTACTATGTGCGTGCCTATGTTCAAACTGAACTTACAACATCATATGGAAGGGAAGTTAGTTTTGCAAGTCCACCTGCAGAAGTTGATCCAGGAAGTTGGTCTCTTGTATACAACGATAATATAGACTTTGGTTTTAACGATTTCGTTGAAACAAGTTTTACTATTGACGGAATTACTTATCTTGCATTTGAGGATGGAAGCACATTATATAGTTATGACCTTGATTTAAATGTTTTTAAATATGAATTAACGAATTCGATACTTTCTTATGCCACCTCCTCCGTTGTGTATAATGGAAAAGCATATCTGTTTTCACGTAATGCTATATATCTGTTTGACCCCCAAACAAAATCTATATCAAAACTGACTGTATTGAATGAAGACGAAATAAGGTATTATTCGTCCAGCTTTTTAATCGGTGGCAATATATACGTTGGTCTGGGAGCAATTTCATATAGTGAATACCTCAAAGATTTTTGGAAGTATAATATTTCAACAAACAAATGGACACAAGTATCTTCTTTCCCTGGACAATATAGAGAATACGCATTTGCTTTCAGTATTGATGACGTCGGATACGTGGGAGGAGGTTTTAACCTTCTGCCAAATCAATGGCCGTATCCAAAATTTAATGACATGTGGTGTTACCTCCCTGAAACTGATGAGTGGATACAAAGAGAATCTCTGCCTTTTAAAAATGAAGATCTTTTCGATTTGCAGGTGTCAAAATCTTCAAGCAACGGATATTGCTTTTATAAGAAGAATCTTTACGCATACAATGCCACATTTGATATTTGGGAAACTATGGCCGGTTTAAATACGAGTGAAAATTTGTATTATCCACACGCGTTTGTATCGGGTAATAAGTTTTTTGTATTAGTTGTACATGACTATATGGACGATAAATATTTTAAAATGTGGGTTTATGAAAAATAGAATTTTTCTTTTATGTACTATTATTTGCTTTTTATGCCACATTCATATATCCAAAGCACAATTGATAGATAATAAGATTAATATTTATGCAAGTTATGGAACCGGCAAATTTCATGGCAAAGGACAAGTAAGTAGCGGTAATTTTATTTTTCCGTCGTTTTATAATAATCTGCATAAGATAGAGGGGATATCAATAAAATTATTGTTTAACGCAACGCCGCATATGAGTTATGGAATAAAAGTATCCCAAAGCGAAGCTTCAGATTGGAACTATGACAATGATAATTTCTATTCGGATTCTAAAGCAGAAATGCAGACACTGGCCATACCCATTCAAATTCATACTAAATTATCACCATTAAAGTTAAATAGTCATTTCAGGTTATACATTGAATTCGCACCATTGATTGGTGTTTCTTCGTTTTCTTCAACCAGTGAATTATTTCAGGTACAGAAAGCAGATATTGATATTATAAGCCCAACCGCAAGTGATGATTTTTATTATGGATTAACCGGAGGTACAGGAGTAGAATTTGCGTTTTCTCAATCGATAGGGATATTTATGTCGTATTCTTTGGAATATGATCGTATTAAATCCACATTATATGATGATAACCATTTTACTGTTTCTCAATTTAATGCAGGGATAATTTTGAAACTATTGAAAGACAAAAAATTCCAATATAAAAGCCAATATGAATAAGATAATATTATTGCTACTGATTCAATTTTTCTTAAGCTGCGTTGGATATTCACAAAAGGCTAAAGATTATTCTGTTTATGCAACAGAAAGTACTGATATCTTAGATATTTGTTTTTCTAAAAACGGAGAGGTAATTGGTGCCCCCGATAACAAAGTAGTCAAGGTTTTTAAAACTAACACACAGAAGTTAATCGCGGAATTTAAAAACGGACATAAGAGTCAAATTCAAACAATCGACATTTCTCAAGACAGTTTGTTACTTGTAAGTGGAGGTAAAGACAGCTCTATCGTTATTTGGGATTTCATAAATCAGGTAAAGTTAAAAACACTAACTTTTCAAGGGAGTATTGTTACCTCAATTAAAATTTCGCCAGATAATAAATTTTTAGTATCAGGTGGTATAGATAAGATGTGTATCTATGATATAAAAAACGATAAACTTATTCGTGAGATTAATAACAATAGTATTACTACTTGTGTCGCATTCTCGCCTGATGGTAAAACATTTGCTACCTCAAATCCTGACAAATCAATTAATATTTTTGAAGTCGAAACCGGAAAATTATTGACAAAATTGAAAGGACATAAAAGTTGGGTGAGAAGCTTAACTTTTAGCAATGACGAGACTAAGCTAATATCTTGTGGCGATGATTCTAAAATAATAAGCTGGGATGTCTCAGATATGAATGATATCAAATTACTTAACAAATCAAGATGTGGATACAGTTGGTTGTTAAGTATTGATTTCAATCATGATAATAAAAGTTATGTCTATGGAGCTTTTAATGGAAATACAGTAATTGTTACTCCATTGGGAAGCTATAAGACCAATGTTAAGACACCTATTAATAAAATTTTATTTAAGCCCAATGAGGGAAATTGTTTAAAAATAGCTGTTGCAACAAGAGAAAAAGGTGTATTATTTATTGATGCTAAAAACATGAAAGTAAAAGGAAATAGATGAAAAACTTTGCCCAATAATTAGCCTCCAATAAAGCGTTGCTTGCATACGCTTTGTATTGGAGGCAGTGTTGAACTAAACTTCACCCCGTTAAAAATCACCTGCCGGTCAGACATTTACAGATAGTATTTTTAATCCGCTTTTTTAGGTTTCCGGTTTGCTGTTTTCGGTGAGGATTAAACCCCCCGGGTTCCGTTTTCCGGGGAAAGCAACCGGGCTTTCTGCCGAATTGGAAAACAAATATCCCGGTAAAAAATGCCACGAAATGGTTGTCATGCCCAACCATTTTTATTGCATATTGGAAATCGTTGAGGCAACCAATCCCGTTAACGATAATGGTTTGGATGAAACAATCAGGATACACGCATAACTCAATCAAGATATACGCATAACTCGATCAGGATACACGCATAACTCAATCGTGTTTCCCGTATATTTCCAATCAAATACACGTATATCCCGTTTAAAGGCAAATAATCCTTTTTTTGTATATATTTATATTCTAAATATATGCTGTCGTGTTGTTATGGTACATTTTCACTGTTCAAAATTATTATTTAAACCTTTTTTATAATGAAAAAAATAAATAGCTTATTGATTGCCATAATTGTAAGTATATCGGCTTGTGTTGATAATGAATTAGATAAGTCGATAGAAGTTCTCAAAGATGTAAAAAGTAATGAAAGTATTTCAGGCACACTAAAATCAAGCAATGTCGATTTTGATTGGGAGTATGCAGAAGAAATATTCCTTCCATCCATAAACAGAAACGTACCTACCCCTTGGGCACGTGGTAATATTAGCTTTGATGCTTACATTTACAATGATAGATTTAAAAAGGATGGTTGGGAATTGCTTTATAATCTTTTCCAGACTACTAATGACGTTAATATGGTGCCTTCCTTAATTTTTTATAATAAATATAGAGGTGTAATACGAATTTACTGGTATAATGCGGCAGATTCTCAGAAAAGTAATCAGGTAACATGGACATTAGAATTGAAAGGATTAAAGGAGAACTCGCTTGCAAACTTTGGAAATCCTTCAATTGCCCGACCTATGGATGATCGAAATCAAGGTGGTTCCATTATGAAAATCACCAATGATATGGTTACTCAAAATGCGTGGTACTATAATGATTTTGAAATAGCATATGATGAATTGGCTTCAGGATATAGAGAAGATGAACTACTATTAAAGATCTCATGTGATAGAGCGACTACTGAAAATATTGTCATGGATGGAAGATCTACAGGTTCAATAATTGGTTCTGTTCAATTAAATTCTTCTGTAGGATCTTTGTTAGATTTAGGGGGGGGGGATTTTAGCAGAATTAGCAATATTGGAATTTCAACGGTGACAAGTAATGTCAGTATTAGTGAAATATCGAGTGAATTGACGGAGGCTAAAACTTCCCAAACTAATGATCCAATTGGAAATGCAATAAAAAAGGGAATTGACGGTTTATTAGGAAAGTTAACAAAAAGTGCTGTAAATTGGATTGCAGATCCTTTTATCGGTTTGTTTGATTCATTCCTAGGCAGCAGTGGTGGGGTTAATCCCAATAATGTTAATCTTTCTATTGATACTAAAATTAGCTTACAAGGTCAAATAACATGGAATTATAATTATTTCACTTTAGAATTAAAAATACCAGGTGCAATTGGGAATGAGGATGTATCAGGTGTTACTCCTACATATGATAATCCTCTCGGCGTCCTCAATATTTCGTCTACCCCGATTGTTGAATGGGATAATCAAGTATATTGGAAAAATGGAGAACAGCCAGAAAATTATTGGTACATAGGCGATAGGGATCTTATGCATGAATATCGCTTGTTGCCAAATTCTTTTAATATAATACTTAATGATTTTGCTGGTGTTAGAATTGAAAAAATTGAAAAAATTCTTTGTTTTAAAAACTATCCTGGTGCATATAACTCTGAGCCATTAAAGGATATTGATGTAATCTCTGGAGATCAAGTTAATTCAGAAAAAAATAAAGAAAAATGGGTTGCGTTTAGTGCATATAATAATGCCAATTCAATATTAAGTATTACAAATTCTAATTGTTACATAGAAAAACACTCAAGTAGGCCATATGATAATCGTGTATTAGTTATGGTTAGAATAAAATTAGTTCCAATAAATGGAAATTCTGATCCTATATATTGGGTTAAAACCTATAAACCAAAGTTCGTTAAGCGTAATTGGTATGATGATCAATATAATGAGGGTGGAATAGGAGATATTTTACTGTAAGGGGTACAACGAATGCTGCAAATAATGTTGGTCGGGTAAAAATGTTGTAAGGTGTTGATTTTGCAAAGGTTGTGAAAAGAAATTGATGTAAGATAGGCCAGATAAAAACCTGATAATAGATAGAATTTACATTGAATTAGGATATAATTTTCATGTGGATTATTCTGCCTGTTTAATATTACTTAAGGTATTGATATAATAAAAAAAGCTAAAAATAGCAAAGCGGCATTTCTGTTAAATCTGATCTGCCGCTTTGCTATTTAAATCGGTCAAAAAATAACGAAAGGTGACAAAATAGGTTACAATATTTTTTTTAGACGCAAATTATATTTACAGCCTATTCTATTGTGTAAAGAAAACTGCGAGTACTACAATGAATTACTCAATTCATCAAGTGATAACAATAAACCTGGATAATTATATAACCCAACCTATGGATCAGCGAAGGAGCACCGAAGGATAAGACCAAAAAATTGGTAATCCCGCCTTTGTTTGAGTGCAACGGAAACGGGGGCTAAGTCTTTCACTTTAAGGAGTAAGCCTTCACTAATTATATCACATTTTATAAGTAATAGGAAATTTGTCGTGCACCCCATGAAAGAAATATCCGTAGTTCAATCCCCAATTTTTTTACCTTTGCAAAAATTTAATTCCAATGGACAACCAGTTGCAGATATACAATACCTTAAGCAGGAAGAAAGAAGTTTTTAAACCGATCGTTCCCGGACGTGTGGGAATGTACGTTTGCGGGCCAACGGTTTACGGCAAAGCCCATCTGGGACATGCGCGCCCTGCCATCACCTTCGATCTGCTATTCAGGTATTTGCAGCACCTGGGTTACAAAGTCCGTTATGTGCGTAACATTACCGATGTGGGCCATCTGGCAAACGATGCCGACGAAGGAGAAGACAAAATTGCCAAAAAGGCAAAACTCGATGAACTGGAGCCCATGGAAGTAGTACAAATCTACACCAACGATTACCACAAGAACATGGCGCTGCTGAATGTGCTTTCTCCCAGCATTGAGCCACGGGCAAGCGGCCATATTATCGAACAAATTGAAACCGTAAAAAAAATACTCGCCAGCGGCTATGCTTACGAAAGCAAGGGTTCGGTGTACTTCGATGTAGAAAAATTTGCCAAAGAAAATATCTACGGACAACTGTCGGGCCGGAAAATTGAAGACCTGATAAACAATACCCGCGAGTTGGAAGGTCAGGAAGAAAAACGCTCGGGACTGGACTTTGCCCTTTGGAAAAAAGCACAACCCGAACACATCATGCGCTGGCCTTCGCCCTGGAGCGAAGGATTCCCGGGCTGGCACCTCGAATGTACAGCCATGAGCACCAAATACCTGGGCGAGACATTCGATATCCACGGGGGCGGCATGGACCTTATATTCCCGCACCACGAAGCAGAAATGGCCCAGAGCAAAGCAGCGCTCGGTCACGATTCGGTCAACTACTGGATGCACAACAACATGATCACGATCAACGGTCAGAAAATGGGAAAATCGCTGGGCAATGCCATTTCTCTTGACGAATTCTTTGCCGGGAAACACGCGTTGCTTGATCGTCCGTACAGCCCGATGACTATTCGTTTTTTCATCCTGCAGGCCCATTATCGCAGCACACTTGATTTCTCGAACGAGGCACTGCAAGCGGCAGAGAAAGGACTAAAACGGCTTTTTGCTGCGGTCAGAACCCTGTTCAGCCTTGAACCTTCGGCTCAATCAACCGTTACCGAACGCATTGCCGATTTGCATAACAAATGCTTCGGGGCCATGAATGACGACCTCAACAGCCCGGTTGCCATAGCCCATCTGTTTGACGGGGTAAAAATGATCAACTCGATTAAAGACGGCAAAGAACAGATTTCAAAAGCCGACCTGGATATCCTGAGAAAGCTGTATTATGTTTTCATTTTTGAAATTTTCGGCTTGTATATGGAAGAAAAAAACGAAGCCGGTAATTCTGAAATGCTGAACGAGGTCGTTGATTTACTCCTGAATATCCGTTTGGATGCCAAAACAAAAAAAGACTGGGCTACTTCAGATAAAATACGGGAAGAATTAACCAAACTGGGCTTCGAAATAAAAGATACCAAAGATGGTTTTAGCTGGGACCTGAAGAAGTAATATACCCCATGTACCGATCTTCCGGCACACAAACCTGAAAAGTGTCAACCAATAAAACAGAATATATGAAAGCAGGCGCTAACACTTTAATCTTAATCCTTTCCGGTATTTTCATGTGGTGTTGCAGCAGCAAACAAACTCCGCTTTATAAAGACGAAACCCGTGTGTCTTTCATAAAACTGCAAACCAATAATACGGTCATTGACAAAGCTTTCCGGATAGCACTGGGAGACCTGTTCTCAAACATTCAGGATTACGGGACTGGAATAAACAGCATCCCTTCACCTGTTATTTTAGCCGGGTTGGAATATGATTCGCCATGGACCCGGGATGCATCGATTAACTGCTGGAATGCAGGTTCATTCATAGCGCCTGAGGTCGCCCGCAATACCCTTTTATCTGTATTGGAAAACAAGAATGATTCGTTGGTCATTCAGCAGGATACTCAATACTGGGATGCCATAATTTGGTGTACGGGTGCGTGGAACCACTATCTGTGGACAGGGGACCGTCAGTTTTTGGAAACAGCCTGCGAAGTGACCAAAAATTCCCTTCAATTTTTTGAACAAACAGAATTCAATAACGATTACAATCTTTTCCGCGGATTGGGCTGGAGCGACGGGGTGTCTGCCTATGATGGCAAATATGCCAATACAGGAGGTTCCAGCGCTGCATTTGACTGGCCGAAATATAATCCGGACAAAATATCAAAACCGGGTTTTGGCATCCCGATGATGGCGACCTATACAAATTGTCTGTATTACAATGCTTACATTGTCGCAGATAAAATGGAAAAGGAACTGCACAAAAAAAGTTCAGGATATAAGGAAAAAGCAGCGAAGCTAAAAGAGGCAATCAACAAACATCTGTGGAATGAGACTACCGGACTTTATAAATTTTATATCGACGAAACAGAAGAAAGTAATCTTCAAACAACTTACGGGAATGCTTTTGCGATGATGTTTGGAGTTGCAAACAAGGATCAGGCTGGGTTGTTATTTAACAATCAGCATGTGACACCAGCCGGAGTTCCCTGCGGCTGGCCTCCTTTAGCACGTTATTATACCGACAGCATGACCTTCGCCCGCCATAATGCAGTGGTATGGCCACAGATACAGGGATTCTGGGTACAGGCTGCATCCATGTATAAAAAGGAAGATATACTTTTCCATGAACTGTCGGTACTGGCAAAACACGCTGAGCGGGATATGCAGTTTGGCGAGATTTATCATCCGGTTACCGGAGAACTTTATGGCGGTATGCAGGAAAACAAAGGGAAGGTTGTTTTATGGCAGGCCACCAACCGTCAAACATGGTCGGCAACAGCCTTCATCAGAATGATCATTCACGGATTGCTTGGCATTGAATTAAACGAACACAGCCTTAGTCTTTCTCCGTGTATTCCAAATGAACTAAATGAAATCGTCCTTACGAACCTTAGATACCGGGACATGAACCTCAACATTGAAATTTCAGGAACAGGTTCTCATATTCGTAAAATATTCATCGACGGACAGCTTTCAAACGAAGCAACAATTCCTGATACTTTGCGGGGTGATCATTCAATAAAAATAGTTCTTTAGTTTCTTGTTGTATACCCTTCCGTTTAGCCGGGAACTGAAAAATAATTATTTACTATCTTGCAACCATGTCAAAAAAAGCAGAGATAGAACAAAAAGATAAGGTCCTTTTCAGCAATTTTCAGAAAGGGAGGAACGATCTTTTTGATTACTTTTTTGACAAATACTACCAGGGATTGTGTGTGTATGCCTATAAAATCGTACTTTCCCAAAATGCATCGGAAGACATTGTCCAGGATTTTTTCATCAGGCTTTGGGAAACCAGGAAAAATATTACTATTGAAACCAGTGTAAAGTCTTATTTCCTGCGGTCGGTACATAACCGCTGCCTTGATTTTCTGGCACATCAGAATATAAAAGAAGCTCATCGTGCCTATAAATTAAGTCATTTTTCGCAGGAAGATATTCAGGAATATCCATTGCTCGACTTCGAGTTGGAACAACGTCTGCAAAAGGCAGTTGAAACCTTGCCCGATGGTATTCGTGAAACATTTATAATGAACCGTTTTGATGGTTTGAACTATAAAGAAATAGCAGATAAAGAAAATGTTTCGGTAAAAACCATTGAGTACAGGATCAGCAAAGCGCTCTCCCTGCTCCGAAACGACCTTCGCGAATACCTGCCACTCGCATTTTTGTTATCCTTTTTCAGGTAAAAAAAAACCTAATGACGGATATTTAAGGTGAAATTAATCTTAAAAAAATAGATTCTCCATTTAGGGTGACTTTTTGTTTGTCCGTCATTATAATGTAACAGGTCACAAAAACACGATTTGTTTTTGGTTTTTAATATCAGATAATCAAATCTTCAACGGATGAAAGAACCCGATGAAATACCCGGTTTTGTATTTGCCTGTCTGGAAGAAAGAGCGACCAAACAGGAAAAAATTCAGTTAAACGAGTGGCTGAATAAAGCAGATAATGCTACTTTGTACCGGCAACTGCACAAGGTCGACCAGTTTAGTTCCGACCTGCGATTGTACCGTTCTTTTGACCTTTTCCGGGGTCGCTGGAAGGTACAAAAGGCGATTCGTCTGGCAAAATATACAACCATTCTTTCGCGGGCACAACGGGTTGCCGCCATCCTGTTCCTGCCTTTGGTACTGGCAAGCCTGTTTATTTTTTTTCAGAACAGAATGTTGAAAGATGATCTTCGGGCATTATCGGTTATTCAGCAAGTCGATGCACAGCCGGGAACCAAAATTCATTTTTTTCTTCCCGACAGCACTGAAATATGGTTAAATGCAGCAAGTACCATCAAATTTCCATCTGTATTCAGCGGAAAAATCCGGTTGGTCGAACTCAACGGGGAGGCTTACTTCAAGGTTTATAAAAACAAAAGAAAACCGTTTATTGTAAAAAATGGAAATTTTGAGGTGGAAGCGCTTGGAACCGCATTCAATTTATGTGCTTATTCCGAAGACAAAAAAATTATGGCGACTCTTGAAGAAGGGAAAATCAGAATAAATGAAAAATCGCTGAACCGGTCACTGGAAATTAATCCCGGCGAGCAAGTCCGTTTTTCGGTTCAAAGTAAGCAACTTAGTAAATTAGTCGTGGACGTTGAAGATGTAACAGCCTGGAAAGAGGGACGCCTGGTTTTTAACCAAACCCCGTTCTCCGATGTAATCAACATGCTGGGACGCTGGTTCAATGCCGATATACAGCTAAATGACCCGATCATTGCCAACTATCGATATACAGGAACATTTACCAGCGAGAGCCTTTACCAGGTTATGGAACTGCTAAAGCTAACTGCCCCTATCGACTATTCTGCGGAAAAACGGTCAATAAACGAAGGTAATGCCTTTACAAAAGAACGGATACGAATACGAAAAAAATAAACCCTTTAAAAAAGAACCGCTTATGAGAAAATAGTTCTGATTTTAAATGAAAGAGGGCAGTCCGCCAACTACCCTCCCGATCAACCGTTTACTACGGTTAAATTACTTAGTTATAAATAAAAAAGTATTCAAATGTATGGAAAAAAAGCATAACCATTCCAGGGGGAATGAAAAACATTGTCCGTGGTTTAAATTTTTAGTCGCAATGAAACTGACACTTGTCTTAAGTCTGTTACTGGTGGCCCAGTCCTTTGCCATCCGGTCTTATTCGCAGGAAACAATGCTGAACCTGAACCTGAAAAACGTTTCGGTAAAAGACGTTTTAAAGGAAATTGAAGACCATTCTGAGTTTTACTTTTTGTATAACGATGACCTGGTCGATGTATCACGGAAAGTGGACATTAATGTACACGAGACAAAAGTACAGGACATCCTGCAACAGTTGTTTGCCGGAAAAGGGGTTACCTACACTATCAGAGACCGTCAGATCGTATTATCGCCGTCCGGGGTTAATAGCTTTCTAAGGGAAAACCAGGTTATTAAAACAGTTACCGGAAAAGTCACAGATACTTCCGATCAACCACTGCCCGGGGTGGCTGTACTTATAAAAGGTACTTCGCAGGGAGTTGTGACGGATATTGACGGAAACTACTTGCTTGTTAGTGTTCCTGAAAATGCGATACTGGTTTTCTCGTTTGTGGGGATGAAGAGCCAGGAGATACCTGTCCGGGGAAGAAGCAACATCAATGTTACAATGGATGAAAAAACAATCGGAATTGACGAAGTAGTAGCTGTTGGATACGGAGTGCAAAAAAAAGTAAATATGACCGGGGCTATTACCGCCGTAAAAATGGAAGAGTTAAGCAATATCTCAACAACAAATGTCTCCAATACACTTGCCGGCCGCGCTCCCGGAGTTAACATCACCGGAAACTCAGGATTAATGGGAGCTACTTCTGAAATAAGAATTCGTGGTGGTTTTGGCGAACCGTTGTTTGTTATCGACGGGATTGTTCGGGATAAAGATGCTTTTGACGCACTGGAAGTAAATGAGATTGACCAGTTGAGTTTTCTTAAAGACGCAGCAACAGCTTCTATTTACGGGTCACAGGCCGGTAACGGGGTCGTTTTGGTAACGACAAAAACCGGAACCAAACAAAAACCGGTATTTAATTACCAGGCCTCATACACCTTTATGAAACCAACCCAGGAACTTTTTTCAGATATGTTTACAGCTATTGACGAACTGATTTATCAGAATCGGGTAGCCGAATTTCAAGGACTTGACACTCCAAACGGAGATACCGAATTTGACTATTTCAAAGATAAAAATTACAATGTAAACGATTATATCTGGCAAACACCATGGAACCAGAAACATTCAATGAGTGTGTCGGGAGGGAGTGATAAAGTTACCTATTATGCTTTAGGGAGCTACATCGGAGAAGAAGGCTCTTATAAAAACCTTGAGAATGACAAGTATAATTTACGTTCAAATGTAACGGCACAAATCACCGACAAGATAAAAATGAATTTAAACTTATCGGCGAACCTGCAAAATCAGAAACGGTTCTACTGGCCCTTCTCCGATGATGATGAACAAACGGTAGGAGACCTTTATCGCTGTACTTTTAACTGGCCAAAAACGTATCCGTTTTATTTATATGAAGATGGAACTCCGGCCAATGAGATAACCGATTTCCCTGTACAAACACCCATGGGGAGCTGGCAGGCCTGGAATGTTGTCGATCAGGTAATTGGCGATCGCTACATCAGAACCCGCAAAAGAGAAGTAAATGCAATCTTATCTTTCGATATCGATTTAGGGGACTTCGTTCCCGGTTTATCGACCAAAGTAGTTGGCAACTATATTGGGAATGATTATATGCGCAAAAAATACCTTACCTACCAGCACAACTACGTATGGGCAGCTGCCAATGCCGATCAAAACCGATTTATTCCTGCCGCTCCTGATCCTAATAATATGAACACGTTTACGTTTTCTCAAAATCAGGAATTCTTGAGTTACAATGTTCAATCGTTGTGGAGCGAACAATTCAACTGGTTCTTAAATTATGCCAATTCTTTCGGGAAACACGACATCACGGCTACGGTAGTTTGGGAACAAGCTTCCAATGGAGGTGAGCTGGTAGAAGCCAAAGGCGAAACCCCACTAACCTACTACGACCAAATGTTTGTCTATTCAACCGATGCCGAACGTCGGTGGGGGAATGCCAAAGAAGTAAATGGAGGGCGACTGTCATGGATCGGACGATTTAATTACTCTTATAACCAAAAATACATTGGCGAGTTTTCGTTCCGTTACGACGGGAACACGCTTTTCCCTAAAGGAAAACGATGGGGATTTTTTCCTTCTTTCTCTGGTGCCTGGCGAATTAGCGAAGAATCGTTCATGGAACAACTATCAGGATGGCTCGACAACCTGAAAATAAGAGCATCTTACGGAACAACAGGAAACGACTTAAATGTTAAGAATGAAGAAATAAACCCATTCTCCTACATGAAGGTGTACGAATCAGGAGGCTCATACATCTGGGGAGACAACCTTAATCTGGGCATAAAACCCGGGGCAACCCCCAATCCAAACCTAACCTGGGCCACTTCTACAACCTACAACATCGGTATCGATTTCACCGTACTGAAAAACAGACTCTCCGGATCAATCGAAGGGTTCTACAAAAAAGAAAAAGATATCCTCGGATCCCGACTCGTTACAATCCCCGACACCTACGGACAAGACCTGGCTCCTGAAAATTATGCTGCAAGATCGTGGAGAGGTTTTGAAATCAATGCTTTGTGGAGAGACAAGGCTCTTGGAGGGAAGCTTGATTACAGCATTTATGGCAACCTGGGATTATCAAAAGACCAATGGGATGTTTACGATCAAACAGCTCTTTACTCCCCTGGTGGAAATCTCGAAGAGTTTTCGGTTATCGGGAAACCTCTAAATCGACTGACAGGCTACAAAACAGTGGGAATAATACGCACACAAGACCAGCTAAATGAACTTCTTGCTAATGGTTTCACTCAGTTTGGCCGCGATCCTTATCTGGGTGGACTTTATTTCGAAGATGTAAGAGGTGACGGGTATGCTCCCGGCCCGGATGGGAAAATCGATTCTAACGATATTCAGGTTCTATCCGACAATGGTTCTCCCAGAATCAACTACGGATTCGGAACCAGCCTAAGTTGGAAGGGCTTTACTGTAGATATGCACTTCCAGGGCGTTGGAATGTATGACCGGATGATCAGCAATCTTGGTAAAGATTATGGTGGTATCCGCCAATATGGAGGCACTGTCCGCCCTTATTATCCAATCTGGACCAAAGATGTATGGACACCGGATAATCCGGATGCCAAATACCCTCGTGTAATTGGGAAAAGCTGGTATGAATCGGGAACCGGCAATCAGTCATTCTGGATACGGAACGGAGCTTATCTGCGTCTCAAGAATCTAAACATTGCCTACGCAATACCAACCAAATGGGTTTCTGCCATCAACCTGGCTTCTGCTCAACTATTTTTTAATGGGACCAACTTGTTTGTATGGTCAAAAATGACCGAATTCCATGACCCGGAACAAGATTGCTACGATTCCTATCCTTTAATGAAATCATTCACTTTTGGCATCGATATTAAATTTTAAAAACTGATATAACAATGAAGAAAATAGCATATTTAACCATTGCACTTGCCATACTGTTTTCCATTAACAGTTGTGATACCCTCGACATTGATAATATATCTAAATACAACGCCGAATTGGTATGGGATGATGAATCTTTAGTTAATGCATATATGGCGAATCTCGATTCTATTGTTTTTGGGAACTGGAATCCCGAGCTTGATGAGAAAACGCAGCAATTGGGGGAAATCCACTTTTATTCAGACAGGGTTACAATAACCAACGATGAATACAAACTTTGGGATTATACCTCCATTCGTTTGATTAATGAAGCGATTGTTAATGTTACAGCCGGGAGCCTTTCTCAGGACATAAAAGGCGACGCTGTCGGACAGGCCAGATTTCTGCGTGCTTACGTTTATTTCAACATGGTAATGTATCATGGCGGCGTGCCGTATATCACTGTACCTCAAAACAAAGACACCGACGATTTATACGTAAAAAGAAATTCAACAAAGGAATGTTTCGATCTGATTATTGAAGACCTGAATGCTGCGATTGATCTTCTTCCTGAAAAAATTTCCAGTTCATCCAGTGATTTTGGAAAAATTGACGGGTGCTTTGCTACTGCATTCAAGGCAAAAGTTCTTTTATACAAAGCATCTCCTCAGTTTAACCCCGGGAACCAATGGGATAATGATTATTGGGACGAAGCTTATACTGCTAACGAAACAGCTTACAACAAGCTGAAAAATCTTGGTTATGCACTTACTAAAGACTACGGAGATATTTTCCTGGCAGAAAGAGGGGCGGAAGTTGTATTTTCGGTCATTAATACTTATCCGAATAAAGTGATAGATTGGGATTATGGTGTTCGTCCGGGCTCAGAAAGCAGGGGTCCTGCACATGCCTGCCCAACCTGGGATTTTATCAAGGAAATTCCAATGAAAGACGGGAAGTTGTATAACGATCCGAGTGGCAAATATTATAAGACTGATGACGAATTTCTTCAAAGTTACTGGGAAAACCGCGATCCCCGGTTTGATAAATCGATTGTCTGGAATGCATCTGTTTATGAAGTTTCCAATAAAACCGGAAACCGGCAATATACCGCACTGGGTGTTGCCGATGTATTGGATGATTTTGGGGTAAACCCTGCTGCCAATACGAATTCTACAAACCTCGACCGTTACACTGGTTTTTTTATTCGTAAGGCCAGTGATTTGTCTTTGTCGCAATCCGAAGTGCAACAATACGATGTTGACTTTATTGTGATGCGTTTCGCCGAAGTAATGCTGAATTATGCAGAAGCAGCTAATGAAACAGGGACCCCTGATGTTGCTCTTTCAATTCTGAAGGAGATTCGTGAACGCGCCGGTATCGAACCCGGAGACGATGGAAATTATGGGATAACAGCCACAACCCGTGAAGAAATCAGGGAAGCAATTCTTGCCGAACGCAATATTGAGTTCTGTTTTGAAGGAAAATACTTTTGGGATTTGCGCCGTTTAAGAATGTTAGACCGGCTTGACGGAAAAACCAAATACGGAGTAGAATCCATTGCTATTAATGCAGATGGTTCGGAAATGTCAATTTCGGAAGCCAAAACAAAAGCTGAAAACAATGAACTCACGGAAGAAGATTTTAAATATATAGTTTGGCAAATCCCGTTTACCGGTGTAAAAGTTACTTCACTTCCCAATAAATATTATTTTTTCCCGATTCAGCAATCTACGATCGATTTAAATAGTAATATTGAGCAAAATATAGATTGGGGCGGAACATTTGACCCCACTTTAAACTAAAAAGGATCGTTATGAAAAAATTTGAGTTTTTAATTTTGCTTTTAGTAGTGGCAACTTTATTCTCCTGTTCTTCATCAACAAAGAAAAAAGGCTCGGAAACAGTTGCTGTCTCCCAAAATGAAGCCGGGAATGAATGGGAAATGTTATTCGACGGGAAAAGCCTGGATAACTGGAAAAAGTTCAACGGAGAAGAAGTTACCGGATGGAAAATTGCAGATGGCGAATTATACAATTCAGGAGAAGGCTCCGATCATGGTGGCGATATCATTACTAAAAAGGAATATGAAAACTTCGAACTGTATGTTGAGTGGAAAATATCTGCAGAAAGCAATTCCGGTATATTTTATCATGTACAGGAGGGAGTTACCAATGCCATTTACGAGTCAGGACCTGAATACCAGCTTTTAGACGATAAAGGCTGGCCTGCCAAGCTGTCGGACTACCAATATACCGGTTCAAATTATGCAATGCAAGCCCCGGAAGGGGCTGAAGTTGCTCCTGTCGGAGAATGGAATACAACCCGTATTATCGTTAAAAATCCACATGTAGAACATTGGTTAAACGGGAAGAAAGTGGTGGAATACGAACTATGGAGCGACAAATGGAAAGAACAAAAAGCTGCCGGAAAATGGAAAGATGCCCCATATTACGGTATGGCTAAAAAGGGACACATTGGGTTACAGGATCATGGTGGACTGACAGTCTTCCGTGTTATAAAAATTAAACCATTGTAAAAGCAGACAGCAGAGTAAGGGGGTGTTTAATAATTATCTTTTTGAACGGCCTCCTTACCGGCTTTCCTGTATGCAGTGAGATTCCCGTCTTTATGGTGTGAAAACTTTACCCTTACAGGCGGGATAATCTCCCTTGCCTCCTTTCTGGTGAAATTCTCATCATTATGAAGGCTCCTGCTTTAATGTTTTTTTCAGTTCATTTAAACATTTCAGGCATAAACATCCTTCATAATAACGGGAAATATACTCTCTCACATATTCCGGTATTTCAATATCCAGGCACCAGCAATTCAAATCACCGGTACATGAAAACAGTTCTCCGCAACGGGGACATTCACGGGATTCATATTTATCGTCCATGATAAAATTTATTGTCGTTCAAACTCCATGAGTACCTGTTCCCCAAACACGGAATCTCCTTTTCTTACATGAACGGCTGTCACTGTTGCATCGACCGATGACAAAACCTGGTTCTGCATTTTCATGGCTTCCAGTACCAAAAGCGGTTCTCCTTTTTTTACAGAAACGCCTTTTGCAACGAACACTTCACAAATCTTTCCGGGCATAGGTGATTTCAGCGAAAACGCCTTGTCATGGCCTTTTTCTGCAAGATGGGCTTTGCGTCTCAAGGTATTGTCCTGTTCAATAACAAATTCATAACGATTGCCATTCACCTCCACAGTATACCTGTTTTGTTTTTTCTGTATCAGCTCGCCGGTATAAATTTGCTCTCCGACACTTACCTGATACCTTCCATCTTCATCTTTTTGGATGCCACGGTTTTTCCGTTTCCTTATTTTTAGTCCTGAAGTGGTAAAACAATACCGCTTTGCCCCGGAAACAACATATTTCTGAAATCTTCTTTTTTCCATAGCTAAAAAAATTTGTTCCACATGCGCGAAATCCACGGAGTCGCATTTTCAGCTTCCATTTGCCCATACCGGATGTGCTTCATCTCATCCAGGTAATACTGAAGGGCAATCATAGCGGCTGCCTTCTCTTCATCTTTTTCCTGATAAAAAAGATTCTTCATTTCTGAAATAAAAGAAGTTGTTATATTCCCTGAAATAAACTTAGGATCGTGTAAAACAGCTTTAAAAAAGGGAACCGTTGTTTTTACTCCTTTCACACATGAACGCTTCATTATATCGAGAGAGCGTTCGATCACAGAAGCCCGGTCGCGACCGGAAACAATCAGCTTGGCCATCAGCGAATCGTACATGGTGGGGATAACCGAACCGGGAATAAAACCGGAATCGACCCGCAGGCCAGGATAGGCAGGGAAATTCATTTCGTCAATAATCCCATAATTAGGGGCAAAACCGGCTTGCACATCTTCGGCATTTACCCGGAACTCAATAGCCCAGCCATTTTTTTTAATATCATCCTGAGTGAAGGTCAATGCCTCTCCGCAAGCCGTACGGATTTGCCATTCCACCAGATCAAGGCCGGTAATCGCTTCAGTAACCGGATGTTCTACCTGAATGCGGGTATTCATCTCCATGAAATAATGCTGCCCTTCCTGATCGAGTAGAAACTCAACCGTTCCCAACGTATAATAGCCTGTTTTCTTCACCAAGGCCAGGGCATCGGCAGTTATTTTTTCCCGGAGATCATCAGTTAATGCAGAAGAAGGGGCCTCCTCTAGCAATTTTTGATGATTTCGCTGAATGGAACATTCCCTTTCGAAAAGATGCACGGCATTGCCCTGCTGGTCGGCCAGAACCTGAATCTCGATGTGGCGTGGACGTTCGATGTATTTTTCGGTAAGCATGGCTCCGTTACCGAACGCGTTCTTTGCTTCGCTAACGGCCATTTTATAAGCCGGTTCCAGTTCTTCAGGTTTCCGGACAATGCGCATCCCTTTTCCACCGCCACCGGCCAGCGCTTTCAGGATAACCGGATAACCGATTCCTTTGATCACTGAACGGGCATCGTCAAGCGTTAGAACCGGTTCTGAACTCCCTTCAACAACAGTCAGACCAGCCGCGATGGCCAGTTGCCGGGCCTGGTTTTTATCGCCCATCTGTTCAATCTGCCCCGTATCAGGGCCGATAAAAAGGATGTTTTCATCACGGCATAACCGGGGCAATAGCGGATTTTCGGACAAAAAGCCGTATCCCGGATGAACAGCTTCAATTCCCAACTGCTTTGCATAGCTGACAATTAAAGGTGCATCCAGAAAAACAGAACGGGAAGCACTTTCATCCGGCAGCACAATCACTTCGTCTGCCCAGTTCAAATAAACCGCATTGGCTTCCTGGGGCGTCTGAAAACAATAGGTTTTTATTCCCATCCGGCTTGCTGTTTTTATAATCCGGACAGCAATCTCACCCCTGTTGGCAATTAATATGGATTTAATCATTACAAATCAACTTTTAGTTAATCTTACAAAGGCATGTTTCCATGCTTCCGGGGCTTTTTCTCCATGTATTTATTCTGAAGCAGTTCGAAAGCAGAAATTAATTTTTGCCGGGTAATGGCCGGGTCAATTACTTCATCGATATATCCGTATTCATCGGCAATGTAAGGATTTGCCGTTGTTTCACGGTACTCACGGACCAGTTGCTGCTTTAACTTTTCAGGATTTTCGTCCGAAGCCAGTTCTTTCCGGTTCAGTATTTTAATAGCTCCTTCCGGTCCCATCACAGCCACCTCGGCGGTTGGCCAGGCAAAATTAAAATCGCCACCCATGTTTTTGCTGTTCATCACGATATAGGCCCCGCCATACGCTTTACGCGTGATCACCGTGATTTTAGGGACAGAAGCTTCTCCAAAAGCATACAACAATTTTGCCCCGTGCCGGATCAGTCCTGCTTGTTCCTGGTCGATCCCGGGCAAGAAACCAGGCACGTCTTCCAAAACAAGAAGGGGAATATTAAACGCATCGCAAAACCGGACAAAACGGGCGGCTTTAACCGATGAATTCACATCGAGTACACCGGCCAGCACTTTAGGCTGGTTCGCGACAATACCGACCACCCGGTTGTTCAGACGGGCAAAACCCGTGATCATGTTCATAGCAAAAGTTTCTGCTATTTCAAAAAAACTATCCTGATCTATCAAATTTTCAATGACATCCAACATGTCATAAGGAGCTGTGTTTTCATCAGGAATAATCACCCGGAGTTTCTCCGGACGTTGCGGCGCCAGGGATTCTTTCTTCCCTGAAGGAGGAAGTTCTATATTGTTCGAGGGCAGGTACTGTAGTAATTTACGGACGCCCAGCAAAGTATGTTCTTCGTCATCGTAAACAAAATGGGCTACCCCGCTTTTCCCGGTATGAACATCAGCCCCGCCCAGTTGCTCAAAAGTAACGTCTTCATTTAAAACCTCTTTCACAATTTCCGGGCCGGTGACAAACATGTGTGCCGTATGCCGGGTCATAAAAATGAAATCGGTCAAAGCCGGCGAATAAACAGCGCCCCCGGCTGCCGGGCCGAGAATGACGGATATTTGCGGAATGATTCCTGATGACTGTATATTCCGCAGAAAAATTCCGGCATAACCCGATAAACTACCGATCCCTTCCTGAATGCGGGCGCCGCCCGAGTCAATCAGGCCAATGACCGGATGCCCCATCTTCCGGGCCATATCCTGTACCTTCATAATTTTGAAGGCATGGGCTTCACCCAGCGAACCGCCCATGAAATTGAAATCCTGTGCGTAGGCAAAAACCTTACGCCCGTTGATACGCCCGTGACCAACTATTACACCATCGCCATAGGCTCCTGGTTTGTTGCCGCCATCCCTTGATCGGACAAAGGTGTCGAGTTCTTCAAATGTACCGGTATCGAAAAGTATACTGATACGCTCCCGGGCTGTCAGTTTTCCTTTTTCGTGTTGCCGTTTTTCATAACCCGGCCCATATTGTTCTTCCAGTTTTTTATTTCGTTCCTGAAAACGGATGAATGTACTCCTGTTGTCCTGAAACATTGTTTTTATATTCATGCCTTTATATAAAGATTAAAACCAAAACCTGGGCCAGTAACACCCTGAAAAACATAACCAGCGGATACACCGTGGCATAAGCTGTTGACTGGGCCTGTCCCGGGGCAATTGAATTGGCAAATTCCAAAGCAGGGGGATCGGTCATTGATCCGGCCAGTAAACCGCAGATCGTTAGATAATTAAATTTCATCATCCGGGCGATGATGCCGACAAGAAGAAGCGGCAATAAGGTGATGGCAACTCCGTACAGCATCCAGATGTAACCGCCGTTAGCAATTGTCTCGACAAAATGCTCCCCGGATGATAATCCGACACAGGCTAAAAACAAAACGATACCCAATTCACGGATAAACAAATTAGCGCCGGGGGTCATATACAGATCGAGTTTCCCGATGTGCCCCTTATGCCCAAGAAATAAGGCAACCAGCAGGGGGCCCCCGGCAAGTCCCAGTTTGGCCGGTGCCGGCAAACCGGGAACAGACAAGGGAATACTTCCGATAAGCACGCCTGTCAATATCCCGATCAGGATAGGGATAATATTGGGATGAGAGAGTTCTTTCATGGAATTACCCAGCAAAGCAGCCGCTTCCTTTAAAGCCTTCCGCTCGCCGACAATACGTACGGTATCGCCAAATTCGAGAATGTCCTCATCAGTGACCATAATTTCTGTCCCTGCCCTGAAAATACGGGTCACATTGACCGGGAACCGGCGTGAAATTCCTATCTGGCTAATGGTTTTTCCTGCCAGGTTTTTATTGGTAAAAACAACATGTTTAAGCCCCAGTTTCCCGGTCACTTCTACATCGCCGGTTTTTAACAAAGGCCCAACTTTCAGTTCCAGAACCGGAAATTTATCCTGGGCAGAAACACCATACAATATATCATTTTCCTGAAGGGTCTCATTTTCTTCAGGCATAAAAAATTCACCATTACGGAGCATACGCGAAAGCACAAATTCACCGTTCAGGGTTGAACGCATAAACGAAACTGTTTTCCCGAACAAAGCCTGGTTGACGACTTTCAGGTTGACGGCTTCTGGTTTACCCGAAAGGCCGGAAATTTCCCTTTGGTATTTTTCGTTTTCATTTTTTACTGAAATATGGAAAAGGACCCGGATTAAAATCATGGTAAGAATGATGCCAATTATTCCAAACGGGTAGGCAACAGCATATCCCATCCCGGTTACCTGCGTGAGTCCATCCCCAGGTCCCATCTGTTCAGCAATAACCTGCTGGGCTGCCCCCAGGCTGGGAGTGTTGGTCACGGCACCGCATAAAACACCAACAATAACGGGAACCGGCAAATTGAATGCTATCTTAAGGACTGAGGCAATCAGAACCCCCAGAAAGACAATCCCGGATGCCAGCAAATTAATTTTTAATCCATTGTTTCTTAATGAGGATAAAAAACGGGGCCCCACTTCCAGACCAATGGAATAAACAAACAAGATCAACCCGAACTCTTTAATAAAATGAATGACTTCGTGATCCGGACGGGCTCCGATATGGCCTAAAAAGAGGCCGGCAAAAAGAACACCGGCAATTCCCAGTTTAATCCGAAAAATTTTTATTTTCCCAATCAGTATCCCAACGATCCCGACAAGACTTAAAAAAATAAGTGTTGATGCAGTCCCGCTTTGGGTAAATAATCTAAATAATTCCATTTAACCTTTGTTTAGTAAAAGAGGAGAGACCCCTAAAAATTTAACAGCCCCTCCCCGAACAATCAAGATAAAATCAATGTGAATGAGGAATGGACTCCCTCAATATTTTTGCGGCTTCAACCATATTTCTGATCGACAAAACTGTTTCTTTCCATCCCCGGGTTTTTAATCCGCAATCGGGATTCACCCAAAGGTTTTTAGCCGGGAGATAACGAGTGGCAGCAAACAGCAAATCAGTCATCTCCATAACAGAAGGAACCCGGGGAGAATGAATATCGTAAACACCCGGGCCGATTTGGTTTGGATAAGAAACGTTTGAAAACGCATTAAGCAGTTCCATCTGTGAACGCGATGTTTCGATGCTGATCACATCAGCGTCCATCCTTACAATTGATTGAATAATATCGTTAAACTCGGCATAACACATGTGAGTATGAAGCTGTGTTTCATCTTTTATTCCCCGGTAACTAAGCTTAAAGCAACCGACAGCCCATTTCAGGTAATCGAATTGTTTATCATGCTTAATGGGCAGCCCTTCGCGTAAGGCCGGTTCATCAATCTGGATAACCGGAATACCTGCCTTTTCCAGGTCAAGCACCTCGTCGCGGACAGCCAGTGCGATTTGGGTTGCTGTATCTTTCCGGGACTGATCGTCGCGCACAAACGACCACTGCAAAATAGTTATCGGCCCGGTCAGCATTCCTTTTACCGGTTTATCGGTCAGCGATTGTGCATAAACCGAAATATCTACCGTCATCGGGCCTTTGCGCGAAACATCGCCGTAAATCACCGGGGGTTTTACGCCACGCGAACCGTAGCTTTGTACCCAGCCATTTTGGGTAAACGCGAAACCATTGAGTTGTTCTCCGAAAAATTCAACCATGTCGTTCCGCTCGAATTCGCCGTGTACCAATACATCCATGCCAATTTCCTCCTGCCAGCGAATAGCACTTTCTATGGATTGGTGAATAAATGCCATGTATTTTTCGGCTGATATTTCTCTTTTCAGAAAGAGCCTTCTCATACGCCGCACCTCTGCTGTTTGAGGCAGTGAACCAATCATCGTTGTCGGGAACAGGGGCAATTTCAATTTTTCCTGCTGCTTTTGTTCGCGGGTGGCAAAATCCGAATCACGCTTAATTTTGTTCCATTGCCCGTTTATTTCAGTAAGCCGGGTTTTCACCTGTTGGTCATTTACAAATTCCGATGATTTCCAAGCTAAAGCTTCCTGTTTTTCCTGCTGAAATTTTGCAATCGCCTGTTCCGATGGATGTGCCCCTGCAAGATCTTTCAGTAGCAACAGTTCCTCAATTTTTTGTTTGGCAAAGGCCATCCGTTTTTTCACTTCAGCCGGTAGCCCTTCTTCGTTCGTTTCATTTTCCAGATCGTAAGGAACATGCAGTAAAGAACAGGACGGGGCAAGAATAACCCGGCCAGGGCCAATTTTACTGACCGCCTTTTTTATGATCTGAAGCGATTCTTCCAGGTTATTTTTCCAGATATTACGCCCGTTTACAATACCCAGGGATAACGACAGGGATGACGGTATTTTTTCCAGGATACGGTCCAGTTGTCCGGGAGCACGCACCAGGTCGAGATGCAAAACTTCCAGGGGCAGGCACCTTATCCAGTCGAATTGTTTTTCAATGCCCTCGAAATACGTTGCAAGCACAAACCGTATGCCCGGGAACGAACCAAACAACTCGGTTAATGTAGCCCTGTAAAGCTGGCTTTCGTATTCAGTCAGATCTGTTACCAGGCAAGGTTCGTCGATCTGAATACAGTCGGCCCCTGCATTTTCCAGCTTCCCGATCAGTTCAATATAAACCGGGAGCAGGGTATGTACCAGTTCCAGGCGGTTAAAACCGGCCTGTTTTTCTTTGCCCAATTTAAGAAAAGAAACCGGCCCTGGCAGTACTGGTTTTGTTTTCACACCCAATTGGAGGGACTCTGTAAATTCGTCAATAATTTTTGTATCCGAAAGCTCAAAATGCTGATCGTTATTAAATTCAGGGACAAGATAATGGTAGTTCGTATCGAACCACTTTGTCATTTCGAGTGGCGTAACGTCGTATTTTTCATCCTGATAGCCCCGGCACATGGCAAAATACAAATCGAGAGACGACAATTTTTCTTTTAATGGTTGAAACCTCGGAGGAATAACCCCCAGCATCAGTGACAGGTCGGCTACCTGATCGTAAAAAGAAAAATCATTAGAGGGAATAAGGTCAATACCGGCTTTTTTCTGAAAAGTCCAGTTTTTGTGTCGTTCGGTTTTGCCAGCTTCGTGCAATTCTTCCGGTGAAATTGCACCTTTCCAGTAAGCCTCACAGGCTTTTTTAAGTTCACGGTTGGCCCCAATACGCGGGGAACCAAGATTTTGTGTAAGCATACAGCAATTTTTTAAGTAATTAATTAGTTACCTGAATGCTTACGCGGAAATAAAAAAGCAGTAAGGAATGCGAATTTATTGAAAGGTGATAATAAATTTTTGTTCCTGACCCTTGCTCTAGCCCGCGAAAGCAATTGCCGTTCAATAAAATAAGACAGGTCTCCTGGCTTGTCTGTTTTACAGCGCCTTCCCGTCCGTCAAAAGCCGGACAGTGGCATGATACTGCAAAACTGTCGTTGGACTTTACAGTTGCGCGACAGCTCACGATTTACACGTGATTCCCTATTAAACCCGTTTTACCGGGTATCTTATTTCCAACTTTTAAATGAACGTGGGGACAAAAGTATAGCAAAAAGGGGAAAAAGCAATGACTGAATAAAAAAAACAAAAACGGGACATCTTTTTTCGCTCAGGTTCATCCTTTTACTATATCGATATTTACAAACGCAACTTTATAATCACAGAAAATAATTTTTGCATAGATTTTATTTTAATACTTTTGCTTTTCGTGTTACTGTTTAGTGAAAAAGTAACACTTGCCTTCTATAATAAAAAACTAATAAAACGAAATAAACTATGGCATGGCTTTTTGAACGATCAGAAGAGATCACGGCACAGCAACTGGAAGAGCTGGTTCTTCTCAGTGCTAAAACCTGTTTGGAAAAGATTAATCCTAACCCGAAAAGAGTACTGTTGCTTCCACCCGATATTACCCGGGGACATTCAGGGGCTGGCAAAATCACCAATATACTTTACCACTTTTTCGCCCCTTCGGCTGATGTATATGTAATACCAACCCTGGGGCAGCACCTTCCGCACACGCCCGAACAGAACCAATGGATGTTTGGTGATATCCCGGAGGAAAAAATACTGAAGCACGACTGGATTAAAGACGGCAAGCATTTGGGGGCTATCCCGGCTGAGTATGTCGAAAAAATTACCGGAGGAAAAGCCAATTGGGAAATCCCGGTCAATATCAACCGGTTGCTTATGGAAGAAAAATGGGATCTTATCCTCAACGTAGGGCATGTGGTACCTCACGAAGTGCTGGGGTTTGCCAATCACAACAAAAACTATTTCATCGGGTTAGGCGGGAAAGAGATGATCTGTGCCTCACACATGGCTGCTGCCTGTTATGGCATCGAGAACAATCTGGGGAACCTGGTTACACCGCTCCGGCACTGCTTTAACAAGGCCGAATCGGAATACCTCAATCAACTTCCTGATGTGTACATCCAGGTGGTCATGAAATACAATACGCAAGGTAAACTTGTCCATTCGGGTTTTTATTGTGGCGACGATGTGGATACCTACCTGTTGGCTGCCGAACAATCGAAGGCCGAAAACATTACGGTTGTTCAGCCGCTTAAAAAAGTGGTTGCTGTTATGCAGGGGGACGAATTCTTCAGTACATGGGTGGCCAACAAAGCCATTTACCGTACCCGTAAAGCAATGGCCGATGGAGGTGAACTGATCATTATTGCTCCCGGGCTGAAACGGTTTGGTGAACAGGACGAGGTTGACCGGATCATCCGCAAATATGGCTATTCGGGCACTCCGGCTGTAATGAAGGCATGGAAGGAAAATGACGAATTGCAGGACCTGACCCATGCCACGGCCCACCTGATCCACGGCTCCTCCGAAGGACGGTTCAATATCACGTATGCTCCGGGGCATCTTTCGAAAGAGGAAATCGAAAGGGTAAACTTTAACTATCTCGATTACCAGCAGGCAATTGAACGTTACAATCCCGAAAAGATGAAAGATGGTTTTAACACCCTGCCCGACGGAGAAGAGGTTTATTTCATCAGTACCCCTTCGGCAGGGCTCTGGACGACTAAAGACAAACTGAATGGTTGATCCATCGACCGGTTGTTTGCTGCCCCAAACCAGGGAAAAATATGAATTGCTAAAAGAATACATCAACCGGTTGGGCAGCGTGACCGTTGCCTTTTCCGGGGGTGTCGACAGTTCGTTGCTCGCTCAGGTATGCTTCAATGTGCTTGGCAGCCGTTCGCTGGCTGTTACCATTGTATCGCCTATGTTACCCCAAACGGAACTTAACGATGCATACAGGGTAGCTTCGCAAATCGGCATCAGGCACATCCTTCTCGAAGAAAAAGAGATTGATGCTGAAGTAAGAAAAAACCCAACCGACCGTTGCTACTTCTGCAAAAAAATCAAATTTCAATCAATCATTGAAGAAGCACGGGAGCAAGGGATGGGGCAGGTAGTAGATGGTTCGAATGCCAATGACTGTTCCGACTACCGTCCGGGAACAAGGGCTGTAAAAGAACTCGGAGTACAAAGCCCGTTACAACAGGTTGGCTTAACCAAAAAGGAGATACGCGAACTTTCGCGAATGTTTCACCTTCCAACCAGCGATAAGCCGGCTTATGCATGTCTGGCATCACGCATTCCCTATCATGAGGAAATAACCAGCGAAAAGCTTAACCGGATTGAAAAAGCGGAAATATTCCTTCAGTCGCTTGGGCTTCACGGGGTGAGGGTAAGAAGCCACGACCCCATTGCCCGTATTGAGTTACTTCCAGAAGAGCGTAAAAAATTATTCAGCACTAAACTGATGGATCGGATATCGAGAGAACTAAAATCACTGGGTTTCCTTTATGTGTGCATGGAACTGGAAGGGTATTCGATGGGAAGTTTAAACCGGCAGATAAATAAATGATGCAAAACAGGGACAAAGGCTATGATGAACTTGGCTTTGCCAAGATTGATACCAACCGGGAAAAACGTACCGGTCAGCCGGAGGTAATTTTTTGTGAAGGGAAGTCAACAGAGCAGGTATTGATCCTTATGCAACGAATGATTAAGATTGGCAGCAACATCCTGGCTACTAAAGTTCCTTCAGGAATGGCCGAAAGCGTCAGACAACAGATTCCTAATGCAGTTTACAATCCGGTAGCCCGTACCCTTCGTGTGATGCAGCACGAACCGGAACTTACACAATCGTATATTGCCATTGTTTCAGCCGGTACATCCGATTTGCCGGTAGTGGAAGAAGCATACGAGACAGCCCTCTTTTTAGGCAACCGTACCGAGAAGATTGTGGATGTGGGCATTGCCGGCATCCACCGGTTGTTCGACAAACTGGAGCAAATCAGGCAGGCCCGGGTTGTCATTGTCGTAGCCGGGATGGAAGGGGCATTGGCCAGTGTCGTTGCCGGACTGGTAGATAAGCCGGTCATTGCCGTTCCCACCAGTGTAGGATATGGTGCCAATCTCAAGGGCATTGCCACATTACTCTCCATGCTGAATAGTTGTACCACTTTGAGCGTGGTAAATATCGACAATGGGTTCGGCGCCGCCAGCCAGGCCAGCAGGATCAATAAGTTATAAGGGAATTATTCCGGGGCCGTCGTTCTATGCGAACTTAAAGTGCATCATATTGGAGGGTAGATGTTTATTCAAAATTATATCCCCGCATTAAAATTTAGTATCAGTGGATAAGTATGGAGCCCGTACTCCCCAACATTTCATGTCGCCACCGTTTTAAAACCGTCCGGTGAATAATGCGGTAATGCGGATGGTAAGTTTCTTCGTAATGCCGGCTGTGGTGCATGACTACATCGCCTTTGTCCAGCACGTCATCGATCCGTTTCTTATCCAAAGCCAGATCAGGCAGGCCGGGTTTCATCTTTTTGATGACCCGGAGCACCTCAGCCCATTCTCTTTTCCAGTCTTCGATCGCAGGCTTACGGGCAAGCGGGACACTTTTTACCAACCCCAGCAATAAGGTGTCGCGCGGAATGGTGCCGTTTTTTACAAGGATCAGGTTAATGCGGTAATAATCGTGATGGATACCCAAAGGCTGTACCAGCAGGGTATCAGTCCAGTCAGGTTGTTTCAGTTCCCAGTCGAGGTAAGCACCGGCCTGTGTGGTATCGGGTACCAAATGGCTGGGCCCGTAAGCATCCTGGAAATAGTTCTTATACAAATCGGTCAGCCGGGCCTCGGGATAATAATTTAATTCGGCCTCCACATATTCGCGAATCTTCTTCTCGCGGTCTGAAGCAAAAAAAGTAACACTCAACAGCAAAAACATTAGACTAAACAATTTCATAAGCCTGTTCTTTTCAGCAAAAACGATGGATGAAAATACGGAAATTCATGTATATTCCTGCTATTTTTTATCCGGTAAGGGGTTCTTTTCTCATGTTTTGTTTTGTAAATTGTGAAAAGTTTTTTTGGACATAAATTTTTCTTTTTCGTTGGGAGCATAAAAAAAATAAAAACAATGATGATATTTATAAGTCACTACCAATAACAGAAATAAAAACATGTTACGATTTTTAAATAAACCATATCCGTTTAATGATGATTTAAAACATAATGCTAAAGTTATTCTGTTTATTAGTATTGGTATTTTAGCCTTTTTACTCATTTTCCAGCCAATCGAGATCAGTTCATTTTCAAAAAAAGAAATTTTTTATTTAGCTATCGGACTTGCTGCATCAACGTTTCTGGTTTTAACCTTAAACCTGATTATATTGCCAAGCCTGTTCCCGAAGATTCTTAACAGTAATAAATGGAATATAAAAAAAGAAATTGCCTGGAATATCTGGATCCTTTTAGCAATCTCAGTCAGCGACCTGGTATTCTATTCAAAGTTATTCGGATTAATCGACATCCATTTTTCAGATATAGTGAGAATAATATTACTGGGAGTTCTTCCGGTTGCAGTGCTTATTATTATAAATCAGGACCGGTTGCTTCGTTCTAATCTAAAATCGGCTCAGCTTCTGAATAAAAAATTGATTGAAAAAAAAGAGCAAAATGAGAAATTGATTCATTTTGAATCAGAATATAAGAATGATGAAATCACTTTAAAACCCGTTTCTCTGTTTTTAATAAAGTCTGCCGATAACTACATCGAGCTCTATTATGAAAGAGGAGGAACATTACAGAAACATATTGTTCGAAGTACCCTGAAAAAAGCTGAAACCACAATCCTTGAATTCGATTATTTTTTCAGGTGTCACCGGAGTTACATTGTAAATATTAACCATATAAAAGAAATACAAGGGAATTCTCAAGGGTATAAATTGTATTTCGAGAATCTTGATTTTCCTGTATTGGTATCTCAAAAATATATATCTGAGATCAAAAGACGAATAAAATAGATTTTGTGTTTGCCCCTGTATATTTCATCTTTGTCCCTTAAAATATTAATTGTCCCTTAAATTCCCTACTCATCCCCATTTTTTTATAGTGTTATACTTCGTTGATAATTTTGTCAGAAAATATTGATAAAACTGGTAAAATCATCATACAATGAATATCCTGTTAGTTTACCCGCAATACCCCGATACTTTCTGGAGCTTTAAACATGCTTTAAAGTTTGTTGCAAAAAAGGCTGTAAATCCTCCACTTGGATTATTAACCATTTCTTCAATGTTGCCCGGGAATTGGGAAAAAAGGTTAATCGACCTCAACATTGAACACCTTTGCAAAAAAGATATATTGTGGGCAGATTATGTGTTCATCAGCGCGATGAATATACAAATAAGATCAGCAAATGAAATTATTGAAAAGTGTAAATCACTCGATAAAAAAATTGTTTGCGGTGGTCCTTTATTCACTGAAGAACCTGACAAATTCGGGATGGCAGACCACCTGATTTTAAATGAAGCAGAACTGACCCTCCCGGAATTTTTAACTGACCTGGTAAATGGTACACCGAAGCGGATTTACCAAACCGACCAGTTTGCAGATATAAAAACTTCTCCCATACCGGATTATTCCCTGGTCAGGTTTTCAAAATACAATACCATGAACCTGCAACTGACCCGGGGATGTCCTTTTAACTGCGAGTTCTGTGATATTACCGCATTGTTCGGACACAAAGTAAGGATGAAATCAACGCGTCAGATTTTATATGAACTTGAAGCCATCTACCAAACAGGATGGCGTAAAAATGTATTTTTTGTCGATGACAACTTCATTGGAAACAAAAAAATATTGAAAACCGATTTATTACCAGCTGTAATAAACTGGATGGAAATTAAAAATTATCCGTTTAGCTTTTCAACCGAAGTCTCTGTTAATCTTTCCGATGACGATGAATTACTGGAATTAATGATGAAAGCAGGCTTTGTTACTGTTTTTATCGGCATCGAAACAACTGAACTGGCAAGTTTAAAGGAATGTGGAAAAGCACAAAATACCAACCGTAACCTTATTCAAAGTGTGTACAAAATACAGGAATACGGTCTGGAAGTTACAGGCGGGTTCATATTAGGTTTTGATAACGATTCCTATTCGGTTTTTCAAAAACAAATTGATTTTATCAGGGAAAGCGGGATCATTTCTGCAATGGTCGGACTATTAAACGCACCTAAAAAAACCAGCTTGTATAAAAGATTAAAAAATGAAGGCCGTATATTAAGTGAGACCACTGGAGATAACACAGACTTTTCCCTGAATTTTATACCCAGAATGGACAAAAAAATACTGCTTGACGGCTATAAAAAAGTAATATACGGAATCTACGAGGGAAAAGCATATTACAACAGGGTTTTGAAATTTATTAAACGTTTTACCCCGAATGAAAAGGTGAAAAGTAAACTTACATTCAACCATTTTATCGCATTCTTTCGTGCTTTTGCAAGATTGGGAATAGCCGATACTTACAGAAAGCAATACTGGGATCTATTCTTTTGGACTTTGTTTAACCGCCCGAAATTAGTGCCTTTGGCAATTACCTATTCAGTATATGGTTTTCATTTCAGAAAAATTTTTAAAGACGTTTTATAACGGAATAATATCAGCATACATATTTCAATTTCACCTGACAAACAGTGAAAACAAGCATTCCGGGAAAAACGGCCGTAATCATGTTGTAATAATTTTTGTGTACAGATAAAATTTTTGTGATATTCTGTAACAAAACGATTGTTATTGATATTAAATTAGTAATTCTTCTTTCTTCATACTGCTAAAAAACAGCTTGTAAGAAAAAATTAGTTTTTCCACCTTTCGGTACTTTAATAATTAACGATATGTATCAGAATACTACAGAACAATTTGTCGAGGATTTCATGAAATATGTTAAAGCACGGGATCCTTTTCAAAAAGAATTTCACCAGGCTGTACACGAAGTGGTGAAATCGCTGGCGCCATTTTTACTTTCGAACCCGCGTTACCTGAAGGCAAAAATCCTGGAACGGATGGTTGAACCGGAACGGATAATCACTTTCCGTGTGCCATGGGTCGATGATCGTGGAGAGGTACATGTGAACCGTGGCTACCGTGTTGAAATGAACTCTGCCATAGGCCCCTATAAAGGGGGATTGCGGTTTCACCCTACGGTCAATCTGGCTACCCTCAAATTCCTGGCCTTCGAGCAGGTATTGAAAAACAGCCTGACCAGCCTTCCGATGGGAGGCGGAAAAGGAGGTTCGGATTTCAACCCGAAAAACAAAAGCGACAATGAAGTAATGCGCTTCTGTCAAAGTTTTATGACCGAACTCCAGCGTCACATAGGTCCGAATACCGATGTACCTGCAGGCGACATTGGTGTTGGCGGACGCGAGATTGGTTATTTATTCGGCCAGTACAAAAGGTTACGGAACGAGTTTACCGGTGTTTTAACCGGGAAAGGGATCGATTGGGGCGGTTCGCTGATCAGGCCTGAAGCCACAGGTTTTGGCTCTGTTTATTTTGCCCGGGAAATGATGAAACGGTCCGGAGAAAAAATCGAAGGGAAAACAGTTGCGGTTTCCGGGTTCGGAAATGTTTCGTGGGGAGTAGTCATGAAGGCCTCTCAATTGGGGGCAAAAGTTATTACCATTTCCGGTCCGGATGGTTATGTGTACGATCCGGATGGAATCAGCACTCCTGAAAAATGGGATTTCATGCTCGAACTTCGTGCGTCGAACAACGATGTAGTCGAACCATACATTGAGCGGTACCCGAATGCGGTATTTTATCCCGGCGAGAAACCCTGGGAAATGAAAGCGGACATGGCTTTCCCGTGTGCGATTCAAAATGAACTGGAAATTGAAGATGCCAAACAGCTTGTTGATAACGGATGTAAATATGTAATTGAAACTTCGAACATGGGATGTACTGAAGAGGCAGTTATACATTTCCTGAAGAATAAAATAAACTTTGCACCGGGAAAAGCTGCCAATGCCGGCGGGGTTGCTGTATCGGGGCTCGAAATGACCCAAAACAATATGCGTCTTCTCTGGAGTAAAGAAGAAGTAGACCAACGTTTACACATGATCATGCAAAACATTCATGATATGTGTGTTAAATACGGCAAACAGGAAGATGGCTGGGTAAATTATGTAAGTGGCGCCAATATCGGTGGTTTTGTAAAAGTTGCTGATGCCATGATTGCCCAGGGATACGTATAGAATTTCCGTTTGATTGGAAACAAAATATAAAAAAAGGCTGTTCCCTGCATTGGGAGACAGCCTTCCCTATTTGTGATAAATTATATTCTATTCCAGAATCAGTTCAATAACCGGGATTTCAACATTGGGTTTCCGGACCGGTAAACTCAGGTTAAGGTCATTGGCATTTTCATCTTCCTTCATCCCGTGCCCGTAACGCTGGGTAATTTTTATTTCGGATCCATCGTGCAGGAATTGTGCATATTTCACTTTCCCTTTATAGTTGGGAAGCCTGAAATTCTGTAACGGATAATCAAGCAGGTGAATATAAAGGCGGTTGGTCTCCGGGTTATAGGTCAACAGGCTCATCTCCGGAACTTCGAATTCTTCAGGGGCCTGGGTACAACCGTAAATAGAACGACTGTTGTATTTCATCCATTCTCCCATAGCGGCCAATGAGGCATTTGCCCTTTCGTCGAACACCCCCCGGGCAGTCGGACCTACATTCAGCAACAGGTTCCCGCCTTTACTAACCGATTCAATAAGAAGTACCAATAATTGTTTCGTGTCTTTCCATGTGTATTCATCACGGTAATAACCCCACGAACCACTAAAGGTCTGACAGGTTTCCCAGGGTATCTTTTTGCCATTCACTTCCGGCCACTTCGAAACTTTGTATTGCTCCGGGGTAGTGAAATCCCAGCCATCTTCGTAATCTTTCAGGTCGAGACGGTCGTTAATCAAAATACCGGGTTGCAGCTCGCGTACCATTTTCAGGAGTTCTTTTGAATTCCAGTCGTCACGGCCTTTCCCATTCTCTCCCGGATATGAGAAATCGAGCCAGAGAACATCAATTTTTCCATAATTAGTCAATAACTCACGTACCTGGTTTTTCAGGTATTCACGGTATTTGTCCATATCGCGGCCTTTATTTAATTTGGCATACTTTTTAGGGTCATCAACACGCTGCGGATGAACCCGGTCGATTGTAAAATCGGGATGGTGCCAGTCGATCAACGAATAGTAAAAGCCTATTTTCAGTCCTTCTGCCCTGAAAGCGTCTACATACTCTTTAACAAGGTCCCGGCCAATCGGTGTATTGGTGGCTTTGTAATCGGTGTATTTCGAATCGAACAAACAAAAACCTTCATGATGTTTGGTCGTGAGTACGACATATTTCATACCAGCCTCTTTGGCTTTTCGCGCCCATTCTTTCGGGTTATACAGATCAGGATTGAAATTGTCGAAATACTTTTGATAATCTTCATTGGTTAACCTTTCCCGGTTTTTTACCCATTCATGCCGGGCAGGCAGAGCATACAAGCCCCAGTGAATAAACATTCCAAAACGGTCGTGTGTCCACCACGCCATCCGTTCCTGTTTTTGTGCTTCCGTTTCGCTGCCCAGTTTTTTTGGTTGTGCAAAAACTGTGGCAACACAACACAATACTAAAATAAATAGAATTGATTTTTTCATAGATGTTAGTTTTAGGTTAAAAAAACACAAGTTTACTGTGCTGAACTGTGCTGACAAAGATAGAAGATTTTTTGAATGTCGCCCCTTTCAAAATAAAAAATCTGTTTCCAAAATTAGAACTTCTAATTACTGAACTGTAAGTTAGTATCAAGTCAAGTTTGCTTTGTCACCATGAATGAGCGAAAAGTTTCATGATCAGCGCGATATCAAAAACTAGTAAGCCTTTCCCTTCATAAACTGCTCCTGATAAAAGGAGGGAGTATATCCTGAAATTTTTTTAAATGTCCGGTTAAAATTTGAAAGGTTATTAAAACCACACTCAAAACAAACCTGTGAAACCGACATCTTTCTTTCGATCAGTAATTTGCAGGCATACGCAACACGCATCTCGTTAACAAAACGAATAAAGGTCTTTCCCGTTTTTTCCTTGAAATACCGGCAGAATGCAGCCGTGGTCATACCTGCTTTTTCAGCTATCTCCTCCTGCTTGATTTTCCGGTGGTAATTATGGTTTATAAAATGCATGATTTTATCCAGCCTGTCGTTTAGCACTCCGTGTTCTTCAACTTTGTACAAATCGCTTGCAAGCAAATTATATTGATCGGTCCGGCTCATTTTATCCAGTATTTTCAGGAAAAAAAGCATCTGTTCCAGATTCTTCAATTTCAGTAACCGTTTCAAATCCTTTCCTGTTTTTTCACTGAACCCGGGATGAAATTTTATCCCTCTACCCGATCGTATAAGTAATTTTCGGATAGAGTGAAATTCCGGATAGTTCTCAATCTCATATTCAAAAAAATTTTGGGGAAAATGAATGACAATTGCATTCACCCGGTATTCTTCATCCTCCGAGAAAAACAAATCATCGCTTTTCCAGAAATGGGGAAGGTTGCTTCCCAACATGACCAAATCACCCTCAGTAAAGGTAGAGATACTGTCTGCTACAAAACGTTTCCCAAAACTCTTTAATACAAAAACAATTTCATACTCACTGTGAAAATGCCAGGGATAGGTAAAATGAGGAAAATCGTCCCATTTTACGTTCAATGAAGTATTTGGGGCGAAGCTAACCTGTTCGTGCATAATTTTCATCAGACTCTTATCAAAATAAATATCAGTAAAAATAATACAATGGCTGATCAAAATAATACTGGTGTTTGATTTTTTTCTCCATTAAATTTGAAACGTAATTAAACCAATAAAAAATTTTGTACTGATATGAATCTTCAGCAATGGGATGATCTTTTAAAAATCATCAACGGAGAAAAACCTGAAAAGCCTGCAATTGGTTTTATCATCGATAGTCCCTGGTTACCGGGCTGGGCCGGAATTTCAACCATGCAATATTACACTTCCGACCATGCATGGATGAGCGCAAACAGGAAAGCCATCGAAACCTTTCCCGATGCCATGTTCCTGCCAGGCTTCTGGTCCGAATACGGGATGTGTTCCGAGCCGTCGGCTTTTGGGGCCAAACTGGTCTGGAATGAATACAACCTTCCACATGCAGATAAAATTATACACGATATCTCCGATATTCGAAACTTGTCTTCGCCCAATCCCAAAACCGATGGATTGCTGCCTTTTATCCTGCAACGGCTGGAAAATAACCATGCTGTCATTCAGCAAATGGGGCATGAAATAAAATTCGCCATTGCCCGGGGGCCTCTGAATATTGCATCCTTTTTAATGGGGACTACCGAATTGATGATGGCATTTATGATGAACCCCGGGGAAATACATCAATTACTAAAAACCATTACCGATTTCACGGTTGACTGGCTGCAACTGCAAAAAGAAAAATTCCCTACTATCGAGGGAATCCTTCTGCTCGACGATATTGTTGGCTTCGTGGGAGAAGACGAATGCCGTGAATTTGCCGTGCCTTACCTGAAACAGGCATTCGACGCTTTCGGGAACAAAGTGCGTTTTTTTCACAATGACGCACAGGGATTGATCAGTACCCCATTTCTGAAAGAAATTGGTGTGAACCTGTATAACTTTAGCTTTGAACATTCGATCAACACAATACGGCAACTGGCCGGGCCCGACATCGCTTTACTCGGCAACCTGCCTCCCCGTGATGTGTTGGCTGCTTTACAACCTGAAGAAATTGCCGGACTAACAAAAAAAATGTGGAACGAAGTGGATGACAAAAGCCGGATCATTTGGTCATGCGGCGGAGGGATGCCCCAGAATGTACCTACTGAAAATATTCATGTTTTTATTAAAACTATTAAAGAATTAAATTCATAACTATGAAAACACCGGCCCTGCTATTTCTAATTTTGATTTTTACAGGAACTTCTGCCCGGGAAATACTTAAGTTCAAGGTGTCAGCCGGCATTTTCGACCGGCAGGATTGCCCGGTTTCTTTGTCTCTCGACCAGGTAAATTTTAATACCGATGACGGAGACCTTGTACTTTACGAACTGGTAAAAGGAACTGAAAACAGGATACCCTGCCAGTTGGAAAACGGACATTCGGCAATCCTTTGGTTTATACTTTCAGGGAAAACACCTAAAGGGAAACAACGGGAATTTATCCTGAAGAAAGAAAAATCATCAGCCTTTCCTGAAAAAATAAAACTGATGAAAGACTACCGTGACCTGAAACTTGGAAAAGAGGGCAAGCCAGTCCTGAACTACCGGTATGCAGTGACTTACCCACCCGAAGGTATCGACCCGGTTTACCGGCGTTCAGGATACGTACACCCACTGGTTTCTCCCGGAGGAGAAGTGCTGACGCGCATTCAGGCTCCCGATCATTATCATCATTACGGCATTTGGGGCCCCTGGACAAAAACCCACATTAACGGAAGGGAAGTGGATTTCTGGAACCTGGCAAAAAGAGAAGGAACGGTTGAGTTTGCCGGCTTTATTTCGGAAGAGGAAGGCAATGCTTTTTCCGGTTTTAAAGCGCTCCAGCAACATATTGATTTTAGCGCGAAAGGTCCTGACCAGATTGCCATCAACGAAAACCTCGACGTACGTGCATGGAATATCCGGGATAAAAAATGGATGATTGATTACACCACAACCATCAACTGCCCACTTGATTCGGGCATTATGCTCAATGCCTACCGTTATGGTGGCGGCATTGGTTTCCGGGCAACTGAAAAATGGCACAAGGACAATTGTACCGTGCTCACTTCGGAAGGAAAAACACGTGCTGATGCCGACGGGTCAAACGCCCGGTGGTGCATTGTTGAAGGCGAGTCGGATACAGAAGAAGGACGTTCCGGCATTCTTTTCATGAGTTGCCCGGCCAACCGGATGCACCCCGAACCCATGCGTGTCTGGCCTTTGGATGCCAACAAGGGCCGAGGCGATATGTACTTCGAATTTTGTCCGATCAGACACACCGGATGGAAACTGGAGAAAGGAACTGATTATTCGCTGAAGTACCGGATGATTGTTTTCGACGGAAAACTTTCGGTTGACGAAGCTGAAATATACTGGCAGGAATTTGCAAATCCACCCGAAATTATTGTAACAGATTGATAATGGAATAAAATATAAACAACACAAATCAATATAGACTAACGACACAAAATTATGAGTAAAAAACTTTTAATAAGTATTTTAATTATTCTTTTATTTTTTTCAGTAAAAGCACAACTGAAAAAATTTCCCTGTACTGATGAATGGGTTCAGAAAATTGAAAAGTTAGCGCCGGAGAGAGCAACGGTTCAACCGAATAAACAGCACAAAATATTTGTATTTAGCTTGTTTACCGGCTATGATCATTGGGTGATACCTCACACGAATGCCGTGATGAAAATCCTGGGCGAAAAAACCGGGGCTTTTCAGATTGAAGTAAGTACTGATATTTACAAGTTTGAAAAAAAGAACCTTAGAAATTACGATGCCGTAGTATTAAACAGTAATTGTTCGGTTGGTCCGCGCAGGGATTTATTCATGGATGTCCTGGACCAGGATAAAAATTTAACCGGCGGACAACGAAAAGCAAAAGCGGCTGAACTGGAAGCTAACCTGATTGATTATGTGAAAAAAGGAGGAGGGCTCATGGTCATTCATGGCGCTATTGTAATGCAGAACAATTCAATGGCTTTCAGTGAGATGATCGGCGGAAGTTTCGATTATCACCCGGCACAACAGGAAATAACACTCGAATTGTGCGAGCCGGATCATCCTTTGGTAAAAGCATTCAAGGGCAAACCTTTCGTCCATGTTGATGAGCCTTATCTTTTCAACAAAGCATATACACAAAAGAATTTCCGGCCTTTGTTATATATGGATACCTCGAAACTGAAAAAGAAAAAAGAAATCGACGAAAAAATCAAATATGTTTCGTGGATCAAAAAATACGGGAAGGGCCGGGTTTTTTATGTTTCTCCTTCGCACAATGCCCAAAGTTTTGAGGATAGCAGGCTCCTGAAATTTTTCCTGGACGGGGCCCAGTATGTGCTGGGTGATCTGAAATGCGATGATTCACCGGTAAAATTATAAATTGAACATTTAAAACGATAACCAATGAAACGAAGAAACTTTTTAAAAAATACAATGGCCGGGACGGCCGGAGCATTTATTGTTCCAACAATAGTCCCGTCATCAGTGTTTGGGAAAAATGCCCCAAGTAACCATATCTGTATAGGGCAGATCGGCTGTGGCCGTATTGCCCGTGATCATGATATGCCCGGAACCATGCAGCACGATGTTTCACGTATTATTGCTGTTTGCGACCTCGACAGTAACCGGCTAAAAGATGGGAAAAAGCTGGTGGACAAGTTTTATGAAAAGAAAACCGGTAACGCGAACTACATAGATGCAAAAATGTATGGTGATTACCACGAAATGTTGCAGAACCCCGATATTGATGCAGTAATAATCAGTACTCCCGATCACTGGCATGCCCAGCCAGCCATTGAGGCTGCCCTGGCCGGGAAACATGTTTACCTGCAAAAACCAACTTCGCTTACGATTACCGAAGGCCGTCTGTTGAGTGATATTGTTCACCGTCAGGGAATTATTCTCCAGGTAGGAACCCAGCAACGGTCTTCAGCTCAATTCCGTATTGCTGCCGAACTGGTTCGTAACGGGCGTATCGGAAAACTGCACACGGTAAAGATTGGGTTGCCTGGCGACCCTTCAGGGCCTGAAGCAAAAGAAATGCCGGTCCCGGAAAACCTGAACTACGATATGTGGCTGGGTTCCACGCCCGAAGTCCCTTACACCGAAATTGGCGTTCATCCGCAGAAAGGTTACGGACGGCCTGGCTGGTTGCGCCGCGAACAGTTTGGCGCCGGCATGATCACCGGCTGGGGGCAACACCATTACGATTCGGCAGCCTGGGGAATGGATACCGAATATACCGGGCCTGTATCGGTGGAAGCAGTTGCCGAATTTCCGAAGTTTGGCTATTGGAACGTACATGGCGACTTCATGGTGAAACACGAGTACGCAAACGGGATAACCGTGTACACCAGTGGCGGTTTTACCAACGGTATCCGTTATGAAGGAACAGAAGGCTGGATTTTTGTCTCACGGGGAAACTATGTTGCTTCGGCCAGCGACCCGGTTTCAAAAGCCAACAGTGCCAAAGCCCTTGATGCCAGCGACCCGGAGATACTGGAGTCGAAAATCGGAGAAGACGAAATTCATCTGTACAAAAGCAACGAACAACATGGCAACTGGCTCGATTGTATCCAATCGGGGCAGCAACCTATATCTCCGGTCGAAATCGGGCACCGGGCATGTAGTGTATGCCTGATCAGCCATATTGCCATGAAACTTCCACGCAAGCTGGAATGGGACCCGGTAGCCGAACGTTTCAAAAACGACGACGAAGCAAATGCCATGCTAAGCCGGCCGCAACGCTACCCGTACGGGACTAATTATGTAAAAATATGACAGGTTGAATGAGTATTTTTAGTATCGAAAAACAGGTGGCGGTAGTCACCGGGGGCGGAGGAGTATTAGGTGGAAGTATTGCCAGGAGTTTGCTGGAAGCAGGGGCAAAAGTAGTTATCCTCGATATCCGGGAAGAAAAGCTGAATGACAGGGTTGCAGAGCTGAAAAACATAGGTAAAATCATTGGTTTTCCATGTAATGTCCTGGATGAAGAAAGTTTAAAGGAGGTGAGACAAAAGATACTGGACAGGTGGGGAATGGTACACATCCTGGTTAATGTAGCAGGGGGCAATATGCCTGGTGCCACATTGACAGAGGAGCAAACTATTTTTGATATGAAAATAGATGATTATAAGAAAGTAACCAGACTAAACCTGGATGGTACCATTATTCCGAGCCTTATCTTTGGAGAAGCCATGGCAAAGGCAGGCAAAGGCAGTATTATCAATATTTCATCGATGGCTACTTATTCTGCCATTACCCGCGTGATGGGCTATTCTGTTGCAAAATCAGGTGTTAATATTTTCACACAGTGGATGGCCACGGAACTGGCCTCAAAATTTGGGGAAGGAATTCGTGTGAATGCGATTGCTCCCGGTTTTTTCATCGGCGACCAGAACCGGGCAGTGCTTATTAACCCTGATGGGACTTACACGGAACGAAGTAAAAAGGTACTGGCAAAAACCCCGATGAAACGTTTTGGAGACATCAAAGAATTGAATGGAATTGTCCGTTTTTTATGTTCGGATGAGGCCAGTTTTATAACCGGGGCCATCATACCTGTTGATGGAGGCTTCAGCGCTTTTAGCGGAGTATAACCGATTTTTTACATTTTGGCCCCGAAACGTCTTTCCTGGCTTTTCGGGGTCAACTTATGATACATGGAAACTATGGGACTAGAGAAAACCTGGCGTTGGTTTGGCGAAAAAGATCCGGTCAGCCTGACTGATTTGAAACAAATGGGGATCGAAGGGGTGGTGACAGCCTTGCATCATATTCCAAACGGTGAAGTATGGACAAAGGAAGAGATCATGAAGGTAAAAAGCCGGATCGAAGAACAGGGTATGCGTTGGTCTGTGGTAGAAAGCCTGCCGGTTTCAGAAGGTATTAAAACCCACAACAGCGAGTATTCGCGTTTGGTCAATAATTACCGGGAATCACTTGAGAACCTTGGAAAATGCGGCATTAGCCGTGTTTGCTATAACTTTATGCCTGTGCTGGACTGGGTGCGGACTGATTTACACTATCAACTCAAAAACGGAGGAGAGGTCATGCTTTTTGATTTCCCTGTTTTTGTGACTTTCGATGTATTTATCCTGAACAGGCCGGGGGCAAGGAACGATTATCCGCCTTCTGTTGTTGAGCAGGCCCGCCTGTTGGCAAAAAAAATGACAGAAGAGGAAAAAGAGCGGCTGGCTTATAATATCATTGTTGTTACCCAGGGATTTATTGACGGAGTCATTGATTCTTCATCCGCCGGTTATAAAAATCTTTTTCTTGAATTTATCAGCACATATAAAGGGATAGATGCAGCAAAGCTGCGTAGCCACCTGTCTTTATTTTTACATGATGTGGTTCCTGTTGCCGAAGCATTTGGTATCAAACTTTGTATCCACCCGGATGACCCGCCATTCCCGGTACTTGGACTTCCCCGTATAGTCAGTACCCGGGATGATCTGGAATGGATTTGTAACCAATTTGACTCGGTTTCAAACGGCATTACGTTTTGCACCGGTTCCTTGTCGGTCAACCGGACCAATAATCTGGAAGAGATTGTAAAAAAGCTGGGACACCGGATACATTTTGCCCATTTGAGAAATAACAAATTTTCACCAAATGGTTGTTTTCACGAATCCGGTCACCTGGAGGGCGATGTGGACATTTTCCCGGTAATGAAAGCCCTGTTACTGGAGCAGCAGCGCCGCAAAAAAGAGAACCGCCCGGATTGGCGTATCCCGGTCAGACCTGACCATGGTATAAAAATGCTGGATGACTTCGGAAGGCAGAGTAACCCCGGTTATCCGCTTATCGGGCGACTGAAAGGACTGGCCGAACTGACAGGCATGGAAAGAGGAATTGAACGCATGACGGGAATTATATAATTGCAAAAAGGGAAAAAGGTATTTTTTCAATTTGGATTGGACAAACCCGCTGTTTTTTTCATAGCTCCTGTTTTTTTTATAATAATGATTACCTTTATCAATTGTTCTTAAGCTAAAAGGTGTTGCAAAAAATTCTATTTATACCCGGGTAGTTTTTTCATTCTTTAAAAATGACAAAAAAAAAACAGGAAATATATGAAGGGGCATTTGTTTTGGCATTACAACGTGGAGAATCTTATGCTGTTGATTATTTCTTCAATAAATATGCGAAACAATTATACCGTTTTTCCCTGAGCTATCTGAAATCAGAAACCGATGCTGAAGAAGTCGTTCAGGAAATATTTCTGAAAATCTGGGAGAAACGCCGTAATATTGATCCTACTCAAGCTTTTCGGAAATACCTGTTTACAATTGCCATCAATTCAATCCGAAAAAATTTTCTTCAAAGAGCAAAAGAAGAAAAGTTTAAATTTGAATTGTACGACATCCTTTTAGAAGAAAATCAGCAGGAGAAAGAAGAAATTAACTATCATTTGTACCTGAAGGTGCTGGATCAACAAATTGAATTACTGCCTGCTAAAAGAAAAGAAATTTTCATAATGCATAAAAAAGAAGGGCTTACAGTTCCTGAAATTTCAAAAGTCCTGAACCTCTCACCCAAAACAGTTGAAAATCAAATAACCAGCGCAATAAAAGAAATCAGGGAAGGTTTCTTCAGGAGAAATATGAAAGGGCTTTACCTGTATTTTTTGTTATTTCCTCACTATTATAATTAATCCCATTTTCAACATTAGCGAATTATTCCGGGTACCCGTTTGAAATGATAAGTGATTCGTTTCAAATTCTTAACTTAGTAATTTTCAAAAAATAAACTATTAAACTTTGTGAGTGAGAGATTCCTCCCTTATCATTTATTGTATAAATCGTCATTCCGAGTTGCCACCCAAAATTTTGGACATAATGAGGCAATGACAGGAAAGGTATCTGGAAGCCAAGTCCCCAATTCACCGGAAGGTGAAAAGCAGGGTTGGCCGGTCAAAGTAGTCCGGGCCGGCGTTGGCGGGAACGGTTTTTTGCGGGTCTTCAGGGAGGTGTGCCGGGAATAAAAAACCGAGAGGCGGGAGGAAGGATGACTTTGACAAGACTTTTACTTCCTTTTGGTCGACTGCAAAAGGAAGGGTCCCGCCGGACAGAGGCGAATACAAATGAACAATGAACATTGTCAGGTTATTAAGAGAATGCAGAAAACACCGGGCACGGGAGGGGTACTTTAATCTTTTGTGGAGCATATTTTCTGATTTTTTAGTACAGATAAAAGTTAAAAAACAAACTTCATTGCATTTCTGTTTTTTACTGTCCTCAAGCCGGACAGGCTGATCCTTTTTCCCTGCAGCTGGAAAAAGGATCCAAAAAGAGCCGCCGCTGAGGATAAAAAGCTAAAAATCGTTTGCGTTCGCTTAAATCTTCCAAACTCCTCTCTGCGTTCGTCAAACAGGGAAGATTTTTTAACGCTCACTCCATCGATTTTCTAAACGCTTTTTCCCCTTAGGCGGAAACAGCCCGGGCAGTGTTGTGTTCCCTAAAAAAATACCTCTCTCCCCCCGGCTTATTCTATAACGAAACGATAGCTTTTACAGCGACTGAACACTCTTCCTGCTCTTCTCCACAACTTTTTAAACTGACTCACACGGGACTCCTTGAAAAAAAACGGTGCGGTTGTATGGCCGGAAATGCTAAAATGCTGAAAAAAGTAATGTTTTGTATTTGCTTCATTTACAGACTTCTGTAAAAATCTGTCATAGGCAGTTGCCACCCAAAAATTTTGAGCATAATGAGTCAATGACAGATGAAAAAACGAACTTTGCGGGCATACCTGCACAGTTTGACCGGTCCCAGTATAGTGTTTTCATACCTGTATCCGAGTATGGTTCCAAAAGCTTGAGGCATAATGAGTGGTACTGTTTGGTAAACAAACATGTCCGAAAGGCAGCCTGCCAACGTTTAGTTAACAATGCCCTTTTGGGTGTAGGTCTTTAACTTATAACATTTGTAACTATGGAAAAAATCAGGGAAAAAGTTGCCGGAATTGATATTGGCAGCAAAAGAATTTTTATTGCCGTAGAAGGCGAAGCGGTGGTGAGTTTTTTTACTTTCACGGAAGACCTGTATAAAGCACGGGATTATCTGGTTGAGAAAAAAACAGAAACGGTAGCCATGGAGGCCTCCGGTGTTTACTGGGTAATCCTGTATGAAATACTGGAAGAATCCGGTATTGACGTGTGGCTGGTGGATGGTCGCCAGACCAAACAAGTCCCCGGACGGAAAACAGATGTAAAAGACTGTCAGTGGATACAGGAGTTGCACAGTTACGGGATGTTAAACCGTTGCCTGGTCGTAGATTCCGACATCAAAGAATTAAGGGGCTATTTGCGGTTAAGGGAAGACCATATCCAGTCAGCAGCCATGCACATTAACCATATGCAAAAGGCCCTGACCCTGATGAACATCAGGTTAAAGGAAGTGATCAGCCAATTGCACGGGGCAAGTGGTATGGCCATCATTGAAGCGATCCTAAAAGGGGAAAGGGACAAATATATTTTGACCAGGCTTTGCCACACAAGTATATTGAAAAAGAAAAAAGAACAGGTATTGAAATCGTTGGAAGGGAAATATACCGCATCGGGGCTGTTTGCCCTGAAACAGGCTTACGATGGGTACCGTTTTTACCAGGGACAGATAAAAGAATGCGATGAAAAAATCAATGCGATAAGCAATAAAATGGGGCATTCAGGGGAAGGCCGGGACTTAAAAGAGAAGCGAAAAACCATCCGGCACAACAAGCCAGAAGTTGATAACCTGGGTCCCAACCTGTTAAATATATTCGGGGGCAAAGATGCCACGTTAATCTCGGGTATTACCGACTACACCTGGGCGCAACTGTTGTCGGAATGTGGTTCATATTTAAGCAGATAGCCAGGTGAAAAACATTTTACCAGTTGGCTGGGGCTGTCCCCCGGTCAAAACGACTCAGGAAAAAGAAAAAGAAATGCAAGAAAAAGGGGGAGGCCAAAAGCAGGGCAGATATTCAGGGTAATTGCCCAGGGGCTGCTAAATAGTAAAGATGTAGCGATCGGGGCTTTTGGACGCAGGTTGAGAGGAAGAAAAGGATCAGCGGTGGCTATTAAGGCAATGGCAGGAAAACTCGCCGCCCTGTACTGGCGTGTGATGGTAAAAGGGCTAGACTATGCCGAGAAAGGCATCAAAAATTACGAAGAACAGATAATGCTAAACAAGATGAAAACAGTTAAAAAATTAGCTTATGAGCTGAATTTGGTTATTGCAGATAATCAGCGTTCTACGTAATTCTGTCATAGGCAGTTGCCACCCAAAAAGTTTTGGGCATAATGAGGCAATGACAGGAAAGGTATCTGGAAGTCAAGTCCCCAATTCACCGGAAGGTGAAAAGCAGGGGTGGCCCGTCAAAGTAGTCCGGGCCGGCGTTGGCGGGAACGGTTTTTGGCGGATCTTCAGGGAGGTGGGCCGGGAAGAAAAAACCGTGAGGCGGGAGGAAGGATGACTTTGACAAGACTTTTTCTTCCTTTTGGTCGACTGCAAAAGGAAGGGCCCCGCCGGACAGAGGCGAATACAAAAAAGATAAGAAGAGCAGAAGATGAGAAAGGTAAGGGGAACAAAAATCCCGGAGGGATGATATTTGAGTAACCCGGGGTAAGTGAGGGACGAACGCAACCCCGGGATTGAATGCACCCGGAACACCCCGCCCACGATAGTTCGCTCAAAAAAGCAATGCAGTTGTATGGCCGGGAATGAGGTAATGCTGAAAAAGCGATGTTTTATATTTGCTTCATATACAGACTTCTGCAAAAATCTGTCATTGGTAGTTGCCACCCAAAAATTCTGGGCATAATGAGGAGATGACAGGAAAGGTATCTGGAAGTCAAGTCCCCGGTTCACCGGAAGGTGAAAAGCAGGGGTGGCCAGTCAAAGTATTCCGGGCCGGCGAAGGCGGGAGCGGTTTTTTGTGGGTCTTCAGGGAGGTGTGCCGGGAAGAAAAAAACAGTGAGGCGGTCGGAAGGATGGCTTTGACAAGACTTTTACTTCCTTTTGGTCGACTGCAAAAGGAAGGGCCCTGCCGGACAGAGGCGAATACAAAAAAGATAAGAAGAGCAGAAGATGAGAAAGGTAAGGGGAACAAAAATCCCGGAGGGATGATATTTGAGTAACCCGGGGTCAGTGAGGGACGAACGCAACCCCGGGATTGAATGCACCCGGAACACCCCGCCCACGATAGTTCGCTCAAAAAAGCAATGCAGTTGTATGGCCGGAAATGCTAAAATGCTGAAAAAAGTGATGTTTTGTATTTGCTTCATATACAGGATTCTGTGAAAATCTGTCATAGGCACCGAAGGGAAGAATCTCTTTTTTATATGTTGTTTTTTTAATTTCACTTATAATTTCGGAAATCTTAACCTGTAATTTTTGAGGGAATCCATTTATCAATCCAAAAACAAGCTCTGTCTACCCATATTCCATCCATCCGGGATTTTTGTTCTCCTCCCCTTCTCATTTTTTCAAAAATTTTTTCCATATCGATAGGGGGGTAACAAAACTATCTGATACTAGCAGTAGAAAGAAAATCTGAAAAAGTGAAAAAGAAAACATTTGAAAACTTTCTTAACAATTCATACTCGAAAGGGGAATATGAGGAAATACTGAAACATTTCGAAAATGACAAGGATTTTGAAGAACTTCAGAAATACCTTGAAGAACACTGGAAAGATGTCGGAGAGGAGGGGCTTTCGGAAGAAAGGTGCATGGTGTTGCGCGCGAAACTTCAACAGAAAATACAATTGTCAGGAATAAGGGCAGTCAAACGGGTTACCGGCAGGGTATTGAATGGGGTAAGCAAAGTGGCTGCTATTTTAATTCTGCCGTTAATTTTTTGCACATTTCATTTTTATTGGCAGTGGCGTGACTCCGGCGAAACTTTAGCGTATGCCGAAATATATTGTCCGTTGGGAACCCGTACAAAATTCGATCTGCCTGATGGCACTACCGGCTGGCTGAACAGTGGCTCAACTTTAAAATATCCGGTCATGTTTAAAACAAACCGTAGTGTCGAACTTGAAGGACAGGCATTTTTCAATGTAATAAAAAATAAAAAGTTGCCCTTTTCTGTTCACACGAATCTATTTAACATACAAGTGTTAGGTACCCAATTCGATGTAACGGCATATCCTGAAGACAAGCTTTTCGAGGTGGTACTCGAAGCAGGAGAAGTACGAATATTTTCGAATGAAACAAAACACAAGCAGCTTATGCGGCCCAGCCAAAGGTTTATGTTCGATAAAAACCTTAAAAGCGCTTCCCTCTCGGAGGTCGATACCCGCTGTTATACTTCATGGAAAGACGGGCAGTTAATATTCAGAAATACTCCCTTATCGGAAGTTATGGTGCGATTAGGCCGTTGGTATAATGTAGAATTTGAATGCCGGGACAAAACCCTGTTGGATATTCCTTACCGGGCAACTTTTCAGGATGAAAGGCTCGAGCATGTATTACAACTCTTAACAATGACTGCCCCTATCAGTTATAAAATTACAGAATCAACAAAACAGGATGGTGAAATTTATGAAAAACAAAAAATAATAATAAGCCGAAATTAGCTGTACAAAAAACGGGAAAGTGGCTCCAACACTTCCCCGTCCAGCTAAACAGTATAAATATGTCTAACTTATTAAACTTGTCGAATTTATGAAAAAAAGTTCAACGAAAAAGATTATCCCTGATAGTCTTAAAAAAATTTTAAAAATTATGCGACTAACCTTCATTACCTATTTGGTCGGAATGGTACAGATTTTTGCTTTGAATTCGTATTCGCAGCAAACCAAACTGAATCTGAACCTGAAAAATGCAACTTTGGGTACGGTGCTTGATGAAATTGAAAACCAATCGGAGTTTTACTTCATGTTTAACCAGGAAATGGTAGATATGAACCGCGTGGTGACTGCCAATTTCATAAATAAAAGTATTAATGAAGTACTGGATGCCCTTTTTACCGGTACAAAAGTAAATTACATTATCAGCGACAGGCAGATTGTATTATCGGTAGATGATGCCGATATGTTCGGCTTATCACAACAAGAGAAAAAAATATCAGGAGTGGTAACCGAACCCGATGGTACACCTATGCCCGGTGTCAGTGTTTTTTTTAAGGAAACCACATCGGGGACAGTTACTGATATTGATGGAAATTTTGAATTGAAAGTACCACCTGGCAGAGAGGTACTTGTAATTTCATTCGTGGGGATGAAAACCCAGGAGATTAATATAAAAGACCGAAGCTTGCTGAAAGTTACCATGGACCCCGACCGTATTGGTTTGGAAGAAGTAGTGGCTATTGGCTACGGTACGGTCAAAAAGAAGGATCTTACCGGTGCAGTTACCCAGATAAATGCGGATAAACTTGCCAAAGAATCTACTTCGAACATGACCTCAATCCTCCGGGGGGCACTTCCCGGGTTAAGCGTTTCGTTCAGCAAAAGCGCCAAAGGCTTAAGCAGCCCTAACGATATGATGATCAGGGGAAAAACTTCATTACGTGAAGATAATGACGATGAAAAGGCAGCCAATGCCCCTTTGGTTGTTATTGACGGGATGATCTACTACGGGGACCTGTCGGATATTAACCCTGTGGATATTGAAACATTCGACATATTAAAAGATGCGTCATCGGCTGCCATATATGGAGCCCGTGCCTCAAACGGGGTCATCCTGATTACCACAAAAAAAGGGAAAAAAGGAAAACCCGTGATTAATATCAATACAAGTGTTGGTGTTTCAAACAGGTCCGGTTCAACCATTCATTTGATGAATGCAGATGAATTTATTCAATGGAGAATCGCAGGATACGAAAGCAATGAAAGGCACCAGAAGGATATTGGGGAAGGGTATTACAATAGTTCCGACGACCTTCCTGACGGGATTTCGCAGGAAACCTGGAAAGCTTATGATGGTTCCTCTGCATCAACAGACCTTGTCTCAATCTGGTTAAACAGGATTGGCTTTTCAGACCTGGAAATTGAAAATTACAAGGCCGGCAAAACCATAGATTGGGAAGATTACGTCTACCAAACCGGGATAACCCAGGACTACAACGTTAGTATATCAGGAAGTTCTGACAGAACATCCTATTACTGGTCAATAGGTTACACAAACAGCGAAGGGGTTATTCATAAAGAAACCTTCAAAACCATCCGTTCACGGATTAACCTTGAAGCCAATATTACCGATTGGTTAAAAGTAGGTACCAACACCCAGTTTGCGGTAAGGGACGAAAGCCCTATAACTGCCGAACTAAACCTATATTGTACTCCTTATTCCTCTTTTTATGAAGACGACGGTGTTACAATCAGATATGCGCCAAGCGGGAATGTGTCCATGTCAAGGCATCCCTGGCAGGATATGGTGTATGAAGACCATTCAGAAAAATATAATACACTAAACAGTAAAATTTATGCAACCCTGGCATTACCCCTGGGTTTCTCGTTTACCTCAGAGTATATAACCCGCTTTAACTGGAACAAAGAATATATATGGCATTCGTCTGAAGATCCCGATTATGACGACCAGGGAGGGCTTGCCTCAAGAAAAAATACCACCATTTTCGAATGGCAGATCAACAACATTTTGAAATGGAACAAAACATTCGGCGACCATGCCTTCGACTTTACCGTGGTACAAAATGCCGAGAAATACCAGTATTGGTACGACAAAATGGAAAGGAACTATTTTCAGCCCAACGATTATCTGGGTTACCATGCCATGCAGGCTGCAACGGCTGACACCGAGATATCGAGCGATGACCAGGTTAGTACGGGGTCTGCTTATCTGGCCCGGTTAAATTATGTATGGAAAGGGAAATATATGGCAACAGGGTCATTCCGCAGGGACGGGTATTCTGCATTCGGGCAAAGTTGCCCCTGGGCAAACTTCGGATCGTTTGCGTTAGGATGGACGATCAGTGAAGAGAATTTCTTTAAGGTTGACTGGGTCGATATGTTAAAACTAAGGGCTTCGTATGGTACAAACGGGAACCGGGGAGTCGGTATCTACGATGCCCTCTCGAACCTGGCTACCGGTAAATTTTTATTGATTGAAGATGGTGAAGCCCAGTATGTATCACAACTATATTCTTCACGCATGGCTAACGAAAACTTAAAATGGGAATCGACAAAGGCTTATAACCTGGGGATAGATTTCTCCTTATTGAGAGGACGAATCAAAGGAAATGTTGAAACTTATTTCATGAAAACAAATGATCTGCTCATGGAAAGGCAGTTGCCCGATATTACCGGTTACTCAAGCGTTTATTCGAACATGGGACAGGTAAACAACAAAGGGATTGAGCTTTCCTTAAACACGGTCAATATCGAAAAGAATGAATTTGCCTGGTACTCATCCTTTTCCCTCACGCATAACAAAAATGAAATAGTACACCTTTTTGGCGATTATTCGGAAGATGACAATGGCAACCTGGTTGAAGTTAATGATAAAGACAACGGGTGGTTCATCGGGCACGCCGTTGATGAGATATGGGACTATAAAATACTGGGGATCTGGCAATCGGATGAAGAAGAAGAGGCGGCCAAATATTCCCGGGAGCCCGGCGATTTTAAACTCCTGGACTATAACGGGGATGGTTATTATACCAACGAAGACAAGCAGTTCCAGGGATACAAGACCCCAAAATTCCGGCTCACGTTCCGAAACGACTTCCAGTATAAAAACTGGAGCCTTTCTGTAAAAATGTACTCCTTCCTGGGGCAGAAAGCCAAAAACGACCACCGGAAAAATAACGATGCGTTTTACGACAGGAGCAATTCTTACAATGTTCCTTACTGGACCCCCGAAAACCCCGGTAATAAATGGGCAAGGGTAGAAAGTTATGAATCAGGCTTTACCGTCTGGGAGAAAAATTCGTTTGTCAGGATCGACAATGTCGCTTTAACTTATAATTTACCGAAAACATTATTAAACCAGTTTAAAATTGCCGCATGCAACATTTCATTTGTTGCCCAAAACCCTTACGTGTGGTGCCCGTCGTGGTCGTGGATGGACCCTGAATCACAAACCTATGCACCTTCATCCTACTCATTAAAACTAAATTTCACACTATAAATCTATACTTATGAAAAATTATCGCTTAATATTTATAATGACATTGGTAATGATTTTGTTTGGGGCTGGTTGTACTGATGAATTCCTGGAACCTGAACCGTTATCATTTTACTCCCCTGAAAATACATTTATTAATGCCGATGGGTTAAATGCCGCCTTAGTGGCTTGCCTGCGAAACGCAAGGCATGAATTTTACGGCGATGGCGCCCCGATCATCACAGAGCATATTTTCTCGGATGTCGCCGTAGAAGGGACTACCGATAAAACAGGCCCGGCCATGGACCTTCCGGCACAAATACTTCCCGATGCAAATCTGAACAGTGGTGACTATAACCGTATCGGCTGGTATTGGATACAAGGGTATTACAGGATCAAATATGCCAACACAGTTATCTCAAGAATTGATAATGCCGAATGGGAAAGCGACGAAGAAAGAAACAATGTACTGGGGAAAGCATATTTCCACCGGGCCCGCGTGTATTACCGTTTGACACAACAGTTTGGTGATGTTCCTTTAATACTGGAAGAAATCACCGAACCAAAACTCGATTTTTATTCATGTACGAGAAAGAGTATCCTCCGGAAATGTAAAAAAGACCTTGAATTTGCAGCGCAATGGGTATATAACGAAGCTGAAGGTGCGGCTATCGGCGATATAAACAAAGCTGCCGTTTACCATGTACTTACCAAAGTAAACCTGGCGCTCCTGGAGTTTGACGATGCCATCGAATCAGCAAGTGCAATTATTGACGGAGGAAGCTATTCATTAATGACTGAACGGTTTGGTTCAGATGCAGAGGATGAAAACCACGATGTCATCTGGGATTTACACCAGGAAGAAAACAAGGCCCTTGCGGCAAATACCGAACGTCTTTACCTGTTTATTGGCAGTGAATCATTAACAGAAGACGATGCCAGCGAAAAAATCAGCGTAATGCGCCAGACGGTTCCGTTTTTTAGTGGTTCCGGTAAAATAAAAACCCCTGCCGGAAATGCAGGCATGGCTAATACCACAGGTGTAGAATATGATTATATCACCGAATACGGGCGGGGGATCGGGCGTTGCCGTCCAACCCCTTATCACGAATACGATATATGGACCGACCCGAATGACCTGAGACATAAATTTCCGAACTGGGTAAGAATGGAAGATATGGTTTACAACCGGGAGGCATTGCAAACAAGTGGCGATCCCTATTATGGCAAAAACCTGCAGCTATATGACGACGACGGTAATATTTTATGTACCGATACAATACGGTCCTGGTTCGCCTGGCCCCACTATAAACTTTATATTGAAGACCCGACAGCATCATTACCTGTGGGTGGTTATGGCGACTGGTATTGCTACCGTTTGGCTGAAACCTGCCTGCTCCGTGCCGAAGCCTATTTCTGGAAAGGAAACCTTACCAGCGCGGCAGCCGATATTAATGCCGTCCGTAACCGGGCCGGCGCAGCTTCCCTGTCGGCATCTGATATTAACATCGGGACAATACTGGACGAAAGGGCAAGGGAACTTTATTATGAAGAACCACGCAAAACAGAACTTACAAGAATTGCTTTTATTTTAGCCGAATCCGGCGTTACTTGTTATAATGGTAAGTCATACAGTTTAGACAATTTTTCTGATGATAATTTCTGGTACGACCGGGTGATGGAGAAAAATGTTTTCTACGGAACCAATGTTGTTGCTCCCCACTATACCTACAGGGCAGCAAGTTGGATTGCACTATGGCCTGTCCCGGCAAGTTCGATTAATGCGAACAGCCTTGGGGTTATTAACCAAAATGAAGGCTACCCGGGGGCCGAAAATAATGTTACTCCACGGGTATGGGTCGATACCGGCGAAGGTGAAGGCGAGATTATGGAACAATAACGAAAACCAATGTCGTGCAAAAGGAACCGTTCTCTAAAAAAAGAACGGTTCCTTTAATGACTGAGAGTGACGCCCTCGGATTTGCAGCGTATTCTTGGTACGATTGAAAGATTATAAACCGGCTGAGCAAACTCGTTTCAATTCCAGCTTGGTACGATTAAAAGAATAACCTGTTTATTATCAACTGTAAGTTTAATCAATTTCAATTCCAGCTTGGTACGATTAAAAGAAAAGGTGAAAAGAAAATCAATTATAGCATTAATCTATTTCAATTCCAGCTTGGTACGATTAAAAGACCATATCTTTCGGTTTTAAGCCTGCAACAATTTTATTTCAATTCCAGCTTGGTACGATTAAAAGAATCCATAAAGAAATACGCTTTCCATTTATCGTTGATTTCAATTCCAGCTTGGTACGATTAAAAGTCTAAGGGAAACACGAATCATCAAATCCAGCTTGAGACATTTCAATTCCAGCTTGGTACGATTAAAAGGATACATGGGGTCGTTTACCCCTTTATCGCTCTCTTATTTCAATTCCAGCTTGGTACGATTAAAAGAGTCGGCGAAGGAATTATGGTAACTTTTTGTCCCAATTTCAATTCCAGCTTGGTACGATTAAAAGGCGTAGCCGGTAAGACAAAAAATGTTGAGTTTGTTTAATTTCAATTCCAGCTTGGTACGATTAAAAGGTAAGTGCCAATTGAATATTTCTAACTTGGTCTCGTATTTCAATTCCAGCTTGGTACGATTAAAAGATTGAGTGGCAGGATGGTTCCGTTCAGTTCGGCAATTTCAATTCCAGCTTGGTACGATTAAAAGTAACCTGTCCGGGCCCCATGGTGGTATCATTGTCCCAATTTCAATTCCAGCTTGGTACGATTAAAAGGTAATTAAAACCGGAAGTGTATTCCTGGTTGACAAATTTCAATTCCAGCTTGGTACGATTAAAAGAAGTGCCAATTGAATATTTCTAACTTGGTCTCGTATTTCAATTCCAGCTTGGTACGATTAAAAGAGTCGGCGAAGGAATTATGGTAACTTTTTGTCCCAATTTCAATTCCAGCTTGGTACGATTAAAAGGCGTAGCCGGTAAGACAAAAAATGTTGAGTTTGTTTAATTTCAATTCCAGCTTGGTACGATTAAAAGGTAAGTGCCAATTGAATATTTCTAACTTGGTCTCGTATTTCAATTCCAGCTTGGTACGATTAAAAGATTGAGTGGCAGGATGGTTCCGTTCAGTTCGGCAATTTCAATTCCAGCTTGGTACGATTAAAAGTAAGAACAAAATACGAAGGTGCCGCCGGAGTTGAATTTCAATTCCAGCTTGGTACGATTAAAAGTTTATGAATTGCCAATGTGCATCAGCTTCCCAGCTATTTCAATTCCAGCTTGGTACGATTAAAAGAGGAGACTGTGGACAATAAAATCTCCTTCCTTAAGAGATTTCAATTCCAGCTTGGTACGATTAAAAGTGAATTTTACCTGCGAAACTCAAAAGCATTTATTACATTTCAATTCCAGCTTGGTACGATTAAAAGTCACGACTACGTCTGTCGGCTCGCGCCTTTGTTTATTTCAATTCCAGCTTGGTACGATTAAAAGTTATTTGGATTTGCTCCGGCAACTTCATCGAACTGAAATTTCAATTCCAGCTTGGTACGATTAAAAGAATTAACAGAAATGGGAAAAATGAATGACATAGCAATATTTCAATTCCAGCTTGGTACGATTAAAAGAGGCATGAAGTAAACTATGCCGCTTCGTTACATAATTTCAATTCCAGCTTGGTACGATTAAAAGTTGCGTCTCCTGCTAATTTTAAGTCCTCAAAAATAGTTATTTCAATTCCAGCTTGGTACGATTAAAAGTCTACGTCTCCATAATCCCAATCATTATAAATTGCGAGATTTCAATTCCAGCTTGGTACGATTAAAAGTTCTCATTTCAATTGTGGTGCGGATTTAACGCACTCATTTCAATTCCAGCTTGGTACGATTAAAAGATACGATTCTTTTCAAAAAAACAACCAATTCAACTATTTCAATTCCAGCTTGGTACGATTAAAAGTAGATGGGAAGGCGAACAGGGAGAGGGAGCCGTAAAATTTCAATTCCAGCTTGGTACGATTAAAAGCTGGCAGCGGAAAGGCTGTCTTTTGTCTTATAATGACATTTCAATTCCAGCTTGGTACGATTAAAAGTTATTGGCCTTTGTCGTGGCATCACTGGATGCCGTATTTCAATTCCAGCTTGGTACGATTAAAAGTACCTACCCCTGTACGTTCAGGACTATCTTTCAGAATTTCAATTCCAGCTTGGTACGATTAAAAGACACATCCAGTACCCAAATTCGTTTTTATAAGTTATTTCAATTCCAGCTTGGTACGATTAAAAGCGTATTTAGTTAAATCAAAGCTAATTTGAGAACTTGAATTTCAATTCCAGCTTGGTACGATTAAAAGGTAAATACCATGTTTTGCCAAATTGTTAACCAAATTTCAATTCCAGCTTGGTACGATTAAAAGAGTAAGGGCCTAAACATGCGGGTAGACTTTTTATTTAATTTCAATTCCAGCTTGGTACGATTAAAAGCTTCTTTTCTTACAGCACAATCAAAATATTTAGCCAATTTCAATTCCAGCTTGGTACGATTAAAAGTTTGATTGTTCTTTTCATCTCAGAACCCGATTCTGATTCATTTCAATTCCAGCTTGGTACGATTAAAAGTGACGGATCGGTAGCATATACAGTTGCGAACGTAGATTTCAATTCCAGCTTGGTACGATTAAAAGAAATTATAGAAAAAGAAGCGGCAAAAAAAGCCCTATTTCAATTCCAGCTTGGTACGATTAAAAGGTAAGCAGCGAATATTATTTCCCGTCCGATAGTTAATTTCAATTCCAGCTTGGTACGATTAAAAGTTCTAAATCAAAAGTTTTGTTTGCCATATTTATTATATTTCAATTCCAGCTTGGTACGATTAAAAGAATTTGCCAGCAATTGAACGGTGTTTGATGAAATAATTTCAATTCCAGCTTGGTACGATTAAAAGTATTTCTGATTTTGATCTTCAAATTGATCATATCATATTTCAATTCCAGCTTGGTACGATTAAAAGTCGATACTTCTTAATCCAGATGTCAACATCAACATAAATTTCAATTCCAGCTTGGTACGATTAAAAGAAAATGGCCGGTGATATATTATATAAGCTAAGCCTATTTCAATTCCAGCTTGGTACGATTAAAAGTATCCGTTACGGGCGGCACAAGGTAAAAATTTTCCGGATTTCAATTCCAGCTTGGTACGATTAAAAGCTCTTCCCCAACCTTCAATAAAGGTTGATTTAAGGTATTTCAATTCCAGCTTGGTACGATTAAAAGAAGCGCACCGTTCAAAGTTACTTCGGCCGGAGCCAATTTCAATTCCAGCTTGGTACGATTAAAAGTTTATCGAGCTATTCAAAAATGGAATTTATTTTAATTTCAATTCCAGCTTGGTACGATTAAAAGAAAAATTTCGGACGTAGAAGCTGTAAGGTCATATGAATTTCAATTCCAGCTTGGTACGATTAAAAGAACCCGGTAATAGCATTAGTTGCAGGGGCAATGCATTTCAATTCCAGCTTGGTACGATTAAAAGTCATTAAATAGGATCAAAAAAGCAGGAAGCCTCGAATTTCAATTCCAGCTTGGTACGATTAAAAGTGTAATATTATTATCTAATGCACATTTTCTCTGACATTTCAATTCCAGCTTGGTACGATTAAAAGTAAACGCTTCATTGGCATCGCGGTTAAGAGTATCAGATTTCAATTCCAGCTTGGTACGATTAAAAGTGGCCTGCGAAAAACGTTAAAGTAATCACGAATATAATTTCAATTCCAGCTTGGTACGATTAAAAGTTCCGGTTAATGATGCAACCCAAACGGTAATCATATTTCAATTCCAGCTTGGTACGATTAAAAGTATATTTCAGAACCTATTAAAGCAATAAGATCTTCGGTATTTCAATTCCAGCTTGGTACGATTAAAAGCCGTTCGACGACTTAAAAAAAATTATTGGTAATGAACGGATTACAAAAATAAAAACTCTTATTTTTTTATGCAAAAGTTGTCGTTATGTTGTCCTATAAAAAGTACCGGGGTTCGACAACTCTTGTAAGTGATTGTTTTTCAATATGTCAAAGAACGATTTTTAGTAAAAAAGCCTTTCAGGGCGTTTCCCGGCCTCTTATTTGTTGGGGCCGACAACTTTGGCTTCATAAAAAATTGTCGAGACTGCTGCGTTCTTTGCCCACAATCTCTTTATCCAGCCACTTTTCCTGGCGGGTTTTAAAAATAATAAAACTATCTTCTTCTTCATCCATAATATCCCGGGCGGCCAGCTTGAGTTCTTCCAGCCGGGCTTCGGTTATTTCGCCTTCGAAAACCGAATTCTGTATCCAGTTCAGATAGCGACGGCACAACTTTAACATTTTGCCGGTTCGCTTTTGTCCTACGTCGTAAACAGCTATGATGTACATTACCAGTACATTTTAAATGGTTTATATTCTTCTATTCCGAGGATGTGTTTTACCAGCTTATAGCATTCCAGTTTTATCAGGTGTTTGTAGCTCACGCTCCGGTTCAGACTGCGGTGTTTCAGGGTTTCGGTGAGGCGGGTTTCCCAGGCCTGTACAAATTTTTTCTTTCCTTTGGATTTGAGCAAAACAGCATTCAGGTTGGGTTCAAAATCGTTGGGCTGAATTTCGCGTTTGTTGATTACCTTGAAAATGACCCGGTCGACCAGAATGGGTTTGAATATTTCGGCTAAATCGAGCGAAAGAGAGAACCGACGTTCGCCGGGCTGATGAAGGAACGGAATAAGCGGGTTGAGCTGGGTTTGATGGATAGCCCTTAAACATTGGCTGTAACACATCATGTTGCCAAACGAAATAAGGGCGTTTACCTCGTTTTGTGGCGGCCGGTACGAGCGCCCTCCCATCTCGAATTCGTTCAGAATGAGATTAAAGGCTTCGTAGTAATTTTTCCGGATATTGCCCTCGATTCCCATCAATTCGTCTATTTCTGTGGTGTTTGCGATATTTTGTGCCAGTGCTTCAATAATTTCGATAATACCGGCAAGGTCTTTCCCGCGCTTGTCATAGTAGCGCAGATTCTTGACCATGTTGAAACTGGCGCCTTCGAGAATACGTTGGGCAACCAGCATCCGTTTCTTTTTATTTTTATGAAAGTCGGTTTGTGCCAGCAAAACTTTACCGGAAAGCAATGCTTCGCGGGGCATGAACGAGCCCGTATAGTTTTCGTAATAATCGAAAAAATGAATGGGTATTTGCTGTTGTCCCAAAAAATTGTAGAGGGCCGAATTGGCGTCGAGATTCCCGAAACAATACAGTTCACCCACATTTTCGACAGGTAGAAAGCGGGGCTTTTCTTCGTTACCTTCTTCGTCGTAAGGTGTAAATTTCAGGGTATTGTCGCGGCGCTGCAGCCGGCCGGGATTAAATAAGTAATAGGTCTTTCTCATAATTGTCTAAACTATGATTAAATAGATTATTTCGATTGACTTTGATTTTATTCTCTGTGCTTAATATTTTTTTTCATAGTATTCCTGAAATCATTTTAATCATAGTTTAGACAATTGATTTCTTTGAGGTTTCATTACCCGCTTAAATTGAAGCGATGGACATCCAAAATTGATTAATAAACCAATCTCCATTCCATAAGCTTCCAAATAATTAATAGCCTGCGCCAGATGGACATCTTCGAGTTGAATCACTGCTTTAATTTCAAGCATAATTCTTTCTTCTATGAAAAAATCGACCCGACGTGTTCCAATATCATATCCTTTGTAGGATAAGGGCATTTCTTTTTCCCGCTCGAAATGTATGTTTCTTAAATTTAACTCAATTGCTAAAGCACGCTGATAAACCACTTCCTGAAAACCATTCCCCAAATGACGGTGAACCTCCATTGCCGCACCAATTACAGCACCTGTCAAATTCTGGTATTTGTATTTTTCTGTCATTTTAAAAAATCATAGTATTCATTAAATCATTACCAAATCATAGTTCAGACATTTTTTCACCGCTCAAGACTCATCTGCATAGCAAAAATCAAAATAGCTGCAGTTCTTACACTTGGGCTTATTTAATAAAGGCGGACATTTATCTGTAAGAATCAGTTTGTCAATCTTTTCAATAAGCTCTTCGATGAAAGCCCGGTCGGGCCCAGTCAAATAAACTTCTTCTGTTTTCCGCTCTTTGGGATAATCCAGAATTCCGGAGACTCCTTCAATCCCTGCCTGCTCAAACACATAGATGTAGTATTTTACCTGCCACCGGTGAGATTCAACCAGTTTACTTGATTTCTTAATTTCATGAATGACTTTATTCTTTTGATCGAAATAGTCAATCTTTACCGAACCTATTTCTACTTCTTTATAACGTTCGGCACGCTGAGCATAAGATGTTTCATGAATTAATTTCCCTTCATAAACCGTATCACTGGTCTGCTCCATATTGATGCCATTGGCAAAAAGCCATAACTGCCGGTGACAATTAAAATAATAATGTATATGAGTTCCTGTAACTTGCATAATTATAGAATTATTGCTGGCTCTCCTTTTTCTGTAAGACCAAATTTGTAATTGTAAACATCATCTTCCTCCCAATGGCTGAGATAATACATACCCATCCGCTCTTCGCCATGCACATTTTCAATCAATTTTTTCATGCTCTTCGAATGTGTCATTAGTGAAATAGTAAATTGGCTTATGATGCCTTGTAACTGCTTTAGTTCCGTTTTAACTGCTATAAAATCATCATCTTTTTGTTGAATTAATCTCTCATATAGCTCAAATACTTTTTCGCCTGAAACTTCCTGATCATCTTCTTCCACAACATGATGTTTCTCGAGAAAAATCATTTCCTTTTTTGAAAAATTACGTTCCTTTTGGTTTGTCCCGGAAATATAAACAGGAAGAGGCATTGGCACAAAAACCGAAGAACTTTGTTGATTGATGATTTGAAAATTCTGATTCACTTCAGGAAAGTCAAGCATTTTCAGATAATTCTGAAAATCGGAAAAACCTTGTTGATACTTGCGATCATTTTGCCGGTCTATTTTTGCAATGACCAGATCGTACATTTTATCGAAATCTTTCGCTTGCAAGATTTCCTGTTCTGTTCCTGACAATTCCCCTTTCATCAGTTGAAATCGTTTATCTCCTTTGTATAGTACCTCGGCATTGTCGCAATTAAACAAGAATAATTTACAGGCAGTTTTATTTACGTTCCGGTTAATACGCCCGGCCAATTGCTCATCACTGTCCACCAACGATTGGTCTTTGAAGCCTAAATCCATATCAATATCGACTCCGGCTTCAACTACCTGGGTGGTAATTAGCAACACTTTTTTATCTCTGTTGCTTTCGTCTTTCAGGTAATGAATAATCTCTTTTCTCCGTGGTTCCAGAATAGTTCCCGACAACACAAACAACTCATCAAAGAATCCGCCTGCTTCCTCTTTTACAATAGAATAAAATTCGGTTGCCGTCTGCTTATAAATAAATTCGATAATGGTGAATACACTATCCGGGTATTTGCTGTTGCTTTCGGCATATTCTACCGATTCTTCAACTACAACACCGGCAAGCCTTCGCAAATAATCGGCTTTTTCTTCCTTCTCAGGAGCAGGCCAATCCAGTAACGAAAAATCGAACGAAACCCGGTTACAGAAATTCGGATTCTGAAAAAACTGTTTCCGGTGATTGGTCAGGTAACAAATATCAGTGGCCACATTCGACAGTTTATCCAGCTTAGGCAATGTGGCCGACATCAGGATAAAACGAATATTGAAAAACCGGGCGTAATTCTGAATGAAGTAAATGAGTTTATCCCAAATCTTTGGCGGATAGGATTGTAACTCATCTACAACTACAATCGAATTAGCCAATCGGTGCAACAAATAGTTCGATTCCTTGCTGTTGGTTTTCAGAATATCGAAAAACCGAACATGCGACATTAAGGCCACCGGAAAGTTCAGAAACAGGTAATCAATATGGTTTTTCTTTTCCTGTCCGTATTGGTCATCTTTTTCTTTAAAACCTTTTTTGGAATGAAGTTGAATGATTTCGTCTTCTTCCAGCCCCATGGTTTCTTTTACAGCCTTATAAGTTTGGGTGATAAGCGTGGTAAAAGGAAAAACGTAATACAAATTACTGATTCCCTCATCAGTAGCCAGCAATTCAGCAGCAGTCAACATCGAAAGATTGGTTTTTCCACCGCCTGTTGGTGCTTCAATATAAAAAACGTTCTTATCCTTATTCTTGCGAATATTCTGAATCACTTCAACCGACAACTCCTGACGCAACCGGTTTAAATTTTCGTTACTAGTTTCGGTGGGATAAGTAAATTCAAACCCTTTCAAATTCTCGAATACACTTTTATTGTAGGATTTAGTTGATTGTACATTTCGAATGATACGCTGCCGTAACTCATCGTTAACTTGTCCGAAATCATTCAACGGCGCATCCCAGTTATTCATATAATGCGTTGTTGCCAGGTAATCAGAAGCCGTCAGCAACGAGTAATGCAATTTTAAAAGGGCAAAGAGGGGAAAACCTTCTTTTAAATTATTTTTAAGTGTGTCTTTAACAATGCTACTAATATTTGGCAGCTCTCTTAGCTGAAGTCCCGGTGTTTTTGTTATGGTTGTCAATTCCAATAATTTATCTACATCGTCTAGATACAGACGGATCTCTTCATCTGAAAAATCAAATTTGTATTGCAAATAAGATGGAACATCATCTAAAAATGGAGCATGATGTTTGGCTATTTGAAATCCCAAAAGAAACAATAGCACCATATAATGCTCAAATTCATCAGTGTCCTCAATGGCATTTGCATCTTGCAGTTTATACTGAATAAATAAGACATATCCGGGGAACGAATGGTCTGAACTATATTTTAGAGCTTTCTTCCTGAATTGGTCATTCTTCATTTTAACAACCTGAAAATTCGGATTAATCTTTCCAAAATCATGGAAATAAATAGATTCCAAAAACAAATCGTATAGTTGTTTAAATGTTTCTTCAGACCAATTTAACTTAAAGGAATCCGATAAAAGTTTTTTGATAATAGATTCCAGACCAAAAGCGTCAATCAATTTTTGGGTATAGCTAAATACAAGGTCACTGTGTTCTTCCAGTGTCTCACATTGGTGACCTAACTCTCTATGCAGTATATGTGCCCAATACTTTTCCGCTTGTTTTATTTGATTGTTTATTGTTTCCATCGCATCATTAATTAATCCTGACAGGTTTTTAAAAACCTGTCAGGATTGGAGTTAATTCAACTGAACAATTAGATTATTAACTTTGTAAAGATTCGCTAAAAATGAATTTTCACTTAATCGCCAATCGGTATAGGCAAAATCAGCATAATCGTATTGATACAATTCCGGATTGTAACCAATCGGGAGTTTCTCGAAATACATAAAACTTCCATTCAGAAAAGAAAGGTTATTCCGAAACGTTGCCCGATGCTCAACAACCTGGTCGACCAGTGCATCTTCTTTTATAAAGATTGTTTCAATTTGAAATTCCTCCCCTCCTTCAAACTTTTGAAAAGGGTATTCTTTCACATCCTCCTTACTCCACCAGGCCGAATAATCGTTTTTCCCGAGGTAAGGAATAAAGGTTGCTTCCTGTTGCCAAATGCGATTGTAAAGCGTCTGCTCATTTTCCTTTTCCAAATCGAGTAAAAGAAAAATGCGGTATGCCGGGTGAATCAGGGTTTGCTCTGAAACAATGAGGTTACCTCCTGCTTCTTTACTTGCTAACCCCGTTGAATTATTATATTGAATAATGGTCTTCAAAAACATTCCATTTTGACAATAATCGCCAATTGGTTTTATTCCAATTGGTATAGAATTAAATGCTTTGTAATAATCAGGCAACTTCTCCAAACCTTCTTTATCTGTTTTTTCTTTAAAGCCAGATAAACCACATATTGCACCCAGTATCCCTAATATTGCAGGTTTGTGTAAAATATTAAATGTTAGATACACATCTTTATTTATATCCGGTTTTTTCAGAAAACCAAAATCTGCATAAAGATCAAAAGAGACTACTTTTTGCATGACTCTTCACATTTGTGTTCTTTTTCCTCTTCACCAAATAACTCAAAGCATTTAGTTTTTTCTGGAATATTCTCAACTAATACATTGTTCCAATCCGCAAAAAGTTGAACTTTGTTAATGTCTTCATTATAAGATTTGAACAATTCAGTTACTTTGCTAAAGTCATATACGATTTTTCCATCTTCTTTTTCCTTTTTGGCTTCTATTAGATTTAGAAAATTTGGTAAGACTAAATTTTTCTTTTCATTCAATTCAACCCAAAATAGTAATTCATTATCGCAACCTGCTTTTCTACTAGAACTATACAATGTTACTCCTTGCCGCATTGCTTGTTTTAGTAGTTTTATCTCTTTGTTGGCATCAAGGCTTCCCCCTAATTTGTCATATTCTGTAAGGTTTGCAGGATTGATAGAGAAATGATGTAAAAAATGGCCTTCCTCTAAATTCGATTGTCTTCCCAAAGTGGTGGCATCATCATTGACATGCTCATCACCGGAATTACGATAAGGAGACATTATCTGTTCCGTATAAGTCTTATTCTCTTTCCAAATATTTCTTGCATGATTAATTTGTACCGGACCATGTATTGAGATATTTTCTTCTCCGGCATAAGTGACGCCAAAAAGTTTAATGTCAATACAACTCAATAATTTTGATGCAAGTCCCTCCCTTGAAATTACTTCAACTTCTTCATCTTTCTCATTTCCTTTACCTTTTTTTATTTCTGTTTTTGTAGGGAATTTATCAAACAACTTAATAAAACGCTCATTTAAACTTCTTGGCCTTAAATCATCTTTAAGGCTTTTCATCGCAAATACAGTCTCTGACGTGTTTTGCTTAAAATAATTTTTCACTGCATATTTAAATGTTTTGTCAGTCGCATAAATAGTTCCGTCATTTAGTGAACGGGGCTGACCTGAAAAATCAGCATTGTAATTTGAATCTATAACACGAACAATAGCGCATCCATATACGCGGTTAATAAAATTTTTACTATCTGCTGTCATGATATTAAGGTTTAATCGTTATTATTTGAATTAGAAAATATTTGGTTCTTATCAAAAAAGCCTGCGAGAAAATCAGGTAGGAAGTGTTTTAAATCAGCCGTTGTTTTATAATCAAAAATATGTGCTGATACTTTACTAAAATTGGAAGAGAAGTTTTCATGTTTATACATGTCAAACAATCTTACAATTGCATTTATGAATTCCCTGCTGTTACTTTTTTGCATAAAAGGTTCCAATCTCGAATAGCTTTTGTCAGCTCCCGCCCCTTTGCTAAATAAGTAACAAACTATTTGCCCCGATGCAAAAGCAAAATCACTGTCATTTTGTAGTTGAGTCTCATCAGAGATAAGCTTTTTAATCATATCCCTGTGCTCCGATAATTTACTTGCCATGTCTATTGTTTTTTCTGAATTATTATTAAAAGTGTTTTTTAAGCTAAACCATATATTAAGTTTCTCCAGAATATAAATTCTATTTGAATTTCTTTTTTGTGAATACTCGTCAAACTTTATATCACAAAATATCGCAGCCAACATTATTTCATCGAAAATTTTACTATTTAATGTTTGTTCCTTTGATTTATAAATCCAATCATAAATTGCCTTTCGGTACTTATAAAAATTTGCAAGAACTGCACTATCAACAGTATGTCCCTTAAATGGCTTCCCTGATTCTATTTTTTTTTCAAAATAACCTGTGACAAGAAATCCAGATTGTTTTTTTGTTTTATTATTAATCTTAAAAAAGAGTTTATCTAATATTTGTTCCAACTGAAAAACATTATCAATTTTCCCTGTTGAATTCAATTGGATATCTGAAGCAAATAAATTTTTAATCGTTGTATCATTTAGTTTGTATCTAAAGAGAGAAACAAAATCAAAATCTAATACAATTCTTCCTGCTATATTAACAAGGTAATAGTTTGCCAAAACACGCTGGTTGTACTTTTTGTAAAAAGCCTTGATTAAATCTCTGTATTTGTTGATTTTTTCATCTTCATTGTAAATGCGTATAATCTCAGATTCTGTTTTAAATTCATCTTTATCAATAAAAATGGGAAGCGGATTAGGCAATCTTCTGTCCTTCTTCAATTCTCCAAATTTTTTAAGCCTCCAAGCGTCCTCAATAGTAATTTTTGTATTGATCTTTTTGTCAAAAAAACTGGTCTGATGAAGCATAAAAGGTTTCTTGTCTTCTGGAAAACTTGTCATAAAATCAGGGACACCCCAAAAATTTTCGTTAACAACAATTGTGTAATCTTTCTTGCTAAATACACTGTCTTTATCTATTAAAAAATTATCATGCAATTCATTTTGTACATTTAAAGGAATGTCCTTATCTCTGAGATAGAGATGTATCCCGTTTTTTTTAATAGAAGAATAAATAAAAAGCTCATTTTTATATCTGAGGTTTTTTGTAAAATCAAGTACTTCATTTATTACATTTTCAAATTCTTTTGATTTCTTATGCTTCTGCTCCTCGTTTTTGTTTAGAATTAGTTTTCTACTGTTTGAAAAGTAATTTTCTTTAGCATCAATTATAAATGACCATTTTAAGTCAATCATTTTCTTTAAATCATCTCCTTTAGGATTTTGGGGAATATTATTTTTCTTTAATAAAGTTGGTGCTAAATTCAAGCTGAAAGAGAATGCAAAAGGAGAGCTTGAACTTATTTTTTGCGTACTGTCAAAACTTTTCCATTTATTTCCAGTTACACGATCCTGTGTTCGCTCATACTGTAAAGTCTCATTGGGTTTTTTAGTTGATTCCTTTTCACTCCCATCATACACTACATAATCCTTTCCCTCAACGGGCGAATTGTTATTCCAGTTTCCTTCCCCGTCCAGTTCCACCCACAAGTGCAGGCCGGGCGACGGGGTTTTATTCAGGTCGAAGACTTCTTTGTAGTCTCGTTCCAGATCGTTTACAAAATTGATGATCTCTCGTATCATATTACAATCATTTTGGGTTCCAGATTAGCATCAGCAGCATCTCCTGTTGGCCTGATCAGCCATTCGTAATCAATTGTTTTACAGGCTTGTTTCATATCGTTTTGTTAGTTTTTATTATGTGTGTTTTATCATTAATCTCATTCGTTCAATGAAGGTTCAATGTCCCGAAAATGGCTGGCATCTCCGGGGCTGAACCTTTTTATGCTGAAAACATTCTTTTTGTATGATTACCGTCTTTGAGCCCGGGCTGTCTGCTTCATGACAAGTCGCTACGAATTAGCAGGTTCATCTGCATTCTCTTCGCCAGACTCTTTCGTTTGATTATCGCGGCGCGTTTTTACCGCTTTTGCCGTGGCCATTGTAGTAGTAATGAGTTCATTGATACGGGAGATATACGAACCAACCGTTTCATCCGCAGTAGCATCATAGTCAGAATCAAGGGCATTCAGCAACTTGTTAACCGCAGTAATTAAAGCCGGACGGTATTTCGTGATGGTTGGCAGTTCAACAGCCCCCTCTGTAATGCCGGCATTTACAGCTTCTTCAAAATCAGCCTGGGCAGTGCGAAGGCGTTCGATACGTGTTCCGGCTCCCAGCAGCTCGAGTTCCGAAGAGCACTCGCTGTCGAGTTCCGAAATAAGTCCGGTCAGAGCTGTTGTTTCCTTTGCATACCCCAACGATGCAGCATCACTTCCATGCTTATCAATCAGGTCCAGCATTTTTTCAGCAGCATCGACTTCTGTCGGTTCGTCACTAGCTAAAAACGACTTAAGATAATTCTTGAAACCGATAAAATATTTATCACGTAAGGTATCTTTTTCGTTGAGAACGGTAGTATAAGGATTTTTTGCATCATACTCGAATCCTTTTGCAAATAGATCTAAGGCAGTAATCAATTTTCCTGCAAGAGTCTTGATTACCCCTTCGGACATAGATTCAACGTTGAAAAAAGACAGCAGAGTGCGAACAAATGTGTTGAGCTGGCTGCCATCCAAATAATGATAATTTATTTTTTCCATTTGTATATGTTTATTTCCATATTACAGAGTTCCACTTCCTTCCAGAAATATCTCCGTTTTTTCGGATAACTGTTCAGATGCAGGGAACTCCAATATTCGGCAGACGACCCGGACTTCAAAAACTGCTTAAATAAACGAATCAGTAATTACAAATGCACCGTACGCGGGCATCCTAAAGTTAGTTCAGGCACCTGACGTACCGTACGCGAGTATCCTAAAATTAGTTTAGGCACCTGATGCACCGTACGTGAGCATCCTAAAATTAGTTTAGACACCTGATGCACCGTACGTGAGCATCCTAAAATTAGTTTAGGCACCTGATGCACCGTACGTGAGCATCCTAAAATTAGTTTAGGCACCTGATGTACCGTACGTGAGCATCCTAAAGTTAGTTTAGGTACCTGATGCACCGTACACGAGGTGCCTGATTCCTTGTTCGGGAACAAATATTCAGGTAGAAGAATGTCCGGCTACGGTAAAAGCATTGCATCACTTTTCGTGTTATCGGATAAAAAAATGTTTCAGTCATGTCAAAGAACGAATATCTTAAAATTTCCATATTCCAATTCTTCTGTTTGCATACTGTTCTTTTTAATTCTTCATCAATCCTGCTTTTCGCATCTCATCTTTCAGGGCAGGCAAGTTCGGTTTATGGTTGTAGAGGTCTCGTATCTGTTCTGATTTCATAGTATGTATAAGTTCCAGAAAATTATCATACGAAAGTGCTGGTGTTCTGTTCTCTTCATTCCGGGCAAATGCCACAAACTCTTCCCTGAGCTTATTATTATGCATGATTATTGCTTCCAAAAATTTTAATTTCAGGCTGTCAGTGGTATTCGTGTAAATATTTTCAAAATCCATAGCTATTATTTTATTATTTCGTTTTTATCTCCACCCATCCAAACCCGGCGGAACTCTTTTCGCTTACCCCGGCCCCCCAAATCATCCGGTGTATTTCTTCCGGAGCCGTCAGTTCAAAATCGAATAAATTGCCAACGATTCTCGATTCCTCCGGCGTTCCGGGTTTCATCACATAGCCGGCACGTTTAAAACCAGTCGTCCGGTTGAATTTTATTTGTTCCGGCAAAACAGGAGGCGGGTTCCGGGTATTATTGTATTTTTCAACCAGGTGTTTTATGGCAAGTGCATCAAACCTGTCGTCTCCAGGTGAAAGATATTGCGGGTACTTATCGGTTTCGGTTTTAAAACTCACGACCCAGGGGGTTTCCAGCCGGTAATGCATGGTTTCAGAGAATACAGGTTCTGGCAGGGCTTCAACACCTGTTACCTGAAAATCGATACCATTGAATTTATCGCCGAGATAAAACTCCTGGCTCATAAACAGCCCTTTTATAAAATTGGTGGCAGCCTGGTTTACATCGAACGAAATACGGACTTGTATTTCCCGGGCCGAAATCTCGAACAGCTTTTTTTCTTTCCAAAGTCCGGGCTTTCCAAAGTTCAGCCGCGAAAAACAAAACAGCTTGTACAATTTGGTCTCGCTTTGTCCGTAGCCTTTTTCATGGAGGAACCGGGCAAAATCCTTATCGGCTTGTTTCAGCACTTTATAAATCCAGGCACTGATGTAATACTGGTAATCCATAGGCAACATGCGTTGCCTGGTGGTGCGGTTTAAAGTAAGTTTTAGTCTCATATCAATATAACAGATATTCTCTATCGTTTGGTTTGATTGTTCATTTTTTAGGTTTTGGGTGTTACTGAATTTTATGCTTTATAAAGATAAGATAATCTTATTATTTTCAAAATGATTATTCAGTAATAATTGAGTATAAATTATTTAAAAATTTTAACGACATAAATTTTTACGAAAGGTCGGGAGTTCTGAATCTTAAGGTTGACTTGACATTAAAAAATTGATGATGAATTATGTTTTCCCTATTTTTGGGCAAAAATTCGAATATGGTCAAGCTGGACGGGATCAGGAATATTATTTTCGATTTGGGTGGGGTATTACTGAACCTCGATCCACGAAAAACACTTCAGGAATTTGAAAAACTGGGGCATGTGAGTTTAGTGGAAACAAACCCCTGGGATTTCCAACACGAAATATTTTACAAGTTTGAACGAGGTTTGATCTCCATCGATGAATTTCATGCCGGGATAAAAGAAATCCTGGCAAACGGGGCTACCGATGAACAAATCGATCATGCCTGGACAGCCATGCTGCTTGATATTCCGAAAATCCGTGTCAATATTGTTTTAAACCTGAAAAAGAAATTTAATACGTATCTATTCAGCAATACCAATGCAATTCATGTTCAGAAAATCCAGTCTGATTTCCGTGAGCAGCATGGTATTGAACTACCATCCCTGTTCATGAAAGATTATTATTCCAACGAAATACAGGTACGCAAACCCGATTTGGAATCATTCCTGAAAGTGATTGAGCTTTCCGGTGTTAATCCTGAAGAAACCCTTTTTGTCGATGATTTTGAGAAAAATATCAAGGGAGCACAAGCATCCGGCTTACGAACCTTTTGGCTGGAACCGGGAATGACTATTGAAGAAACATTATCCGGCTTCCGTTAATGTTCGGGATTTCTCCAGTCTCCGTTTTCCCTCATCAGCGTTTCCAGTTCTTCCACCGCATATTCAAAGGGGATATGCCGTTTTCTGAGGGTTTGTCCTTTGTAAAGGTTGACTTTTCCGGGACCTGCACCCACAAATCCGTAATCGGCATCGCCCATTTCACCCGGACCATTTACCACACAGCCCATTACCGCGATCTTTAACTGGTTCAGATGCTTAAAATGTTCTTTTACCTTCAGGGTCGTATCATGCAGGTCGAAGAGGGTACGTCCGCACCCCGGGCATGAAATGAACTCGGTTTTGGATATTCTCATCCGGCTTGCCTGAAGGATGGAGAAACTCAGGTCTTTCAGGTCGGTAAAAGTAATGCTGTCGTTTCTGTTGGTGATACAAATACCATCTCCGTACCCGTCGATGAGCAAACCGCCCAGATCAGCCGCCGCTTTTATTTGCAGGTTTTCGAGGTTGTGTTCATTGTATTCGCGTAAAATAATCACCGGCACTTTCCATATATGCGATTCAAGGGCCATAAAGAAGGCGCGCAACTCGGCAAACGGGTTTTTATTAAAACTTTCCAGTATCAGAACCGTTTTCCGGGTTTGTTTCAGTTTCATGATAATCTCCGGGTTTTCGTTCATGAAACGGTCGAACTCCATTTTATTGGTACGGATAAACTTTGTTTGTCCCCAGTGGGTACCTCCAAACAGATACTCTTCCAGGGAAAGTATCGGGTAAGTATGTCCCTCCAGGTCGCGTACTTCTGCTGAATCGAGAAAGTATTCCGGGATCTGTTTCCCCCGGAGAGGAAGTATTTCCGAAAGCGAACGGCCTCTTAAATCGGCCAGTACTACCGGAACTTGTTTGTTGCCCATGTTCAGGACCGGACGAGTCGAACGTCTTTCGTATTCGAAGGGATTGGTCTGGGCAAAAAGCGGAGCTTTAATCTCCTCATGATTTTTATAGGATTCGAAATGATTGATTAACTTTCTTGCAACAGGAATTTCCTTTTCCGGAGATTCAGTCAGTGAAACACGAATGGTATCACCAATCCCGTCGGCGAGGAGCGCGCCGATGCCCACTGCCGATTTAATACGCCCGTCTTCACCCTCCCCGGCTTCAGTAACTCCCAGATGTAGCGGATATTTCATGTCTTCGAGCCGCATCTTGTAATTCAGCAGGCGTACGGTATAAACCATGGTACGCGTATTACTCGATTTGATGGAAATAATCACATTATGAAAATCCTGTTTTTTACATATCCTCAGAAATTCCATTACCGACTCAACAATTCCGGCAGGCGTATCGCCATACCGGCTCATAATACGGTCTGACAAAGACCCCTGATTGGCGCCGATACGCAGGGCCGTATTGGTATCTTTCAATACCTGGATAAAAGGAATGAATAATTCTTCGATACGGACCAATTCCCTTTTGTACTCTTCATCGGTGTACATGTGATGTTCGAACCGGGCCCTCTTATCGTAAAAATTACCCGGGTTAATACGTACTTTTCGTACATACTTCGCAGCTATTTCAGCATGCTTCGGGTTGAAGTGTATATCGGCAATCAACGGGTTGTCGTACCCCCGGGCAACCAACTCTCTTTTAATGTTCTTCAGGTTTTCGGCATCACTACTGCTGCGCACCGTAACACGCACATAATCAGCACCGGCTCTAATAATACGGATAGCCTGTTCAACGGTTTCTTCTGTATTGGACGAATCCGTGTCGGTCATCGATTGGATCCTGATCGGATATTCGCTTCCCAATGGTATATCTCCTATTACTACAGTACTTGTCTTCTGCCGTTGGAACCTTGTCAAATCTTTGATATAGTTAAAATTCCGATCTTTCATCTCGTCCTCATCATTTTGGAGTGTGCAAAGTTAAATTAAAGTTAACACATATAAAATATCCGGGGCTCATTTTGACCAGAAAATCTGGTTTTGTTCCATGAGCATCTTTGATAAAAGCTATTTTTGTAAAGATATAATCAAACATTACTTTTTTTAAGTCCGGATTTGTTTATCCAGGCAAAGAAGCAAAACAGGAAAAAAATTTCTGTCACCTGAATGTGATCATTACTTTAATGATTTGGTCTTCCGGAGAATGGCTTGTCTCATTATAAATCCATATTTTTGTCGTTATTGAATCAGCCTATGAGCATCAGGGTAGAACATATCACCAAATCGTACGGGCCACAAAAAGCGGTCGGCAATATTAGCTTTGCAGTAAACGACAGTGAACTGGTCGGATTTTTAGGACCCAACGGGGCCGGCAAATCAACCCTGATGAAGATTATTACCGGCTTCCTGATTGCCGACTCGGGCGACGTTTTTATTAACGGGATAAAGGTGCATCCTGACACCACGGAAATACGAAAACGAATCGGTTATCTGCCGGAACACAACCCCCTGTATCCCGATTTGTTTGTAAAAGAATATCTCGAAATTACGGCCGGCTTTTACCGCTTGAAAAATAAGCGTGCACGGGTGGCCGAAATGGTTGATCTAACCGGGCTTGGCGATGAACAGCACAAAAGGATTAAAGCCCTGTCGAAAGGTTACCGGCAACGGGTAGGCCTGGCACAGGCACTGATCCACGACCCCTCGATACTGATCCTGGATGAACCCACTTCCGGTCTCGATCCAAACCAACTGGAGGAAATCCGTGGGCTGATCAAAAATATCAGTAAAAATAAAACGGTTCTTTTTTCGAGCCACATCATGCAGGAAGTGGAAGCTGTTTGCCAACGGGTAATCATTATCAACAAAGGGATCCTCGTGGCCGACGACCGGGTGGACATATTAAAATCCGGGAAGCTGGAACAAGCTCAATCGGTATTAGTCGAATTCCGGGAAGTTTCCGATATGGACATTCTTCAGAAACAAAATTGGGTTAAAAATGTACATGCAGTTACCGATAAAATTTTTCAGGTTGAATCGGCAACAGGAGAAGACATCCGTCCCGAACTGTTCCGCTTTGCGGTTGATAACCGGCTCACCCTGCTTACCCTCCGGGAACAAAAACAAAGCCTTGAACATGTGTTCAGGCAATTAACTACAAAAATTGTATAAGTGAAATTAAAAAAATAACATATAAAAAAAGATTCCTCCCTTCGGTGCCTATGACAGATTTTTGCAGAAGTCTGTATATTAGGTAAATACAAAATATCGCTTTTCCATCATTTCAGTATTTCCGGCCATACAACTGCACCGCTTTTTTTCAAGGAGTCCCCGTGCGAATCAGTTTAAAAAGTTGTGGAGAAGAGCAGGAAGAGTGTTCAGTCGCTGTAAAAGCCATCGTTTCGTTATAGAATAAGCCGGGGGGAGAGAGGTATTTTTTTAGGGAACACAACAATGCCCGGGCTGTTTCCGCCTAAGGGGAAAAAGCGTTTAAAAAATCGATGGAGTGAGCGTTAAAAAATCAGATAATATGCTCCACAAAAGATTAAAGTAACCCTCCCGTGCCCGGTGTTTTATTTGTTCTCTTAATAACCTGACAATGTTCATTGTTCATTTGTATTCGCCTCTGGCCGGCGGGGCCCTTCCTTTTGCAGTCGACCAAAAGGTAGTAAAAGTCTTGTCAAACTCATCCTTCCTCCCGCCTCACGGTTTTTTCTTCCCGGCACACATCCCTGAAGACCCACAAAAAACCGCTCCCGCCAACGCCGGCCCGGACTACTTTGACCGGCCATCCCTGCTTTTCACCTTCCGGTGAACCGGGGACTTGACTTCCAGATACCTTTCCTGTCATTGCCTCATTATGCCCAATAAATTTTGGGTGGGGACTACCTATGACAGATTTGGTAAAGTCTGTATGTGAATCAAATATAAAACATCACTTTTTTCAGCATTTCATCATTTCCGGCCATACAACTGCTCTGCTTTTTTTGACGAACTACCGTGGCCGGTGTTTTCTTCGTTCTCTTAATAACCTGACAATTTTTATTGCTTATTGGTATTCGCCTCTGGCCGGCGGGGCCCTTCCTTTTGCAGTCGACCAAAAGGTAGTAAAAGTCTTGTCAAACTCATCCTTCCTCCCGCCTCACGGTTTTTTCTTCCCGGCCCACATCCCTGAAGACCCGCCAAAAACCGCTCCCGCCTTCGCCGGCCCGGACTACTTTGACTGGCCATCCCTGCTTTTCACCTTCCGGTGAACCAGGGACTTGACTTCCAGATACCTTTCCTGGCATTGCCTCATTATGCCCAAAATTTTTTGGGTGGCAACTCGGAATGACGATTTATTGTTTATCCAAAAATTTTTTATATTTGTATTGATATGTGGACAAATTTGTGATTGATTGCAACCACGGAAAAAAATGCTAAAGCGATCTTTGCTTTTCTCTTTGCTTTCCTAATCAATTTGCCACGTTTTTTGTTGAACCAGGTACCGCGAAATATCGCTGTGCTTACTAATTTCAGAAGACATGAGTTATTTATTTACAAGTGAATCTGTATCGGAAGGGCATCCCGACAAAGTGGCCGACCAAATTTCCGATGCACTGTTAGATGAATTTTTGGCTTTTGACCCGCAATCGAAAGTAGCCTGCGAAACACTGGTCACCACCGGACAGGTAATCCTGGCCGGCGAAGTAAAATCGCAAACCTATGTAGATGTGCAGGAGACAGCCCGCAGGGTGATCAACGAAATTGGCTACACCAAGGCCGAATACCGTTTCGACGGCGATTCGTGCGGGGTGCTAACGGCCATTCACGAGCAAAGCCCTGATATTAACCGTGGGGTTGATAAGACTGACAAAATGGAACAGGGCGCCGGCGATCAGGGAATGATGTTTGGCTATGCCTGCCGCGAAACGGATAACCTGATGCCGCTACCGCTCGAACTTTCTCACCGTATCCTTTGGGAACTGGCCGTTATCCGCCGCGAAGGAAAACAAATGACTTACCTCCGTCCCGACTCCAAATCACAGGTTACCATTGAGTACAACGACGACAACACTCCCAAACGGGTAGATACCATCGTGGTTTCGACCCAACACGACGAGTTCGGTGCCGATGAGCCGATGCTGGCTAAAATTAAGGACGATGTGATCAATATCCTGATACCGCGCGTCACGGCACAACTACCCGACCGGCTAAAGGCCTTATTCGGGAACGACATTACCTACCATGTGAATCCAACCGGTAAATTTGTAATTGGCGGTCCTCATGGCGATACCGGTCTTACCGGCCGAAAAATTATCGTGGATACTTACGGAGGACGAGGCGCTCACGGTGGCGGCGCATTCTCGGGTAAAGACCCGTCGAAGGTCGACCGTTCGGCAGCTTATGCAGCCCGCCACATTGCCAAAAACCTGGTGGCAGCAGGGGTAACCGACGAGGTATCGGTACAACTGGCATATGCCATTGGGGTGGCACAACCAGTGGGTATTTTTGTAAATACTTACGGAACCGCGAAAGTAGCATTGAACGACGGGAAAATTGCCGCCCGTGTAAAAGAGGTATTCGACCTGCGCCCGGCAGCCATTGAAGCACGCCTGAAACTACGTAACCCCATCTATCGCGAAACAGCCGCTTACGGGCACATGGGACGTACCCCGAAAACCATTACTAAAAACTTTGAATCTCCGTATTGGGGTAAAAAAGAACTGGAAGTAGAGCTGTTTACCTGGGAAAAGCTGGACTATGTGGATACCATTAAAAGCAAGTTTGGATTGTAAATCATATAAATAAAGTGCTGCGAAAGGAACCGTTCTCTAAAAAAAGAGCGGTTCCTTTAAAGAGTAGTTTTCATTTATACCCTATCATCCCTTACGAAAGCCAGAAAGATATTTATTATCTGATGCTTGAAGACCTGGCAAATGCAACAACGGCATTAACAAATGCCCTGAACAATGATTCGGGAATTAATGCTTTTGGCTCTGGTGATATTATCTATAACGGCGACGTCACCAAATAGATCAAATTCGAGAATACTCTTCGGTTACGCCTGGCCATGTGCATATCAAATGATGTATCCTCCTGTGAAGGGTATCCGGAAGAACTTAAGGAGAATGTTGGAGGGTATCATGGAATGACCAGCGGTTACATGTTATCGTTGGAAGTAAACTTTTTCTATTCATACTCGAATTGTGGGCCACGCTTCAAAGACGGGCCCCAAAACATTACGCCAATCAACATTATGCACTCGGCCGAAACATGGTTCCTGAAAGCAGAAGGAGTATGGCGGGGCTGGAGCATGGGAGCAACGGCTCAGGATGTTTACGAAAAAGGGATAGAGGTCATTATTGTTTAACCGGCCTTTTTCTTACCGGGAACACGTAAACAAACTTATGTTCGAAGAATGCCCGCAATTTATTCTATCTTTGTTCTGAGTCAAAAAATGATTACTGATGCAACTTGCTTCAAACATCGACGATCAGGGTTTAGCAGAACAAATCAGGAACGGATCAAAAGATGCATTTAATTTGTTGTATAACCGTTATGGTTTGAAAATTCATCAGTTTGCCTGTTCGTACCTGAAATCGGAACAAGATGCCGAAGACTTGGTGCAGGAGGTCTTTCTCAAACTTTGGAATAAAAGGGAGAAAATGGACAGCACTCAAAACATCCGGGCTTTCATTTTTAAAATTGCAGTCAATATCATTTATGATTTTATCCGGCGTAAAAATACAGGGCAGGCCTTTCTTGAATTTTTAGCAGGAGACCAATTCTGGTACGACACAACCTGGCATGAAGTGGTTTTTGACGATATGCTTTCTCAAATTCGCAGGCTCGTACAGCAAATGCCGGAACAACGCCAAAAAATTTTTATCATGAGTAAAGAAAAGGGCCTGGATAATGATAAAATTGCAGAGAAACTGAATTTATCAAAACGTACTGTAGAAAATCAGTTATACCGTGCTACTTCTTTCCTGAAAAAAAGTTTTAATACCGGTTCAATCCCTGCCATTCTTTTCTTTTACCTTTTCTGCTAATTCTACTTTAACAGATTTAGAAAGAAGACCAATTTTTCGATTTTCAAAGAATCTGTTAAAGTAGAACTAAAAAGTTTTCCTTTTTTATTTTCCAGAATTTTTGTTCAGGAGGATGAGTATTTAAGGATGCCCGTCCGTATTATAATAAAACTTGCATAAAATGAATCCTCAGTTATCTGGTAAGCTGGAAAAACTCCGGTCAGGAAAATTGTCGGAAAAAGAGCGAAAGAAAGTATTGGCTTTATTCCATGAAGAAAGACTGGAATATGACCTGAAACAAGAGCTGTTTCATCAACTTGAGGGTATGCCGGATGCTGACTTCAGGAATAAAAAAGGAGCAAAAGACATGTTCGGCCGTTTGTGGAAACGTATAGAGAATATAAAGGAAGGAGATGCCGGAAGAAATATGAAAATCAATTATTTATACCGGGTAGCCGCGATTTTGGTCATCTGCATTTTTATCGGAACCCTGATCTATCGGAATCCGTTCTCATCGGTTAAAACAGGATATTATATAGCCATCGCCCCCAAAGGGTCGATTTCAGAAACGATCTTGCCGGATGGGACCACTATATTTCTGAATGCAGGCTCGAAAATAAGGTATGCAACCGGAAAAGACCTCAAAAACCGCGAAGTTTATATGGAAGGAGAGGTATGGTTCGATGTGCAAAAGATAAAGAAGTCCACTTTTCTTGTACATACTCCCTGTTACGATATCCGTGTCACAGGAACTAAATTTAATGTGAAAGCCTATCCCGAAGAAGAAAAAATAATTACCACCCTTGAGAAAGGAAGCATCGAGATTGTATCCGGAGATAAGCTGAAACTGACGAACAATATCATACTAAAGCCGGGAGATCAGTTAGTCTTTAATAAAAACGGGAAATCTCTTCAGGTAGGCCACCAGGTTAATGTTGAAACATTTTCTGCATGGAAAAGTAACAAACTCATTTTTGTGAATATGAGTCTGGGCGAACTGGTTAAGTTGCTGGAACGAAGATACGGTGTCGAAATTACGGTATCCGATCAAAGTCTTTTGAATTATCATTACGACGGAACGTTTAAAAATGAGACTATTGTCGAAGTATTAAATATTTTGCAGGAAACACTTCCCGTAAAATACCGAATAAAGAATCAGACCATTTTGATTATGAAAAAATAAAAGGAGGGAAGCTTATGTATATGTAAAAGTGAATAAAATAAACCGGCTGATGCTGTCACATCAAACCGGCTGATGGTGTTAATAACAAGGTGCTGTCACACCTTAAGATTTATTAATCAACAACATTCAAATTTATGAAAAAAAACGAGATTATCTTCTCCGGGTGGAGAAGTAGAAAAGAAAAATTAGTATTAAAGATGAAACTGACTTTACTAACAATGTTATTGTGTATTATGCAGGTAACTGCATCAGTTTATTCACAGACGACCAGATTAAGTTTTGATTTTCAGAGGAAAAAAGTTTTTGAGGTCCTGATGGAGATTGAAAAGGCGACGGACTACCGTTTTTTTTACCAACGGGAACAAATAGATGTTGACCGGGAAGTTGACCTACAGGTAAAAAATAAAAGCGTAGATGAAATACTCTCCGTTTTGTTCAAAGGACAAAATGTTTCATGCCGGGTAACAGAAGACAAGCTGGTTTTACTAACGTCGGGAAATATAGTCTCTCAACAAAACAACCATAAAGTAACCGGTAAAGTCACCGACTCTTCCGGTGCTCCTTTACCCGGTGTTACAGTTGTGGTTAGAGGTACTACCCAAGGGATTATTACCGATTCCGAAGGCAACTATACGCTTACCAATGTACCAAACGATGCGACATTAGTATTCTCATTTGTGGGAATGGAAACGCAGGAAATAGCTGCTTCCGGTAAATCGTTGATAAATGTAACGATGGCCGAAGAATCAATCGGAATTGAAGAAGTTGTTGCGATTGGTTATGGTACCGTAAAAAAGAGTGACCTGACCGGCTCGGTGGGAGTGGTGAAAGCAAACCAACTGGACCAGCAAACCAACAGTAACCTGGGAATAGCTATGCAAGGAAAAATTGCCGGAGTGTCAGTAGAATCATCAGGAGGAGCTCCGGGAGCAGGAATTAATTTGCAAATCCGGGGTGCAGGGTCACTGAACAATAACAATCCCCTAATCCTTGTTGATGATATTGCAGTTACTTCAATAAACAATATCAATCCCAATGACATTGAGTCCATACAAGTCCTGAAAGATGCTTCTGCTGCAGCTATTTACGGATCAAGGGCTGCAAACGGAGTAATCCTGATTACCACGAAAAGTGGGAAAAAGGGACCTGTACAGATCAATGCTAATGTCGATATCGGTACGCAGGAAGTTGGAAAAACACTGAATTTAGCAAATACCGATGAATGGATCAAAATTATTACAGAGGCTACAAGTGCTGCCGGGAAAGACGTTCCGGCCATTGCCCTTAATCCGGAGGCTCCCGGAGAAGGAACAGATTGGCAGGATGAAGTATTCCGGAATGGCCTGATCCAAAACTATACAGTTGGGGCGGCAGGTGGTTCCGAAAACCTGAATTACAATGTTTCCCTGGGCTATCTCAATCAGGATGGAATTGTGGATAAAACCGATTACAGCCGATTAAACCTGCGGATCAAATCCGATTTTACCAAAGGACGGGTCAAAATAGGAGAGAGCATCCTGCTAACACAGGAAGCAGTACATGATATGCCCAGCGTACCAGGACAGGGAGGAAATGTGGTCGGGGCCACCGTTATGATGGTGCCCGCCTTCTCGGTCTATGATAAAGATGCTGTGGGTGGTTACGGAGGTTCTTCCGGTTCTGTTCTGGATGTATTTAACCCTGTGGCAGCCCTGAACCTGAAAAAAAGTAAAAGTGATTACTATAAAGCATTGATCAATTTATACGGGGAAATTGAAATACTGGATGGACTAAAGTATAAGTTAAGCACCGGTTTTACTTTCGAAGATCACAAAAATAATTCAACAACAAAGGCTTATCAGGTAGGTAGTTTTTTTTCCAACACGCAAAACTATGCTTATCGAAGCAGTGCTTTAACCAAATACTGGCAGATTGAGAATACCTTGTCTTACCAAAAAATTTTCGGAAAACATTCTGTCAATGCTGTAGCGGGTTATACCACTTATAAAAATAAATATGACGATTTTAATGCATCCAAAAAAGGAATGGCTGATGGTATTTGGGTACTGAACGCAGGTTCCGATGATCCGACTGCCGGGGGAACAGCCCATGAAAATACAATGATTTCGTACCTGGGGCGTGTTATTTATTCTTATGCCAACCGGTATATCTTTACAGGAACTTTCCGGCGTGATGGTTCGTCCCGTTTCAGTGATTCTAAACGCTGGGGAAATTTTCCTTCTCTATCTGCAGCATGGAATGTAGCCAACGAATCTTTTTTCAGTAACTGGAATACACCCATCTCCCAATTAAAGATCAGGGCCAGTTTCGGAAAACTTGGAAACCAGGAAATCGGAGATTACCAATATACCGGAGCAATTACTTCAGGAGTAAGTTATGCTGTTGGAGACCCAAATACGCTGTGGGTCGGAAATATCCAGACTGAATATGTTCCCCTCGACCTGAAATGGGAAACAACAACGACAACGAATGGGGGGATCGATCTGGGATTGTGGAACGGTAAATTAAACTATTCATTAGACCTATATCAAAAAAAGACAACCGATCTTTTATTGAGGGTCCCGATTCCGTTATCTGCCGGAGCCAATGACAATCCGTACAGTAATGCCGGAGAGATCAAAAATCATGGTCTGGAAATGATGATCAATTACAACGGCCGTTATAAAGATTTCATCTATTCCGTTACCGGAACATTTTCTCATGTAAAAAATGAAGTGAAAGAACTGGCTACCGGCTCTCAGGTACTTACAGGGAGTAAAGCCACTCATGGAGGCTCTGCTGTTACCTATACTAAGGTTGGTTATCCCATCTATTCTTTCTTTCTGATCAAAACTGACGGATTGTTCCGTAGTGAAGCAGAAATTACCGAACATAATAAAGACGGAGAACTGATCCAACCTAATGCTCAGGTCGGAGATATTCGCTTTATAGATGCCAACGATGACGGACAGATCGACGGGAATGACCGGATTTACTGCGGTAGTCCCTTCCCAAAATATGAGTACGGGTTAAGGATTGAAGGAGCCTGGAGATTTCTGGATGCCAGCATTTATCTTCAGGGGACCCACGGAAATAAAATTTATAACGGAATCCGGACTTATACCGAATCAGCCATTTATACCTGTGAGTATTCGACTGACCTACTCAACTCTTATTCCTTTAATACGGAATCAGATATTCCACGGCTCGACCTGAACGACCCGAACGGGAATGGGGTTGATAACAGCGACCGGTTCCTGGAAGACGGTTCTTATCTTCGTTTGAAAACGGTCCAAATCGGCTTTACACTACCGCAAAGATGGACAAATCGGTTGTCTGTTCAGCAATGTCGTTTTTACATCGGTGCCAATAACCTGGTCACCTGGACTGATTATAAAGGATACAATCCTGATATCGGTGGTGGCAGTTCTATCTCTTCCCGGGGTGTTGATTTCAGACAATATCCATTGAACAGATCCTATCATATTGGTCTCCAAATGAATTTTTAAAAAACAATACTATGAAAATCAAATATTTCTTATTCATAATTCTAATCTTACTTTTAGGAAATTCATGTTCTGACTCATTCCTTGATGAGACAGATCCAACCCAAATAACCACAAATGAATTCTGGAAAACAGAAGATGATCTGACATCGGCTATTGCTACGATCTATAACATTATAACGGATGATTATAAAGGTCATTACGGTACGGTAAACTGGGAGTTAATCGAATCTAAAACGGAAAATTTTGAAGAACGAAATGATGTCCGTGCCCGTTATGAAATATCTGTTTTCCAAAATACCTTCAGTAATGATTGTACGGCAGATTTGTATAAAGGAGCATACGTTGGTATTTTCCGGGCCAATCAGGTTATTCAATATGGTGGAGAAATGGATATCAGCGATGATATAAAAAATCCGTTAATTGCAGAAACACGGTTTCTCCGGGGTTTAAATTACTTTTTCCTGGTCACTGATTTTGGTTCGGTACCTATTACCACAGCTGTTGCCGAAACTGCTGATGAATATTTTGTAGCAAAGTCCTCAGAGGAGGAAGTATGGAGGCAGGTAGTCCGTGATTTAAAAGCAGGAGAAGAATATCTTCCTGACACACGTGACGCTGCCAACAAAGGACGTGCCACCAGAGGTGCTGCGCTTGCCTTCCTGGGACGTGCTTATCTCTACCAGGCCGACTATGACAGTACGATCATCATGCTCAAACAAATCGTTGATCATGAGAATAACTTCGGATACGGGCTCCAGGGAAATTATGCAGAACTGTTTGACGGGCAGCATGAAAATGGACCTGAAGGTGTCTTTGAAATTCAGTACAGCAATATCGGGGGAACAAGTATTTGGGCAAGTGAGGCAATTAATCAACCTCAAACTACCTTTATCGCAGAAGAATGTGCGCCTGGTGAAGTTGGCGGATGGTTTGAAATGCAACCCACGAAACCCCTGCTGAACTCTTTTCTTGTAGAGCCAACAGCAGACGGAGCGTATGACCCGAGGGCCCTGGTGACTATTGCCTGGGATTATCCCGGCTGTGTCTACTACCAACAGAATTTTAGTTCGGTCTGGGGGTCAGATGAGATCTGGTTAAGAAAGAATCAAAACTGGTGGAATGCCAATGAGACTGATAACGAGTACAAATCTGAACTGAATGAATATGGTATGCGTTACGCCGATGTATTGCTGATGCTGGCTGAAGCCTATACAATGAAAGGGAATGTCACAGATGCTGCTCCATTGGTTCATCGAATTAGGGAACGTGTAAACCTCCCCAATAAGTTGACAGAAATGCAGTCGTATAGCCAAGATCAAATGATGGAAGAAATCAGACATCAACGTAACCTGGAATTTGCAAGGGAAGGGTTACACTGGTATGATCTTAAGAGATGGGGCCTTTTGGAGGGAACAATAAAAAATGCACAACAACCCGGATACCAAAACTATTCATCCAAATTTGAATATTACCCTATTCCTGAAGATGAACTGAATAACAATCCAAACATGACACAAAATGATCCGTGGTAAATTCAGAGACAATACCCCCCGGATCAGACGGCTTCATTCCTCACGATCGAAATAATTAACTATTAAACGTTGTTAGGGAAAGGTGGATGACAAAACAGATCATCCACCTTTTTAATTCTTAAGTTCAAGAAATTATCCCGAATTTCGTCTATATTTTTGAACTAGTGCTTACAAACAGAAACGATATGAAATGCATCACCATAATGAATAAACAAATACTGATTAGTTTCTTCCTGTTATTCCTTCATTTTCAAACCACGCTGGGCCAGCCATTTATTATTGATACGCGAATCAGTAGCAAACAAGTTGTGTCTGACTCGTTGAAGATGGGAGGCCGCAATTTTATCGGGGAAAAGATAAATATTAACAGTTATTACCTGTCCATCGACGGAAGGCCAGCTATTCCTGTAACCGGAGAATTTCATTATTCGCGTTATCCCAATCAATTCTGGAATGAAGAGATCCGGAAAATGAAAGCCGGAGGTATCAACATCATCGCTACTTATGTATTCTGGAACATCCATGAAGAAACAGAAGGATATTTTAACTGGGAAGGAGATAATAACCTGCGTAAATTTATTGAGCTCTGTGCGGCAAATAATGTAAAAGTTATTTTAAGAATTGGTCCCTTCTGCCACGGAGAAATACGTAACGGAGCCCTTCCTGACTGGTTACCGGGAAAACCACTCACCATCAGATCGAATGACCCGGTGTATTTAAAATATGTCGATCGGTTCTATAAACAAACAGGGCAACAGGTTGAAGGGTTACTTTTTAAGGACGGCGGCCCTGTTTTCGCTATCCAGATCGAAAACGAATATCAGCATTCTGCTGCCCCCTGGGGACTTACTTATCCCGGACAGCCCTATGATATGACATCAGCAGAACGTGACAGGAATATCATACAAGAAGGTGTTGGCATATCAGAAGAAGCCAATCCTTACGCCCGGTTGGGCAACGAACACATGAAAGTATTAAAAGCCCTGGCCTCAAAAAACGGGTTAAACGTTCCAATCTATACGGCAACCGGCTGGGGAAATGCAGCAGTAATAGAAAATGAAACACTCCCGGTAACCGCGGCTTATGCTTATCCGGCATGGGCTCCACCCAAAGTCTCGTCCTTTTATCTTTATACGGATTTGCAAAAGCACCCTGATTATTCACCTGTCCGCTACCAATCCGAAAATTACCCTTATTTTGCTGCAGAAATAGGTGGAGGGATCATGAACACCTATTCCCGCCGGCCAGTGGTCCCGGCTAAAAGCCTGGAAGCACTGATCAACCGTTTCCTGGGCAGTGGAGCCAATGGAATCGGATATTACATGTATCACGGAGGAATTACTCCCAAAGGAAAATTATTTTTCTTCTCGGATGAGGCTTACGGATATCCAAAAATTTCGTATGATTTTCAGGCTCCGCTTTCTGCCTTCGGGAAACCTTCGGCATCATTCAACCAGTTAAAAATACTTCATGATTTTATTCATGCATTTGGAGATATCCTGGCCCCTATGCAAGTTGTTTTACCCGTTGATCCTTCATCCATCGATCCGGCCGATCCAACTGTTTTACGGTATTCCATGCGGGTTGGGGACCATGAAGGATTCCTGTTTCTAAACAACTTCCAGGACCATGCTGAACGAAAAGATATTACGAACATTCAGTTTAAAATCCTTCTGGATAATAAGGAAATTGTTATTCCTGAAAAGCATGGTTTTACCCTGGGCAAAGATGAAAATGCCATTCTTCCTGTCAATCTGAGCCTGGGATCAATCCGTTTAAATTATGCCACGGCACAACTGTTGACCAGAGGCAGGGATGAACAAGGTGAGTTTCTGGTGTTCTTTGCCCCGGATGGAATTTCACCTGAATTTTCTTTCCCGGTTATAAAGGGACAAACCATATCCGGTACAAACTGCAGGCAGGAAAAAAATAAAGAATGCTGCCTTGTTCACATAGAAAAGGGACAAACAGCAGAAATCAGGATAAACACACCCAATAAGCTAATAAGGATTCTTATACTCAACAAAAATTCGGCATTAAACAGTTGGATCATAAAAAAAGAAAATCACGATAAGCTTATTATTACAAAAGCAATGGCAATAAAATATCCGGCATACACCGAGCTTATTTCCGGGAACAATAACGTGATCGACTTTAATCTTTATCCGGCAGGAGACGATGTTGTAGCCAGCACCGGTAAATTAACCAGACAAACAAACAGCAATGATTTGTGGGATCATTTCCGGATATCGCTTCCCGCTGAAGAAATTAATTTCCCGGCCAAACAGACTGGAAATAAATTGGTTGTTGATCTGTCTTCAGGAATGCCCAACGGAATCAATGATATCATTTGCCGCATTAACTATATCGGTGACACCGGGCAGGGGTTCATCAACGGGAAACTGGTCATCGACAATTTTTATAAAGGAATACCATGGGAAATCAGTCTGAAAAATTTTATGCAGAAACCGGATACAAAGGAAATGGTCTTCTATTTTCGTCCAATGTATAAAGATGCACCTTTTTTACAGGATTTGCCCAAAGAAGCAATTCCTGTGTTTGACCGTCACGGACGTTTTCTGAGAATAGAAGAACCGGAATTTTTCCCCGAATATAAAGTAAAAATCGTTTTTTAAATGAAATAATACCAGAAAGACATAAAGTTCTGTTTTGAAACACAAACGATTCTGTTTCCTGTCAATTTTTTTTACCCCTGTTTTTTTGTAACTTGAGGAAAATCAAAATTATACATTCCGATGGGGCGCAGTTATTCATTTACATGCAGCAAATGCGGCTATAATCAACAGCTGTACGAAGGTCATACCTTTATGGTACATAACCAGTCGGTTGAAAATTTTTTTGCTTCAAGTTCGGTGAAACTACATTATAAAACACTTCAGAAAATAAAACAATTGTCGAAAAAGAAGAAAGGAATGCACTTGCGCATTGAATACAAGGTTTACCGGTGCCGTGCATGCCGGAACGTTTCAGACCGTCTTTTTGTACAGTTGACCGATGAAGGCAAGGTGTTGCATGAAACCAAATTTAAATGTTCCCATTGCCATATCCGTCTGAAGCATACCAATATACACAGACTCAAATACGCTGTTTGTCCCAAATGCAAAAATAGCGAGTTTAAAAAAGAAAAAGAATTAGTCCTTTGGAGCTAGTGTCGTGTCAAGTTTGCTTTGTCACCCTGAGTGGGCGAAGGGTCTCATGAACCGTGCGATAAAGTAACAGATACTTCACTGCGTTCAGTATGACAAAGAAGGTTTGACACGACAGTAGCAATAACGGCGAATAATTTTAACAACCTTATTACCTTATTTTCCGGAGGAGTATCAGAAGTTTATAAAATATTATCAGCATACAATCAAAAGATAGAAATAGAATAAGGTTAACAAGGTTCGTTCTTTGTGGTAATCCTCAGGCTACTAATGTCTTTTTTAAGATAAGGTTTAATGGCGTTTCATTGACAATTTATATACGGGTATAACTTTTTTATCACAACGCCCCTGCTGCCCCTGCCACTCTACAGGGTTTCTTATTATGACCAAAAGCGAGAGCCCGATTTGAAGTCGGGCTCTCGCTGGCTTTTCTGCATGATGAACAATTGGGTGCTATTTCTTCGGAATATTTTTCAGCGTTTCAAGGGTAAAATCCCAGAATTTCTGTACGCTGGCAATATTTACCTTTTCGTCCGGGGAATGTGGAAACCGGATGGTTGGCCCATAGGAAATCATATCCCAGTTGGAGTAGGTCCCGCCCAAAATAGCGCATTCCAATCCTGCATGGATAGCTTTTATTTCAGGCACTTTCCCGTATTTATTCTGATATACTTTTTGCATGGTCTTTAGGATGGACGACTCCATGTTGGGTTTCCACCCCGGGTAAGCGCCTGAAAGAGTAACGTTGGCCCCGGCCAAAACAAAAACCGATTCAATACATGAGCCTAGATATTCTTTGGCTGAATCGACCGAACTGCGCATCAAACAACCAGCCTTTATGGTTTTGTTACCGGCGTCCGACTTCACAACAGCCAGGTTGGTCGATGTTTCAACAAGTCCGTCCACGCTGTCGCTCATTCGGACAACTCCGTTTGGACAGGCCATGATAGCATGGGTCAGGGTTACCTGTGTTTTTTCGTCAATCAGCGAAAAGGGCAATTCGGTTTCAAGTAGTTCAATCTTCATGTCAGGTTCGGTAGTAGCCAACTCTGATTTAATAGATGCCGATAATTCATCAATCAAAATTTTTAATGCACCGGCATTGGCTGCACCGACAGTGATCAGGCCGAATATTTCGCGTGGGATAGCATTACGCAGGCTTCCTCCTTCGACTGAGGCCAGCCGCACACCACAGGTTTTATGTGCTTCTTTTAGGATACGGAAAAAAGTTTTATTGGCATTGCCACGCCCCAGACCTATATCCATCCCGGAGTGTCCGCCTTTCATACCGGTAATATTCAGGTTAAAAGCAACCAAACCTTCCGGAACGGCTTCTTCGGAATACAGGAACTCAGCAGTTATGTCCTCACCCCCGGCACAGCCGACGTACAGTTCCCCTTCATCTTCCGAGTCCATATTCAATAAAATATCACCCTGTAACAATCCGGATTTTAATCCGTTAGCTCCATCCATTCCGGTCTCTTCAGTAGCCGTAAACAAGGCTTCCAGTGGCCCGTGAGGAATGTCGGTTGAAGCTAAAATAGTGAGTGCCGTTGAAACGCCTATCCCGTTGTCGGCACCAAGCGTAGTGCCATTAGCTGTTACCCACTCGTCGTCAATGAATGCTTCAATCGGGTCGTTTTCAAAATCGTGGATTTTATCGCTGTTTTTTTGCGGAACCATATCGAGATGACTCTGAAGGATGACGCCTTTACGGTCTTCCATGCCAGAGGTAGCCGGTTTGCGGATAATGATATTACAGGCCTCATCTTTAATGGTTTCCAAACCAAGGCTTTTCCCAAAATTGTAAACAAACTCCTGAATGCGTTCTTCGTGGTTAGACGGACGTGGTATCTGGGTTAACTGATAAAAATTCTCCCAAAGAGCTTTTGGCTCAAGAGAACGTATGTCTTTACTCATGATTCAATATATTTTAATGATTTGTTTTATCTTATACTGCTGTTTCCCCGGACGGCAATTCCAAACCGTATTTATTTTGTTTGTCAACCCTTAACAACATGTAGGCCAAAAAAATGGAAACAATTCCACAGACGACCAGCATCAACACTGGAACCGTATAGTTATACACTTTTTCGCCAGCCTGGATAGCCGGAAGATCAGCCTTGTTGACATAATCGAGAACAGCACCGATTCCCCAGAAAAAAGCCCCCAGTCCCCAATTCTGAATGGTAAACATAGTTGAATAGGCTGTTCCCAGACGGCTTTCTGCGACAATTTTAGCAACCGACGGCCACATGGCTGCGGGAACCAAAGCAAAAGCAATTCCCAAAGCAACCAGGCCCAAATATCCTAAAGCCACACTATTGAATAATGAAAGGGAAACATGTGCGAATATCAGGAGAAAAGCTCCAAGTATCATCAAAGAAGCCGCTTTCCCTTTTTTATCAACAACGGAGCCAAAAATCGGCGTAAACAGAATTGTTCCCAGAGGGATCAAACCGGTAACTTTGGGCCCGTTATGAAAAATCGCAGTGATTTTTTCCATTAGGTTCAACGAACTCATATCCGGTAACTGATAGGTAAATCCGAATTTATTCACTAACAAATCGGGTGCATACTGAATAAAAGGGAATACTGCGCTGTAAAATGCCACACACAACAAGGTGATATAAATAAAGCCTTTGTTGGTAACCAGTTTCAGCAAGTCGTTGAATTTGAATTCCTCTTCAGTTTCTCCCTCCTGCTTCATGGCATTTACCTGTTTATCCAGACGAATATCGAAAATAAGATAAGCCAGAAACAAAATAAATCCCAGGCCTATTAAAGAAGCAGCAAAGACCACGGCCGGAGCGACATGACCTCCACCGATTTCAACGGAAAAAGCTGTTCCGAATGCCGTACCAAAACGGCCAAATGCCACGTTGATAGCCATTGCCAAAGCCAATTCATAGCCTTTAAACCATTTCACAGTCGTTCGGGTCACAATCACACAGATCGATTCCAGCCCAATACCAAACAACATACGCCCGGCCATCATATATTTCATTATGGTTGCAGATTCTTCGCCAAAAACGCCATAAGATGCCATTGCAGTAATGGATGCCCCTACGCTCGCGACAATACCAAAAACAACACCAGCCACCCGGATTCCCCATTTATCAAGGATAATTCCGCCAACGATAATCATCCCGAACATGTTTGCCCAGGTTGTTGAACTGATAATTAATCCGAATTGATTACTCGATATTCCAAGTTCCGATTCCATCAAACCTTTCAGTCCCGACATAAAGTCCTGAAACCAATATGTTCCGAACATGAACATGGAGATAATAACTAAAACCAGCCACCTTATCGCTGCCGAATCTTTTAATGTCCTTTTAAACGCATCCATAATTTTAAATTAGTATTTGTAAGTTTTGTTTTTGATCTCACCAAAAGTACAAATTTTATACCCGACTGAAGCATAACGCTTATCAGGATATACAATAAAGAATACAATGGTATTCGAACAACAATCTCCGACTCCGGAATCCCTCAAAAACTGATTGGAAATTCCCATGTCACCAACCGGAAGATATTACAGAGCCTTCCTTCAGGGAAAAGACGGCATATCTTAATGCTTTATTTTACCGGCAAAACCGATTTTACTGTTCCGGTTTCGGGATGGAATTGAATCATATAATTGCCATCCAAAAAATCTTCAGGTAAAGGGGCAACTGTTCCAAACTGGGAAATGGTTACCCGGGTCGTTGCCAGGATGGTTACCCCGTTTGAAAGCGTTACAGTGGCCTTTCCCGGCATTCGGTAATACACCCCGCTTTCACCTGCTGCCGGATTTTGTGAACCGGCCTGTTTCTTTTGCTGATTTGCCAGATCGTTTTCTTTTGTTATATCAATAATTACTGGTTTGCCGGATAAATCGGTTTTTGGCAAAACCCCTTTGTTTTCTGAAAAACGGAAAACAACTTCTCCTTTTACATCGTTGTTGCCCGGGATAAAATCGAAACTGTAGTGGAATGTTTTTTTGATTGATTTTCCAATGAAAAGGGCCAGTTGTTCATTCTCCATGTCGCCCAGTTCTTTGGCCATTACCTCGAACGATTTTCCATCTGGAAGAGGCTCATCGTCGGCATTGGTCAGCAGACGGAAACGTGAATTACGCAGGTTGTAAATGGTTTCAGATGCTTCAGCCGCTTTTTCTTCCAATGATTTTTGAACAATTCTGTATTGATTTAGCGAATCGCCTTTGGTAAACATTCCCCACATCGATAAGTCGGTAAATGGAAAATCAGGGACCAGATTTTCGGCTACCATGCTATTGGTGCCAAAAGGTTCTTCCTGATTTTGTTCATCCGAATTAATCCCCGCAATCAGCCCGGAACGGGTAAGGTTCAGTAATGCGGCAGTTGTACCCATGGCTTTGTACACCTCGTTGGGATCGGGTTCTGCAAAAGTCTCAATGGAGATACTTTTTATTTCCCATTTTTCAGTATTGGAAGAAGGGGCATTCTCAATACTCAGGTATTTTTGTGCATATTGTGCATAGGGACCGGCAACCCGCGTTTCTTTTTCAGCAACAACCCGGATTTTTATCCCGGTACGCGGCAAGCTATATGCAATACCCTCTTTATAATAAGAAACTTCAGTTCCTTCTCCTTCTGTTTTTTTCTTGTCATCTTTTGGTAACGCATATAAAGAGACTGTAAACAGTACTATTCCCAACATCATTATTAATTGTCTCATGTTTCGAAGTTTTAGATTAGAATCCAAAAGTAATGAATATCGGTGCAAATGTAAAAAGCATTAATTAAAAAGTCTTGACAGTCTGCTGATAAATAGCCATTAGGAACGGCTGGGACAAAAGAAAAGCGGCAGAGTTGTCTGCCGCTTTTCTTTTGTATCTGTTTCAATAATTTTCCTTACAAAACAGACTCCCAACCTTCTGCAATTATTCTTCTGATTTTTCTTCAGCAGGGGCTTCACTTTCTGCAATTGCTTCCCCTGAAGGTTCTTCCACTTCAACAGCTGCTTCTTCGGCTTCAGCCTTTGCGGCCTCTGCCAGTTCCGAATTCTTTTTGGCAATCGCTGCGGCCCTCTCTTCATTGATCTTGGCTTCAACGGCCAGTTGTTTTTTATGGGTAGACTCAGCATCTTCGCTCAAACGATCCTTTTTAGCCTGGATTTTTGCTTCTTTTTCAGTTATCCAAACCTGAAAACGACGTTCGGCTTCTTCTTCACTGAACGCACCTTTGGAAACACCTCCTAAAAGATGTTTTTTGTAGAGTACACCTTTGTAAGACAAAATAGCTCTTACTGTGTCGGTTGGTTGGGCACCTTTGGTAAGCCAGTTTAAAGCTTTATCAAAATCGAGATCAATAGTAGCAGGATTCGTGTTCGGATTATATGATCCAATCCGTTCTATGTTCCTGCCATCTCGTGGCGCCCTGCTATCAGCTATCACAATGTGATAGTAAGCAAACTTCTTGCGACCATGTCGCTGCAATCTCATTTTTACTGGCATTTGCTCTAATTTTAATTGATAAACAGTATTTTAAAATGTGGCGCAAAGATATACTATTTTTCTGAAACCAGTATTCCTCCTTATTATATTTTTTCAGGAAGAATATCTTTCCCCGTACCTGTAACGAAGATATATACTGGCATGAAAATTGAAGAATACTGGCGACAAACAAGTTACAAAGAGCAAACATCAGGTTTCATCGATTTTTATTTTTGTTTACATCGTTTAACTAATTTTTTAGTTTCTTCTTTATAACTTCGTGACATCTTATTTAAAAAAAAATTGTTCCTGATAATAATTAACTAAATACATAAACAACACGCCTCAACGAAGAACTATGAATAGAAAACGAATTATTATCTTTTTGGGAATCACTTTGGTTATACTGATTTCCTTTTTTATTTTAAGTACGGAAGATGATACCGGGACAACTATGACAACCCCTGTCAGGAAAGGGCCTTTTGAAATACTGGTTTATTCGTCAGGTCAGCTTGAATCAGAAAACTTTACGAACATTATGGCTCCTGCAAAATTCCAGGACCGGAACCTGTTGCGGATTTATGAACTGACCATAACCAATCTGGTAGATGAAGGTACCCGGGTTGATTCAGGAGATTACGTGGCCACGCTTGACTATAAGGCTGTTGAAGAACAACTGAAGTCGGCACAGGATGAAATGGATAAGGCTTATACTGAATTCCAGGATGCCAAGCTGGATTCGAACCTGAACCTGAGTAACCAGCGCGACCAGATTATTAACACCAGCCTCGACCTGGAAGAAAAAAAGATTATAGTCGGAGAATCAGTCTACGAATCACCTTCTATTCAGAAAAAAGCAGCGATGGATCTCGACAAGGCAAAACGGAAGCATGAACAGGAGGTTCAGGCATATGAACTGAAAAAAAAGCAGGAAGAAAACAAGGTGACCCGTAAGTTTATTAACTACCGGCAGATTAAAGACCGTTTTACCGCTCTTGAAACCTTATACAACTCACTGGAAGTCTACGCTCCCAAAGCCGGAATTGTTACCTATAAAAAATATACGTTTGGAGGGGTGATAAAAACCGGAAGCAAAATATCAACATGGGACCCGGTGATTGCAACCATTCCTGATATGACAAACCTGGTTTCCCGTACGTTTATTAACGAAATCGATATTTCAAAAGTAAAAAGGGGACAAAGAGTAAAAATAGGGATCGACGCATTCCCGGACAAAAAACTTTCAGGCGAAGTTACCAACATTGCCAATATCGGGCAGGCAATGCCTAACAGCGATGCAAAAGTGTTCGAGGTTAAAATCAAAGTTTTCGGGGAAGACAAAGACCTGAAACCAGCTATGACTACCAGCAATACTATTTTTGCCGCAAATCATCCGGATACTCTGTTCATCCCTTTGGATGCAGTATTTGAGAACGACAGCCTTCAGTTTGTTTATCTGGCAAAACCAATGGCTAAACAAATTGTCCGTCTGGGTGATGCCAACGAGAATTATATAATTGTTTCCGAAGGCTTAAAAGAAGGGGACGAGATTTGCCTGGTCGAACCAGCAGGAGCGGAAGATATGAAACTACAGGGACTGGATGTTTATGAAAAAATAAAACTTGATAAAGAGGAACAAAAACGCAGGGAGGAGGAAGCCCGTAAAAATTTTGAAACTGAAGAGAATAAACCGAAACTGCCGCCCGGAACAGGTACGGCCATGTCGGGAAAAATAACAATCAGTAACTGATAACTATAAAAGGTACAAACGATGATCATACAAAAATATTTTCATGATATAGTTATCGGGATTGAGGCTATATTTGCCAACAAACTGAAGTCGATGCTGACAGCGCTGGGGATTATTTTTGGTGTTGCCGCGGTAATCAGCATGATGGCGATCGGGAATGGAGCCGAGCATGAAATACTCGAACAAATAAAAATGGTCGGTGTAAATAATATCATCATTACCCCTACTTCCATAACCATCGATTCGGAAGCAAAAAGTGATGATGGAGGCAAAGTGGGTAGTAAGAAGTTCTCAAAAGGTCTGACCTTACTTGATGCACGGGCCATTCGCGAAATTCTCCCAACCATTGAAAAACTAAGCTCTGTGGTTTCGTTTAACTATTCTGCGATAATCGACGGGAAAAGTAAACCCGTAGTACTGGAAGGAGTCGATCCCGAATACTTCAGCCTCTTCAATATAAATATACAGGAAGGCAAAGTGTTTGACCACATGCAGGATAAAAGCGGACAACCTGTTTGCCTGATTGGCGACAACATTAAAAATGTATTTTTCAAACAGGAAAGCCCTATCGGAAAATATATAAAATGCGGACAAATCTGGCTTAAAATTATCGGGGTTATCGAACGCCGTGATTTTACAGCATCTGCATCCGACGAAATGGGCATCAGCAGCTCCGATAACAAAATATTTGTACCGGTACAAACGGTTTTGATACGCTTTAAAAACCGTTCGCTGGTACGTGCTGATGAAGTGGAAAAAGCCAACTCTAAAACGGGCAGCAACGGAGTGATTATTATCGGAGGCGGAGTGGATGGAGAAGAAGAAAAAGAAACAGATACAGACAAAAACATTAACCAGCTCAGCAAAATAATCGTACAGGTTAAAGAAACGGAACAATTGAGTTCGACAGCAAATGTTATTAAACGCATGTTGTACCGCCGTCATTCCGAACTATACGATTTTGAAGTAACCATTCCTGAACTACTGCTGAAACAACAGCAACGCACCAAAAACATCTTTAATATTGTATTGGGGGCCATTGCCGGCATCTCGCTGATTGTTGGCGGAATTGGCATTATGAATATCATGCTTGCGTCGGTATTGGAACGAATCAGGGAAATCGGAACCCGCCAGGCCATCGGGGCTTCCCGTAAAGACATCATTGCCCAGTTTCTCGCCGAGTCAACCCTGATCAGTGTCTCGGGAGGAATAATTGGTATCATCCTGGGAGTTGTTCTGTCAAAGGTAATTACTGCTGTTTTTGATATTAAAACCATTATTTCAGTGTTCAGTATTTTTATTGCCTTCGGGGTTTCGGCCATGGTCGGGATATTGTTTGGGTACCTGCCGGCCAAACAGGCCTCGGAACAGGACCCCGTTGAATCATTACGTCAGTAAAATTTGAAAAAACATGAATAATATATATATCATTTTAATAATTGTATTGGCATCTTTTGCCGCAAAAGCACAGGAGAAAACACTATCGCTAACACTTGACGATGTGCTTGACATCGCATCGGAAAAATCACTCGAAGCATTCAAAAATGAAAACATGTACCGGGCCAGTTACTGGGAATACCGCTATTTTAAAGCCGACCGGTTGCCTTTATTATCGTTGGATACCAATCCGCTCGATTTTTACCGTAACCGAAGCAAAGAGTATAATTTTGAAACAGGAAAAGAAGAATTTGTTTTACAGGAATACTTCAATCCTGATTTGTCTTTGTCGTTAAGCCAGAAAATTGGGTTAACCGGGGGAACTATCTTTTTGAATTCGGACATTGAAATGGTAAAGAATATAGGAGACGACAAAAGCACTTCTTACCAGGCGACCCCGATTAGCATTGGTTACAGACAGGAACTTACCGGGTATAACGCCATGCGCTGGGAATCGAAAATAGAACCTCTGAAGTTTGAAAAAGCAAAGAAAGAATTTATTCAGTCGAAAGAAGTTTTATCGATCAGTACAGCCGATAAGTTTTTCGACCTGGTTTCGGCCCAGATTGAATTAAAAATTGCAGAGAATAACCTTTCAAGCGCCGACACTCTGTATAAAATAGGAAAAGGACGGTTCCAGGTTGGTACAGTCACACAGGACGAATTGTTAAGCCTTCAACTAAACCTGCTTCGTGCCAGGCAGGATTTAACCAAGGCCCATTCGACTTTGCAGCGGGCACAGTCGAGCCTTAACTCGTTTCTTTCCCTCGACAAAGCGACAATGGTTAATTGCATTGTCCCTGAAAAAATTCCTGACATGCAAGTCCGTGCCGATGAAGCGGTCGGTAAAGCAACCGAAAATAATCCCAACATGCTTTCGCACTTACAGGAATTACTTGAACAAGACGAAAGTGTAGCCAAAGCCAAGGCAAAAGCTGGTTTCAGCACCAGTATTTATGCCCTTTATGGCTTAAACCAGACTGCTGATAAATTTTCGGACGTTTACAATGACCCAGTGAAGAGCCAGGTTTTTCAGGTCGGCATTTCTGTTCCGATACTCGACTGGGGAAAGCGCAGAGGAAGCTACCTGATGGCCAAATCGAACCGTGAGGTAGCAGAAGCCCGGATTAAACAGGAACGGATCGAATTTGAACAACAGGTTTACCAGGATGTGATTGAGTTCAATCTCCAGGCAGAGCAGGTATATAATGCAGCAATGGCCGACACGGTTGCACAAAAAGGCTACGATGTAACGTTGCAACGTTTTTTAATCGGCAAAGTAGATGTAGTAAAACTAAACATTGCACGCAGCGACCTGGAAACCGCGCGCAGCCGGTATGTTGAAGAACTCCGGGACTACTGGAATTACTATTACCGCATACGGATGTGGACCTTGTTCGATTTTGTAAAAGACCAGACCCTTTCTGCCGAGTTTGATAAAATCCTGCAAAAATAAACAACATGATACGAAATAAAAAAATATACGTAATTGTCGTTGTGGCAGTGGTTGTACTTGCGGCAGGAGCGGTCATGCTTAAAACGGTTCAATCATCGGGAAATACCTGCAAAGTGAAACACGGGAGCCTCGAATCGACCGTGAGTTGCAGGGGGGAAGTTCAGGGGGAAAAAGCCACCAGTATCGAACTCCCGCCTGTATTGTGCGACCGCGAACTACGGGTTTGGAGCTTGAAAATTGTTGATCTGATTGCTGAAGGGAAGACCGTGAAAAAAGGGGATTATATTGCCCGGCTGGATGAAAGCATGATTATGAACCCGATGCGGGAACGGATGAACCAAAAAGAAAAGGAAGATTCGGAACTGAAAAATGCAAAAATCGACAGTGCCGTGGTACTGACCCAGAAACGCGAGGATATCACCAATGCAAAACTCGATCTCGAATACAAACGTATCGACCTGGAGCAGTCGAAATATGAAGCAGGCGCCCAGCAACGGAAAACAAAAATGGAATTTCAGAAAGCCCAGATAGAACTCGAACGGAAAAAACGGGACTTTCTGCTTGAAAAGAACAAACAGAAAATCAATGTGTCGAGACGTGAACAAAGGGTAGAAGAATTAGACAGGCTGATAAAAAAATACCAGTTGGCCCTGCGTTCGACACAAATTGTTTCCCCGGGTGATGGCGTTGTGATGTTTGCCAAAGACTGGATGGGGAAAAAGCTGACAAAAGACAGTGAAGTCGGAATGTGGGCCCCACTGATCGCCACCTTGCCCGACATGTCGGTCGCCATCTCCGAAGCATATGTTAAAGAAATCGATATTGCCAAAATACACACAGGAGACAGTGTCCGGATTACCATTGATGCTTTGCCTGATAAACAATTTTCCGGACATATTTATCATATCGCGACAATCGGGGAAGATCATAAAAATTTCGACATGAAAGTTTTCCGGGTAATGATCCGCTTCGTGCATAGCGATAAAGACCTGATGCCGGGAATGACCTGTAAAAATGATATTATCAGCAGCAAAAACGACAATGCTTTGTTGGTTCCACTTGAGGCTGTCTTTTCTGAAAACCACGGGAATTTTGTATACCTGAAAAAAGGGAAGAAAATATTCAGACAGTCAATAAAAACAGGCAGCGAAGACGAAACAAACACGGTCGTTCTCGAAGGACTGGAAGAAGGCGACCAGGTACTCCTTTATAAGCCGGAACCCGGGCTAGTGGTTAATTTATAAAAACTAAAAAGAACTAACCTGTATCGTCAATTGTTATAGTTACCAAATTGTTAAGCCAAGGTTTAAAAACCGGGCTAATCAAATGAACTTCAGCGAACATTTTATCTTTGTGGACGCAAAAAAAGTACTTAAAAAACAAAAAATATTTAGAGATGAAAGTAACAGTAGTTGGTGCAGGAAATGTTGGGGCAACATGTGCTCAGATTGTTGCCGGGAAAAATATTGTACAGGAAGTAGTTCTGATAGATATTAAAGAAGGTTTATCCGAAGGTAAATCACTCGATTTATGGCAGACTGCCCCCATAAATTATTACGATACCCGCCTGGTCGGTGCAACTAACGATTATTCAAAAACTGCCGGTTCCGAAGTGGTGGTTATTACTTCAGGCGTTCCCCGTAAACCGGGAATGAGCCGTGATGACCTGATCTCGATCAATGCAGGGATTGTAAAAAGTGTAACCGGGAATGTGGTTAAATACTCTCCTGATGCAAAAATTGTCATCGTTTCGAATCCATTGGATGTAATGACTTATGCGTCGTATGTAACATCAAAATTTCCGAAAAACCGGGTGATGGGTATGGCCGGCGTATTGGATACTGCACGTTACCGCGCATTCCTGGCCGAAGCGCTGGATGTTTCTCCACGCGACATTCAGGCTTTGCTGATGGGAGGGCATGGCGACAGCATGGTACCACTGCCACGCTATACCACTGTGGCAGGTATCCCGGTAACTGAATTAATCGATGCAGACAAACTGGATGCAATTATTGAACGCACGAAAAAAGGCGGGGGCGAACTGGTTAACCTGATGGGAACTTCAGCCTGGTATGCTCCGGGATCAGCAGCAGCCCAAATGGTTGAAGCAATAGTGATGGACCAGAAACGTATCTTCCCCTGCTGTGTAAAACTGGAAGGTGAATACGGGCTGAATAACATGTTTGTTGGCGTTCCGGTTAAATTAGGCAAAAATGGTGTTGAAGAAGTAATTGAAGTAAAACTCAACGAAGCAGAAAAGGCACTGTTAGATGAATCAGCTAAAGCAGTAAAAAGTGTTATGAATGTGATGGATGGAATGAACATTTTATAACAACTTTCTGAAAAATATAATTTATCTTTAGTGTCCCGTCTCTATTGGCGGGACATTTTTTTATACTCATCGGGAGACTTGAAGTCTTCTGATGAGTATGAGTATCTTTGACAGACCATTTATTTTGAACCATGCTCGAACTCGATCTCCATATTGTTGAGCTTGAAAGCGATAATTACCACATCATGCTTGAAGGCGAATTTCATGACGGGAAAAAATGTATGTGGATTATTGATACAGGCGCATCAAAAACTGTACTCGATAAAAACCTTGAAGACTATTACCATCTGTTGGAACCGGATGGTACAGATGAGTTTCAGAGTGCAGGTATTAACGAGGGAATGGTGGATACCCAGGTCGGCATTACCGGACATATCCGGTTTGGCAAATTACTGATCGAAGACTTAAAAGTTGCCCTGATCGATCTTTCCCATGTAAACGATATTTATTCGAAATATTCCGATTATAAAATTGCCGGCCTCCTGGGCGGTGACATCCTGAAAAAGTACGGCGCTATTATCGATTATAACAAGGGGAGAATACAATTTATAATCTCATGAACAAAGGGAGATAAATTAAAATGGCCACGATGGAAAAGATCAGGCCACCCATGGCGCCAACAGCAAAGGCAAACCAGAATACTTTTCCAGAAAAAGTACATTCTTCCCGGTCAATACAGGCTTCGTCTCCACACGAAGTGATACCTCCCGGCCAACACCCATCCTAACTCCAGACAAAAGCCTCCTGTCTCAGTAAGGATGTAGTTTTTTGTGTTTGGGTGACGATGGCACCGGAGGCTATGGCCCTGTTAGTGATTCGGTCTATTCCCGTCTTTTATAGTTCATTCTTTCGTGTAAAATTCTTTCAATCTCAACATAATCAGAATCGATTCTCCTAAAAAAAATAACGTGTCTGTTTATATGTAATCCAAACAAGTCTGGAATTATTTTAAAATATTTTCTTCCCAAATTAATATCTTCGGCAATTTCTTCACATGCATTCAATAACTCATTGTAATACTTATCTGCTTGTTTTTCTGACCATTCATCAAAAGTGTAATTCCAAAATTGATAATAATTGTTTCAAATTTTCAATAACTTTCTCGTGCCGTGCCGTTTGTCTCAAGAGATAATAAAGGTTACTGTAAATTACTGGAGTTACAAATCCTTTAATTTTATTGGTCTCACACAATCCTATTATTTGGAATGAATATTCAGCAAATGGTTCTCTATCAAAGAAAAAATCTAAGATTACATCTGTGTCAATACGTGTCTTGTCGCTTCTTTTAGCTTGCCGCTAACTATTGTCTGTCAACCAAAGTTATCTGATAAATTTCTGTTTTATGTGTAGCTTTTTTCTCCCATAAATTCAGCTCATCAAATAAATTTTTAATGTTTTGTAATCCTTGATTGCTCACGTGCGTGTAAATTTCCGTCGTTTTTGAACTCTCATGTCTTGTTTCCGGTTATGACCTTTATCCCTTTCCCCCAAACCACCTTCAGCAACTGATTTATCTCTTCCTTCTGTGATTGTATTCCTCCTAACCTTGCTACAAATTACAACAAATCAGTAATATTAGCTATATGAAATAAAAAAAGAATGGTCCTAAATTTCGAAAAAGATGGATAAATTATAGTAGAGACGCACGGCCGTGCGTCTCTACGTGCGCCCGATGATATGTTTCCAATAATTACGTTACCATAATTTGCCTTTAAACGGCGGAGATATACGTGTATTTGATTGGAGATATACGGGAAACACGATTGCATTATGCGTGTATCTTAATCGAGTTATACGTATATATTGATTGAGTTATGCGTATATATTGATTGAGTTATGCGTGTATCTTAATCAAGTTATGCGTATATCCTGATTGCGTTATACGTGTATCCTGATCGAGTTATGCGCATAGCCCAAAATTGGCAAGCCGAGTGCTTCCCAATATCCCGGTTTTTAATCCGCTTCGTTTCTATGATCCGTTAGGGCAACCACGAGGAATTACCCGGATGATAACGGTGTAAAAAAGCGTTCTTTGAAAAAATGGACTTTCCTGTTGACGGCAAAAAACTTTCCGCATTTGCCGAACGGGAAAATTATGCCCGCCCGGATGATAAAAAGCTGGCATCACTGCCGCTTTTCCTGATCCCCGCGGAAAGGAAGGACAAAACCGGCATGGAAAAATGCAGGAAGGACAGTAAAAAATCATTTAATCCCCTTAGACTGATCATTTAAGTAACAGCGGTTTAGCCCAACACGAATTAAAACACAATTGAGCAGGGGCGCCGAAAGCCGGAGATATCAAAAAAGGCAGCAGATATACAAACCTACTGCCTTTTTTCTTGGCTCAACTGTGCCTTAATTCCTAATTTGGGATCAGTTAAAAAAGTTGTGGAGAAAAATATAAAAACGAACTTTGTATTTTATATTTTACAAATGAAGGGACAATCAAACGAACATTACCAGACATTGCTAAAATTACTTTTACCAGAAGAAATCTTTGAATATTTCGACATTGTTCAAATAGAAACAGGAGAAAAAGAAATCCATGTACATTTGGAAGAAAAGGCAATAAAGCCGGAAGGATATGAATTGGTAAAGCTTATTTCCAAAGGATTTTATAACGAATCAGTGATACAGGATTTTCCATTACGGGACAAAGCCATGTTTTTGCACGTAAAGCGTCGGAGATGGTTTTCAGAATCGACAGGCAAGACAGTAGAGAGGGACTGGGATAGTGTTGCAAAAGGGACTCGTTTGACGAAAGGTTTTGCAATTTTTTTAAAAGGGTTTTTTGGACAATTACCCCATCAGCAGCAATAGTTTAGAAAAGTACTATTCCATTGATGGGGATCGTTTTGGGCAACAGTACAAAGAGTATTTGAGTGATTTTCCCACTTGGGGACAAAAGCCACATGCAAAGGACTGGATTCTTTTCCCGGAGAACGTTGGTACACAATTAAGCATTGACGAGACAGCCCTTACCAATGGAGAACTTTACACGATTGTAACCAATAAAGCAGGGAAAGGGAAAAAAGGCGCATTAGTTGCAATGGTTGAAGGTACGGAGGCAGAAAAAATCATAGAGGTTTTAGAAAGAATCCCCGAAGAAAAAATCAATATGGTAAAAGAAGTAACACTTGATATGGCCAATTCCATGGATAAAATAGTACGAAGATGTTTTCCCAAAGCTAAGCGGGTGATCGACCGTTTCCATGTTCAAAAATTAGCTTACGATGCATTACAGGAGATGCGTATTGCCCATCGTTGGGATGCAATAAACGAAGAGACCAACGCCATTGAAAATGCAAAAGCAGATGGTAAAAAATATGTTCCGGAAATATTAAGCAATGGGGATACAAAAAAGCAACTACTTGCCCGTAGTCGGTATTTATTGTTCAAGTCTGGTGATAAATGGACGGAGAAACAAAAGAAAAGAGCTGCAATATTATTTGAACTTTTTCCTGACATAAAACAAGGGTATTCTCTTACTCATTCATTAAGGATGATATTTTCAAAAAACAAAAACAAAGGCGTAGCTTATACGAAAATGGCTAAGTGGTTTAATGATGTTACCGAATCTGGATTTAAATCATTCAATACCATATCTGCAACATTCTATTCGCATTATCCTGAAATATTGAACTTCTTTGACAATCGAAGCACGAACGCTTCTGCTGAATCTTTCAATGCTAAACTGAAAACTTTCAGGGCTACTCAAAGAGGTGTTGTTGATATTGAATTCTTCTTGTTCAGAGTTGCTAAAATTTATGCTTGACCGGTAACTCCACAACTTTTTCATGTGATCCCTAATTTGTTAACAATAGTGCTTTAATAATTTGCAATCAACGACTCATATGGGATATTCATTTTGTCATGGAGTTTGCGAATCATATTTATATTTAGTTTCCTTTTTTTGCTAAAAATTTCTGAAACTCTACTTTTGTAGCCAAGTACATCTGCTAAGTCTTTTTTTGTCATATCCATTTGCTCCATTCTAAATAATATTGCTTCAATCGGATCTGGAGCTTCAATTGGATAGTTCTCATCTTCAAATTTTTCAATAAGGATAGATAAAACTTCGGCTTCGTCTCCCTCAATAGAATCAACTGGTGCATGAAATATTTTCTCAAGTCTTAGAAGTGCTTGATTATAATCTTCTTCTGTTTTTATAGCCTTTATGTTCATAATTTTAAATTTTATCTGAGTCTACTTTGTCGTACTCTTTATGTGTTCCAATAAATCGGATAAATACCCATTGTCTTTCGTAATTTATGTCAACGATTAATCGATACTTATTACCACAAATATTAAAAACGACTTTTCCGCTTTTTAAGATACTTGCTTTCGCATATTCATCTTTAATGTCGTTAGGGCTTTTCCAAGCAGCTTTTGATGCTTCTTTATACCAAACCTTCAATTGTTGCTCTGAATCTGTATATTTTTCCCAAAAATTGCGAAGTATCTTTTTTGCTATTACTCTCATTTTTAATCTTTATAAAACAAAGATAAGTAAAAGTTACCAATTTGGTAATTCTGCGCAGGATTTATTTTCATGTAGACTATTTTTTTGCATTATTGTTAACGGTTGGTAGTCGAGTAGGCAAAGGGAGTTTCACCCTAAGGCCTCTCACAGAACCGGACTTGACAGTCTCCCGTCATCCGGCTCTTGTTATACAAATCTAAACGTTTCATCCGATTATGCCTGTTTGCCAGTGATAGAATAAGCCCGGAAATTGATCCCGAACCCTGTTAAACCATAGCCAAGCCCTGCGTGGACTGGATTTGTAACGTTTGTACCGTTTCCTTGCCCAGCGGATAAGTCGCCTGCTTAATAGATGGAAGACCGGGTTCATCGCACTTTTCCTGAACTTCCCGTAATAATTCACCCATCCCCGGATGTACGGGTTCAGGAATTGGGCAACACCAACAATGCTTTTGTGGGTTAGCCCTACAATGTTCAATTCCTCCATCTTGTCGGCTATTCGTTTCTTAGAACTCGTGCTGATGGCACAGTCATAACCGAGGAATAACTTTCCGTCCCTTTGGGACTTGCATGTGCGGGGTTGGAAACTGTAACCCGGAAAATCAAACTTTACTTGTGGGTAGCTTTCCTTTCGGCGATAGTCCTTACAGTAGATAATTTTCGTTTTCTCCGGGTGTGGTTACACCCCACAATCCAGCATCCGCTCATTAATCCGGGCTAAGATCCATTCCGCCTGTCGCCTGCTTTTACAGTGTACGATTGCATCATCGGCATATCTTACAAATCTCACTGTATTGCTTAATCCGGTAAGCCAGACATCAAATGTATAGTGAAGAAACAAATTGGCCAGCAGCGGACTGATCACCCCGCCTTGTGATGTCCCTTTCCCTTGCTTCTGTACCAGTTCCCCGTCTTTATTCAAAACAGGAGCATTTAGCCAGCGTTCAAGGTACATCACACTCTATTTCTCCGGCACATGTCTCTTCAATGCAAGCATTAGTTTTCGGTGATCAATATGATCAAAGAACCCTTTTATATCTAAGTCAATAACCCAATCATACATCCTGCAGTTTGCCCGAACAGTAGCCAACGCCTGATGTGCGCTTCCCTCTGTTCGGTAGCCATAGGAGTTTGAATGGAATATTTTCTCAAATCTGGGTTCAAGGTATGCCCGAAACACTTCCTGTGCCACCCGATCAGCAATAGTTGGAATTCCCAGTTGACGAACATTGTCGTCTTTCTTAGGTATCTCAATTTCTTTGACCGGAGGGGGAAAATAACTCCCCGAGGACAGTCGGTCCCTCAGTTTGTAAAGCTGCCCGGCCCTGTCCTGGTCAAACATTTCCATGCTCACCTGGTCGACACCAGAGCTGCCTTCAGTGGCTTTCACCTTCTTGTAGGCCTGCCTGACCATTTCCCGGCTTACCGGTACTGATTTTGTCTCATTCCATAAATTCATCCTCTTCCCAGAGTTGTTTAATGTTATGATACTGTATAACCTGATCCCTTCGCTCCATCCCCATTACAGAAACTTCTTCACTACTACGGATCAGTCCGTCCCTGTGCCTGCTCATCGGTATTCTGCCTTCGGGTTGTTCCCGTTGTGCGTTTCCCTTTACATAGCTGGACAGGTTCCCGCTGTACTCTTCACTGCATAACAGATGCTACTGCTTTTGACAGAATATAGCCACTTCCCGACTCCTTATCAGCGATTCACTGCGGTGTAAAAAAACGTTCTTTGAAAAAATGGACTTTCCTGTTGACGGCAAAAAACTTTCCGCGTTTGCCGAACGGGAAAATTATGCCCGCCCGGATGATAAAAAGCTGGCATCTCTGCCGCTTTTCCTGATCCCGGCGGAAAGGAAGGCCAAAACCGGCATGGAAAAATGCAGGAAGGACAGTAAAAAATCATTTAATCCCCTTAGACTGATCATTTAAGTACCAGCGGTTTAGCCCAGCACGAATTAAAACACAATTGAACAGGGGCGCCGAAAGCCGGAGATATCAAAAAAGGCAGCAGATATACAAACCTACTGCCTTTTTTCTTGGCTCAACTGTGCCTTAATTCCTAATTTGTTAGCCGCTGGCATTATTTTATATTTTTCTTAAATTCAATCAATTCAATTGGAGCACCATTATGCTCAATCATTGCAACTCTAATCCCATCTGCTGGAGGATTTGGCGCTACAATAACTTTTAAACCTCGATTTGCTAATTCATAATCTAAATCATTTACCTCGAAAGCCAAGTGAGGAACTGTTTGTATCAATTTGTCAAAAGGACTATCTGACTCAAATCTCATCCACTCTACCCCGAAAGGACTTGTACTAAATCCTGATATATAAAACTTAAATTGAGGTAAATATCTCTCATTTGGCATTTTTTTATCGGTAGGGATTCCTAAATGATGATATTTCCATCCCCACTTTTCTATCGATACTGGTAATTCATGTTCGAGTCTTAATTTTTCCATTTTTTGTTTTTACTTAATCGTTATCAAGAGGTACAAACAATTTCATATTTTATATTCTCTAAATCTTTGAAGTACACAGCATAGTAGTCAGGGCTGTACTCTGCATGTATTTGAGGCTCTGAAACGATTTTAGCACCAATCTTAATTAACTCTTTATAAGCTTTATCAACATCTTCCCTGGAATCTGCTTTAAATGCTAAATGATGTAAAGCTCCAGGCTTTCTTCGGTTTATTATATCATCCTTAAATGCTTCTCTTGGCGATGTTATTGCAAAAGCTAATAAATCATGAGTATATTCAATTACATGAAAATCATGTTCTTTAATAAATGCAGTTACTTTATTATTTATATCAAATCCGACAATAGGTAGAAATTTATCATAAAACTTCTCGGCTATTTTTAAGTCTTTTACTGTAATCTGAATATGGTCAATTATTGGATTCACAATCTTGTTTTATAATGTTACAATTTTGCACTTCGTTTCTTGCTTGCGGCTAACGGTTGGTACATGTTGTCGGGGCGGATTTCGAAGAGCGTTCCTGTCCGAAGGACACGGAACTGCGATACGAGAATCCGCAGTTGGCGTACCACCGAACCCGCCCTGCAATATGTCCTGTGTTGTGTGTTCGCTTTTTTATCAATAAATTTTTCATCCATCTATTGAGTATTAACCAGGAAAACTATTTCTCAGCTAATTGTCATTCTTTTTCAGTTTTTATCCAAACTTTGTAGCTGCAACGTTATATTATTTATTTGCAAAATGAATCCGAAATATGCTTTATAAATTCAGGTGTAACAGAACGCCAGTAGCTCCAATCATGTGCTCCATTTTGAATCCTAAATTCATGATTTATATTTTTCCTTTTCAGTACTGTATGTAACATTACATTATTTGGTGATAAGTGGTCATCATCACCACAACTGATGTACAATCTTATACTACTTTCTGTATCATCTGGTAAATTTTCATAATAAGCAAAAACATCATAAGGTTTATACCAATCCATCAATTTCCTTTCACTAACATTTGGATATCTTCTTCTCAAATAATCGTAATCATATTTTCTTACAGCACCAGCCAATGCACAGGCAACAGAGAATTTTTCAGGTTGGTGTTGGATATATTGCACAACAGCTGCTCCACCTAAAGAAGCACCTGCCAAAGCCCTGCTATCTCTTTCTGTTCTGCAACGATAATTTTTTTCTATGTACGGTATAAATTCTTCAAAAAAGAAATCTTCAAAATTAAAATCACCTTCGGGGTCATTCCAATAACTGATTCTTTTTGTTTCAAAGTTGGCATCAGGTGTTACGACTATCATTGGTGTAATTTCACCACTTTCAATGGCTTTATCCAAATATTGTTTTAATCCTCCATAATAGTACCATGACTGCTGATTTGGAATCGTATTAGACGGACCTGCCGGATGCAATAGGTATAGAACCGGGTAAGTAAGTTCAGACGACTCATAACCTTCTGGCAGATAAATCGAATACTTACGTTCCATTTTTAAAATATTACTTTGAAGTGTTTTCGAATCGAACACTTTACTTTGGTTTTGTGCTTGTGTGGTAATTATTAAAAAGAGAAAGGCTAGGGATAAAGTTAAAATTTTCATATTGTTCAATTTAGGATAAATTCGTAGAAGCGTAATTTATATCATTATTATTTATTGCGAAATAACCTGGGTTGATTGTCTTGCCGCCAGTTTCCATCCTTCTTTGGTTTTTATCCAAACGTTTGTGAATCTTCTCAGAATCCAATCATCATGATTAGGGGTCATATTTTCTGGTTGTTGCAACTCTTTGCCCATTACAATTGCAATATCTTGATTGAACGTGATTTTCTCAATTATTCTTTCAACTGCCGGAAATTTATGCCCGCTTTTCATCAGTGCAACTATTTCTTCCGGTGTTACAATTTTACCGTTTGGATTGTTTACAACGTAGTTTTCAGACCAGATTTCTAATAACGAGGTTGTGTCTGCCTTATCAAGCAATTCAGTCCAATGTTTTTCCAATTGTTTGATTTCCATTTCATCGCTTGATTGCCCAAAAGCTACGCTATTTGCGACAATGAAACAGATTAAAAACAAATTTAATACTTTCATAATTCTTATATTTTGAATCAATTTACGACTTTTTATACATGTTTTTCCTGTTTTTAAAGTGACACACAAGTCTGTTGTCTGTCAACCAAAGCTATCTTCAAAATCGCTATTTCCTGTTTTATGTGTAGTTTTTTTCTCTTATAAATTCAGATTATCAAATGGATTTCTAATGTTTTGTAATCCTTGATTACTTACATGGGTATAAATTTGAATCTCTTACTGTCCAGGTCTAAAACCTTTTCGAATCGCAACAATTCTCCATAAATTTAGAGTTTAGTTTGCATCCATCCAATTTACGCCAATCTGCCTTAAAGTCAAATAGGTTAATGATAAAATCTTTTAATTTTATTATTTGGATGAGCAAAAAAATAGTTTCAGGGTGTAAAAAATAAATCTGAGTGTACAACAACCCATTTCCCGGTTACTAAGTTTCCCTCTAAAAGGAACTTTTACCTTGTCTTCGTTCTGAAAATAAGATGTTATATCGAAAGAAAGGACGAATCGAATTCTGATTGACAATTTACTGAAGGAAAAATTCTATCAAGGAGGATGAAAAAAAACATCAAGGAGAAAATTTATTTTCATCAAGATGGAAAAAATTTTTCTCCTTGATGAAAATTTCCTTCAACCTAAGACTCCTACTTGGCAATGCTACCGCAAGGGTTCTTATTTGTTTGGTAAAAATTTTTCCCTATTAAAAATGCCCCGGCACTGTTCGCAAAAAACCGGTACCTGTTGGCACCTGGGGTTTAATCATTCATACAGGCTATTACGAAACAGAGACTAAGTCTGGCCGATTTAACCTGGCCCATTGAAAAAATATGTACCGTAAGCGGGGCCGATATCCGTGCCGTGTTGTATGTCATGGTCGATGTTGCAATCGACAACCTTGCAAAAGGCACTATTATCCGTTTGGGCGACCAGGGAAGCCTTCGGATTACCCTCTCTGTTCAAAGGGCGAAGCTACTGAAGAAGAGGTAAGCCCGGCATCCATAAAAGAAGCAGGTGTTATTTTCACGCCAGGATCCAGGATCCAGGAGAAGGAGACAATGGACAGTGTAAAATTCCCAAAAATACAGGTACTGGTTTTCCTGCTGTGAAAAATTTTTTCCCTGCTTAGGAAATTGGAATTTCCACGTTAGGGAATTAGGGTTTCCTGCTGTGGAAAAAAAATCGCTACAGCAGGAAATTGAGTATACATAATACTGGATAAATTGTTACAATGGTTGTGTCATATTTGATATTATGAATGCCGTATTTTTCACCGTTTTCGGGATGCCCACGCAGGGACGCCCACGCGTGGGCGTCCGAACCATTATCGTTAACGGATTGGTTGACTCTACTATTTCCAGTATGCAATAAAAATGGTTGGACATCTCCACCATTTTGGCATTTTTTACCGGGATATTTGTTTTCCAATTTGCAGAAAGCCCGGCTGCTTTCCCCGGAAACGGAACCCGGGGGTTTAATCCTCACAGAAAACAGCAAACCGGAAACCTGAAAAAGCGGATTAAAACAACTATCGTAAATGTCTGACCGGCAGGTGATTTTTAACGGGGTGATGTTTAGTTCAACACTGCCTCCAATACAAAGCGTATGCAAGCAACGCTTCATTTGAGGCTAATTATTACCATACGATTTCTATTATAGCTAGTACAGTACCAAAATAGGATGTCAATTACCTTCTACTCGCCCGGAATTGCTAACTCTGATTTGCAGCAGGCGTTCCATTTATCAGGAATTTCTGATTATTATTATCTCGGATGAAATTCATAAACGTTTAAAGTTTGTTCTCTCCCGACAATAGCTTTATTATCGTCCTGAAAAACAAAGCTATATTCATAAATATCTGTCGGATCATCCAGATAAAATAACAAACCGTCGGTAAGCGAATACTGAATTAAAGTTCCCATTCTTGTGGGAATGTAAAGGTTGTCTTTAATAATAAATAAACCAGTTTCTATTCTTGAGTTTACCATTACGGAATGGTTAATTGTAAAAGAATTAGTTGCTTCATCAAATTTCCATATATTGAATGCATGGTTGTTGACGCTTTCATCCATTTCAAATAAATAGCCAGTATTATTGTACAAATATCCGCAAATGAATTCTCTGTTATTTAATTCAGTTGGGGTTGGAAGCTGTACCCATGTGTCAGATTCGATTAAATACTTCCAAAATTCATAAGAACCATCTTGATATGAGTACAGATAAACGGAGTTGTTTATTTGAAAACTAGGGTAAACAAAAGAGTAGCGCAATAATCCTGGATAACTTGATCTTTGAACCCATGTTTTTGAATCTAAGTTATACTGCCACAAGTCTCGTTGATACCGTCCTAATCCACAAAAGAGATCATTCCCTTTTGCAAGGCCAACTGTCCAAATACCTGTTATAAAAGGGATATTACTGATCATATTCCATTCATAAGAGTTCAAATCAAATTCCCAGAGTTTTTGTTTTTCTTCATCAGAACCAGAAATTATACCTCCTGGAATTAAATATCCTTTTGAATTATGGGTAAATTGACCGTTGAGGATAGTTGGGCTTGCCGGAAAATTGCCAATCTGTTTCCATGGATTTAGTAATTTAAATTCTTGACTTGCTTCTGTTGTTTGTAATGCAACCGTAACCTTTATTTTCACAGATTTATCTGTTGAAGTATTGGGGCAAAAGACTATTAATGTATCAATACTTGCTTTTATTATCGTGGACTTCAAATCATTAAAATAGACTTCATTATGTGACATTATCTCACTGAAATAATTTCCCTCAATAATAATTCTATTTCCTGAAGTAGCTGATTTGGCACTAATTGATGAAATATCTGGGGGAAGACAACCTTCGCTTTCAAAGGATAACGTATTGCTGTAAATGAGGTTGTCGGAAGTACGAATAAATGCCCGAACATAATAGTTTTCTCCTTTTATTAGATCATTGTTGATACTAACTTTGAAGTCTTTACCAGGAGTATTGTTAAATACAATTTTTCTGTCAGAAACGGATGGTGTATGTTCAGGGGCGATAACCAACCCATATTCAGAAAAAGGAACTTCATTTTCATTATACAACGATGCCGATATAACAACTCCCTCGTTTGAATTGGAAAATATTTCGTTTAGAATAATGAAAGGGAAGTCTTTATTTGTGATTTCAACAAAATCATTATTACAGCTGAGAAAAAAAAACAGGGAGATATAAAGAAGGATTAATTTTTTCATTGGTTAAAGGTTAAAACTGGCTAAAAACTGAATGTCATGATTATTGAGAGTTTTGTTGTCACCTAAAAGTCTGTTTAAACGCACTTCAAAAAACAGCGAATGCTTGTAATGAAACCGGTATTCTATCCCCAAACCGGTAGAGAAACCTTTTTGCGTGTCAGCAATTATAGATTCATCGGCAATATCCTCAATCTCAATTATATTTTCAGAAAATTTTGTTTCAAAAAATTTTGCTTTTTTATCTGTGGTGTAAGCCAAAATCGCACCTGCATTAATAAAGGGGCTTATTTTTTTTGAAGGATAAGTATATCTTAGAAGAATTGGAGCTTTTACCGATGAAATATTGGTTGCAAAGTCGATGATTCCGTTATTAGTTTCGGTAGAAAATGAATAGTTGTGTTTTGTAAACAAGAATTCCAAGTGGCATGAAAAATTGCTTACATCAATAGGAATATCAGTAAAAACTCCGGCACCGAATGAATTATCATACTTGTAATTTATCTGGCCTAGATAGCCAAACGAGGCATTCTTGGGTGAATAAAATTCAGATATTTCCGAAAAACCAACAAATCCGATTTTAAAGTATGGGAATGGTTTGTTTGAACGGTTATTATATTCGTTTATAAATTTCGATAATGCCCTTCTGTTATAATGTACGTGCCTGGCATTGTTATAAATTTCGGGAAAGTCAGAACTAATTTTCTGAAGTTGCTTTTGATAATAAGAATCGTCAAATTTATTCCCTTTTGCAAGTTCCCGGAAAGTTGTGCTATCTTTCTCGATAAAATAAGTATGGTGCTTTTTATCAGTAAAATAGAATAACATAAGTTTGCCATCAGAAAGTTGCTCCAGGAAATATTTATTGGTTGAACCGGCATAAGTTATCGTTTTTGACCTATAAATTCTTCCTTTATTGAATCCATACTTTGTTACTTCGTCGGGAGAATATTTTTCTGTCTCATTTCCTTTTTTTACAACGCACCAACGGCCATTTTCGATTCTTCCATTATCGATTATTTTTACACCAACCGAAATAGTACTGTCGGTTGCATAGAATCCTCGCTGGGCAAATGCACTTAAACAAGAAAAGATTAAAATTAGTACAGATACAGTGTTTTTCATGTTAATAATTGAGTATTTGTTCTACTATTTCATATTTATTCCAATTCTGGTTTGATTTAGTCAGTCAATTAAAATGTATGGTAACTCTGTTGTCTGTCAACCAAAGCTATCTTCAAAATCGCTATTTCCTGTTTTGTAGTTTTTTTCTCATAAATCCAGCTCATCAAATGGATTTTTAATGTTTTGTAATCCTTGAACTTACAGGGATATAAATTTGAATCTCTTACTGTTCAGGTCTAAAACCTTTTCGAATCGCAATAATTCCCATATAGAGTTTAGTTTCTATCCCTCCAATTTACGCCAATCTGCCTTAATGTCAAATAGGTTGATAATAAAACCTGGAAGCCTTACCCAAAAGTTATGGAAGCCTTAATCGGAAACTCCGGAAGCATTATCCAAACGTTCCGAAAGCCTTAATCCTTAGCCAAGAGGTATGATTGCTAATTCCGGGCCGAATACTGTTGCGGATTTGGCCAAACAAACAGGCTCCTGATTCTATTTAGGTACCTGATGCACCGTACGCGAGTATCCTAAATTTAGTTTAGGCACCTAATGTACCGTACGCAAGCCTCCTCATTTCTTGTTCGGGAATAAATTCAGGTACACGTTGTTGGTAAAAAATTTTCCGCTATTGGAAATGGGCCCGGCACTGTTCGCCAAAAACCTGCCCTGTTAGCACACAGGGTTTAATCATTCAATGAACTATAGTAAACGACTTCTTTGTCTCACTACATTCCGCAAGAAGTCCTATTTATTACCATGCGTTTTTATTCATTTTTCAAGCGAATGTATTTTATCGGAGATTTTGTAGGATCTGAATTATCACGGCCAAGTCCAATCGTATCATCGTCAATAAACTCAACCTTATATTCATTTGTGGTGCTAAGTCCGTAAACCGAAAATAATACACTTCCAATTTTCTTTTCAGTGAGTTTAAATTCATAATTTGAAGATCTACTAATTCCAGTAACCCAAATGTCATTAGGCTCGACAAACATTTTCACATACTTATTGTCGTTAAGTGAAATAACTTTTCCCATTAAATCTCCATTGTCCCTTTTTTCTATTTTGATTTTTATTCCATCGAACATTGTTCTTCCACTTAACTCCCATATTCCTTCAAAATTATCAATTGGAGTTTCATGTAACTTACTCGTATCGCAGCTTATAAGCAACAATCCGAATAATAAAGCAATCCAGATTTTAGCAATCATTGATTTTTGTTTAATTTCTCTCATAATTCTATTTGTCAAGGTCTAATATTAATTCAAAATACATAGACAGGGTAGTTTACGCCCCCTAAGAACTGTATCCCGAGATAGGGACAGGCTGTGCCAGTTTCCCGGCATACAGCTCAGGCATTTTTAAGGCATCCCCGGCGAAGGGGCCCCAGCTGTTCTTACTGTTTTATTAGCTATAAAAGTAGTCATTTGTCTGCATTTTTTTGCACATCCGGTACAAGGACAAGCCCTGCGGATTTTGCCCCAACTCCCTATTGGTCGAAACGACGGATAGTAATAGGGGCAAAATTCTTGCTCCGGCTGGCCTGTCTGCTTCTTCAGTGCATAACAAAACCAGGGGACGAATTTGCAGCATTTACAGAGAAGGCTGTAAGCAAAACCAGGAAAAACAAATCCTTGGAGCGAAAGGCTTAGCCCTCGTTTCCGTTACACTCAAACGAAGGCGGGATTACCAATTTTTTGGTCTTATCCTTCGGTGCTCCTTCGCTAATCTTTGGGTTGAGTTATATTAAAAACAGAGACCTCCACCGGAACTGGGATAAGGTGATTACAAATCCCCTGTTACTAAGCTCAGGATTGCAAATCCTGACCAGCCAGGGGTAATCGTATCCTTTCTGATGTAGGTTGTGGAAGGTCGGTCATGATTGCAAATTCTCATCCGGGAAGTTAGTTCCCTTTTTCCAGTTTTTCGATCATATCCAAGGCATTGAGCCCGATCTTTGAAAAAGCAAACCACTTTTTCCCAAGGTCTTTCAGCGATGCCCCGATGTGATAGATCGTTTGATGATCGATAATTAAAAACCGGTCGTGCGATTTGTTAAATGTTTTTATTTCTATCTCCGGGTACTGGGCGTTGAACCGTTTAATATCGAGCCTTAGCTGGCGTGAAACAGCTGTGTAAATGGTCGCCTGTACCCCGGGTTTTCTTTTGGTCAACAGGGACAGAACGCTTTCGTCGACATAATTATCAATCAGGATGATGGACTGGTTGGCTGTTTTGACCAGCCTGGACACAAAGAGATGAGCATCAAATATTTGTCCGTCGTAAAATACTCCTTCGTGAGGAGGCAGGTTTGTCTTTATCTGAAAATCAAAATCATCGACTTTCCTTTTCAGATAATTTACATCCTTTTCGATCCTTTCGAAGCGTTGAGTTACGGCATACCCTTTCAAAAGGTATTCTTTTAAAACTTTGTTTGCCCATATCCGAAACTGTGTGCCTCTCTTTGATTTTACACGGTAGCCGACGGAAATAATAACATCAAGGTCATAGTATTTCGTTCTGTATTTTTTACCATCTGATGCAGTAAGTAAGGATTCCTTACATACTGAATTTTCATCTAATTCTTTTTCCTTAAAAATGTTTCCAATATGTAGCGTGATGTTATTTCTTGTAGTTTGAAACAGTTCCGACATTTGGGACTGGGTTAGCCAGACAGTTTCTTCTTCAATACGAACCTCCAGTTGAAAATCCGCCTGATCATTTGCCTTATAAATAACAATCTCACCTTGTTCCATGAATTGTTTTTTGAGTGGGTGTTTTTGTTTTGCACCTCTTGGAGAGCAAACATCTAAAAGTACAAATATTCCCGGGAAATATGCCTCTAGGGCAGACAGAAATTGTCCCAAGGTTTCGCAACCTATTTGTAACAGGTAGATACCTCTCCGGGACTTCTTGCCAGACCTCCGAAACAGGTAGCCACGAATCCGCCGTTGTTGGTAAAAGATTTTACGCTATTGGAAATGCCCCCGGCACTGTTCGCCAAAAATATGTACCTGTTAGCACACGGGGGGTAATCATTCAATGAATGTTAAACAGTTATAGTAAACGACTTCTTGGCACTATGCTTCTGGGAGAAGTTTAGGGGTGAAACTCCCCTTTTCCTATTTGACTGTAGCCCGTTATTTTTTGTCAATCTACTAAAAACTTTTTTGGCGATATGATTTTCAATTCGGAATTAGCAAAATCTTTTTCGTTCCTTGTAATGATAATTCCAATTTCATTCATTTCAGCCGCAGATGTTTGTACTGCATCCTCAAAATCCTTGATGTTTGAACAGAGAGCTTTTAGAATAACATCTTTGTCAACTCCTATTACTTCAACAACTTCTATTAAGCTTTTAATGAAATCAATAGCACTTTTGTGCCCTTTCTCCTTTTTCGATATATAATAAATATCTGTTACTGTCGAGGCTGTGATGTTTCCTGTAATTTTTCCTTTATCAATGAGTTCGAAAAGTTTAAATGCATCTTCAAAAAAAGGCTCTCGTTTTAAAGCAATGTCCAAAATGATATTTGTATCAAATAATACTTTTTTCATTTATATTTTTCTGTAAGATAGTCATATTTGGAATTGTCAATGTCTGTATCTTTTAAAAAACCTGCCCATTTTTTTACAAATTCCGCAGCTTTTGTTTCTTTATTCTTTTTCTTCAATTTTGGCACAATAATTATTTCAACCTCTTTATCAAAGAGGTATGGACTATACGGAATCTGAATTGTTCCATTCCCAGATATTTTAGTGATAAATTTGTATGCTTTCATACTTCTATTTTTTTCAAAATTACGAAATTATTTATCCACTCATTGGTTTTTCGCGATTTAATGGGCTACAACGGGTTCAATATTTTCCCCATCTTTCAGACAGAAGATTGTTAAAAGTAAAAATAATAAATGATATTAATGCCAGGTTCTGAGCGGTTTATAATGATGGATAAAATATCGTTGGACTATTCCCCGTCATCCGTTATAGGCATGGGATAATTCAATTATTCCATGGAATAATTCTTCTGCTTCAAGCGGAGATATACGTGTATTTGATTTGAGATATAAGGGAAAAATGACGTCTTTTCTGTCTGTTGGTTGGGATACCTTTATGGTGCTAAAAAAAGAATTTAACGAATACTCAATAATTACCTAAATTTGTCGTGTATTCATTTAAATGCCTGGGAATATATTATGATTGTTGACGATATAAATGACAAAAAAGTAATCTGGTTAGCTCAATACAACAAGTATATTTTAGTTGAACACCCAACAGAAAAATTTCTCGAATTTGTATACAATAAAAAAAGTAATATTGAAATAAAAAATTATGCTGAGAAGTTAAGCTTCACAGAAAATCAAACCAAGGATTTAATAAAACTTATCAGGCAATTGCTTTCAGAATTTGAAAAAGAAAAAGCGGGAAAAGATGCCAGGATGCAAATTAAAAGCCGATGCCCGCATTCTTTTCGTTTGAAGCGATATTATGAGGTCAATGGAAAAGTATTTTATTTTGAATACGATGATGAAAAGTCAGAGTATATAATCCACCCGAAACTTGCACATCTTGAAGTACATGATGCAGATAATTTTCACGGCCATTTCCAAATATTTAAATCCGAAACGAGGTTTAACTTATTTGTAAACCGTGAATTCATAAACAGTTGGCACCTGCATGAAGATAACTATTTGGCAGGGAAAGTATCTATGCAAATGTTACAATTAATGCATCAGAAGGAAGAAAATGACTGGATGGCCACGTTTCATGCTGCAGGGATTTCAAACGGCAGGCAGGGAGTTATGTTTTTAGGCGATTCGGGAAACGGGAAAAGCACGCTTTCGGCCATTTTAATGGCAAATGGCTATACGGTTTTAGCAGATGATTTCCTTCCATTCGATACAAAAACGAATAATATGTGGTATTTTCCGGCAGCCTTATCAATAAAAAAGGGGGGATTTGAAGTTGTGTCAAAACATTTCCCTGAAATAAAACAAGCTGACGAGTATTTTTATCCTGAGATGGGAAAAACTGTAAGGTATTTATCAAACATTTCCTTTCAGTCGGAACCACCTGCAAATGTACATTGCAAAGCCCTTGTCTTTGTGAAATACCGGAAGAATTCAGGAATTCAGTTTGAACCTCTTGAAAAAGATGAGGCTTTCCAAAAATTAATTCCTGATTCATGGATTTCGCCTCACAGGGAAAACGCAAAGCAATTCCTGGATTGGTTTTCACGATTGTCGTGCTACCGGTTAACTTATTCAGATAACCATGCAATGTTAAACACAGTAAAACAACTTTTTAATGAATAGTTACCTTGATTACCTGTTATTTGTTGGTAAATGCCTGACATTGGATTTTCATCCTGAAAAAAGGGATGAAATCAGGAATATAATCAGAAATGAGACGATCAGTTGGGAAAAGATCGTATTTATATCAAGCAATCAGTTTGTTTTACCTGCCTTCTATATTCAGTTTGAAAGAAATAACCTGGCTCCGGATTTGCCTGCTGATTTAAACGAATACTTAAATGAAATTACCAACTTAAACCGGGAACGCAACAAGTCGATACTGGGACAGATCAGAAAAATTAACCAGGTTTTGAACCGCCATGATATTATACCTACCTATTTAAAAGGGACAGCTCATTTACTCGATGGTTTATATACCGATATCGGAGAACGTATGATTGGAGACATAGATTTTCTTGTTTCTGAAGACAAAATGGTAGAAGTGGCTGAAATACTGATTCAGGAAGATGGATATGAACCAATGGCTGAATATTTTCCTGAAATGTTAAAAAAACTAAAACATTATCCCCGGTTAAGACATGATAAATATGTTTCATCAATCGAGATACACAAGGAAATACTTAACCCCGGGCATCAACACTTAATCAGGGGATATGATGTTATGGCAGGTAATAAACCAGTTGTTATCAAAAATACAAAGGCAACAGTCCCTTCAATACCGAATATGATCATTCACAATGTGCTAAATGCACAGTTGAGCGACAAAAGTATTTTATTTGGCGATATACTGCTCCGTCAGATGTACGACTTGTTATTACTGGCTCAGAAAGAAAATATTCTTTGTGTAGCGGATAATTTTGGCAGATGTAAAAATGTTTTTGATAGTTATTTTGCAACCTGCACTTTTATCTTTTCGAATCCGGTTGGAGTTTCATATACAAAATCATGGCGGACTTTATTGTATTTAAAACGGCTGAAATTTTTTATGTCATACAAAAAAATATGGAAAATATACCGTGCCGTGATATACCTTTCTATCCGGTTGATAAATTACATTAAAAAGTTGATCCTATTTATTTTTCATAAAAATACACGTAAGCTGATAACAAGGAATTTAATGGATAAACAATGGTATGGAAAACATTTTAATTCGTACAGAAGTTTTTTTAAATCATCGTTATTAACCAATTCATCCGACAACATTAAGTCATCGGATGAATAATCCATTCTGCATTTATTTTGTAAAATAACAGGCAGCCCGGAGGCTACCCTTTGTTTATACTTTTAATAATTAGCTACCCCATCCTGGGTCTGGCGGCATGCTTTGTGCCTGCGAATCCCTGGGGCTTAAAACTATAAACATTGTGGCTGCTGTGGCTGCCGCGTATTTCCCGGCCTTTTTTATCGCTTCTTTACGTGTGATTTCTTTGGGGGACACCTTTCTTTTTTCCTTATTATCCATTATTGTACTTTTTTGTTTTTTTAATAATCATTCTTCTATATTTAATGCATTAATGCACGCAGGGTTAGTTTGCAACCCAGCTTATTTTTTTGCTGGTTGTTTGCCCATTGTCCTGCACTTTTACCAAATATATACCTGTTTCGATGCCTGACACGGGTACTTCATTGTACGTTAACTTTTGCAATATCCGGCCCATGAGCTTGCGCCCGGAAAGATCGTAGAACTCTACATAACTGTTGTCACTTGTTATTCCCACTATAAGCAGCCGGTTGTATTTGGGCTGTGCCAGTACCTTTACATTGCTGATACCGGTTGTTTCAATGCCTGTTTGCAGTTCTTTCGTGTGCAGGTAAAACCTTCCATACCCTTTGCTGTCTTCTTGCATGCTTGCCTGGTAATAGTCCCCGGGTTCATGCAAGTCGGAAAACACGCCTGTTTGCCTGTCTTCAAGGTAAACAGGTGTACCTGTTGGCAGTTGGCTTGTTTCAACACTGAATATTACCTCGCTGCCAGCGTCTGCATTTAAACCTACCGGGATTGTATAGCTATACCCGTTGGTTGGCAGGCATTGAATGTCCAGCCCTGTTTCATTTGTGTTGTCGCCTGCCAGTTGCGTGTAAACGGCAAAACTGTTATTGCCAGCGTCGAAACGTCCTGCATCATAGCCGGGGTCGATGCCGGTGGTCATGCCTTCGATATATTTTATACGGGTGGATTTTTCCGCTGACCCGTTTTCTGCATAAAGCGTGATGGTGGGTGGGGCTACTTTCCCGCTCTTGAATATATTGCCGGTCTGGCTGGTTTGCATGTCCGTGGTGAAACTGGCATCGCCGCCACCATTTTTGGAATATACAAAGAATGCCTGTCCCGGCGCAATATAGGTAGCTGATGATGATTGGTTGACAGTTATGTAATCACCTGTGCCACCAGATGCGCTTGGGTCCCAAACATATAATGCCTGGTAAACACCGGCATCTAAAACAGATGTATTTACCGTTATAAAGTTATTCGTGCCATCAGCATTCGAGTTGGCATTTAATGCTGATGTAAACGGGTTACCTATCAGGTTCCATTTTTTACCCCCGTCAGGGGTAGTCAGCCCAATTGTTACAGGTGAAGTGTTTACTGTGCCAGTGAAGGGTAATACACCTGCTTCGGTACGCATTACCTCGTAACCCTTGCCAGGGGTGAAGTTACCTGCTGAAGCAATGTTAGAGGTAGTATAATGCGACCAACCAGAGGTAGAGTTATCATAAGGTGCAATACCATACTTAGGATCTTGGAAAGCTATGGAGTGCTCCGATGAAAAATCATTGATTGCCTGCCCGTTTACTGGCGAAGACAACAGGTGCCAGTTATTGGCAGTAACATAGCGGTTGTAAGTTACATTGCCCGAGGATGTGCCGTTTACGATTAATGAGCCATTATTGGACGCATCAGATTGGATGCTCAGGGTTGCACTACTTTGAACTGTAAGATTATTAACTTCTGCTGCTGTTGTTGCAGAGATCACAGGGTCGTTGGTTACGTCGGGGATTGCTACGTCTTTAGTGGGGCCCGGGACATTCCCGTCATCCCAGTTGGAGGCAGTGCCCCAGTCGGAGTCGGTGGCTCCCGTCCATACTCCGGAAGTATTAAATGTTACTTGTGATATTTCAACACCACCACCATTACTGTTCGGACTACCCTCAGCATCCAGAATACGAATTTTATCAGCATAACAATTTACATTTTTAACTCCAAGAGAATTATTAAAATTACTAACTTGTCCATTCAAAGCATCTCCGTTATAAAATTGAATTACTGCAGATTGTACGTTTGTTGCCCACGATATATATATAGACTCAATATAAATTATTTGAGATATTTGAATATCAGCATAGTCATTTCCACCATTCATTGACGTACCATAAGGATGATCGTCATATAATGATAAGGTTGTTCCATCCGAGCTATTCGTGAATGAGCCCAAGGAAAAAGAAAAAGTAATACCATTTGCAGTTGTAGATGTACCATTAAAAGTCATTACTGTACTATCGGCAAATGTCCATTGCCAACAGACTATTAAAAAAAAAACATTAATAAAAAATTTTTTCATAATTTCTCCCTGTTTATATTTATTATTCTCCCAACCTGTACATTTCCAAGTGAGGTTTTCGTCATTCTACTATCGTTTGCTATGTTGAATTACAAAGTACCACTATTGGAGAAAGTGTTGCTACCTTCTAAAAGCATAAGATTCATCCAGTTACTATGGCAAAATTTCTTCTCTCCGCAACACCTGCGGAAGAAGCTGCCTGAATAATAGTTTGATCGGCACCCTGCTCTTTTATTGTAATATATTTATCAATAATAAATACTGACTCGAAGACAGAATTATAAACATCGCCTGTTTTGTCTGCGTCGGTACATGTAAATATTCCGGTTAAATCCAGCATGTACAAATATAAAGTTTTTTCTCCCGAAACACAGATATTGTTTGTAAAGGAATCTTACGAAGATCAGGATTTGCAATCCTTACCAACAAGGTTTAGGGGGAAAATTCCCTTCTCCTACTCGTCTAGATAACGTGATTTTTATTTATTTGTAATTTTTATTCAAATTTACCTTAAATTCTTTTTTGCCGGCAGTTGCAGCACCATCATTTCTATACAGTGGGCTATACTTTCCAGCAGGTAGGTCTTTAAATGTATATGCGTTGCAAGCACGAGCAACGTCAACATATTTGGTAGCAGCAGTATTAATTGCAGAAGCTGCCATATCGGCGAGGACTCCTAATCCTCCATTAATTCCACTTGAAACAGAAGCATCATAAGTTACTTCTCCTTTTCGTGTATATATTATTCTATTCGTTTTAGTTGATTTGATTATGTATTCTACCTCCACATGAACTTTTGCTGCCAAGCCTGATTTATCCCATTTGTGAATTATGGTAAAAACTGTTATATCAGCTCCAAATACCTCCCCGAATTTGTCTAATGGTGAATTTAAAAACAAGTCTGAATCATAGGCACTTTCTCTTTTTAATATTTCCATTGATAAAAACGGGGGAATCACATAATATCCGGCATTAGCAATAGGAATATTTAATGTTGAATGGAAGTATTCCTTTGCCTCTACGTTTGTACTCCTGTTAATTGGTGGCATTAATAAAACGGTAAGGGGTTTTTCATCATAAATACCTTTGTATGCTGTTGATTTTGTAATTTCTGAAGTTGTAGTACAACTTGATAGAGTTACAATTATTCCGATAAGATATATTAACTCTTTCATTTTTCAATCATTTTTAGAATTCGTTCAACAAAAATTTTTGATTCGGGATAAAGGGCTATTTCTTTCATAAGCATTTCTTTCCCTTCTTCTTTTTTCCCTTCTTGTAACAATAAAAATCCGTAATCAGCATAAATTCCAGGGGGTACAACTCCTCGTGTCCCTTTCTGATTTTCAATAATTCTTTGATAATCTTCCGTTATTGCCTGAATTGATTTTTCATCAGCATTTTTTAAATAATTATAGCTTGTTGTATCATAGTGTCCCCATGTGTATAATGATTTTTGGGTTGTACAGGAAGCTAAAAACATAATGGGAATCATTAGAATGATATTTTTTTTCATGGTAATACAATTTGTTTGGTTTCTTGAGATGAAACAAATATCTGTTTCGAATAAATTATTTCATTGTTATATTTAACAGTTACAACATGTTTACCTGTAGATATGGCGTAAACATTACCTTTTGGTCTTTGGGCTTTCCCTTTGTTTACTTTTGTTTTAAAAGAGGTAGTTTCGTCAATTGTTACATCAACGCCACCGGAATAAATACCGGGTTTTCCAATAATTTCAATATAGGATTCATTTTCTAACCCTTTTGATAAGGTTTTTACTCCTGTGCAACCGGTTATCACCAACAGCCAAATTGTTAATATGTAGATTAGTTTTTTCATTATTTTATTTCTTTAATGTAATAATTTCCTAAGTTTTGTTTATCAATATCGCCTTCGGAAAATGAAACCATCGAAAATTCATTTTCCGGAGTATCTCCGCCCGTAAAGTCAATTTTTATTTTTCCAACTGTTTTTCCAGGTAGTTCAATCATCATCCCTGTTTGTGGATTTTTTATCTTTTTGCCTTTTTCGACAACTTGAAAAATATCGTCAACTTTCAAACCTTGGCTAGCCCCACCTGAAATTATTATACCGTTTTCGTCATATGATAAAAAATATGACTTCCATGGTTTTTCCATACAGTTATTAATAATATTTTCAACTAATTTTGATATTGCAGCAGAAATAGCTTTGTCACTTAAAGTTGCATCATAATCAGTTCGTTCGCCTAATCCCATAACTGTTTTATTGGTTGTTTCGGCTTCTCCTTTTGCTTCTTCCGAATAAATAATTTGTCCGGTAGATACATCAACCAACCTAATGCTTACGCCTGCATGGACAGTTTGGGTTTTACTCCTTGAAAACGCATTCACATCTCCAACATTTTTTCTTCCAAATTCAGTTACAGAACCAATGATTAAATAGTCAGCACCAATTTTCTGTAAGCCTTCATTTCCTGCCAGTCTTAATTCTTCTTCAATTTTGTCCATATCTTGTCTTTCAAGTAATATAAACTTATTACTTGCAGCCAATTTGGTTGATAGAATATCAACTGCTTGTTTGCCAATCGGGTCATTTTCTTTATCGTAGAAAATTCCTTTAGCGTACTGAGTTTCATTAGAAAATCTTGCTATTGCAACTTTTCTTTTTAAAATTTGTTCTTCTTGTTTTACTTCCTGAATTTGTGGCTCGACTTGAACTATCTTTTGTTGAGTCGAACAGCTAATGGCAATTAGACCTACTGCCATTCCTAATAAAATTTTTCTCATTTCGTCTAAAAATTAGTTATTATATTAAGGTCGCTTCGTTATTATGTTGCTAACATTTGAATATAATCTCTACGGTTATTCCTTCTTCACCTTTAAAAAAACTGATTATATTCCTCTAAATTTAAATCGTCAACCGGATTTTTATATTTAAGAAAGTCTTTCATAGAAACGTGTATGTAAATTTCCGTCATTTTTGAACTTTCATGTTTTGTTTCCGGTTATGACCTTTATTCTTGTCCACCGCCACCTCCGGTAACTGATCTATCCTCTCCTTCAAATACTTATCTTTTCCTTTAGCAATTATATCTCCAAACCTTGCCCCAAATTACGACAAATCAGCAGAATAAAAAAAGGATGGTTCCAAATTTCGAAATGGTGGATAAATATAGTAGAGACACACGGCCGTGCGTTCCAATGATACGATCCCAATAATTACGTTGCCATAATTTACCGTCGAACGGTGGCCAATGAAGGGTTCTTAACCCACGGATATAATTCACGGTGGTGACGGATTCGAATGCACCAACCATATCGTCCAACGTTTTTCCCGATTTTGAATCCGGTTGGCATTGGTGATCCGTTGGTGCAACGGTAGGGGCAATCCCTTGTGGTTGCCCTATTTGTCGTCCCGTTTCCCCTGTATTATTTGATTGGAGGATGGTCGTGTTATCCGGGGTGGAATGGATAACCATCCTATTGGGGACGACCACAAGGGGCGCCCCTACAGGCTCAACGATTTTCAATATGGCGTGAAAATGATTGGGCATCACAACGTATTCGTGTAAATGAATGTTCTTGAAACGTTCGGGTAATTTAATCCATTCCGTTTCCACCATCCGTCCGGCATCGTTTAATTGCATTTTCCGGTTACGGATTTTGCCCAAACAAACAGGCTCCTGTTTTTTTAGGCACCTGCCGCACCGTACGCGAACATCCTAATTCTGACCCCTGGGTTGGGTTACATTAAAAACAGAGACCTCCACCGGGACTGGGATAAAGGTGATTACAAATCCCCTGTTAGTAAGCTCAGGATTGCAAATCCTGACCAGCCAGGGCCGATATCCGTGCCGTGTTGTATGTCATGGTCGATGTTGTAATCGACAACTTTGCAAAAGGCACTATTATCCGTTTGGGCGACCTGAGAAGCCTTCGGGTTACCCTCAGTTCAAAGGGCGAAACTACTGAGGAAGAGGTAAGCCCGGCATCCATAAAAGAAGCAGGTGTTATTTTCACGCCAGGCTCCCGGGTCCAGGAGACACTGGACAGTGTAAAATTCCAAAAAATACAGGTACTGGTTTTCCTGCTGTGAAAAAATTTTTCCCTGCTTAGGAAATTGGAATTTCCACGTTAGGGAATTAGGGTTTCCTGCTGTGGTAATTTTTTTTCCACAGCAGGAAATTGAGTATACATAATACTGGATAAATTATTACAATGGTTGCGTCATATTTGATATTATGAATGCCGTATTTTTCACCGTTTTCGGGATGCCCTCGTTCCTTTGGTGGACGCCCACGCCGGGGCGCCCCTGCGTGGGCGGAACCATTATCGTTAACGGGATTGGTTGCCTCTACAATTTACAGGATGCAATAAAAATGGTTGGGCATCTCCACCATTTTGGCATTTTTTACCGGGATATTTGTTTTCCAATTCGGCAGAATGCCCGGCTGCTTTCCCCGGAAACGGAACCTGGGGGTTTAATCCTGGCCGAAAACAGCAAACCGGAAACCTGAAAAAGCGGATTAAAAACACTATCTGTAAATGACTGACCGGCAGGTGATTTTTATCGAGGTAATGTTTAGTTCAACACTGCCTCCAATACAAAGCGTATGCAAGCAACGCTTTATTAGAGGCTAATTATTATCAGTCGTCAGGCTGATTAATACCTTATTCGGAATTATTATTTTTTGTTCTGTGTTATAGCAATGAAAATAATAATTGCGTTTAGTTAAAATTTCAATCCAGTTGTAATGCAATTTACATGAATGTAAGTATCCGTTTTAAACTGGAAACGGAATGATAAAAATATTGGCTCAGGTGGGAACCCGCCGGGTTTGTCTTGTTTTACAAGCGGCTTGAACGAGGTACAATTGAACTGCCATCGGCCCGGCAACAGGGGTTGTCCCAATCTTTGGAATACGGACAGTTAACGATGATGGTAACTGGTTTTTCCCTGAAACATGCAAAAAAGATTGGGGAGAGTATTACCGAGATATTGGAATATGGACCGCCCCATATTTATGTGACGGTTTCAGATTGACAACAACTTAGTAGCCTGAAAATTACCAAAAAAGAACGGACCTTATTAACCTTATCTATTTTTGATTGTATGCTGAAAATAAGGGAATAAGGTTAAAAAATAGTTCAATTGCCTCCCACGTTTTCCTTTCTCCTATCTCCGTTTTTCTTTGTCCGGCGCATAGAAGGTTCGTGTTTCAAACCCGGTATGCCGGTTTTTTTGGTTGGTCTTTGTGTTTGAAAGGTTTGATGGCCTGCGGCCTGTTTGAGGCAGGGCGTTTGAGAGCGTTTGCCCTTTATCCTTAGTTCTTTAAAATACTGTTTCATATACAGACTTCTGAGAAAATGCCAGGAAAGGTATCCTGAAGTCAAGTCCCCCATTCACCGGAAGGTGAAAAGCAGGGATGGCCGGTCAAAGTAGTCCGGGCCGGCGAAGGCGGGAGCGGTTTTTGGCGGGTATTCAGGGAAAGGTAAATGAGGCTACCCCAAAAGACAATTATCAAACACGAATTCGCAAAGACACAAAGAATAAATATTTATTCTTTGCAGAAGAACCATCAGACAAGCGCCCCCGACGACTACATGACCAGACTTGACAACTTCCGTTACCAGGAGAGCCGTGCTCCTGTTCCTGGAGCATACTGCTCCAGGGGCTGGAGTACACTACTCCTGATGCCGGAGCAGTCTGCTCCCCCTCCTGGACTATACTGCTCCAGCTTCCGGACCATGCTGCTCCGGGAACTGGAGTAACCGATTTCCTCTCTTTGAGAGGAAGGCAAATAAGGAATAACAAAAAAGTGTTATACTAAGAGTCCCTCAGTAACAGGGTTATATCCCATAGAAGAATAACAACTTTGAAAGTAGTTACATAAAAGAATTAAGAGAACGAAGAAAAAAACAAATATCCAATTATGAATATTCAATAACCAATATCCCCAAAAATGAGAAAAGGAGGAGATGAGAAAGGGAGGAGGACAAAAATCTCTGTCCGTGATGATTCTTCGGGCAGGGTTAAAAAAAGACAGATTAATTAACGGGACTTCGGCCCCTTTAAAAGCATGTAAAAATTAAGAAAAAGGTTATTGCAATTTTTGTACGGATAAGGAACCGTTCCTTTTTTAGAGAACGGTTCCTTGCGTAGCACCCCGGCATGATCCATCATATATTTATGGTAAATAAAGCTCTGTGTTCTTGGTAACGACGTAGTTATATATGAGTAGAAATATTAAAGAACACAAAATTAATATTGAAAAAGTAAATGTAATGTACTATATTGTTCTATTAAATAATTCGATTAATTAACCTTTAAAATTTACGCTTATGGATGCATTTATCGGAGAAATCAGGGCTTTTGCCAATAATTATTACCCTGTTGGCTGGCTGCCCTGTTTCGGACAAAAAATCGAGCTTAATGATGACTCCGCGCCTCTTTTTTCCATAATTGGAACCTATTATGGCGACAGCGATATGCGCACGTATTTTACCCTTCCTGATCTGAGGGGAAGGACACTGGTCGGTACGGGAGGCCAATTGAATTTAGCTCTTGGCAAAAGAACAGGAGCAGTAAAGGTTACGCTTAATGCCTGGGAGATCCCGGAACATGCACATAGCTTTACCAGCGTCATGAGTGCTGATAAACCTTCCCTGGTGGCAGCCCCTGAAAATAACGGGACATCTTACTTGTCCAATTTTGGCTATAAAACAAGTTCAGGAACTCCATCGACACCTGGTTATGTTGATGAAGAAGAAAATCCTGTCACGTTGAACCCTTCGGCCATCGCCCAGACTGGGGGAAATCTTTCTCATGACAATATGGCCCCTTTTCTGGCCATTAATTATTACATCTGCAGTGACGGATATTATCCGCAACGGCCTTAATTAATCCTAATTAAAACAGACAATTATGACAGATACTTTTTTAGGCGAGATTCGTCCGTTTGCATTTGATTTTTGCCCGAGGGGATGGAACTATTGCGACGGAACGATATTATCGATTAGTGAAAATGCGGCTCTTTATTCTCTTTTAGGGACAACATACGGGGGAGATGGAAGAACCAACTTTGCATTGCCCGATTTAAGGTCCCGGACCCCCCTCAGCTCCGGAGAATCCGGTATATATGATTTCACCCTGGGGACAGCCGATGGTCAGGAAACCGTTACGCTGACTGCAGGGGAAATGCCAGCTCATTCCCATGGTTTTCAGGCTGATAATAGTCTTGGAAACGGACCATCACCAGACGGAATTCTGGCGATTCCGAATGGAGGTACTGTTCATCTTAATATATATAATGCGGATCTTTCATCTCCTGTTACACTGAATGCAGCGACTATCGGTGTGGCAGGCGGAGACGAGGCACACCCGAATATGCCACCGTTTTTAACCCTTAATTATTGTATTGCAGTGACCGGAACATATCCGCCACGGCCCTAATAAATATTAACATTAAAATTAATTATATTATGAAAGGACTTATAGGAGAAATAAGGGCTTTTGCCGGTAACTATGCCCCGGTAAACTGGCTGATCTGCAACGGAAATCTTTTGCCTGTTTCAGAGACAGAGTATCAGACGTTGTTTTCTTTAATCGGAGCAACATACGGAGGGGACGGAAGGACGACTTTTGGCTTACCTGACTTAAGGGGATGGATGGCTGTCGGACAAGGGCAGGGGAACGGACTGACATTCCGGAGACTGGGAGATAGTGCCGGTGTTCCTGAAGTAACCCTGACGACTGAAACCATGCCATCGCATAATCATCTGGTAAAGACCAGTTCGGCATCCTCCGGTAATGTAGAAGAACCTTCTTCATCTACCGCTTTGGGGATATTGGAGAGCTCTGAAGGAACAGCCTTTGGATATTTGAAGAGCTCTGCTTCAGGAGCCATAGAGCGAGATTTAAATGAAAAGACGGTACAAGATACCGGAAACGGATATTCCCACAACAACATGATGCCCTGTATCGCTATTAATTACATTATATGCTATAAAGGGATTTACCCTCAGCGTTCGTAATTCGATGCATATGCGTGTCGGTATTATTTCAGATTCAGACTCACTGATCCCGTTAGTTTATACACTTGCAGGACAACCAAACCTGCAAGTGTCTCTTTATTATTCTCCGTCTCCCGATCTGTTTGTCAATCAAAAAGTCAATGGATTTGTCAGACAGACGCGTCTCCAGATGACGGAAGAAAGGAATAAGGAGGGGGATTTGTATGCCTGGCTGAACAAAGGAAAATATGATGTTTGTTTTGTCATTGGGTATAAATACCGGATCAGGCTGGAACGGCTGGCTTGCCGGACCCCGCTTTTTAACATTCATTTTGGCCCGTTGCCTGCTTTCAGGGGGCCCACTCCTGTGTTCTGGCAATTAAAATACGGGCTTGAAAAAATTGGATTGTGTATCCACCATCTTACAGCGAAGCTGGATGCCGGAGACGTAGTCTGGTTAAAAGAAATTGAAAACCAATGGCATTACAACTGTAAACAGGTTAGCCAGTTGTTCAGCCAGCTTTGCGTGGAAGGGGTGTTGTTGATATTGCCTTTTCTGTTGCAGGGAATGCCTTTGCCAGTGGTGGACATAAGTACTTTTAAAAATGCTTATCAAAAACGACCGGAACTGAGCGATGTTAAAATTAACTGGCAACAAATGAATGCAGTTGAGATTTGTAATCTGGTACGAGCCTGTAACCCGTGGAATAAAGGAGCTATTACTTTCTATAAAGGACAGGAGGTAAAGTTGATGGATGCTAAGATCATTCCTTCGGAAGAAGCTGCAGGGTGCGAACCGGGAACAATTGTCCGGAATGACGGAGAACTGCATATCCGGGGTAAAGACAACAAAACCATGCAAATAAATACCCTCTTTTACCAGGAAAGCTATATTCCGTCTTATCAGGCTGCCTTCGTTGGTCTCAGGAAGGGAGACAAATTTAGTTAAGCATTCGAATCAAAGATCGAAAATTATTTCTTATTTCTTTTTTGGACATTGGATTTACAGGGACAAGACTCCCTCCCTCCGGCAAGCCGGGGTACTCTCTTTGGCAGGGTGAGAATTTGGGTCGGAGCAGGACATCAAACCGTTCAAACACGAAGGATCAAATAGCCATAGGCCCCGAACTTTTACGGAAGGACAGTAAAAAATCATTTAATCCCCTTAGACTGATCATTTAAGTACCAGCGGTAGCCCAACACGAATTAAAACACAATTGAGCAGGGGCGCCGAAAGCCGGAGATATCAAAAAAGGCAGCAGATATACAAACCTACTGCCTTTTTTATTGGCTCAACTGTGCCTTAATTCCTAATTTGTTGGCAACAGTATTTATTTGTTTTTAATAAATTCATCAATTGCTTGTGCTACAAACTCAGGATTTTCTTCTGGACCAAAATGGGCACTATCAGGAATAGACTTTCCTATTATATTATTTATTCCACTTTCCTTAAATCCTTGAATATAAGTAGCTATATCTCCATAATCCTTAGCTCCCTTAAGATATAATATGGGAGTGTTTACAGGATGGTTTTGAGCATTCTCTTTCTCATCAGAAAAAAATGTTCTGTACCAACCTAATCCTGTTTTAAGGCTATGTTTAGAATTATATGCGTCGATATATGCGTTTTTATTTTCCTGATTTATAGCTGTTTTATTGTAAGATATTGCGTTATAGAAATATTCAAACAATATCGAATGTTTTCCTTCAATAAGTGATTCTGGTAGTTCTGGAACAGAATAAAACGCAAAATGCCATATATAAGGATTCCTTTTAACATCTTCCCATGGATTAACTCCTGGTATTGCTGTGCAAATTATGACAGCTTTTGAAAGAAAATCTGAGAAATGCTTTACAAATGGATAAGTTATCATTCCTCCGACATCGTGTCCAACTAAAACTATATTTTTCAAATCAAGGGTAAGCAAAAGATTTTTAACAAAATCTGCAATTGATAATTTATCATATTCATCAATTGGCGCAGAAGAGCCAATCCCAGGAAGGTCTATTGCCAAAACATAGTAGTCATCCTTTAATAAGGTCATCACTTTTTCATATTCTTTCCAGTTCTCAGGATATCCATGTAAGAAAAGAATTGGTTGCTTTTCTTTATTCCCAGCTTCTATTACATGAGTTAGAATGTCATTCACATTTACTTCTCGGTGATTAAATAATTGTTGTTCCATCTTTCGCTTTTTTTTAAAACTAAACTTTCAAACTGACAACCCTATGTCATCAGTGATTTACAATATTGTTGCCAACGGTTCGGCTATGGGCAGTGGCGGATTGCGTGCGACTTTCAGTCGGGACGACACGAAAGTCAGTGCGGGAATCCGAGGCTCCAAAACGAGCTTCACCCGCCATTGCCTATGAGCCATTGTTATGGGCTGGGTTTCATTTGTTTAAAATAATTTTCAATTTTATTGGGTTATTCTGTAATGCAATCTTCTATTGATTTATTTATCGTGTCAATTGTAATTCTCTCTTTTCCAAAGATTAAAAATCTTTTTTCTCAACATTTTGCCAATCAGGAAGTTTTAAGTTTTTGATTTCGCAATATTTTGTTTTAACCTTTCTTTTGTTCTCAGCCTTATAAGTGCATACGTCGATTTTCCAACAGGCGGCAATCCCGAAAATATGAATGAAACAGCTTTCATAAGCTACTTTTTATCTGAGTTTTCTTCAAAAGAGCTAATAATAAAAATATTGCAAGTATTATTTCTACAACAATTAAAATGACTATGTACCAATTGATTTGTGATGAAATAAATATTGCAGTTGGTCCATCTGCTCCTCCTATAATCCCAATTGCGGCTGCTTCCTGTCTTGTAAATAAATCAACTATATCTTGGAACGGGAAAATATACGAGAATATCAACATTGAATTAATGATGAGCAAAATAAAAATGAAGATGATTCTTTTATTTTTGAAGGTGTTAATCAATAGAATTATTAGTGAGACAACTGTAACGATTCCCAAAAATACCATCATAAAAATGTCGTATTTGGCATAGCAGGGATATGAACATTCGGGACAATTTTCACATTGCATGAATATATTTAAAAATTTCCCGAAAGGAATGATTGAATAAAGAATGAGAGTCAATAATGTTGCTGAAGCAACACTTATAAGCGCAAACGTTTTTGTTGTTTTATTCATGTGCCCTTGTATTATTCGATTAAATTCTCTAATAATTGATGCTTGATATCCATATGTTTTGCGTAAAATATTTTGTCGGTATATCCAATCCAAATTTCGGAAGAATCGATTAGTTTATAAACATAAATATGAATTCCGCTACCTATATCTTCTGATGGAACTCCAAATTTCTCGGTAATAGAGCTGTAATTCATATTCGCAGTAAGATTTGTTTTAAAATCATCATAAGTAAGAGCTTGTGTTTTTTCGGAAGAGTTGTCATTTTTCGAAATGATATTGTATTCTGAATAAAAAGAATTTACGATACTTTCGGAATCCAATTTTGTAAGTATGTTTTTTTCCAAACTTTTTCGGTCGTTTCCAATTGTTTCAGTTTTTTTTTCGAAAAAGCGATTAATATCTTTTCGTTTGAAATAAAATTCTTGTCCACTATCATAGCTGATTTTTATTTCATCTACATTTTTGATTAAGGAAAAAATAACTGCCGAATTATAAAGATATGATTTCTTTTTTGATTCTACTGACTCTTTGTCATTTTGCGCGGCACAAAAAATTTGAATTCCGTATGGCTTAAAATTCGTATTCAGTTGGTAACTATTGTATTTAAGTTCTAACAATGCAAGAATGTTTCCTACAGCGCTGGCATCACCAACGTATTTGCCTTCGTATCTCATAAGTTTATCTATTTTATCTTCTTTGTGATGATTCTGACAGCCTGATAATAAGAAAATTATGCAAGCACAAATTAAGATTATAGATGTTTTTATTTTGTTTTCATTTTTCATTAATGCAACTCTGTTTATTCTCTTGTTTTCAATCATTTTTGTTGTTATTAATCGTTATTATTTTATTACTCTTGTTCTCTCATCAACCTTGCCCATAACGTTTCTGTATATTTAGTCATCTTACATATACATCGCTATTATTCCTGACCTTTTGCCTTCCTCCTGGCGCGGTCTTAGTGGTAATAAAAATAATATTTACGGTCGTTTTACAGTACGTCATCCAATAAATTTTTAAAGGTAAATTTCCCATTGGCGTTTTGCCGGTATGGTGCGCGATATGCCCAGGGCACCCGGATGATAACGGTGTAAAAAAGCGTTCTTTGAAAAAATGGACTTTCCTGTTGACGGCAAAAACTTTCCGCGCTTGCCGAACGGGAAAATTATGCCCGGCCGGATGATAAAAAGCTGGCATCACTGCCGCTTTTCCTGGTCCCGGCGGAAAGGAAGGACAAAACCGGCATGGAAAAATGCAGGAAGGACAGTAAAAAATCATTTAATCCCCTTAGACTGATCATTTAAGTACCAGCGGTTTAGCCCAATCGAGTAGATGGCCGGTGAGCCATTAGCCCACCGGAGCACCTCTCACACCACACGTAGTGCGACAAGAAGTTGCTTACACTAACTGTTTAACGTTCATTGAATGATTAAACCTTGTGTTCCATCACAAGTAGCCTATGGACACATGCATACCGGGTAACCGGTTTGTGTGAAGCTGTCCAGACAATATAGCCTGTAAAGGAGTCCTGCGAGGGAAGCCTGTCATGGTATCGTCAAACTATGGAGGAGTTAGGCTTAACCGGTATGGTCAACCAATGTGAACTGCTGATAAATGTCGTGACGTGAGAATAGCGAAAGGCGATGATACGCTATGACCAAAAGGTAAGGGGTATAGTTAACAGGCTTTGCGGTCTCTGTTACATGGATTACGATTCCCCCGGCAAAGAGGCAGAACCTAACCCGGTGTGTTATGTAAGTGGAACTTGGTAAGCCCGTACTGTTTCCCGGGCAACCGGGATAGGCTATCCGTAAGGAAAGCACAATACCGTGCGGGTAAAGGAAAGACAGAGAAAGCAAATGCCGTGGTGTAATGCAACGGATATGCCCACTTCTGTCATGGTACTCTTTTACGAGAAATTTACAGTAAGACTTTCAATGAGGAAAACGCAAATGAATCCCGATGAACCGGGATGTGCATCCGAAACAATATGGACAACCTGGGATTCCATTAACTGGAACAAAGTTGCCCGTGCAGTTAAGTCACTGCAAGCGCGTATCGTAAAGGCCGTCAAAGCAAAACATTTTCACAAGGCTAAAGCTCTCTTTTTTCTGCTTACCGGTTCGTTCTACGGGAAGCTACTGGCTATTCTAAGAGTAACTACCAACAAAGGCAGCAAAACCTGCGGCGTTGATAAAGTACTATGGAACACCCCACAAAGAAAATGGAAAGCTATCGAACAATTATCCATCAAAGGGTATAAAGCAAAACCTTTAAAGCGAAAATCTATTCCCAAGAAGAATGGAAAACTAAGGCATCTTGGCATTCCCACAATCAGGGACAGGGCTATACAAGCCTTGTTCAAACTAGGTCTGGAACCTATAGCAGAAACCACGGCAGACCCGAACTCTTACGGATTCAGACCAAAACGTTCGTGTGCCGATGCTATTGTTCAATGTCATAATGTACTTTGTCAACGCAAATCAGCAGAATGGATTCTCGAAGCAGACATCAAAGGATGTTTCGATAACATCTCGCACCAATGGATATTGCAACATATACCTGTAAACAAAAAGGTTCTGAATCAATGGCTCAAAGCTGGTTATATGGAGAAGAAACACTGGTTCCCAACTGAAAGCGGAACTCCTCAAGGTGGTATCATTTCGCCAATAATTGCCAACATGGTACTTGATGGGTTAGAAGAGGTTATTAATCGTCACGCTCATCATAAACCCAAAAGGAACCCACACAAAATAAACTTCGTCCGTTATGCCGACGATTTTGTGGTTACCTGTAGCAACAGCGAATATCTCGAACAAGAGATTAAACCGCTCATCAGCAAGTTTCTTGCCGACAGAGGATTGAAACTCTCTGAAGAGAAAACCAGGATTACCCACATCAGAGATGGTTTCGACTTCCTTGGATTCAATGTACGCAAGTATAAGCATAAATGCCTTACTAAACCCGGCAAAGATTCGGTAAAGGGCATTTTTACGAATATAAGCGAATGTGTTACAAACCACAAAGCTGTATCCCAAGAAGAACTTATCCGAATGATTACACCAAAAATCACAGGATGGGCTAACTTCTTCCGACACTCTGCTGCCAAACAAACCTTTTCACTATTGGATAACAAAGTTTACAAACTATTGTGGAGATGGGCTAAACGAAGACATCCCAGGAAAGGTGCTCATTGGATTAAAGCCAAATACTTTAAAACCAAAGGCAACCGACACTGGGTATTCTCAACAGCGGATAAAAAGCAAACCTACGAACTACCTCTTTTTGATGCCACTAAAATTATCAGGCACATCAAAATAAAGAACCTCTCAAATCCTTACGATAAGCAATGGGAGGGATACTTTAGGGAAAGAGCAAAGCGTAGGCTTACAACCCATCAGCAAATTAGCCATTACAACCTGACGACCGGATTACTAAAGTAGTCTTTAGGGGGCTTGAGCCGTATGAGGGGAAACTCTCATGTACGGTTCTTAGAGGGGAAAGGGAGAGCAATCTCCCTGACCTACTCGACCGTACGGGTCTCGTATACGGCGGTTCGCTAAGTCATCGGAATTGTAAAGAGTAATGGCCATTCATTTTGGACGGTCTGATTTGATTATAGAGTTCCAACATAGGAATGTAGCCTCGCTTTTTCAAGCGTTCAACTGTAATGGTAGTCCCCAGTATCGGGCTTTGGGCAATTGCCCAGCCTCCCATTCGCGAACGGCTCCATGCATAGGCTTGTCCCTGTTCTACTCCCAAGCGAATAAGGCTACGCCTTTTCTTTCCAGGTTTCTTCCAGTGATGCCAGATACAATAACGCAGCCGGTTGCGTAACCACCCGTCCAGTTCTGCCAGTTTGTTCTGAATGCTTGCCATACGGAAAGCGTTAATCCAGCCCCGCTGCACTTCGTTGAGTTTTTCGATACGCTCATCAAAACTCATTGGCGTGGTTTTCCGGGTAATGGTTTTAAGCTTTTGTTTTAAGCTTCGCCAACTCTTTTCGGATACTACCAGTTGATACTTGCCGCGTTCGCCTTTCCGCCAGGTTATCACAACATTTGGATAACCTGGCTTATCCCAACTTTTTTCTTATCCCAACTTTTTTCATAACAGACAGATATATAATGTGTAGCTAAAAAAAAAGTTGGGATAATAACTTCATAAATTACGTACGTCTTAAAACAAAATAATTATGGATGTAAGTAATTTACAAAAACATTACCCATTACTACTTGAATATCTTTATGAGAATGGGTACAGCCGTTGCCATATTCAATGGATGAGACGGTGTATAAAACTGGCTTTGAACGAAGGTTCATCTCCAGAGGTTGATTCTTATGAGCACCTTTATTGGCGTGAGGTGCAGCAACGTGGGTATAAAGATGCAGCTCCGGTTCGCAAAACTTTGCAGTCAGTCCTGGGTTGCGTGAAGAGATTCGATTTAGAGGGCATATATCCACAACCCAAGCTATATCATGGTTTTCTGGCACCGGCTAAAAGTTATGATTTGCTCAATGATGAATATAAATCAATTATAGATCACTATGAACAGACAGCCAGGTTAGGGAGCAAAGTCGCTCATACTATCTATACAGAACGTCGGGCTGGAATTCTTTTTTTATTGCATTTACAAAATGCAGGAGCACAATCAATTGCAGACGTTACAGAAAGGCAGGTTCTTGACTTTTTTTTTGACGGAGAGAAAATCATCAGAAGCAAAGCGTATAAAGAGAAGATTACTCCAGTCCTGAAGGCCACAATTTCATTATATGGTGAACCAGTCAAAAAGCTACTATCATTATTTCCTTCAGTGCCTAAGAGTTATCCGAACTATCCATATCTAACACAATTAGAGTCAGAAAAGTTCCGGACCTGGCTTGAGGAGGAGAACTCGCAACTGGCATTGTTGGACAAGGCTATTGCAACCATTGCTTACTATACCGGGCTTCGTGGAACTGATATTTTATCTCTGAGGCCAGAAAATATAGACTGGGAGAAAGAAACGATTCATTTGATTCAATCTAAAACCGGCGTTGAACTGACATTACCAATGAATGCAATAGTTGGTAATGCAATCTGGGATTACCTCATTTATGAACATCCCAAGTCAAAGGAAGGAATCATTTTTGTTAATGGGGTTAGACCATATAACAAAATCTCCAGCGTATGGGATCATCTGAAAAATGTATTTAACGAAGCCGGTGTGCGTAAGGATGGAGGCAGAACAGGTGTTCGTATTTTCCGTCATCATTTGGCCACAGCTCTACTTGGGAACCAGGTTCCATCACCAGTTATCAGTTCCATATTGGGGCATACATCACCGGAGTCCCTTAACCCTTATGTGGATGCAGACCTTGAGCACTTGCGCGAATGCAGCCTTGGCATAGAAGATTATCCTGTAGCGAAGGAGGTGTTTGAATTATGAAAAGGCCGTTCCGTTCATGTTTGGCTAAACAATTTGAAGAATTTGTTTACAGCAAAAGAGCCTCCCAAAGATGGTGTCAGTCATACGAGGAGAACCTTCACTACTTTGATAATTACTGTACGGATCAGTTTCCAAATGCGTCAGCCTTGACAAAGGAGATACTTGAGTGGTGCAATGAACGCCCGACTGAAAATGGAAACTCATGCAAATACCGCATTACCGTAATATCCAATTTTGTGAAATATGCACAAAAGAAAGGATGGACAGAAATAGCACCTCCCCACGTGCCTTCCCCGAAGCCATGTACGTATGTACCACATGCTTTTACAAAAGATGAGCTAATCCGTTTTTTTCAGACGTGTGACAAACATGTCACAGATGCTTTCAACTATCAGGATTACATCATTAGTAAACTAAACAAGTTGGAACTGCCTGTATATTATCGCCTTTTGCTGAGTACAGGTATGCGAACCAATGAAGCCAGATGGCTAAAGCGGTCGGATGTTAATCTGACTGAAGGCGTAATCAATATTAACCAGTCTAAAGGTGCGGACCAGCATCGTGTTGCGTTACATAAAAGCATGTTGAGACTCCTCGAAAGATATGATGAGAATATGGCTAAAGTCATGCCTGACCGTACTTGTTTTTTCCCAGACAAGAATGATTGTTTTCACCGTCCGGCCTGGGCTGAATACCACTTCCGTATTATATGGAAAGGAGTCAGTAAAGAACCTGCCCGTCTGTATGATTTAAGAAGCAATTATGCTGTTACCAATGTGACAAGATGGAAAGAACTCGGTTTTGAACTTCACGATAAACTTCTGTATCTCAGTCGGACAATGGGACACAGGCATCTAAGAAGCACCTATGGATACTTTAATCTGTCTCCTGCACTTGCAGATAAGATTAAAAGCCTAACAGAAGAATCGTATAATAATCTCCTTCCAAAATTACCTGATTATGAGAAAGAAGAATAATGAATGCCAAACCATAGAAATAGCACGATTGACCTTCGACTGGATTAATGCCTATATACCGACTTTAAGAACGAATAGCCCACATACGGTAAGAGCCTATAGAACAGCTGTAACCCTCTATGTCAATTATCTGGAAGATAAAGGAATAACCGATAAGACGTTTAATGCAGAATGTTTTTCTGTGTCTTGCCTCAATGACTGGCTTATATGGCTCAAGCAGGAAAGGAACTGTAGCAATAAGACCTGTAACAACAGGCTGGCAGCTATTAAGTGCCTGCTGAAATATATAGGAATCAGAAATCCCACATATAAAGTGTTATATCTGGAAGCAGCCGTATCAGTTAGGCGGCTTAGGGAACCAAAGTCAAAAGTGCTGGGAATGACAAAGGATGCAGTAAGAGCAATACTTGCCATACCAAATCCATCAAGTAAGGTCGGTTTACGTGACATCGCTATCATGTCTTTTGAATATGGTACAGCTACCCGCATCGATGAAGTTTTATCATTAAAAGTCAACAGCTTAAAGCTAAGCGTGGATAAACCATATGCTACCATCCTTGGAAAAGGAAGTAAAATAAGAACCGCCTATCTAATGTCCGGATTAGTTGAGACCCTACAGAAATATATGAAGGTGTTTCATGTAGCAAAGCCTAATCCGGATGATTATCTGTTTTACTCTTCGTGGCACGGGCAAAAATCAAAACTATCACAAGAGGCTATACGGAAACGCCTGAAAATCTATGCTTCTAAAGCTCATGAGACCTGTAGTGATGTTCCATTGAATCTTCATAGCCACCAATGGAGACATGCAAAAGCCTGTCATTGGTTGGAAGACGGTATCAATATCGTAGAAATCAGTAAACTGCTGGGACATGAAAGTATAGAAACCACTATGGTCTATCAGGATATCACTACCGAACAGCAGATGAGGGCGCTGGCTACTTTGGAAGATGAAGCTACCAGTGCAATACAAAAAAAAATGGAAAATTGAAAAGAACAAAAGTCTGTCAGACCTATTTGTTTTTACAAAATCACAGGAAGAATAATCATAAATATTATCCCAACTTCTCAGATGCAGACCTATGATAATGTGTTATTTGCAGCAGAAGTTGGGATAAGAAAAAAGTTGGGATAAGGTAGGTTGGGACAAAACCAAAACCCAGGATGGTAAATTGTACCGGGCGACGAATGCCACTTTTATCCCGGTTAATGGGCAGCTTTAGTTTCTGTTTAAGAAACTTGTAGATGCTGTTGCCCACTTTCCGGGCTGTTGCCTTTGTTTTCAGGTAAATACTAAAATCATCGGCGTAGCGGACAAAGCGCAAACTCTGACGTTCCAGTTCCCTGTCCAGTTCATGCAACATGATATTGGACAGCATGGGGCTGAGCGGGCTACCCTGTGGTACCCCTTTCCGCCGCCTGACCAGTTTCCCGTTTATTTCTATCGGGGAACGCAGCCATTTGCGGATCAGGCGCATCGTTTCGCGGCACTTAATTTTGCGGTAAAGCAGTTGCAGTAAATAGCAGTGGTCTACCTCGTCGAAAAACGTTTTCAAGTCAATATCTACTATATACTGAAAACCTTCGTTAATGTATTCCTGTGCTTTCTGTACTGCCTGTTGCACGTTCCGGTTGGGACGGAAACCATAACTGGATTCCGAAAACTCAAACTCGAATCGTGCCTGGATTACCTGCAATACTGCTTGTTGCAGTAACCGGTCGGTTACTGTGGAAATACCCAGTAACCGGGTTTTCCCGTTTCCTTTCGGAATTTCTACTCCTAAAATGGGTTGCGGTAAATAATTCACATTCCGAACCGTAGCTGTCAACTCCTCCTTGTCGATGGCAAGCAGTTCCGACAGTTTGGTTACCGGCATGTGGTCAACTCCTGCACAACCATGGTTCTTTTGGACTTGACGCATCGCCTGTAACAGGTTCTTTCGAGTTAAGATTTGTTCAATCATTTTTGTTACCTTTTCTTGTCTCCCTGTCCCGCTTAATGCAAGGCTGGTAATTGCCTCCTTACAACATTTGGAACAACTTAGCGTTCAGCCCTTCCTTTGTTTGTGAGTCCTCCGCAATATTCGAATGCGGCTCGTTTCGCCAAAGTACTATGGCCTCTGCTGACTTCTCACAAGCCATACGACTGTGAGACCTCCCCGGGTAAGAGCATCTTCCTTCACCCAATCACTGCCTGATCTACTATTTTGGCACTCATCCATTGCTGAATGTTTGGGACGTCACAATGGTGTGCTTGCTCATCCGGCCTCATAGCCTCATATCAGGTTCCTGTGCGTCAGTACCGGGGTTTGCCGGTTGGCTTCCTTCACTGCATACCTCGCGGTAAACCAGCTTGCCACTTGCTAATGCTTCAAGGCATTACCCCTGCGCATAAGGGACTTGCACCCTCCGGAATAATTTCATGCCTCACTTCATTGTTTTGTATCCCTTCGGGGATGAACATCTTGCAAAAGAATTGATTCATTTCGATCTTTGCCCCAAAAAAGATGAGCAATCAGGAAAAAACAGAACGGATGTATGCCCTTGTAGAGCAATGGCAACAAAGCGGACAAAGTCAGTCATCATTTGCAGAGACACATCAAATCAGTATTCATACACTCAGGTATTGGATTAGTAAGCGGTTCCCGACAGAGCAGTCACCTGGTTTTATCCAGCTTGGTTCAATTACCGGAACGAGCATCAGCCTGCGTTATCCCAATGGAGTGGAGCTTTTGCTTCCTTCCACTATTTCGGTATCGACCCTAAAAGGGTTGGTGAATCTTTAAAGATAATGTTCTCCATATCTTCAGGCCGTTACTTTCTTTACAGGCAGGGCACCGACATGCGAAAAAGTTTTGATGGTCTGTGTGGTCTTGTCCTGGGAAAACTGGGACAAAACCCCATGAGCGGTGACGTGTATATTTTTATCAACAAGAAGCGCGACCGGATCAAGTTGTTACGATGGGAACCCGGAGGCTTTGTATTGTTTTATAAGCGGCTGGAAAAAGGCACCTTCGAACTACCTGTACCATCGAAAGCCGGTTTATCCTGCCCCATTGATTACAGTGAGCTGGTCATGCTGGTTACTGGTATTTCCCTGGAACATGCAAGAAAAAGAAGACGTTTTTTACAACAGGACATCGTTGATAAAACCCTGATAAATCACAATGTTATAAACAGTTAAGCAGGTATCTTTGTGGTATGGCAAGCGAAGAAATGATCACCATACCCAAGGCAGAATACCAAAGCATGAAACAGCAGATCGAACTGCTGGCACATCAGCTTGCCGAACTCAAACGCCTGGTTTTTGGAGCCAAAAAAGAACGCTTCATCCCGTCTGATCCAGACCAGTATCGTTTATTTGACCTTCCGGAAGAACAGGTCGTGGAAAAGCCGGGGGAAGAGATCAGCTACACCCGCCATAGACCGGTACAAAAGAACCATCCCCTCCGGCTGGAACTGGCCCCGCATCTCCCGCGTAAAGAAGAGGTGATTGAGCCGGGGGATTTACCTGAAGGAGCTAAGAGGATTGGCCAGGCCGTAACGGAAGTACTGGAATATGAACCGGCCAATATTTACGTTCGCCGGATTGTCCGCCCCAAATACATTGTATCGTCCAATGACGAGCAGACCAAAATCGTCGTGGCTGACCTTCCCACGTTACCTATACCCAAAGGCAACGCGGGACCAGGTATTTTAGCCCACCTGCTGATCAGTAAATTTGCTGACCATCTCCCGTTTTACCGGCAGGTACAAATGTTTAAGCGTCAACAGGTGGAAATCGCCGAATCAACTATTAGCGGTTGGTTTGGTGCTGCATGCCGGTTATTGGGCCCCTTGTATGATACGTTAAAAAAACAGGTATTGTCTGCCGATTACCTGATGGCAGATGAAACACCGACCCCGGTTTTAACCAAAGATAAGCCCGGATCAACACACAAAGGTTATCACTGGGTTTATTACGATCCGGTTAATAAACGGGTACTGTTTGACTACCGTTCAAGTCGTGGACGGGAAGGGCCGGATCAAATTCTCGAACATTATTCCGGTTACCTGCAAACAGACGGTTATCAGGCTTATTCCAATTTGAAAAATCAAAAGAACATCATGCTTTTGGCCTGTATGGCCCATGCCCGCCGGAAGTTTGAACATGCTAAAGACAATGACCCGAAACGTGCCGGAGAAGTTTTGCTGATGTTTCAGGAACTTTACCTAATTGAGAGACAGGCAAAACAAGAAGAACTGGAACCGGCACAAATCAAAGAACTCCGGCAGGAAAAAGCCCTGCCTGTTTTGAAACAGATGGAAGTCTGGTTAAAAGAACAAGTCTGCCAGGTACTTCCTAAAAGCGCCATCGGGGAAGCCATTGCTTATACGTTGAACCTATGGCCCCGTTTGATCCGCTATATTGATGACGGTCGTTTCCAAATCGACAACAACCTGATCGAAAACAGCATTCGCCCGGTAGCTTTGGGAAGAAAGAATTATTTGTTCGCCGGTTCCCATGATGCTGCACAACAAGCAGCTATGATCTACTCTTTGCTGGCTACCTGTAAAATCAATGAAGTGGAGCCTTTTTCCTGGCTGAAACAAACACTGGATAAAATCCCGGATCACAAAGCCAACAGGCTAAACGAACTACTGCCCGGTAAGAAATAATCATTTATCTGCATCTTGCCAACAGGCTCGTGCCCGAAGGGATACAAACGAACTACTGCCCGGTAAGAAATAATCATTTATCTGCATCTTGCCAACAGGCTCGTGCCCGAAGGGATACATTGTTTTAACCCGGAAAATTTGTATTTTCCAATTTTTTCCTGACCTTACAAACAAGTGGGCACATGCTCATGCTGGGCACACACACGAATTAAAACACAATTGAGCCGGGGGACCGAAAGCCGGAGATATCAAAAAAGGCAGCTGATATACAAACCTACTGCCTTTTTTCATGGCTCAACTGTGCCTTAATTCCTAATTTGTTGGCAACAGTTTTTATCTGTTCTTCACGATATTTTATTATACCACTTTGGTCATTAAAATCGTTATCACTGACACTATCTAACCACAAATTTACTTTTAAACCTGTAACCATTTCATATTCTAATCTAACGAATCCATATAATTCAGAATAATAGGTTGTAAGTTTCGATATCCCAATCTCTGATTTTGCAGTGCTTTCAACGACATAACATTCTAAGTCTCCAATACCAGTTTTTACTATAGTTTTTTTGGAAATTCTGTAATCATACGATAGTAATAATTTTTTATTCCAGTCACCCCACAATTCATTACTCCATTGGTTTCCAATTTCCATTTTATCTTTCCATTCTTTGCCAATCTCAATAGGTAATTTTATATATGGAAAGGGACAGGTTTCTAATGACCTAAAAAAACTAGTCCGAGGAGGGTGTATCCATATATTATTTTGATTGTCAACAATTCCTGTGCAATCCATAAATGTAAAAATAGGAGCATACAAATAGTAAATTTCTGTTTGATTTTTGTCAGTTCTTTCTGATTTTTCAATTTTGGGAACTAAAAGATGAATTTTTAATCCCAAAGTATCTTCATTTTCTTTTACTAATTCAAATTTTTCGGTGGGTGGTATACCCTCAAAGTGATTTATTTTGTATTTATCACCGTTTTCAATTATCTCATAATCATAAACAAATGATTTCCCTATTTTGAAAATTTCATTGTTACTATCAACGTTCTTCTTTTCTATGTCAAGGGTTCTAAATCCTTGTGAAAAACATACTTGTCCTATGAAAAGGAATAATAAAAAAAGTCTCTGTCTTGTCATTTGTATCTTTTTTAAATTGTTGCCAACTCTGTTGTCTGCAAACAAAGCTATCTTCCAATTTACTATTTCACGTTTTATGCTAGCTTTTTTCTCTCATAAATCCCGCTCATCAAATGGATTTTTAATGTTTTGTAATCCTTAATTACTTACATGGGTATAAATTTGAATCTCTTACTGTTCAGGTCTGAAACCTTTCCGAATCGCAATAATTCCCCATATAGAGTTTAATTTCTGTCCCTACAATTTACGCCAATCTGCCTTAATGTCAAATAGGTTGATAATAAAATTCGGAAGCCTTAATCAGAAGATGTGGAAGCCTTAACCTGAAGTTCCAGATGCATTATCCAAACGTTGCGGAAGCCTTAACCCTTAGCCAAAGAGGTATGATTGCTAATTCCTGGCCGAACACTGTTGCGGATTTTGCCCAAACAAACAGGTATCTGCTGCACCGTATGCGAACATCCTGATTCTGATCCCTTCCCTGGGTTGGGTATTAAAAACAGAGACCTCACCGGGACTGGGATAAAGGTGATTACAAATCCCCTGTTAGTAAGCTCAGGATTGTAAATCCTGACCAGCCGGGATGGCATCTGGTGACGTTCGCCGCCACCTTTAACCCCGGGCTCGCCCCGTTCTATTAATTTGTATTGAATAGGCATGATTTGTAGTCAATTGTTTGATCGGTTTGTTTCATATCTGGTTCCATTCGTTGTCCCTTTCAATCTGGAAATTTTAAGGACCTTTAATATTCAGAAGTCAAATCTCTTATGTGTTCATTCAAATTCCCTGCTGTGAAAAAATTTTTTCCTGCTTAGGAAATTGGAATTTCCACGTTAGGGAATTAGAGTTTCCTGCTGTGGAAAAAAAATTGCCACAGCAGGAAATTGAGTATACATAATAAACGATGGCTACATGTCGGGATAATGGTCGAACACTACCAGCGAAAAGTTCCTTTACCCGAGTGTTCACTAAGACCTAATTCCTGCTGCCAGGACAACAGTGCCTCAAATAATACTTCGTTTATCATTGCTCTTCATTTTTCCCCAAAGCTAGGATAACAAAGCTCTTACGGCAATACGTACCAGCCCAATTGCTTACAATGCAACCAACTATATGCCCTGGGAAAAATTACCCCGTCGGCTATAAATATCTATACGGGTAAGGCTTTCGGTTACCATCTAATCGAACCGAAATAGCCACCATCAAAACGTATCCCTTCGGGGATGAACATCTTGCAAAAGAATTGATTCATTTCGATCTTTGCCCCAAAAAAGATGAGCAATCAGGAAAAAACAGAACGGATGTATGCCCTTGTAGAGCAATGGCAACAAAGCGGACAAAGTCAGTCATCATTTGCAGAGACACATCAAATCAGTATTCATACACTCAGGTATTGGATTAGTAAGCGGTTCCCGACAGAGCAGTCACCTGGTTTTATCCAGCTTGGTTCAATTACCGGAACGAGCATCAGCCTGCGTTATCCCAATGGAGTGGAGCTTTTGCTTCCTTCCACTATTTCGGTATCGACCCTAAAAGGGTTGGTGAATCTTTAAAGATAATGTTCTCCATATCTTCAGGCCGTTACTTTCTTTACAGGCAGGGCACCGACATGCGAAAAAGTTTTGATGGTCTGTGTGGTCTTGTCCTGGGAAAACTGGGACAAAACCCCATGAGCGGTGACGTGTATATTTTTATCAACAAGAAGCGCGACCGGATCAAGTTGTTACGATGGGAACCCGGAGGCTTTGTATTGTTTTATAAGCGGCTGGAAAAAGGCACCTTCGAACTACCTGTACCATCGAAAGCCGGTTTATCCTGCCCCATTGATTACAGTGAGCTGGTCATGCTGGTTACTGGTATTTCCCTGGAACATGCAAGAAAAAGAAGACGTTTTTTACAACAGGACATCGTTGATAAAACCCTGATAAATCACAATGTTATAAACAGTTAAGCAGGTATCTTTGTGGTATGGCAAGCGAAGAAATGATCACCATACCCAAGGCAGAATACCAAAGCATGAAACAGCAGATCGAACTGCTGGCACATCAGCTTGCCGAACTCAAACGCCTGGTTTTTGGAGCCAAAAAAGAACGCTTCATCCCGTCTGATCCAGACCAGTATCGTTTATTTGACCTTCCGGAAGAACAGGTCGTGGAAAAGCCGGGGGAAGAGATCAGCTACACCCGCCATAGACCGGTACAAAAGAACCATCCCCTCCGGCTGGAACTGGCCCCGCATCTCCCGCGTAAAGAAGAGGTGATTGAGCCGGGGGATTTACCTGAAGGAGCTAAGAGGATTGGCCAGGCCGTAACGGAAGTACTGGAATATGAACCGGCCAATATTTACGTTCGCCGGATTGTCCGCCCCAAATACATTGTATCGTCCAATGACGAGCAGACCAAAATCGTCGTGGCTGACCTTCCCACGTTACCTATACCCAAAGGCAACGCGGGACCAGGTATTTTAGCCCACCTGCTGATCAGTAAATTTGCTGACCATCTCCCGTTTTACCGGCAGGTACAAATGTTTAAGCGTCAACAGGTGGAAATCGCCGAATCAACTATTAGCGGTTGGTTTGGTGCTGCATGCCGGTTATTGGGCCCCTTGTATGATACGTTAAAAAAACAGGTATTGTCTGCCGATTACCTGATGGCAGATGAAACACCGACCCCGGTTTTAACCAAAGATAAGCCCGGATCAACACACAAAGGTTATCACTGGGTTTATTACGATCCGGTTAATAAACGGGTACTGTTTGACTACCGTTCAAGTCGTGGACGGGAAGGGCCGGATCAAATTCTCGAACATTATTCCGGTTACCTGCAAACAGACGGTTATCAGGCTTATTCCAATTTGAAAAATCAAAAGAACATCATGCTTTTGGCCTGTATGGCCCATGCCCGCCGGAAGTTTGAACATGCTAAAGACAATGACCCGAAACGTGCCGGAGAAGTTTTGCTGATGTTTCAGGAACTTTACCTAATTGAGAGACAGGCAAAACAAGAAGAACTGGAACCGGCACAAATCAAAGAACTCCGGCAGGAAAAAGCCCTGCCTGTTTTGAAACAGATGGAAGTCTGGTTAAAAGAACAAGTCTGCCAGGTACTTCCTAAAAGCGCCATCGGGGAAGCCATTGCTTATACGTTGAACCTATGGCCCCGTTTGATCCGCTATATTGATGACGGTCGTTTCCAAATCGACAACAACCTGATCGAAAACAGCATTCGCCCGGTAGCTTTGGGAAGAAAGAATTATTTGTTCGCCGGTTCCCATGATGCTGCACAACAAGCAGCTATGATCTACTCTTTGCTGGCTACCTGTAAAATCAATGAAGTGGAGCCTTTTTCCTGGCTGAAACAAACACTGGATAAAATCCCGGATCACAAAGCCAACAGGCTAAACGAACTACTGCCCGGTAAGAAATAATCATTTATCTGCATCTTGCCAACAGGCTCGTGCCCGAAGGGATACATCAAAACGATGAACCACAACAGGTTATTATTGCAACGATTTATTGACGTGTTCGGCATTAATGCATACGCTGCTAAAAATCGAAAGCATGTCAATGAACTTATATATTATGGCACTATTGCCGCTTAATTTTTTGACGAACTATTGAAAAAACGATATTATAAATAAATTTCACAGTGGCTCCGTAATCGGTTTGTCCTCAAAAATTAGTTGGAGAAATATGCCTACAAACATTGCAATAAAAGCACTTACCAATAACATACCAGGAAATATGTACAAATTAAATTCTCCAATTTCATATTTATACAATATCTTATGTTTTGCTTCTTCATCACCTAACCTATGGGAATTAAGATATGACAGACTTTCAAAGTCATGATTAAATGTTGCATCATTCGGATTTTGTCCTAATTCTTTGTTAATTGGGGCGTAATTATTAAACTTTTTCCCATTATCTTTATCCCAAAATTCATGTGCAATATTCTGTCTAAGCATAAGTTTTTTAGCAACATAACTAGAAGTAGTTGTTCCCACGACAAGAGAATATGAGAGAGCTACTATAAATATTACACCGATTCTATACAATAATCTCCATATATTTAATCCTCTCGCAATGCCTTTTATTTCATTAAGCATAAATCCCAAAACTATTATACTTAACCCAATTATAGTCCATATTGTTTTGCGATTAAATAAGTTTATATCAAAACTAATTAGCCAATTTTCTGTTATTAAAGCAATGGCAAACCATGCGGTGAAAATTGCCATTAGTATTCGGGGAAGAAGAAGCCCCGTTAATCTAATTCCACGACACCAACCAATTATAAGAAGAATTATTAGCGTAACTATTACGAAAGAAGGAATAATAAGAAAGATATTCAGGAAAAAGAACCCCCAGTCAAATTCAAATGTTAAATCAGTATAACAGAACATTCTACAACATAAAATGTAAGCTACAATGTAAAGTAAAATAGGGATTGATAATAACCATTGATTTCTTTTTGTACCAATTCGAGATAGTCGTAAGGCATTTATTAAATCATAACGCCTAATAAGCCAATTACCCGATTTTTGAAAATTATCTATTGTGTCTGCTCTATTTACAGCCTCTATAATAGCTTTCTCTTCTCCATCAACAACAATTTTGCATATTTCTTTCTCCTTCTTTTTTCCCTTCTCCTTTTTTTGAGTGTATATAAGATTTATCTGCCTATAAAACAACACATTCTTATGCTCTTTCTCAATTTCATCGAACCATTTGTTATTTTCACAAATAATACTTCCCATACCTGGCTCGCATATAATATCTAACCATTGGTTATGCGCTTTGTAATAATCGTTATATAGTTTCTTTGATACAGGGCTATTTTCTCCTGTATGGTTTATTAAGGTTTTGCGTTTATAGTAGAAGTCGTATTTTGCTGACAATGCTACAAAAAAGGGGTCTGAAGTAAGCGATTCCTTCATTTTTTTATATAGAGAACTGCTTCGAAATACCCTACAATGTTCTACATCGAAAAGGAAATCAAGGATAAGTTCCCTGAAAGAGAGTAAATATTTACTGTCTTTTAAATCTTTTTTTGATTGAATTAAATTTGAGTCAGAATATGTATCCTTCGCATCGTCTTTTGCATATGTGTTGCTTTTGTTAAAATCATTTTTTTCTTCTAATTCTGTAATATTGGCTTCGTAAATATTCTTAAAAATATTTTCAATATTTTTTTTTGCTCTCAAATTGACAGATAGAGGTATATGAAATAATTCCGAATGTTTATAGATTTTAAAATTTTCTTCTCTTTTTTGAATATAAAAGGTAATTGCTGAAGATGAAATAGACAAATAAACAGGATAATCGCTTTCGCCTCCTTTGTTTTCCTTTCTATAAATTCTAAGATAACGGTAATAAACAATACCATCATCGAATTTTGAATTATTATCTATTTTAAAAAAATTACCTATTTTCACTTTTAGAGTCGGTTTTCTGATGTGTTCTGTTTATTTGAATTCATTTAATACTTTTGCAATGCAAATTTCTATGTTTTCAAATGTATTTTTTATTTTTTCAGTGTTTTCATTGATTAGTTTACGCTTAATTAACTGCAACTCCTCCCATGCTATTTGCATGTTAAGACCAGAATCAAATGCTAACAGGTATAATAAATGTCTAAAATGATCCGTAAGGTTATATGCTTTTCTATATTTTTCTTCTTTTTTTGTTATATCGTTGACCGAACAAGCAAATCCAGAAGAATTGTTCACATCGTGATTAATAATGTCCCGTGAATAAAATTTAAAAATAAATTCGCCAAAAATAGTTCTTGCCCAAGTTCCTGCTTCACAAGAGTTCCCCGATTGACCAAGTGGTCTATTCTCAAAAAAAGCAATAATTTTTTTTGTATCATAAATAACAAAATTGGTTTGTAATTCCATAAAACGGAGAAAAGTATATTTAAACAATTTTGGTGTATTTACGGGGTCGCCTCCGCGCGACAGATACCAATGTTCGCAATTATGTCCTAAGCCTTGTTCTTGTAATCTATCTAAAAATGCTGATTGAAAAGAAGATATGTTTAAAAACCAAAATTTACCAAGAGGCCCCTTATTTTTTATAATACCACTAATTATATCATTATATATTTCATCATTTTTTTGTTCATCTATCAGTCTATCAATACAATATAATTCTAATTTTTTATAGTCATTTTCCTTATATCCTTCTTTATTACTACAGATATTGGCAATAACTTTTAATAAATTGTGGGAATACTCTCTTTGTCCATTTTGTTTTTTATCCAATAAATAATCCAATAAAATAATATCATAAGTAGATTTTGAAATTTTTTGGATTGCATTTCCTAAAGAAGTTGCATTTTCAATTAATATATTAATTTTATCTCTTTTAAAATTATTTACAGAAAAAGAGGAATTATTTTCTATAACATTTTTGATAATGTCATATTTTGTTAGTCTACTATTACTATTGTATTCATTTATTGTTCTTAGCTGTTCTTCTGCATAATCATCGACAAGTAATATTTTCCAATAAAAGCTATTATAATTATTGAAAATTTTATTTGCAATATTTAAAGATTCCTCTTTCATTTTTGATTCGGAGTGAAATATAAATGGGGAAATGTTTGCTGCATGCCCTTCTCCAAAATCTTCAATAAAAGAATTTTGAAGTAATCTATATTGTAAATCAATAAACTCCTTGCAAACGATTAAATTATAATACCCTTTTTGATAGTTAGTTTTTATCTCATTAATTGCGTTTGAAAAATTATTTTTAAATTCTTTATCAATTGGAACATAATAGTTCCAAATACTACTGTCAAAAAAATTTAAACTTCTTGCTAAGTTTAATTGTAATTGCAAATCATTTTTTTCTTGCCTATCGTTATTTAAAAATTTTTCAGTTGATATTGTAATGACCGGGATATAATTATAACAATATCTGATTTCTTCTTGTATGGATTTAAAAAGGTTAGAGTTTTTATTCAGTTGTTTACTTTTTATAAAAAGTACAATTAAGCTTGCTTCCTTTTTTTTTTCAGATGAGATTGGAACGAGTGACGTGTTTTCTACAGAGAGTATCGATTTTATTAAATCAGACCATATATCATCTTTTTTGATTAAAAGAAACTCCTCTCCTATTCCTATATATTTAAGAAATATTGTATTTAATTTATCCATAAATAACTCCTTTGTTTTCCAAAAGCCATTCGCTTATTTCTTCAATAATTTGAAAATTTTCTTTTTTTTGAAAAATAAGATTCATTCTTTGTTCATTTTTTTCATCTAAAAAAGAATCGAATTGTTTTAGTTCTTTTTCCAAATCCTCCTTATTGATATTAGTCCCGCTTAATTCTGAAGCTTTCAATTTTATTTGCAAAGCTTCTTTCAGTTCATATAAGTCTTTTTTTAATTTATTGGTTTTTAAAATATTTAAAATATTTTCGCTAACTTTTTTTCCTTTTTCCTTAATTTCTTTATATTTTTTAACAATATTAAATATATCACCAAAAGTATGCATAAAGACATATGCTTCTATTTTATTAACACTTTCTTTATAATTCTCACTTAAATCTTGTTTTATTTTTACACTTAAATCTTCGATTTGCTCTCCGAAGAGCCTGTAATCATTACGAATAATATTCAAATCTTTATCGTGAAGTAAAAGGTATAAATTAATTTTATGTTTTTCAGACAAATTTATATTTTCATATATAAGAATCTGCCCTAAGACCGGAACAAAATTATTATTATTAAATCCTGCTCTAAGCTCTGAATCTGTCAAGTTATAAAAACCATAAACAGATTCTTCATTTATTTTCCAGAGATATTTTTTAATATAATCATCACCGTTTAAACGATTTCTTATTGCAATATTCTTTCTCAGTATTTTGTTATATTTCTTTGAATTTGAAATATCAATGTATGAACAACTTTTAGAATTAAATAGGCAATTACTGCTTGATTTAATTTCCCTTGTTGTAAATAAAAAAACATTTTTGATTTCTCTAGCCATATCTTTAGTTTTCGTGTCTCGCGGAATATAATAACTCTGTAAGTGAATGTTTACAATCAAATAGAGCATATTCTATTGATGAATACTGAACAAAAAGAGCACCATCCGGTATATTTTCTGGTCTAGATCTACCCGAATGAACTATATATTCATAATATACTGAAAAAGCATTACGTATTTCATCATAAATATCTTTTTCGTAAATTTTTCTAGGATTATCTAATCCACCTGACTCTTTTGCCTCCTCTTCATAGCCTGACTCTACTTCGGTATTCCAATATGTATTACAAATTTTATCCAATAACCCTTGATGAATCACAACAAAATCATGTTTTTTAAAATTACCAATTCTGTCAAAATATATCTTACAATTATCCTTATGGTTTAAAAGATTAATTGTCAAATTCAAATAGAGTCTTTCATAAGTTATTTCACCAATAACTTCATCTGCTATATCTACAATATAAAATCTTTCTTCATCTTCAGATTTAACGATATTGAATATATGAATATTTTTTTTGTCATAGATTTCTCTATTAAGGTATTTTGCATCACTTATATTAGAAGAATTGTTTAGCCGAGAAGATATTCTCTCATCAAATATAAGCACAGAAGTAAGGCTGCTTTCAATCATTTTTAGCCACCACCAGTTATTTAAGTATTCTGATCTAATCAGTCTATCCGTTGAATTATTTCCTGAGATACCTTCAATAAAAAGGAACTTGTTATAGTTAGAATGTTTTTTGAAATCTAAAAATTCGTTAGCGACATCGTTATGGGTACGAAAAATAATTTTTTCATTAGAGATTTCACTTTCAGAAGAGTAAACAGAAATATTTTCTTCTCTAAAATATTCTTTGTCTGAAATGCTATCCTTATATTTTATTTTATTAATATCTTTTTCAACAATTGCTATTTTTGGTAATTCAGAACCATTAAAACGTCTTTTGTATTCTTTATTTACCCATTTATATAAATAATATGAAAAAGTTCTATTCTTATATTCTTTTTTATAAAATTTTATATCTTTTTTTAAACTATCTTTTTCAAATTTTTTTATATTTTGTCCTAATTCTGTTAAATCTATGTCATATAGACATCTTGTTGAAGTTAATTTTCTTATGTGATCTTTTTCTTCTTTTTTCAATTCCTTATCGACAAGTATTAATTGAAAATTCTTATTCTTCCCTTTTTTATATTGGTTAACGGTAAAAATCTCCCATTCATTATTTTCCTCAATTGGAATTATATTACCGTCCTCGTTTCTAATAAAATCCTCAAATTTTTGTTCGGTTATAATTGCTAATTTCTGAGCTTTTCTAATATAAAATGTATACCGAATATTTGCCTTAATATCACTACTTAGCCTAAGTCTATCAAAAAGTTCGATAGAACTCAATTTTTGAGAAAAAATATCTTTGACCTCATGTTTTCTACTATCAAAAATTATTTTTTTATCATCGTCAGAATTGACTAATTGGATAGACAAAATAGGTAAATCATTTAATGAACTATCTATTTTATTTGTTACGCTTTCATTTCTTAACCATGATGCAGAAATTCTCATTTCTTTAATTCCTTTATTACTTTCAATTAATCTTGCCGTCATTTCGTCAACGAAAGGTTCATTTAGAGCATGAAGTAATTTAGGAAGAGCCTCTATTCCATTTTCATTATTGTCTGTTACTGTAAACTCCCAAAAATTGGAATTAGAACTGATAGTAGGTTCTGTTATGTCAATTGTAAAAGTTAAAGATGATTTATTCCTTTTTCCATGTTTCGCTGTATTTCTAATAATATTTTCTATAATTGAAAAAATTGCCTGCCTACCTATTATACCTCCTGGTAAATCGAAGTTGATTTCTCTTAAAGACTCTAAATCTTGATGATTTTTATCCAGCCCATTAAATTTCCTAAAATTAATCGCAATTTTTTCTCTATCGAATCCTTCGGAATATGCTATTCGATCTAATAAAATATTTTCTACTTTATATTTATTTTTTTCTTTGTGTCTTTCAATTTTGTAATCATAATTAAGTTCATCATAAATAAAATCTTTACAATTAATAGTCGAATAATAAGGGATATAATCAGTAGCAATAGTTGCAATAAAATCCTGCCGTTCCTGTATATAGTTAATAAATCTACCTAAACCTAAAAGGAATGGAGCCTCCATACTATCATCAAGGTCTACCTCATTAATTTTAATTAGCTTTTTATATTCTTTTGTAAGTTTTAATTCGTAAATTGGCTCACTAAGATTATTTAATTTCTGAAGTTCAAGTAAAAATTTTTCATTTATTGTATTTGGAATACTTCTAATATAGCTCTTTAAATAAGATAGTACATGAGAACCAATATTATGGCTTAAGTTTCTAGCCATAATGGCTGCAACAGCCGATTTTGTAGCTTCTGTTTTTATTTTTGAAATTATCAATTTCTCTATAAATCCATACTCTATTAAGCCTTTCGATAAATGTTGAAAAATTATCTGTATTATATTTAATCTTTTAATTTCAACTTCAGATAATTCATTTTTTGATTTATTTTCGGCATCCTCTTCTATTGTATTTAAATGAGAATAAGAATCTAAAGTCCAAATAGGTTTTAATGCAATTAATGCAAAGACACCTGAATTCAATACCCGTTTCCCATTGTTTGTCAGAAGATTATATTTATAGTTATTACTATTATATACTGAAAAAACAAAATGTATTAAAGGAACTTTATTATCTGAAAAATATGTCATAAAAAAGAATGGAATCAGGGGAAACCGTACTTTTTCATGAAGTAATTTTAACAAATCAAAAGTTTTAATTTCGGGAGAACAAGAATTTTTTTCGCAAAGATATGATATTGCTGTATCTATAATTTGTTTATGAATTGAGGATTTGTTTTCATTTTTATCTATTGTTAATTCATTCCTATTATATAATTTGTTCAGATGATTTACGAATATTTCAAGCTCTTTTAAATTTTTTTTATAGAAGTAATCATTTTTACTCAAGCCCAAAAATCTCCAGTCATCCAAAAATGAATAATCTGTTAATGTAATTTTATTTAGTTCTTTTTGTGTTTTTAACCAGAGATTCTCAACTTCTTCTGATTTCTCTATATTATCTGATATTAATCTATGAAATTCAGAAGCAATATCTTTTTCTGGGCATTCATATTTATCCTCGATTTGGCTCCAATAGTGATTATCAAAAATGCTTTTAATGCTAAAACGGTTAGAAAAATCTTTCACTTGGTGCAAATAATCTATTTTTTCAAAAAAGCCAAAAAATTGAACATTACGCATTAGCCAAAACCAAATGTACTGGAAAAATAAAACCTCTCCTGGATTACAAAAAAAATAGTTATTTGTTTTTCTTAATGTTTTCTCAAATGATTGTAAATGATCTTCTTTCAAGATACTATTAGGAGGTAAATTTAAAAGAAATTCAGGTGCCTCATCAATTTTCTTATTCTCTACCTTTTGTACCTTTCTTTTGCCGATAAACATTAAATCAGTGATTGTCCTTTTTAAAGAATTAATTTCATCTTCTTTTTGTTCTTGATTATAAAAAAATGGAAAATCATGATACGGTAATGTTTTATCTTCATCTTGTAAATTCCTGTTTTGCAAGAGCTTTATTTCATTGGTGTATACATTTACAAAAGAAAAGGAAGCTCCAAGCATACCTGTTTTATTAATTATTTCTCTTAATATATTTTTGTAATTATCTGAAAGAATAAGCTCATTATATCCTTCTTTTGACGATATTTTACTTATCATCAATTCTATTTTTATAAGGTAATTAAGAAGGTCTTTTTCCATTGCTATTAACATTTACAATTCAATAGAGTTGATATATTTTTTTAATTCTATACTTTTAGGAGTATTAAAAATATCTCTCCCTCCATGCTCTTTTATTTCTCCATCAATGAGAAAGTAAATATTATCACCGATTGCCTTTGCAACATCTAATTGATGGGTAATAAAAAAAATGCCTATGTTTTTTTCCTTAAGGTCTTTCACTATTTTTACAATATTAGATACTTGTACCATATCTAATGAAGCTGTAATTTCATCGAAAAATAAATATTTAGGATTCAATATTAATGCTCTGGCTATAGCTATTCTTTGTTTTTCACCAACAGAAGAATTGTTTGGATAGTTATTAATAAAGTCCTGCATATTCAATAATTCAACTAAATATTCAAAATTCTGTAAAACACGATTATCTTTTTCATTTACAGCCAGTAAAATATTATCTCTGTTTGTAAGATGAGGCCATAAAAAAAGTTGTTGAAATACTATTCCAATTGCAGGATATGGATATTGTTTTATTTTTTTATTTTCAGGAAAAATGTATTTTTCACCAAAAATATTTATTTCTCCTTTATCAGGAGGGGCAATTAAACTTAGACAATTCAACAATGTAGTCTTACCGCTCCCACTTGGCCCAAATACTACAGAAATATTGTTTTCTGGTAAATTTATATTAATATTTTTTAGAATTAATCGATTCCCTAATTTCTTTTCTATATTTTCACCTATTATCATATTATTTTTCAGACAAATCTCTTAAATATTTTTTTCTAAGATATAAAGCTACTCCATTTAATGGTAAAGAGATTGCTAGGAAAAATATACCAAGTCCTGTATAAATCTCAACTGGTTTGTATATTTCCGATGCTATCCTTTGAGATACTCTAAACAGTTCTTCTACCGAAATCATACTTGCAAATAGAGTTAAGTGTAACATATTAACTTCTAAGATTAATAATGGAGGAAGTGCTTGCCTAAGAATTAATGGTATTTGTATTTTAAAAAATATTCTCTTTTTTGAAATTCCACAAACCTTAGCTACTGTAATATACTGATTTGGTAAATCTTTGATCGCAACATTAACTATTTCGGAAACACTCAACATATTTATTACTGAAAATGTAATAGCAGCTGTATAAAAAGGATCTATATTTAGATTGAAATATGTTTGAAATGGATAATGTATCCAAAATAAAAAAACCAAAACAGGTATTCCTGACATTATAAAATTCAATGTCTTTTGCGGCAAACCTACTGCTTTTTTAAATTTATTTGACAGAACTCCTAAAATAGTACCAATTACTATTCCTGAAATCCAAATAATAAGACATAAGTTAATAGTTACACTTAAACCTCTAACAAATGCTTGTTTATAATCTATTATAATATTAATAATATCAGCCATTAAATTATTTTGAGATAGGAAGGGCTACCCTATAATATGTATTTGGAAGAGGTTCATATTTTTGTATAACTTTATCAATAAAACCATTATTTCGCACTTCCTCAATTGCGATATTCAACATTGATTGTAAATTGTTTTCTCCTTTTTTAATCATCATGCAATTAGGAAATATTCTCAAAGGATCTACATTTTCTACTTTTTTTAATTGATTAGGATTATTTTTTATAAAAAGTTTACCTGTTTTATTATCCAGAAATGTAACATCACCTTTTTTCGCAACAACTTCTAATGGTAATTGAGATACATTTGTTGTTTGAGGCAGGCTTATTGTTTGTGCCAAAGGAAAATCATATTTAGCAATTATAGATGTCATTTCGCCATCCAAAGTGACTATTTTTATATCCTTTGAATTTAGTAGTTCAATATTGTTATCAAACCTATTATCGTTATATCTAACATAAGGATCTACGCTAATGTAATATATTGGATTAAGAAAATCAGCATATTTTCCTCTTTGAGCAGTAGGCCAAATTTGTTGATTTATTATATCAACTTTATCAGACTGTAAAGCTTCAATCATATCCCCCCAACCAACTTCTTGTACATATTTAATTTTTAAATCCAGATTTTTTCCGACTTCTTCAAGAACTTCATAAAAAATACCAGAATATTCGCCTGTATTTGGATCTTTAATAAATGCAGGAGGATAATGTATATAGCCTACACGTAATGTTTTAGTTCGAAGAATTTTATTATAAACTGTTTTATTCTCTATTTTATTTGTATTAGTATTGTTATTGTTATTACAACTTAAAAAGATTAAAGTTGTACTCACTAATGCTAAGAATAATAGTAAAATTGATTTTTTCATAATTTTTTAGTGTTTTATGTATATAAAATGTATTTTCCAAATATACCTAATTCTAATTTTCCTTGTATTGCTTAAAGGAATGAATTTCACTCTTTTGCAAATTTTGGTTTGTGTATCAGCTTGTGCAATATGCGTGGACTTCTTCAACTATTCCAAAGGACAGAAGCGCGGGGGCAAAACTAATTTTTTCTTGCACCAACCTTCAATCAAGCCAATATTATCAATCCGTCTTTTCAACTTTTATAATCAGGTTATCTTTGTGTAATTCATTTTTTTAGCTTTGCTCACAACTATGTACAAACCAACCTGTTTGGGTAATTTATATTACATAAGTTGTTAATATTCCCATTAAATGAGAATAACCTAATTTTTAGGTGCTGTTTTCAAATATATCATCCATCGGATTTTTAATCTTTGTAATATGATTTTGTTCTACAAGCGTGTAATTTTCTGTCGTTTTTGAACTTTCATGTCTTATTTTCGTATGACCTTTATCCTTTCCCAATCACCGTCAGCAACTGGGTTATCTTTTCCTTTAGCGATTATATCTCCAAACATTGCCCCAAATTACAACAAATCAGCAGAATAAACAAAAAAATGGTTCCAAAATTCGGAAATGGTGAATAAATGACTCCGAAAAAGTACAGGAACTTTCAACAAAATTCAGTATCCCTTTAGGAAATCTTCGGTATCTTTTTTCAAGAAGTCCGGTTTGCTGAGTTACGACTTCATTTTTCCATCTAAATCTGCGTAATATTTATCAAAATCAAAGAGTATATCCAATAAATCTTTGGGATGGATACGCAAACCTGTAGCAATATCAATCAGAGTGCTTAATTGGCAATCTATTTTATTATTCGCTACATCACTAATTCTGGCAGCAGTAGTATCACATCGTTCTGCAATTTTGGAGTATGGTGTATCTCCTTTTATCTCTTTAATTCTCTTCGCAATTAATTCTTTAATTATTTTGGTCTTAAACTCATTCATAATTGCAGGTTTAGATGCAATTTGAATTTTATTTTTAATTAATTCATTACCGAATTCGGTAATGAATTAAAAGTTTTATTATCTTTGAAAAAATTATATCTCAAAGATGTAATTTTGCGAAACTTCGATAAATAAAAATATTAGAAGCATTCGCTTAGAGTCTCGGACTGAAAACTGGCACTTTTTATGCAACGGGATGATAAGTAAAAAAGGCTCACGACCTAGGCGTGGGTTCTCTTATCGTTGCAAGGTATTGCCAGTACCCCAGTCCGGTAAGTTGAGTCCGCGCCTTTTTTTGTTTTTGTTCCAGGCGCTTCCCGTTTTTAATAAACTCAACTTAATTGTTCAGGTCATGCCTCTCATCAGGCATACCTTATATGTTTGTAGTTTAATTTAAAAATTGTTGCTTATGAGCTAACTAACCCAGATATTCTCTAAAAAAACAAAAGCCCGCTGCAACTGTTTGGCGACGTGCAGCAGGCCCGGTCGTTAATCAATCTAATTTTAATTAACATTCCAATTTTATGAAAAACTTTTCACATAACAAGGGGTGGTGGATTGGCTTCGTTTCCCTGCATGGGACACGAAACAGTTTTAATCTGAAAAGCAAAGTGTCATGCATCAGTTAAAACGCCTTTTTCTTTCACCCAGGCGTCCGCCCCCTGTACGGTGGTAACATCCGATCTTTCTATCCCTGACAGGGTTTCGGAACCCTGTCAGGGGTGAGGAGGTGAAAAGCCGTCCTTTATCCTCTGACTGCATCAACCCCGGTTGATCCTTCCCGGCATTGCTATGCCTTTTTTGAAACAATCCCCCTGAGGCCATGCAAAAAGATAAAAAGCGAATTTAAACACAAAGACACCAGGACACAAAGTATTGTTTTATAAATATTTATCCTTTGTGTCTTCGGGCCTTCGTGTTCAATAATTGTCTTTTTGAACAGCCCTTTGCCCTGAATAAAAAGATCCTATGATGATCGAAGCAAAGCCCCCCCTGGGGGGTTGGGGGTGAACGAACAACAACAAATTTTTCTAACTAAAATCGAAACATTTATGAAAAACAACAATCCAAAACAAATGCCCTTTCGAGGTATTTTCATGCTTGTACTTTTATCGGTTATGCCGGGTTTTTCCGGGCTTTGTGCCGGCAGCCCTTTGCCCGGGCAAACCGTATCCCAACAAGTGGTGCGTACCATCAGCGGGACCGTCACCGATGTGAACGGTCAGCCGCTGCCGGGCGTCTCTATTGCCGTGAAAGGGACTGCCACCGGAACCATTACCGGCGTCGACGGAAGTTATAGCTTAACCAATGTACCCGGCGATGCTACGCTGGTGTTCTCGTTCGTGGGCATGAAGGACCGGGAAGTGCCGGTGGCCGGCAAAACCACGATTAATGTGGTGATGCAGGAAAGCACCATCGGCATCGGGGAAGTGGTGGCCATCGGGTACGGCACGCAAAAGAAAGAAAATGTGGTCGGCTCGGTAACGTCCCTTGCCGGCGATGAGATTGAATCGGTCTGTGCCGGCGATGTTACCACGGCCATTGCCGGGCGTCTGCCGGGCACTGTTGTCATGCAGGGGTCCGGTGAACCAGGTAAGAATGCAGCCAAAATACTGGTCCGCGGAAGGACCACCCTTGGAGACGATGAGGATAATACAGCGCCCCTGGTTGTCATCGACGGGGTTCCCGGCCGGAGCCTGGAGGAAATTGATCCCAGTGACATTGCCGGTATCTCTGTTTTAAAAGATGCCGCAGCCAGCATCTACGGCAGCACCGCGGCCAATGGCGTCATCCTGGTCACCACCCGGAAAGGCGCTTCCGGCAAACCCCGGTTCACGTACCAATTTTACCAGGGATTTATGACGGCCACCAAACTGCCGGACGTGGCCTCGGCATGGGAGTATGCCCGATACATCAGCGATTACCAGGATTATGAAGGGGTAAGCCGGCTTTATTCCGATACCGACATTGAGCTGTTTAAAAACGGGAAAGACCCGTGGGAGCACCCGCAGACAGACTGGATGGACGACCTGGTCAGGGATTGGGCGTCGACCGCCAGGCACAACCTGTCCATCAGCGGGGCAGGCAATAAAATGAAGTATTATGTATCGTTCGGGTATAAGACCGAAAATGCCTTTTACGAACAGGCCTCGACTAAATATAACCAGTATAACCTGAGGGCCCGGCTGGATATACCTGTTACTGACTGGCTGGAAACATCGGTGGGTTATGCCGGGTTCCTTACCGCCAGGAAGTACCCGACCACCGACACGTATAACCTGATCGGCTGGGCTACCCTGTGCCTTCCTACCGAACCATCATTCTGGCCAACCGGCGAACCCGGGCCTGATTTTGAAGGGGGCGTCAACCCGGTGGTCAACAGCAGTTTCGCGGCAGGGTATGACAAACAGGATAACTACAAAAACCAGGTCACCTTCAGGGGTTCGGTTAAACCACCCATGATTAAAGGCTTATCGGTCGACGGGATGTATTCATTCGACCTGAATAACCAGTACAATAAAACGTTTAAGAAACCCTGGACCCTGTATTATGCCGACCGGACTACTGCTGTACGAAATGCCGATGGTTATGTGGAAAGTGTGGAATTAACCCCTGAGCAGGTAGGCCTGGACTCGCCCGAACTGACAGAGGCCTTTTACCGTCACCAACGCAAACTGTGGAATGTAAGCCTGACCTACACCAGAACTTTTAAGGGGCATACCTTCTCTGTTTTCGGGGCATTTGAACAGCTTGATGAAAAGACCAGCCAGTTTGATGCTTACCGGAAGTATTTTATCTCTGACCTGGTACAGATCCTGGATGCCGGAGGCGAAGCAGAAAAAACCAACTCCGGCTACATGAATATTTATGGCCGGGAATCATGGATCGGCAGACTGGACTATAATTACAGGGAGAAATACATGGCCGAGGTCATCTTCCGCCGCGATGGCTCATTAAAATTCCCGTCGTCGGACAGGTGGGGCAATTTCCCCGGTGTATTGCTTGGCTGGCGGGCTTCTGAAGAGAAATTCTGGCAGGAACAGCTTCCCTTTATTAACTATTTCAAGCTGAGGGCCAGTTACGGGAAAATAGGGATGGACCCGGGCGATCCCTTTCAATATATCAATAAATATTCCCTGGGCACCGGCATGACCCTTGGCGAAGATAAAGATGTGACCACGAAAATCTACCAGGACGGGGTGGCAAACACGCATATTACCTGGGAAAAACAGGAAACCTGGAATGTGGGGTTCGATTCGCAGTTCAATAATGGGATGTTCCGCCTGAATGCCGACTTCTTCAGGAACAAGCGTTCCGATATCCTGACGCCCCGCAACGCTTCAGTTCCCGGTTATACCGGATTGTCATTACCCGACGAAAACATTGCCGTGGTGAAAAACAAGGGTTTTGAAATTGAAGCGGGCTTTCATAAACAGGTAAATGCTGATTTCACACTCGATGTCTCGGGGAACATCAGCCGGAACCGGAATAAAGTCGTTTACCAGGATGAACCGGCAACTGTTGTCCCCTGGCAAACCACGACAGGCCATCCGTACGGGGTCGATCTGGTCTACCGGGCCATCGGGATTTTCCATTCACAGGAAGAACTCGGTGCTTATCCGCACCGGAGCGATGCCAAACCAGGTGATGTTATTTTTGAAGATGTAAGCGGGGACGGAACGATCACTTCTGACGATAAGATCCTGCTTGACAAGACCGATGCCCCGGAAATTTTCTACGGGATTAAAATCGGTGCCAATTACAGGAACTGGTCCTTATCGCTTCTTTTCCAGGGACAGGGAACCTATTATAAAGCGTCCGTTTCAGGCAACAGGGGGGTCGGACAGAACGTGTACAAATGGATGGCCACTGATTACTGGACGCCGGAGAACAGCAGCTCGGACAAGGCAAGGCCGTTTCACCGTTCCGATCAGTACTGGTCGTACCTGAGCAATATGAGCACGTACTGGTACGATAACATGGCTTACTGCCGGCTGAAAAATGCAGTGCTCAGCTATACCATTCCGCAAAGACTGGTCACGAAAGCCGGCATATCGGGTGCCAGTGTCTTTGTATCCGGGAATAACCTTTTCATGATCTGGGCAAAAAACAAAAAATACGACCCGGAGGTAGGCGATCCTGAATCGTATCCGTCGATGAAGACGATTGCAGCAGGCCTTAAAGTGACTTTCTAAAACACAAAATATAAACACATGAAAAAATTACATACACTTTTTACATTATCAGTCATCCTGGTATTTGCATCCTGTAATGTGCTTGACCAGGATCCTGTTGATTCCTTTAATGAAGGATCCCTTTTTCAGGATATTAACCTGGTAAAAGCTTTCTTAATGGAATGTTATGACGGCATGGGAGGAAAAGATATTGAACAGGTTTTGGGCATGCGGGAGGATTTGTTGTCATCTTCCACCGATGAATTACTGAATATCCACCGGGGCGGAGATGTTGAATTCCTTAAAGGGACCCTGACGCCTGATGAACTGGGGCATTTTGGCGACGACCACTACAGTTTCCTGGAATGGAGCTACCTGTATGCCAATATTAAAAATGTGAATACCCTGCTGGGGGGCATTGATGATGTGCCTGTTGAAACGGCCGCTGACAGGGACCTGCTTGCGCAAATGAAAGCGGAAGCTTATTTTATCAGGGCTTTTTGCTACACCAACCTGCTCCGTTCATACGGAGGCCTGGTCCTGGTTGATAAGAAGTTCAGCCTGGACGATGATTTCTCAACCCGGGAAAGGGCGGGCCTTCAGGAAACGGTCGGTTTTATCCTGTCAGATATCGGACAGGCCATGACCGGCCTTCCGCTTAAAGGCGAAACAGACCAGGGAAGGGCCACCAAAGGGGCAGCCGCTGCCCTGAAGTCAAGACTGCTGAGCTTTGTGGCCGGTGAACTGACCAATGGTGGAAATGAAGCTTCCAATCCTCTTGTTTCCTTTCAGTCGGGAAGCCGGACAGACCGGTTGACTGCTGCAAAAAATGCGGCCAGAGAAATTATTGACGGGGAATACGGTCATTATGAGCTTGCCGGGACCACCGATGATCCGCCCGTTAATATGACCGGTGAAGAGGTGGAGGAATATGCATCGGTTTATGATGACCTTTTCATGCAAAAAGGAAGCTGGAATGATGAGGTGATCTGGGGGATCCAGTATCTCAACAGCCAGGGCAACAGTGCAAGCAACAACCTGTGGTGGGGGCCCAATGGCTATAACAACTGGGGCAACAACGAACCCATGGAAAGCCTTGTCAGGCAGTTTGAAATGAAAGACGGGACCCCGTTTGAGTGGGATAAATATAATCCCGGGGAACTGAATATCAGGGAATATACCGAAGAACAACTGGCCGAAGACCCGGAGCGGGACCCTTATGCGGGCCGGGAACCGCGTTTTTATGCTTATGTGCTTTATGACGGCGCCCCCTGGCAGGAGCGGGCTTCAACCGGCGGCAAAGTTCAGATTGCTTATGAGGTGGAAGCGCCGGGAGCAGGTTTAATGGGGACCGGCAGTGTGGAAGAAGTATTGTCCGGGATCGCAAAGTTAGCGCCGGTAACGACCGGCGGGGCGGACAGCCGTTCGGCTTCCAGTCAGGCATGGAACGGGACCAAAACAGGGTATTACCTGAAAAAAATGCTCGACATCGACCTGGATGGTGAACTGTACAATAATGAAAATGCCTGGCTTGAATTCCGGTTTGCAGAAGTTTTGCTCGATTACGCAGAAGCCTGCATCGAATTAGGGGAAGTTAATGAGGGACTGGACGCCCTGAACATGATCCGGAACAGGGCCGGCCTGCCCGACCGGCAAACCTCATCCCGGGACCAGGCCAGAGAGTGGTACCGGCATGAACGGTTAATAGAGATGTTAGGGGAAGGGGACCGGTGGTATTGCATCCGGAAATGGATGATCTGCGATGAAGTGATCAAAGATGATTACCCCATGTATATCTATCATTTTAATGATGGTGCCGGTATGTATATCTACAATAAGACCACGCTTGCCGATTCCAGGAAATGGGCCGACCGGCAGTACTGGCTGCCCCTGTCCAGAACTGAAATAAAGAAAGCCCCTCAACTGGAGCAGAACCCGGGGTATGAGTAATGAACAATGAACAATGAATAATGAATAATGAGTAATGAGTAATGAGAGAATGAACAATGAGATTAAGTAGTGAGGACTGTTTTATTGTAGCATTTTGACCCCCAACCCCCTGAAGGGGGCTCTGCTGCGATCATAGCAGGACGCTTGTTCAGAGCGAAAGTCCCCTGAGGAATTTAGGGGTAGACGAAAAAAAGAATACGACATTTATTCATGCCCATTACTTAATAGGAATACGCAAATTGTAAAAACTAAAAATTGAAAACATATGAAAATATCGAGAAGACAATTTACCAAAGTGGCAGGAGTGGCCACTGCCGGGGCCATGATCAGCACAAAAGCGGTGTGGGCCTCCAACAGCAATACGCTGAAAGTGGGACTTATCGGGTGTGGCGGCCGGGGAACCGGGGCCGCAGAACAAGCGCTGAATGCCGATCCCAATGTGGTGCTGTGGGCAATGGCCGATGCATTTCCCGACCGGCTGGATGAGTCATATAACACCCTGAAGGGAAAATTCAGCGAGAAAGTACAGGTGACCGGCAAAAATAAATTTGTGGGACTGGATGCTTATCAGAAACTGATTGATACGGATGTCGATGTGGTTTTACTGGCAACTCCCCCGTGTTTCCGTCCCGCTCATCTGGAAGCAGCCGTCAATGCAGGCAAGCATATTTTTTCTGAAAAACCCTTTGCCGTGGATGCCCCGGGATTACGGCGGGTGATGATAGCGGCAAAAAAAGCAAAGCATAAAGGCTTGTCTTTGGTTTCCGGCTTTTGCTGGAGATACCACACTCCCAAAAGAGAAACATTTTCGCGCGTATTAAACGGTCAGATCGGGGAGGTACTTGCTGCCGAAGCCACTTACAACACGGGCGAATTATGGTATAAAGAACGTCAGCGGGGATGGTCTGACATGGAATATAAACTGCGCAACTGGCTCTATTATAACTGGCTGTCGGGCGATCATATTATTGAACAGGCGATCCACAGTATTGATATGCTTTCGTGGGCCATGGGCGATGAAGCGCCTGTGAGCGTCAGCGGTACCGGGGGCAGGCAGAAGAGAACAGATAAAAAGTACGGGAACGTGTTCGATCATTTTGCCGTCACCTACAGGTATGCCAACGGGACAAAGGCTTATTTTTTCTGTCGCCAGCAGGCAGGCACCACCCCTTCCTATGCCGTGGAACTTACAGGGACCGATGGTAAATGTATCGTGGATTGCCGCACAGGCCTCCACGAAATTACAGGCCGGAATCCATGGACTTATCAGGATGTTACAAAATTTACCGGTGCAGAAGCTTACAATAAAACTAAAGTAAAAGACATGTATCAGCAGGAGCACGATGAACTGTTCGCCTCGGTCAGGGCCGGCGCCCCGGTGAATGACGGCGAATGGATGACACGTTCCAATTTGCTGGCCATGGCCGGGCGCATGGCTGCATATACCGGTGAAACGGTCTCTTATGAACAGGCCCTTTCTTCCATGGACCGCCTGTTCCCTGAAAAAATATCATGGGATACTAAATATGACATTCCTGTTGCCGTACCGGGTATTACAAAATTTAAATAATTGTTGTTATGGACAGAAAAGATTTTATCAGATCGACGATGCTGATGGCAGGAGTTTCAACAGTCGGCGGCCCGCTTGTCCGGGCCGCTGACCCGTCAGCCCCTGCAGGCCATCCGGTTATTTTGAAGAAAAGTATCGGTTATGACATGATCAGGGAGGATTTATCTTTAACCGGTAAATTTAAACTGGCCAAAGACCTGGGCTTCGACGGACTTGAGTTAAACAGTCCGGTGGACCTGGATAAGTCTGAAATTCTGAAAGCAAAAGAAAAGTCGGGGATCGAACTGCCGGGTGTGATCAACAAAGACCACTGGAAAAAGCCGCTTTCCGATCCCGACCCTCAGGTCAGGGCGGAGTGTATCCGCTCAGTAGCCCAATCCCTGCAGGATGTGCAGGATTTCGGAGGCGACACCGTGCTGGTGGTTCCCGGTGTGGTCAATGAGAAGGTACCTTATGAACAGGCTTATCATACTTCGCTGGACTCAATCAGGAAATTAATTCCTTATGTCGAAAAAACAGGGATACAGATTGGCCTGGAAAATGTATGGAATAATTTCCTGTTAAGCCCTGTTGAAGCCAAACGCTTTGTTGACGAGATCAACCATCCGCTTATCGGCTGGTATTTCGATGTCGGCAATATATTGCGTTACGGCTGGCCTGAACACTGGATAAAAACACTGAACAAACGGATATTGAAATTGCACATTAAGGAGTTTAGCCGTGACTTAATGAATACGGAAGGACTATGGGCCGGATTTAAGGTGAATCTTTTAGAGGGGGATAATAACTGGCCGGTGGTGATGAAAACAATACGTTCAGTTAATTACAGGGGAGGCTGGATACGGGCGGAAGTCGACGGCGGGGACCGGACCCGTCTGAAAGATATCTCGGAACGTATGGATAAGATTATATCTTATTTGTAATACGGGAAAAGGAACCGTTCTCTAAAAAAGAACGGTTCCTTTAATGATCGGAAAAGGTTGGATATCACACCAGCCTTTTCATTTTTATTGTAAAGGTTTCTTTAATAATTATTTCAACCAACTTCTTTTTTTAACAAAATAGCGTCAGGCTGGCCTGTTATTTTAATTTTGCTTGCTGAAACTTCAACAATGGAAATACTATCTTCATTTGAACTGTCGCCGCTTCAGTGGTTTTTATTAGGTGTTTGCGGAATGCTGATTGGCATGTCTAAAGTTGGAGTGCCCGGCGTTTCAATGATCGTAGTCCCCACTTTAGCTTATATTTTTGGAGGAAAATCATCGACTGGTATTTTGCTTCCCATATTAATTATGGCCGATATTTTTGGCGTGGGCCATTACCGCCGGCATGCCGAATGGAAATATCTGGTTAAAATATTACCTTGGGCTTTTGTTGGCATTGGGTTGGCGCTTTGGGTGGGAACTGTTGTAAACGATGAACAATTCAAAAACCTGATTGCAGTACTGGTGTTCGTATGTATCGGTTTGATGTTGTGGAAAGACCGGAAAAAAGGACAGCAATTTTTCCCCGATGATTGGTGGTTTGCTGCATCAATGGGGATACTGGGAGGTTTTGCCACGATGATCGGCAATGTGGCCGGCCCTATCTTTGCGATTTACCTGCTGGCCATCCATCTTCCCAAAAATAATTTTATCGGTACCGGCGCATGGTTTTTCCTGATCGTGAACCTTAGCAAATTTCCTCTTCATTTGTTCATCTGGAAGACCATCAACGTTCATACACTGGCACTTGACCTGACGACTTTGCCTGCTATTGCTCTGGGGGCTTTCCTGGGCATCCGGATGGTTAAGATTATTCCTGAACAAACATACCGTTATGCCGTTATTGTAATTACTGCCTTATCGGCATTCTTATTACTTGTTTAAATTATGAAAGAATTAGTAAAATATTTTCAGGATAAAAAAGTATCGTCGGTTTTAGATGTTGGCTGTGGAGGCGGCGATTTTGTTAAAGTTTTAACCGAAGTTTTTCCGAACGGAACAAAAATAACCGGGATCGATCCGTTTGAGGCCCCGCTTACCGGAGCCCGTAAAAAATTTTCATCTGCGAACATCCGGTTTATTCAAATGGAAAGTGAGCAAATGAATTTTGCCGGCAACAGTTTTGATGTAGTTGCCATTTCGTTTGCCCTGCATCATTTAGCTGATATTCCGAAAACCTTTGCTGAAATAAAACGGGTAGTAAAACCTGACGGGTGGCTGATTATCAACGAAATTGTTTCCGAAGTACAAAATGAGGCACAGGAAAACCATAAGATGCAACACCACCTGCGAAGTTTTACCGACCAGTTAGAAGGTATTTTTCACAGGGAAACATATACCACTGCTGAAGTTCTGGATATTGTCCGTTCGAACGGGATTACAACCGAATATTCGTTTTCAAATCTGAAAATGGAGGAGCCAACTTTTGACCCGCAAATTTTAGCCCAGAGGATCAATCAACTAAAAAGTCTGGCCGGGCTACTTAAAAGGCATGGAGTGTACGAAGAAAAAAAAGCATTAATTGAAGACATTGAAGAACGGATCAATAAAAAAGGATTTCAGATCGCACCAAGTATCGTCGTAATCGGACAGAAAAAAATTTAGAGTTCAGGTTTATTTTTTTATTTGTAATTTTACCTCCTCAGAAAAGCAATTGCAATGAGCGGTTTATTAATTATCCTTTATGTCTGGAATTTTCTCAGAACCATTCTGATAATCGTACTTGTTTATTACGTTTTTAAGATTATCGGAAAAATTGTTTTTGCTTCGGTACTGAACCAGGCAAAAACGAATATCAGGCAAAACCAGCAGCAGGCCAACCGGAAAAAGGAGGGTGAAGTCACAATTATAAATAATGAAAACAGTTCTTCGAAGGACAACCATAACGAAGGTGAATATGTCGATTTTGAAGAGGTTGACTGAAGTCAGATACCTTCAAGTTTTTGCAAAACATCGTTTTTATAACTTCGGCTGATTGGGATTTCGTGCTTCCCGATTTCCACATATTCGTTGGTAAACGAATGGATAGCGGCAAACGAAACAATGTACGACCGATGGACCCTCAAAAAATCTTTCTGGGGTAGCAGGGCTTCAATATTTGATATGGTTTCGCGGGTAACAACCACCTTATCACTCAGATGTATTTTTATATAATCGCTTAAGCTCTCGATAAAAGTGATTTCACTGAAATTAATTTTAATCATCTTCCGGTCGGAACGCACAAAAATAAAGTTACTTTTCTCCGGTGTAATTTCATCCGGCACAATGTTTTTCAGGGGCATATTTTCATCCAGATACTTATCGATTGCCTGCAAAAGACGTTCAAACGAAATAGGTTTCAGCAAATAATCGACTGCCCGTAAATCGAAGCCATCGACAGCATATTCGCGATAAGCAGTGGTGAAAATTATTTTAATATTGCTGTTAATCGACTTTGCAAATGACAATCCCGATATTCCAGGCATGTTGATGTCGAGAAAAACCAAATCAATGTTCCCGGTACTGATTGCATGAAACGCCTCCAATGCGTTTTTACAGCTACCCACAACGTTTACCGTACTTATTTTTGCCAGGTGACTTTCCAAAATCTCACGGGCAACGGGTTCGTCGTCAACGATTAAGCATTGAATTACCTTCGGCATTTTCATTCCAGTTTAAATTCGACAATGTCAGGACAACATTATACCAGTTATCCCGGATATCCTGTTCCAGTTTATACCTGTTGCTATAATGCAAATCAAGTCTTTTGCGAATATTTTCCAGGCCAATTCCGGTACCTTGGTTTTGCTTTTCATCAGTTAAAACAGTATTTCTTATCGAAAACTTCAGTTGATCCTTTTCTACTGTTATCCGGATATCCATCTTTAAAAAGCCATCCATTATGCTTCCGTGTTTAAAGGCATTTTCAACAAAAGGAATCAACAACATGGGCGCTATCCGGATTTCTTCATCAATATTGCCGGTTACGAATGAAACTTTCAGTCTATCCTGAAACCTCATTTTTTCCAGGTCGATGTATTCCTTCATATGCAGAACATCTTCTTTCAGGCTTACCTGGGGCTCGTTAATCTGGTACAAAATATAATCCAGCAAATTCGAAAGCTTCAAAATAATTTCAGGAGTTTGTTTCGATTGTTTCAGTGCAAATCCGTAAATCGTATTCAATGTATTGAATAAAAAATGAGGGTGAATCTGCATTTTCAGATAATGCAATTCCTGTTCCTTTAGTTGAAGCTGAGTTGCCAGTATTTTATTCTGAAGTTCTTTGTTCCTGGAACTCGTTTTAAAGCTATGATTAAGCAAACTAACGAAACTGACAAGCCCCGCGACCAGAAAAACCAGGATTAAAATAAAGAAAAAATTCTTGCTCATCGGCGGCATGACGGCAATATTAAATTTCAGTATAAAAATCAGGCAACCATAAATAATCAATGCAATCATGTAGGAAGAAAAAACCAGGATATAAAAGCTGTAAAGCGCAAAACGAAAATATCTTTTTGCAAGCAGGAATCTGGGGATCAGACCATAAATCATGAAATAGGTAACGACCATGGTCAATGGCAGCAAAAGACTTGAGAACCATGTTACATAAGCCGTGTCGTCGGAATTGTAACTAAAAAAATAAACAAAGAAGAACCACACCGCAATCCAGAACAAAAAATGCAGCAGTATTTCCTTTATTTTTATGTCTTTCAGCAAAATCATTACAACAATATTACGGATTTTCTTCTTTTCGGCTCTCATTTATAGGCCAAATACCAATTTAGCAAGCGATATTGCAAAAAAGGATATGTAATTTTCAATTCGTAATTTTAAACCTGCTGAAAAGCAAACAAAACGGTTGATCCGTCGCAAATAAAAATATCGGGGGAAAATGCAGGCTATTTTTGACGTAGTATCAACTTAAAAACCAATTATTATGGAATCACTATTTGGAAAATTTAACGACGGCGGGCCCTTTTTTACCTATCCTATCCTGATTTTACTGATTGTTATCCTGGCATTAATTGTTCAGGGATTAATGAACCGGAACGACAACAAAAAAACCATTTCACTGATTTCTTCCTTTGGATGGTTTACTGTAGCCTGGGGATTCCTGGGACGTACTTTTGGTTTGATAAAAGCTTTCGACATGATTGCGGCACAAGGAGAACTGACCCCGCGACTGATGGCCGACGGTTTGAAGATGGCGCTGATTGATCCGCTTTTCGGTATCACGGTTTTTCTGATTGCCCGGGCCGGGATTATTCTTCTCATCTGGTTGTCGAAAGAAAAGGCAGCCTGAAAAATTATGTATTGAACTTTGTGGAGAAGAACAGGAAGAGTGTTCCATGTTCTGTCTTTGTAAGGAGCCATCGTTCCGTTATTGAATGAGGAGCAGCCCGTCCGGCTTGAGGACTGTAAAAAACGGAAATGCAATGAAGCTTGTTTTCTGACTATTGTCCGTTTTTATTGTTATTTTGTATTCGCCTCTGCCCGGCTGGGCCCTTCCTTTTGCAGTCGACCAAAAGGAAGTAAAAGTCTTGTCAAAGTCATCCTTCCTCCCGCCTCACGGTTTTTTCTTCCCGGCACACATCCCTTGAATACCCGCCAAAAACCGCTCCCGCCTTCGCCGGCCCGGACTACTTTGACCGGCCATCCCTGCTTTTCACCTTCCGGTGAATTGGGGACTTGTCTTCCGGATACCTTTCCTGTCATTGCCTCATTATGGCCCCATGGGAGCTAGAACTGCATAGAAACATCCCCCCCCGGGGATTACCTGTTTCCGGAATTATAAATGAATCTGATCCGCATATATTGTTCCCATTTTTTCCTATTTTTACGCCCTTAAAATAAAAAACATAAAGGCATTATGGCTCAGGAAGATATTTTCAAGAAACTGGTTGCCCACTGTAAAGAATACGGGTATGTATTTCAATCGAGCGAAATTTACGACGGGTTGGGAGCCGTTTATGATTACGGACAGAATGGCGTCGAACTGAAAAACAACATCAAGAAATACTGGTGGGACAGTATGGTATTGTTGCACGAAAACGTGGTGGGCATCGACTCGGCTATTTTCATGCACCCAACCATCTGGAAAGCTTCGGGTCACGTGGATGCTTTTAACGATCCTCTGATCGACAATAAAGATTCAAAGAAACGCTATCGTGCCGACGTGTTGATTGAAGAACAACTGGCCAAGACAGAGGAAAAAATAAACAAGGAAGTAGCAAAGGCTGCCAAACGTTTTGGCGATGCTTTCGACGAAAAACAATTCCGCGAAACCAATGGCCGTGTGTTGAATTATCAGGCAAAATGGGATGCCCTGCACAACCGTTTCTCAAAGGCATTAAATGATAATAATTTTGAAGAACTAAGGCAGATAATTATTGATGAAGAAATTGCCTGCCCGATTTCAGGAACCCGCAACTGGACCGATGTCCGCCAGTTTAACCTGATGTTTGCCACCGAAATGGGATCGACTGCCGATGGTGCCTTAAAAGTGTACCTGCGTCCCGAAACGGCCCAGGGTATTTTTGTGAATTATCTGAACGTGCAAAAAACAGGCCGTATGAAAATTCCATTCGGTATTGCCCAGATAGGAAAAGCATTCCGTAACGAAATTGTGGCCCGTCAGTTCATTTTCCGTATGCGCGAATTCGAGCAGATGGAAATGCAGTTTTTCGTAAAGCCGGGCACCGAACTCGACTGGTTCGAAAAATGGAAAGAAACCCGGATAAACTGGCACCGTGCACTTGGCTTTGGCGACGGCAATTACCGTTTCCATGTGCATGAAAAGCTGGCCCACTATGCCAATGCGGCAGTGGATATTGAGTATAAATTCCCGTTTGGGTTCAAGGAAGTGGAAGGGATCCATTCCCGTACCAATTTCGACTTGTCTCAACACCAGAAATATTCAGGAAAGAAAATACAATATTATGACCCTGATCTGGGGGAATCGTATGTGCCATACGTGGTAGAAACATCCATCGGGGTCGATCGTATGTTCCTCCAGATAATTTCAGCGGCTTATCACGAAGAAGAAGTAGATACAGCCAACGGACAGAAAGATACACGCGTGGTTTTGAAATTGCCGCCGGTACTTGCCCCGGTAAAGCTGGCTGTCCTTCCTTTGGTGAAAAAAGACGGCCTGCCCGAAAAAGCCCGGGAGATTGTCGATATGATGAAATTTGATTTTAACTGCCAGTATGATGAAAAAGATTCGATCGGTAAACGTTACCGCCGGATGGATGCCATCGGTACGCCGTTCTGTATAACTATCGACCACCAGACACTGGAAGATAACACGGTAACGATCCGCTACCGCGATACCATGGAACAGGACCGGGTTGAAATTGATAAACTTCAGAATATTATTTCAGGAGAAATAAACTTTAAAAAGCTATTTGCAAAGTTGCAGTAAACATACTTTCCGGATTAAGTCTATATTCTTTTACCGATTAAGTCATAAAAGAAGAAAATAAACTTTAAGAGAAGAGAGTTCACCTTTCGAATTCGGTGGTAGCCTACTTGTTCTGTCCCGTAGGCTCTCCTGTTTTCTTCAATTTGTTCAATAATACTTCCTTCGAAATCAAACTGGGCGAGCTTTAATTTATTCCGGGCATATTTAATGGCTTCCCAAACCAAAAGGGTACCGGCGCCACTGCTGCGTAATGCAGGGTCTTCACCAACTAAATGAACATTCGCAGAGTTTTTGTCATACGTTAAATAAAGAGCTGAGTGAACCCTGTTTTGCTTATCTTTTGCAAGGAATATAACCCTGGAATTATTTTCAGAGAAAGCCTGGTCTATTTTTTTGAGACTCGCCAGGTCATATCCAATCGCCATGTTTTGCCGGTCAAAACTCAATTTGTTCACCCGGTAAAAAGTCTCAATATCATCACTTATCTCGGCCTTTACAATTTGTTCCGCCTTTCTGATTTTATTTCGTACACTACTTTTGAAGTTACTGTACACTTCATCTAAATCTGAGATATCCCTGATTACATAAGTATACATGGTTTGTTGTACAAATCCTTTCCAGTAAAAAGGCAGCCAATTTTGAAAACTTTTGTGAAAGCGGACATTAAAATATTTATGTTTGGGCAGAGCCTCTATCAAAGCAGAGGCCACCTTTTTTTCAAGACTAATCCTTTTTACATTTTTTATTCCTTCCTGCATAACCAGGAATACGCCCATGTAAGGAGTAATCTTAGGCATAGCAATTTTATTGCCAATGATTGGTATCCCGGACATAAAATAGGGCAATACTCCCTGAATCTTCCCATCTTCCATATAGATTAGGGCATCCCAATTTTTTTTGCCGCATACATTGTCCAAATACCAGTCGTTAAAATAAACTGGTAACTTTTTGTACGACTTGCAAAATATTGAATATTGCTTTTTATCTTTTACGATCATATTGAAAAATTACTTTATTGAGAAATAACACCGTGGTTTGAAATGAAACATGGTCAAACCCGAGATTGCTTACTCCTTTTTCTGCTACATAATTACCAAAAACTGTATCAATATAAATATTTTTAGCCTGTTCTGACTTTGCCTGCTCAGCCAGTTGGTACACAATTGCCTGATATAACTTCCGGCCCCTAAACTTTTTAACAGTGTAGCACTCAAAAATATGGGCGCTGTCATGAGGAATTGCAAACGGCGTAAAAATTCTTCGGCTATGCTTTCCCTTATTCATACCTATCCACCCGTATGCGGCCAGTTCATCAGCCTGGTATATTGAAATGCCATATCCTCCCTTGTTCAGTACTTTTTTTAGCTGGTTATATTTCTTTCGCCCGCGGATTCTTGAAATACCATTTAAAACCTTTTCGTTTATGATACAAACGGAGTAATTGCCATCTATTTCGATTTGGTTTAGGCCCGTGCCTGCTTTTGCAGCAAATACATTGATTCTCAGGACACCTGTCCCTTTTTCCAGCAAAAAGGCATTGAGCTTCTCAATTCCCCGTATAATCAGGTTATTATGTCTTTTTAAATGTAACATTTATTCAATTTCAAAGCTGTTACTTTTAGAAATTCCAGTCTAGACGGCATTTATTAATGATTCCATCAGGGGTAATTGCAGCAATTTTTGTTTCATACAAATACCCCATCACTTTTTTATATTCCTTTAGCAAAAAGCCATATTTATAATTTGTAAAACCAGTATTATGCCACAATAACGAATGATGGCAATTGTACTTATTTTTTTCAAAAAAGTTTATAATTATATCCCCAATTTTATCAGCGGATTGTTTCATGTATCTGTATAAGGTGGTATCCATAAAGGTAAGAGGGGTTTCTATAAAATCGTAGGGCCGGTTATTTTCGAAATTGAAAGGTTGAAACGATCTTCCGTACGAATTCCGAAAACCATACCTTTCTGCAAAGCCAAGACTACAATCTAATTGTATTTCCGATTCTGATATTTTCGCCCAGTCCGGATATGTTGAAAAATTCAGAAAATGATACCGGTTGTATTTTGTATTAAGTTCCCCTTTCTGAAGTTCTTCATCGATACTCATGTCCATGCATGATTTATGAAGCCCGCAAAAAAAACCTGCCCCATGAACCATATCTATGATATTTTTCTCCTTTTTCAGATTGTAGTCGGCGTTCTTTATATTGTTCGTCCCTATGCCCTGGTTCACTAACCAAAAAAATGTAGACCGGATATCATACTCATTATTTAGTTTAATTATTTTGTCGATATTCTTCCAGTGTGGTTTTCGCACTAATTCATTGACAATCAACCTCAGGATAATATCTATCCTCATTTTTTTCAAAGCCCAGAAACCATCCTGAACCAATGAGCCATACAAAGCATCCACGTCGTGCGAGATAAAAAATGAACTTTTTTCATTGGCACCTTTTATTCTGAACTCTCTGAAAAATGAATCAATCTCCTGTTGCACTAAATTTTCTTCGATATTATTAAAGCGGAATTGGTATGATGATTCAAATTTGAACCGTCCAAATTTATCTAAATGGTCTTCCCCTGGATTAAACTCCTGAAGACAATTGATCATATAAAAAATTGTAGCAATCACATCTTTTTGTCCCTTTTCGTTGATAATGGCGGGAACTGAATTAAATTGAAAGACATGAGATAATTTGTCTTTGTAGTTCTTCAAAGTATCGTAAAATGCAAGATGTATGGGTTGGGATTCCAGGTTCAAATGGTCCCATATGATTGTGGCATTTTCAACAGATTCTACATACACGAAACTGTAATTTTGATTCTTTTCCATTATTTTCAAAACATAAAGAGTCGGGTAATAGTAGTCTGTATCAGGCCTTATATATACTTTCATGTTATGGTGTAAGTTCAAAAGATAAGTGCAATTTTTGTCAAAGCTATTAAAAAATAAGTTACCCGATAACCTGTCGGATCGCGTTGCCTGATTAAAACTATTATCTTTACTTCGTTTTAACAGATTGATCCGAAATTGAAAAAAGTTTTAATTATTACATATTACTGGCCTCCTTCGGGAGGAGCGGGTGTACAGCGGTGGCTGAAGTTTGTGAAGTACCTCCCCCTGTTCGGGGTTCATCCTGTTGTGCTGACGGTTGATCCGGCTTTTGCCAGTTATCCGCAAACCGATGAAAGCCTGCTGAACGAGATAAATCCCGAGGCCGAGGTATATTACACTAAAAGTTTTGAATTATATCAACTCTACAGTCGCCTTTCGAAAAAGAAGGAAATTCCTTACGGCGGTTTTGCCAATGAAACGGACCCGTCTTTTTTTCAGAAGCTAAGCCGGTTCGTCCGGGGTAATTTTTTATTGCCTGACCCCCGGAAAGGCTGGAATAAATACGCATACCGGAAAGCTGTTGAATTGGTTGAAAAATATACGATTGATACGGTTATTACCACAGGTCCGCCACATTCGACTCATCTGACCGGGCTGAAACTTCATAAAAAAAACGGCGTTCCCTGGATCGCTGACCTGCGCGACCCCTGGACCGATATTTATTATTACAAACAGTTTTACCACACATGGACTGCCCGAATGATCGACCGGCAAATGGAAAGGCAGGTGCTCGAAAAAGCCAGCCACCTGATCACGGTCAGCAAGGATTTGCTGCGCCTTTTCAACAAAAAAACAAATGCTGACCTAAGCCTGAAAACGGCTATTATTCCCAATGGGTTCGATGAAGATGATTTCGGGGACAAAGTTTATGAAAAGGAAGAAAAATTTACCATTACCTACACCGGGACAATTTCTGAAACCTATGATATTTCGGGATTTATTAACGCGTTAAAAAAGACAGGCCAAACATTTTCCCGGCAAATAAAAATCCGTTTTGTCGGTAAAGTCCCCGGAACTATTTCAGAACAGATAAGAAATAAATTCCCGGAACTGGAGCTGGAACTGACCGGTTATGTTGACCATCCGAAATCGATTGAATATTTGCTGCGTTCGGACTTGTTGTTACTTATCATCCCGAAAGTTGAAAATAATGCAGGAATCTTAACCGGCAAATTTTTTGAATACCTGGCCTCCCGTAAACCAGTGCTGGCTATTGGCCCCACCGACGGCGACCTGGCAGGTATTCTCCGGGAAACGAAATGCGGACACATATTTGATTATTCAGATGAAAACGGGATCAGTAATTTTATCCTGAAGATTTTCAATTCAGAAATAAAAACTGAACCGGAAAATACCGACGCTTATTCGCGGAAAGAACTGACCCGGCTACTAAGTCGAATTATTATCTCTGCCGGAAAATGAAAAAACGGACCATCATCGGACGAGAACTGACATCTTCTGAGATACAACAAATTCAATCTCAGACAGAAATCATTAGTCTTGATGATTATATGCTTCCGTTCCCTTCTGAAACGGTTCCCCTTTCTGCCGAAGAAAAAAGAACAATTAACTATTCAGTACTCGATCAAATTAAAAACCTGGGCGATAAGCTGATCAATGGCCGTTCGCTGGTTACCCTTTTACAGGTTGAAAGAAGCAGTATCTGGCATTATCATAAATTCAGAACATATTTTTTTGTTCGAAACCTGAATTACAAACTGGCCCAACTGTCAAAAGTAAGCTTTCATGAAAATGAAAAAAACATTTTCTACTGTCCTGCCGAATTCCGTTTCATCCAGGATGAATTTCCGCAGTTGGAATTTATTTTCCCGGAGAAAAAGAAACAGACGATCAATGTGTTTTTATCATTGAAATACCTGCTGTTTCTGATGCTTCGCCTTCTTTCGTCCTGCTTTGCCCGTTTTGGAAAATCAGGTATTCTGATCTGTTACCCGGAAAGGTACACCCCATTACTTGATCTTGAAAGCCTGGAACCCAAAAAGGGTAATCTTCTGCTCGACTACTTTTATGCCCAGTCCGGACCGGAATTGAACCTGTTGGGAGAAGTGCCAGTCCCGAAGCTGAAGACAAAAACTGCTTTTCCATTTCATAAGGATTATTTTAAGGCAAGCGAATCGGGGCATCCGAAAAAAAATATGGAAAGTATCATGATCCGGTTCGGGTTACGCGCTTATCGTAAAGCCAGGCAGGCTGGTAAAAAACTGGCAGCAAAATATCCTGAACTGCTTTCCCATCCGCTTTCAGTAAACGAAAAACTGGCTATTCGTTTTGTGCAGTCACTGCATTCGTCCAGTGTTTATTATCTCACCCGGTATTTTGCGGCCAAACGTTTTTTCGGTAAAAATAAATTCAGGGTGGTTCTGGGAATCGATGAAAACAGTCCGCTCAGTAAATCATTACTCGATGCAGCCAAATTTCACGGGATAAAAACCGTTGGGATGCAGCATGGAACGATGCACGATTTGCACCCGGCCTACCTGTATACGAAAAACGATGTATTGCAGGGGGTCATTCCCGATTATACACTCACATGGGGAAGATACTGGGAACAATTTCTGGTGGAGAAAGGCAACTATCCGGCTGAGTCTGTGGTTTCAGTTGGCCATTTGCGCACTGACATTATTCCGAAACTGCTTTCGGGGCAAGGGGAAAAGCATACGGTCTTTCAACTGGTGTTTGCCTCGCAGCCGCAACGTGATCCCGTTTTACGAAGACAGGCCGCCTTCGATGTATATACAGCCGCCAGGCTTTCTCCCGAAGTTGAACTCATTGTTAAACTGCACCCCCTCGAATACGGCGATGTCGACTATTACCAGGCAATCGCCGGCGAAGCTGCCTGTACCAATTACCGTATCGACAAAGAAACCGACCTGTACCAGCTAATTGCCTCCTGCGATGCACTGATTACCTGTTTCTCAACGGTTGGCACAGAAACTGTTTACTTCAGTAAGCCATTGATTATTCTCGATCACCTGATGCAGGATATCCAGGGTTACCATAAGGAAGGAGTTGCTTTTCGTGCAACCAATGCACAGGAACTGGCTAAAATTATTTCAGGCCTGAAGAATGGTCAGATCAGCATTAACCGGGAGGCCTGCCGTTCTTTTATCGAAAAATATTCGTACCGGATCGATGGGAAGGTGGCTAAACGGGTGGAGGATTTCCTGATAAACTGTTCAGCTAAACAATATTAGATTTCAATTATATCAAACAATCAGCGACTTTGGAGCCAATTTGTCACCTCTCCCCTGCCCTCTTTACCTGGTTCAAATAATTCAGCACCATCCTGATCTCGCCATAACTGTAATCATCTCCCAGGGCAGCTTTAATTTCACTTGTCATGCTGCCGGAATTTTCCCTTATGCACTTTTCGATTGCCGCTATCTTTTCATGTTTTACCACATCAAAAATATCCAGCTCACCTGTACCCACAAAAAAAGACAGGTGCGTTTCGATGGTTGATGCTGCCAGACTGCGTTCCTTTGCAATATCACTTACCGACATTCCGTTTTTAAACATTTCCAGGCTGATTTCTTTGGTATCCAGTGCGGCGCGGTGAATTTCTTTGTCGGCGTCAAAGGGAATTTCCATTCCTTTCGTTTTTCTGAAAGCAATGGTCATTGTCAGTATTTCTTTCCCGAACTGCTGCAGTTTAGTACCTCCCATCCCTTTTATGGCTTTCAATTCCTGACGGGTTGCAGGCAAAATATTGGCAATATCAACCATCGTTTTCTGGCTGATGACCCGCGACAACGTTACATTTAGTGCATCGGCTTTATCGTTTCTCCATGTTCGCAACTGTTTGTAAAAATCAGGATATTCAAGGTTCGAAAGGTCGGCAGTCTCACGGTGTGGACGCCCATGCCCGCTTTCTTCAACCGATGCTTTTGCCCTGGCTTCAAGATAGGGTTTCAAATTAAAACCGTTTTTCAGTGTTTCGAGGCAGGCCTTTTTAATCGCAATTTCTTTGGCCAGCTTATCAACTGCATTGGCAATACTTTTGCGGATAACCTTGTTGTCGGTTTCGAACGACGATTTGTTAACAGGCTGCTCGGCCAGACTGTGAAGCTTTTCAGAGAAATAACCGGCGGCTTTTTTCACCCGTTCCTGCATTTGCGGGTTCGCTTCCACATCGGTACTGTTTTGCATCAGTCGCTCCATTTGAATGCTGAATTTACCGGCGACACCAATCATTTCATTTTGAACAGGAGACAACATCAGCACAAGGTTATCGAACAGGGTACCCATTACCTGTTCCTTGTGATCGTTCCAGAGTTTTATAATGTAACCGGCCTGGTTGTATAAATACTTGAAATCGAACAGTTCGTTGAGCAGCATCACCTGATAGGCTTTTTGTGCCTCGTCCAGTTGATGCTGGTTGGGCTGGTGAGCCCCGGCATCGTGGATAAAACCGAGCACCGTATCATCGCTTTTTACGCTATAAGTTTCGATAGGCGTACGCAAAACCATTCCCCCGAGTGTTTTGCAACGGCTAAGCGCCACGTAGACCTGGCCGTGTGCAAACGACTGCCGTGCATCAATAATGGCCTTGTCAAAGGTCAGACCCTGACTTTTATGGATCGTTATTGCCCAGGCAGTTTTTAACGGAAACTGTTCAAACCTCCCGACAATAATCTCGTCAATCTCCTTATTAGTTTCATTTAACGAATACTTTGTATTCTGCCACTCTTCGCGGCTAACAGCTATCGACTCCTCCTCTCCCGGACACTGAACGGTGATAAAATCCTCTCCAATCCTAACTACTTTACCGATCTTTCCGTTATAGTAACGTTTTTCGTATGAACTGTCGTTTTTTACGAACATCACCTGAGCCCCGGTTTTCAATATTAATTCCCTGGCGGCCGGATAAGCGTATTCCGGGAAATCGCCATCTACTTCGGCATAAAAAGTATGGGCCTTTGCTGAAAGCTTATTCAATCTTGCTTCATTAATCTGCTGAGCCTGATAATTGTGAGTGGTTAAGGTGATGTACCCTTCATCATCGTCAGGCTGAAAATTGGGGATGTAACGTTCGTTCAGGGCATGAATGGTTGCCGTATCGATACAATTTTCACGGACTTTGTTCAGGAGGTTGATAAACTCCTGATCGCTTTGGCGAAAAATTTCCTTTAGTTCGATCGGCACAAAACCCGATTGTTTCAGTGCCCTGCTACTGAAAAAATAAGCTGTATCGTAATAACTTTTAAGAATTTCCCATTCTTCGTCCTTAACAATTGGCGATAATTGCTGTAAATCGCCAATCATCAGCAGTTGCAGGCCGCCAAAAGGCTTCGACCGGTTTTTAAACCTGCGCAACACTTCGTCAATGGCATCAAGAAGGTCGGCACGCACCATACTGATTTCGTCAATTACCAGCAAATCGAGACTGCGAATAATATTGATCTTTTCTTTGCTGAAACGTTTAATACCTGCAGCCACACCTCCATTTGCCTGAACACCCGGACTGCGGGGGATACCCGGATCATGGGGGATCTGTGGCCCGAACGAAACCTGGAAAAACGAGTGAATGGTTACACCGCCTGCATTAATAGCCGCAACTCCGGTTGGCGCTACTACGACCATCCGCTTGGGGGATTGTTCCTTCAGGCTTTTCAGGAAAGTAGTTTTTCCGGTACCAGCTTTTCCTGTAAGAAAAATATTTTGGTTGGTATATTGAACAAAGTCGTATGCAAGTTTTAATTCCTGGTTAGTTTGGAGCTTCATTTTATTTCATTTTTGATAAACAAAATGCTAAGTTAATAAATGACAGGATACAAAAACAATGTAACTCCAACAAATTGCTTCTACAAATTTACCAAAGTAAGATTATATATCGTCTTAATACGTAGGAACCGGTGTCCTCAACACGTAGGAACCAGTGTCCCTAATACGTAGGAACTGGTGTCCTCAATGCGTAGGAGACACTCACAAAATCTTTAAACGACAGGACATAATCTTAAAACACAGAAACACAACGTCTAACAGAACTTCGTAAGTATCAGATTTGTTTTGTTCAAAATGGGTTGCCCTGAGAGTACGACAAAATCTGTTTCTTTATAAATCAGGGTGACAAAAAGGTTTGATGGGCAGAGCCCTTTGTCCTTAGTTCCTTAAAATATTGCCTCATATACAAACTTTTGCAAAAGTCCATCATCATAGGCAAAGGAAATAAGAAGTCTTTCCTTTCGTCCGAAATGAAATAAGGACTTCTCTTTTATTATTTTCATCACGCGGACGATTTTTCCCCCTGTTTCCTTCCCACACCCCAGGGCGACACTCCTTTGTCGTTTGCCCCTGGGCTGAAATCAACTGTCCTTTCAGGACGTTTTTGTTTCCCGTTAGTCTTCATTTCCTTTTCGAAAACCTGTGTATAGAGAGTTGGTTAATGACAGGGGGTATGTCAGCATAGTGACAGGGGGTATGTCAGCATAGTGACAGAGGGTGTGTCAGCATAGTGACAGAGGGTGTGTGGAAAGGGAGCATATTCTCTGATTTTTTAACGCTCACTCCATCGATTTTCTGTACGCTTTTTCTCCTATAGGCGGAAACAGCCCGGGCATTGTTTTCTTTCCTAAAAAAATACCTCGCTCTCCCCCTGGCTTATTCTATAGCAAAACGATGGCTCCTTACTGACAGAACACTGAATACTCTTTTTGCTCTTCTCCACAACTTTTTAAACTGATCCTTTGTTTTTCCGAATTTCAGTCTGGATATTCTTGTTCCCTGAATTTTTATAACTAAATTTCACACTTTTAAAACCAACTAAAATGAAACCAATTATTCGTTATCTGTTAATCTTCCTGTGTATTATTCTATATTTACCTTTTTCGCAGGCAAAAAGCGACGAAGAGATACCAAAACTCCAGAACCCGGTAACCGTTCAGTACCTGAAACAGCACCTCCGGAAATCACAACCCCGGCTTGTATTAAATTCAAAAATTGAAAAGAATATGAGGCAAAGGTTGAAAACCGATCCGGTGGTACAAAACATGTATAAAGCAATCCAGTTAAATGCAGACAAGATACAAAAAGAGCCATTGCTCGAACGGGTTATGGTTGGCCGCAGGTTGCTGGGGACCTCACGGGAAATGCTCTACCGGATAAATATGCTGGGGATAGTCTACCGGGTTGAAAAAGATCCCGTTATTTTGAACCGGATCAATGATGAGGTGGTGGCTGTCTGCAATTTTACGGACTGGAATCCTTCTCATTATCTCGATGTGGCAGAAATGTCAATGGCTGTAGCTTTTGCACTGGACTGGACTGCCGGGAAATTACCAAAGCCGACCATGGATTTAGCAAAGAAGGCCCTGATTGAGAAAGGAATTAAACCGAGTTATAATGAGGATGGAAATGTATGGTGGATCAAGAGGAACAACAACTGGAACCAGGTATGTAACGGGGGAATGATTGCAGCTTCGATTGTCATTGCCGAAACCGATCCGCAACTGGCAGCGAAAACAATTGCCCGTTCACTGGACGGAATGCCTTATGCCCTGGCTGAGTACAGCCCCGACGGTGTTTATCCCGAAGGATCGACCTACTGGGGGTATGGGACCAGTTTCTCGGTAGTAACTGATGCTATGCTGGAAAGTGCTTTCGGCACTGATTTCGGGCTGGCTGATTATCCTGGTTTTATGAAAAGTGCAACCTTCCGTGCCCTGTGCAACGCACCTTCCGGATGGTACTTTAATTATTCTGATTGCGGAGATAAACGGAGTGAGAACGGCGATATAACCCTGGCCTGGTTTGCAACTAAAACAGGGAATAAATCTTTCTATGAAAAAGAACGGTTTTTACGCCCGGCTAAGGAAATGGGGAAACTATCACGCCTGGCCGGTGCCGGCCTGGTCTGGTTATCACAATATAAAGAAACCAGTGAACAAAAAATACCGCTTAACTGGGAAGGAGACGGGGCAAACCCGGTTGTGATTTTTACCGGCGGGGCAAACGACCCGCACCAATATTATTTTGGGGCAAAAGGCGGACGAGGAAGCGTGAACCACGGGAACATGGATGCCGGTACATTTGTTTTTGAACTGAACGGCGTAAGATGGGTGGTCGACCCCGGAAACCAGCCGTATCACGAACTTGAAAAAACAGGGTTCAACCTTTGGTCACGCTGTCAGGATTGTGAACGGTGGACACTACTTACCAAAAATAATTTCGGGCACAGCACCCTTTCGGTCAATAACCAGTTGCATGTAGTTGACGGGAAGGCAACGATTACTGACTTTAAGGATAGTGACAAACCGGAAGCAACCATTAATTTAAGCCCGGCTTTCGGCGAATTGCTGAAAAGCGCCCAACGCAGGTTTGTAAAAAACAGCCCGGCATCGTTGTTAATTGAAGACAAAATTGAACTTTCTGACAAAACAAAAATGATTACCTGGCAACTGATGACCACAGCCGATGTTCTGCCAATTGATGGCGGGGCAATTTTAAAACAGGATGGGAAAGAGCTAAAACTTGAAATACTTTCTCCTGAAAAAGTAAATGTTTCTGTCATTTCTCTTTATCCTGCTCCCTTAAAAATCGATCGACAGATTGAAGGATTGAAACGAATTGAACTACGTATCCCGGCATGGACATTTAATTCAAAAGAAGGTGAGATCAGGGTCAGGTTAACAGAAAATTAAATCAGAAAACTTACCTGTTATGAAAATCCGACATATTTTAGTCATTACATCTTTGATTGTACTTTCTTCTTCCTGTGCTAAAAAAGACATGATTCCGGAAAAACCACGTTTGGGAGGATGGGATTATGACTGGATGAAGACGGTTAAAAATGATTTGAACAGTGGAAGCACCTATTTTCTTCCTGCTTATGAACAGTTGATAAAAGAAGCAGATGCCGCGATGTCCGGAGGCGTATTTTCAGTTACTTATAAAAAGATGGTACCGCCAGGCGGTTCAAAGCACGATTATATGAGCATGGGGCCTTATTGGTGGCCCGACCCTGAAAAAGATAATGGCTTACCTTATATTCGCCGGGATGGGGAAATTAACCCGGAAAGAAATGAGTTGGACAGCTTCCAAAAAGATAAAATGGTTAATGGCGTCCGCACGTTGTCCCTGGCATGGTTCTTTTCAGGCGAAAAAAAATATGCTGAAAAAGCAGCCGAATTGCTCCGGGTGTGGTTTTTAAACAAAGAAACCCTGATGAACCCTCATTTGGAATATGCACAAGCCATTCCGGGCCGGACCCCGGGACGTTTCATTGGCTTAATCGACGTTGTCTCTTTTCATACACTGGTCGATGCTATTGCCCTGACCGAAACATCGGGAGCTTTGACCTGCGACGAAAAAGCCGGAATCAGGACATGGTTTAAAAGATATTTCAGGTGGCTGGTGGAAAGTGACCACGGGAAAAATGAGGACAATTACAAAAATAACCATTCGGTGGCTTACGACCTTCAGTCTTCGGGAATTGCTTATTTCCTGGGAGACGATGATTTCGTGGCGCAAAAAGCAAGGGAACTGCCCCGCCGGAGAATAGACCCGATGATTGAAGAAGACGGCCGGCAACCGGAGGAATTGATAAGAACGAAAGCGCTCGGGTATTCGGTCTCCAACCTTGGTAATTTCATCCGGGTTGGAGAAAAGGGATTAAAAGAAGGTGTTAACATTTTTGGCTATGTTAATCAAAAAGGAGGTTCCATACAAAAAGCGCTGGATTTTTTAATCAGTTATATCGGGCGGGAAAAAGACTGGCCTTATAAACAAATATCAGGTTGGGAACATACCGAAAACAGTCTTGGGCTGCTGGTTAGAAGAGCTGCCAGGATTTATAAAAACGAGGGGTATCAAAAATTATGGAAAGATACCTTTTATGAAAGACTGAAAAACGACTGGAGTTTGCTCGTTATTCCTGAATTTCAATTTGAATCTGAAGTGCCAAAATAACGTAATGTCGAGTCAGGTTTGCTTTGTCTCCCTGAGTGGGCGAAGGGTCTAATAAACAGTGCAACAAAGGTGAAAAGCATTGTTTTCCACTATCTTAAAGCCTGCAAAAACCGGATGCGGGTCTGGCAATTCAATTTTCCCCCTGTAACAGAATGTTCCATTTCCCGGGGAAAGAATCTTTCATCAGCCGGGTGATGTTCTACCCTGCAACAAACAGCAATATTTTTGTTGCTGTTTATTTTTCAATACTTTTGACACATGAGAGATTCGTATCCCTATACGGAACAGGAACTGGTTATTTTATTGCGAAATGATTCACCGGTGGCTTTCGAACAATTATTCGGGCAGTACAGCCAGAAATTATATCAATTTGTATTTTCGTACCTGAAATCAGATGCTGATTCCGAAGAGATTGTACAGGAAGTCTTTCTGAAAATATGGAAAAACAGGGCCAGACTGAAAAGCGACAAATCATTCAAGTCATATTTATTCACCATTGCCTTTAATGCTGTTAAAAAGAATTTCAACAAGAAAATGCAGGAGGATAAATATAAACACGAGTTATTTGAATGGCTGAGCCAGGAAAAACATGAACTGGAATTCCGCCCCGAATTCGAAGCGTTACTGGAAAAACTTGATTCGCTGATAGAACAGCTTCCTGAAAAACGGAAAATAATTTTTCTGAAACGGAAAAAAGAAGGAAAACCAATCAGCGAGATAGCCGATGAAATGGAAATCTCTCCCAAAACCGTGAAAAATCAGATAACCGAAGCGATGAACCAGTTGAAGAAATCATTCGAAAATAGTGACATTTCATCCATGTTGTTTTATTTTTTATTTGTTTCCTGAAAAAAATCAGACTTTTAAATAGGACTTTTTTCTTTCGCCGGATATAATAAATGAACCAGCCAATAAAATTAGGCAATGAAAGAAAAAATAGATTCGAAGTTAATCCAAAACTATGCGAATGGGCATTATTCTTTTCGTAACCTGAAACAAATTGCACGATGGTTTCAGGACTCTAAGTATCATAACGATATAAAATCTGTTATCAATTCACACTGGGACCAGTTCGAGTTAAAAGAAAATCATGCAGAAAAAGACCTTACGTCTGTCTTTAATAAACTAAAAGAAAAGATTCTTAACGAGAAAAAAGGAATAAACTTAAAACAAAGGCTGATCAGTATTTATGCCCATGTTGCTGCGATACTGTTATTGCCTTTACTGGTTTATTCTTCGTACAGCCTGATTGACCGGGTATTTAATTTACCGGGTTCCCGAAACCGGGTCGAGATAGTTTCACCAAAAGGCACCCGGACACATTTTGATTTGCCCGATGGCACAAAGGTTAGTCTGAACAGTGGCGCACATTTAAAATATAATGTCAATTTTAAACGTAACCGGCAGTTAAGTTTGTGTGGTGAAGCTTACTTCGATGTTTATCACGATGACTCTTCCCCTTTTATTGTCCATACCGATGTGATGGATGTGACGGTTCTTGGCACCAAATTCAGTGTTGCCTCAATAAAGGAAGAGAATTCAGTTGAAGTGGTACTTGAAGAAGGGAAAGTGCAACTAAAAGGGAAAGGAAATTCATTTTCTGAAGTATTGAGTCCCGATGAAAAGTTTTTCTACGACCGGGAAAACAAAAAAGGGAAAATTGAAAAGGTGGATGCCAGATACCTGACATCGTGGAAAGACGGGATATTAATGTTCAGGGGGGAACCACTGGGGGAAGTAATGGAACGGATTGGGCGTTGGTACAATGTAAAGTTCGAGATTATTGATCCGGAGGTGAAGGCATTCCGGTACCGGGCAACTTTCAGCGATGAGCCCCTGGAAGAAGTACTCAGGCTGATCTCGTTAACAGCCCCTGTCGAATATAAAATCAAAAAAAGGGACATTAAAAAAGATGGCCGGTACGATGATAAAACAGTGATGGTAAAAATGAAAAGATAGTAATAAACAAAATCAGGAAAGTGTTGCAACCACTTTCCTGATGAGTAATGCAACGCAGAATGCGGTAAACATTTTTATTAACATTACAAACGTAAATTTATGAAAAAAAATCCAGAACAGAGGGGACTGCCATGGCATACCCTAAAAAAAGGTTTACTCATGATTAGATGGAGTTTATTTTTCTTCTGTATTGGGATCATTCAGGTATTTGCAGTTAATACCTATTCCCAGCAAACAAGGTTCTCAATGAAATTTGAAAAGACAAAACTTGAAAGTGTTTTAAACGAAATTGAAAACCAGAGCAACTACTATTTTCTCTACAATCAGAATTATGTTGATGTCGATCAGGTGATTAATATCCAGGTAAAAGACCAAAAAATAGAACAGGTTTTGGATCAACTCTTTAAATCGACAGGAATCGCTTATTCTATCTACAACCGGCAGATTGTACTGACCAGCCGGGAACAACAAAATCCGATGGTTATTGGACAGGCTAATGTTACTGTAACCGGTAAGGTTACCGACTCATCCGGCACCCCGTTGCCCGGAGTAACCGTGGTGATAAAGAGGACTACCCAGGGAACTATTACTGATGCCGATGGAAACTACTCCCTTCACAATGTACCAGGCAATGTAACGTTGGTCTTCTCTTTTGTGGGGATGAGAACGCAGGAAATACCGGTTTCCGGGGAAAGTACGATTGATGTAGTGATGCGGGAAGAAACGGTTGGAATTGAAGAAGTCGTTGCTGTTGGTTACGGAACAATGAAAAAGACGGATCTCACAGGGTCGGTATCATCTGTAAAAGGAGACCAATTGACCAAGGTGAGTGCTGCCAGTGTAAGTACTGCTATTGCCGGTCGTTTACCTGGTCTTCAGGTTACCCAGGCTACCGGAGAGCCGGGATCGGGTTCCGTGATTCGTATGCGGGGGGTTGGCTCTGTCTATTCAGGTACCGATCCGCTTGTAATAATTGATGGGTTTGAAGGGAATATGAGCCAGGTGGTTCCTAGCGACGTGGAGTCAATAACGGTATTAAAAGATGCGGCTTCAGCATCCATATACGGAGCCCGTGCAGCCAATGGGGTTATTTTAATAACAACAAAGAAAGGAACTAAAAATCAGGCACTGAAGTTGGAAGTAAGTGCGCAGTTTGGCGTACAGCAGGCAACCAAAATACCGGATATACTAAGTACTGAAGAATGGTGTCGTAAGATGAATGAAGCAACTATGGCGCGTGGTGGTTATGAGTACTGGGTTGACGACCAGGCTCCTGAGCTGCAAACGACCAATACCAATTGGCTGGATTATATCTTTCAGTCAGCGCCGGTGCAGGATTATCATGTGTCAGCAACCGGAGGAACAAATAAGTTGCGTTATTCTGTTAATCTGGGGTATTATGATCAGGAAGGAATATTAAGAGGACAAGATTACCGGAGGTTTAGCATCCGGAGTAATATTGATTATATAACCGATCGGTTTAGTGCAGGAGCAAGTGTGTACCAGTTCCGTTCGTGGAATGAGTCGACTCTTATCTCCAATACCATGTTAAGAGCATTGATTACGCCTCCCAGTATTCCAATCTATAATTCAGATGGTTTGCCGGGAACGCCAAGAAGTGGCTATTCCGGAGAAGATGTTTTACAGGATAATACCCCTTCGATGGATGCTGTTTCCAGAGAATATGAGAAAACCGGAAATTCATCAACAATTAATTTGTATGCTGAGTTAATGTTACTGAAAGGGCTAAAATTTAAGTCGGTTTTTAACATGAGAACGACGGATACTTATGACCAGACTTTTTCTCCTGAATGGTATTCGTATCGTCCGGATGATACTGAGCATACAACAATTTTTAAAGGGAACTCTTTGTCGGAATTGAAATGTAATGACTATACTAGTTTTTTCTGGGAATGGCAAAATTTATTATCGTATGCAAAGGACTTTGATAAGCATCATGTTGATGTATTGGCCGGTATATCTGCTCAAAAGTCAAAATCAAATTCGATGTATGCCTATATCAGTAACTTCCCGCGTAATAGTCTGGTGGCACTAAGTGCGGGGAGCGATAACCCGGATGTTAGCGGAGCTCCGGGAACCAGTATGCTGGAATCTCAGTTCGGTCGGATTAATTATTCGTATGCCGGAAAATATTTGGCCCAGTTTAATATCAGGCGTGATGGTTCTTCTGTTTTTGCTCCTAAAAATCGATGGGGAGTATTTCCTTCAGCTTCTATCGGATGGAGAATATCAGAAGAAGCGTTTCTTAAAAATAATGCGGTGATTAGTAATTTGAAGTTGAGAGCCGGTATTGGTTCTTTGGGGAATTCAAATATTCCGTCCTACAAATGGTTGAGCACCATTTCTTTTTATCCAGGCTACGTGTTTGGAGCCAATCAGGATTTAAACGCGGGCTCAACAATTAGCGGGGCTTATAATGAAGATATCTCATGGGAATCGACAACCACAACCAATGTTGGGCTTGATGTAGGTTTGTATCAGAACAAGTTAAGCTTATCGCTGGAAGTATTTAAGAGAAAAACAACCGATATGTTGTTGTTGCTTCCTTTGCCATCAACAACCGGATACAGTAGTGAACCGTATGTAAATATAGGAGGCGTTGATAATCGTGGGTGGGAATTTACCTGCGAATATAACAACCGTATTCGTGATTTTAGTTACAGTCTGTCGTTAAACGTGACGCATGTGAAAAATGAAGTTGTTGATATGGGAGGTATTTCTCCAATTATTGATAATTATAGCCGAACAGAAGAAGGGCAGGCAATTAGCTCTTTTTATGGGTACATTGTGGATGGAATTTATCAGTCGGAAGCAGATATTGCCAATAACCCTTCATTTGACGGTGCTAAGCCTGGAGATTTCAAATATAAAGATTTGGACAAGAGTGGTGATATCACCGCTGATGACCGCACCTATTTAGGAAATGCTATTCCTCAGTACTATTATGGAGGTAACATCAATTTATCCTGGAAATCTTTCGATTTGGGAATCTTATTGCAAGGTGAATTTAAAAAGAAAATCATGATGACTCCTGAATACGGAATGGATTTTGGCTATATGTACGATTACGCGAATATGTATGAAGAGGTATATAACGACCGCTGGACAAAAGAAGGAGACAATAGCTACTATCCGGCTATTGGTAGTGGAAACCGGGGAATAAACAGAGCTTGTAATACCAGATGGTTGCAGGATGCCGGTTATTTAAGGGTGAAGAGCATACAGCTTGGTTACACCGTTCCACAAGAGGTCTTTTCTCGCTTGCCAATTAATAACATACGCGTATATGTAACCGGAACGAACTTATTTACTTTCACTGATTATGTCGGGTTTGACCCGGAAATGGGAACTCGTCAGAAACGTTCGGACGGTACCGGTTATATGGATAAAGTTTATACGCGTGGAGGATGTGACTACCCGCAGGCAAAAACCATTCAAGCTGGTATAAACATTATTTTCTAACCATTAAAAAAAGACAGAAATGAAGATAAAAAATATCTATATTGGTTTGTTCTCCTTGTTAATTGTTTTTACAACTGCTTGCAAGGATAGCTTTCTTGATTCTTCTCCCAGCGATAGTCTAACAACGGAGACTTATTACGAAACCGAGAGCGACTTTATTCAGTCGGTGAACGGTACTTATGGCATTAATTGCTCTTGGCGTCAAAATATGGAGTTTTTCCCCATGATTGATATGGCAACTCCTTTGGCTGTGAAAGGAAGTGGCCGTTTTGGACAGTTTCACTGGGGTAGTAGCGGATATACAGCTGCTGATGTTCCTGGTGATGTGAAAAACTGGTGGAAAAAATGGTGGATTGGCATTGCCCGGGCAAATGAAGTTTTGAAGCGTGTTGAAGAGAATGGTGCTGACGTATTTACAACAGCAGGACTGGAAGACCGGGTAAAGGGAGAAGCATTATTCTTGCGTGCATTCTATTATTTTAATCTGACCTATATCTGGGGAGATCTTCCTTTAATAGTGGAACCGGTAACTGAGGAAACTTATTATCCTGCCCGGGATGATCAATCGGTAATTGTTCAGCAAATGATTGCCGATCTGACCGAAGCAGCCTCTTTATTACCTTCTGTAAGAGTTTATCGGGAGGACTCGGAGAACCTGGGGCGAGCTAGTAAAGGAGCAGCCTTATCTCTGCTGGGCAAAATATATTGTTTTCAGAAACAATGGGCCGATGCTGCTACTCAGCTTAAAAAAGTAATTGATTCGGGCGATTATCAGTTAACTCCGGGGACAAGCGGTTTTGTCGATCAGTTTTGGCCTGAAGGAGAAAACGGTGTTGAATCGATCTTCGAGATTCAGTATACAAGTGGACTGGGAGATCAATACGGAAATGCATTTATTACTTATTGTGCTACGGGAAGTGTTGGTATTGATGGCGGAGGTGATGGCTATAACTATATTGAACCTACCGATTATCTGGTTGATCTTTACGAGACAAAAAATGGCTATAAGGTGAAAAGTACATGGTTGAGTAATACGGATGGTAAGGATGATTATTCGTTTTCTTCAGATGATCCGGATTTTGATGCTTCAAATCCATTTGTTAATCGTGATCCTCGTTTAATGTGGACCGTGATGTATGAGGGCTCTCCCTATGTTAATGAGAAGTTTCCTGACAATACTTTTACAGCTGCAAGCCCTGTTGAATCGAACTATGCAACGGCAAAGTATATTGTTACACAGAATGCATTTGCTCAAAGTGATATGAATATGGTTGTGCTCCGTTATGCGGATGTTTTGTTGCTTTACGCCGAGGCTCTGATGGAGCAAAACCAGTTGAGTGAAGCAGCTACTTATGTGAACATGGTACGAAGCAGGCCTTCTGTTTCAATGCCTGGTGTGCCCAGTGAGGTCGTGGCTTCGCAAAGTACCTTGCGCGACTATATTCATGAAGAAAGGATTAGAGAACTGGCCTTGGAATATGGACATGCTTTTTTCGATATGCGGCGCTGGGGAACCTGGGTTGACGAGATGAAAGGATACTGGACTGCCAATAAATACGGACATGATAATACTGCAATTGATATTGATGACCATAACGTTCTGTGGCCAATAGCACAGGATGAATTAGACTTGAATTCAAATTTAATACAGAATCCAGGATATTAACTGAATATGTAGTATTCACAAGGAGTAGAGACGATCCTAAAAAGTCTCTAAAAACCGGAAAATCGTCATTGCTATCCGGCCTGCCGCTGGAGCAATGACGATTATTTTAACTGTTTATCAGGATGTAGATGGCTGTTACAGGGGATTTGATCAGAACATACATAAAGCCGAAAACTTTACCAACTATACCATCTTTTCACTTTGGGATACCTATCGGGCTGTTCACCCGCTGTTTAATTTTATTGAAAGCAACAAAAATGCAGATATGGTAAATTCCATGCTGGCTCATTACGACCAAAGTGTTGATCACCTTTTGCCTGTATGGTCACTTTACAATAACGAAAACTGGTGTATGATTGGGTACCATGCGGTGTCGGTTATTGCTGATGCTTGTTTGAAAGGTCTTACCGGTATTGACGCAGGACGAGCCTATGAAGCCATGAGAACCACTGCAATGAATGCTGACTATGATGGATTGTCGGATTATGTCCGACTTGGCTATGTGCCCTTTGATCATGAACGGGAATCGGTTTCGAAGACCCTGGAGTATGCTTATGATGATTATTGTATCGCGCAGATGGCAAAAAAGCTAAATAAAACAGACGACTATCATTATTTCATGAGACGAGCGATGTCGTATAAAAATGTATTTGATTCGTCAACAGGATATATGCGGGGAAAAGATTGTAATGGCAACTGGCGTGTCCCGTTTAATCCTGACCAGTTTGAAAAGGCCGGAGATTTTACCGAAGCTTCCAGTCGTCAATATAGCTGGTATGTACCGCATGATGTACAGGGGCTGATGAATTTAATGGGAGGAAAGGAAAATTTTATTGGCTATTTGGATTCGCTGTTTGATTATACAGGAGCAGGGAAGGAGAAAGGCACCAGCCATTTTGATGGTAGTATTGGTCAGTATTGGCATGGAAATGAACCCTGTCACCATGTAATTTATTTGTACAATTATGCCGGTCAGCCTTGGAAGACTCAGGCTTTAATCCATCAGGTAATGAAGACCCAATATGGAAATAAACCAAATTCTCTGTGCGGAAATGACGATTGCGGGCAGATGTCAGCCTGGTACGTCTTTAATATTTTGGGTTTTTACCCGGTGTGCCCGGTAAACGAACAATATCTTATTGGTAGCCCTTGTGCCAAAGCCGCAACAGTTCATCTGTCAAATGGAAAGAGTATCGATATGAGGGCATTGAACTACTCTGATGAGAATGTATACATCCAGTCGATGATGTTGAACGGTAAAAACTGGAATCAGACCTACATCCCTTTTGAAGAGATAAGTAATGGCGCAGAAATCATTTATCAAATGGGATCTACTCCTAATAAAAAATGGGGATCAGCAGAAAATAGCAGACCCATGTCTGTTTCAACCAGGTTGAAATGATGACGAAAAAAAACATGACAGAGATAATGACAGAGGTAGACATGAGCCCGGCTACCAACCTATCTCTCTGACAACTGGGCCGTAAAAAAATAGACCTATGAGATATAAATTATTGTTTTACCTAACCATTCTGTTTTTTATTCGTTGTTCATCTGAGCCTACAGATACGGTTAATTGTAGTGATTATGTGAATCCGTTTATCGGAGTCAGTGATTGGGGAAATACTTTTCCCGGTGCCTGTTTACCCTTTGGTGTAATGAGTATTAGTCCCGATAGTAAACAATGGCAATATACTTCCGGTTATGCTGCTAACTCCCCGAAAATTGGGTTTTCGCATACGCATACCAGCGGAACCGGTGGAATAGGACGATATGGCAACTTTTTGGTCTATCCGCAATCAGGAGCTTTGAATCTACAGAATATATTTTCTGAATTTTCAGATGAAGAGGCAATGCCAGGCTATTATGCTGCCCATATTGATAACGAAAACATTGATGCGCAGGTCGCAATGCTTAATCCACATACTGGTTTACACCAATACTTATTTAATGAAGCAGATACGGGGACTGTTTTTATCGATGTTTCCTCAACCCGTCAGTCGAACATGGGATATGCTCCTAATAGCCGATGTTCTTATGTTGAAACTAAAATTACAGGAAAGAACAAGGTACAGGGATGTGGCGTTTTTAAAGGCGGTTGGGGAGGTGCCAATCCGTACAAAATATACTTTGTTGCTGAGTTTGATACTGATTTCTGGGAAGCGGGAATTTGGGACAATAGTGGTGTCTATGCAGGAAAGACAGAACAAACACTAACGTTGGAGGCTGAACAGGATTCAGTTCGGCAAGGAGCTTTTTTTACTTTCAGGTTAACGAAAGATAAACCTCTGAAAATGAAAATAGCGATTGCTTATACCGGATATGAAAAAGCAATGGAATATTTAAACAGCACTAATGAGTGGAATATTGATAATTCTATTCGGGTGAATCAGACTGCTTGGAACAAGTACCTGAACCGCATAGAGGTAAAGGGCGGAACAGAAGACCAGCGTACTCTGCTTTATACCGGATTGTACCATTCGGCAGTAATGCCCCGGAATCTGAGTGGGGATAATCCTTGCTGGAAGTCGGATGAACCACATTACTGGGATTTTTATTGTTTGTGGGATACTTATCGCACGGTCAATCCACTCTATATGTTAATTGCTCCCGAACGACAATCGGATATGATACGCTGCTGGCTCGATATTTATAAGCAAAAAGGCTGGTTACCCGATGCCTGGATTGCTGGAGACTATGGGCTAGTACAGGGAGGATCAAATGCCGATGTGGTGATTGCTGAGGCTATTCAGAAAAAGATTTCAGGCTTTGATTACGACGTGGCTTACGAAGCCATGAAAAAGAATAGCGAAATTAATTCTGACAGACCGAAGAAATACGGACGTTTTTTAGAGGATTATAACACCATTGGCTATGTGCCGGCAACTGATTCTGTAAATAAACCGAACTGGCCCTGGTGCCCGACATCGCGAACAGAAGAGTATGCCTATAATGATTTTTGTATTGCACAGGTGGCTAAAATATTGGGAAACATGGATGATTACCGGAAGTACATGGAAAAATCGATGAATGTTTTTAATGTATTTAATCCCGAGACAAAATTCTTTTGGGCAAAAGATCGCCAGGGAAAATGGGCTGCTAATTTTGACCCAACCTACCGTCCTTTTTACTGGTGGGGCTATTATTATGAGGGATCTCCCTGGCATTACAGTACTTATGCTCCGCATAACATGGCACATTTAATAGAGTTACATGGCGGAAATAAAAAATTTGAAGCTTTTCTGGACGAGCTGTTTTATGGCCATTACGAAGCCAGCAACCAGCCTGATATTCATGCTCCATGGTTGTATCACTATGTGGGCAGACCTGATAAATCGTCGGACTGTCTTCGGAAACTTATGGCTGAAGAATTTCAAAATTCACACGATGGATTACCAGGGAACGATGATGCCGGGACTATGTCGGTGTGGTATGTTTGGGCTTCTATTGGATTGTATCCGGTACCGGGGCAGGATGTTTATCTGTTAAGCTCCCCTGTTTTTGACGAAGTAAAAATTAAGGTCTGGAATAAAACTGATCTGACAATTCGAAGCAAAAATCTTTCGGAGCAAAATAAATACATTCAATCGGCCACATTTAATGGCAAGGCAATGAACCGTTCGTGGCTGCAGCACGAAGAAATTATGAAGGGAGGCGAACTGATTTTACAAATGGGAAGTACTCCTTCTGACTGGGGAACAAAGAATTTACCTCCTTCTTTTTGGGATATTTAATGGTTGTCAAAATAATTATATTACAAGAACATGATAAAAAAATGTATTTACAGACTACTGATAATGTTGCTGGTATTCTTTACTTTTCGTTCTGGATATGGAATGACAAATAAGAATACAGATCGCAAAAACGAAAACTTTCTGGTTGCAGATAGTATTCTAACCCTCATGGCATGTGTTGCTGACTGGCAATTACAGCAAATGCCGAATAGTTTTCATGAACTTGACTGGACGAACGCCACTTTTTATATTGGTCTTTCTCGTTTTGCCGATTTGTCTAAAGATGAGACCTATTATTCATGGCTTATGAACTTGGGTAATAAATACAAATGGCAACCTTATTACGGAATGTACATTGCTGATGATATAGCCGTTTCGCAAATGTATCTTGATATTTACCGAAAAGAAGGGAAGTCTGAAATATTGAATCCTACGTTGGCTCGTACCGAGTGGGTATTGAACCATCCATCCCGGGTTAATCTGAAGTGGGGACAGGGACCCAATTCGTATGACCGCTGGTCGTGGTGCGATGCATTGTTTATGGCGCCACCGGTATATGCAAAGATGTATTCGATTACCAACGATGCCCGGTTCCTGGATTTTATGCACCAGGAGTTCATGCTTACTTACGACCTGCTCTATGACCACGATGAAAATCTTTTTTTTCGTGATTACAGATTCCCGGATAGAAAGGAAAAAAATGGGAAAAAGGTATTTTGGGGAAGAGGAAATGGCTGGGTGGTTGCTGGTTTGGTAAACATACTAAAAGAGCTTCCCCTAAATAATATCCATCGTGAGTTTTACGAAAATCTTTTTTTGGAAATGACTCAGCGAATTGTTGGGCTACAGGATGAACGCGGGTATTGGCATGCCAGTCTGCTTGATCCCGAAACATTTTCTAATCCGGAAACAAGTACGAGCAGTTTTTTTGTCTATGCTCTTGCCTTCGGGATAAATGCAGGGTTACTAAGCGAGGCCGAATATTTACCGGCAGTTGAGAAAGGCTGGCTGGCTTTACAAAAAGCCGTTTCATCAGAGGGGAGGTTAGGCTGGGTTCAACCAGTTGGAGCTTTTCCCGAAAAAGTAACATATGATATGACCGAAGTATATGGTGTCGGGGCATTTTTACTTGCAGGAAGCGAGATGTACTTGTTGCAAATCAAAAAATAAGAAACAATGATGAATAAATGTATTTATACTATTTCAATTATTTTAGGTATGTTATTTTCAACAGAATTGAAAGCACAGAAGCCTGAACGTGTCATTTTGTTTATGATTGACGGGCTTCACTGGCAGGCTCCTCAGTTGCTGCAAATGCCGGTGTTAAACAGTCTTATCAAAGAAGGAACTTATATCGAAAAGTCGTATATGATCCTGCCTCACCATCCTACAATTGGTGATTACAGTACTTTTAACAGTTGCTCATTCCCTAATCCGGTGCTCCACGAAGGAACCATTTTTCTTACTCCTGAAAACAAATACATTCAGGAAGTATTTTCTCCGAAACAAGCAACTGCTTTTGTTGTGAACACTACGGCCTACCGTTCGGTAAGCAGGGGATTTACGACGGTGATTATGGATCCTGAGTTATCAGACCGGGACGTTGTGGAGCAATCAATGCAAATACTTCGGGGACAAGAGCCTGTATTTATGCGTATTCATCTGCAAACTCCGGGAGACGAAGGTACTGCTATTGCCATCAATTCAACTCCTGATCAGCCTTATTATCGTAATATTTTTGGCGAGGGTTCTCCTTATGTGAAGAGTATTGAAGAAGCAGATGTGCTCCTCGGAGAATTGATCTCATTTCTGAAAAAGGAAAATAAGTGGAACAATACAGTACTCATTGTTACTTCAGATCATGGACAAAGCAGAATTGGCTGGCATCCTTTGTTTGATGACGATAGCTGGGTAACCCCGATGGTATTTACAGGCCCTGGAATCGCCAGAAACCGAAAATTGGACTATTTTGAACATACAGATCTGGCTCCTACTATCGCAGGAATATTAGGAGCTAATCCTCCAAATAATAACGGAGGTGCCGGAAAATTTGTAACTGAAATTTTTCAGGATAAAAGCGCAGAGAATTACAAGCCTGATAAGATTATATTGAAACTCAATGAGCAGATTCGGGAATTCAATTTGCTTCGGGCTCGGATGCTTCTTGCCTCGCAGCAGAAAAAGTATTTTTTAAATTTGATTGCTGCTCTTGAAAATGAAAATCTGACTCCCGAGCCTTTTTATCATCAGGATCGAATAATTGATTGGAACAGAGCTGGTGATGTTAAACATCTCTTGGAGGTGAATGAGCAGATTTTGAAACAAATGAGGCTAGAGTTGAAGACCGAAAAATGAAAAGCCCATGACGGAGATCAGAATACCATCTATGAGTTGCAGTTTGATCTGCTGAATTTATTATATGATAATCTTTATGCTGGCGGTCATTAAAATTATTGCTTTTCTTCCATCAGTTTTTTTATCATAGCGACCTTATCTTTGTCTGCGGTTAATAATGGCTCGTAAGGGTATCAAGCTCAGGGTCAACGCATTTGAAATGTAATTAATTTTAGCAAGAAGTTGCTATCCCATCCAGCTTTTAGCCTTTTAGCCTTGATGCTTCCTTTGGATTTGTCCTTTTTCATGATGTTCAGAGCAATCTTATTGACCAAAGAGAAATTTTGGGCGGCCATTTTGTTTCTTTTACGTTGTCTGTCTTCATTGAAAGTCATGTCCAAAGTCCAATGCAGTTTATTTTCTACTCCCCAGTGCATCCTGATATGTTCATTGAAGTTTTTGGCTGTTGTTTTTAAACTGCTTATGTAGTAACGTGTTTCTTTTTCTGTTTTATCCCTGATACACCTTTCTGTGCTGATTTTTATTATGCCTGACAGGTTTTTCCATTTTTCTTTCCCGTATAAGAATTCAAGATTGCTTATTACCTCACACTTGCGGGTTTCTATCCGCCCATGTCCTTTTTCTGTTATTTCATTTACCGAATCCGGTTGCTGTACCCTAAAAATACTTTCGGTTTCTTCTTTTATGTTTTGCTGATTCCCTTTTAATGCCAATATATAATCAGCCCCGCCTTTAACAATATCTTCCGCTATTTTTGTCTGTGTGCCCATTGTGTCAATGCCTTTATCTTTTAGCGATGCTGCCCATTGAAAGAACAACCGTTCAAATGTTCGGGGATTTAGCATTGAAAACACCCGGTTAATTGTATCATGAGAAGGAATGCCATTGGGCAGTTTCAGAAATGTCTTCAAAAAGTTAATTTTTGTTCTTCCGAACAATTCTATTGAATCCCATGATTCTGCCCCACAGATAACTGCTATTATCTTCAATATAACGATGTCGGAAAGAAGGTGCTTCTTGTTTCGCTCAATCCTGCGAAGTGTTTGTGTAATGATGTTTCCATTGTTCTGTTTTTCAGCAAAACTGAAAAACTGTCTGCAAAATCAAGGTATCTGCATATACAAGTTACTGACAAGCAATATGTAATATATCAACAGGAAAGTCGGGGAAAATGGATTTTAGATTTTTGCGGCAAAATCATGTTGATAAACAGTGAATAAACACCCTCTGAATTTAATTTTTACAAAAAGTTATGCGTTGACCCTGTAATGGGGCGGGCCAATCTAAGAGGAAAAGAAAAAAACGGTGGTTACAATCTTGTTGCAATAAAAAATGATTCGATATTTTTTGCAGAACGGACACCGGGGATTAAAACTCATGAAGTATGGAATCGTTTTAAACTGATAGCGATTGTGTCCGATAAGGTATATCCCCGGGAAGGTTTAAGAATTACATATATTACAAGCTCCTTAACTCGTACAAGATTGAAACCGGAGAAAAAACAGAATTTCAAATTGATAATGAGTATTTAACCGATAAAGAGGCTAATCGGTTGATAGATAGCTACAATTTGAAAAAGAATAAATAATCATATTGGTTGTAGATCGAAGTTTACGCTTGCTCCTAGAGCTGTAGCAATTCTGTTTATAGTTGCCAAAGTAAGATTAAACTTGCCGTTTTCAATCTTTGATATTTGTCTTTTTATCATGCCGAATATGCACCTTCCCTTTGAATATTGCAGCCCGAAATGTCGCCATAATACTAATGTTTTAGACCATGACTAATTTATAAACTATTTATAAATATTACGACATTTTTTAGTGTTGCTGTGAAAAAAGAAAGGGGTCTGAAAACCTTCAAACCCCTTATAAATACTGAATTTTCAGTAGTGGAGAATATCGGAATCGAACCGATGACCTCTTGACTGCCAGTCAAACGCTCTAGCCAACTGAGCTAATCCCCCAAACTGTTCGGCAAATATATAAAATATTTAAAACCCGGAAATAATAATTTGTTTTTTTCAGGATTAGCTTCATTCCTTATCAATTTTGGTAAGAATTTTGCTTTACCCTTTTCAAATGCTTTTGTATTGAACAGATTACCTTTTCAGTATTGGACACTGGCTGATTACCGACGGATGCGGTTTTTACACACTAACTGAAATTTTAATTGTTAATCTTTAAAACAAAAGCTTATGAAAGCAAAAAAAACGAAAAGAGCTGATCTTGAAAACAAAAGACCTGTTTTTTTTATGGTCGGTCTCATTATTAGCTTATCTGTTATTCTACTGGCATTTGAATGGAAAACCCCTGCAAGCAAAGTAGAAAACTTTGGAGAATTAAAATTGGAAACTCCTCCCGAAGAACTGATTCCCCTGATCAGGGAAAAGAAAAAAGAAGCTGCTCCTCCTGTAAAGACAGTCGTCGAATTTATTTTGGCAGACAATGATATGGAGATTGATGAAAATCTTGAAATCTTTGATTCTGAAATTGAAGAAAATGAAGCCATTAATTACCAGGATTTTCTTCCAAAAGAAACCGAAGAAGAGGAAGAAGATCTTCCTCCTGTCTGGTTTGTCGACGAAATGCCGGAATTCCCGGGAGGCATGCCCTCGCTCATGAAGTTTATCTCCACGTCCATCAGGTACCCGGTAGTAGCACAGGAAAACGGGATACAAGGCAAAGTAATTATTACATTTGTAATTGATAAGTCGGGAAATGTTACCAATGTCCGGGTATTCCGGGGTATCGATCCGGCGCTGGATGCCGAAGCCCTCAGGGTCGTGAAAACCCTGCCCCGGTGGAAACCCGGGAAACAAAACGGGAAAGCTGTCAGAGTAAACTATAATGTACCTATCAACTTTGTCCTCCAGTAACTTAAAGCAGGAAAATCTTTAAATCATTATAAACTCGAAAATTGAAATATGATTTTATTGCTTTTGAAGATTATTTTTTATCTTTAAGCCCTCTAAAGAGAAATAATTTCTGATTCAGGATAAAACTTATAAAAATTAATTATGGAACTAAAGAAATCACCAAAAGCTGACCTGGAGAACAAACGGAACATTTTTGTTCAGCTTGGGTTAGTGATCGCTCTGGGGATTACTCTTTTTGCTTTCGAATGGACGACCAAAGTAGAGCAGGTAAGCTCTTTGGGAACAATTGCTGAGCAGGAAGTAGAAGATGAGATCATACCGATCACACGTCAGGAAGAAGTAAAACCACCACCACCACCGCCGCCACCAAAAGTAGTTGAGGTATTAAATATTGTGGACGACGATACTGAAATTGATGACGAACTCGAAATTGAAGATACCGAAGCTGATGAGGAAACTGTAATTGATGTAGCTCCTGTTATTCAAACAGAAGAAGAGGAAGAAGAGGAAGCTCAGGTATTTTTTATAGTAGAAGAAATGCCGGAATTCCCGGGAGGAGAATTGGCTTTACGTAAGTTTATTGCACAATCCATTAAATATCCGGTTATTGCCCAGGAAAACGGCATACAGGGAAAAGTTTATGTAAACTTTGTGGTTGACAAAGACGGCAGTGTTATTTCTGCAAAAATTGCCAGGGGAGTTGACCCGTCAATCGACAAGGAAGCATTGCGGGTGGTAAACAGCCTTCCTAAATGGAAGCCCGGAAAACAAAGGGGTAAAGCAGTGAAAGTTTCGTACACAGTACCAATTAATTTTGTACTTCAGTAAAAACAGTCATAGCATGATATAGATTCCTGGTTCTACTCTGAGGGGGCCAGGAATTTTTTGTTAAAAGCATTGGTAAATTTATGATCGAAACAAGGCCGGAAACGGAAGTAGCCATTTTAGTGGGATTGATCAATAACGATCAGGATGAAAGACAGGTACAGGAGTATCTGGATGAGTTGGAATTTCTGGCAGATACAGCAGGGGCAAAAGTAAAAAAGCAGTTCTCCCAGAAGCTGGATATTCCCAACCCTGCAACTTTTGTAGGATCGGGAAAGCTGGAAGAAATTGGGTTTTACATTAAAGCACATGATATTGACACCGTAATCTTTGACGATGAACTTAGTCCTATTCAGCTTCGGAACCTGGAACGTGCACTCGAATGTAAAATACTCGACCGGACTAACCTAATCCTCGACATTTTTGCCAAACGGGCAAAAACAGCACATGCAAAGACACAGGTTGAACTGGCACAATATCAATACCTGCTTCCCCGGCTAACCCGGATGTGGACTCACCTCGAACGGCAACGGGGAGGGATCGGTATGCGTGGCCCCGGTGAAACACAGATCGAAACCGACCGACGGATTATTCTTGACAAGATTGCAAGACTGAAAGAACAACTGAAAAAAATCGATAAGCAAAAAGCAACGCAGCGTAAAAACCGGGGAAAACTGGTACGTGTAGCATTAGTAGGGTACACCAATGTGGGTAAATCGACCCTGATGAACATGCTTAGTAAATCGGATGTTTTTGCCGAGAACAAACTGTTTGCTACCCTCGATACCACAGTCCGTAAAATAGTGATTGGGAACCTGCCGTTTCTTGTGGCCGATACGGTTGGTTTTATCAGGAAACTTCCCCACGGACTAGTTGAGTCGTTTAAATCGACCCTTGATGAAGTACGTGAATCAGACATTCTGGTTCATGTGGTCGACATTTCGCATCCCGGCTTCGAAGAGCAGATTGATATTGTAAATGCCACTTTGCAGGAAATAGATGCAGGGAATAAACCAACCATCTACGTTTTCAATAAAATTGACGCTTTTTCTTTTGTTGAAAAAGATAAAGATGACCTGAGTGAAACAACCAAAGCTAATTATTCGCTCGACGACTGGAAAAACAGTTGGATGGCAAGGAACAACACACCGTCCCTGTTTATCTCCGCTATTCAAAAAACCAATTTCGACGAATTAAAAGATTTGCTCTATCAGGAGGTAAAGAAGATACATGTAACCCGTTTCCCTTATAACGATTTTCTGTACGATATAAATCCGGGAACTGATGAATAAAAAAAGCCAGACCTCTCATGATCCGGCTTTTATTATATCACATTTCTTCCAAAAATTATTTCACTTCTCCGTTTGCAATCAGCCATTCGGCGATCTGCACTGCGTTTAAAGCAGCACCTTTCCTGATCTGGTCGCCCACGCACCAGAAATTAATTCCTTTCGGACCGGTCAAATCTTTACGGATACGGCCTATATAAACATCGTCCTTACCGGAAACGAATAAAGGCATCGGGTATTCTTTTTCAGCCGGGTTATCAAGTACCGTTAATCCATCCATTTCAAGGAAGGCATTGCGTACCTGTTCAACGCTTATTTCATCCTCTGTTTCCACCCAAATAGCCTCAGAGTGTGCCCGTGCAACCGGGACACGCACACAAGTTGCGCTTACTTCAGCTTCAGTGTGCATAATTTTTTTTGTTTCCCAGTTCATCTTCATTTCCTCTTTGGTATAATCGTTATCCAGGAATACGTCGATATGAGGGATGACATTCATTGCCAACTGGTACGGGAACTTGGCAACGGCTGGCTCTTCACCGTTTGTAATCTGCTTTATCTGTGTCTCTAGCTCAGCAATACCCTGAGCCCCGGCTCCGCTTGCTGCCTGATAAGTTGCTACCCTGACATTCTTAACTTTCGATACGTTATCAATTGCTTTAAGGGCAACAACCATTTGAATGGTCGAGCAGTTCGGGTTGGCAATAATATTACGCGGACGATTGCGGCTGTCTTCAGGATTCACTTCAGGAACAACCAACGGGACATCTTCATCGTAACGGAAAGCGCTTGAATTATCGATCATAATAGCGCCGTATTTAGTAATTGTAACTGCAAATTCTTTAGAAATAGAAGCACCAGCCGATGTAAGGGCAATATCAATGTCCTTAAAATCATCGTTGTGCTTCAATTCCTTTACGATCAGTTTCTGACTTTTAAAATTATACACATTCCCGGCACTCCGGGCCGAACCGAACAAAACCAACTCATCGAGCGGGAAGTTTCTTTCTTCAAGGACTTTCAGGAATTCCTGGCCTACCGCTCCGCTTGCACCTACAACTGCAACTTTCATTTTTTTAAAATTAGTTTCTGAACAAATTAAAAGATTTTATGTGATCTGTGATTTATCTCTGAAAAATTCCTGTTAAATTAGCGTATTAATTTTTCATACTTCAATCTGTAACAATTAGCCGGCAAAATTAGCTTATTGCTTTAAATTATTAAGTAGATGACAAAAATAATTTGGATATTTTACTTTTTGGTTATTGTTTTTTTAACAGTCGAAAGCCATGCTGAAGAAATATGGAGCGAACAATTTTCTGTTCCTGATAAAGGCTTTTGGGGAGATCCGGAAGAAACAAGCATTCATTCCGATATGGACGGGATTACCCAATGGAACCTTGATGTCTCGGCATGCCAGCTTACTGCAGAAAGCGATTACGTAAAAACGACATCGACCTCTGGTGGCCGTTTGGAAGCAAAGGATTGTGACGGAGAGGCTGTCTGGACTTCTGAACTGATTTCAATAAAGAACTATAAAAATATTTCTGTGAAAATAGATGTTGCCGAGACTGGTTCCGGGAATAATATTTCCAATAAATATATCCGGGTTTATTACCAATTGGACGCCCTGCCCGAAACTCTCTTTGAAACCAATGGGGAAAGCGCCGGAAATTTTTCGGCAAACGAGGTTTCACAAAATGTGCCTGAGGGCGAAAACCTGAGGATTATTATACGCATGAACAACACCTACGCCTCAGACAAACTGATCGTTGACAATATCCAGGTAGAAGGAGAGTCAAATGTGGTACTGACTGCAACAAAAATTTCAGTTACCAGTTGTCCCGGGTTCATTTATTCTGATGAAAAATTCGACATCGAAGCACAGGCCGTCTGTTCGGATAATACAGTCGATTCAAGATATAATAAAGAATTATACATGGTTGATCAAACCGGAAACCTGAACATTGAAGAGCCGGCACAAATACCAACAGACAGGATCTATCGCTGGGAAAATCTATATGCCAGCCAGGAAGGAAAACTCTCGGTCATGATCTTCAATAATGAATTAACTTCTGCGACCAAAGAAATTACGGTTGAAAAATATTACGAACCAACTTATTCATTCGATTTTGAAGACCAACAACTCACCGGTTGGCTTTCGACCGGCGACTGGATGGTCAGTGCAGAAAAAAGAATCAATGGAGAGTTTTCACTTCGTCATTCGCCGGATGCCGTGAATGCGGAAAGTGTAATCTTCTACCCCGTGGATTTAAACCTTACCGCAGCCGATTACCGGTGGACGCTTACACTGAAAAACGGCAAATGGAACCCTTCATCGAGCAACCGGTTTTGGTTTTACTTGCTGTCTGATTCTTTAAACCCGGAAAGTTTGAATGGCTGGGCAGTTGGTGTCAATATATCGGGAAACAGCGATATACCGGAGCTTTGGCGTTTTAAGAACGGTACCCCTGACAGTCTCATCGTTCAAAGCAACCGGACATGGGACACCAACACAACATATCGGATCGAAGTAGAAAGAAGGGATAAAGGCCAATGGTCTGTATATACCAAAGACCTGTCAGGCAACAGATCACAATCGTTTACCGGGACAGATTATACAGTATTTGACTTTAACTATATTGGACTTCATTTTGATTTTACCAGTTCCCGTGCCGGACAGCTTTGGGCCGATGATATTTCATTGGTAGAATTTCAGATTCCTCCTTACCTTCAGTATATAACGGTAAAAGATGAAGATAAGATAGAAGTGGCGTTCAATAAAAAAATTAATCCGGCTTTAGTTAAAACACAAAATTTTCAGCTTGTCTCCGAATCAGGGAAACATTTTTCTGTTCTCAATGCAGAACCACTGGCGCAAACTCCTGAAAAAATTGAAATAACTGTTGAAAGACCTGATGAATTCAAGTTGAAACTCCTGGCATCGGATATTACTGACGAAGACGGGCTTGTGATGCAGGTCGATTCCCTTAATTTCGAATGGATATTACCCTGCACGGAGCATTCGCTGGTTATCAACGAAATATTTGCCGATCCCAATCCGGCAGAGGGACTGCCTGAATTTGAATACCTGGAAATATATAACCGGACTTCGTTTCCTGTTTCCCTGGACGGATTAATTCTGAAAGTCGGCGATAAAACCTGTACCCTTGAAACCGGTTCGTTATACCCGGACCTTTACAAGGTATTGACAGGTACAGAAGCCTCTGCTTTATTTGAAAATTCGCTTGGGTTGAAAAAATTTCCCACCCTGAAAAACAGTGGGGCACAAATCAGTCTCGAAACAACTGCCGGATTGCTGGTCGATGAGCTAACATACAGCGACAGTTGGTATGCTGATGACGACAAGAAAAACGGCGGCTGGTCGCTGGAGCGCATCGATCCCAACCGTTTCTGTAACCAGCCGGGAAACTGGAAGGCTTCGGTTAATGAGAAAGGCGGTACGCCCGGGCATGAAAACTCTGTGAAAGATGAAAACATCGATCAGTCAAGCCCCTGTCTCGTCTCTCTGGAAGTACTGTCAGACACAACCCTTCAACTCACTTTTTCAGAAGAAATTGAATATGAAGGGCTGCAAAACAAGAATAACTTCAAGACAGATGACACGGCGATACAAACCGATTCTGTCATTATTATTTCACAGGAAGAAATTGTTCTCTGTTTTTCCTCTTCTTTCGTTTCAAAACAGGAATATCAATTGGTGGTTTCAAACCTGAATGATCTCTGTTCAAATGAAATGGAGACTATTTCCAAAAAATTTGTTTTTTACCTGCCAGAAGAAAACTCAGTGGTCATCAATGAAATCTTTGCCGACCCGTTTCCTGCGGTTGGCTTACCGGAATACGAGTACATAGAGCTCTTTAACCGGCTGGATATTCCAATCCATCTTCAAAACCTGCAACTCGAAATTGAAGGGAGAAATTTCGTTTTACCTGATTCAATTATAACACCCGAAGGTTTTGCTGTATTAACCTCTGATGAAGGAAGCGAATGTTATTCAAATGCAGTGGCAATCCATAATTTTCCGGCGCTTCGAAACAGTGAGGGAACGATTCAACTGGTTTATGATCAGGAACAATTGATTGATCAGGTTGAATACTCGGATAGCTGGTACCAAAGCTCCGAAAAGCAGGACGGAGGATGGTCACTCGAACGTATCGACAACAACCGGTTTTGCGGCCAGACCGGGAACTGGATCGCTTCAGTATCCCCGGAAGGTGGTACTCCCGGTACAGAGAACTCGGTAGCAACCGACAATCAGGATACCCAAAGACCTGAGATTACAGAACTGAAAGTAATCCCGGCAAACCAATTAAGATTGACCTTTTCTGAGAATATCGAACTACAGGAATTGGAGACTGTTGAAAATTATACAATAACGCCTGAGGTCAGACATCCTTCAATAGTTGAAATTAATGACCAGCAGGAAATAAGATTGATTTTTTCAGAAGATTTTGTCCCGAACGAAGACTATCTTTTATCGGTATCGGGTCTGTCTGACGAATGCGGAAATATAATTGAGAGTCGTAGTTATAACTTCGAATTACAGCAACTGGAAAAAGGGGATATACTAATTTCTGAAGTTTTGTTTAATCCCTATACGGGAGGAACCGATTTTGTTGAACTTTATAATCATTCAAAAAAAATAGTAAACCTGAAGAAATTGAGTTTGGCAGGCAGGGATGATCAATCCCAACTTGAGGATATTTGTTCGCTCACAACTACAACCAGGTGGCTTCAGCCCGGGGAGTATGTTTTGTGCACAAAAGATTCATTGGCTGTCGCCTTGTTCTATAGTACCAGTTGTCCTGAATGTTTTTGTGAAACCGGAAAATTTCCTTCTTATCCGGATGACCAGGGAACAGTTGTCGTGCTTGATGACTCCCCGCAGGTAATCGATGAATTTCAATATTCAGAAAAGATGCACCATCCACTGATTGACGACAATGAGGGAGTATCCCTTGAGCGCCTTTCATTTGAAACAAGCACACAGAATACAGCAAACTGGCATTCAGCCGCATCATCGGTAGGTTTTGCCACTCCCGGCTATGCCAATTCACAACAACGGGAAGAGTTGCAGACTAATGCAGATATTGTACTCGATCCCGAAATTTTTTCGCCTAACAACGATGGGTATAACGATCGCCTCCTCATTCATTACCAGCTTGAAAAACCCGGCTATTCAGCGAATGTAAAAGTGTATGATTCGAAGGGACGGCTTATAAATTACCTGGTCAAAAACGAAACATTAGCACAGGAAGGCGATTGGTTTTGGGATGGAGAAAAGATGGACAGTTCACGTTCTGCATTGGGTATTTACATCGTGTTGGTCGAACTTTTCGATATGGAAGGCAACGTAAAACGATACAGGAAAACCTGTGTTTTAACCGACAGGCTGTAAAAGATAAAATTCCCAATATTCAAGTTCCAAAATACAAACGAGAACCGGAGAGATTATAAATTTTGTGACTCCGTCAGATGTACGTCTGACAGTGGCTCAGATGAGTATCTGACAGTGACGCAAATGTCTTTTCTATATGAGGCTTTTCAAAAAACGTCCATACTTCCCTTCCTTCGGGACTTGTGGCAAGCAGTGAAGTTATATATGTATGGAAATGTCCTGTTCGTGAATTGAAGAAAAGGGGAAGAGGAGAACGGATACAGAAAAAAGGAGGCAGGAGTTTGGTTATTGATTATTGGATGCTGGAAACCCGATACTGGTAGCTGAGTTTGCCGAAGCATGAACTTTAAGCTTTGGACACCACACGATACAATTGCGCAGGAACAGTAACATTTGGTGCCCTATTTTCCCATCCGGAAAAGGATTTCCTTTTCTTCCTTGCTCAACGAGTCATAACCCGATTTGCTGATCTTTTCAAGAATTTCGTTAATGCGTTCCTGTTCTGCATTTTTCCGGCGATTGTAGTCCATATCGTGGTTCCCGGTATTCCGGTAGGTAATTTTCACCCTGGGCTTCGGTTTCAACCATTTGGCAATGGTGTCAAGCAGCGTATTGATGCTTTTCGAAATATCGTTTCCTTTTTTATACTGAAGGGCAAAGGCCATCCCAAGAATGGCGCCCCCTAAATGAGCAAGGTTACCGCCTGCATTCGACGATGAAATGCCGATAACATACAAGGCTATCGAAACCAGTGCGATATACTTCATTTTTATCGATCCGATAAACATCAGGGAAATGGTATGGTTAGGAGCGTAAACAGCTACGGCAATCACAATGGCAATCACAGCCGCCGACGCGCCCATCAGTTGCGAAACAGCCCGTACATGGTCGAAGGCCGGAAACAGGTTGTAAGCCAACAGGTAAAACAAACCACCTGCAATTCCCCCCAGCAGGTAAACGCCAAGAAGCTTGCGCCCGTCGAAATACGAAAGGAATATTTTACCCAGCCAGTAAAGCCAAAGGATATTAAAAAGAATATGTATAAAACCAAAATGCAGGAACATGTACGTGATAATAGTCCAGGGCCGGATCAGCAACTGGTGAATATCAGCGGGCATGGCCAGCCAACTGATCAGAGGAAACTCCTGTCCCGAAAGGAAAAAGAACACGTTGATAATCCGTACTAGCAAAAACACGCCAATATTGATATAAATAAGGCGGGTCAATACCGAGCCTTCACGAAACGACTCTTTTATTTCATCAATAATGTTCATCAGTAAAAATGTCGGGAGTTTTTGTTCCAATACTTAATAAGAATAAATCCGAAGAGCATACCTCCAAGATGGGCAAAATGTGCAATATTGCTGGCCGACTGGGTCAGGCCGAGATACAGTTCCAGCACCCCGTACCCTATCACAAAATACTTGGCTTTGATCGGGATTGGAGGGAATAAAAGCATCAGTTGTGTATTGGGGAAAAGCATCCCGAACCCCAAAAGAACACCATACACGGCTCCCGATGCCCCGACAGTCGGAGTATTAATCAATAAATTAAGCTTGCCCATCAATGGATCAGCAAAATTCTTTCCCTGGTCCAATGCAGCAGAGCCTTCACGCAAAACCATATCCACCATTTCCGGGTTCATTTTACCAACCAGCGACTGGTATTCGAGAAAATTAACAAAGGTATGCAGTGCTGCAGCCCCAAGTCCCGTGACAAAATAATAAACAAAAAATCGTTTTGGCCCCCATACACTTTCCAGTACCCGGCCAAACATCCATAGCGCAAACATATTGAAAAACAGATGGACGATTCCACCGTGCATAAACATGTGGGTAACCAGTTGAAACGGTCTGAATTTTTCCGAGCTGAAATAATGGAGTCCGAGCGTATCGGCCAGATCAATTCCCCGAAGGCTTAAAATATAAGTAGCCATCAACATCAGCACGTTGATGATGATCAGATTTTTCACAACCGGAGGTATCGAACTAAAACCGGGTCTGTAATTTTGCATGATAAAACGTTTTGCTTATGGTTACAATAGCCAGGCCAAAATTAATAATATCTGAGCTTATTTCCATTCCGCGACAGATTGTCATTTCAATAGCTTTTCAAAATCATCGACCGGAAGTATCGACAATATTTTCTTCCCTGTCGGTGAAAAGTTAGGTGTATGGCAGGCGAATAAACTATCTATCAGTTCGCTTATTTCATCGGATTGCAAAGACTGTCCATAGTTAATGGAAGAAGCCCTGGCCAGCGATACGGCCACTTTTTCGCGGGCTTTTTCTTTTACATCGGGCACACTCTGTTTATATTCTTCCAGCAGGCTTTCAATGACTTCCTGTGGCGAATTGGTGTTCAGCATGCCAGGCATACCATTTATAATAAAAGTGTTCTTTCCAAATTCGCGAACATCGAAACCTAATGCTTTCAGATCGTCGAGAATACTAACCAGCAATGCTGCATCCGACGCGTTAAGTTCGAAGGTATGTGGAAATAACTGTTGCTGACTGGTAACCTCGTTCGATTTCAGTACCTGCATGAATTGTTCGAACAGGATGCGTTCGTGTGCCCGCCTTTGATCAATTACCATCAACCCCGATTTTACCGGTGTCAGGATATACTTGTTTTTAAATTGAATAAAATTCTTTCCTGAAAATTTTTCCTGCTCCTGTATTTGTGCTTGCATTGATCCGGCTTGTTGCTCAGGGAAAACAGAATGTTCGCCTGTACTCTCTTTTCCCAGTCCTGAATACAGTTTCTCCCAGTGCTCTGTATGTTTTTCCCGGGAGGGTGAATACGATGTATAATCCTGCGAAGGCCGTTCGTTATCAAACGGGTTATAAGCCGGGTTGATCTTTATTTCAGGAACATTAATTTCTGAAATATTCTTTTGGGGCAACGGGATATCCACACTGCCAGCCTGGTCGAAATCGATAGACGGAACCATGTTGTATTTGCCCAGCGATTCGCGTAAAGCAGCACGGATGATGGGCCAGATGGCCGATTCATTTTCGAACTTAATCTCCGTTTTGGTCGGATGTATATTTATATCGATCTGATCAGATGGTATCTCAAAATAAATAAAATACGAAGGAATGGTTTCAGGCGGCAGAATTTTCTCGTAAGCCTGCATCACCGCACGATGAAAAAAGGGGTGCTTCATATATCGCTGGTTCACAAAAAAGAACTGTTCCCCGAAAGTTTTCCGCGCATGCTTTGGCTGGCCGATAAACCCTTTAATGCTGATCAGAGTGGTCTTGGTATCAATGGGAATCAGGTTTTGATTGATATGTTTCCCAAACATACTTACAATGCGGACCCTCTGGTTTGAGGGTTGCAGTTCGTAAATAGCGGTCTGGTTATGATGCAGCGATAAGGCAATCCCGGGATTAGCCAACGCTACACGCTGAAATTCGTTGATGATATGCTTCAGTTCTGTAGAATTACTCTTTAGGAATTTACGCCGTGCAGGAACATTAAAAAACAGGTTTTTCACCTGCAGGTTAGTGCCCGGTGGGCAACTTGCCGGCTCCTGGCTAATCACTTTCGAACCATTTATATGAACAAAAGTTCCGACCTCCTCGTCGTGCGGTTTGGTTCGTAGTTCCACATCGGCGATGGCAGCCACCGAAGCCAGCGCTTCGCCCCGGAACCCCATAGTACGGATTGCAAACAAGTCGTTGGCTGCACGTATCTTCGACGTGGCATGTCGCTCGAAAGCCATGCGGGCGTCGGTCTCCGACATTCCACAGCCATTGTCGGTAACCTGAATGAGGGTACGTCCGGCATCCTTCAGGTTCACCTGGATCTTTGAGGCCCCGGAATCAATTGCATTTTCAACCAGTTCCTTTACCACCGAAGCAGGGCGCTGGATGACCTCCCCTGCGGCAATCTGGTTGGCTACCGAATCGGGCAAAAGTTGAATTATATCAGACACAGAAAAATATTAAAATTGAAAAAATAACAAATAAAACACGAAAGCAAGGATCAGAATCAGGAATATCAGCCGGGTATTCGACTTGCGGCGGGCATCTTCAACCGATTTCGCGTGGCCTCCCGCCGCATTCCGGAAACTGCCTTTCAGGGTAGCCCTGTAACTGGCATCAAATTCTTTTTTTTCATGAATCCCCAGTTCGTGTTTTATACGTTGTTCCCGCGTTTCCATTTCTTCCTTGTCCGGATCATAATAACGGAAAGGAATGCTGAATCTTTTATTTTTCGGTATATAAAAAAATTTGCCTATCATCTTCGTTAAATTATTGAACTACAAAAGTAACATATCAGGATCAAAGTCGAAAATGAAAAAGGAAAATCACTTCAACATCCTTTTTGGTGCCCGTGCTGGCCGGCTTTTTCTCTTGCCCCGTTTGTTTTTATTCTTCCGTTTTTCATTTTTCCGAAGGATGTCATCACTCACGCTGCCAACCTGCATAGCCGGTTCATCACGGACAACAGGTGCATTTAGCTTTTCAAGAGAGGGCTTCACTCCCCGTTTGTTCTGGTTGATAATTTTTTTGACATCTTCAAGGTTGAGAACAAAGCTTCCGCCCGCAGGCTGACCGGCATAGGTATACCATATCTTTTTCTGAAGGATATCTGTCTTGAAATGCCGTGCTATTCCCTTTTCTGTTTCCAGATCAAGTAATTCATTGGGGAAATCTTCCTGAGCTTCCAGGTAATGGTCGAGTTCGTACATCAGGCAACACTTCAGTTTACCGCAACGCCCGGCCATTTTTTCAGCACTGGGCGAAAGTCCTTGTTTGATGGCCATTTCCGAAGTAATACTCGAAAAATCGGTACGCCATGTCGAACAGCAAAGTTCCCTTCCACAGGAGCCGAACCCACCCACACGGCCGGCTTCCTGCCTGACCCCTATCTGCTTCATTTCAACCTTAATGTGAAATTCGGCAGCATAGCGTTTGATCAGTTCCCGAAAATCGACCCGTTCTTCAGCAATGTAGTAAAAAATGGCTTTTACCCCGTCTCCACGAAACTCTACATCTCCAATTTTCATGTCCAACCCTAGTTCTGCAGCCAACTGCCGGGCCCGGATCATCACGTCCTTTTCCCGGCTCCTGGCAGCCTTCCATTTTTTAATATCGCCTGTACCTGCTTTTCTGTAAATCTTATTTAAAGTATAACGGACCGGATACTTAATTTTTCGTTTAAACTGAAGTTCGGCCAGACGTCCGGTCAGCGACACATAACCTACATCGTGCCCCGGCGAACTGGCCACCACAACCAGATCATCGCGTTTTAAAGGAATTCCCTCTTCGTTCATAAAGAATTCTTTTCGCGTACTTTTAAAACGCACCTCCACCATGTTACTGAGATGAGAAGTGTCGGGCAGATCATCCATCCAATCGTAAGTGCCTAACATTTCAGGACGGTCGGTATCTGTATTTAAAGAGCATCCGTTGCAACTCATGATATATTGTTTTAAGGCGACAAAAGTAAATTCTTTTGCCATATATGTTTGTACAAGATCCAGTGATTAAAACAAACTTACCGGCTGTTTGTTAAAAAAATTTATTCTTAACTGCAACGATGATTGAAAACTACGGACTTTACTGAAGATTTCCCGGGAAACGGTGCAGTTTAAAAATCCGTCAGAATATCTGATTTTGCAGACAGTACCCGGAGTTGCCTATCGATCATAAAATTAATCGGGAAAGATTAATTCTATTTTGACAGAATTTAGTAAGGAAGACCAATCTTTCTGACTTTATACCCCACCTCCAAGGGGAAAAATCAGAAAAATCTATCCGGTTCTCCTCTGGGGTTAGGGTAAAACGGATGAATTTTTCGATTTTGAAGGAATCTGTCAAAGTAGAATTATTTTTTGCTATTTTAGCATTTCTTGCACTAAAAATTATCTTAGTACGTTTAGTTTAAACGATACCTTTATTATATTTGGTGACATTTCAAAAAGTGGACAGATGACAAAAATATACAACGAAATTGATTCAAAAGTAATTAACCTGATCGCAAAAGGAACGAAAATTACCGGCGATATTGTATCGGATGGTGATATACGCATTGATGGCGAACTGAAAGGAAATATCCATTCCAAAGGGCGGCTGGTTGTTGGCGATTCCGGTTCGATCCACGGAGATATTAAATGCAGTTCCGGTGAAATTTCAGGTGATATTAAAGGAAATATAGATGTAGGAGAATTACTGTCGTTAAAAGCCAATTCTAAAATTATCGGTGATATTGTAACCGGGAAACTGGCGATTGAACCAGGAACCATTTTTTTCGGATCATGCCAAATGAACAGAGACACAAAACCCAATGAAAAAAAACAAATCCAAAAAGCCTGAATCAGGTATAAACAGTTTTGTACGTTACTCGAGCCTTGGGTTCGAAATGCTCGGAATCGTGGCAATCCTTATTTTTCTGGGCATAAAAATCGACGGATGGCTTAACCTGAACCATGTTTTCACCATTATCCTCTCTGTTTTTTCTGTTTTTGCTGCCTTATATTACGCCATTCGAAAAATCAAATAAAAATGCGTACCGCCTTTTTTAACTTTTATAAAAAAAGTACTTTAATATCAATTCTCCTTTTTGTTTTGGGATTAGTTACTTTTAGCTTTTTGATACCGGCATTTTATCTCCCTGTATTTCCGTTTTTGTTACTCTTCTTCTATTTTCTAAGCCTGATTTTACAATTTTGGCTTTATAGAATAGCGAAGATGAATATTTCTAAATTCACAGCCCGTTTCCTGGCTATTACCATGCTGAAGATGTTTTTACTGTTAATTTTTGCCCTTGTTTACATTTTGCAGAACAAAGAAGAAGCCATTGCTTTTATTGTGGTGTTTTTCTTATTATACGTGATATTCACGGCACTTGAGGTTCGGGATATCATGAAAATTACAAGCAAAAAATAGGCTTCATTATTAATGTCGTTTTCTGGGAAGAAAAGAAAAAAATTTTAAATTTGTGGATGCTCCTTTTTAATGAAGAAAACATGCAAAAAATATTCAGAACCGTATTTGTCTTATTGTTCACTCTCCTGCTTCAGCAGTATTCCTTTGCTGAAGAACAACATGAAGCAGTACATTCGGAATCTCAGGAAAAATTCGATGCAGGCGAATTTATTTTCGGTCATGTAGGGGACTCACATGAATGGCATATATGCACTGTTGGGGAACATCATGTAAGCGTTCCTCTTCCTGTTATCGTTTACAGTAAAAGAAGCGGGTTGAATATTTTCATGTCCGGTAAATTCCATCACGGGCACAGCGATTACAAAAATTTCAGGCTCGAAACAGAAGGCGAAAACAAAGGAAGAATTGTGGAATTGGACGAACAGGGCAACGTATTGGAATCGTTACCGGTCGACTTATCGATGACAAAAGATGTGGCAGCCATCTTTTTCAGTCTTGCTGTTATGCTCTGGGTATTTCTGTCGGTTGCCAACGCTTATACCCGCCGTAAAGGGCAGGCCCCTACCGGGTTACAAAATTTTATCGAGCCGGTTATTATTTTTATCCGCGACGAAGTAGCGCGTCCGTCCATTGGAGAAAAGAAATACGAACGCTACCTGCCTTATCTATTAATGGTATTCTTTTTCATTTTACTAAACAATTTACTGGGGCTTGTACCTATTATCCCGGGAGGAGCTAATGTTACCGGAAATATTACTATCACTATGTTCCTGGCACTTTGCACTTTCCTCATTACCAATATCAGTGGCAATAAAACTTATTGGAGCCATATGATCAATACGCCGGGCGTTCCGTGGTGGCTGAAATTTCCTATTCCCATTATGCCGTTTGTCGAATTCCTGGGAATACTAACCAAACCGTTTGCCCTGATGATTCGTTTGTTTGCAAACATTACAGCGGGACATATTATTGCCCTGGCTTTTTTTAGTCTGATTTTCATTTTTGCACAAATACATGTTGCAGTAGGATATTCAGTGTCGGTATTCACTGTAGCATTCACTATTTTCATGACTTGTCTTGAAGTTTTGGTGGCCTTTATCCAGGCTTTTGTATTTACATTACTGTCGGCAGTATTTATAGGAATGGCCGTTGAAGAGCACCACTAAAAGAGACAAAAGTCGAAAAAATATTTAGAGAAAAAGTGCCGGTAAGGGCACACGACAAATATAAATTTAAATTTTAAGCTATGTTATCAGCAATTTTAACCGTATTGTTACAAGCTGCAGCAGGAGCCGGAATCGGCAAAATGGGAGCCGGGATTGGAGCCGGGATTGCCGCTATTGGTGCTGGTTTAGGTATCGGACGTATCGGAGGTTCAGCGATGGAAGCTGTTGCCCGTCAACCGGAAGCTTCGGGTGACATCCGTTCGAATATGATCCTTACAGCCGCCCTTATTGAAGGGGTTGCGCTGTTTGCCGTTGTAGTTTGTTTTCTGGTACTTATTCTGTGATGACGAAAACCCCGGGTGCAGGCGGTTGGCCGCATCACGGGGATTTCTCCGGATCCGCAATACAGGATACTGGATAAGTGCGACTGAACATTAACTTTGGAATTTGTTATTTGGATTTTGAAACTTAATTAAGATATGGAACTTGTAACACCGGGAATCGGATTATTATTTTGGATGGCACTTTCGTTTACCATCGTATTTATAATCCTGAAAAAATTTGCCTGGAAACCCATTATGAATGCCCTGAAAGACAGGGAAACCTCGATTGCCGAGGCCTTGAATGCTGCAGACAAAGCGCGTAAGGATGTAGAAGGACTAAAGGCTGACAATGAAAAAATTATTGCCGAGGCGCGAAAGGAAAAAGACCTGATTCTGAAAGAAGCCAGGGATATTAAAGAAAAAATTGTTGCCGAAGCAAAAACACAAGCCAGTACCGAAGCCCAAAAAAGCATTAAAAATGCCAGGATTATCATTCAAAATGAAAAAACAGCCGCAATCAATGAAATCAAACAACAGGTGGCTGAACTTTCGGTTTCCATTGCCGAAAAGATCATTCAGAAAGAATTGAAAGATAAAAAAGAACAGGAAGCATTGATTGATAATCTTTTAAAGGAAGTGAAACTGCAATAATTTTATGGATCAGAGTAAAATAACTGTCAGATACGCCAAAGCTTTGTTTGCACTGGCTAAGGAAAAAAATCAGTTTGACCGCTTCAAAACCGATATGGAACTGGTACTTTCAGTAGTACAATCGAGTCCTGATTTTATCCTTTTACTGGAAAGCCCTGTAGTAAAAACATCGCAAAAAGCCAAGTCAATCCGTACCATTTTTCAGGATAAAATAAGCGGCATTTCCCTTCGTTTTTTAGAGATGATTGTTGAAAACAAGAGGGAAATACATATTCCCGGTATCTGCCGGAATTTTCTTGAATTTATCCGTAGTGAACAGGGAATAAGAACTGCAGTTGTTACCAGCTCCGGACCGCTTAATAAAGAAACCGCTGAGCAGTTGAAATCATTGCTTGAAAACAGTTACAAGGCGCGGGTTGAAATGAAAGAGAAAGTAAACGAGAACCTTTTGGGCGGCTTTATCCTGAGGGTCGACGACCAGCAATATGATGCCAGTATTGCAACTCAATTACGCAAAGTGAAGGAAACATTATTGAAAACAGAAATAAAATAAACGACGAAAATTTTTGAAAATGGCTGATATTAAACCTGCGGAAGTATCGAAAATACTAAAACAACAACTCGAAGGCTTTCAATCGGTGGCCGAACTTGAAGAAGTAGGGACTGTTCTTGAGGTTGGCGATGGTATTGCCCGTATTTACGGCTTGTCGAATGTTGGATCGAACGAGATGGTCGAATTTGACAGTGGCGTAAAAGGAATTGTTTTGAACCTTGAAGAAGACAATGTTGGTGTAGTGTTGCTGGGTTTATCCGAACGAATAAAGGAAGGCGACACTGTGAAAAGGTTGCGCCGTATCGCTTCGATCGATGTAGGCGAGGGGCTGTTGGGGCGTGTGATCAACACCATTGGCGAGCCCATCGACGGGAAAGGGGCTATCCAGGGAGAAAGGTTCGAATTGCCACTGGAGCGTAAAGCCCCCGGTGTGATTTACCGTCAGCCAGTGAGTCAGCCATTGCAAACCGGGCTTAAGGCTATTGATGCAATGATACCTATTGGCCGAGGGCAGCGAGAACTGATCATTGGCGACCGGCAAACAGGGAAAACTGCCGTAGCGATTGACACCATTATCAATCAGCGCGAAAATTTTGAAAAAGGCGAACCGGTTTACTGTATTTATGTGGCCGTGGGGCAGAAAGGGTCAACCGTGGCTAACATTGCCTACACACTTGAACGGTACGGTGCTATGGAATACACGGTGATTGTCACTGCAACTGCTTCCGATCCGGCAGCGCTTCAGTTTTATGCACCTTATGCAGGGGCCACTATCGGTGAATTTTTCCGCGATACAGGCCGCCATGCACTAATTATATATGATGACCTTTCGAAGCAAGCCGTTTCGTACCGCGAAGTATCGTTGTTACTGCGCCGTCCACCGGGCCGTGAAGCCTATCCGGGCGACGTGTTCTACCTGCACTCTCGTTTGCTCGAACGTGCCGCAAAAATTATCGATTCCGACGAAATTGCTTCCCAAATGAATGACCTTCCTGAATGTTTGAAAGATAAAGTAAAAGGAGGTGGTTCGTTAACAGCACTTCCGATCATTGAGACCCAGGCAGGCGACGTTTCGGCTTACATTCCTACCAATGTAATTTCGATCACCGACGGGCAGATTTTCCTCGAATCGAACCTGTTTAACTCAGGGGTTCGTCCGGCTATTAACGTAGGTATCTCGGTTTCACGTGTGGGGGGTAACGCACAGGTAAAAGCGATGAAAAAGATTGCCGGAACACTGAAACTTGATCAGGCACAATTCAGGGAACTGGAAGCTTTTGCAAAATTTGGATCCGACCTTGATGCAGCAACTATGCGCGTGCTCGATAAAGGGCGTAAAAATGTGGAAATCCTAAAACAGGGACAATATGCCCCGGTAAAAATAGAACACCAGATTGCCATTATTTACTGCGGAACAAAGGAATTGCTCCGTAATGTGCCAATCAACAAGGTAAAGGTATTCGAAACAGATTTTATCGAACTGATGGAAATGCAGTATAAGGGAGCTCTTGACCAGCTTCGTAAAGGAATATTGACCGATGCCGAGATCCAGGCAATTGAAAAAGCTGCTGCAGAAGTGGCCGAACGTTATAAATAAAATTGAAAAAATATCAAAGGGTTGAAGAGACAGGACTTCTGACCATCCAATCCTTCACTATGCAATAATTGTTTTTCGATGGCGAATTTAAAAGAAATACGGAACCGGATATCATCGGTAAAGACAACACGGCAAGTGACCAGCGCCATGAAGATGGTGTCGGCAGCCAAGCTTAAGAAAGCACAGGATGCTATTTTACAGATCAGGCCGTATGCCGGTAAATTGCATGAAATACTGACTTCGTTGAGCGCCAGCCTTGAGAATACCGAAGATTCGGTTTATACCCTGCAACGCGACCCCGGGAAAATACTGATCGTGGCGATCAACTCGAACCGCGGACTTTGCGGTGCATTCAATTCCAACATCAGTAAAAAGGCGATTGAGCTGGCCCGTACCAAATACCCGAGACAACACAAAGAGGGTAAAGTTGATTTTATGGCCATCGGCAAACAAGCCGAGAAATTTCTGAGATCGAACAAACTTCAACTTAAAAAATCCCATAACGAAGTTTTTGATGAATTGAATTTTGACTCATCTTCCGTTATTGCCTCCGGGATCATGACACAATTTGCGAACAAAAAATATGATCGGGTGGAATTGGTCTACAACCGTTTTAAAAATGCGGCGGTACAGATTGTAACCACCGAACAGTTCTTACCGGTTGAGGTTCAGGGGGAAAAAGAGGCTGTAAATACCAGCTTTGATTTTATATATGAACCTTCAAAAGAATACATTGTTCAGGAATTGATCCCGCGTTCGCTGAAAATTCAATTTTACAAAGCATTGCTCGATTCAAATGCAGCAGAACACGGCGCCCGGATGACAGCCATGCACATGGCAACCGATAATGCAACGGAGCTGATCCGTGAACTTACATTAACCTTTAATAAGGCCCGTCAGGCTGCGATCACAAACGAAATTCTGGAAGTTACCAATGGCGCCGAAGCATTAAATAGTTAAATATTCGAAATAAACCTTTTTTTTCATCCCATAAACCATACAGGTATGTGTTTCATTTTCAGATTTGAATGCAATTTGATATACTTGGTTATATTTTTCTCATATTTATTTGACTTTGTTTAAAGATTATAAGAAATTGCAGACTTTTTAGTACCAAACCTAATTCATTACGTATGAAAAAATTTTTCTGTAAATTACTTTTCGTATCACTACTGTTTATTATAAACGGTTGTAATCTCGACAATCTTGATTTTAATAAATTGTCGGATGAAGTGGACATCCCTGGCGAATACGTCTTGCCAATTGCCAATGCAGACATTTCAGTCTGGGATATTGTAGAGTCGGTTAACGAGGAAGGAGACACCCTGTTAGAAAAAGGGGACAACGATGTTATTAAAATCGTATATAAAGAGGAAAGCATCTACGATTACGAAGTAAGGGAATTGTTGAATCTGCCTACTGAAGAATCGTTTAGTACCGGAGAGAAGGAAATCGGGAACATTAAGCTGAAAGATGTTACAGAAGAACGGGGAATTTCTATAAGAGAGTTGCAGGACAGACTTAGCGGACCTATCGATAATGTGTCCGAAGGGAATCAGGTTTTACCCCAAATTAGTTATCCTAACATCAATGAAATTTTCGAGGTTGACCCGGTTGACGAATTTAAAACTGTTACGATAGAATCAGGAACATTAAATTTAACGGTAAATAATTCAGGCCTGCAATCCAGTAGAATTACAATTGGAGGACAATTCTACGACAGGAATTACCCTAATACAGTTTTAGCGGATTTCTTAATAGAAGATGTTTCCCCTGGGACCCCGGAATCAAAACTTTTTAACCTGTCCAACCTGACGATATCCAATGAAATAAATTTCAAACTTACAAAAGTTGAGATTACCCCCAGTTATGTTCCAGAACAGATTGATTTAGATGCTGACCTTTTTAAGGTTGATTTGGCCTTTAGCGATCTTGAAATTAGGTCAGGGCGAGTAAAAGTAAAGGAACAAGTGCTTGAAGACTTCAACGGATCATTTGATTTTTTGTTTGAAGATGATGACATAAATGTTTATGAAGCTGCTTTTGCATACGGGACATTAGAGGTTTCTTTAAGTAACGGCACACCATTTACAGGTAGTTTAAAATTAGTATTTCCCAACGTTGAAGGAGAGGAACTTAATCCTATAGACTTTGGCACCTCTGGTTCTGGTACCATGACGTTGGCTGGTTCAACGATCAACCTTGCTAAAGACGAAACCTCTCCTTACAATACCTTTTTGTACGAATATTCGGTTACAATTGATGCTACAACCGACTATGTTGATTTTGATTCTAATCAGTCCCTGTCTCTGGATATCCAACTTGACAATCTTGAATTCCAGTCTATACAAGGCAACTTTGGGGAGAGAAGTGTTACTATCGACGAAGGAAGTTTTAATATGGATACGGAATTTTTCGATAAAATAGAAGGTGATTTTAGACTTGCCGATCCTACTCTGAATCTGATTTTAACGAATTCAATTGGTATTCCTGCTGTAGTCGACGCTCATTTTACAGCACAAAATAATTTAGGGGCTACCGCAACTATTGACACAACAGACTTGGTAATTAACAGTCGTGCCAGCATTAGTTCTCCTGCCATTCAACAAACAATCACATTTGAGAAGGACAATTCGAATATTGTTGATTTTATTGCCCTTCCTCCATCCGGTGATATAAATTACGGAGGGAATATCCGGTTTAATCCAGATGGTGACATTAGTCAGACTGACGCAAATTTCTTCAATCTGGATGACTCCCTGAGAATTGATGTCGGGCTGGATTTGCCATTTGAACTACAACTTGAGAACCTGGCACTTCAGGATACAGCAGAAATAGACGGAGATGATTTTGACATGATAGAGTCTGCTGAATTAATAATTAATGCAATTAATCAGATCCCTCTTGATATTAATATACAATTATTTTTTGTGGATACTATTTCCGGACAACATTTTGGTTCCCCTATAGAAAGCGGTTTGCTGGTTAGTGGTTCATCTGCTGAACCAAGCACATCGAAAAATACGATTACCCTGAAGCAAGAAGATGTAAATAACCTGCAAAAGTCAAATGCAATTGTTTTTAAAGGAATTGTTAGTTCTCCTCAAAACGGGACCCGGACTGCTGTAATTTACTCAGAAAGCAGACTGAATATAAATGTTGCTATAAGATCGAAAATCGTTTTAACAGATTAAATTAAACGGGAAATAGTATGAAGACAAAAAATATAAAAGTTCTTATTTCAGGACTCATATTGCTGGCAGCAACAATAGCAGCATCAGCACAGGAAAGTATGACCATGCATTTTATGAAGGGTATGCCGCAGGCAAGTATGTACAATCCCGCTTTACACAACGATTCAAGCTCGGTGGTTCTCGGATTGCCGGGTTTATCAGGTATTTATTTTGGATTGAACAGCGATTTTGCAGTAAATGACCTCATTCATTACGGAACAGGCAGTATGTCTGACTCATTGGTTGTTGATATCAACGGCTTTCACAACTCCCTTAAAAACCATAACTATTTCAGGCAAAATTTTGAATTGGCCCTGTTTTTCCTGGGGTTCCGCACGAAAAAATTATTTGTGAGTTTTGGCATTAATGAAAAGGAATTGACCCGAATCGGTTTTGAAAAACGGTTTATAACATTTTTGAAAGACGGGAATGCCTCATCAATGGGAAAAGTACAGGATGTTGGTAACCTTACTTTCGATGCTTATCACTATCGCGAATTTGCTCTTGGTATTTCGCGTGAACTGATGGACAGGCGGCTTTCGGTCGGTGTCCGGCTCAAAGCCTTGTTCGGTAAGTTTGCACTTCAAACAAATAAATTGAATTTTCAGGTAGAGACTGCCCAGGATGGTTCTTCCATTAAACTGACAACAGATATGGAACTGGATTTTTCAGTTCCAATGGAACCGGAATATGATGACGATGATTATCTCAACGGATTTAATGATGACAACTTTACGGCAAATGATTACATATTTAATACCGATAATATGGGAATGGCTTTTGATCTGGGTGCCGTATTCAAAGTAAACCCGAAGATCACCGTTTCGGCCAGTATTCTCGATATTGGGAAAATACCCTTTAAAACCGACGCTTACAATGTAAACCATTTACAAACTTATACCTGGGAAGGAATCGATTTCTCGAACTCTTTTGATGATACCGACCCCAATTATATAAGTGCTGATGATATGGTCGACGAAGAAATGGATAAACTGGAAGCAGTAGTGAAGCCCAAGCGAAGTGAAGTCAGTTCCAATAAATTTGATATGACTATCCCGACCAAAATTTTTGTGGGAGGTACTTACACCGTAAGCGATAAACTAAATTTTGGTTTGCTCAACCGGATATATATGTACAACGGAGAAACCAACAACAATACTACTTTATCGGCTAATGCATTGTTGGGTAAATTCTTTTCGGTTACCGGTTCGTACTCGGCCATAAGTGGAACATATGATAATCTGGGACTGGGTATGGGCCTTCGCCTGGGATTCTTTCAGTTGTACATGGTCAACGACAACCTGCTTGCTTTAACCGACCCGGCCAAAGCACAGTTTGTGAATGTCCGTTTCGGAATGAATTTCCTGTTCGGAAGAAATTACCGGAAGTTTGTACATTAAGACCGGACAAAATTTAAAAGAAAGAGGCTGAGCAAAAAAACAATCATTAAACATGAAGACTCGAAGACACAAAAAATAAATATTTATAAGACAATACTTTGCCTTGGTGAATTCGTGTTTTAAGTTGCTTTTTTATCTTTTTGCACAGCCTCTTTTCTTTTATTATGCTTATACCCGTTCAGGTACCTGAAACGGAGCCCTGTAATCCCTTGTTAAGAGTCTGTCGGCCTCGGGATCGTTTTTAAATTTCATTGTTTGGGGGTCGAATTCAAGTGTGCGGCCAAGCCGGCAGGCAATATTTCCTAGGTGGATCAGGGCACAGGAATAAAAACCTTCCTTGATATTTGCTTTTGCCAATGACTGGTCGTTTGCCCGGATGGCCCGGATAAAATTACCATAATGGTCGCCCAGTCCTTCGCCGGTTTCTGCGGGTTTTCTATCCCGTCCTTTATAGACCTGCCAGTCGTTTACATTTTTGCTCATATACCCTTCCGAACCATAAAACAGGTTCCCGATATTATTGGAAGAGCTGGTCATATACTTGTTATTCTTTTCTTCTACCGGGATTGAAAACCCTTCGGGGTTCGTCATCCAGTGGCGCACTTCAAACTGAAGTATTTTCTTTTTGTCGCCACCTGCTTTATCAACAGGAAATTCAAAAATGCTCAATAACTGGTTTGGTGTGTTTTGGGCATCGTCGAACATAAAATGTCCGCCCACGGCTGTAACTTTAACCGGCAGTTTCACCCCGAGCCCCCAGCGGGCAATATCCATCTCGTGGACCCCTTGATTACCCATGTCGCCATTACCGTATTCCCAGTTCCAATGCCAGTTATAGTGAAAACGGTTCCGGTTGAAAGGCTGCTTGTGAGCAGGGCCCAGCCAAAGGTCGTAATCCACGTTTTTCAGATATTCCCGGGTGTAAGGTTCTACATAATTAGTACTTCCGACAGTGGTGGCAAATTTTTCACCAGGGGTCATTGGCCCGTCGGGATATCTCCCGATGGAATCGCGCCACTTGTAACACATTCCTTTGGCCATATACACTTCGCCCAGCCTTCCGGAATGGAGGTATTCGGCCATGCTGACAGCGCATGGGTTACTACGCTGCTCTGCCCCGTCCTGAACAATTACCTTGTATTTTCCTGCAGCTTCAACCAGTTTCTGCCCTTCGTATATGTTGTGGCAACATGGTTTTTCGACCGACACATGCTTTCCGGCCTGTATAGCCCAAATTGAGGCCAGCGCATGCCAATGGTTGGGCGTAACGACCGAAACGGCATCAATATCCTTGTTCTCGAATAATTTACGTAAGTCCTGGTATAGTTTCGGGGCTCTCAATCCCTTACCAGTAAAATGTTTTTTCACGCGTTCCGGGAATAAATTGGTATCGATGTCGCAAAGCGCTACTACTTCCACATTTTTTTGTTGCTGATAACCCTGTATATGGCTCTGCCCCATTCCCCGGATGCCGATCACGGCCACGTTTACCCGGTCGTTGGCGCCTTTCCAGCTATTGCCGGTTAAAATAACCGGTGAACTTACCACGCCAATACTTCCGGCGGTTGTTGTTTTTATAAAATTTCTTCGTTTCATTTTTCGTTGGTTTTTTCGTTGGTTTATAATTCTTTAATTTTAATATCCCTGAAACGGACAATACTTCCGTGGTCCTGGATCAACAAATGTCCTTTGGGGTGTAACCCAAAGCCAGAAATTTTTTTAAACTTACTTTCAGCTATTTTTTTATTAAAATCATCACTTCCCCGTTCATATTCCAGAATTTTCCTGTTATTCAGCCAATGTTCCACATGGTTCCCGTTGCTTACGATCATACTTTCGTTCCATAAACCAAGCGGGCTTGGGCATTTATCGGCAGAGGCCGGATAAATTTCATACAATGCGCCAACCGTGTGATAATCGTTCGGCTGCATTTTCCCGTTTAACATCCACTCGTGGTTTTTGTCGTCCAAAATCTGGTATTCAAGGCCATACCCGTATTTCTTATTGTCGCCGAGGCCCTCCTGTACAAAATATTTCAACCCGCTGTTGCCACCTTTTGAAACCATGTTCCATTGCCATTTCAGGATAAAATTTCCATACTCTTTATCAGTAACAATATCTCCCCCATTTCCAGATTCCGCGCCATTGGTGGCATTGGCAACCAACTCGCCATTCCCGATTTTCCATCCGGCCAGGGGAAACGAATCTTTATTAATTCCGTGCCAGTTAGCTGAAGTAGTCCCGTCGAACAACAATTGCCAGCCTCCGGCTACTTCTTCTTTAGTTAAGGTATTATGCGGCACAGCATATTTCCTGCTAAAACTTTTCCAGGTTTCCATGCTTTGCTTCAGGTACCGTTCGGGTTCCCCTTTCAGGTTGTAACACTGAAGCCCTATTGGCCCGGAGTAGCCCTTGTCGGCCAACAGTTCAATAAGCCGGTAAACATCGAATGTTCCCTGTCCCAAAGGCCGGATCAGCCGATTCCAATCCATATTCTGCGTATCGCCGCAATCGGCCCCCGAGATTGAAACAGCAAACAGTTTGGGCAAAACCTGATCGATTACCGGCACTATATTTTCATCAGGACTGGTTTTCAGGAAATGGCAAAGGTTAAATACAACACCCACGTTTTCACGGTTCACCTTAGTTGCCAACCGGAATGAATCTTCAGCTTTTTCAGCCAGAAAACCGGCATGCGGATAGATGGCCAGGCGTACCCCGTAAGGTTTTGCAAAATCGGCTAAATCCTGTAAGATGGGGACAACCACAGAATCAGCAGCCTCATCAGACGGGACATATTTTTTGGAATGAAGGTGAAGCCACAAAATAATACCGCTTCCTTCGAGCTTCGGGATCACCTGTTTCCATTCGGACAAGTAAGGTTCGTCCTTATCAATATCGACCCGGACATAATCGGTATAAATTTTCAGACCCTGCTTTTTAAACAGGTCAATCGTTTCAGGCAAACCATCTGTTTCTTTGTATTCCATCCCGTCATAACCCAGCGTTTTTAACAGTTTAGCTTGTTCGGCATAAGGCATCGGAGCAATATCACTTTTATTCATCGAGTTGTTAAACACAAAAAAGGGGTTTTTTAATCCTCCTTCAAGAATCGTTTTTTGTTGTTTGCAGCTTACGATTGAAAAAGCAAATAAAATTGTCAGAAAAGAATAAATAGTTTTTGACATGGTTCAGCTTAATTATTGTTTCTTAATTTTTATTCATTTTAAAGAGGAAGATTTACAGTAAAAGGGAAACAGAAGAGATTCCGGTTCATCATGCGACAAACCGGAATGATTGTTTATTTTTTTAGTTAAAAACCTCGATTTCAAAGTTCATGATCTCAGCTAATTTACACATTTTTTCCCTGTAATCCCCGTAAACAACAGCCAGATGGTGTCCGTAACCGCCTTTGGCAAGCCTTTGCCTGAAATTCCGGGCGTCTCCTTCGACCCTGTAATATACGGCAGGACTGCAATATATTTCCCTGAATTCACAAGCTACAATTTCTGCTTTTGCAACAATGACCTTATCTGCCGAACGGTTAAACCGGGCAAGAGTTACTGTTTTATCGTCATGTTTGGCCATATCTACCTGGACTTTTCCTCCCCAGCCTTCATAGGTAAAATGGCCTACTTCATATGGTAATGGTGCCTGATCGAACCCATCCATTTTGAGGCCGGGTGTTGAATGGTGGATTTCCAGCATCTCCTCGTCAAAAGTGTAAGCCGGGGTGCTGACCAGTCCTTTCATGATCCCCAGTTCTTCAATTGTGTACTTTCCTTTTTTAACCAATACCGGGTTTCCCATAAATACTGATTTTTTTGATAAGTACATCAGGAAAGTAACGGCAAGCCAGGCGCTTAAATCTTCTTCGCAGGCCGTCGGTATTTTTTCATCTTTTAAAAGGGAATGGGCCACACATGGCACACAGCGCATTTTTTCAGGGAAGCGTGATGCACATAAATCCTTACATGGAATGGTAAACGCATTACAATCGAATTCTTCCATGATATTTTTAATGGCCCGGTAGAAATAAATATCCTGTGTTAAGTCTTCTTTTTTAATTGTTGCTTTTTCCGCGTTTGAAAGTAATTCAGATGTTATTTTATCAACTTCCTTACAACCTTTTTCTTTTATCTTCTCCATTTCATCGAATACCATTCTGTAAGTAAGCCTGTTATTCCTGATCCCATATTTTTCCTCTAATGCCGGAAGGTCGTAAATGCTGCTGTTAACACTTACCGGGATAATTTCGGAACCGGACAGGATCATTATTTTGGTATTCGCAATGGCTTTCCTAACCTGCAAAAGTTCTATTATTTCGTTGAATTCTTCATAATCATGTGCCATATAGGCTTCTTTATTGATGTCGGCATAATAGGCAACAAGATCGACAGGGGTAGGCCCGAGGTTAATCATGGCAACAGGTTTGTTAAACCTTTCCACTAAGCCGGGAACCCGGTAGGTAATTAAATATATATCAGTTTCAAATACATCTTTTTCAAGTTTTTTGAATTCGCTGTCAGGAACAACAAAAGTTTCTGAAAATTGAATATAAACTGGTTCCAGAATGTTTGCAACAGAAGTATCGATGTTTTCTTCCAGAACTTTTCCCCATGTTGCGAATTGTTTTTCATTTACTTCAATTTCGTGTTCTTTCGAAAGTTCTTTTTTAGATCCTACCCGGCACGGGCCTTCCCATGCATCGGCATGTATCATACTACTGAACACAGGTTTAATGTTGACTTTTACATCTAATGCGTTTCTCATTTTATTTAAGTTTTAAATATTAACTGTTTTAATTTTTGGCACCAGCAAATGCACGATCAGTAAAGCGATCAGATAGCCGCAACCGGCAACGGCAAAGGGAATGGCATAGCCGTCGGTCCCGACATTCTGAAGGATTTTACCCACGCCAAAGGCCACAATAGCCCCGCCAACGGCCCCGGCAAAGCCGCCAAAACCAGCTACTGAACCGGTTGCTTTTTTCGGAAAGATATCCGACATCAGGCTGAAAACATTGGCCGACCAGCCACAATGCCCGCCGGCAGCCAGAGCAATTAACCCCACGGCAATCCACATGTTCGAAGTATGCGGTACCATCATTACCGGTACAGCAAATAACCCACAGGCAAGCATCCCTAGTTTACGCCCTTTATTCAGGCTAAAACCGATCTTCAAAAATTTGGAAGACAACCATCCCAGGAAAATCCCGATACCCCATGAAACAAGGTAAATAGTAAAAAACGGCAGCCCTATTTCCTTCAGGTTAACCCCGAATTTTTCGTTCAGGAATTTTGCACCCCAGAAGAGGTAAAACCACCAGATCGGATCGGCCATGAATTTGGCAACTGCAATGGCCCATGCCCCGCGGTGCGGAAGAATATCTTTCCACTTTACGGCTTTGGTGTTTTCTTCAACTTCACTGTCCGAATTAATGTATCCGAGCTCACTAACAGAAACTTCCTGGCTTTGTTCGGGTTTGCGGAAATACTTTAACCACAGAAGGATCCAGATCATGCTAATCGGGAAAGTCCACAGGAAGCCGACACGCCAGTTGTCGAAACTAAGCACCAGTACCGGAATGATCAGAGGAGAAAGGATGGTTCCCATATTGGCCCCGCCGTTAAAAATGCCGACGGCCAGCGCCCGGTCTTTTTTTGGGAACCATTCGGCAACCGCTTTTATGGCTGAAGGGAAATTACCCGATTGCCCGATTGCCAGGCTGAAACGGGCCACGGCAAAGCCAATCCACGAGCGGGAAAGGGCATGTCCGAGTGTTGCCAGGCTCCAGATTCCTATCGACACCAGGTAACCTTTCCGTGTGCCAATCGTGTCGATTATTTTACCCATCAGGATAAAACATATTGCATAAGCAATCATGAATACGCTGTTAATGATCCCGTATTGCTCTTCTGACCAGCCAATGCTTTTTTGCAGGTCGGGGGCCAATATGCCCAGCGCCGACCGGTCGATGTAAAGAATAGTGGTTGCAATAAACAATAATGCCAGGATAAACCAGCGAAAGTTGGTTTGTGTTTTTTGATTTTTCATAAGTTCTTATTTACCTGTTGCAGGACTAACCTTGTATCATTTGTTTTGGGTTTAGTTTGTTTCTTTTTGTTATAATGAATTTCTGAAAATAATATCAGGAGAAAATATTTCCTTTGTAAAAGAAGGTTTGCCTATAAATTTAGAAACTGACTGTCCCATTTTTGCAAAATCAACACTGATCACAGTAATCCCGTTTCTGATTATTTCCTTCATTGGCGTTTCGTTATACGAAAGGATGCCGAACTCTTTCCCTACCCGGAGCCCCATTTCTTCACCTGTTTTTATCAGGAAAAGTAAATCCGTATCTTCAATGACCCAGTAGGCGCTTCCTTTGGTGATCAATTCACGACTGGCCTTTTTCTCAATACGATAAACAATATTATTCTTTATACAGAATTCGGCAAATGCTGTTTTTATTTCTTCCGGGTGTCCTTTTTTCTGCGGAAAGATTAGAATAAAACGGTCGAACCGGTTCAAACGGTTTTTCAGCTTTTCAAGGGATTTTTTTACCCCGGAATAAAAATCCTGGCTAATAAAGGAAACTTCCTCACGCAGCGGCGGACGAATGATTTGCAAAAGTTTGCCGGAGGGTACGCGGGATAATAATTTTTGAACGCCGGGATCTTCAAACGCAGTAATCACGTACAGACCATATAAGCCTAAGTTTTCCTGTAAAACCGATTTAAATATTTTAGGGTTACAATGATGGAAATACAAGTCGATTGTAATATTTGCACCATTGGCCCCCGCGATAATCTGGTTATACAAGGTCTCGTGGTACGAATCGAATCCTGTGAGGAACAGGAAAACCTTCAATTCCCGTTTCACGTTCACATCGCGCACAAAATACCCGATCTTATCTTCTGAAATGATGATGCCACGTTCCTTCAGGATATTCAACGCCCTAACCACAGTCATTCGGGCAACCCCCAGTTTCTGAATAAACTTATTGACCGAGGGGAGCGGGTCACCTTTAGATATGGCATTACCGGCTATGGCTGCCAGGATTCCATCAACAATACCATCCTTTTTGGACTTTTGCTGCTGCTCAATATTTATGTAGTCAAAAACATCCGGCATATTCTACCCTATTCTACACATCAAATATACAACGCATTGTTTTCGTATGCTTTAACAGTAGAATAGATTCATTCAAGTAGAATAATAATTTATAATTGTTATGAATAATACAGCAATGTGGGTTAAAAATTCAATTTTGGGCATTTTTGTCGTTGTGTTTCCCTATCCTGGCTTCGCTTATCCTGCGTTTATCCTGCGTTTATCCTGTGTTTATCCTGTGTTTATCCTTTAAATTTTAATTAGTGTCTGCCTATAAAGTCGGCAGTTTTGCCAAAGGAACCTGCCGAAAAATCTTTTCACTGGCTTTTATTTTTCATAATGCGGTCCTGTTTTTACTTTTCCCATCATTTTTGTTTCACTTTTATTTGTTTTATCCAGTTTTGACCTGTTCTTCCCACTATTTTCTGCCTGTTTTGCACACGTTCCCCATTGGTTCCATTTTTTCGCTTCTCTCATAAAAAAGACAGGACCGGTTAAACCAGCTTCACGACCTGGGCTGTCATTACCCTGATGTTGTAAGCAATGGCACTCCATAGCACTTTAGAGGCAAAGTGTTCCCATCCTTTCCAGGTGCAACGCGAAAGGTTATGCGTTTAATATTGGATATGACTGCCTCAGCTCCGCTTCGCCACTTTTTCAGCCTGGTCTCCATGTTCTTACTGCTGGTAATATTCTTCATACTCCCGACAATCTTGTTAAACATGATATTGATAATACCCTTAGCCCGGGCATATTTTTGGTTGGCCAGTGAGGCATATCCGCCATCGGTGGCATAATCCCGGGGCACTTTGCCATATTTTTCAATCATTGTGTCAAGGGCCGGGGCCAGCAAATCTTTGTCCGATGGGTTACCCTTTAAAACCTGGCAATGAAGGATCAGGTTACTTTTCCCGCTGCAGAAATCTATCTTATGCCCAAACAGAACTTCCCGGCTGCCTTTTTATTTAAGTATTCTGAAGCCTTTGAAAACGAATCAATATTCCGATAAACATCCAGTATCTCAAATTTTGGATCAGGTTTGTCTATCATTTCATCTGGAATAAAGAATTCTGCCTTATTCCCGGAGTAAAATATTTTGCCGTTTTTGTAGTCATATTTAAATTCACTGTGTCGGGCAAATACAAATTCAAGTCCGGTGTCTTCAAATTTAATTGAATAGAATCGTGCATAGACAATAATTACACTATTGTCTGGCATCCCAAAAAATTGGGCAGGAAGATTAGTTGGAAGATAATTTGTGTTTGTTTTAAGAATTAACCTTGCATAATTTTTCATCAAGGTTTCGTTTTAATTCATCTCAAAGCTATATTAATTTCAACGTTAATAAATACCAAATATGTTAATATTCAGTTACGATAATATTAATGAGATATCAGGTAGATTGCCGTAAATCTTTCAATTAGATTTTAAATTACGAAATGGATTTTTCTAAAAAAAGTCTAATAATATTTTAACAGAACCGTAACAGAATGCACATTGAATACCTCTACTTTTACCAACGAAACAATTAACGATTACGTTTTGGGAAAAGAACTTATTCAACAATTTATCGAAGGGAATGAAGAGGCATTTGAAAAATTGTATGCACAATACAAACCTGTGTTGTGTAAGTTTATTCAAACGTTCATTAACGATTCTGCACTAACAGACGACATTGTTCAGGAAGTTTTTGTTGCCGTGTGGTTAAATCGGAATAATATTGACCCCGATCAGTCTTTCTCATCCTATTTAATGACAAGCGCACGAAATAAGATTTATGATTTCTTTAAAGAAACAGCAAAGAACCGCCAAATGATCGAGCAACGTTGGCTTAATTTTAGTGAAGCCGGAAATGATACGGAAGAGGCACTCGTTTCGCTTGAATTAGATGAACTCGTTGATTCGGCACTGAAACAGTTAAGTTCAAGAAAACGAGACATTTTTGAATTAGCCAAACTAAAAGGTAAATCTCACAGTGAAATTGCGGAACAGCTGGGTATATCTAAAAATACTGTGAAGAACCACATGGTTGATTCGCTCAAATACCTTAAAGAAGTTATTGGGAAGTACGGAGAGATTGCTATGTATTCTTTTGTATTATTCTTTTTTGTTTAGCCTGTCATTCTTATCCGCAGTTACGTTAACGCTTTAACAACTTCTAGAAATTTTGAATGGCTGTAATCGAAACAAATTCAGTTGGTTATAAATTGTTTCAAAAAAGTCAGGTTTTCACTAGTCCCTCAACTCTTCAAATAAGTATATAGGGTGTAAAAAGTCAGTTAATGGAAGAAGAAAGGAAGTTGGGATTGTTTTACAAATTTTATGGGAAAGAATGTTCCAGGGAGGAATATGAGGAGTTTGCGAAAGAATTCAATAAGAAGGATGTTCACAAAAACTTCGACCATTTATTCGATGCTTATGCAGACATAATCATGGCTGGAAATGATTCCACAGATTCAGCAGAAGGAATTGATAAGGAAGCTCGAAATGTTCTTGAAACGGCAAAAAGTCAAGAACGATTCACAGGTAATAAGAATACAAGATTCTTCCAATCAACTTTTATAAGAATTGCTGCTGTGTTGGTTTTCGCGGTTTTTATTACCCTCGTTTGGAAAACCATGAAAAACAACAGTTCTGAATATCAAGAATTAATTACCGAGAGTAGCACCCAGCTTCAAAAGAGCACCGGATATGGAGAACTTTCGAATTTAACTTTATCAGATGGATCTCAGGTAAAACTAAATGCAGGCACTAAGATCTGTTTTGATGAGAAGTTTACCGGTAAAACCAGAAATGTACATCTACATGGGCAAGCCTTTTTTGATGTGGCCCGTAATGAAAATAAACCATTTATTATTCAAACCGGTGATCTCGAGATTACTGTATTAGGTACTTCATTTGATATAAAGGCTTTTGAGGATGATGACTTTGCATTAGTAACCGTAGTATCGGGAAAAGTAAAAGTTAGCTCACAGAAGGAAGAATCTATAATCACTCCAAACGAACAGGTTTATTTTCAAAAATCTACAGGAAAAATAGTTATGCGGGAAGTGAGATCTGAAGACTATATCAAATGGATGGACGGGACGCTTTACTTCGATAAAACCAACGTGGGAGAAATGATAAAGCAGCTGGAAAGATGGTACAACGTAAAAATTATTGTAAACGCCCCGGAGATACTTTCCAAAACAGTCAGTGGAGAATACACAAATGAAAACCTGAAATCAATATTGAAAATAATGGCCTTCTCTCTTAATATTAATTATGAGATAAAAGGAAACGAGATAATACTTAACAAATCTATTTAATAACCAAAAGAAAAAACAATATGGAATAAATCGACTAAAGCAGCCAAAAAAAAGAACAGCAACACCGAGATGGGTTACTGTTCTAAAACAAATTTTTTATGCTACCAATTGAAGATGATTTCTCAGGTCTGCTTCAAACGTAGCAGTTTAAACAACTATTAATTGTAAAAACATTCAAAAATATGAAGAATTACCATAATCTAAAAAAAGCGGCGATGAATTTATCGTGTTTAGTGCTAATAATGACGCTTTTTACAAGTTTAGCCTTCTCCTCCAATTCAAATGGGCAGGGAATCAAGAGCTCAAACATCACTATCGAACGGAAAATAAAACATTTAGATCAGATAATTGGGGAGATCGAAAAGCAAACCGATTACAAATTTTTCTACGAGGATCAGCAAATCTCGAAAGAAAACTACCGTGTTACGTGTGATAATGTTGATGGATCAGTATTTGAAATTTTATCTGAAGTTGCAAATCAAACAGGATTAGCTTTTCGTCAGGTCAACAATACTATTGCAATCAGAAAAGAGATAACAGATGAAGATATTACAGAAGATGTTGTTTCGGTTCAGCCACAAACAAAATCGATTACAGGAAAAGTAACCGATTCAAAAGGCTTGCCTTTACCAGGTGTATCTATTGTAATTAAAGGAACAACAACAGGTATTACTACCGATTTTGATGGAAATTATACCGTTGAAGTCCCTGTAAGTGCCGAAGTTCTTGTTTACTCTTTTGTTGGAATGCAAAATCAGGAAATTGTTATTGGCAATCAAAGTCAAATAAATGTTACGCTTCGGGAAGAAGCGATAAACCTGTCGGAGGTGGTTGCTATTGGTTATGCCGTTCAACAAAAAAAGGATTTAACAGGAGCTGTAGCAACGGTAAAAGTTGATGATTTGGTAAGTGAACCGGTTGCTGGCGTTGATCAAATGATGCAGGGACACATGGCCGGAGTGAACGTTGTAAGTGATAACAGTCCGGGTGGTGGCGTTGCCGTTCGTGTACGTGGTTACAGTACCATTCGTAACAACGATCCGCTGTATGTAATTGATGGAGTTCCTGTAGAATCAGGAATTAACCTGATAAATCCAAATGATATCGAATCGCTGCAAATTCTGAAAGATGCTTCTTCTGCATCGATTTACGGTTCGCGCGCAGCAAACGGGGTTGTAATTATCACCACAAAAAAGGGAAAACAAGGTGAACCTCAAATTCATTTTGATGCATATAACGGGATACAAACGGCAGCTAGAAAACTGGATGTACTAAATGCGCAGGAATATGGCGATATGTTGTGGGAGGCTCATTTCAACGATGGAAAAACTCCTTCAAGCGATATTTACGGAACCGGTTCAACAGCTGTTATACCGGATTACCTTGATGCTAATAACCGTGTTCCATCGACTGATGTGAATTGGGTGGATGAAATTATGCAGAGTGCTTTGGTACAGTCTTATAACCTGAGTTTATCGAAAGGAAGTGATAAATCAAATCAGACTTTTTCAGTTGGTTATTTCGATCAGGAAGGTATTGTAAAATATACTGATTTTAAAAGATTAACAGCCCGCTTAAATTCCGAATACAAATTTTTCGACCGTTTAACCATTGCTGAAAATCTTTCTGTATCTCACAGTTGGTCAACACAAGCTACCACTAACCATGCTTTGAGTAGTGTTGTTTATGCAGCCTATAAATATCCTTCAGTTGCCCCGGTAAAAGACCTTGATGGTAATTATGCAGGAGCTTTTATTAACGACATGCGAAATCCATTGGCAAGTTTGTATTATAGCCAGGATGACACCAGAAAGCGTCTGAAAATATTTGGTAATGCGTATGCTGAACTGGAAATTATAGATGGATTAAAAGCGAAATCTAATTTTGGTGTTGATTTCAGCGATTACTACTTCCGTAATTTTAACCCAAAATACCAGGAAACAGGAGCACAAAACCCAACAACTATCAGTACGCTGTCAACTACTAACAGTAAAAAGTTCACCTGGATTTGGACCAATACCTTAAACTATTCAAAAGTTTTTGACAAACACAAAATTGATGGATTTGCCGGAGTTGAAGCTATTGAAATAAATTATGATGTTTTTTCGGCTTCGCGCGAAGGATTTGCTTACGAAGATGATAACTTCCGTTACCTTGATGCCGGTGATTCAGGGACTCAGAAAAACTCAGGCACCGGATCAAACTCATCGTTGGTATCCTATTTTGGTAAGGTAGATTATAATTATGCCGATCGTTACTTATTCGCTTTCACTTTCCGTCGCGACGGATCTTCGAAACTTGGAAATAATAAGTGGGGTAACTTCCCTGCATTATCGGCAGGTTGGCGAGTTAGCGAAGAAGATTTCTTTAATACAGATAAAATCAGCAATTTGAAATTACGTTTTGGTTGGGGACAAAATGGTAACCAGGATGTTCCTGCTTATGCCACAATCGAAAGTTACTATTCAAATACCACTCACTCAAATTATGCCATTAACGGAGAACAGACTTCGGTTAGCACTGGTTATTCGCAAACCCGAAATGGAAATCCGGATCTGAAATGGGAAACTTCAACACAAACAAACTTTGGTGTTGATCTTGGTTTCATCGATAACAGATTCACGATTACTGCCGATTATTTTGTCAAAAAAACAGAAGATCTGTTGTTGGAACGTCCGCTTCCTCCGATTGCCGGCGGAACAATCCAAACGGTATGGGACAATGTTGGTGAAATGGAAAACAAAGGTTTCGAATTGGTTTTTGATTACCAAAGTGAAAAAAATGGCGATTTCTCATGGAATGCCAATTTAAATCTGGCGCATGTGAAAAACGAGTTAACAGATCTTCCTGATGACGTTAACTTCATTGCAATGCCTAGCTCGTACCTCCACAGTGTAAACTTCGACCAGGAAACTTCTCGTTCAGTTGTTGGACAACCAATAGCTTCGTTTTACGGATATAGGAGCCTTGGAATTTTTCAAAATCAGGCTGAGATTGATGCGCACAAGGTGCAACCAAATGCACAGCCCGGTGACTTGAAATTTGAAGATGTTTCGGGCGACGGAGTACTTGATGGAGAAGACCGTACTTTTATTGGTAGCCCACACCCGGACTTAACTTTTGGTTTAAACCTCGGATTCAATTATAAGAATTTTGATGTTCAGGCATTCTTTAACGGAAGTATCGGTAATGATATTTACGACATGACACGCTACATGGGCGATTTCTTCAATTCATCGGCATATAATAAGTTTGCTCGTACTACCGACGCTTGGAGCGAAAGCAATACAGGTTCATCAGTTCCGCGTTTGTCCTTAGACGATCCGAACAACAATATTCGTCCATCATCGTACTTTGTGTCTGATGGTTCTTATATGCGATTAAAAACACTTACAATCGGTTATAATTTTAAAGAATTTGCCCGGAAAATTCACAGCAGCAACCTGCGTGTTTATGTTCAGGCACAAAACCTATTCACAATTACCGGTTACGAAGGAATGGATCCTGAAGTAGGGCTTCAAAGCTACAGTTCCGACTCGCGTAACCTCGATATTGGTGTAGACCGTGGTTTATACCCTGTCGCACGAACTTTCCTGATTGGTGTAAATGTTGGTTTTTAATTATCCACAAACGATTAAATTTTAATAACGATGAAAAAGATAGTATATATACTTTTAGTATCGCTTGTATTTGCAAGCTGTTCAGAAAGTTTTTTGGAAGAGACCCCCATTGGGGAGTTAACTCCTGAGCAGATTCTTACTCCTGAAAACATTGAAGGAACGGTTATTTCGGCTTATGCCGTATTGAACGGCCAGTTTGATGAAGCATCGAATGCTTTTAATTCGCCGGCCTCAAACTGGAATTTCGGAGATGTTGTTTCAGACGATGCCTATAAAGGTGGCGGTGGAACCGGAGACCAAAACCAGATTCATCTAATGGAGATTTTTGCAACCGATCCTACCGTAATGGATATCGAAAGAAAATGGCTTGCATTGTACGAAGGAATTCGTCGTGCTAATAACGCTATTCGTTTGCTGAATGAGTCGGAAGATTTTGATTCTTCGTTAAAAGCGCAGCGCATTGCCGAAATGCAGTTCTTACGTGGTCACTACCATTTTGAAGCCAAAAAAATATATGGAAATATTTGCTGGGTGGATGAAACTGTTGAAACCAAAGAACAATTTTATAATATTTCAAATACTGATTTAAGCAGCGATGAGCAATGGGCAAAAATTGAAGCTGACTTTACAGCAGCATACAATACACTCCCAAATTCGCAAGATGATCCGGGACGTCCAACAAAAATGGCTGCCAAAGCTTATCTGGCCAAATGTTATATTTTTGAAAGCAAATGGAGCGAAGCAAAAAGTGCTGCCGACGAGGTGATCAATTCAGGGAAATACGACCTGGAACCTGATTTTCAGAGCGTTTTTCTTCCCGAAAACGACAATGGGCAAGAGATCGTTTTTTCGGTTCAACAAACTATAAACGATGGTTCGCCAAGCAACTACAATGGAAGTATCGGTGATCGATTGATGCCACCGGGAGGACCATATGCAGCTTATGGATTCCTTCGTCCGTCGCAAAATTTGGTGAACGCATACCGAACAGATGAAAACGGCTTGCCAACTTTTGATGATGTGGATGTAACTGAGGACGACTACCTTGATCCACGTATCGATCACACGCTGGCACGCCCGGGAATTCCTTACCTTGATTTGGGTATCTACGACTGGACACCTCGTGAAGCTACCGTTTATGGTCCATTCAGCCCTAAAAAAAGGATGATTTCGAAGAATTCGCCGTACTTCTTAACTGTTTGGCCTTATGTTTCGGCCCTTAACTATTACATAATTCGTTACGCTGATGTACTTCTTTGGAAAGCTGAAGCTGAAATTCAGTTGGGAAATCTGGATGCAGGACGTACGTATATTAATATGGTTCGCGAGCGTGCCAAAAATAGTCAATATGTACAAACAGTTGATGGTTCAGAAGATGCAGCCAATTATTTGATCAATACTTATGATTCGTTTGCCAATGAAAGCGAAGCTCTTGGTGCTTTACAGATGGAACGTCGACTGGAGTTTGCCCAGGAAGGTCATCGCTTTTTCGACTTGGTTCGTTGGGGTATAGCTGCCGATGTAATGAACAGCTACTTTGAGACGGAAAAAGTGAAAAGATCACATCTCACAAATGCTCATTTTACAGCTGGTAAAAACGAATATCAACCTATTCCACAAACACAAATCGACCTTTGCCAGGGCGATATGCAACAAAATCCGAATTACGATTAATACATGAAAAGCCGGGATTTACTCCCGGCTTTCTTCTATCTACTAACAGATGAAAACATCATTAAAAAATGTTGTTGCGAATGGGGTGCTGGTAATTATCACAGCGTTGCTTGCTTCCTGTTCAACCCACAACAATTTTGCTGAAAATGGTACCGTAGCCTTTTCGGATAGTTTACGGATAAATCAGATTCAGGTGCTGGGAACGCATAACAGTTATTCAAAGCCTATTGATAAAAATGTGCTGGATCTTATCGATCCGATTTTTGAAAAATTGAGCACTACCTATATGGATCGAATGAGCGAGGATGAAAAAGCAAAATATCTTGAATATCATCCAAATTCGGTTAAGATGAGTGAGGGTTTGTGTTATTCTCATCCCGATTTTAAGAGCCAGTTAAATGCAGGAATTCGTTCGCTGGAAATTGATATTTATTACGACCCAACCGGGAATCGTTTCAATAAACCGGCAACTTACGAGCGAATGAAAGCACGAGGAATAAACGATCTGCTTCCGATAGATACTGTAAAATTAGCTGCTCCGGGTTTCAAGGTAATGCATATTCCGGATGTCGATTTTCGGACACACTATACATTGTTGGAAGATGCTTTGAGTGAGCTTCGGAACTGGTCAGATGCTCATCCTGATCATGTTCCGGTTTTTATAATGGTTGAAGCTAAAGACTCAGGTATTCCATTATTTCCTAACTCAGCAGAGGTTTTACCTTTTACACCAAAAGTGTTTGACGAGATGGATAGCCTCGTGTTTTCTATTATCGGGAAAGAAAAAATTATTACTCCTGATCAGGTGCGTGGTGAATTTGAAACGCTTGATGAAGCAGTAAAGACCCAAAACTGGCCAAAATTAAAAGATTCGTTGGGCAAATTTGTGTTTTTGTTGCTGCCAAGTGCTGCCGGACTTTCAAACGATAATCCTTATATCGAAGATCATCCGGTACTGGAAGATCGAGCTATGTTCGTGCAATCAGAACAGGGAGCGCCTTATGCTGCCTTCCTGTTGATGGACAATGCAATTATACGTTATAAAGACATATCTGAAGCTGTTAAAGAGGGATACCTGGTTAGAACACGCTCTGATATAGAGACCTATGAAGCCAAAGTAAATGATATGACAAGAGCTAATGCAGCTTTTGAAAGTGGGGCACAAGTAGTTTCCACCGATTTCTCTCAGCCGGGGAATGCTTATGGAACCAATTATGTAGTTAAGCTTCCGGGTAGTAATCCTGCAAGAATGAATCCCCTGTTTCCTGTAGAATAAATACTCCAATTAGATAATCAATTATGAAACAAATTATTTTTACTTTAATAACTGCTATTCTATTTCTTGCTTTTATCGGTTGTCAACAACAACCGGAAAGAATATTAGCAATAAAGAATAGTGAAACAACAAAAAGAAACATTATTCTTCAAAAGAATTTCCCTTTCTTAAACCTGGTGCAGAGCCACTGTAAAATTAAACAATTGCTTCGCGACAACGAATCATTTAAACAGCTGGCGAATTCAAAAAAACAGCGTTTAACTGAACGTTTGAATATAACGGGGCGTAATTTCCTTGAAATAGATTCTGTTGCTGACAGCTTCCAAATTTCAGATGCTGAGCTATTGGCAAGTCTCGATGAATGGGCGAAGTTATCTGAAACCACTTGGTTTGCAGATGTGATCGACAGTCTTCGTTTAACCAATCAGTTTAACCTGATAAATAAACTGAACGATAAGGAATTTATTCAAAAAGCCTGGCAGAAAGAGTTAAAGGGTATCAATCAGATTATTTCAGTTTATGCCACCGGGGCAAAGTCTCGTTATCCTCATATTGATTCGGTAAGCTATAATGTAAATAGTAACTATTATAAAAAAGTTCTCAATATTGCTGCTTTGAATGTTTTGGATGATGTAGATGACAACGTTACTTTTTTTGTGTCATCGTTGGAGTTTGCACTTTGGGTAATGGAAGCTAACGAAAGAGATGAGGCAGCACGGTTTGAGCCAATGGAGTTAGGCGAAAATGCAGCGGCTGTAAAACAGGTGGCTCAAACAAAATGGGAAGAATACCCTTATTCGGTTATTTTAGTTCCCGGCCATGGCCCTGAAGAAGAAGGCGTGGCACTTAGCCCACTTGGAATGATGCGCTGCAAATTAGCCGCCGACAGGTATTTCAAAGGAATGGCGCCTTATATCATTCTTTCCGGTGGATATGTACATCCCTTTCAGACACCGTTTTGCGAGGGCACCGAAATGAAAAATGAATTAATGAACCGATATAATATTCCTGAATCTGCCTTAATTATTGAACCTCACGCCCGACATACAACTACGAATTTTAGAAATGCGGCCCGCTTAATTTTTAAATATGGCATCCCGTTTGAAAAAAAGGCCTTGTGTACAACTACGCTTGATCAGAGTTATTACATTACAAATATGAATTTCGATAAAAGATGCATAATGGAATTAGGATATGTACCCTATAAATTGGGCGAACGATTAAACCGTAATGATGTAGAGTTTTATCCGTTGCCGGAATCTTGTATGCTGGATTGCAATGATCCCTTAGATCCTTAGCTCTTATTATTATTCCTAATTAGTGTCTGTCTATAAAGTCGGCAGTTTTGCCAAAGGAACCTGCCGAAAAATCTTTTCACTGGCTTTTATTTTTCATAATGCGGTCCTGTTTTTACTTTTCCCATCATTTTTGTTTCACTTTTATTTGTTTTATCCAGTTTTGACCTGTTCTTCCCACTATTTTCTGCCTGTTTTGCACACGTTCCCCATTGGTTCCATTTTTTCGCTTCTCTCATAAAAAAGACAGGACCGGTTAAACCAGCTTCACGACCTGGGCTGTCATTACCCTGATGTTGTAAGCAATGGCACTCCATAGCACTTTAGAGGCAAAGTGTTCCCATCCTTTCCAGGTGCAACGCGAGCAGAAATCTATCTTATGCCCAAACAGAACTTCCCGGCTGCCTTTCACGATGATGTCCGTGTGCTGCTCGTAGATGGAATAAACCTTGGCTTCATTGGGTACCTTTTCCCCTTTGATCTCCTTGAGGTAAACCATATCATGTACTTTGACCAACAGTTCCAGGTGTCTTTCTAATTCCATACATAAAACCATGCCCTTAATGTCGTATTCGTGCTTTTTTTTACCACGTTCGATACCTGGTTGATGGTCTTGACAAACGTCCACAATTGGCTGTAAAACAGATCTCTGTGTTTATCACCCTGGGTGACGTTAATCTTAAAATAAGTCCTTTTGGCCTCTTTCCAATAATCGGTATAACTTAACCCGGCCACTTCTTCCTTTAAGTGTCCCAAAAGCCGGTAGGCTTCCCTGGTACAATCCCATAAAAGTGAATTGTTGGCCGGATAATGAATGTTTGTCTCAACTACCGTGCTGTCCTGCCTGATCTTCTCCAAATCTTCCAATCCCTCGCTGATCGCTATCTTATTGAGTTCAAACAGGATCTTTTCTTCCTTAGTGATATCTACCGCCAGAAGGGCAATCAAATGGGGATGTTTTTCCAGGATGGTATCTATCAGTCCTAATTCCAGGTCCCTGGACCAATTGGGCTGCTCAAATTTGATCTTAAAATCGTCGAATAATCTCATCTGCCTTTTTTGTTAAATTTACAAGAAAATGAAGTGACGAAAAAAAACACACAACATTCTATTTATCAACAATTTATAATTTACAGACAGTCACTAAATAATTATTTGAGATTTATATGACTATTTTGATGTATCGTAACTATAATAATAGGGATTGAACGGTTTAGGCTGTTTCCCGCCGAACATATCTTTCAATATTTCCGGCCACTGTCCTGCTTTTAATGGGATTAGTTTCAATACTCCTTCAATTTTTTCTACCTCCTTCGCCTGAATCAATTTTAGCGGTTTTTTCTTTTTATTGCCAAGGCCCGACAAAAGTATATTTTGGCTAAGGACGATACATCCGTCCTTCAGTTCCACGGAAATATTTCCGGAATTTCCCAGGACAGCTATGCCGTTTCCTGCGCTATCCATAACCAAACTTACCTTAACATGTGTGCGGTTTCCGTTGAAATTAATATCGTCCTTATGTATCTTATAAATCCCGAAACCGTTTACCCGGTGTTTGTCCGGATATGAGCTGAAAGGACCGTCCCCCACCCAGTAGAAATAATCATATTCTTTGGGCATAACTAAGGAGACCCCCGCTTCGAGGAATACCCCGGTAGCATTTACCGGCACCATATGATAGCCTATTTCCAGGCTCCCGTTTTTATTCACGAAATATTGCAATTCTCCATCTATTTTCTCCCCGGGAAAGTCTTTGCCCCTCACAAAGGTTTCTTTTGCCGCAACTTGAAATCCATCTCCTTTGGTTCCCTGTCCGTAGTATTGAGCATTCGTCGGTTCCAGCAACCATGGTGCCCAGTAATAATCATGGTCTTCAGGATAATGTTTATCCCTGACTGTTACATCTGCCATTTTAGGGAAGCGACCCGTTCTGGCATATAACGGACTGCTCAACAAAGATTTTCCGTCCCGGGTGGAAAATATGTTAATGAAAGACTTGTTCTTGTCTATCTCATATACAAAACTTTTTGTCTGGACTGTAATTTTATCTTTATTGCTTTTTGCCTTACACTTTCCCGTCTTTTGGTCATTACACAACGCCCCGGCAACAGCCTTATAAACTGAAGCCGTCACCAGTTCTGTATTGTGCCCGTAAAGGGAACAGTTTTTCTGATCCCTGTATTCAAACCGGAGGTACCAGATACTTTCTTCTGCATTTTCCGGCAAACAGACGGAAAGAGAAAAACGGGCAGTATCATGTGGGGCACAATTTATCTGAGTTGTCCCTTCTCGGTAAACGTTGTTGTTTTTATACAGTTTCCACGTCCCGGAAAGCGTATTTAAATCCGTAAAATCATATTGATTACGGGCGGTAAAATTTAGCTGTTGTTTCCCCGGCACCACTGTCATCCGGTCTTCTATAACCTGAATGGGAGAATAAACTTTTCTTGTCTGCCAGAAATCGACCTGTGGCGTACGGTCGGCATAAACAATACCGTCTGTTCCTTCCAGTGTTGTTTTGTAATAATGAATGGAATCCGTCCAGACATTATAAGCCAGTTTGCTCCTGTCCACCGGTTTTTTGGCCTTTAAAAAAACCCCCTGGTCCTGGAAATGCCATATCGCGCCCCCGGCAAAATTATCCCTGCGGAACATTTCATCCCAGACATCTTCCAGATTTCCAAAAGACAGCCCCAGTCCATGAGCATATTCCGTCATTATTACCGGATACTTTTTCTCATCTGCGAAGTTTCTTACGAAATCCGGCATTCCGTAATGTCTGGAAAAAATATCCACACAATCCGGCATTTTATTTAAATCTCCATATCCGGCGAAAAGGACAGGGCGGGTTGGATCCTTTTTTTTCACATAATCTCCTGTTTCCTCCGTAATCTGTGTCATCGGATTCTCGTTTCCCAGGCTCCACAAGATAACGGACGGATGATTCTTATCTCTCTTCACCGTTGCATCTGCTCTTCTGATGAGAAAATGCCGGTAGCTGGTATCGTTCAGAAATTCAGAACCAAAGGCAAATGGGACTTCACAAACCACATAAATTCCCAGACTGTCGCATAAATCCAGTTTCCTTCTGTCGGGCGGATAATGAGAAGTACGAATGAAATCGATATTCCCTTTTTTTATTAGTTCCAGGTCTTTCTTTATACTTTCCAGAGACAGGGTTTTTCCTGTTTCAGGAATCAGGTCATGTGTGTTTACCCCCCTTAGTTTGATTGCTTTTCCGTTTAATTTCAGGATACCTTCTTCTATGGTGATTTCCCGGATTCCCACTTTTTGACAAATTTCCTGCTGCTTTTTCCCGTCTTTTAACAGGAGCAATTTTATTGAATAAAGTATAGGTGTTTCTGCTGTCCACAATCCCGGATTGCTCACGGAAAATTCAAAATTATTCGTTTCTGAAACGACTTTTTCCTGTTCTTTATGAATTAGCTTTCCTTCCGGGGAATACAGCAAAACCTGTAGTGTCCGGTTCCCGGAGAGAAGCTGTTTTGAAGGATGCATCTTTGTTTCCAGTTTTATTATTCCTGAATGATCTCCGGGCACAAAAGTCTGTACCGTATAATCATCGATATAGACATTCGGCGTACTAAATAGCTCCACATCACGGTAGATTCCTGTCAGTGCCCAGTTATCGGCAAGGTCGAACCGGTACTCTTTACTGCGCGTACTGACTCTTACTGCCAACAGGTTCGGCTCGTCAGAATAAACCAGCTTTGTGATATTGAAACTTGCCCCGTTGTATGAACTCCCCCATTCACCTGCCTTTTTCCCGTTGACGAACACTTCATAAGCGAACAGAACCCCTTCAAACCTTATGAATACCTGTTGCCCTTTATATTCCGGTGAAATACGAAAAGACCTTTTGTATAATCCGAGTCCGGCTGGCAATTCCCCGTAAGTAGGTTCGGTAAATCCCTGCAACCCCCAATGCCCTGGAACTTTGATGTTATCCCATCCGGACACATCAAAATCGTTTAAATAAAACATGGAATCACTGCCGGCTGTGAACCCTTCAATATATTTAAACTTCCACGTTCCGTTCAGCGAAGTCTCTGTTCCCGTCTCATAAAGGGGAGTAATTTCCTGACTTTGTCCTGAAGCAAAACATGCTGTCAGGGTAAGCACAAGTAACACACTCAATATCTTTTTGTTTATTCTTAATGATACACCCATAATGATGTTTTTTTTCAATTTTAAAAATCAATAATATATCTTAACTTCCAGATTCTTACGTTCATTGGGCAACACAATCCATTCTTTGTCAATATCCCATTTTTTCCATTTTGCACCATTTATGATTACTGATTTCATCGGCTTTTCGAATGGAGCATGCACAAACAATACTATTTTTCCCGGGTCAGCAGATAAAAAAGACAAATCGATGTTTGCCTCAATAGAATTGGGTTCAGAACCGCTTTTCATTTCATACGAAATTTTACCATAAGTCGTGGATGCCTGATATAACCGGATTGCATTACCCGGTTCGAGCCAGTACCGGGGAGTGCCCGGGGCCAGCCAAAGCTCGTTTCCTGCTTCCAGCACCAGTAAATCGACTACCCTGTTTCCCCAACAGGCTTCATCGGCAACCTTATATAATCTTCCGCTTCCGATACCCCATTCGTAATATTCTTCCGACAAGACGTTAACATCCGGGAATAAACAAGAAACCATATTGTTATAAATACTTCTAATAGCTGCAGGAATTTCATTTCTTCTCAAATAGACAGGTATTGGATTCTGCAGATTCGGTTGGAAAATCATTCCCCCTCTGCTGAACCAATATTTAGGGTCAACTGTTCCCTGGACATGATCTCTCACTGAACCGGACAAAGTTAGATTGTCTTCCCAGTCATCAAGAATATATGTTGACAACGACTCATTGGGGTCAAGAACGCCTGTTTCAATTAGCGTAATTGGGCCACACAGGCCTTCCCTTGTTGCTGCGTTTTTGTTATACCGATAATAAATTTTTGATTGATCTATGCCAAAATGACGAAAGCGTTGAAAAACACTTGTTGGAACATACGGAATGTACGTGTTGTTTCTAAGTCTCACTACCGGACATAATTCACTGGATAGCTTAACCGACTTTCGAATATCCTGAAGATATTTTTGTGCTTCGACTTCTATCCTTTCAGCTTCCGGCATATTTGCTTTTTTGAATGCTTCAGCAGTAGTTTTAAGTCCAAGATAAGTATACGCATTAACAGCAAACCAAAAACCCCATTCGCTATTGTCCTCTAAGTTCCCGGCAGGTAATAATCCATAGTAGGGAACAGGATTTCCATTTTTGTCTTTTAATTTTGTATTGTTTCTCTGTTCGATGATCCAGTCAACTGCTTTTAGCATATTCGGTGCTGCATGTTTTAACCATTCAAAATCATCAGACAGCAGATAATGCTCACCTAATGCCCAGAGCATGGTGCCATGGTGGAGATTATAAACAGGATGAGAATAATCATATTCATCATCTACTTTTGCTCCGTTCAGTACACCACTTTGATCTCCGGTAAAGGTTCCCGGCATTGGTGACCTTCCCTGAAGTTGAAGAAAAGTTTCCAGATAACTGGCTGTTGTTTTATGATCTCCCAATTTATCGAGAAAAACAGTTTGATATGCCGCTTCATTGGCAAAGACAGTATAGTTAAATGATGCAGCAGGAACCATATATAAGCCACTCTTCGGATCCTTGTTGACACTCATCCTGATATGCGTAATGATTGACCTAGCCAGTTCATTAAATTTTTGTTCAGGAACGTTAAAGGCAGTACACTCTTCTACGATATCTCTCCAATAGGAAATAACACGCTGCTTTTCTCTATCGTAATTAAGGGCTAAAATCTTTTCTTTACTGTCATTCTTTAAATCGCCGGGGAACGGAACAGAGAGGTAAACCGATTTTGATTGATTGGCAGCAATGACAATGGGTATATGTACTGCATCATGGGCAATTCTTACGGAAGAAGAGTCATTCCCGGGCAACTTGATACTTGCACGGATATATGATTCATTATCAATTTCATCCGTGATGAATAAATTCCGAAGTGAAATCCGGTTAAATGGCTTCCCTTTTAGCCAGACATGTGCATTCTTTTCTTCACCGGATGGATTTGAAACTTCAAGTTTTATCATCAGAACGGCAGGAGTTTGCTCACTCCGTTGTTCATCATAAGGCGACAGAGGGCCTTCAAGTAAAGTTGCAAATGCTTCTTCCCTGTATAACAACCCTTCCTGATTCCACGTGGTTTCCGTGACGGGCAGGTAATCGTTGAAAAAAGACGTATGGGAAACCGTATCGTTCCTCAAATAAACAGGTTCCTCTCCGGTTCCGATATACCAGTGTAATTCATTCCCCTGCCAGTTGCACCGTTCCAATTCCCTGCCTTTTGCTTTTGTCCGTTTTTTATCCATAAAAAAGCTACCTCCCCATTCAAAACCGAATTTTTGCCAACTGGCATCAGCAGCTATGGGTAAATAAATTACCTGTTTTTTCCCACATTCCATTACACTTAATGGCGGAATTTCCCGACATGCCCTATCGTAGGTTTGTTCTGGTTCTGTTACTATTTTTTCTCTAATCGTTTTTCCTTTTATTATATTGGATCCATTAAATGGCTCTTTATCCGAAGCAAGAGTAATGAAAGCAGAATAAGCAGGAATATAAACCGGGCCATTTTTCAGATCGTCAGTCAGGAACGAGAAGCTGCCCTCTGAAGAACGAACCGTAACTATTGTCCTGTCGTTGGAACCGCCGATAGTTGGCTCTGCAACGACTAAGTCAGCTACAATTCCTTTTGGTTGGCCATTTAATTGGAATGCCCAGGATTTTTTGTTTGTCTTCTTATCTTTTCGGTTCCATTTCCAGCCGGATATACCTTCAATTTTTCCATTGAAGATTTCAAGTTCACCTGTTACTTTTTTGTTAAGCGGCTTATCGCAACCAAGTTCTATCCTAACTGATAATTTTTTGCTTTTTGTGGGTGTAAAAACCTTTATAGATTGGATTTCGGATGGTTTTTCATTGTAAAGTAATCTGAATTTGATAGCTCTTCTATAGTTTACCTGATCTTTTAAGTTTCCCGCAAGTTTGTTTTCTTTTTCCGAAAGAGGGTTAAATGTGTATATTACCTTATTACCTTCTATTCTATATTCAGTATCGGCAGTAAGCCATTCTCCCTGCCACGGACCATCCATCCGGTCTTCAGATGGATATCCCTCCCAAAGTGGATAATCCGGCCAAAAACGAAACCAATATTGTACTTTTGTCCCTTTTATTAAGGATTCCGCTACTTTATCGACATATGTTATTTCTATCTGGTTGATATTCCTGGCTTCTTTCCACCAAACCCCTACATTCCATTCATTTTCTGCTGATTTGGGGACTGCAATCAAACCATTTTCATCCACGATGCCTCCTAAAACTCCTGTTTGTTCCGACCAGTAGCATAATTTTCCATAGGGAATAATGTCTAATTTAGCATTATTGGGAAAGTAATTATTTTGCGCCGAAGTTGAAAAAAGAAACAGAAGTATGGTTCCTACCGTTAATACGAATCGGTTGCCTTTTTTTGATGTGTTCATAACAATATCTATTTTTTTCATACAGTTAATCTTTCTTATTTCTTTACAGAAATATTTTTGGTTTTATACTGTATGATTTGCTTCTTGTTTTTGCTGTCCGGCTCATTTATTTTCACTCTTTCCAGCGATCCGTTCTGAACATCCACCATGACGATGGATGGCCGGTAATCTTTTTTTCGGGCAGTCAGTGTGACATTTTCAAATTTTATTCCTTTTGCATGACGGATAAAAAACCCCCAGGCCGGCAATTCCCTGAATTTCGAAAAATCTGGATACATTTCCCTTAGCTCGGGTATGGCATCCAGCTCCTCCGGGGTCGTTCCTGCTTTGGCATAGAAAGGGTTCCCTCCTCCCGGATGTATGATCACCACATTCTTCAGTGTCACATTCTCTATCATCCGGTCCGGCAGTCCCATGATACCGCACGGGCAAACATTGCGGGGCAGATCCTCCACCGGGCCCTCATAATCGTAGCCGGCATCCGGCTTGGTGGCCGAAACTTCTATATGCACATTTTGAATGGTTATATTCTTCATTGAGCCAACAAGCTCCTTGTTGCTCCTCGCGTTGAGACGCAGATAGATGCCATTCCCTACATTGACCGCATGCAACCTGTCCACAAAAATATTCTCAACGGCTCCTCCGTCGGGACAAGCGATATTTAAAGCTGAACGGTAAGTGTCATATACCGTATTGTTGATAAACCGGAAATTTTTATACCCACCTTCTGTAGAGGAGCCAAATTTGATACCATTGGCACTCGACCGCGCCACACAATTCCGTACTTCAACATTTTCACAAATTCTGGAAGTATCCTCCGATTTAAAGCAAATAGCATCATCGGAAGCATCGATAAAGGAATTTGTTACTTTAACATTTTTACAATCGATAATATCAAGCCCGTCATTATTCCAAAATGCCTTACTATCCACGGTCATATGATCGATTGTCATATCCTCACATTGGTTGTAACGTTGCACCCAGCATGCTGAATTTTTTAAGGTTACCTCACTAATTTCAATATTATTACAATAGTCAAAATTAATTATATTGGGGCGTACTCCGGGACGATCGGAATTCAGCTTATCTTTAATGACACCGTTATGAACCTGGGCAAGTATATTATTGGCCAGTTCCCGGCCTTGCCCGTCAATAACTCCCTTCCCCATGATACCAATATTTGTCTGATGCCCTGCATTTATTAAGGCTGCATAACCGACATTCCGGTAATCGTAAATATTCGTGGATCCAACCAGTATTGCCCCTTCATGCAAACAGATTTTTACATTTGACTTTAATATAAGAGCTCCTGTCAGATACCTGCCCACATAAAATTCCAGGGTTCCGCCCCCCTGATCATGAATATAGTCGATCGCTTTCTGGATGGAGGTGGTGTTCATGGTAACCCCGTCAGAACGAATGCCAAAACAAGAGGCCTTCATCCTAAAATTCTGTGCATTCAAACTAAATGGAAATACCAAAACAAGACTCAATATTAGTTTTTTTAATTTATTCATTAGATTAGTTTTGTATTATAAAAAATCATTGAGCGTACTCCAAAAATTCTACATCAGTAATTTATCATTGCTTTGAATGTTATGATCTTAAACTTTTGAAGTATGCTCATTTTAGTACCAAACAGATGAAATCAAAAAACAACAGATATTCTTTTCCTATAAAAAATAAATGTTTGTTTATCTGTATACTAACTGTTAGTATCCTTCATTTTGTATAAAATCCGGATTCGTAACACGTTCAAGTTCGGACTCTGGTATTGGACGCAGATAATATTTACCTGTGTTATCAGCAGCAAGGTTTCCCGCCTGATCTGCTTTTAGATTGTATTTAATTACACGCTCATACAAAGTTTTGGTACGTTTAAGGTCGAACCAGCGGTGGTATTCACCAGCGAGCTCTCTTGCCCGTTCATCAAGAATATCATCAATGGTAATATCAGAAGCGGTACGGGCATCAGGGTCTATTCCTGCAGGGCTTTTGCTAAGGTCGATAGCCCTTGCCCTTACAGCAGTATACCTTTCGGCTGCTTTGGGTGCATTCCCTGCTTTCAGATGAGCTTCTGCCGATAACAGATAAGTTCCAGACAGCCTCATATAAAACAAATCACGCGTCCCATTCCCATTATCTGTGTGATACGGTTCAAAATGTTTCCAGAGAGGTAAAAATCCAACTATTCCGTCATTTAGTGTTCCCTGGTCGTACATTGACGGCGTATATATCAAAGCATGCGGATTGTTTGCAAGTACATCTTCAAAGTGAAAAACAGTTCCGTCGGCATAAGCTTCCCCATCTTCAACACCAGGAAAATAAACCACAGTATCGCCGGTGTAGACATAATCACCACTTGTTACTTCCTCATCAATTTCGGCAGTAATCACATTTCTGTAATAACATGAATACCTTTTATCAAAGCCAGGCATCCCGGGATGTAATATGTCTGAAGCATATTTTGTTGGCTGATGACAATCCGTTTTACAAGTACTTCCTGCAGTAAAGAAAGCAGGAATACCATAGAAGGAACTATTATCCTTTATTCCATATAAAGTACCAATATTCATATTAAAAGCGCCATGGAAGTCGTTTCCGTCCTCACTGCTACCGTATATATCCGTATTAAATGATTGATCATCTGAAAAACGAAATGCAAAAATCACTTCCGAATTATTATCGTTTTTTTCTCCATTGATATCTCCATCCTTGAAATATACTTCAGCAGGTTCTAATGTGAGTTCCCCCATGCTTGCAATTACTTCATCGGTATACCCGGCTGCTTTTGTAAAATCGTCGTCGGAACCACCGAGTTCGCCGTTATAATCCCAGCCCCGGGTCAGATAGACCTGTGCCATCAGGTGACGCACGGCCTCCCATGAGGCACGCCCCACATCATCAGCATCCTGTTCGGAAAGTTTTGGCAGGACATCTTTGATGGATTCCAGATCAGAAATGATATTGGCATAAACCGTTGCTTCCGAAGTACGGGTAACGTCAGTTTCCGTTCCATTAACCTCGCAGTCACGATACGGAATGTCCCCGAATTCCTGTACCAGGAAAAAATGATACAAAGCACGCAGAAAAACAGCTTCTGCATATCGTTGTTTAAGGGTAGTTCCATCCATTCCTACCACATCGTCGTTGCGGTCTATTGCTGTATTACACCATTGAATTCCCTTATACATCATATCCCAGTAATTGCTTATATCGCTATTGGTGGCATTTAAACAGGATGTAGTATAATCATTCAATACTTCGTCCGTCAATATAGGTGTTTGAGTAAACAAATCGGTCCCGTTTAAAACCAATTTTCTTGCATTAGCCACATCGTGTAAAATAGAATAGCACGAAGTAATCAGAGATTCATAGCCTGATTCGGTTGAATAAACGACATCGGTTGTTGAATCGCCCTTCGGGTTTTCTTCCAGAAAATTATGACATCCCGTTACGCTAAAAACGAACAGAAGCATAAACAAAGCCGCCTTTATATTTATTTTCTTCATTGTTTCAAAATTTTTATAATACATTTTCAACATCATTTAAAATGTAACATTCACACCAAAGATATAACTCGCAGCACTTACACCCAGTCCGCAAACACCCTGACTTGCCCATTCAGGATCGAAGCCTTTTCCTTTGTAGTCAGAAAATAACAAAGGATTATTAGCCGTTGCATAAACCCGTATCTTATTAATTCCGATCCGGGTCAGCAGTGACTGTGGTAAGGAATACCCCAGCGTTACATTCTGAAGGCGCACCCATGAATTATTATGAAGATAGAGGCATCCTGTAAACTGATTCCCGTCTGATTGAGTTAGAGAATTCCATGTATTCGATGGATTTGAAGGTGTCCAGTAATTAATAAAAGCCAACCGTTTTTCTCCATAACTATCGGCTCGTCCCAAAGTTCCCCAGGTTCCGTCATATGAGAAGACATCCTGAACGGTATATAAGAAAAACGAAAAATCCCAGTTTTTATACATAAACGTATTTGTCATTCCACCGGTCCATGCAGGAGTTTCTGTGCCAAGCACTTTTTTATCTTCTGTTGTAATTTTTCCATCACCGGTCTGATCTTTTACTTTGACCCAACCAGCCTGGGCAGAAGATCCGTACATCGACTGTGCCAGGGTGGAAGTTTCTTCCCCTTCATGGAAAATCCCGTCAAATTCATAGTAATAATGGGACAAAATATCTTCTCCCACTATATATTTTCTTTTGTAGGATCTCCAGATAGTCGAACCATCCATTTCATCAAGACCTTCTGCAAGCGATAATATTTTATTTTTATTTTTTGCAAAATTAATATTGGTTTTCCATGAGAAATTCCTTGTTGAAATATTTATTGTATTCAAAGTCAATTCAATGCCCTTATTTCTGGTACTGGCAAAATTGCCTGTTATTGTACTATATCCTGTATCGGTTGGGATACCTCTGTTAATAATAAGTCCCTTGGTTTTACGGTTATATAAATCTGCGGTCAATGATATTCTGTTATTCATCCAGCCAAATTCCATTCCCAGATTATATTCCCTGCTATGTTCCCATCCTAATTCCCTATTTGCCAATGAAGAAGGTGCTGCGCCTGTCTCATCACTTCCGAAATTATACGTTGTGGTTGATACCAGCGCCTGGGTCGAATACGGGTCAATATCATCATTACCAACTTCACCATAGCTAAACCTGAGTTTCAGGTTGGAAAAAACGTTCATGTTTTGAATAAAAGGCTCATCGGAAGCACGCCATGCCAATGCAGCAGAAGGGAAGAAATCCCACTTATGCCCCTCGGCCAGTTTCGAGGATCCATCCCATCGACCAGTCAATGTCAACAGGTATTTATCTTTATAAGAATAGTTGGCACGCCCCATAAACGAAACTAACGACCAGTCATAATAATCACTTGAATAACTGCCGATTTCGCTGGCTTTTTCCAATGCATACCACGCAGTATTTTCAGTAAAATCTTTAACCTGTAAGTACATCTGCTCATAACGTTTATATGAAATACTGTTAATAGCACTCAGGTTTAATTTATGCATATTCTTCTTCCAGTCATAATTGATGATATTATCCCATGTATAGGAAGCCGTCTGGCCCGGAGTATAGCTCGCACTTACTTTATATGATCTTAGCCGTGAATTCTTAGTGTACATTCCGACATATGAACCTGTCCTGTTTGTGTTTGAAACAGCAGACAGTGAAGAACGGGCAGAGAGTCCCTTAACTGGTTTATATTCAATATAAACATTACCCATAAAATTTTGTTCCCTGTATTCAACAGAATAGTTGTCGTCCTTAATTTCGATAAGAGGGTTCCCATAATCAGATACGCCAGAGGGAGTCATAGTTAAATTTCCATCTTCGTCCCATGGCCATAGAGTCCATCTCATACGATATGCTGAACGTAATACATCCGCAGATCCGGTGTTACGAACGGCATACGTGAAATAAGAACTAAAACCAGCGCTTAATTTATCACTTATTTTTGCATCAATTCCGGTTTTCAGGTTCAACCGGTTATAGGCTTCCGGCTGAATATTCCCCTCATTTTTACTATATCCCACCGAGAAATAATAGTTGCTGTTTTCTCCTCCGCCGGATAAAGAGACGGTATGCTCTGTTTTCAGTCCGTTTTGTAATATGGCATCGACCCAATCAAAATACCGTCCATTCTCAAGGTTCTCTAATTCAGCGTCAGTCCGGCTTATTTCACTCAGCCCAAATTCCGGCAGAGACGAAAGCATTGCTTCATGTTGCTCAACGCTCATATAGTCAGCGGTATTTACAGGTGTTGAAAAGCCAATACTACCATCATATGTAATTTTAACTTTACCTTTTGTCCCTTTTTTTGTTGTTACAATAATTACCCCGTTAGCTCCTCTGGCTCCGTAAATAGCACAGGCCGAAGCATCTTTTAAAACATCAATAGTTTCGATGTCGGAAGGGTTTAAATAGTTCAAATTTCCGCCCATTGCACCGTCAATAACGACCAACGGCGTATTGCTTTTATCAATAGAGCTCATCCCTCTGATGGTCATTGTAAAATCAGATCCCACTTTACCGTTTGACTGGGTGATATTTACACCGGCAATATTTCCTCTCAGGGCTTCAACGGTTTGGGTTGGAGCCAAACGGACCAGACCTTCCGATTTCATAGAGCTAACCGATCCTGTTAAATCACTCTTTTTCATCGTACCATATCCCACAGCCACAACCTCTTCAATTCCAATGGATTCTTCTGCCATTACAACATCAATACCGGACTTACCGGCAACCGGGATTTCCTGCATTTTCATTCCCACGAACGAAAATACCAGTGTCGCATCTGCCGGCACTCTAGCAAGAGAATAGCTCCCGTCGGCATCGGTAATGACCCCCTGGGTGGTACCTTTTACAACCACAGTAACACCCGGCAAGGGGGCGCCGGAAGAGTCGGTAACTCTACCTGTGACGGTTTTTGTTTGTGGTGCTTGCATCCCTTCGGCCGGGGTAATAACAACCAGGTTGTTTTCCATTATTTTATACGAAACCAGTGCCCCTTCAAAAATTTCATCCAGGATCGTTTCAATGTTTTTATTTTCACTGGTTACCGATACTTTCCGGGTTAAATCAACAAATTGCTCATTGTAAAAAAACCGGAACTCACTTTGCTCTTCAATTTTTTGAAGGACTTCTTTTACCGTTTGATCTCTCAGGTCAAGCGATAATTTTAAATTCTGGGAATAAACAGAAGCAGATAACTGCAACACTCCCAACAGGATCAGAACGAACGTTAGTTTCATAATCAGAAAAATTTTCCCGGCACTACACATTACTGTGAGTAACCGGCAATTACGTTTTTTTTTCATAAATTTGAATCGTTAAAGTTTAATAATTGTTACCGGCAGACTAACATTTGACAGTAACATGAATGAACTCACACAAAGAGAGGTCCTGCACGATCTCTCTTTTTTATTTGCCACGTAATAACGTTTTATATTGGCTTAACTTGCTTTCATCGATCGATAAGGTAACATGATTATTAACTATTTTGTATTTAACCGGCGCCGACAGGGAAATTGCTGTCAACACCTGTTCAATGGTTTCGTCTTTAATAGTACCGCCAAACTCATACCCTTTAATTCGCGAGTCAGAAAAAGTAAAGTCAACATTATAACGGCGTTCGAGCAATCTGGAAAACTCGCCCATCTTTGTATTTCTTATTACCCATTTATCAGTTGTCCACGAAATTTCCGACGCATCGCTCGCCGTCACCAGAAATTTATGGTTCTGTAAGTTAAATACGGATTTCTGTTCCGGTTTAAGAATGAGTTCCTGCTTTCCAGCCCTTGTCAAATTTTGCAATTTAACCGATCCTTCCAGTAAACAGGTTTCAACAACCGTCTCTTCCGGGTAAGCTTTCACGTTAAAGCGGGTCCCCAACGCAGTTACCGATATTTTTTTTGCTTTTACAACAAAAGGTAAATTCTTGTTTTTTGCTACCTCGAAGTATGCTTCGCCACTTAGTTCAATGTCCCTGTTGTGTTTTCCAAAGCCCTGATTATATTTTAAGGTAGTTCCTGCATTAAGCCAAACCTGCGAACCATCGAGCAGTTTTAAAGAGGTTTTTGATCCGTAAGGGGCTGTATATTCAACCATGTTTGATGAATACCCCCCTGACTTATTCTGAAATATTGCATAGCCAAGTCCGCCAATGAAAAGGGCCAGTATAAAAATTGCTGCATAACGTAAAAACGGGCTAAAAATGAAACCCTTGTCCATTTTTTGAACGGCGCTGTTCATTTGACGTTCAAATTTCGTCCATGCTTCATCGGTATCGAATTCTTTTTCGCGACGGATGATGTTATCTGCCTCCCAAAGGTCGACCAGTTGTCCGAACAATTTTTTGTTCTCAGGACTTTGTTCAATCCATCCGTTCAGGAGCACGGAATCGCACTCGTCCCATTTTCCGCTTAAATAATTAATTATGGAAATTTTAACTTCTTCTGATATTGAATTCTTTTGTGTCATTTGGTCGATTTGTAATCATAAGACACAAAAGCGGCAGGGAGGTATTACAGCGAATCAAAAAAAATCAGGAAAATGAAGAATAATAATTGGCAGATAATATCTCAATCCCGCCCGGAGTTTCACTAATGCTCTGTATATCTGAACCTTTACTGTATTCTCAGAAATACCTAGTTTTTCAGCAATTTCTTTATGCGACAGCTCTTCGAAACGGCTGAGATAAAAAATTTCACGGCACTGTTCCGGAAGTTTCTCAATTTCAGCCTTGATTTTTTCTTCCAGTTCGACATTAATCAAATCGGACAAAGGGTATTTATCTGAGATTGGATAGTTAATTTTTAAATTAAGAAGGTTGACTTCGTTTTCGGAGATAGTTCGCCTTCGGCTTTTCTCCCTGTTGAGATAATTGATACATGAATTTTTTACTGCCCGAAACAAATAGGCAGAAACCGATTCTGTTATATTCAGGGTATCCCGTTTTTCCCAGATGTTTAAAAACACTTCAGCAACGATATCCTCGGCCAGATCGTTCTGAGAGACAAAACTAACCGCGTAAGCACACATGCGTTTATAATAAGTTCTGAAAAGTATTTCAACCCCCTTTTTGTTGCCTTTATAAACCGATTTTATTAGCTCCTGTTCAAGGTTCATTCCCGTACTATTTGAGTACGAATATACAGGATGATTTTGAATTTGATTTATTCTTTTCATATAATGGTAATCATTTATACATACCTTTTATGAAAAGGTACTATTGTATTACTAGGTATTTATTTATACATTTGCGCAGTAAGACATAAAGAATGGATACATATTTTATTTCAAAGTGGAAATCTCAAATAAAAAAAGGTCTGCTTGAGTATATAATCATGTTGATATTAAAATCAAAGTCTTGTTATGGATATGAACTGATTGCCGATATTAACCGTGTGGCCTCTATGGGAATAGCTGAAGGAACTATATATCCGTTATTAAACAGGTTGAAAAAAGAAAAGCTGGTTATTTCGGAATGGATAGAAATGGATGTGGGGATTCCCCGGAAATATTATAAATTGACTGAAGAAGGTATCGCACAATTGGCAATCATGCAGGAATATATTGAATCGTTGAATATTTCAATAACAGAGTTGATAAAATTATCTGAGAAATAAGAGTACTCAGAGATAAAGAACTAAAAAATGGGAAAGTATATTTTATCATTGGATCAGGGCACATCAACGGCAAGTGCGATGATATTCGATCATGCAGGTAAGATCGTTTCCCATGCTTCCAAAGAGTTTGAACAATATTTTCCCAGGCCCGGATGGATTGAGCATGATGCCAAGGAAATATGGTATTCGGTTGCTTCTGTTGTTGAAGAGGTGATCAACAAGGCAGGGTTGAAGGCAAAAGACATTGCAGCGATTGGAATCTCCAATCAGAGGGAAACGACCATCCTTTGGGATAAAGAAACCGGGAAGCCGATCAGCAATGCGATTGTTTGGCAGGACAGAAGGACCTCCCGGATATGCGATAAGCTGAAAGAAGCCGGGTACGGGGAAAAAATCAAAGAAAAAACAGGTCTGCAGATTGATGCCTATTTTTCAGCTACAAAAATAAAATGGCTGCTTGACCATATTCCCGGAGCGATGAAAAAAGCACAGGAAGGGAAGATCGCTTTTGGCACCGTTGATTCCTGGTTAATCTGGAAATTCACAAAAGGGGAGAGACATATTACCGATGTTTCGAATGCCAGCCGGACCATGCTTTTCAATATAAACAGCCTGGAATGGGATAGTGAATTACTTGATATACTCAATATTCCGGTCGGCATACTTCCTGAAGTTTGTTCCTCCAGTGAGGTATATGCAACGACACATGCATCTATTTTTGGGGAGGAAATCCCTTTGGCTGCTGCTGTCGGGGATCAGCAGGCAGCACTGTTCGGGCAGTTATGCCTGGAAAAAGGAATGGTAAAAAACACTTACAACACCGGATGTTTTATCCTGATAAATACAGGAGATCAACCCGTCAAATCCAATCACAAGCTGATAACCACAATCGCATGGAAAATCGAAGATAAGGTTACCTATGCACTGGAAGGGAGTATATTCATCGGGGGATCGGTGATCCAATGGCTACGGATGGTCTGAACATTATTAATTCATTCGATGAAATTGAAAGTCTGGCATTAACTGAAAAAGATAATGGCGGAATTTTCTTTGTTCCTTCATTTACCGGTCTTGGGGCGCCATACTGGGATCAATATGCGCGGGGAACTTTCTGGGGACTGAACATGGGAACAACGAACGGTCATATTGCCCGGGCAACACTGGAGGCCATAGCATTAAGATCTGCCGATGTTATCAAAGCCATGGAAGCTGATTTGGATGTGAAAATTTCTGAAGTAAAGGTGGATGGAGCTATCCTGAATAATACCATGTTGCAGTTTCAGGCTGACATTCTGAGGGTCCCTGTTATTCAACCTGAAATTACAGAGATGACAATGCTGGGTACGGCATATCTTGCCGGATTGGCAGTTGGTTATTGGGAAAATATAGAAGAACTGAAAAATCAACGAACAGCTTCAAATATTTTTTATTCGAAAATAACGCCGGAAGAAGTTGATCATTTGCTGAAGTATTGGAAAAAGGCAATCGAAAGATCAAAATCATGGCTTGATCCATTGGACTAATTTGCAATGACTGAGGATGTGATTTTTTTTGCCGATACACATAGCATAACAATGTATACAACATAGGTACTTAACTTGTATTGTAATGCTAAATGGAACAACCTAAAAAAATATAAAAACAAGATCATGAAAAGGGAGGATATGCTTAGTCATCTGGAAGTTTATTCTGATGAATGGGATGTTGTAATTATTGGTGGGGGAGCTACCGGGATTGGATCAGCTATAGAGGCTGTAACAAGGGGTCTGAAAACACTTCTGTTAGAACAACACGATTTTTCGAAAGGCACTTCCAGCAGAAGTACGAAACTTGTTCACGGGGGAGTCAGGTACCTGGCACAGGGAAATATTCCCCTGGTATTGGAGGCATTGCGCGAGAGGGGAAGATTAAAGAAAAATGCCCCTCATCTGGTAAAAAATCAGTCGTTCATAATCCCGAACTACCGGTGGTGGGGAATACCGTTTTATACGGCAGGCCTGACAATCTATGATTTAATGGCCGGCAAATTAAGGCTTGGTGCATCCCTGCCATTTACGAAAAAAACAACATTAAATAAAATTCCGACCCTGATAAAAAAGAACTTGTATGGAGGGGTGATTTATCACGACGGACAATTTGATGATTCCAGGCTGGCTGTAAATATGGTTCAAACCGTTGTAGAGAACGGAGGTGTTGCCCTTAATTATATGAAAGTGACGAACCTGATTAAACATGAAGGCCGTATTACAGGGGTTGAGGCTTTAGATGTTGAAAGCAACCGGAAATATAAAATAAGGGCCAAATCGGTACTAAATGCCACAGGAGTATTTGTTGACCAGATTTTGAAGATGGATGATCCGCAGGCCATGGAAATGGTTCGTCCAAGCCAGGGGGTTCATTTGGTTATTGATAAAAAATTTGTACCCGGCGACTATGCGATTATGATCCCAAAAACTTCTGACGGAAGAGTATTTTTTGCAGTTCCCTGGCACAATAAGGTTGTGCTTGGAACAACGGATGTAAAGAAAGATAAGATAGAACTTGAGCCTCAGGCATTGGATGAAGAAGTAAATTTTATCCTGGAAACTGCCGGCCGGTTCCTGGCCGATCCTCCTAAACGTTCTGATGTCAGGAGTGTTTTTGCAGGCCTTCGCCCTTTGGCTGCCCCCCGGAAAGAAGGAATGAAAACCAAGGAGATTTCCCGTGGTCATATTATTGAAGTATCGGATTCAGGTCTTGTTACAATTACGGGAGGCAAATGGACCACTTACCGGCAAATGGCCGAGGATGCAATAAATAAACTTGTCGGTGTACACCATTTAACAGCGAATGATTCGCATACCAATCATTATAAGATTCATGGCTATACCGAAAATATTGATATGTCTGACCCGTTCTATTTCTATGGTTCTGACAGGGAAGGATTATTGAAATTGAAGGAGGAGAATGCTACATTTGGTGAATATCTCAGCATTGATCTTAATATCATCAAAGCCCAGGTAATATGGGGAGTACGCCAGGAGATGGCCAGGACTGTGGAGGATATACTGGCGCGAAGGACCAGGACTTTGTTGCTGGATGCCAGGCAGAGTATCGCAATGGCACCCGAAGTGGCCCGGCTAATGGCTGTTGAACTCGGAAAGGATGAGGCCTGGCAGAAACAACAAATTGAAGAATATACATCGCTTGCCGGTAATTATATTCTTTAATAACAAAAAGAAACAAAAAATTTTAACCTAATAAAACTAACTATCAGTTATGGACAAAAAGTATATCCTCGCCCTGGATCAGGGGACTACCAGTTCAAGGGCAATTATTTTTAACCACGAGGGAAAAATTGTACATCAGTCGCAAAAAGAGTTTGAACAGTTATTCCCCAACCCCGGATGGGTGGAGCATAATCCTTTTGAAATATGGGATTCACAACTGGCAACAGCAAAACAGGTAATCCTTGATGCAAAAACCGACACATCATCCATCATAGGGATCGGGATTACCAACCAGAGGGAAACCACGTTGGTGTGGGACAAAGACACAGGTATCCCGGTTTATAATGCCATCGTATGGCAGGACCGGAGAACCTCTGAATATTGCGATGAACTGAAAGTCAAAGGATATGCTGAAAAAATACAGTCAAAAACCGGATTGATTGTCGATTCGTATTTTTCGGCAACCAAGCTGAAGTGGATACTGGATCATGTTGCCGGGGCCAGGGAAAAAGCAAAAACAGGAAGACTTGCTTTTGGTACCGTCGATACATGGCTTATCTGGAAACTTACCGGGGGAAAATGTCATGTCACAGATGTGTCCAATGCCAGCCGTACCATGATCTATAACATCAACACCCTGGAGTGGGATAAGGAACTGCTCGGGCTGATGGATATCCCTGAAAATATACTTCCGGAAGTAAAATCTTCTTCCGAAGTGTACGGGGTGACCATGAAAAATATTTTCGGGACTGAAATACCCATCGCAGGGGTTGCAGGCGATCAGCAGGCTGCAACGTTTGGACAAATGTGTTTGCACAAAGGAAATGTGAAAAATACGTATGGCACTGGTTGTTTCATGCTTTGCAATACTGGCAGCAAACCCGTAAGATCAAATAACAAATTATTGACAACCATTGCATGGCAGATAAATAATCAGACCACATATGCACTGGAAGGCAGTATTTATATGGGAGGGGCTATCGTTCAATGGTTGCGCGACGGTCTGGGGATTATCAAATCTTCATCTGAAATTGAAACACTGGCACGGTCGGTGGAAGATAACGGCGGTGTTTACCTGATCCCGGCGTTTACCGGGCTTGGCGCACCGCACTGGAACCAGTACGCGAAAGGAACGATTACAGGCCTGACACGAGGGGCAACGGCAGCCCATATTGCACGTGCAGCACTGGAAGGTATTGCTTTTCAAACCATGGATGTGTTAAACGCAATGGAAGCTGATACCGGCATACCAATCAATGAATTAAAGGTGGATGGAGGAGCAGCCGTCAATAACCTGCTCATGCAAATCCAGGCTGATATTCTGGATGTGCCCGTTGTCCGTCCCCAAACACTGGAAACCACGGCGCTGGGTGCGGCCTACCTTGCCGGACTGGCCGTGGGTTACTGGAAAGGAATAAACGAAATTCAAAACCAGTGGGCAATGGATCGGAAATTCATCAAAAATATGGATGATAAAACAACAGACATGCTTATTGCAGGATGGGAAAAAGCGCTTAAAAAGACACTGGAATAAAAAACAATATAAATCAGGAAAACCAATTTCATACTAAACAAATCTAAACGAGGTATCATGAATGAATATATAGCAGAATTTATAGGTACAATGTTACTTATATTATTAGGCAACGGGGTTGTTGCCAATGTTGTTCTCGATAAAACACAAGGGAATAAAGGGGGATGGATTGTAATAGCCCTGGGATGGGGGCTTGCTGTTTTTCTTGGAGTGGTAGTGGCAGGCCCGTACTCGGGGGCACATTTGAACCCGGCAGTTACCATTGGGTTATCTGTTGCGGGTTTGTTCCCGTGGTCAAAAGTTGTCCTTTTTATTATTGCCCAACTGGGAGGTGCTGCTACCGGCGCATTCCTGGTATGGGGAACATACCGGCATCATCTTGATTTAACTGAAAATAAAGCATCGGTCCGCTCATGTTTCTGTACCAGTCCGGCTATCAGAAAACCGGGAAATAATTTTTTTAGTGAGTTTATCGGCACATTCGTTTTAATATTTGTCATTTTTTACATCCAGGGAGGAACGATTCAGTCCGGAGAAATGGCCGGTGCAAAAATAGGGCTCGGTACGCTGGGTGCACTTCCTGTAGGACTATTGGTAACTGCCATTGGCCTTTCGCTTGGAGGAACAACCGGGTACGCTATTAATCCGGCCCGGGATCTTATGCCACGCATTATGCATGCCGTTCTACCAATCAAGGATAAAGGAGGCAGCGACTGGGGATATTCGTTGATCCCGGTTGCAGGCCCGGTAGCAGGAGCAATTGTGGCCGCGGTTCTTTTTCTAATATTATAGTTAACGAAGAGCTATAAAACGAAGTTGCTGTTCGAGCATCGCTACTTTTTTCATTCCGTAACCAGCCTTTTTTGCTGTTTGTACCGGGTTGGTATAGATGGTCCGGATTTCCATTGGCCGTTGATTATCAAAATCCAGTTTCATGCTTGGCGCATAAGGCGTCATCGCCTGGGTCATTGTAATCATTTTTTTTGCGAACTCAGGATCAATGTGGTACCCGCAATGCTCCGCAGCTTCGATGACCTCAAGCATTATTTCATAAACGAGGTCTTTTGCCGGGTTTACATTCATTATTTGATCTGTAGTTGTATTCAAAACAACAGACAACCCATTAAACGGGATATTCCAGACCAGTTTCTTCCATCGGGCCAGCCCCAGGTTTTCTGAAACAATAGCCGGTACTTTTGCCTTTTTAAAATCGTTGCAGCACTGATGGAGTACTTTTGTTCCGCCGGAAGTGTACAACCCGATATCCAAACTTCCAAAATCGAGATGTTTAATATGTCCGGGGCCTGTTTTGTGTGAGCAGATGAATGCCATGCCTCCGGCGATATTTATATCCGGCATTTTATTGGCCAGCTCTTCTTCAATACCCAAACCATTCTGGATTAAAATAACCAGGCTGTTCGCATGAACAACCGGCTTTAAAAGTTCGGGCAAAAAATGATTATTGATTGTTTTCAGGCAAACCAGCACTACATCGCATGCCGGCATTTCACGAGCAGAAGAATAGCAACAGACCGGCTGTAAATGAAAATCACCGGCAACGGAATCAACCTGTAATCCGTTTTCCTGTACATACTGAAAATCGCTTCGGAACAAAAAATGGACATCGCAACCCGCCCGGGCAAGTTTACCTCCATAAAATCCACCTAAAGCACCTGTTCCAATAACTCCGTATCGTAAGCTCATAACCTCTTTAATTATTCTGAAAAATCAAAATTAAATAGAATGTAGCCCTCCGAAGAAACAAGAGAACGGAACCTGCTTAAGTTTAACAAAAACATCAGAAAAAAGTCGGTGTCACGATTCACGGCCGTCCATTATTCGTACCGTAAACTTTCAATAGGATCAAGTTTCGATGCTTTTTGTGCAGGATAATAACCAGAGGCAATACTAACACCGAAACAAAGGAGTACCCCGGTAATAATCCACAGCCAGGGAATAAAAAACGGGATGTCAATAAGAGCCGAGACACCATTCCCTGCCAATATGCCTAACACAATCCCCAGGGCACCGCCCAATTGCCCGATCACAATAGCTTCAATTAAAAACTGTTGCCTGATTACTTTAGAATTAGCGCCAATCGCCTTGCGAATACCAATCTCGCGTGTACGCTCTGAAACCGACACCAACATGATGTTCATCAAACCAACTGCAGCACCAAACAGGGTAATCAACCCGATAAGGGTAGCAACAAGAGAAATATTTTTGATATTATCGAGCAGGATATTTACCAGATTATCGCTTTTTTCAATATTAAAATCGCTTTCGTCCCGGGGCTCCAGGTTACGAACAATCCGGAATGAACCTTCAGCCTGGCCAATGGCCGGATCGACCATTTCTGTATTTTCAACTTTTATCTGGATGGTAAAATTCATATTTGCCCTTGAAAAATAATTACGCACATTGGTATAGGGAAGAAAACAGACCTGATCGCCGTTTTCGCCAAAACCGCTTCCCTTTGATTTCAGTGTGCCAATTACTTTATATTTGCCGCTTCCGATACTTATAATCTTATTAATCGGATTTTCATTCTTCTCAAACAACTTAATTATAATACTCTTACCAAGTAATGCCACATTTCTGCCCGAATGGATATCCTCTTCAGAAAAAGCCCTCCCCTGATCCAGTTCATACCCGGAAGTGTACAAATAATTATTATCGATGCCCTGAACACTTATATTCGGATTTGTTTTCTTTTCTCCGTTTTTCAGGGTAGCCGTACCTGTTGCATAAACAGAAAGAGAAACCGTGGCCGGAAAGTCAAACCTTTCTTTAAACTCTTTTGCCTGATAGTAACTGATATAAGAATAATTTTTACTCCGGTAACGCTTGTTTCCAACCTGCACCCGCATACCACGTGAAGTAATCGTAAAAGTATTCGTCCCCATAAAGGTAAACTCCTTGGTTATAGAGCTTTTTATTGAATCAATCGCAGTTAGGATTCCCACCAATGCAGTGATTCCAATAGCTATTATTAATATGGTGAGAACCGTTCTCAGCAAATTGCTTCGTATCGACCGTAGGGCAATCTTTATATTTTCAGCAATAGTCCTCTGATTTTGCATTTTTTCAATATGTTTTTCTCCTGCTCCCTTTGATGAAGCTGATCGTTATTTCTTTATTCTCTAATCAGTCATGTAATTTCAGAATAAATTACGAGAGCCGCAAATGATTTTTTTTGACGTCCGGAATTCTAATTTTCGACCAGTACGAAATAATATTTCATGAAAAAGAAATCCATTTATTCGAATATTCCTGAATTTTCCTGAACTTTCGGATAATCATGGAAAATATTTCATTTTTAAAAAACACTATTTCAACTCCTTACAAGAGCCTTTTCTTAAATTAATATTTTTTAACATTCATCGGCTAACCTTTTCTTTTTTTTTGCCGTTTAAAAATACTGTTAAAGTAAATTTGTAGGACGTTGTAATGTTGTTTTTAAAGATATCAAGCATAATAAACGTAGCATGATATATATATTTAAAATCACGACTAACGAAAATCCGGAATTTATACGATTGATTGAAATTAATCCTGAAGATATATTTTCGGTTTTTCATTCAATTATCCAGGAAAGTTCAAATTTCGATTCCGATCAACTGGCTTCTTTTTTTATTGCTGATGAAAGGTGGGCTAAACGTATTGAAGTTACTCTGCTCGATATGGGGAATAATGGAATTCCCAGTTACACCATGACAAAGACAAAGATCAAAGACTTAATAAAGACCAAAGGACAAAAGCTCCTTTATGTTTTCGATTTTTTTAATGAGAGATCATATTATGTAGAACTAACAGGAATTTCTATGGACAAAAATCTAAACGAACCACAAATTGCCTATCAAAAAGGCAAAGCCCCAACACAAATTTTGACGGAAGACGTGGAAATGATTGATGCACCGGACATCAGATTATTCGAATCGTACCACGACTATGGTGATTTAGATGATTATACCGAAATTTTTGGAGAAATGGACGATTTATTGGAAGGGGGTTATTAAGCCCTCTTTTTGCATCAGGCTTCCTTCTAACTTCCACGACCCCTAAATCAAAAAAAAACAAAAATTAGCAATCCGTCCGGGTCTTTTCCTCTTCGCGGGAATGAAAGAAAAGATTTTTTCAAAAATCCATACCTTTGTCTGACAAATCAAATGGATGGAGAATACTTTAATTGTGGTTATTGGCCCTACAGGAGTAGGAAAATCGGCTGTCAGTCTTAAACTGGCTAATTATTTTAAAACAGATATAATCTCTGCCGACTCCCGGCAGATTTACAAAGAACTTTCGATTGGAACAGCAGCACCTTCTGACGAAGATTTAAAAACAGTCAAACATCACCAGGTTCACTCTGTTTCAATTCACGACTATTATAATGCAAGCATATTCGAGGAGGAAGTGTTGAACTTGCTGGAAAAACTTTTCCCTGAAAAAAATCCGCTCATCATGACCGGAGGTTCGATGCTTTACGTGGATGCCGTCTGTAAAGGTATCGATGACCTGCCAACTGTTGATCCGGAAATACGGAACCGGTTACTGGCTGAATTTGAAGAGAATGGTATTGAAGCCATCCGGCTTCAGTTGAAACAACTCGACCCCGGGTATTATGAAAAAGTTGACCTGAAAAATCCCAAACGTATCTTGCATGCCCTCGAAATATGTCTGATGACCGGAAAACCGTATTCTTCTTTTCGTTTGGAAACGGCTAAAAAGCGTCCTTTCAGGATCATAAAAATCGGGTTAAACATGGAGCGTGAAAAATTGTATGACCGAATCAACCAACGGGTTCTGCAAATGGTGGAACAAGGATTGATTGAAGAAGCCCGGAGCGTGTATCATCTTCGCGGGATAAATTCGCTGAATACCGTTGGGTACAAAGAACTTTTCGCTTACTTTGACGGACTTATCAGCCGTGAGGAAGCCATTGAACAAATTCAGAACAACTCCCGGAAATATGCCCGCAAACAGCTCACCTGGTTCAGGCGTGATCCTGAAATCAACTGGTTTGCACCGGATGAGTATGAGAAAATAATTAAATTTCTCGATTTTTGTTTAAATTGACACCGAATGAATAACCGTATAAAAACAATAAAAATAATTGGAACAGCATGGCCGTTTCGTGGCGGGCTGGCTGCTTATAACGAGCGTCTTGCCAAAGAATTTTCCAACCAGGGCTTTCTGGTCAGTATTGAAACTTTTACGCTTCAATACCCAAAACTGCTTTTCCCCGGAAAAACCCAACTGGCTGACTGGGAAGCCCCCAAGAGCCTGAAAATAAAGCAGACCGTAAACTCGATTAACCCATTCAACTGGCTCCGCGTCGGCAACCGGATACGAAAAGAAAAGCCTGATCTGGTTATTTTTAAATACTGGATCCCGTTTATGGCTCCCTGCTTTGGAACAATTATCCGGCTCATAAAGAGAAATAAACACTCCAAAGTAATCAGCATTGCCGACAATATTGTTCCCCACGAGAAACGTCCCGGCGACAAACTGCTGACAAGCTATTTTATGCGTTCCATCGACGGCATGGTTGCCATGTCGAAAAGTGTTTATAACGATATTTCAATCTTCCGCAACAATTTCCCTTCGGGTATTTGTCCGCACCCATTGTTCGATAATTTTGGTGAAAATATAAGTCGCGATGTGGCAATCCATAAGTTGGGACTTGATCCCGGATTCAGCTATATGCTGTTTTTTGGTTTTATCCGCGACTATAAAGGGCTGGATATTCTTTTAAAAGCTGTTTCAAAACCTGAACTGAAATCACTTCCGGTAAAACTCATTGTCGCCGGGGAATTCTATACCAACCCGTCCCCTTATTTTGAAATGATCGGGAAACTGGGGTTGCAGGATAAAGTATTGATGATAAATAAATTTATTGCAAATCACGAAGTAAACCAATATTTCTGTGCTGCCGACATTGTTGTTCAACCCTATAAAAATGCCACGCAGAGCGGCGTTACCCAAATTGCCTATCACTTCGGCAAGTCCATGCTGGTTACCAATGTAGGGGCACTTGCAGAAATCGTTCCGGATCAGAAAGTCGGATATGTGGTTGAACCCCGTGAAGATAAAATTACGGATGCACTTGTCGATTTCTTCAGGAATAACCGGAAAAAAGAATTTGAAGACCATGTAGCTGAAGAAAAGAAAAAATTTGCGTGGAGCAAAATGACAAATACAATACTGGACACTTATAATCAAATCGATAAATCATGATTATACGAAGCATGGCACCGTTACGGATCGGCCTGGCAGGAGGAGGCACCGATGTTTCACCATATTCCGATTTATTCGGTGGCGCAGTTTTAAACGCGACCATCAACATGTATGCGTATGCGACGATCATTCCCAAAAACGATGGACAAGTATGCTTCCGTTCGATGGACAAAAACGAATCGGATACAGTCCCTGCAAGCGAACAAATTGAAATGGACGGAAAACTCGATCTGCTAAAAGGAATCTATAACCGGATAGTCAGACAATACACAAAAAAGCCGCTTTCGTTTGAACTGACCACTTATGTGGATGCCCCTCCGGGGTCGGGACTGGGGTCTTCATCAACCCTGGTAGCAGCAGTCGTTGGTGCTTTTGTGGAATGGTTAAAATTACCCCTTGGCGAATACGATATTGCCCGGCTGGCTTACGAGATCGAACGGATCGATCTGAATTATGCCGGAGGAAAACAGGACCAGTATGCTGCAACATTTGGCGGGTTCAATTTTATGGAGTTTTATGCCGATGAAAAAGTGATTGTCAACCCGCTCCGGATAAAAGAACAAACATTACAGGAACTGGCATATAACATGGTATTGTACTTCACCGGAACCAGCCGTGTTTCCTCGGAAATCATCGAAAAACAACAACAAAGTATAAAAAACAAAGCCACCGAATCGATTAATGCCATGCATAAAACCAAAGAAATGGCCATCCTGATGAAGGAAGCGTTATTGAAAAATAAACTCAACCAAATCGGGGATATTATGCACACCGGATGGCAATTCAAAAAACAAATGGCCCGGGGAATAAGCAATCCTTGTATTGAGGAATTGTACCAGGCAGCACAAGAGGCAGGGGCAACCGGTGGAAAAATATCAGGGGCCGGCGGAGGAGGGTTCATGTTTTTCTATTGCCCGGGAAACACGCGGTATGAAGTAATAAAAAGTTTGCATACATTTGGCGGGAGCATCCGCTCTTTTCAGTTTACCAAAACAGGCCTAAGTTCATGGACCATAAAATGATAATACTATTTACAAACCAATTGAAAAAAACCATTTTTGCATGAACACCGAAGCTATTATACTGGCAGGCGGGTTCGGAACACGATTAAAAAGTGTTGTTGATGATGTCCCGAAACCGATGGCCCCTGTAGCCGGAAAACCTTTTTTATATTACATACTGAATTATCTTCAGGGACAAGGAATTAAAAGAGCAGTGCTGTCGGTTGGCTATAAACACGAAATCATCTCCGGGTACTTTGGGAACGAATTCCGGCAAATGTCTATTGATTACGCGATTGAAAACATTCCTCTTGGTACAGGCGGCGGAATTTTAAATGCTCTAAGAAAATGTAGTGAGGAACAGATTTTTATTATAAATGGCGATACGTTTTTTCCTGTGCCGCTAAATGATTTATATACCAGACATATTCAGAAAAAAGCAGAAACAACGGTTGCATTAAAACAAATAGAAGAGTCGGGACGATACGGGACTGTATGCCTCAACGAAAATTCGTTCATTACGTCATTTAAAGAAAAAAGTGAATCATCCGCCTCATTAATAAACGGAGGAATTTATCTGGTTAACAGGCAAAAGATTGAAAACAGAAACTTCAGTAATAAATTTTCATTTGAAAAAGATTACTTGGAACAGGTCGCAAAAGAATATTGTATTGCCGGTCACATTTTCAGCCATTACTTTCTGGATATTGGAATTCCCGAATCATATGGACAGGCACAAAAAGAAATGCTGCAATTTATCTGATCCATTCTGTCCGGTAACAAGCTATTCAAAAAGCGGTCTTTTTTCACTGTATGAAAGAATTTATTCAAAAGATTTTTGCGATGGTCTCCGGCAGGTGTAAAATTCTTTTAGAAAAGGATTATCTTTACTTTCCTGTAACCCAAAAATTACTGAAAACTTGAGGAATGGTGAACTTGCAGACAAAAGCGGAGCAACGATTAATTTCGGATTATTACGAAGAACTTCTGAAAGCCTGTGAACATAAAGTTTCAGCAGAGGGGATAGTGCGTATCCGGAAAGCCTTCGAGTTTGCCAATAACGCCCATGCCGGCGTTAAACGTAAATCGGGTGAACCTTACATTATTCATCCGCTGGCGGTGGCCAAAATTGTAACCGAAGAAATCGGGCTAAGCGCCACTGCTATTATTTCAGCCCTTTTGCATGATGTGGTGGAAGATACCGATTACACGCTGGAGGATATTGAAAACATGTTTGGCGAACGGATTGCCACGATCGTAGACGGATTGACAAAACTTAACGAAGAATTTACATCCCAAACCGACTCGAAACAGGCTACCAATTTTCGGAAAATGCTGATGACTTTGTCGGACGATGTGCGGGTAATCCTGATCAAGCTGGCCGACCGGCTCCACAACATGCGGACCCTCGACTCGATGCCGCCACACAAACAATTAAAGATTGCCGCCGAAACACTTTATATTTTTGCCCCTCTTGCCCACCGTTTAGGATTATATTCCATAAAAACTGAACTCGAAGATTTAAGCCTCAGGTACAAAGACCCTGAAACTTATAACCAGATTCATTTCAGGCTACATAATCAAAGCGAGAAACGCACTTACCTGGTAAACGAATTTATCAGGCCTATTTCTGAAAAACTAAAGGCAGAAGGAATTGATTTTACCGTTACCGAACGGTTGAAATCCATCTATTCGATCTGGAATAAGATGCAGACGAAGAGTGTTTCGTTCGACGAGGTGTACGACCTGATGGCCATCCGAGTGGTTTTCAACCCGAAAAAAGAGATATCCGAAAAACGGCAGTGTTTCGACATTTTATCGCTGATTACAGATATTTACAAACCCAAGCCCGATCGTATTCGCGACTGGATTACCACCCCAAAAGTTAATGGGTACGAAGCCCTGCATGTAACGGTGATGGGGCCACAGGGCAAATGGGTCGAGGTACAGATACGTACCTACCGTATGGACGAAATTGCTGAACGAGGATTTGCTGCCCATTACAAATACAAAGAAAACAAAAGCAGTTCGATGGAAAACGAACTGGACAAATGGCTGGCAAAAATAAGGGAGTTACTGCGTAATCCGGAATCGGATGCCCTGGAATTTCTTGATGAATTTAAAATGAACCTCTTTTCCTCGGAGATTGTGGTTTTTACCCCGAAAGGGAAAATGGTTTCCATGCCTAAAAATTCGACGGTCGTTGATTTTGCTTACGAGATACATACCGAATTGGGAGATCACTGTATCGGGGCAAAAATCAATCATAAACTGGTGCCTGTTTCTCATGTCCTTCAAAGCGGTGACCAAGTCGAAATACTGACCTCAAAAACACAAAGCCCGCAACTCGGCTGGCTGAAAATTCTGGTTACAGCCAAAGCCAAAACAAAAGTCAAACAATCGTTTAAACTCGACAAACGTAAACACATTGACAAAGGACGCCAACTAATCGAAGAAAAACTAAAAGAATACAATATCACTCCCTCGTCAAATACCCTGAAGAAAATCACCGCTTATTATAACCTTTCCAACAAAGAACAGCTATACGCACAAGTAGGTATGGGATTTCTGGATATCAATCAAATTGAAGATGTGCTGAGAACCCGGAGAACAAACAAACTGGTGAAATACTGGCGGCTTTCATTTAAGAAAGATGAGGAAGAAGAGGTGGAAAAACTCTTTTCAAAAATTGATAAGAAAACCCCATATCTTTTACAGGAAGACCCCGAATATACCAACTACTCACTGGCCCGCTGCTGCAATCCCATTCCCGGCGACGATGTGGTAGGTTACATCTCCGGCCCCGATCATGTGATTATTCACAAACGGATTTGTCCGGAAGCCATAAAACTGATGTCGCAACAGGGAGACCAGATCATCACAGCCGAATGGACCCGCTTTAAGAAACTTTCATATCTGTCCCGCATAAAGCTGAGTGGATTCGACCGTGTCGGGGTAGTCAACGAAGTAACCACCATCGTCTCCAAACAACACAATATCAACATGCGCACAGTCCGTTTCGATGCTCACGACGGCATTTTCGAAGGCGACATGTACCTGTATATCCACAACCTGCAAGACCTGAGCGAATTGATCTCCCGGCTTCTGAAAATCAAAGGTATAGACAAAGTGAAACGAATAGAACCAGTCTGATAAAATTCCTTTTAAGAATCAATCTAAATTAAAAAAAAATACTAATTTTGAATCTATTTAAAATTGGTTTAAGTATGAATAACCATCAGACGAGGGAAACTGTGAAGGCCATGTTCACAGAATATCTTGAAAAAAACGGACACAGGAAAACCCCGGAAAGGTTTGCAATTTTAGACGAAATTTACTGTCGTGAAGGGCATTTCGATATTGAATCCCTTTACATCTCAATGAAAAATAAAAATTACAGGGTTAGCCGGGCTACCTTATATAACACCGTCGATCTGCTCTTGGATTGCAAAATTGTAGTAAAGCACCAGTTTGGTAAAAACATAGCCCAATTCGAGAAAGCAATTGCCACGTTACAACACGATCACTTTATTGACATGCCCTCCGGACAAGTGTTCGAATTCTACGATCCGCGTATCCACAAAATTATCAAAGAAGTTTGTGAAAAGAATAATTTCAGGCTGTCACACCACACACTCTATATTTACGGGGAAAATCTCGAACGTTAAGAGACTTTTAACCTATTATAAATAAGCATCCTCTTTTCTTATAAAGAGGATTTTTTTTTGTCGTTTTGCAGAAATAAATTGTACTTTTAAACGCTAAATAAAATGATTTAGCACCGTAGGAGTTTGCCTTTGGCAAGGCATAATTTCTGCGGTTTAATATGTTTATAAATCTGTAATTTAAAGAATACTGATGAAAGTAGATGTATTGCTAGGGCTCCAATGGGGAGACGAAGGTAAAGGTAAGGTAGTTGATGTATTGACTCCCAAATACGATGTAATCGCCCGGTTTCAGGGAGGACCAAATGCCGGTCATACCCTGGAGGTTAACAATATCAAACAAGTATTGCACACTATTCCGTCCGGTATTTTTCATGAAAACAAAATTAACCTCATTGGTAACGGAGTGGTACTGGACCCTGTTACATTCAAAAAGGAAATTGAATCGATCAGTAAACTGGGGATCGATTTGAGTAAGAACCTTTTTATTTCGAAAAAAGCCCACCTGATTTTGCCCACTCACAAAATTCTGGACGCAGCGTCCGAATCGGCAAAAGGTGATACAAAAATTGGTTCGACACTGAAAGGAATAGGGCCCACCTACCGTGATAAAATTGGCAGAGAGGGGCTCCGGGTTGGCGACCTGCTCAATAACTTTAAGGAAAAATACAACATCCGCGTGAATGCCCATAAAGATTTGCTTGAGAACTATTACCATTTCGATCATCAGGAAATGCTTGAATCATGCGAAGCCGATTGGATGGAAGCTGTTGAAACACTTAAAAAATACAACATCGTCGACAGCGAACATTTCATCAACGACCATCTGAAAAACGGGAAATCGGTATTGGCAGAAGGGGCACAGGGAACCTTACTTGACATTGATTTTGGCTCTTATCCATTTGTAACGTCATCGAACACTATTTGTGCAGGAGCATGTACCGGTCTGGGTATTGCACCCCGGAAAATTGGGGATGTGTATGGCATTTTCAAAGCTTATTGTACGCGTGTGGGCATGGGGCCTTTCCCTACAGAACTGCTTGATGAAACCGGACAAAAGCTACGCGATGCAGGTAACGAATACGGCTCAACTACAGGCAGGCCAAGACGTTGCGGATGGCTCGACCTGGTGGCCCTTAAATATTCAATTATGCTGAACGGGGTTACCGAACTGATCATGATGAAAGCAGATGTGCTGGACTCGTTTGACATTATTAAAGTTTGTGTGGGCTACGAAATTGACGGGGAAGTAGTTGAACAATTCCCGTACGAACTGAAAGAAAATGTAAGACCCGTTTACGTGGAACTTCCGGGATGGGAAACAGATCTTACAAAAATGACTCATCAGAACAAATTTCCGAAAGAATTTAATAACTACCTGAACTTTATTAAAGACGAAGTAGATATTCCGATCACTATCGCTTCAGTGGGACCAAACAGGGCACAAACCATTATTCTTAAGAAATAAAAAAAGAAGGAACTTTAATGTTCCTTTTTTATTTTTCAGGAGGACAATTTCAATAGTCGAAAGTATTTGTTACTTTTAATGGCAACAAATACTGCCCAAAAATGAATATAATACGACCAACCCTTATACTTGACAAAGAAAAGTGCCTGCGCAACATTGAACGAATGGCAAAAAAGGCCGAAACGCTCAGTCTGGATTTCAGGCCTCATTTTAAAACTCACCAGTCAGCCGAGATTGGGGAATGGTTCAGACAGTACGGAGTACAAAAAATCACGGTTTCATCGGTACAGATGGCCAGTTTTTTTGCATCTCACGGGTGGACAGACATTACCATCGCATTCCCTGTCAATATACTTGAAATTGATGATATAAATATTCTTGCCGGAAAAATAAAATTAAACCTGCTGATTGAAAATAAAGAGGCTCTTTTATCTCTCGATAAATTCATCCGGTTCCCGGTCGGCATTTTCATCAAGGTTGATACCGGCTATAACCGGACCGGTATTTCCGCAAGTAAAACCAGTCAAATAGATGTTCTTCTCTCCAGGCTCAAAGAATCGTCACTATTAGAATTCAAAGGATTCCTTTCTCATAACGGTCAAACCTACCATGCTCAATCCAGGCATGAAATTTTTAATCATCACTTCGATGCCTTGCTGAAAATGAGGGCTTTGAAGAACCAGTACAAAAAAGAATGGCCCGGCCTGAAAATTTCGCTGGGCGACACTCCATCATGCACTGTTTGTGACAACTTCAAAGGAGTTGATGAAATCCGTCCGGGAAACTTCATCTTTTACGACCTGATGCAGTTTAACCTGGGAGTTTGCCGTTTCGATGATATTGCAGTCAGACTTGCATGTCCCGTGGTTGCCAGGCATCCTTCACGCAATGAAGTGGTAATTTACGGAGGGGCTATCCATCTGTCGAAAGAACGAATCATCAATATTGACGGAAAACCTTTGTATGGCAGGATCGTTGTGCGGCAGGAAGGAAAGAAAATTTTTCTGGATGAAAAAAACTATATCACTTCCTTATCCCAGGAACACGGCATTATTAAAGTACCCCGTAAAGATTTTTCATATTACAGGGTAGGCGAACTGATTGAGGTCATCCCTGTACACTCATGCCTCACTGCAAACCTGATAAGAGAATACCTTACAACTGAAGGTGAGTTAATCACCATGGAGTAACAGCAGTATCTATCCGGAGGTCCATTGGTTACGGTTAAAGTGCCGCCAGTATTAGTAACAGCGCCTTACTAATACTGGTAAGAACGACTTACTAACACTAGTAATGATGACTTACTAATACTAGTAATAATGACTTACTAACGTTAGTAAGTCACCCTGGATGCAGGAAGAAGCTCAAGTGTCCAGTCTCTGTAGGGAGCCATAGATTATCCTCTTATTTTGAATTAAACTTCCAGCTCACGGGATACAGCTTCCAGGTAGCTAACCAGGGGGTACATTTTTTCATGGTACCATAACGATGCGAAGTACAGACCAATCGGACTTGCCTTTAAACCCTTTGTTTTGTATTCATAATCGAGCCACTGAAACCCCTTTTTAATCCGATGACTTTCCCGCGTATAAATTATTGCTGAAAGCGCCAACGCAGTTTCTTCAATGGTTCCCGGAATGTCCTTATCTCCTCCCCAGCTTCCGTCTTCGTTTTGAACAGCAAACAAATAATTCTTCCCTTTTTCAATTATCTCAGATATTTCATTTCTCAATTTCCCGGGAATCCATTTACAATCCGTCACATCATGCAAATAGGCAACCACCCGGGCTGTCCCGTAAACCGGGTTGATATGGCCGGTCACATGCTGGTTGCCAAACCAAAGGGGCAACCATGCGCCGTTTTCTTTTTGCTGAGCCCGCAGATACTTTAAAGCATCCTTCACAAGTTTTTGGTAAGTCCTGTTTTTCTTTTCCGTGATATACCCGTTGAGAAAATCAAGCGCTTTACCGACTGCCAGTACTGCATGACCGGTTAAATCGCTGCAACTTTGGTCGAAAGGCAATTTGCCCCAGCCACGTGTAAAAGTAGGGAAGCCGCCATCACGGTTCTGAAGTTTCTGCAGCCAGCCGCAGGCTTGTTTTATTTCTGCAACATGAAGGTTACCTGTCATTTCCGAAAGGCTGATTAACGTCAGGATAGCGCCGGGGGTATCATCGCCGTCGGGCACTGAGCCGGAAAAGGTAGTCCATCCCCAACCGCCAGCCAAAGTCCCGTTGAATGAATGCACTTTTTTATTTTGTACCGAAATAAAATGATCTGCTAATGTTTTTTGCTGATTTTTATTCAATACAGAGGACAAATTATTTCGCAGGGCTTTTAGAGCCAGGCTGCTTACCCAAACCGACAGGTTTACATCAATGGGCCAGCCGCCATCGGGGCGCTGCATACGTTGCAAAAAGCACACCCCTTTTTTTACCACCATTGAATCGCGAAATCCGGATTCAATCAAACACAACGAGACAAAAGCAGTGAGAGGAATGGCCTCCAAAAAACCTCCGCTGACAGGCATCATCTTCTCAAGCAAAGTCATTGCTTTGGGAATACTCGCCCGGCGAATCCGTCCCATCAAAAAACTCTTTTTCTTTTTATGCCTGAAAACAGCTATTCCAACCGCAATCAGCGCCGGGATGGCATAACTAACCACGTTCAGGTTCAGCATCCGGTAAAATGAATGTGGCAAAAGCGACAATTCGAAAGGCAACCGGGGAATGTTCTCAAAATTCCTGTCCGACGGAATCCCGCAAAAAGCACACATCGAAAGAATGGGAACAGAAAACGTGAAGTCTTTCCCGTAGTGTTTCAGGATAACTTGTGCCACTTTTTCTGAATGCATATCAATGCCTTTGCTTTCGAGATATTCACCGAGCCTCTTCAGCAACCGTCCGTTTTCAGGAAAAATCCCGGAGCATAAAGTTATGGCGGCATAACAAAGCAGGCTGGTGCTGATGTTCGAAGGACTATCTTCTGTATCCCCAAAACCACCGTCATCATTCACATGCAGGGTAAGCCATTGCATCCCTTTTTCAATAAATGGGCGGTTCGCTTCCCGGTCGTAAAAAAACAATGCTGCACAGGCCACCGAAACGCCTAATGCACTCGATGAAAGTTCTCCTTCCCAATAACCTTCTTCGTTCTGCCAGTCAAGCAAAATTGAGGTGAGTTCATCGAACCGTGACTGTAACTGAGCTTTATTCATCAGATCGGTTTAAATAATATCTGTCAGTTTATTTTGCCCTAAGTTATACATTCCGGGATAAATTCCCTTTTCGGCTCATGCTAAAGCGCCCAATGCCAAAAGCCCGTAGAACGTGTATTCCAAATCGCGGTGCTCATCCCCGTCTCCCGGTAAAAATGCCCCCTCTCTAAAATTCCCTTCTACAAAACGCAAACAGGCAGGCGCCAGTAGTGTAATATCGAAGTTGCTTGTTTTCAAGGCAAACAAGGCTACTGAAGTAGAAAGAAGATCAGCAGTTCCGGCACTGGCGGAAACCCGGAACCCCGACTGCCCGTCGAAAAAGGAAGCCAGCATGTTGCAATCGGAGGCAACCCCGTAACCCAATTGTTTTTTGAATACGATCAGGGCGCTTAATGCCGGGCAGGGCAGCCCGTCCGGTATTTTGCCATCCGGGTAAAAACGGCGGGCAAACCAGCGCGTGAACAAATTATTGAAACCATACGCGTCGAGCGTTATGAGCAATAAAAAATAACGATACTCCTGTGTTCCAGAGGATAAATTATTCTTTACCTGTTTCAGGGCTGCAAATAAATATTTCCATCCGGATAAACGGCTACGGGATAACTCTTTATACAGGATCGACAGGCAGCAAAGGTCGACCAGATGCTTGTTCCGCATTTTTCCTTTTTCTGAAATAAAACACTTCAACGATTTCCGATGACCGGTGAACCGGAAACTTTTCAGGATAAAATGGGCAAACAACGAATAATACAAATCGGAATAACCGGCACGGTCGGAGAAACCGCCATCGGTATTTTGCAACGAGGTAACAAATTGTTTTATCTCACCAATACTTTGGCTGTCGAGTAAGCCTGTCCCTTTCGCGACAAAGCAGGATAGTTGTTCATAAAAGGCCGGACGGGGTCTCATTGCTTTTTCTTTTCGATCCCGAAAATTTTACCGGTTAACCCATACAGCCCCAGTTTCAGACGCATATTCCCGAGTTTGTCAAGGGTCTGATAAATCTTTTGCACATAATCAGTAAGATATTTTTCGGCAAGTGGCACAACCTGCTTCTCTTCAATCAGCTGCAACAAATATTTTTTATCCTGAAGATGTTCCGGCGAAATGCCGTTCCCTGCAATTTTCACTTGTTCTTTCAGTAAGGAAACGATCATCGGAAAATCTCCGGATGAGGTTTCATCAGTACGATTTTTATACTCATTCAGATCGTCCTGTATCTGATAAGCAATCCCAAACTGATCAGCAAAATCAACTAATATTTCTTGTTCATTTTCTTCTGCCCCGCCTAAAACAGCGCCCAGCAAAACAGCCACTTTAACAGCCGACCCGGTTTTCCTCCTGAAAACTTCGAGTAGTTTATCAACCGGGATAATTTCACGATTCTGCCTGTTCAGCAAATCATCGCCCTGCCCCACTGACAGGGAGACATGAGCTAAGGCAACCATTTTAAGCGCCTGCTGTACGATTGCCGGGCTAACCGGTAAAGCAGCCAGTAACTCATATCCTTTCCCGATCAGGTAATCGCCGGTATTGATGGCAAGCGGTATCCCGTGTGTCTTATGCAGGGTTTCCTTTTCGTAACGGTAATCATCCTGATCTTCTATGTCATCGTGTATCAGCGAAGCTTTATGAAAACTTTCAATGATTACAGCTATAGCCGACAAAATTTTTTCATCGTAATTCCCGGCATAGGCAGAATAAGCCATTGCCGTCAGGAGCGGACGTATCCGCCGTCCGCCTTTTAACATTGACGATATGGCCATTTCCCGGGTCCTATTTAGCCCGCCGTTAAAATATTTGTTGAGGTTTTCCTCTGAAAAAAACGATTGTACTTTGTCTTTCAGTAGAAAAACAGAAAGTGGCCTGAGCGAATAATTATCTTCATACGAACGGATTTCCTGTAGCAGCCAATGCTCATCCACTTCTGTACTCTCGCATCCGTCGTATAAAAGCGGGATTCCGATAACCGGTACTGCTGCCCGGGATACCGGGACAAACGATTTTTCAAGTACCGACATACAACTGACGCCGATCACCGCGTCGATGGAACCTTCTTCCACCAGGCCAATTGCCACCGTTGTCCCTTCGGCTACCAGGGTTGCATAACCCAGTTCTTCGGCTACCGTCAATATCCCGTCGATCTGGCAGTTACGGCACCCGGCACAAATAAGGCCCAGTTCATCGAAAGTGGCATTACAGTGCTGATTGTTTTTCAGGCATTGCGGCAACAACAGCAACCTCCGGTTAAAAGGCGTGGCTGCCACTACTTTTCGCCATACCTCATTTCCACATACAACCAGCCCAAAAGCAAGATATTCATGATCCAGCCCTACTTGCAGAATAAGTTCTCCTGCCAGCTTTTCAATCAGTGAAAAATCGACGGGAGGGACGATTTTCTTTTTCTGAATGAGCGCTCCTGCCGCATCAATCATCTTTCTGCGGGCATGAATATCTGCCGGAACTCTTAATATTGTTTTTGTTATTGTCATTTTATCCGTATGCTCCAAGGCCAAAGAAAGCCCGTTTTTTTGCAAATTTATACCATTTGTTCTTTTCCGGGATATTATTACACGAACCATGACTGACAACTTCCGGTGCAGCCCGGAGGCGTCCAAACTCATTATCCCTTCCTGAAGTATCCACGGCCCCGTGTTTGTCTGCAAAATCAGCCAGCCATGAGGGGTCCTCCATAATAACGCAGCCCTGTGTTTTTTTGTTGACCGCTTTCCTGAAATCATTTAAATAAACAGAACCGCGATAGATTTCTGACATTGGTTTGCCGGCAATATGGTCAGTTGCCAGTTGAATGACAGGGCAGGGTTCCACGAAGCCTGAAGCATTTATATGATGGCTCAGCCCGGAAGCAGCCGGACAAAGTCCTTTACCGTTTTCGTCCCAATAGGTATCGATAATTACCAAGGGATATTTTTCACGGGCGTCAATCGTGTGCCGCCGCAAAGCACAAATTTCATTTTTACTTAATGCCAGTTCGAATGAAGCATTTTCACCTACCGGCCTGAAGATATAGTACCACAGATAAATAATCCCTTTGTCAATCAGCGATTGAATGAATTCATCCGAAACAGCCATTTTAAAGTTCGATTTACAAACACTGATTGCCACTCCTGTTACCAATCCGGCCCGGGTACAATTTTCAATGGCCTGGATGGTACGTGTAAAAACATTTTTCCCACCCCGGCGAATATCCGCGACCTTTTCGTCCCCTTCAAAACTGATGAGCGGTGAGACATTGGCACACGAGCGGAGTTTCTCAGCTACATCCCGGCTAATCAGCGTCCCGTTGGTAAACAACTGGAAATAACAATCCCGGTGTTTTCTAAAAATATCAAAAAGGGGTTTATATAAAAGAGGTTCTCCCCCGAGAATCCCGAAAAAATACGAACCTTTCTGTTTTGTTTCGGTGATGATCCGGTTTAATTCATCAGGCTCCAACCGGTTGTTTTTTTTCTTGCCGGTTACCCAGCATCCCTGGCAATGCAGGTTACAATCATCGGTTACCGAGATAAACGTAAAAGCCGGGAAATAATTACCATTCCGTTTCATTCGTTTCTGAAAACGGCTAAACCCAAGCGATCCTTTAATGCACATGTTATACACAAACTTGCAAAGGCACCTGCGGTCGGTTTTGAAAAGAAGTCTTCCGGCAATTCCCATTTTCGATTGATGAATTGATTATCTGAATTATTTATCTTTTTTGATTTGTTCCAGGGCCCGTCTTCTTTCTTCCTCGGCTTGCTGTAGCACCCCGCTCCTTAAAATCGAACGGCGGGATTGAGCCCGCTGCTGAAGTTTCGAGAACATACTGTCGCCCTGCAAAACGCCCCGGTCTATTTTAATTTGTCCCGGGTCGGCACCCGACAATACAGAATCCTCTCTCATCCTGGGGAAAATAATTGCTGAAACCGGGCAGGTACGTCCACAGGCCGGACACAGGTTTTTACAGTTTAGCGGGTTAACCACCTCCAGTTTTTTATCCTGAAAACGATATACTCCAAACAAGCAAAAACGGGCGCATTGCCCGCATAAAGTACATTTCTCCTGATCGATAACAGGAAACCATGCCGGTACGTCCAGCGAACTCCTGATTTCATGAAATTCAGGTTTCCCTTCAGAAAAAGAAAAACCGTTTTGTAATTTATCCTGAACCTGTTCCGCAGAAAGTTCCCTTAAATTCAGGGTCTCAAGTCCGCTAAAAGGTACCCCGGTCTGCAACAGTAACTTTTCAACGGCACGCGGGTAACAGGCAATCACGATTTTCTGTGCATAATTTTTTTCCACCTGATCCAGAAAATCTTTCCGGTCGATCGAAATTGCACATAAATCAGACAACCCGAAAACATCAGCTTCGAGAGAAGAAACCAGTTGCCCTATTTTTTCCAGTTTTTCTTCGGAAACAATACCTGCACTACAGTGGCAAAACAGGATACATGATTTAGCCATAATGTTTTAGCTTTCTTCTGAGTAATTTAAAAGAAGCGAAAAATCCGATTTCTGAGAAATTATTGAGACCTATTTTTCAATGTATTAACAAACATTAATAAAAAAGCCCAACATTTTGTTCTATCCAACCTTATGCAAAATCCTTTCTTCCTTTTGGCCGACTGCAAAAGGAAGGGTCTTGCCGGCCAGAGGCAAATAAAAATAAGCAATAACCAATATCCCCAAAAATGAGAAAAAGAGGGGGACAAAAATCCCGAAGGGATGATATTTTAATAACCTGGGGTAAGCGACGCAGGAGCGTAACCCCAGGGTGAATGCAACCGAAACACCCCAGGCCACGGTAGTTCGTCAAAAAAAGCAGTGCAGTTATATGGCCGGAAAGGTATCCGGGAGTCAAGTCCCCGGTTCACCGGAAGGTGAAAAGCAGGGTTGGCCGGTCAAAGTAGCCCGGGCCTGCGTTGGCGGGAGCGGTTTTTGGCGGGTATTCATGGATGTGGGCCGGGAAAAGAAATGTTTTATAATCACCTAACATACAAACCTACACCGAAATATATCATAGGTAACGTAGCGAGGAATCTCTTCATTCTTAACCCGACAGTAGTGATTCGCTTTGACATGTTATTAATTGGATTTCAAATGGAAGATTCAATAGAAACAACGAAGCATTTATTAAATTTGTATTTTCATTATAACTCGAAAAATGAAACGGCTTAGCGATATGCCCAATATTGGGAAAACAGTTGAAAAAAAATTAATCGAAGTTGGGATTGAGACACCTGAACAACTTATCGAAATAGGGGCCGAACAGGCTTTTACAAGGCTTGCGGCGGTTGATGAAGGCGCTTGCCTCAGCATGCTTTGCGGTCTTGAGGGAGCCATACAGGGTATCCGTTGGCATCAACTGGATAAAAACAGGAAAGAAGAATTAAAAGAATTTTTGAGGCTGAGAAGAATCTGAACGTGAATTTCAACCTCAGAATAATAGGGAAAAACTATTTTTTAGAACTGACAAATAATGAATAATCTGGAGATTATATACGAAGACAATCATATTATTGCTGTGAACAAGGTTTGCGGCGATATTGTGCAAGGTGATAAAACCGGAGACGAGACATTGATAGAAAAAGTAAAGGCCTATATCAAAAAAAAATACAACAAACCCGGAGAGGTATATCTTGGAAGTCCTCACCGTCTTGACCGGCCAACCAGCGGAGTTATTATTTTTACACGGACCAGCAAAGCTCTTGCCCGGTTAAATGAAATGTTTCAGGATAAAGAAAAGATAAAAAAAACATACTGGGCTTTGGTTGACACACTCCCGGAAGAAGAGGAAGCAACACTGACCCATTATCTCCTGAAAAATGAAGAAAAGAATAAGTCGTATGCCTATGATAAGCCCAGGAAAGGAGCTAAAGAGGCTGTCCTTTCTTATCGTCACAGGGCCAGCCTTAATAAATTTCATCTACTTGAAGTTGATCTGAAAACCGGGCGGCACCACCAGATACGGGCACAGTTAAGCAAAATTGGGTTACACATTAAAGGAGACCTGAAGTACGGTTTTCCCCGTAGCAATGAAAACGGGGGTATTCATCTGCATGCCCGTAAACTGGAGTTTATCCATCCGGTAAAAAAAGAACCTGTAAAAATTGTTGCCGCCCCTCCCAAAGGCGACACCATCTGGAATGAGTTGGTGAAGATCGACTATTTGAAGGAATAGGCAACTCATACCCCTTTAATGGCAAAACACTGAATTGCAAAAAAGAGGCTGTTCAAAAAGTAAATTCATTAGAGTTTTCTACTCTGTGTAACTTCTGCGAAAAACTCTGTGGCATTCTGTGGTTCAATTATTTATATTTTAATACAGAATACCACAGAGAATCACAGTTTTTGAACAGCCTCTTTCCCGTGTATTTTAGAATAGCATTATTTTACTGAAAACTTAAAAATTGTTTCCGAAGTAAGTACTTCGCCCGGTTGTAACAAAGTGTTCGGGAAGTTGGGATGATGGGGAGAATCCGGGTAATGCTGTGTTTCGAGGCACAAACCATTACGATATTCATATTTATTTCCACGTTTACCAACAATTGTCCCGTCCAGGAAATTACCGGTATAAAACTGAACAGCAGGTTCGGTAGTAAATACTTCCATATAACGGCCACTGGTTTCTTCATAAACACTGGCACAGAAAGTAAGTTCGCCTGCTTCCTGATCTTTGTTAAGGATATAATTATGATCGTAACCGCCTCCGAATTTTAGCTGTTCCATTTCCGAGTCGATACGTTCCCCTACTTTATGAGGTGTGGTAAAATCCATATCAGTCCCTATAATACTAACAATCTCTCCTGTCGGGATTAGTTCGTTGTTGCCAACCGCCGTTGAACTGTCGGCATCGATAACCACGATATGGTCGAGGATGTCGCCCATTCCTTCGCCTTTCAGGTTAAAATACGAATGATTGGTAAGGTTAAAATAGCAAGGTTTATCGGTGGTTGCCTCATAGTCAAGCACCAGTTCATTATCGGCAGTAAGCGTATAAGTAACTTTTACTTCCTTATTTCCGGGGAAACCACTGTCACCGTCAGGGCTTTCCAGGGACATCTCCACTGCAGGTCCTTTATCGGTATTTATTTCTTTTGCATCCCATACCTGGCGATAGAAACTATGGGTGCCGGAATGGAGATTGGCATTGTGGTTGTTCACTTCCAACTGATAAGTTTCGCCGTCAATTTCAAAACTGGCCCCGGCTATCCGGTTTGCATACGGACCTACGACAGCCCCCTGCCCGGCATCTCCGGATACATATTCGTCAATTGATTTAAAACCCTGTACCACATCTTCCATTTTCCCGTTTTTGTCAGGTACATAAACAGAAACGATCTTAGCCCCGTAATTGGTCAGGGTAACAACCATTCCATTATCGTTTTTCAGGGTAAACAAACTGGTCTGTTTCCCATTTACAACTTTTTCAAAATCAGCCTTCGTGTAAGGCATACGGATATCACTTTTTTTAATGGTCGTACAGGAAATAACCATCAAGAAAAGAAGTGCAATTAAGTTTATCTGCTTCATTGGATTATATATTATAATTGAGTTTAAAAATACAAACAATTGCCAATGAAATAAAATACTTTTTGTAATTGTTTTTACAGCCTGCAAAAAGAATACGATCCCACCTTCTTCTGACGGGAATACGTATTCCCTTTTTAATTCTTATGACCGCCCTTTTTTCGTCCTGAAAATACTTACAGGATCAGTTTATAGCCTTTCCCGTGAACATTGATAATTTCGATGGTAGGCTCATCCTTAAGGTGTTTCCTGAGCTTGGTAATGTAAACATCCATGCTTCGGGCATTGAAATAATTATCGTCGATCCAGATGGTTTTTAATGCAAAATTACGTTCGAGCACCTTGTTTGCATTATTACACAAAAGCCTTAGCAATTCCGATTCTTTGGTGGTCAGTTTAACCTGGTCATCCTCGGTTGAAAGGATTTGCTTCCGGGCATCGAAGGTATAACGTCCCAGCTTAAAGATTGTCTGGTCGACATTTTTATTATCCTGCGAAATACGCCGCATAATGGCTTCAATACGCATGATCAGTTCTTCCATGCTGAAAGGTTTGGTAATATAGTCATCAGCCCCAATTTTAAAACCTTCCAGGACATCTTCTTTCAAATTTTTCGCGGTCAGGAAAATAATCGGTATTTCGGCATTGATAAGCCGGATATCGCGGGCCAGTGAGATACCGTCTTTCCTGGGCATCATGATGTCGAGGATACATAAATCAAAAGGCTCCTTCATAAACCCGTTATAGGCAGCAATCCCATCGGGGTATAATTCGGTTTTATAACCTTTGGCAATTAAGTATTCTTTCAATAAAAGTCCTAAATTTTCGTCGTCTTCTGCTAAGAGTAATTTTGCTTTGTTTTCCATATTAACTTGCATTTTGTGGGAAATAAATTATGAATTTAGTTCCTTTATGTAGTGTACTTTCAACTTTAATTTTTCCCTGGTGCGAATCCACAATTTTTTTCACATAACTCAATCCAAGGCCAAAACCTTTTACATCGTGTACATTACCGGTAGGGACACGGTAGAAACGTTCAAAAATCTGGCCAAGATGTTCTTTTGAAATCCCGATCCCATTATCTTTTACCGAAACTACTATAAAATTTTTCCGGGTTTCGGTACTGACAACAATATGCGGTTCATCTTCACTATATTTAACAGCATTGTCCAGCAGATTGAATAACACGTTGGTGATATGCATCTCATCCCCTTTTATTTCTGCCTTTTCAGCTTTCAGATCAGCTTCCAGTATCCCATTTTTATTTTTCACCCTTAGTTCAAAATTAAGTACTACCGAACGAATTATTTCATTTAAATTTACTTCTTTAAATTTTAATTTCAACCTTCCCTCGTTAAATACTGCCATTTGCAATACTTTCTCGACCTGAAAACTTAAACGTTTACTTTCCTGATAAATTACATTTGAGACATGTTTAATAGTACGGGCAGTGTTCGATATTGAATTGTCGTGTAACATCTGGCTGGCAAGGGAAATGGTTGAAATAGGTGTTTTCAGCTCGTGGGTCATATTGTTTATGAAGTCGTTTTTGATCGAAGACAATTTTTTTTGCTTCAGGATAATCAGGATGGTAAAAATAAAAATACCAATCAGCATTGCAGTAAGCACGATTGTCGGGATGATCAGCACCCCTGTTTCCTTCAGTAAATAGCCTTGCCTTTTCGGGAAATATACATACAAATAGTTCGATTTCAGGAGTAAGTCACTGGGAAAAAGCAATTGGGAGAACTGCTTTGATTTACCATTTGATTTATATTTGTTGGTACTGAATACCGTCCTTTCCGTAGCACCGGAGAACGATTTTACAGCATATTCAAAATTCAGATCGATTCCACTATTCCGGAATTCCTGGCGCATATCTTTGTCCAGATTCTTTGCATCAATACGTTCTTCCAACGGCAGATTGGAAACCTGTATTTTACTTTGATTAATTTCCAGGTAAGAGATTTGCTGGTCAAGCCGTTCCTGATAGCGTTGATTCCAGTAACTTGTGCTTTCATGAAGTTTATCAAAAGCCGAAGGAAATTCGCCTGGGCGCCCGCGTTCGTTTTTATCTTCCTCCAGGGTGTCAGAATATGAGACAGCAAATTCTTCACTAAAACTATTTCTGATTCTGCGCTCTGAATATTGGAAAGAAATACTAATATCAGATTTTGAAAATCCTCGCGGAATAATATTACCTGGCTCCTGAAAATTGGAAAATATTTGCGAATTACCGGCAGACGGACTTAGCGGGTTTCGGTTCATGCGAATAGCAGCCAGTTCCTCTCGTTCCATTGTAGCAACAACTCGAAGAAGGGCACTGTTCACACTCTGGTCGAACTGTTCTCTTTTTATTTCCAGTGCCTTTTGTATAAAATTGGTTTGAACCAATATTAAACTGACCATCACCAGAGCCATTAATACAATTAAAGATAAAATTATCTTCCTGCTCATCTTGCAAAGATAACCTTTTAAAATACTGATAATAAATGCTTAACAATATTTAACACGAATCATATTCTTAAAACGTTGAATGATAAATATATATTATTGATTATTTTGCTGTTAACTTCATCAGTATAAAAAAATCCCGAATAAATCTGTTTTTTATTCCGAACAGCCATTAACATTTATTTGTAACTATTCCGGTTGATAGGGAAACTGGGCTTCAATATTTTCCAGCGCTGCTTTCGATGCGTTTTGTTGAGCTTCCTTTTTTGAAGTGCCTGTACCTTTTCCCATTAATTTATCTTCAATTTTAATTTCTGAAACGAATAATGACTGTTTTACATTTTCAGGACTTTCCTCTGTCGTATCAAATGATATTTCACGTTTATATTTTTGAGACCATTCGATTAACTGGCTTTTGTAATTGGTGTTGGTCTTCTGTATCTCCTCCATATTAACAAAGCCTCTCAACAATTTACGGGTAATAAAATTTTTAGCCTCGCGATAACCTTTATCCAGATAAATCGCCCCAATGAGTGCTTCCAGCGCATCACCGTAAATATGACTTGTTTCGACAGTACTGGTGGTATTGGTATCGATAAACTGATCAAGCCCGATTTGATAGGTAAGCTGGGTCAAAAAGCTGCGGTTAACCAGTTTCGAACGCATTTGTGTCAGATAACCTTCGTCCTGACTGGGAAAACGGTTGTATAAAAAGTCGGCAATAGCTGCCCCTAATATGGCATCGCCTAAATATTCGAGCCGCTCATTATTGACATAATTCCCATTTGAATCGACAAGGGAAGCCGATTTGTGAATAACTGCGGTATCGTACAGTTTTAAATTTTCAGGATAAGAATCCAATAAAGATTTTAAAAACGAATAAAACTCTTTTCTTGGAGAAGAAAAGAGTTTTATTCGTTGTACGATTTTTTGTATCACTCTTTTATATTTTCTTAATTACAACAGTTGCATTGTGTCCTCCAAAACCAAAAGTATTACTTAAGGCAACTTTTATATCGCGTTTTTTTGCCACATTGAATGTGTAGTCAAGCGGTATTATTTCCGGATCGTCAGTAAAATGGTTGATCGTTGGAGGAATGATTCCGTAATTAAGAGCAAGTATCGATGCAATAGCTTCAACAGCTCCGGCGGCTCCCAAAAGGTGCCCGGTCATCGATTTAGTGGAGCTGATGCTTAATTTTTTTGCGTGATCTCCAAAACATTGTACGATTGCTTTTGGTTCAGCAATATCCCCAAGCGGGGTTGAAGTTCCATGAACATTGATGTAGTCTACATCTTCAGGATTTATGCCGGCATCTTCCAGAGCCCAATTCATCACCAGGGTTGCACCTCCACCTTCAGGATCGGGAGCAGTCATGTGATAAGCGTCGGCAGACATTCCTCCACCTGCAAGTTCAGCATAAATTTTAGCACCACGATTTAATGCGTGTTCATATTCTTCAAGGATTAAAGCGCCGGAACCTTCTCCCATTACAAAACCATCACGTTCCAGATCGAAGGGACGTGAGGCAGTAGCAGGATCATCGTTCCTGGTTGAGATTGCCCTCATTGAGTTGAAACCGCTAACTCCTGCCGGATTAACAGCGGCCTCTGATCCACCGCTTATAAACACATCGGCCTTTCCCATACGGATATAATTCATCGCTTCGATGATTGCATGAGAAGAAGATGCACATGCAGTAACCGTAGTGAAATTTGGCCCCCTGAATTTATAACGGATAGCAATCAGTCCACCTGCAATATTGGCTATCATTTTGGGGATGAAAAATGGAGAAAATCTCGGTTTTTCCGGGTCAAAACTATGAGCTTCTTCATAAAAAGTCTGAAGACCGCCGATTCCTGCGCCCCAAATTACACCTGCCCGGTCTTTGTCCAAGGTTTCAAGATCCAATCCCGAATCTTCGATGGCTTGGTCTACGGCACCAAAAGCATACAGTGTATATGGGTCATGCTTGCGTACTTCCTTCTTCTCTACATATAATTCAGGATCGAAGCCCTTTAATTCACATGCAAACTGGGTTTTGTACCCCCTAGCATCAAACCTTTGAATGGGAGCGGCTCCACTCACTCCGTTCTGGAGTCCGTCCCAAAAGGTATCAACAGAATTACCAAGCGGGTTAATGGTACCAAGACCTGTTACAACTACCCGTCTAAATTCCATAAATAAAAAAGTTATTGATTTACTTTAAGTTTGCTTCGATATGAGCAATGGCTTCGCCTACTGTAGAAATTTTTTCAGCTTGATCGTCTGGAATAGCCAAATCGAATTCTTTTTCAAATTCCATGATTAATTCAACAGTGTCAAGTGAATCAGCACCTAAATCATTTGTAAATGATGCTTCGTTTGTAACTTCACTTTCATCAACACCTAATTTGTCAACAATAATTGCTTTTACTTTAGCTGCAACGTCAGACATAGTTCTAAATTTTGGTTAATATTCAATTTGTTTCAAAAAATTCGGTGCAAAGTAATAAATTTACGCCTGATATTTCAAAATAAAATTGAAATATTGTGTTTGTTTGAAACGCTAAAAAATGTTAAACCTGGCTATATTTGAACTATTTATTCAAATATTCTACGTATTTTTTAAATTTATTTTTGAATGAAACGAATTGCTATTTTTGCTTCCGGATCGGGTACCAATGCTCAGCGTATTATTGAATACTTTGCCCTGAGCAAGAACGTGGTAGTCGACTCATTATGGTCGAACAGGGAAGATGCTTATGCGCTTATCAGGGCAGAAAAACTGGGGATTGAAACTTTTACTTTCGACCGTGAAACTTTTTATCGAAGCAACGATATTATTGAAGCCCTTGACGAGCGGAAAGTAGATTTGATCGTGCTGGCCGGCTTCTTGTGGCTGGTACCTGTTTATCTTACTGAATTGTTTCCTATTATTAATATACATCCTGCCCTGCTTCCCAAATACGGCGGTAAGGGAATGTACGGCATGCATGTACATAAAGCAGTAGTCGCTAATAAAGATAAAGTATCAGGTATTACCATTCATCGTGTTAATGAACATTACGATGCAGGAGATATTATTTTTCAGGCCAAATGTGCAATTGCCCCCGGCGACAGTCCTGAAGATGTTGCAGCGAAAGTACACGAATTGGAATACGAGCATTATCCAAGGGTTATTCAGGAGGTTTTGGACGAACTTTAATTTTATTGAATAATACGTGCTGACATATTCCTGACATCTTCAGGGATATGCCAGTTATCTTTTATTTCTTTTAATACCGATTCGTTAATCGTTAGCAGTTCCGGAGCAATATTTTTAATCTCTATACTGTTTGTTGGTTTTCCCTGGAGCAGTTCGATGGCCATTTCTCCTGCCAGTTCACCAACCTTGAGATAATTTGCACCCAGATTGATCATCCCTTTTTTATCGACATGATCCGGATTATTGGTCATAACCGGGATATGGGCTTTCATACCGGCCTCAACATACATATCAATGGCCGATTCAACGACATTATCCCCGCCAATCCAAAGGGCCTCAACTCCTTTCTGAGTTAAGGAGATTGCCGTTTCGTAAACCTGGGTAACTGATTCAACCCCCATTTCAAGGAGTTCAATGTTCAATTCCTTACAAATTTTCCGTGCCTTCCTGACACAGGCTTCAGAACATGTCTCGCTGGTACACCAAACAACCCCCACTTTCGAAAGATCAGGTTTCATCCGTTTGGCAATTCTGAAAATTCCTTCGACCGGCTGAAAAGTTCCGATTCCAACCAAATGCCTGGGATGTTCATCTCCTCCCGGACCTGTTATTCCGACACCGGCACTAAACGGATCGGTTACAGCACAGAACACATGAGTAACAATGCCTTCTTTATTGGCATTGGCCATAATTTGCAAAGCAGGTGTACTGATTGAAATAACCAGATCATATTGCTCATTTACAATAGTTATTGCTACCATATTGGCTGTTGGCATATCACCTTCAGGATTGTAACGGGTAATCTCAATTTGATTGTTTTTATACAAATCCGTCTTTTTGATTGATTCTAAAATCCCGGCTTCAGTCGTTTCCAATATCTGGTTCGAGTTAAAACGGAATATGGCAATCCTGTATTTCTCTTTTGAGTTCCGGTTTGTCTCCCGGTTGTCCAAATCAGAAAAAAGGAGAACAGTAGCAACAACAAGTAAAAACAGCAGGGGCTTTAAAATTATTTTGATTTTCATAATCGTTCAGGTTAAAATCATTACACATAATTTGCTGCAATTAATTCAGCGACTTCACTGTCAACCTGATCTTTCCGGCGGATTTCATCAAAGAGGGCAAGCAGGTCGTTTACTTTCAGGCGTTTTTTGTCTTCTCCTTTTATGTCGTATGCCACTTTCCCCTGGTGCATCATGATAATACGGTCGCCCAGGTTTACGGCCTGTTGCATGGAATGAGTTACCATGAGCGTTGTCAGTTTATTTTCAGTAATTATCTTATCGGTCAGTTCAATCACTTTATGGGCTGTCTTCGGATCGAGTGCTGCGGTATGCTCATCAAGCAATAAAAGTTTCGGTTTTAGCCATGTTGCCATCAGTAATGTTAAAGCCTGACGCTGTCCACCGGATAGTTTTCCAATCGGGTTTTCCAGACGGTCTTCCAAACCCATTTTCAATGGCTTTACCTTTTCCTTGAATTCTTTGATCAGAGAAGAAGACAATCCCCATCCAAACCCTCTTTTCTGTCCCCGTTTCGATGCCAGGGACAGGTTTTCTGCAATACTCATTCCCGGAGCTGTTCCACTAAACGGATTTTGAAAAACCCTGCCAATGTATTTTGCCCGTTTCGACTCGGTCCATTTCGAAATATCCACTCCATCCAAAATAATTTTACCGCTGTCAATGAGAAACGTTCCGGCCACGGCATTTAAGGCTGTTGATTTTCCGGATCCATTGGTCCCCAGCACACAGACAAAACTACCATCTTCAATATCAAAACTAACTCCCTGCAATGCTTTCACCTCGTTTACGGTACCGGGGTTAAAAATTTTTATTATATTTTCTACCTGTAACATAAGCTAACTCCTTACTGTAATTTTTCGTTTATATTTCATGATCCCGGGCAGGACAAGTGCTATAAATACAAATAATGCAGTGATCAGTTTCAGGTCGTTTGGGTTCATTCCCCAGCTAAGCGCAATGGCAACCAGCAAGCGGAATAAAACAGAGCCAATAATGGCGCCTGCGATAAGAAGCCCAAGATTTGGTTCAGAAATCAGAGCTTCTCCAATGATCACACTTGCAAGCCCCCAGACAAGCATTCCAATGCCCATTTGCACATCGGCAAATCCCTGGTATTGTGCTAAAAAAGCTCCGGAGAGAGCAATAAAACCATTGGATAATGCAATGCCCAGTACAATCATTGTTTTAGTATTTACCCCCAATGCCCGTATCATTTGCCCGTTATCTCCGGTTGCTCGCATGGCTGTTCCTATATTGGTTCTGAAGAACCACCATAATATAATACTGATAATGATGATAATCAGAAAGCAGAAAAACAGGATCCACAAATCTTTCACATCTACCTGCCAGCCAATCAGGTTCACCATCTTTTGTGCTCCGGAAATTTTATCCGAAAATTCTTCGATCCAGGTAAAAATACTTGTTTCCGAAAGTAATGGGATATTACTTTTCCCCATTACATGCAGATTAACGGAATAAAGGGCTGTCATTACCAAAATACCTGCCAGCAAGGGGTTGATTTTAAAACGAGTGTGTAAGATCCCGGTGATTGCCCCGGCGAAACAACCTCCCAAAAAGGCAATTGCAGAAGCCAGCAGGGGATTCATACCCATCACAATTAATGAGGCTGCCAATGCGGCCCCAAAAGTAAATGAACCTTCCGCTGTAATATCAGGGAAATCGAAAATCCTGAAACTGATAAATATCCCGAACGCCAAAAGCGTCAGTATTAGTCCAATAGTTAATGATCCGATTAATAGTGCCATATCTGATATCGTTTGTTTTTACTGATAACTATTTTCCGATCCAGCAGTAACCCTGTTTAAACCTGCTTTCTCCCAATCCGTTAATTTCACGGCTGTCATTCGTCAGGTGAAGGATGTCTTGTACTTCCGAATTTAGGAACAGGCTGTTGATCCCCTGCCGGAAATCGGTGGTTGACTTTTTAAGCGGCTGATACGGAAAAACAGCCGTATGAATGTGCCCGCTGATTTCTGATCCGGGCTTTACAGGCCGCAAGAAATCACTGAATGGTGCCGCAGCGTTCTTTGCCAGATAGCCAAACGAAACGGTTATCATTTTGCTGTAGGCCGGTTCTGTTGTAAAATTTACAAACTCTTTTACTGCCGGAAATTCAAAAGGAGATTCACCGTTTAACGGGCTCTTGTTCAAACCTAGTCCAACCAGACCGTCACTCTCGGCAATCATCAGCAAAACAACATGATCTCTTCCCGAGGTTTCCATAATTAACTCAATCAGGTTACTTAGAACAATCGACCGATTGCCTTCTGCCGGGTTAAATGCCATTATATTAGAGAATGACCCCTCGGCCAGCAAGGCATAAAGGGCATTAATCTCAGGAATTAAACGTCCCGATTTCATGGAATAGTCAGGGACTTTTGAGCCATCAGTCGGCATGTAAGCCAGTGCATCACCCAAGGCTATAAATTCGCCGTAACGGTTTTTGCAATCGTCGAACCCGCTCCCCAACGCACCAAGGCCAAGCCCGAATTTATTTTCTCCGAAACTGATTTTTTGATTATGCTTTTTTTCAAAGGCTGATGTTCGGACCAGTTTAGGATCACCGGTAACAGTAACCTTCATGGAATCACCATCTGCCAGTTTGCTGTTCTCAAACCGGTATCCGAATTTTTCAATAGTTCCTGAAACTGGTTCCTGTTCCGAATCTTCTGTTTTGGGCTTTTGGGTGAGAGTTTCCACCATTCCCACCATTTCCAGAATATCCCTTACCCCTTTTGAAAGAGCAGAAAGATAAAAAGAACCACCAATTTTATGTAGCTTTTTATATTGCCCGACCAGTATCCTGATCCCGGCTGAACTTATATACTGCACGTTCGACAAGTCAAGCGAGAGATCATACGAACCATCCCTGACCAGCGAATTTATATAGTCGTCCAGATGTCCTGCCCAGTTGGCATCCAAACGTCCGTCAAGTTCCAGCAATGTATACTTATTTGAAATGCTCTTTCTTATATCAAGCTTATTCTTCATATTCGGATTTTTTTATTTATGCTTTGCCTTATTCATAACACTTTTGGGGATAGTCACATTAAAAAAAGCAGCAGCTTCTTCATTGATGGTATAAACAGTTTTGGTAACGTACTGATACGGGATCGAGGCAGGGTTTTCTCCATCCAATATCCGTTTTCCCATAACAGCTACATCATACCCTGCCTGAAAATAATCGCGTGCAGCAGCAGCAATGGCCCCCTGGGCAACCTGTTTGGTGATAAACGCATAATAGGGTATTTTACTGTTCCGCGAGACCTTGATGATTGATGAACTGCAACTGGCAGTCAGGTTGTCCGAAATCTGGCAAAAAGCATCAATATTCTTCAGCGAAAGGGAAACAGCAGCATCATAAACTTCGGTGGCAGTATTTGCCGGTACAGCAACCAGTTCCAGATTATGGGCAACGGCAGCCTCTTCCAGTCTTTCTTTATATGCAACCGAATTAATTTCAGCCGGGGTAAAAATAGTCCCGATCCTTTGGGCATTAGGATGAATGACCTTGATCATCTTCGTCATGCCATTAAAATCGCTCATGGTTGAAACTCCTGTCATTCCCGGATTATGCTTTTCAAACGATTCGCCCAACCCTGCTTTTACAGGGTCTCCTACGTTGGTGAAAACAACAGGCATATTCTTTACCTTTTGGGAAAGAGCCTGGATTGTAGGAGTCGATGTTGCAAAAATCAAATCCCATTTCGAAGAACTAATGGTTCCGGCAATGCTGTTCAAAGAGGAAATATCTCCCTGAGCATTGAAAATCCGAAGCGTAAAATGAATCCCTTCTTCAAGCCCCATATCTTTTAACCCCTGAAAGATACCATCCTGGCAATTTTCTGAATTAGGACTATCGACATAATGTGCCAAACAAAACTTTAACTTTTTCCCGGGTACTATTTTATTAGTATTATCCCGGGTTTGCCGGTTTGAAAAATCCGAAACCAGCAAAATCATCGCTGCAATTATCAATCCAATGATCCCCCGGGTGAGTTTAGATACCTGTTTCATTTATTAAATTTTATAGCCCTATGAAATCAGCCATGTATTGGAGATGAATGAACCCTATCCTGCATCATTAGTGAAACCCATTTTAAGGTGATCATACAGCAATTCCGGTATAATTAAGCAGAATCAGGCAGGACGTAACTTTCTGTATCGGTTCTCATTTCCCGGATTTTATTACCGTTGATAATTGGCTGAAACATTAATCAACCTGAAAGAATATTTTCCCGAACACTGACAAAGAGATAACAAGCAGGTTAATTAATTTAGCTTCTAAAATAAGAACAATGCAGTTAAATATCAACCTAAACAGCTAAAAATGATAAGACTACTTTTTTATGAATTGGTCAGTCCACGAAAAATAAATGGTTCAATTCAGGGAGATTTTCTGAAGTTCCCTGATGAGAGAATCTTTCAGGGCTGTAAACTCCGGCATATATTCCTGTTTTACCGGTTCAACAGGAGGTGATTTAACCTTCAGGGGGTCCATAGGTGATCCGTTTCTGAAAACCCGGAAGTCGAGATGAGGGCCTGACGCCAGGCCGGTTTTACCCACGTAACCAATCCGTTGTCCCTGCTTTACCCGTACACCCGGAGCGATACCTTTTGCATATCCGCGCAAGTGCATATAACAGGTTGTGTATACCGAATTATGTTTGATATAAAGATAATTTCCCCCTCCACCTGCCTGGTAGCCTTTACGGGTAACAACACCATCCCCGATGGAAACGACCGGGGTTCCGCCTGGTGCCGCATAGTCAATTCCTAAATGAGGCCGCCTGATTCTTAAGATCGGGTGAAAGCGGCTGTACGAGAACCTCGAACTAATACGCGAAAAGTGTAAAGGTGCCTTTCTAAAGGCTTTTTTCAGACTTTTACCACTTTCATCAAAATAACTCTCTCTTCCATCCTGATCAAACAGAAAGGCATAATAATCATCCTGAATATGATGGAAAAGCACTGCGTATATTTTTCCGATCCCAACAGACACACTGTCAACATAGTTTTCTTCGTAAATGACCCTGAACTGATCACCTTTCCGGATAGCGAAAAAGTCAATGGTCCAGGCATAAATATCCGACAATTCAAGAGCCAGTACCGGGTTAATATCATTGCCTGTCATTGCGTTCCAAAGTGAACTTTTAATCTTCCCTGAAGCTGTTCTCAGCACCGTTGAAGTTGGTTTGGCCCCCTTGTATACATGAAGGCTGTCGTTTAACTGATAAACCATATATTCAACCGGATCAATTTCATAAATGAAATATACAGGCGACCGGCTGCTGTCGTTTTTCAAAAAAAAGTAATACGGGTTTTTGTATTTTATTTTCCGGACATCGAACAATGGTTTCGATCTTCTTGCAATACAGTCAATGTCATAGTACGAAACCCCCTTGCCGCATAATATATCAGACAGGTTCTGGTTACGCCGGACAATACCGCTTTCAACCTGAAAAGAATCAACCGGAAGGCCAAACTTTAATACCGGTTCAACGACCATCTCCTCTGCTATATCATTTTCTTCCGGTCTCGAACTAAAATCACTCTTTAAAATAATAAGTACTAAAAGTATGGCTGAAACTGAAACCAGTAAAACTTCCGCAAGATATTTTTTCATACCAGATCTTCATTTTTTTTGTACCTGTTGTGGTTCAATTACAGTAACGTCAAGGCCTGTATGTTATTATCGGCTAATTGGTGAATCCTGTAAAATTTCCCGAAAATATAAAAAAATGAGTAGAAGATATAATAAATTTAATATCCCCCCTGGCTTCTGTTCTTTTGTGGTTTTCTCCTTTTCTGTTCCTGATACCGGCCCGAACTTTTCCGGGTTCCTTTTGAGTGGTTTTGTTCCTGCCATTCATTGGAAGGTGAATTCCCGGTAACCCTCCCAACCCGGATCAGGTAACCGTCAACAGAGTTCCCGTTTAGCTTATCGATAAGTAGTCCGGCGTAGTTGGCATCAATTTCGAAAAAAGAAAATTTACGTTGAATGTCGATCCGTCCGATTTCAATATCCTTGCGTTTCGAATAATCGTTGATGATGCCAATCAGTCTGGTAACCGAGAGATTATGTTTTTTCCCTGCGTTGATGAACATGTTCACCATATTTCTGCTTCGCCGGTTTTCTCTTTTCTGTTTCTCTTCGATCCGGACATTCAAGTCGGGGGCATTTTTGTAATATGCCAAAAAGCGGTTGAACTCAACGGAAACGAACTTTTTCATCAGTTCATCCCAGTTCAGGTGTCCCAGCTTTTCATGTATCTGCGGAAGATATTTTTCAATTTGGCTGTCGTTGGTTTCCACATTTACCACTTTATCGATCAGGTGGAACAATTGCTTTTCGCATATCTCATCACCTTCCGGGACCATACAGCGGTCGAATTTTTTGCGGGCAAGTTTCTCGATTTGCCTTATTTTTCCTGTTTCTTTCAAGTGGAGAATAGATACTGAGATGCCGCTTTTCCCGGCCCGTCCGGTACGTCCGCTCCGGTGGATATAAATTTCCGGGTCGTCGGGCAGACTGTAATTGATGACATGGCTCAGGTCGCTTACATCCAAACCACGGGCTGCCACATCGGTAGCCACCAGTATTTGCAGGTTTTTGTTGCGGAACTTATTCATTACCTGGTCGCGTTGTGCCTGAGAAAGATCCCCGTGCAGGGCATCGGCATTATAGCCGTCGGCCAGTAGTTTTTCAGCCACTTCCTTGGTATCCATCCGGGTACGGCAAAAAACAATGGCATAGCAATCGGGGTAATTATCAGCGATACGTTTCAAAGTGGCATACTTGTTTTTTGCATGCACCACGTAATAGTGATGCTCAACATTTTCTGCCCCGGCATTTTTTTTGCCAATTGTGATCTTATCCGGGTTTTTGAGATATTTGTCTGTCATCTCGGCAATCTCGGCAGGCATAGTTGCCGAAAATAACAGGGTTTGCTTTTCTTCCGGGGTATTGGCCAAAATGGCATCCATTTCTTCTTTAAAACCCATCGTCAGCATTTCGTCTGCTTCGTCGAGCACCAGCCATTTTATGTTGCCTACCTTCAGTACATTTCGCCTGAGCAGATCATTCACCCGACCGGGTGTGCCAACCACAATCTGGCCTCCGTCTTTCAACTGCCTGATCTGTTTACCGATGTCGGCCCCTCCATAAACAGCAATGGTTTTAAAGCCGGAGATATATTTTGAAAAATTTTCCAGGTCGCGGTTTATTTGCAGGCAAAGTTCACGGGTCGGGCATAAAATCAGCGATTGTACATTTCGATCGCCAGTGTCGGCATGGTGCAGGATGGGTAAGCCAAACGCCGCTGTTTTTCCCGTACCGGTCTGGGCCAGCCCGATTAAATCCTGATTCGAATTCAATAAATGAGGTATCGTCTTTTCCTGAATAGGAGTAGGTGCTTCAAAGCCCATCTCTGAGATTGCTTTGATCAATTCCGGCTTGATGCCGGTTTCTTCGAATGTCATGTTTATCCTTTAAAATTAATAATCCCACTTTCGTGGTTCCCAACAGGGAAGGATAACATGTTGCCGAAACCGTACAAAAAACCATTACCCATCCCGATTAAACGAGGCGCAAAGGTAGATGATTTTTTTTATACGAAGCTGAAAAACTTAAGATCAGTCAGAAAATTAACATTCAGACTATTGTAAATCACAAAATCCAACAAATGTTTTATAAGGGTTCTTTTTTCCAAAGGGAATTAATAATATTTACAGTTTCTTCCACCAAAGCATTACCTCCTTTAGGACCAACATTATTAACCATGGCACTATACCCCCGGTATCCTTTCCCCTCTACACCCCGTTTTGTTGGAAGGTAACCTCCGGAATCTCCGCTGCTTAACTGAATGAGAAAAGTCTGGCTAGCCTTACTCCTACCGGTAATCCTGAAACCATAATCTACGAAAAGCTCAAAAGGGTTGGTAGCAAATGCTACATCACCAAGCCGGATCACATGCAGTTCAACCGGATAAAACGGGTGCTGATCCTGTTCCTCGTATTGTTTTACCAAAGCTTCCTGTTTTTTTACAATCCCATAATCAGACAGCTTGTTGTCCCATGGGCCATACTCTTTTACTTTTTCATTATCCTTTATTTCTTTTAGAAACCTGTTCCAGACAGTCTCCGGCGAATTCGGGTCATCCGGTTCTTTTGACCTGATCTTTTTAACGATTGCCAGCGCTTTTTTATAATCTTCTTCACTATACTGCCTTGTCGGTAAATTAATATTTTTTACCAGATGTTTGAAAACCACATCTGTCTGAATATTCTTTTTCGCATCCGGATAGGCATCTTCAATCACATTTGCCAATCTTTTACCTATCTCAACAATACCGGGAACGTCCCACATGTTTGGCTCGCCGGACTTGTAACCACGAGGAAGGTCACGGGGCGATATGTCACCAGCAGCGCTTATCTGGGGCAGAACATATACATCCCCGGGAAATTTTTTCTTCAGATACTTTCTGACTTCACTCCAGTAATCAGCCGAAACATAATACTTTGCCTCCGTTACCTGTGCAGGGCAAGCAACGTTCATCACAATCCCAGTCAGTTTTTTACTCCTGTCCCAACAGAAAATCATATCAATGCCGGAATCTTCAGGACCTTCCAGTCCTGTAAAGTCCTCTCTTTCTGTGGAACCATACATTTCTGCAGAACCATCAGCATATTCAACCCGCCTGTTATGCCCTACCACTGCATAACGTAGCTCACGGCTTATCCCGCCAGGCTGTTTATTCTCCCATGCAGCAACAGCAACTTTACTTAACTTATCAAGCAACATTTTTCTGTGCTTACCTGCCAGACCGGTATCAAAAGAAGAATGGGTATGCGTGGCATTTAAGAATATTTTATTAAGGTCAAAATCAGGAAGCTTCCCTCTAAGCATGCTTTTCAGTGAATCTTGTAACGCATCGCTGAAACTAACTACATCTACCGAAATCATTATAAGCTGCTCCTTTTTGCCATTCTTTCCTGCTGACTCAATTGCCAATGCCGTAGCTTTTAAGGGACTTTGAACATATTCAGACATCCTCTCATAATATTGCCCCTGCAACGATACCGGGTCTTCCGGGGTTATGTCTTCCATAGCCCAGCCTATTAAAAGATTATGCGTATTTGACTCTTGCGATTGTCCCAATAGTGGTATTGATAAAAAGAGAATAGCTGCAATTCCTCTTATAATTAGTTTTATATTTTTCATTTTTGAATTTTTATTTTGAAATATTAGTTAACAGACTTACTCTAACAATGGTACAGAAGCCTTAAGGTGGACCCATTTTTTTGTTACAGATAATAGTGATTGAGGAATTTCTCCTTCATATCCCTGGATTATTCCTTCAAACTCTCCGTGTTCGTTTTTCCAGAATGCAAGGTCAATCCGCTTATTCAGTTGAATATAGAAATCCCGGGCTCTAAAAAACTTTAGACCGCCGGCAGCCATTGCCTGTACCTGCCCGTTCTTATCGAGCCTCACAGCGGCTATCCCAGTTGCGTTAAATGAGACATCATATTTCCCAATTTTCATTTTAGAGGCAATTATGTCTCCTGCTGTATCATTAGTCCCTGCAACCTGGATAAGTGTACCATCGGTCAAACGACAAAATCCCTCTAAGGGAGGAGCACAGGAAACATGTCCGAACCCTTCTAATATTCGTGTTGCAGGAGTCTGGAGTTCAATTTTACGTTTTTTCATAATCTTTGAAACTTCCGAAACTACTGATCTTATATCTTTTGCAGCAACCATCTTCCGGGGCAAGGCGGTATTTCCATCAAAAGTGTCCCCATTAAAATCACGCGTCCAGTTCCCTAGCCGGAAAAGGCTGGTCTGCCCGTTTGCAGCCTGATTAAAAAATTCTGCGGTTGATAACTTTTCAAACTCAGGATTATACAAAATAACTGCTGCATAGTGCTGTTTGCCATAATGTATCCAGCCATCTCCATCGATAAGTAAATTTCCGTTTTCAATCTCGCTGGACGGGATCAGGTCTGCCGGGATACCAATACTCCAAAGGCTATCGGCCAGTTTCATGCCGGGATCTTCAAAATACGGTCCAGCCCAGTTCATTGTGGCAGGATGTCCGAAAACTACAGCAACAGGACAATCTAAAGGACTATTACTGATAAAATTCAGGAGGCGAACCCGGCTTTCCCCTTGCATCAGGTTTTCACGAAAAAGTTCGAGATACTTATCCATGGGCTTTTTTCTACTGGGGTATAACGGATGATAATTAATCCTGCCGCCAGCAAGTACAGAACTCCAGAGTTCCCGTTCATAATTTTTTCTTTCAGTAGAATAATACTGGTTATACCACACGGGACTGCCCCATTTCTTTGCAAGAGCGGTACGTACGGCGAAGGGGGTTACTTCATCGGTTTGTGCCCAGTCACGTGTCGCCACCCACCAGTCAAGTCCATTCTTTTTGCTCTCCAGCCGATCAGGATACGGATACCAGGTTGGATGAGTTACCACTACCGCATCCGGCCCAAAAACATCCTTTATAGTATGGTAGAAATCATCTTCCAGTTCGCTGTTCCGCTGCCAGTTCATTTCCATATAATAATTAATTGCCATTTGCCGTTCCTTCTCCTGCCCTTTTATCCCGGCATACATGAGTAGACAGTCTGCCAGTAATTCCCGGCCACCTGTCTTTTGTGCATAAGCCGATGCGTAATGTCCGGAATACCAGAAATGATTTCCCAATGCCATTCTGTTAGCGGGAGTACTCGGAGGGAAGCCCCACTCGTCCCTCATTCCTCCTGCCAACGGGACATCTGCATAATCCCTTATGATTTCACGGGTAAATTCTATTAAATGAGGGGCAAAAACATCAGGGTACAGGTGTGTGAACGCAACCATTACACAAGCCTGGAGTTGAATACTTCCGCTGTTTGCCGGAAGGCGGACAACAAGCGAATCTTTTGATGAAACCGTTACTTTACATTCCCCTGTTATATCTTTAAGAGTGCCGGGATCAATCCCTCCTGCCGTTTTTGCATATAAATATACACGAAGCAAAGAGCCCCGGAGAGAAATATAAGGCGTTTTTTGTCCGTTCATGTGATCCCGAAGATCAATACTACGAACAACGGCTTCAACTGGTTTATTCTCCGAAAGAGTAATCTCTTTAAGCCATAATGATTCCTGAAGTTCATCAGGGTATGCGGCTTCGAATTTACGGCGTGCCAGTCTGGGGTCCAATCCTAATGCTATTTTAATACCCTTTTCTTTTGCATATGCTACCGCAAGTTTAACCTGGTTGTGAACATCAATATCGGTTATATCGCGCCCCGGTATCCTGATACCTGTTGACAGTAAATCATAACAGGAATGTTCATTTACCTGATCAATGAAATACTTGTAACCGTCAGGATTAAAATCTTCATTATTCCAGAACCAGGCCCCGATTACAGGTTGAAGATTAGGGGGAAGATGATCCAAAACCCTTGTTGAAGTCTGAGGCGCTGAAGAATCCTGATCTTTTTGCTGCGCCTGACTTTTCATTGAAAACACAGTTAGACAATAAACTGTAAATAAAAAAATCGCATATCTCATTTCATTTATTTAAATATTGTAATTTTCTGGATATAAACATTTGATGGTTGACCTGACTAGTCGTAAACACGTAAACAATCCAGGACAATTTTACCGTCTTTGCCTTTTAGTACTAAAGCGTTTTTCTTCTGTGGCAAAGAACGCATTGAATAAACAACCTTGCTTTTTTCAGGACATTCTGCATACAAGTTAATTTCTCCGACTGTTTTCCCATTTAAGATAATTTCGGCAGTACCTAAGCCCGGCATCCGGGGACAGTACAGATCGAATCCGCTACCGCTGAAATTCCATTTTGCCCGCGCTGTGTCGACTTTTGATACAACACCTGAGCCATACAGGAATGACGGGTCATCTTTAATAAACGCCCAGTCCCTTTTCATGTTGGCTCCGGAGCCAAGTAAGCCTTCGGTGTATAACCATGTAACGTACCCCTGATGGTTTTCCCCGCTCACCTTAAACGATTGCATCTCAATACCAGAATGTTTCATGGCATATAAGCCTATCCGTCCCCGGTCCGTATTCTCCAGCTTACCTTTCCAAACCAATTCATTATTCAGGGAAACGAGTGTTTCTCTTTTTAGACGGGTCATCTTTAATGTCGTTTCGGCCTTTTTCGTGAACGGTCCCTTACTGATGGTGTCTGTTTTTCCATTCTGACATACATTCAGGATGGCCCACTGATTTTCACTGAGTTCTATCCGGTTCTGTGAAGTAAACATTAATTCATGTAACGAAGAATTTGCCTTCGGATAATCCGGGCCTGCCGGGGCAATGGAATTCATTGCAAAAAAAATTGTTCCGTAAAATGAAAAAGAGGCATTGACCTCCGGATATTGATAAAACCCGGGTATGGTTGTAAACGATGGCCCTTCATGTCCGGTAAATACAAACCCCCTCTCCCTGTATAATGCATTCCAGGGGACAGAGGCCAGATTGATTGTTCCCTGGTTATCCGGGTCGAGGCTGGGAAACATGACTTTAAACCTTTTCTCCTGATCAATAAAACCAGAGAAGGTTTGTCCCCATATACCGGCAAATTCATTTTCCCTGTTTATGCCATGCCATAAAGACCCTTCATGCGAGAGTTCCCATTTCCCCGGGGTCATTGCCTCCCGGGAAGGAACTTTGAGGATACATTGAAAATTCCTGTTTATTGCCACAGAGGTTGCCGGTGCATAAATCGTATCGTTGTACATGAAAGCCGGAAAATATTCCAGCAATGGTGGATAATATTTATCTCCCTCACAGCCTCTTATTAATACGGGTTCAGACCAGGGGCCTTCCGGGCTCGATGCTGACACAGCAAACAAGCCCCAGCTAAAAAAGGGGCCGGAATCCATCATAAACGTTATAACCCAATTGTTTTGAGTCTTCAGAAGTGTTCCTGCATAACACCGGTTATATTTTCCGAACACAGGATTCTTATTATAAGGTTGACTTGATATCACAATCTTTTCCATCGTAAAAGGCCCTTCCGGTGAATCAGAAACAGCAAGAGCCAATCCCCCGTGTTTATTCTTATCCGGTTGCCAGTCAAATTCAAAAGTGGAGAAGCCGAACAGCATATAGTACTTACCTTCATCATAAACAACAGAAGCATCTAATGCTGTCATAACTGGTTCTTTCTCCCCTTCAAGGATTATATTGCCTTTTTTAAAAACCGGGCCCAATTTATTCCACGTCTTCCCTTGGTCCCTTGAACGAAAAACGATGCATGTTTTATCGATAATTGTAGATGTTTTATCCGGCATCCTTGCATATCCCTTCAGATATTGTGAGGCATAAATATATTCATTCCCCGATACCGGGTCGTGGAACAGGAACCCGTTTACAGGCCATTCAAACGGGGGCGTTCCACGTTGCACGGGATTCTTTTCATATCTGCTGAAACTATCAAACGAAGGGTCTCCAAGCACCGGATGCCTTAGCCAGTTGTCTTTTTGAGAGAGCAGGGCAAAGTCTGTCCGGACGCATTGATCCTTGCTACACGACAAAATATACAAAGCGGCAAAAAGAACTATCACAAAGTTTTTTGGTATTTTCACGGTCTTCGGTTTAAGTATTTTATAAACTAAAAATACCAGTTTCTGAAAAAATCATTCAAAATTTTTTCACTGGAACTTATAATAGTCATCGGATAGCTGTTTTATACAGGCTCTACAACAAGCCATCCGATGACCTTCAGACACAAATGAATCTTACAATAAACATTGCAAATATCATTTGCTAACTTTTAGAGTTAACTACTGCTACCAATTTGGATTCTGCTCGAGCAAGGGATTAATATCAATCTCGCCCTGAGGAATTGGCCATAAATAATCTTTGTTTTCTTTGAATACTTTTGTCCCTAATACTGATTCATACCTGAAATCTAATATATCATGGTTTAGCCCAAAAACCGGATCATCAGTATGTGCTGTTTTCCACCTTCTTACATCAAAATATTCATGTGTTTCAAACAAAAATTCGCGAAAACGTTCCATCCTGATATTGGTTCTCATGTCTTCCTGTGATAACCCGGAAGGTAAACCGATAATACCCGCCCGGGTCCGTATTGCATTCACTGCCTCATAAACAGAGGAAGACGGGCCATTTTCTTCATTTTCTGCTTCAGCATACATTAAAAGAATATCTGCATAACGAATCATTGGCCAATTTAGGGGACAATTATGATTAATCGGACAATCATTTCCCTCAGAAACCATTTTCCGGATCGGCAAGGTAGCATCGCTTGGCCATGTTGTTCTGATGGCCGGAGGATTATCAGAAGTAGTCCCTGTTGGCCAATAAAGTCTATAAGTGCCATCCGAAGCATTAAAATCGGAACCAGGTAATATGACACTTTTCTGTAAACGAGGATCAGCATTAGAAAAAGTCGTTTGGTACCAACTCATCAGGGCCTCTCCGTATTCATCTTCATTAGCAAAATCACAGCTATGGGGCATCACTGATTTGTCAATTGCCGTACCATCAATATTAGTATATATTTCAACCGAAATATTAGAGGCAGTAGAAAAATCTTCTCCATAGTTAGGCCCGTGATTACGATACCCATACCTGTTATCCATCGTACTCCCGTAACCTTCTGTGCCAATATACTGCAAAGCAAAAACGGCTTCGCTGTTATTCTCGGTTTCAGAGAAAAAATTATCAGAAAATTCATCTGCTAATTTGTACTCGTAGGGAGAATTGAGCAACTGTCCAAATTGTTCTGCTGCATTACCCCATTGGTTGTCGTAGAGATATGTTTTCCCCAACATAGCTATCGCTGCTCCTTTTGTTATCCTTCCGTCATCAGAAGGATCATAAGAAACAGGTAATCTCTGAATCGCATCCGTAAAATCTGCAATAACTAACTGTTTTACTTCATCTGCAGAATTTCTTGGCAGGTAAGTATCCTCTACATCAACAGGTTCTTTCAGAATTTCAACTCCGCCCAAAAGCTGCCAAAGATAAAAATAAGATAGCCCCCTGTAAAATTTTGCTTCTCCTACCAACCGGGTCCCTAAATCTTCACTGATATTTGGATTATCAGGGACATTTGCGATAACATCATTTGAATATCTTATCACACGATATAAATATTTGTACAGGTTTAAAAACTTACCATCATTTGAAGTAACCGTCCCCGAATAATGATTTATCCCCTCCCAGGTACGTATAAGGGTATATCCTGTCGGTCCGAGATTGGTAATATAATAATAAAAATTAGGCCAGAAAGTTTGTGAAAAAGTACTGTAAATGCCGTTTACCGCCATCGTTGCAGTCTCGTCAGAATCCCATATTGTTGAACTTGATATGGAACTAAACGGAGTTCTGTCCAAAAATTTTTCATCACAACTGAGTGATGTCATTATTATTATTATTGATAATATTAATGGTTTTCTCATTTTTTTATTTTTAAAAATTAACATTTAATCCCAATGACATTGTTTTGATAATTGGATAAGAGGTACTCATTGTAAGGCTGGCATTCTCCGGATCTTGTCCGGGATAAGAGGTAAATGTGAAGAAATTTTCAAGGTCTATATATACCCTTATTTTCTCAAGTGGTTTTATGATATGTTCAGGAATAGTATACCCTAACTGAAGTGTTTTTATCTTTAAAAAACTTGCATCACGCAGAAAGAAATCACTTATCTGGTTATTTCTCGAGTCTCCGTAATATAACTTTGGAATATCAGTATCCCTGTTTTCCGGGGTCCAGGCATTAAGGTATGATTCCGCACAAAGACGGCTGGTCTGCCGGGTAAGTGAATATATTTCGGAAGTGAGATATTTATCATATTTTGCCACTCCATAAAACAACATATAGAAATCGAATCCTTTGTAATTTAGCGTCAGGTTGCCCCCGTAATTGTATAACGGAGTGGGGTTCCCTTTAAGAATCCGGTCATCATTATTAATTTTTTTATCGCCATTTTCATCTTTATATAAAAAATCACCTTCGCCCGGAGTAGTTGGATGGAAAGTCCACCCCTTTGCCACTAAACCATCTACCTCACTTTTATCCTGCACAACATGATCGACTTCTCTAAGATAAAAAACGTTAACCGGATAACCTTCCGTCCATGCATTAAAACTATTTTGTGGTTCAATGTAATCTTTACCTTTATACTTTTCGATCTTGTTTTTGTTATAAGAAGCATTTACCCCCACAGAAAAAGATAAATCGTTGATTTTACCGCTATAGCGAATGTCAACTTCAATCCCCTTATTACTAACTTCGGCTGAATTAACCGTCGGGGCCGTAATTCCTCCATTTACATAAGGTATCGGGTTTTGAGCAAGAATATGATCTGTCCTCTTGTTATAATAGTCAACATCTACTATAAGATTTCTGAAAACAGATAGATTAGCTCCAAAATTTAGTACACGGGTTTTTTCCCAGGTTATTTCAGAATTTGAATAGCTGTTGTATGTTAACCCCTGAACGATAGAACCATTAAAAGAATGGTTTGCACTACTATATAGATTTTGCCATTCATAATTTCCAATGCCATTGTTCCCTAATTTTCCCCAGGAAGCCCTTATTTTTAAAACATTAATTTTATCGCTGATTGAACTCCAGAAAGGCTCTTCTGAAACAACCCATCCCCCGGAAAAGGAAGGGAATAATCCCCATCGGTTATCCGAAGAAAATCTGGAAGAACCATCATAACGTATATTAGCCTCAAACAGGTATTTTCCCGAATAATTGTAATTAATTCTACCGAAATATGATCGTAATGCATACTCGTAAGCATCACCAGACGCGGTAGGATTACTGGATGCAGCGTCCAGAACTGGAGTATCAATGCTCAAAAGATTATTTTTGGTTACATCAATGTTGTTATATTTATAATATTCCTGATTAAACCCGGCTAATAAATTAATTTCGTGCTCCGAAATATGTGTGTTATATTTTGCATATATATCATACATATGACGTTGGGATTTGTTATAATAAGTTTCAATATCTATCTGAGAGGTGAAAGTTCTGACTTCATAGTCTTCTCTGAAATTCCACCAGGACGGTCTTACAGAACTTTCCCAACCTTCCTCATTGTTTATTGTTTTATAGAGGTTCCCGGTAAGAGAAAATCCTTTAAATGGCTTTATCGTTGCAAAAATCTTTGCTGAAAAATTATTGTTGTTTTTTTCTCCATGCCAGCGTTCTGCATACCATAAGCCATTATTTGACTCATCCTCTGCACCATACGTTTGCGCACCACCATATCTGCCATCATATTTGGGTACTACTCCGGGAGAGGTATAAAGCCACCATTCAAAGATTTTTGAATCATCTGCCGGATCTTGTGTGCTTTTTGTAATGGTAAGAATATTCCCTAATTCAAGCCATTTATTGACTTTATAAGTCAAATTATTTCTAACATTCATTCTCTCGTATGAGCTATTCGGTATTATTCCGTCATTAGAATAATAACCAGCAGAAGTAAAAAACTTTATTTTCTGAGTCCCTCCGCTAGCTGTTAGATTATGATTTGTAATAAAACCTGTTTTTGTCAGGGCGTCCCACCAATCAGTATTGGGATAACCAATAGGATCTGTTTTTGATTTTTCTCTCCATTCATCAATCTGTTCCTGTGCCCAACGCTTTTCCTGGCCAGCATTCTCATAGGCTTGATTAATCACGGTCATGTGATCAGCAGTATTGCTTATTATGTCATCCATTTGCACCGGGTTACCACAACTCACACGTCCGGAATAACTTATATTTATTTTCCCTTGGGTATCATTCCCTGTTTTAGTTGTAATAAGAATCACTCCATTGGAAGCTCTCGACCCATAAATTGCAGCAGATGCCGCATCTTTTAATATGGAAATAGAAGCGACTTCGGCTGGATTAATCAAGCTCATATTTCCTACCTGTCCATCGACAATGATGAGCGGCTCCATACTTGAATTTAAGGAACCAATTCCCCTGACTCTTATTGTTGCATTATCGCTTCCCGGTAACCCGGTATCCTGACTTACATTGATCCCTGGCATTGTTCCGGCCAATGCCGTTGAAACATTTGTAACTGCCCTTGATTTGAACTGCACTGATTCAAAATTTACATTTGATACAGAACCTGTAAGATTAGCTTTTTTCTGCGTTCCATATCCAACTGCAACGATCTCTTCAATTCCAACGGTCTCTTCCTGCATGACAACGTTAATGTTATTTTTCCCTGCAACCGCTATTTCCTGCGTTTTCATCCCCACAAACGAAAATACCAACGTAGCATCGGAAGGTACTTTAGCAAGTGAATAGTTCCCGTCGGCATTGGTAATGACCCCCTGGGTGGTACCTTTTATAACTACAGTAACGCCTGGCAAGGGGGTGCCGGAAAACTCGGTAACTTTACCATTTACCGTTATTTTCTGCTGTCCTGCTTTTCCGCTAACATTACCGGGACTGAGAATGACCTGGCGGTTGTTTATCACGTAACTTACGTTTTCCCCTTTAAAAAGCTGATCCAGGATTTGACTTACCGTTTTATCCTTTATGTCCAGGCTCACTTTCCTGTCCACATCAATCAGCTTATTGCTGTACAGGAAGAAGAATTCACTGTTTTCTTCTATCTCAAGTAAAATATCTTTTACCGATACATTACTTTTACTTAAAGACAATTTTGTCGCCTGCGCGTAGGAATTTTCTGAAAAAACCTGCATGATGGCAAGAAAGAATAATAGTGTAGTTAATTTCATAATCCTAAATAATTTTTCCTGCTTCAGAATATTTCGCCCCAAAGCAAAAATTTTTTCGTTTTTTTCCATAATTTTGTAATGGTTTGAGTTTGACAATTTTAAATTCAAGACTGGATTGTTGACACAAATCGATATAAAGAGGCAGGTGTGGACGCACTTGCTTCTTTTTCTTTTTTTGAATATCAGATCATAGGCTTTTCTTTTTAGTTAATGTTTTTACTTAGCTCTTATAATATATTTGGGTCTTAATAGGTCACTTTCATCATTTTTGCGTATATATTTGATTTCATACGAAACAGGAGCTGCCTGGCAGAGGTAATCCATTACCTGGGAAAGTGTTTCTGTTTCGATGGTCATGGTAAACGGGTGAGACAATAGTTCCCCGGTGTTGTCCGAAAGTTCGATTTCGGCATTATACCATCGTCTAAGTCGTTTACATACATCCGATAAGGGGTCGTTTCTGAAGATCAGTTTACCATCTTTCCATGATATATATTTTTTCACCTCCACATTTTTCACAATGGCTTTATGTTCCTTTTCACTAAATGAATAACACATCCCCGGGGTCAAATAATAAGGGGATTTTTTAAGATTGGTTAAATTTTGTATCCCCACCTTCCCTTTTTCCAACACAACAGTGGTACTTCTATCATCGGTATAACTGCTTACATCAAAACGGGTGCCTGTAACTTTCACCTGCAAATGGTTTGTACGGACATAAAACGGGTATAAGCGGTCGGAATGTACTGCAAAAAATGCTTCTCCTGACAAAATAACCTGCCGGTTCTTTTTTGTATAGTCCCTGGGGTATTTAATTATACTTCCTGCGTTTTGCCATATTACTGTACTGTCGGGTAAAACTGTTTTTATTTTTGCCCCCATTGACGATGAAACGGTTATCCAGTCCGAGATACCCTCATCCGTGTATGGGCTTCGGGAATCAATAAAATACCAGGTTCCGGCGATAAGTAAGGGCAGGATTAAAATGGCAGCGATTTTTGAAAAGATATTGATTGTCTTCGCAAAAGCTGAACGCCGGACTGGTTTTTCCCCTTCATCAAGCCTGATCAGGTAGTGGAGCCTGTTTAATATCTGATTGGCTTTACCTGCTCCAGGCTTAATCCAATCAGGTTCCTTGTTGTTCGTCCAGATGTCGAGAAGGGCCGGACGTAAAGAATGATAATTGGAAGGGGCTTCAAACAGGGACGACAATTGTTCCATTTCCCTGCCGGATATTTTTCCTTCCATGTATTTTTGCAATAATGCTATAATCCGTTCTTCTTCAACCATCCTGATATTACTTTGTTTACAACAAAAAATTTGTAAAAAGCCTTTTTATAAAGTCTTCTTTATTGTAATACGGGAAAATGAATTTAACACCCAAAAAAAAGTAAAAAAAATTCTTCAGGTTGGTCAGCCAAATAATGCGAGGAAGAAGGATACCATCAGCGCCTGTTTGCCCAAACGGTTTTTCAGGTGTTTCAATGAAAGGTTTATCTGGTTTTCAACGGTTTTTACAGTAATACCAAATTTACGGGCAATTTCCCGGTTCGAAAGGCCTTGCTCGCGGCTCAATTTATAGATTTCTTTTCTTTTCGAAGGAAGTTCCTCTACCGCGACACGGATAGCTTCGGTTAATTGTACGAAATCCTGTTCGTTGATTTTCTCAGGTTCGGTTTCCTCAAAATTTTCCAGGAGGGACTCCCGGTACTCTTTTTCTTTTAACTTCTCCCTCAGACGGTCAATAATGAGGTTATGTGAAATCGTGAAAAGATAGGCTTTGAATGATTTTGTTATATCGATTTGTCCCCGTCTCTTCCAAACTCTGTAAAATGTTTCCTGGACAATTTCCTCTGCATCCTCTGCATTTTTTAAAAGAGAAAATGAAAACCGGTATAGTTTATTGCTGTATTTGTTGAATAATGAATCAAAGGCCGGCACATTATGTTCCTTTAATTTTTTTACATATAGCTGATCATTATTTCCCGCTCCGGCATTCATTGAAATTCCTGATTTTTTGCAAAGTAAAGAAATATTGCTCTTAATGCAAACACCCCCAAACAGACAATATTTTACCGATGATTTGATTGAAAGCAGGAAATCCTAAAATTAAATTTTATAGTCGTTTCTTCCTTTATACGAATCTTTTCTATTCATACCTAAGCGCTTCTACCGGATTCTTCGTCGCTGCCTTAATGGTCTGATAACTGGTACTAACCAGAACAATGATGAGCATCAGGCTTGCCCCAAGGATAAAAATCCACGGCTGGGCAGGGAGTTTATTGGCACTGGGCAATGACATATAGGCCAGCCAGGCCGAAGGGAAAGCAATTAATACCGCAAAAAACAGCAAAAGATAATAGTCACGATTGAGCAAGTTGAATATGCCGGCAGGTGAACTACCGTTAATTTTACGAATTCCGATCTCTTTGGTACGACGGACCACGGCAAATGAAACCAATCCGAACATCCCCACAATGGCCAGCAAAATATTCAACACGGTAAAGAACAAAAGCGTTTTGTTTACCGAATGATAAATGCGGAAGCCATTCTCGTTATTAAACGCTGAAGGAAAATCTTTTACTTCAAAAGGATCAGTTGGAAATACCTCTTCAAGTTCATTGGTAATCATAGCTCTGACAGCCGCCTGCTCATTTTGTTTGACACGAAAGGCAAAAGTCCAGTTACCGATGATTGTGTCGGGAGCCAAAACAAGAATGCCGGGTTCTACAGGATTGTGCATATCGTGGTAAATAAAGTCATTAACCACCCCGACCACCGTCAGCCTGTTGTCGTGTATGCGTTTCCCAACAGGATGATCCCATCCAAAGCACTTGACCGCAGCTTCATTAATAATACAGCTCTTGCCCACATCCCCGCTAAAGTCCGATGAAAAATTGCGACCAGTAACAAGTTGTGTATTCAGAACCGAAAGATAATTGTAGCTAACATCGTTAAAGCGGCAAACGATTTCATTATTAGGATCACCTCCTTCCCAGTTGGTCATTCCTCCTCCCTGGCTTACAAACGGAAAATTTTTCGACATACATACATCTGTTATTTCAGGATGTTGCAAAAGCCTGTCGCGCAATTGATGAAACTTTGTATGATTGGCTGACACATTAATTTCGGTATAGAGCAGTCCTTCCCGGGTGAAACCTAAATCTTTGTGAGTGATATATTTGATTTGCATCGAAAAAGATATGGTGAGAACAATCAAAAACAAAGAAATAGCAAACTGAAAGGTTACCAAAGCTTTTTTCAGGCTGAATGAGTTCTGTTGAGCGCTGAAAAAGCTGCCTTTAAAAAGTGTCGTAATTTTATTGGATGCCATAAACCAGGCAGGATAAAGCCCCGATAATAATCCAGTGCATACTGCTATCAGGATCAGAAGTAAAACAAAGCCCCAATCGATAATGATATTAAATGGGATTTGCTTATCGACTAAGTTGTTGAAAACAGGCAAAAACATTTTAGCCAATATTAAAGATATCAGCAGTGCCGTCAACGAAATACCTGTAGTTTCACCCAGAAACTGTGTAATCAAAGCTCGTCTTCGACCGCCAATAACCTTTTTAACGGCCATCTCTTTCCCGCACATCGAAGCCTGCGCCAGGGAAAGGTTGATATAGTTAAATCCGGACATGACGAGGATAAAAATACCAATGAGACCAAAAAGTTTTAGTACCATCAGGTAATCATTCCGGTCATTGAAGTTGAGATATACTTTTGAAAACGGGCACAATTGTAACTCTTCATATTTAAGATCTTCATAGCCGGAGAAGAGGTGTTTTATCTTATTTTCAGCGACCTTTGCATTTACACCGGATTTGAGCAGGGCATAAGTCATACAGTCGCCGGCCCATAAAGACGACCGTTCAATATTTTGCAAGGGTTTTAAAGTAGAAAATGAAATGATATAACTTGGGCGCAGGCTGCTGTTAAAAGGCAAATCTCTATAGACACCGGTAACAGTTAACGGATATTTCTTTTCAAGCAAAACGGTCTGTCCAAGTATATTAGTCTTATCAAACAGCTTTATAGCCAATGTCTCCGACAAAACAACCGAATAGGGTCGACTGAGCGCAAGTGTCTTGTCTCCTTCAATAAAATGATAGCTAAACAAATCGAAAAAACAGGTATCTGCATTAATGCCATCTTCGTCGTGCACCAAATGAGTAGCATCGACTCCCAAATATGCAGAACCATTCTCTCTCACAACAGTTACTTTCTCAAATTCAGGGAATTGTCCTTCAATCATTTGGGCCGTAACAGGTCTGGAATGTGGCGATATATTGGTATTGTTAGAATAAATTGCATTGGATAAATAGCGCTGAACGCGATAGATACGATCGTATTTATCATGGCTCTTGTCCCAGGTCAATTCATAGCGAATAAACAATGCTATTAATATAAAAGCCGTAAACCCGATGGTCAAACCTACCAGATTTGTAAAAGAGTAAACCTTGGTTTTTTGGAGTTTCCGTAGTGATAATTTCAAAAATATAAGATTCATGCGATTATCCGGTTTAATTGGTAATTAAATAATGCAGAATAATGGAATGCAGGAACCAACAATAATGACTTTTCACGAGATGCTGCTGTTTTTGGTAGGATTTGCCAAGCACTATATTTTCACGATCACTAATTATTTTTCAATTATTCATTACACATTACTAATTAATGCGAATCAAGGGTTGAAAACAATATAAAAAAAGTTCATTAAATAGTTGAATATCAAGCAGTAAATTTTGCATTAATCTCTGAAAATCAGTATCTTGGAGTCAGTTACGAATTGACAATCAGATATGATTTCCAGAGATAAGGACGACAAGTTAGTAAGAATTTACTTTTATGTATGTGATAAATTTGAAGAACTTCAATTTTATTGTGAAAGGTTCAGTAATAACAATGAGCCGGAATTTACAGACCAGGAGATTATGACAATATACTTGTACACGATGCACCATGAAGGGCATAGGACAACAAAGCACATCCACCGCTTTGCATCAGAATACCTAATGTCGTGGTTTCCAAAGTTAGGTAGCTATCAGGCGTTCAACAATCGGTTGAACAGACTGGGAGGTGCTTTTACCAGGCTCATTGAAATTCTACTTGCAGATTTTCAGCCGGATGATTGCCTGTTTGACCAAAGCTTATTGGACTCCATGCCAATCATAACCTGTTCAGGCAAGCGTTCGGGCAAGGTTGCAAGGGAGATAACAGACAAGGGGTATTGTTCGACCAAAGGGATGTATTATTATGGGCTTAAGCTGCACCTGTTAGGTTTTCGGCGTATTGGAAAACTGCCCCATCCGGAACAAATATTGTTCACCCCAGCTTCGGTCAATGATTTGACCGTATTTAAAGAAGCCTGGTCAGCAATTGAGAACAGGACTTTCTTTGGTGATAAAATATACTTTGTGAACGAACTAAATCTGTACATGTTGAAACACCAGAATTCAGAAACACTTGCACCGGTCAAAGCTGTTAAGGGAATGACTGATGTGATAAAGCAAAGGATAAAAGCAGCTGATGATTTTTTCTCAACTGCCGTTTCCAAAGTCAGACAACCGGTTGAAGCAATTTTTAATTGGCTGATTGAAAAGGCCGATATCCAAAAGGCAAGCAAAGTTAGGTCTACAAAAGGATTAATGGTACATGCTTTTGGAAGATTAGCCGCAGCTTTTATAACATTAGCTATTTAACTCTTGATTCGAATAAAGTATACTATATTACGCAATAAAAGATCAACTGAACACCATGCATTCAGTTGATCTGCAAAATCTTGCTGAAAACGGACAGCACTTCCTGCTGAAAGCGGACACCAATTCCTGTTGAAAGTGGACAAGGATTCTTGGGGAAAACGGACAGCCGGACGCGATCAAAGCGGACAGTGATTCCTGCCGAAAACGGACAGTTGAGATTCGCAAACAGACCATCACTTATTTTCCACTGAATCTTATTACTTCTGCTGATTTTTAGAATCAATCAAAAATCGACAGGAGGGGAAATGCCAAGACAAAGAATTAAAGTGGAAAAAGTAAGAGAAATACTACGACTGAACCAGGAATTAAAGTTCAGCATCAGGAAAATAGCCGATGCACTCGGGGTAAGCAAGACCAGTGTCGGAGAGTATCTTGCGGAGTTTAAACGCAGTGGATTATCCTGGCATGAGATTACCGGTATGAGCGATACAGAAGTCGCAGAGCTTTTCGAGAAGCGTAATCAATCATCCAATCCCATGTATGAATCCCTGGCCAAAGATTTTCCCTACTATGAAAAAGAACTGGCCCGCGTAGGAGTGACCCTTTACCTGCTATGGGAAGAGTATAAGCAGCGCCAACCTGAAGGGTTCAGTTATTCCAGGTTTTGCCATCATTACCGGATGTGGGAAAGCAAACTCAAAGCAGGGATGCACATAGAGCACAAAGCCGGAGATTTGTTATATGTTGATTTTACCGGGAAGAAGATGCATTGGGTGAACGGAGAAACCGGCGGGGTTAACCATGCAGAGATTTTTGTAACCATCATGGGGGCCAGTCAACTGATCTATGTGGAAGCAGTAAAAAGCCAGCAATTAGAGGATTGGATCTGGGCCAATGAGAATGCGTGGAGGTATTACGGAGGGGCCACCAGGGGTATATGTCCTGATAATTTAAAATCAGCAGTTACCAGGGCGTGCAATTATGAGCCATTGCTTAATGAAACATATTACGATCTTGCCCGTCATTACGGCACAGTTATCCTGCCAGCCCGTCCGGGTAAACCCAAAGATAAACCATTGGTTGAAAATGCGGTGCGCCTGGTTTATCAAAGGATCTTTGCCAAATTAAGGAACCAGACATTTTTTTCACTCCGGGAACTTAACCAGGCCATATGGGAAGAGTTGGAAAAACTGAACAATACCCCTTTCCAGCGAAGAAGTACCAGTCGCAGGGAGTTATTTAACGAGATAGAGAAAAATGAGTTGCAGGCCCTTCCGGCAGAGAGATATGAAATAAAACATTTCCAGGTATCCAGGGTGGAGTTCCACCATCATATTTATCTGAAAGAAGATAAGCATTACTATAGTGTTCCTTATCAAAACACAGGGAAAAAGGTTAAGACGGTCTATACCAGTCGTGTGGTTGAAATCTTCAATGACCATGTCCGAATTGCGTTCCACCAAAGGGACCGTAAAAAGTATGGCTATACCACGGAAAAAAGCCATATGCCCGCTACCCACCAGTTTGTCAATGGATGGAATACCGACCGGTTTGTTAAGTGGGCATCGCAGATGGGCGGTTCCATAGAAGCTTTTATTGAACGGTTACTGGAAAGCAGGGAACATCCCCAACAGGCTTTTAAATCATGTATGGGAGTATTGAACCTTGGGAAAAAATATAAACCTGAAGACCTTGAAAAAGTTTGTAAAAAAGCAATAGAGTACAATAGTATATCCTTCCGGTTTATTTATAACGCATTAAAGAATAATATCCACAAAATGGAACCGGAGAATACCCTTGATTTGAAACTTCCTTTTCATAAAAACATACGGGGAAAGGAAAATTATAAATAACCAATTTTTAAAAATGAATAAGTATGAATCAAACAGTGACAATGCAAAAACTCGAAGAGATGCGCCTGTGTGGTTTTACCCGGGCTTACAGGGAAATGATGGAAACAGGCAGGAATAACGATTTTACAACCGATGAGGTCATATCCCATCTGGTTCAGGCCGAATGGGATGAGCGGTATAACCGGAGGCTAAAGAGATTAATAACAAGGGCCCGGTTTCGTTACCAGGCGAGTATGGAACAAATAGATTATGCGGCCAAAAGGGAACTGGATAAAAATCAACTGTTAAGATTATCTTCCTGCAGTTGGATATCGGGTAAACAAAATCTGGTTTTAACAGGAAGTACCGGCGTGGGGAAAAGCTTCCTGGCTTCCTGGCTTCTGCACTTGGGCACCAGGCCTGCATGCAGGGATATAAGGTCTGCTACCGGAACTGCTCAAAGTTGTTCGATGAAATGAAGATCGCCAAAGCAGATGGCACCTATATTAAAGAAATAAGTAAAATCGAAAAACAGGATTTACTCATTTTGGATGATTTTGGTTTGAAACCGCTTGATAACAATCAGCGGTTAATTTTACTTGAACTGCTTGAGGACCGGCATGGAAAGAGATCCACTATAATAACTTCACAATTGCCTGTAAGTAAATGGTATGACATAATCGGCGAACCGACCATTGCCGATTATCCGAACGTTTTCATTATGCGAAGAAAAATTTTTGTATAGTCTGAAAATAAATGACATATCTATGTATTACCGCTTGATTTGTTTGCATAAATTTTAGGTTTAACGAGAACAATGTTCGTTCATCTATTAAACTTTATTGATTATGGAAAACAAATTTGATTTCGATGAAGTAACGTCTGCGGCACTGGATTTCATGAAAAACAACCTATCGTACAAGGATGTCACCCTTCGTCATTATCGCAGCAGATGGCAACCTTTAAAAGAGTACATGGAATCGCAAAAGATTGATTTCATCAGTACCAAGCTATGTAATGATTTCCTTATCTCGTTTTACAAAGGCCGTAATCGCCGTGATTTGACTGTAAGCGAGAAAAATATCGGGAAAGCTGTCTCTGTTCTTTCTGAATTCATTACGACCGGAAGTGTTCAAATGAAAAGAAAAACAATCCATATGGATGGTACAATTGGGATGCTAATGAAAGACTTTCTGGCATCGAAAAAATCTCAAAGAAGAAGCGATCTGACAATTGACAAAATAGAAAGCCATTTGAGCAATTTTAACTTTTGGCTGCTGTCGCACAATGTTTCATCTGTTGGCGAGATCAAACAAATACACATTATCAACTTTATTAAAAGCATTGATGCAACAAAAAAATCACTTGTCCATGATACGCTGTTGGATTTACGAGGTTTTTTTAGTTTTCTCTACAAAAAGGAAATTACATCGGTTAACATGGCCTGTTCTATCCCCAAAGACAAATATGTCCGTCAGTCCCTGTTACCATCTTATTACTCAGAAACTGAAATTGAGCAGTTGCTAAAATCAATCGATCGCGGGACTGCTGTCGGTAAGCGGGATTACGCGATTATACTGCTTGCGGCACGATTAGGATTACGAACATCCGATATCGCTCGTCTTAAATTTGCGAACCTGCATTGGGAAGACAGTACGATTGTTTTTAACCAATATAAAACCGGAAAAGATATGACACTTCCTCTTTTGCCGGTAATAGGCAATGCCATTCTTGATTATATCCAGTACGGCCGACCTCAGTGTCATGACAAAAACATATTTATCCTTGCTATATCTCCATTTATGTCAATCTCTTCCAGATCAATATCGACAATGGTGTACCGACGCTTTGTTGACTCAAACCTGTATGTAAAAATGAGAAAACATGGCGTTCATGCTCTTCGTCATAGCCTTGTAAAGGAACTGCTTAACAATAATCAATCTCTTCCGGTTATTACAGAAGTGCTTGGGCATAAAAATGTGGAATCAACCAGGCACTATATCCGTATTGACACAGAATCTTTACGTCAATGCTCCCTGGATGTACCAAGAGTTGATCTAAATTTTTACCTGCAAAGGAAGGAGGCATTTTATGAATAAAGTAAAATTTTGGAGCATTTATGCCGGATATATCACAGATTTTATCTCCTTAAAAAGAAGTCTTGGATATAAGTATCAAGAAGAAGAAAGAGTCCTTTCCTTGTTTGATAAGTTTGTAATGGAGCAAGGAGAAACAACGATCGGATTATCAAAGGAGCTGACTGACAGATGGTCGTTAAGAATGAATAATGAATCGGAACTAACAAGGTATGGAAAAGTCCGTTATATATCCCAGTTTTCCAGCTACCTCAGAAGTATAGGAATTAAATCGTATATCCCTCAGTTACCCAAATATCCGGCTTCGAACTTTATCCCCCACATTTTTACTTATGAGGAAATGAATGCTCTTTTTAAAGCCTGTGATAATTTAACGCTGCGGGTTAAAGATATGGGATCATCAATATTTGTAATCCCTTGTCTGGTTAGAATGTTATATGCTACCGGTATCCGGATTGGAGAAGCATTGTCTTTAAAAAACAAGGATGTTAATTTAGCTGGTAAATATCTTGTTTTAAAGGAAGTAAAGAATGGTCAAGAAAGACTGGTTCCTTTTAATGACACCCTTGCAAATGTATGCCAGGACTACCTGACATATCGAAACCGGTTACCTGTTGTTGATATTGATAAGAATGATCATCCGTTTTTCGTTACTCTTAATGGAAATTACTGCAGACATAGTCCAATTTACCGGTGGTTCCGAAAGATACTCAAACAAGCGGGAATCCCCTTTACCGGGAACAGAAAGGGGCCAAGAGTTCATGATATCCGTCACACCTTCGCCTGTCATTCTTTTGTGAAGCTTTCTGATGAAGGATTGGATCTTTATTGCTCATGGCCATATCTCTCGGCTTATCTTGGGCACAAATCTCTCGAATCGACCGAGCAGTATGTAAGGTTAACCACCCAAATTTATCCTGATTTACTGAAAGGCGCTGATAGGCTATATGTAGATATCCTTCCTGATAACAATCAATTAGTACAGTCATGAAACAACCAACCGATTTTTCCAAATATGTCTCTGCTTTCGTTGGTAATTACCTGACAGATGAACGAGGTGTCAGTCCGAATACGATAAAATCGTACAGCTATGCTATTATCTTGTTTATCAATTTCATGAATGAGGTAAAAAGAATCCGTATCGACAGGTTGTCAATGAGAGACATAACAAAGGGAGCTGTTGTCGAATACCTTAATTGGCTACAGGAGAAAAGAAATTGCAGCAATGCTACCCGAAACCAACGTTTGGCGGCCATATCTTCATTTATCAGATATGTTGAATATATGAATCCTGCCGCGTTATACAATTGCCATCAAATATTGTCCATTCCGGCGAAAAAGTCCGCAAGAAAACCGATTTGTTATCTGACAATTGAGGGCATCAAACTTTTACTTCAACAACCTAATGTGTATAAAGGGAAAGGTCTGCGGGACCTGGCCTTGATCTCACTTATGTATGAAAGTGCAGCAAGAGTACAGGAAATAATTAATCTCACCCCATCTTCACTGTACCTGGAAAGTAAACCATACCGAGTTGTACTGCTGGGAAAGGGGAACAAAATCAGGACAGTACCTCTTCCTGAAAAACAGGCAGAGATATTGAGAAGATATATGGGGCAGAATGATCTTTTAAGCAGGGAAAACAGACCAAGACCTCTTTTCCCAAATAATCAAGGGCAAAAGTTAACACGTAACGGGGTTAATAATATCCTGAAAAAATACACAAAAATGGCTAAGGAAAAAGATTCCTCACTAATACCGGAAAAGCTAAGTTGTCACGGGTTGCGGCATTCTAAAGCTATGGCACTTCTGGAATCAAAAGTAGAATTGATATATATAAAAGACTTTTTGGGCCATAAGTCGGTTCTGACGACAGAAATATATGCCAGAGTAAATTCCAAATATACCTATGAAGCAATAAAGAACGCCTATAAAAATATTACCGATGATGAAATACCGATTTGGAAGGACAGCGATAAACTATTAAGTATGCTGAGAAAGTTTGCCAGGTAGAGATAAAAAATTATGCGAAGAAATCAGATATTAAAATCATCTCAACTATCTAGTTTGTAGATAATACAAAAGTTTTTCTTCGCATAATGAAAACGTTCGGATAATCGGCAATATGCGAATGTTCACATATTGCGGACGCGATCCTTGACAGGGTAGTACATAGTTCACATCGAATAGAGCTTGCCGGTGATTCAATGAGAAAGAAATATAAAAATTAGTAATTTTAGGCATTATATGATTACGGAAATAAGTGATAAAAAAAGTGTCCGTTTTCAGCGGGACTGGGTGTCCGGATAACTCGGGACTGTCTGTCCGCTTTCGCCAGGACTGACTGTCCGAAATCGCAGGAATATGCAGTTGATCTTTGATTCTCCTGATTTGCACAATGAAAGTCAATACGCTGTTTTTTAACCCGAAAGGAATTAATTTAATAATACAAAGTAGTCAAGTTTAGGCAGAAGGCAAGCCAAGCTTAAGTGAGAGGTAATCGAACTGCCGGCGAACATCATGGACACATGAGAAACCCTAATATTTTCCTCCTGTCAATCCTCTCTTCCTGCCATTCTTTTTTTTCTGTCATCCCGGGAGAATTTTTTCACATCGGTGGCATTTTCAAAATCCGGATGGGTTGCGTTATTTTTATTATTCTCAATGATATGAAACAAAGGTTTATCTACTTCCCTGTCGTCTGAAGTGAAAAATTCCAGTAAACAGTAACACCGGCCCGGCATCCATCCCATTCCGGTTTAATTTCCTTATTGGTTTTACTGCTTCGAATCACCTGATCTTTTTCACCGGGGATATGATATCCTTTTTCCATCCCCAGATAATAAGATGCATTCACGGCCAGTTGTACATTTGGAATAATCTGGTGGTAATAATAAATTCCCGGTTGTACAAAATAGCCAAAAGATTTGAAATCCTGTGTATACGTCTGAGACTCTTCAAAAACAGAGAGGTCTTCATCAAAAGTCATTGAACTGACGGCCAGTCCTCCTTCCAAAGCAAAACAAAGGCCATTGGCTAAAGCCGGAGCTTTTCCAAACAGCAGTTTTATTCCGGGGAAAATTCCTTTCTGACGATTGTCAAAACGGTATTTGCCTGAATAATCCGACAGGGTCAGCCGTGAACCGGTTGAGGTTGTATAAACATTTATTCCGGCAGCTATTATTTTACCAAAGCTATATAGCACTTCAGCCTTGTAATAGTAATATGATGGAAAATTATCGGTAAGCTTTGGAGTAAACGAAAGCAGTTCAGCTACCTCTTGGTTATACGTTTTTGCCGAATTCATAGAAAAGGCAGCGCCTCCTCCACCCAGCCCGACTAAAATGTTCTGTGCCTGCACAGGGAAGCAGCATACGACAACAAAAAAGGCTGTTATTGATAGTATTACCCTGATATTCATATTCATTGTTCTTAATTGTTTTTAATCTTCATCTGTTTCCCTTCATTCCAAAGAACTCTGCCGTTATTATAAATCAAATCCCATTTCGACACTTGGTAATTATCTTCACCAAGAGTGGCTACCGTGTTGATGTCTCCTGAGGTAATATCAATCAATGCCAGATTTGATCCTTGTTTTAAAAACAGTTGCCGGCTGCTGATATCCAGATTAAAAATATCCATGTTCGTCACAGCATTATTCAATGTCCATGAGTTTTCGACGGATAAAGTCCGGCAGTTGATCACATCGACCTGTTGTGATGACCGTACCCTGACCAGTTTATTAGGGTCACCGGGCAGAAAAGCGGCGAACAAAGCAGGGTCATCGCTTTGTTGTAATTCGGAAACTACCGAAAGTTGTCCGTCTTTGTACCTGAAGAATTCAAATCCTCCATAGTTTTGAACAAAAAGAAAAGTTCCGTCAGGCGATATTTTTACGGAATATAATCCGTTATATTTGAGCTGGGCTTCAGCCAGTTGTGTGCCGGAAACAAAATCACATAAAACCACTTTTTGTCCCGAAAGAATTGCCCCGGTACCATTGTCGGCCACAGCTGCAAGATGTCCCGTATTCGTGAAGATCCCTGAAAAATCGATTAACTTACTGTTGGCCGGATTGTTCAGATCGTTCAGGTAAAATTGTCTGGGCTGCGATAATGTGGTCAGTAAATATTTATTTCCTGCCGATACGTTAAAAGCCGATATTGATGGTTCGTTTTTAATAGTCCGGATGACAGAATCATGCTCTGTATCGTAAACTGAAATGCCGGAATAATTAAATAAATAAACAAGAGGCTCTGTGCCGCTTTGAGCCGACGAAAAAGCCGGCGACTTTTCTCCACAGGAAGCGGTAGCCCTGGATGACAGGAACTGGCGAAAAGTCCAGTCATCGTAAAAATTATCTGATTTGGGGACCATTGTCAGATAGAAATTGTACTCATACGCCCATAACGGATCAGTAACTGTACAGGTAGTTGTTTGTGGATTATCGATTTTTTTCAATTCGTTGAGTTGCCCGGTGGCCTTATCGAGATACGAAACCTTATAGCCTTTCAGGTTATTATAAAAAAGCGGTACCTCCCACGAAAGGATAATATCCCCGTTTTCAGCATTGGAAGCCGTAAAAGCGGGCAGCGGCCCTTCAACCGGGAACCATTCTCCCCTGAATTCATTATTGACCACCACATAGTAACGCGAACTTTCCCCGTGATAGGTATTGTCGGCATAAGTTGTCTGTTCCTGATTTGTGATGGTTGCCACGTGGACAATACATTCGGCAATATAAGGCATATCCTTATACAGGTCATAACTTTTGAAATTAAGGCCTTTATACATTTCCCAGCTTACGGTTATCGTTCCGTCCGACAATTCAGCAGAAGTGACATCACATGCCAGCGAATAGCAATCTGTAATAACCACTGTCCATTCGGCCTGCATCAGAAAACCTTCAGTCCCGACACAATCGGCAATACTTCCGGTCCCGGAATGGGTAAAAAGCTGCAGGATCAGCGGATAGGTTCCCGGTGTGAAGTTGTTAAAATGGTAAAGGCATTCAAACCCGCCATGATCATCATCGTTCGGTGATGTTTCTACCCCATTAATGATAAATCTAGACCAGTTAACCGAATCGCCGTTATATGCATAGGAAAATTCCACCCAATCATTCCTGCATATATAAATCGTATCGGTTGCAAAATTCAGATTTACCTTAACCGAAGGAGGAGTCCCCTCTCCGGATAATTCTTCGTAATATTCCCCATCGGGCTTATAATTGCATGACGAGAACAGGATCGCCATAAAAAAGCATATGCCAATAGCACATCTCATCCTCTTTGTTTTTATAAAATTCTGTATCTCATTCATTTCTTTGATTGATTGAATTTTCGTTCTTCCCAGTAGTATGTATCCCGCATAAAAATACGGGATCTTATTGGAGACGGGTAAACATATCCGTTTTCACCGGAAAAACTTAGCAAAAATATATTGTATTCTCCTAAAATCCGGCCTCAGATAACGAAGCCAGAAACATTATCCCTGCCATTTTTTTCTTCAGTTTTTCCGAACGTATTCCGGCACCTCAGCATACCACCATACCAAAAATTCTCCTCCTTTTTTAGGAGGAGTACCCGAGAAACAAGGGGGAGGTGGTAGAACAAGACATATTTTGATTTCACTACTTTGGAGGTGATTATTAAAAAATTCATATGAATATCCTGGAACAGTTTGGAATTGTACCCATCAATTTTAATACGCTGGCAACCGTATTAAGTGGATACAAATACCCCAGGGATAAGGTATCGCAGATGGAGAAAAACGGGGAGTTGATTCGTCTTAAAAAAGGATTATTCATTGTATCACCCGATATAAATCGACAGACAATTTCCAAAGAGCTGGTTGCAAACCACCTTTATGGCATAAAAAACCTTCAGGGTTTCTGAACCCCTGAAGGTTTACAGCTCCTCTTCTCCTCCCCAACTTTTACTACCTTTGTCCTATGACCGATGTGCACGATAAAGCAACCCGGAGCTACAATATGAGCCGCATAAAAGGGAAGGATACCAGGCCGGAACTGGTGGTGCGGAAATTCCTGTTTGCGAATGGCTTCCGTTACCGGCTGAATGTAAAAGACCTGCCGGGAAAACCCGACATCGTCCTCCCCAGGTACAAAACCGTGATTTTTATTAACGGATGCTTCTGGCACGGGCATAAAGGCTGCAAGTATTTTGTACTCCCGAAAACACGCACTGAATGGTGGCTGCAAAAAATTAAAGATACCCAAAAGCGCGACAAGCAAGCCGAAATTGCCCTGAATGTGAAAGGCTGGCGGGTGATAACCTTGTGGGAGTGCGAGCTAAAGCCAACTATTATTAAGGTGACTTTAGATAATCTTATTCAAGCGCTTTCGATCTAACAACTACCTGTTCATAACTCCACCTTAATGTGACCTATAGTCCGTTGACCTATAAACAACATAGGGGTAGCTTTATGGTCATGGATATACAAAAGCAATTTGGATTAAGAATCAAAGAATTGAGGCAATCGCAAGGTCTCAGTCAGGAGGCACTGGCACTCAAAGCCGGTATTGACCGAACTTATATGACTAGTGTTGAAAACGGAAAACGAAATGTTTCCATTCAAAACATTTACAAAATCGTCCAGTCACTCAATATTCCGTTAAACGAGTTTTTTACCTCAAATCTTTTTGAAAACAAATGATTAAGTACTCTACTATTCGTAAAAAATTAACTCTTGAAAAAAGAAAAGAATTAGACGATAATCTGGCAGGTTTAACTCACTTTTTACACAATCCAAACTGCTATGATCGTGATAAATATTCTGCCATCTTAAAAGCAGAATTAAACGGCAGTGGTCAGGATTTAGTGGAAGATGCTGCATTTAAACTGAATTTTGAGTGGGACGACATTCCCTTCCCTTCTCCGAAAAATCCAAAATTTACTTTCATCGATTTATTTGCCGGAATTGGTGGAATAAGAATGGCCTATCAAAATGTCGGAGGTAAATGTGTCTTCTCTTCAGAGTATAACAAATTCGCAAAAATTACTTATGAAGCGAATTTTGGAGAAGTGCCATTTGGAGACATTACAAAAATCGACGAAAAGTTTATACCAGACCACGATATTTTATTGGGTGGATTTCCTTGTCAACCATTTTCTATTGCTGGAGTTTCAAAAAAGAACAGTTTAGGACGAAATCACGGATTTCTGGATGAAACACAGGGGACCCTCTTTTTTGATATAGCAAGGATTTTAAATGAAAAACGTCCCAAAGCTTTTATGCTTGAGAATGTAAAAAACTTACTTTCTCACGATAAAGGAAAAACTTTCAAGGTTATAAAATCGACACTCGAACAACTAAATTATTCAGTTTATTTCAAGGTACTTGACGGGAAACATTTTGTTCCTCAGCATAGAGAAAGGATAATAATTGTTGGTTTCAACAAAGACATTTATGGCGGAAATGAAAATTTTAATTTTCCGGATCTTCCTGAACCCACAAGAATAGTGGGAGAAATTCTGGAAGTAGATCCAAATCCCAAATATACCCTTTCAGATAAACTCTGGAACTATTTAAAAGATTATGCGGCCAAACACAAATCGCAGGGCAACGGCTTTGGATATGGCTTAACTGACCTGAATGGTATAAGTAGAACAATGAGTGCCCGTTACTATAAAGACGGTGCAGAAATATTAATTCCGCAAGGAAAATCCAATCCTAGAAGATTGACTCCAAGAGAATGTGCTAGGCTTCAGGGGTTTCCTGACACCTTTATTATTCCCGTATCAGATAACCAAGCGTACCGGCAATTTGGGAACTCTGTAGTAATGCCACTGATGAACGCAGTAGCGAAAGAAGTGATTAAAATTTTAGATGCTCATGAATGAAATTTTAAGTATGGCTATTAATGCTTGTAATACAAATGACTTATCGTATTGCAAGTTTATTGCACCAAACGACACAAAAGCGACAGAATCTCATCAGTCAGGGTTTCATATATCAAAGAAATGCTATTCGCTTTTTTTTGATACTCCAGGAGAAAAGGGGAGCAACAAAGATGTCACTGTAAAAGTAAAATGGCAAAATGATTTCGAAACAGACAGTCGATTTATTTATTACGGACAAGAAACCAGAAATGAATACCGCCTTACTCGTTTTAGAAGGGGATTTCCATTTAGGGAAGAAAGTAATATTGGTGATTTATTAATCATCTCGAAAAAAGCAGATAAATTTTACGAAGCGTTTGTTTTATCATCAGATGATGATATTGAAGATTTTTTCAATGCATTCGGTATATCTGCGACTGAAACAAATCAATTTATCCCTAAAAATTCCCAGCAAACAGCAGAAGATTTGCTCTTAAAGCTCTTTCAAAAATTTTTGAAAACACTGCAAGAGGACTTCCCTCCTACTGCAATACTTGCTTCGGGAGCCAGAAACATCTTTGCAGAGGCTTACCAACATGGAATTAAAAATATCCTTAAAGCCCCTGATCAAGAGCTTTTGGCGTGGCTTTCTATTGAATATGATCTTTTTAAATATATTGAAAATGATAGATATGGTTCAATTATAAGGGAGCCTTTCCCTTCTGTTGACAACTTGATAACAACAGCCAACTCAATTTTGAACCGCAGAAAGTCCAGAGCTGGAAAATCATTAGAACATCACCTATCAGAAGCATTCAATCTCTGGGAAATACCCTATTCCGCTCAACCTGTAACGGAACAAAACAAAAAGCCTGATTTCATATTTCCGAGTATTGAGTATTACTATAATGCGAGTAAAGACGATAATACCTTAATTTTTCTTGGAGCAAAAACAACCTGTAAAGACAGATGGCGTCAAGTCGTTAATGAAGCTGATAAAATTTCTCAAAAACATCTCTTTACTTTACAGCAGGGAATATCTGCCAATCAACTTCTTGAAATGAAGAAATATGGAGTCACATTGGTCGTTCCTCAACCTTATTTAGAGACTTTTCCTAAAGAATGTAGAAGTGACATTTGGACACTAACCCGATTTCTGAATTTTGCCAAAGAAAAATATCATCAGTAAGGATAATATGGCATTAATTCTTTTGCTTTAAACTTCTTAGGATTTTGGTTTGGCATAGTTTGATATGCAACTTCTGCTTCTGGTCCCCCAAATTGAAATATCCAATCCAAACAGCAACCACATGGAGTAAACCGCTCTCTTTTGGCAACAATAAGGATTCCGATAAATTTATATTACCATATTGCTAATAGCATTGACTTCTGCGTGAATATCTTTATTTCTATAAACCTGTTCAATATTGCAGCCTGCATAAATGTTCCCTTTATCTTTTCTTCAACTCTTCAACCTCCTTTTTCAGGAGTGCAATTTCGGCTGAGAGTTCACGGATCATTTCCAAGGTTGTTTTTTCGGTAGTTAATTGTTTGTTTTCACGATCTTCCTTTTTAGTCAATAAATCAATTTGTGTACTCAAGTCACAAGTAACTAAATCATCTAATTTAATATTGAAATAATTAGATACATCTAAAAGGAAGGATAATTTAGGTTCACTTCCTCTTTCGTAAGATGCTACGTTATCTCTATTTACATGAAATATACTACTAAAAGATTCTTGACTCATTCCAAGTTGTTTTCTTAGTATTCGTAGATTATCAGATAAAATCCTTTTGTGGTTTATTTCCATATTTTTTTGTTTATGTGGATTTATTTACCAATATTTGCATTCATCAAACTACAAACCCCTTTTGCCTATGAATTAAAAAACTAATTCAATCAAACTTAAAAACCGCCGGGGGATTTTCCCGGAACAAAAAATCTCCTGCGGCGCCCTGTTCAGTATTTGGCGTACGAAAGGAGCCGCAGGATAGTATTAACTTATAAATTTTTTCAAATTTATGAAAAACAATGTAAAAACACGTTTCCGTGTTTATGGAATTTCTATGCTCTTTGTTTTGCTGCTGTTTGGTGTTCTGGCTCAGGCACAGCAAAAAACAGTTCAGGGCACGGTACGCGACACCCAGGGGGCGCCGGTCCCGTTTGCCAATGTGTTGGTAAAAGGCTTAACCCTTGGTACAGCAACCAACGAACAGGGCCACTACGAGCTATCAGTGCCGGGCGATGTTACCCTGCTGTTTACCTGCATGGGATACCGCGACCAGCAGATCAGTACCACCGGGAAACAACAGATTGATGTGATACTGGTGGAAAACAACATTACAGTCGATGAAGTGGTGGTAGTAGGTTACAACGAGGTGGAACGCAAGCACCTGGCTTCATCCATCGAAGTAATCGACATGGACAAGGTAAAAACGCGGCCCATTGTAAAACTGGAAGAAGGGTTCAGCGGAACTATTTCGGGTACCTACCTGATGCAGGGCAGTAACCTGCCGGGCAGTGTGCCGGGCGAAATACGCATCAGGGGCCTCAGTACCCTGCAAAATGCTTCGCCGCTGGTGATTATCGACGGGATGGAACAGTCGCTCACCGACATCGACCCTAACCAGATAAAAAGCATCAGTGTGTTAAAAGATGCGGCTTCGGCCTCGATGTACGGCTCGCGCGGAGCCAACGGGGTTATTATTATCGAAACCCGGCGGGGTACTGCCAGCCGGTTTAAAGTCGACCTGCACAGTTGGGTGGCTGTACAACACCCGATCGACCTGCCCGACTTTGTAAATGCAGCCGATTACATGCGGCTCAACAACGAGGCAAAGGAAATGCAGGGACAAACGTTGCTTTATACAGAAACAGATATCCAACATGCCGAAAAAGGCGACGACCCGGTGAACTATCCCAGCACCGACTGGCTCGATGCCATTATGCAACGCACGGCCCACTCGAGCAATACCTCGGCTAATATCTCGGGCGGCGGCGGGGTCGGCACCTTCAATTTGATGCTGGGTTATATCGAAGAAAACGGGCTGAACGATGAAGAAGGTACCCAAAAGTTCAGCGCCCGGTTCAATACCAATATTAATATTGCTGACAAGTTTGTACTGCTGGCCGATTTCTATGCACACCGCCTGCAGGTGGACCGTCTGTATGCCAACACCGACGGGCACGGGCTGTACAAAACGGCATGGAAGATGAACCCCACGCAGGCTGTTTACTACGATTCGGACCTGCCCGAACATTACATGCTGCATAACCAGATGAACCCCGTTGCTTCGATTAAACACGGCGGTTCGTGGAATGCCCTGCACGACCGGAGCACCATTAACCTGAGACCGCGCTATTACATTACCGACAAACTGTCGCTGATGGGAAATGTCTCGTACATGATTAACAAGTCGGCTGAGAAATACAAGCGGGAAACCTTTAAGTTTTTCGATGGCGACGGCAAGCCGGTAACCACATGGAGCAACAGTGTAGGTTCGTCGCAGGGCGTAAGTGTAAGCCAGATTACTGCCCGCGGCCTTTTGAATTATGAAACACCTCTGCGGAAAGAAAAAGACAAGGTGTATTTTATCCTTGGATCGGAAATCATGAGTTACAATTATACCGATTACCGGGAAGTTACCAAGTCGTCGTTTTTCACCAAGCTCAACTACTCGTTCGACAACCGTTACCTGCTCGAAACAACCGTACGGGCCGATGGCAGCAGTAAATTTGCACCGGGGCACCGCTGGGGAACGTTCCCCTCGGCTTCACTGGGATGGAACCTGCACAACGAAAATTTCATGTCATCGCTGACCGGAAGCGGCTTCCTGAACAATCTTAAACTCAGGCTTTCGTACGGACTGATCGGGAACGAAGATGTTGACCCGTATTTATGGCAGGAGATCGTAAATACCTGGGGATGGACCATGCGGGTGCCCAATCCCGACTTCACCTGGGAAAAACAAAAACAAACCAATATCGGTGCTGACATTACGATGCTGAATAACCGGCTCGGCATAACTTTCGACACGTATATTAAGAAATCGTACGACCTCATTTATTCCGACTTTCCGGTACCCCCGCTTACAGGTTCCTATTACCTGACCTCGTCGGTAAATATCGGCGAGGTTGAAAACAAAGGCTGGGAGCTCTCGGCCAAATGGAGCGATAAGATCGGTGACCTGGAATACAGCGTCGGGGCCATGATTTTCGATAATAAAAACAAGGTACTGAAAGCAGGCTACAGCGACTCGGATACTCTTATTTTTAAAGATAATGACGATAAAATATGGTACAAGGGGATTGCTGTTGACAACTACTACGGGTACCAAAGCGATGGGTTCTTTAAAGATCAGGCAGAAGTGGATGCTACTGCGGCCAAATTACCCAACACATTGCCGGGCGACATTAAGTATGTTGACCAGAATAACGACGGGATTATTAATAACAAAGACAAGGTGAACCTTGGAGACCCGTTCCCTCATTATAACTACTCGGTCAGCATCGATCTGAAATACAAACGATGGGATTTCTCGGTCCTGGGGCAGGGAGTCGGTAAACGGAAAGGTCGCTTAAACGGGATGGAAGGCTACCCGGTACTGATGGACGGTTCGAGCAACAGCCTGGGAACACCGCGGCAGAAATACATGGATAACCGATGGACGCCAACCAACCTGAACAGCCGCTTCCCGCGTATGTGGACCGGCTCGTCTCCCAATGCCAACCTGAGCGATGTATGGCTGGACGATGCAGCATATTTCCGCATTAAAACCATACAACTGGGTTATACCGTGCCCAAAATAGGGAACAGCATCGGGAAGGTTCGTATTTACTTCAACGCACAGGATGCTTTTACATTTACCAAATGGGAAGGTCTGGAACCGGAACGGGATGGCGGAAACGGAAACTATCCCCGGATGGCGACTTTCAGCTTAGGCATCCAGGCAAGTATATTTTAACGAAAAACAGTATTGAAAATGAAAAAGATTATCGTAATCATATGCGCAACCATATTATGGGGATGTGAAAATTTTTTGGATAAAACCGATCCCACGGCCACTTCCTTTGTGGAATTTTTTAACGATGAAGAAGACCTCCGGCGGGTGGTTTACAGCAGCTACCTTGATGTATTCACCCAACCCTCCACTACCCGGCTTTTATTTTATATGGACGATGCCAAATCGGACAATGCTTACGGACGGGTTGAGGGACAACACAGCCAGCTTATTGCCAACGGGAATTTCGACAGCAATACAACGGCTTTCCTGTATTATTACGAACTGCACATGAAACACCTGGGCCGGCTGAACACATTTATAGCCAATACCGGTGTTCCTTATGTGGAGGATGAAGCAGTAAGGGACAAATACAAAAGCATACTCGAAGCCCTGCGGCTCTGGCACTACTTTTACCTGACCTTCCACTGGGGTAATGTTCCGTTTCTGCTGGAACCGGCGTCCCTGACCGAAGCAACACAACCGGCAACTCCAAAGGATGAAATACTGGATTACCTGTTTACCGAGTCGAAAGTGATCGCCGCAAAATTACCGGCCGAAGAATACACAACTGACAAGTATATGTTCAACCGTTATTCGCTGAAAGCTTTGGTAATGCGCTACGCCCTGTATAACGGGCGATACGAACTGGCCGCTAAACTGGCCAAAGAAATCATGGACTGCGGGCTCTGGGAGTTATATCCCAATTACGGCGATTTATTCCAATATAAAGCCTGTTCCAACAACAAAGAGTTTATCATCCATTTCGACCTGGAGAGTACAGGAAATTCGGCATCGCGTTCGTTTCAATATTTAGGGCCACACTACCGGACAGGCTCCGGGCAGTCGTATGTTGTCCCCCTGAAATCGCTGGTCGATTCGTACTGGACCCTGCAGGGCCGCAAAATTGATGAATGCCCGCTTCACTCCAAAGAAGAATACGAGTTAAATCCGGGCTTAAACCGCGATCCGCGTTACAGCGCCAGTATCATGGGAAACGGGGACATTTTTTACGGTGAAGAAATCGATATTTATAACGAAAACAGCCCGATGTTTTACGAAAAAGAAAGGGCAAGTAAATCGGGCTACTGGTTCCGGAAATTTGTGGATGAGGCTGATGCTTTTAAAAGCGGCGGAACCATGGAATACGGGCTTCTTCGTTATGCTGAAGTGTTACTCACTTATGCCGAAGCAAAAATTATGCTGAATGATGTGGACGATCTGGCAAAAAGTTGCATTAACCAGATCAGGAAAAGGGCAGGTCTCGATATGAGCGTGGCCGATGTAACCCTGCCTGCTTATGCCGGTTACAGTCAGCAGCAATGGATTAACCTGATCCGTAACGAACGAAGAACAGAACTGGCCGGAGAAGGACTGCGCTACGATGATATTATCCGGTGGCGTATTGCTGAAGACGTACTCAACCAGCCGGCCATGGGGCATACCCGGAAAGTCGATGGTGAACAGGTATCCTTAAAAATTGAAGACCGTTCGTTTAAATCGTACAACTACCTGTGGCCGTTCCACGAAAACAGCCTGAGGGTAGAACCCGGACTGACACAAAACCCGGGATACTAATGGAGAAAATCCAAAAGATTAAATTCCAAATTTCAAAATAGAAAAACGGAAGAAACATTAAAGATGTAGCAAGGTTGGGGGAATCTTGCCGCTATTGCGAATAATCAAAGTTAAATTTCTGACAGGGTTTCGAACCCTGTCAGAAATAAACGCAAAGGAGAAAATAAATAATAACCGGGCTGCAAGTATTTACAATGAGCAAACCTTGACAGCGTCTTTGAGACCTGTCAGCGTTTTAGTTTCAGGAAAAATGTTGTAATTTGCTGCAACGTAAGATTAAGATATGAAACAAATCGAAAAATTATCGGAAAATACAAACTACAGTGCAGTAGACTTAGGAAATTTAGATGACTTAAGGGATTACTCACTGATTCATCCTGTGAATAAAAAGCTTATAGAAGGCAAAGTATTTTTAAAAGATGCGACCAAAGCAACTGGCACAGAAATTTCGTTTAATTCGCTTCCTCCACATTCAGAACAACCTTATTTTCATATTCACAGAAAAAACGAAGAAACCTATATTGTTTTAAAAGGTTCCGGTTTTTTTCAAGTAGATGAAGATTGTTTTAACATTAAAGAAGGTAGCGTTATACGAGTTGCTCCGCAAGGGAAACGGGGTATCTGCAATTCTTCGGATGAAACAATGGTATATATGGTCATCCAATCTAAAGAATATTCACTGGAGGAACATACTACGGCTGATGGGGAAAGGATACCAGTAGAACCAAAATGGAGATAAAAACAAAAAGGAATTATGAAGGCAATCTATTTCGATGGGAAACTGCATTTAACCGATGTTGCCCGACCAACACCACCGGCAGGCGAAGCATTAATCCGGGTTCTGATGGCGGGTATTTGCAATACGGATATCGAAATTACCAAAGGATACATGGGATTTCAGGGAATACCCGGGCACGAGTTTGTGGGTATTGTGGAAGAAATTAACGACACCGATCAAAGCCTGCTGGGGAAACGGGTGGTTGGCGGTATTAACTGTGCCTGCGGAAGCGACGACTGCGAATTTTGTCAGCAAGACCTCGGGCGCCACTGTCCTGACCGTACCACTCTGGGCATTTACAAACGGGATGGTTGCTTTGCTGAATATATTACCCTCCCTCTGGTAAACCTGAAGGAAGTGCCGGCTTCTGTTTCAAACCCGGTGGCAACGCTGGTTGAACCGCTGGCTGCCGGTTTTGAAATACTGGAACAGATTCGGATAAAACCCGGACACGAAGTGCTGATCGCGGGCGATGGCAAGCTGGGCCTGCTGATCAATCATGCCTTGTCGGTTACCGGGGCAAAAATTACCCATGTGGGCAAACATACCGACAAGCTGAAACTGGTACAAGGGAATGCCTGCCAAACCGTACTTCTTAATGAGTTCCCGGTTAAACAATACGATATTGTGGTGGAAGCTACGGGAAGCATCAGCGGTTTTCAGTTTTCCGTTCAGCATACCAAACCCCGTGGTATTATTGTGCTGAAAAGTACCATTGCATCGAACCAGCAAATCGATCTGGCACCGGTGGTGATTAACGAAATAACCATTGTGGGGTCGCGTTGCGGCCTGTTCCGGCCGGCCCTTGACTACCTTGCAACCGGCGTTGACCTTTCCCCGCTGATTACGGCCGTTTACCCGATTGATAAAGGACTGGAAGCATTTGAGCATGCCTGCACGAAAGGAAGTTTAAAAGTACTGCTCGATTTTACAGCAGGTCTCCATTGAGGGTAATTGTAATAACCTTAGAATAATAAACATGCAAACAACCCATAATATATTACAAAATATCAAATATTTTACCCATAAAATAATACAAAAATCATACATTTAACCCTTAATTTATTACACATTCATAAATGTTCAACAGGGATATACTTACAAAATTAATCCGATGGGCAGGAAAAAAAGGGAGAAAACCCCTTGTACTCAGGGGTGCCAGGCAAGTTGGGAAAACAACCGTGGTAAAGATGTTTTCCAAAGGTTTTGACCAATACCTTTATCTTAACCTGGAAAAGAAAGAAGAAAGGGAAATATTTGAGAGGGAGTATCCTTTTAGCGATTTACTGACAACATTGTTCATTTATGCTCAAAAGAAAAGAATTGGCGGTAGGACACTGATATTTATTGATGAAGTCCAGAATTCACCAAGGGCCATAGCCCTGCTGCGTTATTTTTACGAAGAAGCAAACGACCTTTTTGTTATTGCTGCAGGTTCTTTGCTCGAAAGCATTCTTGACCGGAAAGTTTCTTTCCCGGTGGGCCGTGTTGAATTTTTGGCTATACGTCCTTTTTCTTTCCATGAATTTATAGCTGCCAATAATCAGGGGTTGGCAGAAGCACTGGAACAGCCCGAAGTTCCGGCTTTTCTGCATAATCAATTAACCGACTGGTTTAAAAAGTATGCAACAATAGGTGGCATGCCGGAAGTGGTAAAGGAATATGTAGAGTCGAATCAGGATATAACAGCCCTTGGAATAGTATATGACAGTCTTATAACATCATACATCGATGATGTAGAAAAATATGTAACTTCTTCGGCACAGCTCCCCTATGTTCGGCACGTAATTTTCAATATTTTCCGGGAAGGAGGGACAAAGGTCACTTTTGAAAAGTTTGGGGGTGCAGGGTATCGTTCAAGGGAGATGAAAGATGCTTTCCATACAATTGAAAAGGCGATGTTAATAAACCTTGTATATCCAAGTACTTCTGTTGAAATACCGGCATCACCGGTTTTAAGGCGTAAACCACGGTTGCATGTCTTGGATACCGGCTTAATAAACCATTCTTTAAAGCTCATGGGAGAAATGGTATTTAATGCAAATATCAGTGACACATACAGGGGGATAATTGCAGAACACATTGTCGGGCAGGAACTGCTTGCTCGGGATTTTAGCATTGCTTCCAGCCTGAATTTTTGGGTACGGGAAAAGGCTGAATCAAGTGCCGAAGTAGATTATATCCTCCCTTACCATGGGAAAATAATCCCGATTGAGGTCAAATCAGGCCCTATAGGGAAAATGCGTTCACTTTTCCGTTTTATGGATGAAGCACCTCACAACATAGCCATCCGTGTTTACCAGGGAGAATATTTAGTACAACAAGCAAAAACCATAGAAGGCAAAGAATTTACTCTTCTGAACCTTCCATTTTATATGGTTCACCGTATTGGACAGGAGTTAGAAAAAATAATGTAAGAATAAGATCGTTTATTTTTACCGAACAGGATTCCACTTTTTTCCGGGTCAGTAAGTAGTATTAGCCCGGAAATCAAGTTTACGATTTCCCAATTTCATGCTTATTGTTTTTTATTTTATCCACTTTCTGAAAAATGTTGTAATTTGTAGAGACTTTAAAGTTGTGCGTAATTTTAGTACAAAACCGGTTAAAATACCTTTTTTTAGTTTGTTGGTGCAAAATAATGATGATTGAGTTAACAGAGATTTAGGTTAAGGATATAACAATTGAATAAACTACAGAATCCTATCCCTATACTGCGATACTGTCAATCGTTGTCGCCAATTAAAAAATACGATTATGAGAACATTTGTTGTTGATGCGTTTACAGACAAACCATATTCTGGAAATCCCGCTGGAGTATGTATTTTAGATAATGAATTGTCTGATGAATTAATGGCTAAAATAGCCAGAGAGATAAATCATTCGGAAACGGCATTTCTGTTAAATCAGGATAATAAGTATTCATTACGATGGTTCACTCCGAAAACAGAAGTTAGCTTATGTGGACATGCAACACTTGCGACAGCACATATTTTGTATGAGGCAGGAATAATCGAAAGAGATAAACAAATTGATTTTAATACACAAAGCGGAGTTTTAAAAGCCAAACTTATTCACGATAAGATAGAATTGGATTTTCCACAATTATTCGTTGATAAATGTGAGAGTAACGAGATTATTGAAAAGGCATTTGATATTAAACCAATATTTATTGGTAAGAATGGGAAGCGATACTTGATAGAAATTGATAGTATTGAAAAGTTAAAACAATTAAAACCTGATTTCCAGTTATTGAAAAAGTCTGACAGAGGTGGATTTATGATTACAGTTCAATCTACTGATAAGTATGATTTTTATTCGAGATTTTTTGCACCTGGAGTTGGAATAAATGAAGACCCTGTGACAGGTTCGGCACATTGCTATCTCGCACCTTATTGGTCAAAGAAACTAAATAAAATCAAAATGCTGGCATATCAAGCGTCTGAGAGAACAGGCGTAATTGAATGCGAACTTGCAGACGATAATCGGGTTCTATTAAGAGGAAAAGCCGTGACAATGAATGAGTTTAAATTTGAATGGAAAAAATAATTTGATGGTTGACCTGACAGTAGTCCGTAAGGAAACAGAACCATGGCTGTATTAAGCTTTTTAATATAAAATGAGCAACCTGTTTAAAGCCATTGAGAAATATGTATGTTTGTCAGATACAGATATTTCTGTGATCGAACAATTATTCATTAAAAAGGAATTAAAAAAGCATGAGTGTTTTTTAAAAGCCGGAGAAATTTGTAAAGATTTTGCATTTATTGAACAGGGGCTCGTCAGGCATTACATTAATAATGATGGCAAAGAAAATACATTCTACTTCAGTGCTGAAAATGATTTTGTTTGTGATTATGGAAGTTTTATAAATAAAGCTGCTTCGAATAAAACAATTGAAGCCTTGGAGAATACGACAATTTATTCTATTTCATACGACAATATGCAGGAGTTTTATGGCAAAGTGTCGACAGGTGAACGATTTGGACGACTATTCATTGAAGATGTTTTCACAAAGGCTGTCAAACATATTATCTCCATACATACCGATAATGCTGAGCAACGGTATCTAAATTTTTTACATCTGTATAAACATATTCAACAAAGGATACCCCAATATTATATAGCTTCCTTTGTCGGGGTTACCCCTCAGTCATTAAGCCGGGTCAGACGACAATTAGTGAACAAATGATTTATTACCCTATGGTAACCATTTTGTTCTAAACCATGTTTTCCTTTGCAAATAATAATTCAATAAACAATGGAAACAAAAATCAGTAAAAATGAATATTGGCATAAAACATATCGCTTGTTCTTAATGCTTGGTTACATATTTTGTTTAGGAGGTATTTTTTCATTTATTGTCATGAACATTGCATTAGATAAGGCTTTATCAATAGATTCGATATACTGGCAACGGCTATTTGTGTCGAAGGTTACTTTTATTTTAATACTCCCGGGTGTTAGCTTAGTTCTAATTAGCACCATTCTTCTTAGCTGGAAGCATTATGGCTTCTTTAGTAACAAATGGATGGTGATTGTTCAACTCCTGCTTCTATTTATAGCTATAAACTCAATTAACATTACTTTACTGGCAGAAAAAGTAACAGCCATTGCAATTCAACAGAAACAAATCATGTCTGCTATTCCGGAGTATGTTAAAATGAAAAACAGAGAAGACATTTTTGGTGCTGTAAATATGTTTATGTTATTAGCATCTCTGATTATATCGATTTATAAATACAGGGAATAATTTTATGAATACGAGTCAAACAGGCATAAACCTGAAAAAAGATTTTGGGTTGAGATATTATCCGGTTGGTATTATGTTTGTTGATTGAAATCGTTAATGAAATGGATAATAGTTTTATTATAACTGATAACTGGGCAAAATTGAAAGAACGAAATTTATCTGGGGCAAAATGAGCACACTTGCTCCGCCCTGCTTTCCGGATAAGGAGGAAAAAGTTTATGTGTTAATCGGAAGTTGTTTTTGCATCATAAAGTTATTAATAGCCCTCATTTACTGTTGTTTCAAAATTTAATTAGAATTGAACAGCTGTAAGCTCCTGTTATTCTCCAATAAACTTTACCAGGTCGTTTTCCAACGCTTTGAACATCAGCATGTGACCTTCGGCATTCGGATGAAGGTAATCAGACATTAAATCTTTTCTTACATTTCCGTTTTTGTCCAAATATATTGAACCAATATCGCAGTAATGGATTTTGCTGTCTTTTCCCGGAAACGTGGAAATAATTTTATTGGTTGCCTTATTTATATTGTTCCGCAGGTTCTCGTTGTAACCATACGGTAAAATTCCGATCAGCAAAATTTCTGTATCAGGAAGTTTATCCCGGATGATCGAACAGATTTTCCAAATCGCTCCGGCAAGTTCTTTGGGCTGGGTAATCTCGGTATAATGGTTCCCGTCGGTATTGTTTGTACCAATTAATAAAATTGCCAGTTTGGGATGAATACCTTCAATTTCCCCGTTTTGCAAACGCCAGATTACATTTTCGGTTCGGTCACCGCTGAAGCCCATATTTATGGTATTGTACCTGTTCAGGTACTTTTCCCGGACAGGCCTTCTCGTTGAATCATCAAGCATATGGGTGATCGAATTACCGATCAGAATTAGTTTGGGATCGTTTTTTAACTGTTCCAGAACTTTTTCATGCCTTTCTTTCCACCAACTTTGTTCCATTTTGGCGGTTGCAATGACTGCGGGATTCTCTTTCTTTGGGATACATCCAAGGAGAAATGAAAAAATCAATAGTAACAAAATATTCCTTTTCATAAGCAAAACATTTAATCCTCTATTTCTTAATTACCATATCCTTCAGGAAAATTTCAGCAATATCTTTTATCGATTGGTTCAGGTCACGATACCCGAACCCTGTTGATTTTACAATTTTATTGCCTGAATAGTTATTTTTCAGGTTGGTACCAGAAACCGCTTCCCGGGTAATGACGGGACGCTTACCGGTAAAAAAACTGGCTGCTTTAGCCATACGCCATGCAATTTGCAGCTTCACATCGGAAGCAAAATTTTTAGGGTGCGGACGGTTCAGTGCATCAGCAATCCGGTTAAAAAATTCCTGGTAACTGATATTTCCTGCATTCAGGATAAAACGCTGGTTTTTGATGTTTTGAAAATGCGGGTCTTCAGCAAGAAGAACCATGGCTTTCACCACATCGCGGACATCCACAAAACCGGTAATTCCTTTGGTATAATACTTTAACCCTTTGAAAATAGACTGAAACAATTTCGGGCTGCCAATGTCCCAGTTTCCCGGGCCTATAATGATGGATGGATTGACAATCACGGCTTCAAGGCCTTCCTCAATTCCGCGCCAGACCTCCATTTCAGAAAAAAACTTGCTCTGCGAGTAACCTGATTTGCGTTTCGTGGGTGTCCAGTAAGTTTCCTCATTTATTTCGCTTCCGTCCTGTGTTTTGCCCAAAGCAGCAATCGAACTCACATGACAAAAACGGGAAACTTTGTTGTGAAGAGCCGCATCGATCAGGTTGGCAGTACCTTTCACATTGTTGGTCATCATGGCATCGCGGTCGTCACCGTGAAACGACACCATTGCCGCGCAGTGGAAAACAGTATCTACCCCGTCCAATGCATCTTCCAAACTAAAATAGTCAAGAGTATCACCTTCGACCCAGATGATTTTACTGAAAAGCCGCTCGTAGTCAGGCGAATAGTAGGAAAATATTTTTTTGATCCAACTCACGCTGCTGGTCGGCCTTTTCAGGGCTTTCACGGTTTTTCCCGCACACACCAGATCATACAAAAGATGCGCTCCTACCAATCCTGTTCCTCCGCTTACGAAAATCATATATTCAACATCTTAGTTTCCAATTTTAAACAAGATCCGTTTTGTAACCCGGAATCAGATCAGCTCTTTGTCCACGGGGTTACAGCTTTAGCCCCAAACTCCTTCGCTGTCATTTTTTCGATATGCACTTTCATTATCCCCACATTTTTTATTGCCGGTGCATTGAAACTGAACTCACGCGGACTATATTGCGACATCATCACTTTCAGCATTCGTTCTTTTTCGTTGTATTCATCGATAATTTCGACCGTGCCTTCCACCAAAACGGTTTTCGATTTCACACGGTAACTACATCCCACATGTTCGTCCTGCCAGGCAAGTTCCTCTCCCAGGGTCCAATTAATGCAAACTTTAGGGTTCTTTTTAATGGTCTCCCACATACGGCCATGTTGTGCCGAATGTAGAATCACCGTATCCCCGTCAAGTGCAAAATTCATGGGCAAAACATATGGGACATTTTCATCGGCCATCGCTACGTAACAAGTCTTACAGGCTTTTATGATGGCTTCAATTTCGTCGCGGTTGTGGATCAAATGAGTTCTCATTTATTGTTGATTGAAATTTTCAATATAAGGTATTACAAAATTTCTGTAACAAAAATAATGGAATTAATTAATCGTCCTGAAAAACCTTCATGTCTATACGCTTTATTCATTAACAACTCCCCTCTTTTCTATGCCATACTCCCCACCTTTTTATATTCTTTTTCACTAACATTCTTATTCTCAGAATCAATATTTGCAATAGCTCTCCTCTTTTCCTCTCGTCTGTGTTTTTCGTGAATCTCCAAATTTTATATCAAATGACCCCCTAAGAAGTCTTTACCTCTTTGAGTAATAACGTAAGCTTGACTGGGATCATTCGGTTTATCAGGAATTGTATAAGTAATAAGATGATTGTCCTTAAGTAGTTTTACATAATCATCTCTGTATCTTTCCTTGCTTCTATATTCAAGGATAGTGGCAAGTTCTTCTAAAGTTGTTGGTACAAGAGTGAGTAGTAAAGTACTTAATGTAACCCTTCCTCTTTTCTTTAATAACTCCCTGCTTTTTTCTTCCCAAAGTTCGACCAACTTCATTACTAACAGGTCATTGTCTCTTATTTCTTTTAGCTCCGGATTCAATGGAAGATTACTTAGAATATTTAACCTTTCTTCTCCAATCTTATCATTAGCAAGAATAGCAATTCCTGCAATCATTTCACTTCTTACATCAATTCTTTCAACAACCATTGGTATCGTTGTAACGAAAAGATCACCTTCAATAAATGAAGGCCTGCTCCCCGGTGTATAGAAATTAAGGTATTTGGCAATATTTTTCACACCAGAACCAATTTCATCTGCCCAGTTTAATTCACTAAAGAATTTTCTGATATTCGGATTTTTAGGTTCAGCATTGAAAGTTTCCAGATCAAGGGTACCGGTAAATCTTGGTTTATTAGGATTTTTAGCTTCAACCCGGTCTTTATAAATGACAATTTCGCTGGCAAGTGCCGTATTGTATTCACGATGAATAATCACATTGGCCACTAGCTCCCTGAAGATCAGTTCACGCAGATCCTTACGTTGATCCCCTTCAGTAAAAAATTTTTCAGGCCATTTGGTTTTGACAAAGTCTAAGACCTTAATATATGTATCAACCAGGTTTGTACGTAACGGAGGCAAACGGTCGTCCCAACGGTCAAGGTTTTCCCTTCTTACAATTACATCGATTTTATATGCCGGAAGGATACTCCCTATTGTATCATCCTTGCCAAAAACCAAAGCAGCAGCTAAGGTCAATCCTTCCTCTCCTGTATTAAAATCTCTTCTCAGGAAATTGACATCCCTCAGTATCCGCTCATTGGTAACTGTTAGCCAGGGATGAGTGGTATTAATAGCTGCAATCAGCCTCCTTACCTTATCAAATACTTTCGGGCTAAGATGCTTCATTTGAAGGGCCGGGTAAATCTGAGTTTCGCTAAAATTCTGTCTTTTTCTAAAATATATCTCGCTGATCTGCCTGTCGTCAGTAATTCGAATATCACTGTCATTCTCCCGATCGTAAATAACCCCGGCATGTTTATGTACCAATGAACTAACAGGCACCCGCATATATAGAATTGTCTGCCCTTCATAATCTGCTTCTCTAACGGGTAAAGCATAGGTGGGTTGATGACATCAGGATTATTCAATACTGTAACAATATCTTGTTTCAGTTGCATCAGATTAGCTCCGTTAAGCCCTAAAACATCTCCACCATCAGTTACTCCTAACAAAATTATGCCACCTTCCTTATTCAAAAATGCCACCACCGAATCATAAAAGTTATCGGGAATACCGTTTTGAGCTTCTTTGAATTCGACACGAGTACCTTCTCCTTTTTGTAGTAATTGTTTTATTTCATCTACCGAAAGCATTCTCAAAAATTTTTATTTTTTATGTAGCAAAAATTCACTTCCCCTTTTTTGTCGTTTCATTTCTCGGCTTGTTGCCAAAAGGTTTTACAGGCTTCTATGATTCGTGGATAAAATGAGTTCTCATTTATTATTGATTGAAATTTTCAATATAAGGTATTACAAAAATTCTGTAACAGAAAAGCTGTAACAAAAATAATGGAATTAATTAATCGTCCTGAAACCCAATTGCTCAGAAAGGTATTTTCCGACTTTTTTCAGATTGATGTATTGGTTCTGCAAATCCATAATCTTTTCAAAATCATTTTCAGTGCTGGCCTGCTGTATTTCTGTTTCAATTTGCTTAAGCATTACCTTCACCTTCTTGAGCTTATATTCTTCAATAAAACGCGGAACCAACAGATCGAGAATGTCGGATTCAGCCTCAACAAAAGCGCCGCTTTTTCCCCAGCGTTTGCTTTCCACGTATTTTTCGGCCAGCAGGTCACTGGCCATCCTGCTCAAACCAGCTTCCGGATAATTGATAAAAAATCGTACCGGATCGAAATCCTTATTTTCGGCGTTTTCCCTGAAAATATCCAGCATCCGGTTGATCTCCGGGTTAGCCGATCTCAGCCCGTCGGTATCCAGTTCGCCAAGAATATACTGACCTACCGTTAAAGTTATAGTTTCGTTCGGAGACTCGCCTTCTACCTCAAAAATTTCACATCCGAAATATTTCAGCAGAATACGCAGTATTTCCCGTTCCTCAATTTCAAAAGGGTTGACAGCAACCGGTCTTTCAGGAGCTGGTGCCGGGGCCTGCCGTACTTTCATCTGTTCCCGGATTTCCTTACGCTGCAAATCCTGGCTTTCCTTCTGCAAAATTTTCCGTATCTCGGTATACAAAACACTTTCCTGAATATCGAGCAGGCGGCTGCACTCCTTAATATAGACTGAACGGGTAATGGCATCGGGGATCATGGCTATAGAACGCACAATATCACTAATCAGGCGTGCCCTCGAAACCGGGTCATTTTCGGTGCTGCCGAGCAACAAACGGGTTTTAAACTTAATGAAGTCGGTCTCGTTGGCCTTGATATATTCCGCCAATTGCGAGGCACTCATCGAGCGGGCGAAACTATCAGGGTCTTCGCCTTCGGGTAATAAAAGCACCTTTACATTAATCCCCTCTTCCAGTACCAGGTCGATCCCGCGCAGCGACGCCTTGATACCGGCCTCGTCGCCGTCGTAAATAATAGTCACGTTCGGAGTAAAACGTTTGATCAGCCTTATTTGGTCAGGAGTAAGCGCTGTTCCCGACGAAGCTACTACATTTTCGATACCGGCATGGTGAAGCGAAAGCACATCGGTATAACCTTCTACCAGATAACATTTATCAAGCCGGATAATTTCCCGTTTTGCCTGAAAAATACCGTACAAAACACGGCTTTTGTGATAAATCTCCGACTCGGGTGAATTGAGGTATTTAGCCGATTTTTTATCATCTTTCAAAATACGTCCGCCAAAAGCAATGACCCGGCCGGCCACATTATGAATCGGAAACATAACCCGGCCGGCAAAACGGTCGGCCACCCAGTTGTCACGACGGACAGTAAGGCCTGTCTTTTCGAGGAAGTCCATTTTATAACCTTCCCTCTGGGCGGCCTGTGTGAACACGTCTTTGCCATCAGGACAAAAACCCAGTTCAAAATTTTTTATAATATCATCGCCTATTCCCCTTTCCTTCAAATAACTAAGTCCGATAGCACGCCCTTCGTTTTCCTTAAGCAAATAACGGTGAAAATATTTTTTTGCAAAATCGGAGACGATCATCATACTCTCGCGCTCGTCTTTTAGCTGTTTCTCCTCGGCAGTCTCTTCTTTCTCCTCAATCTCGATATGATACTTCTTTGCCAGCCATCGCAGGGCTTCGGGGTAGCTCAACTGTTCGTGCTCCATAATGAAATTGACCACGTTGCCTCCTTTCCCGCAACCGAAACATTTAAAAATGCCCTTGGCTGGCGAAACCGTAAACGATGGAGTTTTCTCGTTATGGAAAGGACACAACCCTAGCATGTTAACACCTCTCCGTTTGAGAGTTACAAATTCGGAGATCACGTCGGTGATCTCCGCTACATCAAGTATCCGTTCTATGGTTGCCTGGTCGATCATCGGTACAAAAATAGAAAAAAGGATGGAAGGAAAAGGCACAGGGAAAAGCAAAGACAAAAGAAACAATCCTTTGTGGAAAAAAGAAAACGGTTATACTATTACAATTTATTAGCCTGCTATTCATTACAAACCTTCGGCCAATTGATTCTAAAAATAGTTTCCCTTTTTTAAAATGGGTTCATTCGTATTTCGTATGGATTTGCTGATTGGCAATCCCGCCTTTTTCGTCCAGTTCGAAAAAGGCTTCAAAAAAACTTTCCCCGTCGAGCAACAGACTGATGATTTCCCGGACAAAGGGCACATACTTCAGGTTGAAAAGGTTCAATACCTCTACCCATTTCAGGCGGCCTTTGGCATTCTGACACAAATTTCCATGCACGTATTCAGCCTCGTAAACGAAAAAAATATCTGCCTCTTCTTCGTCCAAATCCACCGTTTTAATGATTCCCCTCAACTTTAAGCCGGCAATTTCAATCCCCGACTTCCTGGTTAGTTTTTCACGGCACGAAACGGCAGGGTTTTCTGCAAATTCACAATCTGAACCGATCCCCGAATGCAGGCGGGCATATTTTCCTGTACCATATTGCTGAATAAGGATGAGGTCGTTTTCAGCATCGAAAACAAAACAAAGGGTTTTTACCCGGTGCAGTTTGCTTATCATTATTTCAATATTTAAAAACTAAGGCACAGTGAAGGTAAGGAAAAAACTCAAAAAGGCATCAGCGATCTCCTTTCATTTGCTTGTAAACATTGGATTTTCAAATTACCTTTATACAGTAAACTGGGAAAATGAAAAAGCTGGTAGTATTAAGTGGGTCCGGGATGAGCCAGGAAAGTGGTATCCGGACATTCCGCGATATGGGCGGGCTTTGGGAAGAATACGATGTGTCGGAAGTGGCTACTCCGGAAGCCTGGAAACGGAACCCCGAAGTGGTAATGAAATTTTATAACGACCGCCGTAAACAGTTATACCAAAGTAAACCCAATGCCGGACACCTGGGCCTGGCCGAACTGGAAAAGGATTTTGAGGTGAATATTATCACCCAGAATGTAGACGACCTGCACGAACGGGCAGGCAGTTCGAAAGTTCTGCATTTGCATGGAGAACTGAAAAAGGCCCGCAGCCAGGTAGACCCTTCGCTGATATACGACATTGACGGCTGGGAACTGAAATTTGGCGATAAATGTGAAAAAGGGAGTCAGCTCCGTCCGCATATTGTATGGTTTGGTGAAGCAGTGCCGGCGATGGAAGACGCCATCCCCATTGTTGAAAAGGCCGATATCTTTGTAGTGATCGGCACTTCGTTGAATGTATATCCGGCAGCAGGGTTACTTTATTATACCAGGCCCCGCATCCCGGTTTTCGTGATCGATCCGGAAAGACCTCCCGTAATGTCAAAAAATGTGATTTTTATCGAAGAAAAAGCAAACAAAGGTGTGGCAATTCTAAAAGAAAAATTGTTTCAGCAAAAAGGCCTCAATAACAAATAAGAATTCAAAATGAAAAATCTCACCTATCTGGGAAATCCTGAAAAATCAGTATACATGGAGCCCCAAAGGAAGGCTGCCCGCTACGGACGAATATACGAACAGTTGACATCATTGCTAAAAAAAACCAATAATCAACTGGCACGGAAAGCAACCATCATTGCTGTATTACACCACAAAATGGAGTATTTTTTTTGGACCGGCTTTTACATGATTGACAATGAAGAACTGACTGTTGAAATGTATCAGGGATCGTTGGCCTGTCAGGTACTGGCAAAAAACAAAGGCATTTGCTGGGCCGCGATCAACCAGGGAAAAACGCTGGTAGTTGCGAACGTGGAAGAATTTCCCGGTCATATCGCCTGCGATTCACGTTCGAAATCTGAAATCGTAATTCCTCTACGGAATCATGCCGGGGAAATCACGGGAGTGCTGGATATCGATAGCAGGGAACTGGCTTCGTTTGACAAAGTGGATGCCGAATGGCTTGAAAAAATCCTTCTCCTGTTATAATGAACTTCATAACAGTAAATCTATTTTGAATTATTCCTCTTTCCTGTTACTCCTGACACGAGGCTATTCTGTTACTTTTATTAGTTTGGTCGCATGCCTAAACCGGCCATTACTGTCTACTCCCTCAACGTTAATTACAAAATCAGATATCACATTGGCGCCTGGAATTTCCAGTGATGTTTTTCCTGATTTGTCCACTATAAGCCGGCCGTTCCAATAGCTTGTTGTTCTTAATTCCTTCTTATCAGGCACTGGAAATCCCCTGGGTATCCGGTAATCACCGTCATAAAGTACCGTATCTTCATCTTCTTCTGTTTGTTCCGGTTCGGGAGATATCCATTTTTTTGTGGTTATTTCTATAAGCCCGACTGAGTTTAAGCCTGTATACCTCTGTATATCCATAGGGCTGGTCGATACTTTTATTTCATCTACATCGTGGGGATTGATATTGTTCAGAACAGAACAATCTTCTCCCATTTGCTGTCCGTCAATAACGATTAAGGCACCCCCCTGTGCATTTAACGAATTACGTCCGCCGGGGAAAATGATTTTATTACCTTCCATACAGAAAAAGACAATCCCGTGGAGTTAACTGAAGGAAGGGAAAATTGTTGCCCTTTGCCTACATCGCTGGTAATATGCAGCCGATACCTGGCATTTTCAGAAGGCATCAGAGGGAAAAAACCAAACCCTTTGCGAATCGTTTTAACCGGGTCAATTATCTGATTAAATATAAACCAAGCTGGCCGGTTATTTTCTGAACCGGGCTGGCTGGCTGTGCATGGGCGGCAACAGCAAGAATGGCAGCAAATAACATTAAAATTGGTTTCATTTTCAGCAAGGTAAGTTTTATTCATTGAACCTCAGACCTAAGTTTATCCGGACGAGGCTGGATTGCTTTTCTCAGATCTTCATCCGGTTTAATAATGTTGTATTGTCCCCAAAATTTTTCATCGAAATCTGTAATAATCTCTGTAAAAATATCACCCGGATGAAAAGTTTCTGAACGTTTAAAACGTTTAAGATCGGTTTTTGTATAATCAGTGATTAGCAAATCAGAGGTACTTGTATATATCGAATTTATTTTATCGTTCCTGCTCCTGACCTTAAAAAGGATATGAGCCCTGGCGGTATTGAAAAACCATTTACCGTGGTCTAGTTTATAGGTAACCTGGTAACTTACCTCTTCGGGGCGCACTTTAAACCCCCTGGGTTTCTTTTTAATCATTAATTTCCGTGCACTTTTTAACCCTGATTTGGAGAGTTCGAAATTTGCCTGTACAAGAGCAAGTGTTTCCCGGTCGATATAAAGTTTCCCCTGGTAAGCCGAATCGTCAGATTTCATCACTGGCTTAAAAGTAATAACATAAGTAGGCCGGTCACGGTAAAAAATAACTTCGTCAATTTCGTATTTGTATTGATTTAAAAATTTAGGCTCAAGAAATGTCTCCCGGGTTTTTACAATATCGAGCAAAGTAATGTAATAAGGGCCTCCCTGTATTTTAAAGTCAACCCATTTAAAGAGTAATTCCTGATTGTTTTTTCTTCCCTTTACAAACCGGGTACGGTCCCCTCTGGAGTCGTTTACATATGAAGTTTTCAATATATCCATAACCGCTTCGGAAACATTCATATATTTGTCGTCCTGCCGAAGGGTTTCACGGTAAAAGGAGGTCATCAGAAAAGATTCGTCCGGATAGTTTACAGCTATCTTCAAAAACATTTTCCGGACTATTTCACGTGCTTCAATGGCTTTTACCTTTATTTCTTTAATACGTATAGATACGGGGCGTAAATAAATGCTGTTTTTTTCAAATTCAAAATCACGGACAGGGAGAAAATATTTCTGATAACCAACGCATGAAAAAATCAGGGTGTCGTCCTTTTGTTCATCCAGTATCTTCAAATCAAATTCACCATCCGAATTAGAAATAGTGCCGACAGGCCTGTTCCAAATGGAAACACTGGCATAGGGGATAGGTGAATTGTTATCTAAATCAATAACTTTCCCGGAAAGCAACAAAAAATCATCTTCCGGGTTTCTCAACGCTCCCTCATTTCCCGAAAAATTGCTTCCTTTCGTGATAATAATCTGATCTTTTAAAATCTTGTAAACAAATTGTTGTTTAAAAATAGCATTCAAAATTTTTTCGAGACTTACCTTTGAAAACGATACATTGATTTTCCGGTTGGCCTGTACCAATACCGGATCATATGAAAAATAATATCCAATTTGCCGGGAAATACTATCAAGAACAGTCGAAACCGGCTGATCAGTAAGCCGGATAGATATTTCTGATTGTAAAATCAAATTTCCTTCCTGTTGCCCGTATAAATACGATGACAGCAGGAAGGAAATAAATAATATCAGGAATCTAAATCCCATTAAAATACCTTTTTCAGGTAAAAACTGGTTTTCAATTCTTCGCCGTTTCGCAAAACTTTCATGTTTATTTTCTTGTCTTCTTTACTTTGAAAAATCAAATTAATATCATTCAAAGTTAATGATTTATGGTTACTGTTGTTAATTTCAAGGATTTGATCGTTTTCCATCAGCCCTGCAAAATAAGCGGGCGAATTTTTACGGACATCGGTAATCGTGAAAATGGGCAAGCCCGGCATGGGATTGGTAACTTCAATTCCGCTCATGTTGTAATTGAAATTATCTTTTACATCCCCTGTTGGTTTTAATACCAATCGTTTATTCGGATAATCAACCGTTACATAAAACCTTCGCAGGATTTCAGCCCCCAGCGTCCCGTTTCGGTCGTTGGTCGTGATCAACTGGTTGATCAATTCATTTTCGGGATATGCCACAATAGGTTCGTAAAGGATGAGGGGCCCTACCCATATTCCCCCGATACGTCCTTTTTTCCCGTACAAATCACCATTCAGCCCCCGTCCAAGAAAGGTTTCTATGTAGTTTTCGGGCAGCCCGATACGCTCATCAGAATTAGCCGAAAGCCAAAGAGCATCGCTGGCACCGGTATCGACTAACAATTTAACCGGGACTTCCTCTTGTTTGTCAGTCATAATACTGGTTCTCACATAGGGTTTATTTTGTTCGAAATAAAGAGGCATCACGATATCCTTCCGTCTCTTCCGGTATTTGTACTTCTCTGGTTTTATCAGTGTGATTTTACTCCCGGCATAGTCTATTTTAACCACATAGTCTTTAAACAGGTTAAAACCGATTAAGCCATGAACCGGAATTCCAAGGATATGCGAAATTTGAAAATTTTCGTTAATGATCATCTGAATTTCCTGATTGTATGCAACTAAACCTTCAATGCTGATCTGGTTATTTGAGGAACGATAAGCTGTCAATGACTCGCCTTCTCCAAGTCCTTTTATTTCAACCGGCTGAAGATAATTCAGATTTAATTTATTTACGAACGGAAGCTCGGTAATAATCGGGTAACGGACACCCGTATCAAGAATAAAATTCAGGGTATCGGAATCGTTGATAATAACCGGGATAATAATCAGGTTACTGGCAGATTTAAAGGAAATGGAGGTCGATTTTTTTCGCGGATTATCAAATACGAAACCGGTATGCAGACTTACTTGTCTTATTTTTTCTTCGTATTTCATGCTTTCTTTCATTGGCACATAATCCCTCACCATAAGAATGTTATCCTCAATTTCAAAAATCAGGTAGAAATCTCTCATCAGTTTGTCTAAAACATACCTGATGGGCTTATTGGAAATATTCAAATTAATGTTTTTTCCTTCAAGGAGTTTTGAATTGTAGGAATAATCGAGGTTAAAGTACCCGCATATCTTTTCAATAACGTCTGAAAGCGGTTCATTTTCAGCAAAAATACTGATATTCTGTTCGAGTATATTATCATCTGGCTTTTGTTCCTGGGCCATAACAGGCAATATTCCGGAAAGGAATACAAAAATGATGGCGATGCTTGTTGCCAGTTTCTGTTTAATAGTTTTCATTGGTACGAATTTATCAGGTTAAAAAAATCCGTTAAAGGAAGAGAAAAAACAGAGCACCGCTACCGATCGGCTATTCAGGATTGTCTTCTGAGGATAAAACTACCATCAACCTGATCAACAACCTCCAGTTGCAGGGTTGAAGCAATTACCTCCAAAATAAATTCGACAGTATAACCGTTATACTGACCAGTAAGCATGAGTTCATCCAACGTCTCATCTGCGATGTCAATGTTAGTTCTGTAAACCTTCTCTAGTGTAGCAACAACTTCACGCAGAGAAGTTCCCCTGAAAATCAGGTTACGCGTCTTCCAGGCCAGGAAATTCTCGTCCTCATTTTTGCTTTTCAACAAAATTCCGGTTGCATACAACAACGTTCCTTTATCGCCCGGATCCAGGATCAGTTCATTGGTTTCAGAAGTATTGTCTGTCTTTCGGGTAACCCGGACTTTGCCGGTTTCAACAATAACTTCAACTTTATCAGTACCGGGGTAAGCATTTACATTAAAGCTGGTACCTAATACTTTAATCTGTGCTTTCCCGGCACTGATAATAAATGGTTTAGTTGGGTCAGGTTTCACATCGAAATAGGCTTCGCCTTCGATGCTAACCTCACGGGTGTTCCCGTCAAATTCCTCAGGGAAGAAAAGTTTTGTCTCCGAATTCAGAGAAACAACTGTTCCATCTGGTAATTCATAGGAAGTAAGGGGCTCGGAGCTGGCAACCAACTGTTTCTGCAACACAGTAGCCCCGGGCCGGTAATACCGGTAAACAAATATACTAAGCACTGCTGCAACCACTACCACAGCTGCAATCCGCAGAAACATATTAAGGTTCAAATTTCGCCCCCGGCCTTTAACAATTCTTTGTTGAACCCGGTTCCATGCTCCAGTTTCCGAGTATCTCTGCTGTGAAAAATACAGATCGATCTTTTTACTGACCCTCCGGCTCCTGGTAAATTCAATTTTATCAGGTACCGATAATTCTTCTGCCTCGATTTCTTCGGAAGTGATACTTTTCTGTTCCAGATCAAAAAGTATCCTGGCAATTAAACCCCAGTTGGTTGGCTTTATATTATTATTGTTTTCCATACGTGTTTATGACAAGAAAGTGGTTTTTTACCCTTAATCGGAATGACTAAATAATTTTTTTCAGAATAAATAAAAGAATATTCCCCGATTCACTGTAGTCTTTCAATTTTTCGCGAAGAAACTTTAATGCCAGCCCCATTTGGGCTTCAACGGTTTTTATCGAAAGATTCATTTGTTCTGCTATTTCCTTGTATTTAAGGCCTTCTTCACGGCTTAACCTGAATATTTTCTTCCGCTTTGGAGGCAACAGGCCAATAGCTTCGTCAATCTTTATTTTTATATCCGGTTCCAGATAATATTCTTCCGTCTTTATCTCCCTTTCCAGGTTTTCCAACATTTCTTTTGCATATCTCTTTTTTATTTTTCGACGCTGAAGCTGGTTAAAACAGTGATTCCTGACTGCCCGGAACAGATAATGTTCCAATGATGTCTCAATGGAAAGCGAAAATCGCTTTTCCCAGATTTTTACAAATATATCCTGAACCGCTTCTTCTGCCTGTTCATCATCTTCCAAAAACTGCCTGGAAAACAAGCATAAAGCCTGATAGTATCTTTTAAAAATTATTTCAAAGGCTTTTTCATTGCCCCTAGCCAGTTGTAGTGCAAGACTTTTATCGTCTTTTATTTCCATCGAGTCATTCAAGCTATCCGATATTGAAGTGTACGTGCTAAGGTAAAAAAAATAGTGGTTCAGATGACTAATTCGGGTAAATACTAATCATAAAAATTTATTCCTGATATGTTTTCTGATACTGACTGACGCTGACGATAACAAAAAACAAAGCAATTCTTTCCTCAGGAAGTTATTCTGCCTGTGATTGGGATTGTCATCGAACAAGAATAGTTTAAATTTGTGATATATATCTAAAAAATGTATGAAATATGAAAAAACTAAGAGTAAAATTTATGGTAGCAGGGTTGGCAATAAGCCTGGCCCTTACCAGTTGCTATGGTCCCTTCCGGTTGACCAGAAACCTTCACGAATGGAATGGTTCACTAGGTGATGAATGGATTAATTCACTTATTTTTTGTGGACTTTTGATAGTACCGGTATATGAAATCTCGTTAACCATTGACGCGGTAGTTTTAAATACTATCGAGTTTTGGACAGGAGATAACCCGATGGCCCTGAAGAAAAATCAACAGATTGAAAAAATTGTTGAAAATGAAAACGGGACTTATCAGATAATTGCTACCCGCAACCACTACACAATCACAGCTATCGATGGCCCTGAAAAGGGAAAATCAATCCGGCTGAAAATCGATAGTAAAAATCGCAGTTTATGGCTTGAACAAAACGAAAAGTACATAAAAATTGCAGAGATGGATGGAAAACATTCCATAGTAACCCTTTATCATCCCGATGGACAGGTAACATACAAAAATATTCAGGCACGTAGCCCTTTAGCTGTAAGTAAATAAGTAAGGCGGGCATAAAGCCCACCTATCTTTTAAATTTTACTGTTGCTGTTCCGATATTAAACCCGTCGACAAATACGTCGATGGTGTATTCGCCTATTTCAAAAGGAGGTTCGTTGGTATTGTCCCAAAAAATATTAACCGGCAATTCCTGTCCTTCGTAAGTTACTTCCCGTTTGGCAGAAAATGGAATAGTAAGGTCTTCAAATTTAAACAAATCGTTTTTCGATTTTATCAAAAGTACCTGATCGGGTCTTTGTATCCGTACGTAAATGGTTTTATTACCCCGCCTGGTTGTAACATTTCTGCTGAGAGTAAAACTTATTTTTAGCTGTTCTGCGCGCCGTACGCTGTTTTCATCTTTTCCCCGGCGGTTGATCCCGGTGGCATACAGTTTTTTTGCTTCGAGCATTGCTGCACGGCTTACTTTTTGCTGTAATTGTTGCTTTTCTTTTTCAAGTTGTTGTTTCTGGTTTTCTATCTGGGCGAAATCCTGCTTCACCTGTTTGTTCTCCTCCATTAACATCGCGTTCCGTTTGTTCAGAGAATCAATCTGAACCACAAAATTTTGCATGATAGCACGCAATGAAGTAACTTCTTCCCGGTAACGGCTGATTTGCTCGTAGCTGGCTTTTTTTACCTGATTTACTTCAAGTAACAAATCTTTTACTTTGGTTTGGGCAACAAATAACTCCTGGCTAAGTGTATCATTCGTTGTTTGTAACGAATCGTAATTAGTAACCATCCGGTTTAGTTCTTCCTGAATTGATTCTTTTTCCATGTTCAGGACATTGACAACCTTTTTATTTTCGATATGCTGAACGATAAAAACAATTACCACTGCTGCTAAAATGATACTTAAAAAAATAATGATCAGGTTGTTTTTCCGTTCCTTTTCGGTCTCACCTAAAGAGAATCTTTTCTTTTTGTTGCCCAATTCCTCCATCCTGTTGATTTTAGGTTAATCGATAACAGTCACAAAAATAGCATTATTTTAAAGGGTTTCAAAAACAGTTATCCCATAAAAAATAAAAGAAAACCGGCATCTGTCAAAAAAAATTGAAGATACCGGTTCATATATGTACTGATTTCTGTTTCAGCTTACAGCATGTTCCCGATTTTTATTCCAAGATATATGGTACGGGGGAGTATCGGCCCGTAAACATACCCTGGATCCCGGTCAATTCCTTCATCAAAATCATCCTGGTATGAATTGAAAATGTTTTTCATCCCGCCTGAGAATTGTACACTTGCCCCGTTAAGTTTTATAGTATAACGAAGTTTTAAACCAAAGTCGAAAAAGGGATCAGACTCCCGAAGTTCCCCGGCTTTCGGGTCGTCCAGAGTATTCCCGAAATAAGTGACCAACATTTTACCGGTATAGTTCCCGGTTGCCGACAAACAAAAATCTTTTGCAAGATCCCAGTCGGCGGCAAAATAACCATACTGTTCAGGTGTCCTGAAAAATTTCTTTTCATTAAATTCCTGGGCTTCGTCGTACCGGCTGCTTTGAACCGTGAACCCGGACTTAAAGGAAATATTTTCCCCCGTGACAAAATTTGCCTCGAAGTTGATCCCTTTCACAGTAGCTCCCCCGTCGGCATTTACCCGGGTATAAACAACAACGCCGTCTTCGTCGGGATCGCCGTACTCGTTTACAAAAGCATCGTTCAACTGGGTATAGAATCCTTCGGCAAGGAACCCAAAAGAAAAGTTCCCGAATTGTTTGTTAAAATCGAGCGAGCCCATGAAACTGTGGCTTGTTTCCTGTTTCAGGTCCGGATCGTTTTCGTGGATAACCTGCCGGGAACCGGAAGTTTCAATATGCAAATCTTCATCGAATATTTGCGGGGCACGGTACCCCTGCGAATAACTCAGGCGGGCTTGCAAATACGATTGTATGTCGTATTTCAGTGTTACACGAGGACTAAATACATTCCCACTTTTATCGCCGCCGGAACTACTTTCGTCTGTTATTTTATAATGGTCGAACCGGCCCCCGAGCGAAACATATAGTTTATCGTACTTGATCCCGTACTGGGCAAACACGCCGAATGTATTGCTTTTCTGGTCGGCAACTACGGTATCTTCAGTATGAGGAATCTCAACAATTGAATCGTTAACAATGGTTGCATTTTCATAATCCGGGTAACCCAGCTTCTTATCATTCAATGTTTCGTAACGGTCTTCAAAACCAACGGTTAAATTCGATATCCCTAACTTCGCATTGTACTGTGTCCCCATAACTGCAGTAAGGCCTTTGGTCTTTCCGTAATCCTGCAACGATTGTTCGGCCCCGTAATATGAATTACGGATGATACGTTGAGCAGAGGCATAAACCGACCATAAATCATTTTCACGGAAGAACTGGTCGTAGTTAAGTGCCCCGGTAGTCATATCATGGCGTATCGATTCTGCAATCCCTGCTTCATGTTCCGGGTAATCGAATTTGTCCCCGCCTCTTCGTTCTTCTTTTATATTGAAGAAATCAGCCGACAATTTGCTTCTGTTACTGAACCGATGAAAGATTCGGCTGCCAAAGGTGGTACTTTTCAGTTTGGTCAGTTCCGAAAAACGGTCCCCGTTGGCATCAAAAGGTTCGCGGTCGCGGTAAAAGCCGTAAAGGGCCATTCCTGTTTTACTGTCGCCCGAAACAACCGATGTATTGGCATTTACACTGTAATCCTGTGCCGGATCGCCCGAGCCATCAATTCCTATCCCTGTAAGTCCGCCGTTCATCCCGAATTCGTACATGTTACGTATCGGGTCTTTCAAAATCAGGTTAATCGTCCCGGCAATGGCATTGCTCCCGTAAAGAGCCGATCCGCCTCCCCGGACAACTTCAATGCGTTCGAGCATATTCGAGGGAATAAGTTCCAGCCCGTATACCCCTGCTAAACCACTGAAAACAGGGCGTCCGTTAATTAATATTTGGGAATAAGGCCCTTCCATCCCGTTCATACGTACCTGGCTGAAGCCACAATTCTGGCAATTGGATTCCATACGTAACCCCGGACTGAAATTTAATCCTTCACTTAAAGTAACGGCATTGGTCGTTTCAAAAAGTTTGGGCGTTATGGTATTGACTATCACAGATGCTTCTTTTCTGTTTTTTTCATTCCGGTCGCCGGTAACGACCACTTCTTCAATACCAAGGACATCTTTATGTAATTCGAATTTTATTTCTTTTGTTTGGCCTTGACGTATTTCCACTGTTTTTTCTTCGGGTTTATAACCCATCACCTGGACACGAACGGTAAGAGTCCCCTCCGGGAGGTTGATCAGTTGATAGTGACCTGTTTCGTCTGTGGTGGTTCCGATGGTTGTTCCTTTGATAAACACATTGGCAAAGGGGATATGTTCACCATTGGCAACAACATGCCCAATAATATTCGCGTCTGTTTTTTTCTTGTCCGGATCAATTGGTCCGGCATATAATAATAGTATACAATGCAATAATAGCACTGTACTTAATAAATGTTTCATCTTTAAAAGTATGTAAGTACTAATTTAAAATTTGGTCTGTTGGTTTCTCTTGAAATATTTTCAGGCAAAAACCGGAGGGGCCCGTTGTGAATTACCGGCAATGAATATCTCGTGTGCAAGAGGTTCAGGGAAAATTATTTTTCTTTCCAGCAGGTGCTCAAATTTGGGAGGAAAAAATAAATTATCTGAAATGGTATAATAACTAATGTAAAAACTTTCCAGGAAGATATACCCCTTTTTTGAATGATGGTGGTTGGTTGGTTTGTTGCCTGCCTCATCTCTGGGAAGAGGGTGGGCATGCGTGATCATGATTCCGTTAGGCAAAACGTGTGTATGCCTGTTCAGAACAGAGTTGGCAAGTATTAAAAAATAGGCTGGCAACAATAATACAAAGCCAAATTTGCTATATCGGCGGATCTGCCTTATCATGATCTTACAAAAGTAAAAATGAATCTATATAGACAAAGAGAGATTCATTTTCTTAAGCATAATTTCACATTAATTTTAATCAGAAATGAAGATGCCAGGGCTGTTCAATTCTAAATCTTCTCCCCTCCTGTAAAAACAGAGGAATGTTCATAACCTTGTAATAAAAAAAACAGAGCTTTCCGGAACTTCTGATTAAGGCTTCCGACACAGATTTCATCAGGTAGTCGATACTGTTCATCTCAAATACTTTTTCTGATTATAGTGTAGCGCAATTTGTCGGCGTTCTTCGTCAGGAAGAGAATTCATAAAAGCTTTCCATCCGGGGCAAAAATTTATATGCCAACGCCAGAACCGGCCTGCAAACGATTTTGGTTTCTGATCGTATTTTGCCTTCAGACTGCAACTATCACATTTTATATCAGCCATTGTTGAGAATTTTGGTTTTTGATGCAATTTATGGGATTCTATTTGGAAAATCAATAGAAATCCCCGATTCAAATATAATGAAACCGGGGATTTACAAAACTATTCGTATTTGTGGGGAAACAGCATCGAGGCGTTTCCCGATCAGGTAGTCGGTCCATGCCAGCAACGAAGCGGTTTCGGCAGCAAAAAGATCAACCACCGGGTCGCGGACATCGACCAGCCCTTTGTATTGAGGCCCACTTGGCAAATGGGCATGTATTCCCCAATACGACTCTTCACAAATCGACCATATACCATCAATAATCTGGTCGATAAAACGGCCTTTATTTTCATAAATCTCAGCAAGCAGCAGGGTCCCGAGTACTGATCTTTTTTTTAAACTAATATCCTGGTATTCGGTTCTGTTTCCGTTACGCACAAAAAGAAGAGATTTTGTTGCCGGGATCGATGGCCATTCATAAGTGAGATATTCTTCGGCTTTTGCCAGGTTGCCTTTCATCATGTTCTGGTCGGCTTTTGACCATACCGCACGGTCGTCAATTCCTGGAAAAGGTTTCCAGTCTGAACAGGGAATTAATATTTGTGCCAGTTGTTCTTTGGAATATTTACTGCTGAGCAGGTATTGATCTTATGCATTCGATTGCACGCAGGGAACAAAAAACAAAAAAATAATGATTAAGTTTCTCATAGTAACTCGGTTTAGATGTTTAGTATTCAGTGTCATAAATAAGCCCCCAATATTGGGGGCTTAAAATCCACATACTAAAATTATTTCAAAATCCAGGGTATTACCCCGCTCCAAAGATAAACAATTCACCCAGAAATTTACCAAACAGTTTGATGAAAGTCTGCTGTTAAATAACAATTTGTTCCCATTTAATTGTTCTATTTTTACAGGAACAAACCCCATGTTTTAAGTCATTAAACATGGAGGTAAGTTTTGACTCAAAGCATTCTTCAGAAAAAAAAGAGAAAATGAGAATTGTAATTCAGCGTGTTTCAAGGGCATCGGTAACAATTGAGGGTAAGTTAAAATCGAACATCGGGCAGGGATTGCTAATTTTATTGGGCATTGAAAATACTGATACTACGGAGGATATTGACTGGCTGGTAAGGAAAACCGTACAGTTGCGAATTTTTGACGATGAAAACGGGGTGATGAACCGTTCGGTGCAGGATATAAACGGGGAAATACTGGTAGTGAGCCAGTTTACTTTGCACGCCTCTGTAAAGAAAGGGAACCGCCCGTCGTACATCCGGGCCTCAAAGCCTGGTTTTGCAGTCCCGATGTATGAGAAGTTTATTGCCGGGATCAGCCGTACACTGGGAAAATCTGTTGGTACCGGCGAATTTGGTGCTATGATGGATGTTTCGCTGGTCAACGATGGCCCGGTTACAATCATTATTGACAGCAAACAGAAAGATTTTTAAAACCGGGTTAACGATAATACTGCCATTCTGAGTGCACGAGGTTAGGATAAGAAGCAAATTTTGTCAGCAGGGCACATGAAATTTTTTGGGTTAGAGATACTTTCGGGACAACAAGGCAAAACAATGCGGAAGTGGTTTTTCGCAGCTTTCGTTTTGCTATTGTTGCTGTGGTTCTGGTTTTGTTTGCCGAAACCATTGTTTAACGACCCGTACAGCACGGTTTTAAACGCAGCCGGCGGGCAACTGATGGCAGCCCGGATAGCATCTGACGGGCAATGGCGCTTTCCCGAGTGCGACAGTGTCCCTTTTCGTTTTGAAAAAGCCCTTCTTTATTTCGAAGATGAATATTTTTACCGGCACCCGGGCATTAACCCGTTCTCAGTGCTGAAAGCCATTGTGCAAAACCTGAAAGCCGGAAGAGTCGTTCGCGGGGGAAGTACAATTTCTTTACAGGTGGTCCGCATGGCGCGGAAAAACAAACCGCGAACCATAAGCCAAAAGCTCATTGAATTTGTGCTGGCGCTCCGCCTGGAACTTCGTTTCAGTAAAAAAGAAATACTGAACCTGTATGCTTCCCATGCCCCGTTTGGCGGTAACGTGGTTGGGCTGGAGGCTGCTTCGTGGCGTTATTTTGGCCGTTCACCGGACCTGCTTTCGTGGGCCGAGGCAGCAACACTGGCTGTTCTTCCTAATGCCCCGGCCCTTATTTATCCCGGGAGAAACCAGGAAAAACTGCTAAAAAAACGAAACCGGCTTATCGAAAAGTTACAACAAAAAGGAGTGATTGACCATCTTACCTGCGAATTGGCACAGTTGGAACCACTACCCGGCGAACCCAAACCATTGCCTCAACTTACGCCTCATCTGCTCAACCGTGCAATAAAAGACGGATATGCCCAACAGCGGATTCACTCAACTGTTAAAACAGACCTGCAGAAGCGCGTGGAACAGGTTGTTGGAACGCATCACCGGATACTGGCCAAAAATGAAATTGAAAACGCTGCAGCCCTGGTTATTGAAGTAGAGACCGGCAATGTGCTTGCTTATGTGGGAAATACTTCAGGTGAAGGAGATGAAAACGGGACACAGGTAGATATTATTACTGCCCCGCGAAGTTCAGGCAGTATTTTGAAGCCCTTTTTATACGCATCGATGCAAAAAGACGGGCTTCTGCTTCCGAAAACTTTACTGCCTGATATACCAACCCGCATTTCAGGGTTCAGCCCGGAAAACTTTGATAAGAAATACGATGGCGCTGTTCCTGCCGACAATGCGCTGGCCCGTTCGCTCAACGTCCCGGCAGTACGTATGTTACAGGATTACGGCGTTGAACGGTTCCTGCTTCTGTTGCAAAAACTCCGGTTCTCAACCATCAACAAACCGGCTGATCATTATGGTTTATCACTGATCCTGGGAGGAGCCGAAGTTACGTTATGGGATTTGGCTGGAGCATATAGCGGAATGGCACGTCAACTGAACCACTTCAGTAAATTACAATCGCAATACGATGCTGCCGGCTTTCACCCGGCAACTTATATTTCGGGAACAGAGAAAGAGGCTTCGGAAAAAAGTTTTTCTTCCATCCTTGGGGCAGGGCCAGGCTGGCTGACTTTTGAAGCTCTTACCCAAATGGACCGTCCTCTGGAAGGAACCAACTGGCAGGTATACGACTCGTCGAAAAAAATAGCATGGAAAACCGGTACGAGCTACGGACACCGCGATGCCTGGTCGGTAGGCATTAATCCCGGCTATGTGGTCGCCGTTTGGGTGGGTAATGCCGACGGGGAAGGACGCCCCGGACTAACCGGGGCCCGGGCGGCTGCACCCATTCTTTTCGATATTTTTAAATTATTACCTACTGACGGCTGGTTCGAAACTCCTTATGATGATTTGATCCGTCTGCCGGTTTGCCACGAAAGCGGTTACCAGGCTTCTCCTGTCTGCAATCATGTCGACACGATATGGACTGCCCGCAACGGCGTAAAAACGCCGCTTTGCCCGTACCATCAACTGGTTCATCTCGACAAAACTGAACATTACCGCGTTAACAGCGACTGCTACCGGGTGGCAGACATGGTGACAAAACCCTGGCTGGTACTTCCCCCGGTAATGGAATGGTATTATAAGTCGAAAAACCCATATTACAGGACATTGCCGCCTTTTGCCCCGGGATGCGGGGCAAAAGAAGAAAAAGCGATGGATTTGATTTACCCTGAACCAGGCACGAAAATTTTTATTCCACTCGGTTTTGGAGGCAAAACAGAAAAAACACTTTTCGTAGCCGCCCATCGTCAGGCCGGTGCTACCATTCACTGGCACCTTGATAACGAATACCTGGGAAGCACCACCGATATTCATCAGATGGAAGTAACGGCAGGGATTGGCATTCATACACTTACCCTGGTTGATGAAAACGGGGAAATAATTAACCGAAAGTTCGAAGTACTTGGAAAATGATCCCCTTTCTATTCATTGTTACTTAAGAAAGTATTAATCCGGACTTTAACATTTTCTTCCAGGTTCCGGTACCATAAAGCATAATCGAAACGATGATATACCCCTTCAGAATAAGGCCCTATTTCAAGTTTATCAGGAATATTTGTCATAAGTGCACCTGTTTCCAAATCTATTTGTGCATCGCAATAATGTAGTACTTCCCGTTGAAACTCTCCGGTCGAATCGTCAAAAAATACGGCCCCAAGATTTTCAGAGGCATCGGCCTTGGTTGCATCTGTTGTCCAGTTTAAAGGATTGATACAATTTGCTCCGGATAATAGCATGGGACCTCCAACAGAAGAGGGAGACTGGGTATTATAAGTAATTACCACGCCCAAATCATCGGCCTGCTGTGCCGCGCTAAGACCTGCTGTTTCCAAGTCGGAATTGGTTACTGTATAGCCAATTAAATAAGCAGCAACAAGACGGTTGCGAAGTGCTTCATCATTACAAAAGCGATTCTTAATCAGTTCTATTAATGCCATGGTACCCTGACTGTGCCCGGCAATAATAAACGGACGCCCATTATTCAAATGCTCAATAAAATAATCGAAGGCATCTTGTACATCTACTGCTCCCTGTTTAAATTCTTCGGTATCGGTAGCCAGAGCATCCGGATCGTCAGGCATTTGTACCTGTGTGCTCATTTGCCGGTAGTAAGGGGCAAACACATTGGTTTCCGACTCAAAAACACTGGCCTGTGCCTTAAAAATACCTTGTGCCAGAGCCCGTTCATCTTCATCGGTAATATCCATTGAACCGGAAGCATTGGAACTTACAGTCGGATACACATAAAATACATCGACTTCCTTTCCGGCTTCAGGCAACGACACCCAATTAGATGGGCCTCCATAGTTGATACTTTCTACAACATCTTCCGGATCATCTTTGGAACAGGATATTAATACTACAGGAAGAAAGATAAACAATAGATAAATAGTTTCCAGATTTTTCATAACTCTTTAGATTTTGCTTTTTTACCTGTAAAATGATAAAAGACAAACCGGAATTGCAACTTATTGATGTCCCATAGAATGATAAATATGTCTCACTAAACAAGAATAAAGAGCGATAAAAGTCTGAATGTCAATACAAAAAATATTATTTTCAAAACGATCCATAATATTATCTTTCGGTTGAAGTAAGAATCTTTTGTCCCGTATTTTGTTCTACTCTGACAAATTCCTTCAAAAACGAGAAATCCATCCGTTTTACCCTAACTCCAGGGGGAACCGGATCGATTTTTCTGATTCCTCCCCTGCGATTGGGGGATAAAATCAAAAAAATTTGGTTTTCCTTCTAAATCAGTCAAAGCAAAATTTGATTTCTGTTGCTATTATTTCATTTTTGTATTCAACAAGTTTACTTTTTAAATGAATTCAAAAGCTGCATTTTTCTTCGCTATTTTACTGATTATATATACTGCTTTTGCGGTACTGCTTTTTGTTATAAGCAAGGTACAACATCGCAAGGGGCTATTTTACATGTATATCTCCTTCTTATTGAGGGGGATATTATCGTTGGGGCCTGCTTTGCTCATGTTTCATATTGATATTTCCTGGACTGCTTACCTTACAGGACCAATCAAAGTAACATTGATTCCATTGACTTATTTGTATATTCAGAAATTATCCCGTGAAAATAAAATAGTAGCAGGAAACGACTTATGGCATTTTATTCCCTTTTTTGTAAATACAATCCTGACAATTATAATTGTTCCCGGTCATGCCGCAGAAATTGTGGGACAAAGCAACGAAACCTTAAAATCGACAATACAAATGGTTTGGGATGATAATTTTTATCACAATATCCTGGCAATTCCATGTCGTATAATTTCTTATTTACAGGCAATCCTGTATTCTTTTCTTATCTACAAACTGTATAGAAAATATATTTACTCCATAAAAAATAACGACTCTTTTATTTCCCATTATAATGTTGTTTGGATTAAATGGGTTGTTGTTATTATTATTCTTCAGGGATTTTTTGAAGGGTTTGCCCTGGTTGGGATATATCACCTTTCGTTCATGTACCCACTGGCATTTCTTTTTCTTGTATTGTATGCCTTTTTCTTTTTTATTCATGCAATGCAACAAAAAGATCTTGCAGGTATTATGCCCCACGAACCCGTTATTAATAATACTTCGGTTGTGAATAATAGCAGTATAAATATTGAAAATCAATCGATACTGGACCGTTTCAAAAAAGATAAACTTTATCTTATTCCAGATATTTCATTACAGGAAGCAGCTAACAAACTGAAAATTTCAAAAACTAAATTAACCCAGTATATAAAAGATGCAGGTTACGATAACTTTTATATATTCATCAATCAATACCGGGTTGAAAAAAGTAAAATGCTTCTGTCTAAAATGCCGGAGAACTATGTTATTGAGTCTGTTATTAACCAATCAGGATTTAAAGCACGATCGACTTTTTACCGGGTATTTAAAGAAATAACCGGAGAAACGCCAAGCGGGTATATCCGAAGAAACAAAAAGCCGGGGAACATGCGTGTCATACAAAAAAATGAAAAACAGAAAAATAATTTATGAATATGCGAAAAAATGAACCCATACATTTCTCCAACTTTCTAAGTCTGATCCCGGAACAGGTTGACGAAGAAATTTTTCAGGATATTGTTGACACCGGACAGCTAAAAATTGAACGGATTATTTCACACGGGCAATCATCGCCCGAAACAGGCTGGTACGATCAGGAGAAAAGCGAATGGGTAATGATTATTGAAGGCGAAGCTATTATTGAATTTGACGATGGCACAGAAACCCGGCTCGGCAAAAATGATTTTCTTTTTCTGAAACCGCACCAAAAACATCGTGTAAAATGGACTGCGTCAGACCGGAAAACAATATGGCTGGCGGTGTACTTCTAATGCCTAAACTATGATACTGATTCGCTTACCAGGAATATCACCGGCTTCCCGGAAACCGGGTTATTACCGGTTACAACCAGCGTGTTGTAAACGTTTTCGATGTTGGTATAGGTAAGAACTTCTTCCGGTTTTCCCTTTGTGTGTACCCGACCGTCTTCAAACAAGATGAGTTCATCGCAATATTCGCCGGCCAGGTTCAGGTCGTGGATAACCAGCAGCACGGTAATGCCCAGTGACTGGTTTAACCTTCGGATGAGATTTAATATTTGTACCTGGTGACTGATATCGAGATGCGAGGTGGGTTCGTCAAGCAGAAGCAATTGTGGTTGCTGGGTCAGGGCGCGGGCAATGCCGGCCAGTTGCTGTTCGCCACCACTTAATTCCGTCATCAGCTTATCCCGGTGTTTGCTGATGTTTACCAACTTCATGTAATAATCAGCCAATTCCAGATCGTCCTGTTTTTCAAACAATTTAAATCCTTTTGAGTATGGAATACGGCCCATCAGCACATATTCTTCCACAGTCATATTCCCGGTTTCAACAAACTGGCTAACCACAGCAATGAGCCGGGCTTTTTCTTTCGACGAATAGCTTTTTATGTTTTTCCCGTTCAGCCTGATTTCTCCTTCCCGGCACGGGAGAATACCGGTTATTCCTTTAAAAAGCGTGGTTTTCCCCGATCCGTTGGGACCGATAATCCCTGCCATTCTTCCTTTTTCAAGCTGAAAAGAAATATTATTGAGATGAAACCCCGGGTAACCGCAACTAAAATTTGTAAGTTCAAGAATGTTCATGAATCAGTGGTTTTAAAGACGTATTGAAGAACCGGTGTTCTTTCTTCCCATAATCAGGATGAATAATAGTCCGCCAATAATTCCTGAAATTACCCCGATCGGTAATTCGTTAGGAGAAATGATAGTCCGGGCAAGCACATCCGACGACACCAGAAAAGCGCCCCCCAGCAGGTACGAAGCGATCAGTAAAATGCGAAAATCGGAACCAACCAGTAAGCGGATGAGCAAAGGGATAATTAGTCCTACGAACCCAATAACCCCGGCCACTGAAACACAGACCCCGGCTAAAACCGAGGCAATCAGAAATAGCAGGCGCACCGAAACATCGGTATTGATCCCCAGGTTTTTTGCTTTTTCTTCGCCCAGCCGGAGTGCATTGAGCGGACGGACAAACAGGTATGAAAGTACCAGGGAGATCAATGATGCCAAAACGGTAAGGCGTATCAATGCTGCATTGGGCTCATCAAGCGAGCCCATGATCCAGAATACAATTCCGTGCAGGTTCTCGGCACTGGACAGCGACATGAGCATCATCATAACCGACGAAGCCACAAAGCTGATCATGACCCCGGTTAACAGCATACTTTGAATTTTTACCATCCGCCCCCGGCTGCTGATGATGTATACCGTAGCAATAACGGCAATCGAGCCCAGAAAACCGCTCAGGGGTAACACGTAAGTCCCCAGTGTTTGCTGCAATTGCAAAACAATGGCCAGGGCAACACCCACCGAAGCCCCTCCCGAAATACCCAGGGTGTACGGCTCAACCAGCGGATTACGGAAAATACCTTGCAAAATAACTCCTGAAAGGCTCAATGCCCCGCCAACGGCCAACCCGAGAATGATCCGCGGCAACCGTACCTGCATTAGAACCGTGTTTTCAATACCGGTTCCGTTCCCGGACAAAATATGAAATATATCCGAAAAGGGGATATTCATTTCTCCGGAACCAAGCGAAACGATTACTGCCACAACCACCAGTACAAAAAAAATGAGCAGCCAAAAGGCACGGCGAACAAGTATAGGCCTCATCATTAAAAAATTAAAATTCAATACCTTCCCGGGCTGGAATACCCTGATCAAACGGATGCTTAACTTTTTCCAGCCTGCTTACGTAATCGGCCTGTTCTATTATTTTTCCGGTAGCGCCTCTTCCGGTCAGTACCAGTTCAGTTTGCTGCGGTTTCTTCTTCATAAATTCAATCAGTTCTTCTTCAGGAAAAAAACCGTCACGAATGGTAATCAGTATCTCGTCCATAATCAGCAAATCAGGAGGATCGGCTTGTAAAATGCCGGAAAGACGGGCCATTGCCTCATTCATCTCTTTTACCAGCATTTCTTTGGTAATTGACCGGTCACAAAAAGGATGCCCACTGGTAAACGGCAAAATGGTAGCTCCCAGTTTTTCAAGACTTTGAATTTCGTTGTAACCATACAAATCGGGGCGTTTCATAAAATGGGCATAATAAACTTTTAATCCGTGTCCCAAAGCGCGGGTTGCCAGGCCAACGGCGCAGGTGGTTTTTCCTTTTCCTTCGCCAGTGTAAATATGAATTAATCCTTGTTCCATCTTTAGAGTTTTAATGATCCATTAAATCAATTATTTCCTGAAGTACCTCGATAAACTGGGATGGAGTAGGACTGCACATGTCTTCCGATGTGATCTTGTAAACGTGCCTGTTTTTGGCAACTTTCAATTCGTTATAATTCATCCATGTTTTGTATTCTTCATCGCCGGTAAAACCACCCATACGCGACAGGATGATATAATCGGGGTTACTGAGTAAAATGCTTTCGCGGGTAACGCTTCCCTGTTTTTGGTCTTTCAGGATGTTAGTCCCGCCGGCAAACGTAATATAGTCATCGAGAAAAGTATTACAGGCAGCACCAAACAAGGGCTTTGCTCCAATTTCAATAAAAACGGAAGGTTTTGACGTATTTTGCCTTTGCTGTCGTATTTCTTCGAGTTCCTGCTGCGATTGTGTTACTATTTCTCTTGCTTTTCCCTCGTGCCCGGTAAGTTTCCCTATTTCGATAAAGTAACTGCAAATTTCATCGAACGAATTCGGATAAGGGAACATGGCTGTTTTGATACCCAACTGGTTCAGTTTTTTCAGTGTTTCCGGATTGGTAAGCGATGAAGCCACCACCAGATCGGGTTGTAAACTGATTACTTTTTCAAGATTTACCGTTACAGCGCTGGCGACTACTTCAACTTTATTGTGGGTCGGATTTACACAAAAGCTGGTAAAGCCGACCAACTGATCGCCGGCTCCTAGCTGATAAATACTTTTTGTAAGTGAAGGAGCAAGTGAAATAATGCGTTTTTGAGCAGAGGCATTCAGAACAAATGCAAACAATACCGCGAATAATAAGATATACCGTTTCATGTATCCTGATTTTTATTTTTTAGTTCTGGGAAAATGGCTTCGACGAATAAATGAAGACCTTCGGCAGCCCGTGGTCCTGGCCGAGAAAGGAGAACTCCGTCTACATTCCGGACCTGTTTATTCCGAAAAGCTTTTGTTTGCCTGATGAGCGGGTTTGAATCGATAATTTCCCGGAGCTTTGCCGCTTTTTGCCCTGAGTTGGTTTCAGGAATAAGAATCAGATCAGGGTTGGCTTTGTGAATACTTTCAGCTACCTGTTCCGGGTTGAAAGGAATCGGTTCACAACCGGCCAGGCGTATTAACTCGTTTACCTGGCATTTGTTTTTCCATCCACAGAGCGGATCAAACGAACAAAAATAGCAGACTTTCAATGGTTGAAGACAGATAGTCCGCTTCACCTGTTTTTCAAATTCTTCATGAACTTTTGATGCCAGCAGATTTGCTTCTTCCGCTACCTCCAGGTATTCACCAATTTGTCTGATTACCTGAAACGAATCGTTAAGTTTTTCAGCCCGGACTGCTTTTATATCTATATTTTTCTCCTGAAAAACTGCCAGCTTTTCCGGGCGGTGCAAGCCGGTAGCCAGGATCAGGTCGGGTTGTAACTTCAGAATAATTTCTACGTCCGGGTTTGAAAAACCGCCAATACGTGTTTTGCTGTTTGTTCCCACCGGAAAATTACAATGGTCGGTAATCCCGACAAGCCTGTGTCCCTGGTTCAGGGCAAAAATCGTTTCAGTAATCGACGGTGCCAGTGATACAATTCGTTTGTATTTCATGGAACCAGTCATTTAGTCGATCTCAAGAAACCAGTGGTTATCACTGAAATAGGTTTTTCCCCTGGTAAAGGGCACCGGATGCTTAAAATTCGGACCATCATAAACAAAACTGTGAAACTCGCCGTTTTCGGCACAAATGTCTTTATGGCCTTCCAGTTTGGAGTATTCGTTCACGAATTCGGCGTTAAACTCACGGTTAAGCCACGACTGGTCAAGATGGTCAGCCGACACGGAAACAGTCAGTATTTTAAACCCTTCTCGGATCATCTCCCTGGCCAGGTCAATCGTCGGGACTTTCCAAAGCGGGAAAACCGGGATGATCCCGCTTTCGCGGCAAACCCGCTCAATCCAGTCGCGGTGTTCATTCAGGTAGATATCTCCAAAAATGCCGGCTTCAACGCCTTCCTCTTTTAACCCCGCCATTACTTTCTTAAAGTTTTTTTCGTAATCGCTCCGGCTGGTTTTGGGCTGTAGGAGCTTAATACCCAGCAACTCAGCCTGACGGGCAATAACCGCTTTTTTCAGTCCGTGCGAACGGGAAAAGCCCGATTCTTCATCGCACATGTTTACCAAATGGGTAACCGTGTGTTCTTTTTGTTGTTGCGTGCGGTACAAAGCCAGCATACAGTCTTTGCCACCGCTCCATGCAGAAAATGCCTTCATAAAAAAAGCTTCTTTTTTAGCTTCAGAAAAAATGAAATGAATTAGCAGGAATTCATCGATCCTTTCTCCCGAAGTTCCGAATTAAACAATCAGCGATTTGGCAGGTCTTCTGGCTTACCCGGTTCCGACAGCCTTCCCGCCCGTCAAAAGCCGGACAGTGGCAAAAATGGATCGGAACCATTCAAAACGGGTTTACAGCAGCGGGGACTGCTCCGGAATCTTCCGGCAGGCCGAAATCACCGGATTCCCTTTTACAGGCGTTCCCCCGAAAGGGAACAGCCACCAAAGTCGGTTCAAAGGTAAAGATTTATTTCTGAAAGTTTCAAAAAAAGGATAGCCTGGAGTATACGACAATCCCTATACTTATTAAAATGTGATAAATTTATTTCTCCCTTTGTTCATTTGCTTTATTCAAACGATCCGGAGCTCCGTCTTCGTCCTGTAGTTTTTTAAGTTTCAACAATGCCGTTTCATAAGCAGGAGTCCCTTTATCCGGTAATGTTTTTACAAGTGCCCATGCTTCAAAAAAGCGGCTCATACGGCGCTGCACTGCTTCCTGGAGACGAACGGATATAATTTGTTCCCCGATTAACTGTTGCGGCGTGAACCGGGACGGAGCTCCGGGTTCCGGTTGATACCAGTGGTCGAAAGCAGAAGTTGTATGACTCACCAGGGGTGATGCGGTTTGCAGATAAGCCAGCGCCTTGCCGAAATGATCAGCAGCCTGACGTAGCGGCTCAGCAAGGGCCTGTGCGCAGTCAGTATCTTTGCGAAACGGAACATAATCATGGGTACCATACGGTTTCGGGGGTTCTTGCCTATGACTGATTTCGATGGATTGTAACGCTTCAATCGTTAGCGGGCATTTAAGCACCGGCCCCGACCACATCGGGCGTTGAACATGCCAAAAATAAGTATGGTCTGACAGCAGTTGTTGCGCCTGTTCTATTTCTTCCCATGCGGATAGCAGATAAGGTGTTACATCCTTCCCAAAGCGTCTGGCAGAGAGAGACTGAGCCCAGTTATATACATTATCAGGATTGGTATTTTCTGAATGAAATATCAACTCCCGAAGAGCAATTGCATTAAGCTGGATGAATTCTGCTTTCGTGCCCCATTGGTCGAAAAAACCGTCAGCCTCAAGCTTCTGCCACCGGCGCAGTTTTGCTGCAATACCTAGCGGGTAATCGTATATTGAGGTGATCCCTTCCGGCAGGTTGGTTTCTTCTCTTTTGCTATCGTTCCACCATGTATCATCACTCCAGAGAAAATTATCATAGCCGAGGAAAGATTGTTGATGTTCTTTTGCAATTGCACGGGACCGGAAGAGCAGATCGGTAAGTTTACGGTCATAATTCCAGGCTTCTCCATCTGCAGGCAGGGTAATGCCGGTTCCTTCAGAAAAGGCCTCCTGCCGGGAGAAGAATTCGGGATCGCCCCGGAATTTCCATCCCCATCCGACAAAAATCACCTGAAAGTCAGGTCTGACTTTTCTTCCTTCTTCCACCATAAGGGAGAGAAGATGATTGTATTGGGTTAGTTTACTGACTCCTTTGTGACGCGGACAGGTAGCAGGATCACAAAACTCTCCGTTTGCATCAAGTGTGAATACCAGAACCATTGATATTTCGGGGAAATCGGTAACCAATTGCCGGACCATCCGGCGGTATTCCTGTTCAACTTTCGGATGGGCAAGGCAAAGTACTTTCCCTTGTTTTGTGCCGCTTTCCGAAAGGCATTCGGCAGGGAAATGTTCTAAAAAAGCTTTTCGCCTCGGTTCCGGCACCCAACCTCCTCCCTGACAAGGCATTTCGCATAGCCACATTGCTGCCTGTAATCCGTAAATTTTGCACCAATCCAAATATTGACGAAGTATTTTACGGTTTTCTTCCACAACTTTGGGGTCTGCAGCATTAGGAAATTCAGTGGATGGTACGAAGCTGAACAGGGTCTTTTCCCGCATCCAGTCGTGTGTAAGATGGGCAACATTCCCACCACAGCGGGCAATAAATTCAAAATCACTTTTCAGGTATTTTGTAAATCCGTTCCGTTCACCGCATGGCGACAATGGATGAAGTATCCTGATTTTCATAGAAGGTTCTGCACGGCTTGTAAAACCGGCAGGAATACCCATATCCGCAGCAAAAATATCTTCAAGTTCGAATACGCCGTAAAGCACAGCGCGTGGGTTTGCACCGTTCACCGCAATACAGCTGTCTAATTGTACAATTTCATAACTATCGTCCCCTGAACCTGAAGCGCAGATGCTGAGAACACCCGTTTCTTTCCATTGTTTCAATACCGGACTTTCTGCAGTAGTACCAATAATAATGGTTCCGGCATCCGGCTTTTTATCTGTCCCGACATCCGTCACAATGGATACATTTACCGTCGGGCACTGTTTTTTCAGAAAAACATGCAGATTCTCTGCTGCGGTCTGAACAGGGAGGGCAGAAGAAACGACATTAATCCTGGTGAAACTTCCGGTCGGAATAATATTTGAAAATGCTTTATAACTGAAAGCCAACAGCAGTAAGGGAAGTAAAAAAATCAGTCTTAGAGAGATATCTGGCTTGTTGATATTCGATTTCGTTTTCATTCTATACTTTGAATTGAATTGACATTAATAAATTATTTGGCGTATGTTAGCCTGAATTATTCAGGTTAGTGTATATGGATCTCAAATATACACAAAATTTGATGATTGACTTGACAGCAGATGATAACTTCCCAAAACTTTCATAATTTCAATATAATTCTTTTTTGTAACTACTTTTTTGTTATTCCTTATTTGCCTTCCTCTCTTTGAGAGGGAATAGGTTACTCCAGTTCCCGGAGCAGTATGCTCCCGCTTCGGGAGCATACTGCTCCAGCATCAGGAGTAGTGTGCTCCAGCATCAGGAGTAGCATGCTCCAGCATTAGGAGTAGCGTGCTCCAGGAACAGGAGCACGGCTCTCCCGGTAACGGAAGGATTCAAGTCTGGTCATCCATGTAGTCGTCGGGGGCGCTTGTCTGATGGTTCTTCTGCAAAAAGTAAACTTTTAAACTTTGTGAGTGAGAGATTCCTCTCCGGCAACTGCCGGATGCCTATGACAGATTTTAGTAAAAGTTTGTATATGAATCAAATATAAAACATCGCTTTTTTCAGCATTTTAGCATTTCCGGCCATATAACTGCACCACTTTTTTTGAAGAACTACCGTGGCCGGGGTTATTCTGTTTGCATTCAACCCGGGGTTGCAATCGTGCCTCTCTTACCCCGGGTTATTAAAATATCATCCCTCCGGGATTTTTGTTCCCCTTACCTTTCTCTTCTTCTGCTCTTCTTATCTTTTTTGTATTCGCCTCTGGCCGGCAGGGCCCTTCCTTTTGCAGTCGACCAAAAGGAAGTAAAAGTCTTGTCAAAGTCATCCTTCCTCCCGCCTCACGGTTTTTTATTCCCGGCACACATCCCTGAAGACCCGCAAAAAACCGCTCCAGCCTTCGCCGGCCCGGACTACTTTGACGGGCCAACCCTGCTTTTCACCTGCCGGTGAACCGGGGACTTGACTTACAGATACCTTCCCTGTCATATCCTCATTTTCTGAAAAAAGGACGTGCAGTACATTATTGGTAATTTTTGTCATTGGATTTTCCTTTCATGGCTTCGCTATGCCTTCGCTACACCTTCGCTTTTTGCTCCTTGACCTCCATCTCTGCACCGGCCCAAATTCTCCCCTTGTCAAGGGGGAGTACTCCGGCTTGCCGGAGGGAGGGGGTCTTGTCCCTGCAGCAACTACAACCCGCAACCCCCATTTGCCAAAGACCAATATTTTAAAGCAAATTTCAAAACCGATCCGGCTTCCTGATCCACATTCTGTCCCATGTTTATTGTCTGCCTGGGAAATAAAACTAACGGGAAACAAAAACGTCCTGAAAGGACATCTGAATTCAGCCCGTCCCATGCCTATGACAGATTTTAGCAGGAGTTTGTATATGAGGAAAATACAAAACATCGCCTTTTTTAGCATTTCATTATTTCCGGCCATACAACTGCATTGCTTTTTTGAGCGAACTACCGTGGCCGGGGGTGTCCCGGGTGCATTCAATCCCGGGGTTGCGATCGTGCCTCTCTTACCCCGGGTTACTCAAATATCATCCCTCCGGGATTTTTGTTCCCCTTACCTTTCTCTTCTTCTGCTCTTCTTATCTTTTTTGTATTCGCCTCTGCCCGGCGGGGCCCTTCCTTTTGCAGTCGACCAAAAGGAAGTAAAAGTCTTGTCAAACTTATCCTTCCTCCCGCCTCACGGTTTTTTATTCCCGGCACACATCCCTGAAGACCCGCAAAAAACCGCTCCCGCCTTCGCCGGCCCGGACTACTTTGACTGGCCACCCCTGCTTTTCACCTTCCGGTGAACCGGGGACTTGACTTCCAGATACCTTCCCTGTCATTGCCTCATTTTCTGAAAAAAGGACGTGCAGTACATTATTGGTAATTTTTGTCATTGGATTTTCCTTTCATGGCTTCGCTATGCCTTCGCTTTTTGCTCCTTGACCTCCATCTCTGCACCAGCCCAAATTCTCCCCTTGTCAAGGGGGAGTACTCCGGCTTGCCGGAGGGAGGGGGTCTTGTCCCTGCAGCAACTACAACCCGCAACCCCCATTTGCCAAAAACCAATATTTTAAAGCAAATTTCAAAACCGATCCGGCTTCCTGATCCACATTCTGTCCCATGTTTATTGTCTGCCTGGGAAATAAAACTAACGGGAAACAAAAACGTCCTGAAGGGACATCTGAATTCAGCCCGTCCCATGCCTATGACAGATTTTTACAGAAGTCTGTATATGAAACAAATACAAAACATCGCTTTTTCAGCATTTCAGCATTGCCGGCCATATAACTGCATTGCTTTTTTTGACGAACTACCGTGGCCGGGGTTATTCTGTTTGCATTCACCCCGGGGTTGCGCTCGTGCCTCTCTTACCCCGGGTTACTCAAATATCATCCCTCCGGGATTTTTGTTCCCCTTACCTTTCTCTTCTTCTGCTCTTCTTATCTTTTTTGTATTAGCCTCTGCCCGGCGGGGCCCTTCCTTTTGCAGTCGACCAAAAGGAAGTAAAAGTCTTGTCAAAGCCATCCTTCAGCCCGCCTCACGGTTTTTTATTCCCGGCACACCTCCCTGAAGACCCGCCAAAAACCGCTCCCGCCTTCGCCGGCCCGGACTACTTTGACTGGCTCCCCCTGCTTTTCACCTTCCGGTGAACCGGGGACTTGACTTCCAGATACCTTTCCTGTCATTGCCTCATTATGCCCAAAATTTTTGGGTGGCAACCCGGAATGACGATTTATACAATAAGTTATAAGGGAGGAATCTCTTTTTTATATGTTATTTTTTTAATTTCACTATGTAACATTTTTTGTTATTCTTCCGGCAATGGGAATGGTGTTCCGGAAGCCTTGTTCCAAATTAACCTGTGAACAGAGAGTAGGCCCCCTGTGGGGGAGCCAGGAAAGAAGTGATTTTCGGGAAATCCTCTCATAGGTGCTACCTGAGCCTGCCGAAAGGGATTTAGGGGTAAAAAAGTGGATTTTGTCGTACAACCTCTAAGGTCAATTCCAAAGATTCATTTAATTTTACATTCATCATTTAAATTCCTCTCCCGGGAATTTATACAGGAACAATTAAAAAACGATCCGGAGATGAACAGGGCCTATGCATTATTACCGATCAGCATTATTGTCATTGCTTTTTACACGCTTTCCTTTGTGTTGTCACGCCTGGGCATTGTGGGCCGTGCCGGCCACCGGAAATTCTGGAATATACTGTTGCTGCTCACCTTTCTGGTCACTGGCCTGATTGGCCTGCTTTTGGTTGTGAAAATCAATTATAAACTGGAAATCCCTTTTTACGATGAACTGCTGGCGTACCATGTTGAGTTCGGCATTGCAATGGCCATCATCGGCTTTTTTCATTTTATCTGGCACCTGAATTATTACCTTCACTTATTCAAAGGCAATCCGAAAACAGAAAAACCACCGAAAGAAGAACCCCTCATCAATGATACAGGTCCCGGCCTCCTGAAGATATCAGCTTTTTTGCTGGGAAGTACAACAATGATTGCCCAGGTGATCCTGCTTCGCGAATTTCTGACGGTATTCAACGGCAATGAATTGGTTATAGGGATGGTTCTTGCAAATTGGATGATACTGACCGGGATTGGTGCATGGCTGGGTTCTTTTCCACTGAAAATAAAAAGGGCTTTTCCTGTCATTGTTCCCGGTTTGTTGTTGCTTTCGGTACTGCCTTTTGCTGTTGTTCTTCTGATCAATTTCCTGAAGAACATCGTTTTTCCAATCGGGGCAATGATCAGCCTGCTGCAAATGTTAGCGGCTTCCTTTCTGCTGTTGCTGCCCCTTTGCCTGATCAGTGGTTTTCTTTTCACCTTTCTTGCAAAATGTTATTCCGATGCCAGTAAGGAAAATCAAACCGGCCCTGTTTACGGGTTCGAATCGTTGGGCAGTATTGCCGGCGGACTGCTTTCCGGGGCTGTGTTTATCTTTGTCTTTTCATCCATCGAAAGCCTTTTGGTACTGCCTGTTTTAAACGGGATAGCACTTTTATATATCAGCTTCAGGCAAAACAGGGGAAAGCTTGCCTGGTTGTCTGTAACAGTAATCGTGGCTGCGGTGTTCATTCTTTTTTTCAATCCTGAAAAAACGATCAGGAGCTTTATTTTTCCCAATCAGCATATCGTGGCTTCGAAAGATTCACCATCCGGGAATATCGTTATTACGCAACGCGAAACCCAGGTGAGTGTATACAATAATAATATACTCCTTTTCGATTCAGAAAATTTCATGGCGAACGAAGAAATGGTTCATTTCTCCATGCTCCAGCACCCAAAGCCCAAAAACGTGCTGTTGGTGTCGGGCGACCTAACGGGACAAATTGCAGAAGTGAAAAAATATAACCCCACAGCTATTCACTGTCTTGAAGAAAACCGGTGGATGCTCCGGATGATGAAAGATTCTCTCAAAAAAATAACAGACAGCCGGATTCATATTTTTCATTCTGACCTTCTCAGGTATCTTCGAAAAACCAACGAAAAATACGATGTTATTATATTGAACCTTCCGGCCCCTTCCACGCTGCAGACCAACCGTTTTTATACCCGCGAATTTTTCAGGCTGGCAAAAAAAAGGCTTGGCCCCGGGGGTGTCCTTTCATTTGGATTGTCCGGCTCGGCCAACTATCAAAGCGATGAGACAACTGATTTGTATTCGACCCTTACAGCAAGTCTGAAAACCATATTCAGGAACGTGATTGTTTTACCCGGTGAAAAAAATTATTTCCTTGCTTCGGATGCAGAACTGACTTACCATATTGCTGAAGCGGTACAGTCCCGGGGAATTGAAAACCAGTATGTAAATTCATTTTATATCGATGATGATCTCCTGGAAAACCGGGGGAAGACCATTCTCTCGGGCTTAAACCCGGATGCAGAGATTAATCAGAACCTGAAGCCATTAGCTTATCGCCAGCAATTAAAATATTGGCTTAGTTATTTCCCGGCGAAATACGGATTGATGGGTTTTGTAATTTTTGCCCTGTCACTGTTTCTTTTTTTCCAGGGAAGTAATGAATCAAAGGCTATGTTCCTCACTGGTTTTTCGGCTTCAGGAATGGAAATACTGTTGCTTTTCGGTCTCCAGGTTTTCTTCGGAAATATTTACCTGCTCACCAGTTTCGTGTTTGCCGGTTTTATGGCAGGACTGGCAGCCGGATCGTTTTTCGGAAAGACAATTAAGAATCCGTCAGAAAAAAAATCGCTATCCCGGGGCCAACTGCTTATGGGAATTTTTACAACGCTGCCCTGTCTTTTATTTGTTCTTTCCGAACATACAGAAGTGGCGCCGGGGACCGTGTATGCAACATGTTTCCTGCTAATCCTGATCCTGGGCGGACTGACCGGTTTGCAATTTACCCTTGCCAGTGTGTTGCAAAAAGGGAATTATGCACAGATATCCGGGAAAACATACAGTTCCGATCTGTTTGGTTCAGCCCTTGGGGCGCTGGCTGTCAGCCTGTTTCTGGTTCCACGATGGGGCACTATCCCGTCGATGCTAATTATCGGGCTGCTGAATATGTTCCTGGGATTTTGGTTAACTTTGAAAAAAAAATAATCCGGATATGAACAAACGTGAATTTTTGAGACAAAGCCTTTTGGCAACCGGGGCGTTCGTTTGTTCACCTTCGATGGCCATGAATGCATCCGGTGAAAAATTATGGAAATGGAGTAAGGAAGCTTATTACTGGTCGCCTACGCCACGGGGAACCAAATGCCTGATTTGCCCCAACGAATGTGTGATTAAGGAAGGCGAGACGGGCGACTGTCGTAACCGGGTAAACCATGAGGGCAAGCTGTATTCTATTGCCTACGGAAATCCTTGTGCAGTGCATATCGACCCGATTGAGAAAAAACCACTGAACCATTTCCTTCCCGGCTCGAAGGCATTTTCCATTGCCACGGCTGGTTGTAACCTGGCCTGCCTGAATTGCCAGAACTGGGACATTTCGCAGAAAAACCCGCGCGAAACGCGTAACTACGACCTGATGCCCGACAAACTGGTTGCCAGGGCCATTTCCGGCGAATGCAAATCCATTGCATATACCTATTCCGAACCCATCTCGTTTTACGAATATACGTTCGACTCAGCAAAGCTGGCCAGGGAGGAAGGAATAAAGAATGTGCTGGTTACGGCCGGCTACATCAACGAAGAACCCTTGCGTAATTTCTGTAAATACATCGATGCCGCAAATGTTGATTTGAAATCGTTCAGCAACGATATTTACCTGCGTCTGAATGCCGGCTCCCTGCAACCTGTATTGAACACACTGAAAATAATCGCCAGGGAGGGGGTCTGGCTCGAAATAACCAATCTGGTGGTTCCCGGCTGGACTGACGATTTTGACATGATCCGGCGAATGTGTAACTGGCTGGCCGAAAACGGGTTTGCCGAACACCCGTTACATTTTAGCCGTTTTTATCCTGCATACAAGCTCACGCAGCTTCAGGCAACACCGGTGGGCATCCTCACCCGGGCCCGCGATATTGCCAAAGAAGAAGGTCTGAAATATGTTTACGTGGGCAATGTTCCCGGCCTCAATGGCCAAAATACCGTTTGTCCCAAATGTGGAAAGATCGTGATCGAACGAAGAGGGTATTCCATCCTTCAGAATAACATAGAAAACGGGGCCTGCAAAAACTGTGGGGAAAAAATTCCGGGGAGGTGGAATCCATAACTTTTCTTTCTCTATTCTAATTTTTTGGTTAAGTAGTCAGAAATTTATCTTTCATGAAATTCGGAACGAATATAAATTAGTTAATTTCGAACGTCATTTTTGGCAAGTGTAAATGGTTCGTCTACATTTGTACAACTTTTTTCGGATATTATTAACAATAAATAAAAACTGAATATCTATGAGCAATTTTCTGACTGCCTCAATTGGAAGAAAATTTTTGATGAGTATCACTGGATTATTCCTGATGGTATTCATCCTGGTTCACCTCCTGCTCAACCTTTTACTGGTTTTTGATGATAGTGGTGAACTTTTCAACCTGGGCGCAAATTTTATGGCTACCAATCCGGCTATAAAAATCATGGAACCAATTTTAGGTTTAGGTTTTATCGTGCATATTATCTGGTCACTTATTGTCAGTATCCAGAACCTGAGAGCACGTCCTGTGGGTTACGCCGTTTCCCAGAAATCGTATTCCAGCTCCTGGGCTTCGCGCAACATGCTGATACTAGGGGCATTGATTTTTGTTTTCCTTGTTATGCACATTATCAACTTTTTCTATGTAATTAAGTTTGAACCTCATTCAATGGGAAAAGTAATTGTTGGTGGTGTTGAGATGGAAGATACCTACAATCTTGTTGCCAGTTTGTTTAAAAGCAGTATTATATACAACATAGCGTATATTATTGGTGCCCTTCTGCTGGGTTTTCACCTTGCACACGGGTTCTGGTCAGCTTTTCATACCGTTGGTTTTTCAAACAAGATTTGGCTCAAACGGTTGCAGGTTATTGCCAAAATCTATGCAATTATCGTTGCTGCTGGCTTCTCAATCATTCCGTTGTATTTCCTGATTAAATTTTAATCGAAAAGAAATTGAATTATGAGCATGTTAAATTCAAAAATACCCGAAGGGCCATTAACCCTGAAATGGACAAATTATAAAGATCATCAGAAACTGGTGAACCCGGCCAACAAACGTAAACTCGATGTGATTATTGTTGGGACCGGACTGGCAGGGGCTTCGGCTGCTGCTTCTCTTGGCGAAATGGGTTTCAAGGTAAAATGTTTTGCGATACAGGATTCACCCCGCCGTGCACACTCCATTGCTGCACAGGGGGGCATCAATGCTGCAAAAAACTATCCGAACGACGGTGACTCGGTTTTCCGTTTGTTCTACGATACTATTAAGGGGGGCGACTACCGTTCCCGCGAAGCCAATGTTTACCGGCTGGCTGAAGTAAGTAACAACATTATCGATCAATGCGTGGCACAAGGTGTCCCGTTTGCCCGCGAATATGGCGGCTATCTCGACAACCGCTCTTTCGGGGGTGCCCAGGTAAGCCGTACGTTCTATGCCAAAGGCCAGACCGGACAGCAATTGTTGCTGGGCGCCTATCAGGCTTTAATGCGCCAGGTACATGCCGGAACTGTTGATCTTCACACTCGCACCGAATTGGTTGACATCGTCATTGTTGACGGGAAAGCCCGCGGTATCATCACCCGCGATCTGGTTACCGGCGAACTGAAACGTCATTTCGGACATGCAGTCATTTTGGGTACCGGTGGCTATGGTAACACCTTCTTCCTATCAACCAATGCAATGGGATCGAATGGCTCGGCTGCCGTTAAAGCTTACCATAAAGGAGCGATGTTCGCCAACCCGTGTATGGCACAGATCCACCCAACCTGTATCCCGGTTCACGGTGAATTTCAGAGTAAGCTGACCCTGATGTCGGAATCGCTTCGTAACGATGGCCGTATCTGGGTTCCGAAGAAAAAAGAAGATGCTGAAGCTATCCGTGCCGGCAAACTGAAACCAACTGAAATAGCAGAAGAAGATCGTGACTATTACCTGGAACGCCGTTATCCGGCTTTCGGGAACCTGGTTCCGCGTGACGTTGCTTCGCGCGCTGCCAAAGAACGTTGCGATGCAGGGTTCGGTGTGAATGCAACCGGATTAGCTGTTTACCTTGATTTTAAATCGGCCATCGAACGCCTGGGTAAGGATGTGATCGAAGCACGCTATGGTAACCTTTTCCAGATGTATGAAAAAATTGTGGATGAAAATCCATACGAAACGCCGATGATGATTTTCCCGGCAATCCACTATACCATGGGAGGCCTTTGGGTTGACTACGAATTACAGACAAATATTCCCGGGTTGTTTGCTGCCGGTGAAGCCAACTTCTCCGATCACGGAGCCAACCGTTTAGGAGCTTCCGCATTGATGCAGGGATTGGCTGACGGATATTTCGTTCTTCCATATACTATTCAGAATTATTTGGCTGATGAAATTCGCACTCCGCGAATGACAACAAACGAACCTGAATTTGTTGAAGCAGAAAAGGCCGTTAAAGCCCGCTTCGAAAAGCTGATGAGCATTAAAGGAAAACGTTCTGTGGACAGTATCCACAAGGAACTTGGCCTGATCATGTGGGAATTCGTTGGTATGGGGCGTAACAAAGCAGGCATGGAAACAGCTCTCGAAAAAATTGTTGCCATAAAAAAAGAATTCTGGAGTAATGTTCGTATCCCGGGCGATACAAAAGGAATGAACGTGGAACTGGAAAAAGCCAGCCGTCTGGCCGATTTTATCGAAATCGGGTACCTGATGGCACTTGACGGACTGAACCGTGAAGAAAGTTGTGGCGGACACTTCCGTGAGGAATTCCAGACTGAAGAAGGAGAGGCACTTCGCCAGGATGACAAATTCGCTTATGTCTCCTGCTGGGAATACAAGGGAGAAGATTCGAAACCTGAACTTCATAAAGAAGAACTGGTTTACGAAAGTGTAAAAATGGTTCAACGTAATTACAAGTAATGGCTTTTTAAAAGGAGATCAATCATGGAAAAAACAATAAATCTCACGCTTAAGGTTTGGCGTCAGAACGGTCCCAAAGAGAAAGGCCGTTTCGAAACCTACAAAGTAAGCAACATCTCGACAGACAGCTCATTTCTTGAAATGATGGACATTCTGAACGAGCAATTAATCAGCGAAAATAAAGAACCAATTGCATTCGACCACGACTGCCGCGAAGGTATCTGCGGAATGTGTTCGTTATACATCAATGGCCGTCCGCACGGACCGGATGATGATGTAACGACCTGCCAGTTACACATGCGTAAATTCAAAGATGGTGAAACAGTAACCATCGAACCCTGGCGTGCTGCTGCTTTCCCCATCATCAAAGACCTGATGGTCGACCGGTTGGCATTCGATAAAATCATTGCTGCGGGAGGTTACGTTTCAGTATCGACAGGTGGTGTACCGGATGCCAACGCTATCCCGATCCCAAAAGCAAAGGCAGACGAAGCAATGGATGCTGCTTCATGTATTGGTTGCGGGGCTTGTGTTGCAGCCTGTAAAAACTCGTCGGCTATGCTGTTTGTTTCAGCAAAAGTCAGCCAGTTGGCATTATTGCCACAAGGCAAAGTGGAAGCTGCCCGCCGTGCCAAAGCAATGATTACCAAAATGGACGAACTGGGCTTTGGCGGTTGTACCAATACCGGCGCCTGCGAAGTAGAATGTCCGAAAAATGTCTCTATTTCGAATATTGCACGCCTGAACCGCGAATACCTGAAATCAAGATTTTCAGAATAAGATTCAGGCAAAATCATAAAAAAAAAGGCCTCAACCAGGAAGTTGAGGCCTTTTTTTTGTTATGTCTCTCTATATTTTTCATAACACATTATTCTTTCGAAGCCATTCACCTTTATTTAACAAACATATCCGTAAAACAAGGATAAGATAATGATTCCGTAAAATTTAGTTACGAAATACCACCTAGGTTTGATTATATATTAGTTGTTGGTTATAAATGAGCAGGTTATAAACAGCTTGTTAATTAATATTAAAAAAATAATTGCATTTCTCCTTTTAAAATTTCATAACTTGAATACAAGTCTTACAGCTTTATAAACAATTTATTCTATGAAAAAAGTATTTAACAAATTTTTACCAGGGGCTCTGATTCTTTTGATTGCCCTTAATTCCTTCGGGAAAGGAAAAGTTACCGGGAGAATCATTGATTCCGGGACGAACGAATCTCTGATTGGAGCAGCAGTTTCGATACAGGGAACGACCATTGGAGTATCAACCAATCTGGACGGGAGTTTTACCTTAGAGGTTCCGGAAGGAAAGCAGGTACTCAGTTTTTCATTCATCGGGTATATTGATAAAACCCGGGAAATAACAGTAAGCGATGGACAACCTCTTGACCTTGGCATAATCAAAATGGAATCGAGTATTGTTGGGTTGGAAGAAGTGTTGATAACTGCATCTTTTGCCAGGGACCGGAAAACACCTGTATCCCTGTCAACGATTGAACCTCTTATGATAGCAGAGAAGCTGGGCTCGCAGGAATTCCCCGAAATATTAAAAACGACCCCATCCATTTATGCGACAAAAGATAACGGGGGTTTTGGGGATGCACAAGTCAGGGTCAGAGGATTCGACACTTATAATGTTGGTGTCCTGATCAATGGAATACCGGTCAACGGTATGGAGAACTCTAAAGTATATTGGTCAAACTGGGCCGGGCTTTCCGATGTAACACAGACTATACAGGTTCAGCGAGGTTTAGGGGCATCGAAACTGGGACTTTCTTCTGTAGGGGGAACCATCAACGTGATTACCAAGTCGACAGATGCCGAGAAAGGAGGAAGTTTTTATACCGGTATGGGTAACTCGGGATACCGGAAACAATCGTTTACCGTATCAACAGGATTAATGGACAATGGCTGGGCAGTGACCCTTTCCGGAGTTCATACTTATGGCGACGGGTATATCCGGGGATTACAATTCGACGGGTATAGTTATTTTGCCAATGTTTCAAAATTAATAAACGACCAGCACCGGCTTTCGTTTACTGTGTTCGGGGCACCTCAAACCCATAATAACAGAAATAATCAACACACGATCGAATGGTACAGAAATCAAAAGTATGAAACCAGGGCTAACTCAGACTATGGCATCAGGGAAGGCAAACCCTATGGCGGGTCATATGGCTATAACTACTATCATAAACCACAGGCTTCGTTAAACCACTACTGGAATATCAATTCGAAGACATTACTAACCAATGTACTATATGCTTCAATAGGAAGAGGAGGAAGCCGTATTATTGAAGGCGAAAAGAAAAACTGGCTTGGAGCAAACTACACAACAGGTGAAGATTACAAGATAACCAAACGAACAGCTCTCGGCTTACTGGATTTCGAGGCAGCCGCTGAAGAAAATGCAAACTCGGTAAACGGTTCACAGGCCATTATCGGAAATTCAGTAAATAATCACTCATGGGCCGGCTTATTGTCAACATTAACAACAGAATGGAAAGGACTGGACTGGACCATCGGTTTTGACGGACGTTATTACAAAGGCGAACATTACGAAGAAATTGACGATCTCTTGGGCGGTAGCTTTTATATAGATACGGAAGCGAATAAAAATGTAAACCAACCAGAAGATACAAAATTAAAAGAAGGCGATAAAATTGAATATTATGAAGACGGGATTGTTCTCTGGGGAGGATTATTTTTGCAGGGAGAATATGTTACAGATAAAATTTCTGCATTTCTTTCTGTCGCTGTTTCGAACCAAAGCTACAGAAGAGTTGACTATTTTCAGTATACGCCCGAAAATCAAAAATCAGATTGGAAAAGCTTTCTCCCGTGGAATGTAAAAGGAGGTGCCAATTACAATATTAATGCAAATCATAATGTATTCCTGAATGCCGGGTATATAAAACGGTCGCCAACCTTTAATAACGTTTTTCTGAATTATACCAACGAAATTATCAAAGATGTAAAACACGAAACGGTTATTACTACTGAATTGGGATACGGGTATAAATCACGGCGTTTCAATGCGAAAGTAAGTTTATACCGTACGAACTGGTTAGATAAGGCGCTTGTTAAAAACATCGGGCAGGAAGGATCTGAATTTATCCCGGGGATTAATGCACTGCACCAGGGAGTTGAAGTAGAAGCAACCTACAAACCAACATCCAAAATTACGCTGAACGGAATGTTCTCATTGGGTGACTGGGTATGGCAGGATGATGTTAGTTTCACCCGTTATGATGACGAAAGGAACGTTATTGGTACATATAATGCCTATATAGCCGATGTACATGTTGGAAATTCTGCACAGTCAATATCTTCATTATCTGCTGATTTTGAAGTCCTTCCGAATTTGAAAATCGGGATCGATTATGTTTATCTTGCTAAAAACTATGCCGATTATGAAGCGACAAACCGAATAAACATTGAAGATAAAGTAGATGCATGGGAAATGCCCGATGTAGGCCTTGTTGACATGAACTTTAAGTATAAATTTAAAATCGGAGGGCTGGATGCTACAGCGTACGGAAAAGTAAACAACCTGCTTAATACCGAATATGTTGCTGATGCTTCTGACGGAAGTAAACATGATCAATATACTTCGCTGGTTTATTATGGATTTGGTACAACATGGAGTACCGGACTGAAAGTTGAATTTTAAGCAATCCTGTTATATTTTAACTTGAAAAATAAAAAGACATGAAAAAAATAATATCTTATCTATTTATTGCCGGGTTGCTTTTTTCTGCCTGCGACCCCATGGATGACATTTACGATGAACTGGATGAAAATGGAATAACAAATAAACAGCAAGGGATTGAATATACTATTACATCTGACAATTACGATGCAATGGAAGGTGCTGTTGCAGAAAATCATTACTTCTCCGAGAATAATCCTTCTGCCGATTATATCCCGTCACTACTAACCGCAGTATACCCAACACTTACTGAAGGCTCAACTGTGAAAGTTACTTATAACTACAAAAATGAAGCATCTTATTTGAGCGTTTATTCTGATGCAAGTGAATACGAATTAACCAGTGATGATTATGCTTCAGTTTCAGAAACAGTTGGCGTAGCCGGTTACTTCTCGCCATCAAATTCAGCTGACGATTATCTTCCTTCTATTCTTTCATCATCGGTTACCGGTGCCGAAAACGGAGATGTGTACATTGTGAGCTATGAATATTCGGATATAGACCCGGAAGAATCAGAGTCTGTAATAACCATTTTTGAGCAGTCATTTGCCAATGACTTGGGAGAATTTCAGACAGTTAGTGTCACAGGAGACCAGTATTGGGAATATAACTCATACGGATATGCAAAAATGTCAGGATATTCCAGCGGATCAAAATATGAAAACGAGGACTGGCTTATTTCTCCGCAAATTGACCTTAATGGCTATTCCTCTCCTGTATTCAATTTTACACAAACCATAGGCTACCTTTATGACAATTGGGATCAAATAATAGTTGCAGTTTCAACCGATTATAATGGTTCTGATCCTACTACTGCAAGTTGGACAACAATGACCGTTCCCAACCTTCCTTCTGGATCTGATTTTACTTCTGTAAATTCAGGAGACATTGATTTATCAAATTTCGAAGGGGAAACAATTTATATCGGATTCAAATATCTTTCTTCTACATCGAATGCAGCAACCTGGGAAATATTTGACGTAGCCGTAAAAGGAACCGGAGCAACCTCAAAATCAGCGATTATTGCCGATCCTGTTACACTTGAAGAATTATATACTTATAATTCAGGATGGGAAAAAACCGAAGCTGCTTATTATCTGACCAGCCTCGATTACGATGCAATGGGCGAAGAATACGGCCAGCCCGGAAAATACAACAATTTTTCAAGCTCCATTCTCCCGATAGACTACCTCCCCAAGCTGGCAGAATTAAAATATCCGTATGCACAGAAAAATGATACGATCATCTTTGTGTATAAATACTATGTTTCAGGAACAGGAACAGTAACAAAAGCCGATGAGCTATTCTATACTGACAGTGCTTGGAAAATTGTGATTGAAAAAACCGACCAGTATGCTCTCTCGTCTTCCGGCTGGGTTTTCGACCCAACCGTAAATTATACGATAGTATCAGAGGACTACCAGTTTATTGTTGATTATGTAGGGACAAACTTTGGTTCCGACTATGTCGATTCATACGGAACTGCTGAAGATTATTATGGGGCAAGCGCATTTTACAGTGAATTCCGGATTAACTCAGGATATTTTGAGTCCAGCGAGTTTAGTACATGGGAAGAAGCTGTACAAGAAGCAATTGGTGAGGTATTCCTCCCATCCAAATTTTCGGATGCAACCACACAGGTTGACGGTGTCGACATGTATTATATTATAACTTTTGCAGCTTATGACGGAACAATGACCGATTATACCATCAAATTTCAATGTACAAAAGACGGGCCTAATCCCGAATTTACTTATACGGAAGGGCCTGTTGCCGCTGAGTAGGGATATTCAGATATTCACAGATAACGAAACCTATTGACAGATAAGTTGATAGGTTTCGTTATTTTATTACTTTTCGAACACAGCCTCTATAGCTGTGTTTTAACTAAATCCCCGTGGAATATTACTCAGCAACCAGTATCGGGTATCGAATACTCAAAACTCACACCTCCATCTCCAACCAATAGCCGTTATGCTTACGGATATTCAAAACCCTGCCGTCGTTAAAAATGAGGTATTGGCCTTTAATGCCCGAAAGGATTCCGGTAATTTCCGGGGTTTTATCGAAGGTAATACTGGTTACTTTTTCGGAATACTGTTGCACCGGATACTCAATTTGCCAGATTTTATGATCTTCGGAATAATATTTCTGAAGTTCGGGAGTCAGCAACTGCAACGCATTTTTCTTTTCTTCCAGCAAGTCGGTACCGGCGTCAACCTTGTTTTGCAGCATAGCCCTCCAGTTGGTTTTATCGGTAAAATATTTTTTCAGCCATACTTCAATTACCCCGGCAATATGACGGTTAGGCGTACGGCAAAGCTCAATGGCAAAGCTTGCCCCCTGGTCGATCCAGCGGACAGGCACCTGGTGGTAACGGGTAACCCCCACTTTCAGTTCGCTTGAAAGGGCCAGGTAAACCACGTGTTCTATCAGGTCGTGTTCGCGGGCCCAGTCCATATCGCGGGCAATACCCAGGTGGGCTTTCGAAAGTTCAGGGCGCACCACGGTTTCGCTGGCCTCGGGCGAAGTCTGTAAACACGAGTAACAAAAACCCTGGTTAAACGAAGTTTTGATTTTCTTTCCGCAGGAAATACAGTTGATCTGACCTGTAAAATTCATTCGTATATGCTGCCCGATTAGTTGGTTCATATTTACTTCCTGGTTGCCGATTGGAAGATAATACTGCACTGGTTGCCCGAATTCGGAACGCATTTTCAAAATATTTCCTGCAAAACTCATCATCCTTTAAACTTAGTAAACCGACAAAATAATGAAATGTTTGTTTTATTCTCAAATTTATCCCGATAATCTGCAGGTAATCGATGAAGTGGTGTATGCCGAATATTCAGCCGAAACGCAGATTGAAATGCCGGGAATCGAGGAAGCAGAGCTGAAGGAACCAGTACTCGACCTTGGTTGCGGGACAAAAGCACATCTGGTAAACTATCTGGCAAAAGCAGGATTCGAAGTGGATACAAAAAAAATATTTTCGCAGAGATCTTAAAGATAATTGTACATCTAATTTGTTATTTCTCAAACAATTGAAAAATTATTTGAAAAAATGTAGTCACAAAAAACCGATGGATTGAATAACAATTATATTTGTTCTTTTTTTATTCATCATGGCAGATGTCTGTAAATATCAGAAATTCAAAGGATAGCGACCTTCCATTCCTGGAGGAGGCAGAGCAAATCTGTTTCCCTGATTTCCAGCGAAGTTCCCGTCGTTCGCTGCGCCTTAGCTTAACCAGCCCGTCACAACAGGTGTGGATTGCCGAAGTACAAAAAGACGGAAAAACCGTTTCGGCTGCTGCAATGATCCTGATCCTTTATCAGCATACTCTCCGCCTGTTTTCGATAGCTGTTTTGCCCGGGTTCCGGGGAGGTGGAATTGGTGGTAAATTAATGTCCCATTGCCTCAATCTGGCTCATTCCGGGGGATTTGAAAAAGTATCGCTTGAAGCCCGTACAACTGATTGTAAACTGATAGACTGGTACAACCGGCAGGGTTTTATTTCAGGAGAAGAACTGCCAAATTATTACAAGGACGGGGAAGACGGTATTCGCATGTACCAAATGATTCCACAGGTAAAAGAGAAAAAGACCATTTCAAATATTATTGTAGTCGACAATCCGAAACAATGGAAACTTGATGTGGAGGGCTTGCGGGTAATTTCTTCGAAAAAATACCTTTCTGATCCCGAATTCGTGGGAATAAAGAATGTCCGGATTTTTAACCTGTCGAATACCTACCGTTATCAAAGTATCGGTTATTACGTGTCCTTACTGGCCTCGGCCCGTGAACACCGTGCAATACCGAATATAACTACTATTCGTGATTTTCGCAACGTGTCAATCATCCGTACAATAGCCAGCGATATTGATGAATTGATGCAACGTACGCTGAACAGGATTCACCAAAACCAGTTTAGTTTCAATATTTATTTCGGGCAGACCATTGATCCTGTTTTCCGGCACCTGGGCCAAAAGTTGTACAGTTTGTTCGAAACGCCCCTTTTGCAAGTTCTTTTTAACCATACCGACCGTTGGGTAATTCAACGGGTTACACCACTCAGCCTCGACAAAATAGACAAAAACGATCTCGAACAAATACAGAAATTTGCACGTCATTATTTTTCGAAGAAACGCTTTTATAAACCCCGTTTTCAGCACTACAAATACGATCTTGCCATATTGGTAAACCCGAGAGAAAAAAACCCTCCGTCGAATAAGCAGGCACTCGAAAATTTCAGGGAAGCTGCCCGGCAAATTGGTTTTTATACTGAATTTATCAGAAAAGATGACCACGACCGGTTAAGTGAATTTGATGCTTTGTTTATCCGCGAGACGACCAATGTAAATGATCATACTTATCATTTTTCGAGAATGGCCTATGCCGAAGGGCTGGTCGTTATTGATGATCCCTGGTCGATTCTGCGTTGCTCAAATAAAATTTTCCTGAACGAACGCATGAAACAAAACAGGATCACTACCCCGGAAAGTTGGGTAATCGGGAAAGGAATGTTCAAACCATCGGATTTTAAATATTATAAGTACCCGCTGGTACTAAAGCAACCCGACAGTGCCTTCTCCCTTGGGGTAACCAAAGTGACCAATGCCAAAGAAATGAAAGAGTCAGTAAATTGTCTGTTGAAAAAGTCAGACCTGATTATTGTACAGGAATTTCTTCCGTCGGAATACGACTGGCGGATTGGCGTGCTGGATGAAAAACCTTTGTTTGCCTGCAAATATTATATGGCCGAAAATCACTGGCAGATCTACAACTGGAATGAAAAACATGAGCAAGACTGCTCCGGCGATTTCGAAACAGTGCCCATTGAAGCAGTTCCCGGGAAGGTTATAAAAACGGCTGTGAGGGCTGCTTCGTTAATGGGCGACGGACTATACGGAGTAGACCTGAAAATGATAAACAACAAGGTTTACCTCATTGAAGTAAACGACAACCCCAATATTGACGCAGGCATTGAGGATCTGATATTGAAAGAAGAATTATACCTCGAGGTAGCACGGTCGCTATACAAACGCATTGAAATGTCGCGTAACCTGTCGCGGTTTATCTCGGTTGAAAAATACTGAGACCAAACAGGAGTTCAGAAAACAAAAATAAAAAAGGAGGAAGCCTTTGATTTTTCAAAGGCTTTCCTGGTATTCTTTCCCCCTGTAATCATACCTTGTCCAACGGTACTGTGAAATACCGCAAATTGGAGCCTCCTTTTAACTTCGTAAACAGATCTTGGCCTTGTGTTCCCATCTCTTTTAATCCGGTAAACCACCACGCGTATTGCCCCGGGATCGAACAGTGGTTGAACTTGCCCATCATAATTGCATAATATTCAACGAAAAAAATTTCCATTTCAAAAAGAATTAGATTAAACGATGAAAAACAGAAAGGAAAAATGGTGATTAGAAATAGAAAGAGTCCCGTTTTTTTATATTGATAAAACGGTGATGTATTTTTTTATGTGAAATATTCGATATCATCCCAAAATCAAATACCAGATAGTACAAAAATATTAAAAATTATTATTTATCACTATATTAGCCATTATTTAGATGTCTTGGGTCAGGGAGGTTCAATAAAATTTCATGGGAATAGAATCTAAAAAAGAGAAAGTCTGGATTATTGATCTCAAAAAAGGGAATAAAAAAGCATTCCAAAATCTTTTTGAGGAATACGGAAAGCGTATTTTTATTTTCGCGAAGGGCTATTTAAAATCAAATGAAGAAGCAGAAGAAGTTGTACAGGAAGTTTTTATCAAAATATGGAATATCAGGACCTCAATAAATACAGAACTCTCGTTTAAATCATTTCTTTTTAAGATCACTTATAATTATATCAGGGAATTATTTTTAAAAAAAAGCCGGGAAAATAGTTACAAACATGAAATCCTTAATCTTGCGGTTGATTTTGATAATCGCACCGAAGAGCGGATTGATTATCATTCGTTACTCGAACTTGTTGAAAAGCTTATTGACGAATTACCTCCCCGCCAAAAAGAAATTATAATCCTGAAAAAGAAGCGAGGGCTACCAGTAAAAGAAATTGCAAGCCTTTTGGATATTTCCCCCAGAACTGTTGAAAAGCACTTGTCAGAAGCGTTAAAGTACTTAAAAAGGGAACTATCCGATGAACATATAGCAGGATTATTATTCTTTTCTTTATTCCTGAACCAAAAAAATCAGTAAAAAATCACCCTGCGACTACGTGGTTTTTTATTCTCATCCATATTACTTTATAAGGGACACATAATTTACCCTGTTTAAACAATGGATGATTTAAAAAATACCATACAGAATTTCTTCAGGAACCGCTACACCAGGCATGAGTATTTTTCTGTCTGCCGTGAATTTGAAAGAGGGGTTGAAAATGAACCTTTCATAGAAGAACTGGAATCCCAGTGGAATGAAGTGGATACAAATGATCCTTCTAATTTTGACCAAAAACTAACCTGGAATAAAATAATCGGTCAAATCGGCACTTCAATAGCATCAAAAAGTACGGCTACTGTTTGGTATATCGTCCAGAAAGTTGCTGCTATCTTGTTTTTACCTATCCTGATTACTGCCCTTACTCTTTATTTCTCAGCAAATAACCGGACAGGAAATAATGGCTGGGCTGAAATAAAATGCCCGGCCGGGACAAGGATCGAATTTCAGTTACCTGATGGTTCAACAGGCTTTCTAAATAGTAAATCGAAACTAAAATACCCGGTAAATTTTAAAGATAACAGGAATGTTCATTTAACCGGGGAGGCTTTTTTTGAGGTTGTTAAAAATAAAAAAAACAAATTTACGGTTACTACCGGAAAGTTGAAAGCTGAAGTTTTAGGTACCAGTTTTAATATCATGGGTTATGAGGATCAACCGAATGAGGAGATAACCCTTAAAACAGGTAGTTTAAAAATACTTAGTAAAAGTAATAAGCAACTATCCATTTTATCTCCCGATCAACAATTTGTTTTAGATAAAGAACACAATCAATTCATAAAAAGAGAAGTTAATGCCCTTAATTATACTTCGTGGATATCCGGGAAATTGATTATACAAGATGAACGGTTTGAAGAGGTTGCTAAAAAATTAAGCAAGTGGTATGATGTTGATATAGAGATTGAAGACCAGAAACTTAAAGATTTTAAATATTATGCAACGTTTGAAGATGAACCCTTGGACGAAGTATTAAGGTTAATTGTAATTACCGCCCCGATACAATATCAGGAAGAAACAAGGGTAAGACATGCAGATGGGAGTTTCTCAAAACGAAAGATAAAATTCAAAACAAATGAAAACAGGATAAAAGATTTTAATTAAAAAAGGAAGGCGCTACCAACACCTTCCGAAATGAAAAGCAGTGTAAGCTCTTGAACTATTAACTACTTAACAAGTCAAATTTATGAAAAAAAAGTTAATGAACGAGGTTGGAATGTCCAATTTCCTAAAAGTGTTAAAAATTATGCGGTTAAGTGCATTTCTTTTAATGGTGTTTGTTTTCCAGGCGTGGGCGTCATCGTCGTACTCGCAACAAACACGTATTACTCTAAACTTGAAAAATGTAAAAATTTTAGAAGTTTTAAATGAAATTGAAAGCTCCACCAATTATTATTTCCTGTTCAATAAGGATATGGTGGATGTCGACCGGATTGTTTCGATCTCTGTAAATCAGAAAAAAGTAGATGAAATTTTGACAGACCTGTTTGCAAAGACAGATGTAAAATTTGTAATGTCGGACAGACAAATTGTTTTGACTACTGAAAAAGATGGTATTTTGCCAACCCCGCCAACCAAAACCATTTCCGGCAAGGTTACTGATTCCTCTGGGGCCCCTCTGCCAGGTGTTACCGTGGTGGTAAAAGGCACTACCCAGGGAATTATCACCGACACCGATGGTAACTATTCTCTTTCCGAAGTACCTTCGGATGCCACACTGGTGTTTTCGTTCGTGGGGATGAAAACACAGGAAATACCGGGAACCGGAAAAACTTCGATTAATGTTGTTTTAGAAGAGGAAACCATTGGTATTGAAGAGGTAGTGGCGATTGGATACGGGACGGCTAAAAAGAAGGATCTGACAGGGGCCATAGCTGCTCTTAACGGAGACAAAATTGTAGCACGCCAAAATACCCAGATTACAACAGCCTTGCAAGGGGCTTTACCCGGTGTAACCATAACCCGGTCTAGTTCAGCCCCGGGAGCAAGTGGAACCATCCGGGTACGGGGAATTACTTCCATCCAGGAAAGCGATCCGTTGATTATTGTCGACGGAATACCCGCAGGGAGTATTAACGATGTTAATCCTTCTGACATAGAGAACATTACTGTTTTGAAAGATGCAGCCTCAGCTTCCATCTACGGGGCAAGGGCAGCAGCCGGCGTTATACTGATTACTACCAAAAGGGGCGCTCCAAACACTGAGAGCATCGAATATAATTACAGCTATTCAATGGATATCCCGACTAAAATGCCTGATTATGCAGATGCGGTTACTTACATGAAGGTTTTGAATGAACTAAACTGGAATGATAATCCGGACGGAGGAGAAAATACAGTTTATGAACAAGACCTGATTGATAATTACTGGGCGTTAAATAAGCAAAACCCCGATCTGTATCCGAATACTGACTGGGTAGACTTGTGCCTGAACAGTTATGCGCCCCGCCAAAGCCATCAGTTGGCTTTTACGACAGGGAAAGAAAGATACCGGACAAAAATAAGCATCGGGTACGATGATGTAGAAGGACTGTTCAAGAAAAACCTTTCGTGGAACAGGGTAACCATGCGTTTGAATAATGATATTTCTTTCGGAAAATGGCTGACATCGTCTGTTGATTTGTTTTTAAAAAGAACAACCAGTACAGATCCTGCCTTCAGTCCCTCATTAAGAATGAGATATGCAGCCCCTGTTTACCCCGGAATCTATTCTGACGGCCGTTTGGCAGGTGGTAAGGACGGAGAAAACCCATACGGTAAAATGATGTACGGAGGAACTTCTAAAGAATCGGCCAATCAGGCAGGTGGTAAAATATCACTAAATGTTAATTTAATCGAAGGTCTGACGCTTACAGGTACCTTTGCTCCAACATTTAATTTCTCGAAAGATAAAACATTCAACAAACAAGTTTATTATTATACAGACTGGGACGATTATACTTCGACGGCTCTCATGGATGGAACAGAGACTACCGATTTAAAAGAAAACCGTACTGATAGTTACTCGCTTACTTCACAGGCATTCGCAAATTACAGCAAACGTATTTTGAATCACAATTTTAATGTGATGGTGGGATACGAAAATTACTATTATTTCCATGAAAACGTGTGGGCCTCCCGCGGAGAATACGACCTCCCCTATTATCCGTACCTGGCAGCAGGACCAGGTAACATGAAAAATAACGATGGCGATGCTTACGAAAACGCCTATCGCTCTTATTTCGGACGAATAATGTATAATTGGAATTCGAAATATTATTTCCAGGCCAACCTCCGCCGCGATGGATCAAGCCGTTTTCACAAAGATCACCGGTGGGCATCTTTTCCGTCTTTATCGGCAGGTTGGGTTATATCTGAAGAGAGTTTCATGGATGACATTTCATTCATCTCTTTCCTGAAAATAAGGGCATCATGGGGCCAGCTTGGTAACGAACGAATTGGGAACTATCCGTATCAGTCAACACTTAGCTTTAATAATCCAACACTGTATGTTGGAAATACAGTAACTGCAGTACAAGGAGCTTCTGCATACCAGTATGCCGTACAGAACATAACATGGGAAACCACAGAAACAGCAGATGTTGGCTTCGACATAAACCTTTTAAACAACCGGTTACACTTATCGGGTGATTACTATCAGAAACAAACCAAAGACATGTTGCTCAAGCTGCAAATCCCCAATTACATGGGATACTCCGATCCGGATCAAAATGCCGGAAAAATGGAAACCAAAGGATGGGATATTGAGCTGAGCTGGAACGATAGGATCAACGATTTCCGTTACGGAATGACCTTTAATCTTTCTGATTACAAAACGGTAATGGGATTCCTGAAAGACACCCAGGTTCTTAAAGACAATTTGATGATCCGTGAAGGAAGTCAGTACAAAGAATGGTACGGCTACTTAAGCGATGGAATTTTCCAGACTGATGACGAAATTACAGATGAGACCCCCCTTACTTCAAGCGTAGTAACGGCCGGTGATATACGGTATAAAGACGTTAGTGGTCCGGATGGGGTCCCGGATGGACAAATTGACGCGACCCATGACCGGGTATTGCTGGGAGGCTCTTTGCCCCGCTACAATTATGGTGGTACCATTAATATGGAATACAGGGGAATTGACTTTCTATTAAGCTTCCAGGGAGTCGGAAAAAGGAAATCGATGTTGACAGACGAAATGGTAGAGCCGATAAGAGCCGATTGGTATAATGTTCCTGAAATTATTGTGGGAAAATACTGGAGCAACTATAATACAGCAAAACAAAATGCCGCTGCCCGATATCCGAGGGTCAGCAGAACAGGGATTACCAACAATTATGCTGCTTCTGATTTTTGGACGATTGATGGCTCTTACTTTCGTATCAAGAATATCACCCTGGGGTATTCGATCCCTGAGCCTTTACTTAATAAAACAGGAATTAAAAAGCTAAGGTTATATGTAAGTCTGCAAGACTTTTTTACAATCAGTGATTTCCCGACAGGATGGGACCCTGAAGTAAGTTCAACCGGATATCCGATAACAAAATCGGTAACCTTTGGAGCCTCTGTCAAATTCTAATCTTGCAGTATTTTAGGAAGATCATCGTATTTAAAACAGACAAATAAAAATCAAAGAATATGAGAATTAAAAAATATATTTTACTGACAGTGACGGCAATAACCGTTTTATCGGCATGCAATGATTTAGATCTGCAACCTCTTTCTGAGGCATCGACCGAAAGCTGGTTTACCGATCAGACTCAGGTGGAAATGAGCCTGAATACCCTTTATCTTCACCAATTCTGGCCCATGTTCAAAAACGATTTTGGAGGTAACATCATGGCGTTGGACGAAGCAACGGATGACTGGACAAACCGAACGAAACTGGTTCCATTCACAAACGGGACATTAAACGGAGACAACTCGAACTTTTTAAAAAATACATGGAGCTACAGTTACAAGGCAATCAGCCGGTGTAATACTATTCTGGCAAACATTGAACGGTCAAAAGATAATCTTTCTGAAGAGTTGTATGAACGGTACATCGGAGATGCCCGTTTTGTAAGAGCTTGTCAGTATTCCAGGTTGATCTCTCTTTTTGGCGATGTGATTTATTTTACCAAAGATCTTGACCTGGATGAAGCTTATACCTTGACTCAGACAGACAAGGAGACAATTCTTCAACATATTTACGAAGATTTTGACTATGCCATTGAAAAATTACCGGTAACATACGAAAACAATGAAATCAGAAGGGCAACCAAAGGAGCAGCTTACGGAATGAAAGCACGGGTTGCGCTTTTCTTTAACGATTACGAAATTGCCAGGGATGCAGCCAAAGAATGTATCGACCTGGGAGCTTATGAATTATACCCTGATTTTGGCGAGCTTTTTTTAAGCAAAACCAAAAATTCAGTTGAAACGATATTTGGTATCCCCCGTTCCTCCGAATACGGAACCTCTCTGAGTGGAGGAGCTGTAACAGCTTATCTTGGCCGTAGTGTTGTTACACCTTCATCTACTGCAACCCCTTCGTGGGACCTGCTTTGTGCCTTTCTATGCTCCGATGGGAAAACGATTGACAAATCACCCCTTTATAACCCAAATGAACCTTTTGAAAACCGCGATCCCCGGTGTTCCTATACAATTGTCGAATTCAACTCGAATTATTTCGGGATTAATTATACGGCACATCCCGATTCCGGGAAATGTTGGAGCTACGTGGAAAATAAGTTAGTTACAAATAAAAATTCAAAAGCAGCCGATAAATATGCTACTTATGACGGCTTGCTTCTGCGGAAAGGGATTGATGAAGATTGGAGTGACAACCTGGAGGCCGAAAACGATAAGCTAATTTTGCGATATGCCGACGTACTTCTCATGTATGCCGAAGCAAAAATAGAATTAAACGATATAGATCAAAGTGTTTTGGAAGCCATGAATAAAGTAAGGGCACGAGCCTATAAAGTTAGTTACACATCGAATCTTTATCCACAAATTACGGAAACATCGCAGACTAAATTACGCAGGCTGCTACGCATCGAACGCCGGATGGAATTTGCCTTTGAGGGCCTTCGACATGCCGATATCCTTCGCTGGAGAATTGCAGAGGTAGTGATGAATTATCCCAATTATGGGTTACCGACCAGTGTCAGTTCCTGTAAAACATATGTAAATAATGGCTACTGGTTCTTCCCGGGAGCTCCTGAAATTGATGAAAATGGTTGTCCTGACTTTTCAACCATGCCTAATGTCGACCAATGTCGTATTTTGAGCCAACGGGTTTTTGATGCCAATAAACATTATCTGTGGCCAATCCCAGCTGCCGATATGATGGTTAACCCGAATTTGGTACAAAATCCGGGATACTAAAAAATAAAATCTGCAGGCATATCTAAAAGAATGTGCCTGCAGACTTACACACTCCGGCCGAAATACACCGGAATAACACAACACAACAGACATTTAAATCACAAGAAATATAAAAATGGTATTCTCTCCATTTAACGCAAAGAAAAAAATAAAGAAGACCTTCATCTTAATGATACCCCTCATCATACTCTGCTTATTCTCAGCAAACACTGTTGCAACAGAAAAAAATCGGCAGTTGTCGCAAACGTTAAAAACGAGAATGGGTGAATTGAGCTATACCGATGGAGGACTGGCGATAAAAACGAATGGGATGTGGCCATCGTCAAAAATAACAGAAAGGACCTTTTGGGCAATCACATTACAGAATCTTTCTGATCACACAAAAGAACTGGTCATTGATAATAAGCATTATACTCCCGCAGTACGGGCATCTGAAGATGGATTCAGCCTGCTGTATAACGAGTTTTTATTTGAAGGCAAAAAATGGAATCTTTCTGTAGAACTCGATTTTTCGGTACAAGATGAAGCTTTCCAAATAAAAGGGCTGATCCGCAACCAGGAAAAAAATTGGATGGTAGTCGGCTTTACCGGGCCGGTTATCAATGGCATTCAGGCTGAACTTACATCTTTCCCGTTGCTGATGCCTTGCGGTCTGGGGCAAAAATTTATACAGGCCCCCTCTTCTGAAAATCCGGTTAACAAAGTAAGTTTCAAGGGAGGGCTAGCCTGGAAATACGATACGTCCTCTTCCTCGTATCAACTCCGCTCTCATTATCCTTCGCGTTTTGCAACCATGCAATGGTGTGCGCTTGCCGGCGACAAAGCCGGACTTTATATTGGTAGTCATGACAAACAACACGGCTCAAAAAAATTCAGGGTACGATACAAGCCGGAAGATAAAACATTGGGATTTGCCTTCGAACACGATTTAGCATGCAGCGAAGGGAATAGCTGGCAAATACCTCCTTGTATTATCTGTCTTTATGAGGGGAGCTGGCATACGGCTGCCGACTATTATCGAGCCTGGTACAATACCTCTGTCAAACTTCAGCAAGTCCCGGTTTGGGCTCAAAACGCATCGGGGTGGATGCTGTCCATCCTCAAACAGCAGAACGATAAAATCATGTGGAATTACGAAGACCTGGATGAACTTTGCAAACTATCGGCTGAAAGAGGGCTTGATATAATCGGTCTTTTTGGTTGGACACAAGGAGGGCATGACCGTTTTTATCCGGATTATCATCCCGACTCCGCAATGGGAGGACGGGAATCCCTGGTTAAAGGCCTGAATGATATCCACAAACAAGGGAAACATGCCATTATTTATGCCAATGGACAATTGATCGACCAGAACGGGACTGATTATTGGGAAAAGCAAGGGAAACAAATCACGGTTGTGAAAAAAGATGGTTCGCTCGATTATCAGAAATGGCATAAATACAGTGATGCACCGGCCCGTTACCACGGAATGGCATGTCTGGGATGCGATGCCTGGTACGAACGGATGTTGGAACTTGCAATTCAGGCAAACGAATTGGGTGCCGACGGGATACTGTATGATCAGCTGGCTGTTACCGCACCCAAATTCTGCTATTCACCCAATCATGGACACACAGTACCTGCCGTTGTGTATACAAACGATCGATATCGTTTGCTCAACCGCATTGCAAATTACATGAAAACAATCAATCCCGGCTTTATTATAATGACAGAAGGACTATGTGATGCGGTATTAGGTTCCGTATCATATTTTCATGGGTACGAAAACGGTGCGTATGTTCCTTTACACAAAGAACTCCGGGCCCGGTTGAATAAGGAAGCCCCTACTTTTGTTTATCCTGAAATGTTTAAGTATACATTTCCTGAAGTCCTGACAACTTACCGCAATCCGGCTCCCGTAAATAACCGGCTCATCCTGAATTATGCCACGGTTTACGGATTACGAAGTGAACTGGAATCGCGCTATGATGCAGATGTAAAATACCTGAGAGAAGACCGGATTCCGGTACCGGAAGATTATTCCAATGTGATCAGCAAACCGAACCTTGACCTTGTTACCAGCGAAGATCCGGTTGCCTCCCGCTTGTATACCCGCCAGGTAATCGATTTCCAGCGGGAAAATTCAAACTTATTATGGAAAGGAAAATTTGTTGATGAACAGGGATTCTCGATTAAAGCCGGTACCGCTATTATTGCAAAAGCCTTTGTGGCAGGAAACCAAATGGGAATTGTGGTCTGGAATACCGGTTCCTGCGACGAAGAATTTTCGCTAAAGGTACCCGGGTACACATTTGAATATGCAACAGGACCAGGCAAAGGAAATGTAAATCAGCACGAAAAACTACCGGCGGAACATATTCGCCTGTTTATTTGGAAAAAGTGAACATATGAAAAATAAAATATTACCAATCCTGTTAATGATTATCAGTGGATTTAGTGCCTGCAACAAACCCCGGACAGTGGTTTTGTTCGATTCAGAAAAAACGGTTACTACCGATAGTATCACTCCTCTTTTTGGAGGAACATATCAATTGGATAGTGGTGTAATGAAGGTACATTCTTCTGTTACTTCCAGATTTTCAGGAATAAAAATAAATGGCCGCTGGAATCTAACACCGTGTAACAAACTAATCATCGAGGCCACTAATTACAATACCCGGGAGTTCCTGCCCCTGACAATTCACCTCGAAGGCCCGGGTGCTTCATTATCGAAACGGAAAAATATTTTTCTGGAGCGGGTTTATATCCCTGCCGGAAAAACCCAACGTTTTGCAATAGCTCTTCCGTCTGTTTTACCCTTATCGGAAACAAAAGAACTTTGCAAAGGAATGCGCCGTGATCCGTTTTATCAATGGGGAAGTATATCAACCCTTGATCTGGCAAAGGTCGTTGCTGTTGCGGTATATGTCCATCGTCCGCGCGAGGAATGGAACTGGGCGCTGCACAGTGTTACGGCAAAAACAGGAAAACCCAATGACCCCTATTCCTGGATGCGTATGGACAAAGACCGGTTTTTCCCGTTTATCGACCAGTATGGGCAATTCATACATAACGAATGGAAAGGAAAAGTACATTCGGATGAAGACTTAAAAACGGCCTGCATTCAGGAATTAAAGGATCTGGAGAAATATCCGGGACCGGAAAAACGCAGCCGGTATGGAGGATGGCTCAATGGCCCGCGACAAAAAGCTACCGGAAACTTTCGCGTGGAGAAAATTAACGGGAAATGGTGGATGATCGATCCGGATGGGTACCTTTACTGGTCGCACGGAGTAGTTCGGGTAACACCTTCTTCGGCCATGACACCGCTGGACGGGCGCGAGTTCTACTTTGCCAAACTGCCCGAAGAAGGTAGTGAATATGCTGAGTTTTATCATACCCGCGACGAATTACTTTACCCGTATTACGAGGCCCGTAACATCAAACGTATATATGATTTCTCAGCAGCTAATATCAAACGAAAATACGGGGACAACTGGAGGAAAACTTATGCAGAGATGGCTCAAAAACGATTAAAAAGCTGGGGCCTGAATACCATTGCAAACAGTTCCGACAAGTCGATTTGCCTGATGCGGCAGACCCCTTACACCGACCGCATCGAACTGAAATCGCCCGATCTGGAAAGCAGTTCCGGCGTTTGGTGGAAATTTAAAGATCCGTTCCATTCCGAGTTTCGTTCCAACTTTCATAAACAACTACTCGAACGGAAAGAAGAGCTGGACGATCCCTGGTGCCTGGGATTTTTTGTGGATAATGAAATTGACTGGGGTGAACCATCAACACTGGGCGAATGGACCTTACAATGCCCGGCAAGCCAGCCTGCAAAAATTGAAATGCTGAATGTGCTGAAAAATAAATACAAAAACATACAGGCTTTAAATACTGTATGGGGAACAAATTACAAAAGCTGGAACAATTTATTAAATTCAAAAGAGAAACCCGGAAAAAAGGCGCTGCCCGATTGCATTGATTTTTCAATCATGATGACAGAAGCATATTTCCGAAACGTTCGGGACGTATTTAAACAGGTGGCCCCTGACAAGCTATATATGGGATGTCGTTTTGCCCGCTCAAACGAAAATGTAATCCGGATCGGGGCAAAATATTGCGATGTGATCAGTTATAACATTTACAAACGAAATTTATATGGATTTGCTTTGCCCGATGGACTGGATAAGCCTGTGATGATCGGGGAATTTCATTTTGGAGCCCTGGACCGGGGAATGTTCCATCCGGGCCTGGTTAAAACAGCAAATCAGGAAGAGCGGGCAGCCTGCTATGCCGATTATGTCGAGTCGGCTCTCCGGCATCCGAACATCATCGGAACACACTGGCATCAATTTGCCGACCAGGCAACTACCGGACGTTTTGACGGGGAAAACTTCCAGGTTGGTTTTGTAGATATATGCGATAATCCGTATCCCGAAACCATTGCCAAAATCAGGGAAGTAGGATACCGAATGTATGAAATTAGAAATGAAAAATAAGATATGAAGCCGATGAACCAATTTTTAGCATGTATTCAAATCATTTTGTTTTTATTCTTGTCCTGTAAAAAAGGAGATGATCCGACCAGCGGAGAACCCGACGAACCCGTTGTTATTGCAAACGAAGGGAAAGTACTTTGTAACCAGCAGGGAATTGCAGGAGTAGTAGTAACCGATGGCACATCTTTCGACGTGACGGATGAGAATGGTTCTTATTCCTTGTCGTATAATCCTTCGGCAACCCATGTGTATATTTCTTCGCCTGCCGGCTATACCGTCGAAGTAGCGAATAGCGTACCAAAATTCTGGATCCGGTTGAAAGATATTTCAGATAAAAAGAATATCAATTTTAACCTTACCAAACTGAGTGTGCCGGATACCAGACATTTTTTTGTTGCAGTAGGCGATCCGCAGGTACGGAACACCTCCGAACTGAATGAGTTAAAACCTATTCTGGACTATATGATACAGGACATTCGCACTTCGGAAATTAATCCGGTACACCTGATGGTGGCAGGAGATATTGTATTCAATACGCCGAAAATGCACGATCAAAGCAAATCGTATTTTTCCGAAGTAAACCAACCTGTATATTATGCCATCGGTAACCATGATCATGTATTCGACAAAACCCAGGCTGCTTCAATTAACAACGACAAAACAGCCGACTCGGTTTATATCCGCCACTACGGCCCTACTTATTATTCTTTTAACCACGGAGATATTCATTACATTGTATTGGATAATATTTATTTCGAAGGAGGAGCCAATGTTGAATATTCAGTAGAGTTTACACAGGCTCAGCTAAAATGGGTAAAGAAAGACCTGTCGTATGTAACCAAAGACAAGGCATTGGTAGTCATGTTCCACGCACCTTCCGAATTACCTTATTCTTCGTCGCTAACCGGCAACAGCGCCGATTTATACGCACTGTTGACAGGTTATGCTGATGTTCAGATCATTTGTGGACATACGCATTACAATTCGGTTGTAACCGATTATACCGGAATTACAGAACACATCGTTGGTGCGGCCTGTGGTGGTTGGTGGGAAGGGCCTGTTTGTCCTGACGGAGTTCCGCTGGGTTACAAAATATTTGAAGTAAACGGAACAAACATCAAGTGGACCTATCGGTCATACATACATCCTGCTGATCAGTTTAGTGTTTTCAAACCAGGCATCCGTGACCCTGCTCTTCGCCCGGAGAATGAGTTGTTAGTCAACGTGTGGGACTGGGATCCGGAGTGGAATGTTAGCTGGTCGGCAGATGGAGGAACTACTTTTCAGCAGATGACCCGGATTATTGACAGGACATACGATCCGGAAGCATACGAATATTTTGGATTGGATGGAGATAATACATTCCCTGTTGGCAGGACCTGGATTGATGCAAGCCCTACAAACCACATTTTTAAATGCGTTCCTTCATCAGACACGACAACCCTGATTATAAAAGTAGTTGACCGTTTTGGCAGAGAATACAGGAAGGAAGTAAATCTCTGACAGGAAATCAGGATTCATGCAATGCAAAAAGAATAAATAAAACTTCAGAAATTTACTATGTTTTCTTTTTTAAAGCCCAAAGCGGCTAAAGAGATTTTGCCGTCCCATAAAATTGACACGGAATATAAGAAACTTCGCAAACAGGTTTTTCTCGGAATATTTATAGGCTACACAGGTTACTATCTGGTACGAAAGAACTTTTCGCTTGTTATGCCCGAACTGTTAGAACAGGGATATACAAAATCGCAGTTAGGTTGGGTATTGAGCGCTATTTCCATTGCTTACGGCTTAAGCAAATTCATAATGGGAAATGTGTCTGATCGCAGCAACCCGAAAATATTTTTGTCTTTGGGGCTCGTTCTTTCTGCAGCTACAATGATGATGCTGGGCTTTGTGCCGGTTTTCACCTCTTCGGCCCTGATAATGTTCGTTATGCTCTTTATTAACGGTTGGTTCCAGGGAATGGGCTGGCCAGCCTGCGGACGTACAATGGTACACTGGTTTTCGAATAATGAACGCGGTACCAAAATGTCAATCTGGAATGTGGCCCATAATATTGGAGGGGGCTTGATTGGGCCTTTAGCGATTCTGGGCATGGCCCTTTTTAGCGACTGGCACAGCACACTTTATTTCCCGGCTTTTATAGCGGTACTGATAGCAGTATCAGCTTATTTGCTGATGCAGGACACCCCTCAGTCGTGCGGTTTACCCCCGATTGAAAAATGGAGAAATGATTATTCAGAGGGATATAATGAAGAACTTTCAGAAAAGGAACTTTCAGGGAAAGATATTTTTCTGAAATATATTTTTCCGAACCGGTTTCTTTGGTATATCGCGTTTGCCAACGCTTTTGTGTATCTCATACGATACGGAGTACTTGACTGGGCGCCTACGTATCTCAAGGAAGTTCGAAATATTGATCTGAATGAATCAGGCTGGGTTTATTTCCTGTACGAATATGCAGGTATCCCGGGGACCTTATTGGCGGGTTGGATCAGTGATAAAATATTTCATGGGAAAAGAGCCCCTGCAAGCATTCTGTTTATGATATTTGTTACTATTGCTATTTTCTTTTACTGGAAGGCCGAAAGCTTGTTTGTTATAAACCTTTCCCTGGTAGCTATAGGTTTCTTAATTTACGGCCCGGTAATGCTGATAGGCCTGCATGCCCTGGACCTGGTCATCAAAAAAGCTGCGGGTACGGCCGCCGGCCTAACAGGCTTGTTTGGCTATATGGGAGGAGCGCTTTTTGCCAACATTGCTATGGGCTATATCGTTGAATATTTTAACTGGAATGGTGGGTTTATTGTATTAATAACCGTATCGGTCATTGCTATTCTACTATTATCACTGACTTTGAGCCACAAAAAGAAATAAAAGAAAAATGGGTCTTCCTTCTGAATCTGTTAAAGTAGTCCCCCTGTAATCGGGGCTATAGTCCATTGAAAAACAACAACTTATAAAGTAGCCACATAAGAATTATGTTCTTTTTAAATTAAAGGAAGCTTATGGATCTTAAAAACCAAACAATCGGTCTTTTTATACCCTGCTACATCGATCAGTTTTACCCGCATGTGGGGATTGCCACTCTGGAGTTATTGCAAAGGCTGGGCCTGGATGTGTATTACCCGCTAAAACAAACTTGTTGCGGACAACCACTTGCCAATAGCGGAGCCGAAAAAAAGGCAATAAAAACCTATTTGAATTTTGTCCGCAATTTCAGCGAATTCGATTACGTGGTTGCTCCCTCGGGAAGTTGCGTGTACCATGTCCGTGAGCATTACGACATTCTGGACCAAACCGAAGAAGTAAAAAAAGTAAGGCAAAACACGTTTGAGCTTTGCGAGTTCCTTATCGACATCCTGGAAGTGGATGACCTGGGGGCCGGTTTCCCGCGGAAAGTCGGACTTCATCAAAGTTGCCATGGCTTACGTGCCCTGAAGCTGGGCAATCCTTCTGAAATAATTGAAGAACGAAATTCAAAAGTTCACCAATTGCTGAAAAAAGTAAAAGGCCTCGAACTGATAAAACCTGACCGTGAAGACGAATGTTGTGGTTTCGGGGGTACCTTCTCTGTTTTTGAACCCGACGTATCGGTAAAAATGGGAAAAATGAGAATAAAGGACCACGAGACCAATGGCGCTGAAATTATTACTGCCACCGACATGTCGTGCCTGATGCACATGGAAGGAATTATCCGCAGGGAAAAGAAATCCATAAAAGTGATGCACATTGCCGAAATTTTAAACAGTCGCTTATGAAAGGACATGCAGATAGAGCAAAACAGTTCTTGCAGGACGACCAACGGGCAGACTGGCAGGACCAGGCCCTTTGGCTGGTACGAAAGAAACGCGATGCTGCCGCCGGTTCGGTCAGCGGGTGGGAACAACTACGCGAACAAGCCTCACGGATAAAGGAAAATGTTCTTTCGAACCTCGATAATTACCTGGTACAGTTTGAAGAAACTGCAAAAAAAAACGGGGTGCAGGTACACTGGGCCGAAGATGCACAGGAGCTTAACCGGGTTATGCTGAAAATTATCAGGGAAAACAAAGCCCGGAAGATTGTAAAAAGTAAGTCGATGCTAACCGAGGAATGCGGGCTGAATCATTATCTTGAAAAAGAAGGCTTCGGGGTCGTTGATACCGATTTGGGTGAACGTATTATCCAGTTCCGGCATGAACCGCCCAGTCATATCGTTTTACCGGCTATTCATTTAAAAAAAGAAGAAGTAGGAGAGCTGTTCCACGGGAAGCTGAATACCGAAGAAGGTAATTCCGATCCGACTTACCTGACAGCAGCGGCCCGCGCTCATCTCCGGGAGAAATTTCTGGAAGCAGACATCGCTATTACCGGTGTAAATTTTGCCGTTGCAGAAAGCGGAACCGTGGTGGTATGTACCAACGAGGGAAATGCCGATATGGGCGTCCACTCGGCACCGGTACAGGTTCATTGTATGGGCCTCGAAAAAATAATCCCCCGGACAGAAGACCTCGGTGTTTTTACCCGTTTGCTGGCGCGAAGTGCTACCGGTCAAACCCTTACAACATATACTTCGCACTACCGGAAGCCCAAAGCAGGCGGACAAATGCACGTGGTGATTGTGGATAACGGCAGGTCAACGCATTTAGGCAATGCAGACCACCGTAATTCATTGAAATGTATCCGTTGCGGAGCCTGCATGAACACCTGCCCTGTTTACCGCCGGAGCGGGGGACATAGTTACGGAAGTATCATCCCGGGGCCAATTGGTTCCGTACTGGCGCCTGTCAGGCAAATGAAAGAAAAGCAGGACCTGCCTTTTGCTTCTTCGCTGTGTGGTTCCTGTTCGAATGTATGTCCCGTGAAAGTTAACCTCCACGAACAGTTATACAAATGGCGGCAGGAAATATCGGAAAAGAACCTTCTGCCTAAAACAAAAAATTATACAATGGGAATTGCTGGTAAAATTCTGGCCAGTAACGGAATTTACAACTTCTCAGGAAAGGCCTGCCGCTGGGCCTTGAAAAACATGCCCCGGGCATTCATCTATAATAAGCTGAATACATGGGGCCGGGGAAGGGAACTGCCTGAAGTACCAAAAGTATCATTCAAGGAATGGTATATAAAAAAAGGATGGATAACCAGAAAAAAATCAGATAATGACAGCCAGGGACACAATATTGGAACGTATCAGGCAAAACAAGCCTGAAATGAAACCTTTGCCGGACAACTTTGCAGTCCTGGATGGACCACAGTCGAAAGAACAGCTTATTGCTCTGTTCAGGAAAAATCTGAAAAAAGCCGGGGCAGAAGTAAATAAATTAAAACAGGAAGAAATACAGGTATATATCGAAGAAAAATTTCATGACCCTGTTGATTTGCGGATACCGGAAATCAAAAAAAAGTACGAAGGGGCTTATTCAAATTCAGAACTTGGAAAAACAAAAACCGTGATTCTGGAAGGACAGTTTGGAGTTGCTGAAAACGGGGCTGTATGGCTGGATGAAACAAACTTTCCCAACCGCCTTCTGCCTTTTGTTACCCTGCAACTGGTGATTGTACTCGACAAAAATAAAATAGCCGGCAATATGCATCAGGCATACCAATGGGCCGACTTACAAGGAACCGGTTTTGGCGTATTTATTTCCGGCCCGTCGAAAACGGCTGATATCGAGCAAAGCCTGGTGTACGGGGCACACGGCGCAAAAGAACTTTTTGTGCTGATTTATTAATTCTACTCACATATAACTGCATTGTTACCAGAAGCACAGAGTTTTACCTTACCAGAAACCCTGATAAAATACGGACGATCCGGTTAAGCTTAGGCGAAAGGTAGCCACGTTTAGGTAAGAGGTAGTTAAGTTTAGGCGAGAAGTAGCCACATATCCCGATCGGGTGAAAATCAAAGAATACTTTCTGTTGGCGAAGAAAATTCAGGTCTTCGCCGGAATGACGAAACAGGGACGGAATGATATAAAAGACAGTACTAATCAATCTTCCTTTTTCCCTTTTTTCAACTCCTCAATCTCTTTTTTCAGCAGAGCATTTTCAGCAGATAAATCACGGATCATCTCTAAAGCTGTTTTATCATAAGTAGCCGGGGGTTCGGCAACAACCGACGGTTCTTTCCCAATAAGCATCTCCCCTGTTCCTTTCAATAACCATATTGGATTTAATTGCTTATATGTTTGGGATATTTTCTCCAATTTATCAGAACCAACAAAAACCCCTTTTTTTAATTTACCAATGGTACCATTTGAAAAATTCAATGTTTTTTCTACCTGTCTGTAAGAAACATTCAGGCTATCAAAAAATAAAAGCAACCTCTCATTTATATTTGGATTCATTATTTTTTTAGTTTATCTCCTATAATTTTATTTTGTAATTTAGGATATTTGCTATACATTTGTTCATCAAACTACAAACCTCTTTGCCTATGAATTAAAAAACTAATTCAATCAAATTTAAAAACAGCCGGAGATTATATTCCCGGAACAAAAAATCTCCTGCGGCTCCCTAAAAGTATTGGCATACGAAAGGAACCGCAGGGTAATTATTAATTCTTTAAACTTTTCAAAGTTATGAAAAACAATGTAAAAACACGTTTCCGTGTTTATGGAATTTTTATGCTCTTTATTTTGCTGCAGCCTGGTGCCGCCCTGGAAGTACAGGCCGGGCAAGGCAGTAAAACTCTGAGCGGAACCATCACTAATACGCAGGGCGAACTGCTGCCCGGTGTCACTATCGTGGTAAAAGGAAGCCTGAATGGCACCATCACCGGCGCTGATGGTAGATACAGCCTGTCTAATGTACCTGAAGACGGGATTGTTGTTTTCTCGTTCGTGGGAATGAAAACCGTGGAAGTACCTGTTGCTGGCAAAACAGTGATCGATATACAGCTCGAAGAACAGACCATCGGGCTGGAAGAGGTGGTAGCCATTGGTTACGGTACGCAGCAAAAACGCGAGGTATCGGGCTCGGTGACCAATGTGTCGGGAAAAAACTTCAACAAGGGCGTTAACCGAACGGCTGTAGACCTGCTGCAGGGAAAAGTACCGGGACTGGTTATCACACAGGGCAGTGGTGATGTCAGTTCGGATCAGACTATTCGTTTACGCGGTACTTCTTCGTTAACCGGCAGCAGTACCCCTTTTGTGGTCATCGACGGTGTTCCGGGACTAAGCATGAATGCTGTGAGCCCGCAGGATATTGAGTCGGTAAGTATTCTGAAAGATGCCTCGGCTGCAGCGATCTACGGTTCGCGCTCGGCCAGCGGGGTAATCATGGTCACCACCAAAAAAGGAAGGCAAGACCAGAGTATCGTGGAATACAATGGCTACGTGGCTACCGACTTCGTGTCGAATAAGCCGGATGTGCTTACTGCTTCGGAATGGAGAGCTTACTGTGCCGAAAACAGTATTGACACCGAAGGACTTGACTTAGGGGCTGATACCGACTGGTTTGATGAAATTATGCGGGTAGGCATCACCCACAACCATGACCTTTCATTATCAGGCGGCGGAACCAGCAACAGTTACCGGGCTTCGGTTTCGTACCAGGACCGGCAGGGTATTGTGCGCGACAATTACCTCAAACGCCTGAATGTACGGCTTACTTTTAACCAGAAAGCGCTGGAGGGACGCCTTGACCTGACACTGACCGGCGCTATCACGCAACGGGATTACAGTCCGTCGAATACCAATAATTTTGTGCTGGCCTATAATATACTGCCGGTGTACCCGGTAAAAAATGCCGATGGTTCGTGGTTCGACAGCGAAGAATACGATCAGGGTAACCCGGTGCGCAACATCGAATACAACAAGCATTTGCACAAAAACAACCTGTATTACCTGAACGGGAAGGCCGAACTGGAACTGGTCAAAGGGTTAACAGCCGGGCTGAACGTACTGAAGGAACGTCAAAACGATGATTACGGAGAATACAATAATTCGGAAACAGAAGCCGGACGTAATGATAACGGGTATGCCAAAAGGGAGGCGTGGACCAGCGACAAAAAGCTGCTGGAAGCTACCGTGAACTACCGGCTCGAAACAGGGATTCACAAGATGAATTTGCTGGGCGGTTACTCGTACGAAGAGAACCATTACCAGTCGGCAGGGGCACAAAACCGCCAGTTTGCCACCGATTTTTTTGGCTACAACAACCTGGGGGCCGGCGAAAACCTGCTCTCGGGCGATGTATGGTCATCGGCCAATATGAGCAAACTGATCTCGTACTTCGGACGAATTAATTATACCCTGAACAAACGCTATATACTAACGGCAACCCTGCGCCGCGACGGTTCATCCAAATTCGGGAAGAACCACAAATGGGGTACTTTCCCCTCGGTATCGGCAGCATGGCAGATCATTGACGAGCCGTTTATGGAGGGTATAAAACTATTCGACGAACTGAAACTACGGGCAGGGTACGGCGTCTCGGGAAACCAGGACGGGCTCGATCCGTACCAGTCGCTCGAACTGTATGGTACCTCGGGGCAGTATTACGACAGTGGTCAATGGTATACCGCTTACCAGATCAGCCAGAATGCCAATCCCGACCTGAAATGGGAAGAAACCTCCATGTTTAATGTGGGGATCGACTTTAGCCTGCTGGAACGGCGGATCAGCGGTTCGGTAGAATATTACTACAAAAAAACCAGCGACCTGCTGTACACCTACCAGGTACCGGTGCCTCCCTACCTGTACTCGGAAATGATTGCCAACGTAGGCGATATGACCAACAAAGGCTTTGAACTGATGCTGACCGGCGATGTGATCCGTAAGGAAGACCTGCGCTGGACGCTTTCCCTGAACATGTCGCACAACAAAAACAAAATCACCCGCCTTTCTGATGCTGATTTTGCCACCGAGTCGATCAAAACCGGCGATGCGTGGATACGGGGAGGATCAAGCAACACCACCCATATCGTGGAAGAGGGCAAAGAAGTGGGTACGTTCTACGGCTGGAAATGCTATGGCCTGGATGCCGACGGGAAATACATCATGGATGAAATGGTTGACGGTGAAGAAGGATTGTCGGAGGAAGACCGAACCTACATTGGTTCGGCCCAGCCTGACCTCACCTACGGGCTCAACAGCATCGTGACCTGGAAAAGCTTCGAATTTTCATTTTTCCTGCGCGGGGTGCACGGCAACGATGTGCTCAACTTCTCAAAGATGTCGTATGCCACCGCTCAATGGCTTCCCGGCGCCAATGTATTGCACGAAGCACTGACCAGCGGACTGAATGATAATCCCAAATATTGCAGCTACTATATAGAGAAAGGCTCGTTCCTCCGGATGGACAACGCCAGTCTGGCTTACAACTTCAACACCAAAAACTGGTGGGGAATCCGCAAACTGCGTGTTTACCTGACGGCGCAAAACCTTTTTACCATCACCAACTATAGCGGTCTCGACCCGGAAGTGGACATGTCGGGTCTTGATCCGGGTGTGGAAGGACGTGAATATTATCCCAAAGCCCGAACTTTTTCGCTGGGTGTTAACGTGAGTTTTTAACCTGAAAAAATCTGACAGTCATGAAAAATTATAAAAATACGATCATCCACATACTGATCATCATAGTCCTGTTCTTTTCAGGATGCACCGGGCTTGATGAAAAAGTTTATGACCAGTTGCCTGCCGACGAGTATGGTATTAACGAGAAACAGATCAATTCCATTATTGCCCCGATTTACCGGACGCTGACCTACACGTTCTCCGGTGATTTCTGGACCTATATGGAATGTGCATCTGATATGTCGGTAACTCCAACCCGGAAAGGAGGCGACTGGTGGGACGGCGGACAGTTTAAAGCCGCCCGTCTGCATAGCTGGACACCCAGCACCTCTGCTATTGTGAACAGTTACAACAACTGTATGAATGCAGTATCTACCTGCAACCAAATTTACTACACCATTGAAAACAGCGAGGCAAATATTGATAACCGGGAACAGGTGCTTGCCGAGATCAGGGGAGTACGTGCCTTCTGGTATTACATGCTGGTTGACAACTGGGGCAATGTACCTATTGTTACTGATTTTACCGACACCTCGAAACCCGTGAGCAAATCGCGCAAAGAGGTGTATGAATTCATCCTTTCGGAACTGAATGCCATTAAGGATGTGGTCCGCGACGATGTGTCGTCGTCAAGTTACGGCAAGATCACCAAAGGCGTGATTTATACCCTGCTGGCTAAAATGTACCTGAATGCCGAAGTGTGGAACCCCGACGGCGGTGCTCAGTGGCAGGCCTGCGCCGATGCCTGCGATGTGGTAATGGGGCTTGACTATGTGCTTGAGTCCGACTGGAAAGTAAATTTTCAGGTACATAACGAATCGTCAGGAGAAATCATCTTCCCGGCTGTGTTCAGTACCAGCGACGGAGACAATAACCTTGCCTACCGTACCCTGCATTACCTTGACCCTATTGCTCTGGGACTCAGTATCAGTACATGGAACGGCATCAGTGCCATGCCGGCCTTTGTAAAATCGTTCGATACCGACGACAAACGGAAAGGCTGGTCGTTCCTCATTGGCGAGATGAAAGACCCGGATACCGGTGAAACCCTGATTACGGCACATGGGCGTCCGCTGATCCACACCGAAGAGATCACCATGAAATATAATATTGATGCAGATGGCTGGGGTTACGTGGAACAGGAAGACGGGGCCCGCTGCTACAAGTGGGAATACGAAAACGGGTTAAGCGGCGACATGGAAAACGACTATGCTATTTTCCGTCTGGCCGATGTGTACCTGATGAAAGCTGAAGCGCTGGTGCGCATGGAAAAAGACAATGAGGAAGCCACAAGGCTGGTAAATATCATTCGTGCCCGTGCTTTCGACGATGCTTCTAAACTCTGCAGCTCGGTTACACTGGATGATATCTGCCTTGAACGGCGTTTTGAACTGGCATGGGAAGGTATGGGACGTCAGGATCAGATCCGCTTTGGTTCTTTTCTTGATGCCATTCCCGGCTGGAAAGGCCAATCGGATACCAGGTACCTGCTGTTCCCAATTCCGCAGACAGCTATTAATGCCAACCCTTCGCTGGAACAAAACCCGGGATACTAATGGAAAAATTCCAACAGATGAAATTCCAAATTTCAAAATAGTTCTCCTTTGACAGGTTCCTTCAAAATCGAAAAATCTGTCAGTAGAAAAAAAACGAAGCAAGGTTAGAAGAATCTTGCTGCTATTGCGAATAATCAGCCGCTGTCCATCTCCGGGCAGCGGTTTTAAAAATTAAATTTCGTTCCTCCCTCAACTTTGCCATGGGAAAAAAAGTACAACCCCGGGGTGGAAGGAGAACAGTGCGATAAAGTAGCAGATACTTCTCCCGAGTGCTCAAGTCCTTTTCCTCATTTTCAATCTTAGTTAATCGCTTTACTCTTTCAATATTTATTAAAGTATTTCAGAATCAAGCGGGTACCTGAGTGATTTTGTTTCCAGTAAAATTGCCTTCACTGAACCAACCAACACTTCGGTTTCAACCTGTACCGGCACCTTGTTTTTATCGTCGGTAAGCCATACTTTCATGTATTCACCTTCATGGAAGAAATCGCCTTCCTTCAGCTCAACCGATATTTTGTGACAACGGAATTGTCGTCCGTTGCGGGTTTTAACAATTTCAATGCCCTGGTAACGAAAGTACAAATCCTCAATGGCATTGTCGACCAGCATCTGGTATGAAATGATTTCCCCTTTTTTATACTCATTAAAATCGAAACCCCGGAAATAGTAAGCTGTTGAGAGCAGGTCATGCGTATTCGCACCGAGTGTTAATGTATCATGAAATAATTTTTGCTCGTTTCGTTGTATGGTCGAATAAGCCAGACCTTTTTGCTGATCGAAAATATACCGGTGCTGCGATGTTTTTTTCCCATGATTCAAGACCCGCCGGAAATAAAGAGGTTTAAACGATTTTATGGAGGTGTAGACATCAAATGTGTCGCGTACTCTATAGATAAGGTCGTAAGGCTTAAAGGTATTTCCGTGGGCTTTAAAATACCAGCAATCCTGGCCGTCATATATCTTTTTTGAAGTGAAAAATTCGACATCACCGCTATAAACCCATATAAAATGCCAGTTATAATACGCGCCATATTTCCCGTATTCACCATTCGAGAAAGGGAAATCCGGTTCCTGCGAAAAACTTTGTACGCTAATCAGCAATGCAAAAATGAGAAAAAGATGTCTGTAACGATTTGTTTTCATTGATTAATGACCGGAATGCTGCCCCTTTTGTTTTTTCTTTGCTTCTTCTTCTTTTATTTTATCCTCGTCAATAACTTCTTTCCCATAATTCGGGTCAATTTTTAATTCCCACGGTTCCTTGAAAACGAAATTCGATTTTATTTTCAGCACTTTGGGAAAATAAGCTACTTTTTCGGGCTGGATATTTTTCCCGAGATGCCCGGTATCCCATTTCCCGTTTTTATTGGCATCAAAAATTACTTTTATCTTGTATTTATCCGGTTTCAGGTATGGGAAAGTAATCTCTCCTTTCTCCAGTACCTGTATTTTCTGAAGTACTTTTTCGTCTTCCGAATTATTAACAAGCTGTACAATAGCCGGACCATTCAGATTCTTTATGTCTAATACAATGGATCCGTAATACCGTTCTTCCTGGATTGTAAACTTCTGTTCCACCATTCGGCTCGGATATCCGTAAATATTTTTTGCCGCGGCTGAGTCAATTTTAAAATAATATGTTTCCTCCGGTTCCCACGGGTAATTAATAAAGAACCGGCGGATTGACATCGAATCCGGCTCAACCGTAATCTTCAGTTTCTCCTGAATAGTATCGACAACATGGTATAGATGGACTTTGCTGGTATCGAAATATTCGAGTGGTTCGGGAGCCTGAAAAACTATTTTCTGGAAAATATCGTGTCCTTTTGATTTTATGTTGTGAGAAAATGAAATTTGAGGGATCTCTTCCACCTCTTTCTTTTTTCTCCTCTTTTGCTTCTTTTTAATCTGTGGTTTCTGGTAAATCATATCAAGAGTATCGTGCCTGGTCACCAATTGATCCAGAGTGTCTTTTACCAGGTATTTCAAATCGAACAGGAGCGTGTCGACATTACTGATCAGTGTATCGGTTATCCAGAATGTCAGTGAATCGTTTGTGAGGTTCCGTTCAATAAATAACCATTTATCGGTGGGTTCAGGTTTTAGTAGTTTAACCTGAAATGAATCAGACAATGATTCTGAAAAAATGACCGAACAATAATTTGCTGCCGAACGGCTGTACGAATCAAGATACTGGTTAAAAGATTCTTCTTCAAATAACATCAGGTACTGGAGCCCCGGATAATATTCAACTTCGCCATAAACCGCCAGGGTATCACCATCTTTCACAATGGTGTCGTTCCGGCTGATGTATTTGGCATCAGGAACAATTAACGAATCGTCAAAAGCAATCTGCTCGCCGGCTTGATTGTAGGTAAGGCTGTTATCTGAGTCAGAAATGGCATATAGCCGGTAACTGCCTTTAGCAATATTCTTAATTTCAAAATAACCCTTTTCATTCGTTTTCCCTATATAATCGGGAATACTGTCGAAAAAAGCTGTCTGGTCGTGGTCCCGGTGCAATACCACCAAAGCATCTTCAACCGGTTCGAGGTTGAATGCATTTTTTACATATCCGGCAACCTGCAATGTATCAATGGTTGGGCCGGTACTGAATGCAAAACGCAGGTCTTCGTAAGGGTTCTTTTCATTGTTATCGGCTACAGCATCTTTGAAGTCAAGCGAATAAGTTGTGCTATCCTTCAATTTTTCCTTGAACTCAACAATCAGGGTTTTGCTCTTGGATTTAAAAGTCGGCCTCTTCTTCATTGGTGGAGAAACAACCAACTTCTGCGACAGCTCATCATACACCACATACTCGTTGAAGGTTAAACGAATTTCCGGGTGTTTATAATTCGTTGCCAGGTACTTTGGAACACTTGAAACGAGTACAGGGGGAATGGTGTCTTTAGGTCCGCCGGTAGGCATTCCTGTATTCGCACATGAAGTTGTAAAAACCAGGTACCCGAACCAGGCTATAATGATAATGGGAATAAATTGTTTCATAGTTTTTGTAATGTGTACAAACATACAAATTCCTGAAATTATTGCCTATTGACCTTTGTTAAATAATCTTATCGCGATGATTTAAAAAGTAATTTCCGGAGTAACTCTGATTCCGGGAGATCTTCAAAATCTTCAATCCGGTGCCGTTTTCCAATCATATTCCCCAAAGTTCCGGAAGGCAACTTTTCTGCCTTTATTTCCTGGATAATGCCCTTTACCACGCTCATTTCAATCTCAATTTCTCCGGAAGTGCCCAAAATTTTATTTTTGAAAACGTATTTGGGCGAGTAGCCGTAAATCCAGTCCCAGGTTACATATTTTTCATCTTTTAACCGTTTAATTGCGGCCATATCTTTTTCCGAAAAATGAAATAATTCCCTGTCGGGAAACGAATTTTGCACATCAGAAAAAATATACCCGGCAAATGCTTCAACCGGGAGCGGTTCTTTTAAATATTCCGAAATATTGGTTACCGGGCTGCGGTTCGACTGTATCGACTTGTCTTCGAAACGCGACAAATCCACGTTCAGAGCCCCTTTCAGTTTTGCCAGATCGCTGTTGAACAGCAAAGTGCCGTGATGCAAAACCCGCTTTTTGTATACATGCCCGGCATTGCCCGATATCTTTTTCCCGTCAACCACCAGATCGTTCCGACCGGTTGTATAAGCCGTAATACCCAGCTTTTGCAGCGATTGGATAATGGGTGCAGTAAATACTTTAAAATTCACTTCTGAAATTTCTTTTACCGAACGGATAAACGTGAAGTTTACATTTCCAGGGTCGTGAAAAACCGTGCCTCCTCCTGATAACCTCCGGGCAACATGAATATGGTTATCGTGAACAAAGCCGTGGTTGATCTCAGCCAGGGCATTCTGGTGTTTGCCCACCACAATCGAACGCTCACTCCGCCAGATGATAAAAAAATCTTCAGTAAAATTTTTCAGCAGGTATTCTTCGGCTGCCAGGTTAAAATACGGATCAAGACTGTTATGTTTCAGGCAAAATGTTGTCATATGGCAAAAATAAGGAAGACTATCTGCGGAATGTTTTCAGAAGTTTTGCAGCCCCGAAGATAATAACCAACGTAAAAATAATTGCAGCTCCTGAAGGTATATCCGCAAAATACGAAACCATCAATCCTGAAAAAGCGCCCAGAAAAGCGATTCCTGTGGAAAGGAATATCAGCTTTTTGAATGAATTGGTGAACAGGTTAGCGGTTGCCTGAGGAATGGTCAGCAGCGATAAAATAAGGATAATACCCACCACCCGGATATTCAGTACAATGGTAAGGGCTACCAGTGCCATCAGCAGGTAATTGAACTGGTTTACCTGAATCCCTGATGTACGGGCAAAATCTTCATCAAAAGCAATATACAGGATCGGACGGAAAAACAGGATAAAAAAACCGGCCAGCACCATGTTTAATGCCAGCATCAGCCATATCTCGGATGCTGTTACCGTGAGAATGCTTCCAAACAGGTAGCTCATCAGGTTAGGCACATAGCCGGGGGTCAGGTAAATAAAAATAATACCCAGGGCCATCCCCAGTGACCACCAGATAGCAATAGAAGAATCTTCACGTATTTCAGCTTTTTGGCTAAGAAACTGGATGCCGAATGCAGCAAAAACAGCAAAGACAGCAGCTCCCAGCAATGGTGGCAATCCCAGAAAATAAGCCAGGCCGATGCCGCCAAACGAAGCATGAGTAATCCCCCCGCTGATGAAAACCTTGCGGCGTGAAACAATATAAGTACCGGCAATGCCGCATGAAACACCAGCCAGCAAAGCGGCTATTACCGCATTCAGAAAAAATTTAAACTGAAAAAGTTCGATAAGTCCGTTCATGTCAGTCTTCGTGAGTTTTTAAAACAGTATGCGGAATCACTCCGTGGGTGATTATCTGCAACGGACAGTTGTACGAGGCCAACTGTTCAGTCGAAATCTTGTTCGACGGGTGGTAATGCAGGTGCAGGTTCACGCAGGCAATAGTTTTTACGTATTGTGAAATAGTGCCCACATCATGCGATACCAGCATGATAGCCATGCGCTTGTTCAACTCACGTAGTTTCCCGTATAATTCATTTTCAAAATTATTATCTACAAAGGTATCCGGTTCGTCAAGGATCAGCAGTCCGGGGTCACTCATCAGGGCACGGCACAGGAACACGCGCTGCATTTGTCCACCCGACAATTCGCCAATCGCTTTGTCCTTTAAATTTTTAATGCCCATTTCGTCAAGCAAGGCAATCGCTTTTTCAAATTCCGGGTTCTTCTTCAACAAAAAACTTTCTATTTTCTGTGTTTTACCCGAACGGACCACGTCAAGTACAGTAATCGGAAATTTACGGTCAATCTGGTTAATCTGCGGAAGATAACCGATCGCCTTCCCTTCTGTTTTTTTTAAATGGAAAAGGATCGTTCCTGACTCGGGTTTTACCAGTCCCAGGATAGCTTTCAGCAAGGTAGTTTTCCCGCCGCCATTGGGACCGATTACTCCCAGGAAATCATCTTCCGAAACAGTCAGGTTAACATTTTCCAGTACCCGGATTCCGTGATAACTGACATTCAGGTTTTTTATTTCTAAAATTGGCTTCATTAACAGTGATAATCGATATTGGATGTTTGATGCAGGATATTTAATTTAATGCCATTTCCATGTTGGACGTGATTTCGTTCATTTGTTCTACCCAGTCGTAATTCAAAGGGTTAATCTGAATCACTTTGCCCCCGATTTCTTCTGCAATAATTTGTGCATTCTCCCGGTCGAATTCTTTCTGGATAAAAATTACCCGTATGTTTTTATCCCGTGCAAACAGCACCACTTCCTTCATATGTTTGGGCGAAGGTTCCTTCCCCATATTTTCAAGTGCAATTTGTTCCAGTCCGTACTGGCGGGCAAAATAACTCAGCGCCGGATGAAAAATCAGGAAACTCCGTTTTTTTACATTAGCCAGTACTTCGGAAATATGTTTGTCAACTTCAGCAATGTCTGTTTTCAGTTTTTCAAAATTCTCAAGAAACATTTTTTCATGAGCGGGATACAATTGAATCAGGGCTTTCAGGGTGTTCCCGGCAATAATTGAAACTTCGTGGGGCGACATCCAGAAATGCGGGTCCACACCGCCTTCGTGGTGATGATCGCCATGTTCTTCGTCTTCCTCTGTAATAAAATTAATTCCTTTGGAAAGGGTAAATATTTTCATGTGCCGGTTGGCGTTCTCTATTTTTTTTGCCCACGACAGTTCAAACCCGAGATACTCCATCCGCAACCAGGCTTTGCTGTGTGCAATATTTTTTAGCTGCGAAGGGATCAGTGAATAGGTAGCCGGGCTTGCTCCCGGGGGAATCAGTACATTCACACTGACAAAATCGCCGGCAATACGTTCAATAAAATATTTTTGCGGAAGGATACTAACTGTAATAATATCTTTCTGATCTGCTTTTTGTGTTGATTGACAGGCAAAAAGGATAACGAGAAGGATGCTTAAATATCGTTTCATAGTTTGTTTTTTCTCTGAAATCATTATAACAACTATAACACAAAGATAGTTTGAAAAAGGAGATTAAACAGCGATTCTTTGAGCCGTTGATCAAATTTGTAATGTTGCACTTTGTTGTTTTGTTCTGTCAGCGACAAATCCTCCGGCAGAAGTTACCGTATCCTGTGTCGGGAGCAATTTACGGATCAGTTTAAAAAGTCTTGTCAAAGTTATCCTTCCTCCTGCTCCCCGGTTTTTCCTTCCAAGGCCTACCCCGCCAAAAACCGCTCCCGCTTTCGCCGGCCCGGACTTCTTTGAACGGCTTTTCACCCCGGATGTGTAAAGGCCCTCCCTGAATATTATAATCAGCAATTTGAAAAACCTCCAGGACGACCGTCGGGGACCTTCTGCAATTTGAAAAACCTCCCCGACGACCAGCGGGGACCTTCTGCATTTTGAAGAACCTCCCCGACGACCAGATTGGGCCCTGTGAAATTTTCACAGCTTTTTGGGCAGCCATGGGCCTGTACAAATAATCATTGCTTTGCATACCGTTTGGGGTATCACTGTCACTTCGCTTGTATCCTGGTTGATAAGGCTAATGCCTACGCCGGGGCCATCTCCATCGATCTTAATTTAGCTTTAATTTTTTCACTTTAACCTGTCCTTTGGGCGGAACCGGGTCGTAGCCGTGTGTGCCCCAGGGATGGCAGTGCAGGATACGCCGGGTTGCCAGCCAGAACCCTTTAAAAGGGCCGTGAATTTTTATAGCCTCAATGGCATATTGCGAACAGGTCGGCACATGGCGACACGAACCGGGTGTCATTGGTGAAATGGCATAACGGTAAAAATAAACCGGGACCAATAATATCCAGCCCAGCAATTTTAATATGAACCTGCCAATGGATCGCATTCTTTAAAATTAAGCCGGAAATTATTCCTGTGCGGATATTATTTCCGGGTTTGCATTGATGTCTGAAAAGTCAATGACTATTGATTCACAGATATGATCGGGTATGATCCCCGAACTTTTTATACGGATACCTGCCATTTCAGGCAGCGTATTTCCTGAAAGTACCAGAACTGTATCCATTCCGAATTTGTTGCCCCCGATAATGTCGGTATACAGGGTGTCGCCTACCATCAGTATTTCGTTTCGTTTGAGCGATGGCTGTTTTCTCAGTGCCCGTTCGTACCCAAACATAAACATTTGCGCATCGGGTTTTCCGAAACGGATAAAATTTTTATGGACAATTTCTTCTACCATATCGGCAATCCCCCCGATAGCCACTGCTATATCGTTCCGGTTCACCGGGTAATTGATGTCGGTATTAGCCACTACCACGGTCATATTTTTTTTCCGGATCAGGTTAATCACCTTGTTAATGTCCTGATGCCAGTCGAACCCTTCATCATCCAGAAAAACAAGGCACCTGACAAGATCGAACTGTTCAGGGGTCAGCTTGTTGATGGGAATGATATCAAGATCAGCCGAATCAATATAATGGGCCGAAGCTTTGGTTCCCAGGTAAGTGACAGAACCGCTTTTGATCTTCGATTTTAAAAAATCCCTGGCCAGCATGCCCGATGAAATAATTTTATCAGGGGTAATACATTGTATCCCGTTTCGCTGGTAAAAGCCGGCAAGTTCCTGTGGACTGCGCGAAGCATCGTTGGTTAACACATAATAATCGATCCCCTTTTCATCGAGATAACGAAATGTATTCCCGATTCCCGGAATAATTCCCTTGTGGTTTTTTAACACCCCAAACGCGTCGAAAAATACAGTCTTGTATTTTTTTACAACCGATTTAAATTCTTTTGTTCTCATCTATTTTTAATAATATGTCTTGTTTGTTGTGTATCGATTAAAAATTGCAGTCTGTGCTTTTTATATTTTTAGTGCTTTCAGCAGTTTATCAACGTTATAATTGGTTTCGATTGCCGGGAAGTAAATCTCATGGGCCTCTTTCTGCAGCTTACTTGAATAGACCTCCCGGAAGAAATGCTGCCCGTCTTTTATCACATAATTCAAGATAAAAAAGCGGTAAGCCTCCCCGATAAAACGCACTTCTGATTCGGTAAGCGGAAAGATACGGTGATATTCCTTTAGAAACATGATGAACCGCTCTTCCATCAGCGTGTCGATCAGGTAACTGAAAACGGTTCGGTCGCCTATACTGGAAACGACCCGGCTGAAAAAATAAAAATCCATTACCCGCGACGATTCCCGGAACCAGTCGTAATCCCAGCGCGAATAAAATTTGCCGTCAGCGGTAACCGAGAAATTCCCGATGTTCCAGTCGACAAACACCGGGATGGTTTCGAACCCGGTGACATAATTCACTTTATCGGCATTGTTCAGAAAAATTTCGCAATGCCGTTTTATGGTATCTTCGCGTTTTGGGTCATCGCAAAACTCATGGCGGTTAATCTGCTTCATCAGCAGATGAATGTCGGTTACCAGGTTCTTCGAGCTCTTGGGCAACTGGTTGCTCACATTGGTGCAGGCAATATGAAAACGTGCCAGTTCTCGTCCCAGTTTTTTAATCTGATTCCCGTCGAGACGGCGGGGTAGTTTTTTCTTGAACCGGATTGGATTGTAAAAAACCACCCATGCACAATGTCCCTTTTCGTGATAGCGGTAAATAAAAAGTTCGTTTTTTTTCACCAGCGACTGGGCCAGAAAAGTCTCGTAAGGCGATTCGAGGTTGTTGGCCAGGTTATTAATGATTACATGGTCTTCCCTGAAATGTTCAAATTGCCCGTAATCCGACAGTTTGGCAAATACCGGCTGACGGTTGTAAAACGAAATTTTGTAAACCTGGTTGGTCGACACATGTGCACTCACATCAAAAATCGATTTGATTTCATGGCGATCATCAAACTCAGCCCAGGCCATCCTGATGATTTGAATATAATCAAGGGTTTGTATGGTCATAATTTTATATCATTGGTCTTCTAATATCTAAAGTATGTCTAAAGTATATCTAAAATATAATTGTTCTATACATTTTTAGATGAACTTAGAACCCATCTGGGATAACGCGTTGTTCCTCTGTTTTCTATGGTTTTATCTCTTTTAAATAATCTCAAAATAACGACGAAGTTCCCAATTGGTAACAGCTTTGGCATATTCGCGCCACTCCCATTCACGGGTGGCGGTGAAATGATCGACAAAATCATCACCTAACAGTTCGCGGGCAATTGCCGAATTTCTCATCCGTAAGGTAGCTTCAGCCAGATTCGCCGGCAGCTTTTCGTTTTGCTCATTTTTATACCCATTGCCAACGGTCTCTTCAATATCGGATTTCAACTTGTTTTTTATCCCGTACAAACCTGAAGCCAGGCAGGCTGCCATCGCCAGGTATGGATTGGCATCGGCGCCGGGTACGCGCATTTCAAGGCGGGTCGACTTTTCTGAATCGTTGATCACCCTGACAGCCACAGTCCGGTTATCGCTGCCCCAGCTAAGGGTTGTCGGTGCCCAGGCCCCCTCTCGCAGCCGTTTATAACTGTTGATGTTGGGAGCATACATCGGCAAAACTTCAGGCAGGCACTTCAATATTCCGGACAGGTAACTTTCCATCCGGTCGCTCATCTGTCCGTTTTTATCCGAAGAAAAGAAAATGTTTTTCCCTTTTTCATCCCATAAACTTTGGTGAATATGCCCGCCGCAACCGGGAAGCTGTTCGTTCCATTTGGCCATAAAACTGGCTATCAGCCCGTATTGCAAAGCGATTTCTTTCACTCCTGTTTTAAACAGGATCGCTTTGTCGGCAGCATTGAGTACATCATCATAAATTACGGTGGCTTCGTAAACGCCGGGCCCGGTTTCGGTATGGATCCCTTCGATGGGCACGTCAAATTGCAGTAACTGGTCGAACAAGTCGTTGAAGTAGTCTTTGTACAGGCTTGGACGGATAATGGAATAACCAAACATCCCGGGTGAAATAGGTTGAAGTTTTTGGTACCCTGACTCCGCCAGTTGATTGGGAGTGCCAATAAAGTTGAACCATTCGAATTCCATTGAAAAAACAGCATTCAATCCCATATTTTCTGCCTGCCTTTTTATCTTTTTCAGCAAAGTACGCGGACAGGCGGCCAGACCTTCGCCTGAAGCGTCGCTGAAATCAGCAAGAAAAAACGGGATATAATTATCCCACGGAACGGTGCGAAAGGTTCCGGGGTCGATAGTGGCCCTGGAATCGGGATAGCCTGTATGCCAACCAGTGATTTTGGAGTTGTCGTAACATTGGTCGTTGGCATCCCATCCAAAAACGACATCGCAAAAACCAATATTTTTTTCAATGGCGTCCAGAAATTTATTTTTATGGATTACTTTGCCGCGAAGCACTCCGTCAATATCGGAAAAGGCAAATTTGATTTTCTGGTGGTTTCCTTTATTAATCTGTTCTATTATTTTTTCTTTTTCCATACTCCTTGTTTTTCTGAAACCAAAGGTCATTCTTTTCAAATTAATAGGAATGTAACCGATAAAACAAGTGTTTCAAAAAAAATAATTAAGTGTTTCTGATCATATTAGAAAAAATTCTACTTTGACAGATTCCTCCAGAATCGAAAAATCCATCCGTTTTACCCTAAAAACCGAGGGGAACCGGATCGATTTTTCTGATTTCTCCCCTTGGGGTTGGGGTAAAAAATCAGAAAAATTGGTCTTCCTTCTAAATCTGAAAAACGGGAAATACAGAAATGCAAAATTTTTAATTTACCCCCTATCAATACAAGGTATTTAGAAATAAAATTTAAAAAAAGTGATAAGGCACCATAGTTTTTTAAAGGTTACAATAATAAATATTCACAAATATATTTTAAAACACCCCTTAAAGGCAAGATTGAATAAAAAGTTATATTTATTTTTGAGCGCATTTTATTATTAAAGACGAAGGCAATTGAGATTATTTAATAAAAATTACAGACATGGCTGAATTTAGGTTTAATGCATTAAAAGAGGTTCTTTCCAGAAAGCCTCTGGAAGTAAAAAGAGAAAATATTCTTACTTCTGATTTTTTTGGAATGTCGGTATTCGACCGCCCGAAAATGAAAAAATACCTTTCGAAAGAAGCATTCAAGGCGGTTGTTGATGCGATTGATAATGGCACTACCGTTGACCGGAAAATGGCCGATCAGGTAGCTCAGGGCATGAAAGCCTGGGCGGTTGAGAACGGCGCTACCCATTATACACACTGGTTTCACCCGCTGACCGATGGTACTGCCGAAAAGCACGACGCATTCATCATCCATGGCGAAAACGGCGGGGTAGTTGAAAATTTTTCGGGAACATTACTGGCCCAGCAGGAACCTGATGCTTCTTCGTTCCCGAGCGGAGGTATCCGTCAGACCTTCGAAGCCCGCGGTTACACGGCATGGGACCCCTCTTCCCCCGCTTTCGTGGTAGATGGAACACTAACCATCCCGACCATTTTTGTTTCGTACACCGGCGAAGCACTCGACTACAAAACACCTTTCCTTAAATCGCTGCGTGCCATTGATGAAGCAGCAACTGCCGTTTGCCAGTATTTTGATAAATCCGTAACCAAAGTAAATGCAAACCTGGGCTGGGAACAGGAATATTTTCTTATTGATGAAGCCTTGTATATGTCCCGTCCTGATCTGATACTTACCGGGCGTACGCTTATGGGACATGCTTCGGCCAAAGACCAGCAACTTGATGATCATTATTTCAGTTCGATCCCGACCCGCGTTTACCGTTACATGGAAGATTTGGAAAACGAAAGTTACAAACTGGGCATTCCATTGAAAACACGTCATAACGAGGTGGCTCCGAACCAATTTGAACTGGCACCGATTTACGAGGAGGCCAATCTGTCCAATGACCATAATCAGTTGGCTATGGATCTAATGAAGAAAGTGGCCCGTCGCCATAATTTCAGGGTGCTTTTCCACGAGAAACCCTTTGCCGGGATCAACGGTTCAGGGAAACATAACAACTGGTCGCTTTCAACCGATACCGGAGTTAACCTGCTTTCTCCGGGGAAAAACCCAAAATCGAATCTGCAGTTCCTGACTTTTCTCGTGAATACTATTAAAGCGGTATACGATCATCAGGATTTGCTGCGTGCCAGTATCATGAGTGCATCGAACTCGCACCGTCTGGGAGCAAACGAAGCACCTCCTTCCATCATCTCTGTTTTCCTTGGAAGCGAAGTCACCAAGATGCTCGACCTGATGGAAAAATCGGTTGTTGACCGTAAGATGACCCCGGATGAAAAAACCGCATTGAAACTGAATATTGGCCGTATCCCCGAAATATTGCTTGATAATACCGACCGCAACCGGACATCGCCTTTTGCATTCACCGGAAATCGTTTCGAGTTTCGAGCTATCGGTTCATCGGCAAATTGTGCTTCTGCTTTAACTGCACTTAATGCAGCTGTAGCGGCCCAATTAAATAAATTCAACAAAGAAGTTGATGGTCTGATAGAAAAAAATGTACGTAAAGATGAGGCTATTTTTCAGGTACTGAAAAGGTTGATCATCGATTGTAAACCAATTCGTTTCGATGGCAACGGTTACAGTGAAGAATGGATTATTGAAGCAGAAGCGCGCGGTTTGACCAATATCACCAGTGTACCAAAAGCATTGGAAGCCTTTCTTAGCCCTGAAGTAAAAGAACTTTTTAAAAGTGTGGATGTATATGACGAAATAGAACTGGAAGGCCGTGCTGAAGTTGAATATGAAAAGTATTTCAAAAACATTCAGATTGAAGCCCGTGTGCTGGGTGATTTAGCAATCAATCATATTGTACCGACCGCTGTGAGGTACCAGACTATTCTGCTCGAAAATGTAAAAGACCTGAAAGAGGTATTTTCTGAAGCTGAGTATAACGAGCTGGCTGTGGGCCGCAAGGATTTAATTACGGAAATCGGAAGGCACGTTTCAGCCATTAAATTATTGGTAAAGGAAATGATTGAAGCCCGTAAAGTGGCCAATAAGATTGAAGATATCATTGAAAAAGCCGAAGCTTACGATGTTTCTGTCCGTCCGTTCCTTGATGAGATTCGTTACCACACCGATAAACTGGAGCTTTCTGTGGACAACGAATTATGGCCGTTGCCTAAGTATCGTGAATTATTGTTTGTACGATAATCGATAAATTGCCAAATTTAGAAGAACCCCGGTAGAGTGCCGGGGTTTTTGTTTTGATAAACCGGAACTGTTCCCTGAAAATTACAGAAGCCTTCATTTGGATAAACTAACTGGATTATTGTATTTTAGCCCGAAACAAATAATTAGGATATGAAAAACGGATATATTGTTGCCTTTTTAGCATTTACTGTTTTTAGTTCCTGTTCTGCCGGGCGGTTGATGACCGAAGCCGACCAGTCGTTCGACCGTAGTGAGTACTATGCGGCAGTAGAAAAGTACAAACTTATAAACCAGAAGGAAAAGGATCCAAAGAAAAAAACGCATGTTGTCCTTCGGATGGCTGATGCATATATGTCACAAGGTTGTTATTCCCAGGCCGCAGTCTGGTATAAAAATGCAATCAGGAGAGGGCAAAACAGCACCGATATTCAGCTTTGTTACGGGGATGCACTTCGTTCTGCAGAGAAGCTGGACGAACTGGACCTGCTTTACGAAGATTTAAAAAAAAGCAATCCCGATAATCCCAGGCTGCAAAACGGCGTCGAATCAGTGAAGTTAATCCGTCAGTGGCAGAAACTTCCGCCTGTTTATTTAATCGATAAGATGAAATCTCCTAATTCTTCCGGAGATGAAATATCGGCTGCTATTATTCCCGGCCGGACAAACCGTATCTTTTTTTCTTCATCTTCTGAAAATACAAAAGGAAAGGATATTAGCCCGGTAACTGGACAAAAATTTGCCGATATTTTTATTGCTGAATACGATTCGGCACGTTCCAGGTGGTCGTTCCCCAAAACACCCGGCGACAGCCTGAAAATAAATACCAATGATCATGAGTCGGGGATATGTATCGATCCGGAAGGCAAGCTGCTTGTTTTTTCACGTGCAACATACACCAGGGGGCAAAAGATGGTCGCTAAACTTTTTTTCTGTAAGAAAGAGGGTTTAAGCTGGTCTGTCCCGGAAGAAATACCGTTTACCCGTGATGACGCCTCGTATTTCGATCCGGCGATTTCAGCCGATAGCAAATACCTGTTTTTTGCATCCGACCGGGACGGGGGCAAGGGCAAAACCGACATCTGGAAATCAGAAATAAAAGACAGCCGTTTTTCCGAACCGGTGAACCTGGGGAACCAGATCAATACTCCTGGCCGGGAAAACAGTCCGTTGATGAAGAAAAACGGACACTTGTACTTTTCGTCTGATTATCATCCGGGAGCCGGAGGGTTGGATATTTTTCATGCAACAGTTGACTTAAACGGAAAATGGACAGTTGAAAATATGTCGACTCCGGTAAATTCGCCTGACGATGATTTTGGCATTGTGTTTTACGGTCAGGGAGAGCGTGGCTTTTTTTCTTCTTCACGCAAAGGATCGCGAGGGATCGATTTATACTCATTTTATTCCCCTCCGCACCTTTTCCAGTGTTTTGGGAAAGTTTGCAACATGGAGACCGATTCGGTGATCGACAATGTGAATGTCCGTGTGGTTGGTACCGATGGTACTTCCCTGCTGATGAAAACCGACAAAGGAAAATTTCAGGTCGGACTGAAACCGGAAACCGATTATGCCATCATGGTTTTTAAAAAAGGGTTCCTGAACGCACAGGCAAAAATATCGACCCGTGGGTTACGCGATGCTTTCGAATTCAACCTCGATTTTAAGCAGACACCAACCGACCAGCCTATTCAGATCGATGATATAAATTATGAAACCGGTAAATGGAATTTGAAGCCCGAATCCCGCGTCTCCCTTGACAAACTGATTGAAATACTGGCTATTAACCCTGATATTTCTGTAGAAATCATGTCGCATACCGATGATGTTAGCGATGCTGCTTTTAACATGGAACTTTCGCAAAAACGTGCCGACGAAGTGGTACGTTACCTTGTTCAGAAGGGGGTTGCACAGAAACGGTTAAAAGCGAAAGGATATGGCGAATCACTACCGTTCAGGGTAAAAAGGAAAACAGCAAAAAAATATCCATTTCTGAAGGAAGGTGATGTACTCAGCCTCAAATACATTGAGCAATTGTCCGGTCAGCAATTGCAGGACATTGCACGAAGTCTGAACCGGCGAACCGAGTTCCGGGTACTGGAATGATTTTTTTCTGTTTCATTTTTACAGATCAAGGGCTCTGACAGAATTCCGGTAAATTTTTTTTGACAATGTGTTAAAGAATTTGACAGAAGTAACTGCAATGCCCGGTTATGGCAGTATTATTGTTTAAAAAATATCTGATAACAAACTGCCAAACAGATTAGACCAATGAAAATTTATCATTTTTTAATCATCCCGTGCATTCTGATGGTTTCCTGTCACCGGAACCGGTTGAAAAGTAATGAAGAAGCTTTGATAAAGGAGATTCTTTCTGAAGAAGAACAACTTCAGCAAAAACGGCAACAGGAAAAACAGCGGGAGAAAGCCTGGGCTGATTCAATCGCTAAACTTCCCCAAGGGTTCCGTTTTAACCCGGAACGAGGAATTGTCCCAAACCATCCACCTCGAACAATTGATATTATTGATAACCGGGAACCCAGGGAAATTATTAAGACTTCCGGTTTATTTAAATCGATTGATTACATTTCCCTGGAAGCAGTTTCTGATTCCGTTCTGAGAGATGGTCCCCCAATGCAAATCCTCATGGGAGAAAGACATATTTATGGTTTTTCCACTATGAGAGGAATTGTTCAATTCGATCTTAAAGGGCATTTTTTAGGATTTGTTTGTCAGAATCAAATGAATACGATTCGTTATCCGGATGGACGTATTGGAATGGATCTTGAACATAATGCCCATTTAAAAGTTGTCTGGAAAACTTATTTTGCAGACGGCAATTTATGCTATGAGTATCTTGACAGGGAAAACAAAACTGTAAGTTACTATCAATTTGATGATACGATTGATTGTTCCACACAATTAAATTTACCGGGGACAGAAGGGCAACAATTCCCGCAGCCCAAGGGCAAATTAATCAGTCAAACGATCAATGATTACGCTTCAAAAGTAATGACCCCTTATCCGTTAGGCGGAGGATTACTGGCCGTTTCACAAAACAGGAAACCAGTCCGGCAGCAAATGCCGTTAATCAGTATTTTGTCGGCTAAAGGGGATACGCTTTGTACATTTAGGGATTGTGACCCCATCCGTAACTTCAGCCATTCAGTTTACACGACTCCTGAAGACTATTATTCCTATTATCTCCACCATGTTTTTCATTTTAAACCGGCTTATAACGATACCCTGTTCCAGGTTGTTCCGCCTAACAAATTACGGGCTAAATACATCCTTGATTTTGGAAAACAGGGACTTCGGGATGCGAATAAAGCGATTTCTCCGGTTACTTCATTAATTAACAATTTTATTTTGGATAACCTGCTGGAAACGAACAAGTATGTTTTCATCATTTATACAAAGAATTATGCCTGTTCCAATACCGCAAAAAATAAAGAATTATGGTACAGTAAGGTAATTTATAATAAAATCACCGGGAAAGTGATTCCGGTCTATACAGATCAGGAACCGGAAATGATCACTCCCCGGGGAGATAGAGCTATAAAAATCCCTGTTCCAACCATTCCCGATATGAATATTGAGAATGATTTAGGAATTCTGCCTTTTATCTGGCCACAAAACGTAACGCCTACAGGAAAGCCCTATGCTGTTTTTAATGCTAAAACATGGTTGCAGCAACACCCGGATAAAAAAGATCAGGTGCCGGAAAACCGAAGGAACAAGAGGTATATTATTATGATTTATAATGAATAAAAAATAAGTCATGAACCATCAACTAAAAATAGCTACCCGTAATTTCTTTAAAAAGCCGGTTTATTCATTGATCACTTTTTTCGGTTTTACCATTGGCATATCGGCCTGTTTGCTCATTTATCTGTGGGTTTATAAAGAGTTAAGCTACGATAAATTTCATCTGGACGATAGCCGGATTTATCGTGTACTGACGTTATCCAAACAAGGAAATGAAATAGTAAAATCTGCAGGATGCTACGCTCCGGTTGCTGCAACATTAAAAAAGGACTTTCCTCAGATTGAATGCGCTGCTTTCCTGTATTTCAGTTCAGAAAGTTCTCCTTTGCAGCGTGAAGAAGGCGGAGAAAAAGTTGAAGCAGAATCCGTTTGGGTGAATAATGATTTCTTTTCCATTTTCAACGGATTCCCTTTTATTGAAGGAAATGCTTTCGATGCCATTCAGGATCCGAATGGCATTATTCTTTCGGAAAGAACAGCCCGGAAATTATTTGGGAACAAATCAGCTTTAGGAAAAACACTCATTAGCGATAAATATTTTAAAAGTATTTATACCGTAAGAGGAGTTATTCGCATTCCCAAGAATTCGCATATCGACTTTGGTTATATGCTTACCGAAGCCAACTCAACGGTAAAGCAATATATGAATTACTGGGGCGACAAGCCTTTTGTACATGTTTACATTAAACTACAGAAGAATGCGCAAATTGATCCGTCGTTTTTACAACTGGCATCCAATCAGATTACCAAATATTCTTCGCGTACAGATAAGCTGCTCTTTCAGCCATTGGCCGACATTCATCTTTATTCTGATTATACCACTTCCCGGTTCGATCAACACATTAGCAGTTATAAATATGTCTGGATTTTCTCCGGCCTGGCAATCCTTATTATTTTAATGGCTTCTTTTAATTTTTCGGTACTTTCAGTTGCCCGTGCTTCTGAACGTTCTGTTGAAATTGGTGTGAAAAAAGTAAACGGGGCAGGGCGGTCACAACTGATTGCCCAGTTTATGGGCGAATCATTATTCCAAACAATTTTAGCTTCATTTTTAGCCCTGATTCTTGTTGGGTTTTCCCTTCCTCTTTTTAATCAACTGAGCGGCACTGAAATTTCGGTCCATTTGTCATTCAAACTGGTTGTTAACCTGATTTTGCTAATCCTGGTTGTTGCTGTTCTTGCCGGAATCTATCCTTCCTTCTTTATGTCTTTTTTAAATCCAAAAAATATTTTTCAGGGAGGAGGCATAAGTGGGTCCAAAACAAATTTTATCCGGGCATTAGTTGCCGTACAGTTTTGCATTGCCATCTTTTTTATGATTGCTACCGGTATCTTTGTTAAGCAATTGAACTATATCCGCCATAAAGATTTAGGATTAGATCATCAGAATGTTGTGGTTATTCCTACGGGTCTGTGGTACAGTAATAAGGCATTTAAAGAAGAATTACTTCAAAACCCCGATGTATTAAGTGTATCAGCCGGTGCAGCTCCCATTGATGCAGGCTGGGAAGTTACACTTCCTCTAAATCATCAGGGCACAATTGATAGTTTAACCGTTTCGATGTATTGTGTTGATGAAGACTTTGTAAAAACTTATCACCTGGAAATCGTAAAAGGAAAATTCCTGGGGATGGATTACAGCACTTACTGGGATGAATTTAGTAAAGCAAACAAAGGCAGGAAAGAAGGGAAAGAATATACGATGTCCATGCCTGTGGTTATTAATGAAAGCGCGGAGAAAATGTTGGGATTTGAAAATCCGATCGGACAACGCATTGGCGAAAAAGTAATTGTAGGTGTTGTCAAAGATTTCAACTTCCAAACCTTGTATCATCCTATAGGTCCGGTTATTCTTATGAATGACCCGCAGAATATCGGGACAATGAATGTAAAAATTGCTTCAGTCAAGAAGGCAGCAACCCTAAAATATATTCGTCATGTTTATCAAAAATATAGAGACCAACGGGCTTTTTCTTATCGTTTTCTTGATGATTTGATGCAACAGGAATACAGTCAGGATACGCGTCTCCGGAATATCACCATCTTGTTTTCATTGTTAGCCGTTAGCATTGCTGTGTTAGGTATTTTAGGAATGGCCGTTTTTTCAATTAACCGGAAAATCAAGGAAATCGGTATCCGTAAAGTAAACGGCGCCCGTGTATCCGAAATTTTAACCATGCTGAATAAAGACTTTGTAAAATGGGTAGCTATTGCCTTTGTAATTGCTACACCCCTTGCATACTATGCCATGAATAAATGGCTCGAGAACTTTGCCTACAAGACCAGCCTGAACTGGTGGATTTTTGCCATGGCAGGAGTGCTGGCACTGGGAATTGCTTTACTGACAGTAAGCTGGAAAAGCTGGAAAGCCGCTACAAGGAACCCGGTGGAGGCATTAAGGTATGAGTAACCCGTTTTTGCCACCCCTCTGACTCCCCCAAGGGGGAGAACCAGACAAAAACTAAACGACAGTAGTTATGAATGAATTAGATAAAATAATGTATTTCGGAGCAAAAAATGATATTATTGAAAAAGCGAAGGCTTTAAAAAAAAACATGACGTATACTGAAAAAATACTCTGGGAAAAATTAAGAAACAAACAGGAGTTAAACTTACGGTTTAGACGGCAACATCCCATTGATATTTTCATCGCTGATTTTTACTGCCATGCAGCACGACTGGTAGTTGAACCTGACGGAGGAATACATCAAATACAAAAAGACTACGATGGCGGAAGAACAGCAGAAATGAAACGTTTTGATATTCAAGTTATCCGTTTCAAGAATGAAGAGATCGAAAACGATATAGAAAATGTAATAAAACGTATTGAAGACACAATTAGTCACCGACTCCAAAGTTCCCCCTTGGGGGATTTAGGGGTAAATTAAGCTGGCGGGCAGCTATGAGGAACCCGGTGGAGGCACTGCGTTATGAATGTGTAATGAGCAATTACTAATTATTCATTACTCATTATTAATTGAAAAAGTAGTTAAACCCATTAAACAACTATTTGATATGTTCATTCATTATTTAAAAATGGCTCTGAGAAATCAGGCAAAGAACAGAGCCTTTTCTTTTATTAACGTTACAGGCCTGGCTATAGGACTAACTGTTTTTGTTTTGATTATCAATTATGTCAGTTTTGAATTCAGCTTTGATAAAATACACACAAAGAGTGATCGTATTTACCGGGTTGAAAGCCAATTTTTTGAAGATGGGCGGAAAACCGATGACTGGGCAACCAGTTCGTTTGGCTACGGAAGTGCCATCAGCAATGAAATGACTGGTGTTGATAATTTTGTACGCATTGGTATTCAAAATACAGAGCAAACAGTAATTTACCATGAGAAGAGGGTTCGGGAAAATGATATTGCCTACAGTGAACCGTCGTTTTTTTCTGTTTTCAATTTTAAACTTAAGAAAGGGGCTCCTGACGATCAGTTAAAGCGTCCGAACACTGTTGTTATTACAGAAAAAGTCGCACAACGTTTTTTTAAAGATGAAAATCCTGTCGGGAAGCTGTTAACCTTTGCCAACGGGTCCAGTTTCCGCGATTGTGAAGTGACTGGAGTAATTGAGGATTTTCCTCAAAACTCACATATCCACTTCAGTTATCTTATTTCGTACGAAACACTGCCTGATTGGATGAAAGATTTTTGGTATTTACACGAAGCCTATACATATTTGCTCCTTTCACCGGGAAAAGATCCGAAAGAAATAGAGGAACAGTTTCCGGTAATGGCCGAGAAATATAAAACCCATGATGCTTTAAAAAACAAACAATGGTCTGTGTCGCTTGTCCCGCTTGAACAGATTCACCTTAATCCTCAGAAACAGTATGAAAGGGAAATAAAAGGAAGCAAACGTTCGTTGGTGACACTTATTATTATAGCCGTGATAATTTTGCTTACAGCCTGGATAAATTATATAAACCTGACCACTGCGCGCTCAATGGAACGGGCTAAAGATGTAGGGGTGCGAAAAGTAGCCGGAGCTTTCCGTTTTCAGCTAATTTGCCAGTATTTGTTTGAGTCGTGGATGGTTAATTTTGCGGCCGTTTTTATAGCTGCTGTTTTAATTGTGGCCTTACGACCGGTATTTAACTGGATCATAGGTGAAAAAATAGGTCTTTTTATATTAACACAACCGTTGTTTTGGTTGTCGGCAATCTCAGTCCTGGTGGTTGGAATTGTCATTTCCGGATTTTATCCGGCCTTTATTATGACCCGGATAAAACCTTCTGTAATATTGAAAGGCAACTATTTCAATTCTAAATCAGGTGGAACTACCAGACAAATATTGGTTGTTTTTCAGTTTGCAGCTGCTCTTTTTTTGATTTGCGGAACTTTCATTATATACAAACAGGTGAAATATATGCAAGCTCAAAAGTTAGGTGTTGATATCAATCAAACCATTGTCTTGAAATTCCCGGTGATCCGTGATAATTTGAATCAACGTGTAACGATGTTTGCCGAGAATCTGGAGCAGGAGCAGATAATAAGTTCTGTGGCTTTGTCTGATGCCGTTCCGGGAATGGAAATAGCCTATTTTGCTTCGAACCGGTTACAGGGAGATGATGCCGGGCAATATCGTCTTTACGAAATGTTGAATGTTGATTACGGCTTTATAAAAACATTTGATATTGAAATATTGGCAGGACGTTCGTTCCAAAAAGGTTTTGGCAACGAACGCGAAAACCTTCTTATAAATGAAGCAGCAATGAATACTTTAGGTTTTTCGAAGCCGGAAGATGCACTGGGGAAAAATGTAATGCTTGAAGGCGAAAACGAACCTGTAAAAATTATTGGAGTAGTAAAGAACTGGCATCAGCGGGGCCTGACGAATGCCTATACTCCAATAATGTTTATATTGAATGGGCGACTTCACTGGGTTCCGCAAAAATATATTGCAGTAAAAGCTACAGGCTCAGATTACGATACCGTGCTGGAATTGGTAAAACAGCGCTGGGATTCATATTTCCCCGAAGCCAGTTTCGACTATTTTTTCCTCGACCATTTTTTTGATAGTCAATATAAAACCGATAAGCGTTTTGGGAAAATTGTAAGCATTTTTACCGGGCTGGCTTTTTTCATTTCAGTACTCGGACTATGGGCATTGGCAGCATATACAGCTTCCCGGAAGGTAAAGGAAGTCGGTGTCAGAAAAGTACTTGGTGCGCATGACGGAAATATTATTTATCTTTTTTCAAAAGAAATTATTGTATTAGTTCTGATTGCACTGAGTATTGCTACTCCTGTTTCTGTAATTATTATGAAGAAATGGTTGCTTAATTATGCTTTTCGTACCGAAATTAGTTTTTGGATTTATTTCGCAGGAGGTGCTATTACAATATTAATAGCAATGCTTACTGTAGGATGGCAAAGCTGGAAAGCGGCCACACAAAATCCGGTGGAGGCACTCAGATATGAGTAACGAAATCCCGAAACCTCGTGGATGGAAGCATTAAGGTATGAGTAAAAGTCTTAAACTATAATTTTGATGATTAACTGAAAACAAATATAACGAGAATAAATAGTTATGTTATTTCAATTTGTAATTAGAAATCTAAAGAAACGACCCTTACTGAATTTCATAAAAGTTTTTGGATTAGGATTAGGCCTAAGTGGAATATTGTTTATTACCCTATTCCTGAAAAGCGAACTGACCTACGATGCTTATCATCAAAAAGCCGACAGAATTTACCGGTTTACCGTTACCAATCCGACCTATTTCGGAAATAACCATTTTGCCCGGGTTTACAACTCGGAGCAGATACCGGATCTTACCAGGTATTTCCCTGAAATTGAAAGTTATGCCAGGTTAGCCCCGGTAAAAGGAGGGGTGATGATGCATGACGAAAAGTACTACTCGATTAATGAAGCATTTGTATGCGACAGTACTTTTTTTAATTTGTTCGATGCAGAATTATTAATCGGCGACAAGCAAACTGTTCTTAACGCCCCTGCGTCAATGGTTATTTCTGCATCCTTTGCCCAAAAGGTATTTGGCACAGCAGATCCGGTTGGCCAGGTTATGACGCTCCCTGCCGGGCAATATTATGACGAAGCATCTGATTTCACTATAAAGGGGGTAATGAAAAATTTTCCTCAAAACAGCCATTTTCATCCCGATCTGATTACGACACCAGCAAAGGGAGAAATCAGTTGGTGGGCATTTTGCTATTTATTATTGCACGAACATGCTAATCCGGATAAAATTATTTCGGGGTATTCTGGTTTTCTGTCTCAAAAAGATGATCAGCCCATCGAAAAAATTAAAACAAAGGCTTATCTGCAAAAACTTACCGATATTCATTTACATTCCGACAAGTTGCGTGAAATTGAGACAAACGGAAACATGACCAACATTTATGTGCTGGCCATTGCTGCCCTTATTTTGCTGCTGATTTCCATAAGCAATTATACCAGCCTTTCTGTGGGTATGGCCGGGTTCAATAATAAATTCATTGCGATCAACCGGGTTTTGGGTTCAACAAAACACATAAATCTGAAGTTTCTTTTTATCGAAAGCCTGATCATTATTATCGCATCGCTAGTCGTTGCCATCCTCATTTCCATTCCAACGGGCATTTTCATAGAACATCATTTTAATATTAACCTTTTCAAGGGGAATACCGCCCTGACCGGAATAACAGTTCTTCTTTTCGGGTTACTGGGAATTTTAGCAGCCCTGCAACCTGTCTTCAAACAGAATATTGAAAAGATAAACGCCGGGACAAATCACAAAATACTAATTACCAATCATATTGCAGTCAACAAAGGGATTATTGTTTCGCAATATACTTTTGCAATTATCCTTATTATAGCGGTAATTATTATTTCCCGGCAAACCAATTTTGCCCTAAATAATTCAATGGGAGTGGAGGAAAATAATGTTATCTGTTTCGAATCGGTACATGCCAGCATTCAACAAAAGTTTGAAATTTTTAAAGCCGAATTACTGAAGTACAACACCATCGAATCGGTCTCGGCCATGTTAGAACCACCGGGAGGTGAGGCCAACGACATATTCCGGTTTGAGATGGAAGGCTATCGGCAACCGAAAGAAAAGGGAAAGAATATGATTGGGGTATTCCCATGCGATTATTCTTTTGCAAAATTATTTTCACTGAAATTCCTGAGCGGTAACAATTTCAGCGAAAATAATGTGGATACCGAAGGATCAGGCGAATATATCATTAACGAAGCAGCATTGCACTATTTGAATTTTACCAATCCTGATGAAGTCATTGGTAAAAGCTTTAAACTGAATTCGCCCAATCCGGGAATTGTTCTTCCGCGCGGGAAAATAATTGGCGTGGTAAATGATTTTCATCTTTCGAGTATGAAAAAGAAAGTAGGACCACTGGTACTGTTCAAAAGGGACAGACTATGGCTGCTCAATTTTGTGGTATCGTATAAGCCGGGAATGCGCAAAGCTGCACTGGCCGACATTCAAAAGGTCTGGACCGAAATGTTCCCGGCCTACCCTTTCAACTACGAATACGTCAGTTCAATGTATCGGAAGGTTTACAAAACCGAACTTTTACAGGCAGGGCTTTTGACCATTTTTACCTTTATATCGGTATTCATTTGTTCAATGGGATTACTGGGGATTTCACTGCTAATGGCCCGGCAACGGGTAAAAGAAATCGGTATTCGGAAAGTGAACGGTGCCAGGGTCTCCGAAGTGATGGCTTTGCTGAATAAGAATTTTGTGAAATGGGTGGTTGCCGCTTTTGTGATTGCCACTCCCATTGCATATTACGCCATGAATAAATGGCTTGAAAACTTTGCCTACAAAATCAGCTTAAACTGGTGGATATTTGCTTTAGCCGGGATGTTGGCATTGGGAATTGCCTTGCTGACAGTTTCGTTCCAATCATGGAAAGCGGCGACAAGGAATCCGGTAGAGACACTACGGTATGAATGAGTAATGAATAATTAGTAATTAAGTAATTTTCAAAAAATAAATTATTAAACTTTGTGAGTGAGAGATTCCTCCCTTCGGTCGGAATGACACGGATCTTTAGTTCGGGGGGAGGGGATTTATACAATAAATCGTCATTCCGAGTCCGAACTCAAAATTTTTGGGCATAATGAGGCAATCACAGGAAAGGTATCTGGAAGTCAAGTCCCCAACTCACCGGAAGGTGAAAAGCAGGGCTGGCCAGTCAAAGTAGTCCGGGCCGGCGTTGGCGGGAACGGTTTTTGGCGGGTATTCATGGAGGTGGGGCGGGAAGAAAAAACCGTGGGGCGGGTGGAAGGATGACTTTGACAAGACTTTTTCTTCCTTTTGGTCGACTGCAAAAGGAAGGGCTCCGCCGGCCAGAGGCGAATACAAAAAAGATAAGAAGAGCAGAAGATGAGAAAGGTAAGGGGAACAAAAATCCCGGAGGGATGATATTTGAGTAACCCGGGGTTGCGTTCGTACCTCACTTACCCCGGGTTGAATGCAAACAGAATAACCCCGGCCACGGTAGTTCGTCAAAAAAAGTGGTGCAGTTGTATGCCCGGAAATGCTAAAATGCTGAAAAAAGTGATGTTTTGTATTTGCTTCATATACAGACTTCTGCAAAAATCTATCATAGGCATCCGGCGGTTGCCGGAGAGGAACCTCTTTTTTATATGTTATTTTTTTAATTTCACTAATAATTGATATGAATGAAAAGGATAATGTCATAATTAAAAAATCATCTTGTGATTTCCAATATGCGTGGTACCATTTTAATAGATTTATGTGATCAAAAACACAACTTTTGGGGATTGTAATCCGAAATTTCAGCAACTTTTTTGGATTAAAAATCTGGATTTTCTCTTTTATACCTTGTTTGCAGTTTCAAATTAAACATTAAAACCAAACTTACGGAGGGCTTATCAAAGGAATCAATCAGGTTATCATTCTTTTTTCTTGTTTGACATCCCATGTATCATCAGACCGAAAAATCCCTTAGGCTTATTTCTTATTTGGATGAAGTAATCTTTGTTCATCCAACCTCCCAGCATATTATTGTATTGATAAATCTCAGAACAATAGTGAACATAATACACAATATCCTCTTTGTCCTCTAAAAATAAAAATACACCGTCGCAAATATCGTTTTCATCAAACAGGCAGGTAAGAGTAGTTGTATCGAACGAGATTTCCAGATTCGTCTCTTTAGTCTCGTTATGCATATAATTTATCTCGGCAAGTTCTCTGTCCCGGAACATGGTACTAACCGTTTCCCCGGGCAAATTGATCGCACTGTACGCCATCGAAAGTTGCCAGGCACAATCTGCGAGCTTATTTTTATCCAAATCTGTCATAGTCACAAGTATTTTATTATTAAGAAACAAAGAAAACGCATACAGCGTTCCCGGCCTATCAATTGGCGTAATATGATATTAAAAATGAGGCAAATATTATTACATGGTTGTTCGTTAAAATATCAATGAAGGAAATAGAATATTTCTCGTTTTCTTTTTATACTTGTAATCAATTAATCAGATATCCAAATAAATTATGGAAACACCGACAGTTAAAAAAAGCAATCACGGCGCCAATGTGAGACGGTGGAGAGAATGGAGAGGCGTCAAACAGGATGTGCTTGCGGAACAAATAGGCGTATCGCAGGCAACCTTTTCGGGCTACGAGAAAAAAGACAAGCTTGAGCAAGAGGTATTGGAAAAAATTGCCGGAGCCCTGGATATTCCCATAGAAGCGATCACCGAGCTTGGACAGGAAGCAGCAATTAATATTGTTAATGCATATGATAACGCAGGTTCAATAAATTTCAATCCTTCTTTCAATCCAATTGATAAGGTCGTTGAACTTTATGAAAAATTACTGAAGTCGGAACAGGAAAAGGTTGCCCTATTGCAGGAAGCTTTGAAGGATAAAAAATGATTTCCCTTTTTGTCGTTCAGCACGGAAAAAATTTTTCAACGCATGAAGCAGTCTATATCATATCTTCCTAAAAGAAAGCAGGACGACATTCATTATCTTGTCAGGGCCGTTCTGGAAAAATTACCCGAGACACAAATGATCATCCTCTATGGAAGTTATGCAACAGGCAAATATGTCGACTATGACGAACAGATTGAGTTTGGTATCCGGACTTCCTATATGAGCGACTATGACATTTTAGTGGTAACTCATAACGTCACGGACCGGAGAGCAGAGCAAAAATTAGATTCGGTTGAACATAAATACTACACCAGCCCGGATACACAAACCCCGGTCCAGTTTATCAATGATGATATCAAAAGACTGAACAAGGCCCTTTCGGAAGGCAGGTACTTTTATACCCAACTCAAGAAAGAAGGCATTCTGTTGTATGATACCAAAAATTATAAGCTGGCCAGACGCAGGAAACTTAAATATGATGAAATAAAACAACAGGCACAGGAGTACTTTGATGAGAAGTTTGACAGGGCCAATAGTTTTCAAAAAGGCATAGGATTCTATTACAAAGAGAACGATTACAGAATGTCATCTTTCATGCTTCATCAGGCTTGTGAAAATTTTCTCAAAGCAGTTAACCTGACTTTTACTTTAAAGAATAACAAGCAACATGACCTGCTTAAGCTCCTTAACCATGTGAAAAGATACTCGGAAAATTTTATAAAGATCTTTCCCCGTGATACCGATGAAGACAAACGGCTATTTAAACTTTTAAGGGCCGCTTACATCGAAGCCCGCTACAATCCCCATTTTAAAGTTACAAAGGAAGATATTGATTCTCTTACCCCTGCAATTGACCAACTCTCTCTGCTTGTAAAACGTATCTGTGAGGAAAGGATCAGGGAGTACGGGCAGATGAAGTAAAGTGCGATACTGCTCATTGGGGTATCTTTGGATTTATGAAAAAACAAATATATTTAAATCAACCATAAACCACGTGGCCGGACTTCAGCAGGAACTATTCGGGATAAAAGACATCAGCCAGTCATGGAAGGGAAAGATTGCGGAGCACAATGTTGGAATCATCCGTTTTCGTCAGATACCATTACCCTTTCTACAGGAACAACATATATACTTTATACAATCTTCCTTTTTATTACGCAGGTCTGTGAAAATTTATTTCAGGGAATACGAAGCACATTAAAGAGGATTTGTGAGGAGAAAATTGAAGAGTACAAGACAAAAATGTGATAAGGAGGTCGAGGTTGCATTGGTCAATCAATCATGACGTATCGGGAGGATAATGTGTAAATAAAAATAAAGTATTAATTTTGGAGAAAAGTATTGCTGACATGAACAAGTTATTAAATAGAATCACAACAGACCCTGAAATCTGCCATGGCAAACCATGCATAAGAGGCATGAGATGGCCCGTTGAAGTGATTATTGACATGTTAGGTTCAGGTATGACAACAGAACAAATACTTGATGATCACAAAGAGTTGGAAAAAGAAGACATTTTAGCAAGCTTGAATTTTGCCAAACTATATTTAACTGGTCGTACCATTAAGGATGTTGCCTGATGAAATTTCTCTGTGATGTTCATATCTCATACAAATTAGTAGCACATTTGAAATTTCTTGGTTTTGATACAATCCATGTAAATGAGATCTTGAATAAATCAGAGACGAAAGATTCAGACATCTGCAAATATTCCGATCAAAATGACCTTGTCGTCATAACGAAAGATTCTGATTTCCGAAATTCGTATTTCATAAAACAAACTCATAAAAAACTTATCAAAATAAATCTGGGCAATATTCCAAATCAGGAATTGGTTACTATTTTCTCAGAAAATATTCATGCCATCCAAAAATTGGATTCAAAACCAAATTTTTTACTGGAAATTGACAGAGATAATATTAGCGTGATTGAAATGGATCAATACTAAAAAGAGTTACAAAGGCATCAAAAGTTTAATTCAATTTTGCAGCCTATTGCATTCATGATCCGGTGAAGGTAGAGACTTTGGGTTCAGTTTTTCTACTTTCTACCCTTGATATATAGGCTCTGTCAGAACCAATACGACTGGCAAGTTCTGCCTGAGTTATCTTAGCTTTTTTCCTGGCCTTTCCAATAATTTGCCCTGTGTAATGTTAATAAACGCTGTTTCAACCGGTTTTTTATAAAAAATTGAACAAAAATAAGATCATCCATTCTCCCGGATCAGTGAAAGCAGTTTTTTATTCAAAATTTCTATCCGTTTTCCATTTATACTGATAATCCGGTCATTGGCAAATTCGGTCAGTATCCTGCTTACACTTTCCCGGCTTGTATCAATCAGGTTGCCTATTTCGTCACGGGAAACCGGCAGGTTAAAAACATCTGATTCATAGAAATGATCGGCAAATTCCAGCAATACATCTGCCATATTTCCCCGGTTTTGCTTTTGCGTACGGGTGGCACATTTCCGGTACGAATCCAGCTCATCGCGGCATAACATCAGAATAATTTCATTGGAAAAACGGGAATTACCGCTCAGTAACTTTTGAAAAGTAGCCATATCAATAAAACAAACCTCCGAGTCTTCGAGTACCGATACAGAATACTGGTTAATCTTATCACCAAAAGTGGTTGGTAAGCCAAGATAACGCGGAGCTTTCACAATTTTTATGATCTGCTCCCGGGAAGGGCCCTGTGTATGTATTTTTGCCAGTCCTTTCCGAAGATATATAACATTAGAAGAATAATGCCCCTGCTTAATCACATTATCCCCTTTTTTAAAGGAAATAGTAAGATGATTACACGATAAAAGCTCCTGATCCTTGACATCAAGTGTTTTAGCTGCATCTGACCGGTATGCACAAAGCTCACATTTGCTTTCCATTCTTTTACTACATATTTAAAAAGTGACATATCTCACAAAGTTAATTAAACCATCTCACATCTGTTTCATTTCTTCTTATTTTCTTTTTCCTGAATTTTGTGATGAACTAATAAAAAAGACATGGAACAAGATCTGATCAACCAAGTTGAAGAATTGAAAGCCGAAATCACAGGATTAAAAAAACGCCTTTCAAATGTTGAGGAACTCAACAAAGACCAGTTGTCCATCGCGGTTGTATCGGGCGACATGGACCGGATTATGGCTGCGATGATTATTTCGCTTGCCGCAGCAGCAATGGATACCGAAGTAAAACTATTCTTTTCGTTTTGGGCGCTTGCCGCTTTACGAGACAACAAAAAGAAAGCACAGGGGAAAAACTTTATGTCGAAAATGTTTGGCATGATGCTGCCCAAAGGAAAGAATAAGCTAAAATTATCGAAAATGCACATGGCAGGCATGGGGCCGGCAATCATTAAGTCGCTCATGAAAAAACAAGGGGTCCTTTCGTTGGATGAAATGTTTGAGCAGGCCGGTGAACTGGGAATTGAAATTATTATTTGCGAGATGTCGATGAATCTGATGGGTTTCAAAAAAGAAGAAATGATTGACTACCCACACCTGAGTTATGCAGGCGCTGCAACCTTTGTAAGCGATGCAGGCGCCAGTAGTGCCCAGTTATTCATTTAAAAGACCAAATTATTAACTATAAACAATACATTATGACAGCAGAAGAATTAAAAGCAGTAAGCGTTACAAAAACCGTTGATGCCAGGGGAACCGCATGCCCGGGACCGCTACTCGAAGCAAAAAAAGCAATCGGGACGATTAATGTTGGCGATGTGATGGAAGTACTTTCAGCCGATGAAGGGACTAAAGTAGATATTCCGAAATGGTGTAATAAAAAAGGACACGAATACCTGGGGACTATTGAAGAAAGTGGCTTTTTCAAAATTTTACTGAAGAAAAAATAGGTGGTATCATGGCTGTAACAACAACAAAAAGTGCCAGGATACTTGTTTTCTCAACTGAAAAAATTTCAGATCCCGCCATTGACATGGCGGGACTGCTTAAACTGCATTATCCGCCAACCGTATATACCATCACTGTACCTTGCTCAAGCGGGGTAAAACCCCGATGGATACTCCATGCCTGCGAAAAAGGGTTCGACGGGGTTTTTATCGCAGCCGACGGTAGCGACTGTTCTTACGGAGAAAGTTGTACAGAAAAAACAGGAAAACTGGTCAGTCGCACACACGAGATGATGAAAGAAAAACAGATTGACCCGGCCCGCCTGCGAATGGCAGCCCTTTGCTCGGTTTGCAGCGAAGCATTTGTAAAACATATAAGATCATTTAACGAGTATTTACTGAATAATTCAAATAACTGAATCATGCAGGGACAAGTAAAAATGGCTTCTTTCGATGCGCTGGTTATCGGAGGGGGAATTGCCGGAGGAGAAACAGCGTTAAACCTGGCAAACAATGGATTTAAGGTGTTAGTCGTTGAAAAAGATTTATCCATTGGAGGCAAAATGATCCTGCTAAGCAAAGTTTTTCCAACGCTCGATTGTGCCGCCTGTATTACTACCCCAAAAGTATCTGAAATATCGAGACACCCTGGAATCACTATTTTTACAGGAAGCCAGGTTGGCCAAATCATAAAAAAAGGAGAAAATGAGTTTGAAGCCCATGTGACCCGGCAGCCCCGTTATGTAACCGTTGAAGATTGCACCGGCTGCCAGTTATGCGAACAGGCTTGTCCTGTAAATGTTTCCGACCAGTACCAGTTTAACCTGGTTGGACGGAAAGCAGCATTTATCCCTTTCAGTATTGCCAGTCCCCGGGTTGCTGCTATCGACATTGAAAACTGTACTCTTTGCGGGGCCTGCGAAAAAGCCTGCCCCACCAATTGCATCGACTTTACCCAGGCAGAAGAAGAATACCTGGTACAGGTGAAATCAGTGGTACTGGCTACCGGCTTCAAATTGTTCGATCCAGGCCTGATGCCCCGTTATGGATTCGGACTTTTCAAAAACGTGATCACCTCCATGCAAATGGAAAGGCAACTGGCCCCTACCCGACCGTTCAACGCCATATTGCGCCCCGGAGATGGCAAAATGCCGGATAACATTGCTTATGTACTTTGTACCGGCTCACGCGACGATAGTATTGGCAACCCCATTTGCTCACAAATTTGCTGCATGTATTCCATCAAACAGGCTCAGTTAATCATGGGTGCCCTACCTATGGCTGATGTAACCATCTATTACATCAATATCCGTGCGTTTGGAAAAGGGTTCAACGAATTTTACGAACAGGCAAAAGGCATGGGAGTTGAATTTGTAAAAGGCAAAATCGGAAAGATTACTGAAAAAGAAAACGGTAACCTCGTGTTAAGGTATGAAGATATTAACCAGGGGAAAGTGCAGGAAGCCGAACACGACATGGTGATCCTTTCAGTTGGGGTAACAGCCAACCAGAACACTGCCTCCTTCTTCCCCGAAGAAAAGCTGGAACTTGATCCATATAAATTTGTTCACCAGAAAGATATTCTTGCCAGTCCGGCCCGGACCAGTATCGATGGTGTATTTGTTTCAGGAACGGCTTCCGGTCCGATGGACATACCGGATTCCATCCTTTCTGCCGGAGCGGCCTCATCGGAAACAATAAGCTATTTAACACAGAAGAAATGAAGAAAAAAATAGGTGTATATATCTGCCATTGCGGGGGCAATATTTCAGATTACGTTGATGTTAAAAAAGTCAGGCAGGAAATAGAGAAGGAAGAGGGAATTGCCCTGGCCAAAACAACGATGTTTGCCTGTGCCGATTCGAACCAAAAAGAAATGATTGACGACATCCGGAACAACGGACTGGATGGCGTGGTGGTTGCTTCCTGTTCTCCTAAGCTGCACTTGCTTACTTTCAGGGCTGTAACCGAAAGGGCAGGGCTGAACAAGTACAATTATGTACATGCCAATATCAGGGAACAGGCTTCATGGGCCCACTCCGATAATAAAACCGGAGCTACAGAAAAAGCCATAAAACTGGTAAAAGCGTCCATAGCCAAAGTCCGTTATGCCGAATCACTCGACCCGATAAAAATACCATCGCAAAAAGTGGTAGCGGTCATAGGTGGCGGCGTTGCCGGGATGAAGGCCGCTATTGAGCTCTCCAACATGGATTGCCCGGTTTACCTGATCGAACGGAAACCATTTACCGGAGGCCGGATTGCACAATGGGATGTGTTGTTTACATCAGACGAAACAGGTAAAAATCTTGCCACCCGTTTGTATTCAGAGCTCAGGCAACGCGAAAACGTAACCATCTTCACCAATGCCGAAGTGGTTCACTCTTCCGGCAGCATTGGAAATTTTGAACTAAAAGTAAAAATTACACCCCCTTACATCGGGGAAAACTGTACACAGGAAGACCTGCAAAAAGCCATTGATGTTTGTCCGGTTGAAGTTGCCGATCCTTTTAACTTCGGCATTACCAAACGGAAGGCTATTTACCAAAACCATCCGGGCGAATATCCCCAACAACCGGTTATCGACATGAAAAGCTGCACCATGTGTGGTAAGTGTGCCGATGTTTGCAACAGCATTGATCTTTCTCAAAAGGAAAAATTCATCAACATTCATGTTGGCTCTGTACTGATGGCTACCGGCTTTGATCCGTATTCTCCAGGCAAAGGAGAATTTGGCTATGGACAAATTGACAATGTTATCACCCTGCCCCAGTTCAACCGGCTTGTTGCTTTAAACGACCAGAAACTGGTTTTCAACGGAAAAGAAATACACCAGATTGCCTACATCTATTGCGTGGGCAGCCGGCAGCCCGGGGGCGAAAACAAATATTGTTCCCGTTACTGCTGCACCGCAACGATCCATGCAGCCATACAGGCCAAACAAAAATTCGGTGCTATTCAAAATTATCACTTCAACCGGGGAATACGAACCTACGGGAAGCAGGAAATCCTGTATGCAGAATCGTCGCGTATGGGCGATATCTATCTTCAATCGTACGAAGATGCACTGCCCCGGGTAACACAGGAAGAGGAAAAAACCATTGTCAGGGTAAACGACATACTCACCAATAATAAGGAAATTGAAGTTGAAGCTGATTTGGTTGTATTGGTAACCGGCATGGTTCCACGGGCCGGTAATGCAGTGGGGAACCTGTTTAAACTTCCAAAGGGACGCGATAAGTTTTTCAATGAAATACACATGAAGTTGCGTCCGGTAGAAACGGTTATCGACGGGATTACCATTGCCGGAACCTGCCAGGGTCCTAAAAGTATCACAGAGTCGGTTAATTCGGCCCTTTCAGCCGCGGCAAAATCCTATTCATACATCAGCAAGGGAAAACTTGAAAGGGAACCTATTGTAGCTGAAATTGACAAAGGAAAATGTACCTGGTGTGATGCCTGTACGCAGGCTTGTCCGTTCGATGCAATCAGAAAAGAGCATGACAGAGGAAAAGATTTTGCAGTTATCAACAACCCGGTATGCAAAGGGTGTGGAATGTGCCTGCCGGTTTGCCCAACCGACGCGATTGAACTGACTGCTTATTCGAACCGCGAAATTGAAAGTATGATTGATATGCTCGCCAGTGGCAATAATTAACCCGAACCATTATACCAAACAGAAAAAAAGATGAACGTTGAAAAAGGAAAAACAATAAAATATCTCCGGGAAAAGCGAAAAATTTCTGATGAAGTAAAAGAAAAGCTAAAGAGTTTCAACCAAAAAAAGAAAGCATTGCTGGCTATGCTGAAAGAGGGGGAGATGACCATCCCCCAACTAGCTGAAAAATTGGGTATGCCGGCCCACGAAGTAATGTATTACCTGATGTCATTGCTCAAATTTGGCTTAGTTGAAACCGGGGAGATAGATGATAATGATGAATATTTTTACTACAAAATAAAAGCGTAATGGCCAAAATAAATCCTGAATTTACCAAAGAGCTGAAAAAATACGGGGCATTCGATTTCAATGCCTGCTATAATTGCGGAAACTGTACGGCTGTATGCTCTTTATCAACTGAAGATGACTCGTTTCCCCGTGAAATGGTACGGTATAGCGTGCTGGGTCTGGAAGGCGAAATAAAATCATCGCTAAAACCCTGGCTTTGCTATTACTGTGGCGAATGTAGCGGGTTATGTCCAAAGACTGCTAATCCGGGAGAACTGATGATGTCGCTTCGCCGCTGGCTGACTGCCGAATACGACTGGACCCGGCTGTCAGGCTTACTCTACAGATCGTTGCCTGTCAGTATTTCTGCGTTTATTGCAACAGCCGTACTGGTAACTATTTTCAGCTTTTACCAACATTTTAATCTGGAAGCAATTATGCATTACGGCCACTATTTCGAGATGTTTGCAGTTGGACTGGTCTTCCTGCTGATATTGTTTCCCAATATCGTACGGATGTGGTACCTGACCATCATAAAGCCGGGGGTAAAAGTCCCGGTAAAAGCATATTTTCAGGGAGCAGGGGAATTGTTTGTGCACATGTTTACTCAGAAGAGAGCTTTGGGTTGCGACGACAACCAGTTTCGCTGGTTCGAACATTTCATCCTGGTGATTGGTTATCTGGCCCTGCTTTTTACCACGGTTGCCCTCAACTGGTTTGGAACCACCAGTCTGCTGGTGATTTGGCTGGGGTACATTGAAAGCATTATCGTATTCACGGTTACTTTCGATTTTGTACGAAGCAGGATCAAAAAAAACAAGCAGGTGAGTACCCATTCCCAGCCATCCGACTGGTTTTTTGTTATCTGGCTGATGCTAATGGGGCTAAGCGCTTTTATCGTCCGTCTGTTCATCGATTTACACATACTTGACAACCACATATGGATGTACCTCGTCCATTTGATTATCCTGGTACAATGGGCGCTGATCATTGTTCCTTTCGGGAAATGGACACACTTTCTGTACCGCTCCTTTGCCATGTATTTCGATAAATTGATAAAACTATCGGAATAGTAAGATGAAGTTCGGATTATTTGAAGTGGAATTCTATTCCTAAAGATAATTTGAACCCGCTCCAAGCCGGAGTCTTTACTACTTTCAAAGATTTATTATTCTTATAATGATACTTTTTATGCAGTTCAAACGAATAAGCGGCATTTCCCGTGAGAAAGACCTGTGAAAATATCCTGTATGAAAAATTTAATGCAGGTGAAACATACCAGCTAAATCCCCTGAATTTATCAATTTCCTGTTCTGAATATTCCCCGTCGTCGCCTATTTCAAGATTTGAATCCATTTTCCAGTTCGTAAAATTTACTCCTGCATTCATTTCTGCATCCAAACCTATCCGGTTCGATGGCGGAGTTAATGAATAATCTGTTTTTAGTCCGATCTGATGTTTGTGTACATATTGGTCAAAAGAAAATATTCCTGAATAATCTCTAGCCCCCAATCTTGATCCGGTGTCGTGGTATTCGTATGCTGGTCCGATGTAAAAACGTTTTAAAGTTTCATATTGAATATAAGCGCCGAAATAAAACGATGGCTTAAAATTATCAACAATTTCAGCATCAAAGGGAAGCTGGTTGAGTGTCTCCTGATTTATAAATTTTAAATCGTTCTGGTTATAAAAAGCATAACCTCCGATTGCTCCTATTTTTAACTTTTCAGGGTTTAACTGTGCTGATAATTGACCGGTAAGAATTACAAACAATAAGACAATTAACTTTTGCATAAGGTTTTTAATTCGCATAGCTAAATTATTCGGTTATAAAATCATCAATAAAAATTGATCTGCCATTTCCTGAAAAAACGGTTCCGTTCACAAAGGCCAAAGTCTCCTTTCCGATGAACCAGACCGTCTTTTTTTGTTCCCCACTTTTTAAATCAATCAGGTATGAAAATTTTTTAGTTGGGAAAAAATGATATCGTGCAATTACCCGGTCGGTTGTAAAATCGTAGGCAACTGGTACAAAGGAGCGGGGAATCTCTACTGAATAAAGGAGGTCAAAAGAATGAGAATCCCGCACTTCCACAGTATATTCATACATGCTATGCCAATGGGAAACAACTAATTGCTGTTTTTCCGATGGAGAGTACTCCAACACCTCCCAGGTATCCTTACCGACACCATTTACACGTCCCAGTTCAGTCAGGCTATCCCCATCGAAACGATAATAAATCAGTGAGGTAGTTCCCGCACTATAATCATTGGCCATGACACCTAAATTTTTCCCATCCGGGGAGAACATAATTTTACGGAGATAGTAACCCGTATCAAATTGTTTTTCAAACACGTTTTGTCCTGTTGTTGCATCAAAAATGCGTAAGTTCCCGGAATAGTCTGTTGTCCCGATCAATCCGTCATTTGAAACAGCGACACTGCTCAATTCCAGATTATAGCCATCGTATGCCTCAAGGTTCATCTTTTTTATGACAGTAAAATTTGAACTTCGCCGGAGCACATATTCCTGATTGTCGAAGTATCCGAAATAAATGCCGTCGGGTGAGCAGTTTACTGTCCCTGTATAAGCGTTTCCTTCTTCAGGTATTGAAATAGCCTCAGTGCTCTCGCCGGTAGTGATGTTGTATTTTGAAATCGCTCCACTGTTGTTTACGAGTAATGAATTTTCCGCTGTTACATAAAAGACTTCCCCGAACCGGGGGACAGAGTCTCCCAGGGCAAAGGTGGTTAATCCACCGGCAGTTAGTAATGTAGAGTGGTAATTATCGTATCCTTTCGGGATATAACGAAGTTGCACCTGGTAATCTCCGCCAAAACCGGCTTTTTCATCCAGCTGGACTGTCGTGTCATTTAAATTAGTTATGTCGTGTTCCTCTGATATCCTGTAGTCCGAAGCAGAAGTTATAATGCAATATTGGTCAACGTACTGTTCGTTTTCCGAATGATTCCAACGAATATCGACAGTATAATCGTCGTTGATCTGTACCAATGGCTTTTTAATTTCTTTATGATAAGCTAAATTGTCAAAATGGAATCCTCCGCCTGTATAATAAACAAATATGGAATAACTTACATAAAAACCTTCGATATAAGTGCTGTCGATATAAGAGTTCTGATATGGATCAGTAATCGTTATTTTTTTACTTTGAATACCTGACGGGTTCCTTGAAAACCCGTAATAGTCAAAATCGGCATACGAATACTGAGGCCAGCTGACTTTTATTCCTTCAGGGACGAATTCCGGATCGTAAAAAACAAAATTTTCTTTTGCCTGCTTATTGACAAAAACCGGCCATTTGATCTCATACAAATATGCCTCGCTACCAATTTTATCAGCGATACTCCCTGAATTTGTTGATGTATAGGTAGTGATTTTCAGCTCATGAATGCCATCCTCTATAAGATTGGCAGGGACATAAGCACGGATTTCCTGGGAAGAATTATACCTTACATCACTTAATTCAGTATCGTCAAGTTCTACATTAATTCTATATATTTCCCGATCACCGGACTGTACAGAATAAGTGATCCAAACCGGCTCTGACAGTCTTAGGGTAGCCATCTCCGGAGTTAGTTCAATTTCAATGGAAGGAGCATTATCAGAAGGTTTCTCTACTTCTGTCAGGGGAATTTCAGAAGGAGAAAATTCACAAGAGGAAAAGCTAAAAAAAGAAATTGTTAATATAATAAAATACTTAGTGATCCTTTTCATAAGCTGATTCGTTCTGTTTTTATTTGAAAACAAAATTAGCGGTATTTTGTAAAATATATTTTTATGTAGAAAAAAATAATGATTATAAGTGCGTTTTTTATATTCTATATTCTTGCTGTATACAGAATGACATCGCAATAGAGTAGGATAAATAAAAAAGGAAGGGAACTCTCTGAAAAGCAAAAAGTTCCCTTCTTCTTTATTTAAATTAATTATATAAAAATTAAACTACTTCGGGCAATAAATAAGGTGCACGGTAGTCGCGGCTAAGCATTGCGTTTGCTTCATTTTCACCATCACCGATAAAACGTTCGGCAACCGGGTCGAATTCAAGCTGGAGACCCAAACGGTAGGAAATATTTCCCAGGTGTGCCAGCGACGAAGCCAGGTGCCCTGTTTGTACCGGCCCGTTTTGTATGCTCATATCACGGGCACGGATCGCATCAAACCAATTCTGGAAATGCAAGGTTAGTTCACCTTTTTCGGAACGGTGAGGACCTTTTTTCCGATCTTTCCCCAAATAGGTTTCATAAGTTCCATAACCTTTAATTACCATGTACCCTTTATCTCCGTAGAAAATATTTCCAACCCCGGCACCATCTTCCTCGTTGGTACACCAGTTACGCACTTCAAACTGAATGATTTTCTTTTCTTTCGGATAGTGATAAACAGAAGTTTGTATCTCGGGAACTTCTTTGCAATCGTCCCACAGGAATTTTCCACCCATCGATGTAATGCGCTCGGGCAAATGATCAACTCCGAGTCCCCACATGCAAAGATCTGTTTCGTGGATTCCCTGGTTTCCTACGTCACCGTTCCCGTAATTCCAGTGCCAATGCCAGTTATAATGTACTAAGTTCCTGGAAAACGGGGCCATCGGGGCCGGACCGCACCACAAGTCGTAATCGAGTCCGGGAGGAGTTTGCGAAATGCCTTTGTCGCCGATATCCGGTCGCCAGCGAAAAACCAGTCCACGAGCCATGTACACACGGCCAATCAACCCTTCTTCCAAATGTTTTACAGCCTCGCGAATAGCCACTGAACTCCGTAACTGAACACCATGTTGTACAATACGGTTGTATTTATAGGCTGCTTCAATCATTTTTTTGCCTTCATAAATATTGTGTGTGGCAGGTTTTTCAACATACACATCTTTCCCGGCCTGGCAGGCCCATATGGTTTGCAGGGCATGCCAATGGTTTGGCGTTGCCAATGCAACGGCATCAATCGTTTTGTCTTCGTATGTCTTCCTGAAGTCCTGTTCTATATGAACTTTCTTTCCATACTTTTTTTCAAAATCGCTGGCACATTCCCGGAGGATAACCATATCGGGATCACACAATGCAGCAACTTCAACATTTGCTTTTTCCGACAGGCCCATAATTTCTTCGATATGCGTTTTCCCACGGCCATGGATACCAAGTACTGCCACACGGATGCGGTCGTTTGCACCTTTGGCACTGGCTGGCATAACGGTTGGCATAACTGGTTTAGCTTCTAACGCCGATGGAGTTACTGCTGCAAGGATTGCCCCACTTGCAGCGGTCTTCAGAAATGTTCTTCGTGAATTACTTTTACTGTTTTCCATGTTCCAATTTAGTTTAGTGGTTATTTATGATGTATAATAACATCCATTTACTATTTTTCGAATGGTGTCATTTAAAGTTCTTTGCTATTTTCGAGATTTCTGCATCTGTCAGGTCGCCACCAACAACGACTTTATATTTAAACACTATACTTTCTCCGGCATTCAAAACAAGTTTTACCGGCTCTGCTTTTTTGTCGAAATTGCGGCCCCCCAGGCTGTTGGTTGCAAACAACCCGTAGCCACGGGCATGTGACCAGGCCGGATAGTTGGGGTTCTGCGGATGATCGATTTCCACGATGGTTATTATTTCGCCCTCTTTGTCGGCACGAAGTGCAACCCACGGACTGCGTTTTCCCCACACATCGCCACCGGTATTTCCATCAGCGTTTCGGTAAACGCCATTTACCCCTTCGTTATTCAGTACCGGAACTTCGGTAACTTTTCCGCTGGCATCCAAAAATTTTCCCGGTTTTTTCGAAGGTTCCTCAAAAGCACGGTCGAGCCTCAATCCCAGCATCCCTTCCTTGTTTTCGGTAAAAGTGACCTGCTGAACTGCCGTTAGTTTTGCAGTACGCTCAATGGTCCGCAAGTTTTCTTTTCCCCCGAAGACAAAAGTTGTTTCTTCGTTCAACAACACGTTCCCGTCGTTGTCAACCCAGTCAGAAAGGGTAACCAGTTTTCCTGTTGCCGGGTCTTCAGAAACAATTTCTTTAAACTTTATTTTCCCATAATGAGGTTTCTTCTCAGGCTCTATAGCAAACGAATTATTCCAGAAATCCAGACCGTTTACATCGCCAAAGTTAAACCACAGCCCGACATGATGGGGGTGGTCAGTCCGTTCGAACGGACGGGGTGCAATCGGGTATCCCCGCGTAATGATTTTTCCTGATGCGCTGCAAATCGGGTACAACGTTTGTTTTTCCATGTCATCAGGATAGATATAGGCAGTAAACAATTTGCCGTCGATCAGAACTTCTACGTTCTTTTCCGTTTCATTATTTTTAAACTCGACCTTCTGCGATTGACAGGAGCTTAAAAAACTTATTGAAAGGAACAAAATCATGAGACTAAATAATGAAATTTTCATAACATAGATTTGTTGGTTAATTTGATAAATAATTGAATTATAGACATAAATACAACATACATTTTCAGAAACGGTCTCTAAATTACTAAAATTATTCAATCGGTTATTCTTTTTTATGATTTTTTCGTTATCGTACACGGAATTTACCAGCCGGGTCATTTTCAAAAAATAAACTTTTAAACTTTGTGAGTGAGAGATTCCTCCCTTTTGAGTATAAAATATACCAATGATATAATGATAAAATTGATTATTTATTTGAACCTTATTTCCTAATTTAGTATTCTTGTTTATAATAATTGGGCCTATGTTGAAATTGTTTCTGTATCCAATATCGTTTTTCTACGGAATTATCGTGTATGTACGAAACCGCATGTATGACCTTAAAATTTTAAAGTCGGTTGAGTTTGATATTCCGGTTATTTCAGTAGGAAATATAACTGTAGGCGGCACCGGGAAAACTCCGCATATTGAATATCTTGCAGAATTAATGGGAAAGGAATTCAAGGTTGTGGTATTAAGCCGGGGATATAAACGAAAAACCAAGGGGTTCAGGGAAGTACTGGTGGGTTCAGAAGTTGATGAGTCAGGCGATGAGCCTTTACAGATAAAAATTAAATTCCCGGATGTTGGTGTTTTTGTCGATGAAAAAAGGGTACACGGCATACAGAAAATAATCCAATTATATGGAGAAGATCAGCCCGATGTAATTCTTCTCGATGATGCTTTTCAGCACCGCAGCGTTTCGCCCGGGATTAACATCCTGTTGATCGATTATAACCGGCCTATTACTGAAGATATGCTGCTGCCGGCAGGACGTTTACGTGAAGGAAAAACACAAATGCACCGGGCCGGTATAATTATTTACACAAAATGTCCACCAGAGGTGAAGCCTATCATCCGGCGCATCACCATGAAAAATGTGGACCTCAGGCCTTACCAAAGCCTGTATTTCACGACCATGGAATACAGCAGCATTATTCCTGTTTTTCCCTGCGATGCTATCGCGGTGTCGTCACAGGAACCGGGACTGCCGTCTGTTTTGATGGTTACCGGTATTGCCCGTCCGGAACCATTAAAAAAGTATTTATCGTCGCATTCCGAATATCTCGATGAAATACGTTTCCCTGACCATCATGCGTTTGACCAAAATGATCTGATACAGATAGAAAAAACTTTTGCAGGAATATTTGTAAAAAACAAAATCATTATCACCACAGAGAAAGACGCCGTACGGTTCAAAGACATGGAAAACCTGCCTGAATTCATAAGGACACACCTGTTTTATATACCCGTTAAAACAAAATTCCTCGACAGCGAGGGAAAAAATTTTGATAAAAAAATACTGAACTATGTTAGAGAAAATAAAAGTAACCGCGAACTTTATAAAAGAAAGAACCAACAGTCCCATTGATGCAGCCATCATTCTAGGCTCCGGGCTGGGCGGGCTGGTCAACGAAATAGAAATTGAAAAAACACTTCCCTTTACTGAAATTCCCAATTTCCCGGTTTCCACAGTTGACGGGCATTCAGGAAAACTGATCATGGGGAAACTGGCCGGTAAGAATGTGATTGCCCTTCAGGGACGGTTTCACTATTACGAAGGTTATTCGATGAAGGAAGTTACTTTCCCGGTACGGGTGATGAAAATGCTGGACATCAACAACCTGATTGTATCGAATGCCAGTGGTGGCCTGAACCCGGAATACAAGGTAGGCGACATTATGATTATTTCCGACCATATCAATATGTTCCCTGAACATCCCCTGCGTGGTAAAAACCTTGGAGAACTGGGACCGAGGTTTCCCGATATGAGCAAAACGTATGACGAACAATTGCGCGGACGGGCCAAATTCATTGCCCTTCAGAACAACATTTATGTAAAAGAAGGTGTGTATGTGGGCGTTTCGGGCCCTACCTATGAAACCCCGGCCGAATACAAAATGTTCCGCCTGCTTGGTGCCGATGCAGTAGGCATGTCCACAGTTCCTGAAGTAATTGTGGCCCGGCATATGGGAATGACTGTTTTTGGTATTTCTATTATTACTGACAGCGGTGTTCCCGGACAAATCGTGGAAATCTCGCATGAAGAAGTACAGGAAGTAGCGATGAAAGCCGAACCCAATATGACCCTGATACTGAAAGAACTGATACGGAAAATATAAAATCGCTATTTTATTATTCGGTGCATGCCTGATTTCCGGCAAACTTGATTTACTTTGCAGAAAAAATACAATGAATCTGAACCTTCCGATTTTGCAAAACGAACAAACATCGTTGCCACAGTTTATAGACTTCTGGAGCAGTCTATACGAAGACCCGGAAGAAACACTTTATACCAATAATATTGATAACGTGCAATACTCCGGGACCGATGTGACGGAATTGTTCGAATGGAAAAACGGGATGCCCCTGAGCCAAACAAAACTGGAATCGCTACATAAAAAGATCATTGCAAAACTTGAAATTATCAACCAGTTTAAAAATGACCCAAAAGTTGATCTCAACGCATTTATAAAGGAGTTCAATGATCTTTCTTTTGTCTGGAAAATTTTTCTCCTTCATATTATAAAACCAAAGGCATATCCGATCTACGATCAGAATATTCATCGCTGTTTCAACTTTATCAGGGATATGGAGCACCAGGGAATCACCAATAACATTCCAGAAAAAAGTAAAGAACAGTTTTATTTCGAGGATTATCTTCCTTTTATTGAAAATCTGAACGGAATCCCGATGCAAAAAATTGACCGGGCATTTTTTAGTTTCGGTCAGTTCCTAAATACAAGAAACTATCATCAGATGCTTGATTGATAATGAAACTTCTTCTGCAATTTGCAGATATTGAAGCAATACGTATGGGCCGGGAAGAAAAACAGTGAGGAGGGAGTCAGAAGGAGTTTGATGACTTCTCCGTTTGAGGGTTTGACGTTTCGCGTTTGATGGGCATTGCCCCTTGTCCTTCGTTCTTCTTAAAACCGGAACCTGACGAATTCGCTCAACGACGAAACCGATACCTCTTCGGAGTTCTTCCTTTCTTCGTTCCGGTTCAGCCAGACTGTCCGCATACCGGCATTCAAACCTCCCTGGTAATCCAGTTCATACGAATCGCCGATAAAAATACATTCAGACAGGTGATGACCGGAACGTTCTGCTGCAATCTGAAAAATTTCTTTTCGCGGTTTCGAAAAACCAACACCTTCTGAAATAATAACCGGATCGAAGTAATGGATTAATCCGTTACAGACTAGCTTCCGGGTCTGATCGGCAACAGTTCCGTTTGTAATGATACCCAGCCTGAAATCCTTCAGTTTCTCTAAAACGGGTATCGTCTCAGGGAACGCCTTGCATGACTGAAGGAAAAAACGGTGATAGTTTTCGTAAACCTGAAAGGCCTCGTCATCCGTGATTTGCAGGCCGGCCATTTCCCATAATTCTTTTATCCGGCCTGTTCGCTGCGCGGTTAATGTTATTTTGTTCTGAAAATACAACTTCAGGTAGCGGCTGGTAATATCAATCCAGCGTGCAAAGATATCTTCCGGATTAATTGCCAGTGAGTATTCCGAACGGGTCTTGTTCAATGCAATCCGGTGTGCCGACTTACTGTCGACCAGTGTATCATCAATATCAAAAAACAGAATCATCAGCTTAAAATGTATTTCTCCTGATCAGGCGAAAGTTACACCTGACTTTTTTCATTGTTTTTCCCGTGATCATTTTAGCTGCCAGTTCCCCCATCTGTTCAAAATCAGTGGAAAATACGGTCAGACCATTGAGGATAATCTCATTAATAGGAGATTCGTTGTACGAGATAATACCAATATCTTTCCCGATCACACATCCTTTCATTTTGGCAACTTTCACCAGTTCAATAAGCTCATGGTCGAGCTGACTGTTCAGGATTAAAAATGCCTCCTGTTTTTTTATATTATTGGTATCGATATTTTTATAGATCTCATAATTTACATGGTTTTCTCCACAAAACTTCCGGATGCCTTCTTCAATCAGAGGGGCATACATACTGCCTTTCATGGAGATTACATTCAGTTTACTGAAGTTTTTCAGAATATCCGTACTCTGGCCCAACCCATCAATAATATCATTTTCAAAATCCTGGTATACAGCGCCATAATTTCCGGGAAGTTCCGGGATATGGTGATCCAGTATGATCAATTTCCGGTTAGGTATCCTCCTCAGAATTTTAATCACTTTTTTCTGAATATCGGTTTTCAACGGGAAATGAGGGGTAATAATATAATAATCAAAATTGTCCAGGTTTCCATCAACGAAATGTTCAAATAACTCCACATCCTGGTTATGCAAATGAATCGCGATTTCCGAAACATCACCGATATGAAAGGCAAATGAACTGTACAGCACCTGCTTGTATGTACTTATTTTATCGAACAACAACAGAATTTTAATCTTTTCCTGATTGTAATTCGTGATATAAAAACCTTTCCCGTGGGCAGATTCAACAACCCCCTTTTCACGCAGGATTGAATATGCCTTTTTTACTGTTTCTTTTGAAATCTGCAATTCATTGGCCAGTTCATTCATCGAAGGGATAAAATCCCCTTCTTTGTATTCACCCTGAAAAACCAGGCCTTGAACCGCCAGGATAAGTTGTTTGTAAACAGGCACCTGGGAACCCGTATCTATTTTTATTATCGGTTTCATATTCGTAATTTACCCGAATGTTATCTTTCTCACTTTAGAAAAGAAAAATATTCTGTTCCTGTAAAATTAATCTGTGAGATGTTGCAAAATTAATAAATCTAAAATATATTTGCACCACACTACACCACACTATTGTTTTTTATTTTTGTCTTGTGTAGTGTGGTGCAAATATAATCATATCAAAAAAACAAGTGATAATTCAAAAAAATGAAAGAGGATAACCGGTACAAATGGGAAGTTTTAGTTCTGTTATGGATAGCCTTCTTCCTAAATCAGGCAGATCGTCAGGTGTTTAATGTAGTACTGCCATTAATCAGGGACGATTTGTATTTAAACGATTTCCAGGTAGGGTCAATAGCAACCGCATTTAATCTGGTTTATGCCCTGCTTGTACCCATGGCCGGTTTTGTTGGCGACATTTTCAGTAAAAAATGGGTGGTTACCTTAAGTATTTTATTTTGGAGCATCGCAACCATGTTCACCGGACTAAGCAACGGCGTGCTCATGCTGGTTATGATGCGAAGCATTGCAACCGGCGGGGGTGAGGCTTTTTTCGGGCCGGCCAATTACACCTTACTTGCAAACTATCATAAGGAAACCAGGGCTTTTGCAATGTCTATCCATCAAACTTCGTATTACCTCGGAATTATTCTCAGTGGATACGTAGCCGGTTATGTCGGGGAACATTACGGATGGAGAAATGCCTTTTATGTATTCGGGGCAGTCGGCGTAATACATGGGTTAGTACTGATTTTCAGACTAAAAGATAAAAAGGAAACGGTAACTATTGAAAAGAAAGAAAAGGTAAAGTTTTCCGAAGCAATGAAAGTCCTTTTCAAAACACCAACAGCAATCTTCCTTACGATCGGATTTAGCGGGCTGATTTTTGTCCTGACCGGTTACCTGACCTGGACCCCCACTTATTTGTACGAGAAATTTAACATGAGCCTTTCCCTGGCCGGCTTTCATTCCATGTTCTATACCCATTTGTTCGCCTTCTTCGGCATTATTCTGGCCGGGAAATATTCCGACAAACTGGCTGCAAAAGATCCGGGCACCCGTTTATTGATGCAGGGTATCGGCTTGTTGGTTGCCGTTCCCTTTATTGTTATGATGGGTAACTCAACCGGATTGGCCATGGTTTATACCGGATTGGCCGGCTTTGGCTTTTGCAGGGCCTTCTTCGATGCAAATACCTATTCTGTTTTATATGACGTGATCCCGCAAAAATATCAGTCATCTGCTTCAGGTATTATGCTGATGATTGGTTTTGGCGTGGGGTCAATGGCCCCTCTTGTCCTGGGGTATTTAAAACCAATCATTGGGCTCTCGCTCGGTATCTCATTACTCTCTGTGATATGGGTTTTATGCGGTTTACTTTTACTGATCGCTTACAAATATTATTTCAGGAAAGATTATGAAAGGGTTCATCAATAATATATAAAAGATTGCTGACAGCATATTAAAACTGAAACACCATGGAGATCAGAAAATATAAAGGATGGAATATTTGGTCATTGGAAAACCAATGGATACAACTTTATATTGCCCCTCAATTGGGGGGAAGGACGCTCCAGATGAAAATGGACAAATATGAATTTTTATTTGTGAACCTGTCTTTATACGGGAAGGAATCCGGCATAACCCGTCTGGGAGACAATGGGGAATGGCTGAATTTCGGAGGAGAAAAAATATGGCCTGCCCCCCAGGGATGGGATTCACCCGATCAATGGCCCGGTCCTCCCGACCCGGTTCTCGACGGAGGAAGTTATTCAGCAGAAGTCGTGATAAGCAGGAAAAAAGAAATTATACGGCTAACCAGCCCCTGCGATGATTATACCGGCTTGCAGATCACAAAAGAAATATCGCTGTCGGAAATGCGTTCGGAAGCGACCGTTCGTGCAATATTTAAAAATACGGGCACGGTTCCCCGGAAATGGTCTGTTTGGCCTATTTTACAGATGAATGCTTCCGGTGAAACCCCGGGGCAATACCAGGTTGTATGTCCGGTAAACCCTAAAAGCAGGTTCGAAAACGGGTATAAAGTTATGCACGGGCTGGTCAATAACCCGCAGTATTCAATTGATACTTACGGGAACATGGTGACCGAATACCAATACCTTGTCGGGAAAGCAGGACTGGATGCAGTTTCCTCCTGGCTTGCTTTTGTTGACAGGCTGTCAGGAAAAGTATTCGTTTTAATGCACCAGCCGGAAGAAGGTAAGGTTTATCCTGAGGATACATCCGTGCAGATATGGACACAGGGACGGGGTATGATTTTCTCAAGAAATACCATCCGGGAATTTAAAAACGACAAGATACTAACACCTCCATACATGGAAATGGAATTACTTTCCCCGCTTCAGGAAATACAACCCGGAGGAGAAATCTGCTTCATATACCGGATGCTGGTTTCTTCTGTTCCGGCAAACGAATCTGTAGCAAGGGTGAATGAATCCGGGGTAATTGCAAGCCCGTTAAAAGCAGAATCGGCGAATGGAATTATTTCAGTAAATGCAAAATACGGAGTCTTCACAAACGGGGCTATAAAAATTATTCTGTATTACCCTTCCGGGAACAGGGAGCCGGTTTGCCTGTATGAAAGTCAGGTCTCTCCGTCAGAAGGTATTTCGGTAGAATTAAGCATTAAAGGAAAATACCAACCTGAAAAGGGAGCCTTCATCACGGCTGAACTTTATGACCGGCAAGGCCTTTTCACGGGAGAAATAGATAAAGTAATATTAAAAGAAGGTTTTAAGATATGAATACTAAAAAATTCAGCCAGCCAAAAGCAGGCTTACTGTTTATTGGGTCCCCCCGGTTCAGGAACCTGGGAAAAGGCTTATCGCGGGGAACATATCACGAAAGGAAGCTAAATGAAATAAAAGAATTTGTTGATTCTCTGAAAGGTTCGCTGGAACTGGCCGACCCGGGAATCGTGTACGAAAGGGAAGATATGGAACAGGCTATGAAACTGTTCCTCAATGAGCAGGTCGATTTTATTGTTGCCAATTTCATTTCATGGTCCGAAGATTTTGCATGGATCCGTTTTCTGCGCGACATGCCTGAAATCCCCATTTTGTTCGTGAACATTGCCAAAGACAAGGTTTCCTTCGAAGATACCCTGGATGAAGATGACTTCATTGATTACCTGTGTGCCGGAACGCTGGTCGGTTCGCTGGAAGGTTCAGGCTCTGTTCCGCGTACTGACCGCAAGAACCTGAAAGTAGTAATGGGCAGCAGGGACGAAATACGAAATAAAATACTTTCCTTCTCTAAAATAGCCTGGGTACGCAGTGTCCTCCGTGATTCCACGCTTGGTCTGCTTGCCAATTACAACGAAGCCATGTGGTCGACATACATCGACCCGTACAACCTTTTTACCCGCATCGGCCCGGAACTTCGCTTCATCACTTATACCGCGCTGAACAACGAAATCAACAATGTAAGCGATGCTGAAATAAAAGCCTGTAAAGCAGATCTGGAATCGAAATACCCGGTAATGGACGACGTGGACGATGCCAAGTTTTATGCTGCCGTCAGGGGGTCGATCGGGCTGGCCAAACTCACCGAACGGCTGGGTATCGACATCATGGTATTTAATGATATTGATGTGGCCATGTTCGAACTGATCGGCCACCGTCCCAGCTTTTACCCGGAAACCTATGAACGTATCAAATCGGTGCTGGTACCTGAAGCTGATATGGGCGCCGGACTGATTACCTATATTCTGAAACTGATCAGCGGCAAACGTGTAAACTTTATCGAGCCATTCCATATTGAAGCTGAAAAAGGCACTTTCGCTGCCGGCCATGCAGGCCCGAACGACCACACTGACCCTGATTTTCAAAAGAATGTAATCATATCGCGGGATGTCCGCTTTGCAAAAACCCATTACAAATATGCCGGTGCACCCTTTGCATGGTACCGCATTTCTGCCGGACGTAAAACAATGGCCCAACTGGCAGAAGACCACGGGAAATATAAACTCGTGTGTACCCTTGTCGACTCGCTGGAGGGCAAACACCTGCTGGCCACTTATTCGCACAGTATCTTCCGTCCGGTTGTTCCCGTGAAAGAATTGTTCGAACGCATATTGAAAATAGGAACTACCCAGCATTTCGCCCTGGTTGACGGAGATTACCGTACAGAACTTGCAGAATTTGCAGAGATGATGGATTTTGAATATTACGAAATTACTAAAAATTAAAAGGAGAATTACAAATGAGTTTCATGTTTAACCCCTATCCGTATGATGATCCTAACGCGGTTAACCATCCGAAATTATCGAAAGAAATTATTGATTCGATAATCAGCGGGACAAATGCCCCGGCAGCATATATCGCCGAACAAATCACAAAAAAAACGAACAACGGGGACGGCCATGTAGTTTTGGCCCTGGATGGCTATACCAGCGCCCAATTCGAACAGTTTGTGAACCTCGTTTCACAAAACCTGAAAGTGAAATCAATCGATATAACCAGTTTCAACTTTAAGAATATACTGAAACCAGCAAGCCTGATCGACCAGTTACTTTCCGAAAACCTGAAGGAAGATATGGAAAAAGACCCGGTACTGCTATTCGGCAAAGTTTTTAAGGGAAACTATGAAGACTTTTTCGACGATGAAAAGACAGCGCTTTTTAAAGAGAGCATCAGCAAATTCAGAAAAAGTAACGGCAAAGGGGTATATATCGTGTATGGGTTGGGTTGTACATGCCGGTCGCTGCGGTCGCTGTACGACATGACCTGTTATTTCGATGTAATTCCACGAGAAGTTATGCTCCGTGCAAGGAAAGGCTGCTTTGCCAACTACGGCGATGATATTGCCAAACCGATAAAAGCCCTTTTACGCCGGTGCTATTATGTCGATTTTGAACTTGCGATACATTTGCGTAAAGATTTGCTTCTCAATGATCTCATTGATTTTTATATTGCAAGTACCGATCCCGACAACCTGAAACTGGTCCCCCGCCAATCCCTGGGGAATATTATGTCAGCCCTTGTAAAATACCCAATGAGGTGCAAACCGGTTTACCTGGAAGGAGTCTGGGGCGGATATTATATTAAAAAACTGAGAAACCTTCCTGACACGATGCGTAATGCAGCCTGGGTTTTCGACCTGATCCCTCTTGAAGTCAGTATCGTGGTTGAGGCCGGGAAAGAGTTGCTCGAATTCCCGTTCTTCACCTTTGTACAGAAAGAAGGCAAAGAATTAATGGGAGAAGACTGCGTGAAAAAGTTCAAAGGTTATTTCCCGATCCGTTTCAATTACGACGACTCGTATCACAGCAGCGGCAACATGTCTGTCCAGGTACATTCAGGACACGATTACAACATAGAAAACTACGGTGAATTTGGCCGCCAGGACGAAAGTTATTACGTGGTTACTACCGGACATGACGCAAAAACATATATCGGGTTCAATGAAGACGCTGATCCTGATGAATTCATCCGTGAAGCAAAAAAATCGGAAAAAGAATTTACCCCGATTGACTATCAGAAATATGTGAACCACGTCCAGTCACGCCCTGGTGTCCAGGTGATGATCCCCGCCGGAACCATCCATTCATCCGGACGTAACCAGGTGGTTCTGGAAATTGGCAGTTTAACGATTGGTTCATATACTTATAAAATGTATGATTACCTGCGCGCCGATCTGGATGGCAAACCACGCCCCATCCACACCTACCACGGCGAAAGGGTACTGCAAAAAGAAAGAAAAACTTCGTGGGTAAAAGAAAACCTGGTACAAGACCCTCAACTTGTACGGAGCGGTGAAGGCTGGGCCGAATACATTATTGGTGAACACGACCTGCTGTATTTCAGTTTAAGAAGGTTCGAGTTTGAAAAAGAAATTGAAGATAACACCAATGGGAAATTCCATGTACTTAACCTTGTTGATGGAGAGAAAGTAGTTATTCAATCGCTCGACAACCCGGAATTAAGTTATACCCAGAATTACCTGGATATGGTAATTGTTCCTGCAAACATGGGACGGTATGTGGTTAAGAACCAAGGGAACCAACCGGTGTGCATCCATAAAACAATGCTAAAAGACGGATTTACCCATGACAGCATATCTGATAATTGACGCAGGGGGAACTTTCCTGAAATCGGCAGTGCTTGATTCGCAAGGGGAAGTTCTGAAAGGATCTGAATTTTCTGTTAATTCTTCTTCCGAAGGGACAAAAGAAGAAATCCTCCGGGCTTTTAGAGATACCATCTCTAAAGGCCTGGAGGTCATTAACAGGAGAAAAATGAAAACAGGGGGAATTGGCATCGCTTTTCCCGGCCCTTTCGACATTGAAAAAGCAACTCCGTTAATGAAGCACAAATTTCAGTCGATCTACGGGATGAACCTGCGTGAATGTTTCTGTGAATTCCCGGGAGTGCCCGGCGAGGCGCCAATCCGGTTTATTCACGATGCCAACGCGGTACTGGTGGGCGAGCTTTGGAAAGGCAATGCCCGGGGGTATCACAATGCAGCAGTGGTAACGCTTGGCACAGGACTGGGGTTTGCCATTTCTGAGAAAGGAAAGGTTCTCTGTAACGAACTGGGAGGCCCGTTCCTCTCCATCTTTAAAATCCCACACAAAGAAGGGATACTGGAAGACTATACGGCCAAACGAGGGTTCCTGAAAATTTACAGTGAATTAAGTGGAAAGTCCGGCACAGAAGGAATCAGCGTTTCCGATATAGGGAATTGGGCAAACAAAGGCGACACTGCCAGTATCCGCACATTTGAGCGGGTTGGCGAAATCCTGGCCAAATCACTGAAACAGATAATCATTGACAGAAAAATTGAATGCCTGCTTTTTAGCGGACAAATTTCCCGTTCGTTCCTCCATCTGGAAGCCTCGTTAAAAGAAGGCCTGAAAGATGTAAGTTGCCTGAAAAAGGTTTCGGCAGTAAAAAGTATCGACAATGCAGCATTATGGGGTGCATTACGAAATATTAAACAAGGCGAAACAAAATTGAACGTTCTTAGTGAAATCTAAATAATAACATGTTAAAGCGAATCACTACTTCCCGGTTAAGAATAAAGAGATTCCTCCCTTCGGATGCCTATGACAGATTTTTCAGAAGCCTGTATATGAGGCAAGTACAAAATATCGCTTTTTTCATCATTTTATTACTTCCGGGCATACAACTGCACTGCTTTTTTGACGAACTACCGTGGCCGGTGTTTTCTTCGTTCTCTTAATAACCTGACAATTTTTATTGCTTATTGGTATTCGCCTCTGGCCGGCGGGGCCCTTCCTTTTGCAGTCGACCAAAAGGTAGTAAAAGTCTTGTCAAACTCATCCTTCCTCCCGCCTCACGGTTTTTTCTTCCCGGCACACATCCCTGAAGACCCACAAAAAACCGCTCCCGCCAACGCCGGCCCGGACTACTTTGACTGGCCACCCCTGCTTTTCACCTTCCGGTGAACCGGGGACTTGACTTCCGGATACCTTTCCTGTCATTGCCTCATTATGCCCAATAAATTTTGGGTGGGGACTACCAATGACAGATTTTTCCAGAAGCCTGTATATGAAGCAAATACAAAATATCGCTTTTTTCATCATTTCAGTATTTCCGGCCATATAACTGCATTGCTTTTCTTGACGAACTACCGTGGCCGGGGTTATTTCGTTAGCATTCAACCCCGGGGTTGCGCTCCTGCGTCGCTTACCCCGGGTTATTAAAATATCATCCCTTCGGGATTTTTGTCCGCCTCCCTTTCTTATCTCCTGCTCTTCTCTTTTTTTCCCGGCGTTTTTCCCTGTCATATCCTCATTATGCCTAAAATTTTTGGGTGGCAACTCGGAATGACACGGATCTTTAGTTCGGGGGGAGGGAGAAATCTCTCTCAAAGTTTAATAGTTTTTTTTCGGAGAAGTAGCCAGAATGTATTTTGGTTCATGGCCCCAAACGGTATGCTAAACAATGATTATCTGTACAGGTTCATGGCTGCCAAAAAAGCTGTGAAAATTTCACAGGGCCCAATCCGCTCGTCGGGAAGCTTTTTCAAAATGCAGAAGGTTCCCGCTGGTCGTCGGGAAGGTTTTTCAAAATGAAGAAGGCCCCCGACGGTCGTCCGGGAGGTTTTTCAGGATGCAGAGGGTTCCCGACGGTCGTCCTGAAGGTTTTTCAAATTGCAGAAGGTTCCCGCCAGTCGTCAGGGAGGTTTTTCAAAATGCTGAGGGTCGCTGCTGCCTGCCGGGAAAAAACAAAAACCGGAACATTTAATAAATTTAAATCATACGCTGTTATTTGGTTTCCGCAAAAGAATCCGGATAGGTTACAAAGTATTGCTTTTCGTTGCTGTTCGCCGGTTCCCAAATATCTTTATCACGGTCGCAGTTGTATTTAATACGTACCCAGGTATCAAATTTCCGTTCATTTTCGAACAACTCAATAACGCGGTACCCGCGACCGATTTCACCGTAACACTGTCTTCCGCTTGCCTGTCCGTAGGCCATACATATATCACGCAGGCAGCCAATATAATTGTTGTCGTGGTCGTGCCCCACGAACATACCCATTACATCTTTCGATTCAAGGAAAGCATTGTACATTCCGGAATTTACATCGGGAGAACAAACCTTTTCTTGTTTAACGCCAACCGTTGTTTCTTTTCCCCATACTTCTTTGTATTCAGGAAGAGGAATGTGAAAAAATGCCAGTGCAGGATAGGGTGTTCCACCATTTTCTGCGGTCAGTTTTTTGCTTTGTTCCCGGTACCACTGAATTTGATCCGATTTAATCCACTCGTAAGTTCCCAGATTGCTTTTCGGCTTAAAACTGGAGTGGGAATCGAGGAAATAAAGAATAGCTTTTATTTCAGAAGAACCTGACGCCTGGACTTTCAGGATATAATTTCCACTTCCCAAAATATCTTTAGGACCGTTAACCGTCAGGTTATAAGGCAATCCTGAAATAGTTCCCATGATTTCGTCCCCGGTTAATTCGTATTCAATATCGTGGTTGCCGGGTACAACAGCCCACGGAACTTTTGTTTCGATAAAAGGCCTGGTCAAAGCCAGCCATGCCTGCCGGGTATCTTTCGAGCAAACAACATCGCCGGTGAACACTACCAGATCAGGTTTTTCTGCTTCCACGGCTGCTTTCATCATCACCAACGCACTGTCGGAACGGTACGAGTTATACTGAAAATGGATATCGGTAAACTGTAGGATTTTGAATTTACCTTCGTCGTTAAATTTTAATACAGGTTTTGAACCGTCTTTTGCCACGAGTCCTAATGATATATTTGCCATCAGGAATAAAAGTAAAAAAATTCTTTTCATCTTTTTATTTAAAAATACGTTTTAGCATCGTTATCAATAAAATAAGCACCTGAAAGCAAATCATATTTCTCCAGTATATCTTCCAGCTTCTGATAGAATTCACGGGAAGGATTCTTTTCCTTTAAATCGAGCATAAATTTAATCTTTCCCGCGCACATTTGGGCAAGTTCTTCCAGCAACATGGGCCGGAAATTTCCTTTCACCGAACGTAACTCTTTGATCTCCGCCCAGGTCATCTCATTTACTTTTTTCGGAACATTAAAAAATTTGCTGAAATCCTGATCATGGTTAAGAATCAGTTCCCCGTCTCGGGTTTGCCAGATATCTATTTCAAGCATGTAATAGCCCCGGTCTATCGCTTCCCGGATTGATGCCGGGTCGTATTCGCTGTATTTGCCTTCGGTAATACCACCACGGTGGGCGATTAACTTATATCCTTTATTATCTGCTGTTGCTCCCGGTGAATTTTCATTGCCTTTTTGAGGAGAGCAATTGCTCAACAACAGGAAGACAAAAGCCGACAGAAACAGTACCCCTTTTGTTTTTACAAGTTGAACCATAGTTATTACTTATTTATACACTCTTTCATGGATTTTAATTTTTATTACACTACTATCAGGTCAAGCATGGGCTGTCCATCGGATGAATAAAAAACAGATTACTATTGACTTGACACTACAAAGAAAAAGAATCTGGGTAAATAAATCATTAGCTTTATCTAACCAGATTCTTAAATATTTACTACTTTTTATTCGTATCCCGGGTTTTGCCCCAAAGAAGGATTCAGATCCAACTCGTCCTGTGGAACCGGGAAAATACGTTTGTTCACATCATTGTCGGTTTTAAACCCCCAGGGATCTTCAAATTTGCCAAAACGGATCAGGTCGTTTCTTCTCCAGCCTTCGTAACACAGTTCTCTTGCCCGTTCATCCAGTAAACCATCAAGATCGACATCGCTGAAATCACTTGCATGAGAGCGTTCTCTAACCATATTAACCAGCGATACCGGTGTCTGTCCAAGAGTTGCTGAAGCCCCGCGGAGGATGGCTTCTGCTTTCATCAGGAGGATGTCTGCATACCGGAAAACGGGCCAGTCGTTATTTTGCTGGCGGCTTGTGGATGTGCTGTCAGGATAAAACTTATTACAACGGTACCCGATTCCCTTTCCAAGCCAGTCATCACCGGTATCAAACTTTTCAAAATTGCGAAATTCAATCTCCCGTGTAAATTCAAGATGATAAGTTACCTCACCATCTGGGTCTGTTCCTTCATAACGGTTATCCAGGCCGCTATTTGTTGTTTCGATCAGGATCGGCTCCCCGGTCCAATAATATTGTTTCCCGGTAAGCCACATATCGTTACGCCGGTCATTCGGGTCATTAAAAAGGTTATAATATTCAGGAAGAGCCTTTACACATCCGGATGGATTGTAGGGGAGATCATACTTATATCTCAATGCGGGATTCAGCCAGTACCGGGCATAATATTGTTGTTGGATAACTTCAGAGTCATAAGTAACAGCAAAAATAATATCCTTAATATCCGGTCCGTTATCTATCCGGAATACATCCAGGTAATCGTCTTCAAGCGAATAAACATCACTCTCATTGGCTGCACTGATAATTTTATCACACATCACTATCACATCGTCGTACCTGCTTGTTCCGGTATATACTTCAGAATTGATATATAGTTTTGCCAAAAGGGCATAAGCCATATATTTTGTGGGACGGCCATAAGTGCTTTGGTCAACGGTGGTGTTGAGGTAATTAACAGCATCCAGCAAATCGTCTTCCAAAAATGAAAAAACCTCGGCCCGGCCGGTACGTTCTGTAACTTCTTCACCGAAAGAAGTCACCAAAGGGACATCTCCGTAAATGTCCATTAGCAGGAAATGGTAAAATGCCCGCATGGTTTTTACTTCTGCCACGGCCATATCCTTTGTACTGTTGTCTTGTGCCGATTCGTAGAGGGTAAGCACACTGTTGCATGAACTGATTCCGCTGTAACACCAATCCCATACTTCGCGGATAAACCGTTGGTCGGCATTCCATGTATGCATGTGATAATTTTTATACCTTCCGTCGTCGAACCAGTTTCCTCCGTTTGCAGTAAGGACTAAACCATCGGCAGGAAATTCCTGTAAAAACCAGTAGGATTTAAAATATTTGGTTGGAAGGTTAGTATATATCGGCCCGGCCACGGCAATAAAATCTTCTTCGGTAACCGGAAAATTTTCGGTCGTCAGTTCCGACTCGACCGGCACATCTAAATCGGTACATGCTCCAAAAAATAATAGTATAATAAAAACGGATGCTATGCTGATAATTCTGTAATTCTTCATTTTATTTCGCTATTAAATGATTTAAAATTCAACATTTACTCCAAAAATGAATGATCGTGTTTTGGGATAGTAGTCATCGTTGTCGACCCCGGGCGTGTTACCTCCCATGTAAACTTCAGGATCGGTACCTTTATATTTGGTTATCACAAAGGCATTGTTAACGGTAGAATAGATTTTCAGATTTTTTATAAAAGACGCCGGAAGTTTAAATGTGTATGCCAGGGTTACATTGTCGAGCCGGATATAATCGCCCTTTTCAAGGTAGCGGTCGGATACATAGTGAGCACCGGTATCATCAACAGACTCGTCCAGTGTCATTTTATGCATATTATAATGTGTTGCTTCTGCCGGGTAATTCAGGTTGGCCAGCGTGGCATTTAATATTTTGTTCCCGGTAACCCCGCGGAAAAGAAAATCGAGCGTGAAGTTTTTACAGGTAAGCGTATTGTACCATCCTCCCGTGGCCTTGGGTTGTGCATTTCCTGTATAAAAATGGTCATTGCCCGAAGGGGTGGTGGTCAGTTCGCCGTCAGCAGTATAAAACTGAGAAACGCCATCTTTGTTTTTCCCTGCATATTTCCAAAGATAAAACTGCCCCAAAGGCCTGCCTTCTTCTATGATTTGTGCTTTGTTCCCTGATTGGCCATGATCACCGATGCTTAACATGTAAACATAGTCGAGTTCAAATTCATCATTTGAGAGAGAGTTTATATTATTGTCGTTGAAAGAGATATTGAAAGAAGTGTTCCATGAAAATTTTGGTGTTTTTACGGGAATAGCGCTAACAGAAATTTCAAGCCCTTTGTTTTCCATTTCTCCAACATTAGCAATTAAGTTATTGACATAATATTCGCTGGTCGAAACCGTATAAGTCCAAATAAGGTCTTTGGTTATTTTATCGTAATATTCAACTGTACCGCTTAATCTTCCGTCCAAAACCGAAAAATCGAGACCAAGGTTCAACATGGCTGTCTGTTCCCATTTTAGATCAGGATTAGGGTTTTGAGTTGGCCCAATCCCGTTAATATATTCTCCGTCATAATAGAATTTGCCGGTAGTTCCGTAACGTAATTTACTGATAAGGGGATCGAACCCAAGAGAATTTCCACTTATCCCGTAACCTGCACGTAATTTGAGGTTGTCGAAAATTTGTTGGTTTTTCATAAATGGTTCTTCCTGTATCCTCCACCCTGCCGAGAAAGAGGGGAAATATCCCCAACGGTTATTTTCGCCAAAGGCCGATGAACCGTCACGGCGAATGGTTGCCTGCAACAGGTATTTATCTTTAAACGCGTAATTTAAACGGGAATAAAAAGAGATCATACGTAAAGTTGACATAGAAGTTGAGCTGTAACCGGGCATAAACCCGTCGTAATTACTTCCAAGTGCCAGGTTATAATAGCTGGTTTCATCCGAAACAAAATTGGTACTGTTTACCCCGAATCCGTTACCGCTTTTGCTTTCGTACCACGAATAGCCTAACATTAATTTCAGGTCGTGTCGCCCGTATTTTTTATTGAAAGTGGCAAATGTTTCTATCGTTTTTATTTCACTTTCGTACGCAGACCTGAATGCATAACCATTAAGCCCTTCAGCCAAACGGGAATTTTTGCTTAAGTATACCCCGTAATTGCTTTGGTCATTTTTGTATGAACCATTTATTTCATAATCAAGTCCCTCAAAAATATTTAATTGAGCACGGAGGGTTCCAAGAATACTTTTGCCTTTGGTTTCGTATGTGTTTTGCTCTGTTAAAGCAACCGGGTTATAAGAGCCGCGATCGCGGTTTTCATGAAAACTGCCATCGTTGTCGTAAATACCAACAGTGGGCAAATAGTTCCACATGGTAAGATACAGCTCATCCGAAACCGTTTCGACATCTGTAATCGAGGATGAAATTGTACACCCGACCTTTAACTTGTCACGTATTGCTTTCTGTTCAAGGTTTGCGCGCATTTTTAATGTGTTTCGTGAAGTACCGCTTATTATTCCTTCGTTCCGTTTATAATCGACATTTGCGATATAAGTTGTTTTATTATTCCCTCCTCCAAGGGTTAGATTATTGTCGTGCGATATTCCCAAACGGCTCACTTCGTTAAACCAGTTGGTACCGGAGCCGTCATCGTCAGCCGGGTCTAAACTCAGATCATTGGCCGATAAATACGAACGGTACTCTTCTGCTGATAGCATATCAATTTTATTTGAAACATCTTCAACAGCAAAATATGCGTTGTAATTGATAACTGATTTTCCTGGTTGACCTTTTTTAGTAGTTATAATAATTACCCCGTTGGCAGCCCGTGAGCCATAAATGGCAGTTGCCGAGGCGTCGCGTAAAATATCGATGGAGACAATATCGTCGTCGGCAGGCATAACGCCGTCCACTACCCCGTCGATAACATATAAAGGAGATTGGGCAGAGCCGGTACGTAAAGTTGACGGGCCCCGAAGGGTAATCGCCATACTGCCGTTGGGGTTTCCGTCTTTTGTGATGGTCAGTCCGGGAACCTTCCCCTGTAATGCCAAAACAGGGTTTACATAGGCTCCTTTGTTTAGCTCTTCAGTAGACAGCGTTGAAATAGAACTGGTTAAATCTTTTCTTTTTGCAGAACCATACCCTACAGCCACCACTTCTTCTATACCAACAGTACTTTCTTCCATGATAACATTAATTATTGTTTGGCCGGTAACCGGAACCTCTTGTGACTTCATTCCCACAAAAGAGAAAACCAGTATGGCATCTTCCGGGATGTTGCCGAGGGAATATCTGCCTTCTGTATCGGTCACAACTCCCAACGTTGTCCCTTTAATTATTATACTGACTCCCGGTAATGGTTCTCCATCTGTTGCACTCACGTTGCCCCTGACACTTTGTTTTTTCCGGGCCTGGGGGTCGTTCCCCTTTCGAAGAATAATGTTCCCCTGAGGTGAAACAAAAGCATAAACACCTGTGTCTTCCAGCAAAAGGGACAAAGCTTCCCGGAGGGTAACCCCTTCTAATTGTATATTAACTTGTCCTTGCGGAATTAAGTCGGAATCGACAGTCAACCCAACTTTAAAAATTTGTGCTATCTTTTTCAATGCCTGACTGTAAGACACCTCCTGCAATTGCAGTGTGGCTGTTTCTTCTGAAACCTGCTCTTTTTGCTGATTCCGGGAGGTAATTAATTCCCCGGCATACAGAACCGGACAAATGGACCATCCCAGCAGGAATAAAATAATGTACTTCTTTTTCATTTTTTCACTTTTTAAAAGGCATAATAATCCTCTTTTGCTTAAATGTTTTTTCGCAATCACTTTAAGTTTAATATGTTACATAATTTTTACTTTTTCAGAAAGTACCTTCCATTGGCCTTTTCCAGTTTAAGTTCCATTGAAAGGGCTAGCTGAGCCATCACTTCGTCAACTGATGTACTTTGCATGTAAGCAGTAAAATATTTATTATTCAAATCCGGATCTGCTAATTCAATAGTTGTATCAAAAATGGTTTCAAGTTGCTCCACAACCTGAGGAAGGGGCATGTTTTCAAATTCAAAATAATGTTCAAACCATGAGAAATAATTTTGTGCCGGCTGATCGACTTCCCGGACTGTCTCTCCGGCCTCAACAATACCTACCTCGTTGGCCGTAAGAATGACTGACTTATCCTGCTTATTACCCCTGAACAAAACTTTTCCTTCCTGTACAGCAACAACAACTTTGTTATTTCTTTGCACCGTTTTTACATTGAATACGGTACCCAGGACTTTAACCTCTGCCTGGCCTGCATCGATTATGAATGGCTTCTCCGGATTTTTGGCAACTTCAAAAAAAGCTTCTCCGGTCAATATTACCTGGCGCTTTTTCCCCTTCATCATGTCTGGGGAGTAACTTAACCGGCTTCCTGTATTTAGCCTGACGTGTGTACCATCGGGAAGGGTAATCTTTTGTTGTTCTCCCGAAAACTGAACCATTGACATTGCAGGCCTGCTGTGTTCTGTGGAGACGTAATAAATGCCTGTTCCCAATGCAATGAACAACAAAAGAGTGGCGGCAATCCTCATCCCTAACCTGAAATGGTTCCGGCGATGTGTTATTTGCCGGTTTATTTGTTTATAAATCCTGTCGCTTTGTTTTCCCGGTAACGGAATATTGGTTACTGAAAATCCGTCGTTATCCATTTCCTGTTTTAATAATCCCTGTCCTTCTTTGGTTTGCAGAAAATTCAGGAATTCGGTAAGTTGATTATTCTCCAGCTTACCTTCCAGGTAAAGGCTTAACAACTTTTCTTTTTCTTCACGGGTTTTAAATGTATTCTTCATCCCATCTGCTTTTATACCCGTTAAGACAAACAACCATGAAAAATCATCTGCTCCCAAACTTCGATTTTACAATCTCTTAATAAATCCGAAGATGTATTAACAATATAGTAATAATTCGAATCAAGAGTTAAATAGCTAATGTTATAAAAGCTGCGGCTAATCTTCCAAAAGCATGTACCATTAATCCTTTTGTAGACCTAACTTTGCTTGCCTTTTGGATATCGGCCTTTTCAATCAGCCAATTAAAAATTGCTTCAACCGGTTGTCTGACTTTGGAAACGGCAGTTGAGAAAAAATCATCAGCTGCTTTTATCCTTTGCTTTATCACATCAGTCATTCCCTTAACAGCTTTGACCGGTGCAAGTGTTTCTGAATTCTGGTGTTTCAACATGTACAGATTTAGTTCGTTCACAAAGTATATTTTATCACCAAAGAAAGTCCTGTTCTCAATTGCTGACCAGGCTTCTTTAAATACGGTCAAATCATTGACCGAAGCTGGGGTGAACAATATTTGTTCCGGATGGGGCAGTTTTCCAATACGCCGAAAACCTAACAGGTGCAGCTTAAGCCCATAATAATACATCCCTTTGGTCGAACAATACCCCTTGTCTGTTATCTCCCTTGCAACCTTGCCCGAACGCTTGCCTGAACAGGTTATGATTGGCATGGAGTCCAATAAGCTTTGGTCAAACAGGCAATCATCCGGCTGAAAATCTGCAAGTAGAATTTCAATGAGCCTGGTAAAAGCACCTCCCAGTCTGTTCAACCGATTGTTGAACGCCTGATAGCTACCTAACTTTGGAAACCACGACATTAGGTATTCTGATGCAAAGCGGTGGATGTGCTTTGTTGTCCTATGCCCTTCATGGTGCATCGTGTACAAGTATATTGTCATAATCTCCTGGTCTGTAAATTCCGGCTCATTGTTATTACTGAACCTTTCACAATAAAATTGAAGTTCTTCAAATTTATCACATACATAAAAGTAAATTCTTACTAACTTGTCGTCCTTATCTCTGGAAATCATATCTGATTGTCAATTCGTAACTGACTCCAAGATACTGATTTTCAGAGATTAATGCAAAATTTACTGCTTGATATTCAACTATTTAATGAACTTTTTTTATATTGTTTTCAACCCTTGATTCGCATTAATAGTGTGAAATCTAAATAATAACATGTTAAAACGAATTACTACTGTAAAAATGAAGAGATTCCTCGCTACGCTACCAATGACAGGAAAGGTATCTGGAAGTCAAGTCCCCAATTCACCGGAAGGTGAAAAGCAGGGATGGCCGGTCAAAGTAGTCCGGGCCGGCGTTGGCGGGAGCGGTTTTTGACGGGTATTCAGGGAGGTGGGCCGGGAAGAAAAAACCGTGAGGCGGGAGGAAGGATGACTTTGACAAGACTTTTTCTTCCTTTTGGTCGACTGCAAAAGAAAGGGCCCCGCCGGACAGAGGCGAATACAAATGAACAATGAACATTGCCAGGTTATTAAGAGAACAAATGAAACACCGGGCAAGGGAGGGGTACTTTAATCTTTTGTGGAGCATATTATTTAGCTCTGATTCTTTAGTACAGACAAAAGCTAGAAATCAAGCTTCATCGCATTTCCCTTTTTTACTGTCCTCAAGCCGGACGGGCTGATCCTTTTTCCCTCCAGCTGGAAAAAGGATCCAAAAAGAGCCGCCGCTGAGAAGAAAAAGCTAAAAATCGTTTGCGTTCGCTTAAATCTTCCAAACTCCTCACTGCGTTCGTCAAACAGGGAAGATTTTTTAACGCTCACTCCATCGATTTTCTAAACGCTTTTTTCCCTTAGGCGGAAACAGCCCGGGCATTGTTGTCTTTCCTAAAAAAATACCTCGCTTCCCTCTGCTTATTCTATAACGAAACGATGGCTCCTTATTGAACACTGAACACTTTACCTGCTCTTCTCCTCAACTTTTTAAACTGATTCACACGGGACTCCTTCAAAAAAAGCAGTGCAGTTGTATGGCCGGGAATGATGAATGCTGAAAAAGCGATGTTTTGTATTTGCTTCATATACAGACTTCTGCAAAAATCTGTCATTGGTAGTGTAGCGAAGAATCTCTTACATGAGAGGTTTAACAATTTATTTTTAAAAAATTACTTAATTCGCATTACTCGTATATTTCTTTCGGGAACTTGTTCTTTAAATATTTCATGGCTTTTACCATGTGGTCGTTTACTGTACTCTTTGAAATTCCCATTATCCGGGCTGTCTCCTCGTAACTTTTTTCTTCAAAACGGCATAACCTGAAAATTTCCTGCCGTTGCGAAGGCAACGTTGCCACTATATCACGAAGTAAAGAAAAACTTTCTTTTTCAAACAACTGCGTATCTACATGCTCAACCAGGGGATCCATCGTTTTCCTGATTTCGTCTTTGATCCTGCTTTCTTTTGCCGCCCTTTTTAAAATATTGAGCAAATAATTCCGGCTTAACTGAAACAGCCAGGACGAAAAATCTTCAATAAGATTAAGTTCTTCCCTCTTTTCCCATAATTTCAGGAATATGTCCTGAACAGCTTCTTCCGCAAAATGTTCCGATTTTAAATATTTCTTTGCAAAATGGTATAAACGTGTATGGTATAAATCAAATATTTGTTTAAAAGCCAATTGATTATCTTTGGCAATCAGGTTGATAAGCTTTTTCTCCCGGCCAATGTCATCGAAGTTTGCTGAATCCATTTTGAAATCCTTCAATTATATAAGCAAAATAAATATCTTAAATCCGATTATTTATTGCTTAAATTTTAAGAAATGAATACAAAATGATTAAATGCTCTTTTAAAGAGGTGGGCCGGGAAGAAAAAACCGGGAGGGAGGAGGAAGGATAACTTTGACAAGACTTTTCTTCCTTTTGATTGAACAGCCCTAGTTTTCCTCACTGTTTTCCCCAAACTTTTTCCTATTTTTGCAGGCTAAAATAAACGACTTTCAATATATACAGAAATGGATATTCCCGCTAAGTACAATCCTGCTGAAACAGAAGATAAATGGTATCGTTACTGGATGGAAAACGGTTTTTTTCATTCGGAGCCAGACGGACGCGAACCGTACACCATCGTCATTCCGCCGCCCAATGTGACCGGCGTGTTGCATATGGGGCATATGCTCAACAATACCATTCAGGATATACTGACCCGCCGGGCACGTATGCTGGGGAAAAATGCCTGCTGGGTGCCGGGTACCGATCATGCTTCGATTGCAACCGAAGCCAAAGTGGTGGGTAAACTGAAAGACGAAGGAATTTCGAAATTCGATATTGGCCGCGACGAGTTTCTGAAACATTCCTGGGAATGGACCCACAAACACGGCGGCATCATCCTCGAACAGTTGAAAAAGCTGGGCGCTTCGTGCGACTGGGAACGTACCTGTTTCACGATGGACGAAGCCCGTAGCGAATCGGTCATCAAGGTGTTTGTCGACTTGTTCGAAAAAGGTCTTATTTATCGTGGTGTGCGCATGGTTCATTGGGACCCGGCTGCCAAAACAGCCCTTTCCGACGAGGAAGTGATCTACAAAGAAGTACAGTCGAAATTATATTATCTGAAATACAAAATTGAAGGCAGTGAAGATAAATACGTCACCATCGCAACTACCAGGCCCGAAACTATTCTGGGAGATACGGCTGTTTGCGTAAACCCGAACGACGAACGGTTCCGCCACCTGAAAGGCAAACGGGTGCTGGTGCCCTTGCTTAACCGTTCCATTCCCATTATCGAAGATGACTATGTAGATATGGAGTTCGGTACAGGCTGCCTGAAGATCACGCCTGCCCACGATGTTAATGACTATGAGATTGGCCTGAGGCATAACCTTCCAGGTATCGATATTTTTAACGACGACGGCACTTTAAGCGAAGCTGCAGGGATATTCGTTGGTGAAGACCGCTTCGTAGTCCGCGAAAAAATCATTCCCGAGTTGGAAAAAGCAGGCAATCTTGCAAAAATTGAAGACTATACAAATAAAGTTGGTTTTTCAGAACGTACACATGTAGTCATCGAGCCCAAACTGTCGGCCCAGTGGTTCCTGAAAATGGAAAGACTGGTAAAACCGGCCTTAGAGAATGTGATGAACGACAACATCCGGTTCTATCCCCCGAAATTCAAAAATATTTACCGTCACTGGATGGAGAATATCAAGGACTGGTGCATCAGCCGCCAGTTATGGTGGGGGCACCGTATCCCGGTTTATTACCTTGGAGACGGGAGTTTCGTGGTTGCCGAAACCAGTGACAAAGCACTGGAACTGGCCCGTTTAAAAACAGGAAACCCGGCCTTGCAAATGAGTGACCTCCGTCAGGACGAAGATGTGCTTGACACATGGTTTTCAAGCTGGTTATGGCCTATTTCGGTATTCGACGGTATCCGCGACCCTGAAAATAAAGATATCCGGTATTATTATCCAACCAATGACCTGGTGACTGCCCCCGACATTATTTTCTTCTGGGTGGCCAGGATGATCATTTCCGGGTATGAATTCCGCGACAATTTCCCGTTTAAAAACGTTTATTTTACGGGGATGGTACGCGACAAACTACGCCGCAAGATGTCGAAATCGCTGGGTAACTCGCCCGATCCGCTCAAATTAATTGCTACTTACGGCGCCGATGGTGTACGTGTGGGGATGTTGCTTTGCTCGCCTGCCGGTGGCGATTTGCTTTTCGACGAAAGCCTTCCCCAGCAGGGAGCCGGTTTTGTAACCAAAATATGGAACTCGTTCCGCCTGGTAAAAGGCTGGCAGGTTGATGCAGCGATCCCGCAACCCGAACATTCGCGGCTGGCTATCGAGTGGTTCCGTAACAAGTTCAGCCAGATGGTTGAACAAACCGATGACCATTTCAACAAGTTCCGCATTTCCGATGCACTGATGAGCGTTTATACCACCATTCGCGACGAATTTTCGGGGTGGTTGCTCGAAATTGTAAAACCGGCTTATCAGCAGCCTGTCGATGCAAAAACCTATAACGAACTGATCAAAATTTTCGATGCTGTGTTGCGTTTCCTTCACCCGTTTATACCTTTCGTAAGCGAAGAAATCTGGCAGTTACTAAAAAAACGTGACACAGGGGAAAGCATCATGGTCAGTGCCTGGCCGGTTTCAGGCGGCGCCGACACTGCCCTGCTCGATGCGTTTGAAGATGCCAAAGAAGCTATTTCCGGGATACGGACTATCCGTACCAAAAATAATATTGCCAACAAAGATCAGCTTAAACTGGCTGTTCAGATGGGAGACAAAGGATATAATCCTGCATTCGACAGCGTAATTATAAAACTCGGTAACCTCTCTTCGCTGTCGATGGTTGAGGAAGAAGTACAGGGAGCCAGCTCATTTCTGGTAAAATCGTCAACTTTTTTTGTTCCTCTGGGCGAAATGGTTGATGTGGAGGAAGAACTAAAAAAACTTCAGGAAGAACTAAAATACACACGTGGCTTCCTGAAATCGGTAATGGGTAAGCTGAATAACGAGCGTTTCGTAAACGGCGCCCCCGAAGCAGTAGTCGCCAGAGAACGCGCCAAACAAGCTGATGCCGAAGCCAAGATTAAGGTGCTGGAAGAACAGATTGCAAGTCTGAAATAGGTTGTCTTATTGTTTTTAAGTATAAAATAGCTTAAATTTACCATTCTACAACTTAGTATAACCATGAGGCCAGTTTCAGAAGAGATGAAAAAGGTGGATATTCTTATTGCTGAAGATAGTCCCACGCAAGCAGAACAATTAAAATATCTGCTGGAAAAATATAACTTCACGGTCATCAAAGCTGAAAATGGGAAAAAGGCACTCGAACTTTTGGAACAATACTCCCCTCAATTGTTGATTACAGACATATGTATGCCAGAGATGAATGGCTATGAGCTTTGCAGAAAAGTCAAAGACAGGGATGTAACAGAAGATATGCCAGTAATTTTATTAACCTCCCTGTCGAATCCCGAAGATGTTATTGAAGGGTTGGAATGCGGGGCCGATAATTTCATTACCAAACCTTATGCCGAAGATTATTTGCTTACACATATCCAGCAAATACTGGCAAACCGGAGGCTTCATAAAAGCGAGAGGGTACGTATCGGGGTAGAAATCCTGTTTGCCGGGAAACGCAGGTTTATTACGGCTAACCAGCAGCAAATGCTTACCCTGCTCATTTCGACTTATGAAGCTGCTGTGATCCGGAACAGGGAACTGTTACAAATGCAGGAAGAGCTTCAAACGATGAATGACCAACTGGAAATGATGGTCGAGGAGCGGACTACAGAGTTGAAAAAAAGCAAGCAAAAGTATCAGAATTTATATGACAATGCCCCAATCATGTTTATGTCGATTGAATACACGACCGGCAAAGTGATTGAATGTAACAAAACCTTGCTTAAAAAAACAGGATTTAAACGTTCTGAGATTATCGGGGAGCATATTTATAAGCGTTTCCACCCGGATTGTATCGAAGAGGTAAAAAAAGCATTTGATCATTTCAATGAACGCGAAGAAGAGAAAAATATTGAACTGAACATTATCACTGCCGGAGGTGGTAAATTACCGGTACTAATAAATTCAACCGCTGTCAGGGATGAATACGGAACGATACTCCACAGCCATACCGCCCTGCAAGACATCAGCGAACTAAAACAGGCTCAGCAGGAACTGGAGCAAAGTGAGCAACGTTACCGGGCCGTAACCGATACGGCCATTGACTCAATTATAACCGTCAACGATGCAGGACTCATTGTTGGCTGGAATCAGGGAGCAACCCAGACTTTCGGATACGAAGAATATGAAATTACCGGGGAACCGATTACCCGTCTGATTGTGGGAACGAACCATGAATCGAATCTTAATGAGTTCATAACCAGCAAAAAAAGCAATAACCCTCGATTGACCGGGAAAATTGTAGAGATGCAGGGATGCAGAAAAAATGGTGAAATTTTTCCGATTGAGCTTTCCATTTCCCAATGGTACACATCGAACGATCTGTATACCACAAGTATAATCCGGGACATCACAGAACGAAAAGAGGCAGAACTGGAATTACTCAGGGCAAAGGAAAAAGCGATTGAGAGCGATAAACTAAAGTCTGCATTCCTTGCAAATATGTCGCATGAGATCCGAACTCCAATGAATGGAATACTTGGCTTTTCTCAGTTGTTAAAAGATCCCGGCCTTTCTCAGGAAAAGAAGGAAGAATTTATTTACCATATAGACCAAGCCACCAATCAGCTTTTAAATATTATTACCGATATTGTTGATATTTCGAAGATTGAGGCCGGACAAGAAAAAATTCGTCCCTTAAAATTCGACCTGAAAAAGTTGCTTAAAGAAGTAAAAAGTTTTTTTCAACCACAAGCCGATCAGCAAAAACTGGAATTACGGTTGGTTACAGATATTCCCATTGGCAAACAGGATATTATTAGTGACCCGATAAAACTACGCCAGATTTTAAACAACATCATCGGAAATGCGCTCAAATTCACACACGAAGGAATGATTGAAATAAAGGTCGGATTAGTTGAAGATCATGTGAATTTCAGCATAAAAGATACAGGGATTGGTATCAAGTCTTCTCTTCGGGACGTGATTTTTGAACGTTTTCGGCAAGTAGAAGTATCATATTCCAGGAGATACGGGGGAACAGGCCTGGGCCTTTCGCTGGCCAAGTCGTATGTTGAAATGCTTGGCGGAACGATACGGGTTGAATCTTTGCCGGGAACGGGAAGTATCTTTTCTTTTGTAATCCCTTGCATCCCGGATATAGCAAAAAACGAAAGCAATAATGAGGGAAATAATAATTCATGGAAAAACAAAACGATTCTTCTGGCCGAAGATGAAGAAGTAAATTCCCTCTTTATACAAACGATACTGGGCTCAACCGGGATTACAATACTCAAGGCGAGGAACGGACTTGAAGCAGTTGAGGTATGTAAACAAAATAACAATATTTCACTTGTTTTGATGGACATAAAAATGCCTGAGATGGATGGCTTAACTGCAACCCGGATCATCAAAAAATACAGGAAAAACTTACCGGTTATTGCAACAACCGCTTTTACATTAGACAATAACAGAAAAAAATGTTTGGAAGCAGGGAGTAACGACTATTTACCGAAACCTATAAAAAAAGATCATCTAATCACGATGATCAGTAGATATATTGATAATTGAAATCATTCCGATGGCAGATGGAAAAAACTGAACCCCATGGCGATACATATTCTCAATATACCATTGAACAACTGGTTGTTTTTACGCTCGATAATACACTCTATGCTCTTCCGTTGAATGCAGTCATTCAGGTAATCCATGCAATAGCCATTAAAAAATTACCTAAAGCGCCGGAATTTATTTCCGGGATCATAAATGTAAGAGGTTCAATCATTCCGGTGGTGGACCTTCGGAAACGCTTTTCTCTACCCGACAGGGAAATCAGCCTGAATGATCATCTGGTAATTGCAGACTCAGGAAAACGTACCATTGCCCTTTTAGCTGACGAAGTAACCGGCATAAAAGATATTGCCCCCGGACAATTTTTTAATACCAGGGATCCTCTGCCCTATGCCAAATACATCAGGGGGGTTGCAAAAATACAGGCCGATATTATCCTCATCTATGATCTGGAACAATTTCTTAGTCTGGATGAAGAAACCGAATTAGAGGAAGCACTCAAAAAAAGAAATGGTTAGATGAATAGCGTTCAGAAAAATACCGGACTATCAAAGGTTTGTGAACTAATTGCATCGCGACTGGGACTTCATTTTCCGGAAGAAAGACAAGGAATATTTACCCGTAACCTGTCGCAGGCTGCCAAAGAGTTGGGGTTCCAAAATGATGACCATTTCATAAACTGGCTATTAACCAATAGACTAGATAAAAAGCAGATCGGAATTTTTGCGTCTTACTTAACTATTTCAGAAACTTTCTTCTGGCGGGAACCCATGGTTTTTTCTGCACTTGTCGATTTTATTTTCCCGGAAATGGTTGCATCCCGAAAAAACGGTGATAAGAATATCAGGATATGGAGTGCAGGCTGTTCTACCGGCGAAGAACCTTATTCACTTGCTATTGCGCTATGTAAAGCCATTCCGGATTTAAGTAACTGGAATATTTCGATACTGGCAAGCGATATCAATTCAAAAGCTTTAGATAAGGCAAGAGAAGGAAGATACAGTAAATGGTCGTTCCGCAATTGCCCCAAATGGGTCATCAATGACTATTTCATTCGCAGGGATGAAAAAACGTATGAAATTCTGCCTAAAATCAGGAAGATGGTCAATTTTGTCAACCTGAATCTTGTTGAAGACAATTATCCCTCTGCCGGGAACCATACCAATGATATGGATATTATTTTCTGCCGCAATGTGCTCATGTATTTTACCGATGACCGGATCAATAAAATTTCCCGGCAACTCTATCAGTCTCTTAAAAATGATGGTTGGCTGGCTGTTGCCTCCTGTGAACTGTCGTCCCTGGTATTTTCCCGGTTTTCTCCGGTTAATTTTTCCGGGGCAATTTTGTACCGGAAAGGGAATAAGAAAATTCCCATCACCCCTCCGTTAAAACCTGTCACGAAAAAGTTTTATTTTCCCGTTCCGGAAACGGATAACAGGTCGGATCAGGCTTCCGAAAAGCCCCAGCTTATTGATGATAGCAGGGAAAAAGAAACAACAACAGAGAATATCCGGGTTTTGGCCAATCAGGGAAGGCTGGCAGAAGCCCTTGCTGCATGTAATCAAAGAATTGGAACCGACAAACTGGACAAAAACCTGTATTTTCTAAGGGCCTCTATTTTTCAGGAGATGGAACAACCCGAGGAATCTATCGCTTCTCTTAAACAGGCAATTTATCTCGATCCGGATTTCATCATGGCTCATCTTGCCCTGGGGAACTTATACCTCCGTAACGGCCAGACGAAGCATGCAAAAAAACATCTCAGAAATGTTCTTACCATGTTGAATTCCTTCAGCAATGAAGATATTCTTCCTGGATCGGAAGGATTGTCGGCAAGCTATATCCGCGGGATTGTTCAGGATAATCTGAGAGAAGAAATATAAGACTAAACAAAATACAAGTGAAAAAAGAAGTACAGACCGTATTAAAAATGCGTGCCGCAGAGATGGCGAAAGAGCCCGGACAGAAAAAAGCGGCATCAGCCCTTCTGGAACTTGTATCCTTTACCCTGGGCCCAGAGACTTATGGCATCGAATCCTCCTTTATCCGGGAAGTGTATCCATTGAAGGATTTTTCCCCGCTTCCGGGGATTCCTCCGTATGTTCTTGGAATCATTAATATCAGGGGGCAAATACTGGCAGTGGTTAATCTGAAAAAATTTTTCAACCTCCCGGAGAAAGGCATTGGCGAACTAAATAAAGTAATTATTCTCCGGGATGAACAAATGGAATTCGGAATTCTTGCCGATACCATACAGGGAGAAGAAACCATCGAAGTGGAAGACATTAAGGCAGTCCCGGAAGCGGTTTCAGGGATTGGCTCCGAATATGTGAAAGGTGTAACCAGCAGAAATTTAATCGTATTAAACGCCGAAAAGATACTAGCGGACAAAAGTATTATTGTGAATGATAAAATCATCTGAAAAAAGTAAAAATCAGGAGGGATAAAAATGTTTAAAAATATGAAAATCGGAACGCGACTGGCATTTGGGTTCAGTATCATGCTGGTCCTTATTCTTATTTTAATCGGATTTGGGCTCAATTCTCAAAGAAGAATCGAAACTAATCTGACCAATATTGTTATGAATCAGAATGTACGGATTGAATTGACTCATAATCTGGTTAACAATGTAATGGAGGTTTCAATTCAAATCCGTACAATCCTTCTCGATAATTCGAGAGACTCGCTGGAAAGAAAAAAATTAGTAATTGAAAACATCCGGAAAGAGTTCAATGAAAGTTTTGAGAAATACCGGGAAATGGTCATTGGTGAACCATTATTAGAAAATCATATTACTACAATACAGGATCTTATGGCTGAATCCAGAAGCCATAACAATACTGTAATCCGGATGGCAGGTGAAGACAAATACGATGAAGCAATGGTGGTATTAACGAATCAAGTGCGCCCCAAGGTACGGGAATGGGTAAATTCAATGCAAAAGCTCAATGACATTGAACGGGAAATATCCTTGACACGTTACAATGAGGCCACAGATTCGTACAATGTAATGAGAAGGTTAATGCTTATTTTAGGAATTTTTGCTATTATTCTTGCAGCGTCAATAGCTGTTGCAATTACCCGGAGTATCTTAAAACCGTTGCAAATTGTCACCAAATTGGTTATTTCCAGAGATATCGGCATGGATACCCAAGGGTATGAACGAGGATCCGGAGAATTTGGGTTCATGATTCAGTCTTTCATAAAGGAAATTTCAAAACAGTTGCAACAGGAAAAAGAATTAATTGAACTGGTTGAAGAAGTAAAGGCAACCATCAATGTTCTTGCAACCTCTTCTTCACAAATTCTGGCAGCTACCACGCAGGTTGCATCAGGAACTGCCGAAACAGCCACTGCCATTAACGAAACGTCTACAACAGTGGAAGAGGTGCAACAAGCCTCTAAACAATCGGCACAAAAAGCGAAAAATGTTGTTGACAGCGCCCAAAAAGTAGTTCAGGTTTTCGAGGATGGTAAAAAATCAGTGGAAGAAACCATTAGCGGGATGAATAAAATCCGTACACAAATGGATTCGATTGCCCAGACGATTGTCCGGTTGAGCGAGCAAAGCCAGTCCATCGGAGGAATTATTGCATCGGTAACCGATATTGCCGACCAATCGAACCTGCTGGCGGTTAATGCTGCTATCGAAGCTGCAAAAGCAGGTGAACAGGGAAAAGGTTTTGCTGTTGTTGCCCAGGAAATTAAAAATATGGCAGAACAGTCGAAACAGGCGACGTTACAGGTTCGCGACATTCTGAATGATATACAGAAAGCAACCAGTGCCGCGGTGATGGCAACCGAACAGGGCACCAAAGCCGTGGAGGCCGGGGAACAACAATCGATGCAGGCAGGAGAGGCAATCCGGATACTGGCACAAAGCAGTAACGAAGCAGTTCAGGCAGCGACCCAGATTGTTGCTTCGATCCAGCAACAGGTGATCGGGATGGAACAGATCAGTGTCGCCATGCAAAACATCAATCAGGCCGGGACCGAAACAGCCGCAAGTATGGTACAAACCGAAAAATCGGCAAAAAGCCTTCATGAACTGGGTCAAAAACTGAAAGACCTGGTAGAACAAAAAGGATAGGAATGTGAACCTAAAAAATGAATGATGGACAGTAGAGACAGTGAATTTCTGAAACGAATTCAGGCAACTTTTCGCATTGAAGCGGGAGATCACCTCAAGGCCCTTTCTTCCGGTTTAATAGAGATGGAGAAGAGACCTTCAGAGCCAATCCTTTCAGGAATCATTGAAAATATGTTCCGCGAAGTCCATAGTCTGAAAGGGGCAGCACGTTCTATCGGACAAAAAGACATCGAATCTGTCTGTCAGCCACTGGAAAGCCTCTTTGCCACCTTAAAAAGAAAGGAAATTCCCCTGAACCAGGAAATCCTTGATCTTTTTTTTAAAACCTCTGAAATCCTTACAAAACTCATTCCTGAAGAACCGGAAGCAGAGGGAAAACAAGAAATGAAAGAGATCATCCAACAGTTACGGCAAGCTGTCAACGATCCCCAAAGCCTTGGAAGGATAAATCCCGCATTTCATCAGGAGAAACAACAAACAGCGAATATCAAACCTGCAAAAGCTGTTTCGCCGGAACCTGTACCAGCCGTTGATCCGGTCAAATACAGAACACAAGCACTTGAGGAGGCCGTACGTATTCCTATCTCAAAATTAGATCCTCTTCTTCTCCAGGCGGAAGAATTCTTACAGGCAAAAATATCATTTATTCAGCAAACCGATGAAATTCGTACGATCCTGAACGATCTTATGGAATGTAAGACAGAAACACAAAATTGGAGGAGGCGTAAGAGCCGGCCCACCCTGGAGGAATGGAACGAATGGTTTGAAAACTTTGAATTACGTTTAAATCACCTGGGAACCCAGCTAGCCTTGGTTTCCGGGTCGATGCAACATGACCAGTATGTTCTGGAACGCATGGTAAACGACCACCTTGATGCAATGAAACAGGTTCTCATGTTGCCTGTTTCCTCTCTGGTAGAGGTATTCCCTCCCATGGTACGTAAAATTGCGCGTGACCAGCATAAAGAAATCGATTTTACCATTCACGGGGCAGAACTGGAAATTGACAAACGTATCCTCGAAGAACTAAAAGACCCTTTGATTCATCTTATCCGTAACAGCATCGATCACGGTATTGATATACCTGAAGTGCGTAAACAGCAAAATAAAACGCAGAGAGGGAAGATAAACCTCTCTTTTCTCGCGAAAGCCAGTGGTCATGTGGAAGTGACAATCTCGGACGATGGTAAGGGAGTTAATAAAGAACAGGTACTCAAAGCCGCGGTTAAAGCGGGAATTATTTCTTCCGAATCAGCCGAAAAGATGAATCCTGACGAAATTCCTTTTCTCATTTTCCAATCGGGGGTTTCTACAAGCCCGATCATAACCGATCTTTCCGGCCGTGGGTTAGGGCTTTCAATCGTCCGCGAAAAGGTTGAAAAACTGAACGGACGGCTATCTCTGGATACAGAAGAACACAAAGGAACCGTCATAAAAATTCTTCTGCCCATGACACTGGCAACTTTCCGGGGAATTCTTATACGTTTGGGAGAGTCCATGTTTATTGTACCGACCATGAATGTGGTTCATGTGATACGATTGCAGCCGGATGCTGTTAAAACGGTTGAAAACCACGAAACGGTCCGCATCGATGATTCAGTCATTCCCCTTGTTGACCTTGCCAAAGTACTGGGACTGCCCAAAAAGAAAAACGGAACTTCACGACTAAAGACTTCTGAAACAAAAGATTTTATTCGGGCCATCGTTTTGGCGTTAGGAGAAAACCGGATTGCATTTAAAGTCGATGAAATACTTGATGAACACCAGGTGCTTGTCAAAGGATTGGGCAAATTGCTGAAAAGAGTCAGAAATATATCCGGTGCGACTATTTTAGGATCCGGAAAAATAGTTCCTGTGCTGCATGTTTCCGATCTCATGAAATCGGTTTCCCATGCAATTGGTAAAGGAAAAGAAGCGGTTACTGAGGAAATAAATGTCCCTCGTTCAGAAAAAATTCTTGTTGCTGAAGACTCCATTACTTCACGGACCTTACTTAAAAATATTTTGGAAAACGCAGGTTACCTGGTTACTGTGGCAGTTGACGGGTATGATGCATACATCCGGGCAAAAAGCGATGAATTCGATTTAGTTGTTTCGGATGTTGACATGCCCAGGATGAACGGATTTGAATTAACTTCAAAAATAAGGGGAGACAAAAACCTAAGCGAAATACCGGTAGTTCTTGTTACATCTCTTGAATCACGCGATGACAGGGAGCGGGGAATTGAAGCCGGGGCGAATGCCTATATTATAAAAAGTAGTTTCGATCAGGGCAATTTGTTGGATGTAATAAAGAAACTAATCTAATAAGCCGGAATATGATCAATGTATTGGTAGTTGACGATTCAGAAGTTATACAGCAATTTCTGGTGTACCTTTTATCTTCCGACCCCGATATTCAGGTAGTGGGCGTTGCGAATTCGGGGTTAGAAGCCTTAAAAATGGTAGAAAAAAAACGGCCCAACGTAATCACCATGGACGTTCACATGCCGGTGATGGATGGCTATGAAGCGACCCGTGCCATTATGGAATCGTTCCCGACCCCAATTGTTATTGTCAGCGGCAGTTTGCAGGTAAAAGAAATGGAAAACTCTTTTAAACTGATTGAAGCAGGCGCCCTGGCTGTAGTGGTAAGGCCTCCGGGGATTGGGCATCCTGATTATAAAACAGCCCGTGATAACCTGATAAAAACGGTTAAATTGATGTCGGAAGTAAAGGTCGTCAGACGGTTCCCCGGACAATCGGCTACCAGGCCAAAAAAAACTCCGAATCGGCCAAAAGCATTTGTGAAAACCAGGGATATTCAGCTTGTTGCGATCGGGGCATCTACCGGAGGACCAATCATTTTACAGGCCATTTTATCGAAAATACCAAAAGAATTATCCGTTCCTGTTCTAATTGTCCAGCACATTGCAAAAGGATTTACAAACGGGTTCAGGGACTGGCTGGCCCTTTCATCGAATATTCCTTTATCCGTTGCTGTTGACGGCGAAAATCTTTTGCCTGGAAATGCGTACATCGCTCCCGAAAATTATCAAATGGGAATTACCCGTGATTTGAAAATCAAATTACAGAAACTTCCTCCTGAGAATGGGATGTGCCCCTCTGTCGACTTTTTGTTTCGTTCGGTTACAGAAATGGTTGGTTCTAAAGCAATTGGTGTTCTGCTTACAGGAATGGGAAAAGACGGAGCCAAAGAATTGCGGAATATGAAAAAAAACAATGCAGTAACAATTGTTCAGGATGAAGCCAGTTGCATCGTTTTCGGGATGCCTGGTGAAGCAATTAAAATAGGTGCTGCAGATCACATCTTACCTCCTGAAAAAATAGTGGCTGCATTGTCGGATATTCTTAGTAACGGATAGTGTACTGAAAATAGCCAGAGGGTTGAAAGAACCTGAATCATTTATCCGTATTTTTCTGAATATTTTTTTTATTACCCCATTTATTACCCCTGCTATTACACATTGTATTTGTAAATTAGCTTTCAGAAATATTTAAACCTAAATACAAAATAAACATGGACAACCGCAGGAACTTTTTAAAGAAATCGTTGATTGCAGGAGCAGGTATTACCATTATTCCGAGGCATGTGCTTGGACAGGGGTACCTGGCGCCCAGCGATCAGCTAACCAAAGCCATTATCGGAGTTGGAGGTATGGGACGCGGACATATTCCGTACGAAGGCACCCGGGTGGTAGCTATATGTGATGTGGACAAATCGCACCTGGAAAAGGCATTGCAAATCACAGGGCCGGATGTAAAAACGTATTCCGATTTCAGGGAATTATTGCTACGTCCGGATATTGACATTGTACATATTGCCACGCCCCCCCACTGGCACGGTATCATGTCAGTAATGGCTGCTGAAGCCGGGAAAGATGTCTGGTGCGAAAAACCGATGACCCGTACTATTGGTGAAGGCAAACGGGTTGTTGAAGCAATTAATGCAAACGGGCGCATGTTCAGACTGAACACATGGTTCCGTTTTAAAAGCACTTTCTACGGACTGGGAACAACCGTGAAACCGCTCAAAAAAGTAATCGACAGTGGCATACTGGGCTGGCCACTAAAAGTAACCATCAGCGGGATAACCGGCTTTAACTGGAAATTTTACTGGGTGGGAAAAACCAACCTTACCCCTCAACCGGTACCCGATGTACTTAATTATGACATGTGGCTGGGACCGGCGCCCGAAAAACCGTATAATGTACACCGTACACACCAAACATTCCGGGGTTACTGGGATTACGATGCCGGAGGGCTCGGCGATATGGGACAACACTACATCGACCCGGTACAATACATGCTTGGGAAAGATGAAACCAGCCCCGTAAAAGTTGAAGTGGACGCCCCTCAACAACATTATGATGCCGTTGGAACCTGGCGAAAAATTACTTACACCTATGCAGATGGCTGCCAGATTATCCTTGACGGGGAAAACAAAGACAAAGATGCAGCATACATTGAAGGGCCAAACGGGAAAATCTATAAAGGTTTTAAATCAGATATTCCAAATATCATGTCGTTGATTGACACCTTGCCCGACCCAGAACCGCAAATTACTCTCTTTTCAGAATCGGTACGTACCCGTAAGAAATTTGCGCTGAACGAAGAAAATGGTTACCGTTCGGCTACCATTGTAAATATGGGCGCTGTTGCCCTTCGGCTGGGACGCACATTGAACTTCGACCCGGAGAAACAGGAATTTATAAACGACGAAGAAGCAAACCGCCTCATCAATCAACCGATGCGGGGAACCTGGAAAATCTAATTAAAAACAAAGAACAATGAAAAATATTTTCAAATATATATTAATTGCCTTTTTGTGCACATGGGTTGCAAGCGGGGCCCAGGCGCAGGATAAACGGACACTTACGACCAAAGTTGCCGATATTCTTGCCCAGTTCCCGGCTGATGATATAAAATATTCAGACCAACTGGTTCAGGAAATAATCGATTTGGGTGAAGCAGGAATAACAGGTTTCTGTAATATGATTGTTCCTCCCGGAACAGGAGACGACACTCAGGCCCGCTTTGCCATCGAATCGCTGGCAGTATACAGCGGTGCACCTAACCGGGAACAAACAAGGAAACTGGTTACTGAAACATTGCTAAAAGCAATTGACAAAGCCAGCGACAAAGAAGTAAAATCCTTTTTCATCCGCCGCCTGAAATTTTGCGGGAAGGATGAATGCGTTGCCCCTTTATCAGGATTACTGAATGATGAAAAAGTATCAGGCCCGGCAGTAGTTGTTCTTACTTCAATCGGGACTGAAAAAGCAGCTTCAGCAATGTTGGCTGCATTGGACGGGGCTACCGGTACGACGCAAACCGAATTAATAAAAGCCCTGGGCATATTAAAATATAAGCCGGCAACTTCTGCCTTAACCAGCCTTGCAAAAAAACAAGGCGAAGCAAAAAAACAAGCATTATGTGCACTGGCTGAAATCGGGGAACCACAGGCCGTTTCTACCTTTACAGATGCTGCAAAAGCAGTGAATTACAGCGCCGACGCAAGCGAAACTATGATTTCGTACCTTCATTTTGCTAATCGTCTGGCCGAAATCGGAAACAAGGATGCCGCCCAAAAACTTTGTAAAAGCGTGCTTAAAAACTGTAAAACCCAGGAACAATTGATCTTCCGTTCGTCAGCAATAAAAACATTGAGAACGTATTGGGAAGGCGAAACAATTTCACTCCTTCTGAAAGAAATTGGAAACCCGGACAAGGCTTACCGTGCAGCCGTTTTAAATGTGGCATCCGATGGAATGACCAGTTCTGAAGCCGTACTGTGGGTCGCTGCCATGAAAAAAGTCCCGGTAGAAACCAAAGTACAGATTATCTCAACGCTTGCAAAAAGGCCTGAACCAATTGTACTTTCAGGTTGTATCATGCCTTCTCTTGACGACGCTTCATCTGAAGTAAAAATAGAAGCCATCCATGCATTGGCAATCAACCAGGGAAGTAAAGCCATACCGGTATTGCTAAAACAACTCGACAAAACTTCACAAAAAGAAGAACTGGCAGCCATAAAAACAGCTTTGCTACAAACCTGTACAACAAGGGACTGTACTTCACTTGCTGAAAAATTAGACCGGTCAAAAGATCAGAAAGCGATCCTGTTACTTGAAGTTATGGCTACCCGCCGTGCAACCGGTTATTTCGGAAAAGCAATTAATTTGTGTTCGTCTGAGAATAAAGACCTGAAAGCAGTTGCATTTGCCAGCCTGAAAACAATGGCGGCCCCCGGTAACCTGGATGAGTTAATAAACCTTCTGAAAAAAACATCAGGAAAAGATGAAATCGAAGAAACGCAGCAAGCTGTTATAGCTGTTTTACAAACCGGCGAGGCAGAACAAAACCTGGTATTACAGCAAATGAACACCGCCGGGATGAAAACCAAACTTTTACCGGTACTTCCATTTCTGAACAATCCGGAAGCATTCTCAACCGTGACCACAATTATTGAAAACGGTACCAGCGAAGAAAAACAGGCTGCTTACGAAGCATTGCTGAACTGGAAAAACACCGATGCCATCCCCTATTTATACTCAATCATTGAGAGCGAAAGATTTGCAGCGTCACGCGACAAAACCTTTAATACCTACCTCCGGCAGGTTTCAAATTCAAATTTTCCGGACGATCAAAAGTTACTGCTCGTTCGTAAACTTCTGCCCGTGTGCCAAAACAATCAGGAAAAATCGCAACTGATTAAATCAGCCGGGACAATAAAGACGTTCCTTTCGTTGGTTTTCGTGTCCGGCTTTTTGGATGATGAAGAGTTATCGGCCCCGGCAGCTTCAGCAGCCATGAAAATCATGTTGCCAACCCCCGGAGGAAACAATGGTTTGCAAGGAGTTTTCGTACGCTCGGTTGCCGAAAAGGTGATGGAAAAGATTTCAGGACCCGACAGCCAGTATTTCAAAATTGATATTCGTGAGTTTCTTGAAAAAATGCCGGCAGAGAAAGGTTTTGTACCCATTTTCAACGGGAAAGACCTGAGTGGCTGGCAGGGACTAGTCGGGAATCCAATTGCGCGGACAAAAATGAGCGCAAAAGAACTGGCAAAAAAGCAGGAAGAAGCAAATAAAAAAATACTTGAAAACTGGTCGGTAAAAGACGGCGCAATTGCATTTAACGGTAAAGGCGCTAACCTGTGTACCATGAAAAAATACGGCGACTTCGAGATGCTGGTCGACTGGCGCATTACCAAAGACGGCGACAGTGGCATTTACCTGCGCGGAAGCCCTCAGGTACAAATCTGGGACATTGCCCGCGTTAATGTAGGGGCACAGGTCGGCTCTGGCGGATTATACAATAACGAGAAAAACCCGGCCGAGCCACTGGTGTTGGCTGACAATCCGGTAGGCGAATGGAATACTTTCCGCATAAAAATGATTGGAGAGAAAGTAACCGTCTACTTAAACGGACAACTGGTTGTTGACAATGTTACAATGGAAAACTACTGGGATCGCAGTATCCCGATCTTCCCGAAAGAAGCTATCGAACTGCAGGCTCACGGTACCGATCTGGCCTTCCGTAATATTTTTGTCCGTGAAATCAACAGCGACCAGACTGAACTTTCCGACCAGGAAAAGGCAGAAGGGTTCCAACTGCTCTTCAATGGCAAAAACCTGGATGGATGGGTTGGCAATAAAATCGATTATACTGTTGAAAACGGGACGATCGTTATTCGTCCGGTTGATCACGGGCACGGAAATCTTTATACTGAAAAAGAATACAGCAATTTTATTTTCAGGTTTGAATTCAAGCTGACGCCAGGGGCCAACAACGGGCTTGGTGTACATGCCCCCCTGGAAGGAGACGCTGCCTACGTGGGAAAGGAAATCCAAATTCTGGACAATACAGCTCCTGTTTATGCCAAGCTGAAACCATACCAATACCATGGCTCGGTTTACGGAACAATTCCGGCCAAAAGAGGTTTTCTGAAACCGGTTGGCGAGTGGAACAGCGAGGAAGTTATTGTGAAAGGCGATAATTTTAAAGTTATACTGAACGGAGAAGTTATTCTTGACGGCAACGTCAAAGAAGCTTCAAAAAACGGGACTGCAGATCATAAAGATCATCCGGGACTATTGCGACATACAGGCCATATCGGGTTCCTGGGGCATGGTTCCGAATTATGGTTCCGCAATATCAGGATTAAAGAACTCTAAACCAACTTAGATTATAATAGAAAAGCGCTTTCTCACGGAAGCGCTTTTTTTGTAGGTTGGACCGCTTTATGCGAACCGGCAAATGGGTAATTCTTCCATACATAATCCTGACAGGGTTTCGACCCCTGGTCAGGATTACACGGATGAAAGGATGGTAGCAGCTCAAAATTTTTGCGGGTGTCACAAACGTAGCTTTGTGGGTGTCACACTCATGTTGATGTGGGTGTCACACCTGTTTTTAATTCCTGGTATCACTGTTTTTATTCAATATTGTTTTGTCTAAAAGAATTTTCCATTAATTTTGCAGCCCTGTGTCTATGTTACAGCCGCCCGGGTGGCGGAATTGGTAGACGCGCTGGACTCAAAATCCAGTGATAGCAATATCGTGCGGGTTCGATTCCCGCCCCGGGTACGGAGCCTGCTTAACAAACAAAAATTAAGCAGGCTTTTTATTTGGCTGATTCTTTTTGAACAGAAATGAAAAACCAAAATGAAAGTTGGTAAATATCTGATTGTTCAATATATTTAGCCTTTCTAAAGATTTTTAATACTTTAGTGCTAATACTATCGTTTTTATGAATAAAAATATAAGGCCTCATATTCTGATTGCTGAAGATGTGGAATCAAATTTTCTGTATTTGAATGCGGTTCTGAGCAAGATCAATGCAGAAATATTCTGGGCAAAAAACGGGCTGGAAGCAATAGATATTTTCCAAAACAGGAATGTTGATCTGGTCTTAATGGATTTACAAATGCCCGACATGAACGGATTTGAGGCCACCAAAGCAATAAAAAAAATCAATCCCGAAATCATAATCATCGCTCAAACTGCTTTTGCAATGTCTGACGATCGGGAAAAAGCGATCCAATGCGGGTGCAACGATTATCTGCCAAAGCCCATCAAATCAAACGATTTACTTCTGATTGTTCAGAAATACCTGAAGAAATAAGAGGAATAAAAACCGATTCCCGTTAGCCTTTTCCCTAATCGTTATTTTTGTAATTGATTTTTAAAACGGATACTTATACCTTTGCATTCATCATTTTTAAACAATGAAAGAAACAGATAAAAACAAACAGCTTTTACTAGACCGGCGTTATTTAAAAATGGCTGCTATCTGGGCCGAAAACTCCTACTGCAAAAGACGACAGGTTGGAGCTTTGCTGGTAAAAGATAAAATGATCATTTCGGACGGATATAACGGGACCCCGGTCGGTTTTGAGAATAATTGTGAAGACGAAGAAAACAAATCGAAACCATACGTATTACATGCCGAAGCCAATGCCATTACCAAAGTAGCAAAATCAAACAACAGCAGCGACGGTGCGACCCTGTATGTTACCTCATCGCCCTGTCTGGAATGTTCCAAACTAATCATTCAGGCCGGGATCAAAAGGGTTATCTTTGCTGATAATTACCGGCTCGAAGATGGCATTAATTTACTGAAAAGAGCTAACATTGAGGTTGTTCAGATTGATTTGAATGATTAAATTTTAAAACAACGATGAAAAAAAAATTTGCAATATACATGCCGGTATTATTGGCCTTAGCCTTGATTATCGGTATTTTTTTAGGAAATAGTTTAAACACGGGCAGCAACCAAAGGCTGCAAAATTTCAGCCTGGCGAAATCGAATAAACTCTCTACAATTGTTGACCTGATTGCCAATGCCTATGTCGATTCCATTTCCACTTCCAGTTTGGTCGAAGACGCTATCCCCTCTCTATTGAAAAACCTGGATCCGCATACTACTTATATTCCGGCTAAAAATATGGAAGAAGTTACCGAAGAAATGACCGGGAACTTCAGTGGTATCGGAGTTCAGTTTTCGATCCAAAACGATACGGTGATGGTGGTTGATGTGATTTCAGGAGGACCTTCACATAAACTGGGAATTTTACCTGGCGACCGTATTGTTTCCGTAAACGACAGTGTTATTGCCGGAGTGAAGATAGACAATAATAAAGTGATGCAACTTCTTCGCGGGGATAAAGGCACCCCGGTTAATGTCGGGATAAAACGACGTGACATTAAAGATTTGATTGATTACGAAATTATCCGTGGTGAAATCCCGATTTATAGTGTCGATGTAAGTTACATGATTGATGAGCTTACCGGGTACATTAAAGTAAGCCGTTTTGGAGAACGGACCTACGATGAGTTTATGGAAAGTCTTCAAAAACTGAACGCCTTGGGAATGCAACGCGTGATTGTCGACCTTCGCGGAAATCCAGGCGGTTATCTGGGAGCTGTAATTCGCATGGTCAACGAATTTCTGGAAGGAAACGAATCGATTTTATATACAGAAGGAAACTCCCAGCCGAAAAAAACTTACAATGCTTCGGAAAAAGGCAGTTCCATCAATAAAAATATTGTTGTGCTAATTGATGAATTTTCGGCATCAGCCAGCGAAATCTTTGCCGGGGCCATACAGGACAATGATCGCGGTTGGATCGTCGGACGACGCTCGTTTGGCAAAGGGCTGGTTCAGGAACAAATCCCGCTCATGGACGGTTCGGCATTACGCCTCACGGTTTCGAGGTATTACACCCCCAGCGGACGTTGCATCCAAAAATCTTATAAAAATGGTAATGACGAATACTATCACGACATTATGAACCGGATGGTACACGGCGAATTCCAGGTAGCCGACAGCATCCACATGCCCGATTCACTTCGCTACAAAACCCTGCATGGAAGAACGGTGTACGGCGGCGGCGGTATTATGCCCGATTTTTTTGTCCCTGCCGATACAACCGGTTATTCCGATTATTTTTCAAAACTGATCCAAAAACGCCTGATCTACACATATGCCCTTGATTATGCCGACCAGCACCGGGAAATACTAAACAAACTAAAATCGGCTAATGAATTCAACGATTACCTTTCAGAAAAAAATATTCTGAACGACTTTATAAATTTTGCGGCACGGCATGGAGTACCCAAAGAGGCGGAAGGGTTACGCGTCTCAGGAAAAATAGTCGAAACCCAGCTAAAAGCCTATATAGCACGCAATATAATAGGGGAAGAAGGGTTTTATCCGATTATAAAAAATATTGACAACACTTTACTGAAGGCAATTGAAGTGTCGAAACTGCCGGCACCAAAATTTAACCAATTACCTGTAACAAATAAATAACAAAAGCGTCATACCGGTGTATGAAGGTTTAAACCATTATGACCGTTGACGAATATAATCAGTCAGTTGACCTGTTTTCAGACCGGGTTTACCGTTTTATCCTGAAGAACCTCCGGGACGAAGAACGTGCACGTGATATTGTTCAGGACTGCTACGAGAAACTATGGAGGAATGTTGATAATGTGAATTTCAACAAGGTAAAATCATACTTGTTCTCGATGGCTTATCATACGATGATTGATACTATCAGGAAAGAACAGAGAATGAGTATAATGGAAGATCATCAACTACCTCAGGATGTCCATTTTAAACAGTATTCCGATTTAGGAGAAGTACTTGACAAGGCATTGGCACAACTGCCTGAAATACAACGGATGGTAGTACTTCTGCGTGACTACGAAGGGTATTCATATGATGAAATTGCAAAAATTGCATCGCTGACCGAATCGCAGGTTAAAGTTTATATTTACCGGGGCCGGGTTGCCCTGAAAAATATAATTGGTAAAATTGAAGTTTTAATATAATATAAGATGGAAATCAGCAGAAATAACTACGAAATTTTCTTTTTGGATTATCTTGATGGTAAACTGGAAGGAAAAGAAATTGACCGGTTTCTGGATTTCATCGAACAAAATCCGGATCTGAAGGAAGAGCTGAAAGGCATTGAAAAATTGCAATTGCCAGCCGGCCCGGTAACATTCCGTGATAAAAAAACACTTTACAAAACAGAGAAACAAAAAATCCATGCCGAAAATTTCACAGCGGTAGCTTATATGGAAGGAGATCTTTCCCCGCTTGAAACCGAATTATTCCTAAAACACCTGGAATTTCATCCTGAGCAGGCCAAAGATATGGAACTGCTAATGAAAACGCGCCTGCAAGCTGATGAAACAATTGTGTTCCCTGCAAAGAATAAGCTATACAGGCAAACACCAATACAAAAACTGATTTACTGGGGAACCCGTGTTGCAGCAATCCTGCTTTTAGCTTTTGCATTTTGGACGGTTTTTAATTTCAATAAAGACAAAGACATTATCAATAATACCGAAGTACTGGCTGAAAAAAACAAAATACCGGTAAATCAATCAAAAGAAATTCAGCCTGAAAAACAAAAAAAGCAGGAGCTAAATAGTTCTGAAAAAGCAGAAAACAGGCCCCTGGAAACAGAAGGGCATGAAAGGTTGATTGCAAAAAATATTGCTATTCCGGCACCAGTCGAACCATCATCCAGAAGGACAAGGTCCCAGGTCGGTTTACTGCAACCTCTTGCAGCCAGGTTAATCCCGGTAGAAACAGATCAGCAAATGGAACTTACAGATATGCAGTTAAAACAAAAAAACAAGGAAACTGACAATTATTACAGTCTGGATCGTTTTGTTACAGAAAAAATGTTGAAAATTAAAAAAAGTGATAAATCGCTGATAGAATCAGGTCTGGATTTAGCAGGCAATGTCAGTAAAAATCGCATTAGTTATGAGACAGATGAAGGTAAAGTTTCGAAGATAAAATTTGAATCAAGGCTACTTGCTTTTTCGGTTCCGGTAAAAAGGGCCAAATAATTGTAACTTTCTGAAACACTCATTCGTCAGAGGAGAAATTAATGTCTCAAAGCCATGAAACAAATAAAAATGAAAAATAAGATGAGAATTTTTGCTGTAATTGTTTTTACGGTGTTTAACCTGAATGCCATATGGGCACAAAATACAGCCAAGGCAGATTCTATTCCCGAAAAGAAACATAAAGTTTCAGCTACTATCCAGGTGGATGTTGGTGATGACAAAGTGAAACAGGAAGGTGATACCACAAAAATCCGGCTGGGAAAAAAAGAGATTATGATTATAGAATCGGAAGATGATAAGCATGTGAATATCAAGAGTGGAAAAATTGATGATGATAAGTGGAAAGATGATGATACAGATGACAATAAATTTGATGGTCACTGGGCAGGCATTGATCTCGGGGTAAATGGATTTAGCAACGAGGATTACAGCATGTACGGAGGCGTTGAATTTATGGAACTGAAACAACCTAAAAGCCTGGAACTGAATATTAACTTTTTGGAATATAACATTAACCTTCAACAAAACAGTAATCACATAGGGCTGGTAACCGGTATGGGTCTTTCGTATAACAATTACAAATTCGAAAACCCGTATTCGATTGATAAAATTAACGGGATGATCGAACCTGTATTACTTGATGAGGATAAGCTGAAAAAGTCGAAACTGACAGTAACTTATCTTACTGTTCCGGTAATGCTTGAGTGCCATTTTCCGGTAAACAACCATTCTGACAAACTGTTTATTGCCGGAGGTATTGAAGGTGGCCTGAATATTGGTTCGCATACGAAAATAAAATGGAACCATAAAAAAGAAAAAGACAGGGGCAGTTTTAATCTGAATACCTTTAAATATGCCGTAATTTGTAAGGTTGGAATCAATAACGTCAGCCTTTATGCTACCTACAACCTGTCTCCGTTATTTAAAGATAACAAAGGCCCGGAATTAACTCCTTTTTCTGTGGGAATCACTGTTATTAGCTTTTAATTGTATTTCCCTTTTTTACAGTCCTCAAGCCGGACGGGCTGATCCTTTTTCCCTACAGCTGGAAAAAGAGCCGCCGGAAGTAATGAAATACTGAAAAAAACGATATTTTGTATTTGTCTCATATACAGACTTCTGCTTAAATATATCACAAAGCTACTACTCTACACTTCTTAGAGCTACTACTCTACACTCCTTAGAGTTACTACTCTATACTCCTTAGAGTTACTACTCTATACTCCTTAGAGTTACTACTCTATACTCTTTAGAGCTACTACTCTATACTCTTTAGAGCTACTACTCTATACTCTTTAGAGCTACTACTCTATAAAAAGACACCTCCGCCAAGGTTCTGAATGGGGCACTTTAATTTTTTGTGGAACATATTCTTTGATTTATTAACGCTCACTCCATCGATTTTCTATACGCTTTTTCCCCTTAGGCGGAAACAGCCCGGGCTTTGTTGTTTTCCATGAAAAAATACCTCGCTCCCCCGGCTTATTCGATAACGAAACGATGGCTCGCTACAGCGACTGAACATGGATCAGTTAAAAAAGTTGTGGAGAAAAATATAAAAACGAACTTTGTATTTTATATTTTACAAATGAAGGGACAATCAAACGAACATTACCAGACATTGCTAAAATTACTTTTACCAGAAGAAATCTTTGAATATTTCGACATTGTTCAAATAGAAACAGGAGAAAAAGAAATCCATGTACATTTGGAAGAAAAGGCAATAAAGCCGGAAGGATATGAATTGGTAAAGCTTATTTCCAAAGGATTTTATAACGAATCAGTGATACAGGATTTTCCATTACGGGACAAAGCCATGTTTTTGCACGTAAAGCGTCGGAGATGGTTTTCAGAATCGACAGGCAAGACAGTAGAGAGGGACTGGGATAGTGTTGCAAAAGGGACTCGTTTGACGAAAGGTTTTGCAATTTTTTTAAAAGGGTTTTTTGGACAATTACCCCATCAGCAGCAATAGTTTAGAAAAGTACTATTCCATTGATGGGGATCGTTTTGGGCAACAGTACAAAGAGTATTTGAGTGATTTTCCCACTTGGGGACAAAAGCCACATGCAAAGGACTGGATTCTTTTCCCGGAGAACGTTGGTACACAATTAAGCATTGACGAGACAGCCCTTACCAATGGAGAACTTTACACGATTGTAACCAATAAAGCAGGCAAAGGGAAAAAAGGCGCATTAGTTGCAATGGTTGAAGGTACGGAGGCAGAAAAAATCATAGAGGTTTTAGAAAGAATCCCCGAAGAAAAAATCAATATGGTAAAAGAAGTAACACTTGATATGGCCAATTCCATGGATAAAATAGTACGAAGATGTTTTCCCAAAGCTAAGCGGGTGATCGACCGTTTCCATGTTCAAAAATTAGCTTACGATGCATTACAGGAGATGCGTATTGCCCATCGTTGGGATGCAATAAACGAAGAGACCAACGCCATTGAAAATGCAAAAGCAGACGGTAAAAAATATGTTCCGGAAATATTAAGCAATGGGGATACAAAAAAGCAACTACTTGCCCGTAGTCGGTATTTATTGTTCAAGTCTGGTGATAAATGGACGGAGAAACAAAAGAAAAGAGCTGCAATATTATTTGAACTTTTTCCTGACATAAAACAAGGGTATTCTCTTACTCATTCATTAAGGATGATATTTTCAAAAAACAAAAACAAAGGCGTAGCTTATACGAAAATGGCTAAGTGGTTTAATGATGTTACCGAATCTGGATTTAAATCATTCAATACCATATCTGCAACATTCTATTCGCATTATCCTGAAATATTGAACTTCTTTGACAATCGAAGTACGAACGCTTCTGCTGAATCTTTCAATGCTAAACTGAAAACTTTCAGGGCTACTCAAAGAGGTGTTGTTGATATTGAATTCTTCTTGTTCAGAGTTGCTAAAATTTATGCTTGACCGGTAACTCCACAACTTTTTCATGTGATCCCTGAACATTGAAGACTGAACACTCTTTTTGTTCTTATACAAAAATGACTTCCTAAGAAAAAACAAGGCTGCCCTTTTTGGACAGCCTCTTTTTTTGCGGTGCGGACGGGATTCGAACCCGCGACCCCCGGCGTGACAGGCCGATATTCTAACCAGCTGAACTACCGCACCATAATATCGTTTTAGAAAATAAGCCTTCTAAAAATTCCGTTTTTTAAAGGCTCTGCAAATATATACTTTCTTTTTTTCTCTGCAATACGATTCAAAAAAAAATTGAATGATTTTTATTCGAATAAACACTAAAGTATAATGCGTTGAATATCTGAATATTCACAGAAATATTCAAACTTTCACTATGTGACTCTCATCTAATTTCTTTTCACCAGACCAACGGTAAGCCATTAATTTCCGGTTCCTGCTGACACACGAATCGACACAACAAAGGTTATCCGTCAGTATTCCGCTTTTTTTATTCAGGCAATAATGGCCAAAAAAAACGATCGGCGCATCTTCAGGATAGGGGGCAACCGGCGTGATGATCTCTTTGGGAATGGTATATTTTGGTAATTTGAAACGGCTTTCCAGCGAAATTTTTCTAAAAGTTAAGCCTTCCGGATTGATCCACCATTTTGAACGAAAAGAACGATGAGGCAGCCCGGACGAGTCGAAAATAAGCAAATACCTGGGAAGTTTAAAGTCAACGCCTTTACAGGTTTCCCATATACTTTTTGCAACTACCACATTATTCTCAAAAATTTCGCGCAATTTATTCTTCTTCAACCGGCCTTCTGCAAAATGGGACCTGATCAATTCGATATTTTCATCTTTCCAACAAGCATGCACAACCCGGATATCCCCCAAATCGAGGAACAATGGTAAACTACGCATCCACTTCAAATGATCCTTAAATTCATCCTTATAATTGACAAACTCCTTTAATGTCAGATCAAGCGACAAACGATACTTTCTCCGGCGGGTGTAATATTTCCCAAATTTATTCTTCAGGTAATAAAAAATAGCATTCAACTCGTGATTACCAAGAATGGCAAGTGCATTTCCATTCTCAACCATCGCCCGGATGATCTGAACAGTTTCCCTTATTTTAGGCCCTCTGTTAATAAAATCGCCGACAAAAACAGCCTTCCGTTCAGGATGAGTAAACACCCCGTTTTTCTTTACATAGCCAATTTTGTCCAGTAACAACTTCAGTTTATCAGCCTCGCCATGAACATCGCCTATAATATCATACATAAAAAGATGCCCGGTTTTTACCGGGCAATTTATCATTTTTTATGAAAATTAACTTGCCAAAAGTCCCTGTTTTTTTAGAAAAATTTAGCTTAATTCATCTTCAATGAATTTCCCAAGTTTAGTGTACTTTCTGTAGATGGCCTGATATTTTTCAACATTCTCAGGAACCGGATGGTACTCTGTTTCAATCCCTCCTCCCATTTTTTTCTGGGCATCAGCAGTAGTTGCATAAACGCCGGCAACCACAGCAGCAGCCATTGCCGAACCAAGCGCACAGGCCTGCTCAGAGCGGGCAACTTTGATAGGCATATTCAATACATCGCAAACAATCTGCATCACCAGAGGCGATTTTTTAGCTACACCTCCCAAGGCAATTACCCCGTCGATACGAACCCCTTCGCTGATGAACCGGTCGATAATGGCTTTTGAACCAAAGGCTGTTGCCTCGACCAATGCACGAAAAATACGCGGGGCATCGGTTCCCAAACTAAGTCCGGCGATAGCGCCTTTCAGGTTTTGGTTGGCATCAGGCGTACGACGTCCGTTCATCCAATCGATAGCCAGGACACCACTTTCCTCAACCGGCACTTTAGCAGCAGCTTCCGAAAGTTCAGCAATCATTTTATCCGACATTTCAGCAAGTAATTGTTCCCGCTGTGCCTCATCAACAAGTGTTGTTTTTGCTATGATTTGCTCAGCAGGCCACATCAGCACTTTTTTAAACCAGGCATATATATCGCCAAAAGCCGATTGGCCGGCTTCCAGCCCCAGCATTCCGGGAATGATTGAACCATCTACCTGTCCGCAAATTCCGGGAACCAGCTTATCCCCTACTTCATCCATCGGTGCAACCAGCATGTCGCAGGTTGAAGTTCCCATCACCTTGCTTAAGTAATATGGTTGAATTTCAGCACCTACTGCTCCCAGATGCGCATCGAAAGCACCTACGCCAACAACAACATTGGTTGAAAGGCCCAGCTTACCTGCCCATTCTTTAGTAATCGTCCCCACAGCCACATCGCAGGTGTATGTTTCTTTGAACAGGCGGTCACGCAAACCAGCCAGTACAGGATCAAGTGCAGTTAAAAATTCTTCGGAAGGTAATCCTCCGAATGCCTCGTGCCACATGGCTTTGTGCCCGGCAGCACAACGGCTTCTTTTTATCGTTTTCGGATTCGTATTTCCGGTAAGCAATGCAGGTATCCAGTCGCAGTGCTCAACCCAGGAATATGCAGCACGTAAAACACCAACATCCTCCCGGGAAACATGTAACACTTTTGCCCAGAACCATTCCGAAGAATAAATGCCTCCTTCGTACATGGTAAAATCGATTTCCCAGTTGTTTGCCAGCTTATTGATTTCATCGGCTTCTTTCAGCGCTGTATGGTCTTTCCAAAGAACAAACATAGCATTGGGATTTTCTTCAAACCCCGGAGTTAATGATAAAGGAACTCCTTTCTCATCGACTGCCACAGGGGTTGAACCAGTGGTATCGACAGAAATGCCGACCACATTTTCTGCCACACCGGCAGGAGCCTGTTTTAAAGCTTCAACAATGGTGTATTCCAAACCTTCCAGGTAATCCATCGGGTGCTGACGAAACTGATTTTTAGCAAGATCACAGTATAATCCTTCTTTCCATCGCGGATAATTATAAACAACACTGGACAGCTCTTCGCCAGTTTCAACATCAACAATTAACGAACGAACAGAATCTGTTCCGTAATCCAGTCCAATAGTATATCTACTCATCTTATTGATTTAATTCTTTTATTTAGTTCTGTCTAAGTATGAAGATATAAAGGTATAAAGTCTATTTTTCTTTGTTTTATATTATTATGACTGATTTTTATATTTTATTGACCGTAATATGCGTTTTTTCCATGTTTTCGTAGAAAATGTTTGTCGAGCAGTGCCTGAGACATTTCAGCGTTTGGGTTCAACTGAAGGGAACGAAACGCCATTTTCGCCACTTCTTCCAGAATCGCGGCATTATGAACAGCCTCACCGGCATTTTTCCCCCACGAAAAAGGCCCGTGGTTATTGACCAGAACACCCGGCACAGAATCAGGGTCCAGATGCTTAAAACATTCGACGATCACGTTCCCGGTTTCTTCTTCATAATTAGCTTGTATCTCACTGTCATTCATTTTCCGTGTACACGGAATTTCACCGTAAAAATAGTCAGCATGTGTAGTGCCCAATGCAGGAATTGAACATCCGGCCTGAGCCCAGCTTGTTGCCCATTCGGAATGGGTATGGACAATTCCTCCGGTATTTTTAAAATTTTTATACAAAACCAGGTGAGTCGGAGTATCCGACGAAGGTTTGTATTTTCCTTCCGCAATATTTCCATCCAGGTCAAGAACGACCATATCTTCCGGTTTCATATTGTCGTAGGGAACGCCACTCGGCTTAATCACAACCAGTCCTTTTTCCCGGTCGATGCCGCTTACATTTCCCCAGGTAAAAATTACCAACCCGTGTTTTACCAGGTCGAGATTAGCCCGACAAACCTGTTCTTTTAATTCTTTCAACATATTTCAGAACTTAATTCTACCAGAAATAAATATAAAACACGACCGTAATCCCGATAATAATTACTGAATGAATTATATCCCAATGGTTCCAACTGGCGCGGGATGCTGCACGCTGCTCTGCTGTAGATGTCCCTAATACCAACCCCTGAATCGACTCTAACTTCGGTGCTTTGGTAAACAGACTTACCACAATTACTACAATTATACAGAACAGGAACATCCATCCACAGAAGAACAACCAGTTTACATCGTAAAAGATACTTTTAAATAAAGTTTGAGAAGCTCCTTCTACCGAGGTATAATATATTCTAGCCCCCAGACGGGTAAGTCCAATAATAAAGCCTGTAAGTAATCCCCACATACCACCTTTAGCAGTTGCTTTTTTCCAGGTAATGCCCAGTAAGAAAGCAGCAGCAATACCAGGCGATAATATGGACTGGATATCCTGCAAGTATTCGTAAAGAACATTTCCAATTTTACGCATGATAGGAATCCAGCAAATACCTAACAATACAATAACAAATGTTGCTATCTGACCAATCCTTACTAACTTTTTTTCAGGAGTTTGGGGTTTAATTTTTTTATAGAAATCGATCGTAAAAAGCATTGCCGATGAATTAAAGAGTGAAGCTAAAGAACTCATCAGTGCAGCGAGGATACCGCAAACGACCAGCCCTTTCACACCGGCCGGCAACAATTTCGCAACCAAAGTAGGAAAAGCAGCATCTGCATATGGAAGAGAAAATACTTCCCCCCTTATCACAACTCCTTTCTGAGACATAGCATAGGCAATCATCCCCGGAATTAAAAACAGGAAAACAGGGGTCAGTTTCAGGTAAGCGCCAAAAATAGTACCTCTCCGTGATTCTTTTTCATTTTTACCGGAAAGAACACGTTGTACAATAAACTGGTCGGTACACCAATACCAGAATCCAATAATGGAAGATCCAATAAAAGCACCTAACCAAGGAAACTTGGGGTCTTGATTACTTCTTATTATACTTGTCATTTTATCGCCATAATCATTAATTACATTCGCGCCACAAATTTTCATCATTTCATCCCAGCCTCCCAGTGCTTTTAATCCAAGTACCAAAATAATCAGCGAACCGAGAAGCAAAATGGGCGTTTGCAATACCGATGTATAAAGTACCGATTTCATTCCCCCGAAAATGGTATATAATGCAGTTATTACTACCAAACCAATCGCAGATATCCAGAAGAAATCTATTCCCCACAGCGATTCGATGCCAAAAACCTGTTGAAAAACCAGACCTCCCGCATAAACAGTAACTGCAACCTTTGTAAGCACATAACTTACTAAAGAAATCAACGAAAGAATAGTACGCGATTCTTTGTTGTACCGTTTCTCCAAAAATTCAGGCATGGTCAGCACCATGCTCCTGGAGTAAAAGGGGACAAAGACCCATCCGAGAATAAGGATCATCCATCCTTGTATTTCCCAATGCGACATTGCCATACCGCTTGACGCTCCGGCACCAGCAAGGCCAATAAGATGTTCAGAACCAATATTAGAAGCAAATATAGAAGCCCCGATAGCAATCCATGTAGCATCCCGACCACTTAAGAAATAATCTTCAGAGTCTTTGCTTTTTTGACTTACAACCCAGATAACAATACCAATAAGCACCGCAGAGAAAACACCGATTACAATCCAATCGAGTAAAACCATTTTAATAAATTTAAGTTTAGTGATTAGTTGTTAGAATTAGTTACAGACCTTTTGCAAGATGATAATAAAGGTCATTCCACTTCAACTCTTTTTTGAATTCAGGGATTGTTGTTTTTTCATCAATAACAACAAATTCAAAATTTATCATTTCCGCAAAATCTTCCAGATATTCACGGTCCAGGGCCATCGAAAAACTGGTATGGTGTGCACCACCTGCATATATCCAGGCAGCAGCGCCAATTTCGAGGTTTGGCATCGGCACCCAAAGAGCGCAGGCCACAGGTAACTTGGGCAACGGTTGTGGTTTTACCGTTTTTACCGGATTAATAATCATGCGCATGCGGCCTCCCATATCTACCAGGGTTGCATTTATTCCCTTTCCTTCCGGAACACTGAAAACCAAACGGGCCGGAGCATCCTTCCCTCCGATTCCAAGCGGATGAACTTCGACAACCGGTTTTGCCCCGGCCACCGACGGACAAACTTCAAGCATATGGGCGCTCAAAACAGCAGGTTGTACCGGGTCAAGATGGTAGGTGTAATCTTCCATAAACGAACATCCGCCTTTTAGCCCGGCAGCCATCACTTTCATAATACGTACCAGGCCCGATTGTTTCCAGTCGCCTTCGGCACCAAAACCATAGCCCTGTGCCATCAGGTGCTGACAGGCCAGTCCGGGTAATTGTTTTAAACCAGTTAAATCTTCAAAATTTGTAGTGAAAGCTTTATATCCATACTGGTCGAGAAACTTTTTCAGTCCCAGTTCAATTCTTGCCTGGTAACGGACACTTTCATCGGTTTTATCTTCCAGCTTGTATTCCGAAGTATAAACATTTATCAATGCATCAACTTCTGTTTCGGGAATGGTCTCCATACTGGCAACAAGTTCGCCAATTCCGTGATAATTAACCTGCCATCCCAACACTTTCTGAGCTTCCACTTTATCGCCTTCGGTAACTGCCACGTAACGCATATTATCGCCAAACCGGCAAATTTTCAGGGATTTCGACTCGTGGTATCCCACTGCCGCCCGGGTCCATATACCTAACTTTTTTTGTACTTTCTCATCTTTCCAATAACCCACAATGACCTTCCGGTTCAGGCGCATCCGGCTGCAAATAAAGCCAAACTCACGGTCTCCATGTGCCGACTGGTTCAGGTTCATAAAATCCATGTCTATTTCGTTCCATGGAATATCCCGGTTAAACTGAGTGTGGAGGTGTACGAAGGGTTTGTTTAAAACATCCAAACCCTGAATCCACATTTTCGCCGGGGAAAAAGTATGCATCCAGGTAATTAAGCCAATACAGACAGGCGCATTGTTGGCTTCCAGACAAATATTGTAAATAGCTTCAGGTGTTGTAACTACCGGTTTAAATACTATTTTAACCGGAATTTCAACCGATGCATCAAGGGCTTTCGCGATTGTTGCAGAATCCTGGTCAACCTGTTTTAGTGCTTCCGGGCCATATAAATGCTGACTACCGGTTACAAACCAAACTTCGAATTTTTTTAAATCAAATTTTTCCATCTCAGTTAATATTTAAGTTTTTACAATCCTGCCGATATCCTTGTCCTGCACGTTTTCTTCGATATAACTGTAAAAATATGCTCCTTTTTTCGACTCAGTCGAATCTTTTTTGTTTGAACGTTTCAGAATATCCAGCGACAATATTTTTTTTCTGAAGTTCCCGGGATCCAGCGTCCGTTGAAAAATTGCCTCGTACAGTCGCCGAAGCTGGGTCAGGGTAAACATTTCAGGAAGCAACTCGGGCCCTACCAACTGGTAACCTGCTTTTTGCTGAAGTTTGACCAGCGCCTTTCCGATAATTTCATTGTGATCGAAAATCAGATCAGGCCTTTCCCTTATGGGGAACCATTCTGCACCATATTTACGCACTTTTTCTTCATCCTGTTCATCAATACGGATAAGCGCATAATAACCAATGCTGATAACCCTGGCAATTTGTTCACGGTCAGGGTCTGTAAATGCAGCCACCTGCTCCATAAATATCTGGTCGAGTCCGGTTGTCTTCTTCAGGATTCGTGCCGCAGACTGGTCCGACGATTCATTATCCTGCACAAAACCTCCCAAAAGCGACCAATTCCCCCTGGCTGGCTCAAAGCTTCGCGGATAAAGCAAAAGTTTCAACTCACCGTCCTTATACCCGAATATCACACAGTCTACAGCCACATAATGCCTTGGATGCTTAAAATACAATCCTTCCACTAACTCTTTCTTAATTTCATCCATATACTTCAAAATTATAACAGTATTTTATACTTTTAATATTTCAATGGTATTTTTTTCCTATGAATGCTCTAAAACATACAAACAAAAAATAACCCTGAAAATAGCGTTTCCTCTATTTTCAGGGTTACAAATTATAAAAAGGCTGATTTCTGTATTTCAAGAAACCAGAAATAATTCATTATTCAACCGGAATATCTTTATTCACATTTTTACTTCCGAACAGGGCATAAAATAACAGGTATGCAAGACAAATAAAAATTAGCCAATAACTCGGTATATATCCGGCAATATCAGCCATTTTCCCCTGAATTGCGGGAAGGATACCGCCACCACAAACCAAGACCATGAAGATACCGGATGCCGCCGCAAGATATTTACCCAGACCTTCAACAGCCAGATTGAAAATACCTCCCCACATGATGGAAGTACAAAGGCCTACCAATACAATAAACATGGCATTGATGGGAACTTTAGCTAATCCGAAAGAAAGCCCCCCGATAGCCGACCTTTGTAATACAGGCAAGGAAACCTGTGAAGTAACAGGCGAGAAAATAGCAAAAGCAATTAACACCAAACCGACTGTAGACATCACACCAAGCATGGTTTTACTTGACACTTTGCTCCCGATAGAAGCTCCGATCAGACGTCCGGCTAACATCAAAAGCCAATAAGTCCCGGCAACAAAACCGGCAATGGTTTTTCCTACAGCTACCGATACCTCCGGATCGGAAAGCCACAGGTTCATGATACCCGGCGTGCCGACCTCAACACCGACATACACGAAGATAGCAATAGCTCCCAACACAAAATGACGGAACTTCAGCGCACCCGTTATCAAACTACCCAGCGGTTCGGAAGACCGTTCTGCATGAGGTTCGGGAATACTTACCGCCAGTAATACAAAAAATACAACGGCAAAAACGCCCATAGCAATATACATTACCGGAAATACATCCGTAATTCTGGCTTTTGCTGCTTCACCAATTAAAACCCCTACAAATGCAGGAGTAAAAGTAGCCATAACAGAATTAAACGAACCACCGACCTGGATCAACTGGTTCCCTTTGTTTCCGCCACCACCCAGTGTATTCAGCATTGGGTTGACTACCGTATTTAACAAACACATGGAAAAACCGGCAACGAAAGCGCCAAGAAGATAAACACCAAAAGCTGATGATTCACCGACATAACCTGAAAGATATTGAATAAAAACTCCCACGAAACCGACAGCAATAGCGATCAATGCTGTTTTCTTGTAGCCAAGTCTCTGTAACAGGATACCTCCGGGTATTCCCATGACAGCGTATGCAATGAAGTTAGCCGCATTTCCTAACAGTCCCTCAAAGTTGGAAATGCCAAATTGTTCTTTTAACACAACCCCCATCGGCGCCGCTAAGTTTGTGACAAATGAGATCATACCAAAGAGCAGGATCATCATTAAAATTGGCAATGCATAGTTTTTCTTCTGATTCATAATTCGGAATTTGATTGTTTATTGAAATTATTTTATATGTGATTACCTATAGATGCGTTTATCTGTCAAAAAAAAACATCTGAACTGATGGTCACATCCCTGTAAAAACTGTTTCCTAATAAAATATTCAGGCCGAAAAGCGGAATAACCAATTTTCGACCTTCGAATATGCAAAAAAAACATTGATTTTTATCTTCCGGGAACAAAAAAGATATTAATAATAAAGTAAATAATTAAATATCCAATTTTACGGAACCTTTTGCACGGATAAACAATTTATGGCATTTCCCTTTACCATAAACATGTTCCAGTGTCTTTGTGTATTCATCAAGCAAATCCTGAGGAACAAAAGCCTGTATAGTACCTCCAAAACCGCCACCATGAACACGCCATGCACCTTTTCCTTTCAGTACCATCTCGCTCAAAGCCAAAGCCAGCGAAACAACCTGCTCATCTTTATGGACTACATCAAAAATATTTTGATTGTACATGTACGAGCTGTAACCTGACTCGACTACCATTTTCAGGAATGCCTGGAAATCGTTTTTTTCAAGGGCTGCGACCTGATCTACAACCCGTTGGTTGTCGCCCTGAAAGTGATAGGCACGGAGAATTGCCCTGTCGCCTGTTTTTTTGCGAATTTCAGGAATTTTATCCACGATTTGTTTGAGAGTTACTTTTCTCAATACATCAACCCCCAGTTCTTTGGCAACGGCTTTCATCTCGGTTGGCAATGAAGCATATTCAGCCTGTGATGCCGGATCGTCGTGCCCGCCGCCCACATCGGTAATAACCAGTGAAAAACCTGTTGAAACGAAGTCGAAGTTAACTTCTTTTACAATTGGCTTCGAGGGGTCTTCAAAATCAATAGTAATTAAACCACCCACCGAGCAGGCAGTCTGGTCCATCAGTCCGCAAGGCTTACCAAAGTAATTGTTTTCCGACCACTGGCCAATAATTGCATTTTCAACAGCGCTCATTTTCCCGTTGTTGAACAGGTGGTTTACTATAGCACCTATGAGCACTTCGAACGATGCAGAAGAACTCAGGCCCGAACCTTTTGGTACCCGGCCCTCGATGCAGGCATCAAAACCGCCAATTTCGTACCCTTTTTCCTTCATGCGGGCACAAATGCCTTTTACCAGCGAAGAAGAAGTATAAAACTGAGATTCGTCGATTTCCAAAGAACTTAAATCAACCTGAAATTCAGGATAACCTGCTGATTTTACACGAATAATATTGGTTCCGTTCTTAGCTGCAACAGCAATATTATCGAGGTTTACAGCACCGGCCAAAACACGCCCGTAATTGTGGTCGGTGTGATTACCGCCAATTTCGGTACGTCCCGGCGAGCTGAACAAGTCAACATCATCGGTTCCGTAAACTTTCTGAAATTCGTTCATTAATGCGGCGTAACGGCTGGCCTGCTCTTTCAAAACAGCCTCTTCCGTACCATATAACTCCTGAAACAATGGATTTTTGCCATCATTTATTTTTTCAATTAAAGCACTAATTTTTGCCATGATTCTTTTGTTGAGTTTAATTATTTATTGATTTGTTTTTTTATAATGTACATCCGGTAAATCACGCAACCTTTTTGCGGCCTGCTCGGCAGTAATGTCGCGTTGCGGGCTGGCAAGCATTTCATATCCGACCATAAATTTCTTTACAGAAGCAGAACGTAACAAAGGCGGATAGAAATGCATATGTAAATGCCATTCGGGATGTTCTTTACCATCGGTTGGAGCCTGGTGCAACCCGGCAGAATAGGCAAACGACACCTCGAAAAGGTTATCGTATTTTATTGTAAGTTGTTTGTAAATATCAGCCAGTCCGGTTTTTTCTTCGTCCGTTAGCTGGAGGATATTCTGAACCGGGCGGCGGCTGATGATCATGGTTTCGAACGGCCAGACAGCCCAATAAGGGACTAGGGCAACAAAATGATCGTTCTGAACCAGTAACCTTTCTTTTTTATCGAGTTCGGCTTTTAAATAATCCCCCAAAAGGGTAGCCCCGTTTTTGTCGAAATATTCTTTTTGGGCCTTCGATTCTTTTGCGGGCTCGGCAGGAACTGATGATGACGACCATATTTGTCCATGCGGATGCGGGTTCGAGCACCCCATAATGGAGCCTTTATTCTCGAATATCTGCACATAACTAATGAAATCTTTACTGCCCAGTTCTGCAAACTGTTCACACCACACGTCCACTACTTTACGGATGTCTGCCACTTCCATTTCCGGGATGGTCAGGCTGTGATCCTCACTAAAGCAGATGACCCTGCAAATACCTCTTTCACTGCGAGCCTGGAATAAATCCCCATTATCAACAATTCCCCCGGGAGTGTCGGTCAGTAAGGCACTAAAATCATTGGTGAACACAAATGTTCCTTTGTAGTCAGGGTTAATTTTTCCTCCTGCCCTTTCGTTTCCGGCGCACAAATAACACTTCGGATCATATTTCGGACGTTGATCCGGAATTGTTTTCTCAACCTGCCCCTGCCACGGGCGTTTGGCCCTGTGGGGTGACACTAAAATCCAATCACCTGTTAATGGGTTCAATCGTTTATGCGGATGTTCTTCGATATTAAAATTGTTCATAATTTAAAATTTTCCCAACTGGTAGGTACTAGTGGGTAAAAATAGATTTTTTATTCTTGTATCCTTTCCCCCTCGTTCATGTTTTGAAACATGCTAAAGTGAATTTCTCACGATCAGCGACGATGGGTTTGGAATTTGCACTTTTTTTCTCATCCTGACCATATCTGCAAGGGTCTGCCCCATTCTGCTGAAATCAGTCGAAATGGTTGTTATCCCCCCGGCCACCACTTCCTTCAGTATTGTATCATTAAATGCCAGAATACCTAAATCCTGTCCCAGCTTCAGATTTTTTTCGGTTGCCGTTTTTACCACTTTTACCAGGTTCCGGTCGGAAACAACAAAATAAGCCTCCCCTTTTTTGATTTCTTTATTAATGAGGGTATGCAAAATTTCATATTTAAAACCATACTCTTCACAAAATCTGCTAAAACCGGTCATACGTCCTTCAGGTTCCTTTCCGCCCGGGAAAACCATGATTAGCTTATTGTATTTCCGAAGCAATTCCACCCCTTTGGTAAGGCCATTATATACATCAGCTTCAAAATCCTGGTAAACAACCGGATAGTCTTTCAAATCATTTTTAAGCCGGTCGAGAATATAAACTTTATCTGCCGGTAATTTACTTACAATATCATAGGAATAGTCAAAAGTGGCAGGCATTATCACATACGAGGTATATTTACCTGCACTTTCCAGGGTCAGATTTTTAAAAACCTGAAAATTAAAATGATGGAAATAAAGATCGACAGAACTTTTGTCGTCGAGACTATTCAGGAACGAAGTATACAAATCTTCCTTAAAGGCATTCAGTTCATCGAATAATACAAATATTTTTTGATCCAGATTAATTTCAGTACTATTAACATAATACCCTTTGCCGGGGATGGAACTGATTACCCCCTTCGCTTTTAACTCATTGAAAGCAACCATAACCGTGTCGCGCGACAAATCAAATTCAGCACATATTTGGTTCAGGGAAGGAATTTTATCCCCGATTTTTAGCTCTCCTTCATCTATTGCATGAAAAACAGAATTAATAATCTGGCGGTACTTGGGGACCCCCAGTGAATCGTCGATCTGAATATGTTTCACCTGTCAGTTAGTTTTATTTTTTTTCGAAATTTACTGAAGACGCAAACAAATATACAAAATATTATACGACCTGTACCCACCAGTAGGTATCCTTCAATTTTATTTTGTATATTGCCCTGCGATAACAGTTCAATATTGTTCTGTTTTCTGAATTGATGAAAACGGGCTTAAACCTAACAAAAAAACAACTTTATCACTGATTTATAAAACTTTGAAAAATGCAAATTACAAAAGAAATTTATGGCCGGCTAAACGGAAAGCAAGTCGATCTTTTTACCCTCTCCAACGACAACCATGTTATCATAAAGATTACCAACTACGGAGGTATTATTACCTCGATTGAAACACCGGACAAAAACGGGAAATGCGAAAATATTGTGTGCGGGTTCAACAAATTTGAAAACTACATCAGCGGGCAGTATTTAGGCAACTGTCCTTATTTCGGAGCTTTTGTCGGCCGCTTTGCAAACCGTATTGCCAAAGGAAAATTCACCCTTGAAGGAAAAGAATACTCCCTGGCTGTAAACAATGGCCCCAATGCACTGCATGGCGGACTGACCGGTTTTGACAAAAGAATCTGGAAAGCAGAAACCATTGATACCAGCGACAAAATCGGAGTAAAACTTTCGTACACCAGTCCCGACATGGAAGAAGGTTACCCTGGCACTTTAAATGTGGCGTGCACCTATACATTAAATAACCGGAATGAACTGGCCCTTGAGTATGATGCAGAAACAGACAAAACAACAATTCTGAACCTCACCAATCATACCTATTTTAACCTGACCGCCGGGCAAGAAAATATTATGAACCATGAGTTAATGCTTACAGCCAAGGCAATTACTGAAGCAGAAGATATGATCCCGACCGGTAAAATAATCCCGGTTGAAGGAACCGTATTCGATTTCCGTACCAAGAAGAAACTGGGCCGCGATATTGCTGCGCTTGAAAACGGTTACGACAACAATTATGTGCTTGGCAACGACGAAGGCAAACTGGTTTATGCCGGGACTCTGAGCGAAGCAAATTCAGGCCGCTCGGTTGAAGTGCATACCACCCAGCCGGGAATGCAGCTTTACACCGGTTACTGGAACCCGGAATTCATAATTGACGGTAAAAAAATATTAGGCAGTTATTCGGGTGTTGCCATGGAAACCCAGCATTACCCGGACTCGATCAACCACGAAAAATTCCCGACAGTCATTCTAAAGCCGGGTGAAAAATATAAAGAGACAACTATTTACAAATTCTGAGAGGAGCAGAGAGCGAAGGGCAAAGAGACAGGACAAAAAGCCCGCAGGGCTTCACTGTTCATGACGCCGGGTGAAACCCGGTAGGACAAGGAAGCCTGTTCCTACCGGCGCATCTGCCGGGCCTGGGTTGAAACGTTAACGTCCTATGCGCCGAAAATGGAAACCGGAGACGGGAGAAAGGAATACGGATTGGCTCTTTGAAACAGCCTCCGACTCTCTTATCTTCACCAGGTACATCTTTTTTAACGCTTTCTCCCTGGTTTTAGGATTTAAAAACTTAACCGACTGCCGGGTCAGGGCTTTGTGCTTAAACGCGAAAAACTTATCAAATTCAATTCCTCTCTCCTTTAACTGGCAATAAGCCGTCTCATCCATATAAATCCACGTGCCGGGTTTTTTCACCACTTTCATTAGCTGGTCTTCTCCTTCGAGATAAAGCCCCGGGTGTTTACAGTAGAAAAACAATTCGCGGTGCATGGAATTGCAAGTATGCAATACATCGTTTTCGCCGGCCAGTTGGTTAAAAATACGACAAGCCGGAATAGTTGAATGATAACTGAACATGCCGGGAAGAAGTACCAGGTTAATTGAAAAATTTATTGCTGAAATGCCCAGTACCGAGATCAGGATAAAACGGATCACTGAACTGGTTTTCAGAAGCACAACAAACGCGGTAATTGCCAAAAGCCCCCAGGCAATCCAGAATAGTACCGTCGAAGGAAATAATATTGCAGCAACCACCCCAGCGAAAATTACCATTCCCGCGCCTAATGCCATTTGTGTAACACGACCCCCCCTTTTTAACCGTGGAAATTCATCTGACAACAAAACCCGGTTCAACCACCAGGCAGTTAATATGGCAATCAGGGGGGCAATAACCAGTAAAAAATGCGGGGCTTTCGATTTTGCAAAAGAGATTATCAGCCAGAAAAACACAATACCCCCGGGCAGGATAAAATCACTATTTTCCCTGTTTTTAATTTTTCGCCTGATCAAATCATCACCTTCGAGATAAAATGAAAGAAAAACCCATAGTGACCAGGGAAGTAAAATATAAAGCGCTGTATGGAAATAAAAAAGCAGGTCGTTGTTATTGCCTTTGTATCCGCCACTCATACGCCCGACATTATTTTCCCAGAAATAAAACCACAGGCCATTGATCCCTAACTGGCTGTAAATCCCGATAATTGTGGGGAGTACAAACAGGAACAGGATGGGAATTCCCAGGAACCACCTCGGGTGAAAAAGTTCACGGTATTCTTTTCTCGCCAGCAAATGCACGCCAATAGCAAAAACCGGAACGATCAGTGCAATAATCCCTTTTGACATAATAGCCAGGCCAATACCGGCAAACCCAAGAACAAATTGGATCTTCTTTTTTTCCTTCAGAAATAAAAATAACTGCCACAAACCAAAAACAGTGGCCGACGCCATCAATATATCAGTATGAATATCGTTGGAAAACAGTATCCATATTTCGGACGACATCAGGATTAAAGTTGCAAACAAGCCTGTTTGACGGTTGTATAATAAGCTGCCTAAACGGTAGGTTGAATAAAAACCCAGGATTGAGAATAAAAGAACCGGCAATTTGAAAGCAAATGCCGACATGCCAAACAGCTTAAAGAATATTGCTCCAAGCCAAAAAATCAGGTGCGGTTTCTGATCATACGGTTGATGATGGATCTGAAGATTGATCCAGTCGCCCGACTCAACAACATTACGGCTTATCGCTGCATATTTTCCGGCGTCGCCGGTTAACGGGATAAATAAACCGCTGATATACACCAGGGTCAAAAGGGCGATGCACCATCCAAAGAATTGTCTATCTGTGCTAAATTTATTCACTGCCGGGAATTCTCATAAACAACTGTCTCAAAGTTAACGATGAAAACCAAAGGATTCAACTCTAAAATAAAAAATGTTGCCTGCTTTGCCAACGCTTGTCATGTCAGGTTTGAAATGATAAGTGATTCGTTTCAAAATCTTAACTTACAATCATGGAAATTATAACCTGTAATTTTTGTCATTGGTTCTTCCTTTCATGGCTTCGCTTATCCTACGTTCTGAGTTCAGTGATGTAATAAACAGGCTGACCTGCATTCGGGAAGAATCTTAATGCGGCAAATACATACCATGAGCCCCAGTTTTTCAAACGCGAAGCATCAAACGGCCTTAGGCTTCGAACTTTTGCAATCGTTACCGTCATTCCACCCGGAGAAAATAACCAGCCCAGATCAACGTTTTCCCGCGGGCGGATGTGGGAGGAGGCCTCTTTACCCGGGGTGTCGTTCGTTCCTCACTTACCCCGGGTTATTTATATATGCCCCTTTCAGGGACAAAAAAACCAGCGGACAGGAAGCATCGTCCATCAAACGCGAAGCGTCAAAACCTCAAACGACGAAGTCATCAAACTCCTCAAACGCTCCGCCTCAATCAGGCCGGGAACTTTGAGTGGCTAAAAGATGTACTGGAAAGGATACCTATACACAAGGCCAATAAGTTGCATGAACTTTTGCCTCAGAATTGGAAACCCAAAAGTCAACAAAATTCCCTTCAATAAGCAAAATTATAGGATCATATAAATTTTTTCGACTCCTAATTGGTAGACGGGATACTTTTTAACAGAGCCAGGGTGTCCGGTATATACAACCCCAAAATCATTATTTCGATTGTAAACGTCAAATTATCCTGGGAGTTTATAAAGTATATAAGCTGAAGTTTTGTAACCGAGTTTGTTCAGTTCATCAATAAGGATTGGAATTGCTTCTTGTCGTCTTACCCAGTCTGGTTGTTACTGGTGAGATGCCTGCAGTCGGGTAATTGTCATAATAATTGTCACAATTGATGTTTGGGCTACGGTTCTGTGAGAGGGGTAAAATTTTCCTTTATCTACTCGACTACCGTGAGTTTTCTTTGTTCACAAATTTTTATCTAAGAATTCGATTATATTTTGATTGGTATCAATTTAGCAGGATGTTCGATTTGCTTGCCGCACCGGGTAGCTTAGTCCCCTAAGAACCATATCCCGAACCTGTAACAGGCTGTGCCAGTTTCCCGGCACACAGCTCATACACTTTGAAGGCATCCCCGGCGAAGGGGCCCCCGGCTGTTCTTCCTGTTTTTATTAGCTATAAAAGTAGTCATTTGTCTGCATTTTTTTGCTTTTTCAGTGCATAACAAAACCAGGGGGCGAATTTGCAGCATTTACAGAGAAGGCTGTAAGCAAAACCAGGAAAAACAAATTATTCAAAGTTAGAAAAAAGAGATGCTTTCAATTTATAATAAACAATGATTGCAAGAACGATCTGTTAAAAATCTGAAAAACTAAAATGCATGTCTGTTTATTTGATAATTTTACACAAAATTATTGTTAAACCAACTACTCGTATGAATAGTTAATAAAAAAACAATCACGATAATTTATGATTTTATCAAAGAAAGCATTATTTCAATGGCATTATTTTTATAATAAGTTGATTCATTTTCAGAATATACATGGTCATTGTAACGTTCTGCCAGACAATAAAGAGAATCAGGAACTGGTACAATGGATGCTGATCCAGAAAAGGACAAAACACCAGTTACCAAAGGAATTCAGAGACAAACTAAAGGCGATAGACTTTGATTTTTCTATTGATCACAACTATTACTGGTATGAGCAGTTTGAGGATTTAGAACGGTTTTTTGCAAAATACGGACATGCACATGTGCCTGCCACAGATCCTCAGTATGCATCGCTCCATGAATGGCTCACCGCCCAGGTCAGAAATAAGAACGCCTTAAGCGAGGATCAAAGAGCTAAGCTTGATTCCCTCGGTGTATATTGGGAATTTAAAGACGTCCGTGATTGGAGATGGCACAAGATGTATATTCAGCTAAAAGATTTTTATCAGGAACGTGGCCATTGTAATGTACCGCAAAAATGGGAGGTAAACAAACAACTAAGCAACTGGGTGTCTGTTCAGCGACGCAGAGTTGCCGAAGGGAATATGAAAAAAAAGCGCAAAGACAAGCTGGATGCGATAGGGTTTATTTGGGATTTCAGAGAGGTGTATGAAAGCCGATGGGAAAATAAATTAAATCGGCTTATTGCCTTTAAAAATGAATATGGCCATTGTAAAGTTCCTGTAACATATCCTGATCAGCATTTGGCAGGATGGGTGGATCGCCAGCGAACTTTAAAAACCAACGGTAGGCTGTCTGCAACCCGGGAACAAAAGCTTAACGAAATTGGTTTTATTTGGGATTGCAGTGTTTTACAGGAAGAATACTGGCAGGAAAAATTTGATCAGCTTGAACAATATAGAAAACAATACGGTGATTGTCAAGTGCCGGTAAACTGGAAGAAAAACCCTTCGTTGGGTACTTGGGTGAATACACAAAGAACATTGGCAAAAAAAGGGAAGCTTGACCCGGTGAAAAAGAAAAAACTGGAAGACATGGGATTTGTTTGGCGTAACGACGCCTGGAAGCTTCAACTCAGGAAATATGATGAGCAATGGAAAAAAAATTACCAGAAGTTGAAAGCTTACAAAAAACAATACGGTGAAATTCAGGTTTCCGTACGTATCGATTGGCCCCTGGAACGTTGGACATGTATCCAAAGAAGAGAAAAACAAACGGGTAAGCTCGCGGACTGGAAGATCAAAAAACTTGAGCGGATAGGGTTTGCCTGGAACATCCACGAATCATATTGGATGAAAATGTACGATCAGCTTGTCTTGTTTAAAAAAAAATACGGGCATACCCGGGTTCCTTATCATTGGAAAAAAAATCCGCAGCTAGGCCATTGGGTTTCAAGAACACGCCGCAAAGTATATGACTTAACTGAAGAACAAACAGACCTGTTAAATAAAGCAGGCTTTCATTGGCATATTGTCCGTAAAGATCCGGTACCATGGATCGACATGTTTCAGCTTCTGGTTGAGTTTAAAAAGGAATACGGCGACACCCGGGTTCCGGTAAAATGGAAGAAAAACAAGAAACTCGGGAAATGGGTTTCCCGCATGCGTTCTGACCAGGATAAATTGGATCCTGAAAGGAAACGCCTGCTTGAGGAAATCAATTTCGATTGGCAGAAACAGAAGAGGGGACGAACAAAAAAGAAAATGGTTCCGGAAGCCAGTTTCTCATGATGACGAGAACCGATTTTTTTCACCCCGGCATCAATGCCCGGTAATTGTAAAAATCGGAAATTCGCGAAAAAACTCAGTTATTGCTTTTTAGCATTGCCGAAGGTTCGCCGTGGTGAGTAACTGTTAGTTTATGCATGGCTCTTGTTACGGCGACATACAGCATGCTTCTGTCTATCTCAGTTTTATAGTTTTTTTTATCGGTGAATGGAACAATCACTTCATCGAACTCCAGGCCTTTTGCCATGTGTGCCGAGGTAACAATTATCCCATTTACAAAAGCTGAACTTTGACTGGACAGAAAATGTACGTTTATTGCGTTTGCGTTGAGTAACTCTGCTGTTTCCTTTGCCTCTGCTTCGGTTTTGCAGATTATTCCAAACGATTTATAGTCCGATTTTTTGAAAGAAGAAATCAAAGCCGTGATGCCGGCAATTTCTTCTTCCCTGCTTTCAAATCGCATAACCCGGGGTTGTTTGCCATGACGGGAAACGGGTTCCAATTCATTGTTTAACCTGATTCTTTGTGCAAAACTGGTGATTTCATAGGTCGACCGGTAGCTTTTGCACAATTTCACTACTTCTCCTGTTATAAAGGTTTTCTGAATGATTCCCGCGGTAGAGAAGCCATAAGGATTTACTGACTGGCTGGCATCCCCGAGTATCGTTCTTTTGCATGGGTAAAGTTTCTGAATAACTTTGTACTGTACCGGGGAATAATCCTGCATTTCATCAATCAACAGATGCTTTACCTGTGTTTGAACTTTGTTTCCGTCCAGTGCAATATGAAGATAAGCAAGCGGCGCCAGGTCGGAATATTCGAGGGTGCGGTTTTTCCGTAGTTTGAACATCTTCGTTTTTTCAATCCATTCAAAAAAAGTTTTGTAAACCTGAAGGTCATTATTGGCAGCAAACATGTTCTTAATTTCTTTTTTCAGCCTATTGCGATTGGCCGTGGTAATTGCAATCCGGTATTGAATTTGGGCCATTTTCAGAATATAATCTGCCATTACTTCAAATCGCTGACGCATTGGGTATCGGTTAAATCTTCGGAATTGCTCGTCAATGAATTCAGCAGGAATGGTAAAGTGCCTGGAGAGTTGCACATCTGTTGCTTTGAAATAATTGTTTTCAATGTGTAAAATAAACCGGTCGAGCAGAGCAATAAAGTCAAGCGAGGCTTTGTAATTTATCCGCTCAATGAAACCTAAATCAGGCTTATTGAGGAGTTCTTTTACCTGTTCAAAAAAGTTCTGGTATTTGAATTTATTGTCGAGCACACCAGACAATATCTGCTCCATACTTGTTTCGGGAACAGTTTCTTCACCAAGTTCAGGGAGTACGTTTGAAATATAATCGGCAAAGACATTGTTGGGCGAAATAATCAGGATGTCTTTCGATGAGATTTCTCCCTTAAAAGTATAAAGCAGATAGGCAATGCGATGCAGTGCAATAGAAGTTTTCCCGGAACCGGCAACTCCCTGTATAATAAGCGTAGAAGCATCTTTGTTGCGGATAATGCGGTTCTGCTCCCGCTGGATGGTTGCCACGATGTTTTTCATTTTATCGTCGGCACTGGAACTCAGTTCTTTTTGAAGAATCTCATCGTGAACGGTAATCGAACTTTCAATCATGTAGTCCATTGCTCCTTTTCTGATTCGGTACTGGCGTTTAAGCGAAATCGTACCATCAACCTTTCCTGACGGCGATAAGTAGGCTACCTTTCCGAGTTCATAATCGTAGAACATCCCGGCAATAGGTGCCCGCCAGTCGTAAATAAGGTTTGCTTTCTTTTTGAAATCGTAGAATGTATGAATGCCTATATAAACAGGAACGGTTTCACTTTCGGGTTGATTTTCCTGAAAGTCAATCCGTCCGAAATACGGAATATCCAAAAGTTTATCTAACCGTCTGCGTTTGGCAATTACATTCTCGCCAAGGGCAAAGTGGTTCAGGATACTTTCCCTCATGGAACGGATTTCCTGGGGGTCGATGTCTTTGTTCGACCACAGGTAATCTTTGTATTCTTTTAGAGTCTCAACATGTTCGCTCACCGAAACATCGGTATTGTCTATCGTGCTTTTTACAATATTTAATATTTGCCGGAGATATTCCCGTTCCTGCTTTTCCGATTTATTGAATACCATAAACAGTGATTTTAGTTAAAAAGGACTGCAAAATTACCTCTTGTTACTGCGGCAATAAATAGCCATTTATGGTCATTTCTTTATCTTTGCAATTGCTATGAAAAATGCTGAATTATTTGAATTATCGCGACAAATGAGGCAGGCGGCATCGAAAGTGCTGACCGACCTTAATATCGCAGAACATTGCAGGGAAATTGACGGCTCGATAAATATTGTCGGCTCGTTAAAAACCGACCTGATGCTAAACCACCGCGATATTGATTTACACTTTTATACCAGCGGCCCAATGATTGAAAAAAGCTTTGCTTTTATGGAACGCCTGGCAAAAAATAATGCAGTAAAAGATATTCAGTATAAAAACCTTTTGGACACAAAAGAAGAATGTATTGAATGGCATCTGTGGTACGAAGCAGAAGAAGGAATTTCATGGAAATTAGATATTATACATATCAGAAAAGGCTCGTTTTACGATGGATTTTTTGAAGAGGTAACAGACAGAGTAATTCAAAAACTTACGCCTGAAACAAAGGAAATCATTCTGCAAATAAAACATGATTTGGGTGAAAAAAGCGATGTGCCTGGAATCCAGATATACCATGCCGTTTTAGAACATAGCATAAAAAATTATGCCGATTTTATTCAATGGCAAAAAGAAAATCCATTGAATAGTATTTTGGAATGGGTGCCTTAATAATTTTCCAGGAAAAATTGTTTATTGCAGTTCCCCAGGTTGTAAGAAATATTGATAATATTTCCGGCAATGGTATTTCCATTATTGATGACGGATGCATTGATGGCAATAGCGACTTTCGTAACCCGCTGATTTTGAATTTCAAATCGATTATCCGGCAAATTAACCTGGCAGGGATGCAAATGATAGAAAATGATGTAGCTACAAAAAAAGAAGTAAAAGAATCCGACGATTATATTTTTGAAAACATCAAAAAAAAGATGTAATGAATTGGCGGAAAAGTATCCTGAGAATAAAACGCTATTCCTTGATTACATAAAAAAACAGTAAGAAAAAAATGAGATTATTGAGAATCAAATAATTGTGTAGCACAATGGTTATAAAAGGAAAAGGCTAAAATGTTCAAGGATATAAGCTTTTGATTATCATAAATGGCCACTCTTGAAAGCCTCATTTATAGCTTCTATTGAGTTTGATACCTGTAATTTTCGCAGTATGTTTTTGCGATGGTTGTTTACGGTATTAAGACTTATATAAAGTTTATCCGCAATTTCTTTGCTCAAATAACCCTTTCGAACCAACTTTAAAATCTCAATTTCTCTTTTCGACAAAGAAGTATCATAGTCGAATTTATTCCGGGGATAAATAATTTTCCCTGTTTTAAGGTTAACTGTTATTTTTTGCACATTATCCAATGTCCCCTGGTCGGGCGAAATGTTTACTTCTCCCAAAATAATCCATGCCTTTCCATTAACATCCTGTTGAATTACCCGTTGACGGCTTATTACATTCAGGTATTTTTGTTGAGCATTGCGCATCCTGAATTTATAAGTATTACTGTAATCATTCCGGTATTGAGGCTCAAGACTATAAATGAAATGAGAATGGTCAATCTGCATTTTTATAAGCGTTTCAAGGTCATCGGGATGTACCATGTCTTCTAAAAAACTGCCGTTTTTCTCTATAGAACTGAGCCATTCCGGCTTGTAGCCGAATAAATCAGAAAAACCAGATGACGCAAAATCATATCTGCCCCTGAATACATCTACCGTAAATAAACAGCTTTGGCTAATTTGGGACATTTGCTGTATTAATTCTCTTTTCCGGTTCCAAAAATCATAATCCACATCAAGACTGCTTATTTGCTGCCTTGACCACATTTCTTCACGGGTTAATTTAGTTGAAATCATAAGTGCAAATATAGCCACAAATCACTATTTATAAACAATATAGTCTGTCATACTTTTGAAAGAATTTACAAGAATAAACCACTAAAATCCACGATAAGGTAGTTATTGCGAGGAACTTTTATTAACTGTAAAAAATATACTTATGTGGAAAATATCAAGTTTGATAAAATCCCCACTTAAGTGGGCCCAAGTAGTCAGATTTCGAACTTTTTGGTGGAGGATTTACTACAATTGCAGAGAGTTATGAAGCTGAAATTAATATAGCCTGCTTATTATTAGCTTTTTTAAAAAATGTATTATGATTGAATAAATTTAAGCTAATGCCTTTATCAATGCATAAAGTATTTTTGAAATTTCTTCCAGGGAAGAATAAAATTCTTTAAACACTTCTTGACCAATTACTTTTTGATCATTTAAATAATCGAATATAGCAACACATTCAAAAGCCGATCCTCTTGCAATGATATAAAAGTTTCTTTTATCTGGTTTGGTAAATCTGCCTGTTCCTTCTGCTATATTCAACATGATGCTAAATGCAGCTCTTTCAAGTTGATCTTTTTTATTTTTACTGACTTTTGCTTGTTCTAAAAACAAAGAAACCGAGCTATTAAACTGTTTTGCTTTAGAATAAACCCCTAACTTTTCAAAATCGAACATGAGATTAAGTTGGAGTGTGAGTTTTGAGAGAAAAAACTGTTTTTCACAAGAGTATATCGCTGTTTGCTCTATACTCTTGCTCTAAACTGTTTTTGTGGGCCCACCTGGGCAAGCATCGAACCATTTATTAGAGGATTACAATGCTGTATTGAATTTTATGAATGCCGAAATACAGAAGAAAAAGCTCAAAATATAACTTTTGCTGTTTTTAAGAAGTTTCTAAAATCTCTGAACGTTGAGTGGTGTAAGATGACAATTCATATTGCATAAAAGCATGGGTAATTGACTTACACTCGTTATTACTATGATATTTTAAGTATATAGCTGTAAAGCAATATCTTAAAAAATAAATCCAGAATAGGTAATGGTGTAGAAACGAGCGAAATTCTTTGGCCTGCTTTATATTTCAATTGTTCAAATACTCTATAGCAAAGATAGTGACCTATTGAATTTAACTATTGCAGTTTAAGAAAAATATGTATATTTGAAAACTACTTTTAGGAGCTCAACAATATTAAGTTGAAAAATCCATCCTATTTATAAAATCAAAAAATCTTCCGGCAATTAATACATTTTACCCAATATTATTGGGAAATCTTTTTCTTTTCTAACTCAAATCTCCACTTTTTTCCATATGACAGTAAAAAACTGTCATGCTTTCTTATGTCCTTATTCAAATATTAAAAACAAATAAAATGAACACAAAAAATAATTTTTATATACTCACAGGAGGACCTGGTTCTGGAAAAACAACAGTAATAGAACAACTTATAGAAATGGGTTACTATTGCGTTCCAGAAGTTGGCAGAAAAATAATAAAAGAACAAATTTCCTTATCGGGGAAAGCTATGCCCTGTTTAAATCCTCAGGACTACTCTCAGCAAATGCTACAACATTCAATTTGTGATTATATATCTCATATGCAATCTAAGGAAGTACATTTCTTTGACAGGGGAATTCCTGATGTATTGGGGTATGTGGACTTAATGAACTTAGCAAACAAAAGACCATTTATCAATGCTATAAAAAATTTTAGATACAATCTATCAGTTTTTGTTTTGCCTCCCTGGAAAGAAATATATAAAACAGACACAGAGAGAACACAAGACTTCAAACTAGCAACTGCAACTTATTATCATATAAAAGGGGTTTATGAAGAATATAATTATAATCTGGTCGAACTTCCTTTTACATCAGTTTTAGAACGAACTGATTTTATACTTAACAGAATAGAGTAATTCAAAGTAATGTCATTCTGCATACAAAAATCGGTTTTAAGATAAAGTTCTATTTATTCATTATAAAAAAGTATGCCTATGAATGATTTAGCAAAAGTGAAGCTGTTCAGTTTATTATCTGAACCTTCACAAGTAACAAACCAGCAAATGCAAAGTGCCTATGAAGAATTTGTAAGCCAGTTAACAACCCATAATCAACCCGAAATGAACCTTACTGAAGCTTTTCGGAAATTGAATTTTACCCGTATTGAGTTTGATTTTTTAGAATCATTGCCTTTTTACGGGCAGGGGGGGGGAAATGCGCTTAAAAAAACGTATCTTAAAAAAACACTGACCTTTATTGATTCCGAAACAGAATTACTACACCTAAAAATCAGGTATCCCGAACAGTTCCGAAAATCCACTTTACAAACATTCAAGTCTGACCTATATATTATCCCCTAATCAAAAGGGCTGGGAACTATCGGTATGGCTGAAATTGTTGTCAGCCTTTTCCTGTCCGGTAATTACCCGGAAGGTCGGATACACGGATAATGATTTTATCTCCTTCGGGTAATTCATTGGTGGCTATGCTGTATATCTCCACCAAATACTGCCTTCCTGTAAAACAGCAAAACCGCTGTGGCAGGCAATTTTGCTCCCAATGTTTTGAAAATTTTGTTTCTGCGCTTATTGAGGATTAATAAACGCAAATAGACAAAAGAATCCAACTTTTTCTACATAATTTTATACATATAAAATGAAAAAACGTGTACTACCTATTGACAGACACCATGTGCCGCAGCCGTTAAGTTATTTGTTGATGTTGGTTACCTAATTAGTGCCTGCAAAAAAACTAATAAAAAAGATTTAAAATATTTGAATAAATTATTGAACGACAACATACAGCCAACAATTGATAATAATTTTTAAAATTTATATCTTATGGATATTATTTGTCTTTGTCTCCCTGTTTTTTTCCTGATAATGTTATTTTTCGGGATAGTTAAAAAAAATAAACGACTCTGGATGACTTCTTTGATTTTTTTAATTGTCATATCAGTTGCAGAGTTTGCATACTTCTGTATGCCCGGAAAAATAAGATAAAACCTTTAATCCAACCCGGAAAAAAGTTGAGAAGAAGAAGCCACCGACTCCCGGAAGCCGAAACATCCGAAAACAGAGACTTCAATTTGATGTTTAACCAGTGGAGTAAAGAATAGAAGTAAATTAACTCCACATAGAAACAGCGTTATGAATTATAAAAGTAAATTAAGAGTTACGAAACCATTAGCTACGATTATTGGTCTGATAGGCATTGTTGTTTTTAGTGTTGTTTTTCAGGGATGCGAGAAGGATGATTTTAGCTTTCAAGAAGGAATTGTTTATAGCAGTGAACAAAAGGGATTTCATATTTATGAAACCTCAGATATTCCACAGGAAATAAAATACAAAATGTCAAGCTCCGATTTTGAACTTCTTTGTAAGCTAAGTGAAGAATATGGAGTGTATTTTTTGGATCCTGGAGAATATAGCTCTAGTAAATTTAAGAATATAGAGCGTTACAGCAAAGTTAAAAAATTGTTGGATGTCAAATTGATTTATGCTGAATCTACAATAGAACTTGATAAGGAATTGAATCGACTGGATATTAATATACCAAGATTAAAATCAGGAAATTCTGAGGAATATGAGGGATACAGTTCAAGAACAGCTTCTATATCTGTTGCTACAATTACATCTGGGGTGGGTTTGGTATATGGGTATATCAATCTTAATTGGGCATATCATTACAATAATACCCAGCACATAGCGCTGAGTGTTAGTGATGTAAATGTAAGTATTTCAGGCGGTGGTTATGGTTTGGTCTGCACCTTTAGCGGAACCAAATCTGTTGATCTTCTTCCAAATAAGATTGAATTTTCGTATGTTGTAAATGGTAGAGTTTGGTTAGGTGCATCTATTGGGGGAATCCCTATTGGAATACCGACCCAATTAGACATCTATAAAACCGGAAACTATTTATGTCCTTACTAATAGTAATTTAACAGGAAACTCGATATGTATCATTTAAATAAGAAGAATAGCTCTCAATGGTTAATCATTACATTTATAGAGTATTCTTTGTATATGATTATTTTTTCTCTTTACTTTCAAATTAATGAGGAGATATTAATCTACATCGCAACTCTTTCATCTCTATTATTATGTAAAGATTATTTCATTTTTAAGAAAAGTTATAAATACTTTGAGTCTATAAGCAAAAAAATTTTCATAATTATACACCCCGTTTACCTCAAGAACTTTTTAGAACGGGTAGTAATTTTGATATGTATTATCGTCTTGGTTTTGGCCTGGAAATCTGATATGAGGTTAATAAACGATTTATTGCAATGCCTATTCTTGGTGGTTGCTTTCAATTATAAGCATGTTTATAAATTAAAACCCAGAGGTTTTGTTTTGGAGGAAGTAAAACAACTAACAAAAGACAAAGAAATTGGAAAAATACAGTTATATAATGACGAATATACATTATACATAATAAACAAAGATCTTCGGCATCTCAATGGATTGCTTGACCAAAAAAATGGATAATTAGTGATTATATTAAAAAAGTAGTTGTCTAAAGATGGGGAGTAGTTAATGTTGATATTAATTTTTATAAATGATGTTATCAAAGGAATGTAAAGATGTAGATTTAAGTGGAAATGGATATTGGTTTCAATAGTTAAATAATTAGGCCATGGAAGTTAAAGCAATAAAACTTACTGTTATTGGTGTTGTGGTTACAGGCATTATGCTGCTTTTACCTGTACTTCATGTAAAAATAGTATCAAATGCACTTTTATACCTATTTTACCGGAAGTGTCTTTCTTTCTTCCGGTAAGTTTGTGAACGAAACGAATACTCCGAAGTTTTACTTCGTTCTGGTATTTGTATTGGCTGCAATCGCATTTGTCACGCTAATTCAAAAACGCTTAACTTTTTATGTTACAAAACGCAAAACAATCCTTTGGGGTATAAATATTATTTGCTTTCTGCAGGCATGTTACGGAATTTTACAGTTTGCGGGCTGGGTCCCATCTAATCATTCCCGGATTGCTGTTACCGGCAGTTTTGATAACCCTGCCGGCTTTGCCGCGGTTTTGTCAATAGGTTTTCCGGTAGGATTATTCCTGTTTACAAAATCGGATCGGATTGAAAAATATTTTGCAGCTGTAATTTTAACGGTAATCGCCACGGCTGTATTTCTCTCAGAATCACGAACCGGAATACTTGCCATTATAATTTCATTTATTGTATTCTTACTGTCAGGTAGTAATAGAATCCTCAAATGCAGGCAACTAAAACATTACAGGCTAATTACAGCCTTAGGGATTGTTTGTTTGGCCGGAAGTATATTCGTTTTTTATCATCAAAAAAAGGACTCTGCCAATGGCAGGCTTTTAATTTGGAGCGTTTCATGGGAAATGATAAAAGACAAGCCGGTCTTTGGCCATGGATACGGTACATTCAAAGCAAAATATATGGATTATCAGGCCGGATATTTCAGGCGAACTCCCGGGTCGGAATATGCCCAACTTGCCGACAATGTAAAACAACCGTTCAACGAATTTATAAAAATTGCCGTTGAATTTGGTGGCACGGGTTTGCTAATAACACTTTCGTTTATTGGTTTTGTTTTGTGGAAAATCATAAAATCGAGAAATGAGGCTAAGGGGATTGTTTTAAGTGGGTTATTGGCTTTTTTTGTGTTTGCCTGTTTTTCGTACCCCCTGCAATATGTTGCTGTTTGTTTATTGCTCGCATTTTATTTTTCGATGTTACTGCCGGCTAAAAAAATCGTTATAAAAAATACTCCTGTCCCGGTTATTGTCCGAAGTGGAACCGTGATTGTCTGTATATATTTACTGTTCTATGTTTACCGGCAAGTATGTTTTGAAATAAAATGAAAAACGATTGCCGTGAATTTGTTGTGTGGGGAAACTGTAAAATACTTTAAAAAACAAGGTTTATGAGAACAATTAATTTTGTATGGTTGCTGTTTTTTTTATGCGCATGTAATCATTATCCTGATCGGGTTTTAACATCATTGGAGTTAGCGGGGGATAACCGCGGGCAATTGGAAGAAGCTATCAGGCATTATAGAAAAACCGGGAAAAGGGAAAAAGTAAAGGCCGTGTATTTTTTAATTGCCAACATGAAAGATAAAGGGACTTATTATAACGATCTGGTTGATGCCGAGGGAAAGTCTGTCGGATTTAAGATTTCCGATTTTAATACGACAAAGGAACAAAACAAATGGCTTGATTCTGTAAAAATGGTGCGGGGCCCTTTGCATACGAATGAAGCCTATGAGCCGGATTTAACCCATATTACATCCGGGTTTTTGATTAGTAATATAGACAAAGCTTTCATCATAAGGGATGAAAGCCCGTTTTGCCGGGGAATTTCTGATGCTGATTTTTATGAATATATATTGCCTTACCGCGTAGGATACGAACGGTTGGAAGATTGGCGGGGGGCAATTTTAACAGAACTTAAAGATTTAAAGGATTCCATTTACGGTTTTTCAACGGTTTTGGCAGCCGCCAATTTCGTTGATAATTACTATCAGTCCTTTTTTGAGTATGGTGGCGGCCGTTATTTCAGTCAAAAAAAGGTACGTTGTTATTCTGAATTACGTAATGGCAGGCAGGGAACTTGTGGAGACATGTGCAACTTGGTTGTGTTCGGTCTCCGGGCTATCGGAATTCCTTCCGGTTTTGACGACGTTCCTCACAAACCGGCCTGGGATGGGGTAGGACATAACTGGAGTTTTATTATTGATGTAAAAACAGGACATAAATTTCCTTTTGACGGGCTTTCTGAAAACGGACCTGGTTTATTTTTGTGTCCCAATCCCAACGCACCGAAAGTAAAAAGAAGGCAGTTTGCAATACAGGAACATTCGTTGAAAAGCAATCGGAGTAAAATACCATCGGCTTTATACCTCGATTATTCACTCGATGTGACGGGTGAATATTTTGAGACAATAGATATTTCCATTAACCTGACACATGAATGTTCTTATCCTGTTTACCTGTCCATTTGGTATAAAGGCGAATGGGTTCCTATAGATTATTATGAGGGGAACGGTTCATTTTACAAGGCCCGTTTTACACAGGTCTCAAAAAACAACCTGTATTGTATTACTTCCTATAATAATTTGATAACAAAAGAAGAAAGCGGGCCATTTATTGTTAACAGATGCGGTGAAATTATTTTCGAACAATCTTTGGGACGACAGAAAAATGTTTCAATAAATGAATACTGGACATCCTGGTTTAAGGATAACCGGATGGGACCATTTGTGTATAAATTTGGTTCGGAAGGTAATCACAAATTAATATGTAAAAAAATTACACCTAAAGAAACAGGACAAGAGTGGTTATTTGCACCTGATAGTGTACAAACAAATTGTTTTTATTACTATTCTGGTTCTGCGAAAAATCAGGGGCGTATATTTGTTTTGGATAATAAAAAAAAGATTCATTGGTATTAATTCACTGTCACTATATGTCGCAGCCGTTAGTTTCTTTGTTAGGGTGTTGCTGGGTCAAACTGCCGTGTGATGGATAAAAAAGTCCTTTTGGATGCCGTGCCGCCGTGGGCGAAGGGCTTCGGGGAACGGGGTCTTGATTGGCGGAGGTAAAAAGAAAAAGACGAAATAGAAAAAATCCGAATCCTCTTATCATGTCGCAAACTTCTGATCAAGGCTTCCGGATTTTATTATCAACCTATTTGACATTAAGGCAGATTGGCGCAAAATGGGTTAGTATTGGTTTACAAACTGCATGAAAACCGATCAAAAAGCGGGAGATTTTAAAATAAAAAAAGCAGCTACAAAATTGTAACTGCCTGATTCTTAAGTGGGCCCACCTGGGCTTGAACCAGGGACCCCCTGATTATGAGTCAGGTGCTCTAACCAACTGAGCTATAGGCCCGAGATATTTATTCTTAAATATTCTTTTAGAACGTTACCAAAAAATAGCTTTCAATTTTTCGGAGTGCAATTTTACAGAATTAGAATAAATTACACAAATAAAAAATTAATTTTCCAAAACATCATTTGCCGGGGTTACGTTTTTTTCTGCCTGTGCAGCTTTTTTTGCCTTCTGTTTATTATCCAACTGATTGAAAAGCTTCCGGTAAAATATCAAAATTGAAAAAATTCCAACAGTTATTGATGAATCGGCAATATTAAAGACCGGCCTGAAGAATAAGAAATCGTTTCCACCCCAGAATGGAAACCAGTCAGGATATCGCCCCTGAATCAGAGGAAAATAAAACATATCGACTACCCGGCCATGCAGAAAGGTTGCATACCCGCCTCCTTCAGGAAAAATCGTTGCCACATGTCCGTAGCTGTCGCTGAAAATAAGCCCGTAAAAAGCACTGTCGATAATATTTCCGATAGCACCGGCAAAAATGAGCGAAATACAGGTAATAAAACCCATCGGGAGGTCTTTCCTGATCAGTTTAAGTAAATACCAGCCAATAGCAAGAACAGCAAGAATACGGAACACGCTTAAAAATATTTTACCATACTGGCCGGCAAATTCGAAACCGAAAGCCATCCCGTTATTTTCTACAAAATGGATAAAAAACCAGTTTCCGATTACCGAAATTTCTTCACCAAGAGTCATATTTGTTTTGATCCAAATTTTCAGAACCTGGTCGGCAACCAATATCAGCGTAACAATCAATATTGATTTTGTAAGTTTTGACATAGTTATTTTATTAAAAAAAATGATTGAAAGAACGCTCCTTTCAACCATTCTGGATGTTATAATTCTGCCCGGGAAAAGTTTGATTAACCCTTACTTTTTTTTGCATCGATGCTTAAGGTTGCATGAGGTACAGCACGTAATCTTTCTTTCGAAATCAGTTTCCCGGTTTCCCGGCAAATTCCATACGTTTTGTTTTCAATACGTACCAATGCAGCCTGCAAATGCTGAATAAACTTCAACTGACGCTGAGCCAGTTTGCCTGCCTCTTCTTTCGAAAGGGTTGCAGCACCTTCTTCCAGCACCTTGAAGGTTGGAGAAGTATCCTGGGTATCGTTCCCATCTTCATGCGTGATTGAGTTACGATAAGTTTCGTAATCTTTCTGCGCCTTTCCCAGCTTTTTAAGGATCAGCTCCTTAAATTCAGCCAGTTCGCTGTCTGAATATCTGTTTTTTTCTGCCATAGCCCAAAGTATTAAATTTGTCGAAACAGGGTAACATATTGCTGCTCAATCCCTGCGTCTAAATTTATAAAATTATTTTGAAAACGGATACGTCAAAAAACATTACTTCATTTCACATCAGACATGTCTTTCAACGCTAATCCGGGCCAAAACATTAGTATCAATCTCAACCTCCTTTGCCGTTTTTCCGTTAAGTTCATCAACCAGGAAAAGTTCGGCTGCAAGAGTCTGAGTACAAATATAGTCTTTATTGTTTTCCACTGCTTCATTAAAGGCATCGTGTTTCTGAATTTTCAGGCGTACACGGTCTGTTACTTCAAAGTCGCTTTCTTTACGTATGTTTTGAATTTTATTGATGAATTCACGGGCAATGCCTTCCTGCTTCAGCTCTTCAGTAATATGAATATCAAGGGCTATAGTCATTTCTCCTTCGCTGGCAACCAGCCATCCCGGAATATCTTCAGTCATGATTTCAACATCATCCAAAGTCAGTTCGACCCGTTGGTCTCCAACCGTTAGCTGATAATTTCCCGTTTTTTCAAGGCCGGCAATTTCCGACTGGTCAAACCGGGCAATTGCCCCGGCAATCTGTTTCATTATTTTGCCGTATCTCGGACCCAGTGTTTTGAAATTGGGTTTTATTTTCTTTTTAATAATGCCTTCTGATTCGGTAATAAATTCCAACTCTTTCACATTCACTTCCGCCAAAACAATTTCTTTCACAGCATCGAACTGATCGCGGAAATGCGGGTTCAGCACCGGCACCATAATTTTGGCAAGCGGCTGGCGGACTTTCAGTTTTTCTTTCCGGCGAAGTCCCAGGATCATTGATGATGCTTTCTGGGCAATGTTCATCTTTTCTTCCAGTTCATTGTCAATCAGGCTTTCATCAGCAACCGGGAAATCGGCCAGGTGAACACTCTCATAAGGCTCTTTCCCGGTAACATGGTTCAGGTCGGTATAGATCATATCGGAGAAGAACGGGGCCATCGGTGCCGACAGTTGGGCCACTGTAACCAGGCATGTGTACAGTGTTTGGTATGCCGAAATTTTATCCTGATCGTATTCCCCCCCCCAGTAACGTTTACGGCTCAGGCGCACAAACCAGTTGCTCAGGTTTTCGGTGACAAATTCCGAGATAGCACGTCCGGCACGCGTTGGCTCATAGCCTTCAAGACTTTCGCCTACCTCTTTCACCAGCGTATTCAGCAATGAAAGAATCCATCGGTCGAGTTCAGGGCGTTGAGCCACAGGAATTTCTTCTTCCGAATATTTAAAGCCGTCGATATTGGCATATAACGCAAAAAAGTTGTATGTGTTGTAGAGTGTCCCGAAGAATTTACGTTTTACTTCGTCCATCCCATTGACATCAAATTTCAGATTGTCCCAGGGCTGTGAATTGGTCAGCATATACCAGCGCAACGGATCGGAACCATACTTTTCGATGGCTTCAAACGGATCAACAGCATTTCCGAGGCGTTTCGACATTTTGTTCCCGTTTTTGTCGAGCACCAGCCCGTTTGAAATGATGTTGCGGAAAGCAACAGATTCGTCGATCATGGTTGCAATAGCATGTAACGTAAAGAACCAACCGCGGGTCTGGTCAACACCTTCAGCAATAAAATCAGCAGGGAAAACGCCGCGTCCGGCTTCCGGGTTATAGCGATCGGCATTTTCGAAAGGGTAATGATTTTGTGCATACGGCATCGCTCCTGAATCGAACCAAACGTCAATCAGGTCGGGTTCGCGGAACATTTTTTCGCCTTTCGATGAAACCAGCATAATATCATCGACATACGGACGGTGAAGGTCAACTTTTTCGTAGTTTTCCTTTGTAAAATCGTCCACTGCAAAGCTGTCAAAAATATTTTTATCCATTACACCCGCTTCAACAGCCTTGTTTATCTCGGTCATCAGTTCCTTCATTGAACCGATACATTTTTCTTCCGAACCGTCTTCGGTTCGCCAGATCGGCAGGGGCGTTCCCCAGAAACGCGAACGACTGAGGTTCCAGTCGACCAGGTTTTCGAGCCAGTTCCCAAAACGCCCGGTTCCGGTCGATTGCGGCTTCCAGTTGATCGTATTGTTCAGGGCTATCAGCTTATTTTTTACTGCAGTGGTACGGATGAACCAAGAGTCGAGTGGATAATAGAGCACGGGTTTGTCGGTACGCCAGCAATGGGGATAACTGTGTACATGTTTCTCGATTTTAAAAACTTTATGCTGACTTTTCAGCATTACAGCAATATCCACATCAATGGTCGGATCATCTTCTGAAAGATTTTCGTCATATGCGTTTTTTACGTACCTCCCGGCAAACTCTGAATATGTTTCCGTATTTACAAATTTGGGAACATATTCTTCCTGCATATTTTCAATCAGGAAGAAGCGGCCTTTTTTGTCAACCAGGGGCTGCATCTTACCTTCCTTGTCGGCTACCAGCAACGGAACAATGCCGTTCTGTTTGGCCACCCGGTCGTCGTCGGCACCAAAAGTCGGGGCGATGTGTACAATCCCGGTTCCATCTTCGGTCGTGACAAAATCGCCGGTTATTACCCGAAAAGCATCGCCATCAGGTTTCACCCAGTCGATCAACTGTTCGTAATTTACACCTTCCAGGTCAGCTCCGGTATATTCAGCCAGAACCTTATACGGAATTTTTTTATCCCCCGGCTGGTATGCATCGAAATCAAGCCCGGCATTTTCAGGTTTGAAAAAGGCTTTCAAACGTTCTTTGGCAAGTATCAGGGTCTCCGGGATACCGGAATAAGGATTGTATGTTTTTACTTTTACGTAGCTGATTTTCGGACCCGCGCAAAGCGCAGTATTCGAAGGCAACGTCCAGGGAGTGGTGGTCCATGCGAGGATGAACAAACCGGTATCAACTCCGTCGAAAAGGAATTCCGATTTTGTATCGCGGATCACTTTAAACTGGGCAACAGCCGTAGTGTCTTTCACATCGCGGTAACAACCCGGCTGGTTCAGTTCGTGAGAACTCAACCCCGTGCCGGCAGCAGGCGAATAAGGTTGAATAGTATACCCTTTGTATAGCAGCCCTTTGTTATAAAGCTGTTTTAGCAACCACCATACCGATTCGATGTAACGGTTGTCATAGGTAATGTATGGATCATCCATATTAACCCAATACCCCATCCGGCGGGTCAGTTCTTCCCACTCGCGGGTATATTTCATCACCTCCTTCCGGCAGGCGGCATTGTATTCTTCAACGGTAATCTTTTTTCCGATGTCTTCCTTTGTAATCCCCAGCGATTTTTCAACGCTTAGTTCCACGGGGAGTCCGTGCGTATCCCAACCGGCTTTACGGTGAACACGGAACCCTTTCATGGTTTTGTAGCGGCAAAACGTATCTTTTATGGCCCGTGCCATTACATGATGAATACCCGGCATTCCGTTAGCCGAAGGAGGGCCCTCGTAAAAAACAAAAGTTTTATGTCCTTCTCGTGTCGAAATACTTTTATGAAATGTGTCGTCTTTCTCCCATCTTTCCAATATGTCCTTATTGATTTGGGACAAATCTAACTGCTTGTATTCTCGAAATTTATCGCTCATCAGAAAAATTGATTTTTTGCCTTCATTTTAAAGAATGCAAATATAGAAAAAAATTAAAAGCCTTAAAGACAAAGAGTAGCTTCCGGTCAGGGCTGTTCAATTCTAAATCTTCTCCCCTCCTGTAAAAACAGAGCTTTACGATGTTCACTTTAGTAAAGAATTCCTGTTTGAAATGATAAGTGATTCGTTTCAAAATCTTAACTTATAATCATGGAAATTATAACCTGTAATTTTGGAAATCTTAAGTTACAATTATAAAGATCTTAACCTATAATTTTTGAGGGAATTCATTTATCAATTCAAATTGGATATTGGTTATTGAATATTCATGATTGGATATTTGTTTTCTTCGGCCACCGTTCATTGCGGGGAGAAGGCACGACGACGAAACAATCTGTTCCATGTTTATTGTCATCCTGTTGTTGGGCGTGATGAAGCAATTTCCCCACTGACCGGATCAAACCCGACTTTGCAAAAAAAATGAAGGGTTCCTTTCCCGTACTTAATTCGCATTAGTTATCAACATTATTTGTAGAATTGAACAGCCTTAAGCTTCCGGTCTCTTTTCCGGGAAAATCTAGTTCTACTTTGACAGTATAAAAAATTAAATTCAGAAGACCTTCTTTATAAAAAAACAGGATGTTGAAGCAACCATTTGGGGTATTAATTAATCCTAATCATGAAAAGTTGTTTTTCATATTTTACAAGGAGACCAAAATGAAAACAGAAATAAAGAATAGAATGAAAGGATTATTATTCCTGATTATCACCATTTGTTTTATTCAAATCTATTCTCCTTCCGATGCTTTGGGGAATAAATTTTCTGAAAAGAAGGAAAAACATAAAGCATTACCAGGTTTGAAAAACACAAAAGAGGAAAATTCCGGTCAAAGGATAAAAGACACTTTAGTCTGGAAAAGGACAGTCATCAAAAAGTGGAACTGCAAAACCAATTCATGGGAAACATGGAAATGTAATGAAAGTGGCACTAATTGCGAAAAGGGAAAATCAGTAGCCGCATATACCCATATCCAGGTTTGGAACAATAAAACCGGTCAATGGGAACCTTTTCCGAACAAAGAGATGACTTCCTCCAAATGAAACAGGAAATTTTTATTCCCTGTTCCTTTTAAAATATTGCTTTTGCAATTTTGCGGGTATTATCGGATACACCATAAGTGTATATATGCAGGCTTGGAACTTTTTTGGCGACCAAATCCTTTGCCTGCATAATAGCCCATTCGGTGCCCACCTCCTTGGCGGCAGCATTATCTTTGCATTTTGCTAATTCGTTTGCCAGTTCGACCGGAATTTCAATGCTGAAAATTTTGGGTAAAACGGTTAACTGATTTTTCAGGCTAATGGGTTTGATACCTGGAATAATCGGAACATTTATCCCGATGGCACGGCAACGGTCAACAAAATCGTAATATTTTTGATTGTCAAAAAACATCTGGGTTACAATGTAGTCAGCACCTGCATCTACCTTTTGTTTCAGGTAGTTCAGATCGGTTTCGGGATTGGGAGCTTCGAAATGCTTTTCCGGGTAACCGGCTACACCGATACAAAAATCAAGCGGAGCATTGTTTTTCAGGTCTTCCTCAAGATACTTTCCATGGCGAAGGTTTACGATTTGTTCAACCAGTTCATTGGCATGGGCATGTCCGTCGGGGTTTGGTCTGAAAACCTGATCTGTTTTCAGGCCATCTCCACGCAAGGCAAGGACATTATCTATTCCCATAAAATTCAGGTCAATTAATACGTGTTCAGTTTCACTTTTCGAAAAACCGCCGCACAAAATATGCGGGATTACCGGAATGTTATATTTATGCTGAATAGCAGCCGCAATAGCAACTGTTCCCGGACGTTTCCGTATCACATGCTTTTCAATGGAGCCGTTTGGCAACTCTTTGTAAACCATCTCATCGCGGTGCGTAGTGATGTTAATATATTTTGGATCGAACTCCACCAGGCTTTCAATCGTATTGTAAATTTTGCTCGCATCGTTTCCTTTTAAAGGAGGAAGCAGTTCGAACGAAAAAATTGTTTTTTCACTGTTTTTTATGATGTCTATAACTTTCATTTTAAAATAAATTTATAATTCTTCAATATTTACATCTGTCAGCATTTGTGCCGGCAATAATTTTATTCCGTTTTCAATTTCAAACTGATGTTTTCCCTGGTAAACCAGAAAAAGCTGATCGAGTTTCAAATCTTCTGCAGCAAGCCGCATCGACTTTGTGATTTGTGGTTTCTCAGAATATTTAATCTCGAACCCGTAACGTTTCCCGTTTTTCAGGATTAACAGGTCAAGTTCAACACCCGTATGGGTACGCCAGTAAAAATAATCACGGCTACCCATTTTTTGTAACAGTTGTTCAATTATAAAACCTTCCCACGAAGCGCCCAGTTTCACATGCGTCATAATTTGGTTGTTGGGCAGGGCAAGTAAAGCATGTAAGATACCACTGTCGCGGACATACACTTTGGGCGACTTTACCTGCCGTTTTTTCAGATTTTCATACCAGGGTTGTAGTTGGCGGACCATGTAAGTCCCCGATAAAATATCGAGGTACCGTTTGACGGTTGGCTCCGACACGCCCAGCGAACGTGCAAATTCAGAAGCTTTCCATATCTGTCCGTGATAATGGGCCAGCATCATCCAGAATTTTCTCATGGTGTGAGAAGGGATGTTGAACCCGAACATTCCAATGTCCCGCTCCAAAAAGGTACGGATAAAATCTTCCCTCCACTGCAAACTTTGTTTTATAGATGAGGCCAGGTATGAGCGGGGAAACCCTCCACGGAGCCACAATTCCTGAAATGAACCGCTACCGGTTTCCTCCAGTTTAAAACCTGTCAGGTCGATAAATCCAATCCGTCCGGCAAGACTTTCCGACGAATTTCGGATCAAATCAGGAGAGGCGCTCCCCAGAATCAGAAATTTGCGGTCGACATCCTGCTGGTCAGCAAGGACTCGTAAAACATTGAACAAACCAGGCACTATTTGTATCTCGTCGATAACAATCAGACCATGTTGTTGTTCAAGAAATTGCCTGGGCGAATATTTCAACAATTCAAAATCAGCTACGTCTTCCAAGTCGATAAAAACCGAAGAAAAGTCACTGGCAATTTTTCGGGCAAGAGTTGTTTTTCCACATTGTCTCGGGCCTAAAATGGCCGTAACAGGATTGTTTCTTATCGAATCAACAACCTCTTGTTCGTATGTCAGCCTGCTTAAATACATCAATCATTTATTTTTCAGGAGACAAATATAATTAATTACATTGAAATTCTAAAATTTAATTTTATATTTTCAAGGTTTATTGAGCAACAATACATTGAAATTCTAAAGTTTAATTTTATATTTTCAAGGTTTTTAAACATTATTACCTCCTTTATATCTGCCACAGGAAATGAAGCTACACTCCTTTATAATTCAGGTTTACCGGCAGAAATTTTTCAACGGTTTCTACCGGAACCCCTTTTCGGCGGGCGTAATCTTCCACCTGGTCAAGCGACACTTTGCCAATATCGAAATATGTCGATTCGGGATGGGCAAAATAGAGTCCACTCACCGAGGCTGTCGGATACATCGCATAATGTTCAGTCAGCGTGATTCCGATTTTCTGAGCTTTCAGCATATTAAAAAGATTTTCCTTTTCGTGGTGCTCCGGACAAGCCGGGTATCCCATTGCCGGGCGAATTCCCTGGTATTTCACTTTCAGAATTTCTTCCAAAGAGAGGTTTTCGTCAGGGGCATAACCCCAGTATTTTTTGCGTACCAGCAGGTGCAGCAGTTCTGCAAACGCTTCCGATAAACGGTCGGCAACCGCTTCAATCAGGATAGCCTTATAATCGTCATGGTCGGCTTTGTATTGTTCCACCCATTTCTCAATACCAATTCCTGTGGTGGTTGCAAATGCCCCGCAATAATCGGTCAGACCGGTTTCGGCAGGAGCCACAAAATCGGACAGCGATATATTCGGGGAACCGTTTTTCTTCAATTCCTGCTGGCGAAGCTGGTAGAAACGGCCCACTTCTTTGGTTCTGCTTTCATCTTCAAACAAAACAATGTCGTCGCCTTCGCTGTGTGCCGGCCAGATTCCAACAACGCCGTTGGCCTGCAGCATTTTCTTTTCGATGATCTCATCAAGCAGGGCATTGGCATCAGCAAACAGTTTACGCGCTTCTTCTCCCTGTTTCGGGTCATCCAGAATTTCGGGGAAACGGCCCCGTAATTCCCAGGCAAAAAAGAAGAAACTCCAGTCAATGTATTTCCGAAGCTCAGCAACCGGAAAATCAATCAACTGCTTAATACCCGTAAAATTGGGCTTGTAGATGGGCGAATTTTTCCAGTCGATAGCCCGTTTGTTTTTCCGGGCTTCTTCCAGCGAGATATATTCTTTGCGTTTACGCTGTCCCTGGAATTCGCGGATGCCGGCATATTCATTTTTGATTTCCTGAATGAAATTTTGGTTCCCGGCGATCAGGTTGGCGACCACGTTTACCGAGCGTGATGCATCTTTTACATACACTACCGGGTGATCGTATTCAGGCGCAATTTTAACAGCCGTATGTATTTTCGAGGTCGTTGCTCCTCCAATCATCAACGGAATTTTAAGATTCTGCCGTTCCATTTCGCGGGCCACATTCACCATTTCTTCCAGCGAAGGGGTGATCAGTCCACTCAAGCCGATGATGTCCACTTTTTCTTCTGTTGCTTTCTGAAGAATGGTTTCGGTCGGCACCATCACGCCCAGGTCGACCACATCGTAATTGTTGCAGCCAAGCACGACGCCTACTATATTCTTTCCAATATCGTGCACGTCGCCCTTTACTGTAGCCATAAGTATCTTTTTCTGAGCTTCGGCCTGAATATTGTTTTTTTGCTTGTCTTTTTCGATAAAAGGCAATAAATAAGCCACTGCTTTTTTCATTACACGAGCCGATTTTATTACCTGCGGAAGAAACATTTTTCCTGCCCCGAACAGGTCTCCCACTACGTTCATACCATTCATCAGCGGGCCTTCGATGATGTTCAACGCCGGCGAATATTTCTGAACGGCTTCTGCAAGGTCTTCTTCTACAAAATCGGTAATCCCTTTTATCATCGCATGTTCGAGCCGTTTTTCGAGCGGCAGTTCGCGCCATTCGTTTTTCTTTTCTTCCCGTCCCCCGTTATCTTTAACCGTTTGGGCGAACTCCAGCAACTCTTCGGTTGCTTCCGGTTTTTTATTCAGTACCAGATTCTCTACTTTTTCGAGCAGGTCTTTCGGGATTTCGTCGTAAATCTGCAACATTCCGGGGTTTACAATTCCCATGTCGAGGCCGGCCTTAATGGCATGAAACAGGAAAACCGAATGAATGGCTTCGCGTACCACGTTGTTTCCCCGGAACGAGAATGAGACGTTACTGATCCCTCCGCTGGTTTTTGCGTAAGGAAGGTTTTGTTTGATCCATCGCACCGATTCGATAAAATCGACCGCATAGTTATTGTGTTCTTCAATACCGGTTCCGATGGTCAGTACATTGGTATCGAAAATAATATCCTGCGGATGGAAATGCACTTCGTCAACCAGAATATGATAGGCCCGTTTGGCAATTCCAATACGGCGCTCCAGCGAATCGGCCTGACCGGCTTCGTCGAAGGCCATCACAACAGTAGCTGCTCCGTAGCGTTTTATTTTTTCGGCATGTTCCTTAAATTTCTGTTCCCCTTCCTTTAGACTGATGGAATTTACAATGGCCTTCCCCTGCAAACATTTCAGCCCGGCTTCAATCACTTCCCATTTCGAGGAGTCGATCATCACCGGAAGTTTGGCAATGTCGGGTTCGGCCATCAGGAGGTTCAGGAATGTGACCATTTCTTTTTGGGCGTCAAGCATAGCATCGTCCATGTTCACGTCAAGTACCTGTGCCCCGTTTTCCACCTGGTTACGGGCAATGGCCAGTGCTTCTTCATATTTGCTTTCGCTGATCAGCCGGGCAAACTTTTTCGACCCAGCCACGTTACAGCGTTCGCCAATGTTGACAAAATTAGTTTTGTCTGTCATGACCATTGGTTCCAGGCCACTCAGGCGTGTTTGGTGATCGGCATGATTAACGATATGAGGTGCTGATTTTTCAGCTATTTTAGCAAAAGCATGAATATGTTCAGGAGTGGTACCGCAGCAGCCACCCACAATATTTACAAAACGGTTGTCGAGAAAATCTTTGATATAATGAGCCATTTCGGGCGGCGTTTCATCATACTCGCCAAACTGGTTCGGAAGCCCTGCATTCGGATGGGTACTTACATAGAAAGGCGCTTTTTTCGACAATTCTTCCAGGTACGGGCGTAAATCTTTGGCGCCCAGCGAACAGTTCAGCCCGACGCTGAGCAGATCGATGTGGGACACAGAAGTCAGAAATGCTTCGAGTGTTTGCCCTGAAAGGGTACGTCCGCTGGCATCGGTAATGGTTCCTGAAACCATTACCGGAATTTTGATGCCCCGTTTTTCCAGTGTTTCTTCGATGGCAAACAAGGCCGCCTTGGCATTCAGTGTATCGAAAATGGTTTCCAGCAAAACTACATCAATGCCGCCCTCGAGCAGGCCTTCCAGTTGTTCCCGGTAAGCCGCTTTTACCTCATCGAACGACACCGCACGATAACCGGGGTCGTTTACATTGGACGAGAGCGAAAGGGTTTTATTCATTGGCCCCATTGAGCCGGCCACAAAACGGGGTTTCGCCGGATTTGCCGAAGTAAATTTTTCAGCCACTTCCGAAGCAATTTTTGCCGAACATTTATTCATCTCGTAAACAAATTCCTCCATGTGGTAATCTGCCTGCGAAATGACATTTGCATTAAAGGTGTTGGTTTCAATAATATCTGCCCCGGCTTTCAGAAAAGCAACATGGATCGAACGGATCACTTCCGGTTTGGTAATCGAAAGCAGATCGTTGTTGCCTTTCAGGTCAAGCGGATAGGCCGCAAAACGGGTTCCGCGAAAGTCGGCTTCGGTCAGGTCTTCTTTCTGGATCATGGTTCCCATGGCTCCGTCGAGCACCAATACGCGGGTTTCAAGTTCTTTTCGTATATTTTTTTTAATTGTCATCTACCTTATTAATTTCATTTCAAAGTTACTGCGAATTCCCAGTTTATCCTGACAGATAGCTGCCAGCGATAAAACTTCCGGGAACTGTTCACTTGCTTCGGCTATTGTTTGCACATCGGCGGGTGTTTTTATCCGGTTAGCCATTGCAGTTGCAAAAGCATCGGCAATGGCAGTACTTTTACAGGCCACCATCACGGCATCGGCCTTGCCAAAGCTGAGCGAAGGCCCCACCGTTCCTGCCGAGGTGCAGACACCAATCGGCGTTTCCTGTGCAGGGATTTCAATCCCGGTTTTTCCGGACAAAACTGAAGTTCCGGCAAAAACTGACAAGACCAGCGATTTGTCAAGTTTCAGGAAAATGTCGCCGCCGTTTTCCACTACCAGTTCGTTTAGCTGATAAGCACGGAGTAGTGTTTTTCCAATTTCTTCAGAGAACGCTCCTGCCACTGCGGCCATCGGGCCAACCCCGGCTTTTGCCCCGGCGGCAGCCAGTATATTAACAATTTCCGGGGCCCCGGGTTTGGCGTTGTACGGAATTAATGTACGTCCAAATTCCGGGTCGATTAGCAAATAGTTTTCAAGTTGGTGTCTAAGCGTTTTTGTTGTTTCGAACGCCAGCTTTTCCATGCTGGTATTGAAGGAGGCCGGATCGACACCAATCCACACATCGCTGTCCTTGTAATTCACCACAAACGAACGAAAACGCTGTGACGAAAATTGTTTGCGGTATGTACGGGCCTCTATCATTAGCTTGTTTAGTGAGAAGTGACTCCAAATCGCCCTTTCACTAATTAATTATTCTCTGAAATCAATAGTAAACAGGTTCAGTGGACAAGCAGGAACACAGAGTTCGCATACAATACACCTGGAGGGATCGAATTTGAGTTCCCAGCTCTTTGGATCCATTACCAGTGCCCCGGCAAAACAAACGGCAGTACAATTTCCACAGTTGATGCAACGTTCGGGGTCCAGATGGATTTTTTTGTCGAGCGGTTCGCACGAAACCTGGTTATCTTCCAGGTACTGAATACCTTTTTTCAGGTTTTCTTTGGTTCCTTCCAGTTCGAGCACCAAACTTCCTGTTTTCCCGGGCCGTACTTCTGCTTTCAGAATATTGATGCGAATATCAAAATCTTTTACCAGATGATAACTTAGTGGCTTGTCCCCGCTTTGAGGAGGAAACCGCAGGATATAACGTTTTTTTCTCATGATTCACCTCCTTTTATTTCTTTCAGTCCCTGAAGTGATGTGTTGGTCGGAAACATTTGTACCGGTTTTGTAAGTTCAAATGTCCCTTCCTTGATTTGTTTTTTCAGAATATCAGCAATTTTTCGTGCTTTTGAAAGGCTGGCAACAGGTGCTGTCCGTATTTTTTTATCTTGAATTTTAATTACACCGGAACGAAGCTGGGCGTAGTTAACGCGTCCCAGGGCAGGATTCCCGACAACCCCGTAATCGACAACCGTAGTTTCGATTTGTTCGTTCCTGATCGAAACCCGTTTTGCAATATCTTCATCTAAAACAGGAATGGGAATACCAATCCCGACAAACATGCTCACTCCATATTTTTCGTAATAGGCTGCCTGTATGAATTCTGAACTCATCTCTTTGAGGTTACCAATCACTGCCAGGGTAGCTGCATTACTAATGGGTACGTCAAAATCATTTTTGGGCTTCGAGGTATTAAACTGTGTTCCCGGCCACACCACAAACCCCTGTGTCCCGCCCAGAAAGATACGGGTTCCTATCCCGATTGTCCGTAGTTCCGGATCGTTCAGCAACGGGCTTAATTCGCCGGAAGTGGAATAGGTGGCGTTGCGCAGATTCGGCAACAGCGAACCCATGTAGGTATATTTGATATGAGGGGTACTGTTTACAGCTACATTGTAATTTTGGTATGCGTTGCGCGGGTTAAACAGGAATATCTCGTTTACCGTGTTTTTATTGATTACTGTTTTTATATGCTTACGCGGATAGCAATCGGTTCCTTTTCCCCAAGCTTCCAGTTCGATGTCTTTACCTTCAATTAATTCCTGAATAACATGTGCCCCGCCATATTGAGGGTTATTGGGATTAACAGCTGTTGCGCCAATGTATGAATCGACGGCTGCCAGTCCTTCATAAACAGGAACTCCGTTCATGCGAATTTTCTCCATGCGGATAGGCGGTTCGGCATGACCAAAATTGATGAAAGCTCCTGATGAGCACATCGCGCCAAAGGTTGCCGTTGTTACCACATCTACTTTTTCTGCAATTTCTTCAGGCGGGGCTGTTAACGCCATTTGCGATATTTCCTCGGCTGTTAAAACAACCGCTTTGCCTGCCCGTATTTTTTCGTTGATTTCTTCGTATGTTTTTTTAATTCTCATGTTTTTTTTTGAAAAATTCATAAAATGATTTATCGTGTTAAAGTGACAGATTCCTTACTGCACTCAGATAACAAATAAAAATAGTTGGAAGAGAGATAATATGCGCGGTCAGCGCATGCGCCGATTGGCAAAAAACATGAAACTTAACAAGAACAGGGAGGTCTGTAAATTTTTTCTCATTGTCGTTATTTTAATTATAATTCCGTTCCCGGCCGGGTTTTGGCACCTTTCCCGCCGGTTGACGGATGGTTGCCAGAGTTTCGCTGAGCCCGTTCTCTCCACTCTTCTCTATAATCAAAAAGTCCCGCAGTACAGGATAATTTGATAATTCCCCGCAAATGTAATGTCAAATCGGATAATTATCAAATTATCGGCATGTTTGGTTTAAAAATTAATGTTTTCAAAAAATTTCGTTGTTCAACGCCATGGATATTCTGAATTATATAGCGGAACAACTACCCTTCAGTATTGGTATTCCGGGCCGGGCAGCACAATGGCAAGCACAATATAAACAACGAGTATCAACGGGTTGAATACTGTCAGTATGCTAAATGCAATCCGAATGAAAATGGGGTCCCATTCAGGATCAATATATTCTGATATTCCGGCGCAAACCCCGGAAAATACACGGTTGTTTGATTTTCTTAATCGTTTCATCTTAATCGCTTTTTGAAAGGTTTATTCCGATATGGGTTAGTTTATCCATATCATCGATTTTAAAATTTCCGTAGAAGGAAACCAAAAAGTGCATGCTTTCAGGATTGTCGCTTTTTATGAATAAGTGGAATTCAGACGCTTTCCTTTTATTTCCCAGCATCCATGCTTCAATCCCGTCATTATCATCTTCGAGGTCAAGTTTGTCGTACGAAGAGGGTAGGATAGCCACTGCTTTTCTGATAAACTGAGGGCCGCTCATTGCTCCTTTGGCCGGATTATAGGAAAGTAACCGGATTTCGTGTAAATCGCCGGTAACTGTTTTTCCTTCTTCATCCAGATCGATATTTACCACATCGAGCATTGTTTTGCTGAACGAGAATTGTGAACACCCTTCAGAATTATTAAAAGAATTGTAGATTCTGTCGGATTTACTTTGACCAACAATCGTTCCTGAAATAAACAGGAACAGAAGTATAACTGTTATTTTATTCATTTGAACGTGTTTTATTTTATTTAGGCCCTGTACCGGAGATTGGCCCGAAAACCAATCTCCGAAAACTGAGAAACAACAGGGCAAAAACCATGTTTATATTACCTTAGATCATAGTTATTCCTTTAATGCCAGGCCATCCGTGGTCATGGTCCAGTATTTTCCGACCATATCTCCATCCCAGGTATTGTTTATATTCTCGATATCGTAAATGATATGGACAAGATCTTTACTCAGAAAAACAGTTTTTCCGACCGGGACTTTTACAGTAATTTCAATTTCCTGATTTCTCCATTTTCCGTCTTCACCAAGAGTATAATAGGGATCAAATGTAATTACCGAATCTTTTTGCTGAAAATTGTAAACGATTGCCTCTGTGTTCTTTTGAGCGTCGTCCTGGTTTTTACCCCGGGCTTTTTTCTTCAGGACAATTGCAAACTGGTCGCTGCTGCTTTTTTCAATGTCGAGCCGGGGTTCTCCCAAAAGAACTTCTTCCCCGTCAACCTTGATCATTTTCATTTTATCCAGGTCAATTTCATAATCAGTATAATTATTGTATTTATTTTCGCCCAAATTAAGGATGAGGGTCTGGCATCCCACACAGTTAATTTTAGTACTGGTTGTTGCCGATGTTCGTTTGCTGAAATTGTTAATCTGTCCGAGTGAAACCAAAATCAGGGTGAATAATGCAACCAGCCAGACACCAACCGAAGCCAGGCCGATAATTTTATTGTTGGTTTTATAGTGGAAGATCATTTTTGTACCGATGAATAGAATTGCCAGTAACGGAATTGCAACCAATAATACGATTGCTATAATTGAAAGCGTAAGGGAGCCGGAGCTTACAAAATGGTCAAAAAATCCCGGCATATGAAATTCGGGTCCCCAGCCGGGTGCCCACGGAACATTCTGCAGAACTGAGTGACCAACTATAATGGTGCTAAGAAATCCCAGCAACCCAAAAAATCCGGCCAGTACCAGTAAGGCTCCCACTAAAATTACCAAAACTTTCAGGAGAACTTTTAATATGTTATAAACCAGGTCTCCGAAACGTGAAACACCATTTTTCCCTTTTCCGTAAGTGTCTGAATTTTTAAAACGCTGGAAACTGGCTTTTACTTCTTTTACTTCTTCCTTAATCGACTTCTCGATATTCGACACTGTTGCATCTTCACCTCTCATTTCAAGGCGCTGGGCAGTAGTGCGGGCTTTGGGAACTGCTATCCACAACAGAAGGTAAATGAGGACTGCCAATCCTGCCGTAAACCAGAAAAGGACGAAAAAAATAATGCGTAATACCACCGGATCGATATTGAAGTATGCCCCCATTCCTCCACATACACCACCTAATACACGGTGGTCAGGATCGCGGTACATCCGGCGTTTGGTTTTTTGCGTACCTATGGTTGGTCCTGTTGAAGCTGCTTCGGCTTCTTCCCCTTCCATGAAATCTTCCGGTTTTCCCATGCGGGCGATTATTTCATCCACCCAGGGGTCAACGATCACATCTTTACCATCCTTCATTTTTTCGTTGAATAATTCAGCAACCCGGGCTTCAATATCCTGTAATATCTCCCGGCCTTCGTCCGAATTCCCAAAATGATTATTCAGCATGTGAAGGTACCCCTGCAGTTTTTCATACGCATCTTCGTCGATATGAAAAACATTGCCGCTTATATTAATTGTAAATGTCTTTTTCATTTTCTATGGTTTTCCTGTTGTTAGCTCAATTTTATTTCAGGGATTAATGGTTATGTTTTTTTATCATTTCCACCGCGCTGGTCAGTTCGTTCCAGGATTCACCGAGTTCTTTCAGGAATACTTTTCCTTCGCTGGTCAGTTCGTAATATTTACGAGGAGGCCCCTGGGTACTTTCTTCCCACCGGTATGTCAGTAAACCGTCGTTTTTCAGGCGGGTTAACAGAGGATAAAGGGTTCCTTCCACAACGATCATCTTCGACTGCTTCAGTTTATCGATGATGTCGTTCGCATAGAGAGGTTTTTGTTCAAGTACCAGCAGAATACAATATTCCAAAACCCCTTTTCGCATCTGTGCTTTTGTATTTTCTATTTTCATCGCCTTTTTTCTTTTCAGAAGTTATGCCTGCATTTCTGATATACAGCGGCATTTTTCCACAGTCATATTCGTTATTTTATCCATCTATCCGGGAAAGACCGACAGGAAAATGGTTCATAATTACATTCTCCAAAAATTGTCACTGAGCATCCAGTTCTCAAGTTCCAGTTCTGAATCTTTTTCAAATTGGATATTTGGAACAGTGCTAAAATATTTATTGTTGATCATCCAGTTTTCGAGTTCCAGTCCCGGATCGGTTGCCTTTGCTACATTAACTGATGAGCTGGCAAAATAGTTGTTGTCAATCATCCACGCTTCCAAATTCAACAGCTTATCGCTTTCGGCCTTAAACGTGTTGTAAAACGATTCGTCTCCTATGGAACTATATGATGAGGAATCGTTTGTTTCTGGCTGAGCTTTTTTCCCTGTGTCACCAACCATGATCATGGCTACGTTACTTAGACTACTTTCTGTTAATAATTGTCTCCAAAAGCCTTGAGCACTCACAGTGAAACTAATCAGTATAAAGCTGATCACTATTGCTCCTCCTTTTAAAAATGCATTTTTAAACTTGCTTTTTCTTGTTCCTGTGTTTCTGTTTTTTGTTTTCATGATTCTGTCTTGTTTTTTGTTTTCTGTTTGTTTAATTGTTTTCAGGCCTGAGGCCATCTGTCGAATTTTAATTGTTTTTATGGCTGTTTATTTCCTGTTTTCAATTTATATGACGACCAATTTTCAATTTCGTTACGGTCTACATAGAACTTTTTTTAAAACTGTACTTTTTTTTACATTGAATTTTGTATTGCAAATATATAAACTTTAAATGGTACTATGCAATACAAAATACCACTTTTTTTAAAATATTTTTGGAATATAACTCTATATCATTGGTAATCAACGAATCAGTTGTGTAACTTTTTTGATGATTTTTTCTGATGAGATAATTTTAAACAGAAAAAAAGAAGTAGGTTGGGCTTTCCTCCTCAGCCACGGCAAAATTTGCAGGTATCTTTTTCTGGACACAAGTCGTTTATAAAAAAAGGTTATTTATTCTCGTTAAGTAATTTTCAAAAATCCCGTAGGGATGTTATTTTTTCTTTCCCTGATACCAGTATTAAAATATAATTTTCTCAGGATCGTCTTACCTAATAAAGACTTGTTGTTCTAAATAAAATATTTGTGTTAACGAATTGGCTTTTGAACTATTATTAATAAATTAAAAAGTTGAAGTTATGTTTTTTTCGAGATCAAAAGATACCGTATTTGTTGTTTTGGCAATTCTCATTTTTGCGCTGGCAACCATGTTGTTGTGGAACTGGCTTTTACCCGGCTTGTTTGGTGTACCTTCTATAAACTATTTAGAAGCAATAGGATTAATGGTACTTTCCCGGTTGCTGTTTGGGTTCGGTAGAATTGGTTCGAACCAACGGCCCGGGATGAGGGATAAATGGGGCATGATGACACCTGAGGAACGGAAAGATTTTTATCAAAAAATGAGGCACCATCACCATCACGGAGAGCACTATCGTAGAAGAGATGAATAAAACAATAAAGAATTGAGGGAAAAAAGTGAAATATCCGGACAGGTAAAAAAATACCAGTCACGCCTGTTAAATTTTATTCGCGGTAAGCTTACAAGTGAAGCTGATGCAAAAGATATTTTACAGGAAGTGTTGTTTCAACTGGCAAAAGCTGACTTCCTGATGCAACCTATTGAGCATGTTGAAGCCTGGCTCTATAAGGTCACACGAAATAAAATTTTTGACTGGTATAAAAAAAAGAAAATAACGCTTATTCCTGAATATATTGAGAGCGATGATGATGCAATAATTACAGAAGAAATCAGCAGCATCCTTTTGGAAGATACTGCTACCCCTGAAGATGAATACCTTCGCTCCCTGGTTTGGGATGAGCTGGAAAAAGCATTATCTGAAATTCCTGAAGAGCAACGATGTGTTTTTGAGATGAATGAACTTGGAGGAATGTCTTTTAAAGAGATTTCCGAAAAGACAGGAGTCCCTGTAAATACATTAATATCCAGGAAACGGTATGCTGTACTTTTTTTAAGGGAAAGATTAAAATTTCTTTATTCGGAAATGATAAATTATTAATTCTATGAAAGAACCAATAAGCATATCGGAAGTAAAAGTATTAATACATGATATTAAGGAGAAATTAAATGAAAGCAATCACCGGATGATGAGTGAACTGGAGAATAATATAAGGATTGAAAAATCACTTGAGTTAATGTATAATGCTTTTCCTGTCTTTAAAAAACAAAAGAGGGAAGTGGTTATTTATATTGATAAATCAAAGTGTACCATGTGCGGGGAATGTGTTGATATATGCAATTATAATGTATTAACAAGTATGAAACTTCCATTTCATAAAGAGATAGCAGTAATAAACCCAGATAACTGTATAGGTTGCCTGCACTGCATGAGTGTTTGTAAACCGAATGCAATTGAAGTAACCCGTTACAAATAACGATCGTCTGTTTAAACAGTTCTGTTATTGTTTGTTCTGTTATAATAAATCGATGTATCTTTATAATTCATTCTCAGCGATTCAGAAATGATTAAAATATTAAGTTGCATCGGATTGCTTTTCATCAGTTTTGTTGTTGCTTCACAACCAATTCAGTATTACAATAATGCTGAAGGGAAAAAAGGGAACGAACTGAAAACAGCGTTGCACTCTATTATTTCCGGTCATGTTGATTATAGCTATAACAATGCCAAATACCTGCTGAATTATTGTGATGCCGACCCGGATAATTCGTCGAATGTAATTTTACTTTATACACAACGTTCACAGGATGCAGACACATACGGAACAGGCGGAGACTATATAAACCGTGAACATATTTGGGCAAAGTCGCATGGCGGTTTTGGCGATATCCGTCCGATGGACAGCGATGTTCACAATTTACATCCTGCTGATGGTTCAGTAAATGAGTTACGCAGTAACCGCGACTTTGATGATGTAGCCCCCGAAGGGACAGAAGTATCAGAAGCGCCGGGAACCTGGTACCGTTCCGATGCGTGGGAGCCGTCGGATGCGGTAAAAGGCCAGGTGGCAAGGGCTATTCTGTACATGGATGTCAGATATGAAGGAACTGACGGGGAAATGGAACTGGAAGCAGTTGACGGTACCGGAACATACCCTAAAGCCCAACATGGGGACCTTGAAACATTACTGGAATGGAACAGGCAATACACTCCCACTGATTTTGAGCGCAGGAGAAATGAAAGGATATTCAACATGCAACTTAACCGGAACCCGTTCGTCGATCATCCGGAATATGCCGACTTAATCTGGGGCGATTCGGAAATTTCAGCGATTCAGATTACCGGCAATTCATTAATTCCTGAAATTCCGGTTGAAGGGAACACGGTTCAGTTAAATATTTCCGTGACTTCCGCAAATGAGATTTCTTCTATACTTGTTTACTGGAGTCCTTCTTACGACGGGGAGGACCAATCGGCTGCCATGACTGCTAATGGGGACAATTATCAGGGAGAAATGAGCCTCTCCGGTTTTTCCGGGGAACAATACCTGTATTATAAAGTAGTGGTTACCGATGTTTCCCGGAACCAATGTACCAAACATTTTTCAGCTTTTATCCATAAAAACATCGGAAACGATGATTTAACCAGCCTGGCCGGTGTGCAAGGTACATCTGCCACAAGCCCTCTTGTGGGCCAAACTGTGACCGTATCGGGCAGGGTATCTAAAATTATCGACAGCGAATATTACATTCAGAACAATGGCACACGGGAAGCAATTTGTGTTTACTCGGCTCCCGAGACCGGGGCAATCGGGGACAGTGTTGTTATTACCGGGACTGTTACGGAATACAATAATCTTACAGAAATAAAAAATATTGCTTATTTCTGTAACCTGAAAAACAATGAAACAGTTGCCCCCTTAGAAATTACAATTTCGGATGTTAATGAAGATTTGGAAGGGAAACTTGTGAGCATAAAAGATGTAACATTCTTGAATGCAGGAACAACCATTTCGAACAGCGGGAGCTATACATTTTCTGACGGAACAGGTTCCCTTCCCCTGTACGTAAGTTATACATCGAAACTGATAGGTGAAACGCTCCCGGCCGGAACAAATACCATAACCGGGATTATCAGCCAATACGGTTCCACTTACCAGCTAATTGCCCGCGATATTGATGATTTGAAAAACGGAACGAACAGTACACTCCCTGAGATTGATGACAGTAAGGAACTTTTCAGTTTGTTCCCAAATCCTGTAGAGAATGGAAATATAACCATTCAAACAAACTCATATAAAGGGGCAAGCTTTATAATCACTGATATTTTGGGGCGAGAAATAAAAAAAGAAACGCTTTATTCAGCAAGCACCAAAATTAATATTTCAAACCTTCAGAAAGGAATATACATCATAAGCATGGTCCAGAAATCAGGAAAGACTTCTTCAAAAAAATTACTGGTAAAATAATATTTGCCAATTCAACTTCCGGGTTCCGCACATTTTGTACACACCCATAAAAATAATTGAATATAAACACTACTAAATTATTTTTCAGCATTGCGACGCTGAAAACAGGAGAAGAATCCCATCCTTTGTTCAATGGGATTCCTGACAGTTTATTTTTGAGTTAGTTTATCAGCAAGGTTTTTAATAAAATCATAACGGGTATTGCCTTCTACTTTTTCTTCTTCTCCAGGGACTCTTTTCATCATGTTTTTGGGAATAACCAAAGCCCGTTTGTTAGCGGGGTTTGAATTCAGGATTGAATCAATCTGTTTGATCTCTTCATCTGAAAATGTAAGGTTATTTAACGAATCAAGGTTTTCTTCCAGTTGCTGTACCGAACTGGCCCCGATCAAAACAGAAGTAATCCGTTGGTCTTTCAGTACCCAGGACAAAGCCATTTGCGCCAGTTTTTGTTCGCGTTTACCGGCAACGTCATTGAGTTGCCTTACTTTACCCAGCGAAGCCATTACTTGTTCCGTTTTCAAAAAATAGTTTCTCGATGCCCTTGATCCGTGAGGAATACCGTTCAGATAACGGTCGGTGAGTAGTCCCTGTGCCAGGGGTGAGAACGGGACACAACCGATCCCTTCCTGTTCAAGTACATCCAGCAGGCCCTTTTCCACCCAGCGTTCAAACATTGAGTATTTAGGTTGATGGATCAGACAGGGTACTCCCAATTCCTTCAAAATTTTTGCAGCTTCAGTGGTTTTATCCACCGGGTAATTGGAGATACCCACGTATAGTGCCTTCCCTTGTCTCACAGCCTGTGCAAGTGCCCCCATCGTTTCTTCCAATGGCGTCTTCGGGTCGGGACGATGTGAATAAAAGATATCCACATATTCAAGTCCCATCCGTTTAAGGCTTTGGTCAAGACTGGCCAGCAGGTACTTGCGGCTACCCCAATTCCCGTAGGGACCCGGCCACATATCATATCCCGCCTTGGTCGAAATAATCAGCTCGTCACGATAATTTTTAAAATCAGTTCGGAGCAATTTACCAAAATTTTCTTCTGCTGAACCATACGGAGGACCGTAATTATTAGCCAGATCGAAATGCGTTATCCCTTTATCGAACGCTCTTCGGCATATGGCCCTGCCATTTTCATAGACATCAACCCCGCCGAAATTCTGCCAGAGCCCTAATGAAATAGCCGGCAGCTTTAATCCTGATTTTCCGCAACGATTATATGGAATACAATCATAGCGATTTTTGTCTGCGATATAATACATAAATTTATAGAGTTTTCCCGGCTTTAAAATACAAAACATTATAAAGAAACAAATGATTTTTTAAAATATTTTTATAAACCGGTTTTTTAACGGCTTTTTGGGCAAAGGCAAAAAAAGTGAAAAACACCTTCTTTATGGGTAATATGTCCAAATTGGCACGGTAATCCCACACAAAAAGTCAGGATTACAAATCAAAAGGTAGTCAGTCATTTTCCACAGGTAGCTAAGAGTCAGAAAGAGGCAGCAACAAATCGCCGTTGCTGGAAGACGATACTTTGCGAAGTTTCTTCTTCAATCTTTTAATTTATGTTGATTTTCAATATATTCCTTGGGCGAAATACCAAAATGTGATTTGAAGGAATTGGAAAAATGCGAAAGATTGGAATAGCCAACCGCATAGGCAACTTCGCTTACATTTACATCTCTGTTGGTAAGTAAATAAGCTGCCTGTCTCATTCGGATGTTGCGAATGAAATCGCGTGCCGACTGGTTGGTGAGTTCCTTTAATTTCCGGTGCATGTGAACCCGGCTGATACCAACACCATCGGCAAGCATTTCAACATTGAGCTCTTTATTTGAAATGTTATCCTTAATAATGGCCATTACTTTTTGCATCAGTACCTCGTCATGAGATTTAAGTTTGATATTCTCAAAGGGCTCTCCGGCTTCCTGGAATTTTTCGTAAATCCTTCTCCTGTTTTCAAGGATCCCGGCGATCGTCTTTTTTAAAAAATCACTACTGAATGGTTTCACCAGATACATATCTGCACCGGTCTCTATTCCTTCAACTTTATTCTCATCTTTGGAAAGGGCGGTTAACAAGACTACCGGAACATGACTGGTTTGCCTGTTCCCTTTCACTTTTTTACAGAGAGTGATCCCATCCATTTCAGGCATCATGATATCACACAGGATCAAATCAGGATTTTCCTCAATCAGCAGTTCAAATGCCTGTTTCCCATTTTTGCACCCGACAACGGTGTAGATCCCGGACAATTCGGAGACAAGGTAGTTTTTGATCTCTTCTTCATCGTCAACAACCATAACTTTATAGTTGGTTTTGGGTTTAACCTGTTTCCCTTTGTGTCCATTCTCTATTTGAGAAGCAACCTGAAGCGTTACTTTATTGGTAGGGGTTGGAAGTAGATTCTCTTCAATAACCAGATCTTCTTTTGGAAGATGTTGATTTCCTAAAAGAAGAGTAATAACAAACCTGCTTCCGGGGCCATCAGTCCGGTTTTCAGCAATCAGTTTTCCCTTATGTAACTGAATCAGCGAGCGCGATAAGTTTAAGCCAATCCCCGTTCCTCCCATCGACCTTGCTTCTTTGGATTCAACCTGGTAAAAACGGGTAAATATCCGTTCCCGATCGCTTTCTCTTATACCAGATCCGGTGTCGCTTACAATTATGTTTACTTTTCCCTCACCTCCTGTTTTCCGGTCTGTTACCTTTTCAATACTTACGTTTACGCAACCACCAGATGGCGTAAACTTGAAGGCATTAGACAAAAGGTTCAGAATCACTTTCTCAAAGTTCATCGGGTCAATCCACACCTGAATATCCGGGTCGGTCGTTTCAATGTCAAATGAGATATTTTTGCCCGAAGCCAGCAAATCGTAGGAATGAGCAATTCCCCTGATAAAGTTGTAAATGTTGACTTGTTGAAATTTAACAAGGAGTAAGCCTTTATCAATCTTTCTTACGTCTATCAGTTGATTGACCAGGCGGAAAATCCGGCTGGCATTTTGGTACATAACCTTATATAATCGCGAGGTTTTTTCATCAACCTGTTGGCTAAGTAGTTTTTCAAGCGGATCGATAATCAGTGCAAGGGGCGTTTTAATCTCGTGCGAAATATTGATAAAAAACTGCATTTTCATTTCGTTGATTTTCTCGGCATGCCTGCGCATCAGCTTTTCTTTATAAAACAGGATAATTCCATAGGAGAATCCGAGGATCAATAAGATCCAAAGTGCTTTTGCCCATAGGGTTTTATACCAGGGCGGATAAATAAGGATAGTCAGCTTCCGTGGATTTGAGTACTGGTATTTATCAATACCACGAACATAAAAAGTATAGGTACCATAAGGCAGGTTCGTGTAAGTGGCCCTCCGGTTTAGCGAGTTGGTAACATTCCAATGCTCGTCAAATCCTACCATTTGATATTCGTAAGATATTCGTGATTGATTAGCTAATTCGAGCGAAGTAAAACCAATGCTGAAGATGTTATCACGTTCCCGTATCTGAACGGTGTCGGCCAGCACAATTGACTTTTTCAGGATGACGTGTTTTCCCGATTTATCACCAATTCCTACAGGTTGGTTAAAAAGCAAGAAGTCGGTTAAAATGATATCCCTGACGGGCTGTATATAATCCTGGTAATTTTTTTTGATCTCAGTGATTCCGTTGATCCCACCAAAAAACAATTCCTGTTGGTGGGTTTTGAAAGAAGCATTTCTGGAGAATTCGTTGGATTGAATACCGTCGGATGCAAAATAGTTAGTAAAAATTTCCTTATCAGGGTCAAATCGTGATAAACCATTATGGGTGCTAATCCAAAGCCTGTGATGTTCGTCTTCCTGGATGGCACAGATAACATTACTACTCAATCCGTCTTCCAACCGGTAATTTTTTGTATAAAAGGTTTGGGGATCAATTTTCACCAACCCTCCATAAGTTCCGACCCATATTGTTCCTTCCCGGTCGGATTGAATACAGTAGACCGTGTTGTTTGCTAATGTTCCGTCCGATTCAGAGAAATGGGTTATTGATTGAGCGTCATAATTGACAAAAAACAGTCCTTCGTAAGTTCCTATCCAGTAATTCCGGTCCCTGTCAATAAAAATATCATTAACCCATTTTTGAATCCGGTTATTAAGAGAATCAGGAATATTCAGTCCCTCAAAAAACAATTGTTTCTTAGGGTCAAAACGGCAGATCCCACCACCCAGGGTCCCTAATAACAATTGACCATCGGAGCCTTCCCGGATCGTCGTAATTTTATTATTAACAAGGCTATAAACATCGGCAGGATCATTCTTGTAGGTTGTTATCGACCCGTTTGCCTTACTGTACCTGATTAGTCCGTTAGAATAGGTACCAATCCACAAATAATTACCGGGACCATTATGAAGCACTAAAATGTTGTATCCTTTGACAATTCCCTCTTTATTTCTCAGAATGATGTGTTTTACAGCCTCGTCTGTCCGGTTTAACAGGTAAATTCCGTCACCATCGGTTCCAATCCAAAGATGATTTCCTTCTCCATCAATGGATGTAATACTGTTTGAACCAATACTATTCTTTCCGAAAGCTTCGTACCCAAAATGCTTAAACATTTCCGGTGTTGCGGGAAATAAAAAGAGTCCCTTTTGAAAGATGCCTACCCAAAGATTGTCTTCATCATCTTCAATAATAGAATGTATTTTGCTTTTTGAGAAATCAAATGATGAATTTGACGGAGCATAACTTTCCAATTGACCTGTCGATTTATTCAGCAACTTCAGTCCAAAACCATCTGTTCCGGCCCAAAGCCTGTTTGCGGAATCGAAATAAAGACTTTTAACCGGAAGGTTGTTCTCGCTTGGATTGGCTGATTTTATTCTTTCAATCACCCCGGTTTTCTTATCTAAACGCGCCAGCCCTCCATTAAGGCTCCCGATATAAATTCCTCCCAGATCATCCTCGCAAATACTTGAAATGTCATTGCCAGGCAATGCGCTATTCCTGTCTTCTGACTGCGTAAGGCTATGGATTTCATCTGTTTGTGGATCATAGGAATTAAGTCCTTTATTATCGGATCCAATCCATATAATCCCGTCCTTGTCTTCAAAAATAGTCCTCAAAAAATAACTGCTCAGCCGTTCATTCAAATCCGTTAATTGCTCCGGGGTATCAGTATTCTTTTTAATACGAAATACTCCATAGCCTGATGTGGTGATCCAAATATCGCCATTGGCACGACATAAAACAGAACTGACATAAGGATGTATTTCAGAGCCTGCGGCAAAAATTTTGATTTCCCTGAAAGTCTCTGTGTCATAATTATAGACTTGGAGACCATCAATTTGCCCAACCCATAAATTTCCATTCCGGTCTTCCGCCAGCGAGGACACAAAATTGGAACTAAGAGAGTTTTCTTCGTTTGGGTTGTGCGAATAAGAGGTGTATTTAATCCCATCAAACCTGTTCAGACCATCCTCTGTAGCTACCCATATAAATCCCAGGTGATCCTGAAGAACCTGATTAATCAGGCTGTTTGACAAGCCCTCATTATGATCAAACAATCGTTTATTCTGAGCACTTAACAGATAAGGGAAGAAATAGAAGAATACTATAACAAAAATAAAATCTTTTGATCGCATAACTTTATTTCTCAATCGGGTTAACTAAAGTAAAAAAATTTATTCCAGAGGTACTTTTCAAACACAAAACATATTGAATTTGTGTTTATGTTACCTGGAGAAAAAAATATGTAACCAATTTACAAGTAATGTAACAAACAAACAACATCTGGTAACAAACAGGAATAGAGAACAGTAGGGATATCCCTAACTTTGATAGTCGGAACAAACTAAATAAATAGCCGGTAAGACTCTATCTGTGAAGCTTATTATAAAGGCTTATATAATTTATAACTAAACTGTACTAATCAAATGATATCTATGGAAAAAAACGTTAAAAAGAGGTATGAACCATTAACATACCAGAACAGAACGACTCACCTCTTTAATTCGAAAAATGAACCTTCATTTTTAAATTATCTAACTTCTAAACTCATTTCTTATGATTAAAACTGATGCACTTAAAGGAATTATGCTAGTTGTATTCCTTATGCTTTTCTTATCTTTTGCTGCTCTGGCTCAGAATATTACTGTGACAGGAAAGGTAACAGACAACACAGGTGAATCGATACCAGGAGTCAGTATTATCGTTGAAGGAACCACCCAGGGAACTATCACTAATTCAGACGGGGACTATAATCTGAATGTTCCCGGCAATGCTCAGCTTACATTCAAATTCGTTGGGTTTGAATCACAGACCATTCCTGTCAATAATCGTTACATAATTAATGTAACGATGAAGGAGGATATTCTTGCTCTTAATGAAGTTGTTGTTGTCGGATACGGTCAAATGAAGCGGAGTGATCTGACCGGTTCGCTTGTATCTGTCAGTTCCGATGCTATAACAAAAGCTGTACCTACTTCTATTGACCAGATATTACAAGGCCGGGCAGCCGGAGTACAGGTACAACAAAACTCCGGTATGCCAGGTGCCAGTACTTCAATCCGGATCCGCGGTATCAATTCTTTGAGCGCATCCAACGAGCCAATCTACGTAATAGACGGTGTAATTATTGACGGTGGGGCAACCGGAGATAAAAGCACAAATACGAGTGCCCTGGCCTCTATCAACCCTGCGGATATCGTTTCAATGGATATCCTGAAAGACGCTTCTGCTACTGCCATTTATGGTGCCCGTGGCTCTAACGGAGTGATCATTATTACAACCAAGAGAGGGCAAAAAGGGGAAGCAACCATTAATTACAATGGCTATGTTGGTTGGCAACAAATACCCACCAAGCTGGATGTGCTGAATCTGCAACAGTATGCTACCCACCGGAATACCCTAGCAGAACTGGGACTGATCGACTACAATAATAATTTTGTCCGCCCCGATTTGTTGGGGGAAGGAACTGATTGGCAGGATGAATTATTTAATACGGCCATGATGTACAATCATCACCTTTCCATTTTTGGCGGGGATGAAAAGAATACCTACAATTTGGGTGCGGGTTATTCCAATCAGGATGGTATAGCGGCAGGCTCCGGGTTTGAAAGGATGAACCTGACCGGAAGTTTTGACTCACAGGTGAAAAGCTACCTGAAAGCAGGAATAAACTTTGCTTTTTCAAATATACGCCAGAAGCTGACTGTTTCTGATCAGTCACTGGTAATTACGGCGCTCAAAACAACTCCGGACGTGCCTGTCCGTAATCCTGACGGTTCTTTTGCCGCATCGGATGAACAGTATATGCCGACCAACCCGATGGCAATGGCAATGTTGATCGATAACCGAAACAAAACAGTCGGTATCCGGACAAATACTTATGCAGAACTGACCCCGGAAATAATAAAAGGATTATCGTTCCGTACGGAGTTGTCTTTTGATTTTAATTTTATAAATACCTCTCGTTTTCAACCCACTTATCATTTGTCGGAAACACAGTTCAGAGATGATAATGAAGGAACCTTTTCCAAACAATACAATAAGTTCTGGAGCTGGAGGAATATCCTGACTTACGACCGGACCTTTGACCTGCATAAAGTGACTGCCATGTATGGTTATGAAATGCAAAAATCATCATGGGATTTTCTTTCCGGTACCCGTAACGGTTATCCGACCAACGGAGCTACCGATTTAACACTGGGCGATGCCACTACTGCTGCCAATAACGGGTATACCGGTGCCAACACGCTCCTTTCCAATTTTGGCCGTATTTTCTATTCTTATGCAGACAAATATTTACTGACAACGACTTTAAGGTACGACCAGTCATCTAAATTTGCCAAGGGAAAACGAGCCGGTTGGTTTCCATCGGCTGCTTTGGCATGGAAAGTATCCAATGAAAGTTTTCTGAAAGACAATCCTGTCATTAATAACCTGAAACTTCGTTTAGGCTGGGGATTGGTCGGGAACCAAAATATCCCGGACAATTACGCATGGCTGGCCACTTATACTACCGCGACCACCAATTGGGGAACAGGCCTAATTGCCGCCAATACGCCAAATGAAGATTTGACATGGGAGTCAACCAATTCAAGCAATATCGGTCTCGATCTAAACTTATTCGGGAACCGGATTGAATTTATTGCCGATGTCTATTACAAGAAAACCAAAAACCTGTTACTTCAGGCATCGTTGCCTGCCTACGTGGGAACTTCCGGGCAAGGGGCAAGCGCGAGCCCGTGGGTGAATTTAGGTTCGTTAGAGAACAAAGGGATTGAACTCACGTTGAACACCGTTAATATCAGCCGCAATAAATTTCAGTGGCGTAGTAATCTCGTATTTACCCTAAATCGCAACAAAGTATTATCAATCAATACACAAACAGGAGAAGATGTTCGTTCGATAGACGATTCAAGTTGGGGCGCTACAGGTTCTACTATTATTAACCGCACCATTGTTGATCAGCCTATTGGCCAGTTCTATGGTTACCAGATTATCGGGCGTTTTGAAAAGGCAACCGATTTTTATTACAAAGATAAAGATGGAAACGTAAAGCCTGTTCCGGTCATGAGTGACCTGCCTATCGACGAACAAAACGGGCTATGGATTGGTGATTACATCTATAAAAATCAAAATAACGATGAAGTGATTGACCAGAAAGACCGTACGTTTATCGGTGATCCCGAACCTAAATTCACATATGGGATAGGAAATACTTTTACTTATGGAAATTTTGCTTTGACTGTTTTCCTGACCGGTTCTTACGGTAACGATGTGATCAATTATGCCCGCCGTTATATGGGGAACCCCCGCAGAAATATTTCCAACCTGTTTGAGTATGCCATCGATTATGCAAGAACCGGCCTCATTGATCCGGACGGCCCGAACGACTACCGGAATGTGAAAATCGTAGGTGGGGATCCGCATATGTGCCGTTTGCCGCAATCAACAGCTACTTCCGATTATGACTTTGCTTTCAGCGACCGTTTTGTGGAAGATGGTTCTTACCTCAGGATACAAAATATTTCTTTGGAATACACTTTCCCGAAAAGATGGATAAGTAAGATTGGTATGTCCAATTTGAAAGTCTACACGAATCTGCAGAATGTATACACGTTTACCAAATACAACGGGTTCGATCCGGAAGTAGGTATATCCTATAGTGCAGGGAACCAGTTAAACGGTGTGGATAACGGACGATATCCTTCTCCAAGGATCTACACGGTTGGTGTCAATGTTTCTTTCTAACCTTTAAATACTATGAAGATGAAAACAAAAAGAATAATTTTCCCTTTAATCATTGCATGGACACTTTTGTTGAATTCATGCAGTGATTTTCTTGATATTCAACCTGATAACCTGATAACAGGGAGCATCCTTACAGAGGAAAACCTTCCTGCTCTTACTGCCCCTCTTTATAATAAAGTGTGGTTCGATTTTAATGACAAATTTTATTATGGGTTAGGTGATGGAATGTCTTATAATCTATACGCCCCGTATTCCGATTACATCTATCCTTTCGGCGATTTGTCGGTCACCGGCCTGACAGGGCCTCTGACAAGCGCATGGTCATCCTTATACGTGGTAGTTCAGCAATCGAACAAAGTGATCAAGAGTATCAATGAGAGTTCAGCCGAAGAGGACGTGAAAAAACAATATATTGCAGAAGCCCGCTTCATGCGCGGTACTGCTTATTGGTATCTGGCTTCGTTGTGGGGTAATGTAATTATTTCCGAGGACCCTACGCCACTAACATCTAATCCGGTGGTTAATTCCAGTCCGCAAAAAGATGCGTTTGAATTTGCGATCCGCGACCTGGAGTTTGCCGCTAAATATTTACCGATAGAGGCTGGACAATCGGGAAGGGTCGATTGTTACAGCGCCTTTGGAATGCTTTCCCGTTTTTACCTGGCCTATTCGGGCTTTGTAGCCTCCAACTACGGAGAGAACCCGAATGTGGGGACGCGCGATCAGACTTATCTTGGCTGGGCAAAGCAGGCAGCCGAAAAGGTAATTAATGAAGGGACTTTCAGTTTGATGGATGATTACCCCGATTTATTTAAAATTGAAAATAACAACAACGCTGAATCGATGTTTGCTTTTCAATGGGTACCTGGTCTAAACAGTACTTCCGGATATGGGGTGATCAATACTCACCAGGCCTATTTTGCATACGGTTCAGAAGTTACAGGCGATGATGCCGCCTGGGGAGACTGGACAAGATGCCCTTACGATATGATCAAGGAATATGAAGCAAACGATACGATCCGCCGTAAAGCAACATGGATGGGATATGGCGATTATTATTCTGAGATTAATCAAGCGAATGGAGGACTTCTTTATGAACGGAATGTATCAGGAAACAGTTCTACAACACTCAATGTAAAAAAAGGGGTAACCGGTTCCAACAAAGATAATGCAGCAATCGGACGTATGAATTCTGCTCTTGATAATTATATGCTCCGCCTGGCCGAAGTTTATTTGAATTATGCAGAAGCAATTCTGGGAAATGATGCAAGTACTGCAAATGCTACTGCCCTGACCTACTTTAATGAAGTTCGTTCCCGCGCCGGTTTGCCGGAAAAAACCAGTATCTCGTGGGAAAATATCCGCCATGAACGCCGTGTGGAATTCTGTATGGAAGGCAGGTATTGGTACGATTTGCTAAGCCGTGCTTATTATAAACAGCAAGAAATCATCAATTATATTAATGAACAGGACCGGGGAACTATTCCTGCTTTCTTGTTTAGTGCACCCAACAACCTGAGTATCGATCCTGAACGTGATGCGGAAACCAGGCCGGTAGGGAAAGCTGATGCATCTACTTTCCTGTTGCCTTATCCCGAATCGGAATTGATCCAGAACCCGAAACTGGAAGAAGCCCCTGTTCCTTATGAATTTACGGAAGAGCGGATAACTGATTTATTTGAATAATTTTTCTAAAAAAATATCCAATGAAAAATAGAGAATATAAAAGTTTTTGGACGTTATTCCTGGGATTGTTTGTTTTTACATTATTGTTTAATTCGTGTTCAGACGACGACGAGGAAGGAATTGATACGCCCATAACGATTACAAAAGTGTACCTGGAAGATGCCGAGTCTTCCGTTCCCGACAGGGAAGTCATCTTTGCCCGTCTCGGGCAGACTTTACGCCTTGAGGGCTCCGGTTTTACAGGGGTGAGAAACGTATTCATTAACGGCTACGATAATTATTTTAACCCGGTGTACATTACCGATAATTCGATGCTGGTAAGCATTTCCCAAAATGTCCCGACTATTAAAGCGTCCGAAGATGAAAGGAATACAATTCTCCTGGAAAAAAGTGAAAGTAATACCTATACCTATTCTTTTGAAATAAGAGCTTCTGCTCCAACCGTTACCGGGATTTCACATACGATGCCTCAGGCCGGGGATGGTATTACGATTTCAGGAACAGGTTTGCAGGGTATTACAAGCATAACGTTCCCGGGGAACGTAACGGTAACCGAAGGTATCGTTTCAGATGATGAAGATGGTAAATTTTGTACAGTAACCGTACCTGAAGGAGTTTCGGATGACGGTGGTTCCATTTTGGTTACAGGTGCTAACGGTGGCGCCTATTCTCCGGCATGCTTTAATTTCAAAAAAGGATTGTTCCAAAATTTCGATGATGTAAATAATTATTCATGGGCATCAGGAATCGATGATGCAGGCACTCCTTTGACCGATGTGATTCCGGCATCGGGTGACGGGCCCAAATCGCAGGGAGGTTATCAGTGTTTCAATGTAAACGGTGAAACAATTGCAGCCAACTCCGATGTTCGTTACTGGACCAACAGTTCAAACTGGTCTTCTGATCTTTTGCAGGTAATTCCGGCTGGCAAAGCAACTACGGATTGCGGTGTACAAATGGACCTTTATGTGGAAGGTGACTGGACTTCAGGGATTATCCGGATGGTCATGGCCGATGGTTCAGGAACAGACCGGTATTGTATGATTTATCGTCCCTGGTATGTAAACGAAACAGTCGTTTCTTTCGAAAATCCGGGTTGCTGGGTTACAATAACACTCCCTTTCAGCGATAGCGACGACTATACAGGCAAGACGTTTGGCGATGTGGTTACCTCGATGGCCAATGCAAGCTACAAGCAATCAGGCCCGTGGTTCCACAATATTGGCGTAACTGATGTGGTGGAACCAACAGCTACCGATGTAAAGATATACTTTGACAATCTCCGTGTTGTTCCGCTGGACACACCTTCGTACAGCGATTTTCCGGATGATGAAGAATAACAATATAACAGGTACGATTATGAAACAGAATAGAAAAAAGACAATACAAGCTATTTTTCCTTTTGCCATCTGTTGCTTATTAATAATAAGCTTGAATTCATGTGACGAAGACAAAATGAATTGGGGAAGGGACCCCTCATACGGGGAAGTAACCACTTCCGAGCTTCCGTTGGCTTTGGCCGAAAAGATCTCCCGCTACGAACCATTGAAAACCTACACCGATTTTACCCTCGGTGCAGGCATTGGTATGGATTTGTACATGAACGATGAAACCTATCGGAATATCGTGAACGAAAACTTTGATGAAGTCGTGGTGGGCTATGCCATGAAACACGGAGCGATGGTAAATTCACAGGGAGAACTAAACTTTGCACCGGCGGATGCATTTATCGCCAAAACCAAAGAAGCAGGATTGTCTGTTTACGGCCATACGTTGGTCTGGCATCAAAACCAGAATGCCAGTTATTTGAACGGGCTCATAGCACCAGAGGTGATCCCAGGGCCTGCCGGAACTAACCTTTTATCTAATGGTGATTTTGAAGAAGGTGATACTGGTTGGGGCAACTGGGGGTCGGGTAAAGAATCTGTTGAAATTACAACGGAAATAAAATTGGGGGGAGAACAAGCCCTGAAAATTGTTACGAATTCAGGAAGCTCAAATGAATGGGAGGTTCAGGTTGAAAGTCCTGAAGTAGGGCTTATTGTTGGACATAGATATGAAATTGCATTTTATGTAAAATCCGAAGGGCAAGGAGGTGTCCGGTTGTCTTTTGACAGTGATAACCCTCTGGGTAATCAATATCCGTGGCATTTGACAGAAGGTAGTCCTGTTGTGACATCAACAACATGGAAAGAAGTTGTTTACAGCATGAATACCATATACTCTGAAGGAAGCCAAGAGGATATTTTTAAAGCGGTTGCCAGTACCATGAAGTTCCGTCTTGATTTTGGGAAGGTTGCTAATATGACCTATTATCTGGATAATGTCCGGGTCATAGATCTGGATGCTGAACCTATGCTGGTGAATATGATTACCAATAGTGATTTTGAAGACGGGACACTTGATGGATGGACCGGCTGGGGCAATGGTTCATCAAGAGATGTATCTGGAGAAGGGGAAGGATATGGCGGTACCGGCTATGCCATGGTGCTTACCAACCCGGTGGCAGCCAACAATTATGAAGCTCAACAGATTTGGACTTTTGACTCGCCATTGGAACAGGGGGTAGATTACACCTGTACCTTTATGGTCAGGGCAACGACCAATGCTGTTCTGCAGGTGCAAATACAAAATGCTGATTATAGCGGAGACTATTATGGAGGAATAAATGTAGGTACTACGTGGATAAAAGTTGAAAAAACAATTACTCCATCAACAGATGACAAGACCAAATTTATATTTGATTTCGGAGAAACGGCAACTACCTACTATATTGATGATGTTGTATTTACCTCAGGCGAGCCGGCTTCCGGGTCTGAACCGATATATATTGAAAAAACTCCCGAGGAAAAAGCCCGGATCATTGGCGCTGCCATGGAAAACTGGATTTCTCAAATGGTCAGTCATTATAAAAACGACGTTCATGCCTGGGATGTGGTCAACGAGCCGATGAAAGATGATGGTTCCCTGCGTGACGGGAATGTTTCCGATCCGGCAACTGATGAATTTTATTGGGTGAAATATCTGGGGCAGGATTATGCTGTAACTGCTTTCAACCTGGCCCGTCAATACGGGAATCCTGATGATAAACTGTTTATTAACGATTACAACCTGGAATATAACCTGGCTAAATGTGACGGACTGATTGAGTATGTCAGCTACATTGAAGAACAGGGAGCAACCGTCGATGGGATCGGTACGCAAATGCACCTGTCGCTTGACAGCGACCGGGACCAGATAGACCAGATGTTCAAAAAACTGGCTGCCACCGGTAAACTGATTAAAATCTCCGAGTTTGATATCAAAATTGGTGCTGCTTCTCCAACGACCGGCCAGTTTGCTGAGCAGGCAGACCTGTATCAATATGTTCTGGATACCTATATGAAAGATATTCCCGAAGCCCAACGCTATGGAGTAACGCCCTGGGGAATCTCGGACAATGAGCAGGAACATGTGAACTGGATCCCCGACGATGCACCCAATCTTTGGGATGCCGACTACGAGCGCAAACATGCTTATAAAGGTTTTGCTGATGGTTTAGCCGGACGCGATGTGAGCGAGGATTTTACAGGAGACCTTCAATATTAATAAAATATTCCGCAACAGAAGTAGTTCGAATGCTGCTTCTGTGCGGTTATCTTATACTCAAAATTTATTATGGGAAGTTTAATTATTGTATAAACAGACACTGAAAAATGATTATGAATTATCGGGTTCCTTTATTTATTATACTGGTTTTTGGGATCGTTTCCTGTGCCAAACAATCCTCTGATACGTTACGCGAGTATGCCGATCAGCAAAACCTTAACCTTGGGATGGCTGTACACAACAGGTTTTTTAATCAACCTGTTAATAGTAAATACCAACAACTATTAAAAAATGAATGTAATACAGTGGTAGCCGAGAATGCCATGAAACCCTATGCCCTGGAGCCGGAACGGGGAAAATTCAGGTTTTCGCAGGCAGACAAACTGGTTGATTTTGCACAGGAGAACGGGATGAAAATACGAGGGCATTGCCTGGTCTGGCACAAACAGATCCCGAGATGGATGAATAACGAACAGCTTTCCCGAGAGGAATTGTTGTCTGTTCTAAAAGAATACATCACCACGGTAGTGAGCCATTTTAAAGGAAAAGTTTTTGCCTGGGATGTGGTCAATGAAGCGATTGATACTGAAGAACCGGATCATTTCAGGAAAACGGTCTGGCTGAACGTGATTGGCACTGCATTCATTGATTCCGCCTTTGTGTGGGCCCACCGGGCAGACCCATCTGCCCTGCTTTTTTACAACGATTACGAAGCCGAAAACATGAATGAAAAATCGAATGCGGTATATAATCTTGTGAAAGGCATGAAAGAACGGGGAATTCCAATCGATGGTGTGGGCCTGCAATGTCATTTCCGGTTGGGAGAGATTGATTTTGCCGGGATCAAAGCCAACATGCAGCGCCTGGCCGAACTGGAGGTGCAAACACAAATAACAGAACTGGATATCAGCATTGATACGGGAAAAGAGAGTCAGGAAACACTCAAAGAGCAGGCTGAATCTTATGGCAAAATGGCAAAGCTATGGCTGGACGATGAAAATTGTACAGCTTTCGTCGTTTGGGGGCTTTCAGACCAATATTCATGGATTCCGGAATTCAGTAAAAATGAACGGGGAACAGCTTTGCTTTTTGACAAAAATTTTAAGAAAAAGCCAGCCTGTGATGAAATACTAAATCTGCTGAAAAATACTTCTGAAGCCCAAGTTCCTCAAGGGTATAAAGTAGCTACATGGGATCAATTTAAAACTGCTGCAGTTAGTTATACGTTTGACGATAATACGCCCAACCAGCTTGCTGTTGCTGAACCGTTACTGGATCAATATCATTTAAAGGCAACCTTTTTTACAGTTACTGACTGGAATCCGGACTGGCATGTACTGGCCGAAATCGCTGAACAAGGCTTTGAGGTGGCAAGTCACACGGTTTCACATCCAAGCCTGGACACGTTAAGCCTGGAGAGGCAGGAAGACGAGCTTAGTCACTCACAAAACACAATCAATACACACATACCAGGTGCCTTGTGCCTCACGACAGCTTATCCCTATTGTAATATTGGGGATCTGGATCTTGTGCGTAAATACTATATTGCAGCGCGTGCCTGCAGTGGTATTATTGAAGGAAACACTCCAAACGATTTTTATAACATAAGCTCTATTGTAACCGGAGAAGAAAGTGAAATAAAGACGGCCGGCGATTTTAACCGGAAAGTAAAAGAAGCTGAAACACAAAAGGGCTGGTGCGTTTTTCTTATTCATGCCATTGATAATGACCAAGGCTATTCTCCCACTTTATCACAGGAATTGGCAAAACATTTTGTATATGTAAATGATAATCCTACAAGCTATTGGGTGGCTCCGTTTGTAAATGTCGTTAAGTATATCAGGGAAAGAAATGCAATTGAAATCCGGGAAAAAGCTGTCACTCCTGATTCGTTGCAACTCAAAATTACAGATCATCTGGACAATCTCATTTATAATGAGCCTGTTTCTATTCAGCGGATACTGAATGACGATTGGCAAAGTGCCCGGATTTACAGGAACGGAAAACTTATTCCGGTACAGTTATCACAGTCAGACAGGACTGTTGTTTTTGATGTGATTCCTGACGACAGTGTCTATTTCCTGGTAGGAGTAACCAATAAAAATAAAACAAATCATTATGAATCGATACATTTATAAAAGGAAAGGCCTCACAGGATTATTGGCCGCAATTGCTTTAATGACTTTTTCTGTGGAAACAGATAATGCATATTCCCAACCGGGCAAGCTTGATGATGGAAAAAATTTACCCCATTACCTGGTTAAAGACCTTTATATCGCCGATCCTTCGGCACATGTTTTTAACGGTAAAATCTATGTGTATCCGTCACATGATATTGAATCCGGCATACAGGAAAATGATAATGGTGATCATTTTGCCATGCGTGATTATCATATTTTTTCCATGGAAAGTGTGGAAGAAAAGGTAACCGATCATGGGGTTGCACTCGATATTGACGATGTTTCCTGGGCTGGCCGGCAAATGTGGGCACCCGATGCAGCAGAAAAGGATGGGAAATATTATCTCTACTTTTCGGTAAAAGACAAAACTGATATTTTCCGGATTGGTGTCGCAACAGGGAACCGGCCGGAAGGCCCCTTCAGGGCTGAACCAAATCCGATCCCGGGCAGTTTCAGCATTGACCCGGCAGTTTTTAAAGATGATGATGGTAAATACTACATGTATTTTGGCGGAATATGGGGAGGGCAGTTACAGCGCTACCGTAATGCAAAGGCCATTGAATGTGGCACTGAACCAGCAGATGATGAACCTGCGTTGGGACCACAGGTAGCTCAACTAAGCGATGATATGCTTCAATTTGCCGAACCGGTCAGAACCATTGAGATTACAGACCAGGAGGGGCACCCTATCACAGCCGGCGATCACGACCGTCGCTTTTTTGAAGCTCCATGGATTCATAAATATCAGGGAAAATATTATTTTTCTTATTCTACCGGCAATACACATAACCTTTGCTATGCCACCGGTGATAATCCTTATGGACCCTTTACCTGTCAGGGAGTTATCCTCACTCCTGTGGTTGGGTGGACAACCCATCACTCCATCATTGAATTTCAGGGAAAATGGTACCTGTTCTATCACGACAGCAAACCCAGCGGAGGGAAAACCTGGTTACGCAGTGTGAAAGTCATCGAACTGAAATATAATGATGATGGCACCATCCAACCCATTGACGGGCAGCTTTGACCTGAAGTCAAGTGCTGCGAAAGGAACCGTTCTCTAAAAAAAAACGGTTCCTTTAAAGTCCGATGACACCAAAAGGAATCACCGGGTAACCGAATGGCTCCCGGTGATTTAAAGGCAGGACACAGGTACGGCAGGTTAGTCTCTTTATGACGACTTAATTTGTTCGTTTTAAGGTGCCGGTGAATTTCCGGACGTCAGTACCACTTTGATAAATATACCAATACGAGATGGTTTGAGTTGAGGGTTCATAGGTTCCTGCGCCATCAATCAGAACGAGCTCGTCCCAGGGACTGACCACAACGGAGTTGTCATCTTCGATTTTTAAACTAAGCCCAAAAGCGCTTCGGTTAGCTGAAGATTCAACACTCAACAGATGAAACAAACGGACCGTATGAACATCCAGTGCTGTTAAGTTTCTCGAAGTTGAAATCTCTGATGAATCACCCGTTGCAATTCCTGTATCCGGGTCGTACGGAAAATCGTATCCCTGAGAATTATACAATCCGGAAAAGTCGTTGATCAGCTTAAACGCTAAAATCAGGACGGTATCAACCGTCCTGACCGAAATATATTCCGGGTCAGACACCGATTCGATCTGAAAGGTTAGTGCGTACAATGAGTCGGCATTTAATCCGGCCGTACTTATTTCTACCGGCATTAATCCATAGACCTCCCCGGCTTTTATATCCACACTGAGATCCGGAATCGCATAAGCCTCATCGTCAAGATGCCGGTATTGGGGCTCATCGTCATCGAGGTATTTGAAATTATAATCATCGATTGCCGCACTCCCGGCTTCTTTCAGCACCACGGTGATGTCCTGGTCGATATTCAAACTGCCGCCGGTTGTAACCGACACCGGGGTTTCCGAACGGACAAGGTCACGGTAAGGGACTTCAGCCACCCGAAGCCCTTCGTTCGTGGTTTGGTCTGCGCCGACAATAGAAACCTGCTTCATATATTGTTCGCCGTCCAATGGTGAATCTTCCCGGCAACCTGAAACAAGTATCGCCAGAAAAGCAGTCACCGATAAAATTATATTACTACTTTTTGTCATATTATTCTTTTTTAATTTACAGAACTGCAATTTGCGTAACACGCGCCATCACTTTGAGACGCTTACCAAACGGTATGGAACCCGCCAATAGAAGTCTCAGCTTCAGTGCTCACTGGCAACTGCGACTGAACACTGAACACTGGCAACTTCCTCACCATCCCGGATTTTGGTCTAACCTGGAGTTCTTATTCATCGTATTCAGCGGGATCGGCCAGAAATACATTTTGTTCGACCAGGTGCGCTGCGTCAACGGTTCGTTGATCACCGTCACGGTATAATATTTTTCGCGCTCTGACCCCCTGTTATACACGTTCATTCCTTTAATCGGGCTGCTGTACGCGGCAGGGGCGTCTTTCCATCTTCTCAGGTCGTGGTAACGCCGCCCCTCGCATGCAAACTCCACCTGGCGTTCGCGCTTGATCGCTTCGCGAAGCGATTCCCGGCTTGCCATTTCGTCCGAAGATAAACCGGGCAAACCGGCCCGGAAGCGGACCTGGTTGAAATAACGGGCAATTTCGTCCACATCCCTGGTCACGGTAATGTCGCCTGCCGTGTATGAACCCTCCAGTTCGTTTAGCGCTTCGGCGTAGTTCAATAAAATCTCGGCATACCGGAACATGGCAAAGTATTTGGACTGAACTGAGCCTGTAGCCCGCATGTTATCTTCGGGATGATTGTATTTGATGCAGGTGTATCCCGTATGGTTGTAGTCAACCGGGAAATTGAGCGAGGGAGCGGCGCTGCCATCAGAATAATAAGTAATCTCCGCGTTTCTGTAACGTGCCTCCTCCGAGCCGGAATAGGACGTTCCCGGCCAGATGGAATGGGAAAATCCGATTGAGGCATAGAACCGCGCTTCCCTGTTTGCATACATTCCCGAGGTTTGAGAAGAATAGAGCTTGTAACCACCCATATCTTTCGCCTGACCGACCGGCGCAGACAATTCACCGGCATCCGGATACGGATATCCGGCGCCTGATTCATGGATATCTTTCCCATCCTGCATCCGGTAGGCATCAACCAGGCTTTGCGTTACATTCAGGCCGTTTCCTCCGCCCAGCAGTTCGGCCGGTGAAGAGATCCATAAGGGGGAGTCACCGCCACGCGGGTCAACCGGTCTGGCCCAGATAAACTCGGGGCATGTCCGGATGGAGACTTCGCCGCTAAACAACGATTTATAGGAGCGGTACGGGTCAATATTGCCGGCACCGTCGGGAAAACCGGCTGTCGGCACATTGGGCGCGAGTGGTTCGGTGTCGGACTGGCTGTAGGCCACATAAAGACTGTAGGTGCCGGATTCGATCAACCGCTTTGCCGCTACAGCCGCTTTTCCCCATTTCCCGTTGTCCGCGGTTTGTGAAATATAATTCACCCCGTCCGATGTCCGCTTCCAGTCCACATAGGCGTTGTTGCCGTTGAAAAGGGGACTGGCCGCAGTTAACAGCACCCGGGACTGGACAGCCAGCGCCACTCCGGAAGTCGGGCGGTAAATATTGGCTCCTTCCGATACAGACGGGAGATAGTTTCCCGCCTGCTCCATTTCGGAAACAATGTAGGAAACGCAACTGTCATACGGTTGTCTTTCGTACATGAGCTCTTCTGCATCAGCATTGAAATCAAGCAGATGATCAGGCATAATGGGCACCGGCCCATACTGCTGAACTAACAAATAGGTAAAGTAACCACGGAAAAAGTGCATTTCGCCGGTGTACCGGCGCCGGGCCGTTGTGCTCAACCCTTCCACTTCGTCCATCCGGTTCAAAACCGTGGTGGCCTTGGTAATTCCCTTATACCAGGTATTATAATTATTGAAATAGGAATTTGCAGTGGCCGGTGTTATCTCGTTCAACAGAAATTTCATGGCTGCATGACGGTCGTCGTTCCAGGAATTAAAATTTTCATCGGAAGCTCCCTGGAACGGACTCCACGCGTTGGTCCAAAGCCGGTCTTCATTGGGCAGATAGTCCGCAATCCCATTAATGTATTGAAGGAGTTTGCCGGGGGTGGTAAAAACACTGTCGATGGGCGTAATATCATAAATGTATTGATCTACATCAAGATAGTCGCATGAGCAGATCACACTTCCCAATACTCCTATGGAGATAACCCGCAACATGATCTTTCTGGCTATAAATTTTATTTTCATCTGATTTAAATTTGAAATTTTCTAAAACAACATGTTCAGTTGAAGCGTAAATGTCCGTTGGAGCGGATATACCGCGCCGTTTGAAGATGCTTGTTCCGGGTCCCATAATTCAACACGGTCCCAAACATGTAAATTATCACCAATCAGGCTCAGGCTTGCCGAAGAAATTCCGTACCTCTTCAGCCAATTGTTGTTAAAGCGATAGGAGATTTCCGCATTTTTCAATCGCAGGAACGAAGCATCGGCCAGCCAAAAGGTTGAATTCCGGTTGTTGTTGGCATTGGCTCCATAAGTCAGTCGCGGGAAACGGGCATCGGGATTTTCCGTTTCAGCAGTTCCCGAATAAGAAGCCGGGATCCAGCGGTTAGCCGGATCGGCCACAATGGAAAGGATATTCCCTTCTTCCTGTCCTGCAAAGGGATAATAGCCGGTTCCGCCCAAAAAATAGCTCACTTTGCTGGCTCCCGTGAAATACACGCTAACGGTCCAGTTCTTCAGGGAGTATTCGGCAGCAAACCCATATTGAAGCTGAGGGACGTTCGAATAATCCAGCGGCACCTCATCGTCCGTGTCAATTACCCCGTCTCCGTTCACATCTTTGTACTTAATATCGCCGGGTAAGTAGTTGCTCATGAACGTTTGCCGCGGGCTGTTTGCGATATCGGCCTCGTCCCTGAACAAACCCAGCGCAATTAATCCCCGTTGAACACCGTAAGGGACGCCCGCGTATGACTGGTAGGGATAATTCACCCCGGTTTGTTCCCAATGGGTCACTTCGTTGCGGGCCAGCGTGAAGTTTGAGCGCAGGGTCAGGCTCATGTCTTTCCGGAAGGTTTGTGTATAGGAAAGGTTCCCGTCTGTTCCCCAGCTTTTCATTTTACCGGCATTGATCCACGGGTTTTGGGCAGCGCCAACTTCCTCAGGGATGGTGTTCCGCTGTTGATAAATGTTGTCGTTATATGAAAGGAAGCCATCAATGATCAGATCAAACCGGTTTTTCCAGAATTTGGCATCGATACCCACATCGTATTTGGTTGCCACCTCCCACCGGAGATTATTCACCCCCACTTTTTCTTCGGTTATTGTACTGCCATAGAGATTTGATCCATATTGCATGAGCGACAGGTACGGGAAACGTTCGGAGAGGGCGCCATTACCGACCTGCCCCCAGGACCCCCGGATTTTGAAGTAGCTGAAAAACGGCACGTGGTTTTTTGTCCATTCATATTGCGTGGGTACCCATCCCAGCGAAAATGCCGGAAAGAAACCATATTGTTCGCCCTTTTTAAAGTCCATGGAGCCCGAATAACCCGCATTCAGCTCCAGCAGATAGGTATCTTTATACGAGTAAGTGGCCCTTGCCGACATGGCCTGGTACCTGACCGGTATCACCTGGTCGTATGACGTCCCCTCCGAATCCCGGCCATCCTGCCAATACGAAAGCAACAAGCCACTTACACGGTGATCGTCGTTAATGGTCTTTGCATACGACAATTTTCCCTCTATGTAAGTTTGCCGCTCCACATAGGCGTCCTGCGAGTAAGTGGCATCAACGGCAGCAGACACTTCCTTGGTCAGCAGGGAACCGTCGTTCTGCCGTCCGGAGGCATAATACAACGCGGGCATTTTATAGCGGCGCGTGGCATGCGTACTCAAATAACTGTAGGAATACAACAGGTTCATCACCAGGCCTTCCGTGATGAAATCAAGCTTTTGTTCCAGGTTCACCTTCAGGTTCACCGTGTTCGAAGCATTGTTTTTATAACCGGAGTAATTGAGCAGCACATAGGGCGAAATTTGATTGGCCGAACTTCCGTAAGCAGGCAACTGACCATTGGAATACCTGACCGGTACCGTCACCGGGGTCAGGTTTGCCTGAGCTTCCCACAGCGCATTATTATTATCGTACCCGGGAATATTCTGGCTGCTGATCACATCATTGAGGTTTAAAGACAAAACAGATGTTGGTGTGATGTTGGCATCGATATTGGCCCTGAAATTATACTGGTGGTAATTCACATCAACATCATATTTGTTGGCCGACTCATCCTGCTTAAACACGCCCTGTTTATTCATATAGCCAAAGCTCATATAGTACCTGGCGGCAGTTCCCCCTCCCGAAATATTCAAATTGTACTGGCTGTACCAGGAATAGTCTTTCAAAATAACATCCCGCCAGTTGATATCGGGGTGCATATCCGGATCCAGGCCATTCCGGAACAATTCAATATCTGTCGCGCTGTACGCCGGCTTGAGCCCCCTCACGGTTAACGCTTCGTTGGCCAGTTGGGCATACTCAACGGCGCCAAGGTATTCAGGCATACGGGCGCTTTGGGTTAAGGTCCGGTTTGCCTTGACATTGATTTTAAGCTTCCCTGCCACCCCCTTTTTCGTGGTGACCAATACCACGCCGTTGGCTCCGCGGTTACCATAAACAGCCGTCGCCGATGCATCTTTCAATACACTGAATGATTCGATATCGATCGGGTCGATGTCATCTAGGCTTCCTTCCACACCGTCCACCAAAATCAGGGCGCCTTTATTGGCCCCGAACGTACTGATGCCCCGGATCCAGAATTCGGAGTAGTCGTTGCCCGGCTCGCCACTCCGGGTCATCCCGATAATTCCGGGTACACGGCCGGCAAGCATGTTGCTGATCGAGGAAGCCGGCACCTGTAACTCCGAAGCGTTGATGTTGGTGATGGCGCCTGTGGTGGTGATCTTACGCTGGGTTCCGTGGCCTACCACCACAGCCTCTTCCAATTCGTTGATATCCGGGGTCAGGGTAATCTTTAAGCGCGATTCCGGTTTACTGGCGACCATCTTGTACGGATTGAAACCAATAAACGAAAAAAACACGGTATCTCCTTTGGTTACACGGGCCAGGCGAAACTGACCTTCCACGTTGGTCACAGTACCGTTTAACCGGTCTTTGGTATAAACGTTGGCTCCCACAATTTCCTGTCCCTCTGCGTCCATGACGATCCCGGACAGCGTTATTTTTTCATCCCGGTCCTGGGCGGTTAAGGTCAGCGGAAAGAACAGGCTTACCGTAACCCAAATCAAACCACAGACCGGATGACTTATATATTTTGACATATGATTTTCATTTTGAAATTAATGATTCCGGCATTTCATTCAATTGCCAGTTTTCTGATGGTACCCCCTGAATAACATTCGCAAATAATAAAGTTGCCTTCTTCATCGTCAGAGATCCCATAGGGAAGGTGAAATTTGGCTTCCAGCGGGTCTCCGTCTTCATGTTGCAACCATCCGTCCCCGGGTATACCGGCAACAAGGCTCACCCAACCAGACTTCCGGTCACATTTGGAGATACTGTAACCGTCAACATTAACCACATAGATGTCTCCAAATTCGTCGATGACCATGCCTGCGGGATTGTTTAGCTTTGCGGTTGTTAAGCGGTCGCCGAAAACATTACCGGCGCCATTTCCTCCAATAAACAATTCGATGTCCCGCCCGTCTTTGCTCACCTTATACACGGCGTCCTTCGGAAAACTGCTAAAAAAAAGGCAATCATCGTAAGCGCTGTACGCGATATGCGACTCCAGATTGCCGCGTACTTCTTCAACCTGCCCGTTCAGGACTTCCACCGTATTCGGGTGGACAATTTCCAACCGTCCGAACTTTCCGTTAGTATCAAAAAAATACAGCCATTCATCGTTACTGCCATCGAGTGCACATGATGCAATCTGTCCATTGAATTCCGCAATGCCCGGAGCAAATAATTCAGGTTCCCACAAATTCTTTTCGCTGTAGCGATAAATTTTGTGGGGGGCGTCGCGTTGAATAACAAAAACGGTCTTCCGGTCCCGGGTCCTGGCGGGCGTTCCCCCGGTGAACCCGGTCTGCAGGGTGGTAACGCTATTCTCGTTAACAGCCACATAACGTACCTGCGAAGTACTGGTCTCAACAGCCAGGATGTCTCCGTTCGATACCGCAGCTATTCCATAGATAAAACCGAAGCGGGCTTCGGCGAGGGTCCCGTCTTTGGGATCGTTTTCTCCAACCACCCCGGTAATTGTCGAAACCGATTGTTTCACGGTATAGTGGAAGGTGCCCTCCACCGCAATCGTGTCCCCGCCCCGTACCACTTTAACCGGGTTATCGCCTCCCTGTTGCCGGGGGACCATACAGTAAATGGCCGTGTTATTAACGCCGATAACCGTCGCTTCCCGGTCGTTGCCGGAGAACAGTACCTTCAGGGCATCCTTATCGGTGCCAAAGTTGGAGCCGGTAACCACAAAATCGGAACGGATATAACCCGAGTCGGGCATAAACGCGCTAACGGTTACAGGTAAGCCCGGGTCATAACCGGAGACAGGGTCGTTGTCCTCTTTGTTGCATGAGCTGAAGAAACCCAGGCCGGTCAATGCCAGCAACAACGCAGCAGGCCTGTTGACCGCCTTAAAAATCAGGTTTCCCCTAAAAAAACTAAAACGGGTATTGTTCATAAGTAAAAGTTTAGTTTGTTAATTAATTGGATCGTGTTAATTGTCAGTAGTTTTTAAGTTCTGTTTCCGGTTCGCAAAAAGGCATAGCAAGCCCCTTAAGCATAAATTTGGGTTCATACAGTCAGAGGGAAAAGGGAGAGGTGCTTCTTCAAACCTTCAGGGTTTCCAAAACTTCTGAAGGTTTAACAGGGGCACTCATATTTCCCGGTTCTCAGGGGGCCCGTTGGGAAAGGAAGTAAGGCGTTTTAACTGAAGCATGACACTTTGCTTTTCAAGTTAAAACTGTTTCGTGTCCCGTGCAGGGAAGCGAAGCCAATCCACCACCCTTGTTATGTGAAAAGTTTTTCATAAAATTGGAATGTTAATTAAAATTAGATTGATTAACGACCGGGCCTGCTGCACGTCGCCAAACAGTTGCAGCGGGCTTTTGTTTTTTTCACCGGAATATCAGAACTAATACGTCATAAGCAACACCTTCTTTTAGGTTAAACTACAAACATATAAGGCATGCCTGGTAAAAAGGCATGGCCTGAACAATTAAGCTGAGTCGATTTAACGGGAAGCACCTGGAACAAAAACAAAAAGGGCGCGGACTCAACTTACCGGCTTGGGGTACTGGCAATACCTTGGAACGATAAGAGAACCCACGCCTAGGTCGTGAGCCTTTCTTACTTATCATCTCGTTCCATAAAAAGTGCCAGTTTTCAAGCCGAGACTCTAAGCGAATGCTTCTAATATTTTTTGAAGTATCGCAAAATTACACTTCCATATGTAATGTTTGGGCAAATATAACAAAAAAACTAAAAACTAAGGACTATAGTCCTTAGTTTTTTGATCTCTTTTTTTTTCATTTTGCATTATGCATGACTCACTTGACGAAATAGAACGCTACATAATAAAAAGAGTCAAAGAAATTAGAAAAAGTAAAGGTATAAGTCAGACCTCTTTATCATTGACAATAGGTAAGAGCACTTCATTTATATCAGATATTGAAGCGCCTTCAAAAAAGGCAAAATTCAACGTTATACATTTAAATCTAATTGCTAAAGCTCTAGGGTGTTCTCCAAAAGATTTTTGGCCGGATAAGCCTATTTTGGGAAAAAAGTATGATTTTATAAAAGAATTAAAAGCTAAAAAATAGAAGTTTCCTACAGCAACTATCTGTTTCGCTGTGTACCTCCATATTTTTGTTTTCTAGGAGAAGAGTTGTTGTCCCTTCTACAAGCCTAACTTCTCATCATAGTAGAACATCCCGGCTAAAAATGATGGTTTATCGCCGCATAAGGGAGAGGTTCTCTTTAATAAAAAGGTATTGCAAATGACTGTATAGGCACTCACTGTACCACATAAAGACTGATCGATGGGATAATCATACTCTGGCTAAGGTAAGGCTTCCGGAACGTTTGGATAATGCATCCGGAACTTCTGATTAAGGCTTCCGGATTTTATTATCATTCTATTTGACATTAAGGCAGATTGGCGTAAATTGTAGGGACAGAAACTAAACTCTAAGTTTATGGAGAATTATTGCGAAAGGAGAGTAAAGAAAAGACTGTAATGTTTTGATAAACATCATAATAATATCTACACCCATGTTGCAAGGAATAATTTTATTTAAGAACCCCATTGATGACATGGATTTTGATGACAGGTGATTGGTATAAACATATCGTGCCGGACAGGAGGAATATATTACACTTCCCCGGCGATAAAACAGAAATATATTTGACGCTTAATTTACACAAACGTTACAAGCAACCATAAAAAAGCCTTCTGCAATAAAAAAAACATAGATGAAAAAAGAAGTAAAAATTATTCTTGAACCTGATGTTCATAAAAGTCAAAATGGGACTGTATTTGAAGAGCTTATTAGATTAATACTTGAGAAACAAGACTATCAAGTAACTAAAAATGTTCTAATTACAGGATTAGAAATTGATTTGCTAGCAAAACATCGTTTAAAAAATGAGATTTTATATGCAGAATGTAAGGCTAAAGAGAAACCAAAATCTGACGAAATAAAAAAATTCATTTTTGCAGTAGATTATGGCATAGATGGTGAAAAAGCTGATTATGGCTATTTTATCCATACCGAAGAATTAGATAGCCATGCTTCTGGTCTACAAGAGCAACTTGAAAGGAATAAACCAAATGTGTCATTTCTTGGACCTAATAAGATTTTTGAAATATTAGAGCGGTCAAATATTATTAAAACTTTTAATCAAACAGAAATTGAAGGGAATCTTATTACAAAACTAACATTAGCATATTCTTATATTGGTATTTTTTATATTGCAATCATTAATGTAGGAAGTATTCCTAAACTTTTTACAATTTTCGATAAAGACTTGAAGCCTATTGATGATGACTCAACAATACAAATATTGAAAAGCACTTTAAAAGATATTCAAGAATTAGAGTATTTAGCTACTACAAAAAAGAAAGAGTCAAAAGAAAAAACGAGTAGCTCGAAAGAAAGTGTGTCAAATGAGAAAGATACTATTTCTGACATTAAAGAAAGTGAAAACTGGTATGATTATACTCCTGCATCAATAAAACACTTTATTGGTAGAACAAATCTAAAAAGAGAAATAAGGGTTTTTATTGATAATGTCAGAAAAGCTGAAACAAATGACAGAGTTTTTTTGCTTGACGGAAAATCTGGTTGGGGGAAAAGTTCTCTTTTAGCAGAACTTAGAGGTAGTAGTCAAACTCTAAAATATTGGAAAAGTCGAATGCATGTCGTTGCAGTTGATACAAGAAGCGCAAATACGGTAAATTTTATTGGTTTAGCTTTTAAGAAGCTAGTAACATCTGCTATAGAAACAGGTTTCATACAGAAAAATATTTTTTCAAAAGATTTACGCATCACTTCCCCATATAATGTACTTGATGATGATTCAGTCAAAGAGCTTTTTAAAGAACTAAAAAAGCAAAAAAAAGTACTTGTACTTGTGTTTGACCAATTTGAAGATAAATTTAGAGATGAAAAATTGTTTGATGCATTTTATCAATTTTGTATTGATGTTCAAGATGCGAGGGAAAATATGGTCGTAGGGTTTTCTTGGAAATCTGAAATCAATGTTCCCTTTGGGAACAAAGCATCTAATCAATTCAATCAACTACGAGATTATGCGAAATGTATAACTGTTCCTGAATTCAATCAAAATGATGCTAAACAAGTTGTTCGCCAATTAGAAAGCTCGATTGGAAAACCTATTGGAAACGACCTCGAAAGAAGACTTATTGAAAGTTCCCAAGGATATCCATGGTTAATAAAGAAATTATGTATTCATACGCTTAAGCAATATGAAAATGGTAAGTCTATTGAGGAGTTATTAGAACAGGAATTAAATTATAAGGAACTCTTTGACAACGATTTGCTTGAAGTTGGAAATGAAGAAAAGCGACTTCTTGACCATATCGCAATGAGAGCATATGATGGCAATCCGTTTGATATTTCAGAGCTTGACAATGAAACACAGAAATTAGTTGACAAGCTAATCCACATGAGATTAGTAATTAGGACTGGTACAACATATAATATCTACTGGGATATTTTTAGAGATTATATTGTAACTAAGGAAATCCCAGTATTAGGAGAAAGTTATTTAATTAGGCAGAGTGGAAATACTTGTCTTGATGTTTTTTTAATATTTAAAATAGCTAGAAAACTTTCATTAAATACACTAATTGATTCTTATCCAAAACAAATTTCCGAAAAAGCTATTCTGAATATCTTGCTTGAATTAAGAAGTCTTGGTTTATTAAGGAAACAGAAAGGAATTGATATTTTTGAAGTAACTGATAAAGTAACTGAAGTCTCAAAAGAATTCTTCCAGAATTATATATCTCAAAAGTTTGAAAATTATACACCTTATATTGAATTACAAAAACTTAATAAGGCGAAGATTACGACAGATGATATAAAAGATGTGCTTAAAAGAATATTCAAAACAGAAAAATTTGAAGAAAATACTTGGCATGCTTATGCCAAACAGCTTTTAATCTGGTTTGGATTAAGTAATCTTAAAATCAAAAATAAGTTAGAAGAATCAAAAAGAGGAAGAGGCACATATAGTATTGATAAAGCAAAACATATTCCCTATTATTCTCCAGGCGCTCTATTTGAAAGTTATTCTAATATATTACAAGGCAAACCAATAAATAATAGAAAAGCTAGAGATTTATATTTATTTGGCTTAATTGATGAAAATGGAGATATATATTCCAAAATAGATAATCTTCAAAGCCATGTATATAATGCAGCGTTATCAATAGAAAAATTAAAAAAAGCATATAACCCTATCAAACAAAATCCTCAATTAAGCCAAAATGATTTTATTGCAAGTAATCCGCAGATTCTTGACAATTACAAGACAATAACATCAAAGAAACAAGCAACAAGTATTATTTTCATCTGGATTAAGTTCTGTATATCTTTTGAATCAGGAGAAGATATTAATATTAAGGCACGTAGGAGAAATAATGACATGTACTATTATGCATTTGGCCCTAATGGTGTTATAAATACAATAAAAGAATTTGCACAGGGTAATCTTATTCTTGAACCTAATAACAAAAGAAAATTGAGAGACATTGAACATCTTGGATTGTTAGATTTTCATGATGGAGAATACACACTAAATTCTGATGGAAGATTATTATTAGAAGCTAAAAATCCTGATGCTATGCTTGCTGATTTTGCATCAAAGGATAAAAATATTGAATTATTCATGAAGCATTGTCCAAATGTTGATAGTAGTCCTAAAATCAATGAAATTATTGAATCAGAGGAAGATTTTTTCTCTCATTTAAATAGCCATAACTCTAAAAGAGCAAAATGTTCTATCTTCTTCGCTTGGGCAAAATTTTTAAGACAAGAAAAAAATGGCAGCTTGTAATAATTAGCCTCTAATAAAGCGTTGCTTGCACACGCTTTGTATTGGAGGCAGTGTTGAACTAAACATTACCTCGATAAAAATCACCTGCCGGTCAGTCATTTACAGATAGTGTTTTTAATCCGCTTTTTCAGGTTTCCGGTTTGCTGTTTTCGGTGAGGATTAAACCCCCGGGTTCCGTTTCCGGGGAAAGCGACCGGATATTCCCCCCGGCTGGTCAGGATTTGCAATTCTGATCTTAGTAAGAGGGGATTTGTAATCACCTTTATCCCAGTTCCGGTGGAGATCTCTGTTTTTAAATTATAACGTGAGTTTTGGGGAATATTGTAGTACGATACACCATATCTCCCTGAAAGGGCAGTTCATGGCTATTTTGGTTCGATTAGTTCATATTAGATGCATTATTATTATGAAATTTCCGGTTATTTTAATGAATTTCACCCATGTGTACGAACAGGAAAGTTTTACTAAAAACAAGAAATTTGTATGGATTGACTGTACCGACATTACCGGAACCGATTGCTATTGCGATAAAGATGCCATGCGTATATTGAAAGAGAGAATAGCTACTTTCCCGCCTGAAGGAATACACTTTATCGACTCGGGAAATCATCATTACATGAGCAAACTGTGGACCGACAAAATCACATCACCCTTTTCGCTGGTAGTGTTCGACCATCATCCCGACATGCTGCCATCGTTTATTATGTATACTCAATTTCCTGCTGTGGCAATTTTTTTTCCACAGCAGGAAACTCTAATTCCCTAATGTGGAAATTCCAATTTCCTAAGCAGGAAAAAATTTTTTCACAGCAGGAAAACCAGTACCTGTATTTTTTGGAATTTTACACTGTCCAGTGTCTCCTGGACCCGGGAGCCTGGCGTGAAAATAACACCTGCATCTTTTATGGATGCCGGGCTTACCTCTTCCCCCGGCTGGTCGGGATTTGCAATCCTGAGCTTAGTAACAGGGGATTGGGAATCACAGGCCGGGTGTAAAACCGGCTGGAAATATATGATTTTCATGGAGATGTTTGTATCTTTACAATACCATTGTATTTAGTAACCACCTAAAAAAATAAAATTTGAACCAAGACAGACAAATTTCGAAACAAATACCGCATGCTGTAAGGATAATATAGAATTGTATGATGACTAAAATCAATGTAAAAGATACCGAAATAACGGTAATACAAGTAAACGATGAAGACTATATCTGTATTACCGACATGATAAAAGCAAAAGATGGTGATTTTTTTGTAACCGACTGGTTACGAAACCGGAATACCCTGGAATACTTAGGTATTTGGGAACAGGTGTACAATTCCGGTTTTAATTATGGCGAATTCGCCACAATTAGAAGTAAGTCGGGTCTTAATAATTTCAAAATAAGCGTAAAAGAATTTGTTCAACGGACCAATGCTATCGGTATTCAGGCAAAAGCAGGCCGTTATGGAGGCACCTATGCGCATAAAGACATTGCTTTTGAATTTGCGATGTGGATTAGCCCTGAATTTAAAGTATATATAGTCAGGGAATTCCAACGGCTCAAAGAGGAAGAGCAAAAACAACTGGGATGGTCAGCCAAACGGGAACTGGCGAAACTAAATTATCACATTCACACCGATGCTATCAAACAGAACCTTATACCACAAGAACTTACAACAGCACAAATATCAATTATCTATGCCAATGAAGCCGATGTATTAAATGTCGCTTTGTTTGGTATGACAGCAAAACAATGGAGAGAAGCTAATCCAGGTCAAAAAGGAAACATCCGTGATTATGCTACAATTAATGAGTTGATTTGCTTGTCGAATATGGAAAACTTAAATGCAGTATTTATCAACGAAAAAATGCCACAAAAAGAGCGGCTAATAAAATTGAATCAGATAGCGATTCAACAGATGGGCATTTTACAAGATGTCGGAAATCGAAAATTATTGAAATAGAAAGCATAAAATAACCCTTGTTTTTCTGGGCAGGATTTACAATCCTGATCTTAGTAAGAGGGAATTTGTAATCACCTTTATCCCAGTTCCGGTGGAGATCTTTATTTTTAATATACCCCCCAGGGATCAGAATCAGGATGTTCGCGTACGGTGCAGCAGGAGCCTAAAAAAATCAAGTGCCTGTTCGTTTGGCAAAATCCGCAACAGTGTTCGGCCAGGAATTTAGCAATCATACCTCTTTGGCTAAGGATTAAGGCTTCCGCAACGTTTGGATAATGCATCCGCAACTTCCGATTAAGGCTTTCACAACTTCTGATCAAGGCTTCCGGATTTTATTATCAACCTATTTGACATTAAGAAATTGGATGGATAGTGCTTTCCCTACAGAGCGTATATTATATGGCACCATGAGGAAAAATGGTATGCATCGAAAAAAAAATATCCCGATATGCGATGCCATCAAATGGTTATCATGCCCAACCATTTCCATTGCATATTGGAAATCGTTGAGGCAAGCAATCCCGTTAACGATAATGGTTCGGACGCCCATGGAACAACCCTCAATTATATCCGAAACGTAAAAACCCTTCATTGGCCGCCGTTCGACAGTAAATTATGGCAACGCAATTATTGGGAACACAATCATCGCACGTAGAGACGCACGGCCGTGCAGTTCTACTATATTTATCCACCATTTTCGAAATTTGGAACCATTTCTTTTTTATGCAGTTCCTGTTTAGTATTATGCAAAAATGAAAGCCGGTGCCAACCATTTCCTGCCGGAATACGACCTGTATTTTTATCTAAGAACCAGCAAAAGAGAACAATTAGCAAAAGAATGCAGACAAATGACTACTTTTATGTTGAAATAAAAAAAGAAGTAAAGACAGCCGGGTTCCCCGTAGCCGGGGATGCCTTAAAAGTGCCTGAGTTGTATGCAGGGAAACTGGCACGTCCAGTTCTTTGGGGGCATAAGCTACCCGGTGCACCAATAATAGCGACACGCAACACGCATTAAATTAGACAGATAATTGAATTTTCTTAAAAGACAGAGTTTAATATAACAAATGGCAGAAGCATTAGAAATATACAGCGAATTTTACGAGATTGACCCAAATGATTCGATGGGGATTATCAGACTTTATGAGAAAAACCAAATATTACTTGACAATAAATCGACTTTTAAGGATAAAGACGATTTCAATGATTTTGTATTATTGCTTGGACAATATGTGATAGGTCTTGAGAAAATGGGCAAATATTCAAAGGCTGTAAAGTATTCTGACAAGTTATTGCAATTGATTGATTTAAAAAAAGATGAGTTTGGTATTAACCAAAAAGATTTTACGACTTATTGGAGTATATTGACTTCAAAAGGACGAGCATTATACAATTTAAAGGATTATAAAAATTCGATTCCTATTTTTGAAAAATTACTTGAATGGGATTCTGAAAATGACAATTTTAAAAACTGGTTGGACGCATCAAAATCAAGACAACGTAACTCGATTAATAAATATCTATATATAATAGCTTCTATCCTGTTTATTACAGAGATTTTCTTCGGTGACAAGATTGGCATTCCTAAAATAGAACTTTACATGTCAGGATCTGGATTCATTATTTTCACGATAGCATTAATAAATGAATATCTTGTCGATAAGATTTTGAAAATGATTAAAAAAAATAAATTACTGGTGCTAATAATTAGCCTCCAATAAAGCGTTGCTTGCCTACGCTTTGTATTGGAGGCAGTGTTGAACTAAACATCACCCTGTTTAAAATCACCTGCCGGTCAGACATTTACAGATAGTATTTTTAATCCGCTTTTTCAGGTTTCCGGTTTGCTGTTTTCGGAGAGGATTAAACCCCCGGGTTCCGTTTTCCGGGGAAAGCAACCGGATATTCCTCACCCCAAAACCGCACCCGGAATGGTAGCCTCTCTATCTGCCTAATGGGACATTGTGTCCTATTAGGCTGGTAGGCGTTTGTAATGCCAAAAACAGCAACCGTCTGCTTACGGGAAAATGGGGCATCAACCAACCATAGACAACCGGACCGGGAAACATTAAAACATGGATTGAAAACAGACAATATCCTGTTAATTGCAACGTTGGAAATATTAATGCCGCCTTATGGACAAATTCCAAAACAAATACCGCATCCCATCGGGCACGGGCGCCATGGTGGGATTATGCCCATGCAGGGGCCTGTTTCATTCCCATTTGCACCCAAAACCGTGTATGTTATTTCGGCGAAATCGTAGAGACGCGATTCATCGCGTCTGAATTAGGAAAAACCGCCGAAAAATATTGGATTGAAATACCTGTCCAATTTCAATATATCGAATTAGGTGCATTTGTTATCATGCCTAATCATATCCACGGAATATTAATCATTAACGACACCCCCGCCGTAGAGACGCGATTAATCGCGTCTCTACAAACGCAACAAATCCCCCAAACGCCGGCACAAAAAACAGGGGGTTTTGCCGGCACAAAAAATCTAATGTTAAATAACAATATTTTCCGGGTCATCAGATGGTATAAAGGAATATGCACATTTAACATGAGAAAAATACATGCAGGTTTTCAATGGCAATCCCGGGTTCATGACCATAATCGAACCGAAACAGCCACCATATTATCCGCGATGATGAAGAATACCAACGTATCGCTGATTATATCAATACCAATCCCCAAAATTGGGAGAGAGATAAATTTTTCAAACCGGAAAAATGATGGGCAACGCCTCCCGCCTGCCCCTCGTCACCGCCCCCGGCTGGTCAGGATTTGCAATACTGAGCTTAGTAACAGGGGATTTGTAATCACCTTTATCCCATTCCGGTGAAGGTCACCAAAAAGTTGGTAATCTCGCCCCCTTCTTTTGAACAAACGAGGGATAAGCCTTTCGCTTCGAGGAGTAAGTCTTTCGCTCCAAGGGCTGAGTCTTTCTGGTCATGGTCTAAGACTTATCCTTGCACCGGATGTACAAAAAAATGCAGACAAATGACTATTTTTATAGCTAATAAAAACAGTAAGAACAGCCGGGGATGCCTTAAATTGGAACTTTGGGCAACCGTCGATATGGCTATAGAAGATTTGAAAAGAGAAGGAAGAATGGTAAATGTCGAAACGGTTAAACAATTAATTAATAATCATAAGGAGTGGCAGCCAAAACTAAAACGGCCAGTTTTTTCGGATGATAATATTAAAGCAGCAATAAAAAAATCCGGGGAACTATTCGGTTAATAAAAAAAACTTATGAGTACAGATTTATCAAAAACGAACCAGGGGTTGTTTGCCGAAATAAGAAACCTTATTGCAGAAAGTAAACAACGGGTTGCCGTTTCGGTAAACGCAGAACTTTCAATGCTTTATTGAAATATCGGCAAGCGTATTAAAACTGATATTCTTAACAACGAACGTGCAGGATACGGACAACAGATTTTGAAAAAACTGAGTAAAACATTAATTGAAGAATATGGGAAAGGGTGGAGCGAAAAACAGTTGCAACATTGTCTCCGCAGTGCGGAGACTTTTCCCGATGAGGAGTTTTTCTCCACACTGCGGAGACAATTGAGTTGGACTCACATAAAAACAATAATGTACCTTGATGATGAACTGAAACGCAGCTTCTACATCGAAATGTGCAAACTCGAGAAATGGAGCTCGCGTACCCTGCAAGACCGTATCAACTCCATGCTTTATGAGCGGACTGCCATCAGTAAAAAGCCGGAAGATACCATTCGGAATGACTTGAAACTGCTGGAAAAAGAACAGAAATTGAACCCCGATTTGGTTTTCAGGGACCCGTATTTTCTCGATTTTCTTGGCCTGTCCGACACTTATTCCGAAAAAGACCTTGAAGATGCGATTTTAATAGAACTCCAACGCTTCATTATTGAGTTAGGCAACGATTTCGCATTTTTAGCCCGGCAAAAACGTATCTCCATTGATAACCGTGATTACTATATCGACTTGCTGTTTTATCACCGCCGGTTAAAATCGCTAATAGCAATCGACTTAAAAATTGGGGAATTTGAGGCCGGATTCAAAGGTCAAATGGAACTATACCTGAATTACCTGGAAAAATATGAAAATGTAGAAGGAGAAAGAAGTCCTATCGGCCTAATCCTGTGTGCAGGGAAAAACAACGAACATATTGAACTGATGCAATTGGATAAAAGCAACATTCGCGTTGCCGAGTATTTAACCCTGCTTCCTTCGCAGAAAGTGTTACAGGAAAAGCTTCGCCGGGCAATTGAAATTGCACAAAACAAGATTAGAAATGAATAAAACATGGCAATCGGTGACTTAGAACGTAAAACACAAAACAGGGTCATCAAACTATTCAAAGATACCCTTAATTACAGGTATATTGGAAACTGGGAGGATGAGGAAAGAACCCGGCTGGTCGGGATTTGCAATCTCTTTTATCCCAGTTCCGGTGGAGATCTCTGTTTTTAATATAACCCAACCCAGGGATTAGCGAAGGAGCACCGAAGGATGAGACCAGGAAGTTGGTAATCTCGCCCCCTTCGTTTGAGTGCAACGGAAACAAGGGCTAAGCCTTTCGCTTCAAGGAGTGAGAAAAAAGATACAGAAGATTTTGGAAGATGTTACCTGATCAGCTAACTTTGTAAAATGAAAGAAAAAAATATCTGGAATATATTCTATTACAAAAATTACTATCTGGATTTTTTTAACACCCTTGACTATGAGGTAAGACAGAAATTCAACTGGACACTAAAATTGATTTCAACCGTTGATAGAATTCCTGTTAAGTATTTTAAGCATATCGAGAATTCAACTGGATTATTTGAGATTCGGGTTGAATTCGGGAGTAATATTTACAGGGTTTTCAGTTTCTTTGACAAAGGACAATTGGTAATTCTGATTAATGGATTTCAAAAGAAGAGTCAAAAGACTCCAAAAAATGAGATTGAGAAAGCAGAAAAATTAAAAAAGCAGTACTTCGATGAAAAAGACAGTAAATAATAATTTGACATCCTTTGAAGACCATCTTGACCAACAATACGGGAAGATTGGCACACCTGAGAGAGAAAAATTTGAAGAAGGATTTGAAGCATTTAAGCTTGGGGTTATGATTCAGGAACTCAGAAAAAAAAACGGATTGACACAAGAACAATTAGCTGAGAAATGTGGGACTACCAAAACTTATATTTCAAGGATTGAGAATAATGCTTCTGATATCAGATTATCAACTTTAATGAGAATTGTTCGAGAAGGTTTTGGCCGACATTTAAAATTGAGTATTTAAAAAAGCCCATACGCCCAATCGAGTAGCCCTCCCTGTTCCCGCCTAATCGGGAATAGAGAAAGGCTCCCCTTGCTGGCCAGGAGTTGCAATCCTGATCTTTTTAACGGAATATTGGAAATCACACGGCTTGCCAATTTGTGGGCTATACTCATAACCCGATCAAGATATACGCATAATACGATCAGGATACACGTATAACGCAATCAGGATATACGCATAACTCGATTAAGATACACGCATAACTCAATCAAGATATACGTATAACACGATTAAGATACACGCATAACGCAATCATGTTTCCTGTATATCTCCAATCAAATACACGTACGTATATCTCCGCCGTTTAAAAGCAAATTATGGCAACGCAATTATTCGATTAGAAAAACCGGTGGGGAATATATGGTTTTCATGGAGATGTTTGTACCTTTAGAATGCCATTGCTCCCATAAAAATAAAATTTGCAATCATGACCGACACCCCATTATTTCATCATCGCCGTAACCTCCGTTTGAGAGGATACGATTACTCCCAGGCCGGATTGTATTTCGTAACCATCTGTGCAAAAAAACGTGCCTGTTTGTTTGGCGAAATCCACAACCGGAAAATACAATTGAACAATGCCGGGCAGATGGTAGAAACGAATGGATTAAATTACACGAACGTTTCAAAAACATTCATTTACACGAATACGTTGTGATGCCCAATCATTTTCACGCCATATTGGAAATCGTTGAGCCTGTAGGGGCGATCCTTGTGGTCGTCCCCAATAGGATGGTCATCCATCCCACCCCGGATAACACGACCATCCTCCAATCAAATAATGCCGGGGAAACGGAACGACAAACAGGGCAACCACAAGGGATTGTCCCTACCGTTGCACCAACGGATCACCAATGCCGACCGGTTTCAAAATCGAAAAAAACGTTGGGCAATATGGTTGGTGCATTCGAATCCATCACCACCATAAATTATATCCGTGGGGTAAAAACCCTTCATTGGGCATCCTTCGACGGTAATTTATGGCAACGCAATTATTGGGATCGCATCATCCGCGACGAACAATCGTATCAAAACATTTCGAAATACATCATCAATAATCCCGCAACATGGGATAAGGATAAATTTTTTGAAGAAAAACAGGGGTAATGGACTATAAAGACGGGAATAGACCATAGCGAACGAAGGCGGAGAAGTCCAACGATATTTTATCCGTCATTATAAACCGCTCATAAACTTGGCATTAATGTCATTTATTATTTTTACTTTTAACAATAATTTGTCTAAACGATGGGGAAATACAAGAATGTTATTGCAAACCATGATAAAAATAATTAACCCAAAAACTAACAGAAATGGACAACTCAATTATCTGCCCTGCATATAAAACAGAATTTAGTAAACAACCTATAACTTGTAAAAAGCGTGGGTTCCCATTCTCGGGAACAGAAAAGGAAAAATCGTTATTCATCTGTCAACAGATATTAAAAAAAGGGAAAGTATCAGACAATAAAATAAAAAGGGCTCGAATTATTTTAAGGATAATAGGTGGAATAAATATTCTATCTCCCTTTTTTACTTATAAAAAACCGTCAGACTGTCTAAAAACTATCTTGTATGCAAGATTTATTCGGGTATCTGACTTTGAAAAGAATGAAATATTGGAATCTCAATGGCTTAATTTTATTTTTTAGACAGACTGCCGTTAGCGGCAAGCAAACAGAACGATACAAAATAAAGCGATGAAAACTTTTAAATTTAGACTAATAATTGTCATCATCTTATTTTTTTCAAAACTGTTATTTAGTCAGACTGATAACAAACTCTTTTGGGGAGAAACAAACTTAATTCACTCTGAAATACTTGGAGATGATAGAGAATATTGGATTCATTTACCTATGGATTATGAAAAAAGAGGCCAGTATAATTATCCGGTTTTATATGTTACAGATGGTGATGAACATTTCTTTCTTGCCTCGGGTTTGACCGAATTTTTGAGTTCCCAATTCATTATTCCTAAGTTTATTGTCGTTGCAATATTTCACAAAGACCGCAACCATGACCTTACTCCAACGCATTGCTCACAAGATGTTTTTGGAAATAAAGGTGAAGCCGCGAAAGTAAGTGGCGGAGGGGAAAAACTATTGCAGTTTATTGAAAAAGAACTTATAGTACAGGTAGAGGAAAAGTATAGAGCATCTTCTTATCGGATATTGGCTGGACATTCATTAGGTGGCTTGTTATGTACATACGCATATTTAACCCGTAGCAATTTATTTAAAGGATTTATTTCAATGGATCCAGCACTAAACTGGGATAATTATGTATGCGAACAAACTTTAAAATCTTTACCAAGTCAAGCCCCGAATTTTAAAAACAAACTATACATTTCTTCAGCTCACAATGCGCCTGAAGAAAAACGAGATAAAGGCCCTCTTAGAAAATCACAACTATCATTTACTAAAGAGTTAAAAAACAAAGGAGTAAACAATACACAATTTGAAATATTCGAGAAAGAAACACATTTGACTGTTCCTTATAGAAGCCTGTATGCTGGATTGACGTTTATTTTCCCTGATTATTATATATTTAAAAATCCAAAGTTTTCTGCGGATATACCATTTATTGAGGCGTTTTATAAAAAAATTTCCGATTCGTATGGAATGAACATTATACCGCCTGAATATTTAATTGAGATGTTAGGAAAATACTTTCTTTTTGAGAATACTGATTATGTCAAAGCAATTGCATTGTTTAAGCTAAATACTATAAATTATCCTGATTCATACAAAGCCTTTGATTTTTTAGGCAAAGCCTATAAAGCATCAGGTGATATTGATAATGCGACTTTGAGTTTTAAAAAATCTTTGAAATTAAATCAAAATAATAGTGATACCCAAAAATTATTATTTGAACTTGAATCAAAATAAATTAAGAATTTGATTGGAGAAAATATTTACATAACTGAAATAAATGCCAGCAACAATACGGAAAAATAAACAGCCGGGTCAATGAAGAGTTGGTGCGACTATTTATGCACTACTCCTGAGTCAGGAAACCAATCATGTCCTGCCCTTTTTCAATTTGTAAAAATGTGGTAACAATTTATCCAATATTATGTATACTCAATTTCCTGCTGTAGCGATTTTTTTTCCTGCGCAAGAAAAACCAGGACCTATGCTTTTTGAAATTTTACACTGTCCAGTGTCTCTTTGATCCGGGAGCCTGGCGTGAAAATAACACCTGCATCTTTCCTGGATGCCGGGCTTACCTCTTCCTCAGTAGCTTCGCCCTTTGAACTGAGGGTAACCCTGGCTGGTCAGGATTTGCAATCCTGACTTTAGTAACAAGGGATTTGTGATCACCTTTATCCCAGTTCCGGTGGAGGTCTCTGTTTTTAATATAACCCAACCCAGGGATTAGAATCAGGATGTTCGCGTACGGTGCAGCAGGTACCTAAAAAAATCGAGAGCCTGTTTGTTTACATATTCCAGTAAAAGTTGACAGGTGATTCCGGCGAAAGTTGACAGTATCATTTTTTTCGATGATTTCGTGGTTAAAAATAGCCAAAAAAAATTATTGTTTTCTCATTTTTTTTCTCATCGATTCTCCTTTTAATTCAAACCGGTGTGCCGAGTGGGTTACACGGTCTAAAAAAGCATCAGCAATGGTTTTTTCTTCAAGCAGTTCGTGCCATACTTTTACCGGGATCTGGGAAGTTATTATGGTCGATTTTTTTCCATGCCTGTCCTCAATAATATCCAGAAGCATCAGTTGCCTTTCATTATTGATCACCTGCAGTCCAAAGTCGTCCAGGATCAGCAGGTTTTGTTTTTCAATCCGGGCTAATTCTTTCATATAAGTGCCCCCTGCTTTGGCCATGGTCAGTTTATCGAAAAGTCGGCCCAGGTTAAAATACAGTGTTTTGTACCCTTTCAGGCAGCCCTGGTATCCCAGGGCGGTGGCAAGAAAACTTTTACCGGCACCTGTACTGCCGGTAATAATGATATTTTCCCCCCGGTCGATAAAAGAGCAATCAGCCAGACGGGTAAAAAGGTTTCTGTCCAGTTCCCTTTCGGGGGCAAAACTGATTTCCTCAACGGATGCCTGGTAGCGGAACCGGGCTGTTTTAACCAGGCGGTCTGTTTTCCGTCCGACCCGTTCGTCCCATTCGGCCTCAATGAGCCAGGCTAAAAATTCATCATTGGTCAGCGAGTTGTTTTGTCCTGTTTCAAAGGATGCCTGGTAAGCCCTTTTCAGGCCATGCAGCCGCATCTGCTGCATTTTTTCGATGGTTGCATTCGTGTTCATAATTCAAATGATTAATTATTTGTAATACTGTTTTCCCCTGATATTATCATGAAAGGGAATTTTCAATACTTTACTGTTTTCAGGGCCCAGTCTGTCGAGTCCTTTTTCCAAAATATTCCTGATGGTATGGTAGCTGTAAACCTGGTAATGCAATGCCCTTTCACAGGCATTATCGAGTCGCTGGCTGCCAACACGTTTGGCAAAACCAAGGATGCCAAGACACGATTTGTATCCCTGCTCCGGGTATGGTTTGGTTTCCAGTACCTGCCTGATGTACGCCTGGGTTGATCCCCCGATGGTTGCAGCCCAGCGGGTAAACTTTTCCGGGCTCCATTCCGAGACAAACCGGTGGCTGGAAGGAAGGTGCGTTTTTATGGTGGTGTACCTGTGCGGGGAATAATCCCGCCGGTGCAGGGCGATGCGTTGGTGATTGTAATAAACCTCAACAACGCCGCGTGTATAGATGAGCTTAACTTTTTTGCCAATGTAAGAATAAGGCACACTGTAATAATGTTTGTCTTTCCCCAGCAACACATGGGAGTTTTTTTGTACTGTGGCCATTCTGTATTCTTTTAGTTCGTAACCTGTGGCTGGAAGTGGTTTTAATACACTTCTTTCGGTTTCATTAAACAAATCCCTGCGGCTGTAATCCCTACCCTGGAAGTGCCGGTTATTATATTTTTCCAGTTCCTTTTTTATGGCTGTATTTAATTCTTCAAGTGAATAAAATTCTTTATTCCTGAAGGCAGCATAAATACGGTGGTACACGATTTTAACCGCACCTTCGACCAATGCTTTGTCTTTGGGTTTGCGTACCCTTGCCGGGTAAATGGTAGTGCCGTAATGGAAAGAAAAATCGGCTAAGCGTTCGTTTATCCCCGGTTCGTACCTGTCACTTTTGCTAACGGCTGATTTTAGGTTATCCGGCACCACTGCTGCGCTTACCCCGCCAAAATAGAGGAAGGCCTGCTGAAGGCTGTGCAGAAAATCGGGCACTCTTTGACTAAGGGTTGCTTCTACAAAGGTGAGCTGGCTTGCACCCAGTGTCGCAACAAATACTTCTGCTTCTTTTATCTCTCCGGTTTCCCGGTCGATAAAACTTAGTTTTTTGCCCGCGTAATCCACAAATAATTTGTCTCCTGCCTTATGCTCCATGTGCATGCAGGCATCGTTTTGTTTTCCCCACTGCTGGAAATGATGACAGAACTGGGAGTACATCACTCCGTCCGGGTGTTTGTTTTTGTACTCGTTCCATAATAGCTGACGGGTTACCCCCGGTTTTTTCAACTCCCGTTCCACGTAAGGAAAAAATTCTGATAACTCTATAAATATTATGTTCCTGTCGTTGCGCGACGGCGTTACCCCGCCTTCAAACAGTTCGTGCAGTTCTGCATCACTAAAAGATCCCAGTTCTTCAAGTTTGAACCCGCTGGTTTCAATTTGTTTTACATACTTGATAATAGTGGGCCGTGAAAGATTAAGTGCTTTCGCCAGCCGGGAATTTGAAAAATTTTCTCTCTTTAATCGAATGATCTCCCTAATCATAATTGCTCCTATTGATTTATTGGCCATATCTTTTTTTCGCAAAAAAAAGCATGACCGGGAAACCATCGAAAATTACCTGTCAACTTTCAGCCGGAACCGGGTGTAAACTTTCACCGGAATCAGGTGTAAACTTTCACCGGAATCAGGTGTAAACTTTGAGCCGGAATATGCATTTGTTTGGCAAAATCCGCAACAGTATTCTCCAGGAATCAGCAATCGTACCTCTTTGACTAAGGATTAAGGCTTCCGGATATTATCATTAACCTATTTGACATTAAGGCAGATTGGCGTAAATTGGAGGGACAGAAACTAAACTCTAAGTTTATGGGCAAGTTATTGCGGTTCGAAAAGGTTTCAGACCTGAAGAGTAAGAGATTCAAATTTATACATCAATTATGTAAAATATTATTGCGAAGTAGTTTCCCGATTCCTGGCATTTGTTAAGTGTTTTAAAAAAGTTCTCCCTGGTTCAGTGAGCTGATGTTTTTGTGCAGGGTGATTCGGACTTTCCGGGATTGAATTTTCTATCAGTTGGTCTTTATGCAATCTTCTTAAAATTTTTCTAAGCTGTCCTGAAATTTCCTTTTGTCCCATCTTTTGAGATATTTCCTTTGTGTTCAGCGGCTTTTCTGTTAGTTGCATTAAGGTTATACTATAAAGGGTTTCCTGTTGCAGCTCCTGCTGTAACTCTGGCTGTAACTCTGGCTGCAACTCTGGCTGTTGTTTGTAATTTTTATTAGTGAAGGTAATCCGGAAAGCGATTCCTGGCTCTTTCCAGGATAAGCCAATCTCAGGATAATGTTGTAGTTCCCGGGCAATCAGCCTTAATCCATTGCCCCACTGTTCAATGATCCCCAGACGCTTAAAAACCGGTGCCAGTATTTTATTGCGAATATCGGACTGCCCCGATTCCATGTCACTGAAGTCAATTGTTGGCATTAACTTACCCGGGCTGGTAATCTCGATTTTGTCATCGAAGACAGCGATCTTTATATCTTTCCCGGTGAGCGAGTAGTCCCGGTGGATCACTGAATTCCTGACAATCTCCCTGATTGCGATCACTGGGTATTCCCAGCGATCGTTCCGGTAAACTCCCGTGTAATCAGTCGATCCCTGCGATATGTGCCTTAATACAAACTGATAAGCCTGTTCTGCCTGTATACCTACATTACCGTCAATTGTCTTCTGGTCGATGAAATTCCCGGGAACTATCCCTTTGAACCGTGCGCATTCAATTTTTGCATATGGAAATTGTTGTTTCCTGAGTTCATCATCAGACAATAAGATCAAAGCATTGGTCGGAAGGTTCTTTCCTTGTTCCTGCCTGAAAAGTTCCAGCTTACTCAATGCAGAAATAGTTAATTCTTCACCCGTTTTTTCCAGAAAGAAATTTTTAAATGTTTCGATATCTATTTGTTCCATTGCCTTTAAATAAACCAGTTCACAGTCAAACGACCGGTTTTGCTTTTGGCGTTCGAGTTCGGCTATCATTTCCGGCGATGCCAACCGGTTTGTGGAGCCGACCCGTATAAAGGTGCCTTCTTCTCTGGATTTGTTTTTCAAGTGATATGGCGGTGTACTGCCTTTAAATACTTGTGTACGGATTACGTGTTTCCCTTCATATTGCAAAAAGGAAATCTCAGGAAGAATAACAGGCTCACAAAGATCATGAATGAGATTCGCAATCTTTTCTTCAAGTGAAAAAAGTTCATCTTCATCCAGCCCTGTCACTTCCCGTGGGCTATCCCTGATTCCCAAATAGAATTCTCCTCCTGCGTCATTGACAAAGGCAATGATCGTTTTTGCCAGTTCAGAATTGGCAGGCAATGACTCTTTGAACTCAAGCCGTCGCCCTTCGGGCTGTTTAAGTATGTCAGCAAGCTTCTGAAAATTTTACAAGCATGAGATCAGTTGACGAGAGCCTTCTATAATTTTGACAGACAAGAAAACAACCGGCGACAACCCGGCTGGTCAGGATTTGCAATCCTTCGTTTGAGTACAACGGAAACAAGGGATGAGTCTTTCGCTTCAAGGTTTTAAAACCCTGTCAGAATTAAACCCCTGAATAGGAACAAAATAGAGAGTGGATTGGCAAAAAAATGCAGACAAATGACTACTTTTATAGCTAATAAAAACAGTAAGAACAGCCGGGGGCCCCTTCGCCGGGATAGCTTTAAAGTGCTTGAACCGTAGGCCGGGAAATGGCACGTACAGTTCTTAGGGGGCATAAGCTACCCGGTTGCCGCATACAATGATACCACTGTAAATGAATGGATTTAAAGAAAATATTGATACCCAAATAGAGTTTAATCAAGGCAAAAATATCTTTCTTGATAATCTGGGTTATTTTCAATTTGCTGAAGAAACGGTTAAAGCTATTTCAAATATTGACAAGTTAAATCCAGATTCAAAAGAATACTTAATTGATTATACTACTGATAAAGCAATAGAAGAATTCTGCAGAGTAAATCAATACTATTCGTTTGACTTGAAAGCGAAAAATAACCTGAGAAAAATTTACTCTGACTTATTTGAAAACTTTCGGACACGAACAAATTCGATTGAAGATATTTCAAAAAGTCATTACGAAAAACTAAAAAGTTGGTTAAAAGAAAGTAATCCTTTCGCGGAAAAAATTTATAGAAAGGATAACGAGATTGTAAGTCCTGTTGCTTGTTCTGAATATTCAGCAGAATTGCAATTTGATATTTTACAGATTGATGTTAAGCAGTTAATGCAACCGATTTTAGATATAGGTTGTGGGACCAATGGACATTTAGTTAATTACTTTAAACATCAAGGACTTGAAGTTTATGGAATTGACAGATTTAAGTTTACAACCCAAAATTTGATAACAGCCGATTGGTTGGAATACGATTATGGAAAAGAAAAATGGGGGACAATAGTAAGCAACTTAGGATTTTCAAATCATTTCAATCACCATAATTTGAGAGAAGACGGAAATTATATTGGATATGGGAAAACTTACGTGAGTATTCTGAATTCATTGAAGGTTGGTGGATGTTTCCATTATGCTCCAGATTTGCCATTTATTGAGAAATATCTTGATAAAAATCAGTTTGACCTGAAAAAATACGAGATTAACAACTACGATTTTAAAACAACGATTATAAGAAAAATGAAATAAAGTACGACGGCATAACAAATTAGGAATTAAGGCACAGTTGAGCCATAAAAAAAGGCAGTAGATTTGTATATCTGCTGCCTTTTTTGATATCTCCGGCTTTCGGCCCCCTGCTCAATTGTGTTTTAATTCGTGTTGGGCTAAACCGCTGGTTATTAAATGCTCCATGTAAGGGGATTAACTGATTTTTTACTGTCCTTCCTGCATTTTTCCATGCCGTTTTTTGCCTTCCTTTCCGCCGGGACCAGGAAAAGCGGCAGTGATGCCGGCTTTTTATCATCCGGGCGGGCATAATTTTCCCGTTCGGCAAACGCGGAAAGTTTTTTGCCGTCAACAGGAAAGTCCATTTTTTCAAAGAACGCTTTTTTACACCGTTATCATCCGGGTGCTCAACCCGGTTATACGGGGTGGTCAAACTACCACAAGTGCATATGTGCAAAACGGACTTTCTCCCGTTTGGGGACATTCATTTACCGGCAGCTTAAACGATGGGCTAAATACCAGCACGGAACAAAAGCCGTTGGTGGATTTATTATCGTTACTTTCAAAACAATCACTTTTCCGATCAAAGAATAACGAAGAAAGGGATCGAACACAATCGGTTATACCGTATTGCGTACGTTCCCATTCGTTATCATGTTAAAGTGAAAAGTAAGGCGAATCCTTATCTGCCTGAATTCGACAAATATTTCTTCAAACGAACAAAATGGAGAGAAGATTTAGCTAAAGAGTGCAAGCAAGTAACTACATTTGTTATGCAAGAAACAATAAATCATGGCCGGGTATCCCTTCGCCGGGAGAGCCTTAAAAGGGCTTGAGCCGTATGCCGGAAAACTGGCACGTACGGTTCTTAGGGGGCGTAAGCTACCCGGTGCGGTCATTGTAAAAAACCTCCCGCGCATTTAGCACATTTGTTTTTCCAACATTTCCAACACACAAACCATGACATAAAAACAAAAGAGCAAAATCTCCCAACGCACGAAAGCAGCAATGATAAAATGTTCAATAAAACAAATGGTTGATTAAAGTTAGTAAGAAACACCACCCTCTTTCTGAAAATCCTTTGGAGTAAAACCAAACCTTCTCTTAAAAGCAGTGCAAAAATGGGTAGAATATTCATAACCTGTTTGAATTGCTACCTCGGAAATACTCATAAATTTGTTGTCACGTAATAGCTTACGGGCTTTTCCCATCCGGTATTCAAACAGGTAGCCGTATATGGTGGTATTGAATATCTTTTTGAAATAAAATTTCAGGGCAGTACCGCTCATGCCGACCTGTGAAGCCAGTTCATGAATTCCCGGAGGAGCAAGATAGTTCGATTCAATAATAAATTTCGCTTCATGCACCCGTTCCCGTATATACGGTGAAATCTTTGTTTCTTTACTTCTGTTGTTCCCTCCTAATAAATAAGAAAACAATTCCAGTATTTTGGATTCTATATAAAGTTCAGCTCCGTTTCCCAGTAATTCTGATTCTTTTAGCTGGCTGATTATCCTGCATATTTTCGGGCAAATAAAACAACTACTGTCAAATAATGAGAAACTGCCTCCTCCTTGAAATTTTCTACATAAACCCTTAAATAAACAAGGATGTTTTTCAATTATACCCGACAAATAACTTTTAGAAATAAGAATATCCGTAATTTCGTTTTTCACTCCTTTTTCCAGTTCCGATACAGGGAATTCTCCGCCTGCCAGATAAAAAGCATTGTAAGTATTTTGCCGTAACAGGCATTTATCCAGAGAGTTACAGCTAAAACAGGAAGTGCCTTTATTCATAAAGGAAAGAAAAAACATTTCCTCATCCACCCAATCTTGTACACTGACGTTTTTATTGATACTGTAATCGCAATTACTGATATAAAAATCTTTTGAAAAAAATTCTTTTAATGCGAAATTTCCGCATTCCTTTACAAAAACATCTTTTTCAGACAAGTTGCTTCTGTTATTCCCAATCCGGTATAAATATTCTTTTGTGACAAATTTGTTAAGCTCCTCATCACACAGTTCGTAAGTCATGTCATTATTGTTATGTTTTTTTGTCCCCATATTAATTAAATATGTCCCTGACCGTAATTACGGCAAAAACATCCGGCATAAATTTGCACCTGTTCAAAATAAATATTGACAGCAGCAATTGTAATGATTATTTTCTAAGGTGTCAATCCCCAATTGTTGTGATTTTTAACAAATTAAAACAATGAAATTATGAAACAGAGATGTAAAATCAGCATACAAAAAATGCTTGTATTTTTTTTGACCGGACTGGTGTTTTTTTCCTGCGATAAAGAAGATGACCTCGTCGTCAATAACAGCGATTATACATTAGTAACCACCATTCTCGGGGCAGACATGGCATCGTATGCAACCTACGTACAGCAGTTTGATATTAATACCAAAGCTACAGCCATTGACAATAGCAATACTTCGGAAATAGATGCAGTCTATAATGGCTATCCGTTTACGAACGGAACAAGCATGTATTTCAATAAGCCTGATGCTTCCAAAATAGAAAAATGGGATGTAAACAGCACCGGGAACTGGAGTAAATCTACAGAAACAGATTATACAGACCTGGGGTATCAGAGTAATCCGTGTTTTTGTAAAACCGATGTCGCTTTTACAGGTGGCCCCGGTATATTTAAAATAGCCATTTTTAATCCTTCAACCATGCAACGCTCCGGGTTTATTGACATGAGCGCATTGTCTCGGTTAAATGAAGTTACCGATTTTCCTGATGCGGGAGATGCCATTACAGTACAATTGCCTTCCGAAATGATAATCCGTAATAATTACATGTATGTCGCTTTATTTTATTCAAAAGGACAAAACTGGACACCATGTCTGAAAACCTGTGAGATAGCAGTAATCGACCTGTCAAAAGTTGATCCGAACTCAACGGACAATGCTTCGGCAGTAGTTAAGCGTATCAGCGATACTCGTGGTTCATTTACAGGGGCAGGCAATGCCGGCGGCGGTTCATCATATATGGTTATGGATGAAAACGACGATATTTATGTACTTTGCCATAACATGTGGGCAGGCGAACGGGAAACAACCGGGCTTCCGGCTTGCGTTCTACGTATCAAAAACGGGGAAACAGAATTTGACCAAAATTACTATTTCGATGTAGAGGCAGTAGCAAACAATAATCCTGTATTAGGACTTGAATATGCCGGAAACGGAAAATTCTTTGGGGTGGTACAGGACCCTTCGGCTATTGACCCCGACAATGAATGGTCGTATTATTTAGACCCTATTTATCAATGGTTCCAGTTTGATTTGTATAACCAAACAGCCACAATCGTCAATAACACCTATACCAAAGGCGATGCAACAAAAATATACATGGAAGACGGTTATGCTTATCTGCCCCACATTACAAGCACGGAAACCTATATTACGAAGGTTAACATATCATCTTTGGACGGGACAAAACTATTTACCACGAACGGGAATCCCTACATTTTCAAATTAGACTAATCTTTTTTAGTAGTAGCAGTAAGTCGCAGCAGTTGCAGTAAAAGTAGACTGCTACTGCTTATTGCCACTGCCTTCTGCCACTTATCACTATACGATGACAAAACAAAAAAACAGGAAAAATTACGGACTTTGGGCTATCATGTCCCCTGTAAACAATTATATCAGAACAGCTTTAGCTCTTTCTGCATTGGGCGGGATTAGTTTTATAACCGGGTATGTAGTATTGGCTTACGCCCTTTCTATAATTACAGGTGATAACATCACTGTTTTAGAAATTTCATGTGGTTTTAACCAAGCCTTTCTTATCCTGGCTTTTATCGTTATACTTTCATTCCTGATGTCGTATTATGCTTCTATTGTATCCCATCTCGGGGCGTTCAAACTCGAAGAAATTTTAAGAACACAAATTACCACACACTGGGCAAAAGTTCCACAGGGATATGTTATTTCCACAGGTACCGGGGCACTAAAAAAAATACTGCTCGATGATATTAAAAACCTTCATGCCTTTGTAGCCGACAGTATTCCCATGATTGGTAAAAGTGTGGCTGCACCTGTGGCATCGCTAACTGCCCTCTTGATTATTGATTACAGGCTGGCGCTGGTTGCCATTAGTATATTGCTGCTTGGAGCATTGGTTATGTTCTTCGTTATGAGGGACGAAGAACGGTATCGCGAAAATTATGAGCAGAGCCAGTCAGATATAAACAAAGCTGTTGTTGAATTTGTGCAGGCTATGCAGGTTGTACGGACTTTTAACGATGGCACAACGTCTTTTAAACGGTACAACAAAGCTCTTAACAGGTATCGTGTTCACCTGAAAAAATGGATAGCTGCCACAAACATATCCGCAAGGGTTTCCATGACTATTCTGAGTCCTTTGCCAACGCTTATTGCAGTAACAATAGCAGGTATAATTTTCATTTCAAACGGCAGCCTTGAATTTGTCGCATTGATTGCTGCATTGTTAATTAGTACCGGAATGGCCGATGCTCTTATGCCCTTAATGTGGGCAAGTGAATTTATTAAAAAGTCACGGGCGGCAGCCATCAGGATACAGGAAATTATAGATGTGCCTGAACTCAAAGAAACTTCAAGGTTTCAATACCCGGCAAAATTTGATGTTGCATTTGATAATGTTTCATTTAGGTATAATGAAAACGATAATTACGCATTAAAGAATATTAGTTTTAATGTTGCACAAAATACGGTTACGGCACTTGTAGGGCCAAGCGGGGCTGGTAAAAGCACGATTGCAAAACTTATCCCCCGGTTTTGGGACGTAACGGAAGGCAGTATAAAAATCGGGGGTACAGACATCCGGGATATGGATGCAACCTCATTGATGGATACCGTTTCCTTTGTTTTCCAGGACACCTTTTTATTTAACGACACCCTTGCAAACAATATCAAAATGGCAAACAACGATGTAAGCGATACAGAAATGATAGATGCAGCAAAAGCAGCACAAATTCATGATTTTATAATGACTTTGCCAAATGAGTACGAAACTCCGGCTGGTGACAGGGGTACAAACCTGTCGGGCGGACAAAAACAACGGATAACCATTGCACGGGCAATTTTACGAAATGCCCCAATCGTAGTCCTTGATGAGGCAACGGCTTTTGCCGACCCCGAAAACGAAGAAGAAATCATTAAAGCCCTGTCAAACCTAATGAAAAACAAAACGGTCATTGTTATTGCACACCGTTTATCGACAATCAAAGATGCAGGGCAAATACTGGTTTTCGATAAAGGAGAAATAACAGAAACAGGCAAACACGATGAACTGCTGAAAGAACAAGGGATATATGCCAAACTATGGGGCAATTATGAAAAAGCACGGAATTGGGATTTGCATCACAAGGAAGATATAAAAAAATGAGCAGGAGTAAATTTACATCAGCGTACGAAGTTTATAAACGATCCTTAGAGATTGCAGATGAACGGGCAGGCAGTTTCAAAAAAAGCATGGTTTACTTTTCCGTGGCATTTGTTTCGCAGGGACTTGCATTTGGAATGTTTTATCCGCTTTTAACAAGCCTGTTTTCTGAAAATATCATATTTGCTGATGTGTTTGTCTATCTGGGAATTATGATATTTTTCAGCGTGCTGTCATTGATAACAAAATGGAAAGGGCACGATTTCGATTATACGGGCAATGTTGTTGAAATAACCCACTCGTTGCGAACAAAACTTGGAACCAGCCTGCGAAAAATGCCTTTGGAAAAATTATCGGCATGGAAAACCGGCGAGCTCAATGCCATATTTTCCAGTAACGTTGATGAATCGGTATTGCACATGGGTACGGTTGCAGCCGTACTTCTGCAATTATTTATTGTCCCTGTAACAATAATTGCTGTTACCTTTTTTGTTGACTGGCGGCTGGCTCTTATCATGCTGTTAATTTTTCCGCTGGCAATACCTCTTTATTATTGGATGAGAAAACTTTCCATTGATGAAAAAACAGAAATTAACCGTGCCAATGCAAATCTCGAAGCAGGTTTTATTGAGTATATCCAGGGGCTGCCGGTGTTACGGGCAATAAATAAAACAGGGGTAAATGCACAAAAATTACAGGCTTCCATTAAATATGTCAGGCAGGTACAAAAGCACGGTCTGTACAAAGCCCAGTTCCCCTATGTTTTAATGGGTATTTTGATTGAAACCGTTCTCCTTGCTATTTTATTTATCGGTTCGTTTTTGGTTTTAAACGATTCACTGGCATTGGTAACACTGGGGGCAGGCGTTGTCATTGTTGCCCGTCTCACGGAACCCCTGTCGGTATTTGTAGGCGTTATACAAGTATTCGACATTATGGATTCCGCATTTAAAAGAATTAAATCGGTATTGGAAATACCTCCCCTGAAAGTTCACAAACCTGTCCAAAAACCGGAAAATTTCGATATAGCATTTAAAAATGTTGATTTTACCTACCTCGGACAAAATTTCAAAACCATACGCAATGTAAGTTTTTGTATGCCAAACAAAACAATGACGGCTATCGTGGGACACTCGGGTTGCGGTAAAACAACCCTCACCAAACTCATCATGCGATATGCCGATATTCAACAGGGAAGTATTAAAATCGGCGGGGCAAATATCAATAACATGAACCCGGACGATTTAATGAAACACATATCCGTTGTATTCCAGGATGTCTATTTGTTTGACGACACGATTATGAACAATATAAAAATGGCAAAGCCCGATGCAACGGATAAAGAAGTGGAAGATGCCGCAAACTCGGCATATTGCCATGAATTCATATCAAGGTTGCCCGCCGGATACCATACAAAAGCAGGGGACATAGGAGGAAGCCTGTCCGGCGGTGAAAGGCAGAGAATAAGCATTACCCGTGCAATTTTGAAAAACGCACCCATTGTTATCCTCGATGAACCTACTGCTGCCCTTGATACCGAAAGCGAAGTAGCAGTACAAAAGGCCATTGATAAGCTGGTAGAAAATAAAACCGTTATTGTTATTGCCCACAGGTTATCGACTATTGCAGGTGCCGACAATATTTTGGTTGTAAACAAAGGCGAAATAAAAGAAAACGGAAAGCATAATGAATTGCTTGCTAAAAAAGGTTTGTATTACAATATGTGGAAAAGACAAAACGAAGCTACCGGGTGGACATTTCAAAAGAATGCAATTACTAATGAAGAACATAAAATTTAAATATATACTGCTGGGTACTTTATATTTTACTCAAAATCTACCTGTGACGTTTTTTTCAATGGCATTTCCCGTTATCCTGCGTAGGGAAGGGTTTGGGCTTGAACAAATAGGAAATTCATATATGATACTGTTCCCCTGGATGCTTAAATTTATATGGGCACCAATAGTCGACCGGTATGGAAGCAATTTATTGGGGCATTACCGGGGATGGTTGATATTTTTACAGATAGCGTTAACACTATTTTGCTTTTTTTTATCATATCTAAATCCTGTTACCCAATACAACGCAACATTTCTACTTGCCTTAATTATTAGTATAGCCTCATCAACCCAGGATATTGCCACCGATGCAACTGCGGTTAAAGTACTTGACCATTCTGAACGTCCCGTTGGCAATGGTTTACAAAGCATGATGGGGTTCATTGGTTATTTCATAGGAGGAGGCTTACTGCTTATGGCTTATAACCTGCTACAATGGAAAGGCTGTTTAATGGTAATGTCGGTATGTTTCGCAATATCATTAGTTGTCGTATTTATATATAAAGAGAAAGAGCAAAAAAATGTTACAAGAAAAAAACTTCATTTTTTACACATTAAAGAATTTGTAACCAGAAAAGGAATGTTCAGATGGACAATACTCTTGATGCTTGCTTATGCCGGAATATCAATAGGAAGCGGGATACTACCAACTATCTTGGTAGATATTGGATGGGGCGAAATGAAAATTGCTTTTTCAACAGCAGCCATAGGAGGTGTTTTAGGGGCAGTATCTGCAATATTGGCAGGGATACGAATGCAAAAAATATCCCGTAAAAGAGCTCTTGTAACGTCCTGCTTCATACAAGCCCTGTTACTGACAGGATTATTTATCCCTGTCTTTGGCATACCAAAGGATTTATTTATTATGGCGGCCATTGGGGGCATCTTTATCGGTCAGGGGCTGTTATCTACAGCAATTGCCACAGCAATGATGGATTACTGCAAACCCGGGACTGAAGGAAGCGATTATACCCTGCAGGACTGTATGGGAAACTTTGGAAGTTTTACCATGATGGTGGCTGCCATGTACATAGCCGGACAGTTCGGATATGCGGTAACCATTATAGCAAGTATATTCCTTGGACTGTTGTCTTGTGCTTTGTTTTATAAATTATATGATAACAGAACGAGCGATGCATATAATTATTGTCTGCAAGAAAACTAGCATTTTTTTCAAGTGCTTAAATCGAAAAGTTCAAGCTCAAGGCTTTCATTTTTTGAAAATCAAGGAATTTACTTTCGTAAATGACTGTTTTCAGAAGAGGCGTAACGCAGAAATTGGACTTTTCGGGCAAGTACCAATTAGGCAAAATCAATTTCAAAAAAGTACCCTGGTTGTATTGTTCCTGTTTTTAAGCATAAACATTTTTGGACAGCAATCTTTTTCCGGTAAAATATTCGATGCCGGTAATAAAGAAGTGCTGGTTGGGGCTTCCGTATTTGTTAAAGAATTACAGGAAGGAAGTATAGCTGATATAAACGGTAATTATTCATTAAATCTTCCCCGGGGAAAATACTCCATAGTAGTCTCTTATTTGGGATATACAAACATAGAAGAACAAATAACCATAAACAATAAAAACATCCACCGGAATTTTTATTTATCGGTTTCGCCCGAAAATTTAGATGAAGTAATTATAACCGGGAAAAGTTCAGTCCAAATCAAACGGGAACAACCTTTTCAGGTAAGTATCCTCGATGCAAAATCTTTTCAGGTACAATCAAAACCGGTAACCGGTCTGATAAACAGCATTTCCGGCGTGCGTGTACGCAAAGAAGGAGGTCTAGGCAGCAATGTAAATATTATGCTCAATGGAGTCGGAGGCAAAGGCATACGCATTTTTGTGGATGATATTCCTGCTGACCTGCTGGGAAGCGGCATGGCAATTAACAACCTGCCGGTAAATATGATTGACCATATAGAAGTGTACAAAGGTGTAATTCCAGCAAAATTCGGTTCCGATGCTCTGGGCGGAATAGTAAACATGGTTACACGTAACACAAAAAAGGATTATCTTGACATATCGGCAGGGGCAGGCTCTTTTGGAACTTATCAGGCAAGCCTTAACTCCAGAAAATATTATGGTAGTAATAAAAAATATTATCTCGGATTAAGTGGCTTCTATAATCATTCCGATAATGATTATTGGATGGATGATGTAAAACTTGTTGTTGATGAACAGCACAACACCCAAACCGGAAGGGTAAGGCGGTTCAACGATGCTTATACATCTTATGTCGGGCGGCTCACTTTCGGCATAAGAAATTTATCATGGGCAAATGAACTGCAATTTAACTTTTTATCTTCGTATACTTACAAAGAATGGCAACACGGGCTTACAGCCGAAGCCCCGTGGGGAGAAACCTTTTCGGAACAAACCGATGTTAACTCGGAACTAAGATGGAAAAAATATGGATTATTTAAAGGAAAAACCGATGCCTCGTTGAATGCCGGGTACAACTATATTGATTTTTATTTTGAAGATATTGCCGCAAAAAAATATTATTGGGGGTCAACAAATGGGATTCCCCAATATATAGAATCGGCACCAGGCGAAACAGACGATGGTTATACAAATGGAAGGAATCCCCGTACGTATAACAACAATGGTTTTGTCCGCTTAAACCTTGTACACCGACTGCACAAAAACCACAGCCTCAATTTTACGCTTTTATATACAACCGTTCATATTAAGGGGCACGATTACAGGGGAATAGAAACGTTCGGCAGTGATGTGCTGGCAAATCCGCAGACAATGAATAAAAATTATGCCGGGCTTGCTTTGGAAAGCAAACTTTTGGACAAAAGGCTAACCAATATCCTTTCCGTGAAAAATTTTTCCGGCAATTCCAAAATTGTAGTCATTAACGACGCTCTTACTTCCGAAGGGCAGGAAGAAAACACCTACAGTAAATTCGGGTATGGAGATGCGCTTAAATTACAGGTTGTTCCTGCCCTGTGCGTAATTCTCAATTACGAATATACATTGCGGATGCCGGATGCAGAAGAATTGTTCGGCGATTTTGTTACCATTTGGCCAAATGCAGAACTTGACCCCGAAGAAAGCCATAACGTGGACGTTGGCCTCCGGTATAAAACTTCCGGCAAAAAAATTTCTGCCGAAATGAATGGCTTTTACCGTAACACGTCAAACCTGATATTTCAAAACAGCCTGAGGTTGAATAAATCGGTATACATGAACCTGTTGGCTACTGAGACATTCGGCACAGAAGGCGAAGTCAGGTACAGTCCAGCAAAAAAACTCGATATATATGCAAACATTACCTGGCAGGACATACGCCTGAAAAAAACCGACCCTGAGGGGAAAATACACGAAAGGTACATTGGGGCACACATTCCGAATACTCCCTGGCTGTTTGGCAATGCCGGTATGAATTTCATATTGCCTTGGCATATTACCCCGAAAGACAAAATACAGGTGTATTATACCTGCAATTACGTACACGATTTTTATCGTACATGGGAAGTGGACGGCATAAAAGACGGAAAAACATCAATTCCCCGGCAGGTAGTACATAACGGAGGAGTTTCCTATGTATTCCGGAATGAAAAATTAAGTATGAATGTTGAATGCAGGAACTTTACCGATGAAAAGGCATACGACAATTATATGGTACAAAAACCCGGAAAAAATATAATGTTCAAGCTGCGGTACTTTTTGGAAAAGCAATAAACCGCTAATGTGAAAAAGATCTAAAAAAGAAAAATTTACCAGAAAACCTTACCGACCTGTCAGTGGTTCGAATAACATGGACAAGTGATTACGTAACAGGATTATCAACAAAAATTGATGATGCAATCGAAAATTATTTAGGACTTGACAAAAAGACAGAACTTCGTAATGCATCTTCAAAACTTGCATCTTTACTATAGGATATGCCGACCAGATAAAAGAAGCCAATATTTCGCAGGAAACATTAAAAGAAACCACCAAAAACATTTCAGAAGAAGCAGTAGGAACATTTAACGATATATATGATGAAATAGTAGGGATATGCAAAATTGCAGCAAATTATTATCAATACGAACCGTTAAAAAAAGAGCTGTTTACTTTCAGCAAAGTTGTAGCAAATATGAATGCAAAAAAAAATATCGGAAGAAACAACCGAAGAATCATAGACACACATAGATGGCCGTCTGACACGGTTCAAAAAATATTCTTAAAGTCAGACCATCTTACATCCCTGTACCCGTTACCTCCATACATATTTATTTCTTCGACACGATTAGTTGCTAATCCTCATATATAGCTACCAATTCTGTATTTTTCGAAATTTGTTTTTAACAATCAGATAAAGATTAGACAGACATAGAATAAAATCCGACAGATGTAGTTAATTATCCGGCAGACATGGAAAGAAAATTAACAATCCACTCCGAAGGTCAAGCACATTTGCAATTCGCACAATCCCACGCCAAAGCAAAAAATTGCAAAAGAGCTTGCCCAGCCCCACCGGAGGAAAGAGAATAATAAACAACGAAACGCTAACAAATTAGGAATTAAGGCACAGTTGAGCCATGAAAAAAGGCAGTAGGTTTGTATATCTGCTGCCTTTTTTGATATCTCCGGCTTTCGGCCCCCCTGCTCAATTGTGTTTTAATTCGTGTTGGGCTAAACCGATGGTTATTAAATGATCAGTCTAAGGGGATTAAATGATTTTTTACTGTCCTTCCTGCATTTTTCCATGCCGGTTTTGGCCTTCCTTTCCGCCGGGACCGGGAAAAGCAGCAGTGATGCCAGCTTTTTATCATCCGGGCGGGCATAATTTTCCCGTTCGGCAAACGCGGAAAGTTTTTTGCCGTCAACAGGAAAGTCCATTTATTCAAAGAACGCTTTTTTACACCGTTATCATCCGGGTACCCTGGGCATATCGCTCACCATCCCGGCAAAATGCATCCTTCCTTTTTTGCACACGGGACAGTTGGGCTGGCGGTAGTTCCGAATACATTCCAGGATTTCATCCCATACCGTATCCTGCTTCTCCCAAACCTGGCGGCCATCTTCCAATGCCTCTTCTTTTTTGGTTTGGGCTTCTCCGTCCAGCAGCATTTTTGCCATTTCAATGTTTCCTTTCCGGTAACGGCTGGAAAAAATACCGTAATACCTCACTTTAAAAAAACCTTTCGGTGACCGATGATGGTGTTATTTTTATAAGCATTGATGATAACGAGGTTGAGAATCTTAAAAAGATCTGTGATGAAATCTTCGGTTCAGACAATATAGTTGAAACACATTTACTTCATTGCCGAAACAAAGGGGACCATGGACTCTCTTCAGCTACGCCCCATTGAGCAAGCAAAAATTCAATGTGCAAAAAAACTGTTCAATGAAATCTCGACCAGTAAAGTGAAGTATCACGATGCGGACAGCTATCAGTCTTTGTTAAATATCATGAAGGGCATTTCATAACTTATCTGCTTTGTTTTCCTGCCCGCCCGGGAGCGTGCCGATCAGCTTTCTTAAACGCTCCACCTCTCCGGTCAGGTACCCGATGTATAATTTATAACCCTCCGCCAAATCAATGGCAGTACCTTGTGTCCCTACCTGGTTCATTACATTTCCGGTGGTTCCGTTCTCTAGTTTCTGTGTGAATTCAAAGAACTGGATCATTTCGAGATCCATGACCTGCTGAAGGGTTATCCGGTAGTAATTGCAGAGAGCGATCAGCATTTCCAGCTTAAGTGAGGTATAGTTGCCATTCTCAATATGACTAAGTGTGGGGTGTGTGGTATTCAGGGCAGGAGCAACCCCTTCCAGTGTCTCATTCCGGGCAGTCCGGATAATCCGCAAATTATGGCCTATTGTTTTTAATAGTGTGTCAAAATTAATTTCTCTTTTTGAATTCATGTTTGCTTCAGGTTATGTATACAAATCGTATCTCAAATGTACACATTGTTTTCCCTCCTTACAAATTGTATTCCGTTTAATTTCATCCTTTTCCCCGACTAAACAAAATTTGTAAAGACAAAAATGAAACGCTAACTATTCAAATTTATGAGAATTTTTTTTATTCTATGGAGGAGCCTGTTTGGACTCTCCATGTTCCTGGTGATCATCATTTTTACGAACTGCACGAATGATGATTTTGCTCCCGAAAGCAATACAGTCTATCCTCCCGTTGCAGGTAAAGAAACAACTATTACTTCTTATTTCCCGGACAGCGGAGGTATTGCAACTAAGTTAATTTTATATGGAAGTAACTTTGGAACGGATACTTCTTATATCAAGGTGACCGTAAACGGAAAGAATGCAACAGTTATCGGGGCTGATGATTCTGCTCTTTATGCCATTGTCCCGGTCCGGGCCGATTCCGGATTTGTCCGGGTTTATATTGGTAAAGACGATAACGTGAAAGAACTGACTTATGAGAATAAGTTCAGGTACCTGTTCCAAAAGAATGTCACGACCGAATTCGGGCAAAGGGGATTGGCTGGTACCGACGATGGGGCATACTCGGAAGTAAAACTGCGACGTCCCTGGTTTCTCACGTTCGATAACGAAGGTAAGTTATACTTTATTGATGAAGGAAGGGGAGTCAATTCCGATGGGGCCCTGAGAGTAGCCTATGACGATGAGGTGACCACACTCATGCGTAATTCGTCGGGCCCCATGCAATCGCCGACGGCCCTGGCATTCAGTCCCGACCAGGACACGCTCTACATGGTTAATTCCCTGTGGCAGGAAAACGGTATGGTCACAGATGCCGCTGTGGCGGTCCTGCTTCGGGAAACAGGATTTATTACCATCAAACCTTATATCCGGGCCACTTATACCAAGGCTACGGCTGTTGCTGTTCATCCCCGGAACGGAGATATCTTTTATAACAGCCGAAATGACGGGTACATCTACCGGTTCAATAAGAATACCCGGGAAGGGGAACAATTGTATCAGTTGAACGGGACAGATACGGAGCTGAGAATGGTTTTTAGCCCGGATGGAAAAACGTTGTACATCATGGTCAAAAACAGGCATTGTATCTATAAATCAAACTATAACGAAACGACCCGGACGATTGATAAACCGGATTTATGGGTAGGCCAATGGAACAGCAGTGGTTTTGAAAATGGCTTAGGGACGGCCGCTAAGTTTAATACGCCCGGCCAGGGAGCCGTGGATGAAGACGGAAATCTGTATGTCCCGGACAAGCAGAATCATTGCATCCGGAAAATCACTCCCGAAGGCTATGTCAGCACCTATGCCGGGGTACCCGGTACCGCAGGTTTTCAGGATGGTGATCCGGCTGAATGCTTATTCAATGCACCGGAGGCCGTTGCTTTCAACCCGGCTGATGGTGGCTTGTATGTCGCTGACCGGGGAAATCACCTGATGCGGAAGGTGATGGTCGAATAATCCATTTAACTATCTGAAATGAAAAATATACATCAATTTATTTTGTTCCTGTTCCTCCTGTCGTCAGGAATGATGGCCGTGCAGGCACAAAACCAGCAGGAAAAAGAGGTAAGCGGCATTGTCAAAGACCCTCAGGGCGAACCGCTGATCGGGGTAACAATCATTGTTAAGAACCAACCGACAAAAGGAGTGATCACGGACACCGATGGCCATTTTAAGATCAAAGTTGGCCTTTATGAGATACTGCAGATCAGGTATATTGGTTTTAAAACAAAAGAAATACCGGTTGTGACGGTAAAGGGTGTGTTGAAGGTGGTATTGGAAGAGAATACAGAAAGTCTGGATGAAGTGGTTGTTACTGCAGGAGGCGTTACCCAGCGAAAGGCTACCCTATCGGGGGCTATCACGACGGTGGAGATGAAAACAATGAAAATGCCGACAGCCAGTATCAGCAATGCCCTGGTTGGTAACGTAACTGGCATTATCGGCAGGCAAACCACCGGGGAACCGGGACGCGACAATACGGAATTCTGGGTGCGTGGGATCAGTACCTTTGGCGCCAATGCAAGTGCGTTAATTCTGGTTGATGGCATAGAACGGTCATTGGATGAACTTAACGTGGAGGATATTGAATCGTTTAGCGTACTGAAGGATGCTTCTGCAACAGCTATTTACGGATCGCGTGGAGCCAATGGTGTGGTGCTGATCACGACCAAACGGGGAAGTGCCGGGAAAGTAAATATCAACTTTAAGGCCGAGTACGGCTACGATACCCGTTCCCGTACGCCGGAATATGTCGATGGGATTACTTATGCGAAAATGGCCAATGAAGCCCGGATGACCCGCTACCAGGATCCGATCTATTCAGAACAGGACCTGGAAATTATAGCCCGGGGCCTGGACCCGGACCTGTTCCCGAACGTGGACTGGGCCGATGTGATCCTGAAAGACGGAGCATCAAATTACCGCGGAACACTGTCCGTCAGCGGAGGAGGCCCTTCCGCCCGCTATTATGTGTCGGGCAGCTATTACAATCAGGGAGGAATGTATAAAACGAATGACAAGTTGAACGATTATGATACCAATATAACCTATAAACGATATAACTACCGGGCTAATGTTGACATGGACATCACGAAGACGACCTTATTCAAGATAGGTATTGGTGGTTATCTAATAGACGAGAACAAACCCAGTATGTCTTCTGATGATATCTGGGGATCCATCTCCAACCTGACACCGCTGACTGTTCCGCGAATGTATTCAAACGGGCTGATCCCTACGTATGGAGATGGCAATACAATGAATCCGGAAGTTCAGTTAACCCGCACCGGTTACCAGACAAACTGGGAAAACAAAGTGGAGACCAACATCACGCTGGAACAAAAACTGGATTTCATTATCCCCGGCTTGCTGTTTTCCGGAACTTTCTCATTTGATAATAAAAATGTCAATACCATCACCCGGTCAAAAAATCCCGAATTATGGCTGGCCGAACGGCGCCGCGATGCCAAGGGCAACCTGGTAATGAAAAGGGTCAAGGAGGCATCCCTGATGTCACAGAGCGGTGCCTCTTCCGGAGAGCGGAGGTATTACACAGAAGCGAAGATTCAATATGATCAGTTAGTTGATGACAAGCACCGGATTGGCGGGTTACTGATGTACTACCAGCAGGAACGGGCATCAACGATCAACTCTGACGATGTAAAGGCTTCTATTCCTTATCGGAATATGGCTTTGTCCGGAAGACTGACTTACGGATATAAAGACCGTTACCTGACCGATTTCAATTTTGGCTATACCGGTTCCGAAAATTTCGAAAAAGGAGAACGGTTTGGTTTTTTCCCGGCCATATCAGGAGCCTGGGTAATCTCTCAGGAACCTTTTCTGAAAGATCGCCTGCCCTGGCTGGATATGTTCAAGATCCGTTATTCATACGGAGAAGTGGGAAATGATCAGATCGGGTCAGACAGGTTCCCTTATATGTCTTTTATTGGAACGTCAACTTCCGAGAATTGGGGGGAATACGGATCAAATGGGGTGCAGGGATACCGTATCACGACGATGGGATCTTCCAATCTGACCTGGGAAAAAGCCAAAAAACATGATCTGGGCGTTGACGTGGTATTACTTGATCATAAAATTTCGGCAACAGTGGATTTTTTCAAGGATCGCCGGAGCGATATCTTTATGCAGCGCAGCCAGATGCCTTATTCCACCGGATTGCAGGATCTGCAGCCATGGGCCAACATCGGGGAAATGGAATCGAAAGGAGCAGATGGTCAGGCATCCTATACCAATAAGATCGGAAATGTTTCTTTTACTCTGCGTGGAAACTTCACCTATGCCAGGACCGATGTGCTGAATTACGATGAAGCTGATAATGCTTTGCCTTACCAGATGACGAAAGGCTACCGGCTGAACCAGACCCGGGGACTGATCGCATTGGGCTTGTTTAACGATCAGAAGGAGATCGATAACAGCCCGGCACAGACCTTCGGGTCTTACCTTCCCGGCGATATCAAATACAAGGATGTAAACGGTGACGGGGTGATCGACGATAAAGACGTGGTTCCCCTTGGCTATACCACCGCCCCAAATTTAAGTTACGGATTTGGCTTCAGTTTAGCCTGGAAAGATTTCGATTTTAATATTTTATTTCAGGGATCCGGCAAATGCGATTTCTTTATTGGAGGAAACAGTGTCTATCCGTTCAATGGCTCAGAAACCGGGAATATTTTAACGAAAGTGGCAAACCCGAAAGATCGGTGGATATCAAGGGAAATTTCGGGCGATCTGTCTACCGAAAATCAGAATGCTTTACTTCCCCGTTTATCTTACGGGGGAAATTCAAATAATTACAGGAATTCAACATTCTGGTTAAGAGACGCGAATTACCTCCGTCTGAAAAGCCTGGAGTTTGGATATAATTTTCCGAGAAAAATCGTAAGCAAATTTTTTGCCGAAAGCGCCCGTATCGGTTTTATCGGATATAATCTTTTTGTATTCAGTTCATTCGATTGGTGGGATCCGGAAATAGGAAGCAGCGATGGTGCCAAATATCCGATCACGAAAACCTATTCACTGAATTTAACTGTAAACTTTTAATTCAAAAAGATCATGAAGAAAAAAGATAGATTATTTATGTTGTGTTTTGCAGCCTTTCTGGCCTTTCTGCTATTCCATACGTCTTGCAGTGATTATTTGGATGTGGACGAATATTTCGATGATCAGTTAACCCTCGATTCTGCCTTTACCAAAAGAGCATATGCTGAAGGATTCCTGTCCAACGCTTTCGAAATAACGTATCAGGAAGTTTCGGATATAGCGACAGGAGGGGCTGGAGGATATGTGCTTTTTGCCTCAGACGAATTATTGCGAATGGGCGATAGTGACTATACAAAAAAATATCAGAATGGAGAATACAGTGCAACATCTACGTTGACCGAAGATAAATGGAAAAGGGTGTATGAGCCGGTACGAAAAGCCTCAACCTTTATTAACAGGATAGATGATTGCCGGGAAATGACCTATAGCGAACGTGCGGATGACAAAGCTCAGGCCCGTTTCCTGAGGGCGTATGCTTACTGGGTGTTGCTACGCCAGTATGGTCCGTTACCGCTGATCCCCGAAGAAGGATTCGACATCAGCATGACCTATGACGAATTATCGGTTCAGCGCAACACGTTTGATGAATGTGTGGATTACATTGCCAACGATTTTTTGGTCGCCGCACAAAACCTGCCACTAACCAGAACGGCAAATAACATTGGCCGGCCTACGCGGGGAGCAGCCCTGGCAGCCAGGGCAAGGCTTTTGCTATATGCGGCCAGTCCTTTATATAACGGGAATGCCGATCTTTTTAACCTGAGAAATTTTGACGGGGACCAATTGATCTCACAAACGTACGACGAGAGCAAATGGGCCAGAGCTGCAGTAGCAGCCCTGGAGGTGATCCAACTCGGTCAGTACGAGTTATATACGGTCCCGCTAAGCGAAACGACCGTAATCCCCCCGTATAATCCCAAATATTCAGACGCGGATTACCCGGAAGGGTGGGCAGATATTGATCCTTTTGAATCGTACAGGCAAGTGTTTAACGGAGCTGTAGCTCCATCAAAATTTTCCGAGATCATCTTTACCCGTCCAAATGATGGGTCCAACGGCTATGCCGATATGAACGATCTTCAGATACCGTTTTCACTAAACGGACGAAATGCGATTGCGGTAACCCAAAAACAGGTAGATGCCTATTATATGCGCGACGGGAAGACGATCAGCGAAGCAGAAACGACCGGAGAGTACCGGGAAGACGGATTTACAACAACAGTTGGAGAATATGATTTTCTCCCCTCTAATGTTTCGCTGCAATATGCAAACAGGGAGCCTCGTTTTTATGCGTCCATTGCTTACAGCGGAAGTATCTGGGAATGTGAAAGTGCCAATGAAACCCAATTCCGGAATAAACAGGTATTTTATTATAAAGACCTTACCGATGGTAAATTGTATAATAATGCCGCTAATTTCCCGATAACCGGTACCGGTATGAAGAAATACTACAATCCGGAAGATGCAAGGACTTCTGGCGGATATCTGGTCACTAAGTTTGAGCCGGCAATCAGGTATGCTGATGTTTTGATGTGGTATGCAGAAGCACTGAATGAGTTAACTTCCGGACAATCCTACTCTTTTACAACACATACGGGTGATGAAGTTACTGTAACCCGGGATATTGAGGAAATGCGGTACGGAATGAGACGTGTCCGGATCAGGGCCGGATTGCCTGACTTGACAGATGCTGTATATAACGACCCGGATGCCTTTAGAAGAGCCTTGAAAAAAGAGAGGCAAATTGAATTTTTTGCTGAATCTAAACGCTATTATGATCTGAGAAGATGGAAAGACGCGATGGTAGAAGAAAATATTCCTCTGACGGGATGTAACGTTGAAATGTCGAACAGCGATTCTCAGCGGCAGCAGTTTTACCGGGAAACCGTCGTTTCCTCTTATCCAAAGATTTTCCTGGAAAAAATGTATTTGTGGCCAATCCCGCAATACGAATTGACAAGAAATAAAAGGCTTACTCAGAATCCCGGGTGGTAATTTTTAAAAGAAATCAAAATGAGAAAAATCATATTTATTTATATAGCTGTATTATCATTGCTGGCATTAAGCTATTCGTGCAATGATGAGTTAGATAATGAGTTATTTGAAAAAGCAGTCCTGCTCACACAAAACGGATGGATTGAGCAGGAACTCTATATCGATGAATCTGGTGTGATTAGTATTCCGGTAGTCGTCTCTGTCAACGGAACATCGGGTAATGACAAGGATGTCAGTGTTGAAGTTCGGCTCGCCCCGGATACCTTATCCAATTATAATTTCGAGAAATACCGTACCCAGACCGAATTGTACTATCAACAACCGGAGAGCAGTTCCATTGCGTTTCAGGATGAAGTGATCAAAATTCATGAGGGAACATTGTACGGGGTTTCTGCGTTAACGTTCGATCTGAACAAGCTTTCAGACCGGTATGCAGATTATGTCATTCCATTGGAAATAGGGAGTACCTCTGCTTATCAGATAGCGGGAGATGATTACAGTAAGGCGCTGTTACATGTGGTTTTAAAAAATAGTTTCTCCGGCAATTACACGGGCGAAATCGCTGTATATAAGACCAGGGAAGATGGTTCCAACGATTCCGGGAACAAGTTGACCGTAGGGATAAAATCGCTTTATGCCCTGTCCGGTCAGACCTGTTATTTTTATGCCGGACAATTTGACCGGGCTAGTGTAGAGAGGAATCAGTTTATTGTGGATATTACGATTGATGATCAGGATCATGTTTTACTGGAAAGCCCGAATGCCGGCTTAAATTTAAATATGGAAGAGGCTTCTGTTGAAATCAGTTCCGTAGAACACACCACGGATAGCAGATACCTTATTGTAACAACAACGATTAAAATGAAATATACATTCATTGATTTAACGCAATTGGATAGACCGGTATTAAGAGCAGAAGGTACCATTTCCATAAATCAAAATGTACTGAAGGAGGAGGACTAAACGTAAGCGTCTCCGTGATACCCATACATAGGATTTCTCCTTCCCCCGGCGCTGGTTTTATTGTATTATTTTTTTGTCCAGTTATCAGGAACAATACTTTGGTAAGAAGCCGGTCGGATAGTGGAAACAGAATGGATAAATTGCCCGAACGTTTTAAGAATATCCGTTTTCACGAATACATCGTGATGCCCAATCATTTTCACGCCATATTGGGAATCGTTGTACCCGTAGGGACGACCCTTGTGGTCGTCCCCAATGAACCGGACGGCCATCCCATTAAAAAATCCGCCCCCGATAACACGGCCATCCTTCAATCAAAGAATACCGGGGGACCGGAACAAACAATAGGGCAACCACATATCATGGGCATGGGGCAACCACAAGGGATTGCCCCTACGACAACGAACAATCAAAACGAAACAGGTACCCAAACGAAAAAAACGTTAGGGGATATGGTTGGTGCATTCGAATCCATCACGACCGTTAATTATATCCGTGGCGTCAGAACCAATCATTGGCCCCCCTTTCGAAGGTAAATCGGGACAACGTAATTATTACGGCCATATTATCCGCGACGAACAATCCTGTCAAAACATTTCGGAATACATCATCAACAATCCTGCAAAATGGGATGATGACAAATTCAATTCGGCAAATAAAACGACCTGATAAACACAGCAAAATAGAAAGCTGATTTGAAAAGGGAATGACCCGCTCGTATTTCCGTAGCTAAGGTTATGGGAATTTATTGCGGTTCGGGAGATTCCAATAGTTCTTGAAAAATTATTGAGGAAGGGGAAGGACTGTAACGTTGTGACAAACATGATAGGGATATCTACAACAATATTGCAGGGAATAATTTTATTTCAAGCCCGCCATTGATGACATGGATTTTGATGATAGGTGATTGATATAAATATATCGTGCCGGACAGGAGCAATATGTTACACTTTCCCGGCGATAAAACAGAAATATATTTGACGCTTAATTTACATAGATGTTAGGGGCAAGGCTAAAAAACACACTACAAACTTGAAACATAGAATAAAATGTCAAAGACTTCAATACCTGAAAAAATAAAAACGCAATTATGGACTTTATCAGCTGGTAGATGCGAATATCGAGGTTGTAATAAACCACTATGGAAAGATGAATTGTCTATGGCAAAAATGAATAATGCTTATATTGCTCATATTGTTGCAGACAGTCCAGATGGGCCAAGAGGAGATGAAGTACGCTCTCCTTTACTAGCAAAATCATTTCGTAATCTAATGTTAATGTGCGATGCACATCATAGACTAATTGATAAAGAAGATGTTGGTGGACATCCTGAAAGTTCGTTAGTTGAGATGAAAAAAGAGCATGAGAAAAGGATTGAGCTGCTTACATCACTTTCATCGTCAAAGAAAACACATGTAATTTTATACGGTGCAAATATTGGTAATCAAGGTTCTCCTCTAAACTATGAATCTGCATTTCAAGCAATAATACCAGATAAATTCCCAACAGAAAGCTATGGAATTGAGTTAGGGATAACTAACAGCATTATCAAAGATAAGGAAGATTTGTTTTGGGAATTAGAATCCCAAAATCTTGAACGGCAGTTCAAGGAGAAAGTTGAGAATTTAAAAATATATAGTCAAGTCAAATCTTTTTCGGCGTTTGGACTTGCTCCTCAGCCACTTCTTATAAAATTTGGAACCTTATTTAATGACTTGTATGATGTGCAAGTATTTCAGAGACACAGAGAGCCTGAAACTTGGGAATGGCAAGATGAAAATGATTTTGATGAATTTAATCTAATTATGCCAAAAGAATTTGATGGATTACCTGTTTTAAATATATCGCTGAGTGCAACAATTACAAATGATAGAATTGAAAAACTATTTGACTCAAAGATTTGTATTTGGACAATTACCCATGACAATCCGAATAATGACTTCTTGAAATCCAAGATTATCTTATTTCTACTTTAACAGATTTCCGATTGTTTGTCAAAAGCAAGGTTTATATCGTTTTGTCGTCGGCAATGCCGTTCAAAAATTTGATCAATCATATCGTCTTCCGACATCTGTCGGTATAGCTTGAAAATAATCCATCGTTTAATATCACGGGCAGACAACAAGGGAATATTGTCAAAGCACAGCAATTTCTCTTTCAGGATAAAAGTTGACAGCAAAAAATTAAGGGCTATTTGATGGTACCAGGCTAAACACTTGCGTGTCTGATATTTGTCCATACCCAAAATTTGTTTGTTTTCCTTAATGCAGTGTTCCACAAAAAAACGTTGGGCTTGCATACAGGCAATGCCTTTCTCTGTGTATTGTTCCAGATTGGCATTGGTGAAAGAGTATTTATATTCGTAATCCCCTTTCTTTGTCTTGTTTCGGCGTATTACCAACAACCGGCGCAGCATACGGTTGTTGGGCTTATCCCGGATATACACCCTGCGAAAGTGATAATCAGCAATCAGCTTCCCTTTTGTGGTGTTGCGCACATCTATACCCTGCCAGTCTTTCTCTGTAAGCCCCGACATATATCTGTCTGCCCTGATACCTTCAGACAAGGGTTTTTCTTTGGTTGGTTTGCGGCCTTTGCCGGTAGAGGGGGGAATACCTATCCCACACTCTTCCAAATAAACAGTTAAATTGGAATGAATATCAAGCATGTAGATAAAACCCATATTTTCAATGGCTTCTGCAAGTTCTATACTGTTGCCGTAATAACCGTCCCCGCCAACATAATCAAAGTCAACCCCCAATTCTTTTTGGTGATTGATAATATCAATAGCTATTTTCCATTTGGGTTTAAAAATCCTATCTCCTTTGGGGATGCCTGCTTCCTGGCAACGAGAACTGTTATTACACCAGGATTCCGGTAAAAACAACCGTGCATCAACCATAGAGGCAAAATCCCCATTGCTTAAGGCTCCGAATACGGCTACCTGTGAGTTGCATACTTTACCTGCATGGCCACAATATTGAGGGCTTACCCCTACGCTCTTGTCCCCTTTCTTTTCCCAACCGCTTTCATCAATAAGCAGCCCTGTTAATTTTCTCTTGGGCAGGCTATTGCTTGCATCTTTGGACACTTGGTCCATTAGTGCCATGTAATCCCAGGTGGATTCGGTTATGAAATGTTGCATTTGATGGTAGTTGGCAAACATCTCTTCGCTTATTCGTTCAATGTTACTAAGTTCACTCATGAAAATCCCCTGACAGTAAGTTTGTGCTTTATCGAAAAAACGTTTTGTTTTATTTCTGAAGAATTGTTCATAATCAGACAAATAAGAATCAAACCGTCCACGCATCGGGCGCAGTGTTTCTCCATATCCATCTCTGTTTTTAACTTGTATTAACCAATTTAGTGATCTCCTTGTTTGTTTCTCGATCGTGTCTTAAAAGTAATATTTATAACCCTGATATTTAAATATATAACATCTTTAATTCAAAGAATTTTTAATCTGTTAAAGTAGAACTAACCACAAAATGAATGCGTTGCAGTCAAATGGGCTTGTCAGGAAACACTGGTATATCGAAAACAAAGACCACCATGTAAGGGATGTAACTTTAAGGGAGGATGAATCAAGGATTCGGGGCAATCCGGAAAACATGTCTGTCCTTAGAAGTTTTGCGTTAAATGTCCTAAGAAAAAACAATGTGAAAAATATTAAAGGGGAATTGTATGGAAACAGCCTTGATTCCTATAACCTATATTGTTATCAACATTTTATTTAGAATTGAACAGCCCTGGAATGTTACCCCGTTTGGTAACATTTATTATCTTTGCAAAGTATGAGAATAATAAAAGAAAAAACATTAACGGATTATTGTAAACAAAGCAAAAACCAACAAGCCGAAGAGTCGGTGAGAGCCTGGATTTACGAGGTGCGATTCTCTACATGGAATAATGCAAATGAACTGAAAGCAAAATATGGTAATGCTAGTATCATAAACTCAAAACGAGTAGTATTTAATATAAAAGGCAATGATTACCGACTGATTGTTGACATAGAATATAAGTTGAAAATGGTTTTTGTTGTGTGGTTTGGGACACATAAAGAATATGACAAAATAGATGCAAAAAATGTACGATATGAAAACTAAGATATTAAGAACAGAACAACAGTATAATGAGGCTTGTGAGCGAATTTATAATTTGATTAATAGTACTGGAAATCCGATTGAGCCTGATAGTACTGAAGGTGAAGAAATTGAACTTTTATCTTTACTTGTAGAAAAATATGAGCAGGAACATTATCCGATCGAAGCACCAAATCCAATTGAAGCCATTAAGTTTAGAATGGAACAAATGAATTTAAAACAGGCGGATGTTGCGCCTTTGTTTGGAGGTAAAACGAGAGTTTCAGAGGTCCTTAATGGCAAACGGCCATTGACTTTAAGGATGATAACACTGTTAAACAGGTATTTAGGTGTGCCGCTTGAGTCCATGATTACAGGAAATCGGGAAATAAGGTTAGAGGCTAAAAAAAGAGAAAAGATTTTGAGTATCACATCTATAAAAGAATACTTATCAGGATCCAAGGCTGCGATGATTTAATCATTGTTTCAAAAAAGAATAAAACATCAATTAACTAATTTGCAGGCGCTATCCGGCAACCTGAGTTGAAATCAAAATAAGGTTTTTACTCTTTTCCCGGCTGAAGAAAGCTCCCGCAAGCAACGCCGGTAATTCTCCGACGGGAAAAAAGCTCCTGCAGGTTGCGCGGGTTTTTTTCCGGTAGAACCACTGGTAGAATCAAATGAACTACCCTGCCCCTTGGGGTGGGGGAATATAATCCTAATAGAGCCCTCGACTAAGCTCGGGATCAGTTCGACTTTGTGATTTCAGTTCACTATGTTCCTGAAATCACAAAGTCGAACTGATTTAATTCTATTAGCTGCTATTTTTCCTCTGGTTATGTTTCTCAGCATATTTAAAAAAACATTGAGCTAAAATCTCCACAAAAACAGTGATTAACTTTATTTTAGCATTAACGATAAATTTGAGCCCCAATGCTGTAAGTTAGCAAACAGTTATTTTTGTTCTGCACAAACTAAAATTGCAAACACCTATGTACGCTTCATTTTTCGAAAAGTTTTAGGTAAAATACATACGTAAATCCTTCGCACATCCGGATTACATGCATGTGTTGACTGTAATTAGTTTGTAAAGACAGGACCTCGGACAAAACACATTAAATTATGGACATTGAAAATCTGAACTCCAAAGCAACGGTAAAAGAAACTGCCGACGTGTGCGGTAATGTTTGTGAGGCCGTTGGCAAAGCGGTAATTACCGACACCTACCAGGAAAGCGAATGCTCAGGGCTGGTAGCAACGGTTGCCGATATGCGAAAGGGCATAAGCGCCGAACGTGGCAAAGAGCTGAGCGAAGCCGTAAGCAATGCCGATGCAATGCGACAACCTGCTTACGTCCCTCAATTATTTTCTAAAAGCCTTTCAGCAATGGAACAAAGCCGAAACGATCGAAGCGGCTGATGCTATAGCTAAAGTGGTTGAGACCCACGGTTCGGGAATGGCCCGGATGAGCTACGAAAAAGAAAGCGACTCTCTTGATGCAATGCTTGAAAAACTTGCTGAACCGGCAATTGCATCATATATTGAAACACTGAATTTAACCACTCTTATTGATGAGCTTAAAGCTGCCCAGGGCAACTTTAAAACACTTTATCAGCAATCGGCTGAGACAGAGTCGCTCAAGGGGGATATAGTATCTCCTTCGGCCCTGAAGCTTTTTGCTTTTGATAAGCTGAACAGCATTGTCAATTACCTGAACGTGATGAACAGGGCCAATCCCGGTATTTACGGGACAGTGGCCGGTACTGTTGCCGAACTGGTTAACAGCCTGAACGGCAAAATCCGTAACCGTTACAGCAATACAAAAGCTGATGACATTACTGCCGGATAATTAAGCATAGCTTACGGTGTTGGGTCTTATATATTGTCATTAGCCATTAGTTGTGCTTCATGCTCGGAAACCTCAGTACTCAAGGGAATTAACAATTAAAATGAGTTTATTTGTGCTTACATAATTGGATTAAATGAGAATAACTGAAAGGAAATATTTAGATATATATAAGAAGTCAATTGGAAATCAAATTTCTAAATTGATTAAGGATTTCGATTTTACGAAAATCGTGGAGAATTTGAATATTTTACAAAATCTTCAGCTGTTTACTCATCAAATATAGAAGGAAATAGTATTGATTTGAATTCATACATGAATTATGAAATGAACAAGGATAAGTTCAGGATTGGAAAAGAGATTGAAGAAATTGAGGACTTGATTGAGGCGTATGGATTTGCACAGAATAACAAACTGAGTGAAAGAAATTTATTGAATTGTCATAAAATATTTTCAGACACTTTATTGATTAGAAGCAAACGAGGAAAATACCATCAGAGGAATTTTATAAGAAGAACCAGGCAAAATATTATGAGACAATTAATCTTGGTGTCAACTTTTATGAATTGGATTATGACAGGTGTATTGGATTTTTGGAAATGTTGCCAGGTTGTCTTAAATAAAGCACGAAAGCACATGGTATAGTGCATGCGGGTAAATGTTTTTGGCTCGTAAAAAAGTCGGTGTAAACTGATAAAAATAGTCTCGTAATCCCGCACGACACCATACCATAAACCATTATTAAATGGTTTTCCGGCTGTTTTTTGTTCGGAATATCAGATGATAGAGTATTTGACGGTAACTTGACATGGTTGTTTTTTTATTTGTTCGCCCCCTTCGGGGACGCGGTTATCTTACTTGTTTCTTTCCACGGGTTACACCCGCGGTTATTGAGATTATGCTACTTCGTAGCTTTTTCCTTTTGTGCTTTTCAAGGGCTTTACTCATAGTTATTGAGATTGCGCTGCTTCGCAGCGAACGGATCGGAAAGTCCTCATTGCATGGCCCTGAAAGGGCCTGATTTCAATAACCGCGGGCAACGCCCGTGGCAAGGAGAGAGAAGGTAGACACCAGCCCCGAAAGGGGTTGAACTTTTCGTTGCAGCCTTGCAACTCATCACACCGTCAGCCTTCTGTCTTTATCAATATATCCAAACTCTTTCATGGTGTTGTAATTATATTCCACAATTTTATCAATTTGTTCTTTGGAAAGGAAATCGTGGTAATTGCCGATTTTCCCTTTCCAGAAAAAGCGTTCGCATTTTTGCATTTTTGCGTTAAACCCTTTTTCCTGTTCCTTTTGTTGAAGTGTATAATATCGGTATTTGCGATTGCTGTCTTTAACCTTTTTTCATTGTATTTAAGCCCCAGAAATCTACAATACTCTTGAATGTATCCACAGGATTTTGCAGCATATCGTTCGTAACGAACAAAGTAAACCGGAATGTCAGGTTGTTTCTGTTTTTTTAAAATCGAGCTTATTAATATGCAGTGCATTAAAAACATTAGTTATACTTAATTTTTTAAGTACAACTTCCCCTTTAAATGCAATTTTAAGGTTGGAATATTCTGCTTTTATTGCTTCTTTATTAAGATATGGAGAATTGATTTTATCTAAATCAATCTCTTTTAATGCCTGCATCCGGGTATTCAATAAATGTTTCACTCTATAGGTTTCCGGAGGTTTTTGTTTGTAAAGTAATTCCTTTGGTAAATAAGGTGTAACAGCTTTGCGATACAAATAACGGCTTATACCTTGTTTGTAAAAAAGATTCTCCGGCATGGCCAGTGCAAATTCTACAACACGTTTATCTAACAAGGGATATACATACTTGACGCCATGCATTTTTCCCAATATATTCCAACTCTCCATTCGATCCTGATGATATCCTAAATTCAAATAGAACAACTGACGATCTCTTATGTTGCTATTTGGCGAGGGAGTATTTTTACGTATATCTTCGTATTGTAAAAAGTCACTATATTTTTTACCAACAAGCTTATTGTACGCTTCTAATTTAATCTTTTTTACAGTACTCCAACTACATGGGAGTAATTTATCAGGTAAGAATGAATAAAATAATGTTTCGCCAAAATTTTTAGCTACACGTAAAAGCTTAAGAGAATCGTTCGTTTTATCTTGGTCAATTAAATTCTTAAATGCCTGAATCCACCTTCCATTTTTTATTAAATCAATGTGGTTACTACGCGATCGCATGGTTAGTAATTCGTCTCCGCCAAAACCTGAGAAGATTAACTGCACTCCTTGTTGTTGGGCAATTGGCAATGTTATACGCTCGTAATCAATCATTGTACAACCATGCCGACTAACATCATGCTCCTCAATTATCTTTTTAGCCTCATCAACTGAATAATTTATTTCGGAATGAACAAACCCCTCTTTACTTGCAATTTCCCGGGCATCGGCCCATTCATGGTAAGATTTATCATCTTCGGGTTCCGGCCTGCACCAATTGTAAGTAAAAAAATCTCTGCCTGAATCAATTGCTTTTCTGCCGGCCATGAGAGCAACAGGACTGGAATCCAGCCCTCCACTTAAATGTGCTCCAATGTTGATACCCGGAGGCAATCGGTCTGCCACTGCTTGTTCAAGCAAGTTTGCTAATTGGCTTACATATTCCTCTTCAGTTTCATATTCTATTGGCTCAATTAATTCAGGATACCAGTAAGTTTCTGATTCTAGAACACCGTCATTAAAAGTTGCAACCGTAGCACGTGGTATTTTATAAATGTCAGCATAAAATGTTTCTTGTTGGTTATGATTGGTGCTTGATTTTAAATAGTTCAAGACTACTGTATCATTTAAAGTATGCGGTACAGATGGATATGACAAAATAATATCTATCGAATCACTAACCAACAGAAACTGATCGCATAAGTAATAATAAACCGGAATAACTCCTAAATGATCCCTTACAACAACAGTTTCCTTACTATTTAAATCGTGCAATACAAAGCCAAAATCCCCGATTAAATGTTCAGCAAATGAATTGCCATAACTTTCATGTGCATTTACAATGAGATCGCAAACATTTTCTGATTCGTAATTTAAAAGCTTGCTGAGTTCTTTTTGATTGTCGATACGAATATCACCAACAAGCCAATAAGAGCTTTTGGCACCTCGAATGGTGAATCCTTTTTTTAAAGCACTTAATTGAGAATAACTGACATTCTCAATACCAGTACTTATATCCTCAAGTTGTTCAGAATGATGCCAACTATTGGAATTAACATCATTTGCTATAATAATGTCATTAATTTCACCACTATTAACAGAAGTTTTATCGAAACGACGATAAAAATAAAAGGATGCCACGACTTATGTTGTACTTAAATAGATATCTGACTAAACTAACTAAGGTGCCCGGTAATGGCTTCAGTTTTAAGATACATACCACTTTCAGTTTCATCAATATCCAAATCAATTATTTCTGGGGTATTCCATTCTTGTAATTTGTTTTCTTTCTCGTCCATCATTCGTTCCTGTCTGTATTAATACCCTTTGCGTTGAATTATTTTTCAAAAATAAAAATTTAAAAATTTAAAAAGAAGTATTACTCACTTATTTTAAAGCAACAGATCTTTCGTTTACGATGGTCCTTGATAACCAGCAACGGTTTCACCTCCATTTAAGAGCTTATCTTCTGTTTGCATCATGTTTAAATCAATTACTTCGGGAGCCTCCAAACTTTTTTCTCCGAGTTTGTACTTTTTATTTCGGTTTTATTTTCCATTTTTTTTAAATCTTATAACGATATTATATACAATATCTAATTTTTATCAAAAAATCAATCCATTTAAACAAAATAGGTTTTCAAACATTAAGGCATCCGTTTTTGTCGATATATGCAAAATCGTTCATTGTGTTGTAATTGTATTGAATGATTCGCTGAATTTGCTCTTCAGATAAAAAATCACGGTAATTGCCAATTTTCCCTTTCCAGAAAAAACGTTCGCACTTTTGCATTTTTTCACCAAAGCCTTTTTCCTTTTCCTTTTGTTGTAGGGTTTTAAAATCGGTATTTAAGATTGCTTTTTCCAGGCGGTCTTGTTCATATTCAAGCTTCAGAAACAGTATAATGTTTTTAAAAGTTTCTATTGGTTTCATCAACATATCTTCGTAGCGAACAAAATGAACAGGAATTTCGTGCTGGTCTTTCCAGCTTTTTACGTGTCCTTGCCAGGACAGCAATATTTGACGAAGTTGTCCTTGTTTTTTCCCCGCAATAGCACCATGCTTATTTAAAATAAGATTTATAGTTTTTTCTACTTTCCCTGCACTATGGTTGGCGTATGACACACATACATCGAGTGGATTACGAACAAAATAAACTGCACTTTTGCTTATTTCAGCCGGAAATATTGGAATACCTTCTTTTGTAAAGGTATAGGCATCGTGTGTTTTCTTGTATACCTGCTTCCCTTTTTCTTCGTACTTTTTTGATAAAGCTCGGTACATATCGGGGCGGTACAGGTCAACTTCGTCTGGGGACATTTCGAAGGGGTTCATGGCTATTTCTTCTTCAAAATCGATTGCAGAGCTTGCAATTCTATTCGATTCTATATCTTCAAGATCTAACGGAGTTTTCGATCTTTTCAGATAATTAGCCAGAAACATTCGAAACCAGGTGTTGCCTGATTTTGGATAAGATGCCAACCATACAATGTTTTTCTTCATAACTTAATTTGTTCTTCAACAAAACGCATGGTGTCGTATATATTACTAATCTGAGGCCGTTCAATACTTGTAACTTTTACCTTCGCGGCTAACAAAAAGAGTTGCTTAAAATATTTTTTTTCCGTTTCGGGCATTCCTTTCAAATAGACTTTGCGGTAGATTTGTTTGCGAAGTGCATTATATTTCTGAATACCACTCAGCACATTTGCTTCGTAAGCCTCTTTATTATGAGTGTTCAGAATAAAGATTTGGTTTAAATCGAACTCTGAATAGTTTTCCTTGCCCATTTTAAGGTAAAACTTCTCCATTTGAGGTCTGATCTTTTTCAATTCGTTATTCTCAATTTTTAATTTTTCAAGTGTATCGTCCCATAATTTAATCCGGGTTTTATAAGGAAGGATAACTGTTCTTGACGAATCTATTTTCATAGGACTAATATCGTCATTTATATATTTCGCCCCGTTTTGGCAGAATGCTGCAGTAACCGATGATTTACCAACACCCGAGCGTCCACATATCATAATCCCTTTGCTTTTGTATTCAAACGAACTGCCATGGAAAGGTAACAGTTGTCTTTGATGTAATACGGCACCCAATACAGACCCTTCTAGAAAAAGGTTGATAGAAGCCTCATCTGCATTCTCATACGGACAAATGGAAACATTTCTACCATCTTGTACACGGTATCGGGCAACATTCTTTACGTCGAAAAAGAAATCAGTTTCATTATTTTTTAAATGAGTGCGATTTAAAATGCAATTTTCAGGTTCACCCAATTCCTTAAAGTTTTGTTTTATTTCAACTGTTGTATCCGGGAGTATAAATTTCATCCAAATTATTTTTATACCATCAATGTGATGATTAATTAGAATTTATGAATTTCTTTAAAACCTGTTAGCATTGGTGTTATTTCAATACTATCAGCAATTAGCCATGCATGCGCTTTCAGCTTTTTCTTTTCTTCTCCCAAGTACATCACAGAGGCAATTCCACTGCGCTGTAATATAAATCTGGCAGCAAATGATTTAACAAGACAAATGTTTTTCCAGAAAACTGTTTTATTAGCTCAATATACTGCAACTCTTATTTCCTTCAATAACAAAAGATCAATATGTTCTTGCAACGAAGTTGCAGGAATAAAAAGGCTAATGCTTTTTTTTATGGAACAATTGTAACAATGATTATTGAACCCCATAAAACAGCAGCACTTAAACAAAAAATAATTTCTCCTTTTTGCTTAAGCAAAAGAATTTACATATCAGTTTCATGCAATTTTAACCAAGTCAGCATCCATTGCTTTTTTCAAAAAGACTTCTACTTCTTGTTTGCACTCTTCTTCTTCAACATCGAATTCCACAAGTAACTGATTTGTAATTTCTGAAAATGTTTTTGGCTCATTAATCAGCTCCCAAATTCTTTTGCCAACCGGGGTTAAACCAAAATATTTCCCTTTTTCTATGTGCATCATAACCTGGTGGTTGTCTAACTCGCCATCTATGATTTGTTGGTTGCGGTAGTATTTTTCCATAATGTAAGTTTTAAATATCCTTAATTTGTTCTTGTTTACCTGTCCAGACGGATTTGTGTTACTTGCTTCTTTCCCATGGGCAAAGTCCATGGCAGAGAGACAGTGTGCTGGCAACTGGCCCGAAGGGGGTGAACTTTTCGTTGCAGCCTTGCAACTCATCACACCGTCAGCCGTCCGTCTTTATCAAGATATCCGAACTCTTTCATGGTATCGTAATTGTACTCCACGATACGTTGTACCTGTTCTTCTGAAAGATGTTCACGGAAATTGCCAATTTTTCCTTTCCAAAAGAATTGTTCACATAACTGCATTTTCTCCCGAAATCCTTGTTCCTGTTCCATTTGTTGAAGGTTTTTAAAATCACTGTTAATAATTGCACGATTCAAACGCTCTTCATTACACTCCAACCCCAGAAAACAGACAATTCCTGTAAAAGTTTCTACTGTTTTTTGGATCATATCTTCGTAACGGACAAAATGGATAGGTATTACTGATTGGTTCTTCCAACTTTGAACGTGACTTTTCCATGACATTAAAATCTGACGGAGTTGTCCCCCTTTCTTTCCAGCTAGGGAAGAATTTTCATCTAAAATAAAATCAAGTGTTTTTTCAATTTTCTTTGCACTATGGTTAGCGTATGACACGCAGACATCCAATGGATTACGCACAAAATAAACGACTCCTTTGCTGATATCCGCAGGAAAAAGAGGTTCTCCATTTCGATTTAGGGTATAAGCATCGTGCATTTTTTTGTAACTAATCTCTCCATTTTTTTCAGCCTTCTTTGATTGAATATAGTATAAATCCGGGCGATATAAATCGACTTCATCAGGAAATAATTCAAAGGGGTTCAATCCTATTTGTTCCTCAAAATCAATTGCGTTGCTTGAAATGGAAGTTGGCTCTATCTCTTCGAGAGATACCGGGTTTTCTGTATCTTTCTGATAATTTGCCAGGAACATACGAAACCATGTATTGCCCGATTTGGGATAAGATGCCAGCCAAACAATATTTTTCATGATTCTATTTCATTTCCAATAAAACGCATGGTTTCCTGAATATCGCAGATTTGAGGTCGTATAACAACCATTACTTTAACCAGTTTTGCAATTGCAAAAAGCGGTGCAAAGTATTTTTTCTTTGTTGCAGGCATCCCGTTTAAATAAACTTTTCGATAAATCTGTTTGCGAAGAGCATTATATTTCTCCATTCCGGAAAGTTCTTTTACTTTAAATTCATCTTTGTTGTGTATGCCAAGAATAAATATGTAATTCAGCGTTTGTGGCGTTGGTGCTTTCTCTTCAAATGACAAATAGAACTTCTCCATTTCGGGACGTATCCTGTTCAGGTCATCGAAAGAGATGTTCAGCTTATTTAGAGTATCGTCCCATAGTTTTATGCGGGTTTTTACCGGAAGTATACTTACCTGTGAATCCGACACCGACACCGGAGAAATATCATCGTTAATATAAATCGCATTGTTTTGGCAAAAAGCCGCTGTTACCGATGATTTTCCCGCTCCTGAGTTGCCACATATCATAATCCCTTTGTTTTTGTACAAAAAGGAGCTGCCGTGAAAAGGCAGATTACCTTGTTGGTGTAATAATGCTCCGAGTGCAGAGCCTTCAAGATAGAGATTAATTGATTCTTCATCAGCATTTTCATACGGTGAAATGAGAATTTTTTCACCGTTTTGCACCAAATAGTGAGCAACATTTTTAACGTTTAAATAAAATTCCGATTCACTAACTTTAAAATTTGGTCGTGAAAAATTACAGTTTTCGGGTTGTTTTATTTTATCTACTTTAAAAATACTTGTGGTAGCTAATAAATTCATTAATCCTGTTTGGTAGGGTAAAGGTTTATAATATTTTTTGTTGTAAAATTTTATGAAATTGAATAACAGCTACAAATGTATACTATTTTGCAATACTATAATCATTTATACTGCTAGTAATAACGTATTAAAATGGTATAAAAAGAGACAACCGAAAATATTTTTGAGGAGGACTAATAGCGTAAGGTAACATTAAAAAGCTAAAGCTTAAATATTCTGTGGTGAAAAAGAGTTAAAAATTTATACTAACTAAAGATTTATTTTAAATGTAAAATAGGGGAGGGTATTTCAACGTAAATATTTTTTTACCAACATAACATATTGCAGGTAAAGAGTATATTTCTTTTGGTCTCTGAGACTTCTTGACAGGAATTCATCGGAGAAAGGCCGGTCGAAAACCTTTACAAAAGCTTCCGGCCTGAAAAAAGGAAGCTGTTCTTCCGGTTCCAGAAAATTAAAAAGTTTTTCCAGGTAGTCTTTCCCTTTTTTAATTCCACTAAGGGTACAAGCAATCCGTAACGCTTCCGCCTTGTCTTTCCGTATGCGAATTTTTTCGGTAAGGATTCCTTTCATGGCTTCCCGGTACAGCAATCTGGAGTGAAAGTTTTTATAGGTGTATTCCACCGGAATGCTGAACCAAAAATCGAGCACATCCTTGTCAAGCAACGGATATTTGTAGTCGAAACCGTATTTTTCGGCGTTGATGGCCCAACTATCCATTCGTTCCGGGAGATGGTGCTTTTCCAGCAAGTTCAATGTAAACTGTGTTCGGTTTCCGTATCCGAAAATAATTTTTCTGTGGTGCAGAAAAATCTGCTTCCAGTGTTTTTTGATAAATGAAAAACGGAACAACCGCAGTTTTGACAGGTCTGTTTTACCGACTTTGTACGGACCTAAAAGGCCAAAAGGGATAAAAAGGGGAAGCACTTCTGTTCGTAGTTTCATGACTGTGGCTTTAATACCCATAGTCCCGGTATATTTTAACAGCGTTCGCCACTTTAAACTAAAAAATAAATGGTTAACACTCCCTCTTTGGCTAAGCGAAACAAACTCGTCGCCGCCCCACCCGCTAAAAAGGGTTTCTATACCGTCTTTTTCAGCCATCTGCATTACCGGATGTTCAATATGTTGAGTTTCAAATTCAGGGATAATAGAATTTTTCACCGTTTCATTTTTTTCGAGATCCAGGTATTTTACCCGGATGTTTTTATCCTTTTCAAAGGCATCAATAAATTCTTTTTCGTTGACCCCTTCTACCGGATTTTCGAATGTTTCTGGAGTCCATGAATACCCTGTCAATGATTTTTTGTCAGAAGTATGGTCGGCGACAATAGCTGCAACGCCACAGGAATCAATGCCCCCGCTCACATGCATCCCGGTTTTTCCGGACTCCATTCGATTGACGGTTGCAGTTACAAGCAGTTCCCGCAACCGGAGAACCGTCTTTTCGAATGTAAGCGTTGTATCTTTTTGAATTTTTCCGGGATTCCAATACGGTGAGGATGTGCATTGTCCGTTAAACCTGTGAGTAACAAAATGACCGGGAACTACCTTGAGAATATTTTCAAAAGAAGTTAGAGAATACAGTTTGTTGAAACGAAAATACCTGTCAATAAGTTTTTTTTCGGATAAAGCAATCGGAATAAGCCCTGATTTTGCCAAGCCAAATTCATGCGAAGCAAAAACCAACAGGTTCCCGGAACGCCAATAAACCAACGGACGTGTTCCTATATGGTCACGGAATAATACAACTTCCTCCTTTTTTTTATCAATGACTACTGCCGCAAAATCCCCGTTGATGTGTCCGGCACATGACGTACCCCATTTGAGGTATGCTTTGGCAAAAGCTTCCTCTGGAGAATTGAAATCAAAAAATTGCCGTAGCTTTTCGTGGTTGTAGATACGAATATCGGCAACGACAAGTATTTCGTCTTCGCTGTAAATTCCGCCTTTCGGTTGCCTTCCGGGGTAATGGCAATATCCAAGGGCAATGTTATTATCTGTTTCCGTATGAAATTTAAAATTTGGATACCCCGTTGCGTTGGCCAGGGATAGAATCTCCCCGGAAGTAATTGTTTTTTTGTCAAAGTTTATGATACCGCAGATAAAACCCATGCTTGTTTGTTTTTATACATGCAGAAATTTTTCGGAAAAACAAAGTCTGATTTCCTCTGTTTTCCTGCCAATAATTTGTTGATTCCTGCTATAATATTTCCATCCGGTGCAATATACCCAAATTCTTTCATGGCATCATAATTATAGTTCGCAATTCCATGAACACTATATAATGGGTTTTAAGAATTGTTTCAAAACAGTTTCTAAAAAAGAGAAAAGCCAGAGAATAATACATTGATGTTTTTTGTATTAAAATTGTTTATGTGTTATATTCGGCTATTCAATACACACGTGCTTAAAATAAAATGCTTTAGATGAATAATTTAATTAAAAATCCGGGAGAATTAAAAAAGTTTAAAAACAAGCGGTTTAAATTTATTGTTTCTTCCAGGAATATTCATCCTGATGTTAGTCTAATTGATTATTTGAAAGTCAATTATGTATTTATTCAACTCTCACAGATTCAAAATGTATTTGGCAGTGTTACTATTAATTCCAGGTTATATGGCGGACGGATGTATGAACAATCCCGTTCGATGACAGAAAGCCATGTAAAAGAATTATATGATAAGAATATTGGCATTTCATTGAATTTAACGAACCATTTTTTTGACATGGAATCGTATAAAAGCAGTTTGCCCCTTTTGGAAAAATTTCATTCTCCAAAGAATTCATTAATTATTACAAACGACGAACTGGCAAAAAATATTAAAAAGGACTTTCCCGGTTACACCATAAAAGCCAGTATAATAAAAAATATCAATACCATTTCGCGTTTGGAAAAAGCCCTGGAATTGTACGATTATGTTACTTTGCCAATGGATTTGAATGACGAAGATGAATTTTTGGGCCGTATTCCGCAAAAAGACAAAGTCATTCTTTTTGCCAATGCCAATTGTGCCTATACATGCCCTGCCCGGACTTGTTATTATGGTTTTTCTCAATATAACCGTGGTGAAAAAATGACCTCTTTTTGTTCTAAAAATAAAATTGACCGGTTAGAACAGGGCCCGGTATTCTTTAATATTGAGAAATTAGCAGAAATGGGGTTTACTTATTTTAAGCTGGTACCGTTGTTTTATAAAAAGGCTGAAGTTGTAACTCAAAAATCATCATGGAGCAAAAAAACAAGTTCGCCTCATCATAAAAATCCGGATGTTTATATTGTTTCGTACCCAAAATCGGGGCGTACCTGGTTGCGGTTTATTCTTGCCAACTATTTTAATTTATTGTATAAACTAAATTTGGATGTTGATTTGTATAACTTTTTTAATATCCTTCCAAACGATAGTAAAGATGACATAAAAGGGGAACATGCATATAGATACAATAACAGACCGGATATGCCTTTGATTTTGTTTTCGCATAAAGAAATGAGTAGGTTGAAGGAACCTCATGGAAAAATAGTTTTTTTGATACGCTCGCCTTACGATATTATGGTTTCCGATTTTTTTCAGCAAACCCAACATATTAAATGCTATAATGGTAACATAAAACAATTTATCAGGGACGAAAAAAGGGGCATAAACAGGTTATGCGATTTTTATAATAATTGGGGCGAAAAACTTGATAATAAAAACACGTTTGTTTTGTCATACGAAGAGCTGCTGCAGGATACACAGGATGTGGCCGGAAAATTATTGTGCTATTTGGATTTAAGTTTTGAAAAAAATTTACTGGAATTATCGATAAATAACTCAGGCTTTGAAAGAATGCAAGATATTGAGAAGGAAAAGGGGTTTCCTTCGGATAATGCTTACGATATAAATAATAACGAAGCTTTACGGATGCGGGAAGGAAAACAAAATAGGTACAACAAATATCTTGATAAAGAGGATGTTGATTATATCAAAAATATGTTGCACCAAAAACTAAACAAGAATGTTATGGAACTTTTTATAAAACACAAAAGCCTTCAATAAAAGGTTCGAAAATCAACAAGAAAAAACACAAATCCGCTTTATTTATATATCTTAAAAGTATTATGATTCCGGATGGTAATTCACAGCTTCACCTGTGTCAGTTCTAGGCCCACTTTGCGTTTTGTCAACATCAAAATCGATTACTTCAGGTGTTTCCCATGTTTTTTTTGTTGCTTCCTGTGTTTTATTTTCTTCGTTGTTCATGATTACTTGTCTTTTTAAGTTAATTATTTCATTTTTGTATTGTTCTCCAGTTACATTCTCTTTCGATAAAATGCATTAAAGATGAGAGAAAGAAAGTCTGGTAATTATAAACAATATTTTGAGGAAAAAGATATTTGTTTTTTTTTACTCAATTTTGTTAGGATGCTCCATAAGAACCAATTGAAACAAGACCTTCTGCTGAGTCAGGATTTTTCCCATTTGTATAATTTGAAACATCAAGATTAAAGATTTCGGGAGTTTTCCATTCTTTCTTCTTTGTTATTCTCTAGTGGAATTTTCTCGTTTTTCATAAGTCCAGTATTTTATTTTAAATAAATAATTATTTGCAATTTAATAAAAATTTTTATCTAAAAAAGATTTTTTATAATATATAATATCAAATTAGGAGAAGGTATTCACCTGCTACTAAACGGAATTTTGTTGTCTGTAAAATAACGAAACACCGATGAAAAATTTTTAAATTGATTTACTATAAATTTTGCGTCAAGTTTTTGTGAGTCGATTGTTCCCGTGTGGCAATACTTTTCAAGTAAGGGGCAATGCAACAGATTTTGTAAATCCTGCCTTTCCTGCTCAGATAAGATGTTCTCTGTTGGGATGATTGACATCAACTTTTAATCGCCATTGGATTCGCTTGGAGGTTACTCCTTCAAGAATTTTACGGAAAGCATAACGTTCAATCCCTTTGTGAATTTTTAAATGCGAAGGCCGATTATAAGCGAATTCGATCAGCCGAACGTCTAGCATTGGGTAACGGAACTCCACGCGGAACATTCTGGCACTTAGTTCCGAATCAATTAATCTTTGTTCAACTCCTATGTCGAATAGTTCGCGCTGATGATGAGCCTTTGTGGAAAAATGTTGACGATATCCGTTGGTAAATTTTTTTAGTTTGAATCGCAACTTATATTCGTCAATGTAGCATTGTTTCAGAAAGTTGTATTTGGCACGTTGCCATAACGCTTGTTCCAACCCGGCTGATCAGGACTTGCAATCCTGATCTTAAGTAAGAGGGGATTTGTAATCTTTTTTATCCCAGTTCCAGTGGAGGTCTCTGTTTTTAACATAACCTAACCCAAAGATCCGCGAAGGAGTTCACCGAACGATGAGACCAGAAAGTTGGTAACGTTCACCGAATTGATTAAACCCTGTGTGCAAACAGGAACAGTTTTTTGGCGAACAATGGTGGGGGCATTTCCAATAGAGGAAAATCTTTATCAACAACGGCGGATTCGTGGCGAACTGTTTCAGAGGTCTGGCGAAAAGCCCCGGACAGACATGCCGTGAGTGTACGGCTTGTCTCATTGGGTAGTTTTTTTTAATGCTACAGAACTCTCGGGGGCTTAGAGTAGTAACTCTAAGGAAAAAATAGTTATACCTCCACACACCGTAGAGTACTAACTCTATACTCCTTAAAGTTATACCTCTACACACTATAGAGCTATAAGGGAACGAACCTTAGAGTGCGTACGGAAATATTCCGCTATTTATCTTTATTGTACGAATATTTTACGTACATTTGCAGAAAACAATATTATTATGAATACAACAATAACAGAACAAGCAAGATTTGACGCCAGACTTCCAAAAGAACAAAAACTATTCTTTGAAAAAGCTGCGTATCTAGGCGGTTATAGAAATCTTACGGATTTTATAGTGAGAGTGGTTCAAGAAAAAGCCAAAGAGATTATAAAAGAGAAAGAACAAATAATTGCCTCTGAAAGAGATAGTCAAATTTTTTTCGATGCGATAACTAATCCACAAAAGCCTTCTGAAACTTTAAAGAATGCTTTAACAGATTATAATACATTTGTCGCAAATTCAAAATAAAAATGATAGAGCTATTAGATAATAAAAAGCATAATCGTAAAGATTTTGATTGTGGAAAAGAACTATTAAACAGCTATCTAAAAAATCAAGCAGGACAAGATGTGAAACGCAAATTATCTGCGTGTTTTATTCTGATAGAGAATAATACAGGATTTATTCAAGGATATTACACTCTATCAAACAATAGTATTTCTTTAAGTAGCTTTTCTGAGCAAATTCAAAAAAAACTTCCCAAATCTTATACATCAATTCCAACTACCCTACTTGGTAGATTAGCAATAGACAAAAAATTTCAAGGACAAGGAATTGGAAAAATTTTATTGATTGATGCACTAAAAAAAAGTTACAGCATATCCAAAGAAATAGGTTCTTTCGGAATAGTTGTTGACCCAATAGATGATGAAGCAAAGAGCTTTTACCAAAAGTATAATTTTATAGAATTGCCTGATAGTAAGAAAATGTTTATTGCAACAAAAACTTTAAAGGAATTATTTGAATAAGTAAAATCCACCACCACCACATCCCGGGACAACCACAAACAATGGGTAATAATACCGGATGAAACAAAGGGTAACCTTGCTGGTCAGGATTTGCAATCCTGAGCTTAGTAACAGGGGATTTGTAATCACCGGACATGGTTCTTTCGGAATAAGCCAGTAATAGAATGGAAGGTCTCATCTCATGAACAGGACAACTTTTAAAATATCTAATTAATTATGCAAAATATTATTGCGGAGTAGTTTCCCGATTCCTGGCATTTGTTAAGTGTTTTAAAAAAGTTCTCCCTGGTTCAGTGAGCTGATGTTTTTGTGCAGGGTGATTCGGACTTTCCGGGATTGAATTTTCTATCAGTTGGTCTTTATGCAATTTTCTTAAAATTTTTCTAAGCTGTCCTGAAATTTCCTTTTGTCCCATCTTTTGAGATATTTCCTTTGTGTTCAGCGGCTTTTCTGTTAGTTGCATTAAGGTTATACTATAAAGGGTTTCCTGTTGCAGCTCCTGCTGTAACTCTGGCTGCAACTCTGACCGTGCGCATTCAATTTTTGCATATGGAAATTGTTGTTTCCTGAGTTCATCATCAGACAATAAGATCAAAGCATTGGTCGGAAGGTTCTTTCCTTGTTCCTGCCTGAAAAGTTCCAGCTTACTCAATGCAGAAATAGTTAATTCTTCACCCGTTTTTTCCAGAAAGAAATTTTTAAACGTTTCGATATCTATTTGTTCCATTGCCTTTGAATAAACCAGTTCACTGTCAAACGACCGGTTTTGCTTTTGGCGTTCGAGTTCGGCTATCATTTCCGGCGATGCCAACCGGTTTGTGGAGCCGACCCGTATAAAGGTGCCTTCTTCTCTGGATTTGTTTTTCAAGTGATATGGCGGTGTACTGCCTTTAAATACTTGTGTACGGATTACGTGTTTCCCTTCATATTGCAAAATTACCGAAGTACTTTAAGCATTAAATGAGAATCAAAGTCCATGGGGTCTGTTTTTAAAGCCTCTTCAAAAAACGAACGTGCTTTTTCCTTTTCACCAAGGCCTGAATATCCCAATCCCTGCAAATAAAAAGAGAATACTTTAAGAGATTTACGGTAAATTTCCTGTCGTATTAAAAAGGTACGTGCAGAGTGAGACTCATCAACATTAACAGTGACGTGACGAGAGTCTTTGACAGGGGCTTCATAAGAGGAACTATCAGTAATGAGTTTTTCAAAAATTTTTGTAATTTCTGCTTTATCGCCACCCAACTCTGACTTTGCCAATGCTTTAAAGTATGCAAGTTCGGGAAATACACCAGCACCCCAACCTTCAGCATAGCTGTAGTTCACCATCTTATTAAAATAAGCCTTTGCTTTTCCCTTATTGCCTGACAGCTTACTGCATAAACCAAGATAGTAGTAAGCAATACCTGTTTTCCCATCCCTGTTTATTTCTAAATTGGCGGGGAACTCCATAGCCTTTAAAAAACTTTTCTCTGCATCGGCATATTTTTTATTATTCATTAATTCGATTCCTTTTGATAAGTTGGCATCAAACCAAAGAACATGGGGATTAAATTTCGAACCTTCCTCTTCATGATATCTCATCTTCTCCATCAGGTTAATGGCATTGTCATATTGCCCGGACATATTGCTGATTTTTACCCCCAATAACTGCAGTTCAATATTTCCTGCGACCAAAGACTGGTGTTGGACATAAAAATCCTCCAACTGCTGAAGTGTCATTCCTGCATAAGACATATACATATTAGCCTCTCTGTAATAACGGGTCTCTTCCGGGTCAAGTGAAATCGCCTTGTATATATTGTCCAATGCTTTTGGCATATTTTTTAAATAGTTTGCTTCTGCATAAGCAATGTTGCGGTAGATAATTGCCTCTTTATCCATCTTTTTAGCAGCCATTTCCCAATATTCAACTGATTTTTCAGGCTTGAAATTGCACAAAGCATTTCCCAAAAGGTAGCAGGCAGTTGCATCATTACTGTTTTTTGATATCGCAAATTTCAATGCCTTTACAGATTCCTCTCCATAAGGGAAACAATAATCAATTGAGAGATTACCTGCCTGTTTTAATACCTGTTCAGATTTCTTCTGTTCTCCGGCTAATGCGAGATACATACCCATAGTGTATAAAACCATGGGCGATTGGCTCAATTTCGCTTTGTCTGATTTCGCAGCAAAAGACATAATATCAGCAGCTTCAGCATATAACCCCATCTGGCTGTATCTCGTGGCTGTTTCAATAAAATTATAAGGTTCATCACGCATATGTTCCAAAAGACAGGACAACCACTCAGAAGTTGTTTTACCGGTAGAAACATCAGAACTTAGAAGCCTCATCTCATTTATGGCAACAAAACTTAACGGGTCGACTTTAAGAGCTGCTTTTGCCGTAGAAACAGCTTCCTGCAGTTTGGCCAAATGACGAAGTACAATAGTTTTAGTTGTCAATGCTTCAATGTTCTGAGTATTTGCATTGTATGCCCTCTCAACAGCATCACTTGCTTTCTCCCAGTTATTCAGGGAACTTTCTAATTTTGCAACCAGGGTATAACCTGCGGAGGTCCAGGCATAGGCCCACGTCGAACGATAAAGCATATCCAGGGCTTCCTTAATTCTCCCCTCATTCATATAACATACCCCCAAATAATACAGGGAAGTTGCATCCTGGGCTTTTTTATAATTACCGGTTGTTTTTTCAACGGCCCGTTTTAAATGTTCTTCTGCCTTTTCATAATATCCCCGTTTTAAATAGACAAGGCCAATCTGGGTATTAACTTTCACATCATAAGGATCACGTGATAAAGCCTCTTCATAGTACTTCATGTAATCGAAATTTGTATTTCCAAATTGTTCAATCTTTAAGCCGGCAAAAAACAGGTCATCATTTGTTTCTATTTCTTTGGGATCCAGGGGATCGGAATAAGGCTCAGGTAACGGTTCATTCTTTTCGGGTTGTTTTTGCCACGATATCAACTCTTTGCCGTTACCTGAGAGAACCGATATCTTTAAATCTTCATACTTTACCGGTTTGGTAACCGGAACTGATTTCTGGTAAGGTTTTACCGGTGAAATATCTGTTTTTTCCTGAAATAAGGTCTCTCCGTTTGCCGACAGAACCACCTTTACTCCGTTTTGGACAGAGGTGGCATTCGCTTCAATCAACGCCTTTTGGTCTTTAAATTCCAGGTTTATGATCAAATCCTTATTAGCTTCTTTTATTCCATCTAAATTTTTTATTCCTGACATATAGAGAGTCCCGTATTTTGTTTCAAAAGGAGCCAAAAAATTATAATCGGGTTGATTATCAGAATAGAAACCAACCATTAGCTCTGCGTATGGCCCATCAGAGTCTGTCAGTTTTTTGTCCCATATTCTCTGTTGTTCATTCTTTCCCCAATTCCATATTTTTTTCCCCTTGAATATCTGATGGTTGCCAACCATTACAATACCTGCCTTTTTTCCATGGTCGATACCACCCAGAAAATCCTGATCTGTTTTATATACAAAAAAAGAAACCGGTTGTTTTGTTGCATTCCACCACGAAAGATCCTCTCCGTGAGTATAATCATGTGATTGATATACCTGATTAAGAACAGGCCAGTGGGCAAATTCAACCATATAATGGAAGTTTACTATTTCAACATCAGGAGGGAATATGAACTGATAGTCATCATTAACATGCACAGCATTATTTGAAAAGAACAAGGCAGGATATTGGTATGGTGTTACATCTAAATTTTTGAATTCAGTCTTTAAATAAGCCTTTCCGGGTTCTAACGTTAATCCGACCAACCATCGGGTTTGGCTCCTTTTCTCGTATTCCCCGATCCAAATTGTTTTGCTTCCATCTTCATTATCGCACAAGGTATAATCTACAGGCAAAAAACTTGTTGCCCGGTGATGATGAGGGGTATTCCATTCTGTTCCTCCCGATGTCCAGGCACCTGTCATTCCGATTAGTGCCGGCTTAACGGCATGATTATAATATACAATATTATACCCGTCTGTTTTATCCAGTGCATAATAAATACGTCCTCCCATTTCGGGGGTAACACAAACTTTTAAATATTCATTCTCAAGAATCAATGCCTTATATTGTTTATCTATCTTTTTTTCGGAAGATCCAACTTCAGTAAAGGGATACGGATAGATATGCCTTTCAGCTAATTGAGATTCCTCCGGTATATAAAATACAGGATTCTTGTCAGGAGCTTTTGTAGGATAAGTCGGTAGCGTTATTGTTTCTTCCGTTAATCTCAACTGGGCACTGCATAAATGGCTGATGAAAATTAAAATAAAAAATAATCTTGTCTTCATAATTATCAGGTTATTGAGTTAGGTTATTGATGTCTCCCACGTAACAGAAAATATTGAATATCAACAAAGAGCATACTTTGTTTTATCACACCGTTAAAATACTGAAAAATAACGGTGTGATAGTAAAAAAGAAAAATATGCTCAACAATAAAATTACAAAAGTTTTTTCAGAGACAAACAGTTTTTTCACTTCAAGCGAAAAAGGAAATTTTAACCCATATTGCAGCTATTGAGATATAAACTATTTTCGCAAACATCTATGCTTGCAATCCGTGTATCCGGGAATTTTCTTCTTGATGCTTTTTTTCATCCCCCTAGATCGAATTTTTCCTTCAGCAAATTGTCAATCAGAATTCGCTGAAAATGGCGACATGCTTGGGACAAAAAAAATTAAGATAGAAAATGATGCAATTTTAGTTTCAAAAAGCGAAAGTGCATCAATTTTAATTGCCTGACAGAACGATAAATATGTTTAGCTTCATACTGGAGACTAAAAATGAAAAAATGGATTTTTAGACTATCAATTGTATTAAACATCATCTTTTTGATTGGTTGGGGATTAAGCGGCTTATAAGCCCTCATACAAACTTGGTAGATTAGAAAAGGATATTACCGTTGGATATTTTATGGGTGATTCAACATTGTTCACCTTACCAAAAGGATTGACAGCTAGAAATTCATCAGAACGAGGGATTTCGGCAATTGGACAATTTGAGAATGAACGATTTCAGATTGTAATTACATCGGACGATTGGGAATTGATTAATTATGATTTACCAAAAGACAGTTTGGATTCACATGGAAATTTTTATTCGGCTGATTTTGACAGATATAATCCTGAGAAGGAGGAATAACGCATGGTAACAATTAGCCTCCAATAAAGCGTTGCTTGCATACGCTTTGTATTGGAGGCAGTGTTGAACTAAACTTCACCTCGATAAAAATCACCTGCCGGTCAGATATTTACAGGCATACCGCGCAGCGAACAAACACTGATGGCATCTGCATTTTAAAGTTTAAAAGAATATGTTGTTTATTCGGATTAACGACCTTCGCTCCCGGAAAAAATTTAATTTTACTTGTTGTTTAAAACAATAGTCATTCAAAAGAAGGCAACAAGTAAAAAATGGATTTCAAAACGCTACATAAGAAGTACGAGGAGTTGCTGCTTGAAAACGATAAACTGAAAGAAGAAATAAAAAGGCTGAAGACTCAGTTTGGTGTCCGGGGCCGGGAAGAATCACAGGGGTTAGACAACAAAGTTTCTGAATATCTTGCTGCACCGGAGCCGGAATTATTTAGTCAGCAAATAGAAACTAAACCTTTAAGGTCATCTGAAGCCATAAATAAAAGATCTGATCCCGGCGAAAAGGTCAGACTCTTCAGGTCATTGTTCAGAGGAAGGGACGATGTGTATGCCAAAAGATGGGAAAATAAAGCAAAAGGGATTGCCGGTTATTCGCCTGCCTGCGGAAATGAGTGGAAACCGGGCATTTGTCAGAAGCCAAAAATAAAATGTTCGGGTTGCAAACATCAGAATTTTCTCCCTTTGAATGAAATGGCCGTTGATGCGCATTTACGTGGCCTGGAAAATCTTGTTGCCGGTATCTATCCCCTGCTGCCAGATGAGACCTGCTGGTTTCTCGCGATTGATTTTGACGACGAAGGATGGCAAAAAGATATAACGATGCTCAGGGAGGTATGCTCGTTATTTGAAATCCCCATTGCTGTTGAACGATCACGGTCAGGAAATGGAGCCCATGTATGGTTTTTCTTTAAACATCCTGTAACAGCATACCTGGCCCGTAAATTTGGAAGTGCCTTGCTAACCTATGCCATGAGTAAACGGCACGAGATCACCTTTAAATCTTATGACCGTTTTTTCCCGAACCAGGATACCATGCCAAAAGGAGGTTTCGGTAATTTGATAGCTCTGCCCTTGCAAAAAATGGCAAGAAAAGACAACAACAGCGTCTTCATCAATGAGCTTTTTCAGGCCATAGAAGATCAATGGGCTTTTCTGGCATCCATTCGAAGGCTTTCCGAAGAGAATCTGGAAGAATTGATATCAAAGTTATGCCCTGGAAATGAGCTTGGAACGTTGAAAACAGACGATGAAGAAGCACCCAAACCATGGGAAACCATTAAAAAGACGGAGGTCAGCAAAAATAATTTTCCCCCAAAAATCGAAGTTGTAAAAGCCAACATGTTGTTTATCCCCAAAGCCGGGGTTTCCCCAAAAGCATTGAATCACCTGAAACGGTTGGCTGCTTTCAAAAATCCCGAATTCTATAAAGCCCAGGCCATGCGGTTGCCGACTTTTGATAAACCAAGGATCATATCTTGTTCAGATGAAATAACCGAATACCTGTGCTTACCAAGAGGATGTGAAACAGATATAAGGATGCTGTTCGATGAAATGAAAACGAAAATGTTGTGGACCGATAAAACCAATCACGGTAAAAAAATAGATGTTGTATTTAACGGAACTCTCCGGGATGAACAACCTCTGGCTGTTGAAAAAATGCTGGAATATGATGATGGCATACTATGCGGAACAACAGCTTTCGGGAAAACGGTGGCAGCCATAAAGTTGATTGCCGAAAAAAAGGTCAACACCCTGATTTTGGTTGATAAGGTCAGCCTGGTATCCCAATGGAAAGAAAAGCTTTTAACCTTTCTGATATTCAATGAACCACTCCCGGATATTGATAATCCAGGAACCAGAAAAAGAGGAAAAAGTAAAAGCATTATCGGACAGATAGGAGCCGGGAAACAAACATTGAACGGTGTTGTTGATATTGCTGTCATGCAATCCCTCAACAGGATGGGAGAAGTAAAGGATTGTGTGAAAGATTATGGCATGGTAATCGTTGACGAGTGTCATCATGTTTCAGCTTTTAGTTTTGAAATGATATTGAAAAATGTGAGCGCCAAATATGTTTACGGGTTAACAGCTACTCCGACCAGAAAGGATGGGCATCATCCCATTATTTTTATGCAGTGTGGCCCGATTCGTTATCGGGATGATGCAAAAAAGCAGGCGGAAAAAAGGCCTTTCGACCATTTTATCATACCCCGGTTCACTTCTTTCAATGCACCGTTGGATAAAGAAGAGAAAGATATTCCAATTCATGAATTATACGCCGGGATCGTTGAAAATGAAATGAGGAATCAGTTGATCACAGATGATGTGGTACAATGTCATAAAAATGGCAGAAATTGCCTTGTTCTGACAGAAAGGACGATCCATGTTGAGTTGCTTGCCAATGAACTCAGCAAAAGGATTCCTGATGTAATTTCTCTCATGGGTGGTATGGGGATAAAGGAAACCAGGAAAACCATGGCCCGGATTTCAGAAATCCCTGATAACAGACCACTTACATTGGTCGCAACAGGCCGTTATGTTGGAGAAGGCTTTGATGAGCCAAGGCTTGACTCCTTGTTCCTGGCTATGCCTATATCGTGGAAAGGAACTTTACAACAATATGCTGGCAGGCTTCACCGATTGTTTGAAGGAAAAAAAGAGGTGCTGATTTATGACTATGTGGATGTCCGGGTACGGATGCTTGAGAAGATGTACAATAAACGGCTTGCAGGATATGCATCTATTGGCTATAAGGCAAAAGGCGAAAATATTGCAGCAGAATCCACGGATATCATTTTTGATAAAACTAATTTTTTACCGGTATATTCTAATGATATCATTAATGCGTCCAGGGAGATATTAATTGTAAGCCCGTTTATTGCGAAACGACGTACTTTACAGATGATACAAAATCTTAGGATTGCACTTGTAAAGGGTATAAAAGCGGTTGTAGTGACCCGGCCTGCTGAAGATTTCAAAGGAAAGGATTTGACTATCTGGCAAACAACACTGGAATTATTAAAAACTTCCGGGGTAGTTGTCGTCTTTAAATCAAATATCCATCAAAAATTTGCTGTTATGGACCAAAAAATTGTATGGTACGGAAGCATCAACCTGCTAAGCTTTGGCAGTGCCGAAGAAAGTATCATGCGGCTCGAAAGCTCAAATATCGCGAACGAGTTGATTCGAAGTATCAAAAAGAGAAACTAATACGTGATACTTCTTGCTCGTTTATGAAATGCACTTATTGGGTACCTAAGCGTTCAATTAAGGTGAACTGTCAGGCTCTGCTCTAAGGTGTAATAATAAATAAAAACATACATTATGAATCAGATTAAAAATTTTATAGTCGTTCTTATTTCCGGAGTAATATTCACATCATGTGGACAAAAACATAATTTGACAGCAGAAATTGAAGGACTGGAAAATGATACCCTTTTTGTAGAATATGCACCCATTTCTCTGCTTTATGAAATAGATGAACCTTTAACAGACACATTAATTTCAATCAACGATAAATTCACATTTGAATCGCCAGGTGATGAGCCAATTTTAACTTCTATTTTTCCAAAGAAAGGTGGCTTTAAAAGAATTGATGGTTCTCCGTATTATCCTCGACATAAATACCTTGTTCTACTATTAAAGCCAGATGACCACATTACGGTAAAAGGAAAACTTCACGATTACTATCTGGAGTATGAAGCAAAAGGTTCTGATTTTAATCAGAAGTATAGCCAATTAAGAAATGGATATATCGAAGAAATGTCCCAATCTGCAAAGATTGAGTTACAACTTGACACTTTGATGTCAAATAATGGAGATAAGGATTTGATAAATAATCTTTTCAAAAAAGAAACAAAATTAATGGCAAAATTTGTTGGAGAATCTGATGATTTCTATAAAAAACTCGATGAATTGATAAAAAATTAGAGCTGGTAATAAAATTATTGGCAACACATCATTTATCGTTGGTTCGGCAGCCCCCTTTCGGTAAACCGTATGAGCGAATAGTTCACAGTTGAAACGTTGCTGCACTGCTGTTTTTACCTTTTCAAACAGGTGATGATCGGGATAGGACGCGGGCTGGTTTACTGCCTCCGGCTTGCCCAGGATCCTGCCGGAGACCATTGCCCGGGAATATTCAGGTATCTTCTTTGTTTTCATTACAGTACGGACATAAATAAGCATGAATAAAAGTCAGCAGTTGATCGAGTGTGGAAAAAGCGAACTGCAGACCGGGCGGCAGGTCCCCGTTTTTCGCCGGCTGACCGGCTTTCTTCTTCCGGAAAATCTCATAAAGGCGGTCACTCAACCAGATGACATAAGGCTAAGATTATTACACCTTTCTTTTTACCAAAATTTACACCCAAATGTTGTAACTTGAATAACAAAAAGAATAAATTATTATGATCGCAAAAAAATTAAAAACAGGACTTGTCCTATTACTGTTTGTAATAGGACTAAATGGTTGCGTTAACCTGAAATCAGTTAACAACTACTCTTCATCATCTTCAAAAGGCATAAAAAAATTTGAGGAAATCAACTACTCTTTTTCCCGGCATTGTATAGACAAATGTCAATTTGAGGCAATAAGAAATTTTGAAATTAAAAGAGACATAGAATGTGATTGTGATGGGTACAAAAAGGCTGACAGGGTTACATTGCTTATTTACAATTCAATCAAAGGATATTTTGATGGATTAACAAACTTGTCAAACAATGATTTAACCGACTACAATTTTGATGCTTTAAATAAATCATTGACTAAGGGAGATTTTGGAGACATCAAAATCGAAAAAGAGCAAGAAGAAGCTTACTCCAAGATTTCAAAAATTTTATTAAAAGCAACGACAGACGTTTATCGAAAGAAAAAACTTAAAATTTATATTGAAGAAGCAAATGACCCATTACAGATCTTGTTAAAGAAATTTCAGTTTATTACTCAGAAAAATCTGGAAGACGAGTTAAAGTTCAAAAAAGAAAGACTTTACGCCTATTACAAAGAGATGAATTTAAACAATACCCTGTCTGATTATGAAAAAGGGAAAGCAACAATGGACTACTATCAACAACTTTCAGACATTAATTCAAAACAAAAACAAATTGATGCCTTCGCAAAGAGTTTAAAAGCTATTGCAGACGGTCATCAGAAACTATATGACAACAGAAATAAAATAACAGCAAAAGAACTAAAGGGACTTTTAACCCAATATGCAAGTGATATCCAAGATTTAAATTCAGAATTTAATAAACTTAAATAATAGCCATGGCAAAATTAACATCTCTGCAAGCTAACATTTTAGCCAACAACTTTCTTGGTTTGGCCCAGGCAATTGGAGATTTCAGATACGAAAACTGGAATAACCTTTCTAAAACCGATAATCAAAAACTCGGAGATTTTCAGAGGTCAATACTAAATTATGGTGAAGACATTTTAGCGCTTTCAACGACTTTAGTAATGGATGATGTGCAAACTTCACTGGCACAAATTAATAATGTAACTGCTCAAATCAAGGGAACAATAAAAAATCTACAAAATATCCAAAAAGGAATTAATGTTGCGGCATCAGTAGTTACGCTAGGCGCTGCTATAATCAGCAAGAACCCTGAGACTGTTGCATCTGCAATATCAGGAGCCGTTCACGCCTGGAATGCATAGAAGTACTGCGAAAGGAACCGGTAGAATAATAACAAGGGCGACGTTTGAGAAGCACCGTCAGGGTAGAAAAGGCCAGGCGTGCTGATATTATCCCGTCCCATCCGGGATGGAAGGTAATTGGCTCAATGGAATATTCTACCCATATAAGGTTCCTAACGGAACTGTTCTGTAGGAACAGGATGTAACGCTACCTGAAATTTAAATTCCGGTCGCCCGAACAAATACAGCTTTCTTATGTTTTAGGTACTACAAACAAAAAATCAGTTTAATCACTTTTTAATCTTTAATTATGGCAACAATAACTTTAAAAGGAAATACGATTCACACAGTAGGCGAACTTCCTAAAACCGGCGATCAACTTCCCGATTTCGAACTGGTTAAAAACGACCTCTCAACTGTAAGTTTAAAGGACTTTGCCGGCTCGCGCCTGGTACTAAACATTTTCCCAAGTCTTGACACCGGTACCTGTGCAGCATCAGTGCGTAATTTCAACAAGCTGGCAGCCGGATTGGAAAACACCAAAGTACTTTGCATTTCGCGTGACCTCCCGTTTGCCCAGGCACGTTTCTGCGGAACCGAAGGAATTGAAAACGCAATTACCCTTTCGGACTTTAAAACCGGGAAACTAGGCAAAGACTACCAGTTGGAAATTACCGACAGCCCGATGGCCGGACTGCATTCGCGTGTAGTAATTGTAGCCGACGAAACAGGCAAAATTATTTATACCGAACAGGTTGCTGAAATTGTTAACGAACCTGATTACGACGCAGCACTAAAAGCCCTGTAATTGGGCAGTTGATGTTTTCAGATGAACATCAGGATAAAAAACATTACCAGAAAACCAAGGGCATAACCCGTGTAAACTTGCAAAGGGTTATGCTTTTTTAGTATCAGGCGTGAAGTACCAACCAAACCTGCAATCAGGAAAACCAATGCCAAAACATACGAAGTATTGATCTGAAGCCTCAGCGAAAGGGCAACCAATGCCCCTGTCAACCCTCCGATTGCTGCCATATGGTTACTGATCTTCCACCGAAGCGAAACGACCATCAGCAAAATAATAACCAGGATGGTCGAAATCAGGAATATTTTATATACAGGAAAAACAGGAAGCCTTCCCAGTAAATAATAACCAACGTAGTAGTAAATGGCACTGAACATGAGCGGAACAACACGGTCGGTGCTTTTATCCATGGCCCGGTTAAAACGGGTACTCATCGAAAACAGTGCAATGGTGAGCAAAGGCAAAAGGCAGGTGGTAAAAAAAACGATCAGTAAAATAAACTTCTTTACGTCCCAACTCATCATTGAGAAATAAAACCCCGAATAAAATAAAAACAGAAACCCAATGCTCGGAATAAGCAACGGATGAAACACGATGGAAATTCCTTTTGCCAGAAGGGTTATGGTATTCTTCATAACTGAAACGATTTGAGGGCATGAAGATACAAAACATTTAAATACCAGGACATTTAAAATCATATATGGCCCTGGGCTCTATGTTCAAAATAAAATTAATAACACGCCGGACCGTTTTATCATTTTTTTCAGGAAGAATCGGTACATTGTAGTCGATATAGAAATAAAAGCCATAAACATGAAACATTTTAATACCCGCCTTTTTGCAATTTATGTTCCTGTACTAATTATTTCCCTGTTCTTCGCAGGATGCAAGTCGTCGTCAACCCAAAAAGAAACAAAACCTGTCGATCCTGCCTTTACCACTTATGTGGCCGGCTTTACGGATGGCATTGTTCCAAATAATACAGTTATTCAGGTACGCTTGCAGGAAATCGTACCGGAAGAAAAGGCCAGCGAAAAGCTAGCTCCTGAAATCTTTTATTTTTCACCGGTACTTGCTGGCGAAGCCTACTGGATCGACCGGCAAACCATCGGGTTCCGCTCATCCAGGCCATTGCCTTCAGGAGAAATTTTCAAGGTAAAATTCCAGCTTGGCAAAGTAATAAGCGTACCCAAACGACTGGCAGTACTTGAGTTTCAGTTTAAAGTACGGCAACAGGCTATTGGCGTAAGCATTGAAAAGATAGAAACCTACCGCCCTGATGACCTCTCGAAACAAAAACTTACGGGAAAGCTAAGTACAGCCGACTTTGCCGATCCGGCAGACGTGGAAAACCTGCTAAAAGCGGAACAGAACGGCAAAGAACTGCCGGTCCGCTGGGAACATCCGGGCAACCGGCTTGAACATATTTTTACGGTTGACAGTGTACAGCGTACCGATGTGAAAAGCGAAGTACTGATCCAGTGGGACGGGAAAGCCATTGGTGCCGGGGAAAAGGAGAGCAAACCTGTTGAGATTCCGGCCCTGGGCGATTTTAAAGTGATGAATGTTCAATTCAGCAGTGGCAACGAAACAGAGATACGCATGCTCTTCTCCGACCCCGTGATGGAAGGACAGGAACTTGACGGACTGGTTTACCTGAAATCAGGCGCCAGCCTGAAATTTATTACCGACGGGAATACCATAAAGGCCTATACCCGCCAACGGCTTGAAGGAAGTACCCGTGAACTGGTTGTGGATGGTGTACGCAACTCAATGGGCTACACACTGAGCCAGCGTTTCGAAAAAACCATTGTTTTTTACAGCATTAAACCCGATGTCGAGCTGATTGGCAAAGGGGTTATCCTGCCCGAATCGCAAGGCCTGATCTTCCCGTTTAAAGCCGTTAACCTGAGTGCAGTAAACGTGAGGATCATTAAAATCTTTCAGAAGAATATTCCCCAGTTTTTTCAAACCAACCAGTACGACGGGTTCGACGAAATAAACCGTGTGGGGAGAATCATTTACAAAAACACGGTTCAGCTTACTTCCGAAAAAAGCATTAATTACAGCAAGTGGAACAATTTTTCGCTTGACCTGTCGAAACTGATACAGACCGAACCGGGTGCTATGTACCAAGTACAAATCAGCTTCGAAAAAAGCCAGTCGCTGTATCCCTGTTCCGACAATGATCAGGACTCCGAATCCGGCAGCAAACCGGCTTTCAGCGAACGGCCCGACAGCCCGGTATTTGACCAGCCCGGCTATTACAGTGATTACGACTACGATTACGACAGTGGCTATCGATGGAAAGAGCGAAACGATCCCTGTAAAAAGTCATACTACATGTACGGCAATCATTCGGTAGCCCGGAACGTGATGGCATCGAACCTGGGAATTATTACCAAAGGAGGAGATGGCAAAACCTTCACAGTTGCCGTTACCGACCTGCGCACAACAGAAGCGCTTCCCGATGCAGACGTTTCATTTTATAACTATCAAAACCAGTTGGTCGGTTCCGGCCGTACCAACAGCGATGGCCTGCTTTCCATCGACATAGAGAAGAAACCGTTTTTACTGATTGCCCGCAAGGGCAACGAAACCGGCTATCTACGCCTCGACGACGGCTCGTCGCTTTCGCTCAGCATGTTCGACATTGCCGGCGATGATGTCAACAAAGGAGTGAAAGGCTTTATTTACGGAGACCGCGGAGTATGGCGCCCCGGCGATTCCATCTACGTATCGTTCATCCTGGAAGACAAGAACAACGTAATTCCTGAAAACCATCCGGTTATTTTCGAGCTGTTCACTCCTGAAAATATTCTTTACCAAAAGAAAGTAAAAACCGCATCAGTAACCGGTATTTACGATTTCCGTACTGCCACAGCACCCGGGGCAGGCACCGGGAACTGGCTGGCCAAAGTAACCGTTGGTGGCTCGTCGTTCACTAAAACACTGAAAATTGAAACCGTAAAACCCAACCGGCTGAAAATAAACCTCGATTTTCATACTTCAATTCTGAAAAGCAAAGCAAACACCAAAGCCGACCTAGATGTACGATGGCTGCACGGAGCTGTTGCCAAAAACCTGGACGCTGATGTGAAAGTTACGTTAAGCGAAGGAAAAACGCAGTTTTCTGGTTTTACCGGTTATGTTTTCGACGACCCTTCGCGAAAATTCGAGTCAGAAGAACAAACGCTTTTCAAAGGAAAGGTAAATGAACAGGGGAAGGCCGTTGTGCCGCTTTCTTTTGCTAAAATAAAAAATGCCCCCGGAATGCTGAAAGCCAGCTTCAACCTGCGGGCATTCGAAAAAGGTGGCGATTTCAGTACCGACCGGGTTAGTATTCCCTTTTCGCCTTATCCGTCGTATGTGGGTGTAAAAGTTCCCAAAGGCCCGGGCTGGAACGATGCGCTGTACTCGAATGAGCCCAACCTGATCCCCATTGCCACAGTAGATGAAAACGGCAAACCGGTTGACCGTAAAAAAGTGGAGATAAAAATTTACGAGATAGAGTGGCGATGGTGGTGGGAACGTACCGATGGCGACGACCTGGCCCGTTATATCTCAGGCAAAAGCACCCGCCTGCTGAAAACCGATTTCATTGATACCAAAAACGGAAAAGCGCTTTACGAAATGAACCTCGGAACGCAATCCTGGGGACGCAAACTGATACGTGTGATCGACCCGGTATCGAAGCACAGTGCCGGCCAGGTGTTCTACACTTCGTACAAAGGCTGGTGGGAAAACCCGGGACAGGGCAATCCCGGAGGAGCAGAGATGCTTAGCTTCAGCACCGATAAAACCAGCTACAAGGTAGGCGAAACCGTACAGGTTGACCTTCCGTCGTCGCAAAAGGGCAAAGCACTGGTAAGCCTCGAATCCGGTTCGAAAGTAATTAACGCATTCTGGGTTGAAACCGGTAAAGACAAACACCAGTTCAGTTTTACAGCTACTCCGGAAATGGCTCCCAACGTATATATCCATCTCTCGTATATTCAGCCGCACAACCAAGTGTCAAACGATCTACCGATCCGCCTGTACGGCATTCAACCCATCGAAGTTGAAGATCCCGGGACACACTTACAACCCGAAATTACGATGGATGATGTGCTGGAACCGGAAAGCACTGTCCGTATAAAAGTGAAAGAAAAGAACGGCAAAAAAATGGCTTTCACCCTTGCCGTGGTCGATGAAGGTTTGCTCGACCTGACCCGTTTTAAAACACCTGATCCCTGGCACAAGTTCTACGCCCGGGAAGCCCTGGGCATCAAAACCTGGGATTTGTACCAATACGTGATGGGTGCTTTTTCAGGCGAGATGGCCGGGTTACTTGCACTGGGCGGCGACGAAGCCATCATCAACAAAGCCGGGAGCAAAGCCAACCGTTTCCAGCCGGTGGTCAAATTTTTTGGCCCCTTCGGGCTTGAAGCATCGAAAAGCAAGACCATTGAATTTTCGATGCCTAACTATGTCGGTTCAGTGAAAACAATGTTAGTAGCCGCCCACGAAGGAGCCTACGGATCAACCGAAAAAGTGACTCCGGTAAAGAAGCCGTTAATGGTTCTGGCAACCTTGCCCCGGGTACTTAGCCCGTCGGAACAGGTAAAACTGCCGGTTACTGTTTTTGTCATGGACCCGAAGGTGAAAAATGTGACGGTGAAAGTCAGCACCAACAGTTTATTTCAACTGAACGGCCCTGCCGAAAAACAAATCAGCTTTAGCGAAGAGGGCGACCAGATAGTCTATTTCGACATGCAGGTACTCAAAAAAATTGGTGTTGGTAAAGTGGATGTACAGGTAAAAAGCGGCAGCGAAACAGCCAGTTATCCGGTTGAAATGAATGTCAGGCTCCCGAACCCTCCGGTTACAAAGCTTATTGACGGGATAATTGAGCCGGGCAAAACATGGCAAAGCAAATACAGTCCGGTGGGCGTACCGGGAACCAACTCCGGCATTCTGGAAGTTTCATCCATACCGTCGCTTAACCTCGGGAAACGCCTTACTTACCTGATTGACTACCCGTACGGGTGCATCGAGCAAACCATCTCATCTGTATTTCCGCAACTGTACCTGGATAAACTAACCAGTCTGACCGAAAGCCAGAAAGCAGATATTGAAAAGAACATCGCTGAAGCCATTAAAAAACTGAAAAACTTTCAGCTTAGCAGCGGCGGACTATCTTACTGGCCCGGACAATATGACGAGGCCAGTGAGTGGGGAACCAGCTATACCGGTCATTTCCTGCTCGAAGCAAAAGAAAAAGGCTACAGCCTTCCGGTCGGGTTCCTGAACAGCTGGATTGATTACCAGAAACAAAAGGCTAACAACTGGTCGCTCGACAGTCGTAGCAGCAACTATTACAAACAGAGCAGTCAGCTTATCCAGGCGTATCGTTTATACACGCTGGCACTGGCCGGGGAACCGGTATTGGGGGCAATGAACCGCATGAAGGAAATGCCGGACCTGAGTACCGCTGCATCATGGCGGTTGGCTGCCGCCTACAAACTGGCCGGACGGAACGATGTAGCCGAATCGATGGTAAACGGATTAAGCCGGCAGGTAAAAACGTATTCTGAACTCTCCGGTTCGTACGGCTCGGCAGAACGCGATCAGGCCATGATCCTGGAAACACTCGTCTTACTCAGACGGCGTTCCGAAGCCAAGACTGTACTGGATGAACTGGCCGCAAAAATGTCATCAGGAGAATGGTTCAGTACTCAAACAACGGCCTATATTCTGCTGGCTGCAGCCAAATTTGTGGGCAGCGACAGCCAAAAACCGGATTTGAATTTCAAATACCAGATCAATCAAACAAAATCAGATTACCCGGGAACGATGCCAATCGCCAGGATCGACTTTGGCAAAAATGTTTCTTCTTCAGGAAAAATACAGATTGAAAATACCGGGGACAAAATACTGTTTGTAAAAGTATTCCTGAAAGGAATCCCACTTACCGGCGATGCTACCGATGCAGAAAGCAACCTGAACATGTCGGTAAAATACCTCGATATGGACGGCAACCCGGTTGATCCGGCACAAATAGCCCAGGGAACCGATTTCATGGCCGAAGTAAAAATCCATCATCCGGGAATCAGGAGTGACTATAAAGAAATGGCGCTTACCCAGATTTTCCCTTCAGGCTGGGAAATACGAAACATGCGAATGGAAGCCGGGCCTTCGGTACATACAGCCGATAAACCGAGTTATATGGATATTCGGGACGACCGTGTCTACTCGTATTTCGACCTGAATAAGAACCAGACAAAAACCTTCCGTATTTTGCTGAATGCCGCTTATCCGGGCAAGTTTTACCTGCCGTCGGTATACTGCGAAGCCATGTACGATCACAGCATCCATGCACAAAAAGGCGGCAAATGGGTGGAAGTAATTGATGAATGGTAAAAAATAAAATAACGATGAAACCTGTTTCAATTTCCGAAGCACAGCACATGGTCGACCAGTGGATCAAAACCATCGGGGTTCGCTATTTCAGCGAACTGACCAATATGGCCATTTTAACTGAAGAAGTGGGCGAACTAGCCCGTATTATGGCACGCACTTATGGAGACCAATCGTTTAAAACGTCGGACGAAAACAAAAACATGGCCGACGAAATGGCCGATGTCCTTTGGGTGTTGATTTGTCTGGCTAACCAAACCGGGGTCGACCTGAACGAAGCTTTTCTGAAAAATATAGAAAAAAAAACGAACCGGGACAAAGACCGGCACCGGAACAACAAAAAGTTGAATAGCTGATTAGTAGGTTGTCGTTATACTACCGGGTAGGCATCATCCCTGCTACTGGATAAGCACTATCCCTGGTACCGGGGAGACACCATACCCGGAACCAGGTCATCAGGCAGTACAAACGTATCTGTTTATACAATATACAACACAACAGCCCTGACCCATTATTGCTGTACGAGAGGTTGGATTAAATACTTACCGCCGGAGTAATATTGCGTAATTTCATATTAATTGGGCACAGGCATTTTGCAGAAAATCGCGGGTGTAATAATCGTCATCAACAACTTTATTATTCCAGACAACAATATCCAGGTCGATAGTCCGTGGCCCGAATTTGGGAACTGAACGGTCGCGCCCCAGCCGGTCTTCCAGCTCTTTTAAATATTGCTGAAGTTCGTTTTGTTGTAATTCAGTTTTTATTTTTACCGCCCCGTTCACGAAATCTGCCTGGTTCTCAATGCCGATTGGCTTGGTTTTCATCATTTCTGAAACGCCCAGCACATTGAAGTCGGCTTCCAATAAATTCAATGCTTCCCGGATGTTTTCTTCAGCATTAATATTCGACCCGATCCCGATAATACATTCATTCATCGTTCGGCCTCCATCTCACACGAAACCGATTCAGCAAAACGCAACGCATGAGGTTTATCCACTTCCACCCGGGCCCAGCTAACCAATTCGTCTTCCATAATGATATCCAGTATCTTTTGGGTAAGGACTTCCAATAATTTGAAACGCCCTTCCTGTACCAAAGCGATCACTTTTTTAGTGATTGTCTTATAATCGAAAATGCCATCCGGTTCATCAGCGTCCAGGGCCGGCGACGGAACATCGGCTTCTATTTCAAGATTAATAATTACATCCTGTTTGTTCACCAATTCGTCAGGATTAAAACCGATATAGGTTCTGATGAGCAGGTTTTTTACTCTGATAATTGCCATTTATTTTCAGTTTACGGGTTTGTTCCAAGATTTTCGCCACCGTCACAAAACAAAAGCTGGCCGGTGAGATGTCCGTTGTTTAATATATAATCCAAACTCTTGATAATTGGTTCAAGCCCTCCCGGTTTTTTCATTGGAATTTTTTCGGCAATTTTCCAAAGGTAATGTTCCGGTTTGTCTTCAGGAGGCAGAGTGGCACCCGGGGCAATTGCATTTACCCGGATATCAGGGGCAAACTCTATCGCCGCCATTTTGGTCAGTTCCCAAAGTGCCTTTTTCGACAATGAATAGGCTGCATAATCCGATTGGTTGGTGGTAATACGCGTATCAACCAAATTAATGATCTGCCCTTTTCCTGCCAAACGGGCAAAGTCACGCATCAACAGAAACGGCGCCCTGAAGTTGACCATCATCATGCGGTCGAGCAGGTCGAATGCTGTTTCAGTGATCAGCCCCTGCTCAAATGCCGAAGCATTATTGATGAGTATTTCGAGCGAACCAATTTCGCGAATAACTTCCGATACAAGTTTTTCTACTGCGAACGGATTTTGCAGGTTCGATTGGAATAAAATAAAATTCTGATCCGGATACTGCGTTTGCAACCCGTCCTGCAACTGTTTGGCTGCTTTTTCAGAGTGGTGGTAATGCAACGCCAGGTCCCACCCTTCCGATGCAAGATGTTCGGCAATGGCCCTGCCAATCCGTTTGGCTGCGCCTGTTATAAGTGCGGTTCGTTTCATATTGAAAAGATAGGCATTTTGGGCGTAATTTGTCAACAGCTTTTTCCCCGTTTTTTTTGATGGGAATAAAAAACCCCGCGAATGCGGGGCTGTTCCTATTTGTAGGTAAGTAATTTACTCAGGTATTTCCCGATTATATCAAACTCGAGATTGACAACTGTCCCCACTTTAAAGGTATGAAAGTTGGTAAAATTGTAAGTGTACGGAATAATGGCTACCTGAAACGAATTATCTTTCGAATTGACAACTGTCAGGCTTACCCCGTTCACGGTTACCGAACCTTTTTCAACGGTCATATAGCCTTGTTGTGCTTTCGATTTATCGAATTTGTATTCGAATGTGAAATACCAGCTTCCGTCGGCTTCTTCCACTTTTGTACAGGTAGCAGTCTGGTCAACATGTCCCTGAACGATATGGCCGTCGAGCCGGCCGTTCAGCATCATGCTGCGTTCCAGGTTTACTTTCGACCCGACTTCCCAGTACCCCAGATTGGTTTTTAGTATGGTTTCTTTTATCGCAGTTACCGTGTAAGTTTGTTTTTCTTTATCAACATTCACAACCGTGAGGCAAACCCCGTTATGCGAAAGGCTTTGGTCAACTTTTAGCTCGTTCACGAACGAACAGGTGAGTGTAAAATGATAATTCTCCTGGTCTTTTTCAATGGCTTTCACAATGCCGTATTCTTCAACTATTCCTGAAAACATAATTCATTTGTTTTAATTCTGCTGTAAATTTACCGATTTCAAAGTTAGTAATCAGAAAACAATTACGATGATTTCGTATTTTAGTAGAAAATTAGAATGTTATGGTAACCATTAAAACAAGCTATCTGGGTGATTTGCGCACACGTAATATACACCTGCAATCGGGTACTGAACTGATAACCGATGCCCCGACCGATAACCGTGGAAAAGGCGAATCGTTTTCACCAACCGACCTTCTGGCTACATCCTTGGGTAACTGTATCATGACTATCATGGGAATTAAAGCGATGGACAACGGCATCAACCTGGTTGGAACCGAACTCGAAATAACAAAAATCATGGCCAGCAATCCGCGCCGGGTTGCCGAAGTTATTGTTGAATTTTACTTCCCGAAGAAAAATTATACCGACGAAGAAAAGAAACTTATTGAAAGTGTGGCCGGGATAAGCCCTGTACCGCTTAGCTTACATCCCGGGTTGAAACAAACCATAAAATTTAACTGGTGACAACTTCAGGAGCCGTTTTGTCTTTGAAAATAAAATTGCTAGTTTCACCCGTCAAGGTCATTTAAACCATAAAAGGTAACACGATGTCTGTATCCCGTTTTGGCGTATCACTGGAAGAAGAACTGCTTAAATCGCTTGACGAGTATGTACAAAGCAACGGTTTTGCCAACCGTTCGCAGGCGATCCGGTATTTAATTGAAAAATATACGGTTGAACAGAAATGGCAATGTGACAATATTGTTGCAGGTGCCATTACTCTTGTTTACGACCATGATAAAAAAGATATACGGGTTAAATCTATTGACATTCAATTTGAATACCAGGAAGTAATTTTATCATCGCAACATTTCCATTTAAATGAAACCAATTGCCTTGAAATAGTGGCAGTAAAAGGCCCCTCGTATAAATTAACAGAACTTTCTGATAAGCTGATCGCGATAAAAGGGTTGCAGCATGGCAAGTTAATAATGAGCAAAGTATAATTTTTTTCATCACAGAGTAACACGATCCTAATAAACAATAACACCTAATTATTAACCTGCACAGACAATGAAAAAATTTTCGATTCTCTTTTTGGCCTTTTCAATCATTATTCTGAAACCAGTATTTGCCGATGGCAAGTTCAATGTTAAAGATACCATTTTGATTGACGAGGTGGTGGTCACCGGTACCCCGGTAAAAGTTAACCGGGAGTATGTCCCCATGTCGGTAAGCATTATAAATAGTTACCGGTTGTCAGAAAGCGATGAATCGGCTTTGTTACCTGTTTTGAGTGGCCGGGTGCCTGGTTTATTTGTTACCGAACGGGGAGTAACCGGTTTTGGTGTATCAGACGGTGCTGCCGGGCAAATCTCGATACGTGGTATTGGCAGTAACCCGACCACCGGAGTCCTGATCCTGATTGACGGCCATCCCCAGTTCATGGGTATTTTCGGGCATCCGCTGGCCGATTCGTATGTTGCATCCGACGCTGAGCGGGTGGAAGTAATACGCGGCCCGGGCTCAGTCTTATACGGTTCAAATGCCATGGGCGGGGTAATCAATATCATTACAAAAAAACAAAAAGAGGAAGGGTTGAACGGGAATGCACGTCTGATGTACGGTTCATATGATACCCAAAAATACAGGGCTTCATCTGGCTACAGAAAAAATAAATTCAGCGTATTTGCGAGTGTTAACCACGACCAGACTGACGGACACCGGGATAATTCCGATTTCAATATAACAAACGGATACTTAAAAACTACTTACGAACTCTCGAAAAGCCTGACTGCAACAACTGATTTCAGCCTGGCCAGTTTCGATGCTTCCGACCCGGGGCCCGATACCCTGAACGCAGAACACGGGGAAGAACTCGACATTACCCGTGGATACTGGGCTGCTGCAATAAATAACGATTTCGGAAAAATGTCGGGAACAGGCCGTTTTTACCACAATTTCGGAAAACATGATATTACCGACGGGTTCCATTCGACCGACCATAACTGGGGTTTGAACCTGTACGAATCGTTTAAACTATTTAAAGGCAACAATTTTACTGTTGGTGTCGATTATGCCAATTATGGCGGTAAGGCCAGAAACAAAATTAGCGGGACTTCTCTTATCGATACCACTGTTTACGAATTAGGCATTTATGGTTTTGTCCGGCAAAATATTTCAAAAAAAATTACCCTTAATGCAGGCTTGCGTTATAACGACCACCATACCTATGGAAATGAATGGGTCCCTTCATTTGGGGGAACCTTTCAAATTACAAAATCTGCCAGTTGGAAAGCCAGCGTTTCAAAAGGTTACCGGAGTCCTACCCTGCGTGAATTATTTTTGTGGGGCCCTAATCCCGACCTCAAACCGGAAAGTATCTGGAATTACGAAACCGGTATTATTCATTCCTGTTTCAATCAGAAATTGAACCTGGAACTTACCGGTTTTATCCTGAAAGGCGATAACCTGATCCACCGGGTCACCGGCGTGGGTTATCAGAATTCAGGCGAGGTTTTAAACAAAGGAATTGAATTCGCGGCTGACGGCCGTGTGAACGACCATTTCGACTTTCATTTGGCATATAGCTATATACACATGAAAACACCGGTGTACGGCACACCCGAAAATCAACTGTTTATTAGCGGAAGTTACCGTTTCAAAAAACTTCTGCTGAATGCCAGTATACAAGGAGTTTCAGGCCTGGACACTGACTCTTCAACAGGCGTGGACAAAGAATCATATATCCTGTTGGATGCCAAAGCTTCGTACCGCCTGGCTAAATTTGCACAGCTTTTTGTACGGGGAGAAAATCTGCTCGATCAGGAATATGAAACGCTCCAGTACTATACGATGCCGGGGATAACAGTTTTTTCAGGAATTAATCTAAGTTTCTAAATTTTCAAAAGAAGTGGATTTTATCGTACATCCAAAAAATTTCTTTACTTTCAGACTCAATATTTAACACTTATCTAAAACTAAATCTATGAACATTAAAACTGTTTTTTCATTTTGGTCTGCAGTTTCATTCATCTTCCTGATCGGGTGTACCACAATCTCCAGAGAAAAAACTCCTGAAAAACCCAACGTGGTTTTAATTTACATTGATGATTTAGGGTATGGTGATGTTAGCTGCTATGGTGCAACAAAAATGAGTACCCCGAATGTCGACCGTCTTGCACAGGAAGGAATCCGCTTTACCAACGGGTACTGCTCGTCGGCAACCTGTACACCTTCGCGTTTCTCGATGTTGACCGGTAAATATGCATTCCGCCAAAAGGATACCGGTATTGCCCCGGGCGATGCTTCAATGATTATTGACCCGGAACATACCACCATTGCCGACATTTTTCAGAAAGCGGGTTACAAAACCGGTGTGGTTGGCAAATGGCACCTTGGACTGGGCGGTTCCGAAGGCCCCGACTGGAATGGCGATATTTACCCTGGCCCCCGAGAAATCGGCTTTGATTATTCGTTCCTGATACCAGCCACGGGAGACCGTGTTCCCTGTGTTTTTGTAGAAAATCAACGGGTATCAGGACTCGATCCGGCAGACCCGATCCAGGTAAGTTTTAAAGAGAAAATTGGAAATGAACCGACCGGCCTCGAACACCCGGAAATGTTAAAACAGATGTGGAGCCACGGGCACAATTGTACAATCATTAATGGCATTTCACGTATCGGGTACATGAGTGGCGGCAAAAATGCCCGTTGGGTCGATGAAGATATAGCCGATGTGTTAACGGGCAAAGCTCTGGGTTTTATTGAAAAGCATCAAAAGGAACCGTTCTTCCTTTACTTTTCGACACACGATATTCATGTGCCGCGTATGCCTCATTCACGTTTCCAGGGAAAAAGCGGACTGGGCTACCGTGGTGATGCCATCCTGCAAATGGACTGGTGTGTTGGTCAGGTGCTCGATAAACTGGAAAAACTTGGCCTGAAAGAAAACACGATTGTGATCTTCAGCAGCGATAACGGCCCGGTGCTTGACGACGGTTATTACGATGAAGCTGTTACCAAACTAAACGGCCATACACCGTCAGGACCGCTTCGGGGTGGTAAATATTCGGCTTTCGATGCCGGCACCCGGGTTCCTTTTTTAGTTAGCTGGCCGGGTGTTATTGAACCCAAAGTTTCACCAACCATCGTCAGCCAGCTCGACCTGATGGCTTCGTTTGCACGAATGCTGAATGTACCTCTTTCCGGTAACGATGCTCCTGACAGTTTCAATACGCTGGATGTTTTCCTCGGAAAATCGGATAAAAATCGTGACCATATCATTGAACAAGCACTGCCGACCTTATCGGTAATTAAAGACAACTGGAAGTACATTGAGCCCAATAATGGCCCAAAAATGACGAACCCGTTTGTAAATATTGAATTGGGAAACGACAGGAAACCTCAACTTTACAACCTGAAAGATGACATTGGCGAAACCAATAATCTGGCTGAGAATTATCCTGAAAAAGTAAAAGAACTGGCAGGACTTCTTCAGAAAATAAGAGAAGACGGACGAAGCAGATAAGACCACACATAGTTTTGAACCGGATTTTCACTCCACCAAAACTCTCCTGAAAGCCGAAGAGCCAGGGTATTTCTGGTTGGTTGTATGCTTTCTGCATCGATTGGAAATCATGTATCGTTCCTTCGGAACTCTGCTACTGGTTTTGTTCTTTCACCGCCGGATTAAAATCCGGGGTTACAATATAAACCATCCCTAGCTGTATGAAAACACCCCATATCCTTCCTGCCATTCAAATCTTTTGGTGGTTATGGTGGTCGTTCATATATTTGGATGACTTGGCCGCCACAGTTTTCATTAATTCCGAGATAGAAATAACGGGTTTCAGGCCCAAAAAGCAATGAATATAATTTTCCATTCCGTTTACAATAATAGTTTTGCATTGGTTTTCATTTGCCGGTATAATTCGGCATTTCACAGATTTTTGAAGATTCAATTTACAGGAAAAATTCATTTTTGTGCTGAAAAAACAAAAAAACTGATTTTAAAAGCAACCATTGATAAATTCAATTGTCAGTAGAGACAAAAACTATATAAAAACAATTAAACAATGTTCAAATGAAACGATTGTACGTCCTCCTTTTATTCTTTTTTGCCGCTTTTTGCGGGTCAGCCCAGATGGCAGAATCAATGGGAACCCTGAGCGGCTACATAAAAGACAAAGCCAGCGGTGAAGCCCTGATCGGGGCGACCTGCTACATCCCCGAAAAAGTTACCGGGGTTATTTCAAATCCCTACGGGTTTTATTCTATTTCCGTTCCCAAAGGCACCTACAAAGTCAGTTTTTCTTTTATTGGTTACCAGTCCCAGGAACATATCGTAAACCTGAACGAAAACCAGCAATTAACAATTTATCTTGCCGAAGATACCAAGCAACTGGAAGAAATAAAGGTAACCGGCGAACGTAAAGACCATAATGTCGAAAGTATTGAAATGAGTATGGAAAAAGTGTCGGTGAAACTGGTTAAAAAACTTCCATCGTTTATGGGCGAAGTGGACGTACTGAAAAGTATTACCCTGTTACCGGGGATCCAAAGCGGCGGCGAAGGCAGTTCGGGCCTGTATGTCCGTGGCGGCGGCCCCGATGAGAACCTGCTGATCCTTGACGAAGCGCCGGTTTATAATGCTTCGCACCTGATGGGCTTTTTCTCAGTTTTCAATTCCGATGCAATAAAAGACATTCAGGTTTACAAAGGAGGTATCCCGGCCGAATATGGCGGTAAAATTTCATCGGTAATCGACATCCGGATGAAAGACGGGAATATACGCAATTTTCATGTTGATGGCGGGATAGGTAACCTTTCGAGCCGTTTAACCCTGGAAGGCCCGGTTATTAAAGACAAGTGGAGTTATATCATTTCCGGGCGCCGTACCTATGCCGATGTGCTCGGACGGTTGGCCGGTGTGGACGAACTGAAAGATAACAAACTCTATTTCTACGACCTGAACCTGAAAACCAATATTCAACTGGGTGATAAAGACCGCATCTTTATCTCAGCCTATGGAGGCGAGGACTGCTTCGAACTGGGCGAAGCAATTTATATGCGCTGGGGAAATCTTACCGGTACGGCCAGGTGGAACCATATTTTCAACGGGAAACTGTTCTCCAATACATCTATTATCTATTCGAAATACGACTACAACCTGGGTGTTCCGGGCGACAATGCCGACCAGTTCGACTGGAGTTCTCAAATCAACGATCTGAATATTAAAGAAGATTTCACATGGTTCCTCAACTCTAAAAACAGACTGAATCTTGGATTGAATGCCATTTACCATCATTTTGAACCGGGAAATATCACGGCCAACGAGAACTCATTTTATTCCGATTTGATGTTAACCAATTACAATACCCTTGATGGAGCATTGTATGCAGAAAACGAGCAATCCATTGGTACACGTTTAACCCTGAAATACGGGGCTCGTTTATCGTGTTTTCAACAGGTTGGCAAGGGTACAGTACGCGAATACCTGCACCCCGATGCCCCGGATGAAGATGAAGTAACCAGTGAAAAATCGTATAAAAGCTGGGAATTAATTGACGATCCGTATATAAATATTGAACCCCGCGTTGCATTGAAATATTCTCTCGGACGCTCCAGTTCAATAAAGGTATCGTACAACCGGATGGTGCAAAACCTGCACCTGATTTCAAATACCACTTCCCCTACCCCGCTCGACATATGGCTGCCAACCAGCAAATACATCAAACCACTGCTGGCAGACCAGGTTGCACTGGGTTATTTCCGGAACTTCAAAAACAACATGTTCGAAACATCAGCAGAAGTTTATTACAAAGACATGCAAAACGTACTTGATTATAAAAACGGGGCAGAATTGTTCCTGAATGAAGATCTGGAAACAGAACTTCTTCACGGCGACGGCTACTCGTACGGGTTGGAACTTCTTGCAAAAAAGCTGCAAGGCCGGTTTACAGGCTGGCTGAGTTACACCTTGTCGCGCAGTATGCGAAAAATTCCGGAGATAAACGAAGGTAAATCCTATCCGTCGGCTTACGACCGCACTCACGATATTTCACTTGTTACCAACTATGAACTGAACGAACGAGTCACTTTATCGGCCAACTGGGTATTTGCCACCGGTAATCCCACCACCTACCCGGTGGCCAAATACGAAGTACAGGGAAACACCGTGTTCTACTATCCCGGCCGCAACAGCGCCCGGATACCCGATTATCACCGGCTCGATTTGTCGCTGACATACAACCCGAAAAAAAATAAAAACCGGAAGGTAAAACGAACACTCAACTTTTCACTGTACAACGTATATGCCCGGCGAAATGCCTATTCGGTAACCTTTAAACAAAACGAAGATAACCCGCAGATTTCTGAAGCAACCCGTATTTCAATTATCGGGTCAGTAATACCTTCTTTTACATATAACTTTACTTTTTAAAAAAATGAAGAACATGAAACGATATATTATTCCGCTGTTTGTCTTCTTACAGATGATGATTTTTACAGCCTGCGAAGATGTGATTGATGTAAAAGTAAGCGACGAAAACCTGAACCTGTATGCGGTTGAAGCAAAAATCACGACAGAAAGGGCCCCGTACGTTTTCCTGTATAAAACTCTTCGGGTTGATGAGAGCACCAGCTATCCCGGAGTTAGTGGCGCTACAGTTACTATTTCCGACAACAGTGAACCACAAAAAAGTATCCGGCTGGAAGAAAGTACCGAAAATCAGGGACTTTACCTGGCTCCGGAAACCTTTTTGGGCGAAACAGGCAAAGAATACACGGTTACCATCGAACACAACGGAATTACCATTACCGGTTCCGATGTATTATCGAGTGTGGAACCAATTGACTCAATCCAGGTACACCCGTCATTACGGGGCGATGAAGAATTTCTCGGAATTTTTATTTACGGGGACGAACCCGAAGGCGAAGGGAACTATTACAAATGGGACATTTATATTGACGGGGTACTGCTGAACGATGCCGAAGATTTATCTGTTGCCAGCGACGAACTGGTGGACGGAAATTACGTTTCGAGCCTCGAAATCTTTACCGATTATCATGACGACGATGAAGACCCGGAATTAAACGCAGGTTCAACCGTAATGGTAAAACAAAATTCAATTTCCGAGTTTGCATACAAGTATTATTACCAACTGTACGATCAGAGTACTGCCGGCGGCCTTTTTAGTGTCCCTCCGGCTAATATCGAAAGTAATTTCACGGCAAGCAACGGAAGTACAGTCCTGGGACTTTTTACTGCCCAAGATGTGTCTGCATCGAACACGGTACCAATCGACGAACAGCTTGTAAGCCAACTAAAGTAAGCCCTGAATAGTGCATGCAAAATCCAAATATCAAAAACCGCAACTTTAAACCTTAAGTTTGAGTCCACTCCGAAAAGCCAAGATCGCAATGAAACAACTTTTCGGAATGGACTCAAACCTGAAACGAGCAACCCGAAAAACAAGGATCGAATATCGGGGATCCGGCATAAGGGATCAGTTGTACCTTCTCCGGTATTCCCGTGGCGACATGTTCATTACCTTCCGGAACTGGCGCGAAAAATAGAACGGATCGTCGAAACCCGTCTCCCGGGCCACTTCGGCAATGTTCCAGTCCGAGTTGTCGAGCAAACGGCAGGCCCGCTGAACTTTTAACTGGATAAAATAATCAATAGGCGAATGTCCGGTTTTGCTGAGAAATAATCGAGAATAATGCGAAGCCGATAATTTGACTTCGCTGGCCAGTTCTTCCAGCCTGAATTTCCGGTTCAGGTTTTCAAGCATAAAATTGACGCTCTGCCCCACAGGGTCTTTGTCTGAAACCTCTTTTACAAGCCGGTATTGGTCCAGATAAGAAAATGATGCCAGTAAATGGGGCAGACATAAATTAATATATTCAAGCGTTTCAATACTGAACCCCCGTTCCAGGTTGCGGAAAATTTCGGAGAACAATTCAAGGCGCTCATTGATCCGTGATGTTTTCCCCCTTTCGACAGGTACCGGACGAAGGGCAAACCGGGAAAGCTGCCCGGCCTTTGTCCCGGCAAAATGAATCCAGTAAATCGACCAGGGAGTTTGCTTGTCGGCAAAATAGGAATGAGGGATACCCTTCTGGATGATAAAAAAATGATCGGGCAGCAATTCATGCCGGGTGTTCCCTGCAGTAATAAATCCTTTCCCTTCAATATTATAGATCAGTATCGATTGGGGAATACCTTGCTTACGTTCCCTGAAATGATGACTGGCCTGCGGATAATAGCCAATATCGGTGATATACAAATCAGCAATCATCGGATTTTTCCGAACCAATTCCAGTATTTTATCCGGGATCACATAACTCAACTGACCGGGAAACCCGTCTTTCTTTTTCATTCGAGAAATTTTACATGATATTCATAGGGTGTTCAAAAAGATAAAAAATAACTTTAAACACAAAGGCACTAAGACACAAAGTATTGTTTTATAAATATTTATTCTTTGCGTCCTTCGTGTTTAATAATTGTATTTTTGAACAGCCTCATAAATAATAATAAATGTATTTGAATCGTTATTAATCATTTTTCAATTTTGTTATCACAAGTCAAAATTACTCACTTTCTTGTACAAAGTTGAAAATAGCAGTTTTGTTGCTTGTATATAAAATATTAAGCCAACAGAACAGATAAACAAAAAACTGTTCCCGCTTCAAAATATATTTAAATAGTGAATGTTTTAAGTCAGCAAACACATATCAAAAATATAAAAACAAATAAGAATTGATTATAATACAAGATGTATTGGTGCTGATAAAAATATTTTCTCTATTTCAATATATTTATAAAAATGATAATATTATCCATATTTTCATTTGATTGTTCATTTTCGAACAGCTTGTTCGTCCGTAATTTTGTTGAAACTAAATCAATAAAACAGTGGAAAAAATCCAATTCAATAAACAATTCATTATTGGCATTACCCTGGTTTCGGCTATGGGTGGTTTACTTTTTGGTTACGACTGGGTCGTCATTGGCGGGGCAAAACCTTTTTACGAACGGTTTTTCCAAATAAGCAATTCGCCTTCGTTGCAAGGCTGGGCAATGAGCAGCGCCCTGATCGGCTGTTTGTTCGGCGCTTTGTCTTCCGGTTATTTTTCAGATAAGTTTGGAAGAAAAAGACCTTTGATTGGTGCGGCAGCTCTGTTTACCATCTCGGCTGTCGGTACAGGTATTGTCAATCAAATGGCCCCTTTTATTGCTTACCGTTTAGTCGGAGGTTTGGGTATTGGCCTTGCATCTGCTGTTTCACCGATGTACATTGCCGAAATAGCGCCGGCCAACATGCGCGGAAAATTGGTGTCGGTTAACCAGTTAACCATTGTAATCGGCATACTGGCTGCCCAGATCGTTAATTATCTGATCGCAGAAAAAGTCCCGGAAGGGGCGACCGACGAGATGATTTTGCAATCGTGGAACGGACAAATGGGCTGGCGTTGGATGTTCTGGGCCGAAGTGGTCCCGGCGTTTACATTTTTTGTAATGGCCTTTTTTATCCCGGAAAGTCCCCGCTTCCTCATAAAAGCGGGAAATCATCCGAAAGCTTTTTCAATATTTGAACGGATAGGAGGAAAGGCTTATGCGGAAACCGAGGAACAAAATATTTCAGAAACTTTAAAAGAAATCAGTTCGAAAGTTAACTGGAGGGAACTGGGGGCAAAAAATGTCAGACCGGTAATGATTATTGGTCTGGTACTGGCTGTTTTACAGCAATGGTGCGGCATTAATGTCATTTTTAATTATGCTGAAGAAATTTTTACTTCGGCAGGCTATTCAGTTGGCGATATGCTTTTTAATATCGTGATCACCGGTGCGGTAAACCTCGTGTTCACGCTTGTGGCAATGCAAACCGTCGATAGCTGGGGGCGGCGGAAGCTGATGCTTCTGGGAGTTGCCGGCTTGTCGCTGATTTACCTGGTGTTGGGGGCCAGTTATTTTTTCCAGATAAAAGGCCTGGCTATTTTAATTCTTGTTTTACTTGCTATTGCAGTTTATGCTATGACACTGGCCCCGATTACCTGGGTGGTACTTTCCGAAATTTTCCCGAATAGAATCAGGGGTGCAGCCATGTCGGTGGCAACTACAGCCTTGTGGGTTGCCTGCTTTGTACTTACCTATACGTTCCCTATCCTCAATAAAATGCTGAATGCCAGTGGAACATTCTGGTTATACGCGTTCATTTGTTTGTCAGGTTTTTTATTTATCCTGAAAAAATTGCCCGAAACCAAAGGGAAAAGCCTTGAAGAAGTAGAAGCCTATTTTAAAAACGCTAAAAACCAATAATATGAAAAAGTTTGGGATACTGGTTACTTTTTTGGTGTTGCTGGCTGTTGCCTGCACGAAAAAAGAAATAAACAAGATTGACCTGGCAGGAGAATGGCTCTTTGCAATCGATTCCCTGGATCAGGGGATTGCACAAAAATGGTATCTGAAGCATTTGAAGGAAAGTGTTGTGTTGCCAGGCTCCATGAATACAAACGGAAAAGGAAATGACATTTCGCTGAAGACCCAATGGACCGGACAAATCCTGGACAGTTCGTTTTTTAAAAACCCGGAATATGCCAAATACCGTCAGCCCGGCAATTTTAAGATTCCGTTTTGGCTACAACCTGTAAAACATTACCAGGGTGCGGCCTGGTATCAGAAAAAAATAAACATTCCGAAAAGTTGGAAAGACAAACAGTTATCGCTGTCTCTTGAACGTTGTCACTGGGAAAGTCGCCTGTGGGCCGATGACCAGGAGATTGGGATGCGCAACTCTCTGGGGACCCCGCATATTTACGACCTGACCGGCAAACTGAAACCCGGTAAACATATACTGACCCTATGCATCGACAACCGCGTAAAAGATATTGATCCGGGTATTAATGCCCATAGTATTTCCGATCATACCCAAACCAACTGGAACGGTATGGTGGGCAATTTGTTCCTCGAAGCCCGTCCAAAGGTAAATATCCGGTCTGTTGCTGTTTTCCCGGATGCGGAAAGCAAAAGTATTTCCGCCCGGATAAAAATTCAGAACGATACCGGGGATGAAGTTCAGTCACAATTAAAACTGAAAGTTGACGGACCAACAACGCCATCCGGACAAATACAGGAAATAAATTTAGTCGCAGGAGAAAATCAAATTACCCTTGAATACTCAATGGGCAAAAATGCAAAACTTTGGGACGAATTCAATCCGAATGTATATACTCTTTCCGTAGAAGTAAAACAGTTGGGAAACGGCCTGACAGATTCGCTTTCAACCACTTTTGGCCTGAGATCATTTACCGTAAACGGGCGACAGATTGAAATTAACGGACGTCCGGTTTTTCTGCGTGGGACGCTCGAATGTGCGATCTTCCCGAAAACCGGTTATCCGGCGACTAATGTGGATGAATGGTCACGTATCTTTAGTATATGCCGGGCACACGGGCTGAACCATATGCGTTTTCACTCTTGGTGTCCGCCCGAAGCTGCCTTTGTTGCAGCCGACAAAGCCGGTTTTTATCTTCAGGTTGAATGTTCGTCGTGGGCAAACCAGTCAACCACACTGGGCGACGGCAAACCATTCGATCAATACCTGTATGAAGAAAGCCTGCGAATGGTTGATACGTACGGGAACCATCCTTCTTTCTGCATGATGGCGTATGGCAATGAGCCCCGTGGAAAAAACCAGAAATCGTTTTTGACTGATTTCGTAAACTACTGGAAAAATAAGGATAACCGGCGAATCTACACTTCCGGTGCCGGCTGGCCCAATCTTCCTGCCAATGATTATCTGAGTGATTCAGAGCCCCGTATTCAACATTGGGGACAAGGGCTGAAAAGTATAATCAATGCTGAAGCTCCACGGACTGATTATGACTGGTCTGCCTATATCAAACAATTTTCACAACCCATGGTCAGCCACGAAATAGGACAGTGGTGTGTGTACCCTGATTTCAAAGAAATTGAAAAATACAACGGCGCTTTACGTGCCCGTAATTTCGAAATCTTTCAGGAGACGTTGAAAGAGCACGGCATGGAACAACTAGCCGACAGTTTTTTGCTGGCTTCGGGCAAATTACAGGCACTTTGTTACAAGGCCGATATTGAAGCAGCCTTGCGTGCCCCGGAAATGGGCGGATTTCAGTTACTCGATTTACACGACTTTCCCGGGCAGGGAACAGCCCTGGTGGGTGTCCTCAATGCTTTCTGGGATGAAAAAGGATATATCTCTCCGGCTGAATACAAGCGTTTTTGCAATAGTACTGTTCCGCTGGCCCGGCTGAAAAAACGGATTTTTACAAATAACGAACTGTTTTTTGCCTCCCTTGAAATTGCCCACTTTGGTGAGGCTTCTTTAACGTCAATAAATCCAGAATGGAAGATCATGAATGGAAGACGAAATATAATCCGGTCGGGACAACTGCAAAAAACAAATATCCCGTTGGGGAATGGAATCAAACTGGGTGAAGTTTCATTCCCGTTATCAGAAATAAACTCTCCGCAGAAATTAACTTTTGAATTATCAGTTAATGAATTCAGCAACAGTTGGGATTTTTGGGTTTATCCGGCAAAAAAAGAAAAAATCAAGGGAGAAGAGAATATCCGGGTCGTTCAGCAAATAGATGATCAGACACTCCGGTTCCTGCAGGACGGTGGTTCGGTTTTACTTAGTCTGAAAAAAGGGACACTCAGCCCGGAAATGGGAGGCGATATCCCGGTTGGATTCTCCAGCATATTCTGGAACACGGCATGGACCAGTGGTCAACCACCACATACGTTGGGGATTCTTTGCAATCCCGGTCATCCGGCATTGGCTGAATTCCCGACTGAATATCACAGCAACTGGCAATGGTGGGATGCCATGAGCCATTCCGGGGCTATCCGGCTCGAAAGTTTTCCTGCTGAAATAAAACCTATTGTCCGGGTGATTGACGATTGGTTTACAAACCGTCCGCTGGCCCTGATCTTTGAAGGCAGGGTGGGAAAAGGGAAAATCCTTATTTCCGGAATCGACTTACAAACCGGTCTGCCCTGCCGCCCCGAAGCACAGCAACTGCTTTTCAGCCTAAAAAAATATATGACCGGTACAAAATTCAGCCCTTCGGCAAAACTTGACGTTGACCAGGTAAAAAAACTCATTTGTCTTAATAAAATATCAGAATAATGAAAAAACATTCGACAGAGGGAGAGGTTCTGGCTTGGTATGAAAAGGTAACCATACCGACTTACCGAACCGGGAAGCCGGAGAAGAACCCCATGTTCCTGGAAAAACGTGTTTACCAGGGAAGCAGCGGCGTGGTTTATCCCCACCCGGTGATCGAAAAAATTGAGGATGAAAAAAAGGATGTGGAGTGGAATGCTGTTTTTCTGGAAAACCAGTACCTGAAGATTATGCTTTTGCCTGAATTGGGAGGCCGGGTACAAATGGCTTACGACAAGATGAAACAGCGTCATTTTGTATATTATAACCAGGTGATCAAACCGGCTTTGGTCGGTCTGACCGGCCCCTGGATTTCCGGTGGAATTGAATTTAACTGGCCGCAGCACCACCGGCCGTCAACCAGTGAACCGACCGATTCGTTGATTGAAAAAAACAGCGATGGCAGCATTACGATTTGGTGCAGCGAAGTAGAGCGCATGTTCCGAACCCGCGGGATGGCAGGCTTTACTCTTTATCCTGACAAAGCTTATCTTGAAATAAAAGTGAAGCTGTATAACCGGACGAATTTTCCGCAGACTTTTCTCTGGTGGGCCAATCCGGCTGTAAAGGTAAACGATGATTACCAGTCGGTTTTTCCGCCCGACGTGAATGCTGTTTTTGACCACGGGAAGCGCGATGTCTCGGAATTTCCGATTGCCAAAGGAACGTATTATAAAGTTGATTACTCGCCCGGCACCGATATTTCCCGCTATAAAAATCTTCCCGTACCCACTTCGTACATGGCCATTACTTCGAAATACAATTTTGTGGGTGGTTACGAAAACGACACGAAAGGAGGTTTGCTGCATATCGCCAATCATCATGTGTCGCCCGGGAAAAAACAATGGACCTGGGGAAACGGCGATTTCGGACAGGCCTGGGACCGGAACCTGACCGATGAAGACGGCCCGTATATCGAATTGATGTGTGGCGTTTATACCGACAACCAGCCGGATTTCTCGTGGCTGATGCCTGGCGAAGAAAAATCGTTCAGCCAGTATTTTATGCCTTACCGCGATCTGGGTGTGGTAAAAAATGCTACCAAAGAGGCAATGATCAATATTGAAGTTAAGGATGAGAAAATTACGCTTAAAGCTTATACAACAGCGACTTATCATGCAGGAAGGGTCTTACTGGAAAGTAATTCAAAAACGCTGATTGATGAAATTTTTGATTTCTATCCGGACACATCGTATGTGAAAACAGTTCCATTATCTTCTGAAATTGATCCGGGAACATTAAAGGGAACTGTTATTTCTGCTGAAGGAAAAATTCTGGTCGACTGGCAGACAAAGCCGGATGTCAGGAAAGAGATTCCGGAACCGGCCAAAGCGGCCAAATTACCTGAAAAAATTGAAGACAACGAACAGCTTTATCTAACCGGCCTGCATCTGGAACAATACCGGCACGCAACATACGATCCACGTCCGTATTACAAAGAAGCCCTTTCCCGCGACCCGAAAGACAGCCGGTGTAGCAATGCACTTGGCCTGTGGTACCTCCGTCGCGGACAGTTTTCCAAAGCTGAATCGTATTTCAGAATCGCAGTCGAAACCCTGACAGAGCGCAACCCAAACCCGATTGACGGCGAACCGTTTTATAATCTGGGACTTGCCCTGCTTTTTCAGGATAAAAAAGAAGAGGCGTACAATTCGTTTTACAAGTCGGTGTGGAATGCAGCCTGGATGGAAAACGGTTACTTCCAGCTTGCCCGGCTCGAAACAATGAACGGCAGATGGGAAGAAGCGCTCGAAACAATCGACCGTTCGCTGATCAGAAACGGACATAATCATAAAGTCAGGCATTTAAAAACAGCTATTCTCCGGAAACTTGGAAAAACAGATGAAGCTGAAAAATTGATCGGCGAATCACTTGCCCTTGATCCGTTCAACTACGGGATTTTGTTTGAAAAATACCTCTTTAACGCTGACAGGTCTTCTACGCTGTCAGGTTTAAAAAAGCTCATCCGAGGCAACATCCATAACTATATTGAATTTGCGCTGGATTACGCGTATGCCGGGTTTTACGAAGAGGCTACCCGGTTCATTTCAATGGGTATTGATGAGCAAACCGGGAAAAATGTTTACCCGATGGCGTTTTATTACAAAGCCTGGTTCGAAAATCTGGCAGGAGATGAAAAAGCTGCTGATCAAAACCTGAAGATAGCTGCATCGGCTTGTCCTGATTATTGTTTCCCCAACCAGCCAGAAGCGGTGAGAACGCTTGAATGGGCAATCCGCAGAAATCCTTCAGATTACAAAGCCTTGTATTGCCTTGGAAACTTTTGGTATGCTTTTAAAAATTATAATGAAGCCGTTTCCTGCTGGGAAAAATCGGTTGAAATATTTTCCGGTTTCCCAACCACACACCGCAATCTGGCACTGGCTTATTTCAATAAAAAGGGGGATGCCGGAAAGGCCCTTGCTTCGCTCGAAAAAGCTTTTTCGCTTGACCCGACCGATGCCCGCATCCTGATGGAACTTGACCAGCTTTACAAACGGCTAAACTATTCCCCTGAAAAACGTTTGGACTTTCTTCAGAAATATCCTGAACAGGCAAACACCCGTGATGATTTATATCTGGAACAGGCAACTTTGCTTAATTTATCGGGTGAATATGAAAAAGCATACCAGATGCTTCTGTCGCGCAAATTTCATCCCTGGGAAGGAGGCGAAGGAAAAGTGACAGGACAATATGTTTTCAGTTTGACGGAAATGGCAAAAAAGGCGATTCGGAGTAATCAGTTTCAGAAAGCAGCCAGTCTTTTGAAAAAAGCACAGGTTTATCCTGAAAACCTGGGAGAAGGAAAACTTTACGGGGCACAGGAAAACGAATTGTTCTACTGGCTGGGAATTGCCTTCGATGGCATAGATGAACCGGAAAAATCCCGTTTGTATTTCGAAAAAGCCTCCAAAGGACTGGAGCAGGTTTCGGCAGCCATGTTTTATAACGACCAGCAACCCGATACCATTTTTTACCAGGGTCTGGCCCTTCAGAAACTGGGTAAAAATGGGGAAGCCCGGCAACGTTTCGACCTGCTGATCAGCTTCGGTGAAAAGCACCTGAACGATGAGGTAAAGATCGATTATTTTGCAGTTTCGTTACCCGACTTGTTGATCTGGGAAGATAACCTGAATGCACGTAACCGTCAGCTTTGCCAATACCTCACAGGACTGGGACAACTTGGAAAAGGAAATTATCAGGTGGCTGAAAATTTGTTTACTGAAGTGTTAAAAGCAGATAAGTCACATAAAGGAGCATTGGTGCAACTTAAGGATATGGAAAGTTAAGCTATCGGGAAAATATAAAAATATTTGAGCATGAAATCTTATCTTTGGCTGGTAAATCTTTCAGTCAGAATAAGCATGGGTAAACATTTCAGAATACACTATTTTCAGCATGTTCCTTTCGAAGGACTGGGCTGTATTGAAGAATGGACCGTTCAGAACGGGCATCAATTATCAGTTACCAGATTTTTTGAAGACGGAAAATTGCCATCCCTTTCCGACATCGACTGGCTCATCATCATGGGTGGGCCGATGGGAATTTACGACGATAAAGTTTATCCGTGGCTGCCGGCCGAAAAACAGTTTATTAAAGACGCAATTGCCCGGAATAAAGTGGTATTGGGAATTTGCTTAGGAGCACAATTGCTTGCCGATGCACTTGGTGCAAAAGTAAAAGCGGGCAAACATAAAGAAATTGGCTGGTTCCCGATCCGGAAAACAGAGGCAGGAAAGAAGTCAGCGCTTTTTGATGTCGTGCCCGGCCAGGCAACTGTTTTTCACTGGCACGGCGATCAGTTCGATATTCCGGGAGGATGCTTTCGTCTGGCAGAAAGCGAAGCCTGTCAGAACCAGGCATTGCAATTCAACGACCGGGTGCTTGGCCTTCAGTTTCATTTTGAAGCAACAGAGGCTTCTATCCGGGGAATGATAAAAAATATTCCGGAAGAATTAACAGAAAACGGGCCTTTTATTCAATCAGAAAAAACAATAATTAACGGTTTTCCGAATTGCAGGCCGAATAACCAGATCATGTTTTCGGTATTGGATCAGTTGGGCAAAATCAGCTAAACCGGATTTTAAATCTATTCATAGTTATTTTATGACACTTTTAAAGAAGTATTTCTCGGGATATCACGAACCCGGGGGTATAAAAGAATTACTTATGCTTGCTTTCCCGATGGTTATTTCTACTGCCTGTGACGGAATAATGACTTTTACCGACCGTCTTTTCCTGTCGAGGGTAGGACCGGAGCAAATGAATGCAGCCCTGGGTGGCGGGGTCACTATGCAAATGTTGATGTTCTTTTTTGTCGGGCTAACCGGATATTCTACTGCTTTGGTTGCCCAGTATCTCGGGGCAGGCGAAAAATCGAAAACAACAAAAGCAGCATTCCAGGCCATACTGGTTACCATTGTTGCATGGCCGGTTATTCTTTTACTGAAACCGTTGGCTATTGCATATTTTCATTTTATAGAAATATCTGAAAACCAAATTGGTTACCAGATTGAATATCTCAACATTTTAGCATGGGGAGGCATTTTCGGAATGATGCGTTACACATTGGGATGTTATTTTACCGGCATTGGAAAAACCCGGATTGTGATGAATGCAACCATTGTTGCAATGCTTGTCAATGTATTGCTCGATTTCATTTTAATTCCGGGTTGGCAGGGAATTCCGGCAATGGGTGTAAGAGGGGCTGCTATTGCCACGGTATCCGGCGGCTTTGCTGCGATAGTAATTTTGTCGGTTGCTTACCTGGGGCATACAAACCGGACTGTTTTTTCTGCGCTGGAATCATTCCGGTACAACCATCTGATAATGAAAAAGCTTATTTATTATGGTTCCCCGGCAGGAGCAGAGATGTTCCTGAATTTTCTGGCATTCTCAATTATGATTTCCTTGTTTCATGCACAGGGCGATGTGGCAGCAACTGCCAGTACTATCATGTTTAACTGGGATATGGTTTCTTTTATTCCGCTGTTGGGGATTGAGATTGCAGTTACCAGTCTGGTGGGCCGCTACATGGGAGCTAAAAAACCGGGAGTAGCACATCATGCAGCGATATCAGGAATTAAAACAGGCATTTTCTATTCGATTGTGATCCTTGCACTGTTCATCTTTGTGCCCGAATGGCTGGTCCGTGTGTTCCATCCTGCTTCGCCAAGCCTGATTTTTGAAAATGCAGTTCCTGTTGCTGTTTCGATGGTGAAAATAGCTTCGCTTTACGTACTGGCCGAAGCCGTGATGGTTGCCCTGGTCGGCGCGTTACGGGGAGCGGGCGATACCCTCTTTACCATGATTGCCTCAGTGACTGCCCATTGGTCGTTCCTTCCCATTTTGTACCTGTCGCTAAACGTGCTGAATTTTTCAATTGCAATTAGCTGGCTGATACTGGTTATCTTTTTTCTATTGTACAGCAACATCCTTATTTTCAGGTTTCGAAGTGGAAAATGGAAAATGATAAAAGTTATATAATAAACAGTGTTTCTCCATATCCATTCCTGTTTTTAACTTGTATTAATCAATTTGTTGCTCTTTCGGGAAATAAATCGAAAGAGCAACAAAAATAGTAAGATACAAATATAAAGGACTGAATGATATATATCATTCAGTCCTTTATATACTTACAAAGTTTCTCAACAGCCTTTATGCTGGAGAAGAGAGGCATAAGGATTTTCTCCGTTTTACCCTAAGCCCCGAGGGGAACCGGATCAATTTTTCTGATTTCTCCCTTGGGGTTGGAATATAAAATCAGAAAAATTGCTCTTCATTCTAAATCTGCCAAAGTAGAATTAAACAGTTTAAAATATCGTTTAGATTATGATGTTTTTTTAGTTTTAAAATTTTAAAACTAAAAAAACTAATTATTTTTACTCTTTCAAAAAGGGAGATTATAAAAAAGTAATAAGATATAAAATGGTTTTCAAGCACTTAAGGTTATAGGCAATAGTGCTATACCATTAATGATATAAACATAAAGGGAAACAGAAAAAAAGAATAATTAACAGGTAGATGTTTATTCCCGTTTTTGTTAAAACGTGCTTTCAAAAGGGTTAATGTCTTTTATCATGAAAAATTAAAGCCAACATTCATTCATTTTTTCTGTTTTTAAATTATATCTTAAGAAAATTACAAGAAGAAACGGGGCATGAAAGAATTTTTTCGCATACGAAAGAATAATTATCTTATAATGAAATATACAAAATACGTTTGGGGGTTTCTGATTACTTCCCTGTTTTTTGCATCTGTTTCTGCTCAATCAACAAATTATACTGCTAAATATAGAATCCGTGTTTTGGGAATGAACATTGGAGAATTCACGGTGAACCAAAAAACTGAAGACGGGGACATAAGCGTAGAAGCAATCACCGATGTTGAAGTAAAAATAATTTTTACGTACAGAGTAAAATATATACAACAAAGTTTATACAAAGATGGAAATTTATGGAATTCCCATGTGAAAACAATAAAAAACGGAAAGGTTCATTCCGATATACAATTAAAGAAACAGGGAGAAACTTATCTTTTGACGAGTGAAAGAGATTCTGTTACAATTCACGACAGCATTACTTACAGCGGCAGTTTGCTTTATTTTAATGAGCCTAAACAAGTTTCATACCTGTATAAGGAAAGAAACGGGGAAAAAAATCACATAAAATGTATTGCTGAGCATACTTATGCTTTAATGGACGGAAAAAACAAGAAAGCAAATGAATATGAATATAAAAATGGTATTTTAAACCGTGCTGCACTGATACATCCTATTGCAACAATTTACATGGAACGTCTCAAGTAGTCTAAGGACATTTCTGCCGGTTTTTACTTAAATATGAAAAGATGTTGATAACTAATATATTAAAATGATTTTTCATTCATCAATAGAACCTGTTTATTTTTTACTGCCTGTGTTTGGTTTAATCATAGGATTATTTGGCACAATGCTTGGTGGCGGGGGCGGATTTTTCTTTTTGCCAATCCTTACGCTCCTTATAAAAGTACCAGCCCAGACAGCGGTAATTACCTCTCTGGCAGCAACCTTGCCTATCGGTATTGTTGGGTCATTGGCCCATTACCGTAAAAGTAATATTAATCTTCATATTGGGTCACTGTTTGCAACTACCGGCATATTAGGTGCTTTTATCGGCACCGGGATAACCAGCCGGATCAGTGCAGAACAACTGAAAACGGGCTTTGGCATCTACTCGGTGTTGATTGCGTTTAATATAGCGCTAAGTACCTGGAGAAAAAAAAGGGATGAAGCCATTGACACGGAACCCCCAAAATCAGGGTTTATGAAAATTACAAAAGCTTCATTTTTCGGGCTATTTGCAGGAACAATAACCGGCGTTTTTGGTACAAGCGGAACAGCACCTGTTCTGGCAGGATTGTTTTCGATGCGTATACCTATTAAAAAGGTAATAGGAACTTCGCTGTTGGTGGTACTGATGAATACCATTTTTGCTGTAGGTGCCCACTTTTTAATTGGCAAAATCGACCTTACCCTGGTTTATTTTCTTACCGCCGGATCAACCATTGGAGCACTAACAGGCCCTAAATTACTGGCAAAAGTAAAAATAGACCGATCAGGGAACAAGGTAAAATATGGGTATGCCGCAGTAATGATCGCACTGGGAATATTGATGATGATCCGGTAATTTCAAAAACAATGATTTGGACAATTTACTATATAATTCTTGCTTACTTCCTATTTGGAGGAATTGGTTTTTATGTGATCAACCGCAGGAAAGACCCTCGAATAGCGCAAAAAAGCTACACAAAATTTATCACCTATTTTTTTATTATTAATATCTTGTTCTTCAGTATTATCATCAAACCGGTTGTTTTTCGTTATTTATCGGTATTCATTATTTGTGCCGGATTTTTTGAATTATTAAAACTGTTCTGCGCAGACGGGTATTCACAGAAACGCTTTTTTACCTTATCGATGGGCGTTTTCATCGTCCTTTCTGCGGGATTTTTCTTTTTTAGCGGATTCAGGAAAGAGTTAATTCTCTTTTCTTTTCTTATCCTTTCCATTTTCGACAGTTTCAGCCAAATAACCGGTCAACTTTGGGGCCACATAAAAATAACCCCTGAAATTAGTCCAAATAAAACACTTGGCGGGCTTATTGGCGGGGCATTGGTTGCTATTGCAAGTGCCCTGCTGCTAAACGGGCTTTATGCCGGTTCTATTCTAAAATTGTTATTAACAGCCGTTGGGATAATAATTTTTGCTTTTGCGGGTGACATCGCTGCTTCTTTCTACAAAAGAAAATACAAGGTAAAAGATTTCAGCAATTTCATCCCTGGCCACGGCGGGTTCCTCGACAGGTTCGACAGCCTCATTGCCGGTGGCGCATGGGTAGCTTTAAGTGCTCATGTTCTTAATTTTTAACATTATCAGTAATAAAAAATATCTTACATGAAAAACTTAATTGTTCTATCATTCATATATTTAGTAGGAATCACTATTTTACTTGTCTTCAACGAGCTGAATTACCGGAGACTTAGGGCAAAAGGCGAAATAACCCGTAAGTTTGCCCATTTTGCAACAACTGTGGCAACAATCCCGTTTCCCTATATTTTCAGCACTCACTGGTATGTTCTGATATTAGCCATAATCTTTGCCGCTATATTATTCATTACCCAATACAAAGGCCAACTAAAATCAATTCATGATGTACAACGAAAATCGATAGGCAGTTACCTGTTGCCACTTTCTATATATATCACATTTCTTATCTCCTGTTTACTCAAAGACAAATTTATTTACATACTCCCGATGCTGATACTTGCCATCTGCGACCCGATGGCTGCAATACTTGGCATAAACATTACGAATTATAATGGCCGGATTAAGTTAGTTGGTCATAAATTTGAAAAGACATGGCTCGGCTCCGGTGCATTCCTCGTTACCAGCTTTGTGATCAGCATAATAGCCCTGTATTTTCACCGGGGCGTTTTCGATCTGAAAACATTCTGGCTGGCTTCAGCTGTGGCTGTAACAAGTACTCTTGGAGAACTGTTTAGCTGGCACGGCTCTGATAATCTTACGATTCCATTAAGTGTAGTACTGATCTTAGTGCTATTTTTATAAAAACATTTAGAAATCATGAATAAATAAACAACGATAAAACAAAGTTCTACAGAAAAACACAAACAAAAAACATGAAAACAATTGTCATTAACGGCGCAAATGGCTATGTAGCCTCTAATTTTATATGTAATTTGCTAAACCTGAATTACAGAGTAATTGCTTTGGTCAGAGAAAACAAGCAACATCCACCAGAGGAAAGGATGAAAAAAGCTCTTTCAAAGAGTAACGATGGTGAATATGTAAATACCCGAAATCTGAAAGTTTACAGTTACTCGTTACTTGATGAAGACTTTTCTATCCCGCCAAAGCACCTGAAAGAAATTTTTAACGGGAATGTTGACTATTTCCATTTTGCTGCCAGCTTAAAATACAATTTAAAATCGAAGGACGAAATTTTTACAACAAATATCGGGGGAGTTGAAAATTCCATTAAAATCTATTCGAAGTATGCAAATAACAGTTCACGTTTCTTTTTCATCGGAACGGCTTACTCTTGTGGCAGGTTTCCCGGTCTGTTTGAAGAAAAATTTTACGAAAATAAAGATATTTCCTCCTTTAGAAACTATTACGAACAGTCGAAGCGGTTCGCGGAAAACGTGGTAAAAAAACATATTGAGAATAGTGGATTAAACGGTCATATCATAAGGTTATCGCAGGTAGTTGGAGACAACCAGTCGGGGGTAACAAAAACAGATTACGGCATTTTCGATTTTGCAAAAAGAATGCACAGCCTTGCCAACAGATACCCAAACAGAACTGTGAGGGTACATGTTGATCCGGATTCTACACAAAACCTGATTCCTGTCAATACGGTTGTAGCCTATTTAATAAAAACAATCGAGAAAAACCAGGTTCCTGTAATCATGAATTTTATTGCTAAAAAATCGGTAAAAAACATTGATATTATTAATGGTATCAACAAACTGCTACCGATCAACGTTATTCCTTTAAAAAATTTTAATCGTGAAGACATGAATTCCATTGAAAGAATAGTTAATGCAGGTATGTCATTTACGAGCAGTTATATTGACACAAACATCAGGTTTGATACCACAAAACGGGATAAAATTATTACAACGGTCAATAACGAAGTAACCGAGCATACAATATTCAAAATGCTTAAATACTTTATTGAAAATCTTCCTGATAAAAAGAAAAAACAGAGGGCGGACCTTGTCGTTTGATCAAGCTATCAGGCCTCTATCTTCATGCAAATGAAAAACATTATAAATTAAGGATACAGAAACATGAAACAAATAATAATAAAAGAGGAAAACATATTAAACGTCCCGAATTTTATCAGCCTGTACCGTCTTCTTGCCTTTCCGGTAATCCTGTTTATGGCACTTACCGGACGAGAGAACTGGTTTGTAATTCTTTTGTGCATCAGTCTGGTAAGCGACGTGCTGGACGGGAACATCGCACGGATTTTTAAACTTCAGACTCATTTTGGGGCAGCACTTGATAACCTGGCAGATATTTGTACTTATGCAATGGCCTTACTGGGCTTATTCATTTTTAAATGGACCGATATTAAGCCACATGCATGGATTCTATATCTTTTCCTGGGAGTATTTATTCTCAGTTATATCATCGCCTTTTACCGTTTCGGAAAAATACCAGGTTTGCACTTATATTCGGCCGTGTCGGCAGGATATTTACAGAGTGTATTCTTTTTTGTGTTGTTCGTTTTTGGTTTTTATGCCTGGATGTACTATCTGGCAGTGGGTTGGGGAGTGATCGCCTATATTGAAAAGATTTTTGTGTTACTGCAGCTCAATGACATAAAAATAGGCGTTAAAGGACTTTACTGGCTGTTAAAAAAAAGACATAGTAAATAAATGGTCAGTATGTGGTATAGATTAATTGCAATCGTCTTTTTGACTGTTGTCAGTTCCAATATATTTGCACAAAAAGTATCAGGATCTGTTCTGGATGAAAAAAATAAAGAGCCTGTTCCTTATGCAAATATTTGGATGAAGGGGACACTTCAGGGAATTATGACCGATCCCAATGGTCATTTCACTATTTCCCATCCTAAAAATGACACCCTTTGTGTTTCGTCGGTGGGCTATCTTCAGCAGGAAATACCCATAAAAATGAACACAGATAACCAGCTTATCATCTTATTAAAGGAAGAAGTGGAAAAAATCAGGGAAATAACCGTAAAACCGGAAATTCCACGGGCTAAAGTACTCTTTAACGAAATTCAAAAACACAAAAAAGAAAACAGAGAACGAATTCGTCAGGTTAATGATTATAAAACACTGGAAAACACAACAGTATATGTAGCTGTAGATAGTACATCAAGAATAAACAGGGTCATTGATAATATGGAGGAAGTCACGGTCAGGATTGATCACCAGCAATTGCGGTTTTCCCCTATTTATCTTTCAGAAAAGGCGGAACAAATAACGAACGACAGTATTCAGATGGTTTATCAAAAAAAGGATGGGATTTTCCCCAGGCTAAACCAGGCATTCGAAACGTTAATCCTGAATAATGTGGTTGTTGACCTGAATTTTTACAAGGATCAGGTTTTTATTCTGGACCGGGGGTTCATTTCCCCGATAAGCAACTCTGCTATGTTGTATTACAATTTGTACCTGAATGACAGCGTTATGGTCGACAGTACCAAATTCTTCGATTTTTCGTTCGCACCAAAGAATAAGTATAACCAATTGTTTTCGGGCCATTTTACGATCGAGGATGGCAGCTTTGCTTTAACCTCGATTGATGTTTATATCTCCAAAGATGCTAATCTGAATTTTGTGAACGGCTTCGAAGGTCATGTCGTTTATAAAAAAATGGACGATAATGCATGGTTTTATAATGAACAAAAAGTGGGGATCAACCTAGCGCTAACCTTAAATAAAGATTCGGTTTCAACCTACAGTTCGAAACGTATAAAGAATGTATCGAAAGGAAACTGGTTGATAAACAGGTCAACGCATTATTCCACCTCTGAGCGCCTTAACGGGATAAGGGCCGGTGCCTGGAAAAACCAGCCTGAATTTGCATCCGAAAAATTAGATGCCGACACCTATTCAAGTGTTGATAAACTGAAAGAACAAAAAGTGGTTAAAGGTATCGACAAGGTTGGGGGAATGGTACTTACAAGCTATGTCAATGAAGGAAAAATAGACATCGGGCCTGTGTTCGACATTTACAGTACCAACACCATCGAAGGCAGCCGTTTCTCAATACCGTTAAGAACCAGCGAACAGATGTTTAAAAACTTCTCGGTGGGCGGGTTTCTTGGTTATGGTACAAAAAGCGAAGAACTCAAATACGGGGTGAACATGACTTTTCAGCCATTGGAAACAGACAAATTCCTATTCAGAGCCAGGTATTCCAACGACTATATTCTGGTTTCCCAGGATAAGTACCTTCGTTTTATAAAAAATAATCCCAACAACAGGGGCACAGGTAATTTTATTGCCATATTTACCAGCAGGGAACGTAATCCTTATTTAAAAGAAGAAGAAAGTTTTGAATTCAGAATGGAGTACAACGCCCCTAATGATACCCATTTCGAAGTAGCCCCATACCTTTTGGCGAGCACCAGTACTCCCGGGGTACATTTCATCCGGAATAATGTTGAATACAGCCATTACAAAAACTATGGCCTCTTTTTCAACCTCCGGTTTGTATTTGGCCAGCATTATGACAAGTATTATTTTGACAGGGTTTATTACGTCAACCCAACACCGGTTGTTAACCTGAACTGCGACATAGGGCAAACCTTGCTGCCCGGGCACAGCATGAAAAATGCCGGCCTTTATTGCCAGTTTCACGGGGCTATCCAGGGACGGATTAACATGGGACAGGTTTTTATGAATTATATCTTCAATGCCGGATACCTGTTTGGCAAAGCCCCTTATGACTTACTGGACCAGCCCGTGGGATCCATGTCGCTGGGCTATGCAAAAGACCGGTATAACCTTTTGCAATTTGCCTCGTTTGCGCATAACTTATACACCAATACGCACCTGCATTTTAACGGGGGAGGCATTATCCTGAACAAAATACCCCTTATTCGGAAACTGAAATTGCGGGAAATTGTTTCATTCAAATGCCATTACGGGAAACTGGGAGACTCGTATAAAGGGGTATTCGATCTGCCTGATTATTATTCAAATGATGATAAACCGCCTTATACAGAAATTGGGTTTGGGGTAACGAATATTTTTAAAATATTACGTGTCGAATATGTTCATCAATTCGACAATACATACAGAAACAGAAATTTTACTGATAATAGTGGAATACGTTTCAGGGCAGAAATGAGCTTCTGAAACTTTCCGGGATAAAATATTACATTTGTTGGTATCAAGTTTTCAAAATGAAGAATCTAAAAGGAAAAGTTGCCTGGATTACAGGTGCATCATCCGGGATTGGAGAAGCACTGGCCTGCGCTTTTGCCAAAGAAGGTGCATTTCCGGTTTTATCAGCCCGGAATACAGAAAAACTTGAGCAGGTAAAAAACAAATGTCTAAACTTTACCTCAAGATGTTGGGTTCAGCCGGTTGATCTTTCTAAAACAGGCCAATTACCCAAAGTGGTAAACACAATCCTGAAACAAACAGGGCAAATAGACTTGCTGGTTTGTAATGCAGGCCGAAGCCAGCGGTCGTTAGCCAAAGAAACACCGATGGAAATCGACCGAAGCATTATGGAGCTTAACTTTTTTAGTACAGTGGCTTTAACCAAACTGGTATTGCCACAGATGCTTGAAAAACAATCCGGCCATTTGGTCGTCATTAGCAGTATTTCCGGTAAATTTGGCTTTCCTATGCGAACCGCTTACACGGCGTCGAAACACGCTGTACAGGGGTATTTCGAGGCATTAAGGGCTGAACTGGTCAATGACAATATTAAGGTTACCATTGTTTCTCCCGGAAGAATAAAAACAAACATATCACTGAACGCACTGACCAAAAACGGACAATCCTATGACAAAATGGACAACGGCCAGGCAAACGGGATGGATGCCAATAGTTGTGCCACCCGGATTATAAAAGCCATCAAAAAAGAACGAAAGGAAGTTCTGGTAGGCCAAAAAGAACTACTCATGGTTTACATCAGACGGTTTTTGCCGGCTTTATTCTATAAACTGGTCACAAAAATCAAAAATTAAAGCATAAAAAACTCCCCTCCGCCAACTAATTGGATAATATTGAAATCTTTTGAATAGAATGATAAAAATTATTGCATTTCAATCTTGAAATATCCTTTTCTCCTCCCAATCGTTAAATTTTGACTACTTAAACATTAAGTTATGACAAACTTAATGATAAACACTACTATATTCCTTAAATTTAGGCCCATACTTAATTCTACTTTGGCAGATTTAGAATGAAAAACAATTTTTCTAATTCTATTTCCCAACCCCAAGGGAAAAAATCAGAAAAATTTATCCGGTTCTCCCCGGGGTTTAGGGTAAAAACGGATGGATTTTTCGATTTTGAAGGAATCTGTCAAAGTAGAATTAATAAAATACGCACAATATTTTATATTGAAAATATCAATCAATAAATCAACTAAATATGTTGAGCTACTCAAAAAAGGAACTAAGTAGAATGACAGATTCAGAACTCATTCAGTTAATGATATCGAATGATAAAACTGTTATTGAATTTGTCTTCTTCGAAAAATGTAAATTCTTGTTTAATTACATCATAAAGGAAATCTTTTCCAATCAGATAGAGAAAGACGAATTAATTAATGAATTGTATTTGTTTCTTCGTCAGGATAATTGGCAAAAAGTCAGGAATTTTCAAGGTCGGAGTAAATTTACAACATGGCTTTCAGTAATTGCTGTTCGATTTTTTCTTAAAAAAAAGGCATCATTAACAGAAAGTGACACCTTCTACCCTATCATTCCAGAGTTAGCTGCAACGTATCCCTGCCGAAATACTTACGAAGAAATGATTAGTAAAATGGATTTGATAAATGCAATACACCGGCTAAAAAGTCCCAGAGACCGATTTGTCATTTTTTCAATGGAAATAGAAGGTTATGGAACAGATGAAGTTGCCAGCCAGCTAAATATTACAAAAGCAAATCTATATAACATCAGAAAAAGGGCCTTTAAAAGGCTGTCAAAATTATTAACCGATTACAGCTATGTCAACAAATAAATTATCAGACGAATTGCTTGCAGCCTTTATTGACGGAACGATCTCCGTTGAAGAGACTAAGAAAATAAGCCAGATGTTGCAAGATGATCCGGAAGCTTTTTCCGAATATCGTTTAGCTGCGAAAGCAGCCTTTATTGCAGACGACAATTCAGATGCTGAGGTCAAATTACCTGCGGATACAAATTGGAATATAGCCGCAGGAATTGCTTCTGCAATGGCTACAGGTGCCGGAGTCTCCGGTATTCTTTCACAGTTAAATCATTCTCCTGCTTTCGGAGATCATCCTAATTTTTATGATCAGGATGATAGATCTGTTCCTCCCGAAGACTCTATAACAGAAAATTCAAATCAATCAACCATGAATACTTCTCATCATCCGGAAGGGCTTAACCCGGTACAGCAGCAGTATAACGATACATGCGCCATTAAAAGTCAGCAGTTGATTTTAAACAATTTCGGAGTACCGGTAACAGAAGACCAACTGGTACAACAGGCCGAACAATTTGATCTTTATGCTCCGGGTAGCGGAACCCAACCGGAGGATGTTGGAAAATTACTTGAACTTAACGGGGTTCATTGTACTCAACACGAAAATGCAACAGTTTATGACCTCACATCTGCTCTTGCCCGTGGACAAGAAGTAATTATCGGTGTCGATTCGTCCGAATTATGGGACAAAGGGATGCTGTCGGAAGTGATGAATAAATTTGATGATTTATACCATGGCGAACAGGCCGATCATGCATTGATTGTAGCAGGAATTGACACTTCTGACCCAGGTAATGTAGAGGTAATCTTAACTGACCCAGGAACAGGAGAAGAAGCTGCCCGTTACCCGATGGACAGGTTTTTGGATGCATGGCATGATTCCGGTAACTTTATGGTAACGACCGATGCTCCGGCTCCACTGTCCCATAATCCGGAGATGATTAATTTTGATTATTCGGCAGGGCATCTGCCTCTGATAGGCCAAATGCCATATGATTATTTCGATCAGGCTGTTCTTCCCCTTTCTCATGAAATTGGGATGGACTCCCATGCAATGGATTTGCTTCATCATGATTTTTCAGCAATGATGGACGGAGATCGTTTTTCCTTTTCTCCTGACCTGATAACAGCATTGGATAATATTCCTGATATTCATTCAGATAGTCTTTCGTTTGGAAGCCAGCACATGGCTGATTATTATAACGATTGGGCAAAACATCACGAACAATTGGCACAATACGATATTGAGCATGGAAATACGGATAGTGCACAAAACCATTTACGCTATGCCGACGACTGTCATGACCATGCCATGGACGAGATGGACGATGTGGATGATGATCCTACAGATGATAATTAAAACCGTTAAATATGACCTGGAAAGAGATTGAACCAAGAGCCCTGAAATTACGAAATGATTTATTAGCTTCTTTAAATTCAATAAAAAAAGAAAGTCAGGCAGATAATCTGCCTGATGTAAGCGAACCTTTTAATGTTGCTTCCGGACTACTTGCAAAACCCGGTTACGATATTGTTGTTTGCGGGGAGGTGAAAAAAGGGAAAAGTACGTTTATTAATGCTTTAATCGGGCAGGATATTTTACCTACAGGGGTAAAAGAGACGACATCGCAGGTTTTCAGGATATCAAATAATGAAAAGGAGTCGTTTGCCTTGATTTTTACTGATGGTACTTCTGAACCCATTACCCGGGAGCAATTAAGCAGGTATGGCTCGCAGGTTGATGCCGGCTTGATGAGAGAACCGGTATTCAAAAACCGGCAACTAGATTATATACAAGTTAATACTTCTGTTGAATTTTTGCCGCAGGGAGTCAGTATCGTTGATACCCCCGGATTAGGTGCCCTGTACAAATCGCACGAGTTGATAACCCAACGTTATATTCAAAATGCAGCGGCTGTTGTTTTTGTATTCGAGCCTTCACTACCAATGGTGCAGCAGGAAAAGCTTTTCCTGGAGAAGGTATTTGCCGTTACTCCGTTCGTGATGTTTGTGATGACCAAAATTGATTGTTTTGATGAATCGCATTGGGTTACACAGATTAGCCGGACTGAAACACTGCTGAAAGATTCTTTCGGTAATAAATGTTATACCATGCCAAAGGTATATCCCATGGCCAGTACTACTTTATCTGAAGCTGCGAAAGAAAAAGAAGCCGATGCAAAAAAGGAAATGGTGGAGTTCAGCTATTTCCCTGATGTATATGAAGAACTGTTGCGGGTGATGTATATAACGGTAGGCCTTTCCCGTACGCGTTTCGCCTGGAATGAAGCGAATAAACAGAAAAATAAAGCTTTATCAAGTATCGATGAGCAACTGAAAATGATTTCGGCTTCGTCAAAAAAAGAACAGGAAAAAGTAAGAGAAAAAAAAATTGCGCTCAGGCAGGCTTTCGAAAAACTATGGGGGCCTTCCAGTACAAAAAGGAAAGAAGTAATGCAGGAAGTTCAGGCTATTGTTTCCGGAATACATAACAGGGCAAGTTTGTTGACTTCTACAACAGGGGCTATTTATAAAAAATACAATGAAAAGATAGATTCGTTAAATAGTATTAGTAGTATTAAAAAATTTTCAGAGAACTCTTTTAAAGAAATGATAGGGGAAGTCGCAACAGAATGGCAGGCTATAGCTGCTTCCGGACAACATGAGGTAATGACAACATTAAATGTTGTTCATGCCGAAATAGAAAAAGTAAGCGATGATTATTCTTTATCATCGTCTGATGAAGTGCAAATGGTTAATCTAACATCTGGCGAAAAATTTCAAAGCTATAAAGCCAAGTATTACGATGCTGCAATTGTTACAACTGTCGGTGGAACTATATTAGGTATGGCCGGTGTTGCACTTGCCCCGTTTTTTCCTGTTATTTTTTTGGGAACAGTACTCTTTGGCTGGCTTGGAGGAAAAAATACCGCCGAACAAAGAGCTGTTGAAAAAAATAAGGCCAACTTAAAAAACCATTTGGCTAAAACAATGAATGAGATAAATGCCCAGCTTTTTTATACCCCTGTCGAAGGAGGACATAAATCTATCGTACAAACCTTCACTTCGGAGTTATCCAACTCGGTAGAAAAAGCCATGACATCAATGTATGAAAATCAGAAAAAACAACTGGAATCAGAACAAAAGAGATTGGACGAACAGGCCAGGTTAGGGGCGGAACAGCGGCAGAAAGAACTAATCTTGATTAACGGGCAACGGAAAAACTGGATCGCCATCTCCGGCCAAATTTCAGAAGAAGAAAAAGAACTGTTATTTATACAAAAGGCATTGGCTTAAAAAATGAACAAAATAGGTATTGATTTCGGAACATCTTTCAGTACAGCCTCATGGATAAACCCAAAGACCAGGCAACCTGAAGCAATTACGTTTCACGATATAAGTATGCAAAAAATGCCTTCAGTGGTTTATTACGGGCCCGATGGCATTATGGTTGGGTTAGCAGCATATAACCAATTGGAGAACAGTAGCGGAATGAAACCGGAACACCGGCATCAGATATTGCAGTCGGTGGTAATGAGTATTAAGAGGCACATGAAACAAGGGCAGTTTTATTATTTGCCCGGAGGAGGGAAAGTGTCGCATGAGGAAATAATTGCAGCCATTTTACACAAAATAAAAGAACAGGCTGAAATAACCTGTTTCAACGGGCAGCCGGTTGAAGAAGTTACAATCACCCACCCGGTAATTTTTGCGGCATGGCAAAAAGAAATGCTGCGCAAAGCAGCTACACTTGCAGGGTTCAAAAAAATACAACTGCTGGAGGAACCCATTGCTGCCGCTCTGGGATATGCCTCAACAACTAACGAGAAAATAAAAAATGTACTCGTATATGATTTTGGCGGCGGAACATTTGACGTTGCCTTTGTGCAGTACAACAACGAAGAACAATTCCGTGTTCCGCTCGATCCTGAAGGAGATGCTTACTGTGGAGGGGACGATATTGACGAGGCGCTTTACGACCGTTGGGAACAGGTTACCAAAGAGCAATGTAACCGTACAATAGACATAAATCCCAATAACCGTGACATTGGTTTTAAGGCAAAGTGCAGAAAACACAAAGAACAAATGTCACTTTTCCCTAAATATGATTTTTCGGAAGTATTGCCTCCTCCGGGATTTAACCGTGTAGAGATGCAGTTAAACCGGCCTGACTTTGATAAAATGGTTGAACCCATTATCGACAAAACGATTGTCCGCACCGAACGTTTGCTAAAAAAAGTAAAAGAAGCAGGCTATAAAATTGATACAGCCATCATGATAGGCGGGAGTTCGCGTATCCCTATTGTGTATGAAAAACTGAAGCAAATACTTCCGGTAGAACCTAAAAAAGTAATGCAGGTGGATGTGGCCGTGGCATTGGGAGCGGTCATTTACAATCCTAACGGGCAACAACAAGTTCAGCACAAACAGGTTTTCTGTATTTATTGCGGAAATAAAATCTCAACAGCAGACCGGTTTTGCATTAAATGTGGTAAAAAGAATGTAAGTTTTACTGGATAAAGGATCAGATTTGGATTTATTGAAAAATAAGCCTGTTTTAAATATATGAAAAATCCCGTTGAACAAACCCAACAAGCCATCGACAAGCTGATTGCTTTTGTTGAACAATCGCCGTGGCGTGCCGACTACCTCGAACATTTACAAAGTCTGAAAGCCCAGGCCGGACAGCCTTGTGTACTGGCTATTGCCGGACGTGTAAAGGCAGGGAAAAGTTCGTTTTTAAATGCTTTACTTGGAAAAGACCTGGCCAAAACAGGAACAACCGAAACAACGGCTACTATCAATGTTTTCAGAAAAGGGACTCCTCCTGATCCCAATCGACCGGTATTGGTAGTCTGGGCCAACGGACGGCAAACATTTGAAACAAAAGAATTTCTCGATTCGTTGCAGGGCAACGATAAAGCAACCTTGCAAAAAGCCGAAGGAATAAAACGGATCGAATTTCTGTTGTCTGACCCTATCTTTGATGAAGTAACCCTGGTAGATACTCCGGGGACCGATGCGATAGTGGGAAAAGATGGAGAAGGACATCAGAAAATTACCGAAGAATATTTTAACCTCAGGCAACGGCATAGCCGGGAAACCAAGGACCAAACAGCAAACGCCGATGCGGTTGTTTACCTCATCGGACAGGTTGCCAATGCGAGCATGCAGGGCTTCATGCAGGAATTTCAGGCAGCTACCAATGGCGGTTCATCGGCGATGAATGCCATTGGCGTGATGGCGCAAGTTGACCTTTCAGACGAAATTATCAGGCAACGGGACGTGCTGACATCATCAATAGCTTTGAAAATGCAACACGAGCTAAACACGGTCGTTCCTGTTTCTGCCGGGATTTGGAGGGCTTTGGACGAATTGCGAAAAAACAACAAGTTGGAAGGGATGCAGCAAAAACTAAAAAGCCTGCCGCAAAAAGCTTTCGACTACCTGATGAAATCGGATAAACACTACTTTAGTACCAGTACTATTTTTACCCGGATTTTTGCTTCTTCAAAAGTTCCTCCTATATCTGTTGACGAACGGAAAGAGCTGAAGGGGGATATGCTCTGGCGGGTTTTCGTGGTAATAGCCGGTTATCTCTACAATTATCCTTTGGACAAAGCAATAAGCAAACTTACTGATATTGCAGGAATAAACCGGGTAATGGATATTATCCAAAAGCACTTTTTTAACAGGGGCAGGCTTCTCCGCTGTTACCGGATCAGTAATGAATTGCGCTCCATACTGAGCGATATTGAACGTAACCGGCTTTATAAACTGGGAAAAGAAGTCCGTTCGAGAAAAGAGTTTGAAGATTTTATCAATTCCCATCCGCAAGCCCGGGGCAATAATACTACAGCCCAAAAACTCATGAATTTCATGAAAACCTATCTCAAAACAGAGAAAGAAATGGACGAGCTTAGTGCAACAATTAAAACGGAGCTGATACCCGAAATAGAAAACCTCCAATTAAAACTGGAACGTACCGATGAAAATTTCCGTGCGTTACAGCTAATTGAGCAAAATGTAACCTTGTTCAGCAAAGAAGAACAAAACGAGCTTTTTACCCTTTTCGGGATGTACGGGGACACGACCGGAAGTGTTGATGATGATACCCGCGGACGCCGGCAGCAATACTGGAACCTGGAGCTTAACCTTACCCGGAGCAAAGACCGCCGTATGGTGGCTCAGTATGCTATTTCGGCTTACGGGACAACAAAATAACAAGATACATGAACAACGAACAATAATATTCGAATACTCTTTTAGTCTAATATCTATAAGTCTAACATCTATAAATATGAACATCTTCAAACCATTATTAAAACTATTTAAAGAATCGGAGGAAGTTTCACAAAAAGAAGAGAACGCTGTTTTTGAAAACAGGAATAAACCTGTTTTTGAAGGACCGAAAGTGGGCGGTGAGCTTGAAGAAACCATTTTGTCGGATGATTTACAAAACATTTCGAATGAAGAAGAAGATACAACTTCTGCCAATAATGTAGATGAACAGGCAATAAGCCCTGATGAGCTTGCTGTTAACAACGAAGCTGATAAAACAACGGCTCCTCAGAATACCGAAACGGATGATAACTTGTTTTCTTCCGACAGCGAAAAATTAGTTCAACCGCTTGAGGATGGAGACATTTCAGACCAAGATTCAATTCCAACAAAAGAACCTGATGTTATTGAGAATTCGGAAAGTCCGGATGATATAACTGCCGATGCTCCCGTGCCTGAAGAACAGGTAGAAAATGAAATGCAAACGGGTGCCGGAAAAGATGTCGTTATTGATAAACCGGAAGAAAAATTGCCGCCCTCATTGCTTGACAACAAACCCTTTGTGAAATTAACCGAAGAATGTCTCGATCTGATGAACGAGTTCGAGGGCTATATCGCAAGGTTAGAAACTGATGAAGGGAAAATGATGGCCGAAATGCTTGTAAAACGGTTCCAGGAAATGCTGGAACGTTCCGGTCTGCAGCGCATTGACGATAAAAACGAGCCTTTTTCGGTATTGCGCCACATCCCCGTACCCATGGAACCTGTTTCGGAAGGTACTTTACTGGAGAAGATAATTTGTTCCGGGTTGGCCTTGGAAAACCGGGTGTTCCGTAAAGCCAAAGTAAAAGTTCAAAAAACGAAATAGCGAATAGACTATGAAATGTCCAAAATGTAATAACGGAATAGCTGTCGGGGCAAAATTCTGTAACCACTGCGGCTATAAGTTTAAAGTATGCCCCAAATGCGGAAAAACCGACTTTCCACCGGAAGCGGTATATTGTTCGGATTGTGGAAAAAAATTGGAGGGAGGAGAGGATGACGGAAACTCCCGAAAAAAAAACCGGGAAAAAACAGTGTGGATAATATTGCTCTCTCTGGCAGCAATCCTTGCCTTAGTTCTTGGTATATATATCCCTAAGCATAATGAACAAAAGGTATGGGAGAAATCTGTTACCCGGAACACCCTGGAAGCATATGAACAATATATAGCCAAATATCCGGATGGAAAACATGCGGCTTTTGCGATGCAGAAAATTGAGATGGAGGAAGCATGGCAAAATGCCCTGGAAGAAAAAACAGAAAAAAAGTATAAAGAATTTATTGCAAAATATCCAAACAGTCCATACAACGAAGACGCCAACAGCAATATACAGAAAATTGAAATGGAAGAAGCATGGCAAAAAGCTTTGGAAGAAGCAACTGAGACAGGATATAAAAAATTTATTGCGGAATATCCCCAAAGTCCATATAATGGGGATGCCAATACTAAAATAGCCGATATTCAAAAAAAAACGAAGTTACTATCGGAACAACAGAAAAGGAGACAGTTATTATTGGAACAAAAAAAGACACAGAAAAAAAGTTTTACCGAAACAGTAAATGGAATCAGTTTCGGGATGGTAGCTGTGAAAGGTGGCACTTTTTCGATGGGTAGCCCGGCTAACGAAAAGGATAGAGACGATGATGAAAAACAACATCAGGTTACTGTAAGTGATTTTTTTATTGGTAAAACAGAAGTAACCCAGGCCTTATGGCAAACGGTGATGGGGAATAATCCAAGTCGGTTTAAAGGTGATAATCGACCGGTGGAACAAGTAAGCCGGGACGATTGCCAGAAATTCATAAAAGCACTAAATAAACTGACAGGTAAACATTACCGTTTACCAACAGAAGCCCAGTGGGAGTATGCCGCCCGGGGAGGATGTATTAGTAACGGCTATATTTATGCCGGCAGTAATAATATTGATGTAGTAGCATGGCATAGTTATAATAGCGGGGGAGAAACACATCCTGCCGGTCAGAAAAGGCCGAATGAACTGGGATTGTACGATATGAGTGGCAATGTAAGTGAGTGGTGCCAGGACTGGTATGGAAGTTATATCAGCAGGTCACAGATCGACCCTACTGGTTCTGTATCCGGCTATTTCCGCGTGCATCGGGGCGGTACTTGGGGTGATAGTGCCGAGGATTGTCGGACGGCCAACCGCGCAAACGGTGGTCTTTCCCAACTCGGTGGCCTTGGCTTCCGCTTGGTTCTATTCCCATAGTTTAAAAGGGCTGGGTCCGTTGTTTTGAGCTAAATGCAGGAAAGGATAGCGACAGGAGCCGTAAGAAAGGGACGAGAGAACAGGGCGGATGAAAAAGCCTTCTCCAAAATGAAAAATAAAAACACCTGCAACAGGGTGTTAATGACAATACAAGATAATTTCTTTTACATCAATAAAATGCAATGTCCAAAATGTAACAACGAACTCCCTGCCGGGGCTAAATTTTGCAACCAATGCGGGACAAAAATAGAAGAGCAGGGCAAAACCTGCCCGAATCCCGACTGCAAACGTACCGGTCTGCCCCCGGAAGCGGTGTATTGCCCCGAGTGCGGTTGGAAGTTAACCGGCAATTTTGCCTCCTTTACCGAAACGGTAAACGGGGTAAGTTTTGACATGGTTGCCGTGGAAGGCGGCTCATTTTTAATGGGCAGCCCGCCCGATGAACCCGGTAGGTATGATAACGAAACCCAACACCGGGTAACACTTAGTAACTATTTTGTTGGCAAATACCCGGTAACCCAGGAGCTATGGCAAACGGTGATGGGTAATAATCCAAATAATTTTAAAGGCTATAACCATCCGGTAGAGAGGGTAAGCTGGAATGATTGCCAGGTTTTTCTTGAAAAACTAAACCAGCTCACTGGAAAAAATATAGTTTGCCCACCGAAGCACAATGGGAGTTTGCTGCCCGGGGTGGTAACGATAGCAAAGGGTACACCTATGCAGGGAGCAATAACATTGATGAAGTAGCTAAATGCAAAGGTAAAACGACCAAGCCGGTTGGTGGAAAAAAACCCAATGAACTGGATTTGTACGACATAAGCGGTAACGTATGGGAATGGTGCAACGATTGGTATGGCGATTATAGCAGTACCCCTCAAACTGACCCTGCCGGACCTTTATCAGGTACTTGCCGCGTGTTTCGTGGCGGCAGTTGGTGCAGCCGTGCGAGGTACTGCCGGGTTGCCACCCGTAACCTCTGCACCTCGGACTACCGCTACGACGTTGGTTTCCGCCTGGCGGTTTCTCTAGGGTAAACAGTTGGAATCTGTCCTTTCCTTTTAAGCTTACACGAGGCTACTATGGAGTGGAAATTATTAATCCTGACAGGTTTTGGGAACCTGTCAGGATTAAAAAAAATAACAATATGAAATGTCCAGAATGTAACAACGAACTCCCTGCCGGGGCTAAATTTTGCAACCAATGCGGGACAAAAATAGAAGAGCAGGGCAAAACCTGCCCGAATCCCGACTGCAAACGTACCGGTCTGCCCCCGGAAGCGGTGTATTGCCCCGAGTGCGGTTGGAAGTTAACCGGCAATTTTGCCTCCTTTACCGAAACGGTAAACGGGGTAAATTTTAACATGGTAGCCGTGGAAGGCGGCTCGTTTTTAATGGGCAGCCCGCCCGATGAACCCAACAGGTCTGATAACGAAACCCAACACCGGGTAACACTTAGTAATTATTTTATCGGGAAGTTCCCGGTCACACAAGACTTATGGCAAATAGTGATGGGTGAAAATCCAAGAAGCTATTTCAAAGGTGATAACTTTCCTGTAGAGATGAAAAGTTGGGATGATTGTCATGTTTTTCTTGGAAAGCTAAACCGACTCACCGGGAAAAAGTATGGCCTGCCCACCGAAGCACAATGGGAGTTTGCCGCCCGGGGTGGTAATAAAAGCAAAGGTTATTTTTACTCAGGGAGTAATAAAATTAGAAAAGTGGCATGGTATGGTTCGAGAAAGACACATCCTGTTGGACAAAAAGCACCTAACGAGTTGGGTATTTACGACATGAGCGGCAACGTATGGGAATGGTGCAACGATTGGTACGATGCCTATAGCAGTACCCCTCAAACTGACCCTGCAGGATCTTCATCGGGGCCGTTCCGCGTGGTTCGTGGCGGCAGTTGGGGCAACTACTACTATGCGCGGAGCTGCCGGGTTTCCACCCGTAACAGCTACAGCCCGGACTACCTCTACAACAACCTTGGGTTCCGCCTAGTGGCCTCTCTGGAGTAAACAGTTGAAGTCCGTCCTTTCCTTTAAGCTTACACGAAGCTAATCTGGAATGATTGTCAGGTTTTTCTTAAAAAGCTAAACCAGCTCACGGGCAAATACTATAGCCTGCCCACCGAAGCACAATGGGAGTTTGCCGCCCGCGGGGGCAATTTGAGTAAAGGATACCGATATGCAGGAGATGACCACCTTGGGGTAGTGACATGGTATGATGATAATAGTTCGGAAAAGACACACCCTGTTGGACAAAAAGCATCCAACGAACTGGGTATTTACGATATGAGTGGCAATGTATGGGAATGGTGTTACGATTGGTACGGTGCTTATAGCAGTACCCCTCAAACTGACCCTGCCGGACCTTCATCGGGGTCGGGCCGCGTGTTTCGTGGCGGCAGTTGGGGCGGTAACGCACGGCGCTGCCGGGTGGCTGATCGCAGCAACTTTAGCCCGGATGACCGCAACGACAGGATCGGTTTCCGCCTGGTGCTCCCTCCGGGGTAAACAGTTAGAATCCGTCCTTTCTTTTTAAGCTTACACGAGGCTACTATGGAGTGGAAATTATTAATCCTGACAGGTTTTGGAAACCTGTCAGGATTAAAAAAAATAACAATATGAAATGTCCGGAATGTAACAACGAACTCCCCGCCGGAGCAAAATTTTGTAACCATTGCGGGGCAAAAATAGAAAAGCAGGGGAAAACCTGCCCGAATCCCGACTGCAAACGTACCGGTCTTCCTTACGAGGCAGTCTATTGTCCCGATTGCGGGACAGAACTTAAGTTTGTGCCGGATCAGGATTCCAACATCATCCTTATGAAGATAGGAGAAAATTTAACTGAAATAGAACTTTTTAAAAATGGACATCGGGATGTAAGTCGAACTGTCGACATTGGATTAAATACTTTTCTGGATGCAATTCAAGATTACATGAGACGCCAGCATAACATGAAAGTGAGCATGATGATGGCCTGTAATATTTTAATGCAAGTTGGTGCCGTTTGTATCGGTATGGATAATCCTCCTGCCGATTTTACCGTTTCCGGGCCTAATTCTATAACTTCGTTACCTGAAACGGACGAAATTAGTTATATGGAGATTGCTTATTGTCTGGATAAAACGTTAACCTTGTTAACCAATGAATTATTGATTCTTCTTGAGCAAATGGAGCCTGATTTGTATAACAACATATTTGGAAACGGAATTTATATTCTTGAAAAAGACTTTCATATCAGGGGGATTGAGAGATACTTTAGCGACAGGATCGGGTTTCCTTTTAAAATAAAAAATTGAATGACGAGTACCAGACAGACCTGAAATAAAATATAAATGAGCAAACTCAGCAAAAAAAAGAGCATCAAACGGAAACACCAGCGAAAAAAAGAACGGAACAAACCAGAGGTTATCCTTCAAAAATCAGAAATCCCGGAACTTTATCCTGATGTAGAATTTGAGAAAGGGCTGAAGGTTACTACTGTCTCTTTGTTAGGAATTCACCATAAACCGATTAAAGTCGGAAATTGTGTTTACAAGTCGGCAACCGATTTTTCAACCGACAAAGGTTGGGTGAAGTATTGGGGACGTGCTTTTGATATCACTCAGGATATACACGGAAATTATGTTGTGTATTGGAAAGAGCGGTTTCCTCTTTTTGATGAGTTCGACTATAAATTAGATGGCCGACATTACAGAATAATGTTGCTTTGTTCGTCGAAAGAAGAGGCAGACAGAAAAAGAGCTTTCCTGCAGCAAAATAATCTGTACGTTTCTGCTTATGAACACAAAATGCACAGTTTCAGGGAAGACTATGCAAAAAAAGAGTACCGGTTTTTGTTGCCGCTGGTTCTTTACGAAGATGGAGTCAGGGCCATTGTAGTTGAGATTCAGGAAAATTTATAAACGAGTAAATACTTTTCAAACAATCCAAGGAATTATTACAATTTTTTCAGTAAATAATGATAGATTTTCCATTTTACCGGCTCTATAAGGATAAACAATCAATCGAAAATTTTACTGACAGATTATGAAGAAAACTTCTCATTTCCTGGCAGGAAATAAAATAATGAATCCTATGAAACGTTCGATGTATTTATTTGCAATAATATCATTGCTTTTTGGTTCGGATGCACATTCACAAATCACCCGGGAGTTACAGGATGCCATTAACAATGTTCCTTTCGCCCGTTTTGATTATCCGGCCAACCGCGACCATAATATCCCGCCCGGGGTAGCAAGTCCCCAGGCCTTTGTTTTTGCCTATTATAAACTGCCATATGCAATTAACCTAAAACCAGTTTATAACAATGCCATTAATGGTTATGTAGAGAAAGTGTTGATTGATTTCAAATCGGTAAAGATGAATGCAGTCAAAGAACGCCGGATGTTACTAAATACATTAATTCAGTTGCAGGGATTAATCGATCGGCAAGGTAAAGTTGCCCGAATAGCAGGGTTTAATGATTATTTGAATTTTAATCCCAGTTATATATCTCAATTTGTAACCAGTGGAGATGTAATTATTGCCATTCGCGAATTAATGAGTTCTCAGGATTTGTACAACAGCCTTGTAGCAAGAGCGGATGATCTGACAAATTAATCTCTGTAATAAACTAATTCTTGACTTATAAATAAACTGTTTTGCACATTAGGACGAACAGTATCTCCAAAATTTTGGTAAAAAGATAAGAAACAATAATTTTACCTTATAAGGAGATAAAAAAGTAAATATGAAAAAAAATATTTGTGGCATCCAACAAATCGGAATTGGAGTAGCGAACGCCCAAGAAGCATGGAAATGGTACCGGAGCGTTTTTGGAATGGACATTCGCATTTTTGAAGATACTGCTACCGCAAAATTGATGAAACACTATACAAATGATCAGGAATGCAACCGTTATGCAGCTCTGGCCATGAATATGGAAGGCGGAGGCGGTTTTGAAATCTGGCAGCATACCGACATGATACCTAAACCTCCTGTTTTTGATGTACAACTGGGTGATTGTGGAATATTTATCTGCAAAATGAAATGCCGCGATGTTCAAAAGGCCTTTTCCGAACATCAGACTAAAGGTTTAAATATCCAGGGACAATTAAGTAAAGATCCGCAAGGGCATTTGCACTACTATCTCCTTGACCCATATAATAATATTTTCGAGATTGTGGAGGAACAGAATTACTTTATGAAACAAAAATCGCCAACCGGAGGTGTCGCCGGTGCAGTTATTGGCGTTTCTGATATTGAAGAAGCAAAAAAAGTATATGCTGATATTCTTCAGTATAACGAAGTAATTTTTGACAAAACCGGCCGGTTTGACGATCTTGCTACTTTGCCCGGAGGAAATGAAAAATACAGGCGGGTTTTACTGAAACACAAGCCACGGACAGGCCCTTTCAGTAAGTTACTTGGCCCGACGCAAATTGAATTGATACAACCTTTGGAACGGACACCTAAAAAAATATTCCAGAACCGGATTTGGGGAGAACTTGGCTACATCCACCTGTGCTTTGATATCATGGGAATGAATTTTTTACAGGAAGAATGCGAACAGAAAGGATTCCCTTTTACTGTAAACAGCGCCAACAGCTTCGACATGGGTTCGGCTGCCGGTCACTTTTCCTATATTTCCGATCCCGATGGAACGCCTATTGAATTTGTGGAAACACACAAACTTCCAGTTATCAAAAAACTGGGTTTGTACATTAACCTGAAAAACAGAGACCCCCGGAAATCGCTCTCCTACTGGATGGTAAAAACCCTCCAATTCAGCCGGGTTAAAGATTGATATAAAATAATCAAAGACTGCTACAGCTATCTTTTCAGGTTTTCACGCGAATAATTAAAGAAATCGCGCTGTGATTTTATCATATTTACAGTCTGCAACAACAGATTTTTGGTTTCAGAAATAACTTTGAAATATAAAATTGAGTTACGCGTATTTACCAATTTTGCTTTGATGCGTTTGATCTGATTCTTTTCAATACTGATCAGCGTCTCAATTAAGTCATCACGTCTATCGATCAGTTCTTCAAGTTTGTCAAATTTTTCCTCTTTCGAAATATGAAGGGCAAAATTGAAAAAGGCATCTGCCTCGGCCAGGAATTTTGCCATCTCGTCATTTTGTTCTTTTAGAAAAGGACGGTGGTTGTTTTCCAGGTGTTCAAGCAAAGGTTCAACAATAAAGTTAACCGAATGGGCCATTTCCCTCCTGTAATCAATGACCTGCACATAATAGTGACCCGAATCGACCGAATCCTGCTGCAAGAGACCAATAGTATTCAAAATTTTCGATTTTAGCTTTTTTGATTTTTTATTGAATGCTTTATTGATACCTAACACTTCCTTTAAATGAGCACGGTCTTCTTTAAAGAAACTTTCGAATGCAATAGTAAAAATCTGGTTTGAAGACAGTATTGCATTTACAGACTGGGTTTTGCATTTCGACAGAACTTTCTCTGTAATTTCATATGATTCCTCAAATTCTTCTTCTTCCTCTTCTTTTTTTGCTTTACTTTTCCTGCGGAACAAAATCTGGGTACGTATCACCATAAAAATGGCTATTCCAATAAAAATGAAGATCATAAAACTACCACTTACCGAGATAACCCAGGCTATAAGTGCTGAAACAGAGAAGGCAACCAAAGCTGTGAGAAACCATCCCCCGATAACCGTAAATACCCCCGAAATGCGATAAACTGCGCTTTCGCGTCCCCAGGCACGATCGGATAGCGAGGTTCCCATAGCCACCATAAATGTCACATATGTAGTCGATAACGGGAGTTTCAGAGAAGTACCAAGAGCAATCAGTATACTGGAAACGACCAGGTTACATGAAGCCCTGAGCTTATCGAATGCCGGTTTTTCGCCATCTTTCGATGCGGGTAAGGGAACCGCGACAAATCTGCTATCGATAAATTTATTAACAGAATCCGGCAAAATATAATTAATGAATTTGGAAGTCTTTACAGTGGTACGGACAATTGCCCTGGAGGCCATATTCGAAGCAAAACGTTCTTCACCTTCACTCTGCCTTCCAAGATTAACTTCTGTTTCGGTAACCGCTCTGGCCTTTCGGCTGATAATAAGCGTGACGATCATTATAAACCCCGAAGCAAGCAACATGTATACCGGGGTTCCAACTTTCCCTTTCAACATTTCCATGGTGAAACCTTCAGGGGAAACACTTCCTGAAGCAACCCATGCCTGGTACGATTTAAAACCGGCAATCGGAACCCCGATAAAATTCACAAGGTCGTTACCGGCAAATGCCATCGCTAAGGCAAAAGTCCCTACCAGAACAATTATTTTTAATATATCAATCCTGAAAAACCAGCTCAGTAATTGCATAATGATGCTCCAGCCGATGAAACTGTAAATAAGAAGTAATATACTATTGTTCGAAACCCAACTTTCAACGGTTTCACCTGAAGAAAGTTCAATTCCGGCAAACGACGAACCGTGCATTCCTTTTATAAGGATGAAATAAGTGATGGCAGTAATGGCCAGGCCTCCGAAGATAGAACCAAAATATTTTATACTTTTTTCGTATCTGAATGAAAAAAACAAACGGGTTAGATATTGAACAATGGAGCCTACTGTAAATGCAATAACCACCGAAACTAATATCCCGGAAATGATCGCGAGCGCTTTGTCTGAATTAATATAGTTCGAGATTTCCCCGATACTAACACCTGCCCTCTCTATTTTTACCAGAGAAACAGCTACTGCCGAGCCCAACAATTCAAATACGATTGAAACAGTGGTTGATGTGGGTAATCCAAAAGTATTAAAGGCATCAAGTAATATTACATCCGTGATCATTACTGCCAGAAAAATAATCATGATCTCGGAAAAGGCAAACATGTCGGGATGAAAGATCCCTTTTCGTGCCACTTCCATCATACCACTGGAAAAAGTGGCCCCGATCAGTACCCCGATACTCGCAACCGTAAAAATTAACCACTTTGGAGCGGCCTTCGAGCCGATGGCCGAATTCAGAAAATTAACTGCATCGTTACTGACACCAACAATTAAATCGGAGATAGCCAGTGCAAACAAAATAACAACAAGAACGAGGTAAAAATTTTCCATTTATATCGATTTTATATCAAGTCGCAAACACGGCGGCTAAGTAAAGGCCAATTTCACTTCCCATTGTTAAATAAATGTTATTGAACCATCAATTTACTGTTAATCAACAACGTTATAAAAACTCTCATTAAAGTACTGAAATAATATGGATTTTCCAGAAAAACCTTAACACATTTTGTTCGTACTTGCATAGTGAATATTTTTGCTTTTTTATAACATTTAATAGGAATGTCGGCAAAACAATCTGGTTTTCTATATATTCAGAAATAATTTTTTAGAAATTTGCATAAACACTTTTATGAAGACTTATTCGGCGAAACAACTGGCTGTTTTTATTTCCGCAGTACTTAGTTGCCTGGGGGCTATTTTTATTCTTTTTAATCTGGCACTACAGGTTAAGGTGCTTACTTTCATTATCACCTTATTGTTATTTTTCGGTTTAACCTATGTTATCATTTTATATATACTGAACCACTTTATTTACGATAAAATAAAACCTCTTTATAAGACTATCCGGGATATACCTGTTCAGGAAAAAAGGCATTTGAAGAATCCTTCCTCAGACGGGGACCTGCTTCAAAATGTGCAAAAAGAGGTGGAAGAATGGGCAAAAAATAAGATCGATGAAATCGCCCGGTTGAAAGATCTTGAAAAATACCGCAAGGAATTTGTAGGGAATGTTTCACATGAATTGAAAACCCCGATCTTTAATATTCAGGGATACATCCTGACTTTACTGGAGGGGGGTATTGACGATCCGGCCATTAACAAATTGTATCTGAAACGTACCGAAAAAAGTATTGACCGGATGATCTCGATCGTTGAAGACCTGGAGTCAATCACTAAACTCGAATCGGGAGAGCTAAAGCCGAATTATATTAAATTTGACATTGTCAAACTTACTGAGGATGCGTTTGATCTGGAACAGAGGGTAGCCCAGGAACAAAAAATAAGTCTCGAATTTAATCCCCGGCCGGACAAACCCATCATGGTCCGTGCCGATAAAAAACGGATTATGGAAGTGATGACCAACCTGATTGTAAACGGCATCAAGTATGGAAAAAGAAAAGGTTTTGTAAAAGTTGCCTTTTACGACCTGCACGATAATATTTTAGTTGAAGTAGAAGATAACGGCATTGGTATTGAAAAAAACGACCTGCCCCGTATTTTCGAACGTTTTTACCGGGTCGACAAATCACGGTCGCGCGAACAGGGCGGTACAGGCTTAGGCTTATCCATTGTAAAACACATTATTGAAGCACACAAGCAGACTATCAATGTTAAGAGCGTAATCGACAAAGGCACTACTTTTACTTTCACTCTTGAAAAAGCCAAATGAAATTCGTATTTTCACTTGTGTGTTTTTTTTTAATCGAATCTTAATGTTCCCTTAATAAATTGAACCTAGTTTTACAATCCAATTACAAAGGCTATGAGCGAAGAAGCACAAAAAATTCTATTGGTTGACGACGAAGTGGATATTCTTGAATTTATTAGTTATAACCTGGAAAAAGACGGTTACAAGGTATATACGGCGCAAAATGGTATTGAAGCGATAAAAGTAGCCGAAAAAAAAGTCCCTGACCTGATTATCCTGGATGTAATGATGCCTGAAATGGATGGCATTGCTGCCTGCGAGGAAATCCGAAAAATACCGGCATTACAAAATACGGTTATTGCATTTTTAACAGCCCGCAGTGAAGATTACTCCCAAATTGCGGGGTTCGAAGCCGGAGCAGATGATTACATTACCAAACCCATTCGTCCGAAAGTGCTGATTAGCCGCGTGAAAGCGTTGTTGAAGCGAAAATCGGGAATGACCGTTTCAGGAAATGCATCTGCTGAAAGTTCCAATACAGTCGTTATTGGAGATTTAATAATCGATAAAGAAAGGTACCTGATCCGTAAAGGAGATGAGGAAATGATCCTTCCACGCAAAGAGTTTGAGTTGCTCTCCCTGCTGGTCTCCAAACCCGGAAAAGTATTTACCCGCGAAGAAATTTATTACTCCGTATGGGGCGATAATGTAGTAGTAGGCGACCGTACCATCGATGTGCACATCCGGAAATTACGAGAAAAAATAGGTAACGAACATATCAAAACACTGAAAGGGATCGGTTACAAGTTTGTCGAGTAGTTTTTCTTTTACATTCAAAGGGAAAAGGACAAATTTGATATTTTTATTACTGAAATACTGATTATCACGTGTTTTCTCCATGACTTCTGCTTTTGTTTATGTAATTTTGTGGCAAACTCTGTAAATCATGAAAAAGGCTGCTTATATTTTACTTGTTATATGCCTCGTTTTTTGGGCTGGCTGTAAACAAAAAAAGGCCCCGGCCCCTGTTGAGGTTGAAGTATCTCAACAGGACACCGTGAAGATTGAAATGCCGGAGCCAGTTGTCGAAAAAGTAGTTGAAATAGACAGGGGGGTTAACCTAACCGATAAATATTTCCTGATTTTCAACTCGTATACAGTGGAGGAATTTGCCCAGGACTGGTGCAAAACATTAAAAAAGAAAGGCTACAAACCAGCTATTGTCATGCGTAACGACAACGGATATTATTGTCTTGCCCTCGAATCGTATAATGAGTATAAACTCGCGAAAGAAGCCATGATCAGGCTACGGGAAGAACCCGGGTTAGAAGATGTCTGGATTATGGCAAAATAAAAACAAGTAAAAAACTTGTTACTTTTTCCGCGTAGTTGTATAATTTACCAACTCTATTAACGCTGTTCTCGATTCATTTTCCGGAAGTTGTTTGATTTGTCCAATTGCTTTATCCCTGAATTCGTTCATCCGTTGTTCGGCATATTCCAAACCGCCTTTTGCAACCACCAGATCGACCAGTTCTTTAACCTTGGCTGCATTCTTATTCTTCTTTTTTACCAGACTGAGTATCCTGCGTTTTTCGGTTTTGTCCGATTGGTCAAGCACATAAAGTAGCGGCAGGGTTATCTTCTTTTCCTTGATGTCATTTCCTGTGGGTTTCCCTAAAACTCCTTTTGACTGGTAATCGAAAATATCATCTTTTATCTGGAAGGCAATTCCTACATCCTGCCCGATCCGGAACATTTTTTCAACCAACTCGTCATCTTTGCTAACTGAAGCAGCCCCCATCGCCATGCTGGTTGCAATCAACGAAGCTGTTTTCTTTTTTATAATCTCAAAATAGGTGTCAAAATCAATATCGAGTTTACGGCTTTTACGCATTTGCAGGATTTCTCCTTCGCTCATGTCTTTCACCGCCCGGCTGATCAGGTGCAGATAGCGATATTGTTTTTCATCCAGTGAATTAAGAAAACCACGCGCTAAAATATAATCGCCAACCAATACCGCTATTTTATTTTTCCAAAGTGCATTTATCGAAAAACTGCCCCGTCTCTCGTATGACTCGTCGACCACGTCATCGTGCAGTAAAGTAGCCGTGTGTAACAATTCAATGCCCGAAGCTGCCAGGAGGGTTGACTCATTAAACTCCCCCAAAATCTTGGCAGAAAGAAAAACAAACATAGGACGCATCTGTTTCCCTTTTTTCTTCAGAACATATCGAATGACGATCTCCAGCAGGGGAATATCACTTTTGATTGCTTCCTTAAAATAAGCGTCAAAGCCTTTCAACTCCTTCTTAATAGGCGATTGGATAATTTCCAGAGAGGTCATTCAAAAATTTTTTATATGCTCAAAAATAAAAAATAAAATGACTAATCCTTCTGCAAATTAGCCTTTCGTATTTTTATTGATTCTAAAATAGTCAACATGGAATATCATTTCTGCAAAAGAACATTAAATATTTATATATTTGAATCTGTTTTATTAAAAGAAATGTGATGAATTTTCAGGAATTGGATATAGACAGACTGGAAACAGCTGCTAATATGCTGAAAGCAATGGCACATCCAATGCGCATTGCAATCTTGAAGCATTTGGAAAATGGGAAAAAACTTACAGTTACCGAAATCCATGAACTGCTCGGAATTGAACAATCGACCACCTCACACCATTTGGGGATATTAAAAGACAAAGGCGTTTTATGCTCGAAACGCGAAGGAAAAAATACATTTTATTACCTGAAACATGATACTTTAAGCCAGATTGTTGATTGTCTGCAGCATTGTACCTGCGAATAACTACCAAAAATATTTTCAATCCCGAATTTCAATTAAACCTCAAGTACAGGGATAATGTCCCTTTCGTACTCAAATTAAATTTCAGGCAATTTCCAGGGAGACCGATAAGTTGGTATTAACATGTCGTTAGCTTCAGCATCATTGATAAATATACTTTTTTCAGCATCCCAGTATAACCTGCGTCCGGTTTTGTAGGCAATGTTTCCCAGATGGGCAACCCGTGCTGTATTAGCTGCTTTGTCAACGCTGCAATTTAGTTTCCGGTTGTTGTTGCGAACCCCTTCCACAAAATTCTTCATGTGCAGTTCCAGCCCTTTGTTTTGCCCTTTCTGAAGTTCAACACGCTCTATCAGTGGTTTTTTATTTTTTACCTCGGGAATTACTTCCCAGCCATTACGATCAACTACAAGTGTCCCGTTGTTTCCAACAAAGCCAACACCATGAGTACGACCATAATAACCGCCGTCAATGCCAATCCCGTGGTCCCAAAGCAGGGTAAAACCATCAAATTCGTACAAAGCCTGTAAGGTGTCAGGGGTTTCAGCAGCATCGTCAGGATAGGCAAATTTACCACCCATTGCCATTACCGATTTAGGCGCAGCAACATTCATCCCGTACAAACCAAAGTCGATGATATGCACTCCCCAATCGGTCATTAAACCCCCGGCATAATCCCAGAACCAACGAAAATTAAAATGAAAGCGGTTCGGGTTGAACGGAAGTTTTGGGGCAGGGCCAAGCCAAAAGTCATAATCAACACCCTCGGGAGCCGGGCCATCGGGTTGAACAGGGATAGAATTCATCCATCCCTGATACGACCAGGTACGAACGGTACGTATTTTACCCAGTTTTCCGGAATTTACAAAATCAACTGCATCCTGCCAGTGCGGGTCACTTCGTTGCCACATACCAACCTGTACGATTGTTTTATACTTATTGGCTGCTTTTTCCATGACGTTAATTTCTTCGATGGAATTACCCAACGGTTTTTCGCAATAAACAGCCTTCCCGGCCTGGCATGCATCAACAAAAGGCAAACAATGCCAGTGGTCGGGAGTGCCGATAATTACTATATCAACATCCTTATCTTCAATCAATTTACGGTAATCATTATAAAGTTTCGGCTTTTTTCCCTGAAGTTTTTCCACGTCGCCAGCGCGTTTGTCGAGTACCCGTTGATCGACATCACACAATGCAATACATTCGGTATTTTCCTGCCCCAGAAAAGCCTTCAAATCAGAAAACCCCATGCCTCTTGCCCCGATTAATCCGCAATGTAATTTCTCATTAGGACTTGCACATGAAGTCATTGCTGTTGTCATGCTCGTCGTAAGCCCGATCCCGGCTGCCGCAACAGCTGTATTTTTTAAAAATGTTCTTCGATTCGATTCCATTTTAGTATGTGTCTTGTAATTTAATCTTTTTGCATCGCTGCATCAAACGCGATATTTGACGGCTCAAAATCAATATTCTTCACAAATTGACATGCCTCTGCCGCACCGGCTTCGCGATTCATACCGCTGTCTTCCCATTCAACCGAAAGCGGCCCGTTATAGCCAATGTCGTTCAGGGCACGAATGATATTTTCGAAACAGACCCTTCCGCGCCCCAGGCTCCTGAAATTCCAAAACCGGCGGTTATCACCAAATTCAACATGACCACCATACACACCGGCTGTTGTCGGAACATCGCTCCAGTAAACATCTTTCATGTGTACATGGAAAATCCGGTCGGAAAATTCGTATATAAAGCGAACATAGTCAACTCCCTGGTAAGCTAAATGGCTGGGATCGAAATTAAACCCGAAAGCCGGGTGATAATCGATTACCTTTAATGCACGTTTTGCCGATTCAATATCGAAGGCAATTTCAGTGGGGTGTACTTCCAATGCAAATTTCACCCCGGTTTTTTGATACTCATCAAGGATTGGCTTCCATCGGCAGGCAAAATCCTCATAGCCTTTATCGAGACGTTCCTGCGAAACAGCCGGGAACGAGTAAAGCATGTGCCAGATCGAACTGCCGGTAAAACCGTTTACGATATCCAGCCCAAGCCGTTTAGCTACGTGCGCCGTTTCAATTATATCCTGTGCTGCACGCTGGCGGACACCTTCCGGGTCGCCATCGCCCCAGATGTAACCGGGTAAAATCCCCTGATGACGTTCATCAATATTATCGCAAACGCACTGTCCCACAAGATGGGATGAGATGGAAAACAGCTTCAACCCGTATTTTTCGAGTGTTGCTTTTTTAGCATCGCAATAAGCCTGGCCGGCTTTATTCACTTCGATATGATCGCCCCAGCAGCAGGGTTCAACCCCGTCGTAACCAAATTCTTTTACTTTTTGGCATACAGTTTCAAAGGGTAAATCGGCCCACTGTCCTGTAAATATTGTTACTGGTCTGCTCATGTTATTTAGTTTTATTGATTTTAATTTGACATAATGCAAAGCAAGAAACTGATTTCAAGTTAGCCTCTTACTAAATATTCTTATTAAAATTTAATCCATTTCACATTATCGTTGTAACCTGCCTCCACCACTTTGTCGATAAACTGCATACCCCGGATACCGTCTGCAATGCCCGGGAAATCGAGCCATTCTTCTTTCGGCTTTTCTTCATTCATCCTGGCACGGACTGTGAGCGAAAAATTTCGGTAAATATTGGCAAAAGCTTCGAGATAACCCTCCGGGTGACCGCCAGGTGTACGGGTATTAAAGGTTCCTAAAGAATAATGGTTCCCGGTTCCGGTACGAATAATTTCTGCGGGGCGATCCGCCCATCTTACCAACAATGTGTTTGGCTCTTCCTGTGCCCATTCAAGGCCTCCCTTTTCTCCGAAAACGCGAATCTTCAGGGCATTTTCTACTCCTGTACATACCTGCGAGGCTATCAACACACCTGTTGCCCCGTTTTCGAAACGCATCAAAACAGCACCGTCGTCGTCAAGCAGACGGCCAGGCACGAATATTTTCAGATCAGCACAAATTTCAGTAGTCTTCAGACCAGTGACATATTCAGCCAGATGGTGGGCATGGGTACCAATATCGCCCATACAGCCAGCCTTGCCCGAACGCTTCGGATCGGTCCTCCATGAAGCCTGGGTATTCCCGGCATCTTCCACTTTAGAGGCCAGCCAGCCCTGTGGATATTCGACAAATACTTTCCGGATTTTTCCCAGGTCACCTTTGGCAATCATCTGACGGGCATGTTTTACTGCCGGGTAACCCGAATAAGTATGCGTTAAAGCCAAAGTCAGCCCGGTTTCATCCAGTTTTTTCTGAAGCTGAAAGGCTTCATCCAGTGTAAAAGTGATCGGCTTATCAATTACCACATGAAAACCATTTTCCAAGGCCATCATGGCAGGGGCAAAATGTACGAAGTTGGGGGTAACGATACTAACAAAATCCATGCGTTCGCCTTCCGCGAGTTTGGACTCATCTTCAAACATTTCCTCATAAGTTTTATACACACGGTTATCAGGAAGAAAATAAGATTTCCCTGAAGAAACTGAAATTTCAGGATTCACACTGAAACAACCGCAAACAAGCTCGATTTGATTGTCCATCAGGGCAGCCAGGCGGTGAATGGCGCCGATAAAAGCATCGCTTCCACCTCCGACCATGCCCATACGTAATTTTCTATTCATGATCATTTTTGGGTTTATTAGTTATTTTGGCAGTGAAAATTTTACCTAAAGTAAAACTTTCACTAATTAACTTTTTAGTTTAGACGTAAAATTAGAAAACTTTTTTTGAATGCCGAATCCTGAAAAATAAAAAACCTACCAGAATAGAACAGATATAGATGTAAAAACTTGTAATTTCCAAATATATACAACAATTTGTAATAGATGCCTCAACACCCAAGACAATTAAAAATCGCGCCACACTTTTTGCGGGAAAAATTCATTTCTGTATTTTTATCCGAAATTAAACTTAATCCAACAACGTAATGAAAAGAAGAGACTTTTTTAGAAATTCAGCGCTTACCGGTATTGCCGTAAGCGGATTGACAGGGGCCGGTACTTTACTTGCCGGTGAAAGCGTTTCATCAAACAGCGCTAAATTCAAGTTAAAATATGCTCCTCACCTGGGAACATTTAACGAACATGCAGGCAAAGACCCGATCGACAATATTAAGTTTATTGCAGACCAGGGGTTCCGTGCCATTTTCGACAATGGACTAATAGGTAAGGAACCCGCCCTTCAGGAAAAAATTGCCAATGAACTGGCTAAACGGAACATGGATTTAGGCCCGTTTGTTTTGTATGCTGACTTTAATGTAAAATCCTTTGTTACGCAGGATACCGAAATAAAGGAAATGTTGAAGAAAAAAATGCAGGACGGTATTGAGGTAGCAAAACGTACAGGGGTAAAATATGCACTGGTGGTTCCCGGACATTTTGACGAAGGGTTGGAATGGGGTTACCAGACTGCCAATGTAATTGACAACATGCGCATGTGTTGCGAAGTCGTTGAAAAAAGCGGGCTACAACTGGTAATGGAACCGCTGAACCCATGGACTAACCACCCCGGTCTGTTCCTTACAAAAATACCGCAGGCGCACATGATATGTAAAGCAGTAGACCACCCGGCCTGCAAAATTGTAGACGATATTTATCACCAGCAGATTACCGAGGGCAACCTGATTCCTAACATTGATAAAGCCTGGGAATATATAGGAGCTTTCCATCTTGGCGATAATCCCGGTCGCAACGAACCCGGAACCGGTGAAATTAATTTTAAAAACATATTTAAACACATATACGAAAAAGGCTACGACGGCGTGTTATGTGCTGAACACGGGAAAAGCATCAGAGGCAAAAAAGGTGAACAGGCAATGATTGCAGCATACCGAGCTGCCGATAACTTTTAATGTGCCTGTTAATAAAACTTGTAACAATACATACGAACCTGATAATAAACAAAAAAGAGTTTGTCGTACCCGGTAAGCTCTTTTTTTTGTGTTTAATATTAACTTTGCTGTGTCGGCTATGAAAAACTGCTACTGATTATTGGGGAACAATGGTAACCAAAAAATTTTGCGATGAAAAAAACCTTTTTTTGCCTTTTGCTTGGTTTGCTGACCATACCTGTCTATTCCCAACGAACAGATTCCATTGATGTACATAAGCCAACGTTGGGAAAAATATCCAGTATTGTCGATATTCAGGATTTGGTAAAAGATGGGTTCAATTATTGGGAAGAAGATTTTACAGGTCATTGGGCTGGCATTGCAATCGGGCTTAACGGTTTTGTAAATAAAGATTATTCCATGTATTCCGAAGAACAAAATGGATTTCTCGATAATGACTTAATTTGGTCTAATTCTCTTCATTTTAACTTTTTCCAATACTCAAAGGGATTACAGACCATGCGAAATACAATTGGATTGGTTACAGGTGCCGGATTAAATATTCAAAATTTCCGGCTCAAAGATGATATAACTATCGAACGAACCAGTAGTGGAATGATTTACCCCAAAACGTTAAATTTTGAAAGTAATCAAAAATCAAAACTATCGTCTTTTTACCTTGATGTCCCTTTGCTCCTTGAATTTCAGATACCTGTAAAAAATTATGCCAACCGTTTTTATATTTCTGCCGGGTTGATTGGCAGCAAACGGCTCAGCACAAAAACAAAAATTAAATACCGTGAAAACGGTCAGAAGCAAAAATTGAAAACACCCGGCAGTTATTCAATTTCTGAATACAAATGTTCGGCTACCGTTCGGATAGGCTACCGTTGGATCAATATTTTTGCATCCTGCGATTTGGTTCCCTTGTTTGAAAAAGATAAAGGGCCTGTACTTTACCCCTATACTTTTGGCATTTACCTGCTCCGCTTTTAAAAACCATTATTTGATCTTGTTTCCTCTCCCTTTTTTCTTTTATTTTGATGAAAGAAGTATAAATCCTGAAAAATTATGAGACTTTTACTAATCAGTAATTCGACTATGGCGGGTGAGCCTTATCTGGACTATCCCAAACATGAAATCCGAAAATTTCTGGGAGACAAACCGGTTACAGCCCTGTTTATCCCATTCGCAGCAGTTACTTTTTCATGGGATGAATACGAGCGAAAGGTGGAAGAACGGTTCAGCGAAATAGGGCATCACGTGAAAAGCATACATCATTTCACGGATCCGGTGCAGGCAGTTAAAAAGGCCGAAGCAATAGTAATAGGAGGAGGAAATACCTGGCAACTGGTACGTACCATGAGGGATAATTATATCATTGAGGCGATCCGTAAACACGTAACGAAAGGAATTCCGTATATAGGATGGAGCGCCGGATCGAACGTGGCATGCCCTACACTCTGCACGACCAACGACATGCCAATCATTGACCCAAAAGGCTTTGACTGTATCAACCTGGTTCCGTTTCAGATTAATCCGCATTATCTGGATGAAAACCCTGAAGGGCACGGGGGTGAAACCCGCGAACAACGAATTGAAGAATTTCTGGAAATAAACCCGAATATCTTTGTTGTCGGCCTGCGTGAAGGCACCATACTAAAATACGAAAATGAAAAACTGGAACTGATAGGGAAACGACCGGCACGTATTTTTAAAAAAGGCCGGTTACCCGTAGAATTAGCTGCCGGCGACGATTTTAATTTCCTTATCTGAAAAGATTCAAATATTTGTGAATAAATGTTGAGTTAACATTCTGCGGATAATTGAAAAGATTTCCGTTGCTGCACAAAAAGTTCCTAATTTTGTGGCCTCAATTTTTTAAGTATGGAGTTTCTTGCTAACAGTTACTTTGCTCTTTTCCTGATCATTGCCATTGGTTTTATGATCGGGCAGATGAAATTTGCAGGCATATCGCTCGATGTATCCGCAGTTATTTTTGTTGCCTTGGTTTTCGGCCATTTTGGGGTCATCATTCCGAACGATTTTCAGTATCTTGGCCTGATACTCTTTATTTTCACCATTGGTATCCAGGCAGGTCCCGGTTTCTTCGAATCGTTTAAAAAAAACGGGAGGGCATTGGCATTATTATCTGGAACCTTAATCCTGTCGGCAGGACTGGTGACTTACCTTTCTTTCAGAATTTTCGACATCGACAAAAATATTTGTATCGGCTTGCTCTCCGGCGCATTGACCAGTACGCCGGGCCTGGCAGCAGCCATTGATACAACCGGTTCGCCACTGGCATCTATCGGATACGGTATTGGCTACCCGTTTGGGGTGGTGGGGGTCATCCTCTTTGTTAAATTCCTACCCAAAATCATGGGTGTCAATATCCATAAAGCTGAAAAAGACTACCGAAATGAACAGGTAGAAGGATTTCCTGAAATTTTAAAAAAGAATTTTGTTGTTGAAAATGAAAATGTTGCCGGCAAATCGATCGAGGAACTCCGGTTCAGGGAAATGACCAAAGCGGTTATTTCCCGTATCATGCACGATGGAACAGCCGAAACGCCAACGCCCGGGTCTATCCTCCATAAAGACGACATTATTAAAGCTGTTGGCACCGAAAATGCACTTGAGCAGGTGAAACTGTTAATTGGCCCTGAAACCGAATTAGAGATACCTCTCAGCAATAAATACGAGGTGAATTTCATCATGGTAACCAACAAGGAAGTGGTAAATAAAACCATTGCCCAGATGAACCTGCTGAATACCTATAACGCCACGATTACCCGCATCCGCAGGTCTGGCATTATTATTTCGCCAACGCCCAATTACAAAATCCAGTTTGCCGACAAACTAATGATTGCCGGAAGCAAGGAAAGCCTTGAACAGGTAGCAAAAATTTTCGGCAACGACGACCGTAAACTTTCAGACACCGATTTCCTCCCCATTGCATTGGGAATTATCATTGGCATCATGGTTGGCAAAATAGGCCTCAATTTTGGCTCGTTTTACTTTAACCTGGGGTTAACCGGCGGGATATTGTTTACCGCGCTTATTTTAGGCCGTATTGGCAAAACCGGACCGATTATGTGGACCATGACCGGGGCAGCCAACCAGTTGTTACGCCAGCTTGGTTTGTTGTTCTTCCTGGCCGCCGTTGGTTCCAGCGCCGGGGCAAAAATGGTAAGTACTTTTCAAACGTATGGTTTCGGCTTATTTGTAATCGGTGCAATCATCACACTGGCACCTATGATTATCGCAACCATTATCGCCCGTGTATTTCTGAAAATGAATATTTTATCGTTACTCGGAACATTGACCGGAGGGATGACCAGTACCCCGGGACTGGCCGCCGTCGATTCAATGACCGACACGAATGCCCCATCCATCGCTTATGCAACTGTTTACCCGATTGCAATGGTCTTATTAATTGTAACTGTACAAATTTTGAGTTTGTTGTAAAATTGAATTCTTACTCCGAAATTATTAGAAAATAATCAATGTAAACTATCACTTTATGGCTAATTTTTGGGGTTCAAACTGCCTACCAATGACAGATTTTTGCAGAAGTCTGTATATGAGGCAAATACGAAACATCGCTTTTTTCAGCATTTTATTACTTCCGGGCATACAACTGCACTGCTTTTTTGACGAACTACCGTGCCCGGTGTTTTCTTCGTTCTCTTAATAACCTGACAATTTTTATTGCTTATTGGTATTCGCCTCTGGCCGGCGGGGCCCTTCCTTTTGCAGTCGACCAAAAGGAAGAAAAAGTCTTGTCAAAGCCATCCTTCCTCCCGCCTCTCGGTTTTTTTCTTCCCGGCACACCTCCCTGAAGACCCACAAAAAACCGCTCCCGCCTTCGCTGGCCCGGACTACTTTGACTAGCCACCCCTGCTTTTCCCCTTCCGGTGAATTAAAGCTGTTGACCACCCCATCCGGCAAGCCGGACACCCCTCCTTGAAAAAAAGAGGGGAAACGGAAGAAGTGGCGGCAGTGAAGAATAAGTTACTATGTTATGGCTTCTGAAAACAGATATGACTACTCCCGCATAATACCACTAACCTTTCAAAAACTCACCATGCCAAAAATTCTCCTCCAGACAAGGAGGAGTACCCCGGCTTGCCGTGAGGAGGTGGTATTGAATCCCTCTTGAAAACAGACGGGAATGGTGGGGCGGATACTGTCATTTTTGACATTTTTTGGGGGGCAATAAATGTCCAGAATCCCGGAATGACAGTATGATAGAAAGGTACATCCCCCACCATACCCTGAGCCCCGGCGGTGCGGAACATGGTTTTTCCCGGGCGGAGTGTTGGTCTCCCTCCTGAATTTTTGATCGTCATCGTATTTTTTACTGCAATCATTCATTTTTCCCTTGTATTTCAGAGTAATATGGTGATTGGAAATTTTTGCGGATATCTTCTGCGTGTTAATGGTATCTGCCATGCCGGTTGATGGGCGTCTACCACGCCGGTTGATGGGCGTCTACCACACCGGTTGACGAGCGTCTACCACACCGGTTGATGGGCGTCTACCACACCGGTTGACGAGCGTCTACCACATATGCAACAGCAAGAGGATATAAAATAATCCTGAGTCAGTTTAAAAAGTTGTGGAGAAGAGCAGGAAGAGTGTTCTGTGTTCAGTAAGGAGCCATCGTTTCGTTATAGAATAAGCAGAGGGAAGCGAGGTATTTTTTCAGGAAAGACAACAAAGCCCGGGCTGTTTCCGCCTAAGGAGAAAAAGCGTTTAGAAAATCGATGGAGTGAGCGTTAAAAAATCTTCCCTGTTTGACGAACGCAGTGAGGAGTTTGGAAGATTTTAGCGAACGCAAACGATTTTTAGCTTTTATCTGTACTAAAAAATCAGAAAATATGCTCCACAAAAGATTAAAGTACCCCTCCCGTGCCCGGTGTTTTCTGCGTTCTCTTAATAACCTGACAATTTTTATTGCTTATTGGTATTCGCCTCCGTCCGGCGGGGCCCTTCCTTTTGCAGTCGACCAAAAGGAAGTAAAAGTCTTGTCAAAGCCATCCTTCCGCCCGCCTCACGGTTTTTTATTCCCGGCACACATCCCTGAAGACCCGCCAAAAACCGCTCCCGCCTTCGCTGGCCCGGACTACTTTGACTAGCCACCCCTGCTTTTCACCTTCCGGTGAATTAAAGCTGTTGACCACCCCATCCGGCAAGCCGGACACCCCTCCTTGAAAAAAAGAGGGGAAACGGAAGAAGTGGCGGCAGTGAAGAATAAGTTACTATGTTATGGCTTCTGAAAACAGATATGACTACTCCCGCATAATACCACTAACCTTTCAAAAACTCACCATGCCAAAAATTCTCCTCCAGACAAGGAGGAGTACCCCGGCTTGCCGTGAGGAGGTGGTATTGAATCCCTCTTGAAAACAGACGGGAATAGTGGGGCGGATACTGTCATTTTTGACATTTTTTGGGGGGCAATAAATGTCCAGAATCCCGGAATGACAGTATGATAGAAAGGTACATCCCCCACCATACCCTGAGCCCCGGCGGTGCGGAACATGGTTTTTCCCGGGCGGAGTGTTGGTCTCCCTCCTGAATTTTTGATCGTCATCGTATTTTTTACTGCAATCATTCATTTTTCCCTTGTATTTCAAAGTAATATGGTGATTGGAAATTTTTGCGGATATCTTCTGCGTGTTAATGGTATCTGCCATGCCGGTTGATGGGCGTCTACCACGCCGGTTGATGGGCGTCTACCACACTGGTTGACGAGCGTCTACCACACCGGTTGATGGGCGTCTACCACACTGGTTGACGAGCGTCTACCACACCGGTTGATGGGCGTCTACCACATATGCAACAGCAAGAGGATATAAAATAATCCTGAGTCAGTTTAAAAAGTTGTGGAGAAGAGCAGGAAGAGTGTTCTGTCGCTGTAAAAGCTATCGTTTCGTTATAGAATAAGTCGGGGGGAGAGAGGTATTTTTTTAAGGAACACAACAATGCCCGGGCTGTTTCCGCCTAAGGGGAAAAAGTGTTTAGAAAATCGATGGAGTGAGCGTTAATAAATCAGATAATATGCTCCACAAAAGATTAAAGGCCCCCTCCCGTGTCCGGTGTTTTCTGCGTTCTCTTAATAACCTGACAATTTTTATTGCTTATTGGTATTCGCCTCTGGCCGGCGGGGCCCTTCCTTTTGCAGTCGACCAAAAGGAAGTAAAAGTCTTGTTAAAGTCATCCTTCAGCCCGCCTCACGGTTTTTTCTTCCCGGCCCCACCTCCCTGAAGACCCGCCAAAAACCGTTCCCGCCAACGCCGGCCCGGACTACTTTGACTGGCCATCCCTGCTTTTCACCTTCCGGTGAATTGGGGACTTGACTTCCAGATACCTTTCCTGTCATTGCCTCATTATGCCCAAAATTTTTTGGGTGGCAACTCGGAATGACACGCATTTTTAGTTCGAGAGAGAGGAATCCTTTTTTTATATGTTATTTTTTTAATTTCACTAAATTCTCTGGTTATTACCTACCCAAGGTATGCAATTCATAAAATAAGACTTTACGAATTACATAAATATTCATACGTTTTTTGAAACTATGCGCAGCACGTATCGGACAGTTACTAAATGTAAATGCATTAGCTAACGAATGCGACATTACCGTCCCTACTGCAAATTCGTGGTTATCGATATTAGAAACAAGTTATGTGGTTTACCTGTTAAAACCGTATCATAAAAATTATAACAAACGATTAATTAAGTCGCCTAACCTATATTTCTACGATACCGGGTTGGCATCCTCTCTATTGGGATTAGACGATGTCTCGCAACTCGCGACACATTATTTGCGGGGAGAATTATTTGAAAACATGATTATTTCTGAATACCTGAAAAAAGTTATGCAGAAGGTAAAGAACCTCAAATATACTTTTGGCGTGATTCAAATTTATTCCTGGTCAAATGATAGGTATTTCCCTGAAATATACCGCACCGGGTACCACGATGCCAGAAAACCAATCCCGGCAACCATGAAAAAAATAATAAACAGATCGGGTATTTGTATTTGTACCGGATAAGCCGACATAATATAAGTACCATCAGCACCGGGTAGTTTCAGTAATTCAAATTCGGTTTGAAGCCATACCAGGATGACACCCAGGGCAATACCGGCCAATGCTCCGGCAATTGAGATCAGCCAACCTTCAATCATAAATATATGCCTGATTAATTTGGGTTCGGCACCCATACTGCGTAATATGGCAACATCCTGCTTTTTATCGATAATCAGCATACTTAGCGAACTCAGTATATTAAACGAAGCAATAACCAGTATAAAACCAAGAATAAGAAGGATATACCATTTTTCGGACTTCATCACTTTAAAAACCATTTCGTGCTGTTCCTGCTGATCTTTCACATGGAACTGACCACCCAAAATACTTTTTATTTTTTTCTGAACATCCTTTAGACGGGCATTCTCTTTTAGCTGAATTTCAACCGAACTAACCCGGTCGCCCATCTGGAACAATTCACGGGCAAAATCGAAAGGGACTAAAATATATTTTGAATCAACGTCCTGATGTACAGAATAAATCCCCGAAGGGAAAAGGTAATCCTGCGTAAAAGCGTTATTCAGGTTCAGATGGGATATTTTTCCCTTTTTCGGTGCATAAAATTTAATGGGATCAGTAAATGTGATGCCGACCGATAAATACCAGGCAATTCCCTGACCAACCACTGTATAGCGATACGGAGGATCGTTCAGAATAAATTTACCGTCGGTAATAAAGGTAGAATCAAGCCCGATAACCTGGTCGTAATGATCGGGAACCCCTTTTACCGTAGCCTGGTATTCCCTTTTATTATAAAACAACAATGCGTTTTCTTCTATTGTTTCAGTGAACGAGGCTACTTCAGGAAGCTGTTTTACTTTTTCAAAATCAGCATCTGTGAGCAAAAACGATTTTCCCTCGACAGGAGTAATTTTCAGATCAGGGTCAAAAGATGAAAAATTGATGGCAATTAACTGGCTGATGCCGTTCATTATAGAAAGTACAATCACCAGAGCCATTGTCCCGGTACAGACCCCGGCAATGGAAACCCCCGAAATGATATTAATCACATTGACCGACTTTTTCGAAATCAAGTAACGACGGGCTATGTAAAATGCAAGTTTCAATTCTTATTTATTGAAATCCACCAGTATAAATCGCCAGCCACTATTTAACCGCTTTAACAATTAAACCTGTTCCGGTTTTGTGTTTTATATTGATATCGATATAATTCAAAACAATTGCAAACGGAAAAATTGCCATATAATAGAACGGCAAGATAATGAAAAAAAATTTGCTCACCCCCAGCATTAAAATCGGAAATTTCATCGATAGTTTCCACGAAATTTCTCCCGGCCAGCCATACGAATAACGCGCTTCCACCATGCGAAAGCCTGCCGCTAAAAGTTTTTTTTCTATTTCCAGAATGTTGTACCCGTCGCGTACATGCTCATCAATAAAGCCGTGTACGCCGCTTTTATGATCATGATCGTGTGTATCAGAACCTCCCTGATCAGATGGCGTTGAAATCAACAATATTCCGCCAGGTTTCATCGATCTCCAAAAATTTTCAAACACTTTCCGGTCTTCTTTAATATGCTCCATCACATCCACGGAAATAATCAGGTTGTACCTGTTATCTATTATAGTACGCGTCAAATCTGACAGGCGGAAGCGTACCTGCCCTGCCATTCCTGCTTTTCTGAAAAAACTTTTGCAGTCGGCAATCTGTTCTTCCTTGATGTCGGCACCAATAATCCTCGCTTTGGGAAACATTTTTGCCATCCGGTACGAATATTGGCCGAAGCCCGAACCGGCATCAAAAATCACAGAAACCGGCACTCCTTCTTTTTTCAAACAGCGCAATTCCTTACGGATGTGCCACGAACGGAGCAGCAACCAGTCGAGCAGGTGATAAAACAGTTTACGGAGAATGGGCAGGCGGTTGAAAAAACGGCCTAGCGACTGTTTAATGGGATCGTATTGCATGTCATTTTTTTAATAAGCGATCGATATTATCAATATAGTCAAGACTGTCGTCAATAAAAAAGTCAAGACTAGGAATTATCCGCAACTGTTTGCCTGTTCTTTTCCCCAGTTCGTACCGGATTTTAGACGCATATTGCTTGATTTCCTGCAGTAGTTCATCTGCTTCTTCCGAAGGGAAAATACTAAGATAAGCCCTTGCAATTGATAAATCGCTTGTAACCCGGACAGTGGTTACACTAATCATTCTCCCGTGAAAAAGCTCGCGGCTTTCCCTTTGAAATATTTCAGCCAGTTCCTTCTGTATCAGCCGCGATATTTTGTTTTGCCGTGTCGATTCCATATGTTATCTATCGTGTTTCAGATTCCAAAGGTAATCAACAATCCTGAATAATCGAATTTTAGATACTGATCCTATCACCTGAAACGACCAGATCACCAAAAAACTACGTTGCAAAAAAGAATATCTGTATTTTCGCGGACATGGAATTTTTATACGATTATGGTTTGTTCGGTTTGTTTTTGGCCAGTTTCCTGGCAGCAACCATTTTGCCATTCAGCTCCGAGGCATTACTGACACTGCTGATTGCCGGCGGATTCGACACGACCCCGTGCATCGCTGTTGCAACCCTCGGAAACTGGCTGGGCGGGATGAGTAGCTATTACCTGGGCTACTTGGGCAAATGGGAATGGATTGAAAAATACCTCCGTGTAAAACAGGAAAAAATAGAACAATGGCACAAACGCATGTACAAACGCGGGGCTGTGTTTGCTTTTTTCAGTTGGCTGCCGGCAGTTGGCGATGTGTTTGCCGTAGGACTGGGGGTTTTACGCACAGATTGGAAAATTACCGCCATCGCGATGCTCGCCGGAAAATTTCTGCGCTACCTCTTTTGGGCCTGGTTAAGTGGACTCGTTTTCTGAGTATAAACTCAATGATTATGACAACGCTAATACAGGCTGTTTCGTTGTTCCCTGATTTTTTCATCCAGGATGTAATCGTCGTAATCCATTCGTTTATCGAGCATGCCTTTGGGGCCAATTTCGATGATGCGGTTACAAACGGTTTGGATAAACTCGTGGTCGTGTGAGGCCATCAGTATATTGCCTTTAAACCGGGTTAGGGTGTTGTTGAAGGCCTGTATCGACTCAAGGTCGAGATGGTTGGTGGGCGTATCAAGTATCATCACATTGGCATTGCGCAACATCATACGGGCAATCATGCAACGTACTTTTTCACCTCCTGAAAGAACATTCGCCTTTTTGAAAATTTCTTCTCCCGAGAACAACATTTTTCCCAGATATCCACGGAGAAACATTTCACTGGTGTCGTCGGAATACTGCCCCAGCCAATCGATAAGAGCCAGCGGCTTTTCGAAGAAACTGCTGTTTTCAAGCGGCAGATAGCCGGTAGTAATGGTCTGTCCCCAGTTGAAAGTTCCACTGTCGGCTTTTACCTCTCCGTTCAGAATATCGAAAAATAGGGTCATTGCACGTGTATCGCGCGAAAGGAATACAATTTTATCATCTTTCTCAACGGTAAAACTGAGGTCTTTAAACAAAAGTTGTCCTTCAAACGATCCGTTTAGCTCATTTACTTCCAGTATGTTATTGCCGGGTTCCCTGCTGGGTGTGAAAATAATTCCCGGATACCTTCTTGTCGAGGGTTTTATTTCTTCAACATTCAGCTTTTCAAGCATTTTTTTGCGGCTGGTTGTTTGTTTCGACTTGGCAACATTAGCGCTAAACCGCGAAATAAATTCCTGGAGTTCTTTCTTTTTTTCCTCTGCCTTTTTATTCTGAGCCTGTAATTGTCTCAAGGCCAGCTGGCTCGATTCGTACCAGAAACTGTAATTTCCCGCAAATAAGGTAATACTGTTGTAATCAATATCAACGGTTTGTGTACAAATTGAATCAAGAAAGTGACGGTCGTGAGAAACAACCAGTACTGTGTTGTTAAAATTGGTCAGGTAATTTTCCAGCCAGTCAACGGTTTCGAGGTCGAGATCGTTGGTCGGCTCATCAAGCAAAAGGTTATCCGGTTTACCAAACAAAGCCTGGGCAAGCAACACTTTTACTTTTTCTTTCCCCGAAAGCTCCTTCAGTAATTTATAATGATGTTCTTCTTTTATTCCCAGCCCACTAAGCAAAGCCGCAGCATCACTTTCGGCGTTCCAGCCATCCATTTCTGCAAACAGCGATTCCAGTTCGGCGGCGTGCATCCCGTCTTCGTCCGAAAAATCGGGCTTCATGTAAAGGGCATCTTTCTCATTTTTTACATCCCATAAATTACGGTGCCCCATCATTACGGTATCCAACACCTGGCATTCGTCAAACTCGAAGTGGTTCTGCTTCAGTACGGATAGACGTTCGCCTGCACCAAACGAAACCGATCCGGTGGTACTCTCAACCTCGCCGTAAAGGGTTTTCAGAAAAGTTGACTTCCCGGCCCCGTTTGCCCCGATAATACCATAGCAGTTGCCCGGTGTAAATTTCATATTCACTTCGCGGAACAAAACCCGTTTACCAAACTGAACACTTAAATTCGATACTGTAATCATTTAATAATGTGTTTAATATACAAAAGCCCCAATAAAGGGACTGCAAAAGTATACATTTCGTTGGAAGCATCAAGCGATGAAACGAGGATGTGATGTTTTAATAACATTGCCGCCTTGAATATTAACACACAATATCTACCTTTGAACTTAACCAAATCAAAAAATAAATGCCATGAGTAAACTTGCTTTTTTCTGCCTCCTCTTGCTTTCCACCTTATGCTTCCAGAAACTCAGCGCACAGCAATATGAACTGATCTGGGCTGATGAATTCGATTATAAAGGCCTTCCTGATCCCGATAAATGGGGCTATGAATCGGGTTTTGTACGGAATAACGAAGCCCAGTATTATACCAAATACCGGAAAGAAAATGCCCGGGTCGAAAACGGAATGCTGATCATCGAGGCACGCAGGGAAAAATACCAGAAAGCCCGATACACTTCTGCCAGTCTTAATACTTTCAGCAAAAAACATTTTCTGTACGGACGCATTGAAGTGCGTGCCAAGCTACCTGTTGGAAAGGGAACCTGGCCAGCCATCTGGATGCTGGGAACAAATATAAAAGAAAAAGGATGGCCACTTTGCGGTGAAACCGACATCATGGAAAATGTGGGCTTCGACTCGCTAAAGATACATGCCAACATTCATACAGGAACATACAACCATGTACAAAAAACAAACAAGGGAAATAGTATCATTATTAACAATCCCTGGGAAAATTTTCATATATATGCACTGGAATGGACCAAAAACCGTATGGATTTTTTTGTTGACGGACAAAAATATTTCACCTTTGAAAACGACAGAGCCGGCGACGAGCGTACCTGGCCTTACGACAAACCACAGTACCTGCTCCTGAACCTGGCAATCGGCGGATCCTGGGGCGGGCAGGAAGGAATTAACGATGCCTCGTTTCCACATAAATACTACATCGATTATGTGCGGTTTTACCAGGCTGCAGAACCCGTGGCACAATAAAATCAATATTTCTGAAATAAAGCATTTAAAATAATGGAAAACTCCCAATATGTACACGGATACTCAGCCAGGGAGGCTTTGAGACTAAACGACCAGGCCGACACACTGGATGATATAATTCACAACGATACCATAATTTACCAGGGATAGTTTTGTCCTTGAGGCTGGTTGCGGGGTCGGAGCACAAACAAAAATAATCGCAGCAAAAAACCCTGACTCAAACTTTCTGTCATTGGTGAAACAGCTATACTCCAAGGCATAACAGATCGCCGGACATTCGAAAGAGGAATTAGGGATTTATACCGGACAACCGAACCGAATGGTGTTTTTAGCTACACATTCTTTAAAGGATTTGGAACAAAATAATGAAAGAAGAGCGTAACTTTATAAAACTAAATCATAAGGTTGTGATACAATAATCCGGCTAAAAATTGAAACAACAATCGCTTACTGTGGCTTAATATGTGAAACTTGTACTGTTCATCTGGCAACACAGGAACAGGATAAATCCCGTCAAAAAAACATGAGGGAATCGATAGTTGAACTTTACTCTCAACAATATGGGATGAACCTCCGTCTTGAAGATATTACCGACTGTGATGGCTGCCGGGCGAATGATGAAAGGTTATTTTCCGGGTGCCTGAATTGTGAAATAAGAAAATGTGCAGGAAAGAAAAATATTGAGAACTGCGCCTATTGCAATAATTATGCCTGTGAAATTCTGAAGAAACATTTTTTACTTGATCCCGGAGCAAAGACCAGACTTGAGGAAATCCGGCAATACTGTTAATAGAGTGAATTATCAAAATGTATTTTTTGCGGAGATCATCGTGATTAGCTTTATGAAATCATGCCTATTTCATATATATTTGTCAGAAGCAGATAAACGGACCTTGTTGAGTGATTAAGAGATGACTTAAATCTTGTTGTCCGTACTTATCTCTAAAAATTATTCAACTTTAAATTTTATATGGATGAAATTCCTCTTCAAAGTAACTTTCACTATAGTTTTAGCTTCACTTATTCTTTCTGCTCAAAACAAGATACGAGAATTTAATAATGAGCCTTACCGCCCGCAAATTCATTTTACCCCTGAAAAAAACTGGATGAACGATCCGAACGGGCTGGTTTATTATGATGGGGAATATCATCTTTTTTATCAGTATAATCCCGATGGGATCGATTGGGGAAACATGCACTGGGGGCATGCAGTAAGCAAGGATCTGGTACATTGGGAATACTTACCCATTGCCTTATACCCGGATGGTAATTCAGAAGATAATGACAGAGGCGATGCCTGGTCTGGATGTGGTTTGGTTGATCATAATAATATATGTGGTTTCCAAAAAGATTCGGTGAAGACCATTCTTCTTTTTTATACCAGCTACCAATGTGGGCAATGTCTTGCATACAGTACCGATAAAGGCCGTACGTGGAACAAGTATAAAAAAAATCCCTTAATTCCTTACGACGAACAGGACGATGCCCGCGATCCTAAAGTTTTCTGGCACGAAGCAAGTAAAAAATACGTAATGGCACTCTACCGGAAACCGGGAGGAGAAGCATTAAATAAAGGTGTTTCTTTTTATACATCATCAAATCTTTTCGATTGGAAATTTAAAAGTCATATCCCTGGTTTTTACGAATGCCCCGATCTGGTAGAATTACCTGTAAACCGGCGACAAGATGAAAAAAAATGGGTACTGTTTGATGGTGACGGAAGTTATATGATCGGTTCTTTCGACGGTGAAAAATTCACTCCGGAAAGCAGCAAACAAAAAAGCGATTTCGGTAAAAACTATTACGCAACACAAACATGGAGTAACATTCCTGCTAATGATGGAAGGATCATCCAGATTGCATGGATGAAAGGTGCAGAATTTCCGAATATGCCATTTAAAGGACAAATGACTTTCCCCTGCGAACTTTCCCTTGAAAAATATAAAGAAGGTATCATTCTGGTTCGCAAACCCGTTAAGGAAATTGAATTATTATACCTCAAACAAAATACATGGAAAGAAAAAAATATTATTCCCGGTCTTAATAAAAACCTGACAGGCAGAATAAAAGGAGACTGCCTGCACATAATCGGGACTTTCGATATTAAAACATCCGACAATTTCGGTTTTATATTACGAGGAAACAAAATGAACCAAGGCTCTGAATTGAGTTTTAATACAAAAAAGAATATACTAAGCTGTCTGGGTCAACAAGCTGTAATAGAACCTGTTGATGGGAAAATACAACTTGAAATTCTGCTCGACCGCAGTTCTATCGAAGTTTTTGCCAACGGGGGAAAGCTGGCAATGAGTTCATGTTTTTCTCCTGTAGAAAACGATAAAAATCTGGTGTTTTTTACTTCTGGCGGCGAATTATATGTAGAAAAACTGGATGTTTTCACATTGAATTCTATTTGGGGGCCGGAAGAAAAATAACTTTCGGGTAAACATCTATATTCCGGAAATATGATTTTCCCTATTTATTTTCATCAAAAAGCGGTATAACTTGCAGCATCATTAAATTTAAATATTTCAGGAATGAAGGCAATTGTAAAAAGCAAAGCTGAAAAAGGAATATGGATGGAAGATGTCCCGGTACCGAAAGTTGGGCCAAACGACGTTCTTATTAAAATAAAAAAAGCCGCTATTTGCGGTACCGACCTGCACATTTACAAATGGGATGAATGGGCCCGGAATACTATCAAAGTACCTACAGTTATTGGGCATGAGTATATGGGTATAGTCGTTGAAACCGGTTCTGAGGTTTCACGTGTAAAAACAGGAGAACGGGTTACTGTGGAAGGGCATATCGCCTGCGGATTCTGCCGGAACTGCCGCCGTGGCCGTCAGCATATCTGCGAGCATACTGTTGGCATTGGCGTAAACCGCGATGGTGGTTTTGCTGAATATGTCTCTGTCCCGGCACAAAATGTACTGAAAATAGATGCCCGTATTCCCGATGAAATTATGGCTATCATGGACCCGCTGGGCAATGCAACACACACGGCCCTCTCCTTCCCTCTTCTGGGGGAAGATGTATTGATCACAGGCATTGGCGGCCCTATTGGAGCTATGGCTACAGCCGTGTGTAAGTTTGCCGGTGCACGTTATATTGTTGGAACCGACTTAAGCCCATACCGTCGAGATTTGGCCCGAAAAATGGGAGCTACCAAAGTAATCGATCCAATGAAAGAAAGTGTTAAATCCGCGATGGAAAAACTTGGAATGGTTAGTGGTTTCGACATTGGCCTGGAATGTAGCGGATCGCCGACTGCCTTTAACGATATGGTGGAAAACATGTACAACGGAGGAAAAATCTCCCTGCTAGGACTACTTCCCAAGAGTACCCAAATAAATTGGAGTGGTTTAATATTCAGAGGTTTAACATTAAAAGGTATTTATGGCCGCGAAATGTTCGAAACCTGGTATCATATGGAAATGATGCTTTCCTCCGGTTTGGATATCAGCCCGGTAATCACCCACCGGATGCCAGCCAATGAGTATCAAAAAGCTTTCGAAATTATGGAAGAAGGAAACTGTGGAAAAATTATCCTGGATTGGGAATAACCGTTCCACGGGAAAAATAACAAAAGGAAGACGAGGCTGTCCAAAAAGCAAAAAAAGGACAGCCTTATTTTTTGCCTTAGGATGCCATTTTTGTGTAGAAGAGTATTGATTTTTCAGGTATGGGCATCGGGTTGAAGATAAAAATCGGTGCCAAGACAAAAAAATGCAGTATTTGCAAGCGGGTTGATGGTATACGTTATTTAACGTGAGTTTTGAGTTGAATAACAGACTTATACTGATTAAGCAACATGATACGAATTTTGACATTGACAATCAGAATCACTGGTAAGAATTTAATTGTTCTACTCTTCAGGAGAAAAGGGATTGACATAAAAGGAGGGAAGCCTGCCTGTATCGATAAGTAAATACTTCAGATTATAGTAATAATCCAAATAGAATTATAATAATAGTTCTATTATACCTATAAATTTAGATCGAACCAATACCTTACTCTTACCGGGACTCTAAATGTGTAGCCAAAACTGCCTGCGTCTGTAACGAAATCTGCGTACGTGTGTAATGAAATTTTCACACACTGTAAGTACTGACTGCATACATGTGCCGTTATATTAGTTGAAAGTTCCGCATTTGAAATTTTTCTCAGGTACCTACCCGAATACAAAAACCTTTTTGGACAGCCTCATATTTTTTCACAAAAAATTAATATTCAAAAGTCAAGCACTACCTCCACCGGACAATGATCCGAATGAAAAGCATCAGAAAGAATAGAAGCAGCTAATAAATGATCTTCTATCTCCGAGGTAACCATATGATAATCAATACGCCATCCTTTATTATTTACCCTTGCCCCGGCCCGGTAGCTCCACCAGGAATACTGGTGGGGTTCGGGATTAAACTTTCGAAAACTATCGACAAAACCATCATCAACAAATTGTTGGAACCACTCCCTCTCTTCCGGTAAAAATCCTGATGTATTTTGTTGTTTTTCAGGATTATGAATATCAATCCATAATCGGCAGATATTATAGTCGCCCGAAATAACCAGTTTCGTTCTTTGTTTTCTTAACTCCTGAAGATACCGATGAAAATCAAATAAAAAATCCATTTTGTATTCCTGACGGATTCCTCCTGTCGTTCCTGACGGAAAATAGGCACTGATTACTGACCATTCTCCAAAATCAGCACGGATCACCCGGCCTTCAATATCATACTTTGGATTACCCATGCCATATTCCACATGGTCAGGTTTTTCCCGGCACATGATGGCCACCCCGCTATATCCCTTTTTTTCAGCCGGAAAAGCATATGTCCGGTAACCAAAATATTCAAATTCCCTTTCGTGTATTTGACCATTTTGCGCCTTGGTTTCCTGAACACACAGAATATCAGGACCAGCCTTTTTAATCCAATCAAAAAGACCTTTGCCAACAGCCGCACGTATTCCGTTTACATTATATGAAATAATCCGTTTCACAATTTTTCTTACTTTTGATTTATAAATAAAACGTCAAAAAGATAATCAATTTGTTTTATTAAATCGTCTGGATTTTGAAAAAAGGCATTGTTATAAAATCAACAGGTAGTTGGTTCACTGTAAAATCAGAAAATAATGAACTGATTAACTGTAAAATAAAAGGTAAATTCCGGATTCAGGGAATAAAAAGCACCAATCCTGTTGCAGTAGGCGACCAAGTCGAATTTTCCGTTCTCGAAGATGATTATGAGTGTACCGGACTTATAACCAATATAATAGACCGAAAAAATTACATTATCCGAAAATCAACAAACCTGTCGAAACAATCACAGATTATCGCTTCCAATATCGACCAGGCTTTCCTGGTAGTAACTATTAATTACCCGATAACCACAACTACTTTTATTGACCGTTTTTTAGTTTCAGCCGAGGCATACAGAATACCTTGTTCGTTGATATTCAATAAAACAGATCGTTATTCGCAGGAGCAAACAGAATATATGAATTCGTTGATTTCTATTTACTCAGAGCTGGGCTACCGTTGTCTGAAAACTTCGGCAAAAAAAAATATCGGAATTTCTGAATTAAAAGAAATTATGAAAAACAAAACCAATGTTTTTTCCGGACATTCCGGGGTAGGAAAATCAACCATTATTAATATGATCCAACCCGGGTTGAACTTAAAAACAAAAGAAATCTCCGATTATCATTTATCCGGCAAACATACCACAACCTTTTCAGAAATGTTTGAATTGAATTTCGGGGGATACATTATCGATACTCCGGGGATCAAAGGGTTTGGAATGCTTGAAATGGAAAAATGGGAAATTTCGCATTATTTTCCGGAAATGTTTAAACTGTTAAACCTTTGTCAATATTATAACTGTTCACACACCCATGAACCTGATTGCGCAGTGAAAAACGCAGTTGATGAAGGAAAAATTGCAGAAAGCAGGTACCTTTCCTATCTGGGATTACTTGAGGATGACGAAAAATACAGAAATTGATGTGGATGCTCTATTTCAAAAGCATAAATTTATACTTTTATTAAACCACCTATTCATCTGTATTACTTATACTTATCTCAAAATAATCAAATATTATTCGTGCCCGAGAATCTCCTATTTCATTTGAGAGTGTACGGAAGGACTGTTTTTTTAAATTCTCAACACTTTTAAATTTTGTCAAAAGTGTTTTAATGGTCACATTCCCGATACCTTTTATATTTTCCAACTCTGACTTAATAAAATTCTTCGACCGTTTATCCCGATGAAATGAAATTCCAAATCGATGCGCCTCATCTCTTAGTTGCTGAATAATTTTTAATGATTCTGAATTTTTATCCAGATAAATAGGAACAGTATCTCCGGGGAAATAAATCTCTTCCAACTTTTTTGCAATCCCTATTATGGTAATTCTTCCCCTCAAATACAACTTTTCCAATGCCGACAAAGCTGCTCCCAACTGTCCTTTTCCTCCATCAATAACAATTAACTGAGGCAATGATTTTTTTTCATCAATTAATCGTTTATATCTCCTGAAAACAACTTCTTCCATCGATGCAAAATCATTTGGCCCTTCTACCGACTTTATATTAAAATGCCGGTATTCCTTTTTCGAAGGCTTTGTATTGCGAAATACCACACAGGCCGACACCGGGTTTGTTCCCTGAAGATTACTGTTATCGAAGCATTCAATATGTGTTGGAAGACTTTTTAAATGTAAATCCTTTCTTATTGTGTCAAGAATTCTGGCCGTATTTTTCTGCGATTTTGAAATAACATTTTGTTTCTCCTTTTCAAGCCGGTAATATTTTGCATTTCGCTCCGATAATTCCAGAAGTTTCTTTTTGTCTCCTTTCCGGGGGATACGGAACTTCACATTTTCAAAATTTACATCAAGATTTAGAGGTACCAGTATTTCCTTTGCATTACTGAATATTTTTTGACGGATGTCAACAACAGCATATTCCAAAAGTTCCTGTTTCGACTCATCGAGACTTTTTTTGATTTCCATGTTATATGTTTGTACAATAGCCCCTTTTATAACTTTCAGATAATTAATGAATGCAAAATTATTATCTTCTTCAATACTGTAAACATCCACATCAGTAATGGTTGAACTAACGACAGTTGAACGACTTTTAAATTTTTCGAGGGAAATCAACTTCCCCTTTATATCATTCGCATCTTCAAATTTGTACTCATCGGCAAACTGTTTCATTAGAGCTTTAAGATATTTGATAACCCCGGAAATATTTCCCTTCAAAATATCTTTAATCTGACCGATACCTTCATCATATTCCTTTGTCCCGATTTTTTCTTCACACGGACCCAGACAATTTCCTATATGATATTCCAAACAAACTTTATATTTTCCGTTTTTTATATTTTCTTCTGATAAATTTAAATTACAGGTACGAAGTTTATAATGTTTACGAAACAACTCAAGTAATGTGCGAACGGTTAAAACAGATGTATAAGGACCAAAATAAACAGAACCATCTTTAATTATATTCCTAGTTTGAAAAACACGCGGGAAGCGTTCATTTTTAACTACAATCCATGGATAACTTTTGTCGTCTTTCAGACGAACATTATAACGAGGCTGATATTTTTTTATCAGATTGTTTTCCAATAAAAAAGCATCTTCTTCTGTTTCAACAACCATATGTTTTATATCGGCAATATTTCGAACCAGAAGAGCTGTCTTTCTGTTCTCGTGTACTTTTGTAAAATATGAAGAAACCCGTTTCTTAAGATTTTTTGCTTTTCCTATATAAATAATTTTTCCAGAAGTATCAAAATACTGATAAATTCCAGGCTGATCCGGAAGTATCGAAATCAACGATTTTAAATATTGCTTGTTTCTGTTTATACCTGTGTATTGCTTCATTCTTTAACAAATACATCCACAAAATCGAATTTATTTACATCAAATAGCCCTTTGTCTCCAAGTTTAAGTTCAGGAATTACCAACAGGGACATAAAAGCAATGGTCATAAATGGAGACTTTAATTTTGAACCAAATTCCTTTGACCGTTCAATTAATTGATTGTATAATAATGCCACCTCTTCTCCTTCCCGCCGGGTCATTAAACCTCCTACTTCCAATTCCAGTACCAGTTGTTCACGGGTATCCCCAACAACAATTCCTCCTTTGTGATCTATTAATTTATTAACAACCGAAACAATATCCTCGTCTGTTACCCCCACAGCAATAATATTATGACTGTCGTGAGCAATACTGCTGGCAATAGCACCTCTTTTTAATCCTGTATTTTTTATAAAACCAACCTGTACCGGTTCATTTTTATAACGGCTCATTACGACCAATTTCAGTATATCATTATCAATATCAGAAATAATATTTCCGCCCTGGATAAGTGGATTATGCAATTCCTGAACAGTAATTAATTCGCCATCCTGAGCAGCAATAACCCTGATTTTACCCGGCCTGGCTTTTAGTATCACATCATTATTTTTTATCTTTTCCCTATTAAATACATTGATTGCTTTTGTTTCTTTTAAAGGGAATAAAACCTTTCCATCACTAAAAACAGGAGTACCATTAATAACTGTTTGTTGTACCGATAAATTTTTCAGATCATCAACAATAATAAAATCAGCGGCATCTCCTTTCTGTAGCAAACCAACATTTAATCCGTAATGCTTAACAGGGTTTACAGATGCTGCTTTTAATAAATTAAAAATATCAAGGCCCTTCTTTATTCCTTTTTTTATTAGTTTATCAATATGTCCTTCTTTCAGTAATGTATCAGGATGGGAATCATCAGTACAAAGCATTACCATATTCGGATACTCATCAATCAAGCGGTAAAGCTCATCAAAATTTTCAGCAGCGCTTCCTCCCCTAATCAATATTTTCATTCCCAAATTTATTTTCTCAACTGCCTCATCGTATGAAAAACATTCGTGATCGGTTGAGATACCAGCCTGTACATATTTTTCAAGTCCTTTTCCCCGTAAACCGGGAGCATGTCCATCAATTAGTTTATTATATTTTTGAGCTGATTTTATTTTACTCATTACATCAGGAAAGCCATTAATCACTCCAGGAAAATTCATCATTTCAGAAAGAAAATAAAGATCATTTCTCGATAATAAACGATCAACCACATTTTCATCCAGAACACAGCCTGAAGATTCAAATGGAGTAGCCGGAACACATGAGGGCACACCAAAAAATACTTTTAACGGAACATTCTTTGCATTCTCAATCATAAAATCAATTCCCTCCTCACCCATCACATTTGCAATTTCGTGTGGGTCACTTACGACTGCAACCGTGCCTTTCGATACAACCATACGAGCGAAAGAAGACGGAACAGTCATAGAACTTTCAATGTGAACATGTGCATCTATAAATCCCGGAAGAATATAATTAGTATATTCATGTTCACATTCTCTTACCGAATATATTTTAGTATCCCTTATTTCTATTTCACCTCTGAATTGCCGGCGGTTGACCACGTCAATAATAATACCTTTATATATTTTTTCCATTGCCTCATTTTTTTAATAATACAAAGACTAAAGATATAAAAAGACTGAAAAAAGCTCAATATTTTTACCTTTTTCAGTCTTTCTCTTTTTTGTTCCACGTGGAACAATTTTTTACCTACCTAAAAGAACCAACAACACATTTATATCCGCTGGACTAACTCCCGAAATCCGGCTTGCCTGACCAATAGTACTGGGCTTATATTTTTCCAGTTTTTGTCTGGCCTCGGTAGAAATAGTCTTAATCGACGAGTAATCAAATTTTCCTTCAATATTTATATTTTCTAAACGATTATATTTATCAGCAATATTTTTTTCTCTTTCAATATAGCCAGAATATTTTATCAATATTTCAGCAGATTCCAAAATTTCATAAAACCTATTTTTAGGCAATCTCTTTATAAATTTCTTCAAAGGAATAATATCTTCAACTAAATCAAAAATTGAAATTTGAGGCCTAGATATAATATCAATTAACTTTACTCCCTGCTTTAGTGGCGTTGTATTTTTCTTCTCAAGTATATCATTTATAAACGAAGGTTTTATTGAAAAATCTCTAACAAATTCAACTATTTCATCTCTTAACCTGTTCTTTTCTTCCAATAAATGCACCCTTTCATATTTTGCTAATCCAAGATTAAATGACTTTCTGGTTAACCTCACATCAGCATCGTCCTGTCTAAGTAAAATACGATATTCTGCCCGGGAAGTAAACATCCGATAAGGTTCATCAACCCCTTTTGTAACCAAATCATCGATCAAAACACCAATATATGCTTCATCCCGCTTCAAAACAAAATCATCTTTTTTTGTTACTTTTTGATGGGCATTAATACCGGCAATTATTCCCTGAGCACCGGCTTCCTCATATCCGGTTGTACCATTTATCTGACCTGCAAAATATAAATTTGAAATTAATTTAGTTTCAAGTGTATGATACAACTGTGTTGGTTCAAAATAATCGTATTCGATAGCATAACCCGGACGAAATATCTTAGCATTTTCCAAACCGGGAATTTTAAGAAGTGCCTTCAACTGCACATCCCAGGGTAATGAAGAAGAAAAACCATTCAGATAATATTCAATTGTTTTTTCTCCCTCTGGTTCCAGAAACAACTGATGCTGGAGTTTTTCAGAAAAAGTTACAAGCTTTGATTCAATACTCGGACAATAACGTGGACCAACACTCTGAATAGTACCATTATACATCGGAGAATCATTAAAACCTGATTCAAGTATTTCATGAACCTCCTTATTTGTATAAGTTATCCAGCAACTACGCTTTTTTAAAATTGACTTCTCTTTAGGTAAATACGAAAACTTATAACTTTGTGAATCACTCTGCTGCTCTTTTAATTTCGAAAAATCAACAGTTCTTCCATCAATACGAACAGGTGTTCCTGTTTTCAAACGGCCCTTTTCAAAACCAAGTTCTGCAAGCTGATCTGAAATAAAATAAGAAGCATTCTCCCCTATCCTACCCCCTTTCATTTTAGTTTTCCCAATATGCATCAAACCATTTAAAAAAGTACCATTTGTAAGTATTACAGTCTTCGACTTAAATTCAACACCAATATTCGTTATTACACCTTTAACTTGTTTATTTTCAATTAATAAACTAATAACAGTATCTTGCCATAAATCCAAATTATCCGTATTTTCAAGAATATCACGCCAATATTCCGAGAACTTTAAACGGTCGCACTGAGCCCGAGGACTCCACATAGCAGGACCCTTCGAACGGTTTAACATTCTGAATTGGATAGTAGTACGGTCTGTAACAATCCCCATATAACCACCAAGTGCATCTATTTCCTTGACTATCTGTCCTTTAGCAATTCCACCAACTGCTGGATTACAGGACATTTGGGCATATTTTGTCATGTCCATCGTTATCAAAAGGGTTTTCGACCCCAAATTAGCTGCAGCTACCGCCGCCTCACAACCAGCATGTCCGCCCCCAACAACTATAACATCGTAATACGTCAACATCAATGAAATTTTTAGGGTGCAAAACTACATCAAATATCTGAATTTTAAAACTTTGATATTACTGAAAGATACTCATCTTCCTTCTCAGTCATCTTCTTTTTTAATGACTGACTCTTATCTTTAAAACCAAGTAAATGAAGAACTCCATGAATAATTACCCGATCAAGTTCATCTTTAAATGAAACCTTATATTCATCCGCATTTTCCATAACCCTGTCAACACTAATAAAAATATCTCCTGAAATTTTCTTATCCTCAACATAGTCAAAAGTGACTACATCAGTATAATAATCATGAGAAAGATATTCTTTATTTATCTTCAGTAAATACTCATCCGAACAAAAAACAAAACTCAGATTACCACAAATAAAACCTTCTTTTTCTATAGTAAATCTTATCCATTTCTTTAAATTTTTCTGACTAATTTTGACAGAAACATCCTCATTAAAAAAGTTTATATTCACGTTGAAATTTAAATTTTAAATTTTATTTCTATAATTCTACCTTTTTCAAACAAATTAACTTCATCTGCCAGCTTACTAATAAGAAACAATCCCCTCCCCCTCTCATAAAAAATATTTTCAGGTAAAGTTGGATTTTTTAATTTATTTACATCAAATCCCTGGCCTTCATCTTCAACAGTTAAAGTCAAAATATCATTCTCCCAAGAGCAAGTAATTATTACATTTTTATCTTCACTAAATTTGTTTCCGTGTGATATACTATTATTTACAGATTCACATAAACTTAATAAAACATGGAAAAAATTATCCCTATTCAATTTTAACTCATCGAAAAAATTATCCAAAAACAGTTCCAGTTTACTAATACTATTTCTGGTTGAAGGTATGATCAAATATTTTTCCAAACTTATTTATCAATATTATTCAGGTACTTTTCATACTTTTTCTTGTAATACTGCTCTAATCTATAATTACTCCTTTGTATTTGTTCATCTCCTTTTTGAATTACCTTCTTATACTGAAAAAATAAATCCGGGTTACTGTAAAATTTATCACTGGCAGTTTTCGATTCTCTTTCATTATCAACATCTCTCTCTATTTCCGAAACCTCAGCTTTAAGTAATTTATTCAATATTAAATTTTGCCTGTTTATTGTCTGTACTGAAATATTTTTATTTATAATATCTAACTTGCTCTTTTCCATCAATTGATCAACCATTTTTAACTGTTCCTTTGCCGAACTGCCTATCTGTGAATCATTAATCATTTCCCTAATAATTTTCTGCATAATTTCCTGCTGTGCCAATGTCTTTCCAAGCTGCTTACTCATATCTTCAATATTCCCCGCTTTCATTTGCTCTATCATCTTTTGTAACTGATCTTTTATTGATTCCTGATATTCTTTCAGCATATTAAAATTTGAATTTTTTCCTTTTCCTGGTCTATCACATTCCTGATCGCCGGGCATATTATTAGCCATTTGTTCTTCAATATTCTTAAGTATTTCTGAAATAAATAATGCAAGATTATTAAAAGCTGTCATCGTTTTTTGCTGAAATATCCTCACATTATAATTTTTACCTTCTTCAAGCATTTTTAAGGCCTGATCAGAATTATACTGAATATTCAAAATATCGTTATTAACTATCCCTGAAATTTGCGGATTTCTCCGGGCCAAAGCATATAATGAATCTCTTACAATAATTGTTTGTTCCGATACCTTTAATTGATTTGTTTTAATAGAATTAATCAAAGGATCGCTATTCTGAAGAACTTTTATCTGTGAGAGTAAATTTTCCTGAAAAACACTTAAATAAACCAAATTATCAAGTATTTGCCTGATATTTTCAATATCTTCTGATGCTTGTTTCTTTTTATTTGAAGCGAGCATTTGCTGAATAGAATAAGCTAGGTTCTCTGTTTTTTCAGAAACATTTTTTATTCCATCCACAGATGCTTTTTTTCTCTCCTTTTCAAGCAATTGAAATAATTTATCAAACCCCTCTCCTATTTCCGAAAATTCAACATTAAAATCAGCCATACTTAAAGGCTTTCTCAATTGTTTATTAAAATCTATAATTGAAAAATATTCTTCTTTTTGGAAATCAAAATTTTTCTTTTGCTTTTTTAAAAAAGTATTCACCTTATCAAAATTTTTCTTTTCAACCAACTCTACCAAAATACTTTTTTGTTCCTTACTTATTTTATACAATTCGTCCACTATTTTCTGAACTTTTTGAAACACTTTCATCCTTTTCAGTATTTCAAGATTACGTTCCAATTGTTTAGACAAATCATCAAGTTGTATATTCATTTGATCTGATAGTTCCTCAAATTTTTTTGCATTGAACTGTTTGGCTAATTCATTAAACTCATCAAACAACTTTTTTAATTCATCGCTCATTACTTCCTTTAAAAGCTCTTCTATTTGCCTTTGTTTTTCTATAATCTCACCTTTTCCCTTTGTAAACGAATTTTTATAATTATTTAATTCTTCATTTTTATTATTTATTTTCTGAAGTATTTCTTCCAGGTCTTTCCTTTTTTCTACAATTTCATTTACTTTTTGTTGTTTTTCCCAGTCTGTTAAATTCGAATTTATCTGATCCATTTTCAGATTATTCAAATCTTCTTTTATTTCCTGATTTAATTTAAAACTTTCATCCATTAACTCTTCAATATCATTAAAACTGCTGTTTTCAAAATCACGACGGTCTGTTTCATCAGGAAATTTAAGAATAAACGATTCTGAGCTGGTTTCTTTATAACCATTTATTTTATCATTATCAAAAACTGAAAAATAATAGTTCAAAAATTTATTATTATCTTTTAAATCATTAAAATCAAAAGTAAGATAGAAATCCTGCTGGTCAAGCGACTTTATAAAAGGAATAGATATCGTTGAATCTGTATTTCCATTAAATAAACGGAAAAAAAGATTTGAAAAACCATAATCATCGCTGATCCGGCCTTTAAAATAATACCTGAAATAATTAAGCGAATCCTTTATTTGAACTACTTCTATTTGCGGGTACAAATCAGGAACTACCTCAATATGATAATTCAATATATTTTCTTCTGAAAAATAATCATTCTTTAATGAAACAGAATAGTTACAACTATTAAAAAGTTGTTTTTTAAATTGAAAATTAGCTGAATTCCTATCTGTAAAAAATTGAACTGTATCATTAAAAGTAATAATCAAATCATATGCTTCGAAAGTATTAAAATTCCATTTAACCAATGCTCCATGTGGAACTTTTAAATTTCCGATGTTTGTAAAAGTCTCTTTATCCAGGTTTGTATATGAAGGAGGTATTACTTTTATAGTAAAATTTCCTAATAAAGGAACAGGTAATACATTGATTATAAATTGTTTTGAATAAAAATTATCTCCTACAAAATAAAATGAAAATGAATTATTTATATTTTCAATTTCATAAGAAAAATCAGTTCCTTCCTTTTTCATTAAAAAATTATTGCCACCAAATGAAATAAAAACAACTTCAGGAAAATCTTTTCCTTCCATTCTCATTTCAATTTTTAAACCTGATCCCTTCTTTACTTCCAGTTTTTCATTTTTCAATATAAAACGAAATGGAGCTGGTTTGATAAATTCGGTTTGATAATATACCAGGCGGTTTATACTATCAGTTATATCCCGAGTGAATAATATAAATATAAAACCAGAAAAAATTGTAACAATCAAAAATCTGTAAAAAAAACTTTTTAAATAGTTTAGTTTTAGAGAAGCATTAAAATCAAAAACTTTAAGTTTTTTAATTTTCTGATCAATACCCGCCAAAACCAGCTCATTCGAATACTCACCAATTTCTTCTTCTGCCAATTCAATGCTGTTTATTAATGAATCATTAATTTCAGGCAGATATAAACGGATTACAGAAGCGACCTTCTTATGATCCATCGTTCTTACAATCCCAAATAGTTTTATTACAGGGATCACCACCAGCCAAATAAAAATGACAGCAAGAAATAAAAAGGTAAAATAAAAAATAATAACTTTTATTCCAGGCTTAAAAAAGAAATAATTTTCACTTAAAACAATAAGCAAGAAATAAACAAGCAAAACAGTAAGAAGTAAGAATATTCCCCGAATAAACTTAAAAAGCAAAAATTTAAACTTAAACCTGTTAAGTCTTTCAACGAGATGTTTATAGTTTTCTGTCATTTTTTATATTTCACTGAAATAAAACACTTTAAAATTAACAGCAGTATTTTAAAACCTACCATTTTAGTGTTTATAAAAACCACATAAAAGATCAAAAATAATTCTAATAAATTGAAAACAATTTTTGATTATAATTTTTCACTAAAAAGTCAAGCTAAATTCATGCTTTTCTATCCATCAAATACAAACACAAAAAATACAGAAACGATAACCTTTTTTTCTAAAAACTTTTGTAATCAACAGTTGTTTAATATTATTGTATTCTATTGATTCTTTGAATTTAAACATGTGAAAAAAAGGTTTAAAAATGGTAACAAGAAATAGATTTAAAAAAAATCAATAATTTTCCCAAAAAGTTATCAAAGCAATAAACAGGCTATAATTATTAGTATTTTATTTTAAATTTTAAATTTTTATATAATATATTGTGGTTTCCTTTTTAGCCTTTTACGAATTAAAATGACAGAGAATAAGATTTTATGGGTATGAGTTCACAACTTTCTATATTGTTAGTAGAGGATAATATGCTGAATCAACGGATTGTTACTTTTAGTCTTAAAAAATATAATCACGCGGTTTCCATTGCAAACAACGGGCTGGAAGCTGTTGAACAATTTCAAAAATTCTCATTTGATGTGATTTTAATGGATATCATGATGCCGGTCATGGACGGATTAGAGGCGACTCTGAAGATTAGAAGTATTGAAATGGAACAAAAAGCTGATAAAAGAACACCAATTATAGCTATTACCGCAAATACCATGGATAATGACAGGGATAAATGTATTTCATATGGCATGGATGAATTTATGGCCAAACCATTTGATATGGATAAGCTTAATTCTATATTCAGGCAAATGAAAATTGGAGAGTAATCCATCGAAGCCTTTATTCTAAATTAACTTATATTTGTTATTCATTTTTGAATGACAAAAGAACAAGTATGAGCGAATTTTTCGACTTTCGTGACCAGCAGTTATCAGAGAATGAAAAGGATTTTGATAAGCAACTGCGCCCTTTAAATTTTGGTGATTTTAAAGGGCAAAATAATATTGTTGAAAATCTCAGGGTTTTTGTTAAGGCTGCTAAAATGAGAGGAGAAGCGCTTGATCATGTGTTATTGCATGGCCCTCCCGGACTGGGAAAAACAACATTATCAAATATAATTGCCAACGAAATGGGAGTAGGTCTGAAAATAACTTCCGGGCCAGTACTTGATAAGCCTGGTGACCTGGCTGGTCTGCTGACTAACCTGGAAGAGTGCGATGTGTTGTTTATAGACGAAATTCACCGTTTAAGTCCTGTGGTTGAAGAATATTTGTATTCTGCTATGGAAGATTACAAAATCGATATCATGATTGATAAAGGACCAAGTGCACGCTCCATACAACTTGAATTAAAACCTTTTACCTTGGTGGGGGCCACTACCCGTTCAGGATTACTTACAAGTCCCTTACGGGCGCGTTTTGGTATAAAATCGCATCTCGAATATTATGATGTAAAAATACTTACAGGTATTGTAAAGCGTTCAGCAGGAATATTAAATATAGAAATAGACGATAAAGCGGCTGTTGAAATTGCATCGCGCAGCCGGGGTACTCCTCGTATTGTTAATTCACTTTTACGTAGAGTACGCGATTTTGCACAGGTAAAAGGAAATGGTAATATTGATCTGGAAATTACCCGTTATTCGCTCGAAGCGCTTAATATTGACAAATACGGACTGGATGAGATGGATAATAAAATATTGATGACCATTATTAATAAGTTTAAAGGCGGTCCGGTTGGTATTTCAACTATTGCTACTGCAGTTGGCGAAGATGCCGGGACAATAGAAGAAGTATATGAACCTTTTTTGATAAAAGAAGGTTTTTTAAAACGTACGCCCAGAGGTAGGGAAGTAACTGATCTGGCATATAAACATTTGGGCAAGATAAATTATAATAGTGGTTCAGCTACTCTTTTTTAACAAGTTCTATTTCAAATAGTCTGGGCCATAGTTTCCCGGTAACATATAATTTTCCGTTTTCATGATTGATCGCGATGCCGTTTAAAACATCAATTCGTTCGTTAGGGTTATAAGTACCTAATAATCCGTGTAAGTCGATTTCAGTAATTACTTTTCCTGAGGAGGCGTCGATTTTAACGATATTGTCGGTAGTATAAATGTTTGCATAAATATATCCGTCAAAATATTCCAGTTCGTTTAAGTATTGAATAGAACCTTTATGATTAAAAACCTGAAGTTTTTTTACAGGTTTTAATAAAACAGGGTCAATAAAAGTTAGAATGTTAGTTCCATTACTCATAATCAGGTTTTTCCCATCGTTGGTCATACCCCATCCCTGTTCTGATTCGAAAGTAAAATCACCTATCTTCTCAAATGTTTTCAGATTATAAATAAAGCCTTTCCGGGCTTTGTAAGTAAGTTGATAAATTTTTCCGTTCAGAATAGTTATTCCTTCTCCAAAATATTGTTTATCTATATTAACCGATTGTAATAAACGGCCTGTTTTCAGATTGGTTTTATAAATAGCAGAGGTACCGTTTTCTCCGGTACTTTCATATAAAAATTCCTCATGTATTTCCAATCCTTCAGTAAAATATTTTGTATTATGAGGATAGGTTTTTAAAACGTTATAACTGCATTTTTCAGGAATAATATCCGATAGTACTTCAAATGATTTATAATTAATACCAACCTTTCCATCTGTTTTTGTGGTAACTACTTTTATCGTGTGTTTACCCACCTTCGGGTAATTTTTAATTGTATCTGAAAACACTAGTCTTTTTTCTGTTGTAATCAATTCATTCCCAATAAAGACTTGTGTTTGACTAAGTTCTCCGTTATGTAATTTGGTTTTTACTGATATAATAAGGTTTTCACCTGCAATAAGTTTGTTTTGTTTATTTTCAATTTTAATTTGGGAGACAGGTTTTCTCGATTGTTTAGGTTTTCCGGAACAGGAAAAAACAGTTATTACAATTGTAAAAAACAGTAATTTAGATAAAATACTAATATTCATTTTTTATAAACTGAAGATATTTTTAAAATCAAAGATAAAAGAAAAAGGATTTAATACCTTTTGAAAGTAACCTGAAAAATGATCAGAATAATAAAGAATCTATCATTTATGCCTTATATGTGACTGACGAACGGATGCATAACCTGAGTGGTGAGATATGTAAATCAATTAACTATATCAGGTTCAACCCTTGGAACTGACGAGAACGGAGATGTAATCTATGAAAAAGCATCAACCTCAGATGGCGACGGATGGCGTGTCTTTGACGAAACAAAACATTATCTGTGGCCCGTACCAGAGACAGAGCTTATCAAAAATTCGTAACTTTGGCAGGCACCGTTTCGGATCATTACCCGGTAGTAGATGAATTGAAAATAAAATCAGAAAATGAAGATTAGAATTATTATACTGCTGGCATTCTGTTCTTTGCTGGCAGTGGGTGGAACCAGGGCCACCGGGAAAGGCAAAGAATTATGTGTTTTAACTTATAATATTCATCATGCCAATCCGCCTGGAAAACCGGGGGTGATCGATTTGGAAGCGATTGCCGGCATTATCCGGGAACAGAATCCCGACCTGGTGGCACTTCAGGAAGTGGATGTCCGCACAGAACGTTCGGGTGGAGTGGATCAGGCTTCTGAACTGGCAAAACAAACAGGGCTCCGGGTTTTTTTCGCAAAAGCTATTAATTATAGTGGAGGGGAGTATGGAATAGCCATACTTTCAAAATATCCGTTGAAGAACGGGGCGATTTATCCCCTTCCCAACGGTATTTCCAAAAGAGTTGAACCCCGGGTAATGGCTTTGGCTGAAATAGAACTGCCCGGGAGGAAGACAATTTATTTCGGGGTTACCCATCTGGATGTAACCAGTGAAGAAAACAGGGTGGAGCAGGTAAAAGAAATCAATAAAATTATGGCTGGCTGTAAGGAGCCTGTTATCCTGGCCGGCGATATGAACACGACCCCCGAAAGCGCAACCATTGATTTATTCAAACAACAGTTTTTCCTGACTTGTGAATCCTGCCAGTACACGATTCCTGCAGATGCTCCTGCCCGGACAATTGATTATATTTTGATTCGTAAAGGTTCACCTTTAAAACCAGTTTATACCCAGGTTATTACTGAACATTATGCTTCCGATCATTTACCTGTTTTTGCTGTTCTGAAGTGGGAAAACAGATGATTGCACGCACATAAATCATTTGTAATATTTCTGAAATTATCTGAACATTTTTATGTCATTAGACTGTGAATAACTATTTTTTCTGTGCTTTCTGTGTTTTATTTTAAAAGTGCTTTTTTTATTTCCGGTAAAGGCATTATATCTTTCCATATCTTTGGAAAAACTTTTTTGTTTTGGGTACTGTAAAGAAATTAGCCGGAGACACTGCTATTTATGGCATGAGCAGCATCGTTGGACGCTTTTTAAACTGGTGGCTTGTCCCGTATTATTCCCGTATTTTTTTGCCTGAAGAATATGGTGTTGTCACCAATCTGTATTCGTATGTGGCTATCCTGCTGGTTTTGCTTACCTACGGGATGGAAACCGGCTTTTTTAGGTTTGCCGGACAAAATAAGGATGACAATAATAAAGTTTATTCAACCAGCCTGATTTCCTTGTTTTTCACTTCGGCAAGTTTCGTGCTTTTAATTTTTGTTTTTTCGTCGCAGATAGCCGGATGGATTGATTACAGCGAACATCCGGAGTACGTGAAGTGGATGGGAATTATTGTTGCCATCGATGCATTTACGGCGATTCCCTTTGCCTTGCTGCGCTTGAAAAACAAGGCTGTTAAATTCGCTTTGCTGAAATTTTTGAACATTGGTGTCAATATCGGGGCAAACCTGTTTTTTCTTTCGTTTTGCCCCTGGATTTTAAAAAACCATCCCGGTTCGTTTGTCCGGTACTTATATTCCCCTGAAATTGGAGTGGGATATGTTTTCATTTCGAATTTAATTGCCTCTGTCGTAGTTGTAATTAGTTTACTTCCTGAATTTTTCAGGATAAAAATGAATTTCGACTGGCCCCTAATGAAACAGATATTGGGATATTCGTCCCCGGTACTGATTGTCGGCATTACCGGAATGATCAATCAGAATATTGATAAAATATTGATTCCGCATTTGATCCCTGCCGAACAGAACCCGATGGAACAACTGGGTATTTACGGAGCCAATTATAAACTGGCCGTCCTGATGAACATGTTTATCCAGGCTTTTCGTTATGCTTTTGAACCGTTCTTTTTCAGCCGGGAAAAAGACCATGAATCAAACCGTATTTATGCCTTGATTATGAAGTATTTCGTAATCTTTGGCCTGGCCATTTTTCTGGGAATGAATTTCTTTTTAGATATTATTAAGCTGGTGATCGACCCAAGGTATTACGAAGGACTGAAAGTAGTTCCGGTAATTCTTATGGCGAATCTTTTCCTGGGTATTTATTTCACGCTTTCTCTTTGGTATAAACTCACCGACAAAACCATTTACGGGGCATATATTGCAAGTTTTGGCTCGCTGATTACATTGGTCTTAAACTTTTTGCTGATCCCGAAAATCGGGTATATGGGGTCGGCAATCGCTGTTCTGGTATGCTTTGTAAGTATGACGGTCATTTCGTATTACTACGGACAAAAGTATTTTCCGGTAAATTACAACATCAAACGAATGGGTTTGTATTTTGGATTTACCCTGGCCTTGTTTTTCCTGTTTAGCTTAATTCCTTTTCAGTCCCTGTTTGTTAAGTTGTTTACAGGGGGCCTGTTTTTCCTGATTTTTATGGTCGTTATCTATTGGGGCGAAAGAAGGGAACTGAAGACTTTATTAAGTCATAAATAAAGAATATTCCGGATGTTTTTATAACTTCATCCACTGCAAATAGAGAAATACGTAAATTTAAAACCAGTTAACATGTCGAAACCAAGCATTTTTATACTGATGTTTTTTGGTGTATTGGCCTGTACGCCACCAAAACCAATGGATATTTTAAAAGAAAGTATTATCCCAAAGCCTGTTTCAGTAACAGCCACCAATAGCTCGTTTGAAATGACAGGTAAAACAGATATCTGTATACAACAAAATGATTTTGAAAAGCTAAGATCAACCGGGCAATATTTTGCAGATTTATTAAAAAAGTCAACCGGTTTTGATATTCGGGTAAAAACAAGTGAAGGAAATCCGGGGTCCGGTAATTTTTATTTCTGTCTTTCAGAAGAAGATGTCACTCTTGGAGATGAAGGATACGAATTGACAATTACCGAAAAGCTGGTAAAATTATCAGCCAGTAAGTCTGCCGGTATCTTTCACGGGATACAAACCATCCGGCAATTATTACCTGTCCGAATCGAACAGGCTACTGTTCAGGAAGGGCCGTGGTTGCTGGCAACCGGTACAATTCACGATTTTCCTGAATATTCCTATCGGGGTTCAATGCTTGATGTGTGCCGGCATTTTTTCAGTATCGGCGATGTGAAACGTTATATCGACCTGATGGCATATTACAAATTAAATGTGTTGCATTTACACCTTTCCGACGATCAGGGCTGGCGTATCGAAATTAAATCGTGGCCCAACCTTACTGTTCATGGCGGAAGTACCGAAGTAGGCGGCGGTAAAGGCGGTTTCTACACGCAGGAAGAATATAAAGAAATTGTCAGGTATGCCGCTGAGCGGTATATTACCATTATTCCTGAAATTGATATGCCTGGGCATACCAATGCAGCACTGGCTTCTTATGCCGAACTGAACTGCAACGGCAAAGCCACGGAATTATACACCGGCACCAAAGTTGGGTTTAGTACGCTGTGTACAGGAAAAGAGATCACCTATCAGTTTGTTGATGATGTAATTGGAGAACTGGCCGCTCTGACTCCCGGCCCGTATATTCATATTGGCGGCGACGAGTCGCATGTAACACCGCTGAAAGATTATATACCGTTTATCAACAGGGTACAGGATATTGTGCGATCACATGGGAAACAGGTAATTGGATGGGACGAAATTGCACATGCCAGTTTAAAGGAAAACACCGTAGTGCAGTTCTGGGCCAAGGCTGAAAATGCCCGTAAAGGAGTAGAACAGGGAGCCAAAGTGATCCTGTCGCCGGCTACCAAAGCCTATCTCGATATGCAGTACGATTCGACTACTACTCTTGGATTACATTGGGTTGGCTATGTCGAAGTTGACAGCGCTTACATCTGGAACCCGGCAACCCTTGCTCCCGGCATCAGTAAAGAAAATATACTGGGAATTGAATCCCCGCTTTGGTCGGAGACAATTACCAATATTGATGAGATTGAATATATGGCTTTTCCCCGTTTGGCCGGACATGCGGAAATTGGCTGGTCGCCTGGTACGCTCCGGAAATGGGATGATTACAAAGTGCGCTTGGGAAATCACGGCCTGCGTCTCGAAACAATGGGCGTTGATTTTTACCGTTCAAAACTGGTTCCCTGGGCAACAAAGGAACCGAAGCCATAGGGATTATTATGCCCAATTAATAATTATTGCTACCAAATATTTTAAATAGACATTATTCTGAATAAAGTGTAAGGTATCTGATTATCAATGTTGAAATTCATATACTGTTGCTTAATCTATATAAAGTCTAATAATCACAATTTTTATATGATGAGTAGAGAGAGTTTCATCCCGGTGAAGCTCTCTCTAAGTTTTATGGTTCGTTTGATTGAATGTAACGAATTTGTTACCTTTGTTGCATGAGAGAAATTGACATTACGGGAAAATGTTTAAATTTCATAGATAGTCAACAACAAAGAGTTTCAGACAAATTTTTCCAGCTAATTGAAATTATTGGTGAAGTAAAGATTGTTCATACGAATTTTGTAAAAAAGCTGAAAAACTCAAGATTTTATGAGCTTAGAATTAAAGCAGGTAATGAGTACCGTGTACTGATTTTTGCCATTGACCATTTGAATTTTTCTGAATGTACAAAAGCTGTTTGTTTGAATGGATTTATAAAAAAGTCGAACAAGGACTATATTAAAGCAATCAAGGAGGCAGAAAAGATTTTAGAGGAATATTTAAAAAATAAGGAATTATGAAAATTATAAAAGCAGAGAACTTATTGGCGGAACGCTATGGAAAGAAAGGTTCTGAAAGCAGGGAAAAGTTCAGGGAAGAAGCATATTTTTATTATTTCGGAGAGATTATCAGAAATAGACGAAAAGAATTGAATATGACTCAGGAAAAATTGGCAGAGGCTGTTGGGAAGAAACGACCTTACATTTCACGAATTGAAAATGGGGAAGATGTAAAAATTTCAAATCTTTTGTTAGTTGCGAATGCTCTGGATTTATCAATTCAATTGACTGCCCGATAAAAAGCACGGAAATACACATAGATTGTTAGAATTTAGATATCAGAAAAAGAAGTGATGAGTAGAGAGAGTTTCATCCCGGTGAAACTCTCTCTAAGTTTTATGGTTCGTATTAACCTGAATAGTTAAGGTTAAATACTTTTAAGTATTATTTTTGTATTAACTAAATATTGATCATGAAAAAAATGAAAGTTGCTCTTGCATGCGACCATGCCGGGTTTGAGCAGAAACAGGATGTTATGAAGTACCTGAAAGAACAGGGGTACGAGTTTAAAGATTTCGGTGCTTTTTCAAACGAAAGTTCCGATTATCCCGACTGGGCGCATCCCATGGCCGAAGCAGTCAGCAAGGGTGAATTTCAGATGGGGATTTCCCTTTGCGGAAGCGGCAACGGCATTAATATTACTGTTAACAAACATCCGGGGATACGTTCGGCCCTTTGCTGGAACCCGGAGATTGCCTCTTTGGCGCGTCTTCATAACGATGCCAATATTTGTGCCCTTCCTGCCCGTTTTATTACTGATGAGGAAGCCCGTCAGATTGTAAAAACTTTTTTGACAACAGAATTTGAAGGCGGGCGTCATTTGCGGCGGATACAGAAGATACCAATTAAACAGGATGTCAAAGACTAAAAAAATATTTATCCGCGAATCGGAAAAAGTTGCATTCGATCTGAAGCACCGGAAGACGATTAAATTCAATATTTCGAAATACGATGCAGCAGTTGAACGGGGCTTGCAGCGTTATTCCGGTCTGGAATTGGCCCGCGACCGTGCTTCGTATATTAAAGGCCGGGCGGTTAATCGTTTGTATGAATATCTTTTGGAATTTGAAAAAAATTGTATCCGTAATGGTTCTGAAGTAATCTGGTGTCGCGATGCCGATGAAGTCATCGAGTCGGTAAAAAAGATATTGCTTGTGAATGAAGCCTCTTTACTGGTAAAAAGTAAGTCGATGATCAGTGAGGAAATTGACTTTAACAAACATGTAGAGAAGTTCGGGGTGGAGGCCCTTGAAACCGATTTGGGCGAATACATTGTTCAACTGGCAGGGGAGAAGCCTTATCATATTTTGACCCCGGCCATGCACAAATCACGCCAGGACATCGCTGATCTGTTCCATGAAAAATTTGATACGCCACCCGCTAGCGATCCTCAATTTCTGACGTCTTTTGTCAGGAAAAAGCTAAGGCAAAAATTTACTGTTGCTGATGTTGGGGTTACCGGGGCCAATTTTTTGGTTGCTGATGTGGGTGGAATCGGATTAACGGAAAACGAAGGAAATGCACTGATGTCAGTTTCTTTTCCCAGGGTGCATATTGTGATTGCCGGGATCGAAAAGGTCATCCCTTCCATAAACGATCTGGGTTTGCTTTGGCCTTTACTGGCTACCCGTGGAACCGGGCAGCAAATATCGGTTTACAATTCGTTGGTTACCGGCCCCAGGAAGGAAAACGAGCCCGATGGCCCTGAAAGAATGTATGTGTTACTGCTCGATAACGGCAGATCCGGTTTGTACCAGGTGGACGACTGCTATGAAGCGCTGAAATGCATTCGTTGCGGGGCTTGCCTGAACGTGTGTCCGGTTTATAAAAATATTGGCGGATATACGTACAATGCAACCTACAGTGGTCCTGTTGGTTCGGTAATCACTCCGTTTTATAAAGGCGAAAAAGAATACAATCACCTGAGTTTTGCCTGTTCGGTTTGCGGCAAATGTACAGAAGTGTGCCCGGTGAGAATACCGCTTCATAAGCTTTTATTACGTAACCGTCGCGATACAGTGGAGAAAGGTGGTGATGCTGTTTGGAATATGGGGATGCATTCATTTGAATATGTTTTTTCGAAACGGAAAAGACTTGACAAGGTTGGAGGAGGAATGAAAAACGCCGCCCTTTCGCTGGCTGGAAATATGCTGGGTCAGCAAAAATCAGTTCCCCGTGTGGCGGGGCAATCATTCAGCAAACAATGGAAATCAAAAAAATAAAGCTATGTTATCGAATACGTGTAAATATGCTGTCAGGGCACTGATTTATCTGGGGAAAAATGCTACTGAAAAAGAAAAGGCAGGTATTAAAAAGATTGCTGGCGATTTAAAGATACCGACTCCTTTTTTGGGGAAAATATTGCAGAATATGGTCCGGCAAAAAGTGTTGATTTCAACGAAAGGACCAAATGGTGGCTTTGCTTTGGGCAAAAAAGCAAAGGACATTTCGTTGTACGATATTGTATGTATTGTTGACGGGGAGGATTATTTTAAGAACTGTCTGATCAGCCATGAAACATGCAGTTCGGTTCATCAAAAAGGGAAACATTGTCCGGTTCACGGGCGGTTTTCCGAAATCAGGGAGCGATTGGCTTCATTTTATCAGGAAACCAGTATACAGGTGATCCTGGACGACATGAAAGGGAACGAGGATATTATTGAGCTTTGAAAAACTTTTCAAGTTTTTTGCCGGAAACAAAATACCGGTAAAAGATCAGGGCAAGTGCGGCGCCAATTAAATCAGCAATAAAATCTTCATAATTGCCCGAACGATTTTTGGCAACAGTATTTTGCAAAACTTCGAAAAGTGCACCTATAAACAATGATGAAAGGAACGCTGCTAAATAACCTTTTCCTGCGTGGATTTTTCTAAAAGGGGAGATGAAAAAAAGACAGCTAAGAAAATACATTCCGATATGAACAATTTTATCGAAATGAGGAATGAAAGCTTCTTTCGGTAAATCTTCGCCAGGCAATAAACTTAAAATTGTAATTATAACAATCCAAACCAAGGGTTTCCAAAAATATTTCATACTTTATTTTTAATGGCCGGAATATACATTCACATACCGTTTTGCAAAAAAAAATGTCACTATTGCGATTTTTATAAAAGTACCAATCTCGGCTTAAAAGTACATTTTTTAAATGCAATGATGCAAGAGTTGGAACAACGAAAAAAAGAATTTTTCGGTGAACAGGTAAAAACCATATATTTTGGGGGAGGGACTCCCTCTGTTCTCACTATTGGTGAAATTTCAGGTTTGCTTATGCAGGTCAATCGTTTCTATAGCGTACAAACCAAGCCTGAAATTACACTGGAGTGCAATCCCGATGATTTAAATACTGAATATCTTTATCAGTTATCAGGTACAGGGGTTAACAGGTTGAGTATTGGGATACAGTCGTTTGCCGCTGCCGATTTACAGTTGATGAACCGGAGGCATAATCCGGAACAGGCGGTTAATGCAGTAAAGATGGCACAAGATGCCGGGTTCCAAAATATCAGTATCGATTTAATTTATGGTTTGCCCGGGCAGGATTTACAGGCATGGAAAGAAAATATCAGGAAAGCAATTGATCTGGAGGTACAACATATTTCGGCTTACCATCTGACATACCATGAAGGAACTGTTTTTTACGAAAAACTAAAGACTGGTATCCTTCGCGAATTGCCTGATGAACTGAGTCTTCAGCAATTTAAAATTTTAAAGAAAGAACTTAAAAAAGCAGGATTTGAACAATACGAGATTTCGAATTTTGCAAAAGATCAGCTTTATTCGAAACACAATACCGGTTATTGGTTTCAGGAAAAATACCTGGGGATCGGACCATCGGCTCATTCATTTGATTTGAAGACCCGGCGTTGGAATGTATCCGATAATCAAAAATATCTCGAAGGAATAGGGCAGGGGAGAGGCTATTTCGAATCGGAACAGTTAAGCTGTTTCGACCGGTATAACGATTATGTGATTACCCGTTTACGTACTATTTGGGGTATTTCGGAAAAAGAAATTGAGGCAGAATTTATCCCGCATTTACGGAAAACGATTGATAAATATCGCGGATCGGGGCATATTTTTCGTCAAAGTGATGCCTGGGTCTTGTCGGATGACGGATTGTTTATTTCCGATAAGATTATGGAAGACCTGATTCTGTTACAGTCTTAAATATTGTTAATTCAAAAAATTAACTTCTTTGAATCACTATATATTTCTATATCTTAGCGGTTTCAAAAATTTAGAGTAAAAAATGAGAGTAAAAATTGTCAACAAATCGTCGAACGATTTACCATCATACAGTACTGAATATTCGGCCGGGATGGATCTGCGTGCTAACCTGGAAAAGGAAATTGTACTGAAGCCTCTGGAACGGGTTTTGGTACCAACAGGTTTATTTATTGAATTACCCGAAGGATACGAGGCACAGATTCGTCCGCGCAGCGGGCTGGCACTGAAAAAGGGAATTACAATATTAAATACCCCGGGTACGATTGATGCCGATTACAGGGGGGAAATAGGTGTAATTTTAATTAACTTGTCGAACGAAGATTTCGTAATACAGCATGGCGAACGTATTTGCCAGATGATAATTGCTTCGCACGAAACAGTACAATGGGAAGTTGCCGGGGTTTTAGAGGAAACAAAAAGGGGAGCCGGAGGTTTTGGACACACTGGGAAAAATTAAAATAAAAATGCAGCTAAAGGGGTCAGTTATACTGGTAATTTTCGTGGTTTTTTTTTCTGCCTGTGCAAGTCTGAAGAAGTCGGTAGTACCTGTTCCTCAGCAGCAGCAGCCACAACCACAACCGGAGAAATCCCGGTACCCGGAAATATCTGATGATAAACAAAACGAATTTGAATACCTGTTTATTGAGGGACTGAAGCAGCAGAAACTGGGAAATGTCCAGACAGCTATTTCCTTTTTTTCGAAATGCCTGGAAATTGACCCAAACTCAGCCGCTACCATGTTTGAACTGGCAAACATCCATATGGGAAATGGAGACTTGACCAGTGCTTCCCTTTTGCTTGAAAAATCGATTGAGATAAATCCGGAAAATAAATGGTATAAAATATTACTGGCCCGCATTTATCAGAAGACCAAACAGTTCGACAAAGCGGCCAATCTCTACGGGATCCTGTATGAGGAAAACCCGGATGAAATGGAAAACCTGGAATATCTGTACATGAAAGCAGGAATGCTTTCTTCTGCCGAAAAATACGATGAGACAATAGCTGCTTTTGATTTACTTGAATCGAAACTGGGTTTTAATGAACAGGTGATAATGGCTAAACAGCAGGTTTTTGTATCGGCGGGAAAAATAGATAGCGCAGCTGCTGAAATCAATAAACTGATAGAATTTGATCCGGATGATACCCGTTACTATGGTTTGATGGCCGACATGTACCTCGATCATGGTGATTCAATAAAAGCATTGGAATACTACAATAAAATTCTTGAGATTGACCCGGAAAATGGCTTTGTTCAATTTTCACTGGCCGGGTATTATCAGAAAATGAATGATCCGGTCAAAGCATATGAACATGCCCGGGAAGGCTTCAAAAATAAAAATCTGAATATCGACACCAAATTGCAAATGTACCTGATGCTTACAGGTAATCCCCAGTCAGGGATTTCACAGAAACAAATGAATGAACTGCTGGGGTTGTTGAGGGCCATGTATCCTGATGATTACCGGATTAATTTATTATATGTGGATGTCCTGTCTCAGAGTGACCAACAGGAAGAAGCCCGTTCCCAGTTGCTGAAAGTGCTGGAGACACATAAAGAGGATTACGCCATTTGGGAACGTCTTTTACTACTTGATAACGACCTGCTTGATTTTGACAGTTTATATACCCATAGTCAATCGGCGATTGGGCTTTTCCCGAACCAGCCCATGCTTTATGCCCTTCAAGCGGTTGCCTGTCTTCAGAAAGAGAAATACGAAGAGGTACTAAAGGTGTTGTCCGAAGGAGAGGCTTATCTGGCAGATAACCATCCGTTAACGGTTCAGTTTGAATTATACAAGGCCGAAGCCAATTATAAGCTTAATAAGGTAGAAGAAGCTTTTAAAGCATTTGATGAAGTCATCAAAATGGAGCCCGACAATTATATGGCTCTGAATAATTATGCCTATTATTTGTCGATAAGGAATGAGAACCTTGAAAAGGCTGAGCGCATGAGTGGCAAAACAGTACAGGCAAACCCGCAAAACCCAACTTATCTGGATACTTATGCGTGGATTTTGTTCAGACAAAAAGATTATAAGCTGGCCAAATTCTATATTGAATCGGCTATTCAGAACGGAGGCGATCAAAATGGAGTGATCCTTGAACATTACGGCGATATTTTATCCTTGCTTGGTGAAAAAGAGAAAGCAATGGAATATTGGAAGAAAGCCCAGGAAGCTGGGGCAGGAGAGGAGTCGGAGTTTTTGGAAGAAAAAATTAATAAAGGATATTACGTCGAAAAATAAACTACGTGGAAAAAACTACCATCGAAAAAATATATAAATCTCTGGTTATTATTGTTTTTTGTACAAGTTTGTTTTCCTGTAAGACATCACGCGAAGTAGTCAGGGTGGCGAACCTGAGGCCAATCAGCACCAACCGTTTGATTAAAAATTTGGGAAACAATGCCTTTTATTATGAGGAAATGGAAATCAGCCGTATTTCATGTCAATACGAAAGCAATACCCAGAATGTATCGTTCAGAGGAACCATAAAAGCAGTTGATAATAAAAAAATACTATTGACTTTTAGCAAAATGAATGTCCCCGTCGGCAAGGTTTTGCTGACCCCCGACAGTGTTAAGTTTATCAATTATCTCGATAAAAATTATTTTTTGAATGATTATGATTATCTAAGCGAGTTGCTGAATATCGACCTTAATTTTGAAACAATAAATGCCATTCTTTCAAATAATGCTTTTTCTTATCGTGAGGATAAACATGACAATGATTTCCGGGAATTTACTTCCGAAGTCGATTCAGGCATGTATGTGCTAAAGTCTATAAAAGACAGGAAACTCGAAAAAGTAATGCGTAAAGGGAAAGATAAAAAAATAGACCGTCTGCTTAAAAAACTGGACGAAGATCAACTAATCCTGCAAACGCTTTATATCGATTCTAAATTTAAATTGAGGAAAGTAACCCTCGAAGACCAATTCAGTAAACGGTTGGGGATCATTCGTTTTTCCAATTTCATGAATGTTGGACGGCAAAACTATCCCGGAGAGATAGACCTGCAATTTGTCAGCCCGGAGGACAACCTGCGGATGAAAATCAGGATAGGTAAATTGACCATGGAAAAGAATCAAAATTTTAACTTTAAAATACCGGAACGATACAAACGAATAAATTGAAATGTTATAAAGTGCTCTTTTGTTTTTTTTGTCATAATTTGAAGATTGACATGGTTTCGTGTTAAAATATTTTCGATGAAGCAATTGGTTTTTCTCTGTTTATTCATTTTTTCAGGAATAATTCTGAAAGGTCAATCGCTTGATGAACTTCGTTCGAAAAAAGAAAAAGCCCGGGAACAGATAGAATATACCAACCGCCTTTTGGAAGAAGCCCGGAAAGATGAAAAATCCTCACTCAATAAGCTGAAACTGATTAATGAACAAATAAAACTCCGTAATGAAATAGTTACCGGGTTTAATAATGAGATTAAAGTACTTGACAATTTGATTGCTGAAAATGTGCAGGTAATTGAAGCAATGGATCATGATTTGAATGTTTTAAAGAATGAATATGCTGAAATGATCAGGTTTGCGCAGAAGAACAGAAATTCGTACGATAAAATCTTTTTTTTGCTTTCGGCCAGGGATTTTAATCAGGCATACAAACGATTGTTGTATTTACAGCAATATGCCAGTTACAGGCAGAAACAAGCCTTGTTAATTTCTGAAATCCGCGATTTAATTGATAAAAAAATACTAGACCTTGAAAAACGTAAAGATCTGAAACAAAAGCTCGTTGAAGGAAAAATCAGGGAAACAAACCAGTTAAGCCATGAAAAAGAAGAGCAAGGTAAGTATGTTCATTCGCTTCAGCAAAAGTTGAGAAGTTTAATAAGAGCATTAAAAGCACAGCAAAAGATAGAGGAACAGCTTAGTCGGGAAATCAGCCGTATAATCGAAGAAGAAACCGGTAAATCGAAAGAAAAAGGAAGTGCTGGTTTTGCATTAAGCCCGGAACAAAAATTAATATCAGGGCAACTTGAACAAAACCGGGGGCGTTTACCATGGCCGGTCGAAAGAGGCATAATTACTGAACACTTTGGAGTTCATGCACATGCGATATTAAAGACAGTACAGGTAAAAAACAATGGTGTTGATATTTCGACAACAAAGGATTCGAAAGCAAGGGCAGTTTTTGGAGGTGAGATAAGCCGTGTGTTTGGTATTTCGGGTGGTAACATGGCCATTATTATCAGGCATGGGAGTTATCTTACTGTTTATTCAAATTTGAAAGAAGTATTTGTAAAACCCGGTGAAAAAGTAAAAGTAAAACAAGAATTGGGTACTATCTTTACCAATGAAGACGATGGGTACAAAACCATTTTGAAATTTCAGATTTGGAAAGAAAGTCAAAAATTGGATCCGGAAAGGTGGCTTAGCAGATAAATTATTAAGCTAATGTTTCAAAAACCTTTTCAAGTAATTTTTTTGTGGCAATAACACCTTCTCTTTCCGAAAGCTGGTTGCCTTCATATTCTATATCTATAAAACCTTTATAACCAGAGTCTTTTACAATTTTTATCAAACGGTAAAAATCAGATTCGGTTTCGTTTCCTTCGGCATCGAAATTGTGTGATTTGGCGCTTACTCCTTTTGCATATGGCATAAGTAATTTAACGCCTTTGTAACGGTCGTATTCTTCTCCGGTTTTTCTGTTTATAACAAAATTGCCAAAATCCGGAAGTGTACCTACACGTTTATGATTTACCATTTTCATAACTCCTGCAAGCCATTCACCATTGCTTGATAGTCCTCCGTGGTTTTCTACCAATACATTTATATTTTGGGTATCGCCATATTCGCAAAGCATTCTGAGTCCGTCAGCGGCATATTTTTGCTGTTCCTCATAACTTCCCTTGCTGGCAGCATTTACACGAATTGAATGGCATCCGAGGAATTTGGCAGCATCAATCCATTTCTTGTGGTTTTCGACTGTTTTTAAGCGTTCTTTTTTGTCAGAGTGGCCAACCATTCCTTCAGCATCGCACATAATTAAAACATTTTGAACACCTTCATTTTTAGTAATTTTCTTTAACTCGGCTAAGTATTTTTCGTCTTTGGCTTTGTCTTTAAAAAATTGGTTTACGTATTCAACTCCTTCCATTCCAAGTTCGCGTGTAACCACCGGAAAATCGAGGTTTGTCATTTTATTACCAAAAAGAGCCCTGTGGAAAGACCATTCAGCGAGTGAGATTTTGAAAGGCGATTTTTTTGAAACGCAACCTGCAAAAGCAGGTGAAATCAACATTGCGCCTGAACTGGCAGCAATTGTTGTTCTGATAAAATTTCTGCGGTTTATATTTTTCATAGTATTAAAGTTTGATTTATATTTTGAAAGAAATTTTATTCAACCGTTTTTTCTGGATTCATTACAAAATTTTAGTTGGTAAACAATAAGGCTTAAAAGTAATAAAAATATTGATCGGGAAGTATGCCCTGTTTCATTATGTAAGCGAAACCACCATTTTCAATTCCGGGATATGGGTAATCGTCCTGATATTGGTATTTTTTTAGCAGGCTAATTCCTATATTTGAACCCTGTATTTCAAAGGGATCAATGAAAGAAGATAAATATATATGGGAAGAATTTAAGAACGAGGAAGAATATGCCCTGTCTTATATTTATCATCAAAACATTGATTTTTTGTTTTTTTACGGCAAAAAATTTACCAGCAACGAAGATTTCATTTTGGATATCATCCAGGACATGTTTTACGATTTAATCCGGCACAGAGAAAGCCTGGGTGCAACAGACAATATCCGTTTATATTTGCTGAAATCCTTCCGGAGGAAACTCGTCAGGGAACTTGAAAAAAATAAAAAGAAGGCTGAACTCGACGGTTATTATTTTCTCGAACCTGATATTGTATTTTCGGTTGAGGAAGATTTGATCAGGGATGAAGAACAGTCGAAAAAGCTGAAGTTTATCCGTCAGGGGTTACAGGAGCTTAATGCAAAGCAGCGGGAAATTTTGTATTACCGGTTTACCTGCGGTTTCGATTACGGGCAGATTTGCGAAATTATGTCTGTTTCCTACGATTCCGCACGTCAGCTAGTATCCCGTGCTATTAGTTCCATGAAAAAATATTTGTCGGATAATGATCTTATTTTCTTGTTATTTTTCAGAAAGTTAACCAGCTAATACATATTTTTTTCAGTTTTTTCTGTCACAAAAATTACCTTCCTGCCTTTTGTATATATAAAGGCTAAAGATGGATAAGGAAAGATACATTGATTATTCGGTTGAAGAATTACTGGAAGATCAGGAATTTGTCCGGATTGTTAAAACATTAAGTACCAATGACGAATGGGAACAGTTTTTTCAATCACAGACTGCTTCAGGAAGTAATATTCTTAGGGCAAGGGAGATTATCAGGTTATTTGAAGTAACTGATGGTAAACTTCAGGAAGAAAAGAAATACAAACTTTGGAAGAGTATAAGTATGTATAATAAAGAGTTTAAACGAACAGTCAGCTTGTCGAAAATGAAGATTGTTGCCAAAGTTGCTGCTTCTGTTTTAATCTTATTATCCTTGGGAGCCCTTTGGTACCTGGGCTTAAAAAATTCGGATGAGTATCAGTTTGTTCAAAATGTAAAAAATTCGGATAGTGAAAATCCGGTACTGGTTTTATCAAACGGGAAAAAATTTGAATTGGAGAAAAACGATTCGAAAATTGCCGTGTTAGAAGAGCAGAATGCTATTCTGATCAATGATAGCAATATCGTAAAAAATCAAATTTTAACCGGTACTATCACGGAAGAGATGAAGTATAACGAAGTAATTGTTCCTTTTGCCAAAAAGTTGGAACTGGTATTGGTTGACGGTACAAAAGTGTGGCTTAATGCCGGGAGCCGTTTTGCGTTCCCTCAAAATTTTGAAGGAAAAAGAAGGAAAGTTTTTTTGGAAGGGGAAGCTTATTTAGAGGTTGCAAAAAATGAAAATCAGCCATTTATCGTAAATACAAATTCTGTAAATGTTGAGGTTTTGGGGACGAAGTTTAATGTATCTGCATATTCTTCCGATGATTTTTGTGAAACAGTACTCCTTGAAGGAAGTGTAAATATCTGGGGAAAGGACAAATTGTTCAGGAATAAAATTTTAATGGCCCCTAAACAAAAGGCAACATTCAGTAAGGAAAACAACGATATTGTCCTGGAAAATGAACCGGCGACCGCGATGTATATTGCCTGGATTGATGGTTGGTACCAGTTTTCAAACGAAAACCTCCGGCAGGTACTGAATAAACTGGAGCGGTATTATAATGTCAAATTTCAGTATGACCAGGCTTTAATTACCAAAGCATTGCCTGTTTCAGGGAAGTTGGACGTGAAGGAATCATTAAACGAGGTTATGCTTGTTTTATCAAGGGTTGCGAAAATCAATTATCAAATATCCGGTAAAAATGTAATTCTAAAAGAATAGAAAATTTGGTTTGAAATGAACAGAAAAAAAGAAAACCGGAGGAATTAGGCCTCCGCCGGTTTTCACAATTTATCTGGTAGTATTAAATAATAAATCGTTCAAAATTATGAAAAAAAAACGAAACTGGCGGTGTTGTTTGTACGGCAACATGTCAAAAATTTTGTTGAAAATGAGACTACTAACTTTTTTAATTTTTGTATCAGTAGCTTCTGTATCAGCCAACAGCTATTCTCAGCAAACAAAGTTTAACATGAACTTGAAGAATATTACTGTGCGGCAGGTTTTCCAGGAGATAGAAGACAAAAGCGAGTTCATTCTTCTCTACAGCGAGGAGTCGGTAGATGTGAACCGGAAGGTGAGTGTAAAAGTGAATAACGAAACGATAAATTCACTGCTCGACCAGGTATTCCGGGGAACGAACAATTATTACGAGATTCATAACCGGCAGATTGCGATTTTGTCAAAAGAAGCCCCTGCCCTTTCTTTTTTTGATAAAATAACGGGTTCGGTCCAGCAAAAAACCGTTTCCGGTAAGGTCACCGATTCATCCGGTGTTCCTTTGCCCGGAGTTACGGTAGTAGTGAGAGGCACCACCCAGGGGATTATTACCGATGTCGATGGTAACTATATGCTTGCTAATGTGCCGTCTGATGCTACCTTGGTTTTCTCGTTTGTGGGGATGAAGGCGCAGGAGATTGCGGTAGCAGGAAAAGCCAGTATTAATGTAACAATGGAAGAGGAGACCATTGGTATTGGAGAGGTAGTAGCTATTGGTTACGGTACGATGAAAAAAAGTGATTTGACCGGGGCTGTTAGCCAGATTAAAGGGGAAACACTTAAAAATTTACCTGTAAGAAGTGTTGCAGATGCCCTTCAGGGGAAAACAGCCGGAGTGATGATTTCATCCACGAGTGGAAGTCCGGGAAGTGCGCCGGCGGTTAGAATTCGCGGAGTCGGTACGGTCAACGATAATGATCCTTTGTATGTAGTAGATGGCCTTCCTCAGTCTTCTATTGGCTGGTTGAATACGAATGAGATTGAATCTATCGATATATTGAAAGATGCATCAGCAACAGCCATTTATGGTGCACGTGCAGCGAATGGAGTAATTTTGATCACAACATACAGGGGGAAAGAGAAAGGAGATAAATTTCAAAGTTCTATTGACTTCGATGCCTACTTTGGAATACAAAATCCCATTGAAGTTTATGACATGATGAATGCTTCAGAATTTATGGAATATAAAAATCTTGCATATACGAACGCAGGCTATGATGCCTATTTCACCAGTGAGGAACAGGAAGAGATTCTTAAGTTTATTAAATCAAATACAGGAAGCGAAGAAGGAACCAATTGGTGGAAGGAGATAAACAACAAAAATGCCCCGGTTCAGAGTTACAATATTAGTTTTTCAGGAGGAATGAAAGATTTTTCTTACAGGAGCAGTTTAGGTTATATGAATCAGGATGGGATTATTAATGGTTCTGATTATGAGCGAATATCATGGCGAACCAACTTTGATCATAATATCAAATCATGGCTTAAAATATCCGGGAATATTGGACTGGTCCATGAGGCAAAGGGTAATGTGCTTGAAAATAGTCCGGGTTTTAATACGGCGTTTATTGCTTTTGTTTGTGACCCTATTTCTCCGGTTTATCGTACTAATTTGAAAGATATTCCCTCTTTTCTTGAGTCTTCCTTATTTTTGGATGAGATTGACCCTAATGACCGTTATTCCTGGTATTCGCCAATACTCTTCAGCAACAAACAAAATCCTGTTGCTCAAACCGATATTTACGAAGATAATAAATGGAAAGGATTGCAGGTAAAGGGAGGATTAGCTGCTGAAATTAATTTTTTAAAGTCGTTAAAATTCAAAACTAATTTTGGTGTTGATCTCTCCCGGGGAAATTCCGATGGTTTTACACCTGAATATTATCTGGATGGAGATCAATATTCTGATAATGCAGTTGTCAAAAAAACGGAAGAAAGTACAGATTACTGGATCTGGGAAAATACGCTGACTTTCGATAAAACGATGGGAGACCATCATGTATTGGCAATGGTGGGAGCCTCGGCTGAAGAATCCAGGTATGAACAAGTATATGCGTCTAAAGAAGGATTGGCCAGTAATGATGAGGATCAATGGATTTTGAATGCAGCCAGTGAAAATGCCGCTGCCACTGGCTATAAATCCGAAAGAGCTCTCGCTTCATTTTTCGGACGTGCATTCTATTCTTATAAAAATAAATATATGTTTACAGGAAATGTTCGTTACGATGGTTCTTCCAATTTTGGCTCAGGTCATAAGTGGGGTTTATTCCCTTCGTTTTCTTTAGGTTGGGTTTTTACCAGTGAAGATTTTATGCAAAACTTATTATCATTCTTGTCAAATGGTAAATTAAGGTTCAGTTGGGGTGAAATCGGGAATCAGAGTATTGACGCAGGCGCTTATCAAACAACTTATTCAGGTAATTTGGGATACTATCTTTTTGGCACCGGCTATAGTGCTCAACTCAGAGGAGGTATAAATTCAATGGGAAATTCGGCTGTCAAATGGGAAACTACCAGACAGACCGACATTGGGTTGGAGCTTAAATTTTTAGATGGAAAATTAAACTTTGTAGGAGATTGGTTCAGGAAAAAGACAGAAGGGATGTTACTGGAGGTTTCTCTCCCCTCTTATCTTGGATACACGAATAATCCTTATAGTAATGCAGGAAGTGTAAAAAACACTGGTTGGGAATTTGATATCAGATATCGGGACTCTTTCAGAGATTTAAATTATAATATAGGTTTTAACATTTTTACCTTTAAGAACGAAGTGACCAGTTTAGGTGGAGGAGAACCACTTTACGGTGGAACATGGATCAGTTATAATACGACCAAAACGGAAGTGGGTAAATCAATAGGTTATTTCTATGGATATAAAACAGATGGAATTTTTCAGTCTCAGGATGAAGTGGATTCCTATTTCCAGGACGATGCAGTTCCGGGGGATTTACGTTATGTCGATGTGAACGGAGATAAGGAGATTGATTCTGATGACAGAACTGAAATTGGAAGTCCTTTCCCGGACTTTTCATACGGATTAAACCTAAGTGGAGAATACAAAGGATTTGATATTCAATTATTATTCCAGGGGACAATTGGAAACGAAATAATGAATATCAAAAAAATTGATATGAATTCGGGGGTTGGATGGTACAATGCTCCAAAAGATTTGATGGACAAAGCATGGTCGTCAACTAATCCAGGCAATAGTCAGTTCCGCATTTCTGCAGTCAATGATAATAATCTTCGGGTTTCTGACTGGTTGGTTGAAGATGGTTCTTATTTGCGGCTTAAAAATATACAGGTCGGTTATTCGCTTCATCAGGATATGTTAAAAAGAATTAATATTCAGAAAGTTCGCTTTTGGATCGGTGCTTATAATTTATTCACTATTACCGGTTATTCTGGTCTGGATCCGGAAATAGGTAATTCCTCACCTCTATCCAGTGGAGTAGATGATGCTTATTATCCACAATCTGCATCTTATATGATTGGCGTTAATGCTACTTTTTAAATTATTAAAATATTTAAAAAAATGAAACACAATATTATTATAAAGATTGGTTTGCTTTTTATGGTGATTATTTCCGTTTATGCGTGTAGCGATTTTTTGGAAAGAGATCCCATGGGAGTAATGGATGAAGACTCTTATTATACAACTGATGATGCTGCAATGGAATTACTCACCAATTGTTATGGAACAATGTTGGCAGGATTTCCTTATGCGATCAATCGGGTAGCAGAGGGGAGTGAGAGTGTAGATGATGCTGATGGGGGAGGCTCAGATGCTGGCGACCGGCCACAAGTTGCCGATGTAGGTACAGGAAAACCAGAGACCTCGAATAGTTTATTGCTGGAAACCTGGGACAACAGGTATGAAGGAATCGGAAGATGTAATTCAGCGCTTGAAGCCTTTTCTGCTGAAGGAACTACTTTTGTATCAGGTGGAAATGAAGTATCAGAGGAAACGATCTCCAGGTATATTTCAGAAGTAAAGTTTTTAAGAGCCTGGTATTATTTTGATCTTGTAACCGTTTTTAAAGAAGTACCTTTAATCGTTTCCACATTGGATGCATCGGAGCGGGTTGCCAAAGCCGGCGCAGAGGATATCAGAACTCAATTATATGATGACCTGGATGCAGCTATTAATGATGATAATTTACCAAGAGCCAGTGAGTTGACTGATGAGGAATTGGGACGTGTAAGCAAAGATGCTGCCTATGTTTTAAAAGCCAGGATTGCCTTATACTTTGCTGGATTGATGAGTCAGGGAAAAATGGAAGGAGATGCTACGACAGAATACAAACTGGCAAAAAGTGCGGCAGCAGAAGTTATTAATACAGGAGGGCTATCCTTGCTTGACGATTATCAGGAATTATATCGGGGTGATTATGAAACCGGAACGCAATCGTCGGAATGTATATTTACTGTATTAACTACATATAAAGGTGACATTGGTATGTCCACTGATGCTTTCGCTATTATGAATGTTGGCCGGAATAATGTTGGTGGATGGGGTGGTAATTGTCCAACTAAAGATTTGGCATCAGAATTTGAAGTTGGAGATCCAAGGAAAATTTTTACGATCATCAGCCATGGAGATATTTTCCCAACCCTGGCCGGAGGAGAAGAATATCATGATTACAGCGGATATTATAATGACTTTAATTTACAGCAGAGCCGTAAGGCTTATGTTCCACAAGCGCACAGAGAAGATGGTAATCTGCTAAAAAGTAAATGGTCTCCTTATTGGATACGCTATTCGGAAGTATTGTTGATTTATGCTGAAGCAACATTGGAAATCGGGGGAACCAATTCAGAAGTGGCTGAATACATCAATATGGTTCGTCACCGTGCTTTTGTTACTACTTCAAAAAAAGATGAAGAAGCGATATACCGGAAGTTTGAAGAAGATCTTTTCCCAATCGATGAATTAACATTTACGTCTCAATATGCAGTCACAACGTCAGATGATCTCCTGGAAGCAATAAAACATGAAAGGAGGATGGAACTTGCATTGGAAGGACTTCGCTTGTATGATTTAATCCGTTGGGGGGACTATGCAACTACCATGCAGGCTTTTTATCAGAAATACGGTTTTGCTGATAAAGGAATTTCTGCCAGCGAAAACAGTTGGCCTTTCCCGATTCCTCAGACAGAAATTGATGCCTCTAATGGCGTACTGGTACAAAATTCAAATTATTAATTCTCTTATGTAATACTTTAACATAAATGATATGAATAATATAAACCGTAGGATTTTTTTAAGGAATACAGCCCTTGCCGGAGCAGGGCTTACAGTTGTTCCGGGAACAGTGTTGGGCAAACGTTTTGGCCATGTTTCGCCGAGCGACAAGCTGAACATAGCCGGGATCGGCATTGGAGGAATGGGCCGGCGTAACCTGGCCAACATGAAGACCGAAAATATTGTAGCCCTGTGTGACGTGGACTGGCGCTATGCCGATAAGACATTTAAGGATTACCCGGATGCCGGACGGTTCAAAGACTGGCGGGTGATGTTCGATGAGATGGGCCAATCGATCGATGCCGTCATGGTGGCCACCCCTGATCATACCCATGCCGGGGTGACCGCCCATGCCATTACGTTAGGAAAACATTGCTACACACAAAAACCGCTGACGCATTCCGTTTATGAATCGCGGTTGCTGACAAAACTGGCCGGGAAATATAAGGTAGCTACCCAAATGGGCAACCAGGGGAACTCGTTCGACTGGTGCCGCCGGGTAGCTGAATGGATAGCCGCCGGGGCAATCGGTGATGTATATGAAGTCCATTGCTGGACCGACCGACCGATCTGGCCGCAGGGATTGGCAGAGCCGAAAGGAGGAGTTCCAATCCCTTCAACGCTGGACTGGGACCTGTGGATTGGCCCGGCAAAGAAACGGGCGTATGCTCCGGCTTACACACCATGGAACTGGAGAGGGTTCTGGGATTTTGGCACAGGAGCATTGGGAGATATGGCCTGTCATATCATGGACCCGTTGTACTGGGCCCTTGATTTAAAGTATCCATCCGGTGTGAGCGCCAGTTCGACCCTGTCCAACCTGTACTCACCTCCACAGGCCCAGATTGTATGCTATACTTTTCCTTCCCGTCCACCGAAAGGGAAAGTGAATATGCCCGAAGTAAAAGTATACTGGTACGACGGCGGCCTGTTGCCCGACCGGCCCAAAGAACTTGAAGACGGAGATATGATGGGTGATGAGAACGGAGGAATTATTTTCGTGGGGACCAAGGGGAAGATTATGACGGGTTGTTACGGGATGAACCCGACGTTGCTTCCTAAATCGGAGATGGCACATTTTAATCAGCCGGCTCCCACGCTTCCGCGTATACCGGGAGGAAACGGGAATATCTGGAGTACCAATGCACATGAACAGGACTGGATCAGGGCGTGCAAGGAACCGTCCGGCAGCCGGGTGGAGTCTTCTTCCAACTTCCGGTTTTCAGGTCCCTTTAATGAGATGGTTGTTATGGGCGTGCTGGCTGTCCGGTTGTCGGGCCTGCATGGTTTGCACCGGGAATTGCAATGGGATGGAGAGAAGATGGAGTTTACCAATATCTCTTCCCATGACAAGATAAAAATCGTAACCGTTGACAATTATTCGGTAGTTGACGGGGATCCTCATTTTGACAGGCGTTTTGAGGAGTTCAACGCTCTTGCAATGTCAAAGGAATGGATCAGACATACGTATGAAAACGGCTTTCAATTGCCAGCTATGCCGAAGGAATAAGAAAACCAATCAGGAAGAGGACTGTTCCGGTATTCTGTCACAGTCCTCTTCTAAACACACACAAAAAGATGAGCAGCAAAATAAAACTAATAACATTGATTGCGGTCTGTGCGATGTTTTCATGCAATACGCAACAGGTACATACAAAAGCAGAAAAGCAGGGATGGCGGTTGGGAATGCAGTCCTACACCTTTCATAAATTTACCCTGACAGAAGCCTTTGACAAGACAGAGGAACTGGGCTTAAAATACATTGAGGTTTTTCCGGGACATAAACTCGGGGGGAAATGGGGAGATCAGGTATTTGGACCTCAACTGGATGCCCGGACGCGAAAAGGGCTAAAAGAGCTGGCCACATCAAAAGGAATTAAGATCGTGGCCACAGGTGTCGTTGTACCCAATAGTCCGGAAGAATGGGCCCCGTTATTTCAGTTTGCCCAGGATATGGGCATGGAGTACATCTCCTGTGAACCGGCACTGGATGACTGGGATTTAGTGGAGAAGTTATCAGAAGAGTATGGGATCAGGATTGCGGTCCATAACCATCCAAAACCATCCACTTACTGGAACCCTGATAATTTGCTGGAAGCTATAGGCGGCCGGAGTAACATGATTGGTTCCTGTGCCGATGTAGGTCACTGGCGAAGGGAAGGACTGAACCAGCTTGAGTGTCTGAAGAAGCTGGAAGGCCGGATTATTTCCTTACATTTTAAGGATATTGCAGCAAAAAAGGAGGGGGAGCAGGAGCAGCATGATGTGATCTGGGGGAGAGGCATCCTGGATATTAAAGGTATGCTTGAAGAGTTGAAACGTCAGAACTTCAAAGGGGTATTTGCTATTGAATACGAATACAACTGGGAGAACTCTGTTCCTGATATTCGAAAAAGCATTGCATACTTTAACCAGGTGACAAACGAAATATTTTAGTGATTCAATTTCAGAACTCCTGGCCTTTTGTAAAAGTTTATGTCGTTAAAATTTTTAAATAGAGAAAATAGCTGACAGATTCCGACGAGGAATAAGGAGGAACCTGTCAGCTATATAGTCTCGGCAAGAAAACACTGCTTTTTGGAAAATCTCACTAGAGATTCCCCAAATGGGAACATCATCGTTGGCGTAAATCTAAGTTGTTTTTGTTGTTTTTGACAATTGGGTTTGTCTGCCCGAGCAAAAATTTAAGAAAATGCCTCTTTTCCTTTACATTTGGACATAGTTATCCTCTTTTAATACTTAACAAGTTGTAATATAGTGTGATGCGGTCCTATGCGACGAGTTTGACAAACACCTTGTTCCGTTGCTCTTTTTCAATAGTGAGCCGGATTAGTTCTGCACCTATTTTCCTTAAATTATAGGCAGAGACAGCAAACCCCACATACCGTTTAAAGTGCATGTAGCCTTTGTCCGGGCACCTGTCCAGACCTCGGTGCTCAAGTTCGTTGATATTTGACTCTATGGCACTGTGTTTGTTGCGGTTGCGTATAAATTTTGGGTGGTGTTCCTGTTCGTATTCTTGCTTGTTGCATTTCCCTTTTTTGGGAAGGACCAATGTTTCAACACTCTCCGATAATAGTTCTTTGTTGTTTTTGTGCCAAAACCCTTTGTCAAAACTCCAACTTTTTACCGTATGTTCAGATAATATGCGATTGGCTAGTTCCGGCACTATTCCTGAATCTGACTCATGTTCCATTATTTTATAATCGACAATCAAGCCAAACTGATCGCTCGTAATGGCAACTTTCTTGCCCAATTCAACATTGGGGCGCATTTTCCCTTTTGTTACCCATTCGGTATATTGCTCAAAAATTGAGAACATTTTCTCGCGATGAGCAATGCTTTCTCCTTTTATGATGCGTCTTTCAACCAATTTTATATGTTTATCCAAGAGTTCCATAAAACGCTCCAGTTCTAATATTATCATTATATCGGCAATGTCCCGTTGCGGGAATCCGGGCTTTTCTGTTTCCAATTTTGCATACAGTGCTTTTGCTTTTGTAAGATAGTTCCTGGCTGCATACTTTATTCTTTCTTGCTTCCCCTTACCTCCGGATGCACTGGCTCGACCCAATGCACGCATCTTGTTCTTCAAATCGCTGCGCCAGTTTTTCAACTTTCTCCATCCGGGCAGGTTGTGCTTTCCCTGAAGGTTGGTTACCATGTCGAGGCATTTGCGTGCACTGTCCCACAATAAGTTATAATCGGTCGGAAAGTGTACGTTACTTTCTGATACAAAACTATCGGTTTTTAAGCACAATGCTTCCTCCTCTTTTTTTTTAAACACTTCGTGCCCAAATTCAACAATAATGGCATTGAGGGCTTTCACCGTTTCGTCGGTCAACAACCCTACATTGTCTATTATGCTCTGGTAACCAATATCTATCTTTTCATATCCTGTCTCGTTTTCTATGCCCATGAGTTGACGGATAAGGGTGTCGTAATTGGCTATATGATGCAATTCATCGTAACTGATGTTTTGACAAAGCCGTACTTCTGATAGGACAAATATTTGCCATAGGTCCATGCCCGGTCTTCCTGTATTGTTGTTCTTGGAAAATATTTGTTCCTCTAGTATTTCAAATACTCTTTCGTTCCATTTTGGGGTAACGAATATTTTTTTTAATGCGGCACATAAACCGGGCAATGCGCCACTCCGTTTTACCGTGGGGATTTTTGTGTCCTGGATCAACAGTCGACCGATGGTAATTTGTTGCTCGAATCTTTTCCTCATATTTTAATTCATTTGAAACTTAGCCCCGAAATACTCGAATCTAAAGTTATTAGCAGGCTGAATGTCTGTATTTTAAATGAAAACAACAAGAAAAAAGTATTTAAGATTCAACCAAATTACAAACAGCAAGTCGCTGGCTAAAAGACTGTTCCGGGTTTAATGGCAGGCACTATATATTGTGTAGCCCCGGGTAATTGTGAACGAAGAAACTCCGGCCATGGCTACTCTCTATATACAAGTTAATTTGGTAGAAGGCGAAAATTTCACCATAGGCCGGAAAACGGAGAACGGAGGTAGGATCGGTTAAAAAAATACCTCGCTCCCCCCTGGCTTATTCTATAACGAAACGATGGCTCCTTACTTACTGAACATTGAACACTTTTCCTGCTCTTCTCTTCTTTTTGGATATTGGTTATTGAATATTCATGATTGGATATTCGTTTTTTCCTGTCATTGCCTCATTATGCTCAAAATTTTTGAGTTCGGACTACCAATGACAGATTTTTACAGAAGTCTGTATATGAAACAAATACAAAACATCGCTTTTTCAGCATTTTAGCATTTCCGGCCATACAACTGCACCACTTTTTTTGACGAACTATCGTGGGCGGTGTTTTCTTCGTTCTCTTAATAACCTGACAATTTTTATTGCTTATTGGTATTCGCCTCTGGCCGGCGGGGCCCTTCCTTTTGCAGTCGACCAAAAGGAAGAAAAAGTCTTGTCAAAGTCATCCTTCCTCCCTCCTCACGGTTTTTTCTTCCCGGCCCACCTCCATGAATACCCACCAAAAACCGCTCCCGCCAACGCCGGCCCGGACTACTTTGACCGGCCACCCCTGCTTTTCACCTTCCGGTGAACCGGGGACTTGACTTTCAGATACCTTTCCTGTCATCTCCTCATTATGCCCAGAATTTTTGGGTGGCAACTGCCTATGACAGATTTTTGCAGAAGTCTGTATATGAAGCAAATATAAAACATCACTTTTTTTATCATTTCAGCATTTTCGGCCATATAACTGCACCGCTTTTTTTGACCAACTACCGTGGCCGGGGGTGTTCCGGTTGCATTCACCCCGGGGTTGCGTTCGTGCCTCTCTTTCCCGGGTTATTGATGTATGTCCCCCTATATTTGTGTCATTTGGTTTTTTGTAAGACAAATGACACAAAATCAGATTGTTGTCATTTAAAAATTTAGGTCAAATGACCCAATCTTCAGGGACAGCAAGCCTTACCGGACAGGGAGTAACGCCCATCAAACGCGAAGCGTCAAACCCTCAAACTCCTCAAACGCTCCGCCCCGAACAGGCAGCAGGTCATCAAACCTTTCAAAAACAAAAACCAGGGCCTTTAGTATTGGAGATGATGTTCAGGAAGCCTTAATCAGACATTGCTGAAGCCTTAATCAGGAACTTCTAAAGCCTTAATCAGAAATTCCGCTTTTTGCTCCCGGCCCTTTACTTCTGCACCACCCCAAATTCTCGCCCTGTCAAAGGGGAGTACTCCGGCTTGCCGGAGGGAGGGGGTCTTGTCCCGGCAATAATTACAAAATTTTAACTTATAATCTTTATCTCCGGGATTTTTGTCCTCCTCCCTTTCTCATCTCCTCTTTTTCTCTTTTTTTGTATTCGCCTCTGGCCGGCAGGGCCCTTCCTTTTGCAGTCGACCAAAAGGAAGAAAAAGTCTTGTCAAAGTCATCCTTCCTCCCGCCTCACGGTTTTTTCTTCCCGGCCCACATCCTTGAATACCTACAAAAAACCGCTCCCGCCAACGCCAGCCCGGACTACTTTGACCGGCCAACCCTGCTTTTCACCTTCCGGTGAACCGGGGACTTGACTTTAACAAAAATCAGGCTCCTCCCGAACCGGGTATTGATAGTTACTGATTCGGGTATTTAAACAGTTTTTGTTAATTGAAGTTTTGTTCTTCAGAAAACAAAAACATCTGCCTCTGTGTTTTTTTTAATGAATTCATTCTTATCCGGACAGTAGTGATTCGTTTTAACGTGTCATTATTTAGATTTCACCTGTCAGCTCAGGGAAAAACAAAAAGCATTTTTCGAACTGGCAGATAAAGGGGAACAATAAAAATTGTCAGGTTATTAAGAGAACGAAGAAAACCCAAGGTACTCTGTGTTTCATAAAAACGATGTCCAGACACCCCTGAAATAAGGATTGTTCGAACTAAAAATCCCCATTAATAGTGATTGTGCAGGCTGGATGCCGTTTCTATTTTTGCTCCCTGAAATTTGCTAAGCCTGATTAATGCCCAAAAAAATATGGATTATTATTAGTTTAATGCTTTGCTTATTGGATGCAAAGGGACAAGCGATGGTAAAAGGAAGGATCATTGACAGTTCTAACCTGGAACCTGTCGCTTTTGCAAATATCCTGGTATCTGAAACTGGAGAGGGAACTGCCTCTGACCAACAAGGTTTTTTCCAATTAAAAGTTTCATTATCCGATTCGGTTCACATACAGGTTTCATCTATTGGCTACCGTCCTTTGAACAGGAATATAGCCCCGGGTGATCAGACATTTGTATTACTACGCTTACATCCAAGGACACAAACAATTGCTGAAGTATCAGTAATTGCCGAAGAAGAGGAAAGTCTTGAAACCACATCGGTAATAGACAAAGCAGCAATCCAGCATATACAACCGACAAGTTTGGCCGATCTTATGGAACTTATTCCCGGCGGAGTATCACAAAATCTTGATATGACTGAAAGTCAACTTATATCAATACGGGAACCTTTAAATGCGACAAGTTCCAGTAATACTGCTTACGATTATAACTCTACATTTGGAACTGCATTTCTAATTGACGGGACCCCCATGTCGAATGATGCCGAGTTACAGGATGTAACAGGGTTCTCGGAATACTTTTCACCTACTTCTCTTTTATTCAAAGTAAATACCACCGGAAAGGGAATGGATATGAGGCTAATGACAACAGATAATATTGAGTCGGTTGAAATAGTCAGGGGAATTCCCTCGGTTAGATATGGAGAACTTACGAGCGGTTTGGTAAAAATAAAACGGGCATATAAAAAATCTCCGTGGCAAGGACGGTTTAAGGCAAACTCCGGATCGAAACTATTTGCTCTTGGGAAAGGGTTTGCCTTACCAAAGGGACAGGCGCTTAATCTGAATGTAGATTATGTTTGTTATATGCCTGATCAGCGCAACCTGAAAGAAAATTACGGAAGGATTGCTACATCGGTACGGTATAAAAATAATATTGAAAGGGAACAGGGATTTTGGACTCTGCAAGCGAATGCTGACTATACCGGATCGTTCGACGAGACACGCATTGATCCGGAAATTGACCATCCCGAAACCGACACTTATAAAAAAGACTACAACCAGATAAATCTTTCGTCAACGATTAATTGGCAATCGAATAAAAATACTTGGTTGAAAGAATTTGAATATTCTCTTTCGGGAAGCTACACACACAACAAATTGGAATGGCATTACCCCTCCTTGCAAACCATCAATTGGGCTTCAATGCTATGTACAACAATTATAAGCAAGAGTTTGATATTAAAATTTACCGTCCGGGAGGAGGGAATAAAATATTCTACATGAAGGGACTCGGCATTTGCGATGAAAATTTTTCTACTGTTATTTCTGAAAATGATGGTACAGGGAATTATTACGTTTCTGATGCCTATAAATTAAATCTGCAATTGTATCCTCAGGGAGATGGTTATTTTTCGGCAATAAGTTTCAAACAAGGAACCCTTTATCTGAAAAACGACAATTCCAACAATACCTATTATCTGAATCAACTTAATATGGATAATTATTATGCCGAAATTGGCCGGCAGTTTACCCGCACAAAAGTCCGGTTTAAAATAAAGGGTTATGCAGGGTTCCTGCAAAAAAAGGGGTCGGAGTATAATTACACGCAAAGTGAAACTCTGCTTAGTATTGCTCAAAAATATAATCAACGGGAATTTTCGGGGGGAATTGTTTGTTTTGCCTCTAATACAAATCCTTCTTCGGAACGGCAGTATTTCATAAAAGCAGGCATTGGATATTATAAATATCAATCGGAATACCAGCTTCCCGGCCCCGAGCCAAAAGCATATCAGAAATTTGAATTTGTCTCTCCTGAATTGACGGCAGGGATGAATAAACAATATTCAAAATCAGAATTAACTGTCAAAATCGCAATGCGTTACGATTATTGCCTGAGTAAAGGGTTAAATGAGGCATCACTGGCGATATCCGAAGCCGGAAAATCGCTGGTAATCCCTGATTTCGAATACCTCTCGGCAAAAAAAATATACCTGTCGCCCGAGATAAGGTACGGCATTGATTTAAAAAATAATTACGGAATTTACCTTATGGCCAAGCAGTTTAATGAATTTTATATTGATGCCCGGTCACAAATGGGTGTAAATATTGCCCTTGGTTTAACACTATAAAATAAAAACATGCAACCAATTGTTGAATGCAAAAACCTGACCCACTATTACGGGAAACGATGCATATATGAAAACCTCAATTTCGAAATCCCGCAAGGGCGGATTTTAGGCCTTCTGGGGAAAAACGGAACCGGCAAAACAACAACTATTAATATCCTGAATGGGTACCTGAAACCCAGGAGTGGTGAATGCCTTATGTTTGGCGAAAAGTCAAACCACTTGTCTCCTGCCACCAAGCAAAAAATAGGTTTGCTCATTGAAGGGCATGTACAATACCCGTTTATGAATATTTCGGAGTTAGAAAAATATTATTCAGCTTTTTATCCTAAATGGAAAAGAGAGTCTTACTTCGAATTAATGAATTTGTTAAAGATCGATCGAAAACAAAAACTGTCGCAAATGTCATGCGGGCAAAAATCGCAGGTAGCATTAGGCCTTATCCTGGCTCAAGATCCTGAACTATTGATTCTCGATGACTTTTCAATGGGACTGGATCCCGGTTACCGAATGCTTTTTGTCGATTACCTGAGCGAATATGCCAAAGCAGGAAACAAAACCGTATTTGTTACTTCTCATATCATACAGGATATGGAGCGGCTTATTGATGACTGCCTTATTATGGATTACGGTGGGATTATATTGCAAACGCCGGTAAAAAAACTACTCAACGATTTTAAACGATACCGTTTTAAATGTGATAAGCCGGAATTACTAACCGAAATAAAAAGCTTATACCATCCGGTAACGATAAAAGGAAATACCGAAACCTATTCGATGATGAGTGCAGTCCAAATACAACAAGAGTTAAAAGCTAAAAATATGGAGACGACCTCGTTCAGGGAGGAAGCCCTTACCCTTGAAGAAGCATTTATTGGTTTAACAGGAAAATATTAAAAGAAATGAAAAAAGCACTACTGTATAAAGAGATGAAAAAAACAAGAAGGGTTGGGCTAATTGTCTTTCTTCTTGGGATTATCCTGTTAGCTTACATATTCATAAAATTAGGACGATCGTTCCGCTTTGCAGGGATGGAGCATCTTTGGGATGTTATCATTAATCGTGATCAGTTTGTGTTCCGTGATATAAAATTCTTCCCTCTACTTGCAGGTATTTGCATTGGTCTGGCTCAATATGTACCGGAAATGATTCAAAAGCGCATAAAATTAACCTTGCACCTGCCTCTCAAAGAACGGACAACCATTTTACTAATGCTTGCCCACGGATTGCTGTTGTTATTACTGTTATTCACTGTCCATATTGGAGGAACGCTTATTTTTGCAGCTATTTATTTCCCTCTGGAGTTTGTTTACAGTACTTTGATAACCCTCGCGCCCTGGTATTTGGCCGGGTTTACTGTTTATCTTTTTATTGCCATGATCTGCATTGAGCCCACATGGAAACGACGGATTTTTAACATTGTACTGGCTGCCGGGACTATACAACTTTTTTTCATCAGCACATTTCCTGGCTCATACAGTCATATTATAAAATGGATTATTGTATTACCTGTCTTCATCCTGCCATTTACTTTTTTGTCAATTTCCCGTTTTAAAGACGGAGAACAGGAATAAGAAAATTAAAAAATTAATTATGAAGATAATAAACAGCCTGATAATCATATTAGCCACCCTCCTGCTGGCATGGGGAACCCCTGAGTTGTACCACATGATGACCGATGATGCAACGGATAATATTTTTACATACTACAGTTCGGTTGAAAAAAGTTTTTGCACAATCGATTTCGACGAAGTAAAAGAGGAACTGGTACGGAAAAATGTAAGAACAGGCAGGGAATACACAGAAACCGAATTCGACAGTATCCTGCCCTTATTTTATTATCGCCAGTTGCTTTCCGATGGTCGATTACCCGATACAATTGCAGGGACGGCTTTAAGTCCGAGGCAAATTGGTATGAAAACTTTCTTTTTCAGGAATGATGCCAAAGATAAAAACAAACCACACATTCCGCTCTATACACTTTTTGAATCTATGTCCGGTCGGGTAAACCTTGAAATGCCCGGCGATTTCTTTCGTATATCCGATAAGATAGAGTTTATCAATCCCGAAACCAATACCATAAAACAGGGAAAAAGTCAGAAATTCATGGCGGTTTTCGAGCGGTCAGGATTTCGATTCCCTGCAAGGTTAGTGGCAGGAAACCCATCCGCACGAAAACCCTATGACGAAGGTTACTTTATCAGCGACAGCAATGACCAGATATTTCATCTGAAAATGGTCAATGGTAAACCTTTTTTGAGAAATACCGGGTTTCCATCGGATGTTAAACCGGCGTTTATTGCTACATACGAACCAGACGATAGAAGTTTCTATGTCTTTGTATTCGGTGAAAACAATAAGCTGTATATTATTACAACGGAACAGTACAAAGTAGAAGAAATACCAACGCCTGCATTCGATGTGAATACCGACCGGCTATTGATAATGGCCAATCCGTTGTATTGGAATGTAAATGTAATATCAGGCAGGGGTAAAGAAATATTTGCCCTCGATGCCAAAACAAAAGAAGTCGTTGACCAGGTATCGTTTATTCATAAAAAAAAGAAAGATCCAGTAGGTTCGTTTTTATTGCCTTTCGAAATTCGAATGGAAAAGCCTACATCTCTCTTTATTTCCCCGTCAGTAAAGTTAGGAACAAGTAGTGCTCTGTTGGTAAATCTGCTGTTTACTATCGTTTTTTATGTATTTTGCCGTAACCAAAAACGCAGGCAAAAACCTCTTTCATTAATTTGTATTTTTGTCACAGGCATCTATGGGTTTATTCCCTGTTTAGTTTTTGCCAGAAAATAAATTATTTGCTTTAAATTAACATATAACAATGAAAAATTTCTCACTATTTTTTGCACTCGTCCTTTTTTTGGGGGCCTGCCAAAATAAAGGCAGCAAACAATCCAACAGTGAAGTAAAAAACGAAGAACCGGTATTAACTACATTTTCAACAGTTAATGATTTGCTTTTCAATGCAGAGGGACAACTGGATAAAACCATTAAGCTCACAGGGGTGGTCACTCATACATGTAAGCACTCCGGGAAACGCTGCTTCCTGGCCGACGCCGACGGCGATGAAACAATAAGGGTGGAAGCCGGTGGAAAAATAAATGGCTTTAACCGCGAATTAATAGGATCGACGATTACTGTTACCGGCGTTTTAAAAGAGAGGCGACTGACTAAAGAATACATCGATCAATGGGAGGAAAGCCTTAAAGAAAAAGCAGTTGAAGAGGATGGTACTGCAGAAAACTGTACTGCAGAAAATAATAATATCAGCAAAATGCGAAAATGGATGAAGGAACATGGGAAAGACTATTACTCCATCTTTTTCATGGAAGGTATCGACTATGATATTGTAAATTAAAAAGAAACAATGAAGACTTTTCGGAAATGGGTTCGAATAATACACAGGGACTTAGGATTTATTATGGTAGGCTTGTGCCTTGTGTATGGAGTATCGGGATTTGTGCTAAACCATATGGGAAAGCACAATCCTGCCTACAAAACGATAGAGGGAACGGTGCAGTTATCTCCAAATTTAAAACCGGAAGCCATTAAAGATGCCTGGGAAAAACAGGATGATTTACCGGAGATAATGCAAGTGACACAAGTTAATGAGGATCATTACCGCCTTATCTTTAATGGAGGAATAGGGGTATACTCTCTCAATAGCGGTATCGTAGAATATGAACAGCACAGAAAAAAAGTAATTATTTACTACCTGAATAAGCTACATTATAATAATGTAACCGGTTGGACTGTTATAGGCGATATTTTTGCCGTTTCTCTTATCTTTTTTGCCGTATCCGGGTTGATAATGGTACGGGGCAAAAAGGGGCTTTCCGGAACCGGAAAGTGGTTTGTTCTTTTAGGATTGCTAATTCCTGTGTTTTATATCTTGTTTATGTAATGTCGTTTTTCCACTGATTACAACTTTACCCAAAGTATCAATAAACAACCTGTTGTATAATTAAATAAGTAAAAATACCTCCTCAAAATACGTTTTTTACGTCTTTCCAAATCCTGATCGTTGTCCTACTTTTGAAATTCAAACTTAAAATAAGTGATGGACAATTTGTATGATATTCTTGCTAAAGATGTCCGTTTGAAAGATGGCTTGAATGCCTGTATAAATTGCGGAATATGTACGGCCATTTGTCCTGCTGCACAATTTTACGATTACGATCCGCGCGTTATCTGTAACCAGGTACAAACCCGCGACGACGAAACGATACGTTCGTTGCTAAAAAGCGAAACCATCTGGTATTGCGGTCAGTGCATGTCGTGCAAAACCCGTTGTCCGCGAGGAAATACGCCCGGATATATCATTCAGGCTTTGCGGAAACTAAGTCAGGAGCTAGGCTATTTTACCGAGTCGGAAAAAGGACGTCAGCAGTTTGCAATTAAACAAACGGTAGGGAAAAATATACTGGAACTTGGCTATTGTTTTCATCCTGAAAGGGTTTCCCCGGCATTACACCCGGAACAAGGCCCGGTGTGGAAATGGATCAGGGAAAACGCTGAAAAGGTATATGATTCGCTTGGCGGCAATTATGAAAAACCCGGGGCTGGTACTTTAAGAAAAATCGATGAGGAATCGCTGGACGAACTGCAGCATATTTTCGACGAGACCGGCGCAACCGAAATGTATGAAGATATTCAGAAGTATTCAGAAAAAAAGGCAAAAGAAATGAACCTTGATATTCACGACGATTGCGACAATGAATATTTCTATTATGTATATTCAAAAAATTCAGAAATAAACGATTAACAACTAAACCATGTCTGTTTCAAAAAACTGGAAGAATTACAACCGGCAAATCCCCGATGACCATTATTATTACGCGCGGAGTTGCATCCGTCAGAATTTTTTCCCGGGAGCAGAAAGGTTATTCCTGACCATTCTTCGGGATTTGCTTGATAAAGATATTTACGACGACCCGAAACATACCACGTGCACGGGCATTGCCTATCACTGCGATATCATTCCGTTTGAAACGATTATGACCGTGATGGCCCGCCATTTTTCACTAATGGGCGAAGCCGGTTATAAATATCTGGTGCCTTCGTGTGTTACTTCGTTCGGGCTTTATAACGAAGTGCTCGAAACCTGGGAACACCACCCGGAAGTGGAGGCTAAAGTGCATGAAATGCTTTGGAAAGCGACCCGGCGTGAGTTTGAAAAACCGGAAGCAGTTATGCATACTTCCGATATTCTTTATCGTTTCAGGAATGAAATTGCCGCCCGGATACAAAACCCACTGGTAAATGTACAAACAGGCGAACCGTTGAAAGTAGTTGACCATATCGGTTGCCATTATGCAAAAATTTTTCCATCTAAAGGAATTGGCGGCGCCGAGTTCCCGGTGGTTTTGTCGGGTATGGTCAGCAGTTGGGGCGGCCAGTCGGTCGATTACCCCGAACGCCGTCATTGTTGCGGGTTTGGTTTCAGACAATACGTGGTGAAAGCCAACCGCGGGTACAGTGTTGCCAACTCGTACCGCAAATTCGAGTCCATGGCTCCATATAAACCCGATTTTATCGTAACCAACTGTCCGGGGTGCACCATGTTCCTCGACCGCTGGCAATACACCATCGGCGAGATGCGCAACGAATGGTTTGGCGCCAACGGGCAGGGTATCCCGGTACTTAGCCATGAAGAAATGGCCGGACTGGTACTTGGCTACGATCCATGGGAAATCGGGCTGCAAACCCATCAGGTCGATTGTGAGCCCTTACTGAAAAAAATGGGAATCAGTTATGACAGCAACAAAAAATTTAACCTGAAAAAGAAAAAACTACAACTTGAATTTTTGGAACCAGAAATCCAATGATTAATAAACAAATGCAACTTCCGGTAGCTGTTATCGGCTCCGGTCCGGCGGGGTTGTCAGCAGCCAATGCCCTTCTTATGCTTGGCTACCAGCCGGTAGTCATCGAAAAAGAGAAAGTTACAGGCGGAAAACTATCCCGGTGGTACCAGTTATTTCCTTTTGCCAGGGCAACAGAACTTCAGCACCAATTAACCTCCCCGCTCGAAAAAGCTTCAGTAAAAATGATTACTGAAACCGAAGTTCAAAAATTGAAAATGATTGAGGATGGCCTGGAAATTAAAACCAGTTCAGGAGAAAAAATAATAACCCGGGGCGCTGTGTGGGCCAGTGGTTTTACCGAGTTTGACGCACATCGCAAGGAAGAGTATGGCTACGGACTTTACAAAAATGTGCTAACCTCGGCTGACGTGGAAGAAATGCTGGCCAAAGACGGTAAGTTGTCATATGAACCAAAAGAAGTAAAACGCATTGGCATCTTGCATTGCGTGGGTTCCCGCGATGAAAAAGCAGGCAACACCTATTGTTCCAAAGTTTGCTGTATCTGCGCGGTGAAGCAGGCCATTGAAATGAAAAAACTGTATCCTGAGGCCGAGATATTCAATTTTTACATGGATCTACGCCTTTTCGGGAAAGGGTACGAAGAATTGTACCGCGAGGCACAAATGGACTGGCAGGTGAATTTTATCCGCGGACGTGTTTCTGAACTGGCTGAAGACCAACAGAAAAAAATCAAACTGAAAACCGAAGACACACTGACCGGTACGCCGATGAAAATGACGCTTGATTTTGTAATCCTGATGGTAGGGATGGAAGGGAAAAGGATTCCGTTTCTTTCGGAAGAAACAAATGCCGACGGTTCGGAATTTATAGCCTATTCTGAAGATTTCATTACTGAAAACCAAACCCGGCTGCCCAATGTAATGATTGCCGGAGCCTGTAAAGGTCCTGTTACTGTTATGGATGCCATAAACGACGGCAAATCGGCAGCGTTGGCCCTGCACCAGTATTTAACCAGTCAACCCGGGAAATGACACACTCGTTCGGATATTCGATTACAAAAAGCCGGGAGACGGACTGGGACATTCTCGACCACAGCTTTTCTGACCAACTGCAGGAACTGGAACCCAGCCTGCGTTTATGTATTGGTTGCGGAAGTTGTACCGGTTCGTGCATGGCAGCACCACGTTCCGGCTTCAATATCCGAAAAACGCATACCCGGTTTCGCCGCGGTGAAACGGTCAAGCTGATTGTTGAACTCGAAAAGTGCATGTTTTGCGGGAAATGTACCATGGTTTGCCCGCGCGGCGTGAATGTCCGCAATGTAATTGACCTGATGAAAAAACAAATTGCCACATGAACCCGAGCCTTCCGACACATACTTTCCCGTTATTTGTAATTCCGTTCCTGGCCGGTTTGCTTTTTACTCTTGGCTGGGTGTTATTCCTTTTTCTGAAATGGCTGGGTGAACTCGACCGGAACGGACTGGTAAAATTCGGACAAAATATTTTCACCATGAAAACCATCCGGGCTACCGGCGAAGTTTTCATGGAAAGCCTGTTGCACCGTAAACTGTTCAGGAAAAACCCTTTTCTGGGCTATATGCACATGTGCTTTGCCTTTGGCTGGTTTATGATCATACTGATTGGGAAACTCGAAGTAATTGCTTATTCCGGTAAAATAACTGCACGTCCGTATGTCGCTATTTTTTTCAAACATTTTGTTTCGCCGGATGCAAAATTTCCGTATTCGGAGATTTATACCTTCCTGATGGATTTTTTCCTGCTGATGATCCTTAGCGGATTGTTCCTTGCCATTTTGAAACGTTTCCGGAGTAAAGCACTGGGATTGGTACATACTACCAAACACAACCGGATTGACAAATGGACACTTACTTTCCTGTGGCTTATTTTCCCTGCCCGTTTACTGGCTGAAAGTATAGCGTCGGGTAGTGCAGGGCATAGCTTTTTAACCGGGCAAACCGGTCGCATACTGGCTTCGTTCCTTCCGGTTGAACAAATGGAAATACCCTTCTGGTGGTTTTATTCCATCGCGTTATTTGGTTTTTTTGTTTTGCTCCCATTTTCACGTTACATGCATATCCCAACCGAAATGGCTTATATTTATCTAAAGCGCTGGGGACTGGATAAACGTGAAATGAACCGGGGATTTACCAATTTTGAAATTTATTCGTGTTCGCGTTGCGGCGTTTGTATCGATGTTTGCCAGTTGAAAACCCAGGCCGGAATCGGCACAGTGCAGGGCGTTAATTTTACCCGCGATATACGTAGTAATACGTTGACCGAAGAAAACCTGAAAAACTGCCTGATGTGCGGACGTTGTACCGAAGCCTGCCCGGTAGGCATTGAACTGACTTTACAAAAACAGATTTATCGGGGACAGTTTGCCCGTTTCAATAAAAATGAATTTCCTTATCTGGATGTGCCGGAAAAAATTGAAAGTTCCACTGTTGTTTATTTCCCGGGGTGCATGTCATCACTGAGTCCGGCTATCGAGCGGGCGATGATAAAAATTATGCAACATGCCGGAGAAAATTTCAAGGTGATGGGAGAGGAACAGGGCGCCTGTTGCGGACGGCCTATGCTTTTGTCGGGTAACAATGAAGCAGCCCAGCGATTGATTGATTTCAACCGCGACTTTATTCTCTCGTCAAAAGCAAAAATGCTGGTAACATCGTGTCCCATTTGTTATAAAATGTTCAACGAGAATTACCATTTGCCAATACCCGTTTTGCACCATAGTGAATATCTTTTACAACTGGCAGGTGCAGGTAAAATCCAAATAGCAAAGCAGCAATTACGGATGGTTTACCACGATCCCTGCGAATTGGGACGCGGCTCGAAAATTTATGAACAGCCAAGGCTGCTATTGCAACAGGCCGGGACTGTTGTTCCCTCGAAATTTGAACGCGAAGATGCATTATGCTGCGGCGGAAGTTTGGCAAATACGAAAATCAATCAGGCTCAAAAAGATAAAATTACCAGGCATTTGGTTGAAGAACTAAGTGCCCCGGACCCCGAACTACTGGCAACAGCCTGCCCGGTCTGCAAACGTACCATTACCCGCCACTCAGCCATACAGGTAAAAGATATTGCAGAGGTGGTAGCGGAAAATATAGGAAAAGCAGAAAAAAGGAAAATTATGGATTTAGAAAAAAGTAATTCTATTTAAGACCGAACACCCCTGGCTCCAGGCGCGCCAACAGGGTGCTCCCTGATTTTTGATGCTATTGGCCTATTCAATAATCCTGACTTCTGATTTCATTTCCAGCACATTGCGGTAAACAGCACTTACCCCGCAGTATTTCTCCTGTGAAAGGTCTACTGCCCTTTTCAATTTATCCATAGGCAGGTCTTTCCCTTTAAACTGATAAATTACAGTCATCTGCGTATATTTCTTAGGATGGTCATCAGTAAGTTCACCCTCAACAATTACATTAAACGAATCGGGAATTATTTTCATTTTTTTCAGGATCGAAATAACATCCATACCAGTACATCCGGCAAGTGCGGCAAGCATTAACTTTTTCGGTCTTGGCCCCTGATCGTTACCTCCTGATTCTTCTGATGCATCCAGGGTCAGCAAATGTCCGTCCATCTTGGTCTCAAAAGCCATATTTTCTTTCCAGACCAAATCAATTGTGTGTTTCATAACAATGTTTCTTCTACTTAATTAATTTCTCGTCTTTATTTTTTTGTAATGCACGAAAATAATATATTTAAATATCTAAATTAATCATTTTAATAGAATAAAAGTTCATCGTATCTTTAAATTTAATTTATAACTGTTATTGATTCTAAATATAAATAAGAAAGAGATGAGAAGCACAATTAAGAGACCTACAGAAGAAGAGTGCGATCTTTCAGGGTTTCAGTTGTTCAAAAAGCTAACCGATCAGGAGTTTGCCCAGTTAAATTTCGACAAGACCTGTTCGGTTTATAAGAAGGGAACCATCATTTACCGTGAAGGAAGTCGGCTAACCGGTTTTTATTGTGTCACAAAAGGAGTTCTTAAACTATTTAAAACAGGGGTTGACGGGAAAGAACAAATTTTGCGTTTTATACAAAAGGGAGATATTATCGCGTACCGTTCATTATTAAGCCAGGAACTTGCCTGTACTTCCGCCAAAGTAATCGATGAGGCAGTACTGTGTCATATTCCTTATCAGACCTTATTATTCCTGGTCCAGAATAACTGGCAGTTTTCGCATCATATGCTTCAGATTGCTTGCCGCGAACTACGCGAGGCCAATGATTATATTACCGATATTGCCCAAAAAACCGTACGTGAACGACTGGCCGAGATACTGCTTTTGCTGAAAGATGATTTTGCCCTTGATGATACCAACACGCTCCAGCTATCGCTGACCCGTGAAGAACTGGCTAACATAGTGGGAACGGCCACCGAAAGTGTAATACGTTTGCTCTCGGAATTCAAACAAGATAAACTGATTGACCTCCAGGGCCGTAAAATCAAATTTTTGGATGTGCCCAAATTAACAAGGATCGCAAATCTCTGATCATACTGAATCCCGGTGTTTACCGGGATTTTTGTTAGTCCTGTTTTTCTATTAATAATCCTTCTGTATTTCGAGTTGTACCGTAAGAAACAACAGACTTCAAAGGCTTTTCTTCCACCATGAAATTTGTTATTTCTGAATTGCTTATATCCTTCACTACTATCTGCGGAATATCCGTTCCCGAATTAACAGTTCCTCCCCGGATAGAAAGGTTTTTAACATCGTCGAACACGTAAGCCGGACGAAAATCGTAATCGCGAAGCGACAACCGTACATTTTTCATCGTCAGCCCATCTACATGGCGGATATAAAAACCCCAGGACGGAAGCTCCCCAAACATGCTAAACTCAGGATAAGCATGTTCCTCTTCCGGAACATCATCCAAACGCCACAAGGGCATATAAGCATGTCCTTTACAGGCCTTTCCGGGATAGGTAATTTCGATGTTTTCCAGTTTTACATTTTGCACGTAATGACCAGGAATCCCCGTAATAGATGCTGGAATAGTATTGTGAAAAAACCAAAGTTTGGGACCCTTCACGTTATATTCCTTGTCGGGATCGAGTGAAACCTGCACAAAAACATCTTTTATGGTTACGTTCTTTAATGTTCCGGCTTCGCGGCTGGTATTACGCTGCCCCAGTTTTATAAATATGCCGCAACCTGAATTTATCGCAGTAATATTGGTTGCAGTGATGTTTTCCATTGTTCCGCCATCCACAATTTCCAAAGCCAGTGCACTACGATAGGTATCGTACACCACGATGTTTTCGATCGTAATATTTTTGAAACCGCCTGTTGATGATGTCCCGAATTTGATAGCGCTGGCACTGGAACGTACCCGATTATTACTGATTATGATATTCTCGCAACACAAGTCCGGTTTTTCCGATTTTAAACAAATGCCATCATCACTTGAATTTACATACGAATTAGTAATGCGAACATTTTTACAATCCAGAATATCGATTCCGTCGTTGTTGTAATACACATCGCTGCTCAGGCGTATACTATCAATTTCCACCCCATTACACTCTCTGAAACTGGTTGTCCAGTAAGATGAATTGATAATATTAACTCCGGATACTTTTACTTTTTTACAACGGCTGATTTGTATAATATGAGCCCTGCCTCCCGGACGCTTCATCATCTCATTATAATGCTCGTCAATCAATACCCCGCTGTGGTGTAAACTATCAATGGCCAGGCCCAGTTGCTGTCCCAGTCCGTTAATCGTACCTTTGCCGGTAATTGCAATGTTTTCCTGATTGTCCGCTACAATTAGTCCTTTCCTCCACCAGTCGCTATAATAATTTCGGATGTCGGTGCTGCCAAGTAAAACTGCTCCTTCTTCGATGTAAAGTTCCACATTGCTTTTCAGGTTAATGGTTCCTGTCAGAAAAATCCCATTGGGAACAATAACCTTGCCTCCCCTTTCTGTATTAGCCTTATCAATTGCTTTTTGGACTGCCTTTGTATTTAAGGTCAGGCCGTCGGCTACTGCTCCAAAATCTGTAATTAAAAAATCTTTTGCTTTTGTATTGAATGCCAGAAATATCAGTATTAAAGCAATACTCAATTTTAGATGTATATTCATGATTTACCTTTTTGGGTTGTTGGTAATTATTTTTTAGCCTGAAAATATTACCTGATTTTTATTTCTGATTTGTTAATTGTTTTCCCGGAGATATAAGGCTGTTTTACTCCGCCCAAATCGTTGTTATGATGTCCCCTTTCAGTTTTTAAATGCATTCGGATTGGGTTCCGCGCCTAAAATCAATTCAAGGATTCCGCCTTTTTTTATTTCAGAATATGAAATAGAAGGCTCCGGCAATGGTTGTTTATTAAGGTAAGCCTGTTGAATATAAATGTTACCATCACCAAAATTTTTACATTGAATTTTAAATGGGGCATCACCAAAATTTAAAGTTATCTTAGGAAACTGCGGAGTAAAAATGTCAAAATCAGTACTTCCGACATAGGTTGGAAAGAGTCCCATTGAAGCCAGGACATACCAAGCCGACATGGTACCGGAATCATCATCCATCTCCGGTACAAAACCTTTTGGCTTGTTCTGGAAAATTATGCGGGAAACGGGCCTTTCCCATTTATTATGGGTTCCATAATAATTATCGGTAACCTGATTTAATAATTTATCGACAATTTCCTGCGTTTTGTAAGGCGCTCCCAATCGATTAAATAAAAACGGCGTATGAATATCGGGTTGATTGCCAATATTGAACAGGCTGTTTTCAAAAAAATAATCCAATTCAGCAACTAATTTTTCTGAGCTCCCTGCCAATCTTATAATACCTTCCAAATCGTAAGGAACAGCCCAACGATACTGCCAAAGCGTTCCTTCGTACAAACCATCTCCATGCATGATATCCGAATTTTCATCCATGTTTTTAAATTTCTCAACCCAGACTTTACGATACGAAATACTCTTTTCTCTCAAATCTTTCTCTGTGTAAAAATCTTTTTTAAGGCGGGCTATTTCAGCAAGCGCCCAGCAGTCATAAGATGATTCAAGAATTTTGTCCGGCGAATCCCATTCCAGTTTTTGGGAATGTTGTATCATTTTTTCGAATGTGAAATCATCGGGTAAGCCAATGATTCCTTTATTAATGGCATCCAGCAAAACAATCTCGCTGTGTTCTGTCCTTACGCCTGGCACAGGTTCATTGTCAGAAGACCAGACCGGCATACCCTGTTGATACAATTCGTATAAAGACTGGCACATATTGTTTAACCTGTCAGGGATACAAAGCGAGAAAAGCGGAAATTTTGTACGGTAAGTATCCCAAACCGACCAACCATTGTAGCTCGGCCCGGGGGCATCATAAATTTCACCATCGCTCCCCCGGTATTTGCCGTTTTCATCAACTATAAACGGCGATTGCATGGCCCGGAAAAGCATCGTGTAAAAAATTACCGACTTCTCCTGGTCCCCTTCTACTTGTATGGTTGAAAGTTCTTTCTTCCATCGCTGTTCATTCTGTTTTCGAATATCAGAAAATGATAATGTCTCATTTTCCTGAATTCGTTCTGAAGCCGACTGTGCATCAATAACAGATAATGCAACTCTTAGCTCAACAGACGAATTCTGGAAAGAACATTTCAATTTATGATTCTCATCCGAAATAATCTCAAATTCCTGATCTGCCTGAATACTATACCAGGTTTTGTGTTCTCCCCTGCCGCAAACATTTCGACTGCATACAAAACCGGTAATCTCATTGCCCTCTTTTATATTATGTTCTTCACTTTTAAACTTATCCAAAGAAAACGAGAAATCAATGGTGATTATTTTCTCTGAATTTTCAGGAAAATGATAGCAATGAACAGCAATACGATCGCCTGCCGTCAGCTCGGCCCTGATGCTGTTTTCAAAATTTACAGAATAATATGCAGGTGTTCCTGTTTCACTTCCTTTATTAATTACCACAGGCTCACTCTCAAGATTTGCCGTTCGGGGAATAATCAAAATATTTCCACCTGCTCCGGAACATCCAACTCCGGGTACATGCATGTGATTGAATCCCAGAATCAATGAATCGGAATAGTTATAGCCACTGTGACCACCGGGATAAGTTTGCGGCCCGACTTTCATCAGTCCAAATGGCATTGAAACTGCCGGGCTCAACTGCCCGTGATCATCGGCGGTTGACATGAAAACATTAATACTATCTACTAACCGTGTCGAATTTGTACAAGCCCCAAAAATAAGGGAAATAAGGATTAAATGGATTTTATTTCTCATTTTTCAAATTTTACTTCAACAATAGCAGGCACATCTTTTTATTAAGAAGATATTATACTTTTAAAAATATTCTCCTGCGATATAACAACCACAAAATTAAAAAGATAATGGATACTTTCCCTAATTTTAAAACTGCTTCATAATAATTCCCCAAAAACTGTTCTGTACCATGTAAAACTGAGGTTGTTACACTTGAGAAATTAATTATTTCGTAAAGCATATATGCCAGGATAGAATTCATTCCGTAAATCTTCAGCCAGTTAAAGTACTTCCCGTATTTCTTGTAATCAATCAGAAAATAGAATAATGCCATTAGCAGAAAACAGATACCGCTACTAAACAAAGTCATTGAACTGGTCCATATTTTTTTAATGATTGGCATTTGTAAACCCCATAGCTGTCCGGCAATAATCATAAGTACCCCACCAACAACAAGCCATTGCATTTTTCTGATTTTTGAAAGGCTGCTTTTCAATATTTGTCCGGCAAAAACGCCGGTCATTACTGTAACACCAAAATTGAGGCTACTTAAAATCCATGTATAACGGTACTTCCCAAAATCAATACCTGTTTCAGTTATGGTTGAACCATCGCGAAAACGCCCCAGAACAATACGATCGATATATTCAGCCAGGTTATTATCCGGGCTAAAATTACCGCCCCCCCAGTATCCAACTTTCACAAAAGTCATTATTCCCCAATAAATTAGAAGCAAACTTGCAGTAACAATAATCTGTCCGTTCCTTTTTAAATGGATTAACAGAACTGCGGCTATCAGATAACCTACAGCAATGGACTGCAAAGTATTTGAAAACAAAAAAATTCGATCGGGATCAAAAGAAAGCAGGTTGCCCTGGCACATCATGCCAAATATCCATAAAAGGACGACCCGTTTAAGGATGCGCTTATACAAATCCAGTTTGGTACCGTTTTGCAGGTGCCTGGCAAAAGCAAATGGCATGGATGCACCGGCCATAAACATAAACAAGGGCATTATTATATCCCAAAAAGTAAAAACGTTCCATTTAGAATGGTAAAAGTTAGACGCAACCCAGTAAGTTGGTACCCAATCCAATGCATTTGCAACCCGGATTAAAATCGGTTGAAAGAACACCAGGCAAAATAAATCAAAACCTCTCAATACGTCTAAAGACCCCAGACGTTCTAATTTTTGATTCTCCATATTAATAAACCTATTCAGGTAATTCAAACTCAGTTTTACAGAAGGATACATCTTTTTGTTTAAACCATTCAGTCGCCTGGCAATTAGAGCCTTTATTCACTCCTTTTATAATCAGGCCTATTACATCTTCTGCCATAACAACTGGCCTGGAATCTGTATCAAGAGGTTCGATTGCAAAACCATCTACTTTTACATTTTTGGCATGACGAATAAAAAGGCCGCAACTTGGCAGGTTACCCCAAACCATTGATTCCGGATATCCTTTCACATCTTCTAAGACATCTTCAAAAGATTTCAAAAAATCTCCTTCTTTCAAACCTCCTTCCGGTACTATTCTTATGTTCCTAAGTGTAACCCCGTTAATATAAGCTCCCGGAATTCCCGTAACAGAAGAAGAATAATTTCCGCAATTGTAAACCAAAACATTGCTAATATTAATGTTGCGCATTTGTCCCTGCAACGGTTCCGGGGCATCGTCGCGATGTTTACGCCCCCGGTTTCCCAGCCGAACATAAACCGGACTTTGAGTTCCTTCGATAAGAAGATTATTGACAGTAACACCGTCCATTGTTCCTCCGTCAACAATTTCAAGAGCAATGCCCGAAATCCCATTATTAAAAGGTTTCTTTTTTGTCGGCTGCCTTGGGTGTTTCGAAGGCCTCACAATACAATTACTTATGTTTATATTTTTAAAACCTCCGGTAGTTTCTGTCCCGCATTTTATACCATTGCAAAAACTACTTGCAATACAATTGCTAATAATTACATCTTCGCAAGGAGCTGTCCCTGTGCTTTTCAAACAGATTGCATCGTCAGAAGAATCAAAAGTTGAATTAGAAAGCACTACTCTCCTGCAACCGTCAATATCAATACCATCGTTATTCCGGTTACTATGTGCAAAAACATAAATATCGTCGATAAGTACATCATCGCAGTTCAGGTAATGTTGTGTCCAGATGCCGGCATTCATTAAATTAACATCCCGGACAACAACATTTTTGCAGGAAATAAAAAGAATGCAGCGTGGCCGTCCGTCCCTGTCTCCCCCCATGGCGTCAGGGCGCCCTTGTTGTTTGCTTCCCTGTCCATCAATTGTGCCCTTACCTGTTACCGAAATGTTAGATGCTCCTTCCGCGTAAATCAGGGAATACCATCCCCCCGGATCTTTCTGGGAACGATATTCTGGTTGTTCCTGTCTTGGAAAATCTCTATGTTTTGAACTTGCATAAATTGTTGCACCGGGTTCCAGATAAAGTTCAATATTATCTTTTAAAACTATAGAACCCGACTTGAATTTACCGGCAGGAACAATAATTCTTCCGCCGCCATTTTCAGAACACCTTGCTATTGCTTTATTAAAAGCCTGTGTGCTGGTAAACGATGTATCGTTTTTTGCACCAAAGTCAAGGATATTATAATCTTTTGCATCAGCCAATACTGAAATAAACAGAAGAACGATAAAGAACAAATGACTTTTTTCTTTCATTGATTTCGATTTAATTTATTTTTGGGGTTGATTTCCCATAGAAAACTCCAGTTTCCCTCCGGCCATAATCTGCCGGTGCGAAATTTTTAATGAATCCAGTTCTTCCCCGTTCAGCGAAACCGACCGGATGTAAATATTCTTATCAGAAAAGTTATTGCATTGAATGGTAAATGTATTTCCATTATCCAGCTTTGTTGCATAAAAACCGGGAACCGCTTCTTCTGTGTCTTTTATAATCCGAACTTCATCGGTATAATCACCCGTACAAGGTTTAATCCGCAGGCTTCCTCCTTTTCCGTTGCTTCCCACTCCGGAAATGCGGTTAATACTAACTCCGCTAATACGCGAAAGTTAATCATCCAACCCCTCATTTATTAAAACATCAACAGTCGGGTATGGAGCAAAATAATCATTTTTATCCGGTGTACTTATTGCCAACTCATTTTCGTCACGGTCGGTAGCAGCTTCTTCCACCCTTTCAAGGCGAACGAGGTCATACCAGGGAGCCATTGCAAATTCTCCCCCCGCAAATTCCCATGAACGTTCAGCAACGACAGAATCGCGGAATGCAGTTTGCGAAAGTCCTTCCGTTAAATCAGAAAGGCCGGCCCTGTTCCGTACCCTGTTTATAGCGTCGTAAGTTGATGCATCAGGAGCCGAAGACATTGCCTGTGCTTCAGCATAAGTCAAAAGCACATTGGCATACCGGAACACCATATTTGTCCGGCTTGACTTCCAGCCATCATCTTCCCACGGTTCATCCCATGTAAACGAACCATCGTCCCAATATTTCGTGTAATAAGGATGTTTCTGTATGGTACCTGTCCAATCAACAGTTTCTCCGCTTTCGAGAGGGAAAGTTGTTGCAAAAGTACCATCTTTTCTGGAGCCTTCCGGAAAATTATTAAAGAAATTAATTTCAGCAAAATAGCAATCCCAACCTCCATATTCCGTGGGTTTTGCACAACGCGGACATCGGTAATTTTTTCTATTACTTTTGTTATGAAAGGTTGCAAAAACTATCTCGTCATTAATATTGTTTTCAAACTCAAACAAATCAGCAAAATTGTCCAGTAATTTATATCCATAAGTATCTTCATTATCAATGACCTCTTTTGCTTTTGCTGCAGCAAGCGAATAGGCCGATTCATCGTTTACCGGATAACCGGCCATGGTTAAATAAGCATAGGCAAGAAGAGACTTTGCCGCCCCGCTGGTAAATCCAATATCAGCCTTTTTATCTGTCCATTCATCGGGAAGCATCTCTTCTGCCAGTTTAAGGTCGGAAACAATCAGTTCGTAAACATCTTCCGGTGACGATTTTACAATATCTTCGTCAGCATCTTCATTTTTTGTATATAACGGAATTTCATTCCATAACCTGACCAGAGTAAAATAGGCATATGCTCTTGCGAAATAGGCCTGCCCCGCTGCCTGATTCTTTTCAGTTTCAGTAGCATCAGCCTGATCGTAATTATTTATCAACTCGTTTGAGACGGCAACAATATTATACAATAAAGCCCAGTATCCCGATGTCTGTTCATTATCACCGGTAGCATTAAATACATCAAACTCCTCGAAACCGTCAAACTCAGAAGTAACGTCATTTCCTCCCAGGGTTGGGGCAGTACAAGCATCGCTGGCTAATGATTCAGCGAGAGAATGGTAAAGACCGGTAACTGCCATATCAAGTTCTTCGGCATTCTGATAAAATGAATCAGACATAAGCTGTCCTTTGCTTTCCTCGTCTAAAAAGTCGCTACAGGCTACCACATTCAATAGTACCAATGCTATTATTATATATTTTTTCATAATGCTTACCATTTTTATTCTTTGTTAAAATTTTAAAGAAACACCTACAGTCACTGTTTTCGGAGAGGGATAAACACCAAAGTCGAGACCTAAGTCCGTATCGCTTGTGCTTGTTGACGATGCCTCAGGATCGTAGCCGTTATAATCGCTTAGTGTCAATAAATTTTGTCCGCTTAACGTAAATTTCAGATCTCCTATTTTGGCATATTTCTTTGACAATGTATAGGCGACACTAATATTTCGCAACTTTATGTAAGTCCCATCTTGTATCCATTTCGATGAGTTCATATAGTTTGCATCGGAGGTGCTGCTAATGTTGGGCCATATTGTATTCTCATTATCCGTGGTCCAGAAGTTTGTTGCTTCTTTAATTGTAATAGAACGGGAATCGCCAATAACAGAAGCTGCCGAGGCATAGGTCAGATTATAAATATCCTGCCCATGCACGCCTTGTATTAAAATATTAAAGTCAAAATTTTTGTATCGTATATGGTTGTTCAATCCCCATGAAAAATCGGGATTAGCATCACCTATGATCTGGTAATCAGAGGCATCAATGGAGTAATCCCCGTCTACATCTTCATATCTCGAATCACCCGGGGCATTGCCATATTTAGCAGCTTCTTCTGCTTCCGAAGATTTCCAAAGCCCCAGGAATTTATACCCATAAAATGAACCTAATGGTTTTCCGGGCATAACAATAAACGGACTGGTACTAAGAACCCCATCACTTCCATAAGTAGAACCGGTTATACTTTCCTGTTCTCCAAGGTCGATTACTTCATTTCTGATCACCGAAAAGTTCAGATTAACATCCCATGAAAAATCGTTTCTCAAAACAGGCACGTAGGTTATATTCGCTTCAAATCCTTTATTATCAATCTCTCCCAGATTTTGAGTAATACTTGCATCGTCGCCCATTCCACTATAGTACGGCAATACTTTTTTAGTCAAGAGATCAGTTGTCTTCTTATCGAAATAATCAAGAGACAGTGATATTTTGTTATTCAAAACTGATATATCTAATCCAATATCAAACTGTTCTGTTTCTTCCCATTTCAGGTTCGGATTCCCCGGAGCTGAAGGACCATACCCCGGATATTCATTTTCTGAATAATAGTTATAGCTCATTGATCTTAATGTAGATAATGTGGCGTACGGATTAATTGCCTGGTTCCCTGTAATCCCCCAGCTGCCTCTTATTTTTAAGCGGTCAAATAATCCAAGGTCTTTTATGAAAGGTTCTTCCGAAGCAACCCAACCTAAAGCAAAAGATGGGAAATACCCGTATTTGTTATCGCCCCTGAATTTTGAGGAACCATCGATACGATAAGTACCGGTAAAGAAATATTTTGATTTGAAATTATAATTTGCCCTGCCCAGGTATGATAACAGGGAATATTCGCTATACCCTGAGTAAACAGAACTGGAAGTTCCTACCGACAGGTTATAATATCCAAATGATTCAATACCCAAATCGGATATACCGGCAGAAAAAGAATTTGTCTTTGAGGCCGACATTTCAATACCACCGGTTAATGACAAAGAATGTTCGTTTATTATTTTGTCGTAAGATAACAAATTGGTTATCTGCCAGTAAGTATTGTCAGAATAACTACGGAAAGCTCCGGTAGTCGAATCAATATATTCATTATTAAAATCTCTGGATTCAGAATTAGTTTTTTTAACCCCGGCTAACACCTTATATTTTAGGTCATCCATAATTTTATAGGTAAGCTCACTATTCAAGCTATACATTTGTATATAATTTTTATGAAGACTTTCCTTTAAATACATATAAGGATTCTTATTTACAGAACCATAACTGTCGGTTTCATTGTAGGTCCCGTCATCATTAAAAATGGACTCGGTAGGAGAATAAATCAGGCTGTTCCAGATCACCGAATTCTTTTTACTTCCAGTAGTTGACAAATGCGAATTTTTCGTATTTTTATTCATCCCGTTGATATCGATACTAATTTTCAGACGCTTGCTAAACTCCGAATTAATATTGGCCCGGAATGAATATTTTTCACTTGAAGTATTGAGCAGGTTTCCTTTTTCATTAATGTAGTTTCCTGATACATAGTAATTCATTTTTCCAAGTCCCCCGGATGCTGAAACCTGGTAGTTTTGGTTTATCCCGGTTTGGAAAATTGCATCCTGCCAGTCGGTTCCTCCTCCGTTATAGAAATTACTGATTTCGTCACTTGAAAAAACATCCGAGCCGTAATACTCGTTAATAAATTCTGCATATTCTCCGGCATTTAATAAATCGTACCTGTCAGTTATCCTGCTGATACCGGTATTTGCTGATACTGTTATTGTTGGATATGCGGAATTTCCTTTCTTAGTTGTTATCAGCACAACACCATTGGCCCCTCTTGACCCGTATATCGCAGTTGCTGAAGCATCTTTTAATATTTGGACCGATTCAATATCTTCCACATTAACTTCATTAAAAGATTCATTAAAAGAAGTTACAAAGCCATTTACAACATACAAAGGATCGTTTCCTCCGGAAATTGAATTTGCTCCCCGGACGCGAATTTTGGCTTCCTGCCCAGGCATACCTGATGTGCTGGTAACTGAAACCCCGGGAGCACGTCCCTGCAGTACCAGGGAAAAATCATTCATTGGATGGTTGTCAAGAGACTTTGCAGAGACAGAAGATACAGAACCTGTCAGGTCACTTTTTTTAACCGTTCCGTACCCAATCGCCACAACTTCATCAATGCCAATGGTTTCTTCTTCCATCGTAACATTAATGCTGGTTTTCCAGGCAACCGGTATTTCCTGTGTCTTCATCCCCACAAATGAAAAGACCAGGATTGCGTCGCCCGGGACATTGGCAAGAGAATAATTCCCATTGACATCGGTAATGATTCCACTCGTAGTTCCTTTAACCACCACCGTTACACCGGGCAACGGGGCACCGGAGAAATCGGTGATTTTACCGGAAACGGTTTTTTGCTGCTGTAGACCGACATTCTTCGGCATTAGTATGATGTTGGAGCCTTCCATGGCATAAACCACATCGGTATCCCTGAATATATCAGAAAGAACTTCGGCAACCGACCGGTTCCCCTCGCTAATATCCACTTTCCGGGTTAGATCGATCTCATTCTTATCGAATACAAACAAATAATCCGTCTGATTTTCTATCTCCCTGATTATTTGTATTACTGAAGCACTTTTTTTTACAAGATTAACTTTTGCAACCTGGGAATTAGCATTGGTTGCAAACAACGATGATGTAAAAACTATTAATATTATACAAGTTGTTCTCATCTTTCGTAAAAATTGTTTCATTGAGTCAAAGAATTCCCCTGACAAATAATTTTTCATAAATTTGTTTTTTGGTTGTTAATACTTGAATTTGTTTTAGCGAGCAGGTCAGGTATCGACCATTTACGGAGAGTGTTGACGCACTCTCCGTTTTTTTATCCGTGTTTAAAATCATAGGCTGTTACTTTCTGTTAGATCAATATTTTTTTATTCTATTATGATTTTATTTTGCTTATTGTCTATATGATAAGTGAAATGATTGCTTAACTGAAGGACTTTCAGAATATGTTCTACCCCGTCTCTCATACGAAACTTACCGGTACAACGGTAGTTTAATATTTTTTCATTCTTTAAATCAATATCCAGGTCAAAATATAGTTCCAGCTTTTTAACTAACTCTGTAAAAGTTTCATTATCAAAACTTATAACTCCTTCCTTCCATAAAAAATGGTCCATATTTTTAATCGGGGCAATAACCATGTTGCCAGCACGGAAAAAGAATTGTTCATTGGGCTTTAGCATTACCCCGTTGTCATACCCAGGCTTTAATATTTCGACAGAACCTTCCAGTAAGGATGTTTCAAAAGTTTCACTGCCCGAATAGGCCATCAGGTTAAATGTTGTGCCCCAAACTTTAATATTGTATTTCCCGGTATTTACAATAAATGGTTTTGCCTTGCTGGAAGTTACATCGAAAAAACCTTCGCCATCGAGCCTTACCTCACGGGTTTTTTCTGAAAAATGATTAGGGAAGGTTAAGGTCGTTTTTGCATTTAACCAAACCCTGGTACCATCTTCCAGGGTTAATTCAGCCCGCTGCCCGGCAGGTACATAAAGTGTTTGCATGGCAATAGAGGGGCTTTGGGAAATAACATCAGAAAGGAAATACCTGGATACCAAAATTCCGATAAGAAATACAGCAGCAATCTTGAGTATTTCGGTATAATATTTATTCCAAGACCAGATGAAGACTTTTTCTTTTGCTGTTTGTTGCTGTTTGACATCAGGATTGGTTTGCCAGATCGTAATATCATTTAATTTTCGTAATGCAAGATATTCCTTCATATTGGCAGGATTGGAATCCAACCAGTTGGTTATTTTCACCTTTTCCTGATCAGTACAATCCCCGTTGATATATTTCAAAAGAAGCTCTTTCATCCTCCAAAAGTTTAGCAATTTGGAAATTTTTAATTTTCCCCTTTCGATAACAAAACGATTGAAGTCAACAAATCACTAGTGGGAATAAAAACTTTTTTTATTAATTCAGGAGAGACAGGAACCCGATAAGTGGTAAATAATCCTTTAAGGCGACCCTTAATCCTTTAATTGATTGCATGATATGATAGTCGACTCCCTTTACAGAAATATTAAATAATGCTGCTATTTCCTTATGAGATTTATTTTCGAAACGGCTCATTATAAAAATTTCCCTTGTTTTTTCAGGGAGTAATTGAAGTGTTGTATCTATTATATGTTGTATCTCGCTGGAAAAAATTTCGTTAGGGTCGCTCGATTCAAGCGATGTGGTCCTGATTTCCAATTCCCGGTATAATGTTTTCTGCATTGCATCGTGAACATCCTGCTTAATAGCCTGATGCTTTAAATAATCGAGTGTCCGGTTTTTTAAAATAGAAAACAGGAATGGACTAACAGGATCAACCTTTTCCTGTTTCATCCGTTCCCACAGTTTTATTAATGAATCAGAAACAATATCCTCCGCGGCCATATCATCGTGTACATATGATTTCACATAAAGATATGACTTCCTGTAAAATGCAGTATAAATCTCATTAAAGCTATTGGCCCGATTGAGATACATTTCGTTCAGTTTAAGATCAACAAACTTAAAAAAATTATTAACCGGTTACGTCCAATAAAACAGATTAACGTTAAATTTCAGCTTCCTTCCCGATATAAAATTTGCATCTTTGTAGTTGATAGATTCTCAATTAATGGATTTTTAAATAAAATTCTTCTATAATCAGGTCGATTAAAATTGAGATAACTTTTAGGCTGAATAATTCGGAGCTAAGCAATGGACAATTGGCAAGACATAAAAAGAGGAGATATAAAAGTCTTTTCAAAAGTATTCCGGTATTACTATCCGTTGTTATGCAATTATGCCAATATATTTTGTAAGAATCATTCAATTTCTGAAGAAGTAGTTCAGGAAGTTTTTATTAATTTATGGGAAAACCGTAAAAGTATTACAATCAAAACTTCCCTGGAAAAATACCTCTATATATCCGTCAAAAATCGCTCTTACAACTATTTCCGCGATAACTTCAAACTCATTTTATCAGAAATAGATGGAATTGAAATTCCTTATAACCCGAATGGCTATTTAGAATTTAATGAATTAAAAAAAATTTGCGAGAAAGCAATAGATGAATTACCTCTAAAATGTAAAGAAATATTCATGCTGAGCAGGGAAGAAGGATTATCTTACCGCCAAATAGCAGACATGAAAGGAATATCTTACAAAACAGTTGAAAACCAATTGGGGATTGCTCTAAAGAAACTCCGGAACCAACTTGGGCCATATATTGACATTATTTTTTGCCTGCTTATCGCGAGTATTACTTAATATCTTCAAAAACGGTGTTTACACCCTTTTCTATCTTGCCAGCCCCTTCAAAATAAAATTTTAATATCTTCTTGGGGGTACTGCAAAATTTTTGTGTCCTTTTAATACAAACAAAACGATTATGGGAGAAGATCAATTATATATTCTTGCCTACAAATTTTATAAAAGGGAATGTACTTCTGAAGAAAATGAATTGATTAAAAAATGGCTAAATGCTGACCCTTCCAATAAAGTTATTTTTCAGAAATTACTCAAAACGCTTGAAACAAGTAGTACTGTTAATTTTGATGTCTGGACTCCTGATGTTGAAAAAGCACTTTCAAATGTAATGCTTGCCGTAAATGCAAAGACACCTGTATTTAAATTGAATATTTATTTATGGAGAAAGATAGCTGTAATATTTATTTTAATATTTGGAATCGCATCGGTTTTACTGAATATTTTGAATATTCCATTAATTCCAGGTAAAGGCAATTATATTGAAACCGTCTGTGAATACGGAGAAAAAGCTCAAATCATATTACCCGACGGAACTAAAGTATGGCTAAACTCAGGCTCAATATTAAAGTATCCTTCAAATTTCAGCAATTTTAAACGGGAGGTTGATTTAACCGGAGAAGCCTATTTTGATGTTAAAAAAAATAACCATTCAAAATTTAAAGTAAATGCTTCTGAAATAGAGATTATTGTTTTTGGAACTCAGTTTTCTGTTTCAGCATATCCCGAGGACAATAAAATAAAAACTTACTTATTCAACGGTAAAGTATCAATCCGCCAAAACAAATCAAAGGAAATCTTAAATCCAGGGGAGCAGGCGACCTATTATAAAAACAAAAAACAATTATTAGTAGACAGAAATCTGAAAAGACTGCCATCAACATGGAAAGACGGAAAATTAATTCTCAGGAGTGAAAGTTTATTACAATTAACAAAAATCCTGACAAGGAGATTCGACGTAAATTTCATCTTCAAAGATGAAGAATGTAAGAATTATATTTATTCCGGCACAATTGAAAATGAAATGTTACCGGATATATTAAATGCTGTATCAATGGCATCACCGATAAACTATTCGATTGAAGGTGAAAATATAGTGCTTAAGTCAAAAAACAAATAGTATGGAATAAAAAAATGTATTTATTGCAAGAAGCCGGAGAATCTGCACAATTCTCCGGCTTTCAAATCAATTTAACGCCTCATACAAGGCATCAATTTAACTTAAAACAGTTCAAATTTATGAAAAAAACAAACAATTGGGGCTGTGGTTACCGAATAATCACTGCTCAAAAAATTTTTTTAATGATGAAGCTTTCTTTATTATTATTTTTCGTGGGTGTGTTGCAGTTAAGTGCATCCGTCTATTCTCAGAATACCCGGTTTAATTTTAAGGTTGAACAAGGATCGGTAAAATCAGTTTTGGATTATATTGAAGAAAACAGCAAGTTCAGGCTATTTTATGAAGAAAGTATCGTCGACACTGAAAGAAGAGTTTCTATAACAGCAAACGACAAAAGCATTGAAGATATCCTGGGCGAACTATTCACAGGAGAGGGAATAAGCTGGAATATCCTGGAAAACAATTTTATTGTACTGCAAAAAAAAGAAACTGATCCCGGCAGGGCTTTACAGCAGTCAACGAAAGTTTCAGGCAAAGTCACCGATTCCTCCGGATTCCCGTTACCTGGTGTAACCGTGGTGGTGAAAGGAACAACCATGGGTATTATTACCAACTCCGATGGTTATTATGTACTTGACAAAATTCCGGGAAATGCAATATTACAGTTTTCATTTGTGGGGATGAAAACACAGGAGATAACGGTTAGCGGGAAAATCAGCATTAATGTTACGATGGAAGAAGAAACCATTGGCATCGATGAAATTGTGGCTATTGGTTATGGTACGATGAAAAAAAGTGATCTGACCGGAGCAATGTCGTCTGTTAATGAAAGTATGATACAAAATGAGCCAATTCAAAGAACCGAACAACTGTTACAGGGAAGGGCAAGTGGTGTTACGGTAACAACCACGTCAGGCGCCCCTGCGGGTGGCATTATGATACGTATTCGCGGGGCTAATTCCATCAACGGAGGAAACGACCCGTTATACATTGTCGACGGGGTGGCAAACAGCAGCCTTTTCCAGCTTTTAGATGTAAACGACATTCAGTCTATTGAAATATTGAAAGATGCTTCTTCAACTGCCATTTACGGTTCCAGGGGAGCAAACGGGGTAATTATCGTAACAACCAAAAAAGGAAGCCAGGGAAAATCGGAATTGCAGTTTGAAACACAACAAAATTTTGGTATTGCGTCTAAAGAATACGATATGCTAAGCGCAGCAGAATTTGCCACCTTTTATAACGAATACCGTAATAACAATGGAGCAACCGATTACTTCACCGAAGAAGAAATAAGTGAGTGGGAAAAAAACGGAGGCACCGACTGGCAGGATTTAATGCTGCAAACCGCACATACCCAAAACTATAAACTCTCTTTAAGTGGCGGCACCCCTAAAGTTCGTTATTATGTGTCGGGTAATGTAAGGGATGCAAACGGTATTTTAATAAAATCAAAATATAAAAAATACGGGCTAAGGGCCAATATTGATGCAGATGTATTCGATTGGTTAAAGGCTAATTTTGAGGTTAATGCAAGCCATAGTAAAACCGAAAGAAACGATAGCAGTGATAATCTTTGGATTGCATTAAATTACAGCCCTACTGTCAGCCTTTACGATAGTGACGGGAACTGGAACCTGGATCCGATAGGTTGTTATAAAGACAATCCGTATGGAACTCGTATCCAGGATAAGGACGACGCTACTTCAAATTATTTTGGGGCAACCACAAGGTTTGTTTTTAAATTGCCTGTAAAAGGTTTAACCCTTGATATATTGGGCAATGCGAACTACAAAGGAGATAAATCGTATTTTTTAAGCACAACAGAAAAAAATCTCCATGACTCAAACTATGCCTCTAATGAAGCGATGGAATATTTCAACTGGCAAAATACCAACCAGCTAACATACACAAACCAATGGGGAATACATAACCTGACAGCGACCTTGGTTGCAGAATATTCCCAACAAAAGTATGACAACCTCTATGTCGATGTAAATAATCTGGCAACAGAGTCTGTTGGTTATTGGAACCTGAATTTAGGCTCTATTGATGACTATGGTAACAGTTATAGCAAATCGACCCTGGCTTCTTACGTAGGCCGCGTTATGTATCAATTAAACGATAAATATTTAGCCACGGCAACAGTTCGAAGGGATGGCTCGTCTAAGTTTCAAGGCGATAATAAATGGGGGTACTTCCCGTCTGTAGCCCTTGCCTGGCGTGCTTCCAGTGAATCGTTTATAAGCAAGCTGAATATTTTTGACCACTTAAAGATCCGGGCCAGTTGGGGAATTACCGGGAATCAGGCCATCGATGCATATTCGACACTGGGAATGCTGGCAGAATCTAATTATAGCTGGGGAACAGCTACGTCGTATCCCGGCTATTGGGCTGAAGACATGGCCACACCCGATTTAACATGGGAAAAAACCTACCAGTGGGATGCCGGTATCGACATGGGTTTCTTTAAAAACCGCCTGAATGCCTCAATTGACTTATACAAAAAAGACACAAAAGATCTCTTGCTGGAAAAAGCAATTGCCTATTACGATGGAGGTGGCTCCGTTTATACTAACCTGGGACATGTAAGGAATAAGGGGATCGAAATTTCGCTGGATGCATTTCCTGTAAAAAGAAACAACATCAGTTGGGAATCGATACTGACTTTTGCCTATTCTAAAAACGAAGTCATCAATATGGGCGACGATGAAATTCTATTTCCAGGTGACGATGACACTTCGGTATTGCAGGTTGGCAAACCCATGGGGTCTATATGGGGATATACCTGGCTGGGATTATGGAGTACAGAGGAAGCAGATCAGGCGAGTTTATATGGGCAAAGTCCGGGTGACAATAAATTTCTGGACAAAAACGGAGATTATGAAATTGATAGCAATGATCAGGGATTTATAGGTCATGCTTTTCCTGATTATACGTTTGGATGGAACAATACTTTCTCGTGGAAAAACTTTGAATTAAACTTGTTCATGCAGGGGGCCATTGGCGCCGACAGGATAAATATTACCCGATACGAAATGTCTGAAGCCACCAGTAATGCCAAATTTGTAACTACAAAAGAGGGTTATTATAATATGTGGACGACTGATAATCAAGACACCAACATCCCGAATATTTACAGCCTGACAATTAACACACAACCTGTATCAACCCAGTATATGGAAAGTGCCGACTTTTTAAGGTTAAAGAACCTCAGCATTGGTTACAATGTTCCTGAGTCGCATTCAAATAAATTGAAACTGAAAATCTCAGCCAGCGTGCAAAACCTGTTTACCATTACTTCATATAGTGGCTATGACCCGGAAATTACCAGTTCCGGTACCAGCGATACAGATACTGGCGTAGATAAAGGAGCTTATCCGATGCCCAGAACATATACACTGGGATTAAGAATAAATTTTTAATCAACTGTATGCAAAATATCCGTGTTGATGAAAAGTATTAATTTAAAATTTGATCATAATGAAAAAATATAGCGTCTTAATTTTTATTTCTCTTCTTTTATCCTGCAACAATTTCCTGGAAGAAGATGCTAAAGGAAAATTATCGCCTGATAATTATTTCAGTAGCGAAGAAGATCTGGATATGGCAATGACAGCCATATATGATAAATTTCAAACTTTGAACAAAGATCCCGGTCATGCACTTTATGCTTATTGCGCCGATGATGTAACTTCCCAGAATGCAGGGAATAAAACACGGTTTGCCGAATATGACATGTTCAACTACAATTCGGGGAATAAGGAATTAACCAATATGTATAAAGATTTTTGGATAACCGTAAAAGCTTGTAATTACGTAATAAACAATGCTGAAAGAACTCCGGTAACGAAAGACTTCCTGAATGAACGGTTAGGACAGGCATATTTAATCCGGGCTTATTGCTATTTCATGATGGTAAGACTGTGGGGATATATTCCTGTTGTTACTGAAGTTGAAATAGATTACGACAGGGAAAAAGAAGACCCCGCTACGATTTACGAATTAATTGAATCAGATTGTCTTATGGCAGAAGAAATGCTACCCGTCATGCATGATGCAGATCCTTATTATCAGGAAGGAATCAATGTAGCCCCGGGCAAAGGGGCTGCGAAAGCATTACTCGCTTCGGTATATATGACAGAAGCCGGATGGCCTTTAAATAAAGGGGAAAGCTATTACGATAAAGCTGCTGCCAAGTTTAAAGAAATAATTGATAACGAAGCTACCTATGGATATACTCTTGAACCGGATATAATGGATCTGACCTTAATAGAAGGTAATTATTCACAGGAAATTGTCTGGGGATCATTTTACTATATCGACCAGGAAGGATATTCCGGCCCTAAGCGCGAATTACCCGAGGAAACAGGAGGCTGGTGTGATTTGATCGTTGAAATTGAATTTTTTAACAGTATGCCTGACGGGCCACGAAAAGACGCCTGGATATTACAGTATATTTCTTTCCCGGGCCAAACCGATTCAGAAGGAAACACATTAATTGTTCCCTGGTATTCAAGTGAAACAAACCAGCAACATCCTCACTGGAGAAAAAATATTGATAATGGCAGTTGGGATTACAGTGTTGACGAAGAGGGCAATGTAACCTATACCAAGGAAGGTATCACATCAAAAAGCAGCAAGACACAGTACATATACCGGTATGCCGATATTCTGCTATTATATGCCGAGGCAAAAGCTTTTGGAAGCAGTGGATCCGATGATTTGGCTTATACATGTATAAACAGGGTTCGCGAAAGGGCAGATCTGGAAGATATCTCATCGTTATCGAAAAGCGACTTCCAGCAGGCAGTGCTTGATGAAAGAAGATGGGAAACCGCAGGGATAGAGCATAGCTGCATGAGCCGCTTTTTTACGATGCAACGGCACGAAATACTTCATAAACAGGCTGAATACCGGAGCGAGGATGATCTTACGTTGAATTCTTCACTTTCTCTTAGCGAAGATTTCTACTATTTCCCAATCCCGGATGAAGAAGCGCTTATTGTTCCCCAAATGGATAATTAATCTTTCAAATTGATTGCCCATAAAAAAACGATACAGATTTTTAAGAAATAACAAGATTAACAGAAGAGGTTGTCCGATACTTTGAGACAGCCTCTTTTTCATTGTTAAAAAAATTATCGTACTTCCCGGGCTTTTCAATTCTACAAAAAATGTAGCTGTTTTACCCATTGTGCCCATAAAAAATGGATGGCAACTCAGAATGTTCCGGAATTGCAGTATGCCAGCAACACACTTGACACGGTGTCAACAACACACTTGACATGGTGTCAACAACTCACTTGACACGGTGTCAATAACTCACTTGACACGGTGTCAATAACACGCTTGACATGGTGTCAATAACGCGTAGGACATCGTGTCCTCAAATACGTAGGACGCTTATGTCCTCAAAAGGAACCATTAAAATTATGCAGAAAGGTTAAAATATGCAGGAAGGTTAACTGATCATACCTGGGATTTTGCTAATTTGCCCCGGCTAAATCAGTAAACTAAATGATGAAAGCTTATTTATTTGTGATCATTATCCTGTGTTCCCTTTTTATTTTGGGATGTTCTTCAGTAAAAGTCACTACCGGCGAAGCTGATGATTTTGAAATTTATTTGCTTATGGGGCAATCGAATATGGCGGGACGGGGCATACTCTCCGATTCGTTACGCGATTTGCACGATGACCGGGTATGGATGCTTACCAGGGATCTTAACTGGGTTATGGCAAAGCATCCTATTCATTTCGATAAGCCGGCATTTGCCGGGGTTGGCCCGGGCTTGTCTTTTGGAATTACAATGGCAAAATCACATCCCGGCATTAAAATAGGGTTGGTTCCCTGTGCTGTGGGGGGAACGTCGATTGATAAATGGCACCCCGGTGCTTTCGACCCGGCCACATCGACCCACCCGTACGACGATGCCGTAGCCCGCATTACCGGAGCAATGAAAAAAGGAAAAGTGAAAGGCATACTTTGGCTACAAGGTGAAGCCGACAGTAATAAGGATAAAGCCCCGGTATACCTGGATGAATTGAAAGTAGTGGTGAAAAAAATAAGAAAATTGACAGGCGAAAGGAAACTACCGGTAGTGGTGGGCGAGCTGGGACGTTACAACCCTAAATATCAAATTATAAACAACGAATTACATAAAGCACCGTTACGAATAAAAAACCTGGAGGTTGTAAGTTCCGAAGGACTTACTGATAAAGGTGACAATATACATTTTGATGCAAAGTCAGCAGACATTTACGGGGAACGGTTTGCCATGAAAATGTTAGAATTACAAAATAGAGACAAGCGACCTGTTGTATGCAAATTTATGACTGACTCGAAATAAATACACTTGAATTAATATTTAGTTTACCTTTTGATAAAATTTATTCCTTGAATTTTAATAGTTTTACTTTTTCAAGAATTGTAAAACATGACGTTGAATGAAAAATATTTATTTGAAAAAATAAGGAAAGGCGACGAAGCCGCATTCAAAGTTATTTACAACAAGTATGTTCCAAGACTGTACTATTTTGTTTATGAGTATGTTCCTTTCAATGACATTATTGAGAACATTGTGCAGGAAACCCTGATGACGCTTTGGGTTAAAAAATCGGAGCTGCAGGATGATACAAACCTGGGAGCTTTCCTTTTTACAGTAGCCAAAAACAATTGCCTGTATAAACTCAGGAACCAGCGTTATGCCCGGAAATTATTCGAATCATCCGGGTTCGACGAACCGGAACTGAAAGCAAACCTCGATGCACTGGGTACCATTGATACTTCGCAGTTGGCATTTTCCGAAATTGAGCAAATTATAGAAACAACCCTTAACCAGTTACCGCCTCAATGCCGTGCTGTTTTCACTGCCAGCAGGTTTGAAGAAAAAAAAAACCGCGAAATAGCTGAGGAACTTGGTATTTCGGTAAAAGCAGTGGAAGGCCATATTACCAAAGCATTAAAATTATTCCGGGTTACATTAAAAGACTATTTACCCTTGGTCGCTTATTTATTTGTTTCCTGATCATTGTTTTGCCTAATTCTACTTTAACAGATTCTTTGAAAATCGAAAAATCCATCCGTTTTACCCTAAACCCCGAGGGGAACCGGATAGATTTTTCTGATTTCTCCCCTTGGGGCCGGGGTAAAAAATCAGAAAAATTGGTTTTCTTTCTAAATCTGTTAAAGTAGAACTAACTAATCTTATATGCTTGATTTAGTAATCCTTATAAATTAATTTTATCCGGTATTTAAACTTTTTCAATTTACAACTAGGGTATTCCTGTGTTCGTGCTTTAACTATATGAACGATAATTATGGAAAAAACAAACGAAATACTAAATATTGTTACAGGCAACCTGAAAGGGCACTCCCGGAAACAACTTTTTTCCTCGCTGGACAATGAACCCGGGAAAAAAGAAGAATTCAATAAAATTAAGAATGCATGGGCCTTGTTTTCGGCTACAAAACCAATGCCCGAATATCAGGTAGAAAACTTATACCTAAACTTTAAAAAGCAATTGGTAAAAAGAAAAGCCCCGGCGATCAACATGTTTAGTATTTTGAGATATGCAGCTATTCTTGTTATCGCGGTAGCTGTCTCGTCTTTATTCTTCTATTCCCATTCCTATCAAAAGGATAAAAACTATACTTCTGTTATTGCCGATAACGGACAAATATCAAAAATTATTCTTCCTGACAGTTCTGTTGTGTGGTTAAATTCAGGCACTAAAATTACCTATAATAATGGTTATGCGATTGGGAACAGGAAGATAAACCTTAATGGACAGGCATTTTTCAAAGTTACAAAAAACAAGGAATTACCCTTGCATGTATTTTGTAAAGGATTGGAAGTGAAAGTTATGGGCACAAAATTCGATGTCTGTGCGTATCCGGAAGATAAAAATATAAGCGTGGTATTGGAGTCGGGCAAAGTTGAATTACTGAATCCGGAAATTAAATCATTTAATTATCAGATGTCCCCGGGAGAGAGGGTGGTTTACAACACATCATCAAAGAACCTGGTAAATAAAAAAGTTAAACCCGAATATTTTACTTCGTGGAAGGAAGGAATACTGATTTTCAGGGATGACCGGATGGATCAAGTAATCATCAAATTAAAAAGAAGATTTAATATTGATATAGAGGTGGCTGATCGTGAAATCTATAAATCGTTATTTACGGCAACTATAAAAGATGAAACACTGGAAGAAATATTTAAATCGATAAGTTTTGCCTGTTCTGTCAGGTATAAAATTATCCGGGATGAAAATTTGAATGCCAGAACAAAAGTAATTCTTGAAAGAATGTAAGAACATGAAAAAGACATTAATTAACATAAACAAACTATTTCGCGTATGAAAAATTAACTATTTCGAAAAAAGGAGATGCTGGTATCATCCCCTTTCATTTTTCTTTCGCCTTGTTCATTTGATCATGAGGAGGCAAAATAATTTGAATTGTAAATCCAAATTGAAACAAATTTATGAAAAAAATTCAGTATGCATTGATATTCGGGTTTCAGAAAGCCCGGGGATCGAAATTATTTAAAGTTATGAGAGCCACATTATTTGTGATATTTGTAACCATTTCGCAGGTTTTTGCGACAAACACCTATTCTCAGAATACCCGTTTAAGCCTGAATCTGAAAAATGTAACAATCAGGGCGGTTTTGCAGGAAATAGAGGATAAGTCGGATTTTTATTTCATGTACGATGCAACCAAAGTAGATGTAAACAGGGAGGTTAATTTTACCTGTGATAATCTGGAAGTCAAGGAAATACTTGATCAATTATTCAAAAAAACCAGGATCACTTATGAAATTAACAACAGGCAAATAGCATTGAACAAGCTGGGCGATTTTTCTTTATCTGTTCAGAATATTCAAAAGGTTTCCGGTAAAGTAACTGATTCATCCGGTGCCCCTCTGCCCGGAGTGTCAATTATTATAAAAGGAACTACCCGGGGAATTATTACCGATGTCGATGGCAACTATTCCCTTTCCAATGTTCCCGGAAATGCCACACTGGTATTTTCTTTTGTCGGGATGAAAATGCAGGAAGTTCCGGTTGCCGGGAAAAGCGTGATCAATATAACCATGCAGGCAGAATCTATTGGCATTGAAGAAGTGGTAGCCGTTGGATATGGCACCATGAAAAAAAGCGATTTAACAGGTTCTATTTCAAGCGTTTCGTCCGATGACTTCCGCCTACACCCTATCATGAATTCAACCGAGGCCCTCTCAGGACGCTTATCCGGGGTTATGGTAACAAATACCTCAGGTAATGTTGATAGCTCGGTTAAGGTGCGTATCCGCGGGACAAATTCCATTAACGGGGGTAACGACCCTTTATATGTTTGCGACGGCGTTGTTGGCTCCGGAATGCCACCAATAGATGAAATTGAATCAATAGAAATTTTAAAGGATGCCTCTTCAACAGCTATTTACGGATCCCGTGGTGCAAATGGCGTTATTTTAATTACCACAAAAAAAGGAAAAGAAGGGGCAACACGTATTAAAGTCAATGGCTTTGGTTCATTTTTGCAACCAATAAACCTGTATAACACATTAAATGCCTACGAGTATGCACAGGAAGTAAACCTCCTGTACAACAACGTTTATACAGATTCTCAACTATCGGAGTTTAAAGCAAATGGTGGAACTGACTGGCAAAAAGAAGTGCTGAACAACGCATGGAGGCAAAAATATAATGTGGCTATTGACGGTGGAACTTCAAAAATGAATTACCGCATATTCACTGAATATCATAAAAACACGGCTTTAATAGAAGGACAAAAAAGTGAAGGCATTAGCTTAAGGTCGATCTTTAATATCGATTTGTTTAAAAATGTACAATTAGAATGGCATGTTAACGGAAGTTACGACAAAAGTAATAACACCGGCAGCAGCCTTTATGAAGGAGGTACCGGCTCTGTTTTGTTCAATGCCTTAACATGGGGCCCCACCGAAAGGATATACGAAAGCGACGGCTCCTATAACCTGGCAGATACATATGGCGCCATGGGAAACAACCCTGTTCTGCGGATAAAAGAAAAAAATACATGGAAGAGATCCTTTGACGTTTCTTCTAATGCTGCATTAAAATGGCAAATATTACCCGAATTATCTGTTAAATATCGTCTGAATATAAATCTCAAAAATGATAATTCATATAACTGGGAGAGTAAAATATTTACTTTAAGCCATGCAAAGGCATCAGGCTCAAAAAGCTTATCAACTAATATTTTCCAGAATTTAATTATTAGCTGGGACAAAAGTTATGGAAATCATAATATCTCAGCTACGGCTGTAGGAGAGAGCAGTAAATACACAAAAGACGAACTGTCTGGATCCGGCGAAGATTTTGCAAATGAAAACAAAGGATACTGGGGAATGTTTGATGCTGTTACAAGGATTGCCGATACCGGCTGGACTGACTGGGCTTTGCTTTCAGGAGTTGGACGACTTAATTATAACTATGCAGGCAAATACTATGCAACAGCAGCTTTCCGTGCCGATGGTTCTTCAAAATTTGCAGAGGGAAACAAATGGGGTTATTTCCCTTCAGGATCGATTGCCTGGCGTGTTTCTGAAGAGGATTTTATAAAAGACTTGAATACTTTTTCGAATTTGAAATTAAGGGTAAGTTACGGTAAAACAGGGAACCAAGGCGTTGACCCTTACTCAACAATTCCTCTCCTTAGAGAACGTGGCGCCTATTATACATATACAAGTAAAGTTCAGGGGTATACAGGTAAAACCATTAATAAAAATTTGCAATGGGAAGAAACCGGGCAAATGGATTTTGGGCTGGATGCCGGATTTTTTAACGACCGGTTGAATTTTACTATGGACTATTATCAGAAGGATACGAAAAAATTAATACTAAAAGTTAAAACTCCATACTTTTTGGGAGGTGATGATATTTATGTAAATAAAGGAGAAGTGAAAAACAAAGGATTCGAATTTTCTGTAAATGCTGTACCTATTCAAAAGAACAATTTATCATGGGATATTAATGCCAACTTCTCGACTAATAAAAATGAAATTATTGACCTGGGTGGCGAAATCATCTACGGGTTAAGTTCTTCGGGGAATAATGATGCCGTTCTTTCCGATGAAACATACATCTTAAAAGAAGGCTTGCCCTTAGGCGAATTATACGGATATAAATGGCTGGGTATATGGCAGGAAAATGAAGCAGCAGAAGCCGATAAATACGGGAACAACAAACCAGGCGACAACAAATATGCCGATTTAGAGCCTGATTACAACATCAATGCAAGCGACAGGACAAACATTGGTAACGGTACCCCAAAATATATCTGGGGCTTCAATTCAACATTAAGTTATAAAAAATGGAACCTGAACGTTCTGCTGGAAGGGGCACACGACTGTAAAAAACTGAATATCGTTTATGCAATGGCTTCGTCCCAGCATTCAAAATCCCGTACCATTACCTTAAAGGATGCCTGGGAAAATTCATGGACTCCCGAAAACAAAAGCAACAAATATCCCAACGCTACCAGTGCAACTTCGACCAACTATATGAACTCTACACAATGGTTACAAAACGCAGGTTTTGTACGCCTGAAAAATATCAGCTTAGGTTATACCTTTGATAAAAGACAAACAAAAATTGGTGACTTTTACATTTATGTCAGTGCCCAAAATTTATTCACAATTACCGATTACAAGGGATATGACCCCGAAGCAACTTCAACCCTGACAAGCGATGTTAATACCGGTATCGATTCAGGGATTACTCCTTCTGCCCGGATCTTTACTATTGGAGCACAATTGTCATTTTAATGTTTAATTTTATAAATAGACCAATATGAATAAAAAAATATATATAATTCTGCTAATCGGGCTATTTTCTTTTTCTTGTTCCGATTTCTTAGATGAGCATGCTAAAACTTCTTTGAATAGTTCCAACTTTTTTCAGAGTGGCAAGGACCTTATTCTTGCTGTTCATCCTTTGTATTATGTTACAATGAAGTTTACCGGTGGCGACGACCCTATTTCACTGTTCCTGATGCAGGACGATTTAACATCAAACCAGCCTGCTAATACCTATTTCAGGGACTTCGATACTTATGACATCTCGCCCGACCTTACGCAATTATTACAGGCCTGGCAAGTTCCTTATACGGGAATTGCATATGCCAATTTCATTATTTCTAATTATGAGACGACCCCTGATTGTGATGAGGATACGAGGAATAACTGTGCAGGGCAGGCCTATTTCCACAGGGCCTGGTGGTATTTTTGGTTAGTTAAATATTTCGGGCCGGTACCCATGCCTTTAACAGATACCGAATCCAATATTGAAATGGAAAAATCGAGCATGGAAGATATTTATGCACAGATTGTTTCCGACTTGAAAAATGCCGAAACAATGCTTCCTGTAAAACAAACAAGTGATGATTGGGAGGAAGACGGTTACAGCATTGTTCCTACTCAAGGCTCTGCAAAAAGCTTACTCTCCATGGTATATCTGCAAATGGCAGGTTGGCCGCTGAAACAGACCGATAAATATGCCCTGGCCGCTGCTAAGGCTAAAGAAGTTATCGACAATGAATCTACTCATGGATATGGCCTTATGCCAATAAATGAACTCTGGGCCGGTGAAACACTGTGGGACAAGGAAACTGTTTTTGGCCATCCATATAATTATCCGAACGGTGATTATACCATGCGTACCCCCAAAGCCGGGGCCCCTGTTGAAGAGGGCGGTTGGTTCTGCTATTATCCTGAAATCAACTTTTTTAATAATTTCCCGGAAGGGCCGCGTAAAGATGTTACTTTTCAGACAGACATATGGTTGCCAATCAGCGCTGATCAGGCCGCAGCATTCCCCGGGGTAGCTTTTCAGACCGAGAGAAGCGGCGACCAGTGGTGGCTTGACGTACCGTGGGATAATGAGAATACTTACAGGCAACACCCGTACTATGCCAAACAACGTTTAGGCGGATCACATAATGCCAGCCCGAGTTGGGACGACCGTTACCTGACCGGCGATATGTGGCGTGCCGGCCGCTCGCAACGTTTTATCCGTTACGCCGAAGTGCTTTTGGTTTATGCCGAAGCACAGGCAATGGCAAACGGTGGCCCCGATGCAACGGCTTACGCTGCCATTAACCGCGTACGCGAACGTGCCGGGTTAGAAGACCTGCCTTCGGGAATGAGCGCTTCTGAATTCCAGGAAGCCTGCTTCGATGAACGCGGATGGGAATTTGCAGGGAACGAATTCGGTGTCCGCTGGTCTGATTTACTCCGGTTGGAAAAAGTGGAAGAAAAATGTAATTCTTCTAACCGCGATTCACGCGAATATGCTTTGGATCATAATCCTACAAAATCAGATTACTTTTTACCGATTCCTGCTTCCGATAAAAATAAAAATCCAAATTTAACGGATAATGACGGTGCTAATTTTTAAGTAACATCGCACATTGGAAAAGGTCATCGATTTTTTTCGATGACCTTTTTCTTATATGAAACAATGGAAGAAAATGAAAATAAAAGAATAAAATCTGCATAAATATCAAATAGGATAGTTATCTTCAAATCATCTAAACTGAAAACTTAATAGATTGTGTATCTTTCTGATATTTAGGTGAAAAAAACAGGATACTTGCGAATCTTGGGAAAATATAATTGCAATTTTTATATAATAAGATGAAAAAAAGTATAGGTAGAAGAACCTTTTTAAAAGGTTCTGCCCTTGCCGGTATGGCAGGGATGATGGCAACAACAGGCACTGCTGCGATGGCAATGTCAGCAGTGAATAATGAGCAAGGTTCTGTTGGCCCTTTTTCAAAAGAAGATGCCGGTTTTCCGGGAGCAAAATTGTCGTATAACAAAAATGGTAAATTTAAAATTCTGCAGCTGACAGACACTCATTATATTGCAGGAGATCCACGTTCTGAACGGGCATTGAAAAATGTAACCCAGATGCTCGATCTGGAAAAACCGGATCTGGTTATTCATACGGGAGATGTGATTTTTGGCAAACCGGCCGAAAAATCGCTGCGCCAGATACTGGAACCTATTTCTGAGCGAAAAATCCCGTTTGCTGTTGCATTGGGCAACCATGACGAAGAGTATGATAAAACACGCGAAGAAGTAGCCGATATTATAACCAGTATTCCCGGTAATATAAATGTAAATGCAAAAGGAATTTACGGGGCAACCAATTGTGTTTTAACGCTTGGTTCTTCAAAAAATGATAAAGTGAAATGGATTTTTTATCTTCTGGACTCCAACCGCAGTTCAACCATTGAAGACATACCTCATACTTATGGTCATATTCATTTCGACCAGATTGCCTGGTATCGTGAGCAAAGCCAGGCTTTTACAAAGATGAACGGGGGGAAACCCATTCCAGCGCTTGCATTTTTTCATATTCCCCTGCCGGAGCATAAAGAAGCCTCGCAAGACGATAAAAATGGGGTTATGAGAGGTACACGCGGGGAGAATGTGGCTTCTCCGAAAATTAATTCCGGCCTGTTTGTCTCGATGAAAGAAATGGGCGATGTACAGGCAGTATTTGTAGGCCATGACCATAACAGTGATTTTGCTGCTTACTGGAACAAAATGTTTTTCATTTACGGGCGGTTCAGCGGATGCGATACGGTGTATAACGATTTGAAACCAAATGGAGCACGAGTGATTGAGTTGACCGAAGGCGAAAAAGGGTTCCGTTCCTGGATACGATTGAATGGAGGAGAAATTATTCAGGATTTACAATATCCGGATGATTTTATAAGAAAATAATTATCACCTGCAATTTAAGACAGAAATAAAAATAAAAACGGATGATAATAATAAATACCAGTATTTTTAAACACAGATTTAAAGGGTTATTGTTACTATTAGCCCTGTTCCTTTTTGCAGAAGCAGGACATGCACAGAATAAAAGGCAGGAAACTCCTAAGAATTTTTATATAGGAATCGATAATTCAGGAGACAAGTGTAAAGCCGATGATTTTTTTAATCCGGTTGCCATGGATTCGCTAGGCGTCGACTTTGTGGTCTATCATTACAGAGGCCCCAAAGGAACTGTTGAAGATGAGGCAAGAAAAATGGAAAAACTTGGAACCGATTTCAAAAAGGCCAACCTGAAGGTGGTTGTCAATGTCGAAAGCGGAAACTGGCACCTTGAGATGAAAAGTACCGACGGCTACGACTGGGTTAATCAGCCTGATAATCTACACCTGTTTAAATTTCCGCCTGACGTTTTAAAAAGCCTGAACCAGTCCGATGCAGTATGGGGAATTCAGTATGATGAACTGGAACATTCACAGATAACACGCAATTTATCAATAACAATCAAGTATCCCGAGCTTAAACTTGTAAGTCTTGCCGAACCGACCGGCATGGATTTTAAGCAGGCTGACGAAGCCGTTTATAAAGGGGCCAAATCATTGGTCGATGAATGTAAAAGCAACGGCACAAAATACGTTTTAACCGAACATGTCTGGCCTGTCCTTTTTCATAATTTCGCACGGGCAGGGATTACGCCTGTTTACAAGCAGATGAAGGAAAACTGGTCGGATGTATGGGCTTCCTGTGCAATGGGGGCCTGCTTGCAATACAACAAAGAATTGTGGGCTTGCCTGGATTTCTGGTACCATAATACGTATCCCGGACACTCGGCTGAAGAATTATGGTCCAATCTCTTATTTGCTTACTGGGCAGGAGTTGATAAAGCTTATGTCGAAAGCATAGGGAAACATACTTATGAAATAAAAGACAACGGGGAAATTAGTCTGCTGGAAAGAGGTGAAGTACTCAGTCGTTTTGCAAAGGAATATGTCCCCAATCATCCCCGTCCTTATACCTTCCGGGATTTTGAACCGGAAATTGCCATCATCCGTTTTGATGACACCGAATGGGGACAAGGCCCGAATACATATTGCACTGTTGACTATCACGGGAAAACGATTGATTATTATTGGAAAGACTGGCTTTTCGGGGCTTATGACCTTAATACAAGTCCTGCATCGGAAGAATGGATCAGGGCATGGCATACCATTACGCACGGAATGGTAAAAGAGAAAAGCCTCTCCTGGAATGCCTGTAATATTTATGACGGGATGACTTACCGCTGTTTTGCACCGGCCAATTTACCTGTTGTATTCGATGATACAGTAACAAAAGAATACCTGAAAGGCGTTAAACTGGCATTTTTATGCGGACTATATATCAGTAAAAACACATTGGAAGACATTACTTCTTTTGTTAAAAAGCATGGACTTGTTGTGGTCACTTCAAAACGTTTCGTCCCTAAAGAATTTGTATCTGAATATTCTTCCGGAACCAAGGAATTTAAAGACGGAAAGGGAAAATGGATTATCACGGATGACATGGCCAGCGATAATCTGAAAAAAATGCTGGCCCCCTGGCTCGGAAATGATGACGAAATTGTTCTCCGGTTCAAAGGGAACAAAAAAATAACAATGAAAATATCTTCCGATGGAAATGAAGTAAATAATATCAACACAAATTTTTAAATAACAACATATAAATCAACAGACCTATGAAAAACTCTTTTTTTACCTTAATCTTTTTCATTTTTGCATTTTCAGCGTGTTCTCCTCAGCAAGAGGAAAAGCATGTTATCTTTATCGGCCTTGACGGATGGGGAGCCTATTGTATGGATAAGGCCGATATGCCGAACGCCAAACAATTAATGAATAATGGCGCCTATTCGCTGAAGAAAAGATCGGTACTTCCTTCTTCGAGTGCTGTTAACTGGGCATCTATGTTTATGGGGGCCTGTCCGGAATTACACGGATATACAACCTGGGGGTCGAAGACACCGGAAATACCGTCACGTGTCATTTATAAAAACGGAATATTCCCAACTGTTTTTCAGCTTTTAAGGGATCAATCCCCTGATGCTGAAATTGGTTGTATCTATGAATGGAGCGGTATCAAGTATGTGATTGATACGCTTTCTTTCAGTTATTACGAACAGGTCCCGTCTTCAGATAACGTTAATGCGACCACCTGCCGGATGGCTGAAAAATATATTAAAGCAAAGAAACCGGATCTTTTTGCTGTTATTTTCGATGAACCCGACCACACCGGTCATAAGGCAGGTCATGACACACCCGGCTACTATGCAAAAGTCAACGAGCTTGACGGGTATATTGGTAAAATTGTACAGGCGACCAAAGATGCAGGTATTTATGATAAAACGGTTTTCGTCCTTACCGGCGACCATGGAGGCATAAATAAAGGGCATGGCGGAAAAACCTTAGAGGAACTGGAATCCCCTTTTATCATCAGCGGAAATAATATAAAAAAGATGGGCGAGTTTCAGGAAAGCATGATGCAGTTTGATATTGCTTCGACTATTGCTTACGTTTTTAATCTAAAACAGCCTCAGGTCTGGATTGGAAGGCCAATGGAGCAAGTATTCGAAAAATAATCTTAATATCATGAAACCTGAACTTATGATCTGATCCCGGGTATGATGCCTACCCGGTACCAGGTATGGTGTTTACCCGGTACCAGGGAATGATTATCCGGGAAAGGAGTCGGTGTACATGCGGACTCCCTCTTATATGTCATTTAACTACTCCGCAATAATCTGTATACTGTGGAGTAGTTTTTTTATGATATAGTTCCCGGTATCTAAAATTCAGGAAAGAAACGTCCCCTTTACCAAAGGCAAACAGTCCGATTTTCAAACTACGAAATGCCCCGTAACGGTTGGTTGTATGACCGGAAACATCCTGCCCTCCCCCAACTTTTTTCCATTGCTTTCCATCCAGGCTATAAAACACCCCCAGCGTATTGAGATCATTAATCAATTTAAAATACATGATCGATTTTACACTTTTTCCCTTGGCATACTTCTGTCCCCTGTCGTATAAATTGATTCCATTTTCAGAACACCCGATTCCCCGGTAATAATTCCGGTTATAAAACAACATAATTCCGGCTTCTGTCTCGCCGGTAATTTCGACCGCTACCGTTGCCTCGTAAGCTTCGTGATAAGGCGTAAAAAGCAAAGGATTGCAATTGTCAGGAGTCGTCCCTTTTCCTTTAATTCTTAAGGCATCTTCATGAACAGAATAGCGGGACTCTGCCTTTCCTTCAAAAAACTGCCATTTGTAATTATCAAATTGTTGTTGAAAATTTCCGCATTTAGAAAAGACAGAGCCAACATTTTCTCCGTCAGGTTTCGCTATCGGCTTTGCCGGGTCGCATCCGTCAATGGTTTTAAACCATCCGTCAGGAGTCATCTCCAAAGGTTCCAGGAGTGTACTCCTGCCCAGTGTCCTGAAATTTTGCAGATAAGCATGATAAACCATCCACCAGTGTCCATCCGGGGTGTCAACAATGCTGGCATGCCCCTTCGACCACCATTTTTCGCTGGGGGAATAAGTATGTACCAATGGATTTAACGGTGAATTTTCCCACGGGCCAAAAACCGATTTCGACCGGGCAACCACGGCCATATGACTGGTAGCAGGGCCGGAGGTGCCCCCCTGGGCGGAAATCAGGTAAAAGTAGTCCCCTATCTTTTTCAGCTTCGGGCTTTCCAGACAAAAGCATTCATCCAACCAGTCGTCGGGATACTTCCATCCATCATACACATGCTTTACTTCGCCAACAACCGAAAGCCCGTCGTCCGACAGTTGCGCCATATACCCCCCGGAACAAAATAAATAGCGTCTGCCGTCTTCTCCGACAATATGTCCCGGATCAATCAATCCTTTCACCTTTAAATCAACAGGCTCAGACCAGGGGCCTTCAATATTGTCGGCCACAACAACCATGTTCGAACCGGTATCGTGCAACGGACAATAGATATAATACCGGCCTTTGTATTTCACCAGATCAGGGGCCCAAATTTCCCCGACATATTTATTCAGAGCATTTCCAATGGGTTTCCAATTAACCAGGTCTTTGGAATGCCAGATAATCAACCCGGGATAATTACTGTGAGAAGTATGTGTCATATAATAATCATCTCCGTCCCGTAAAATCGAAGGATCGGGAAAATCTCCCGGAAAAACAGGATTTAAAAAAGTACCGTTTCCCAAATCCCCGAAAGGGTTGTTTTTTGTTGTTTCCGGAATACGTTGTTCTTCTGGCCTGCAAGAATATGTTCCTGCAATAACAACTAATAGCAGCAGAAAAGTTTTAAAGTTCATAGTCTGTTTTCTTTTTGTTTAATAATTGCAACGTATCCTCCTCCCGGAGCCATGTGTATATTTAGTTTCATATCTTTTGTTATTGTCCTGTTTCCTTTTTTGTAGTCTTGTGCATACCTGTCTGCATTCACCCCATCTTTATAGACGATCATTTCATATTCCCCGCTATCAAGAAAACTCATAGGTACAGATACATCACAAGCGTCATCTCCGCCTAAACTACCTACATACCAAACATTACCGTTCCGGCGGGCGACAGCAACGTGTTTCCCTATTTTTGCATCCAGTACTACCGTTTCATCCCAAACGGTAGGCACCACCGACAGGAACTCCATACATTCCTCTTCTTTCTTGTAATTCGATGGATTGTCGGCCAACATTTGCAAGGGGCTTTCAAAAACCACATACATTGCCAGTTGATGACAACGGGTACCCATGCTCATCGGGCGATTATAACAAATCCGGAAATTCTTTTTTTGTGCATTTATCATGGCTCCCGGAGTATAATCCATTGGTCCGGCCCACATCCGTATAAACGGTAGCAGCACATCATGTTTCGGGGTTTGTTTGTCCGACCATTTGCATTGTTCCAGCCCTTTTACACTTTCATAGGTCATCACATTTGGCCAGGTGCGTTCCAGACCTGCGGGTTTATGGGCTCCGTGAAAATCCAGTAGAAGTTTATTCCTTGCACAAAATTCGGCGGTACGGTGATAGAAATTCTCCATCCACTGGTCGTCCCTATCCATAAAATCTACTTTTATTCCTTTTATGTCCCACTTTTTTAGCAAGGGTAATAATTGTTCCTTTTGTTCGTCAAATTCTTTCCACATAGCCCAAAGAATCAGGTCTACACCTTTTTGTTTTGCATAACCGGCTAATTCATCCATATCAATATCCGGATTTATAGCCAACAACGACGGATGTTTCGACCATCCTTCATCCAGCACAACATATTCAATTCCGTACCGGGCTGCAAAATCGATATAATATTTATAGGTCGAAGTATTTATTCCTGATTTAAAATCAACGTCGTAAATATTATTGTCATTATACCAGTCCCAGGCGATTTTCCCGGGTTTAATCCACGACGGATCTGCAATTTTTGAAGGTTCGGCAAGTAGCCAGGGCAATTGATTGGTTATTAGATCCCCCTCGTTTGTTGTCAGTCCGAAAACCCTCCATGGAAAAGACCTTGTCCCGTTTGTCCGTGCAATAAAATCGCGGCGCTCAATTTCTCCTTTCCCCTCATTCACATGTTCCTCGTTCACCGGATACCTTGGAAAATCAGCTTTCAATCCGTTACCACGGACACCCCGGAGCCACATTCCCGGGTAGTCATTCAATGCGGTTTCGGTGACTGCAACAAAAACGCCGGAATTTGTTTTAAAAAGAGCTGCCAGACTGGCCAAATCTTTTTCGTTAAGATTAGCGAGGGTTGTTTCGTCATAATATCTTTGATTCGGTGAGATAAAATGCGACTCGGCAGGCCAGTAAGCAACAGCATTTTCAGCAAAATTAATTTCACAAAGTTCATCAACAACTTCCATTTCTGCTTTTTCGAAACTCTCGAAGCGATAACCAAATCCATCATTAAAAGCCCGAAAACAAACCGCAAAATTTTCCTTAAACCGCAAAATTAATTCGTTGTAATGCTCTTCAATTCGACCTGCTTTTATTTTTACGGCAGGCTTATATTCTTGTTGTACAAAATTTCTATGCGCTGACATTAGTTTGGGGCTTTCTCCCAGAAGCCCGGTTTTCAGTTGCAGCCCAATCCGGGATGTTGCCAGTATCTTAGCATCCTTATATTTTACAGAATAACTTAACTCATCTTTTGTATTGATGGTAATTTCAATACGCTTATCAGGCGAGGTTAAGAGATAAGGCAGAGCCTTTAATTGAGCAGGTACGGCGAATACTGCTCCTACAACAATCGCTTTAATCCATCTTTTCATTTTGATTCGTCTTAATTTTTGATTTAATTTTTTCAAACAACGATATTTTTTTCACATACGTTCTTTTAATGTTTTCCCGGAGGTGATTAATTCTCCAACAAAAGCAGAATGCTCTATAGAAGAGAACATAACACGTTCGACCGAAATATGATTAAAAACACTCCGGACAGTCATTAACCCGTTAAGATATATATTTTTGTTTTTTTCCCGCTTAGGCCGGCCATTAACATTTATCTTGTCGAGAATATCTTCGGAAATCACCCGGGAAAAACGGGTATGTGTATTATTGGGGATTGTCCGTATAATCTAATATCAGTTAACAAAATAACAATCCAAAAAACTAATCATGTTTTTCCTTTAAAATCATTTTCTTCGCAACCTTAAAACCAATTCCAATAAATATCAATATTATTCCAAAAGTCAGATAATCCCAATCGCCTCTAAAATTCATCGATGTTTGATTTCCGATATTTCCAGTAATTTGAGATAGTAAGATTTGTAAAATATTTCCAATTACAAATCCAAATCCAGACATGTAAAATAACTTATTTAAAATACTCAATAAATCGACTATTTGTGGGTCTTTACTAATACTGTCCTTGTTAATGAACTTGTCTCTGAAAAAATTTATTAAAATAACAAAACCATAAACCAAAATGATTGCGATTACAATCTTGATAAAAACCCCAGTGTATCCACCACATAAAAAATCAGCGTTTAAATTAAATGATTGTTCTTTCATAATTTATTAAAATTTAATGAGTAAAATGGTACCACAGATCACTGAACGAATGGTTGGTCACAAACTCATAATCGAGTACTTGCCATTGGTCGTCCCATCCACGTTGGAAATCGTTGAAAAAAGTTGGAAAATAAACGAGAAGAGTTAATAAAGTTAATATAATCAAGTGTCTATATTTCATCGGGAATAAAATTTAATAAGCATTGTTTTGCACCATACAAAAACACATATTCTTAAAAGAGAGCAAGACGACTGGCCTTGCCCTCTTCAGTTTTTGCGTTATCCCGTATTCAATCCTCCCGGTTACTGAATCTGTCCGTAAACATCCAGTTCGGCAAGGAAAGTAAAGAAATTCGGTCCATTTGTCGCTTCAAATTTTACGTACCGTGCCAGGGGCAGATCATTTAACAGGCACGTTGTTTTCGTACTGTTTACGTCGTTATCAAATGTTCCCAAATCGGTAAAATTATTTCCGTCCATACTGCAATATAATTTAAACTCGGTATGTCCGCGAGTATCACCGCTACGGTTAAAGGCTTCTATCTTGTTCATTTTTACCGCATTTTGCAAATCAACCACAAAATAATGCGGATACCCGGGCTGAGCCCCGTTGTATTGAGTATGCCAGTAGGTGCTATAGTCCCCGTCGATAACCCGGCCAATACGCCCTTCACCTTCATCGCTTGAGAAATCAACAATTTCCCAGTTGTCTTTTGCCAACAATTCGCCTTTAAAAACAATCCGTTTAGGCAGGGTAAATTGCCGAGGTTGAGTCTCAAATGTATCAATAGCCCCTTCTTCCGGGATATAACGTGTTATATAACTCAATGTCCCTTCCGATTTCCAGCCTCGTATTACCAGCCGGTTTTCTTCCGGGAGCAGGATACGGGATACCTGGGCCTCAGTGCTATCCGGGTAAGTTACCACAACCCCGACATTTCCTTCAGCCACTGTTCCCCAGTTAATTGTTACCGAATCAATTGTTCCACCCCCTTCTACAGAAGAAACAATCCGGTTACTGAGGGATTGCCGGTAAATATCTCCATATGCACTTCCTGAAACAGGAACCTTTATAGAACGGTTGCCATCTTTATCAAGATTATGGACATAAAACAGGTATGACTTTTCCTCCAAGTCGTTAATGGTTATCTCGGTTGAATCAAGGGGAACATTTGGGGTATATTTGGTATTTACCTGATTCTCTCCATCGTTCCATTCAATGATGCAATTTCTTATACTCCCGCCACCTTTAAAAAACATTTTAATACGAAGCCTTCCGTCCCCGGGCAAAACGACCGGATCATATACTCTCCCTGCATAAATTGTTTCTCCGTCTTTGATAAAATCTTCATGAATATCTTCCATTTGCTGACAGGCAATCATACAGCCGGTTACCATCAGTCCTAACAATAACTTTTCTATATTTTTCATTGTAGTCATTTTAACATTAATTATTCACTTCTTGTCCGTAAAAAGTTAATTCGGAAAAATGAACAAATCCGGTTTCTCCCCAGGTTTCATTAATGAGTATCCTGACATACCTTACTTCCGGGGTTTCTAAACTAAACGGGTATTCATCACCTTCTTTGGCTCTTTTTTCATCTTCTTCAGGTGTTCCACCAGCTTCAGTCGGACGTATTGCGACACAATCCCGGAGTTTGGTCCATCCGTCCCAGCTTCCATCGGTTGGTTTGGTAACTCTGCCCCAAATTTCAGACAGCCGGGGATTTCCTCTGTTATAAAGCATCCCGCTATCCCCCTGGCGCTGAACCATGACAAAACGGCTTAACCTTACGGTACTCCCTAAGTCGAGCGTAATATAATGAGGCCAACCGGTTCCTGCATTTGAATGGCAGAAAGTTTCAATATTATCATCATACAGATATTCATATCTCCCGCCCCAGTTATCGACATTTGCATCCCCGTCCAGGACTATTTTATTAAATTTCGTTTTATCCAGTTTTTTTTCCAACATCGGTGTTAATGACGTTAAAAGCGTATCGGAATAGTTATCCCATCGATCCCTCATGATGATACCAAATGTATTCTCTTTAGGTTCGAACCCCCTAAGATTGTAACTTCCTTCAACAACTCCACTATACACTGTTTCAATGGGATACAGCACTCCAAGAGTGTCTCTTGTCAGAATAATAAAAGATAAAGCACAACTGTCGGGGTTGCTCCATGTATAGCGAACTCCCCCGAAATCAGCAGCCATTTCCATGCTTGCCATAACTGTATTCACTGCCGGCTCCTGCGGCTGTATTTTTACCGACAAAGGTTGAGAAACATTTTCACTCCTGTCAACGGTATATAGTTTTACTTCGTGTACAATAGTATCCCCGTAGCCTTCAATTTTTATAGAATTTAAATAGATTGAACTCCGGGTATCAAATTTTTGTCCGTTTGTAAGCGTATATTCTGCTTTAACATACAGCAGATCGGTTTCATCCGGCAAAGTGTAACTGATAATAGCACCTCCCGGAATATTTTCAATATCAGGATCAATTACATTTCCCGGAATAGTTGTATCTTTTGTTAATGGCTCCCTGTCCAGTTCCTGACACGCATTATAAAGGAACAACAGGAATAAACCCAAATACAGGATATTTATATTTTTCATATCATTGGTTTTAAGTCTTTAAAATATAATTATTGCTTACCATCCCGGATTTTGAATCAAGTTTGGATTTTTAATTATTTCATCTTCTTTAACAGGCCACAGGTAGTCTTTAAAATCAAATTTTGGAGAATAAATGGTAGTGATGTTGTAAAAGTCAAGACCTCTTTCATTTACACTCCATCCTTTTATGGGTTTGTTCATAAATTCTTTTGCCCGTTTCCACCTGCGTAAATCCCAGAATCGTTGTCCTTCAAAGGCCAGTTCAATCATTCGTTCCTGCTGAATGATGCTCCGCATTCCTTCCTTTGTCGCTGGTCTATTGGGATTTGTAGAATGTTGCCCCCAGCTTTCGACCACTCCTTTTAGTCCGGCCCTTGCCCTTATCTTGTCAATATATTCATACACATCAGCATCCGGGGCATCTTTTACTTCGTTTAATGCTTCGGCATATAGCAAATACAAATCGGCCAGGCGCATTATAGGGAATGGAAATTCATAATCAGGAGCATAATCATTTCCGGAAAAAGCATTTTGAGGGTTTATCAGTTTTTTACAAAAATAACCGGTTGCCGAATAATCTTCCGGGTTTCGTTTCGTAGCCAGTTCGGTAGCCCTGCACTGTACATAGTAATAATTTGGATCCAGCACATACGTTCCGCGGTCAAATGCAATGTCAGCATAAAAACGGGCTTCCCGGTCGAAATGCAGAATGGCCGTTTGCTCCCCGCTTCTTACATAGTCACTCTCTTCGGATGTAGCTTTACGCAATTTATAACGGTTCCCATAATCAAACGAAGGGTCTTCATCAATCGGCACCCCGTTTTTTGTATAAAAAAGTTCGGCCATACGCAATGATGGAGCATAGTATTGTGATACCGGGTTCCCCGAACTTACGGAAACAAGCAAGGGCTGACACATCTGTTGATATTTTTTTGCAAAACGGAAATTCGTTGCTGCCCAAATCACTTCAGGACTTGCCTTGGAGGTAACAATCGAACGAAGCTTCATCTCAAGTAGCATCGTGTCGGAATGCGCGAAACGTGACGGGTTTTCGTCATACAGTACAAAGCTGGCGGATTCGCATGTTTCAATAGCATCCAAAGCAGCATCGGCGGCTTTTTGCCACTTTGAGGCATCATAAGTAGCATTGAACAATTTTACCCCCCGGTTATCTTCAAGTCCGGCAAAGTCAGGGTTCCCGTTAAACAGGGGACTGGCAGCCGTTACTAAAACCAGGGCTTTTATTGATTTCGCAATGGGCTGAGTTATCCTTCCAAAATCGCCGGTTTCGGACATAAGAGTCAATGGCAGATCGGGAATGGCTTCATCAATTATTTGAACAATATAATCGAGCACATCGTCGGCAGGGTCGCGATATACTTTCACATCATCGATAGAAGTATTGATGGGTAAATTTTCGCGAACGATAGGAATTGCCCCGTAGCTTCGGTATAACCAGAAATGGTAATAGGCTTTCAGAAATTTTACTTCTGCAATCCATTGTTTCCTTTCCATATCAGAGAGTCCCGGAACTTTTCCAATCTCTTCGATAAAAATATTGCAATCACGAATGCCCACGAACAGGTTCTTTCCACTATGTGATCCGGACCAAAAGCCCAGGTAAGGTTCTGTTGTATTCTGATACCCCTTTGCAATCATGGTAGAGGTAACCTTTCCATCAGAGACTTTTTCGTTAAACCAGATTTCGTCTCCGGATAATAGCCCCGGGTTAACCCAGGGATCACCAAAATTTGGAAGATAGTTATAACAAGTTGCCAAATATTTTTCGGCATTGTATTTATCCGTAAAAGCATTGTCTATTGTAGCTATATTATCCGGGACAACATCCAGATAATCACATGCCCCGCAACAAAAAAGCAAAACCCCAACAACTATAATTCTATAAAAATATGTTTTTTTCATGATGTAAACTGTTTTTAGAATGAAACTTGTAAGCCCACGTTAAATACACGCTGAATAGGATATCCTAAGCCGTTTCCTCCCATTTCGGGATCCCAGAGCTTGAATTTACTAAAGGTAAGTAAATTGGTTCCGCTCACATAAAAACGGATGTATTGTATCTTCGCCCTTTGGTACAATTGCTGTGGAATTGCATAACCAAATTCTACTGATTTTAAACGCAGAAATGCCCCGTTGTGCATAAACCAGGTACTAATCACTTCGTTGTTGTCTTCATGCTTATATGAAAGACGTGGCCATAATGCATAAACATTTTTGTTTGCTTCAGACCAATAGCTGTCAGCATAAACTTTCAGCAGGGCATTATTGGCTTCAAAATCTTTATCATTATCAACAAACGGAGCGGTCTTGCCCGGATCGACCCAGAAAGATGATCGGGCTGATCCCTGGAAAAAGAAAGAAAAATCGAATCCTTTATAGCCAATCGAACTTCCAAATCCGTAAATTATTTCAGGGACAGAAGGGAACCCTATCGGCACTTTGTCTATATCCGTAATTTTATCGTCTCCATTGATATCTTTGTATTTTATATCTCCGCCACGGACGATACTTCCAAGTTCCTGCTCCGGAGAGTTCTCGACATCGTTATCGTCGACAAACAAACGTTCAGCAACATAGCCCCAAACCTGATTAATGGGCTGGCCTACACGCGACATCCAGGGGGTTGCGCTATAATCGGATTCTTCAACCTTTTCTTTTTTCCCCTTTGCATAGGTAAAGTTTCCCCGTGCTGTAATCCATAAATTTTTGTTGAAATTATGCTGAATATCAATTGAAAGGTCAATTCCCTTCGCGGAAGCTTCTCCTACATTTGCCTTTGTTTTAGATTGCAGCCCAAAGGTAGCAAAAGCCAAACGGTCGAACAGGATGTTCTTTCGGTATTCCCTGAAAAGGTCTAATTCAATATCAATCTTGTCAAAAAACGAAACTTCTGCTCCGAGATTGGTTTTTGTGGCCGTTTCCCAGGTTATTTTATCATTGGCATATCTCGATATGGATACGCCATTCCATTTGTTCAGACCATCGGTACCCCAGGTATAACCTTTGTCGCTATTGTCCATATTAACATTTGAAAGGTAGAAAAAACGGTCATTTTCATCTCCAATAGCATCGTTCCCCACCAAACCATAGGTTAATTTTAATTTCAATTTTGTTATTGTTTCCTTTAGCGGCTCCCAAAAATTCTCTTTAGACACAAACCACCCTAGCCCTACCGAGGGGAAGAAGCCGAAACGTTCGTTTTTGGCAAAACGCTCTGTTCCGTTGTATCCAAAATTAAATTCGGCGAAATATTTTTTATCGTACGAATAAGTAAAACGCCCGGAAAGCCCGAGGTTGCGATACGGTAACGATTTTTGCAAATCGCCGGCATTTCCCGATAATTGATGACGGATAACTCCTACCAATAATCCGCTGACATAGTGTTTTTCATTGATTTCCCGTTCATAATCTAACGCTGCTTCTCCGTAAAAAGAGGAGGATACAAGTTTACCTCCTTCCGAATAATCCAAATATTCGTGACCGGTATCGGAATTCAAGAGTTTCAGTTCGTAGGTATCTTTCCGGTTATCGTAATCTTTTACACAATAATAATACGGGCTGTAACTACGGGTAACATCAAAATACGAATTACGCGTTGTATTTCCCAATATCCGTGCCTTTAGCCCTTTGGTAATAAAGTCCAGATCCTGTTTTAGCTCAACCTGGGCAAGCATCAAAGAACGGCTGTATTCTTTATATCCCTTTACCATCTCGGCATAGGGGTTCAGGTAATCGCCGTCTCCGTAATTTCCAAACAAAATATGATGGGTATAGGTATTGGCTTCATCCGGTTTGTAATAGGCAGGAAACAACACGGGATTTGAGCGCATAATCATACCGTACATTTTAGAACCGCCATGTATAGGTCCCCGGTAATCGTCGAAAGTACCATGCATCCGGATTACAGCCTCTGTTTTGGAGGTAAGGTTAATATTGATATTCGATCGCATTGTATAATGCTTTAAATCAATATTGCTGTTAAAATCATTTTGTTTGTCCACATTTAACATTCCGTTATCCTGAGTTACTCCTCCCGACAAATAATAACGGGCAATTTTTCCTCCTCCGCTGATGTTAAAATTAAGGCGTTTATTAATGGTATGCTTTTTTAATAAAGCGTCCTGCCAGTCGGTTTGCGGATAAACATAAGGGTTTGTTCCCTTAATTGTATTTTCAATTTTTTCCTGCGAATAAGGTAAGAAGCCCAGGGGATCTCTTGTCCGTACTGCTTCGTTGTGCAAATACATATAGGTTATCGGGTCGGCCAGTTCCACTTCTTTTGTCGGTTCGGACATTGATGTTTCAAAACGTATGCTCACTTTTGCTTTTCCTTCCTTCCCCTCCCTGGTTGTTACCAGAATCACGCCATTGGCCCCCCTTGCTCCATATAAGGCCGTTGCTGTTGCATCTTTCATAATTGAAAAGGCGGCAATATCGTCAGGATGCAGGCGGCTTAAATCGGAGGACGATAATTCTATCCCGTCAATCAGGATAAGCGGGTCTTTCTTATAGCCAAAAGTTGTTACACCCCGAATAAAAAACTGGGCATTGTCCTCTCCCGGTTCCCCGCTTCGCTGATAGGAAATAATTCCTGCCATACGCCCGGCAAGAGCTGTAGTGAGGTTACTTGAAGGAATCCTTAGTTCTTCCGGTTTTACCGTTTCTATTGATGCTAATACACTTTCTTTTTTTTGTTTGGCATAAGCAACGACTGTAACATCTGAGAGTTCCTCCGACTTTACTTTCAATACAATATTAATTTTATTCCGTCCTTTAATTTCTATTAACTGGCTTTCCATTCCAATGAAGCTAACAACCAGTTTGTCGTTAGGAGCCGCATCAATACTATAAGTTCCGTCATTGTCGGTAATAACCCCCCGTGTTGACCCAACGATTGTGATTGTTACACCGGGAAGAGGTTTCCCGTCGGAATCAGTAATTTTACCTCTTATCACATTCTTCAGTGTTTGTATATTCTCTCTTTCCAGGGCAGGATATACCATAATCTGGTTGTCAACAACCTGGAATGCCAGGTTCGATTTACCCAGGACCTCAGTTAAAATGTCTTTGACAGAACCGTTTTTTACATCAATATTGATCCGTTGATCATCGTTTACCAAATCATTATTATAAAGAAACCGGAAATCTGACTGGGATTTAATTTGTTCAAACAATTCTTTCAGAGTTAACTGTTGAATATTTGCATCCAGTTTTATTCTCTGGGAATAACTGTCTGCCCTTGCATTCAATACAAAAAGAATAGTGAGTAAAAACGTTAATTTCATAATTAACAAAAATTTGTCTGGCTTATCTTTGGGATAAACCTTCCATACATTACTTTTTTTCATAAATTTGTTTTATTAGCGATTTAACCTTTTTTCGTTAATGTGATTTTGATTTTCAGACAACGAGGATGTGAGCGCATTTTCGTTGTCTATTTTATTATTAACTATTTATTTTCATAGGCAATTATTTCTTTATTACTAAATATCCGTTTTTAGTTTTTCGATACGTTATGCCTGACACTTTACTAAAGAACTTCAGGATTTGTTCCAGGTTTTCTGAATCAAAATCAGCGGTATATTTCATATTCCCGACTTCTTCATCCTGGATTCGAATTTCTTTTCCAAATTTTCGTTCCAACTTACGGGCAATCTCATACAGTGATTCATTATAAAATGAAATTTTACCAAACCGCCAGGCATCAACTACCGGACAGTGATTATTTCCTTTGGTAACAACTGAGGTTTGTTTGTTATAAGAAACTTCATCTCCCGGAACTAATTTCACAACTTTTTCTAATTTCTTTAATTCTAAATCGACCCGCCCTTTTGCCAAATAAGTATAAATGATTGGCTCATTGGCATAATTACTCAGCATAAAACTTGTTCCCAACACCTTCACATTAACCAGAGTTGAATGAACAATAAACGGATGTTCTTTGTCGTGTTCCACTTCAAAATACACTTCTCCGTCTATTGTTACTTCCCGCAATTTTTTATTGAAATGTTCAGGATAACTGATAGACGATTGTGCGTTTAACCAGGCTTTAGACCCGTCAGGCAGGTTAATTATCTTAATTTCTCCAATTTTAGTATCAGCTGTAATCATCCGAACATCTTCTCCTGAAAAAAACCAGACAATGCCGCCAATGCTCAGGGCTAATAAAACAACTGCGGCATATTTTACTGCCCTCAACATAAAAGAAGACGTCGCATGTTTTACGAATTTTAGTTTGTCCCGGGCTCGTTGCTGTATCCTCCGGCCCGAATCTGCTGACTTAGGCGCTAAATTATTCCACAGCAAATCAATCCAATGGAACAACTCTTTTGTCCCTGGGGCATTCTCCAATTCCTCTTTCAGTGTTTCAGTGTTTTCTTCTCCCGAATAATAATCCGAGATTTTGTTGAATAATTGTTTTTCTTCTTCCATTTTTAATGTCTTCTAAAACTTCAAGACGCTATCTTTTTAAAAATGGACTAAAAAAGAAATGATTTTTTTTGACCGGTAGGACTAATCTTGTTTTATTTTATATCCTCCAACAAACAAAAAGAGGTAAATATCGGCATTGCTAATCCTGCCTTTTTTGGATACACCTACCTTTGAACAAATCTTTTCAAGGGCATAGGCTATATGATTTTTCACTGTTAACGGTGAAATTTCCATAATTTCAGCAATCTCTTTGTATTTTAATCCATTGACTTTTGCCAAACTAAATGCCATTTTGCATTTAACAGGCAATGCATCGATTGCTTCATTGATCTGATTGATCATGGTCTGATCAAACAAATCAGATCCATCATTTTCCAACGGGGCAAAATAATAATCACTGATCTCTTCAATACTAACAATTTTCACCCGTTTGTTTTTCCGGATAAAGGAGATGCTTTCATTTCTTGCAAGAATAAACACGTATGATTTCACATTAATAATATCAGAAAAATGCTCCCGTTTATTCCATATTTTCACAAAAACATCACTTACCAGTTCTTCTGCTATCTCATTGTTACGGACAATTCCGCGAACAAAAAAGAACAAATCACTGGAATACAAATCCATCAAAGTCTGTAATCCCTTTCTGGTTAATCTTCCATCTATTTGTTCAATATTAATAGCTTCCATTCCAACGCAAAGTTGCCTTCAAAAGTAAAAATATATATCCCATCTTCAAAAAGAACTGTAATCATTTCCAGGGCTGTTCAATTCTAAATCCTCTTCAGATAGTCTAAAAGCAAGGAATATTTCCAATCTTTGCTGGAGGACAGACAAAGGCAATTCTATTGGAGTGGCAGTTGACGGGAAAGTCTTACGGGGGATTTATAACCATTTTCAAAACAAAAAAGCAGTGCTGGTTTTATGATTTTTGATACCCAGTCGGGACTCATCCTTTAAAAGAAAGATAGAAAAAGTTATAACTACATTCAAGATATGCCTGGATGTTCCAGACACACAATCTCAAAAGTGAGAAAAAAATTAAAGAAGCAATATGAAATTCCACATTATGTAATAAATTACTATATTTGTAACTTCAATTTGAATTTATGAGGATTATTTCATTTAGAAAACTTAGAGAGTTCTTTGAAAAAGACCCGGCCGCAAAAGTACCAATGCAAGATTGGTACAAAAGGGCCAGGAAAGCAGAGTGGGACAATTTTAGCGATATGAAGAAAACATTCAATTCTGTTGATTCGGTGGGGAATGAACGTTATGTTTTCAATGTAAGGGGTAACCACTACCGGATTGTGGCAAAGGTAAAATTTGTATTTAAACGTATGTATATACGTTGGGTCGGTAACCATAAAGATTATGACAGGATTAAAAACATAGATAAATTGTAGGGATATGGAAAAAATAATAACACATGAACAGTATGCAAAAGCCTTATTGACCATAGATGAATTAATTGATAAGGTTGATGAAATTGAGGATGAAAATAATCTTGAGCTGAAAAGGTTCCTTGAAGCATCCGATATTGTAGAAGCCTATGAGGAACTTCATTATGAAATTGGGATGCCATCTTTAATTGATGTAATCCGCCTTAGAAAGGAAGAGCTTAAAATAAAGAATAAAGACCTGGCAAAATTGCTGGGCACAACATCATCGAGGATTAGTGAATACTTAAATGGTAAACGTGAAATATCCCTTAATGTAGCCAGGGAATTACATAAAAAATTAAATATTGACAGCGATATTATACTGCAAGGTTAATTTGATAATAAAGTAAACTCTTGCATTTATGAAACACCCAGACCCGAAAATACAAAAGAAACAGGAAGAGTTTTTAAAAAATTGTCCTCCGAAAGATAGGGAATTTCATGCCCGGCTCTTCAGAATTGGTAACACCAGTTATCTATAAGTGACAAATTTAACCAATAAATAAAATAAAGTGCAAATTTTTAGGTTTTGTTTTTCATCTTTAAATGAAGTATGTTTGTAAAAACATTGATTTTTATAGCATTTTAATAACTTATAGGTTATGAAAATAGGAGATAAAATAAGTAGCTTGCGCAAGCAAAAAGGATTGAACCGGGATGAACTTGGTAAAATCGTGGGCACATCCGGTGCAGTAATCGGGAGGTATGAAAGAGACGAGATTACACCATCGGTTGAAATTGCTAAGAAAATGGCTGATGCTTTGGAGGTTTCTTTGGACTACCTGACTGGTAGCACCAACTTTGTTATACAAGACAAAAAAATGCTTTACCGCCTGGAACTTTTGCAAAAAATTGCACAACCTGAAAGAGACAGGATTCTTTTAGTAATGGATTCTTTACTGAGAGATGCACAGATTAATTTAACACAACAAAAACTGGCTTAATTATGAACTTACAGTATATTTCAGATAATAGAGGAAAAACAACGGGTGTCTTTATTCCTATACAAGAATGGGAAGGTCTTAAATCTAAATTTAAAGGCTTGGAAGAAGAAGAGCTCGGAGAACAATCAAAAGCAGAGATTTTACAGGGATTACAACAAGCTGTTGAAGAAATGAACCTTGTAAAACAAGGTAAATTAAAAGCCCGTGATGCTAAAGACTTGTTGAATGAGCTATAAAGTTAAAACCATTCCGTATTTTGACAGGCAGGCTAAACGGCTTACCCGTAAATTCAAGTCCTTTAAAACAGAACTTTCAGAACTATTCGATTCTTTAGAGGTTGACCCAACACAAGGAACTGCATTAGGCAATGACTGTTACAAAATTCGTGTTGCCATAAAATCCAAAGGAAAAGGCAAGTCTGGCGGTGCAAGAGCGATTACCCATGTAATTGCTGTTCGTGAACATGTTTATTTGCTTACCGCTTTTGATAAATCTGAAAAAGATAATATTTCCGATAAAGAACTTCAGGAACTTTTAAATATGATTGAATAAAAAAGCCCGAGCAATCGGGCTTTTCTTTTATTTCGGTATTGTAAAGAAAAAGATATACAATGGGATGCCCAAAGATATTACAAGATATAGTATTGTAAAAAATAATCCATTCTTTCTCTTTTTCTCATTTTCTGATTTAAATTCTTCAATAATCTTATGGCGTTGCTTCTTTCTGCCCAATAAGAAATAATTTAATGCCCCAACTCCACATAAGAATACAACAATCAATATTTTAATATTTGTATTAATTTCTGGCAAATTGATAATTTCATTTTTAGAAATTGCAACAAGGATTAGCGGAATACTTATGATATTAACATATAACAAAAATGTAATTGTAATAACGGCATTAATATGTGCATTCTCTGGTTCATCTTTCTTTTTTAACCAAATTCGATATAAATTATAGTATAAATATCTGTATGTTTTCATTTTTTACAATTTAAAAATTAGGAATAACAGGTGCGACATATGTATTATCACGAACTCCGAATGGTGTAACATATCCAGATGAAAAACCTGGAGGCGGAGCCATTATTAACATGTATGTTCCATAGATTAACACTCCTGGAAGCCCTCCTATTGCAGCAGTACCTAATCCTACCCCTAAATCAAGACCAGCTTTCCCTACACCTGACATATCTCCTTTTGTGTAAGCATCATAACCTTGATAAACAGATATGCCTGCACTTAAAAGAATAACACTACGTCCAACCAACTTTGCTCCACTACTAAATTCGCCAGTTGTTCTCATTATGCCTTTTATGTTAGCTGTAGGTAATTCATTTTTGACAGCAGCTCGTAATATGCCTTTATTACTTTGCTGAAAAATGTCTGCTCCGGCTTGTGCCCAATCTGCTGACAGACCAATTCCGGTTAACATTAATGCTTGCTCTGTACTTCCTACAGAAAAATTACCCCCCTTCGACTCGGCATCCCTCAACGCTTCACCATAGTTCTGCCCGATATTGCTGATATTCTGCTCAATTTCAACTCCCCTCTTTTCGATCGTTCTGGCTGTCTTTTGGGCTTCTGCCTGCGGGTTCGAAAACTGGTTCGCACTGGGGCTGTAATTCTGGTTAATCGCTATAGGAGTCTGCTTAAATGCCTCTTTGGCACTCATCTCTTTGTTAAGGGTGTTATCCAGCCAGTTGATAAGGTAATTCCCAAGCCATACTATTGGATCTAAAAAGAACTCTCCATTGGGATCAGCGTATTTCAGTGGGTTGTTCAAACAATAGCTGTACCGGTTATAGCTCTGTGTATAACCGGGGTTTTGAACGTACGGATCGGGAGAGAGGAAGCGCCCCACTACCGGGTCGTACATACGGCCGTTCATATTGTCGGGATCAAAGTTCTTCAGGTATTCATGCCCGGCAAATAAATCGGGTTCGCGGGTAAGCGTATAGGTTCAGCTACCCACAAAGCTTATGCTTTTATATCTTGCTGTTATTTGCTGCCGTGCATTCATCGTAAGGAATACCTAAACTACCGTAAATATACTCTCTTCCTTTGTAAATGCAATGATGTTAGATATTCTTGCAGCAACGGCAAGAAAGGACTATCCCGACAGAAGAAGAAGGCAATCTGAAGGTGTCAAAAAAACAAAGTTTGAAGGAAAATACCATGGTCGGTCAGAAGATTTGAAACTATATAAGAAAATTGAAAGTTAACTAAAAGAAAGATGGAAAAAGTTATAACTACATTCAAGATATGCCTGGATGTTCCAGACACACAATCTCAAAAGTGAGAAAAAAATTAAAGAAGCAACATGAAATTCCACATTATGTAATAAATTACTATATTTGTAACTTCAATTTGAATTTATGAGGATTATTTCATTTAGAAAACTTAGAGAGTTCTTTGAAAAAGACCCGGCCGCAAAAGTACCAATGCAAGATTGGTACAAAAGGGCCAGGAAAGCAGAGTGGGACAATTTTAGCGATATGAAGAAAACATTCAATTCTGTTGATTCGGTGGGGAATGAACGTTATGTTTTCAATGTAAGGGGTAACCACTACCGGATTGTGGCAAAGGTAAAATTTGCATTTAAGCGTATGTATATACGTTGGGTCGGTAACCATAAAGATTATGACAGGATTAAAAACATAGATAAATTGTAGGGATATGGAAAAAATAATAACACATGAACAGTATGCAAAAGCCTTATTGACCATAGATGAATTAATTGATAAGGTTGATGAAATTGAGGATGAAAATAATCTTGAGCTGAAAAGGTTCCTTGAAGCATCCGATATTGTAGAAGCCTATGAGGAACTTCATTATGAAATTGGGATGCCATCTTTAATTGATGTAATTCGCCTTAGAAAGGAAGAGCTTAAAATAAAGAATAAAGACCTGGCAAAATTACTGGGCACAACATCATCGAGGATTAGTGAATACTTAAATGGTAAACGTGAAATATCCCTTAATGTAGCCAGGGAATTACATAAAAAATTAAATATTGACAGCGATATTATACTGCAAGGTTAATTCAAGGTTTTTTATTATGATAATAAGATGAACTTTTTGCATTGGTGAAACATCCAGACCCGAAATACAAAAGAACCAGGAAGAGTTTTTAAAAAATTGTCCTCCGAAAGATAGGGAATTTCATTCCCGGTTCTTCAGAATTGGTAACACCAGTTACCGGTATCACCAGTTAGCCGTTTATGATCATGAAATACCGGAATCATTTTACCGGGAGTGGCTGGAAGGATTACCGGCCCCCATCCGGACCGATATGATAAAGAAAAAACTAATTAATAATTTTCAGTGTCAAAAATTCTATACTGAAGAGATAGGAGAGGGGATAAGCCGGAAAGTTTTTGATTCGTTAATAGATGAACTGGCTCCGGGGGACGTGGTTGTTTTTACAACCTTAAAAGTTCTTCCCCTAACAACCCTTAAACTAATTAATCAGGTGAACCACATCTATAAGAAAGGTTCGCAAAGCCTCATGCTTGCTGCATTTCTCTTTTAATTGAATAAACTCTATTGTATCTCCGTTAGCTTTGCAGCCAAAGCAATTGAAGGTGTTTGTTTGAGGGTATATTTTTAGGCTTGGCTCTGTTTCTTCATGGAAGGGAGGGCATTTTAGCATATTATTTCTGTTGGCTTCTAAACCATAATGTTTTAATACTGTCTTGATGCTTAAACGCTGCTTTATATCCTTGATTTCCATTGTTGAAAAATTTTATAAAAAAGTTCTTTGTAAACATTCAGCCACAAATGTAAACTTAAATACTCTAAAGAGATTAAAAATGGACTTACACAGCAGGGTAACAGAGCTTAGAAAGTAAAAAGGCTGGTCTCAAAGCGAACTGGCAAAGCAAATACAGGTTTCTCGTGAGATTGTGGGGCGTTACGAACGTGGCGACGCTGTTCCGTCTATCGACATAGCAAAGCGGATGGCTGATGCTTTTGAGGTTTCTTTGGATTACTTGGAAGGGGCTACAGAAAAGCAATTAAATAAAGAGATGGTTCAACGCATTGAGGATGTTGATAAAATGAAGCCTGACGATAAGAAAATGATTTACGCTTTTCTGGATGCGTTCATCACCAAAACAAAATTGCAAACATTATTATAAAAAAAAGCCCGAGCAATCGGGCTTTTTTTTATCATTTCACTTATCTATAATTCTCCTCTATTTATTTTTCCCAAAACTGTAACTAAAGCAAGAAATGTCGCTAAGGTTAATATTATAGTTAGCACTACATAAACGCCTCGTTTTTGGCGTTTAACATTCTCTTCTTTATCCCATACTTGAGCCAAATTTTTATAATTGGTCACTTTCTGGTATCTGAATAAATTAAATACAAAAAAGAATACAAAAGCAACGATATAATATTTCTTATCTACAGTAACTTTTGTTCCAGAAAATGCAGAATAAACAAATATTGGTATTACAAAAAATAGTAAGCTTTGCAAGAGCGTTACTAAGCTGGTGGCATATGCTCCAGGCGTACTATCTTTCCATTTGTTTTTATATATATAAAATACTCTATAGTATATATAATCAAATACTCTTATTACTCCCATTATTCTACTTTACTCTCATTATTTACTAAAATACCATTCACAAAATAGTTATTGCTATTTGCAATTTTCGTAAGATTATATGTTTTAATTGATTTTTCAAATGGCACTATTTGGTCAATTCTTAACTTTTTTAACTTATTGTTCTTGAATGTCAAGCAGAAGTCAGACACTTCCAATTGTCCTGCTTCAATACCACTATTTTTAAGGGTCTGTTTAGGATTGAATGAGCACCAGCCTTTATCTTTTATATAATATGGGTGGTCTTCTGTACAAATAATTTTTTCGCCATTGCTAAATACAACCTTAATAAGCTTGTGATTAACTGGATTATCAATTCTTACTACAGGATTTTTCTCAAATTCTTTCTTAATAAAGTTATATGTTAAAACAGTATCCCCAACTTGAACAAATTCGATATTCTTATAAAAGCCGTTACCCATTAAAACTGGAGAGTTTTCAGCAAAGCAATATGTCGCCTGCATTGAAGCATCGAGCATTCGTATAACTTCTTTCCCTCCATCTGATGAGTTTCTTATTCTATTTTGAATATCTCCAACATACCATTTGCCAAAACTATAATAAGAAGAAATACCCCAACCATAACCAGGAATAAAAGCAGCACCATTAAAAATTAAGTCGACGGTGTTTCCTACAGTCCATCCTTCATTATATATATTAATACCCGACAATATAACACCTGCAGAATTACCAGCAATACCAGCCCATTTAACTCCACTAGCAAATTTACTAGTTGACCTCATAATGCCTTTAATGTTCCCTGTTGGCAAGTCATTATTTACTGCAGCTCGCAATACCCCATTATTACTTGATTGAAAGGCATTCGTCAACTCACCAGCTACTGTTTTAGTCTGTCCAAAAATAAACAGACCCGTTCCTGCTACATCTGTCCAATCACCACCTTGCGAAGAGGCATTCCATGCATTTCCATATACCTCCCGAACCTCATTTAGCTTATCGATAACGACACCCGGATTACTTCTGTCAATGTTTGCGGTGTTGAATACTTGTTGCCCTTTATAAGTGGCATTAAAATAAACATCTCCATCCATATTGATATTCGTTCCCACACTAAAATCAGGGACTCCCAGGTCTGCCATCTTTTGTCTTAAGCCGGTTGTATGGACGTTTATCCACTGCATGCCTTCTTCAAACCAGTGTAAAGGAGACAGATAGTTCCATTTCCATTTCGTCCCTGTCGGATCGCTGTATTTCATCGGGTTATTCAAACAATAGCTGTACCGGTTATAGCTCTGTGTATAACCAGGGTTTTGCACGTACGGATCTGGAGAGAGGAAACGCCCCACTACCGGGTCGTACAACCGGCCGTTCATATTGTAGAGTTTAAAATCCTCCAGATACTCATGTCCGGTGAAACCCCGGTCGGCAAACAAAGATGGCTCGCTGTCGAGCGTATAACTCCAGCTGTCTTTGTCGCGGCGGCGTCCCCAGGCATCAAAGCTATACTCGTTAACCGTACTGCCGGTCTTCAGGTGGGTAATCGTGCCCAGGTGGTCGCGGAAAATGTTATAAACCGTCCACGTTCCGGAGCCTGTTTTCTTTGCCACAGCATATGCTGTGTAAGCATCGCCGCCAATCCAGATGTACTGGGTAACAACACCGCCAACATCTTCACGCTCGTAACTGCTGCCAAAATACCAATGGGTCTTGGTTGTTGTGCCGTTATTCTTCAGAATTATACGGATACGCTGATGATCGGCATTATAAACAAAATCGGCAGTCTTTGTCCCTTCGGTTATATTCGAAACTTTTTCAAACGAATAATAATCCAGGGATTGTTCTGTCGTCGATATGTTCCGGGCATTGGAAATACTGCTTACAGCATAGGGGGTATCTTCGTAAGCATAGGTGCCGGCATCGTTCTTGGTAAGGATATTTCCTTTTTTATTGGAAGTATAGCTAACCGAGGCATTAACCGGCCCGCTAACTGAAGCCAACCGGTCAAGATCATCGGTATCGTACCCGAAGTTTTCGGTTTTACTTTTCAGATGATTGGCACGCGAAGTAAGGTTGCCCGTGTTTGCATCAAACGAATAATCATACTGTTGCACCCCGCTTGCCGCAATCTGCGAAAGCAGATTGGTACTCGGGTTGTAGCTCCGTGTTGCAGTAATACCGCCAACCGAGGCCTGGGTTATGCGTTGGTATGCATCCATATTCGTCAATTGCCAGACAGTACTCGTACTTCCGTCTGCCGTAAACCGGATACGGTAAAGATAACCATTTGTCGAATAATAATCGTATTGTTCGTACACCGAAGTTCCGTTAAAATATTTGCGGTACAGCCGGCCTTTGGAGTCATATTCGTAAGTAATGGTATTACTTACCCCGTCAATTGTTTCGGTAATCGTGTTTACCAGTCCGTTTGTATAGTAAGTAAATGAGCGGGATACCCCTGAGGTACCCCCCGGCGAAGTAATACTGCGAACCTGGTTATCTGCATTATAAGTATAGTCGGTTTCGCCTTCCGGCGAAGTATATTTATCGTGTAAGCCATTCGCCAGGTACGTATAGGTAGTGGTTTGTCCACGCCCGTTTTGCTGGGTCTTCAGCTGTCCGGTTCCATACCAGGTTTTGGTAATGGTGCCGGCACTGGGATCATTGAGCGTTAGCTGGTTCCCATTTTTGTCGTAGGTCGTAGAGGAGACAACATTGCCGGGTGTCTCTGTCGATTTCAGGGTACCATCGCCCCAGTAAGTGTAGGTGATACTTCCTCCGGGGTCGGTACGGTTGGTCGCCATTCCGGCAGCATTAACGGTGGTTGTATAATTACGGCTGTTAACTGTCCGGATGGTGGTCGCCCCTGAATACGAGAATGAAGTAGTTGCCCCGTAGTACGGGTCTTGCGAAGTGATGCGCCCATAATTGTCGTAGTAAATGGTATTCCAGTACGAGGGCGTTCCGGTTGCAGGCTCCGAAATACGCTTGAGTTGTCCTTTGGAGTTGTATTGTTTATCGGTTTTACTTACCGAACCTCTAAATATTTCGGTCTCGGTACGTAATTCACGGTTTAGTTTGTCGTACCATTTTTTTGTAACAAAACCATCATTGCCGCTTTTTTGTATATAGTAGCGGGCATTTGACGGGCCACCGGAAAACGACAGACCACTGGTTATGGTTTTTGTAATCCCGATATCGGGTGCTACACTGCTTAACTGGTCGGCACTGTTGTAACTATAAGTGGTTTCATTTCCAAACCGGTCAGTTTCGGTGTGTAATAAGCCGGTAGTAGGGTAATAGGTGTAACTGGCCTGGTTGCCTGCCGGGTCGGTTACCGATAGCAGATGCACCCCGTTAGTTGTGTCGTAGGTGTAAGCAGTTGTTTGGGTACTTAACCCTGTTGTCGATTTATTTTCTTCCTCCAGGTTCCCAAAATCGTCATACACCCTGTCGAGCTGCCAGTAACTGTCGTCACCGGAATTGTACCGGTCGGTATCCGGCGAGTTATTGGTTGTAAAATAAGTACGGGTAGTCGTAAATGTTTTGGTTTGCGAATCGCGTACCGATGTTTCGGTTATGGTGGTAGGCCTCCCGATCAGCCAGCTGCTTACCCGCTCGTCGTTGTACTGGTAAGTGGTGGTTTGTGTATGACCCCCGCCATAATTTACAGCAACGGATGTTGGATTTCCGTACGAATTATAGCCGGCAGTAGTGGTTACCGTTAACCCTTTCAGATTGTCGGTTACTGATTTCACCGATACATACGGGAATATGCGGTTATTACCCAGAGCGACTTCGGCCCAGTCATTAGTAACCGTAGAAAGAATGGTTGATCCGTATTTGGTAACCACCGAGTCTAACCGGGGAAAATAACGGCTGGAATGAAACGAATAGGTTCTTTCTTCCGTTATACCGGTATCTTCATTCTTGTCTATTATCTTGGAAAAGCCCATAAAGCCTTTTCCCTGCAGATGAACTTTCGCCCCTTTGTAAGTATAATCGTGACTAAATAATCCTCCAATACCATCATCGGTTGTAATATTATAAACAAGAGAAACAGGAGCTATATAATCCATAACCGGGTAGCTGGCATCGGTGTATTTAGTGTAAATGTAATCACTGGAACTTCGGAGCCTGGTATATTTTATCATGCTGCCATAAAGCAGGTTTGTTTTTACCCCCATTCCATCAATAACATTACTCAGCAGTTTTCCCCTCGTACCGTAGAAAAATGAAAAGCATCGCTGGTTGCCCGGTTTGCTGTAAAAGAACTCGTCAAAACCATCTCCATTATAGTCACCCACATGGAAATATTGCGTTTTTTCATTATCTACCGACATATCAAATCTTACAGGGGAAATGTATTCCGGCAATAAAGTAAAATCTGTCCCGTTGCCATTGCTTATCGCGATATTTATCCGGTTGGTACGGTTGCCCGTATCCTGTCCTTTTCCGTAAAAAAGAAAATCATCTTTCCCGTCGCCATTTACATCGCAAAAAAGCCACTGGTTATTACTTTCTTCCAGGTTGAAACCGGACAGACCGGTAATTTCCTCCTCCACAAATCCATCATTGGTATAAGTTGCAAACCACCATTGCGGGTTTTCATCTCCATGTACCTTTATAATGTCTGAAACTCCGTCCCCGTTAAAATCACCAAAATCAATCCGGTCTCCGGTCTCATAATTTGCTTTTCGGAATATTTCCTTCAGTGAGCTATCCGGATTCTTAAACCCGTACAATGCATATTCTCTAATATGAATGTTGGTCCCCAGTATATCCGTGCAGCCGTCCCTGTTAAAGTCAACTGTTATGGGTGCTTTGTAGTTATCTTTACCCGGATACAAATCGATAAAAGTAATGTTTTTTCCGCCTCTGCATATAAAATTGAAAAAAGAAGAATAATATTTCACGCCATTAAGATACGAAATAGGAAAATCAAACGAATAGAGTTCATACCTCGAATCATTAAAAGCAAGGATTTCCAGTTTCCCGTCGCCATTATAGTCCACCACACGCTGACTCGAAAACGTTGTATCCACTTTTAAATCATAATAGTTTAAATATTCATAACGCCCCCAAAAAGATGTTCCCTTTGAGAGACAGACTGTATATAAGTACTTATCAAAGGTGTCAGGATTATAATCTGTTCCTATAAATAACAGGTCGGTCATGCCATCTGCATTAAAATCAGCCGGTATAATGTTGTACAGATGCAACAAATCGGTATCGTCTTCAATATCCATAGAAGAAGCAAATTCCATCTTCCCGTCTTTATTCGCTAAATAAAGCGACAGGTCTCCAGGATCGGAAGCTGAAGAAGTCGATTCAATCGTTACAAAATCGGTTCGTCCATCCCCGTTAAAATCGCCCTGAAAAAAACGTTCTTTTGTCGAATTGGAGTAAAACGGCTGTGATGGATGGCTGTCTAAGCTGTTTAATCTTTTGGAATCGGAATAGGTGAAAACCAGCGGATTAAACGCCTGCCCCCTGCTGCTGTATTCTGTAACCTTTTGCAGCATGGAATGGTTGTCCACCAGGCAGTAGTCCAGCTCATAGCGTTTAAATAACTGGTCATTATTCGTTATCTTAACCTGGTCGAGCAAAAGTCTGCGGGTAAACTTTTTTTCCCCGTACACATAAGTGCTGTTATCATCCCTTCGCTTATAAAAAAACTCAATCCGGGCAAAGGGATTTTTTGATAAACCGGAATTGCCGGTATATTCAATCATGTAAACCGGGCGTTCATCGTCTGACGCAAGATAACTAAAGGTGATATAGTTATTATACCGGTCGCTTATTTTATTTAGTTTCCATGATAATATGCAACTGCCATCTTTTAGTATTCTCGAATCTGATGTGTTCCCATATTCATAAATAAGCCCCGATTTGGTATAAACGGTAAAATATAAGGGACCGTATCCGGTGGTGCCATGGGCTACTATTTTTGAAAATTCTTCCTGTTCTGTTCCATACGTGCTGTTACTGGCCCCGTAAGTTCCACCGGTAAGGATCAGGCGTTTTCCGTCAATGGCATACCCGTCGCTTATGGTCCCGTTTACAGGATTAGCTTTTGTGTCGAAATAAATATTCCGGACTACCCGGCTAATCTCCGAAAGTCCGGATATCTTCCAGCCTGTCCCCATTATTCCATTGTTTAAAACACTTGTATAAACAAGGCTTAAATCGGGCTTAACTCCTGCTGTTCCTCCCGGTAATTGCAGGGGAACAGTGTATTGTGCTATGCCTGCAATCTGCATATTTCCCTCAGGACTGCCAACAGCAAGGCTGGTATTTATGGTGTAAGAGGAAGAGGAAATTTTCTCACTGTAATTCATGTCGCCGGTAACAATTGGGTTTACAATCTTAGCCGTCATCGTACCCCCGTTAGGCGTGTATGAATACCCTGCCGCAAAGGTGATGCTGTTTCGCGCCTGGTGGATAACCGTTCCCGATTCGGCAGAATTCAGTACCAGGTCGAAGGGCTGTGCCATACCGGTAAAGGTAAACAGCAAGCCCGCAAAGAATGGATATCGTATTCTTTTCATGTTTCTGTATTATTGTAATAAAAAGAGGAGAATCAATCTTTAAGAATCTTCCATTCCTTCTGTTCCTGTCCGATTACAATTCTCATAATATAAAATCCACCGGGATAGTTCGAAAGGTCAATTTCAGTGTTGTTCCCGTAAGCCTGCTGGTTAATAAGTACCCTGCCGTTGGAACCGTACACGGTAAGCATTGCCTTTTGGTTCATTAAGGCCGGGAAGTCGATTCGTAAGACCCCCCTGGTCGGGTTGGGGTAAATACGGATCTTATTCATGCCAACCAGGCTTTCGGTACTTGTTCCGGTCAGGTCATCTTGTTCTTCAGTTGCTGTACCTTTCTGGGGCGTTGCGCTTTTTAGGCTGATTATTTCCCGCAAATTACGGTTTCCACTCTGGTCGTACCCAAACGAAATGGTGGTTTGTGCATGGCCGGCCAGCGCGACAAACAAAACCAGGAAAAGTGGTATTATATAATATTTCATGGCCGGATGTTTTACCTGGTTAGCTGTTTTTTTAACTCCTCAATCTCGGCTTGCTGCTCTTTTATTGCTTCAACCAAATAAGGGATAATGGCCGAGTAAGCCATGGATTTATTTCTGGTGCTATCGTTGGTAATTACAGCTTCCGGGATCACTTCTTCAACTTCCTGGGCCAGGAAACCCGCCTGCATTTTTTTTGTTTTGTCATCTTTCCAGTTATAATTTACTCCTTTTAGCTGCTTAATTTTTTCGATATTACTTTCTGTAAAACCGGCCTTACCTGCATCAGATAAAGGTATGATATTCTCTTTGGCTGTGCTGTCGGAATGTTCATAGAGCGTTTTGCACTGAATATCAAGAAAACCGGAAGCATCTGTTTTATAAAATACAATTGCAGAAGTACTTTTAAGCCTGGGATCCTGTCCCCAGTGACTAATGAGGAAAGGCCGGCGGGTTGAATACCAGGAACGTGATTCTCCTGAATTAACATCCAACTTGTACGAAGGTGTGGATGTTATGATACCTACATATCCGGCGCTGTTAACCTTAATCTGTGCGAATGCGCTAAAAGACAGTGCTGAAAAGCACAAAACGAAAATTGCAATATTTTTTTTCATAATTTTACATGTTTTTTTTAAAGGGGCCGAAGCCCCTGTTAATTAATAAGTTTTATTTAACCCTGCCCGGTGGATCATACCGGGCGGGGTCTTTTGTTTGGGTTACCCCCGCAGGATTCAGAACCCTGGAGGGGATGTCTTTTTATAGAGTAGTAGCTCTAAGAAACGTAGAGTAGTAACTCTAAGGAGTATAGAGTAGTAACTCTAAGAAGTGTAGAGTAGTAACTCTAAAGAGTATAGAGTAGTGGCTCTAAGAAGTGCAGAGTAGTAACTCTACGTTGTGTAAAATAGCAGCCTGGTACCGGTTGACCTGAAAAACAGGAGCCAGGTGTTTTTTCCCTGTGAGACTGCGCTAATATTAAATGATTGAAACACAGCGTCATATACAGGGTTGAATCAGGCTGTAGCCCGTTGTTACGGGCAGACTTACAGGCCTCAGGTAATTGTTAAAACAAAATCCGATTGCCCGGAGCGAATCGTTTTTGTATTAAGGAACAAGGTCCGTATTTCCAGCCGGTATTCGCCGGCAGCCAGTGCCGGCACCAGGAAGTCGAGCTGTGCCGGTTTGTTACGCGACACGGTTGTTACTTTGGTTTCGGTATTGTCGGTGGCAATCAGGAAGATTCCCTGCTGCTCATCGGTGGTATCGAATTTCAGGCGGCTACCCCGTACCTGTGCAATGTTGCCGGGAGTAAGTACCTCGTTACGGCTATCGCTCCCCAGGTCGTATACATACTTGATCCTGGGCCGGGGCGAATAACCATCTACCCGTTCAACGGTGATTGTTTTACTGATCTCACTTAAGCGGGTGCCGGTAGTAATATTTATCTGCACACTGTGTTTAGCAGAATTAAAGGTTTCTTCCGGACCGGAAAAAACACCTCGAACTGAGGGCGAAAGGTTGAAAAGGGGCGTATTAATAGCACATCCATCTCGTAATAATTGCTCGATGGCATTGGCGTATTCCTCCATTCCGGAGAGAACTTCAGCCTTGGTTACAGTTGAACCACGGCTGATCATCAGATCGATTATTTCCTCCTGCGTCTTACTTTGCAGGTCTTGTACAACCGCCATGTAATCGTTTGGATCACTGGTGAGTTGGTTCTCGAATAGTGCATATTTCAGTGACATAACTAAAATAGAAAATAAAAATTTTTAACTACTCTTCCCAAACAAATACACTTATTAATTCTTTACTTCACTAAAAGGTAACCCTTAAAATATATGTTATTAAACAGTTTGTTTTGTATTTATAATTACAAGGACCGGCACGATGTATAAAGCATATCTGCCAGCCGGCAGTATTAACCTTATCTGTTTTTTGATTGTATGCTGAAAATAAGGGAACAAGGTTAAAAAATAGTTCAATGCGAAAGGAACCGTTCTTTTTTTAGAGAACGGTTCCATGCCTCCCACGTTTTCTTTTCTCCTATCTCCGTTTTTCTTTGTCCGGTGCATAGAAGGTTCATGTTTCAACCCCGGCAGATGCGCCGGTATGGTTGGATACCGTTTCCACCGGGTTTGAATGCAAACAGAACAACCCCGGCCACGGTAGTTCGTCAAGAAAAGCAATGTAGTTATATGGCCGGAAATGATGAAATGCTGAAAAAAGCGATGTTTTGTATTTGTTTCATATACAGACTTCTGTAAAAATCTGTCATTGGTAGTTGTCACCCAAAATTTTTGGGCATAATGAGGCAATGACAGGAAAGGTATCTAAAAGTCAAGTCCCCGGTTCACCGGAAGGTGAAAAGCAGGGCTGGCCGGTCAAAGTAGTCCGGGCCGGCGAAGGCGGGAGCGGTTTTTGGCGGGTCTTCAGGGATGTGGCCCGGGAAGAAAAAACCGTGAGGCGGGAGGAAGGATGAGTTTGACAAGACTTTTACTACCTTTTGGTCGACTGCAAAAGGAAGGGCCCCGCCGGCCAGAGGCGAATACAAATGAACAATGAACAATGAACATTGTCAGGTTATTAAGAGAACGAAGAAAACCCCGGGCACGGGAGGGGTACTTTAATCTTTTGTGGAGCATATTTTCTGATTTTTTAGTACAGATAAAAGCTAAAAATCAAGCTTCACCGCATTTCCCTTTTTTACAGTCCTCAAGCCGGACGGGCTGATCCTTTTTCCCATCAGCTGGAAAAAGGAACCAAAAAGAGCCGCCGCAGAGGCTAAAAAGCTAAAAATCGTTTGCGTTCGCTAAAATCTTCCAAACTCCTCACTGCGTTCGTCAAACAGGGAAGATTTTTTAACGCTCCCTCCCTCGATTTTCTAAACGCTTTTTCTCCTTAGGCGGAAACAGCCCGGGCATTGTTGTCTTTCCTAAAAAAAAATATCTTTTTCCTCCCTGCTTATTCTATAACGAAACGATGGCTCCTTACTGAACACTGAACACTTTACCTGCTCTTCTCCACAACTTTTTACACTGATTCACACGGAACTGCTTGAAGAAAAGCAATGCAGTTATATGGCCGGGAATGAGGTAATGCTGAAAAAAGCGATGTTTTGTATTTGCCTCATATACAGACTTCTGTAAAAAGAAGTCATTGGTAGTCCCCACCCAAAATTTATTGGGCATAATGAGGCAATGACAGGAAAGGTATCTGGAAGTCAAGTCCCCGGTTCACCGGAAGGTGAAAAGCAGGGCTGGCCGGTCAAAGTAGTCCGGGCCGGCGCTGGCGGGAGCGGTTTTTGGTGGGTATTCAAGGATGTGTGCCGGGAAGAAAAAACCGTGAGGCGGGAGGAAGGATGACTTAGACAAGACTTTTACTTCCTTTTGGTCGACTGCAAAAGGAAGGGCTCCGCCGGCCAGAGGCGAATACAAAAGAACAATGAACATTGTCAGGTTATTAAGAGAACAAATAAAACACCGGGTACGGGAGGGGTACTTTAATCTTTTGTGGAGCATATTTTCTGATTTTTTAGTACAGATAAAAGCTGAAAATCAAGCTTCACCGCATTTCCCTTTTTTACAGTCCTCAAGCCGGACGGGCTGATCCTTTTTCCCTGCAGCTGGAAAAAGGAACCAAAAAGAGCCGCCGCAGAGGCTAAAAAGCTAAAAATCGTTTGCGTTCGCTATCCGGCAATTGCCGGACCAAACTCCTCACTGCGTTCGTCAAACAGGGAAGATTTTTTAACGCTCACTCCATCGATTTTCTAAACGCTTTTTCCCCTTAGGCGGAAACAGCCCGGGCTTTGTTTCCCCGGTTTATTCTATAACGAAACGATGGCTCCTTACTGAACACTGAACACTTTACCTGCTTTTCTCCACAACTTTTTAAACTGATTCACACGGAACTCCTTGAAGAAAAGCAATGCAGTTATATGGCCGGAAATGATGAAATGATAAAAAAAGTGATGTATTTGTATTTGATTCATATACAGACTTCTGTAAAAATCTGTCATTGGTAGTCCCCACCCAAAAATTTTTGGGCATAATGAGGATATGACAGGGAAAAACGCCGAACGAATATCCAATCATGAATATTCAATAACCAATATCCAAAAGATGAGAAGGGCAGGAGAGGGGAGAGGGAGCGGAACAAAAATCCCGGAGAGATGCCACAACTTTTTTTTTGGGGGGGAATCAGAATGACAATCTGCAATTTGATGGTTGACACGATAAAAGGAAAAGGAATGGAAAATAAAAAAGCGGCTTGAAAAGCCGCTTTTTTTTATGTTTGAGTCGAATGATTATTCTACAATAGCCTTGAATTTTGGATCTTCAAAGTATTTTGCAAATTCCATATCTGTAGCAATTTTAGCCTTCAGTTTTGGTTCCATTTTAACTGCTTTCTCTAAACTTTCGTACATCAAATTTTCTTTTGCTGTACGGGCACCAACAATTGCTTTGAAATACTCTTTCATGTAACAACCTTCCCAGGTACAGTTTTCAAGCGATTTAAGGGCACCATTGTTGTCGCCTGCCAAAATTTTAGCTAATCCGACATTGGGAGAATCAGAAGCACCAAACAACTTGACTGCTTTTTCGTATTCACCTTTCTTCATGGCTACAATACCCAGGTTGTAATTAACTTCTTCGCCTGCGCCAGAAGCAGCACCAAAATAAGTTTCAGCTTTTGCGATGTCACCTTCATATAAAGCAACAGCTCCTAAGTTGTTCTTAATGATAGGTTCGTTATTTTTCAGCTTTTCAGCTTTTTCGAACAAACTTTTTGCATCAGTGTAGTTTAACTGGTTAACCATAACCATACCGGCATTGTTGTATCCTCTCCAATCATCCGGATAAACTTTCATCATTGAGTTATAGATAGCCAGTTGTTTATTTTTATCAGTAGTTAACGTTGCTGCGTACAGCAATTCTGCCGGGTTCAAAGAAGCCGGGTCGGAATCAGCCAGTGCAGCAATTTCTTCGTCTGTTTTACCAATCAGGTCAACATTGGCAGTAATTTTTGCACGACGCAATTTTGGAAGTATTTCTTCAGCAACAGCAGTAAAAGCGGCTGAAAGATTTTTGATTTCGCGTTCGCGGACTTCAGGATCAGAATACATTGAAAGAACACGCAGAATCAGTTCCTTATCCTGAATACTTGATTTTTCCATCAATTCTTTGAAGCCTTCCCAGTCTTCAGGAGTAAATTGAGCTTTTAATTCAGCTTCAACTTTTTCTTTCTTCAAAGTTTTTTCTACATAATTCGAAGAAGTCGATTCACGTTTTTCTGAAAGTTCAGTGTTCCAGTCAAGTTCACCATCCGGAGAAGCGTATGCAGAAATTTCAATATCCTTCAGTTTTTTCCGTTCAGCTTCATAAGCATCCTTGGTATATTCTTTCAGTTTGGCAATGTCATCGGCTTTCAATTCCGAACCGCGCACGTACGAACTGTTGATCAGGTAGTGAATATCAGCGGTGTAGTCGTCAGGAACAATTCTCTGGAACGGATCGATGTTCGGATCGTATTTACCGGTAGTATTGGCTTCCCTTCTTACCCCCAGAACAGGCTCCGGGTAGTTTAATACAAGCGTAGAAGTTGCGATTACACCATCAGCAACTTTAATCGGGTCGAAATCCAGGCTCTTGACACCTTTCGATGCAGTAATCCTGATTTCCAGGTCAGACAATCTCATTTCATCAGCAAATGGAGTATTGTCTTTATAAGAAAAGTTTCCACCATTCAAATAAGCAATCACCTTATTATTGGCATCCACCTTCTCTCCCTGCAGAGTTACAGGGCTAAGCGCTTTTTCACCCCCCTCATATTTCAATACAGGAGTTGCTACAATTGTTGCTCTCTTATTGAAATACTTGGCAGGGAAAACACCATTGATAGCTACATCAACCTTACCTGCATTCGTTTCAAGAATTTCAGGGGTAACCTTGAAGTCGATCTGGTCGGCGTTTTTCTTCATTTTTTTGAGGCCTGCACAGCCTGATAAAAGCAATGCAGCTAAAGCAAAAGAGGCTAGCGGTTTAAAGTTAAATCTTTTCATGTTGACAGTATTAAGATATTGAATTTATAATTTTTCACTTAATGTTCACAAAATTAACAATGTTTTATACAAAAAAAAGGATAATCAGCAATAAATTTTATCCTAATAAGACCCTGTTAACCCCCTTTTTATAATCATTTTTAAAGATTGCACCACTTATTTGTTCGTAATCGTTTTGATTATTTACGAAATCAATATTATTCGTGTCGATAATCGCAATAGGAAAATCGTCTTGCTGTTTAAAAAAATTAAAGTATCCCTGTGTTATTTTTTCGAGGTAATCCGGGCTAATCTGCTGTTCGTATGCACGGCCCCGGATTGCTATGTTCCGGATTAGATTTTCCACGTCTAAGTGCAGATAAACATACAAATCCGGTTTGGGCATTTTGTCATAAATGATTTTAAAGAATTGGTGATAAAGATTGTATTCATCATCCTGCAGGGTATTTTGTGCAAAAATGAGCGATTTCATGAAATAGTAATCAGAAACGGTAAACGAGCTGAACAAATCGAAGTTCCTGAGTTGCCGGTTCAACTGGTTATACCGTTCGGCCAGGAATGACATTTCGAGCGGAAAAGAATATTTGTCTGGCTCGTTATAAAACTTAGGAAGAAAGGGGTTGTCAGCAAACTGTTCCAATACCAGTTTGGCATTAAAATCCCTGCTAACCATCTGCGCAAGTGTTGTTTTGCCGGATCCGATATTTCCTTCTATGACCAAATAATTAATCTTCATTACCGCGAAAAAATCCCGGGAATATGCTCCGGGATTCTAAAAATACGATATTCTGATGATATCCGAAAGATCAACGCTCCTACATTTTCATTCCTAAATGATAAAACAGGAAAGACCACAGATCGGTATATTCATCGATCACTTTAGCCGTTGGTTTGCCTGCCCCGTGACCAGCTTTTACGTCGATACGCACCAATACCGGCAACTTTCCTGCATTGTATTCCTGAAGGCGTGCTATATATTTAAATGTATGGGCAGGGACTACACGGTCGTCATGGTCGGCGGTTCCGGCCAGCACAGCCGGATATTTACCTCCTTTTATGATCGTATGATAAGGAGAATACCGGTACAGGTATTCAAACATTTCCTTGCTGTCTTCGCTGGTCCCGTAATCGCCGGCCCAGGCCCATCCAATGGTAAATTTGTGATAACGAAGCATGTCCATCACACCTACCTGGGGGAAAGCAACCCTGAACAAATCAGGACGTTGGTTTAGCACGGCACCAATCAGCAAGCCTCCGTTCGATCCTCCCATTATTGCCAGTTTATCGCTTGATGTATATTTTTGGTCAATCAGGTATTCGGCTGCAGCAATGAAGTCGTCAAACACATTCTGTTTATTCATCTTTGTACCTGCCAGGTGCCATTCTTCACCGTATTCGCCACCGCCACGCAGATTGGCAACAGCATAGACTCCGCCATTTTCGAAAAAGGCCAGACGGGTAGTTGAGAACGAAGGGGTAATGCTGATGTTAAATCCTCCGTAGCCATAAAGAAGCGCCGGGTTCTTCCCGTTCAGTCTAAGGCCTTTTTTATGCACAATGAACATAGGAATTTTTGTTCCGTCCTTGCTGGCATAAAACTCCTGCTTCACTTCAAAATCATCAGGATCGAATTTCACTTCCGGGCGATAATGCAGGCTTGACTTTTTAGTAGTAAAATCGAATTTATAAATTTCGCCAGGGGTGTTAAACGAAGTATAATTGTAAAATGCAACCGGATCTTCTTTTTTACCTGAAAAACTGCCAACAGAACCGATTCCCGGCAATTTTATTTCATAATCGGAAGTACCGTCGTAATTGTACACTTCCATCACACTGTGGGCATCCTGCATATAAAGGGCAACAATTTTTCCGCCTGCAAAACCAGCCCACTGTAACACATTTTCTTTTTCCGGGATAATTTCAGTCCAGTTTTCTTTTCCCTGATTTTTCAGGTTAAATCTGATCAGTTTGTATTTGGGTGCGTCACAGTTGGTCAGGGCAAACAGTTCATCCCCTATATTTCCGATCACGTTAAAATCGTTATCAAAGGTAGTAACCACAGGCACCAGTTCGCTGCCTTTACGACTCATATCTTTTACCGAAAGGGCATTGCCGCTTGTGGTTTCCGATGTTGAAACGAACAGGAAACGGTTGTCTTCGGTAACCCCTGCATAGCAGTTACGTTTTGGATGCTCTTTGTCCTCGTATATCAACTTGTCGACGGTTTGTGCGGTTCCCAGTTTATGATAATAAATTTTGTGGTACTCGTTGGCATTCGACAGTTCACTACCTGTTTCGGGTTTGTCGTAAGCACTGTAAAAGAAACCTCCGTCGTACCAGTCAATTCCTGAAAATTTTACCCATTCGATATGGTCTTCCAGAAGGTTACCTGTTTCGAGGTTCTTCACAAAAATTTCGTTCCAGTCGGAACCGGAACGGGCAATTTTATAAACCATAAACTTCCCGTCATCTGATATCTCGACGCCGGAAAGTGCAACCGTACCATCCTCCGAAAGGTTGTTGGGATCAAGCACTTCCACCGGTTCACCGCCTAAAATTTCGGTCATATACAGAACGCTCTGGTTTTGCAGACCGTCATTTTTGAAAAAATAATATTTACCAGCCTCTTTAAAAGGAGTCGAATAACGAGGGTAATTCATCAACTCTGTCAACCGTGCCCTGATTTCTTCCCGGTAAGGAAGTTTCTCAAGATAGGCAAAGGTAACTTCATTCTGGGCTTTCACCCATTCGGCTGTCTCTTCCGAGTTATCATCTTCCAGCCATCGGTATGGATCTTCAACCTCCGTGCCGAAGTAATTGTCACTTACATCCACTTTTTTAGTAAGCGGGTATTCTATTTTTTGATCAGTACATGAAACCATAAAAAACAATGCTAAAAGCAGGGAAACTAATTTTTTCATAACAGGATATAATTTGATTTATTGTAAGTTTATTCAAAGATACAATTACCGTCCTGTTATTTGTATATTATAAGAATGTAAAATTACAACTTTCATTTTGGAAAAAATACAAGCTATAAAAAATGCCCCGCTGTCAACGGAGCATTTCTGTGTATAATCACTGTAATGAATTATTCTCTGTCTCTCGACGGTTTCCGGTCGCGATAGTCACGACGACCGCCTCCCCGGTAATCACGTCGTCCTCCATCCCTGCGCGGGGGACGTTCACCTGCTGGTTTTTCGACGTAACCTTCCGGTTTTGGCAATAATGCTTTTCTCGAAAGTTTCAGTTTGCCATCGCGTTCCAGTTCTATCAGTTTTACTTCTACTTCGTCGCCTTCGCGAAGCACATCTTCCACGTTCATAATGCGTTCCCAGCTTACTTCCGATATATGGAGCAAGCCTTCTTTTCCAGGCAGTATTTCAACAAAGGCTCCAAACGAAGTGATCGATTTAACTATCCCCTTATAAATTTCCCCTTTTTCAGGGACAGCAATAATCTTCTTCAAACGCGCAATGGCATCATCGATAGCCTCTTTGTTCGGCCCTGCAATTTCCACCTGTCCGTATCCATTGGTTTCCTCAATAACAATAACGGTATTGGTTTCTTCCTGAAGCTTCTGGATGTTTTTCCCTCCGGGGCCAATAACCGGACCGATCATGTCTTTGGGTATCTGTATCGTTTCGATACGCGGTACATTTGGTTTGAAATCAGGACGTGGTTCGCTGATGATTTCCAGAATTTTCCCCAGGATATATTCACGCCCTTCCCTGGCCTGTTGCAAGGCTTTTGCAAGTACTTCATACGACAACCCGTCTACTTTGATGTCCATCTGGGTAGCAGTAATACCTTTTTCGGTACCAGTTACCTTGAAGTCCATATCTCCCAGATGATCTTCGTCGCCCAGAATATCGGAAAGGATCGCGTATTTATCTGAGTCTTTGTCAGTGATCAAGCCCATTGCAATACCCGAAACAGGATGTCTCATACGCAAGCCACTGTCGAGCATACACATGGTTCCGGCACAAACGGTAGCCATTGATGATGATCCGTTCGATTCCAAAATATCGGAAACAATACGTACCACATACGGGAAATCTTCAGGGATCATGCGTTTCAATGCGCGAAATGCCAGGTTCCCGTGACCAATCTCACGGCGTCCGGGTCCGCGTGGCACTCTGGATTCGCCCACACAGAATGGGGGGAAGTTATAGTGAAGCAGGAATTTCTCGGTTCCCTGAACAGTTACCCCGTCAATGATTTTTTCGTCGAGTTTGCTACCCAGCGTGATCGATGAGAGAGACTGGGTTTCGCCCCGGGTAAAAATAGCTGAACCGTGTGCCCCGGGTAAATAGTCGACTTCTCCCCAAATAGGGCGGATGTCAGTAGTAGAGCGTCCGTCCAGGCGGATACCTTCATCCAGGATCATGCGGCGCATAGCTTCTTTTTCCACATCGTGGAAGTATCGTTTGATCAGCATCTCTTTTTGTGCCAGGTCAATTTCTTCATTGTCGGCGTTCTCAGCCAGGTATGCTTCGAGAAACTCGTCCCTGACAGCTTCGAAAGCAGCCATCCGTTCTTGTTTATCTTTGATTTGCGCTTTGGCTGTTTCGTAACATTTTTGGTAAGTAGCTTCTTTTACTGCACCTTTCAACTCTTCATCGTTTACTTCATGACAGTACTCACGTTTTACAACACCCAGTTCGGCTGCCAGTTCTTCCTGAATTTTACAATGGGTGCGGATTGCTTCGTGTGCCACTTTGATAGCTTCAAGCATATCTTCTTCTGTCACCTCATCCATTTCGCCTTCCACCATCATGATATTGTCGTATGATGCACCGACCATAATATCGATATCAGACTCTTTTAACTGGCTGGCACTCGGGTTAACAATAAATTCCCCGTTAATACGCGCTACCCGGACTTCAGAAATAGGCGTTACAAAAGGCACATCGGAAACGGCAATGGCTGCCGATGCAGCCAGCCCTGCCAGCGAGTCGGGCATGACAGCCGGGTCGGCTGAAATCAGCGAAATCATTACGGCTGTTTCAGCATGGTAATCTTCCGGGAACAATGGGCGGATAGCCCTGTCAACCAGACGGGCCACCAAAATTTCATCATCCGACGGACGCGATTCCCGTTTCAGGAAGCCACCCGGGAAACGGCCTGCTGCCGAGAATTTCTCGCGGTAGTCGACCGAAACCGGCATAAAATCAACATCTTCTTTTGCTTCTTTGGCCGATACCACTGTGCCCAAAAGCATGGTATCCCCCATTCGTACAACAACCGCCCCATCAGCCTGCTTCGCTAAACGTCCTGTTTCAATAGAAATAGTACGGCCATCGCCAAGGTCAATTGTCTTGATAACAGCTTGAATCATAATTTTTTTTGATAATTAATTTAACAAATGTCTAATCTCGTGGCGGGGATTTTCAGACATCAACCGCAAAAAGCAGGAACGTATTTTTTTACTGAATTTTCCAGTTGCATTCAAAAATAAGAAAAGGCAATAAAATTATTGCCCTTTCTCTGTAAAATTTTACCGACGTAACCCTAATTTTTTGATAATTCCACGGTAACGTTCAATATCTTTTTTCTTCAAATAATCGAGCAGCTTACGGCGTTTCCCTACCAGACTGATCAATGCGCGCTGAGTATTGAAGTCTTTTTTGTTTTCTTTCAGATGCTCGGTAAGGTGAGCAATACGGTACGAGAACAAAGCAATCTGGCCTTCGGCTGAACCGGTGTCTTTCTCATCTTTACCGTATGTTGCAAAGAACTCTGCTTTTTTTTCCGGAGTTAAATACATTTTTTTGTCTTTAATTTTGTGATACAATATTTAAGCCGCAGCATCGCTTTCAATAGCAACAGCTTAAAATTAATTTCTTAAAAGCGGGGCAAAAATAAATAAAAATCTTTGAAATTCAAGATGGTAATCTGTTTTTTCTGAAAAAACAAATTCTCCCGTTGGTCGGTTTATTTTTCCGTTCGTCACCCCTGATATTCGGTTCGGTCACTCTTTTTTTGTAAAAACAGTTTACTGAATGAATTTTGTAACTGCTATGCAAGTCGTAACAAACAAAATATCATTTAGTAAACAAGGTCATGAAAACAATTAAAACAATGATGAGTGTTGCGGCAATAATCTTCCCCTGTCTGGGGCTGACAGCTCAAACACTGACAATCACCGGAAAGGTAACCGACCACAAGGGAGAAGTTTTAACCGGGGTGAATGTGTACATTGAAAACACTTACGATGGAGCGACAAGTGGGGCAGACGGCGTATTTTCGTTCGAGACACACGAAAAAGGTAACCAGACGATTGCTGCCAGTTTCATTGGGTTTCAGCCCTGGGAAAAAGAAGTTAAACTGGGTGGCAACCTGGAAATTGACATCCAATTGCGCGAAAGTACACAAACGCTGGATGCCGTAACCATTACTGCCGGAAGCTTTGAAGCCAGCGACGAAAAACGGGCGTCGGCTTTAAAACCATTCGACATTTATACCACAGCCGGGGCACTTGGCGATATTAACGGGGCACTGAAAACCCTACCAGGAACGCAACCTGCTGCCGACGACGGTCGACTGCTGGTTCGCGGAGGGGAAGCATATGAAACCAAAACGCTGATTGACGGACTGCTGGTCGCAAAACCCTATTATTCGAAAGTTCCCGATTTACCTACCCGAGGACGTTTTGCCCCATCGCTGTTTGCCGGAACCTTTTTTAACACCGGAGGTTACTCGGCCGAGTACGGACAGGCACTCTCTTCAGTACTGGTACTTAACTCGCAGGACATGGCAACCGAAGATTTGACCAGTGTTTCGCTGATGACCATTGGCCCCGAACTGGGTGTAACTAAAACATGGAAACGAAGTTCACTGATGATGTCGGCTGGTTATACCAATCTTTCGCCTTATTACTCGATGACCAAAAATAACATGGATTGGATAAAAGCTCCTGAAAATGTATCGGGTACCATTGTTTTCAGGCAGAAAGTAAACGGCAGCGGGCTATTTAAAGCGTTTGTAACCAGCGATACCGGGGTACAAAAATTTAATACCGAATCGGGAGTGCTAGGACAGAAGCTAAAAATTGATCGATCGGCAACAGCAACCTACGTCAACCTGCATTACAGCGACGAACTGTCGAAAAAGACCATTATTAAAACGGGGCTGGCAATGACTCTCTCGCCCGAAAAAATCAACCTGGACGAAACCCGGATAAAAACCGTTGAGACCGACATTGAAGCGCGCGTTTCGTTTATCAGCACCTGCCACGACGGGCTGGAGTTTATTTACGGCATCAGCGACACCTATTCGGATTATAAACAGGATTATACCGAAGCAGAAACGTTCCATCTTCATTTCAACGATCATATTTTGGCAGTTTTTGCCGAACCTGAAATCCGTTTCTCCAAAAACTTCGGCCTTCGCCCCGGCCTTCGAACTGAATATTCTTCCGTATTAAAGAAATGGAACATTACTCCCCGGGTTGCACTGGCATTGAAAACCGGAAACGAAAGCCAGTTGTCGGCTTCGTACGGACAGTTTTATCAAAACCCGGAAAGCGATTTTCTGAAGTTCAATCACAACCTGGATTTTCAGAAGGCTGAACACTATATTACAAGTTTCCAGAGCGGAACCAATGCCGAACGGCTTTTCAGGCTGGAGGCTTATTACAAAAACTATGACAAACTGATCCGGTTTTCGGGCGAAGATTCGAATTTTCCGAAGGATATAAGCAGCGACGGCAACGGTTATGCCCGTGGGATCGACTTGTTTTTCCGCGACCGGAAGTCGGTTAAAGCACTCGATTACTGGATGAGCTATTCGTTCATCGACACTGAACGCCTGAACCGGAATTACCGTTCGAAAGTAACTCCCGACTATATCTCGAAGCATACGTTTTCACTGGTTGCCAAATATTTTGTCGAGAAGCTAAGCACCCAGTTCGGAAGCTCGTTTTCATACGCATCGGGAAGGCCGTACAACGACCCGAACAGTACCGAATTTATGGACGGGAAAACCCCGTATTACTGCGACCTGAGCCTGAACCTAGCCTTCCTGACTAATATATGGAACAACTTCACCATTGTATACTGTTCGCTGAGTAATGTACTGGGGCGCGACAACCTGTTTGGTTACCGCTCCACTTACACCCCCAACAGCGCCGGACAGTACGGGTTGGTTCCTGTGAAACAGGATATTCGGCGTTTCTTTTTTATAGGGGTATTCATTTCAATAAAATAAAATCAGTATTCATTTAAAAATTTAGTACGTATGAAAAGCTTATTTTTTACAATCGTATTGTTTGTTACCGGGAATGCTTTTGTACAGGCCGGCAATTACCGTGAAGTAATGCAGGAAAACATTACAAAAATGTACCAGGGAAAAACCGCCGGGGAACTAACTGCCATCGCTAATACCTTTGCCCGGATCGCACAAAAGGAAACCACCGAATGGCTGCCTGACTACTACGCAGCCTATTCGTACATCAGTATTTGTTTCTATGGCGCCGATGCTGCAAAAGTTGATGAGTATCTCGACCTTGCCCAGCCATTTATCGATGCCGGTAAAAAACTGGCCAAAAACGAATCGGAATTGATGGTTTTGCAATCGCTGCTTTACTCAATGCGTATCACCGACATGAGCCGGGGAATGAAATATTCGGGCTTGTCGATGGCTGAACTGGAAAAGGCAAAAGCAGTAACTCCAGGTAATCCGCGCATTTATTTCTGCATGGGTAACAATATTTTCCATACTCCTGAAGCTTTTGGCGGTGGTACAAAAAATGCAAAACCGCTATTCAAAAAAGCCGTCGAATTGTACAATACATGGACTTCGCCCGATGCATTATGGCCGGCCTGGGGAAAAGAACAGGCAAACCATATGCTTGAGCAATGTAACGAAACACAAAACTGAGGATTTGTGCATAAAAAATAATGGTTGGATAATTTGTTAAATTTGTAAGATGGTTCGAAATAAACCTAAAAATCTGATGTGGCGATATACACAGCTTGTGCTGATTTCGATTGCAATCGGCACGGGTTTTTTATATGCCTTTAGCCCCGAATGTGTATTTAATATCAGGGTATGGCTCCCAAACGCCGGGTATTCCATCATGCTGGGATTCGGACTTTTCCACAACGGGTTAACGCTTAAACTTCTGAAGGGACGCCATATTTCGTGGATAAAACATCCGGCACGAACAGCCCTGTATGCAATTGTTATTATGCTGATTTATTCAACCATTGTTATTTTTATTGTCAACTGGATATGGTTTGTGCTGATACCGGGCATTTCAATCCGTGACTTTTTGTTCAGCTACGGAAAAACAATCATTTTTTACGAGTACATCATGTTGCTGGTTATCGGAAGCATTGAATATGCGAAGTCATTTTTCCACGAGTGGCGTATGTCCATCTACCAGCAGGAAGCGCTCAAACGTGAAGCCCTACAACTGCAGTACCAGGTACTCAACCACCAGGTAAATCCACATTTCTTGTTTAACAGTTTGAATGTACTGAACTCGTTGATTGATATAAACCCTCTGGAAGCCAAAGTGTTTGTTGCCGACCTTTCGGCTTTTTACCGCGAGTTGCTTGGTTTCAAGGAAAAAGAAATTGTAAGGCTCGAAGAGGAAATCCATTTTTTGGACCGCTACCTCAAACTTCAGCAAAAACGGTTTGGCGACAAGCTAAAGTTCGAAATTGACACAAACGGTACCGACGGATGTTTAATATCGATGACCCTACAAATGCTGGCCGAAAATGCCATCAAGCATAACATTATCAGCACCGAAAAACCTCTTACTTTTAAAGTTCGGGCAGACCGAAACGGTTACCTGGTGGCTGAAAACAATCTTCAGAAAAAAGAAGTTGAGCCCGAGAGTTCGTTCATCGGGCTGAAAAACCTGAAAGAGCGATATCTCTATCTGACCGGGAAAGAGTTGCTGGTTGATGATTCGAATGGAATGTTCTCCGTAAAAATACCATTAATAGAAATTGAAAAATGATCAGGGTGTTGATTGTTGAAGACGAGCCTCTGGCCTCCAGCCAGTTGAAAAAAGTGCTGAGCCGTTTGTACAGCGATATTACTGTGGCCGGCGAAACTGATTCGGTTGAGAGTACTGTTAGCTGGCTTACAAGGAACCTTCGCCCCGACCTGATTTTTATGGATATTCAGTTAGGTGACGGATTAAGTTTCGACATTTTCGGGCAGACCAATGTTTCCAGTCCGGTAATTTTTACTACTGCCTACGATCAATACGCAATAAAAGCGTTTAAAACCAACAGTATCGATTACCTGTTGAAACCAATCGACGGGCAGGAACTGAAAGGGGCCATTGAAAAATTCCGCAGATTGCAGAACTTGCCCGAAACACAAGCTTTACCCGATGCAAGAACGATTGAAGCCGTAAAAAAACTCCTGTTTGCCCCGAACTACAAAGACCGTTTCGTGGTGAAAATCGGCGATCACATACGAATGGTGCCGGTTAGTGAAGTTCACTACTTTTTCAGTTTTCAGAAAGGAACATTTTTGCGTACCAACCAAGGGAAAAATTACCTGATAGAACAGTCGCTCGATAAACTGGAAGAACTGCTTGACCCGGCCAAATTTTTCAGGATAAACCGAAAATACACCGTTTGTATCGATAGCATTACCGACATGATAGCTGTTAGCTCGAACCGGATAAAACTAAAAACTACTTTTCAGGAAGAAGACGATCTGGTGGTAAGCCGGGAGCGGATCAAAGAATTTCGTGAATGGCTGGAAGGCAAATGAAATAAATTCTGAATTGCAGAGAATATTTTTTCACTTTGGCGTTTTTTCCTCTTACCCTGATATTAATTCTCAGAGCCGTATTTCGTCAGTTTTTTTCTATAGCATTCCAACCCGCGTTCTCTCGAAAAACGGGGACCATGCCCGGCATAAATTTCTTCAATATCCAGGTCGAGAATCTTCTTCCAGCTTTCCATTAACATCGGGACATCGTTACAAAACGGAGTGAAAACTGATTTCGGGAACACCGGGAAAAAACAGTCGCCGGCAATAACCAGCCGATTCTCCAAAACTACTGAGAGCGAACCCTCAGTATGCCCCGGGGTATGCAGAATATAACCATCAACTCCCCACTCGTCCAGACTATACTTTTCTGAAATCACAATATCCGGTTTTACTGCCTCGTAGGCGGCGATACCCGGGTAAACTTTTCGCCCCAGCGAAGCGATGAATTTCGTGTAGGGGTTTGTTCCGTTCGGGATGGGAGTATAACCATTGGTGAGGTACCCGGCTTCGGTTTCGTGAACCACCACTTTGGCGCCGGTCAGTTTTTTCAATTCGGCAGTATTCCCTGCGTGGTCGAAATGGGTATGGGTCTGAATTATCAATGCAAGGTCTGAAGGTACTACCCCGTATTTTTCCATTTTCGATAAAAGAAAAAAGGCATGTCCTTTTATCCCTGTGTCAATCAATACTGAATGCCTGCCATTGATCAGCAAAAATGCATTTGCATAGCCAACCGGTATCCGTATTGTTCTTACCGAAGCATCCATTGTGTTTTTTACTTCAAAAATATAGAAGAAGCGGGACCGACAATCCCGCTTCTTCTATATAATAAATTTGAATACTTATTTCTCAAGTTCCTTGTATACCAGCGCACTCGCCCCGACAATGGCTGCATCGCCCGGTTTCAACTGTGAAGGAAGTACTTTGATCTTGTTTTTAAAGATAGGCAGCAGATGTTCGTTCAAACTTTCAATCGTTGGTTTAAAAATATAATCGCCGGCTGCCGTTGGCCCGCCAAACAGGAAGATGGCCTCAGGGCTGTTGTGATGCACCGTGTCGGCCAGGCCCTGACCGAGCCATTTACCGGTTTGCTCAAATACTTCGAGCGCTACTTTATCGCCTCTTTCCGCTGCTTCGAAAATCATTTTCGAATCGAGTTCGTTGAATGACTTATCAGCCAACAGACTGTCTGTTCCATTATCGCGTACCATAATCTCGAAAGCCGTACGTTTCATACCTGGTGCCGAACAGTATGCTTCCAAATGTCCTCTGGTGCCGCATCCACATAAACGTCCGCCGGGGATCAGCATGGTATGGCCACATTCGCCGGCAAAACCATCGTGCCCGTATACCATGTTGCCATCAACTACAATACCGCTTCCAACACCGGTACCAAGCGTAAACATGACAAAATTTTTCATTTCTTTGGCCCCGCCGTAAATCATTTCACCAATGGCAGCCGCATTGGCATCATTGGTCAGGGCAATAGCCTGAAGTTCCGTAAATTTTTCTTTTAGCAGCGATACAAAATGAATTACCCCACGAAATGAAAGGTTAGGTGCATATTCAATCGTTCCGCTGTAATAATTACCGTTGGGGGCACCAATCCCGATTCCCAAAATTTCGACGTCGGCATTCAATAGTTTTACCGATTTTATCAATTCTTTGATGGCCCCGGCCAGATCTTCAATATATCTGTCGATATCACCGTGGGAAGGTGTTGGAATATTATCTTTAACCATTACACGGCCTTCTGCATCAACAACGCCAATAGCGGTATTTGTTCCGCCTACATCAACGCCAATAGCTACTTTTTTCATTTGCTTTTATTTTGTTATAGAAAAAATAATTTTAGTTTGTGTTTATTAGTTCCTGGTCTAAGTCACTGTTTCGTAATAACCTGACCATTTCTACTTGTTCTTTTGTCTTTTAACTTTTTCAAAAAAGCATTAAATAGTTCACTATTCTCTGTTTTTTTGAGTTGTTAAAAAACAAAACTCCTGCCTATAAATTGGTCACTTTATTTCTCAACAGTTCCTAAATCCTTTTCAGATCAGAACAAAAATAGGAATTTAATTGAAATTTTTAGCCGGAGAGTTCTGTATTAACTTTTTTTAGCGATTTGACAGAATGAAAAATTTGAATACGCAAAATAGTGTATAATGCAAATTGGTTATCTTTGCTGGATTAGGGATATAGGGAGTTCCATTTAAGGTCTTTTTTGAATTAGATACTGGAAACTATATGTTTTCTTACTTTACTAACTAAAAGTTACTTCAGGTGAAAAATCACCAAAATAAAAAAATTGTTGGTTTATACCGGGGAAGAGTATAGGCCAGTTTTAAGAAAGGGGATAAGGAGGCATTTGAAGCAATATACAACGAACATATCGACTGAAATGGACGGCCCTTTTGAAAAAGAGATTAAAGAGAAAAAGCTTGAACTTATTGAAGACCTGATTGAACAATTGGATCCGCGAAAAAAAGAAGTAATTTTTTCACCTGACAATTTAATCGTTTTGTAACATTTTTTTAACCTCAATGTAATGGGTATAAAACACTTTTAGCGCTTTATATCAGGCAAAAGTCAATCTTAAGTATAGAGATGAACAGATTTTATGTATTTGCAATGGCCGTATTATTGTCTGCAGTAAACAGTTTCCCGCAGGAAAAGCCGGAAGAGTTTAAACCATACGGAAAACCCTTGATGAAAATCTATTCCAACTATCACTCAATATCGGATCATTATTCATTAAAACAAAAAACATGTTCACTAATCCCCGGGATAAATGTCCCGGGAAATACTTAACAGGAAATTTTGGTTAATTTTATAGAACAAAATGCAGACCGTAAAGAAAGACGGTGTAATAAATACTATTACGGTCGAATTAAAAGAAAGGGAAAAACAAATAATTTCAAAATGAAGGGAAAACACAAGATACTCATTGTCGACGACGAAAAGGATCTATGCGAAATTCTTCAGTTTAACCTGATGAGCGAAGGTTTTGACATCGAAGTAGCTCATTCGGGGGAAGAAGTTCTTAAAAAATCAATTTCTGATTTCGACCTCATTTTACTTGATGTAATGATGGGTGGCATCTCCGGATACCGGGTTGCCGATAAAATACGGCGTGAACTTCAGCTTAACATTCCTATCATTTTTCTGACTGCAAAGGCCGAAGAGAACGATATGCTCACGGGTTTCAATGTGGGTGGCGATGATTATGTTTCGAAACCGTTTTCTATCAAGGAAGTAGTGGCCCGTATCAAAGCTGTGCTGAAACGGGGCAGAACAGAATCGGAACAAAACGGCTTGATCAGGATTGATGACCTGAGCCTCGATATTGAACGTAAAACACTGAAAATTTATGACGAAGCGGTAAACCTGACCCGTAAGGAATTTGAAATACTGGTACTTCTGCTTACTAACCGGGGAAAATATATCAGCCGGGAAGAAATACTCAACCGGGTATGGAGCGACGATGTAATTGTGACCGAGCGCAACGTGGATGTGAACATTGCCCGGTTGCGAAAAAAAATCGGGGAATACGGCGAGCTGATCAAAGGAAAGTCAGGCTATGGCTACACGTTTGAAATATAGAACACCCACAAAGGAATTTGTTAAAAACAAATCGAAATACTAAAACTTACCATCGTGAGCAAGCCGAAAAGAACCTATCAAAAGCGTATTTTCTTCTATTTTCTGGCAGTATTTACATTTTTTACCATTGCGATACTGATTTTCCAGTTTAACCGCGAAAAAAGATACAAAACAGCACAACTCGAAAATACCCTCGATAACATCACCGAAATCACCCATAAATTTATCGAACACCGGAATGTATTTGAAGAAAAGGATTTCCGGGTTCTCGACAGCCTGAAAACGATACTGCCCCACGAGAACGTGCGTACTACCTTAATCTCTAAAAACGGGGTTGTACTATACGACAGTTTTGTGGAAGATTACAGGCATATGGAGAATCACCTCCATCGCCCTGAAGTACAACAGGCAACGCATCTCGAAAAAGGTTCAAGCATTAGGGAATCGGTTACCACCCGGCAGGAATTCTATTATTACGCAAAATTTTACGGAAATTATTTTATCCGTACAGCAGTGGTTTACGACCTTGAGATCATCCATTTCCTGCGGGCAGAACGCATGTTTTTCTTTTTCCTGTTTTTCATGTTTGCACTTATCTGGGTACTGCTCTTCTTTGTTACGCGCCGCCTGGGCGATTTTATAAACCGTCTGAAAGATTTTGCTATCCGGGCCGGGCGTGATGAGAAAATAGAGGATGCCGGGTTCCCCGACAATGAACTGGGCGTGATCAGCCAGCAAATCATTCAAATATACAGGAAGATGAAAGAGGCAAAAGACGATCTGGCAAATGAAAAAGAAAAACTTTTTCGACATCTCCAGGTTTTAAATGTGGGTATTGCCTTCTTTTCTGCAAAAAAAGAAAAAATACTGGCCAACAGTCATTTTATACAGTATATTAATCTCATTTCTAAGAAATCGACCATTACGGCAGAACATATTTTCCTGGCTCCGGAGTTCAGGGAAATATCCGGGTTCATCAATATAAACCTGGAGGAATCGGCCCATGAAGAATTACCACGTTACGAAGTTACTATTGCCCGGGGCGATCAGTATTTCCAGGTACAGGTAATTATTTTTGCCGATAAAAGTTTTGAAATACAGATTACTGATATTTCCCGCCCGGAACGTCGCCGCCTGCTAAAGCAACAGCTCACATCAAATATTGCCCATGAACTGAAAACCCCGTTGGCTTCTATAAAAGGGTATCTCGAAACCATTCTTTCAACCGAAGTACCGGCTGACAAACAAAGACATTTTATTGAAAAAGCTTTTGCCCAGTCAGAAAGGCTCAGTTACCTGATCAATGATATTTCTGTGCTTAATAATATTGAAGACGCAGGAGAACTTTTCGAACTCAAAAAACTGAACATCCGGCAAATTGTGGATGATGTGTTTGAAAATTTGAACAACCGGCTTTTAGCTTCCAATATCAAAAGTGATATTCGAATTGGGGAAAACATTGAAATCAAGGGTAACGACTCCCTGATTTTCTCGGTATTCCAAAATTTTGTAGAAAACTCGATCAATTATGCAGGGAAGAATATTTCCATCTGTATCAACCAATATCTGGAAGATGAAAGCTACTATTACTTTTCATATTCCGATTCAGGGCCGGGGATTCCCGAAGAACATTTACACCGGATTTTCGAACGTTTCTACCGGGTCGACAAAGGCCGTTCGCGCGAAACCGGAGGTACTGGCCTGGGCCTGGCAATCGTAAAGAATGCTATTCAGTTGCACAAAGGGGAAATTTCGGTACGGAACCGTCCTGAAGGAGGCCTGGAATTTCTATTCTCCCTGGCAAAAAAATAAAGTACTAAGTCCAAAAGAAAAGTTTAGTAATCTCAGCCGAGATATGGCTGATATTTCCAAGCAGGAATTTCACAAACAATTCATTGGCTTTTTCGTCGGCCTTATCCGATATGATGCGAATTGCAGAGCAGGGAATGTCGTAATCGGCAGCAATCTGGGCAATGGCGGCCCCTTCCATTTCGGTACAAAGTATTTCCGGGAATTTTTTGCGGATGAGGTCTTTCCCCTCTGCAGAAGCAATGAACTGGTCACCGGTACCTACAGTCCCTGTATAAATTTTGGGATGGTACTTCCCTTCAATATGAGCATATTCATTATTATTCAGGTTTAGAACAAACTGCTTCACCGTCTTTTCTGCTTTTTGGAGGATACCCGGAGCCACGCCAAACTCAAAGTCGGTCCAAAAAGGACTTTTTACTTCTCCGAATTCTGTCAGTAACGACAGATCAACATCATGTTGAACCAATGAATCTGCAATTACAATATCACCAATCTCCAGTTGAGGGTCAAGCGAACCAGCTAAACCTATGAATAAAAGGCAATCAACCCGGAACAAATTAATCAGGCTGGTAGCTGTCGAAGCAGCGGCTACCTTTCCCCATCCTGAAGAACACATCACAACTTCTTTCCCATTTATTTTTCCTGAATAAAAATCACGGGGGCCTACTTTCTCTATATTCAATTCTTCAATTTCCTTTTTCAGCAATAATATTTCTTCGGGCATAGCGCCAATCAATCCGGTTTTCATATTTTGTACATTATGTATGATAAAAAGTTAAAATTAGCTAATTTGATCCCTTCTTTCTAATCTTCACCAAATTCTTTTATTACCTCGAAAAAAGATACCGAATTTTTTAAATTCAAAAGGAACAAAAGATAGAAATTTGGTTATTTCTTTTTCCGTTTTTTCTTCTGAAAATCATCATCATCTTTCAGCAACGCCCGCCAGTCATTGTTATGATCTTTTGTAAAATCAAGTGTTTTCCGGTAATCATCTTTTTTGATCTCCAGTACTTCGATTTCTTTTCCAAGATACATTTCTATTTCTGCCAGTACTCCTTTTTCTTCCTCACTGCAAAACGAAACGGCATTGCCCCGTTCGTTGCCCCTCCCAGTCCGGCCAACCCGGTGCACATAATTTTCTGCCTGTTCCGGTAAATCATAATTTACTACGAAATTTACTCCCGGGATATCGATCCCACGGGCACTGACATCAGTGGCGATCAGCATTTTTATTTCCCCCTTTTTAAAACGTTCCAGTATGTCGAACCGGTCACCCTGGTCCTTGTCCCCGTGAATGGTCCCGCTTTCTATTCCTACCCGTTCCATCGCCTTTTTAACCCGTTCGGCCCGGACTTTAGTACGCACAAAAACCAACACTTTTTTGTCAGGATTTTCTTCAGCCAGCCTTTCAAGAAAAAAACGCTTGTCATCCATTTCTATAAATGCGACCGAATGATCTACATTTTTCGCAACCGGATTTTTGGGAGAAATCTGAATCCGGATAGGTTTCCTTGTAAGCGAATAAGCCAGTTTTTTAATTTTCTCATCAATGGTCGCAGAGAAAAACAGAGTTTGCCGTTTTCCGGGAAGAAACCTCAACAAATCGCGAATATCTTTTATAAAGCCCAGGTCGAGCATATGGTCGGCCTCATCCAAAATAAGAATTTCAATCCGCCTGAAATTAATATACCCCTGACTGACCAAATCGAACATACGCCCGGGAGTGGCCACCAAAATATCGATCCCTTTTTCGAGTTTGGCAATTTGCGGTCCCTGCTCCACCCCGCCAAATACACAAAATGTTTTTACCCGGGTGTACTGCCCTATTTGGTTAAAGACATCGGTTATTTGCAACGCCAGTTCGCGGGTAGGTACCATCACCAGGCATTTGATCCCATCGGAACGTCTGGTCATTTTTCGTTCATCCAGTAAATGGATTACCGGAATAGCAAAAGCAGCCGTTTTGCCGGTCCCGGTTTGTGCAATAGCCAACACATCTTCCCCTTTCAGTACAGGGGGAATAGATTTATACTGAATATCGGTCGGACGGTTAAACCCCAACTTCGAAAGACTTTTTTTTATCTCCGGGGAAACCGGGTATTGTTCGAATTTCATATTATCATGGTTTATACAAATATTTGGCAACAAGCCTTACTCAATAGTTTCAAGGAGTTGTTTTGCAGTCATAACAGGTAGTTTTGAATTTTTAAAATCTTTCAGATTTCTTGTTATAATCAAATCCTGTTCGTTTTCTATCGCTGTAAAATATTGAAGGCCATCCTCAAAGTCAGAGATAGTCTCATCATTCAATGCCAATCCCACCACCTTATCATCTAATGGTAAGATTTTAACTATCAATCTGAGTTTTCTAATTATGGATTTTGCCTTGTTTGAATCCATCTGTCTCAGCAAGGCATAACTTGTATTTGCAATTGTCAGGGACGAAACACTCAATTCAATTAATTTTTTATCAGCTAACGAAAAAAGATTTGCTGCTTCTTCATAAAATGGCTCTCTGCGTGATAATAAATCAATCACAATATTGGTGTCAATAAAAAATCTTCTCATTTATACTTTTCTGCTAAATAATCACGATATTCTTTTTTATAGTCAAATTCAGCAGGTAAATCAATCACTCCGCTCAAACTCTCAACAAGCGGAGTAATTGGAGTTTTTTTCTCCCCCTCTTTTTGCTTTGTTATGCTATCAAGATAGGACTCAATCATTTTTGAAAGACTAATCTTGTGGTTACGGGCATATGCCTTAGCTCTCTCAATTACGTTTTCATTTAATCTCAATGTTAATTTGGTATCCATGACATACATATTTTACGTACAAAAATACTGATTCAGTACGTCAGATGCAAATTTTATGCTCAATCAGGCAGGGCTGTTCAATTCTAAATTATCTCCCCCCTCTTTTTGGCGTCGGTTCATTGCGATGAGGAGGCACGACGACGAAGCAATCTGTCCCATGTTTATTGTCTGCCTGGGGAATGAAGACTAACGGAAACAAAAACGTCCTGAAAGGACAGTTGATTTCAGCTTTTTACACCTTGCCTTTTACTTCTGCACCGGCCCCAATTCTCCCCTTGTCAAGGGGGAGTACTCCGGCTTGCCGGAGGGAGAGGGTCTTGTCCCTGCAAATCCAAACACCAACACCCATTTGCCAAAGACTAAATATTTCAAAGATTAAATTCCAATGATAGATTTTTGCAGAAATTTATATATGAAGCAAAAACGAAACATCTCTTTTTTCAGCATTTCGTTATTTCCGGCCATAGAACTGCTCTGCTTTTTTGGGCGAACTACCGTGGCCGGGGGTGTTCCGGTTGCATTCACCCCGGGGTTACGTTCGTGCCTCACTTACCCCGGGTTATTAAAATATCATCCCTTCGGGATTTGCCCCCCTTCCTTTCTCATTTCCAGCTCTTCTCATTTTTTTGTATTTCGCAGTTCTCAATCTTTTTTGCGTCTTCTCATTGAACCTTCCCCCTAAAATCTTTAATCGTAAAAAAAAAGGACCCGGCCTTTTTTGAAAGGCCGGATCCTTTCCGGTGCGTTAGTAATAGCCCGGGTTCTGAACATCATCAACAGCCGGCTGTGGCGACAGGCGGTCAATATAAGTATTCGGGACAGGTCTCAGCTTATGATAATCCTGAATGTTCCCTGCCCCGTCCGGGTTGTATAATCTCACCCGGGCGACCAGTGTCCCTGTGCGGGCCAGGTCTTCCCAGCGGTTCAGCTCCCCGTACAGCTCACGGGCCCGTTCTTCGAGCATCCAGTCAACAAAAGGGTCAAAGCCATCGCCTGAGGGAAATTCAGGACCATGGACATCTGCTTCGCTAACCATCATATTACTGACCGTCGAAACGGTATTGTTTTCGCCTCCGTCGATCCGGTATACCTCGGGCGGTTTTTGCTCGCCTGCGGCATAGGCCGCACGTTTACGCACTTCGTTGATATATTTCAGGGCATTGGGCCAGTCGCCTTTCCTCCCGTATGCTTCACCGGCAATCAAATACGTCTCGGCAAGGCGCATCCGGTGAAAATTACGCGAACCGGCCTGGTAATTGATGTCGGGACGCTGTTTGTCCAGCCATTTTAACATGGTCGGGAAATTGTTGACATCATATTTGTCCACCGGTGTCAGCAGGTAAGGCGCTTTGGCGATATCGGTCAGCATCTGACGGTAACCGGCTTCATTCACCAGCCCCTGTCTGGGCCGGGTTGCAGAATAATACTCCAGCGCCCCGTAATATTTTGGCGACAGGTAGATAGCCGTGTCCCCGCCCTGAAATTTCGGTTTCCCGACCAGTCCGGCCGGAGGGGTATAGATCACGTCATTTTTATCTTCTTCATTGGTTACCGGGTCAATATAATAATAGGCCGGTTCCCATACCGGGGCAGTGCCCGGACTGTTGCAGCAGTAAGTCCGTTGAAAGGTTTTATACACCCTTGAGTCTGCTTTCCGGTCCCACAGCCGTTCAAGGGCCTCCGGGTTGATCCGCAGCCGTTTCCAGGGACGGCCGTTTTCAATATCGCGGACCATTCCCGGTTTGATGTCGTACTGCTCCACCCAGTACAGGTGAAGCTGGTTGCCCCCGTCACTGCCCGAGCTTCCCGCACCGTTAAACAAGGCATCACCGGTATATTCCACATCCCAGATGATCTCTCTGGTCGTCTTTTGGTTATTCTGCTCAAAGACACCGGCAAAATCGGGTTCCAGGGAGAATTTTCCTGATTCGATCACCTGTCCGGCATAATAAGCAGCGCTGTCCAGATCCGTTTGCTTTCCGCCCCGGATATCGGCCTCAGCACTGATCCGGGCCAGGTACACCCTGGCCAGCAGGTGCCCTGCGGCCCATTTGGTGGCCCGTCCCCTTTCGGCCTGCTGCCATACATCCGGCAAAACATCATACGCCGCTTTAAGGTCACTGATCACCTGTTTATAGACAGCAGCCACGGGAGCCCTTTCAAAACCGGTGACCACCTGCGAAACATTTCCTTCGGTGACCAGTGGCAGCGCCCCGTAATGCTGTACCAGGTCAAAATAAAAATAGGCCCGCAGGAATTTCAGCCCGGCAACCCGCTCACTCTTTTCATCCTCCGCCATATCCGTCACTCCGGGCATGTACATCAGGGCCGTGTTGGCCCGGGTGATGCCTTTATAGTTGTTGTTCCAGAACTTGTTGATCACATCCTGTCCCGGGTTCAGCGAAGACATATATTTGTTAAACGGGTCTTTGTTACCGCCGTCCGAGCCTTCCCAGGTAAAATCGGTCCCGTATTCACTCAGCACGTAGTAAGCCTCCATATTGCCGCCAACCGTGCTGTTAGAGCTTTGGTTATACGAACCGCAGTACCAGCGCATTACCTGGTAGACCCCGGCAACAGCCGACTCCATGCCTGTTTTTGTTTTAAGGTAACCGTAGCTCACATCGGTATATTGTTTTTCTTCCAGGAAATTTTTACAGGCCGTTGATGCCAGTAAAAAAAGGAATATGGATAAATAAACTGTTTTTTTCATTTTCGTTTTGATAATTAATCATTTAATAACCAGTCATTTTTTACAGGCCCAGGTTGACGCCGGCCAGGAAAGTCCGCGGCATGGGGGCATTGAAGTTTTTCCCGCTTTCCGGGTCCGTACCGGGAAAATCAGTAATACAGAAGACATTCTGCACAGAGAGGTAGAAGCGCAGCCTGGAGATCCCTGCCCGGGAGACAAGCGTCTGCGGAATGGTATAGCCCAGCGTGGCATTGCTTAACCGGAGAAAGGACGCTTTGAAATAATTCATGGCATCCCGGTAAGGCGGGTTTTCGACCGCATTATCCGGACGCGGCGCCTCATTGCTGCCATTGCTTGCTACCGGTTTCCCGGAGGCATCGTATCCGGTGACTTTCCAGTAGTTGACCTTCACGCTGTTGTACCGCCCGTTAAAACTCATATTCCGGTCAAAGTTGAGCATATTTCCATATGATGCATTCAGGAAAAAGCTGAGATCGGCATTTTTATACTGAAGGTTACCGGAAAAGCTCGCTGTAAATTTAGGACGGGAAGAACCAAGCACGACCCGGTCTTCTGCTGTAATTTTGCCGTCAGGGTGCGTATCCTCCACTTTGATCGTCCCCGGGACGAACGACGACCCGTACCCGGCGGCTTCGGCTTCTTCGCCCAACTGCCAGATGCCGGCAAATTTGTAATCGTAGAAAACAGAAAGAGGCTCCCCGATAAACCATTTATTCCCGGTATCGTCGTTTTTACCCCCGTAAAGCTCGACGATCTCTTCTTTGTTGCGGGCAAAAATAAAGGTGCTGTTCCAGTTCAAATCCCGGGCCCTGATAATTTCGGTATTCAGCGTGATCTCAATGCCCTTGTTCCGGGTCTTCCCGATATTGTAAACCACGCTGTTGAAGCCCGAGACCTGGGGCAGTTGCCGGTCCATCAGCAAATCATCGGTATTTTGCAGGTACAGGTCAATCACCCCGTTGATACGGTTACGGAAAAAACCGAAATCGATACCTGCATTCCACTGCCTGGTCTTTTCCCAGGAAAGGTCACTGTTGGGCATCTCATTCTGGTAGAACGCCATCACGTTGGAACTGCCGAAATTGTAGCGCGCATAATCCAGGTTTCCTGACGTTTTATAGGGATCAATGGCCGTATTGCCGGTAATCCCGAACCCCAGCCTGAGCTTCAGGTTATCCAGTGTGCCGGTCCCCTGCATAAATCCCTCTTCACTGATCCGCCAGGCCAGGGCCGCCGACGGGAAGAGCACCCATTTATGTCCTTCGGCCAGCCGCGACGAACCGTCATACCGGGCAGAGGCCGTTAACAGGTAACGGTCTTTACAGCTGTAGTTGATCCGTCCCATGAAGGAAGCCAGTTGCCACCTGGTATATTTACTTTCCACGCTTGAAATGGTCGGGGCGCTGCCCGCGTTGTACCACCGCTGGCTCTCGTAAGGCAGGTCCATCACGGTGATGCGGGCCTTCTCATATTTCTCCTGCTGGACCGACTGCAGCAGGGTTAGCCCTATCCGGTGACTGTTCAGTGTTTTATTCCAGTACAGCAGGTTCTCCCAGGTATACATGGTGCGGGTATCGCTGCCGTTCTCGGCGCGGGGGTTTCCGCCCTGCCGGTCAGAACTCCGGGAACCGTAAAACCGCTGGTCGTAATAAGGGCCGGTATCCAGTCCGAAATTCGAACGGAACCGGAACCCGGACGGGAGCTTCACTTCCAGGTAATAACTTCCCAGGTAGCGTTCTTTCCGGTACTTCACTTTGGCTTCGGTGATATTCAGCACCGGGTTCCACAGCACCGGGTCATTGCCCGGGCGGTTGACCGGTCCGCCGTTTTCATCATAAATATTGGCCAGGGGGGAAAGATTTTTTATCCCGTCAAAAACATTGGGCCCGTCGTTCCGGTCGAAATGGGAGAACTGGGTCTGACCCCCCAGGGTGAAGATGTCCGAAAGCTCCCAGTCAAAATTAACACGCACCGAGTAACGCGAATAATCCTGTGTTTTCACGATTCCCTGCTCGTCGAAATAAGTGGCCGAGGCCAGTACTTTCAGCTTTTCGGTACCTCCGCGCACACTGATCTCGTGGTTGGTGATCTGCCCGGTACGCAGGACAGCACCCATCCAGTCGGTTGAGGGCAGACGTTCAGGATGCCACGAACCGTCTTCATCATAGGCCTCTTTGATTTTGTATGCTATGCCGTTGGGATCGTTTTCCTGGCCCACCGGGATCATGGTCAGGTCCATCGCGTAAGAAGGTTCTGCCGGGTATTTCCCGGCAGTGCGGTAAGCCTCCCGGATAAACCCGGTCCATTCCGGCCCGTTAAAAAGATCGATCTTCTTCGCGGCCTTTTCGAACCCGTAATAAGCATTATATTCTACCACCACTTTGCCTGCTTTTCCTTTTTTCGTGGTGATCAGCACCACGCCATTGGCCCCGCGTGAACCATAAATAGCAGTAGCCGAAGCATCTTTCAGTATATCGATCGATTCGATATCCGACTGGCTGATCTCGCTGAGGCCCACCACCAGGGGGATGCCGTCCACGACATAAAGCGGGGCATTGGTTGCTTTCAGGGACCGGTTGCCCCGGATCATTACGGCAGGGTCCTCTCCCGGTTTGGCATTGGTCTGCTGTACCACCACGCCTGCCGCTTTTCCCTGCAGGGCCTTTGCCGCGCTGAACGTGGCTGTCTCAGCTAACCGCTTGCCGGACACCGACGATACCGAACCGGTTACATCCTTTTTCCGTGCGGTACCGTAGCCCACCGCCACGATCTCATCCAGGCCAATGGTTTCCTGTTCAAGGGTAACACTGATCCGGCTGCGGCCGTTAACGGCAATCTCCTGTGCTTTCATGCCCACAAAGGAAAAGAGCAGCGTGGCATCCTCCGGTACCCTGGTCAGGTGATACTCACCGTCAACACCGGTAATAGTCCCGGTGGCGGTGCCTTTCACGGCAATGGACACGCCGGGCAGCGGCTGGCCGGTCTCGTCGGTGACGGTCCCGCTGACGGGGTGATCCGCCTGTCGGGATACGGTTTGCCCGGGCAAAGGGCTGCCGGAAACAGGTACTGCAAGAACCGGAATAATTGATAAAAGGATAAAGAGGGAAATGCCGCAAAAGGGCATTTGTGTTGGATTGTTGTTTTTCATAAATGTTAGTTTTTAGTTGGAAAAATTTGTTATTGTTTGTTCACCCCCAACCCCCTGAAGGGGGCTTTGCTTCGATCATTGCAGGGCCCTTGTTCAGGGCGAAAGTCCCCTTTAGGGGATTTAGGGGTAATTTGTTTCAAAAAAGGCATAGCAATGCCGGGAAGTATCAACCGGGGTTGATGCAGTCAGAGGATAAAGGACGGCTTTTCACCTCCTCACCCCTGACAGGGTTCCGAAACCCTGTCAGGGATAGAAAGATCGGATGTTACCACCGTACAGGGGGCGGATGCCTGGGGAAAAGGAAAAGGCGTTTTAACTGATGCATGATATTTTGCTTTTCAGGTTAAAACTGTTTCGTGTCCCATGCAGGGAAACGAAGCCAGTCCACCACCCCTTGTTATGTGAAAAATTTTTCATAAAATTGGAATGTTAATTAAAATTAGATTGATTAACGACCGGGCCTGCTGCACGTCGCCAAACAGTTGCAGCGGGCTTTTGTTTTTTTAAAGAATATCCGGGTAAGTCAGGTCATAAGCAACAATTTTAAAGTTAAGCAACAAACATATAAGGTATGCCTGGTAAGAGGCATGACCTGAACAATTAAGTTGAGCTTATTAAAAACGGGAAGCGCCTGGAACAAAAACAAAAAAAGGCGCAGGCTCAACTTATCCGGCTTGTGGTACTGGTATACCTTGCACACAGATAAGAGAACCCACGCCTAGGTCGTGAGTTTTTCCTACTTATCATCTCGTGTGCATAAAATTACCAGTTTTCAAGCCGAGATTCTAAGCGAATACTTCTAATGTCTTTACTTTTCGAAGGTTCGCAAAATTACATCTTCTCGGATGTAATATTGGGACAAATATAAAAAAAATTCTTTTTTGTGGGCTATTTTACCCACACTATTTTTTTTCATTATGCTGAAATTGCCACTCAACTATTTCTGTTATGGTAATTCTTGACAATAAAAATGAATTCCTCCATCTTTTTGGAAAGCGTTTGGGGCATTTTAGAACAGAGCAAAATCTTAGTTTTCGACAATTAGCTCAGAATTGCAATTTAGATCATAGTGATATCCGCAAAATGGAAAAAGGGAAAAGAAACATTCAATTGTCCACAGTTTTAGAATTGGCTAAAGGACTTGGGATACAACCCAAAGAGCTTTTTGATTTTGAAATAGATATAGACAAAGAATGATGTTGCCGTGGAGCCCCGGCTGGTGCGGATTTGCAATCACCTTTCCCCAACTATTCTAAAAATACCCGAAAAGGCAGCAAATAAACCTGCAACTCTCCGGCATGGGAATGGGACCTACGGATACGGAAATACCCGTTTTAAAATTTCCCTAAAAGCACCGCAGGGGGCACCGAAATCACGTGTAGTTTTCACCGGAATCACGTTAGGTTTGGGGTAAAACCATGTGTGGTTTCTACCAAAAGGAGGCGTGGTTTTATTTTAGAGAAAGAATGTACTTCGTGTGGAGACGAAGGCCATCTTGATCGGGAGGAGTGTACTTCTTTTGGAAAAGATTGAAGCAAAAACGATGGGGTACTCACTCAGATTTATTTTTTACACCCTGAAACTATCATTTTGCTCATCCGAATAATAGAATTAAAAGATCTTATCATTTACCTATTTGACTTTAAGGCAGATTGGCGTAAATTGGATGGACAGAAACTAAACTCTAAATTTATGGGGAATTATTGCGATTCGAAAAGGTTTCAGACCTGAAGAGTAAGAGATTCAAATTTATACCCATGTAAGTAATCAAGGATTAAAAAACATTAAAAATCCACTTGATGATCTTAATTTATAAGAGAAAAAAACTACACATAAAACAGGAAATAGCAATTTTGAAGATAGCTTTGGTTGACAGACAACAGAGTTAGGCGTAATATTGAATTAGGAAAAATATGCTGCTAATGATAAAAAGATAAATTCATGGATAATCCAATAAATATTGAAGACATTTTCTTAAAAAAACTCATTGAGATATTTATAGAGAAAAGCATTAATTTCTTGTCAAAATCTATTCGAAAAGAAAAGATGAAATTGGCATCATCTAAGGAACTTTTGGAAAATCAATTACCGATTTATGTTAAAAAATCGTTGAAATTTTGTGAAAATATCTCTGTTTTTAAATTAAATGATAAGTATAATATAGACTTAAAATCAATTCATCTGAGCATAAGAGATAACGATAGGAGATTTACTTCAGATTCAGGAGAGATAGTGAGTGAATCTCAATTATTATATGATGAACGAAATCACATATTGTTGGGAGACCCAGGTGCAGGTAAAACTACAACCATAAAGCGTCTTGTAAAAAAGACATTTGAAATACTATTCTCAGATGATGCAGATGGTTTTAAGTATTCTTTCCCGATTGTAGTAAAATTAGGTGAAATTAAAAGTACAGAAACACTTTTTACACATATCTGTGAACAAGTAGGTATTCAATACGATGCTATACCAAAATCTATTACCTATACGGAAATAGAAGAGTTTCAAATAGGTAATGAAATAGAATACCGTGAGGTTACTAAAACAAGAATTATTTATGAATATAAGATAGGGCATCTTCCGCTAAAATATGCCCTTGGTGGATATTTAGAAGAAATGTGTTGTGTGATTTTTTTTGATGGTTTAGATGAAGTTCATTTTCTTATTAAAGATTCTGTTTTTGAAGATATTAAACAACTTTCTCAGGTTTTATCTAATTCAAAAATAATTCTTACATCAAGATACATAGCTGAAACACCATCATTTAAACAATTCAAAAGCAATAAAATAATAGCTCTTGATAACATTCAAAAAAAGGAAATTGCGAACTTATGGATAAACAATATTGATTTGTTTTTCCAAAAACTTGAAAAATTACCTTACAAAGATATTTCGGACAGACCCTTATTCTTAACATACTTGCTCAGATTATTCGAAGACAACAATGATGAACTTCCGAATCAAGCAATTGATGTTTATAGACAAATTGTTCTTTTGGCAATAAGAGAATGGGATAACGACAAAGAATCTCCTATAAAAAGATTTTCAAAATATAAGAAGTTTGACACATACAAAAAAGAAGATTTTTTATCTGCTTTAACATTTTATTTGACCTACTATCTAAAGGTAAAAAAGGTTTTTACGCATAGAGAATTAGAACAATCATATTATGAAATATATTCGAAATATTCATATTTGTCTATAAATGACCACATAGACATACTTAGGGATATAGAAGCTCATAATGGTTTGATAATTGAAACCTTTGGAAATAAATTTGAATTTTCCCATCTATCATTACAGGAATATCTTTGTGCAAAATATCTTGTATCAATTCCCATTTCGAGAAAACATTTTGAATATTTTAATATTTACCCTGCACCTTTTGCTATTGCAAATATTTTAACACCACAGCCACAAGAATGGTTTACTAATTTATTTCTTGGTCATATAGGAGAAATTAATGTTAACTATCAGCTTAAGAGTGAAAAAATTTATGAGTTTATTGATAGATTAATGATTGAAAAAATTGTTTTTACAAAACCAACAAAAGAACTAGGAATTGCAGTACTTTATTTATTTTTTAAATGCTACAATTCTAATGCTATAGTCAAGTTAGCTCAATTTTCAAACGTTAGACATGTACAACAATCTATTAAAGACTGTTTATATCTGTACGAAAGAAAACAAGTTGGGAATGATTATCATTTTAAGCTAAAGAAAAATCTACTATCAGACATGCATATAATATGTCCGGAAAAAGGAATCGTTAGAAAAAATAGATTAAATATGCTGATATGATAAATACTACGCCTAATAAATAGGCGTTCTTGCGGCACGCAGAGCCAAGCAGGAACGGCAGGTTGAACTACATCCCAACCACCGGCGTTTTTTCTATGGCCTTATCCATGTTTTTTCTGCTTTATAGATATTCATTTAGGGGTGAATCCCAGTACCTGGATGGTATGATCAATCGTTTTCGTTGTTAATTTCGTGTCCGGGTTAGCACTTTCAGAGCCCGGCTCTGTTTGTTCGCGCAATTTTTACCCGGATTAGGCAATACAATCCCAGTCCGCACCAAGTGCAGACCGGTATAGGGGATGACGAAAATTCACAACTGCATAACAGTACCCGGGGCATAAAAGCCGGACGGCGAACGAACCCGGGGCAGTTTTTCAATAATGCACATCATGCCCTTTTTACAGAACGGGCAGCGGTACACATCGAAACCGGTCAGCCGTTTAAGCCGCTCCTGTGAGGTTTCCTTTGGTTTGATAACCATCTTCGGGTTTTGCTTTTGCCTGGTTGTCCTGGCCCGGCTGCTGTAAATGCCATAGCGTCGGATTTTAACAAAGCGGTGTGGCAGGATGTGCAGGCAAAACCTTCGCAGGAACTCCACACCATCCATGGTGATTGGTTTTTGTCTGGCCCCATCAGTGTAATCCTTGTGCAAAAACGTGACTGTTTTTTCATCAATGTCAATGATACGCTGGTTGGTGATAGCTACCCGGTGGGTATATTGCCCCAGGTACCTGATCACCTGTTCCGGTTTGCCCAACGAAGGTTCGCAGTGTACAGACCAGGGTTTGTCCCAGGCTGTTTTGAGTGCTGTCCTGTATTGGTCAGAAAGCTGTTGTTTTTTCAAATGCTTTTCGATCCCCTCCATCATTTTAGCCCTGAAACCCAGGCTTAACTGTCTGACCGGGTACAGGAACTTACCGTCACTGCCGATGTGTTTCATGTTTCCGGCCAGGGTTTCCCCAATGGCCGGGACAATGCAGTGAACATGAGGGTGCAGACTAAGGTTTTGTCCCCATGTATGCAGCACACAAACGGCGCCCGTTTCCACGCCAAAACGGGTGTACCCGAACTGTCGCAGGGTTTCCCATACGCAGGCAAACAAGCGGCTGTAAAACCATTTGCTGTTTTCCATGCAGATGGCGTTCAACCCGTGCGGGACGGTAAACACGATATGGTAATGTTTGACCGGAAAAGTAGTTTCCAGCAAATCTTCTACCCAGAATGCCTGTTTCGATGCCTGGCATTTGGGGCAGTGACGGTTACGGCAGGAGTTGTAGCTGATACGTTCCCTGCCGCAGCAGTCACAAACTTCTTTGTGTCCGCCCAGGGCCGAAGTACGGCAAAGCGACAAGGCCTGGAGTACCCGCCGCTGGTAACTGTTGGGGTGGCAGGTAAAAATGAAAGCTTCACCAAAGCGTTTTATCACATCGGCCACTTCAAAGCCATGCCGCCCCATTATTCATCCGGGTAAAGGGTGTCCAGCGGGCTGTGCGGGTCAATTCGCGGACACTGGGCAACATGAAGATAAATCATGGTGGTGGCAATTTCGGCATGCCCGAGCAGTTCTTTTAAGGTCATGATGTTCAGTCCTTCCTCCAGCAGGTGCGTGGCATAAGTGTGGCGTAACGAATGAAGGTTCACTTCTTTTTTGATGGAAGTTTTTTTCAGCGTTTCGCGCATCACCCACGACAGGCCCCGTACACTGTACCGCCCGTCGGGTTCTTTCCCGTTGAACAGCCATACGTGCGGGTTTTCTGCTGCAATGTACTTTTTCAACCCTTTGTCCATGTACCTGGAAAGCGGCACGATACGGTCTTTTTTGTACTTGCTTTGACGGATGTGGATGGTGTATCGTTCAAAGTCAATGTCGGACAGTTTCAGGTTGATCACTTCCTGCCCGCGTAACCCCGCTGAATAAATCAGCGTTAGAACAATGCGGTGTTTCAGAAGGGCGGGTGCTTTGAATAACTCTTTCAGTTCCGAACGGTTCAGGATAACCGGCAGACGGGTATCCCCTTTCAGCGAAGGCAGAGAGATAGCCCGTTTATTGTTTCCCAGCAGACGAAAATAATACCGCAGGCCGTAAACGGCATGTTTAAAATTACTGCGGGAAGGGGATTTTGACGACATGGCCAGCGAGGCCAGGTATTCATTGATCTCATCGTCGCTCACCTGTTCTGGCAATTTACCAAAGTGAAGCGATATTTGTGCAATGCGTCGGATGTAATTATCAAGTGTGCTTTTGCTCTGCCCGCGAAGGATGACCTGCTGTTGAAGCAGTTTGTACACTTTTTCAAAACCATCAATGGTTTGAATGGCTTTTTCTACCAAGGTAGGCTCATTTCTTTTTTTTCATGATCATTTATATTTATGGATTAAACCTGAGCCCAATTTACCAATTATCTATAACTTTGGTTCCGGGCTAGCCCGAAGGGATTTAGTTCAACAAAAGCTATATGTAATGCGGGGTTCAGCGGGTAATTCAACCGTAGTTCTTCGTAGCAACAACTCCAATTCGTCTTTGACTATTTGGCTATAAAACAAAAATATGAATAAACGAATTGGCTCAGTGGCAGCCTGACAATGAAGCGTTTCAAAGTCCCGCACTCCACATAGCCAAACCGTTGTAAACAAGCCTAAAAGAAACTTACTGCATGAAATTAAGCAAATTAAAACTCAAAAATTTCAGAAGCTATTCAACCGAAATAGAATTTAGTATTGATGATTTAAATGTTTTGATAGGTCGAAATGATATTGGAAAGTCATCAATTCTTGAAGCGTTGGATATATTTTTTAATGGGAAACCAGATAAAGATGATTTAACAGTTGGAAATGGTGCTAATCAGATTGAAATAACATGTGTGTTTGATGATTTGCCAGAAACTCTAGCTCTTGATGATACAGTTGAAACTTCGCTTAAAGATGAATATCTTCTTAATTCAGAACAAAAATTAGAAATTAAAAAGAAATTTACTGTATCAGGAAGTGGAAGTGTGTCAGAAGAATCAGTCATTGTTTGTAATTATCCAATTCATGCAGATTTGAGTGATTTGCTTTCAAAAAAGCGCACTACATTAAAACTTCAATTTGAAGAATTAGGAATAAATCCTGAAAGAGTTAATAGGAATAGAAGTAAAGAGCTTAGAAATGCAATTAGGCTTCATTATTACCCCGACGGACAAATTGAAACCGAAAGAACCGAAATTAAAATTGACGGCAAGCTAGACAACGAAGATAATAGAAAGAAAATATGGACAAGCTTAAAAAAGTATTTGCCTATTTACTCCTTATTTTTTGTAGACAAGCCCTTAAATGACCAAGATTCTGACATACAAGACCCGATGAAGGAGATTGTAAAAGAGGTTCTAAAAAGAGATGCCATTTCACCTTTATTGGAACAGCTTAAAGAGGCTGTACAAGATGCTTCAACTGCAATGGCCGATGAAACTATAAACAAGCTTAATGATTTAGATTCTGACTTAGCGGAGACATTAAGGTCAAACTTCCCAAAAGAACCGACTTGGAATTCAATATTCAAATTGTCATTAGAGGATGAAAGAGGTGTACCTCTTAATAAAAGAGGTAGTGGTATGCGCAGACTTGTTTTATTAAGTTTCTTTAGGGCTCAGGTTGAAAACAGAAGAACTACTAATGCTCCAAATATTATTTATGCACTAGAAGAACCTGAAACATCACAACATCCAGATTTTCAATTGATGATTGTGAATGCTTTAAAAGAACTAGCAGAGACAGATAATGCTCAAGTATTATTTACAACACATAATTCTAATCTTGCCAAAGAGATTCCTAAAAAATCGCTTAGATATATTTATGCTGACAATGGAGCAGTAAAGGTCGAAAATGGAACAAATCTGGATGGCTCAGACAATGCTGAAATCATTGATAAAATCATTGAAACTCTTGGTGCATTACCAGACCCTAAAAATAAAGTGAAAGTTTTAATTTTTGTGGAAGGGGAAAATGATGTAAATGGCTTGATTGAATATAGTAAATTGTTACATGCCGATGATAACACAATTATAAATCTAGAAAATAATGAGCAGATTACCTTTATTCCTACAGGCGGTTCACAATTGAAATACTACATTGAAAAAAAGTATTTAGACGGATTACTTCAATCACAGGTTCATATCTACGACTCTGACATACCTGATTATGTTAAAGCTGTAGCAACAATAAATGGAGAAGGTAACGATAGAAAAGTTGGATACAATACAGTTAAGCTTGAATTAGAAAATTATTTACATCATGAGGCTATCACTGAATGTTACAATGACCTTAACATAAATATAGAATTAACTGATATAGATGATGCTGAAGATGTCCCTGAAAAGGTTGCTATGGCAGTACATTCAGCAACAAGTGATACTGAGTGGGATACTATTAATCCTGACCCTGTAAAAACTGAGCAAAAACAGAAAAAGAAAGTTTCTAGTGCGAAACGTCAGTTGAATACTTTAGCAATTAAGAAAATGACAGTGGAAAGACTTCGTGAACGAAATGGTTATGATGAGATTAGAGATTGGATGAATAAGATAAATGAATTAACGAATTAGCAAAGGCCAGTTTAACAACAAATTGTATATGGCAGGCGGGGGTTTTAGCGGTCTGACAAGTCAGACCTTGCGCCCACTTTCCTGCGGGTCTGACACGATTTCTTCCAGAAATCCCGCCCGACCACATACAAGTGACCGTTGTGCGTAATTTAAACGAGTACTCTCAAATAGATAAAATGAAAAATATAGAAAAATACAAAAGTGACTTAGAGAATTTAATTAAAAAAGGAGACAGTCTTGTTATTTCAATAAATTATGAGTGTTACCCTGATGAAATAACTCAACAAATACAAAAAACATTTAAAGATGAAAAAGAATCGAAAAAAGTAATTAAAGGTATTCTACCTTTCAATGAAGAATATCAAATTTGGTACTCCGAATCATTGGTTCTTATAAAACAATTACTACCTGACCGTTTAGCTGACTTTATTAAACTCTTTGAGAAACCAAAAACGAGAAAGAAAATTGAATATGGAAATTATGTCATTGAGGATTACCTTCAAAATTTAACTCTATCCACAGGATATGGAGAAAAAGTAGTTGGACCAGAGGCAGCAATAAAACAGTTTGAACAACAACTAAATATTCTAAAATCAATTAGGAGAAGATTTGAAAGTTCGTTATTCGACATAAGTCAATTGGTTCAAGCTGACCTATTTGACAGTGAACTTGATGCATCAAAAGAACTAAATAAAAAGAAATTTTCAAGAGGAGCAGGTGCAATTGCAGGAGTAGTTTTGGAAAAACATTTAGCCCAAGTTTTATCTAATCATAATATTAGACTTACTAAAAAAAATCCTTCCATTTCAGACTTAAATGATAAATTAAAATCATCGGAGATTTATGATACTCCAACTTGGAGAAAGATTCAGCACTTGGGCGATATTAGAAATTTGTGTGACCATAATAAGGATAGAGAACCTAAAAAAGAGGAAGTTGAAGAATTAATTATTGGTGTAGAAGCGATTATCAAAACAATATTTTAAAATCATTCAATGCATAGTATAACATTCATAAGTACTGTCCATGAAAAAATTGGAAAATGCAGTGCAGATGAATTGTGTAAAATCCTAAAAAGATTTACTCCAGATGTTGTTTTTCTGGAAGCTCTTGAAGATACATATTCGAAATATGAGCAATATACATTCTCAAATTTTGGAGTGTTTCATAAAAAACTGGAAATAAGAGCTATTCAGAAATACAGTAGTATTTCTAAATTCGATTATATTCCTGTACTTGGAAAAGGACTTTCTAATTCATTTGAAGAAAAGTTCAACCTTGTCTGTAAAAATATTCATTTTCAAAAAATGATAGACAATTTTAATTCACTTGCCAGTAAACAAGGATATAATTTTCTAAATAGCAAAGAAAGTATAAATCTACATGAAGAAATGCGTTTATACGGAGATAGTATTTTAAAAGATAACGAGTTAATTCAGACATTCAATAAGGACATTGATAAATATGAAGACTCAATGATTAGTAATATTTATTCTTTTTGCATGAATAATAAATTTAAGAATGCCATTTTCATGTGTGGTGTTGCTCACAGACAATCTATAATAGACAAAATTAAAATTCACAAAAGCAAAGAAAGCCTAGATATTAGTTGGAAAATTTATGGACACTAAACTAAAAATTAAAAACTACGCAAATAATTAGCCTCCAATAAAGCGTTGCTTGCACACGCTTTGTATTGGAGGCAGTGTTGAACTAAACATCACCTGCCGGTCAGACATTTACAGATAGTGTTTTTAATCCGCTTTTTCGGTGAGGATTAACCCCTTGGGTTCCGTTTCCGGGGAGAGCAACCAGGCTTTCTGCAAATTGGAAAATAAATATCCCGGTAAAAAATGCCAAAATGGTGGAGATGCCCAACCATTTTTATTGCATACTTGGAAATCGTAGAGGCAACCAATCCCGTTAATTATAATGGTTCGGACGCCCACGCAGGGGCGCCCCTGCGTGGGCGTCCACCAAACGAACGAGGGCATCCCGAAAACGGTGAAAAATACGGCATTCATAATATCAAATATAACACAACCATTGTAACAATTTATCCAGTATTATGTATACTCAATTTCCTGCTGTGGCGATTTTTTTTCCACAGCAGGAAACCCTAATTCCCTAACGTGGAAATTCCAATTTCCTAAGCAGGAAAAAAGTTTTTCACAGCAGGAAAACCAGTACCTACATATTCCAGTAAAAGTTGACAGGTGATTCCGGCGAAAGTTGACAGTTGGCTATTTCGGAGTGACCATGCCAGCCTTTTTTGATATCTCCGGCTTTCGGTCCCCCTGCTCAATTGTGTTTTAATTCGTGTTGGGCTACCGCTGGTACTTAAATGCTCCATATAATGGCTGGGAAGAACGAAAAAATGAGAATTACTCTTCGATGACAATTTTCCACAGGTCAATTTTTAGGCTATTATACTCCCCTCCGGAACAGACTGCCACTGCACAAAAAAGAGCAAAAAAGGGGATGCAACTAAACACTTATAAAACAGCAATATACAAGGTGGCATTCAGCGCATAGCCTTTGCGACTATGCTCGCATAGACCCTGCGGATATTTGAGAGGAAGAAAAAGGAGGTTTAAGCCCTCACAACACAGGGGGCAGCAATAGCAATTATTTTTTTACTTTTAACGGATGTTTTGGGAGCGATGGATAAAACGGAAAAAGTAGAGAGCAAGTGTAAAAAGACAGAAAAACGAGTGAACAATTTGCAACTAAAGATAAAAAACAAAATATCGCCTTCTGCAATGAGTGTGGGTTGAGACGTAGTGAGTCCATTAACCTGAAAGTTGGCGATATTGATTCGAAACGGATGCTGATTAAGATCAGGGAGGCAAAAGGGAATAAAGACCGCTATGTCCAATTATCAGCAAATATTTTGCCCCTATTGCGCGAATACTACAGGGAAGAAAAACCTGTAAACTGGCTTTTTGAAGGAAGTAAAGGCAGAAGGTACAGCGAAATGAGTATCTACAACGTCATCAAAAAAGTTGCCTTGGACGTGGGCATAAAAAAGCGGGTTTACCCCCACATTCTCCGCATAGTTTTGCCACGCATAACCTTGAACAGGGAATTGACATACGGTATATCCAGAAATGGATGGGGCACGAAAGTATAAAAACGACACAACGCTATACCCATGTTGCAGGGAATAATTTTAAATTCAAAAATTTATTGGACGATGTGCTTTAAAGCGGCTGTAAATATTATCTTTATTACCACTAAGACCGCGCCAGGAGGAAGGCAAAAGGCCAGGAATAATAGCGATGTATCTGTAAGATGACTAAATATACAGAAACGTTGTAGGGCAGTTTAATCGCCATATGAAACTGTATCGGTTCTTTATATATTTTTAAGTTGACTGTATTCCCAGCTTGAAAGATTTTTAAACAATGAAAGGGACTGAAATAATCCACAATCGTTGAACAAGCAATAAAAAAATAAATAATGAAAATTCCGCCAACAACTTTTGAAGAGTATAAATCAAAAACAAAAAGCCGACTTCTAATTGCACGAAAAAATAAAATTGAGAATGCGTCAAAAGTATTGACCGATGAGTATTCAATTAAAGCAAGGATTTATATTTCATTCCTTGAATATCTCAATTCAAGCTATAAAGAGTTTTTCGAATCTAATTGTAGTTCATTAAGCAGTTCTGCCCTTCTTCGCAAAACATTAGAACAATTAATAATAGCCCGATTAATAAATATCGAACCTGACTATTATTTAAAATTTTTCTTCGGCTGGGTATTATCGACCGAGGGACATATTACAAAACATCATGACAGGCTTCTTCGTGAAATTAATCTTCTCAAAAAACTCGAAGAAAAAGAAAATGAACTTATTCAGAACTTGAGTAAAGAAAAAATCTCAAAAAAATCAATAAAAGAACTAATGGATTTAGCAGATGATGAAGCCAGTATGACGATTAACCTACATTTTGACAATGTTGAAACTTTGGGTTATGGATTTTTAAGTCATTTGCTAGAAACTCAGAAACTACCATATTACCAAAATGAATTAGATGATATTAAGAAAAGAAAAGACGAAATAGCAAAGACATTAATTAAACAGGAATTCTTTACAAGCAAATTTAAAACAAAGCAGATGAGCCAAGTTTTTAAATTACTAAAGGATACAAGAAGTTGGTCGGAAAAAGCAGAGACAACTGGTTTTGAAAAAGAATATGAACTGTTATATAATTTCACAAGCAAAATAATTCATTTTGGCTCATATAGTGTCTTTACGGAATATGAGTTGCAAGAGAATGAGAAAATAATGTTTGCAAATTATTTTTATCAATATGTTGTTAAAATTTTGGATGAAATTGATTTGATGACAACATGAAGTGTAATGAAATAAGATTATTATATCCGAAGCATGATTAATTTTATTAGAAAGTTGCTACACAATGATAAAACGAATGAAACACATAGCTTTATTAAAAGTTATGAATACTACGAAAATGGAATGATTTATATTCCAGAGACAGGGCAAGCGGGTGAAGCAGAAAAATCACAAAATGGAAAATACATAATATCTTGGCTTGATGGTGTTGTTTGGGAAGATGGTTTTCATTTAGGAGATAGAAAAAATGGGAATGGGTCAGTGATATTTTTATCTGATGAAATGGAAAAAATATCTTTCGCATCATTTGAAAGACCTAATTCTGGGAGAATAGCAAATACTGGAATCTTCTCAATTGTAGACATTTCATTTACTCATCAAAATAATACTGTTTTCGTTATTAATCCATTTGAAAAGAGAGTTATATATAAATTGGAGATAAAGGCAAATGTATTAAATCAATGGCTATCGGATGATGGAAATTATTGCGCAATACAAGCTTGTAATTCACATTCAGAGGATAAATTTAAATTCACTCTAATTGATTTGAGGTACAATAAAATAATTTTGGACAAAGAACTATTAAAGGTTAACCTTCATGGATTCCCAGACAATTTAATCTTCAAATTACCGGATAAATTCTCGCTTGAATATAAATATGGGAGATTTGAATTTTTTATCAAAAATGGTGAACTTGTTGATAAAGATTATTTCTATGATATGGAAATAAAATGGTGCAAAGAAAGAATAAGTGAAAATTTTTCAAATAACTATAAAGCAAAATTTTGTCGTCAAATTGGAGAAGCATATGAAAATCAATTAAAAATAAATGAAGCGATAAATTATTATAAGCGAGCAATAGAGTTTGACCCCAATGTTGGAGTTAAAATGAAATTAAAACAATTAATGAGCAATTACAAATAGCAATTCAAATTACACAAACAAAAAATATTGGTATGACAAATGAATAAAAACCGACCCTACAACAAAGTACATATTGCAGGGCGGGGTTTGGTGGTACGCCAACTGCGGATTCTCGCATCGCAGTTCCGTGTCCTCCGGACAGGAACGCTCTCCGAAATCCGCCCCGACAACATGTACCAACCGTTGTATGCAATTGTAAAAACAGACCAATAATGACAAAAAAGAAGAAGGGAAATATCAAGAATAGAAATAAGATTAGTAAAAAAGACTTATCCAACAAAAGAAAAATAAGAAAAAATAAATGGGTACGATTGTTGGTTCTATTGGGAATATTTGTCGCTGTGCTCTTCTTGATTTTCAATCCATTCCTTCCTAATAAAAATCAAACATCCAACAGGATTGAATTAAAATTCACAAAGGAGGGCGAACTTTCCTTCTTCGATAAACAGAATGATGAAATAATTACAACGATTGATATTGAAATTGCAGAAGATGATTATGAAAGATCATTAGGTCTTATGTATAGATACTCGATGAGTGATAGTATTGGTATGCTATTTATCATGGAAGAAGAAGTACCTCAATCGTTTTGGATGAAAGACACTTATATTTCTTTGGATATTATGTATTTGAACAAAGACTTTGAAATTGTGAAAATTCAAAAATATACTCAACCATTTTCAGAACAGTCTATTCCTTCTATTGAGAAAGCAAAATATGTGATTGAGGTGGTTGGAGGATTTTGTGACACAAAGAATATAAATGAAGGAGATTTTGTAAAATACGAAAGAACAACAGCATACAACAAATTAGGAATTAAGGCACAGTTGAGCCAAGAAAAAAGGCAGTAGGTTTGTATATGACCTTTCCTAAAATACCTTGACAGGATTAATACTTATTTTTAGAATAGTATGGCAATCATAAGGATTTATTTCTGATATGTATGTCATGTTGTTCCCAATTTACTGTTTTCTTTTTTGAATAATTTGTTTTTCCTGTTTTTGCTTACAGCCTTCTCTGTAAATGCTGCAAATTCGCCCCCTGGTTTTGTTATGCACTGAAGAAGAAGCAAACAGGCCAGACGGAGTAAGGATTTTACCCCTGTTACTATCCGTCGTTTCGACCAATAGGGAGTTGGGGCAAAACCCGCAGGGCTTGTCCTTGCACCGGGTGTGCAAAAAGATGCAGACAAATGACTATTTTTATAGCTAATAAAAACAGTAAGAACAGCCGGAAACCTTCGCCGGGGATGCCTTAAAAGCCTGAGCTGTATGCCGGGAAACTGGCACGTACAGTTCTTTGGGGGCGTAAGTTACCCGGTTGTTGCATATGGGGAACCTTAACACACAGGGTATAATTTGTAAATAATTAGTTATGTAATTCATCAATAGATTTTTCAAAAAGGATTCCTCCTTTATACATTCCTTTGAGGACAGGATGAATTTTTTTACCAAGTTCAGTTAAGCTGTATTCAACACGTGGAGGAACTTCAGGAAAAACTGTTCGATTGATTAATCCATCTGCTTCTAATTCTTTTAGTTGTTTAGTCAGCATTCGTTCACTAATATCAGTTAATAGTTTAACCAAATCACTATATCTTTTATCTCCTTGAAAAAGGTGCAAAATGATAGTTCCTTTTCGTTTTCCTTTAACAACATTTATAAATGTATCAATCGGACAATAACTTTTTTTCATTTTTTTTCTTCCCTCAAAGTCTTGAAAATACTAAAAACAGAAATAAATGTTCGTATACCAACCATTTGTAAGTTCTTGGCAGGCAAAATATTTATCCTGACATTTGTACAAAAATAAGTGAAATTTAAAGACAAAAGATGGTACAAAATAGTTCTACATTTAAAGCATTTCGAATTGAAGAGATTGATGGCAATTTTCAAGGCTCAATTAAAGAAATGGAATTTGGTACATTAAACAACAACGAGGTTTTAGTAAAAGTGTACTACAGCTCATTGAATTATAAAGATGCATTATCGACTTCGGGGAATAAAGGAGTAACGAGAAATTATCCGCACACACCAGGAATTGACGCAGTTGGAACAATAGAAAAATCGAACAGTGATTTATTTTCTATTGGAGAAAAAGTAATTGTAACAAGTTATGATTTAGGCATGAATACTGACGGTGGATTTGCTGAGTATATTCAAGTTCCATCTGAATGGGTCGTAAAATTACCTGAAAAAATGACTATGAAAGAGTCAATGATATATGGTACTGCTGGATTAACAGCGGGAATGTCTGTTTTAAGACTTACGGAATTGATAAAGCCAAATTATGGTAAAATAGTGGTTTCGGGTGCAACAGGTGGAGTTGGAGCATTGAGTGTTTCCATTTTAAGTAAATTGGGTTATTCAGTGGTTGCCATAACAGGAAAGGAAACAGAAAGGGACTATTTAATTAATCTTGGAGCTGAGGAAGTGCTATTACGTAGCGAGGTTGAAAATTTTGATAAAAAGCCATTATTAAAACCTTTGTTTGCAGGCGCTATTGATACTGTTGGAGGTGTAATACTTGAAAATATAATTAAATCGACTGATTTAATTGGTGTTGTAACTTGTTGTGGAAACGTTGCATCTCCAAAACTTGATTTGACAGTTTTTCCCTTTATCCTGAGAGGTGTTACACTCATTGGAATAGATTCTCAGAACTATCCAATGAAATACAGAAAAATAGTTTGGAATAAATTAGCTCACGAATGGAAACCTAAACAATTAGACTACACTTGCAATGAAATTAAACTTGAGGATGTAGCGCCAAAAATTGAATTAATGCTAAAGGGAAAATTAAAAGGAAGAACTGTCTTGACTCTGGCTGAATAAATACGCAAACGTTAGCGGTTATTAAAAAAGACGATACAAATGAACTATAGACTTAAATATTTTATTGCAGGACTAATCTCATTTATTTCAACAAATCAGATGTTTGGACAAGAGATTCAAGTTTCAGAAAATCTTGTTTTATACAAATTATCAGAACATTGTTATGAGCATACTCAAAAAGGAAACAATGGATTAGTTTATATAAATAAAGGAGAAGCTGTTATTGTTTCAACTCCCGATTCCGATACTGAAACTCAAAATCTAATAGATTGGGTGAGAAATGAACAACAGGCTAAAATTGTTGCCTATGTAATTGATAGATGGCACCCAGATGCTATGCAAGGCTTGGATATTGTCAAAATAAATGACATAAAAAGCTATGCTTATGAATTGACTCGACAAATAGCCAAAGAGAAAGGATTGCCGATTCCTGAAATTGGATTTAATCCTAAAAAAGAAATAAAAGTCGGAGATGAAAAGATAGTTTGTCATTTTCTTGGGGAGGCGCACACTCCAGATGGAATTGTAGTTTGGATACCAAGTGAAAAGATTCTATTCGGAGGAAATGAAATTAGAAATTATAACGGATGGATTGGAAATATTGGTGATGCAAACCTTGATAAATGGTCAGAAACAGCAAAAAAAATTAAACAAGAATATGGCTCTGCAAAAATTGTAATTCCAGGACACGGGAAATATGGTGGTTCTGAATTAATCGATTATACTATTGATTTGTTTAACCTTCCAAAAAATAAATCAATTACAGATAGTTCTAAAACTATTATTCCGAACCTAAAAACAGAAAAAGAATTTAATGTAAAGGCCGAATTTAATTCAATCCAAGACGGGAAACGTATTTTGAAAAATGCGACTGTTTTAATTAAAGATGAAACAAAATTTATAGAAATTGAATCTCCTCAAATTATTCTTCAAACAAATAGCGAAAGGATTGATTCTGAAATCGGAAGAGTAAGAATTTTCGACAAAGAAACTGATTGCGTAGAATTAAGGACAGATGTTAATTATAAAAAACTTATTGTCTACAAATATGATGATACAATTGGATTTGTTGTGATTTTAAAAAAAATAGAAAATAACAACCGCTAATAAATTAGGAATTAAGGCACAGTTGAGCCATGAAAAAAGACAGCAGGTTTGTATATCAGCTGCCTTTTTTGATATCTCCGGCTTTCGGCCCCCCTGCTCAATTGTGTTTTAATTCGTGTTGGGCTAAACCGTTGGCGGATTTATTATCGCTACTTTCAAAACAATCACTTTACCGATCAAAGAATAACCAAGAAAGGGATCGAACACAACCGGTTATACCGTATTGCGTACGTTCCTATTCGTTATCATGTTAAAGTGAAAAGCAATGCGAATCCTTATCTGCCTGAATTCGACAAATATTTCTTCAAACGAACAAAATGGAGAGAAGATTTAGCTAAAGAGTGCAAGCAAGTAACTACATTTGTTATGCAAGAAACAATAAATCATGGCCGGGTATCCCTTCGCCGGAAGAGCCTTAAAAGGGCTTGAGCCGTATGCCGGAAAACAGGCTCGTACGGTTCTTAGGGGGCGTAAGCTACCCGGTTGTGCAATTAAAACAGAACCATCAGATAAAAAAATACAAATATGATTAATTGGATTTTAGAAAATAGCTTTGATTTTGAAGGAAGAGAAGTCCGATGGGGAGTGAAAGGAAAAGGAAATCCAATTATAGTTGTTCATGGCACACCTTGGTCTTCTTTTAATTTGAGACATTTGATTTTAGGGCTATCCAACGAATACAAAGTCTATTATTTTGATTTGCTTGGTTATGGACAATCAGATAAATCCAATAACGATGTATCACTTGGAATACAAAATAAAGTATTATCAAATTTAATTGATGAATGGAAACTAGACAATCCTATAGTTATTGGACATGATTTTGGAGGTACAACAGTATTGAGAACTCATTTAATAAATAACAAGAACTATGAAAAGCTTATTATTATAGACCCAGTTGCAATTTCGCCTTGGGGGTCTCCGTTTTTTAAACATGTGAATAAATACGAGGAAGCTTTTTCCGGCATGCCGGATTATATACATGAAGCAATTGTTGAAACTTATATTAAAACCGCGGCACACAATCAATTAAATCAAGAAACGATTGATGGTATTTTAAATCCGTGGAAAGGAGAAAAAGGGAAAGCGGCATTTTACAGACAAATTGCTCAAGCAGATTCAATATACACAGATGAGATTCAAGATAAATTAAAAAACATTAGGATTCCAACTCTAATACTTTGGGGAAAAGATGACAAATGGATATCTTTTGAAAATGGAAATAGACTCAACCGATTAATCAAAAATAGTGAATTTAAGACTATCTCTAATAGTGGTCATCTCGTAATTGAAGAGAAATATGAAGAATTAATAACTGAAATTAAGAGATTTATTAAATAACAGCAACAAATTAGGAATTAAGGCACAGTTGAGCCAAGAAAAAAGGCAGCAGGTTTGTCTATCTGCTGCCTTTTTTGATATCTCCGGCTTTCGGCCCCCCTGCTCAATTGTGTTTTAATTCGTGTCGGGCTACCGCTGGTACTTAAATGATCAGTCTAAGGGGATTAAATGATTTTTTACTGTCCTTCCTGCATTTTTCCATTCCGGTTTTGGCCTTCCTTTCCGCCGGGATCAGGAAAAGCGGCAGAGATGCCAGCTTTTTATCATCCGGGCGGGCAACCCGGTCATACGGGGGTGGTCAAACTACCACAAGGACATATGTGCAAAACGGACTTTCTCCCGTTTGGGGACATTCATTTACCGGCAGCTTAAACGATGGGCTAAATACCAGCACGGGAACAAAAACCGTTGGTGGATTTATTATCGCTACTTTCAAAACAATCACTTTACCGATCAAAGAATAACCAAGAAAGGGATCGAACACAACCGGTTATACCGTATTGCGTACGTTCCCATTCGTTATCATGTTAAAGTGAAAAGTAATGCGAATCCTTATCTGCCTGAATTCGACAAATATTTCTTTAAACGAACAAAATGGAGAGAAGATTTAGCTAAAGAGTGCAAGCAAGTAACTACATTTGTTATGCAAGAAACAATAAATCAGAGAGTTTAATTACAAATTGATACTATCTAATTATTTGATACTTAACGTAAAATAATTTTACAATATTTTTGTTGGACAAATATAAAAACGCTGATAATGTTCAAGTTATGGAATTGGCATTTTATTTGGTTCATATTTAAATCTTTCTTAAAATACAAGGGAAATATTCGAATAACATGAGGATTAGAAAATAGTCACGAGAAACCCGGTTAAGGCAATTCGATATGAATAAAAACTAAAATATTATGAAGACACATTTTTTAAAACTTATTCAGAGAGATATTGCAAAAAAACCATTTATCTACTCTATTAATTTTATTGGATTAGTTTTAAGCATGACCGTGGTAATTGTTCTTGCCGTTTATTACCTCGGTGAAACAAATGCAAACAGGTTTAATGCAAATATTGACAAAACTTACATTATTTGTCCGACCGGGTTTCAAAACGAATTACAAACATACGCACCTGCAATTCTTAAAGAATATATTGAGGATAAAATCCCCGAGGTTGAAAAAGTTGTGCGAATGAGAAGTCCATTTGGAGAGACTACTTTTCAGGTTGGGGAAAATCTTCCAATCACCAGTAAACTCATCTTTGCCGATTCTACTTTTGCCGATGTATTTTCATACCAATGTATTGCAGGAGATTTTGAGGAAGCGCTCAAAACGCCTATGTCAATAATACTCACCAACAATGAAGCGTTAAAACTATTCGGGCAACTTTCGCCCATAGGCGAAATAGTTAAAGTTGACAATACTCACCTTTTAACAGTACGTGCAGTTATTAACGAACCTAAAGCAAAATTATCATTGTCTTTTAATGCAATCGCGCCTATGATTAGCATTTCACAAATCAATCCCAACGGAGATGAGTTAACCAATTGGGGAATGAGTAATTTTACCATTTTTGTAATGTTAAAGAATATTGCTAATCCTTATGAAGTATCAGAAAAGATTGCCCAACTTTATCCCGAAAGTAATTATAAACCAAAAATTTTTTTACAGGCTTACAATTCGTTTTATTTTTCTGATGTAGATATTTCAAGAATCAATTACTTAAAAACCGGGAATAAAACAACCACCACAATACTGGGTTTTGTTGCTTTAATTATCCTTCTCATGGGAATAATTAATTACCTTAATCTTTCCTCTTCGCTGATTATCGAAAAATTGAAGAATACCGGTATCATGAAAGTCGTTGGGGCTAGAAAGGCGCATATTGTATGGAACGTTATTCGTGAGTCGGCGCTGTTTTTCTTTGCTTCGATTGTTGTTTCTTATTTTATCGCAAGTGCTGCAATACCTTTACTGGCTAACAAAATAGGGACAGAAATTCATCGGGGGGTTATTTTTAACCCAACATTTTTTATTATATCCATTTCCCTGACTTTAATCATCGCCACATTCGCTGTTAGTGTTCCTGCTATCAGGTTATCTTCAATAAACCCGGTCGATTCATTGAAAAAGAATTTGACAGGAACAGGGAAGAAAAGTTATACAAAAACAGCGCTTGTTATTGCACAATTTACGGTTGCCATAACGCTAATCGCATTTACATGGATGGTGCAGAAACAGGTGAAGTATGGGTTTAAACAATTGGGTTACAACAAAGAAAATATTTATACAATACAACTCACATCTCAACTGAAAAAAGATGTTCTAAAGGAAAAATTAGAACAGGTGGCTGGAGTAAATGAAGTAACATTTACCAACTACTTGCCAGGGAAAGAATCTATTGAAAGAAGGAGAGGAATTTCAATCACATACAAAGGAGAAAAAAAGGAAAACATAAACGTACATATAATAAGATGCGATAGTAATTTTCCTGAACTCTTAAGATTAAAATTAATAGAAGGCCGGTTGTTTTCTGCGGATATGCTAACCGATAAAAATAAAATAATCGTAAACAAAGCATTTGTTGATGAATATGGATTGGATGAACCTTTAGGAATAAAAATTCCGGCATTCAGGTCTGATGACATGGAAATTATTGGAGTAGTAGATAACTTCCACTTTCAGTCGGTACATAAGCAGATTTCTCCGGTTATAATAAGATTTGATGACTATTCTAAGTATTGTTATGTTAAAATTGTTTCATCGGATTTTAATAGTTTGCACCGTACTGTAAAACAAATTGATGATGTTTCAACAAAGCTTTCCACCGGATTTCCGGTAAACTTCGAATTTTTGGATACCTCAGTTGCAGAAATGTACAAAGCTGAAGTTCAGTTCAGAAAAATCTTCTTTTTCTTTTCCGCTATTGCCATTTTCATTTGTTGTCTGGGAATTTTAGGCCTGTCCATTTTAGCAAGCCAACAAAAAATAAAAGAAATCGGCATCCGGAAAGTAAATGGCGCCAAAATTTCAGAAATATTATCGATGCTCAACCGAGACTTTATAAAATGGGTAATCATTGCTTTTGTAATTGCAACGCCCACTGCATATTTCGCTATGAATAAATGGTTGGAAAGTTTTGCTTACAAAACCAGTTTAAGTTGGTGGATTTTTGCACTTTCTGGTTTGCTGGCGTTGGGAATTGCTTTGCTAACTGTTAGCTGGCAGAGCTGGCGGGCAGCTACAAGAAATCCAGTGGAAGCATTGAGATATGAGTAATTAGAAAAACTCCCCTATATGTTAGCACATTGTCAAGTCACACAAGCCAAGCTCAAACCAATGCTTGCCAAAGAGCTAACAAAGCCTGCCCTATTAACCGCCTTTAAGGGGGGGGGGTGAGATTTTCCCACCCACAAAAACAAAATAAATTCGTACTCCGTATCGAAGTCTGTGCAGATTGATAAGAAAACTATTAAATTTGTTAAAGCTTGTAACGGTTTGACTTTGAAGAATAAACACCAGCTTACAACAAATTAGGAATTAAGGCACAGTTGAGCCATGAAAAAATGCAGTAGGTTTGTCTATCTGCTGCCTTTTTTGATATCTCCGGCTTTCGGTCCCCCTGCTCAATTGTGTTTTAATTCGTGTTGGGCTACCGCTGGTACTTAAATGCTCCATATAATGGCTGGGAAGAACGAAAAAATGAGAATTACTCTTCGATGACAATTTTCCACAGGTCAATTTTTAGGCTATTATACTCCCCTCCGGAACAGACTGCCACTGCACAAAAAAGAGCAAAAAAGGGGATGCAACTAAACACTTATAAAGCAGTAATATACAAGGTGGCATTCAGCGCATAGCTTATGCGACTATGGTCGCATACCCCCTGCGGATATTTGAGAGGAGAAAAAAGGAGGTTTAAGCCACTGTGCAATCATTTGCCGCAGAATGAAACTTGAAAAGGAGAAAGCAATATAGCAGACCCATATGGACAAATTCCAAAACAAATACCGCATCCCATCGACACGGGCACAATGGTGGGACTATGCCAATGCAGGGGCCTATTTCATAACCATTTGCACCCAAAACCGCGAATGTTATTTCGGCGAAATCGTAGAGACGCGATTAATCGCGTCTCTACAAACGCAACAAATCCGCCAAACGCCGGCACAAAAGACAGGGGGTTTTGCCGGCACAAAAAATCCAATGTTAAATAACAATATTTCCCGGGTCATCAGATGGTATAAAGGAATATGCACATTTAACATGAAAAAAATACATGCTGATTTTCAATGGCAATCCCGGTTCCACGACCATATTATCCGCGATGATGAAGAATACCAACGTATCGCTGATTATATCAATACCAATCCCCAAAATTGGGAGAGAGATAAATTTTTCAAACCGGAAAAATGATGGGCAACGCCTCCCGCCTGCCCCTCGTCACCGCCCCCGGCTGGTCAGGATTTGCAATTCTGAGCTTAGTAACAGGATATTGGGAATCACACTACTTGCCAATTTTGGGCTTATACGCATAACTCGATCAGGATATACGTATAACTTGATTAAGATACACGTATAATTCAATCAAGATACACGTATAACTTGATTAAGATACACGTACAACGCAATCAAGATATACGCATAATACGATTAAGATACACGCATAACTCAATCGTGTTTCCCGTATATTTTCTCCAAAGGCAAATTATGACAACGTAATTATTGGGAACACATCATTGGAACACACGTAGAGACGCACGGCCGTGCGTCTCTATTATATTTATCCACCATTTTCGAAATTTGGAACCATCCTGTTTTTTATTCTGCTAATTTGTTGTAATTTGGGGCAAGGTTTGGAGATACAATCACTAAAGGAAAAAATTAAATTTTTGAAGGAATAGATAGATCAGTTGCTGAAGGTGATTGGGAAAGTTGAAAATAGCACCTAAAGGTTGGGTTATTCCCCTTTAATGGGAGATATTAGCAACTTATATAATCTAAATAACCCAAACAGGTTGGGTTACACATACGTTACCGCCAAGTGGAATGGAGACAGCAAGATAGGACAATTTACCACGAAAAATGAGAAAAATCCACGCACAAACAGCACATTTACAATTCGCACGAGCCGACACTTAATCTAAAATTGTAAAAGAGCTGTTTCTTTTCCATCCCACATCTCTATGCAAGGATAAAATGTAAAAATATTAGACGCTCATTGTAAATAAATTTTACATAATAAACAGGCAAACATATAATAACATGCTTATAATAAGCAACATATAAAAGCGGCATTAAAATTGAAAATCTTTTTCTAAGAAATAAAATGAGTACTTTGTATTAAGAAAACAGCAATATGGGCAAATGAACAAAACAGTTATCAAGTTCGCTATCAGAAATTTATTGAAGAATAAACTAACGACAATGTTTAATGTTTTTGGAATGACATTGGCGACACTATCGTTGTTGTTCATTTTCTTCTATCTCAAACACGAACTATCTTTTGATAGATTTCACGATGATTACCAACACATTTACAATGTTTATTTTGATGAATATGGTGAAGGGGTGCGAGACCAATATATCCAAGCACCAATGGGCCTTGGCACTGGATTATTGGAAGATTATCCCGAAATTGAAACGATGTCAAGAACATATGGTGTACCCAACAGCATTGTAAAAAGCGAATTGGGAACTGAATATAAGGATGACGTTATATGGGCTGACGCTGCTTTTTTCGAGTTGTTTTCTGTTGAATTATTGTCAAATTCTACATCGAATTTACTTTTATCGCCAAATCAAATATGTATCAGCGAAGATTGTGCGAAAAAATATTTCGCAGATAAAAATCCGATTGGAAAAATCCTCACTATCGAAGGCAATCAATATGAAATAAAATCCGTTTTTAAGAATTATCCCGAAAACTCACATTTAACATTCGGCTTAATTGCTTCGCTACTAACCATTACCAAAAACAGAGATGTAAACGATTGGGACGGTTATATGTACAGCACGTACATAAAACTCCGAAAAAACACAGATGCAAAATCGTTTCAAAACAAGTTGAGTTTATTAATAACCAATCGCTTAGCTCCTTACGTTGAAAAACACTTTCAATTAAATATTGAAGAGTGGTTTAGTAGAGGGAATTCCATTAAACTAAAACTAATGCCTCTATCTAAAATTCATTTGTATGCGAGCGGTATTTCGGGATTCGAAAATCAAAACAATATAAGCAATGTAATTCTGCTTATTGCGGTTTCACTGTTGGTGCTGTTTATAGCGTGTTTCAATTTTATTAATTTTAATATCGGAGTATTTCATAAAAACAATAAAACCATTGGTGTAAAAAAAATATGTGGTTCAAAAAATATTGTTATTGCATATCAAGCATTTATCGAAGGTTTGATTGTTTTTTTATTTTCAGCAACACTTGCTGTTATTGTTATTTTTTCAGCCTACACAAGCATCAATAGCTTATTGAATCAAGCCATTGTAAAACCAATATTTATAAAAGATGCTTTGGTATTTATTTGCATTCTGGGATGTTCGGTTGCATTTGTTTGTGGTTATTTGCCATCGGCTAAACATATTCAGAAAAACCCAAGTTTTCTGATTAAAAACAACCTTAAATCTAAGGGAAGTTTTTCGGCAAACAACATCCTCGTTGGACTTCAATTTATGATTACAATTGTTATTCTAACTTTCTCTTTTGTCATTAATAATCAGGTTAAGTTGATAACCAATAGCGATTTAGGATTTGATAAAGAAAACATATTGATTGTTCACGGAACAAACCGAGACAGAAACAAGGCAATGGTATTTGCCGACGAATTACGAAAAACAGATGGAATAACGGCAGTTTCGGTATCAAATGCTTATCCGGGAAACAGTTTGCCCACAAAAGACTTGCAATTGTCTAATTCGCCAGATGGTTTTTCTTATTCGCCTCAGTATTTTTGTTGTGATGCCGAAATGATAAACGTGCTGAATTTTGAACTTGTGAAAGGGGAGTTCTTCTCACAAAATTCGCCCGACAATGCAATTTTATTAAACGAAACAGCCTTAAAAACCTATAATATTGCCGATAATCCGATAGGACAGTCATTTCTCCGCTCATCAGGTGACGAATATACTGTAATTGGCGTGGTTAAAGATTTCAATTTTAAATCGTTACGGAAAAACATTGAACCACTGTGTATTTATACGGGAACCGATTATTCAAATTCATTGGGAAAAAGTAAAGTGCTTGTCAAACTTGCTAATTACAATAACCAAATAATTCGGCAAATTAAAGACCAATGGAAATCGTTATATGGAGATGCCTATTTTGATTTTTCATTTCTTGCCGACGAAACAAATGCATTATATACAAAAGAATTACTGCTTAGAAAAACAGTACCATTTTTTTCGTTATTGGCACTATTGATATCGGCAATCGGTCTGACGGGCATAACATTAGTAAGAATGAATGCACGTATTAAAGAAATCGGCATCCGTAAAGTGAATGGTGCAAAAATCTCAGAAATATTATCGATGCTCAACCGAGACTTTATAAAATGGGTAATCATTGCTTTTGTAATTGCAACGCCCACTGCATATTTCGCTATGAATAAATGGTTGGAAAGTTTTGCTTACAAAACCAGTTTAAGTTGGTGGATTTTTGCACTTTCTGGTTTGCTGGCGTTGGGAATTGCTTTGCTAACTGTTAGCTGGCAGAGCTGGCGGGCAGCTACAAGAAATCCAGTGGAAGCATTGAGATATGAGTAATTAGAAAAACTCCCCTATATGTTAGCACATTGTCAAGTCACACAAGCCAAGCTCAAACCAATGCTTGCCAAAGAGCTAACAAAGCCTGCCCTATTAACCGCCTTTAGGGGGGGAGATTTTCCCACCCACAAAAACAAAATAAATTCGTACTCCGTATCGAAGTCTGTGCAGATTGATAAGAAAACTATTAAATTTGTTAAAGCTTGTAACGGTTTGACTTTGAAGAATAAACACCAGCTTACAATAAATTAGGAATTAAGGCACAGTTGAGCCATGAAAAAAGGCAGTAGGTTTGTCTATCTGCTGCCTTTTTTGATATCTCCGGCTTTCGGCGCCCCTGCTCAATTGTGTTTTAATTCGTGTTGGGCTAAACCGCTGGTACTTAAATGATCAGTCTAAGGGGATTAAATGATTTTTTACTGTCCTTCCTGCATTTTTCCATGCCGGTTTTGGCCTTCCTTTCCGCCGGGACCGGGAAAAGCGGCAGAGATGCCAGCTTTTTATCATCCGGGCGGGCATCATTTTTCCGTTCGGCAAACGCGGAAAGTTTTTTGCCGTCAACAGGAAAGTCCATTTTTTCGGACGAAACAAAGGGCAACCGTAGGGGCAATCCCTCGTGGTTGCCCTAACGGATCATAGAAACGAAGCGGATTAAAAACCGGGATATTGGGAAGCATCCGGCTTGCCAATTTTGGGCTATGCGTATAACGCAATCAGGATACACGTATAACGCACGTCCAGTTCTTTGGGGGCGTAAGGCTACCGGGTGTGGCAATTTAAACCTTGCGGCATTTGTCGTTGCAATCCGGAAAATTGTCGTATATTTGATTTTATAAAATAATAGAATCATGAGAACAGATAATTTGACATTTAAATCTCTCGAAAATAATGACATCTTCAAACTAATTGATGTCACCAGAGAAGGTATTGATTATAATACATTCAATGAATTTACAGTTTTATATCCGCTAAATTCTTCCACATGGTCAAAGATTTTAAACATGTCGGAAAGGACAATACAACGTTATCGGAGAGAAAAAAAACGATTGGATTCAATCCATACAGAAAAATTACTTCTAATAATGTTACTTTTTAATAAAGGAGTCAGTGTTTTTGGCAATACTTCTAATTTTCTAGCATGGATTAATTCTAAAAACATACCGTTAGGAGGTGTTAAACCAATTGATTTATTAGATAATTCTTTTGGGATTAATATGGTTAAAGACGAGTTGATTAAAATTGAACATGGAGTTTTGGCATGATAGTTTTTCGACTTGCAAATAAAAAGTACCGTAATGACCTCTCTGGCACTGGAGCTGAAATTACAGGAGGCAGATGGAATTACAAAGGGACAAAACTCTTATATACTGCTGACTCAAGAGCATTATGCATGGCAGAAATCGCAGTACACACACCGGTTGGAATTATGCCTATCGATTATTATCTAATAACAATTGAAGTCCCTGACTATTCAGACATAAAACAAATAGAATCAGACTCTTTACCTGATAATTGGAGAAAGTTTCCATGCTCAAAATTAACACAAGAATTAGGAGAAAATTTTGTTGACAAAAATGAGGATTTATACATAAAAGTTCCATCTGCTGTAGTTCAGGGGGACTTTAATATTTTAATAAATCCAAGGCACTTAGATTTTGACAAAGTAAGAATCATCAAAACAGAGAAATTTAACTTTGATGAAAGATTATTTAAATAAAAACTGCCCCAAATAATTAGCCTTCAATAAAGCGTTGCTTGCATACGCTTTGTATTGGAGGCAGTGTTGAACTAAACATTACCTCGATAAACATCACCTGCCGGTCAGACATTTACAGATAGTGTTTTTAATCCGTTTTTTTAGATTTTCGGGAAAATGGGGCATCAACCAACCATAGAACCGGACCGGGAACATTAAAACATGGATTGAAAGCAGATAATATCCTGTTAATTACAACGTTGGAAATATTAATGCCGCTTCAACGTAGAGACGCGATTAATCGCGTCTCTACAAAAAAACCAAACGCACCCAGCCCCCCAATCCGCCAAACGCCGGCACAAAAAACAGGCGGTTTTGCCGGCACAAAAAATCCAATGTTAAATAACAATATTTCCCGGGTCATCAGATGGTATAAAGTAATTCCGCCTTCGTTTGAGTGCACCCGGAAACGAGGGCTAAGCCTTTCACACCAAGGAGAGACTCTTGCGCTTCGAGGAGTGACCTTATAAATTCAAGAATCTATTGGCTGATTTTCTCTGATTTTCATATATTTACATTCATGATTGAACCAGACAGCAATAAAGAAATATATGTGCCTGGTACATATACACAAAAATTTAGCAGTAAGCTTGAAAAACACACCAGTATTTATGAGAAGCATAAATAAAATATCTTTGCCAAATAAAAGGCTGAATTAAAAGTTAATGCAAAACGAAATAAAAAAATATAAAGTCCAACATCCATTACTTCGAAATTATATTAATTTCTTTTGGCAACTGCGTATTGAGCAAACTCAACTTAATCATAGATTAATACCTCAGAGGAATATAAATATGAGAATTAATTTAAGTAGTACTCCTCATTATGTTTGTCGGGGCAACGAAGAAATACTACTTGATGATGTTTATTTTTTGGGATTGCAAAATAAATATGCAAACGCACGGTTGAAACTAAATGGCAATGTGGATGTCATAGGGATTTGTTTTAAGCCTTTCGGTTTTTTTCCCTTTATAAAAACTCCTGTTTCTGAATTTAAAAACCAAATATTAGGAGCTGATGAAGTTGGTTTCAAAATCTCAAAAAGAATAAATGAACGCCTAAAAGGGAATTCAATCATCACCAATAAATTAACAATCCTTGAAAATGAACTACTTTCTTTACTTGATAATTCAAATCAACATTTAGACAAATTTCAGTCGATATTTAAGACACTAAAAAAAGAAAAAACGCTACAGATTAATGATTTTTGTAAGCGTAATGGTGTCAATATTCGTCAGTTAGAAAGATTTTATTTAAAATATATTGGATTACCTCCAAATACTTATGCTACTCTTAATAGGTTTCATTGTAGCTTGAGTCAATTGCTTAATACTAAATCTTTAAAACTATCAGGTTTAGCATATGATAACGAATACTTTGATCAGATGCACTTTATCAAAGATTTTAAGCGATATGCAGGAATTACACCAAAATGTTTTATCAATCAGGAAAATTCAATCCTGCAAATTGGAAAACTAACTTAACTGTCGTTTTTATACTATTTTATCCATCAGTGCATCCATAATTTTATCCTCCATAAATTTTAACACTTTAAAAGAATAATTATGGAAATTCATTCACTTAAGTTAGTATGCTTTTCTCCTACAGGAACAACAAAAAAAGTAGCACAAAGTATTGCAAAAGGATTAAATATAGAAAAAGTAAATCTTTACGACATTACTAAACCTGAAGAAAGAGAAAATAAGTTAAAAATTATAGAAAATGAGCTGCTAATTGTTGCAGTTCCTGTTTATATGGGTAGAGTACCTGCACTTATTTATAATTATTTGAGCAATATAAAAGCTACTAAAGCACCAACTGTTTGTGTTGTTGTGTATGGAAATAGAACGTATGGTAATGCATTATTGGAGCTCAAAAATATTTTAACAGGAAAAGATTGTATACCGATTGCTGGTGGAGCATTTATTGGCGAACATTCTTTCTCCAGCACAGAGCTTCCAATAGCTGAATCACGACCAAAACCCGATGATTTAGACTATGCAATAAATTTTGGAAAAAAGATTAAGGAAAAGCTTCTATCAGTTTCATCCATCGATGAAATTAACGATATAAAAATTCCAGGAAATTATCCCTATGGAGGTGTTACAGAACTTTGGAGTATAGATTTTATTGCTATTAGTGATAAGTGCTCTAAAAAAGGAATTTGTTCGGAAGTGTGTCCTACTGGTGCAATTGATAAAGAAGACACTAGTATTATAGACAAAGAAAAATGCATCAGTTGTTGTGCTTGTATAAAAAACTGTCCTGAAAATGCCCGAACAATAAAAGAAAGCAAGGTAAAAGAGGCTGCAATTCGTCTAAACAGTTTGTTTCAAGAACAAAAAACTCCTGATATTTTCTTTTAATTCAAAAAAATTGAGAATTACAGAGTTAATAATAAATTGCCAACTGCTAATAATTAGCCTCCAATAAAGCGTTGCTTGCATACGCTTTGTATTGGAGGCAGTGTTGAACTAAACATCACCTCGTTAAAAGTCACCTGCCGGTCAGATATTTACAGATAGTGTTTTTAATCCGCTTTTTCAGGTTTCCGGTTTGCTGTTTTCGGAGAGGATTACCCCCCCGGGTTCCGTTTCCGGGGAAAGCAACCGGGCTTTCTGCAAATTGGGAAACAAATATCCCGGTAAAAAATGCCAAAATGGTGGAGATGCCCAACCATTTTTATTGCATACTGGAAATCGTTGAGGCAACCAATCCTGTCCTTTTCAAACGTGCCTGGTTCCGCTTGTGTCAATACTTGCCGCAGGAAATTGTGCAGTAATAAAGCCTTCTGAATTTGCTCCTCAATCATCAAAACTAATAGCAAAACTAATCGGCGAAATTTATCTTGTTGAATATTGTACCGTAGTTGAGGGAGACATTGATGAAACTCAATCGTTGCTTGCTCAAAAATGGGATTTTATAGCTTTTACCGGAAGTCCGAAAGTGGGTCATATTGTTGCTCAGGCAGCAGCCTGCAATCTAACGCCTACGCTACTGGAATTAGGTGGAAAAAGTCCGTGTGTTGTCCATGCCGATGCTGATATAAAGATAGCGGCACGTCGTATTGCTTGGGGAAAATTTATGAATGCCGGACAAACCGGTACTGCTCCTGATTTTGTTCTTGCTCATAAAAGTATTGCAAAATAATTAGCTGAAGAATTAACCATACAGGCAAAAAACTTTTATGGAAATAATCCCAAAGAAACCCCTGATTATTGCCGTATTATCACAGAAAAACATTTTGAAAGACTGGTCTCATTTTTAGGAAAAGACAAAGTATTTTCCGGTGGAAAAACAGATAGTAATTCACTATACATTGATCCGACGATTCTTTATAAAGCTGATTGGAATGATAAAATTAAGCAAGAAGAGATTTTTGGACCACTTCTTCCTGTTCTCGAATATGATAAAATTGATAATGTTATCGATAAACTAAAAAAAATGGAACTACCGTTAGCCCTTTATTTTTTTTCGAAAAATAAATCATTACAAAACCGCATAATTGAATCCATTCATTTTGGAGGTGGATGCATTAATGCAACCGTATTGCACAATGGAAATATTGAACTACCGTTTGGAGGAATCGGAAATAGCGGAATGGGAAGGTATCACGGAAAATCAGGTTTTGATACATTTTCCTATCAAAAAAGCATCTGTAAGAAACCAACTTGGATTGACCCGTCATTAATTTATCCGCCATATAAACAAAAAGTGAACTTGTTAAAAAAGATAAGCTAGTCAAATCGTCTTCAAATAATTATAATCAACATAAAAAACAAAAAAAATGGAAACAGTATTTATTACAGGCTGTTCAACAGGAATCGGAAAAGAAACAGCGAAAATCTTTCAACAAAACGGATGGAATGTTGCAGCAACAATGCGTACACCGGAAAAAGAAACAGAATTAATTCATTTAGAAAATGTTAAATGTTTTGCCTTAGATGTAACAGACAGAGCCTCTATAGACAAAGCGGTACAGGATGCTATCTCACATTTCGGGGCAATCGATGTATTGGTAAACAACGCCGGAGTTGGCACAAAAGGGCTTTTTGAAGCGGCAACCATAGAAGATGCTAAACGTCAATTTGATGTAAATGTGTTTGGCGTAATGAACGTTATGTGGACTGTTTTGCCTCATTTTCGCAAAAGAAAGGAAGGAACAATTATTAATATAAGTTCTCAGGCAGGATTTATGGGAGTACCGTTAAATTGTTTCTATAATGCCACGAAATTTGCCGTTGAAGGGCTTAGCGAATCGTTAATGTACGAACTCAGCACCATTAATGTTAAAATGAAAATTATTGAGTTGGCTGCGGTAAACAGTAATTTTCTTTCTTCTACACAATTTTTCGAAAATTCCGAATTAAAAGAATATGAAGTAATCAACAATACCGTTATTTCAAAGATGAAGGAATATCTTGGAGCAGGAGAAAGCCCCTTGGTTATTGCAACCGAAATTTTCAATGCAGCTACCGATGGAACAAATAAACTTCGTTACTTGGCAGGAGAAGGTGTTGTTATGTCGTACAAACAAAAACAAGCGCTTCCATTTGAAAAACAACTCCACCGGCTAACGCTTTTTGTAAAGCATTGCAATATTTTTTGCACTGATATAGAACGCATTGACAATATATGTTGAGGTCTGTTGTTGTGGAATCAAAAGCATAAAACTTCCCGTTAAGTTCAACTGGTGCATCAATCCGTTTACTTTGTGCAATCTCGATGAGTTTTTTGGCAAACTCTTCAAATATGCGGTAATCCCTGTTCTCGTTTGCCTTGGCAAGATTCGCCAGCTTTATCTCCTCTTTGCCAAATCCAAGATGATAGGCTTCCTTGGGCAGAAGTTTGATGTGTTGTGTAAATACATTGAACCGTATAGTTACAGCTTATTTGGAATTGGCAGAAATTCAGGCTCTCAACCAAGAGCCAATGTACATGAAAGACTGGATTGAATAACTTGACACATTCCTGAAAATGACAAGAAAAGATAATTTTAAATCATGCAGGAACAGTTAGTCGCAAACAATCTTTGGATAAGGCTTCTATGTAGTCGTTGGGATCGCTTGTCTGATGGTTTTTCTGCAAAAAATTAAATAATACATCATTATCCTTCATTTTTGTTTTAATGTTTCTCTACATAGTTCTTTTATGTAACTACTTTATAAATTATTGTTCTTCAATGGGCTATAAACCCGATTACTGAGGGACTACTTTTAATCTGTTAAAGTAAAAATAAATATTTATTCTAAAAGTCTTCGTGTTTAATCATTTTCTTATCGTGCAATTTCTTTTTCTTTTCTGAAGAAGATCATCATTAAAACAGCTAATACTATCGACATGATAGTCGTGATTCCCCAAATGGAATTCCAGTTATAAACTCCGGAATGACTGTTTATCTCGATGATTTGCCGGCTAATGAAATTACCAACCAGTAAGCCAACGCCGAAAGTGACCAGGAAAATAAATCCCTGGGCCTGTGCTTTCAATTCAGCAGGAGCCTTTTTATCGATATAAATTTGACCTCCCAAAAAGAAATAGCCATAAATTATACCATGGACTAAAATACCGATAAAATAAAACCATGGCTGACCAGCCTCCCCGCCGGTGTAAAACGACAGGTATCTGACAGCCAAAACGATCAGGCCGATAATCATAGTCATCCGCAATCCGGTTTTACGAATAATAAAAGGAACAGTGAGTACAAAAAACATTTCGGCAAATTGTCCCCAGTTCATGGTAATACTGATATATTTAAAACCCCTGTCAAGCAAAAACTCGGAACAGTATGACCAGTACATCGAAAAAGGGATCATGGTCAGAAATGAAATGATAATAAAGATTGCAAAATTCCTGTCTTTCATTAAACTGACCGCCCGGAGCCCCAGGGCGTCAATCACCGAACTTTTCTGCCCTTTGGCCGGAGGAGGAGTTTTAGGAAGTGTAAAATTCAGCAGGGTGGCTACAAGACTAATCCCGGCACCATAAAAAAATGGCACATTAGTCCCGTCAAAATCAATCTTCAGAATGCTCACAGTAAAAAGGCTGCATACGCCCGAAACGACCCATCCGATTGATCCAAAAACACGGATACGTGGGAATAGTTCGGAAGGAGAATGAGTCATAGCAATGGAACTGGTAAGGCTCCAGGTAGGCATATGAAAAAGCATGGCAAACAGCAATACCACAAACAGCAAATCAGGATTGCGGACAAGGCCGGCAAAAAGTAATAAAACAGCAGTTAAAAAATTCAAAGCAGCAAGTACTTTTTCGCTGGCAAAATAACGGTCGGCGATCATTCCAATAATAGGAGAACCCATACAGCCCAATGCCATTGAGCTTAAAATTAGTGCTTTTTCTACCCCTTCTACATTCATGTTGGTCAGGTAGGCCGCCAATGGTACCCACCAAACAGCAAATAACATGTATTGAAAAAACATCATCAGGGATAAACGAAAAACAGTTGGGAAAATAGATTTTCTCATCAGATCAGTTGTTTGGGTAAATTAATTAAGTTGTTGTCGCCGCAAGATAAAATTTTTAATTTAATATTTGGGGACGGATGACATATTTTCCGGGTCTCCGGTATATTATTTTTCCTGATTTCTTGTTAAATTGCTGCAAAACTGTTCACCCTTATATCTCAAATGATGAAAGAAGAATTTTTACATTTTGTATGGCAACACCGGCTGTTCCGCAACGGCTGCTTACAAACTGTTTCAGGAGAAACACTTGAAATCATTTCAACAGGTACCCATAACTTCGACTCGGGACCTGACTTTTTCAATGCAAAAATCAGGATTGGAAGGACAATATGGGCAGGTAACGTGGAAATCCATTTCAAATCATCAGATTGGTATCTGCACCGGCACGACAAAGATGAAACGTATAACAACGTGATTCTACATGTGGTTGAGAAGGCCGACCGGGAAGTAGTAATCAACGGGAAAGAACTGTCCTGCCTGGTACTGAATTATCCGGAAAAGCTGAGGGAAAATTACCAATACCTGTTACAATCGGAACAGTGGATTGCCTGCCAGGACCGTTTTCACCTGATCGATCCTTTTGAACTAAAGTTCTGGTCGGGAGCGTTACTTAGCGAACGGCTTCTGTCAAAAACCGGGGAAATCAAACAACTTCTTCAACAAAATAAAAATGACTGGAACGAAACTTTTTACCAGATACTGGCGCGTAATTTTGGGATGAAGATCAACTCCCTCCCTTTTGAACTACTGGCCAAAGCAACACCACTCCACATTCTCGGTAAACACAAAAACAATATGTTCCAGATCGAAGCTTTGCTTTTCGGGCAATCAGGATTGCTGAATGAAGAATTGATAGGTGACGACTATTTTCTGAAATTACGTAACGAATATTCGTTCCTGTACAAAAAATATAAACTGAAGCCGGTGGAAGCCCATCTGTGGAAATTCATGCGTCTGAGACCAGTGAATTTCCCCACCATCCGGATCAGCCAGTTTGCACAACTGATCTGTAAATCGACAGCCCTTTTCTCAAAAATTCTGGATACTGAAAACATGAAAAACCTTGAGTCATTTTTCGATGTAGAAAGTTCGGATTACTGGGTAAAACACTACCGTTTTAACAAAACATCAAAAAGTACAAGTAAAAAGCTGGGCAGTTCAGCTTTCCAAAATATAGTGATTAACACTATTGCCCCGGTGTTGTTCGTGTATGGCGACCTAAACGGTAAACCCGGGTTGAAAGACCGGGCCATCCGGTTTTTGGATGAACTCCCTGCTGAAAACAATTCGGTTATTACAAAATGGGAAGAACTGGGAATCCGCCCACGGTCGGCTTTTGAAACACAGGCGTTACTTCAGTTAAAAAATTTTTACTGCAAAAATAAAAAATGCTTAAATTGCCGTTTAGGAACGAAAATAATCAGTCGAACAGAAGAAAATACCAATGAACCAGCAGATCAATAAATTCCAGTATGCATCGAAACGTACCATTCAATTGGCTATTTTTCTTTTGATGGTAATAATCATTGGGGGAACAGTCGGATATATTTATCTCGAAAATTTTTCACTGATTGATGCCCTGTTCATGACTATCATTACCATTTCAACTGTTGGTTTTCGCGAAATTCAACCTTTGTCCGATATTGGAAAAATGTTTACCATGGGACTGATCATTTTCAGTCTGGGGAGCCTGGCCTGGGTTGCTTCTACCCTGGCCCGCTTTGTGTTCGACGGCGAATTGAAAAATTATTTAAAAACATACAGAGTGGATAAAAAAATAATGAAACTAAAAAACCATGTGATCATTGTCGGATATGGCCGTAATGGCGAACAGGCAGCCATCGAACTACACGACCACGATGTTGATTTTGTAATTATCGACAAACGCGACAATGTAATCAGTCGTATCCAGGAAGAGGATTCGCTACTGTACATCAAAGGGGATGCTACCCATGAGGATACGCTCACGCAGGCGCGGGTAGCCCATGCCCGGGCCTTGATCGCGACCACCCCAAACGATGCTGACAACGTATTTGTAGCGCTTACAGCACGCAGCATGAACCCCAGCCTTAAAGTGGTAAGCCGTGCCTCGGAAATGGAGTCCGTTTCGAAATTGAAACGCGCTGGTGCCACAAACGTGATTATGCCCGAACGTATAGGAGGGCAACGTATGGCAAAACTGATCACTCAACCCGATGTGGTTGAATTCCTCGAATACATCCTCCTGCAAAAAAGCCGGGACGTAAGCCTTGAAGAAATTTCGTGCACCAACATGGCCGACTGTTTTGTAAACAAGGCTATCGACGAATTAAAACTGAAGGACAACTCAGGGGTAAACCTGGTCGGGATAAAAATCAGCGGAGCCAAATATATTTTTAATCCTGATCCAGGCCTCACCCTCAGCCGTGGTGACCAGTTGTTTGTACTGGGAAGCCCTGCACAGATAAAAGCTTTTCGCGAATCTCTTGAAACTTCAAACTAATTCTACAGATTTAGAATGAAGCCCAATTTTTCTGATTTTATACCTAATTCGCATTACATATAAGGCAGAAGGGGGTTTACCTTTTCATAGAAATCATTGTTCACCAACACGGCACTTCCAATAATCGAAGCGGTTTCTTTCAATTCCGAAGCAGCAATTTTAATCTCAACTCCCGCTGTCGACAGGTAACTCTTTAAGCTGGGTTCAAACAAATCAAAAGCATTGGAAATATTACCTCCAATAACCAGGGCTTCCACACCAAAAGTTTTAATCCAGGATTCTAAAAAAACAGCAAGTTTTTCTCCGAAATCATCGAAAAGAGATTTAGCTACCGGATCAGTTTGGGCCAGGCGGGCAAGATCTTTTACCCCGGAAAGCTGACGGCCTGTTTTTTCCTGAAACCGGTTCAGGAAACCACGGGTCGAGAAATAATCATCAGCAGTGCCATTTTCGAAAGGCAGGTGCCACATACAGCCCATTTCAGGAACAGTGTCTCCTGAAACCACCGGCAGACTGTCGTTCAGGAATGCCGAACCAAAGCCGGTACCTAATGTTATTGAAAGGGAACGCCTGGTGCCACTGGCTTTCCCGATCCAGTCTTCACCAATGGCAAAAGCGGTTGCATCATTAATAAAACGGATCGGGAAACTGTCCTGAAGTTTTAAAAATTTTCGCAGCGCTTTGGGAACATCAAGTCCGTATATATTTTCGTACTTATTGTTATCCCCGGTGAAAAGGGCAATACCTTTAGCATAATCAAAAGGACCGGGCATTGCAAAACCAATTCCGGCAATATTACCGGAGCCCGCAACATCCATTGTTTTACGGATCGTATTTCCAAAAACACGGATGATCTCTTCTGAAGTTCCCTTGTTGTCCAGATCACTTTCAGAAAAAGTTTCCGGCAGATATTTTTTTTCATCCAGGTTACATACTGCGCAACTGATATGGCTTCCTCCTATATCAACACCAACGGCTAATTTTTTACTCATACTCTCATCTTTTATTAAAAGTTTTGGTTCAAAGTTACAAAATCCATTAAATTCAAAAATAGACATGTTAGGCACAAGGGGACCCTTTTCCGCAAATTTCATCTGGATTGATAAATTGATAAATGGTAGCTAAAATTATTTGGTCTGACTCTGCTCTACTTCAATTGAAAAAGATTCACAACTATTACAAAATTGAAGCGAGTGAGAAAGTAGCCAAACGATTGACTAGATCTATTGTTAAAGAGACAATTCTTCCCGAATTAAATCCTCTCATTGGAACAAAAGAACCTTTTCTAAAAACCATAACAAAGGGACTGCCCCTTCCGGAATAGTCCCTATGTATAATATTCAATAGTTTTATTATTCTGATTTTTCTCTTACTCCTTCCAACTGTTTTTGGTTTTCAAGGGGTAGATTACCTGTCCATTTTTTGATGTAGTAATTAATCCGAATAGTAAGCATATACATTACCGGAGAAATCAGCAAGGTAAGAAAGGTGGCAAAGGTAAGCCCGAAAATTACCGTCCACGACATAGGCCCCCAGAAAGCAACGCTTTCACCCCCCATTGAAAATTTTGGGTCGAAATGTGCATATAAGTTGAAAAAGTCGAAGTTGATACCCAGTGCCAATGGCAACAGGCCCAACACAGTGGTAATGGCTGTCAGCAGTACCGGACGCAGCCTGGTTTTGCCTGCTTTTACCAGGCAGGCAATTTCCTGTTCAACCGGAAGAAACGCTTTTTCGGAATAACCGAGCTTTTCACGTTTTCGTTTTCGCTGAAGGTCGACATAGTCAACCAGCACAATGCCGTTGTTGACTACAATCCCGGCAAGCGAAATAATACCAATCCCTGTCATAATGATCACAAACTCCATTTTAAAGGTCGCCAACCCAAGAAAAACACCTATAGTACTGAAGAGTACAGTAATAATGATGATCAACGGGCGGATGAGCGAGTTAAACTGAGTAACCAGAATGATCATGATCAGGGCCAATGCAACGAGCAGGGCAAAAGCAAGAAACTGACTGCTTTCATCCTGTTCCTGCTGCTCGCCTGTAAATGCGTAGGAATAACCTTTCGGCATTTTATAATCCATCAGCAACTGGCGTATCCGTGTATTAATTTCGTTGGCATTGTAGCCTTCAACCACATTTGAAGAGATTGTAATTACCCTTTTGTGGTTAATGCGGTTAATCTTGTCATAAGTGGTTGAATACTCGAATGAAGCCACTGAAGAAATCGGAATTTTGTGCTCGTTTATCATTAGTTTCTGGTTCATCAGGGTGGATACGTCGTTGCGGTATTTTTCATCCAGACGAAGGAAAATATCGTATTCATCTTCACCTTCTTTAAAATTACCAACATCGTAGCCGTACAACGAGTTGCGGATAGCCATTGCAATTGCCTGTGTCGACAGTTCGAAACGACGGGCCTGATCCCGGTCGATTTTTATCAGCATTTCGGGCTGGTGTACGTTAATATCTATTTTCAGTTCATCGATTCCCGGGATATTATCGTTTTCAATTTTAGTAAGAAAATCGTCTGTAATCTTCAATAGTTGATCAAATTCGTCTCCCGAAATTTCAATATTAATCGGAGCGCCAACCGGAGGGCCTTCCTCTTCTTTTTCAACATAAATCTTGGCTCCGACAAATCCCTGAAGGGCTCTGGAAATCTCCTGCATTATTTTTGAAGTGTTAATTCCCTCCCGGTATTCAAAGTCGACAAAAGAAATGGAAGTAAGCGATTTGTTCGGACTGCTGCTGTTTTCGAAGAACCCGCCTTTACCGTTCCCTACATTGGTAGTTACCGATTTCAGGATATGCTTATACGGGTTAAGTGTTTTTTTGATGATCTGTTCTACTTCGCGCGAAACTTCATCGGTACGTTCAATAGCTGTCCCCAGCGGAAGTTCGGTAGTTACATAAATGGTACGCGGATCGGTATCAGGGAAAAACACCACGCTGGGCTGCCTGGCACCATAAAAAATAATGGAAAATATCAACAATAAAAATGTTCCAAAGAAATACACCAATGGCATTCTGCCGGTAAGTGCATGACGGAGCTGGCGTTCATAAAAATTTTCGAGCCAAACCAAAAAACGTGTCTGGAACCAGCGGGACAGGGGCCTCAAAGCAACGACATTAAGTACCAGAAATAAGGCAATAGTCGCCAGAATATTTCCTATCAAATAAATTTTTGCAACATAAAATAACACTGAAACGGTAATCAGGATACCCGCATTTTTGAACGATTTCTTTGCATTTGCTTTTTGCCGGATATTATCGATTTTCATAAAAGATGAAACAAACGGCGGGGTCATCACTAACGCAACAAATAAGGACGAGATTAATACAATGATCAGTGTTTTGGGTAGAATACTCATGAACTGACCAACTATACCTTCCCACATCAGTAATGGGAAGAAGGCTGCCAGGGTAGTAAGGGTCGACGAGATGATCGGGAAGGCAATTTCGCTAACGCCTCGTTTGGTTGCGGTTAACAATGAATATCCCGAGCTGTACAACCGGTAGACATTCTCGACTACTACAATCGAGTTATCGACCAGCATACCCAATGCCAGAATCAAACTGTACAATACCATTGAATTAAGAGTAACATCTGACTGGTTGAGAATGATGAACGACAGGAACATGGAAATCGGGATAGAAAGGCCTGAAAATAGTGCATTACGGAAACCGAGAAACAGGAACAGCACGAAAATCACAAGAAACATCCCTAGAATAATACTGTTCTCAAGGTTCGCAATCTCGTTGCGGATGTACTGCGATATATCATCGGTAGTAACAATATCAAGATTTTGCGGAATAGCTCCTTCAGCTTTCTGGTCAACCAGTATCTGATTAATTTTATCAGTTGCTTCCAGAATATTAGCGCCACTTTTTTTGGTAACCGAAAGGGTAACAACCGGATTATCGTTCAACCGGGAAATGGTCGATTTTTCCTTGTACCCATCCACTACCGTGGCGATATCCCGCATGTAAACGGCCTTCCCATTATTCAGTTTGATTATGATATTTTCAATTTGTTTGGTATTAGTGAAATCACCTTCTGTCCGGATTACCCGTCGAATTTTATCAGCAGTGAATTCCCCTCCACCAATAGTCACATTTTCAAACTGAACCGCAAAAGCAACATCTTCATACGTCAAACCGCGGGCTTCCAGTTTATACGGATCAATGTTTATCTGTATCTCCCGTTCATCCACCCCGCGAATATTTACTTCTGAGATTTCGGAAAGGCTTTCAAACTCATCCTTTAACAGTTCAGCATATTTTTTTAGTTCTTTCATGCTGAAGTCACCCGAGATATTCACGTTCATAATCGGGAATTCGGCAAAATCAAAGTCAACTACTATCGGATCGTCCTGTAAATCAGCAGGCAACTCCGATTTGGCTTTGTCAACATTATCTTTGGTGTCCTGAAGGGCCTGCTTGACACTGGTTTTTGTTGTGAATTCGACTACAATTAAACTGACATCCTGGTACGAGGCTGATGATAATTTTTTAATCCCGTCCATTCCTTTCAGTTCTTTTTCAATGGGACGGGTAATCAGATTTTCGATGTCGACCGGAGAGTTGCCCGGGTATGTCGTCTGTATAAAAATATAGGGTACCACAATTTCAGGAAATGATTCCCGCGGCATCTGCCTGTATGAAAATATTCCGAAGAAAATAACCAGCAAGGTCAAAATGTACACTGTCGTTTTATTCTTCAAAGCCAGGTAAGTGGGCTTAAATTTACGCTGTATGTTATCGATGTTTGTATTTGTTTCCTTCAACATAACACTTTTTGTTTTTCACGGGTTCTGGCTTGTTAAAACTTTACGTGGGTACCGCTGACCACCTGATTATATCCTTCCGAAATGATAAGGTCTCCGGCCTTAAGCCCCTTAGTGATTTCAGACATATTATTGCTGCTCACTCCTGATTTCACATATATTTTCTTAGCCAATTGGCCATTCCCGTTATTTTCAACAATAAAAGTATATTCGCCTTTGAAATCTTCTTTTACAAGCAGGGACGGTACCACGAATGCATCGCTGGCAACATAGTCACGTATTTTTACTACCGAAAGTAAATTCGGTTTGATCATGTTATCCAGGTTGTTGATATTGATACGTAACCTGAAGGTCCGGTTGTTCGGATTAATATAATTCCCGATCATGTTTATTCTTGCTTTCACCTGTTTGTTCAGGGCCGGGAAATCGACTACAACTTCATCTTCTTTTTTAATCTTGGTAAGATAACTTTCCGACACTTCTGCATAAATTTTTATTTTGTCGATATTCACCACTTTTGCAAAAGGCATCTGCGGACTGGCAATTTCGCCTTTTTTCTGATAGATCACATCAACGACACCGGAAACCGGCGATTTTACAATGGCCATATCTTTCTGTGCCTGCAAACTTTCGAGGCGGCGCTCAAGCGATTCTTTATTTGATTTTGCCTGAAGAAACTGAAGTTCAGAACCAATTTTTTGTTCCCAAAGGTTTTTCTGGCGTTCGAAAGTTGTTTTGGCCAGATCGAGAGAAATTTTTATTTCTTCAATACTTTGATCAAGGATTTCGGTATTCAATGTTGCAAGGGCTGCTCCTTTTTCTACTTTTTGTCCTTCTTTAACCAGGATATTAATAATTTTTCCTGAACCTTCGGGACTTACGTTTACTTCCTGATCGGCTTCCACACTTCCGGTCACTTCAATAAAATGTTCGAATAATCGGGGCTGTATTTCCGAAACTTTTACATTAACGTATTCAAATTCTTTCCCTTCCTGCAACTCTTTTTCGAGTGCAGCGATTTTTTGGTTCAACTCATGCAATTCCTGTTTATATCGGACAAGTTGTGCTTCTTTGGCTTTTGTGTCTTCAGTTACCGGTGTTCCGGCACAGGACATGAGTAAGGCTATTGCAACGAGATAAAATATCTTTTTCATCTTTCCTGTTTTTACAAATTTTGGGTACATCTTTTCCTCTGATTAATATTTGCCAAGGGCCTTGTTTAAATTGACTTTGGCATTCAGTACCTGCATTACTGACTGGATGTAAGCAGACTGTGTTTGTATATACTGGCTTTCATTTTGTGCCAGTTCGGTACTTCCCGAAATACCATTGTTGTATTTCACCGTAGTTTTGTCATAAATCTTTTTTGCCAGTTCTTTATTCTCTTCGTTGTTCGTGTATTGCGCCACTGCATTTTCGAAATCGGCGACTGCCGATAAATAATTCTTTTGCAGGTTTTGTTCGGCAAGTTTTTGGTTATTATCTGCTTTTTCCAATTCAATCCTGGCCTGTTTCACCTTTGCATTTTTCATACCTCCATTAAATATTGGAATAGAAACATTTAAGCCAATAAGTGATGATTTGAACCAGGAAACATCATTTTTAAACAGGTTGGAATTATCTCCGTAAGCCATTTTTGTCCAGTTATAAAATCCACTTAAAGTAGGCAGATAAGCCACTTTTTCGAGATTGAGCAGTTTTTCTGAAATCTGTTTTTCGGTAACCAGCATCCGGTAATCGATATGTAAACTGTAATCAAAACCGGCCGGAATTTTTTCCTTCCTTACAAGTGGCATCAAATAGGTGTCCAGATTATCGGCTAACTCGATTTCCGAATCCATATCAACCCCCATTGCAAACTTCAGTACAATTTTGGAAATACGGATTTCACGTTCAGATTTCAGCACTTGATTTTCACCGTTTTTAACCAGAAGTTGCATCTGTTCAACGTCCTGTTCCTCAACAAAACCATTTTCAAACATGGCTTTGGCATCGCTTAGCAGTTTCTGAGAATTTGCCAGGTTTTCCTGCATCACCTTCAGGTTTTCCCTGGCAATAAGCACCATGTAGTAGCTTTGTGCCACAGTATTCCGGATGTCGATTTCTGTTTTTTCCCTGGTTTGTTTTGCCATCTGCAGATAGATTTGTGCCGAACCAACCCCGACAATATATGATCCATCGAAAATGAGTTGACTGACTGAAATCCCCCAATCTGAATTGTACTTTTGTGAAAAGGAAATAGGATATGTGCCGGTAGCCGGCGTGTCATCAGGTATACCAAGATATGGCCAGTATTCTTTAGGAATAATAGCTACCGGCATAGGGCTTTTTGCCGGATCGATATTTTTGGTGTAACCTGCACTTCCACTAAGTTGGGGCAAGCCCATGGCTATTGTTTCCCACACCTTTTTCTTTGCTTTGGTTACATCCAATTCTGAATTCCTGACCACGTAGGAATGAATGGCCGCGTATTCCTGAGCTTCCGGCAGGGAAAACGTCAGGCTTTCCTGCGAAAAGGCGGACAGGCTTAAAAGCAAGCCGGTCAGCAAGAGATACAGTAACATTTGTTTACTTTTCATTCTGAACATTGTTTTATTTCTGCTTATAATGACTATACCCTTTTTCTGTTCAAATTACGTATAAATGATTATTTAGAAACTTTTTATGTGAAAATAGTTTCTGCCATTTTCAGATTAGAATACTTAAACCACATTATTTATTCGTTTTCTTAGCTTTTCCTTATGATTGGCAAAACTACCGGAACGAAAAAAGTTTTCAGAAAAGAAATCGGTGAAAGGAGAAAATAAAGGAGTGATTGGAGAAATAAGAAAGAGGAGAACGGAAAATTCATAAAAAAGTAGAATTATAAAAGAGACTGACTTTTTCTGCTTCTTCAGCTTTTCATTGCTGAATAACGGATCAAAGTCTCTGCAATTATTAAATCGATTGGACGGGTGATTTTAATATTCTCATAATTACCCTTCACCAAATGAATGTTGTACCCGGCATTTTCCAATACCGAGGCGTCGTCGGTAAATTGTTTCCTGTATTCCTGATGATAGGCTTCTTTTATAATAGATACCCTAAACGTCTGCGGGGTTTGTACATGGAAATATTTGGTACGGTCGACAGCTCTGCTGCCATCACCCGTTGACTCACGCAACGATTCAGTAACCGGCACTGCCGGTATCGCATTGGAATGTTCCTGTGCCCCATTATAACAACGTTCGAGTGTCTCCATATTTACCAGTGGGCGTACCCCGTCATGGATAAAAATAATTCCTTCTTCTGTAATGGCATCCAGTCCGTTCCGAACAGAAAAAAAACGGCGTTCCCCTCCCGCGATAACCTGGTGAGGAATGACAAACCGGCATTGGGAACACAGTTCCTTCCATTTTGAGAACTCATTTACAGGCAACACGACCAGCACTGGCATCCCTGAATCAAAACGATGAAAAACCCGGATAGTGTGCATCAGAACAGACTCTTCCCCCAAACGCATAAACTGCTTTGGCAGTGTACTGCCCATCCGGCTTCCGGTACCTCCGGCCACGATGAGTGCAAACTTTTTCATTCCTTTTCGGTTCTGTACAAAAATAACATATCTTTTCAAGTAAAATACCTGAACTATTCATAAATGGATGTAAAACAGGATCCGTTCATCACCCAAAACAGGGGGATTCATCCCGGTACAAATACATTTCAGCAAAAAAACAGGGGGGTTCATATATTTTTTACTTTTGGGAGGTTACCTCAGGAATGTTTAAAGAATAAACAATTGTTATAATATAGAGTTTCTTCCCATCCATTCTTTTTATAACAATTTTAAAGAGGCTGCTCTTTTTGAGCAGCCTCTTCTTTTATTTGGGGAAATTATAAAAAATTTGTCTTTACTTCCTGAGCAGTATTTTTCCTGACATACAATCAGGTATATAAATATCGTTTAATATTTTTTTTCGGCGTTTTTTCGAATTCCTGATTTACTATTTCTACCCGTGAGATGTGTTCGTAGCGGGGAAGTTCTTTATTTACTTTCAAGCGGTTTTCGTTCATAATAGTCAGCAAATGCTCTTCGGAAATTGCATCGGACTGAAGGGCCTCCTTATCCGGATATACCAGAGCGACCAGTTTCCCTGTACGTTCGATTACTACACATTCCTGCACATAAGGCTGGTTGTTTATTTTATCTTCCAGTTCTTCCGGGTAAATATTTTGCCCCGAAGGCCCCAGCAACATATTTTTACTCCGGCCCCTTATAAAAATGAAATTGTTCTTGTCTGTTACACCAATGTCGCCGGTATGTAACCAGCCATCGGCATCAATAGCTGCACGGGTCGCCTCCTCATTTTTATAATAACCCGTCATTACATTTTCACCTTTTACCATAATCTCGCCTACAACCCTGTATGGGTCTTCCGAATCAATTTTTACTTCCATCCGGTCAACCAGCTTTCCGGCTGATGAAGGTTGGGTGGTTTTCCAGGCATCATATGAAATCAGAGGGCCACATTCGGTCATCCCATAACCAACGGTAATGGGAAATTTAATTTTTCGGAAAAATACTTCTACTTCTTTGCTTAACGGAGCCCCTCCTATCACAATCTCGAAAAACCTGCCCCCAAAAGTCTCGATGAGTTTGGCTTTTATTTTCTTTTTCAGAATAACCGAAATGCCTGGGATAGTCATCAATACTTTTATCACAGTTTTTTCAAGGGTTGGCAGAATGCTCTTTTTGTATATTTTTTCAATGATCAAAGGAACAGACAGTATCAGTTGCGGACGTACCTCCTGAAATGCTTTGGTAATAACCTGCGGGGTAGGAGCCTTGGTTAAAAAAGTGATATGACACCCCATGGTCACCGGGAACAGAAATTCGAAAAGCAATCCAAACACATGGGCCATAGGGAGAAAGGAAACAATTCTGTCTCCCGCTTTCAGGGGCATATGTTCTCGTGCATAAATAATGTTCGACAAAAGGCTCCGCACTGGCAGCATTACCCCTTTGGTAAATCCCGAAGTTCCCGAGGTGTATGAAAGGATACAAAGATCTTCGTTCTCCAACTCATTGAGTTCGAAATTCTGCGGGCTCACGAGTCCTGCAAATTCGGTTGTAAAACATTTTTCAATTTTTTCCTCCAGAGTTTCATCACGGGTAAACAGTAGCCGAAAGTCAGCCAGACTGATCACTGCCTGGATTCCCGGTATTTCATCATATGCAATTTTTTCAAGCAGGAGGTCATTGCCAAACAGCATTTTTGATTCCGAGTGGTTCAATATGTGATGTACATCATCGGGATTAAAGTCGGGCAGAACAGGCACAGCTACCGCACCGTAACTAACCGTGGCAATGAAAAAAATCCCCCAGTTGGAAGAATTTCTCCCAAACAGAGCCACTTTGTCGCCTTTCAGGATACCACTCTCTCGAAAAAAACAATGTATTTCCCTGATTATCTGCGCTACTTCCCCGTAGGTATACTTCCTTCCCTGAAAATCTGAAAAAATTGTCAAATCCCAGTTCTGTCTGAATGACCCGGCAAACAAAGCTATTAATTTTTGATTATTCATGTAGATTGACTTATAATCGTTATTTTTTACTTATATTCCCAAAGACCAAAATGGATAAACCCTTTTTCTGAAATTTATCCCTTTTTTACTATTAACTTCTCAACAGAAAACGTTAAACTTTCTGTCAGGTTACAAATTCCGGTTGAATTTAGATAATTCTATCAATTTTTTAAAATTTAGGTTTTTTCTACATTTGCGTAACTTTATAATAAACAACAAATTTATCCGATGAAAAAGCCGTTTGGAGTATTATTCTTAAGCATATTGTTTGGTAATATTTTTGCTCAAAACATCCAGCTACACTATGATATGGGCAAGGGCAGGGGATATTTAACCAGCACTGTCGAAATGTTCAGGCCTGATAAGACAGGGAACACATTTTTCTTTATTGATTTTAATTACGGCGATGGCGATGTGGAAGGAGTTAGCCTTGCCTATTTCGAAATTGCCCGTTGTTTTAAACTGGGCGATTCCCCGTTTAGTTGGCATGGTGAATATAACGGTGGATTCGGACAATGGAAAGACGGTAATGCCAGTGGTGCTTATACTATTAGTGATGCCTGGCTGACCGGGATCGATTATTCGTGGAACTCGCAGGATTTCTCAAAAGGTTTTTCCCTGAAAGTTCTTTATAAAAATCTTGCCAATACCGTGGACGACAAACCAAACAGTTTTCAGTTAACGGGAGTATGGCACCTGAATTTTGCAAAAGGGAAATTGTCCTTTACCGGCTTTGCCGATTTTTGGAAAGAAAAAACTGATTACGGGAAATATATATTTCTTAGTGAACCCCAAATCTGGTTCAATGCTTCCAGTCACTTCTCGGTTGGTAGCGAAATTGAATTAAGTAACGATTTTAATATGGATGGGTTTAAGGTTATGCCAACTCTTGGAGCTAAATATACTTTCTAAGAAACGATATAAAATTCATGTTTACGAAGGATGTCATTATAACTGGGACATCCTTTTGTTTTTGGCACAGGATTTGTTTATCCTAACATCAACAAACAAACTGTCTCAAAGCCATAAAATTGATACCAGTTAGTTCAATATAGAATCACCTGAAAAGGTAGAAAAAAGGGAACTTAGTCCATAGTTCCCTTTTAAATTTCGTTATTACAAGCAGGTATCATTCGCTACGCCCAGAACACCCAGGTAAAGAAGTTTTGCAGCATCTTCCATAATTTCGGGTGTAAGCACATCTGTTTTATCTCTCGGATCGTGATAGTAAACCTCGTAAACAGAATTACGGGTCCAAAGCCCCATGGTTTTTATTCCTTCATATTCAAACATTGAGCCGTCTGTACGCGGACGGCCATAATTTTTACGTACAGCAGAACATTCCATCTTACGGTGGATATACTTATCATTTGCTTCACTAAAATGATTATATAATTCGGGATACGATTTTCCTCCTTCAATAAAGAAACTGGTTCCGTTGCCAACCATATCAAGGTTCATCATCATTATTGTCTTTTCAATAGGAAACAGAGGATTTTTACAATAATAAGTCGAACCATACAAACCACACTCTTCGCCACCAAAAAGGATAAACAGAACCGAACGTTTGGGTTTTACAGGAGAAGAGGCCAATGCTTTTGCCGCTCCCATAATATCAGAAGAACCAGAGCCATTGTCGAGTGCCCCCGGTAGCAATACGTCACCCATATGTCCCTGGCCGTCGAGATGTGCGCCAATAATTATTATTTCATCCTTTAAAACAGGATCGGAACCTTCTATCAGACCAACCACATTACAGGCTTTTGCCTCAGGAAAATATTCGGTTTCGGCACTAATTTTCACCGTTTGCCGGTCAGGCAATGCAAAAGAAACAGGCTCCGTGCCTTTCAATTGTTGTTTTACAGTTTGATAATCTTTTCCTGCATCGGCAAAGATCTGCTCAACCACTTTCTTGTCAATATGGGCATAAATAAATCCATTCAGGTTAACGGTATTCGGGTTATGGACTTTGCTGAGATAAAGCATTCCTGCAGCACCATGCTTAAGCGCATTTCTGGCTTTGTAACGGTGATAGGCGTATCGGTTCCATTTTAACATGGTTGTGTCATTCTCTTTATAAGGTATTCCCGATTCCAGAATGATAATTTTTCCCTTTACATCCACATTTTTATAATCATCGTACCCCAGTTCCGGGGCTGTAATACCATACCCTACATAAACCATCGGGGCTTCTACCTTTCCTCCAGCCGAATTTGAGCCAGGCAAATAGTCGTCGAGATAAACTAATTTTTTCTGCTCCTTATTATTTGTATAAACTACCTCGCCAAGCGATTTAACATCTGAATATTCATTCTTAAAATACTGGAAATAGCTTCCGTTATTTGCCGGTTTTAACCCCCATTCTTCAAAATTCTTGGCACACCATTTTGCCACTTCCAAAAATTCGGGAGAACCCGAAAGCCTTCCCTTATATTTTTCGGAACTTAACTCGGAAACAAAATTCATTAATTCGTTACTCGAAATTGAATGGAAAACCTCTAATAGTTCCTCATTATTTTTTTCTTGTTTACGGGAATCAAAACACGAAAAAACAAGAACACTCAGGCAAAGTACAATTATGTATTTCATACGATTAAAATTATAACGGAAAAAATTTCCGTTAATTTTAAAAAGTCGTAAAGGTACAATTTAAAAGGTTTATCCAAAATAAATACAGGCAGTGACTTAGGGCTGTTCAATTCTCCAAATAATGTTGATAACTAATGCGGATTAAGTACGGGAAAGGAACCTTCCATTTTTTCTGCAAAGTCGGGTTTGATCCGGTCAGCAGGAAAATTGCTTCATCACGCCCAACAGTAGGATGACAATAAACATGGAACAGATTGCTTCGTCGTCGTGCCTTCTCCCTGCAATGAACGGTGGCCGAAAAAAACAAATATCCAATCATGAATATTCAATAACCAATATCCAATTTGGATTGATAAATGAATTCCCTCAAAAATTATAGGTTAAGATTTCCGAGATTATAAGTTGGCTATTGAAATGTTTTATCATTTACAGGGAGGTAAATGCCTTCAAGTATTGTTACAGGTATTTTGTGGAAATACACCTGAGAGGATATTTCCCCGGCCTCCCCTCTTATAGTCGTTTTGTCCAACTTAAGCCCCGGTTGTTTCTTTATCTTTTCTGCTTTATCATGGTCTGCAGGTTGGGAAAGCGAACCGGAAACTATTACGTTGATTCGGCAAAGCTGGCCGTGTGCCATAACCTGCGGATCCATTCACACAAGGTATTCAAACTAACCAGGGATTTGTAATCACCTTTACCCCATCCCTGTGAAGGTCTCAGTTATAATCGATTTCGTTTTTAATAATTATCAACATATGATTGATTTGATTATTTTTGTTATAATTTTTCACCATCATGTCCAGACAAAAACCGGAAGAAATAACCTTCTTGGAGAAAAAAGAATGCGCTTCTGGATAAGTTGTTGAAAAAGAGGAAGTAATCGCCTGACAAAACAGAAAATGAGTTCATGTGTTAAGTTTGAACTCATTGTTCCGGCAATGCTTTCACCTTTAATGTTTGTTGTAATTTCGATCCATTTACTTGTATACAAATGGTTTCCAGTATTTCTTTTGTTGTTGTTTGCGGCATCTGGCAGGTGATTTTTATTTCGCCTCGCCCGTCTGCGGGTATTGTTCCCGGTTGCGCATAATGAAGGTTGGATTTTTTATTTTCGGGAATAAACAGCACTTTCATTTCGTTTGATGTGTCATTCGCATATTTTAGTGTAATTGTTTTTTTGTCTCCTTCTGTAACTTTTCCAAAGGATAAAATTTTTAGGTTGAGATGCAGCCCAACGCCAAAATCATAGGGATAATCTTCTTCTACCGGATGCTTGCATGGGATAACTGTTCCTTTTATCCATACACGCGAAACATCTGCTGAATTTGTGTAGATGATAATTTCTTTGGAGAAAAAGCCGGGACGGTATGCAGGATTATATGTTACTGTAATTTTTCCTTCCTGACCCGATAGAACCGGTTTATTATTGTAGCTGAAGGAAGTGCAACTGCAACCACTTACAACTTTACGAATGATAACAGGTTCATTTCCTGTATTTTTGAAGGTAAAAGTGTGAGATGCTTTTCCGTCTTTCTCTTGAATTTCCTCAAAATTGAAAACTCGTTCGTTAAACTTCACTTTTTCGGATGGTAAAGGTTCTTGTGCGAACAAGCTGATTGAAGAACAAAATAGAAGTATGGCAAATAACAAATAAAGTTTCATAATAGTGTGTATTTTAGACAAAAAGAGGGACAGGTTTAACCTTTGTCCCTCTTTTCCGATCTATCTAATCTAATGCTTATTCAGCATAAAGGTTAAACTCTGTCATAACTACGCCAGAATCATAAGAACTAGAATTAATTACAATTTTAATATAGCGTGTATTTACCGTTTCATAGAAACTAACATACTGGGTTGAAGAAAATAAATAACCAGGACTACCTTGTAATTCATACTCATCAGTAGTTGTTTTACTAGTATAAATATCAGCACTTCCAATACCGTAATACTCTGAAAAATAGCTCATATCGAAGCCTGTTATATCATTATGCACTGAGCCAAGATCAATTTCAATAGTAAATGGCAGGCTGGTGGTGTAATAATAAGACCATCTATTATTGTCAAACAGACGGCTACCTATATCTGAGCCATTAACACTGGCAGTCCATCCTGTGCGATCAGCTTTTGTCCCTGATACACTGGTTGCCTGATCTTTACAATTACTGTATGTGGTTGTAATTGCTAAATAAACAACATTGTATTCTGCTGATACAATTCCAGTTGAAACACCAGAAAGTTTAACCGGAACCAAATAGCTTCCAATTTCTTCTATTTCCGGGTAGTTTTCTTTGGGGAGTATTACTTTTATGGAGTCAAAGGAAGCATACTCTCCTTCAGAGATGGTTGCTGTTGCTTTTGCTAAAGAAGCAGTACAAGCCATATAATCTGTGTCATTTTCTTCGTTGTAAGTGCTTACCAACGAATTGTCGATAGTGGCCTTAACCGTTACAGATTCTTTCATCGGATTTGTCGATTTGACTCCAAAGTTGGCATAAATTGAATCGCCAAAAAAACCAACAGGAGTTGTGACCATGTCAAAACTTTTAGTTGCAGGAAGGATATAAACAATGTTGTTTGGATTACCCACTACATCAAAAGATTCATCGTCTTCGCATGCCTGAAACAGAAACGTTACAAGCAGCAAAAGACAGAATGCAATATTTTTTATGGATATGGTATTTTTCATACGTTAATAGATTACCTTTTAAATTACCTTTTAATTTATGAACAAATAAATTATTGGCTACATTTATTGTTTTCATCAAAAATCCAGTTCACATAAGAACTTTTATCTTCTTCAACAAGACCAGTTTCGGAACTGACTTCTCTCCATACGCTCGACCAATCCATATCGTAACCATTACCGGTAGCATCGTAGAAGATATGACCTTCTCCTTCGTTTAGTTTCCAATAAGCAACCAATCCTTCGCTATTTGGGTCAACACCACATATGCCAATCTGTATTTCGCTGGCAGATAATGCTCTGTCCCATAGTCTGATTTCAGCAACTCTACCATTAAAATATTGCTGAGAAGGATAACTTCTCCACGACATTCCCAGTTCTAAACGTTGGAATGTAGTTATAGTTTCTCCTGCTAATTCTGCATCTTTCACTCCATCAACATACATAATATAATTGCTTCCATCAAAAGTCAAGGTAATGGTATACCACTGTCCTGTGTTAAAGCGAGTATCAGAAATAACGCTACCACCCGGGCTTACCCATTGCAATGAATTAACATCTTGTCCATTTTCGCCAAAACGAAGAAGATTGGTTACCCCTTCGTCTTCAGGTCCGAAATTACACAATCTGCTAATTTGAGATGGACTTGTGTGCCACTCATTTATATAACATTTTATTTCGTAAGTAAAGTTAGGTAAATCAACAATCTTGTCGTCTGGGGCGATATAACTACTATACATATTGTAGTTACTAATGTCCAGCGAATTAAAGCTAATAACCCGGGAAACACGCAGATAAATTGTATTTGATGCCGTCAGCACGTCCATATTTCCACCGCTTACACTTTTTATTGTAACCGGAATAATATAAGTACGCCCATCTTTAAAATCTTCAGTTGAAACAATTTTTACATTTACTCCGGTAGATGAGGCACTTCCTGCTTCGATTGTTACATTTGTATTATCTATTTCAATTGCAGATGCAGGAATTGCATAATAATTGGTATTATGTGTTCCATTGTATGTACTAACCAATGTGGTATCTAATGCAAATTCAACATTTACATCTTCTGCGACTTTCCCTGTTGCTGATGCAGTAACAATGTAGGATGATGGAGTATCTTCTACTACAAATTTTACTAAAGGATCACTTTCTGTCCCGGTAACAAGAATCACCTCTTTCCCATAGTCAAAATCATCTCCTCCGGAGTTACATCCTGCCAGCATTAGTAATGCAGCGATGACCGGGATGACTGATTTTAAATATATTTTTATATTCATTTTGTTTGATTTTTAAGTTTTACCAACATTTATTCCGTAACCGCAGGATTCATTATTTGAATGGCCTGTCGGAATTCATTATAAGGAATTCCAGAATCCGAATAGTAATTCCGTCCCAAAAAGAAAACTCCGCAACCGCCTTTTCTTCCTTCATCAGGCTCCCATGCGGCATAGTTTAGAAGTTCGCCACCGGTAGCATAGAAAACGCCGAATGTTTCACAATAAATCATTTTTTCGGGAGGAAAACCACTGGGTTGACTTAATGAAGTTTGATTACTATAAGCTTGCTGTACAAAATAATCGCAATAAGGAATTGTTTCAGTTGGTGGTATTGCACCAAAATAGTCAACAATAAGCAACATGTCCGGATTTTCACCTTGAGGACCGTAATACCGCCCCAGTTCTTTTACCAGCATTGTTAAATCAGAGCCATTCCAGCCTTCATAGTCAATATCTACACCATCAAGTCCGGGTTCTTCCACCTGATTCATAATATACTTCGCATAAGCGGCCATATCTACACTATCTCTACGATTTTCATCACTCAAGTCATAGTCGACTCCATCAATAGTAAACTGATGTTTGTAATGAGATGCATCGGCGTGCATTACAAAACGTGTCCCTAGTTTCTCCTGACAATACTTCATATCTTCATATGCAACCGGGGCATAGTTTTCATGAATCGAATCATTACTTGGAACTCCCATCCAAAGGTTAACAATATCGATACTATCGGGTAATCCAATCATTCGCTGCCCCCACGAAGCAGGATCCAGATATCCGGAAACACCTTCTACCGGAGACCAGCCTTCGTAGTAAGCATAACTTATTTCGTGGTCGCTTTTTTTGAAATCGCGTAGGTTCTGATAATATTGCTCGTCATATGTTTTTAGCGTCTGTATTTCCAAGGCGTCAATATCTGTTTCGCAACTATAAAAAACGGATAAACACCCCAGACTACAGATTAATGCTATTATTATTTTCGTTTTCATTGTATTTTCCATTAAAAATTAAACATTAATTTTTTTTGTCCCACCAGAGTTTTGTCCCTCCGTTATCTTGTCCACCAAGTAGTGTAATTCCGGTTTGCACTCCAGCACTGTTTGTGTCGTATTCTGAGTCCGGATACGGAATTCTGCGTACCTGTTCGTCAGTGTCAATTGTTCCATTGCTATTGTTGTTTACAACCGGGAAGAGTTTGGGGTAGCCTGTACGTCGAAATTCTGCCCAACCTTCAGGTCCGTCAGGATACATGGCAATCCATTTTTGAGTAATAATGCGTTCCAGATTGCGTTCGAAACTTTCTGTTTCAATCCATGCGATTGTAATATCGCTTGGTGCTGATGCATTATAACTGGATCCATCTGCATTATCGGTAAATGCAATTGGTGTACTGGTGCCGTCAGTAGCATAAGTATCGTCAGAAACACCATTTTCGTCAAAAGAAACGGCAATTCCTTGTTCATACAAGTCTTTTGCTGTTCCTCCCATATTCCAACCTCTCAAAACACCTTCAGCACGTAAGAAATAGGATTCGGCAGCAGTCATCCATACAATCTCAGTTGAACCTTGATCAATGTTTAGATTTGAAATGTTGCCTCCAACATATCTACTCCAGGCAGATGACTCAATTCCTAATCGAACGCCATGATAACTGCCATCTGCTTCGGCGGGAACAAAATATGCTTCCAAACGAGGATCACTATAACCATTCATATAGGCATCCATTGAAGCACTCATTCTGGCTTCTCCGGCATTGAAATTATAGGCAATATCATACAAAGGATGGATATAATTCAGATTTGAAGAGTGTTGTAAGGCGGCTGCTTCGCTAGCATCAGTAATAACACCAATACTGTTTGAAATAGATTTTTCTGCTTCTGTCTGAGCTAATGTTGCGTCTGCGTAAACCACTCGCATTGCTAAGCGTAAACGAAGCGTATTTGCAAATTTAACCCAGTTTGTAACATCTCCTCCATATATATAGTCATAATCTTCAAGAATAGTGGACGAGGGATTACCATTAACAAATTCGGTAAGTACATCAATTGCATCGTCCAGTTCTTCAAAGAATTTTGTATATACATCTTTCAATGCGTCATAATCATTGGTTAATGAACCGCTTCCGTAGTTGATGTAAGGAATGGGGCCGTAAGCATCAGCAACGCGGTGCATTCCTTCCACTTTTATTATAGTTGCAAGTGCTGCAACTTCCGGTAAGTTTTGCTCGTCGGCGACCTCAACAATTGATTCCCATGCAGGCATGATGCTTGAAAATCCGGATGTGAAAGATTGTTCAATCCAATTTGAAATGAAGGAATATGAACCATTATGTACACCACTATTCCATGTTCCGGTTGGAGCGTAATAACCTGAGAAAATGTCGCTTGTGAGTCCTTGCGCTACCTGATAATCACTACTTAGGTTTGTTCCATCATCAAATAAAACAACATTCCGTTGCATTTGAGTGAAGAAAGCACCTGTTTTCAGATTATCGTGTGACATCATTTCTTCGGTAGCTTCATGCTGATTAGTGTTGCAGTCTTCAAAAGAGTCGGTACAAGCACCAATGGAAAATAATAAGATTCCCGATAATAGCAGCTTATTCCACGAATATATTTTATTGAATATCATAATCAGTATAATTAAAGATTATTAAAATTGAAGTTTTACAGAGAAGCCCAGATTACGGGTACTTGGAGCCATAAAGTAGTCAATTCCCTGATAGTAAGTGCCGGTATTGGCTGTGAGTTCAGGATCGAACGGTGCCCGGTTATACAAAAAGAAAAGGTTACGACCTATAAATGAAATGTTTGCTCCTTTTATCCAATCTACCCAATTTTTCACCGGCAAATCGTATCCTAATGTAAGTTCGCTTAACCGCACATTTGTCGCACTATAGCAATACATTGATCCAATACCGGCAGAAGCACCACCTCCAACTGTTTGGTAGTATTCTTTAGCCGGAATACGTTTCCCGTTGACAAGAGCACCACCTTTATCGCGTGCATCTGCCGAGGCTTTTGAAGCACCAAAAGCATCCATAATTGCCTGTGTGTTTGAAACAACAATACCTCCAACACGGGCAGAGAAAAGAAAACCAAAAGAAATACCTTTCCAACTTACGTTATTTCCCCAGCCCAGATTATATTTCGGACTACTATTTCCGGCATAAACAAAATTGTTGGTTTCTGCCACAACAACCTGATCGGATGGATGTACATATATTGCACCATGTTCATCGGTTCTTAAGGTGTTCACATAAATAGCTCCCATTGAACCACCTTCTTTTAAAACCATTTTGTAACTTCCTGTTCCTCCCATATCTAACTCTGTTTGAGATACAATATCTCCTGTTTCCGGATTTTCCCAACCATCAAGAAGTTCCACAATCTTATTTCTATTTAACGAATAAGTTAAGTAGGTGTTCCATTTTATATCAACAAATTCTTTGTCGTATTTTGCTGATACTTCAATCCCTTTATTATCAACCTGACCGGCATTAAGAACAACGCTGGTATATCCTGATGAAGATGAAAGTTCGGGTTCAAAATATTGATTATAGGTGCTTGATTTATAAACTGTAGCATCAACTTTTAATCTATTTTTCAGGAAAATAAAATTAACCCCGGCTTCCCATGATTTGGTACGTTCGGGTTCCAGGTTCGTATTCGGCATTCTGGTTTGAGTTACCGGATAGCCACTGGCCAATGCATATGTCGGGATTGTTAAGAATGGTTCCGGTTCGTTTCCTACTTCCGAGTATGAAACACGAACCTTCATATAAGGCATCTGGTTTGTTTTGCAGTCGAAAATTTCTGTAATTATTCCAGATAACCCAATTGAAGGATAGAAGAATGATTTTGTATCTGAATTCGCAAGTGTCGACGGCCAGTCGTTACGAGCCGTAACATCCAAATAAGCCATGCTTTTGTATCCTAACTGAGCACTTGCAAATACGGATTGTTTTTTGGTATGATAACCACTCTGAGAGGACTCCGATGTTGTTACATTCACATTTGCGTAAGTAAATAAGTTTGCAACACCTTGTAAATCTCCGCCGTACATATCCTGATCGTATTGCACATCTTCAAAACTTGAACCGATATTGGCAGTTAAACCAAACATGTTATCATTAAAATATTTATTAATATTCACTAAAAATTCGCCGTAGATTTGACGGTTTTCTATTTGATTAAGAGAATAATAACCATTTTTAGACGCAAACAAAGTATTCGTTGAAGCATTAAACTTTTTCTCGTATCTGCTACTGGCGTGATCAAGTTTTGCACGTCCCGATAAATTAATCCAATCTGCCAATTTATATTTTAAAGATGCAGTTGTCATATAACGATCTTTTTTATTGATAAATTTATCACGCCCGGTAATCCAGTATGGATTTTGCATTGATAAACCACCATCGTCATATGGCCAGAATTGTGTTTTAAAGTTGCGGGATGCGTCATATCTTTCAAATATTTCAACTTTTGAAAAATCATCTCCTGCGGGGAAAAGATATACAGGAATTAACGGGTTAAAATATTGTCCCTGAGAAATCATATTTTGTTCGGTCACTTCACTTGCCATAAAACTTAAATCCATGGTCATTTTGTTATCAAAGAAAATTGACGTGTTACGTACCGACAAGTTATAACGGTCATAATCGTTGTTGTGAATAATTCCCTGTGAATTTACAGTTCCTACCGAGACATAGGTCTGATTGTGTTCTGTTCCGGTTGACAAACTGACCGAGTTAGAAACATTAACCCCTGTTTGGAAGAAATCAGCAGGATCATAACTTGATGGGGTTGTCAGTTTTTCGCCCCAACTTTCGTAACTTCCGGTTTCCGAAACGCCATATGTGTCCTGAAATTCAGGAAGGACAAGAGGTGCAGAAAATAAGGTACTGTTCGAATAATTCAATGAGAGTTTTTCTTGCTTTCCTTTTTTCGTAGTTATAAGTATTACCCCATTTGCGGCAGAACTACCATATAGGGCAGCCGCAGACGGACCACTAAGTACAGAGATACTTTCAATGTCATCTGGATTAATGTTTGAGATCCCATCACCGGTTTGTCCCGCTCCTGAGAAAATGTCAGAAGGTTGATCACTTGATAAGGAAGACATGGGAACACCATCCACAACATATAAAGCATTATTGTTTCCTGAGATTGATTTTACCCCTCTCATTACAACGCGGGAAGAACCACCAACACCTGAAGAGGAACTATTAATGGTTACACCCGCTACTTTACCTGCAAGATTGTTTACAAAGTTTGCATCAGAAACAGCATTAATTTCCTTGCTGTCCATTTGTTGTACGTTGTACGACAGTGATTTTGCTTCTTTTTTAATTCCTAAAGCCGTAACAACAACCTCACTTACGCCAATTGTTTCTTCTTCTAAGGTGGCATTAATTATTTGTTTCCCTTTAATAGAGATTTCTTTTGTTTTCATACCTACAAAAGAAACAACTAATATACCATCGTCTGGAACATTGTTTAGACTGTATTTACCCTCCATGTCAGTTATTGTTCCGGTAGTTGTTCCTTTTATATGGATGGTCGCCCCCGGAATTGCTTCTCCTGACGAATCTGTAATTTTCCCGGATATAGAAATCGGTTGTCCGGTAACACTATTCGTGCTGTTTTCTTTGGAAGTAATAATTATATGCTTTCCAACCATCTTATAACCAACAGATTCATTAAATAACGTATTAAGAATATCATTGATGTTTTTATCTTTTAGATTGATACTTACTTTCTTATAAACATCAACTTCTTTGTTGTCATACATAAATGAATATTCTGAATTACTTTCAATGTAATTTAATACATTCTCAATTGTCGAATTTGTAAAATCAACAGAAAGCTTTACGTTCTGGGAGTATCCCTCTCCAAAGCTGGTTAGCAGACCCAGGCCACAAACAAATATTAGCATCAGTTTCATGACTACCAATAATTTAAATTTAAAGGGAATGTTTATTATACCTCCCCCGGATTCAAAATTTTTTTTCATACTTTTGTTTACATTTTAGTAGTATTTCGGATTTATAAATCGCCAAATTTGTATCCGAATACTACGGTTAAATCTATCAAACAATAAATTTGTACAAGCTTGCATTTGAACAATGCAGGCTTGTTTTTCCTTTTCTCTGTCATTTCATAGGCTTGATTATTTATATTTCAGTTCTACATCTTTTCCGTTTATTTTGTATTCAAAAGGTGTCATGATTTTCATCATGTCCATTACTTCTTTAAATGATTCTGTTTTTATTTTGAAGGAATAACTATGTTTATTCATCATCTGTTTTTCGTATTTGATATTTACACCATACCAACTTTCCAGAGCTTTTATAACATCTTTAATAGGAGTGTCTTTAAATACAAGCTCGTTATTTTTCCATGCTGATACAAGTTCCGGGTCATCTGTTGTGAAATTTATTACACCCGATTGTTTGTCCAGCATCGCTTTTTCTCCCTTTGTGATTTTTCGGAATTCTTTGGTGTGATCAGATATGCCAACAATACCTTCAGCAACGGTTATTTCTTGTTGATTGATATCCGGATAGTTTTTTACATCAAAGGAAGTTCCGTACACATCAACATACAAGGCTCCACTTTTGACTCTGAATCTTTTTGATTTGTTTTTTGCAACCTGGAAATAAGCTTCTCCGGTTAACTCGACTTCTCTTTCTTTATGATTAAATGCGAAAGAATATTTTAGCGATGAAGAAGAATTTAACCAAACGGTTGTGCCATCAGGTAGTTTTACACTGGTTTTTTCTCCCGGTTGTGTAAACACTTCAGCGTATTGAGTTGAAATACTACTTTCCGAAGGAGCATTTATTACTTTTAGTCCAAGAAAAAAGATAATTAAAACGGCGGCAATTGCAGCTATTGGTTTTATCGTTTTTTGTATCGTTTGCCAAGTACTATTTTTTTGTTGTGTTTTTTTATTAATTGTTTCCCAGGCCTTCTTCATATTGGGAGCTAACACAGGTGGTAAAACCGTCGAGACAGTGTAAATGTTATGAATTTCTTCAAGAAAAGAAATATTATCAGAATCTTCATCAAGCCATTCTTTCAACTCTGCGATTTCCTCTTTACTTGCCTGATTATGAAAGCACTTTACAAATATATGCCAAGGAATTTTATGTGCCATTTTATTATTAAATATACAATAAAGGCACATAAAATGCTAAATACCCCTACACGGGAACTTATTTTTTTAATTAATTGTGACCGGAGTATGAAGAAATAATTAAATGTCTGACTTTTTATAGTAAACGATTAATAATACACGATAGAAAGAAAATAAACATATCATTATAATATGGCTTAAGTTGCTCTCTCAAGCTTTTTAGTGCTCTGCTCATTTGTGTTTCAACCGTTTTTACAGAGATGTCTAATTTTTGAGCTATCTCTTTATACGATAATTTTTTTTCTTTTGCCAATAGGTATATTTCCCGACTACGTTCAGGGAGTTTGTTTATTGCATTTTCAATTATTTCCTGAAGTTGATTCGCATTCATTACAGAGTCTGGTTGCTCTGTGTCGATATTATTTCTACTTGAAAGTTGCTGGTGTATGTCTAATTTCTTTCTTTCGTCACGCAAATAATTTAGGCTTTTGTTTTTTGATGCTTGAAATAAATAAGATTTTACAGAGGAAGATATTTTTATAGTTTCTTTTTTCTCCCATAAATAAATAAAAATATCTTGTACAATTTCTTCAGAAGCAACAGCATCGTGAACATATATATTAACGAGGTTGCATAAGTCAGGGTAATATTTTTCAAAGAAAAAGCGAAATGCTTTTTTGTCACCATCAACTACCCGATTAAAAATAAAAAGTTCCTCGTCATTGATCATAAAAGAAATATTTTATGCATTAAATAAATTTCAAAAATAAGTATTTTGACTTTATTTTTATGCCCTAAATAAAAATGTCAATTTAAGTTACACAAAACCGCGTTTTTACGGCATATATAACGGAAATGGGATAACCAGAATGCCTTGAATTATGCCCGCAAGGAGGGAATAAAAAAAGGAAAGGAAGTCTTTTGTATTGTTCCCATGCTTCTGATCGTTAGGAAAATTTTTTAAGTAATGGAATTACAGGTTATTCAAAGCAAAATTTATGAGATCCGGGGACAGCAGGTCATGCTGGACTTCGATCTGGCCCAACTATACGAAGTTGAGACCAAAGTGCTTAATCAGGCGGTCAAACGAAATTCCAAAAGATTCCCTTCTGTCTTTATGTTTAAACTCACCCAGCCCTGAAGTAAAAGCTTGTCGCCAGGCACCACAATCCCATAGGCTTCAGAAAGTCAAAAGACTGATTTAAAATTTCCTCTGGCTGGTTGGAAAACAAATATCCCGATATGCGGCGCCACAAAATGGCTGAGGGAACCCATCCTGTTAATGATAATGGTTCGGACACCCACGAGAGGGCGTCCTCAAAACCAAAGAAATAATTTCTCAACAAATCGCTAATATTTTCCGGCTATTATATTTTTTATTTTTTCGTTTCCGTGATTTTTTGCAGAAAAATGTACTTTTGTACTCTTCCAAAATCAAAGATTTGATTGATAAAAATTGCAAATTTAAACATCATGAAACGACTGAAAATTAAAGAAGTATTGACTGGTGAGAAAACCGGTGAAGTAGTCTTGGTAAAAGGATGGGTACGAACCAAAAGAGGAAGTAAAAATGTGAATTTCATCGCCCTGAATGACGGCTCTACCATCAATAATTTGCAGGTTGTGGCTGATGTTGAGAAATTTGGAGAAGAACTTCTGAAAGATATAAACACGAGTACCTCGCTGGCCGTTACCGGTCAGTTGGTCGAATCGCAGGGGAGCGGGCAGAAGGTGGAACTGAATGCTACTGATATTGTTATTTACGGGAAAGCCGACCCGGATAAATACCCGATCCAGCCGAAGCGGCATACGCTTGAATTCCTGCGCGAAAATGCCCATCTTCGTTTCCGTACGGCTACGTTTAGTGCTGTGTTCCGTATCCGCCATGCGATGGCTTTTGCCATTCACAAATATTTCAACGACAAAGGTTTTTATTATCTGCACACACCCATTATTACTGCTTCGGATGCCGAAGGGGCCGGGCAAATGTTCAGGGTGAGTACGCTGGATGCTAAAAACCCTCCTTTGAAAGAAGATGGTTTGGTCGATTTCTCACAGGATTTCTTTGGACGGCCAACCAACCTGACTGTTTCCGGTCAGTTGGAAGGCGAACTGGGAGCTACGGCCCTGGGTGAGATTTATACCTTCGGGCCAACGTTCCGCGCTGAAAACTCGAACACTACCCGCCACCTGTCCGAGTTCTGGATGATTGAACCGGAAATGGCTTTCTACGAACTGAAAGACAACATGGATTTGGCAGAAGAGTTTCTGAAATATCTGATCAGCTATGCGCTTGATAACTGTATGGACGATCTGAAATTCCTTAGTGAACGTTTGCAGAACGAAGAAAAAAACAAGCCGCAGGACCAGCGCTCAATGGAACTGATCGAGAAACTGAATTTTGTTGTGAATAACGATTTTGTGCGTTGTACCTATACCGAGGCAATTGACATCCTGAAAAATTCGAAAACCTATAAAAAGGGGAAATTCCAGTTCCCTGTTGAATGGGGCGTTGACCTGCAAAGTGAGCACGAACGTTACCTCGTTGAGAAACATTTTCAGAAACCGGTTATCCTGATTGATTATCCGAAGGAGATCAAGGCATTTTATATGAAACAAAATCCGGATGGGAAGACAGTGGCAGCAATGGACGTTTTGTTCCCGCAGATTGGTGAGATTATAGGTGGTTCGGAGCGAGAGGCAGATTTGCAAAAACTGGAAACACGTATGAAAGAAATGCATGTGCCGGCTGATGAAATGTGGTGGTATCTCGATACGCGTCGCTTTGGGACTGTGCCGCATTCAGGTTTTGGACTCGGGTTCGAACGCTTCATCCTGTTTGTAACCGGGATGGGTAATATCCGGGACGTGATTGCTTTCCCGCGTGCCCCCAAAAATGCCGAATTTTAAAGCATATAAGGGGGTTGGTATTTGCCAGCCCCTGGTTGTACCAAATAGTACAACTTTCGTATAAATATTTTATTTTTGAGAAAATTGTTTTTCTATGCCGGTACAGAAATTAAGTTTACAGCAAAAATTGTTGCAGAAGCTGTCGCCTCAGCAAATTCAGGTAATCAAGTTGCTTGAGATACCTGCTATTCAATTGGAACAGCGCATCAAAAAAGAGCTGGAAGAAAATCCTGTCCTGGAAATGGCTTCCGATTCTCCGGACATTGAAAACGGGCCCGACAATGAAGAACAGAACAACAGTGATGAATTTTCGCTGGAAGACTATATGGAAGACGATGAGATTCCCAATTACCGGTTGAATGCAAATAATTATTCGCGTGACGACAAGGTTACAGAAATACCTTTCTCAACCGGTATCAGTTTTTATGAATTTCTTATCGAACAGCTTGGCCTTACCGACCTGAATGATAATCAAAAAAAGATTGCCGAATATATTATCGGGAACATCGACGAAGATGGTTACCTCCGCCGCGATTTGCTTTCTATCAGCGACGATCTTGCATTTACCCTGAATATCTATATTTCGGAAAAAGAACTGGCCGATATACTGGAGGTAATCCAGGATTTTGACCCTCCGGGCGTGGGGGCCCGCGACCTCCAGGAAAACCTGATGTTACAGATACAACGCAAAAGAGGGAAGAACCCGACTTGCCTGGCTGCTAAAATCATTCAGGAAAATTTCGAGGAGTTTACAAAAAAACACTATGATAAGATTATTCGCAAATTTGAGATTACTGAAGAAGAACTCAAATCGGCCATTGACGAAATCCTGAAGCTGAATCCTAAGCCAGGTAGTTCGTACAGCAACCCGTTAAGTAAGGTGAACCAGGTAATTACACCCGATTTTATTCTTGAAAACCAGGACGGCGAACTGGAATTAAGCCTGAACCAGAAAAATGTTCCTGAGCTGCGGTTGAGCGGGACTTACATGAACATGCTGAAAGCTTACACCGGAAACAAAAAATCAGCTTCAAAGGGACAAAAAGATGCGATGGTTTTTGTTAAACAAAAGCTCGATTCAGCGAAATGGTTTATCGATGCGATCCGGCAACGTCAGCATACCCTGCTGGTCACCATGACCGAGATTATCAATTTTCAGAAAGAATATTTTATGGATGGTGATGAGACCAAGTTGAAACCAATGATCCTGAAAGATATTGCCGACCGTACCGGGCTTGATATTTCAACTATATCGAGAGTATCGAACAGTAAGTACATACAAACCCACTTTGGTATTTTTCCACTGAAATATTTTTTCTCGGAAGGCATGCAAAAAGATACCGGCGAAGAAGTCTCGACCCGCGAAATCAAAAAAATACTTCAGGATTGCATTGATAACGAGAATAAACGTAAACCGCTTACCGACGAGAAACTGGCCCTGATCCTGAAAGAAAAATCATACATTGTTGCCCGCCGTACTGTGGCCAAGTACCGCGAACAACTGGGCATCCCGGTGGCACGGTTAAGAAAAGAGTTGTAGTTAACCGCCTTTTTTATTAACAAATATTAAGAAACCTTTTTGCCCTTTATTTGTCTATACTTTCATAATTAGAAAGTAGACAAAAATGAAAACAAAAAGTATTTATACAGCAATTGTATTGCTATTTACTACAATTGGAATATCGTTTGCCGGGGATTATACTGTGAATAAAACCGAAAGCTCGGTAAAATGGATAGGTAAAAAGGTAACCGGGCAACATCATGGTACTATTTCGTTTCGTGAAGGAGTTTTAAAAGTAACCGGAGGCAAGCCCTCGGGCGGAGAATTCGTGATTGATATGAATTCGATGGTTTGTGAAGATTTAACCGATGAAAGCTGGAACCAGAAACTGATCGGCCATTTGAAATCGGATGATTTTTTTTCAGTAGAAAAATACCCGGTATCGAAACTTGTGTTAACCGGCGTTGAAGCAAAAGGTGGAAATAATTATTTATTCAAAGGGGACCTGACTATTAAAGGAATTACGAACCCGGTTGAATTTGAAGCAGCCGTTTCCGAAAAGGGGAACACTTTCTCTGCCAAAGGTACGTTGGTTATCGACCGTTCCTTGTATAACGTGCGTTACGGTTCCGGTAGATTTTTTGAAAATCTGGGCGATAAAACAATCTACGACGAGTTCACGCTTGATTTCAATGTCGTTGCCGGTAAATAAAACAGGAAAGAAAATCGTCTGTTTTTTCAAGGCACATGACCTTCCATTTCCCGGAACTCCGCCGGGAGCGACATATGGTTTACGGGGCGGGTGTTGGTGTCGTTCCTTCGGAACTTAGGTCGGTCTATGGAAACGGTTGCTGCTATCATACTTCCGTTCCTCCGGGACTTTGGGCAAGCCGTGATGTTTATATGTCATAGAAGTGTCCTAATAATATTACTTTGTCATTTTTTCCAATATTGGAAATGATGTTCCGGAAGCCTTAATCAGACATTGCTGAAGCCTTAAACAGGAACTCTGGAAGCCTTAATCAGAAGTTGCGGGTACACTGTCCGGAGATTTTTTTCCGGCGCATACGGCACTGCCGGATTCAAATCAGGCCCGGCAGATGCGCCGATATGGCTGGAAGCCTTGTCCCTCCGGGCTTCTCCAGGCCATCTTTCAGGCTCCCGGCCGTTCGCCTTTCCCCTTTGCTTCTGCACCGGCCCAAATTCTCACCCTGTCAAGGGGGAGTACTCCGGCTTGCCGGAGGGAGGGGGGCTTGTCCCTGTTTACAAAACGCAACACCCATTTACCTATGACCGATTTCAGCAGAAGTCTGTATATGAAATTTCAAAAGAAACAGATCCTTCTCTGCGTTCAGGGTGACAAGAAAAATGTAGCTGCCGTTAACGCATTGTGCCACAATTTTGGGGGTTCATATTGTCAATGACATCGTTCCTTCCATCTTAATCCGGAGGGTTAAATGTTTCATCACCCCCAATACAATTGGGGGGAAACAGGCTCCCTGAAACCACAACTCCGGGAGCGGGTTGAACTTTTTTCTGTGTGTTTCAATTGACAAATTCTATTGCTTTTTTTATCATTTCATCTAAAATTTGGATTGGCGCTGCCAAAGACCAAATTCCAAAACCGATCCGGTCTCCGTTCTCCTGTCTATGGTGAAAGTCCTTCCTTGTTTCAGATTAACTTGTGTATAGAGAGTACCCAATCATTACGGCCAGACTTCTGAAATAGAAATTTTAATAGGGTCGGTTCTAAGCAGATTGGTTTCAAAGTCGGTACGGTCCCGGCCTTTTACTTCAAATACTGCTTTGTAGTTCCCGTTCCCGGTGGATTCAACCATCTTATCCAGTTGGAGTAAGCCCTCTTTTTCGGTTAGTAATTTCAGGGTGGCGATGTTTCCAACATCACTGTCGCACATAAAGAAGATGATTTTCCGGCCATCGGCAGTCGCAAAATGGACAAACGAGGCATATTCGTAGGTAAGATTATCCTGGCTGTGATTGTCGAATTTAAAAACCGAATCGGAAACCGAATAATTCAGCAATCCTCTTCTTATATCGTAATGAATTCCTATTTTTTCATTAACCGGCTTCAACAGGTTCATCGTTTTGTACGAACCGATAAATATTACATGATTTCCGGGCAGATCATCCCAGCGTAGCTGGCTTGAATACATCATATTTATATTAGCCAAACCTCCGCCTAAAATGTTCATTATTTTATACATGCCGAAAGGAGCTTGTATATTAATGTAGGTTTGGTCGGTTTTTTCAATCTGGTTAATCAATTCCGGGTTTTCTGTAATATACTGGTCCAGGTCGTTATCACTGTTGATGTTGTTAATCCGCATGGTCCCGGAAATTTCATTTTTTTTATTCATCCTGAAAAAATAATGATCGCCAAGAATCAGCAATACCGGGTAATTACTGTTTGTCAGTTCTTTCCAAAACGAGAGCCGGGCTGCCTCAGGGCTTTTCCGGTGTTGGTAAAGGAAATAAGTCAGTGCAAGGATAAGGATGCTTATTGCAAGCAGGAACGGGGCAATGCGGAATAATTTCTTACTGTAAATTTTGTAGTAGTTGGCTTTAATCTGGACAATATATTTTCCTTTTGGGATTGCAAAACGGATCTCGTCGTTTTTTCCTTCCCGCTCGTAATATTCTTCCAGTTTTTTACGGAGATTAAGTATATAAACCCGGATGTTTAAATCTTTATCCTGATTGATATTTTTACCAAAAACCTCGTGGGCAATCTGAAATTCTTTCGGGTTCTCTCCTTTTATTGTGGCATCAACCAGGTACCGGAGCAATTCACGGTTAACGTTCGATTTTGAAAAACACTGGCTTTTCTGAATCAGTTCCAAATATCTGGCTATCTTCTTGTGATCGGCCATTAATTATTGATAATGAATAAGGTTAAACAAAATCTTAACATTCTTTTTACGTCTTTAAAAGTATAATATTTTCAGCAACAAAAAAACGGGACTACTTTTAATAGGAAATCCGGATGACGGATATTTCTGTACTTGTGGTTTGCCCATAAATAATGTAACTTTAAAACTAAGATAAAAAATGAGACAATCAAGACGGAGCTTCATTAAAAGCTCACTGCTGTTTACCAGTGCATTGTCTGTTTCTGATACACTTTTTTCAATGGAGTCACAACATGGTTTTTTAGCAAATATTGGGATATGTACCCGTGTAACCAACAATGAAATACTGGCGGGGTACGGGTACTCTTATATTGAAGAAGGAGTACGCAGTTTCCTTGTTCCTTCGAAAAGTGAGGATGAGTTTAATAAGAAACGGACATTAGCGCAACAATCGAAACTTCCGGTAATTGCCTGCAATAGTTTTTTGCCCGGCAACATGAAAAGTGTCGGAGACGAAGCCGTTCATCCTGAAATTTTGAAATTTGCAGAAACAGCATTTCGAAGGGCACAGCTTGCCGGGGTTAAAATTATTGTTTTTGGTAGCGGTGGTTCCCGTTCTGTTCCTGAAGGTTTCCCACGGGAAAAAGCCCGGCAGCAGTTTGTAAGCCTGTGCTCTCAAATGGGACCTTTCGCGGCAAAGTATAATGTTACAGTAGTTATTGAGCCATTGAATAAAAAAGAATGTAACTTTATCAATTCGGTGGCCGAGGGAGGTGAAATAGTTAAAGATGTGAGGCATCCGAATATTCAGCTTTTAGCAGATATTTATCACATGAAAATGGATAACGAGGGCCCTGAGAATATTCTTAAATACGGCAAATTATTGCGTCATGTACATATTGCAGAGAAGGAAGGCCGTGCTGCACCAGGCACTCATGGTGAAAATTTTCGTCCTTATTTTGAAGCCTTGAAAAAAGTGAAATATAAAGGGAATCTTTCAATCGAGTGTAAATGGGAAAATTTAGAGGTTCAGGCCCCTCTTTCAATCAAAGCTATTCAGGAACAAGTTTAACCACTAAAATAAAAGATCAGACCATGGAAAAAACACGCAGGGATTTTATTAAGAAAACAGCCATTGGAGCCGCAGGTCTTACCATTGGAGGAATAGGCATGTCGGCAAAAAGTTATGCCAGCATCATGGGAGCAAACGACAAAGTTAAAGTCGGGATATTAGGATTCTCCAATCGTTTTAGAGGGTCACTCGGACCAGCTTTCCTTAAATATGCAAAAGAAATGAATTTCGAGTTTGTTACTGTTTGCGATATATGGAACCGCCGTCGAGACGAGGGGCAGGCATGGTACAATAAGATGACCGACGGAAAAATTAGTACGGCAAGAAACACCGATGAGTTATGGGATCAAAAGCCTGACGCAGTGATTATCAGTACTGCCGACTTTCAGCACGCGTTACTGTTGGCAGAAGCAGTAAATGCCGGTTGCGATGTGTATTGTGAGAAACCGTTTGCCGAAACAATGGACGATGCAATCGTGGGATTAAAAGCCGCGAAAAAAACCGGGAAAGTTATCCAGATTGGGTCACAACGGCGTAGCGGACCAAACTATCATGCCGCACATGATTACATTCAGTCGGGAAAATTCGGGAAAATTATTGTCGTTGAAATGACATGGAATGTGAACCAGCCGGGAAGATGGCGCCTGCCTGAACTTACCAAGCAGATCAAAGAATCGGATACCGACTGGAAACGTTACCTGATGAACCGTCCGTACGAACCCTGGGATGCACGGAAATATCTCGAATATCGTTTGTTCTGGCCATATTCTTCTGGAATTCCCGGACAGTGGATGTCGCACCAGATTGATACGGTACACTGGTTCTCGCATCTGCCACACCCGCGTTCGGCAGTTGCCAACGGTGGAATTTACATGTGGAAAGACGGACGTCGTAATTTCGACACAATGACAGCCGTTTTCGACTACGGGCCTGCCGATAACCCGGACGAAGGCTTCCAGGTAATTTATTCATCAAGGCAAACTAACTCTTCGGGCGGTACCAAAGAGTGGTACTTCTCAAATGGAGGAAAACTTGATCTTGATACCAATAAAGTGAACAGCGACGGAGGCTTAACAGAAAGACATGCAAGCCGGATGGGGATGAAGCCATTCCTTCTGGATGAGTTTGAATTGCCCCAGATAAAAGTTGAAGCCGGAGCTAACACAGGGGCCGACCCGTTGACCAACGCGCACATGAAAAACTGGATGGATTGTGTCAGGGCAGGAAACGTGAGAACCAATGCCCCCGTTGACGCAGGTTACAGTCATTCGATAGCCAATATTATGGTTACGGCAGCTTTACGTACCGGACAACGTGCAATCTTCGACGAAAAAACACAACAGGTAATGGCAGGAGGAAAAGTTTTTAAATATTAGTTTAAGCATGTAGAAAAATAAGAGGCGTCTGTTTTTGGGCGCCTTTTTTTATGAATACCCCTCCTGATCTGCAAAATAATTAAGTACTTGATTCATTAGCAAAATCGTATCTTTGTTATACAAATCAAAAACGATTACTAAAATGATTTCAAAAAATTATTTACTCATTATTTTTTCGTGTTTTTATATATGGGCATGTAATAATTCCCATAAAAACACATCATCATATCCGATAGAAGCCAAGGTTGATTCGGTTTTAAGCCTGATGACGGTTAAAGAAAAAGTCGGACAGTTGAATCAATATACCAGCCAGTGGGAAATGACAGGCCCGGCACCTCAAAATGAAAACAGTCAGCAGACTCTTGAGCAGATTAAATCCGGCATGGTCGGATCAATGCTCAATGTAATTGGCGCCGGGGCGACCCGCAAAACCCAGGAACTGGTAATGAAAAACAGCCGGCTGAAGATACCGATGGTTTTTGGTTACGATGTCATTCACGGTTTTAAAACCATGTTCCCTATACCGTTGGGCGAGGCAGCAAGCTGGGATCCTGAACTGGCAAAAAAATCAGCTTCGATTGCGGCTAACGAAACTTCGGCTGCCGGGATACAGTGGACTTTTGCCCCCATGGTTGATATTGCCCGCGATGCCCGTTGGGGACGTATGATGGAGGGGTCGGGCGAAGACCCTTACCTCGGCTCGTTGTTTGCAGTTGCCCGTGTAAAAGGGTTCCAGGGCGACGGGTTAACGGCAGAAAATACCATCGCTGCCTGTGCCAAACATTTTGCTGCTTATGGCTTTGCTGAAGCTGGCCGCGATTACAACACCGTTGATATCAGTGATAATACCTTGCATAATGTGGTATTACCTCCGTTTAAGGCTTGTGCCGACGCAGGTGCTGCAACTTTTATGAATGCGTTTAACGAAATTGGCGGCATTCCCAGTACCATGAATACCTGTTTGCTTCGGGATATACTGAAAGGCGAATGGGAGTTCGACGGGGCTGTGGTTTCCGACTGGAATTCAATCGGTGAAATGATTGTTCATGGAGTAGCAGCAGATAAACGGGAAGCTGCAAAACTGGCTATTACCGGCGGTTCGGATATAGATATGCAGGGTTTCTGTTACATTAATGAGCTTGAAAAGTTGGTAAACGACGGAACTGTTAGTGAAAAACTACTTGACGATGCCGTTCGCCGGGTATTGCGTTTGAAATTCAGGTTAGGTTTGTTCGACGACCCGTACAAATACTGTAGCCCTGAACGGGAAAAAACTGAAATTCTTTCTGAAGAAAACATGCAGGCTGCACGCGAAGCAGGCCGAAAATCAATTGTTTTGCTGAAAAACGAGGAAGAAATTCTTCCGCTGAAAAAATCAGGATTGAAAATAGCTGTTGTGGGTGAACTGGCTGAAGATAAAGATAGTCCGTTGGGAAGCTGGCGTGCACAAGCTGTTCCTAACTCTGCTGTTTCGCTGATTGAAGGAATTCAGCAACTGGATGGACAAAAGAACAAGGTTAAATTTACAGAAGGGCTGAAATTAGTTGCCGGCGAAAAAAGCTTTGTAAAAGAATTGATCTTTAATACCACCGACCGCAGTGGCTTTTCGGAAGCAAAGACCCTGGCTGCTCATTCGGATGTAGTGGTGATGGCACTTGGCGAAAACTGTTTCCAGACAGGCGAAGGCCGCAGCCAAACCGATATTTCACTGAAAGGCCTGCAATACGAGTTCTTCAATGAAATTTACAAAATGAATAAAAATATTGTGGTTGTACTGATGAACGGACGGTCGGTTGTTTTGGGCGATATTGCCGAAAAAGCAAAGGCTATTCTCGAAGTATGGCATCTCGGGTCTCAATCGGGAAATGCAATTGCCGATGTTCTTTTCGGCGATTATGCCCCGCAAGGGAAACTACCTGTTTCGTTCCCCCGTGTTACCGGGCAGGTACCAATTTATTACAATCATAAAAATACCGGCCGTCCCGGCAATGGTGAAGGCAATGTCTTCTGGTCTCATTATACCGATCAGTCGAAAGAACCGCTTTACCCGTTTGGGTATGGGTTAACGTATACCTGTTTCGAATATTCCGATCTTGTGCTGGGCAAAAAAGAAATTGCTTTTGGCGAGCCGCTCGAAGTTTCTGTAGATATTAAAAATACAGGCGACCGAAAAGGAACCGAAACCGTTCAGTTGTACATTCGTGATCTGGTGGGTTCCGTTACACGTCCTGTAAAAGAGCTGAAAGGGTTTAAGAAGGTGACTCTCCTGCCGGGCGAAACACAAAAAATTACCTTTGAAATCAGCGATGAGGATTTGGCTTTTTATAATATAGACAAAAAGTGGATCGCCGAACCCGGCGATTTCAAGGTGTTTGTCGGCACCAACTCGCGCGATGTAAAAGAAGCAGGTTTTAGTTTGATAAAATGATGTTTGAAAGGATTTCATTCACAAAAAAGAGGATGGAATCCGTTCTTTCTAAAAAGAAACATTATGGAATCCATTAATCCATACACAGGTGAGTTAATTGCCAACTACGAAAACTATTCAGCAGAAAAAACAAACGAAATAATCAATTTGGTTGATGCTGGTTTTCAGCAGTGGAAGAAAACCTCTTTCCAGGAACGCAAAGCGTTGATGCTGAGACTGAGACAGCAACTGCTCGATCAAAAAGAACCGCTGGCAGAGCTGATGACCGAGGAAATGGGCAAGGTGAAAAGCGAGGCTATTGGTGAAATCGGGAAATGTGCCTGGGTGTGTGAATATTATGCTGAAAATGCCGAATCGTTTTTGAAAAATGAAGTTATAAAAACTGAGGCTTCCGAATCGTATGTTTCGTTTCAGCCCCTGGGAGCTGTGTTGGCTGTGATGCCCTGGAACTTTCCGTTTTGGCAGGTGTTCCGTTTCCTGGTCCCGGCACTGATGGCAGGCAACACCGGGTTGCTGAAACATGCCAGCAATGTGGCCGGTTGTGCACTGGCTATCGAAAAACTGGTAACCGGTGCCGGGTTCCCTGAAAATGTTTTCAGAACCTTACTGATTGGTAGTAACGAAGTAAAGGCCGTCATTGAAAATCCGAAAGTAAAAGCTGTTTCCTTAACCGGGAGTACACCTGCAGGGAAGGCTGTAGCTTCGGTTGCCGGATCGGCGCTAAAAAAATCGGTTTTGGAACTGGGAGGCAGCGATCCGTACATTATTTGTGAAGATGCCGATATTGCCGAAGCAGCGCGTCAGTGTGTGACCAGCCGTCTGCTCAATGCCGGGCAAAGCTGTATTGGCGCCAAGAGGTTTATCATTTTGGACTCGGTTTACGAGGCTTTCCGAAGCGAGTTTGTATGGCTGATGGAAGCCGCGACCTACGGTGATCCCAACGACCCGCAAACGACCATTGGTCCGTTGGCACGCACCGACCTGCGCGATGAGCTACACCAACAGGTCGTTGGTAGTGTGAAACAGGGAGCCACCATTGCCTGTGGCGGTTTTGTTCCGCAGTCGGAGGCAGCCTTTTATCCGCCCACCGTGCTTGAAAATGTGAAACCCGGGATGCCGGCTTACCACGAGGAATTGTTTGGCCCGGTTGCCGTTTTGTTTCGTGTAAAAACCATAGACGAAGCCTTGCATATTGCTAATGATACGGTGTTTGGCCTGGGAGCCGGAATATTTACCGGCAATGTTGAAACGGGAAAACAATTGGCTGAAAAAGGACTGGCCGCCGGATGTGTATTTGTGAACGACTTTGTAAAATCCGATCCCCGCCTGCCCTTCGGCGGAATTAAAGAAAGCGGTTACGGTCGCGAACTATCCCTCTTCGGTATCCGTGAATTTGTGAATATTAAAACAGTTTCCATAAACATATAATGCCTCTGCAAGCATTGTTTTGCCATACATTCTAATAAAAATGGATAATTTTCTCCCTGCACCGGTAAAAATATCCGATAATTTCACCCCAGTACCGGTAAAAATATCCGATAATTTATACCTTTGCTAAAAATCAGTGATTTATGGCAAAGCGGAAATTATTTGAAGATATGGTTAGGCATTTGCCGAAAAAGGAATTCAGCATTATTACCGGAGCAAGGCAAACCGGTAAATCAACGCTGCTCCGGCAAGTAGAAAACTTGTGTAAAGAAGAAGATATTCCCGTAGTTTTTCTCAACCTGGAAAACAAATCAATTCTTGAAGAGCTGAACGAAAACCCGCTGAACCTGCTTAAATTTCTTCCGGTTTCCGAAAAAAGAATTGTTGTGATGGTCGATGAAGTTCAGTATCTGGATGATTCTTCAAATTTTTTGAAATTATTGTACGACGAACATGCAGATAAAATAAAGATTGTGGCAACAGGTAGCAGTGCTTTTTATATCGATAGCCGTTTTAAAGATTCTTTGGCTGGCAGAAAACGGATTTTCCGGCTGCATACCTGCTCGTTTGATGAATATCTTGAACTAAGTGGAAAAACGGATTTACTTGATGAAAAAAACAGGGTGGTTCAAGTGGCAGATGCAAAAAGTACATTAATTGATTATCTCCGGATCGAATGGGAGGAGTATATGTTGTATGGTGGTTATCCTGCTGTAATTACTGAACCCGACAAACAGGAGAAAATTAGCCGTCTGAAGGAAATAAGAGATTCGTTTGTGAAAAGAGATATTCAGGAATCGGGAGTGCAAAATGAAAACGCTTTTTATCAGCTTTTTAGGATTCTTGCAGGACAGACGGGTAATCTTGTAAATATAAATGAGATTTCATCGGTCTTACGCATTAAAAATGATACAGTTGTTAATTATATTTCAGTGATGCGGAAATGTTTTCATATAGCTTTGATTAGTCCGTTTTTTAGAAATCTGAGGAAAGAACTGGTAAAGATGCCTAAAGTATTTCTAATGGATACAGGCCTGAGAAACTGTTTGCTGGATAATTTTCAGCCTCTTTCTATGCGGGCAGATAAAGGAGAACTTTGGGAAAATACAGTTTTCCGCTTGTTAGCAGGGAAATATGATATTGATTCAATCCGTTATTGGCGGACTTCGTCCGGTAATGAAATTGATTTTGTTTTGCCCGACATTTCAACTCCAATAGCTGTTGAAGCCAAATTTAATAAGTCACAGATCAGAAAATCGAAATACAAAATGTTCCGGGATTCATACCCGGATATTCCTCTCGAATATTCATGGTTACTGCCTTTTGATGAGGACTTTTTCAGAAGAGACTATTAATTTCAGCACTTCCACCCAGTTGTCGTTGCTGTTGAGGCTTTCTACCATTTGCAGGTGGTTGTCAGGTTCTTTTTCGAAATTCTTGCGGTATTCAATACCCAGTTCCACGATGGTTTCGAGGCAGTCGGCTACAAACGAAGGAGCGGACAGCAGTACTCTTTTTACCCCGTTTTTTTGCAGTTTACTAAGCGTTTCATCGGTAAACGGCTGCAGCCAGTTGTCCGACAGGCGCGACTGGAAAGCTACCGAATACTGATTTTTCCGCAGGTTTAAACGGGAAGCCAGTTGCCGCGATGTCTTGTAACATTGCGCTTTGTAGCATTTTTTGCCGTGTGCCGGGAATTGTTGGGTACAGGTACAGTCAGAGGCTTTCTGCTGTGGATGTATTTTCTTGATGTGCCGGTTGGGAAGACCGTGGTACGAGAATACCATGTGATCATACTCCGCGGGTTTGTATTTGCCGATCTGGGCGGCAAAGGCGTCCAGGAATTCCGGGTGCGAATAGAATTCTTCCACCACCTTTAATTCGGTCGGGCAGGCTTGTTTTTTTATCTGACGTTTTACTTCTTCAACACTGGTTTCGGTGGTCGACATGGCAAACTGGGGGAACAGTGGAACAGCAATTATTTGTTTAAACCTCCCGGTTTTTATTTCGCTTACAGCCTTTGCTATCGACGGGTTTCCGTAGCGCATGCCCAGGAATACCTTGTAGCCGTTGCCCAGCCGGACCTGAAGTTTCTTTTGCAGATTTTCGCCGTGGATAATCAGAGGCGAGCCGTCTTTGCGCCAAAGTTGCCGGTATAATTTGGCTGACTTTGGTGCCCTGAAAGGGACTATAATCAGGTTTACCAGTAACTTGCGGGCCAGCCACGGCAGATCGATCACCCTCGGGTCATTCAGAAATTGGGATAAATATGCCCGTACTGCTTTGATGGTTGGTTCATCGGGTGTCCCGACATTCAACAGAAGTATGGCTGTATCCGGCTTTTGCATTTTTCTTCGTTTGTCGTTTCTGTTATTCCGGGCCGGCAGTTGCAGAAGAAGAGTTTCTAACTTCAGAAAGATGAGATGCTTCACTGCGTTTAGCATGACAGCCCGTAACTTGTAATTCTTCCACTACCTTCCGTCCTTGTTTTATCCGGTCTGACATGCCAATACCGTTGCGGATGTTTCCGGCCAGGATCAATCCTTGGTGTTCGTTTTCCAGTTCTGAAATGGCTTTTAATTTTTCTTCCGATTCAGGCCCGTATTGAGGAATAGCATGCGCATAGCGGTGCATACGGATCAGGTCGGGATTAAAATTACCGACCCCCATCATGGCTGTGAATTCAGCGGCAAGAATTTTTTTTAGTTCAGCCTCCGTCATGTCGTAAACACCGGGTTTGCGAAGTCCACCCATAAATACCGAAAACATGGCGCCGCCTTCAGGAGCCCGTTCACTAAAAATGGATGACATATATAAAACACCAAGCAACCCACGCTGTTCTTTCCACGGTACCAGTCCGCCAAAAGCGTTAACCGGAATACCTTCCCATTTTCTGAAACCCAGCGAGAACTGGACCACTCTGGCATATTTCATGGCCGTAATTTTCTGTACTTTTTCTTCTGACAGGAAAGGAAAAACCGCAGGCAAAGCATGGCCGCCGATGGTAGAGATCACTTTGCTGAAATTGTGCGAAACAGTATCGCCGTTTTTTACTGAAAACGTTCCGTCCGTCTCTTTGCTGATACTTAACTTATCGCAGCCAGGACGAATATTTTCAGCACCAACTTCGGTTTGCAGGGCATCAATCAGGTTCGACAATCCTCCCCTGATGGAAAATACGTCACGGGTAGCTTTTCGCTCGCGGTCGTTTTTGGGTTCTTTCATTTTTTTGATAGAGCCGCGAATGAAACTGCCATAGTTCTGTTCCAGGTTGTACAGTTTGGGCAGGGCAAAACGCGGGACCAGCCACGAGGGGTCGCCGGCATAAATACCCAGCACAAACGGATCGACTGCGTAGTCGAGGTAACTTTTGCCCAGCCGGCGCAGCACAAACTGGTCGAGCCGCTCATTGGGATCGGTCCCTTTTGCCCGGAACGGTTCGCCCAGAATACGGAACTTGTCGTACCACGAGAACAACGGTGTATTGATGCCACTCCATAAACCTGATGGTAACTGGCGCCATTTTCTGCCTTTCCATACCAATCGTTTTTTTGCCGATGGCCTGGCAATTTCGAGCGTACAACGTTGGTCTAGTTCCTCAATCAGTTCAACAATCTCGGGGGAACCCAGGACTCCTGAGTTGGGCCCTTTTTCATAGACAAAGCCATCTTCCGAAACGGTTTGTATCACTCCGCCCACCCGGTTTTCTTTTTCAAAAACCATAAACGGGATGTCCGCTTTTTTCAGATAATAGGCGGTGGTAAGTCCGGTTAGTCCGGCACCAATAATTGCTGTTTTTCCGGGTGTTTTCATTTATACTGATTTAGAAAATGCTTTTCCTGAATTAGCCAGTTGAGGATCGAAAACCGCTGCAATATTGCGGCTAAACATTTTGCCGGCTTCGTTTACCGTGAGTTTATTTTCATTAAACTGAATTAATCCTTCAGCAATAAAATCATCGAGTTTTTCTTCTGAAAAAGCCAGGGTCTCTTTCATTTGAAAATCTGAAACATTGAATTTGGCGGCCACTTCATCAAAATCGACATACTGGTTACACATGATCTCGTCAATTACGTACCGGATAATTTTTTCCTCGTTATTCAGTTCGTAACCTTTCTCAATGGTAAAAGTTCCCTGGTTAATCATTTCTACATACCGGTTTACATCCTTCGTGTTTTGTGCGTACGAATTTTCGAGCTGGCTAATGCCGGTTGCTCCAAAAGCATACACCTGTCCGGTAGTTTCACGGGTACAGTAGCCCTGAAAATTCCGGTGCAGTTTTTTGTTGGCTAAGGCAATGGTCAGCTCGTCGTCGGTTTTTGCAAAATGGTCGAAGCCAATCGGGTGGTAGCCGTTTGCTTTCAAAAGATTATAGGCCGCTTCAAACATTTTCATTTTTTCCTGCGGACTGGCCAGCCCTTCTGTTTCGAGCACTTTTTGGGCACGGCGTACCCAGGGCACATGCGCGTATGAGAACGTGACCAACCGGTCGGGCGAAAGTTCAATGGCTTGTTTAATAGTTTGGGAAAACGATTCCTGACTTTGGTGTGGTAATCCGTAAATAAAATCAAAATTGACTTTCACATGGCCAAAGCGGCGGAAAAATGTCATCAGTTCGGGTACCGGAATCACTGAACCGTCGCGGTTTACGGTGTCGAGTACCTTTTTGTTAAAATCCTGAATTCCCAGGCTAATGCGATTAAACCCGGCTTTAACCAGTCGTTCGGCATATGAAAAATCGAGGTGCCCCGGATGGCATTCCATCGCGATCTCGGGTTTTTCGGTATACGAAAATTTCCGGCCAATCAGCGCCATAATTTCCCCGATCCATTCAACGGGCAAATAATTGGGAGTACCCCCGCCCCAATGTACCTGCGAAACTTTACGCTTTGGGTCAAGCAGGGTAGCCACCATGCCGATCTCTTTTTTCAGGGCATCCACGTAAATACGCATCAGGTCGCGGTTACGGGTCAGGTGCGTATTGCAACCACAGTAATGGCAAATTTTGTTGCAAAAAGGGATATGAATGTAAATGGAAATATTCTGCGGCTGGTCATTGTTCGACTTCCGGATTAATTCCACGTATTTTTCTGCGGAAAAGTTATTCGTAAAGAAATTAGCTGGCGGATAACTGGTGTACCGTGGCACCGGTACATTATATTTTTCAATCAGATGTAGCGGAAAGTTCATCGTTGTAAAATTTTTCTTTAAAAATAAACGGAAGTACAACCAGAACAAAAATACACAACAGAAGTTCAATACAGAACAATCCCCGGTAAGTAATTGCATCGGCTATTTTTCCGCTGAAGATGGCGATCAGAAGGCTGCTCAGGTGTGTTAGCACAATCTGTATGGTAAAATCGCTGCCTTCTCTTCCTTTGCGAACGACCTGCATCGATAAGGTATAAATAAACACCGACGACATGGCATAGGCAGACCACAATAAGGCAACGGCAATATAAATCAGGAACAATGGATGCGCAGTAAATGTCAGAAACAGGAAATAGGCCGCAGTAAGGGTATTAATACCGGCAAACAGGAAAACACCTTTTTTCAGGCCTTTTTTTCGGATAAAGAAACCGGCAGGTAGAGTCATCAGCGAGCCTATGGCAGTGCCGAAGATGCCAGCCATAAATCCGATTTGTTTTACTTCGTAGCCGAGATCGACCAGGTAGGGTTTCAGCATGGTAAGAATACCGATTATGCCGGAATAAAAAAGAACCAGGATAAACACATGGAAGCCAATTCCCTTTTGCCTGAAAAAATATACAAATTCGAAATATGAAACAGACTTTGAGGATGTTTTTCTTTCTTGCTGTGGTTCACGATTTTTCAGACGGGATAAGCTGAGCGGGATAACAGCAAAAATAACACAAAGGGCCAGTGTCCAGAGCAGACAGTTCCAGCCGAGATAATGGTACACGATCAGCAAAACACCGCTGCCCACCAGCGTTCCCAGAAAACTCCCGGCTGACTGCATACTGTTACCCAGGCTCCGTTCGTGCTTTTTCAGGTTTAAAATAGCAAACGCATCGGTAGCAATGTCCTGTGTGGCTGATGCCGTGAAGGCGATAACCATCAGGGCAACAACGGTTCTGAAATCGGCTTGCAGACTAAAGAAGCCAATGCTGCTGATAACCATCGCGTAGAACAGTTCCGAGAAAATAATCCATCGCCTGTATTTGCGGCTGGTACCTGCCGTTTTATCGACAATGGGTGCCCACAGGAATTTTAGTATCCACGGAAGTTTTACAAGCTGAAGGTACCCGATTGATTCAAGTGAATAATGTTCCATCCGCATGATCACAGGCACAACCGTTGAGAAAAAACTCATGGGTACCGATTGGGCCAGGTACAGGCTCAGCAGGGTAAAATATTTTCCGGGTTCGCGGTTCTTCATTTTTTCATGTTTTGTCGATCCGGCATCGTATCTAAAAACTTACTTTCATACTTGCACCAATGCGGGCAGGTTTCCCGGGCTGGGCATACGAATTTTCAAGTGCCTGGAAATAAAACGCATTGTAGTTAGCATCTAAAATGTTTTTGCCCCAGAATGAAAGTATCCAATTTTTCTTTTCAAAGCTAATACGGTGGTTCAATAATCCATACGAATTCTGCCATGCAGTATTTTCTTCAAGCCAGTAACTTTTCCCGAACCCCTGGCAAGTCAGTTGAAAACGGATACGGTCGATCCAACTGCTATTAATTTCTGCCGTATAATTTCCCCCAATATTAAACGAATATTTCGGGATATACGGAATATAATTTCCGCTATACTCAGTATATTCATTTTCCACGTAATCAGTAAATTTGGCATCGTTGTAGCCAAAGCTAAACCATGTCTCCAGGTTTTTAGCCGGAAGCGCTTTCAGTTCCAGTTCCACACCTTTGCTTTCCGATTTTCCGGCATTGGTCAGCATTGATCCGGTACCGCTGGGTACTGTCTGATAGATTTGCTGGTTTTCCCAATCGATATAAAAGAAAGCCAGGTTAGCATAAATACGCTGCTTTAGCCATTTGGCTTTTAGCCCTGCTTCGTAGTTCCACGAAGTTTCAGGGTCGAAAGTCCGGTCTTCGTCGCGTTCGAACGTTGAGTTAAAACCGCCGGCATTATAACCTTTTGAGATGGTTGCATAAGGGGACAGGTAATCAGAAATTGAGTATTTAAAGGCAATCTTGGGTAAAATTTCGAAAAAGTCCAGGTCACTGTTAAAGGCACCGGCATTGCTCTGAGTCCCATTTTTATATTTGTCGTAAATGTAATCGAGTTTAGCTTTTTCGTAATCAGCACGGATTCCTGCAGAAACCGAGAAGTTCTTAAATTTTAATGTTGATTGATGAAAAACGGCTATCCCGGAATTGGTGTTGTCGTATGTTTTTAGGTAGCTGTACGACTCATAAGGTAAATTGTATTTTGCGATACCATCCTCTCCGTAGGCAACATTTACTCCTTTGTCCTGGTTTTGATAGAACCCGAAAGCGCCAAACAGCCATTCGTAATTTTTATTTTTCTTCGACTGGATATTGATTTCCTGAGCAAACATGTTTTGCTGTTGATCCTGGGTTACAAAAAATAACGAGGCGGAGGTAAAATCCTGGTCAATTTTCTGGTCATCATCAACATTCTGGTAACTGCTTACAGCCCGCAGGGTAAAGTTTTCAGCAATATACTGAAGATTGAGGCCTGTTGACCACATCGAACGGTCGTAAGTGCTTTTTTCATTGTAATTTATATCGCTGGCTTCGCGCGTATCATCGTCGTAAACAGCATACGGATAGCCGCCTTGCCTGCTGTCTTCGTATTGTACATTCAACAGCGCCTTAAATTTTTCAGACGGTTCGAACAGCATTTTTACCCTTCCGGCGTAACTGTTCAGTTTGTCCACTTTTTCATCGTTATAGTAGTTGGTATAAAAGCCGTCCTGGTGCTTTTGGCTGAAATTAGCCAGCACAGATAGTGATTTACTGACAGGCTGATTATGGCTGAGTTGGCTGCCGATCTGTCCGTAATTCCCATACCCTGCTTTGACGCTGGTTGACTGTTTCCTGGCTTCGGGATTTGCTGTAAGAATATTGATCAGCCCGCCCATCGCATTACGCCCATACAAAGTGCCTTGCGGCCCGCGCAACACTTCAATGCGTTCGATATCAAAAAATTCGAAATTGAATACTGACTTTTCGAAGTAGGGAATACCGTCGACATATAAGCCAACAGCAGGCGAGTTAATACGGCTCCCGACTCCCCGTATGTAAACCGGTGAAGTTAATTTAGAACCATAATCGGGCATATAAAAATTAGGTACAATTCCTGAAATGTCGGTCAGATTTTCAATACCATTACTTTCGATGCTCCGGGCCGGAACCATCGTTGCTGTAACAGGCAACTCAAAAATATTGCTGTTGTATTTGGGCGATTTAATCTGTATTTCTTCGAGTTTGTAATTTTTTATTTGTGTCGTATCTTTTTCTGTATTTTCTCCTTCAGCAAACCCATAAACTGTAATAACGGAGAGAATTAAAGATACAATAAACTTTCTCATAAATATAAATGGTTATAAAATGAATCTTATAACAGCGGGACGCTGATTATTCCATTCAAAGATTTATAATTCAAGATTAAAACAAAGGTTGAATTATAAAACCGGGGGAGGCCTGCTAAAAACGGATGAATAAAACCGGATTTCCGGTTTTTGGTTATTACTGAGTATTGGTATTTTTAAAAGTAACTGGTATTGAGGTGAAATATTTTTCCCCTGTTGCTGAGATGCTGAAAGATGCTGAAAATAATCAACGGCTGACTCTCCTGTTTGTTCAGCCTGGTGAGCAGGAGCAACGAAAAGGATTTTTTCTTCCGAAGTGTCAATAGTCTCATTATCATGTTTATCTAGCAGGGATGGGAAAAATAAATAGAAAATATAAAAGGCAATAAAGGCCACGTAAGGGAGGTGTGAACTTAAGATTCCAAAAGTGAACATGCCTTTTTTATTTTTAAGAAACTTCAAAATTAGGCAAAATACTATATAGAATGAATATTAATAAGGAGGGGTAGGAGAGTATACGACAAAATCCACTTTTTATCCCTAAATCCCCGGTAAAGGGGATAGCTATGCCTTAAGATCCATAAGATAACGTGAGTTTTGGATTAAGCGACTAGGCAAATTGAAAGGGTTATAACAGACGGCTAAAGACAGTATTATTCAACCCTTAGGAACTGTTGAGAAATGGTCTGGTTATTACGAAACAGTGACTTAATGTTTAGCCCTTGATTCGCATTAGTAGTAATTATTTTAATTTTATCTACAGCTTGTTGACAATGGAAACGAACAGAAGAAGTTGCAATGATTTCAAAAGGAAAAACAGGGCTTCGAAAAACAGCTTTTTGTCTTCTTTTGTAAGCTTTTTAAATTTATTTTTGATTGCTGTCAAGGTCGATAATTTTATCGAAATAAGGTTTTAAGGTTTGCCTGTGGGTTACAAAAACAATGGTCATATTTTTTTTCAGGTTGACTAAGCAATCCATTATTTGTGCTTCAGTTTTGGTGTCTAATGCCGATGTTGCCTCATCAAGTAATAATAATCCGGGGGTTCGGATAAGCACACGGGCCAGTGCCAGCCGTTGTTTTTCCCCTCCCGAGAAATGATAGGTATAATTGACAATAGCAGTATCCAGTCCTGATTTCTGAGCCTGTACCAGTTTATCTGCATCTACTTGTTTTAGTATCTCAAACAGCTGTTCATCTGTCGGTTTTTTACCGGAATCCCATATCAGGTTCTCGCGGATAGTCCCATCTACAAAGAATGAATCCTGTGGCAGGTAGCCCAGTGAATTTTTCCAGGAAGGTAATTGTTCGCCTGTCAGTTTCCGGTCATCAACAACAAGGACTCCGGGACCGGTTGTCTGCAGGCCTGCAAGAATATCGATCAGGGTTGTTTTTCCACGCCCTGATCTTCCGGTGATCCCGGTTATTTCCCCGGCCTGAATTGTTGCTGAGAAATCTGTGAAAATGGGATTTTCAGGGGTATAGGCAAAATGCAGGTTTTTTATATCTATTTTGTGTCTTATGTTTATGGTTCCTCCCTCTTCCCGTCTGAATTCACCTTCCTGCATTTCCCGGTCCATATTGAGTACCATTTTAACCGATTCGACATTGGATACAAGCATATTCATATCGGTGTTCAGACCTGAAAATTGTGGAAATATCCGGGCAAAAAGCAGAATGAGAACAAACAGGGAGATCATGGGCAGCCGGATCACATGAAAAGCAATGAAAACAACAGCAATTAGTGCAGCTATTCCGGCAATGGTAAACAAAAACTGGGGAATCGCCCTGTTTTTCAATTGTTTGTACTGATATTCGAGTATTTGCGCATTGGCTTCTTCAAACTTTTTGAAATAGAATTCTTCTGAGTTATGAACTTTCGCCATTTTTACGGTCAACCAAAAATCGTCTATTTGTTTCAACATTTTCCGGAACGACTGTATATTTCCGGCACCAAGCAGAATGGCTTCTTTCAGGTATTTCCGCAGGAAAATAAAAACAAGCAATCCGGTAATAACGACAAAGAATGTGAATTTCAGTGAGATAACCGAAGCCAAAAATACATGGGTGAGAATGAAAATCGCTTTCGAACTTAGTCCCAGGTAGTAATAATAGTAGTTTGTCATTTTTGGAATTTCGGTCGTAAGCACCTGGATGTGATTGTGTTTACTTTTTCCGTTCAGAAAAGACCAGTCGCTGATAATTAATTTTTTAAACAACCGTTTCCTGATGTGGTAGGAAAAATTTTGTTGATAGGAAGCCTGCATCGTAGATTGAAAGTATTTTAATACAGCTACTGATACCAGGCAGAGTGCAAAAACGGCAAGGATTAGTGTCAGGTTCACTTCAATTCCCAGTTTTCCGAAAACCGAATTAGCAAACTCAGCCCATTTGCTGGACGAAACAGCCGGTTGTCCCGGTTCAAGCAACCCGAGTAAAGGAATAAGCAAAACGATGGTTATGCCCTGGTTAAAACCCAAAATAAGTGTGATTAAGAAAAGAGTGATCACCTGCAACGGTTTGTACCTGAAAAACAGGTTGAAACTGCCAATAATAAAACGATTCTCAGACATGCAGCCCCCTCCTTCGGATAAGACTGTACGGACGGTACAGGTAATATACAATACGGAATGATGAATCGATTTCCTTCAAATCGTTAGGACGAAAAAGAGTCCCGGAAATAATGTGGTACTTGTAGCAGATGCCCGGAAACAGAAACCATAAATACCGGAAATGGTTAACCATTTCGCGGGTTAAAAGCCGCTGGGCATTATCATCTTTTATAAAACCAAGTGCATAACGGATAAAGTATGACGGAATACGTTTTTCCCTGCAAAATGGCATTTGAGTATTAAAAAAATGGTTCAGCAGGATATTAGCCTGTCCGACGATACGCCATGCGTGTAACTGACCGGTAAGTTTTTCGAATTTTTGCAGGTTTAACTTTGATACCGGGTAATCATGTATGTCTGCCAGCCATTTTAAACGGTTCCATCCATGCCTGGCCCCGTGAATCAGTAAATATAATAGTTCAAATTCAAGCGAAAAAACAGGAAATGTTCGCCCTGAGAATTCTATCTCAGTTAAATTATCAGCAATAATCTGTTGAACTTTCTTTTGAGTGACCGGTAGTTCATGCATGAGCACCCAGTGAACTTCCACGCAGGTATTCAATTTCCTGTTATAGAAACTCAGATGATGAGCGGTATTGACAAACAATTCCTGCTGGACTTTCTTTTGAGGCCAAAACGTTCCTTCTGATAATTGAAAATCATTTTTTGTCAGAATATCCATGACCGGATTGATCATTTTTTTATCGATCAGCAGGTCAATATCGTGGGAAATACGTATTGTAGGGTCATTATAGATGCGAAAAGATAACAGCGGCCCTTTAAAACAGGTGTATGAAATATCGTTTTTAGTTAGCAGACCGGTTACAAAAAGAAAATTCTTTACTGCCTCCAGTTGTCTTAATTTTTCAGAAAGAAATTCTTTTGCGCGGTTTTCTCCCAGCCACCGGTCAATTTGCTGATGGCTGAGGCGATGCCGTTCATGAAGGTAGGCTCTGTTTTGTAAAAGATCAGTCATCTGCCAAAATTATTGAATTAATAGGAATTATGCACTATTGACCGGATATAGTGGTTATCCATAAGCCAGGAAACAATCTCCGTAACAGTGTCTTTCGGCAATTGATCTTTTGTATGGACTGTTAACGAAGGCTGAACAGGTGGTTCGTAAGGACTGCTGATCCCTGTAAAATCGTTTAGTTCACCTTTCAGCGCTTTTTGATACAATCCCTTGGTATCCCTTTCCATACAAATTTTCAGAGGCGTATTCACAAAAACCTCGACCAAACAATCGTTTCCAATAATCGACCGGGCCATCTCCCGGTCAGCCGTAAACGGAGAAATAAATGCTGTTATCACGACAATCCCTGCATCATTCAGCAAGCGGGCGATTTCTGCTACCCGCCGGATATTCTCCCTGCGGCCTGAGGGAGAGAAGTCCAGATCACGGTTAATGCGTTGACGGGTATTATCGCCGTCCAGAATCAATGTCCGGATTCCCGATTGAAACAGGGCAAGTTCCAGATAACGGGCAATGGTCGATTTACCTGCACCGGAAAGGCCGGTCAGCCAAACCACAAATGATTTTTGCCGGTTGAACGCTTCTTTTTGTTGCCGGGTGATAAGAAAGGTTTCTGTATTTAAGTCTTGCATTGATGAAAATATTGTGTTTGATACAAGTCTGACAAATAATAAATAACCGAATTGCATTAACTATATTAAATAAAGCATAATTCCCCTGTTTTTTTAGTCACCACAAACTCTTGTCTTCTGTTTTATATGCTGTAAATTTCTTTGAATTTTGAGCCTTTAGGTGTAATAATTATATCTTCCGCAATAAGCCAGGCATGTGCATGCAGTTTTTTTTCATCCCCTAATTGCAGGCCTAAATACATCATAGAACCAATTCCCCTGCGTTGTAACATAAACCGGGCGGCGAATGATTTAACCAGGCAAATGTTTTTCCAGATTGCTGTTTTATTCGCACGCGAAATGGCATTCCGCACTTTTCGAAGAAATTCAGAATTGAGCTGAACAGCCATTCGTTCTGCCGGTTTCAGAAACTTTATACACGTTTTGAAAGGCAGGAGTAATAAAAGTATTTTGGAAAACCAAAGAAAAAACAAGGCTTCGAAAAACAGCTTTTTGTCTTCTTTTGTAAGCTTTATGAATTTATGAACCCAGTTCATGTTTCGTCACAATATCGCTAGTTATGGCTTTGTCCAAAAAATCTTTTACTTCACGGGTGCATTGCCCCTCAGTTACTTCAAATTCAGACAACAGGTGCTGAATGATTTCGGAAAAACTTTTGGGTTGTTCAATCAGTTCCCATATCCGTTTCCCCACCGGATTTAACCCGAAATATTTCCCTTTTTCAAGGTGCATCATCACCTGGTTATTGTCTAACTCTCCATCGATGATTTGTTGATTGCGGCTGTATTTTTCCATAATGTAAGTTTTAAGTATCCTTGATTTATTTGCTCTTGTTCGCCCTTTGGGGACGATTTACTCTTTTTGCTTTTTCCACGGGTTACACCCACGGTTATTGAGATTACGCTGCTTCGCAGCATACAGGGCTGTAAAGTCTTCAAGATATGTATTATTTTTTGCAATTCCATGCTTTTTCCCGTTACTTGTTCGCCCCCTAGGGGACGGGGTTATCTTACTTGCTCCTTTCCACGGGTTACACCCGGAGGTTATTGAGATTATGCTACTTCGTAGCTTTTTTATACAATTTACTACTTTTCTCTATTATTTGTCCTATATAAAACATATCTTGTTTGGCTTCCTTTCCAGGGGTTATAACACCGGGATTATTACGTCGCTTCGCAGCACGGTGTTCTCTCCGTGTTGATTCCCTGCCCTGAAAGGGTTTAAGTTCAATAACCACGGGCAACGCCCGTGGCAGGGACTGTCAGCGATAAAGACAGCCCCGAAGGGGTTGAATCTCTGCTACGGGAAGAACCTGTCATCCACATCAATCCCGTGTTCCCTTAACAATCGTTTTAACTCGTCTTCAAATGACTCTTTTTTATGGTGTTCTTGCTGATTTTTAATGTAATTGATAATCATATCTTTATCCTTCCATGCGTAGGTAAGGGCTGCATATCCGTCGGCCCAGCCTTCAAATGCAGGAAATTTTCCTGTTTGTTTTAACCAGACTGACGAAGATGTTTTTAAATCACGCATATAATTTGCCAGGGCAATCGTCGGATGCAGATCGCATAGGATATGCAAGTGGTCTTCCATGCCGTTTATGCGGTAAAGAAAACAATCCTTGTTTTTTATGAAGCCCATGATATAGGCATACAATTCTTTGGCATGTTCCTGGTTAATAGTTTTCCGGCTGTTTTTGGTTCGAAATATCAGATGATAGAGTATTTGACGGTAACTTGACATGATTGTTTTTTATTTGTTCGCCCCCTACGGGGACGCGGTTATCTTACTTGGGAAAGGAAATCGTGGTAATTGCCAATTTTCCCTTTCCAGAAAAACTGTTTGTTTCTTTGCATCCTTTCTTTAAATCCGTTTTCATTTTCCATTTGCTGCAATTGCTTAAAATCGCTGTTGTAAATTGCCCTTTTTAACCTTTCTTCTTCATAATCCAATCCAAGAAAACGGACTATGCCGCCGAATGTTTCCACCGGGATCAAAAGCATATCTTCATAACGAACTATATGTACAGGGATTTCCGACTGGTTTTTCCAGCTTTGTACATGGTTTCCCCATGATAACAGTTTCTGCCTTAACTGGCCTTCAGATCCCCCCGCGATAGATGCCTCTTCATTCAGCAAAAGATTAAATGTTTTTTCAATTTTTTTTGCCCCGTGATTGGCATACGATACACATACCTCGAACGGATTACGCACAAAATACGCGGCGCATTTACTGACATCATCCGGGAATAGAGGCTCGCCATCACGGTTCAACGTATAAGCATCGTACGCCTTTTTGTAACTAATCTCCCTGGTCGTTTCAGCCTCCTTATAATGTACGTACAAATCCGGACGATATAAATCAACTTCATCTGCATATAACTCAAATGGGGTCAGGCCGGTTTGTTCCTCGAAATTGACTGCATTACTGGTAACAGGAGTTGATTCGATTTCTTCCGGCGACATTGGTTCTACAGTATTTTTTTCATAATTGGACAGGAACATACGAAACCATGATTGCCTGATTTGGGATATGATGCCAGTCAGACAATTTTTCATCGCTACCGCGCGGTTTTTAGCCTAAACCACACGAAAGGATTCATGCTGTAACGGGGAAGCTAAAATTTTTCATCAGGCATCACGTTTTCCACTCTGTATATAGTTGACTTTACAACAAAAAGACAACAAATGTTACCCCGTTTGGTAACATTTATTATCTTTGCAAAGTATGAGAATAATAAAAGAAAAAACATTAACGGATTATTGTAAACAAAGCAAAAACCAACAAGCCGAAGAGTCGGTGAGAGCCTGGATTTACGAGGTGCGATTCTCTACATGGAATAATGCAAATGAACTGAAAGCAAAATATGGTAATGCTAGTATCATAAACTCAAAACGAGTAGTATTTAATATAAAAGGCAATGATTACCGACTGATTGTTGACATAGAATATAAGTTGAAAATGGTTTTTGTTGTGTGGTTTGGGACACATAAAGAATATGACAAAATAGATGCAAAAAATGTACGATATGAAAACTAAGATATTAAGAACAGAACAACAGTATAATGAGGCTTGTGAGCGAATTTATAATTTGATTAATAGTACTGGAAATCCGATTGAGCCTGATAGTACTGAAGGTGAAGAAATTGAACTTTTATCTTTACTTGTAGAAAAATATGAGCAGGAACATTATCCGATCGAAGCACCAAATCCAATTGAAGCCATTAAGTTTAGAATGGAACAAATGAATTTAAAACAGGCGGATGTTGCGCCTTTGTTTGGAGGTAAAACGAGAGTTTCAGAGGTCCTTAATGGCAAACGGCCATTGACTTTAAGGATGATAACACTGTTAAACAGGTATTTAGGTGTGCCGCTTGAGTCCATGATTACAGGAAATCGGGAAATAAGGTTAGAGGCTAAAAAAAGAGAAAAGATTTTGAGTATCACATCTATAAAAGAATACTTATCAGGATCCAAGGCTGCGATGATTTAATCATTGTTTCAAAAAAGAATAAAACATCAATTAACTAATTTGCAGGCGCTATCCGGCAACCTGAGTTGAAATCAAAATAAGGTTTTTACTCTTTTCCCGGCTGAAGAAAGCTCCCGCAAGCAACGCCGGTAATTCTCCGACGGGAAAAAAGCTCCTGCAGGTTGCGCGGGTTTTTTTCCGGTAGAACCACTGGTAGAATCAAATGAACTACCCTGCCCCTTGGGGTGGGGGAATATAATCCTAATAGAGCCCTCGACTAAGCTCGGGATCAGTTCGACTTTGTGATTTCAGGAACATAGTGAACTGAAATCACAAAGTCGAACTGATTTAATTCTATTAGCTGCTATTTTTCCTCTGGTTATGTTTCTCAGCATATTTAAAAAAACATTGAGCTAAAATCTCCACAAAAACAGTGATTAACTTTATTTTAGCATTAACGATAAATTTGAGCCCCAATGCTGTAAGTTAGCAAACAGTTATTTTTGTTCTGCACAAACTAAAATTGCAAACACCTATGTACGCTTCATTTTTCGAAAAGTTTTAGGTAAAATACATACGTAAATCCTTCGCACATCCGGATTACATGCATGTGTTGACTGTAATTAGTTTGTAAAGACAGGACCTCGGACAAAACACATTAAATTATGGACATTGAAAATCTGAACTCCAAAGCAACGGTAAAAGAAACTGCCGACGTGTGCGGTAATGTTTGTGAGGCCGTTGGCAAAGCGGTAATTACCGACACCTACCAGGAAAGCGAATGCTCAGGGCTGGTAGCAACGGTTGCCGATATGCGAAAGGGCATAAGCGCCGAACGTGGCAAAGAGCTGAGCGAAGCCGTAAGCAATGCCGATGCAATGCGACAACCTGCTTACGTCCCTCAATTATTTTCTAAAAGCCTTTCAGCAATGGAACAAAGCCGAAACGATCGAAGCGGCTGATGCTATAGCTAAAGTGGTTGAGACCCACGGTTCGGGAATGGCCCGGATGAGCTACGAAAAAGAAAGCGACTCTCTTGATGCAATGCTTGAAAAACTTGCTGAACCGGCAATTGCATCATATATTGAAACACTGAATTTAACCACTCTTATTGATGAGCTTAAAGCTGCCCAGGGCAACTTTAAAACACTTTATCAGCAATCGGCTGAGACAGAGTCGCTCAAGGGGGATATAGTATCTCCTTCGGCCCTGAAGCTTTTTGCTTTTGATAAGCTGAACAGCATTGTCAATTACCTGAACGTGATGAACAGGGCCAATCCCGGTATTTACGGGACAGTGGCCGGTACTGTTGCCGAACTGGTTAACAGCCTGAACGGCAAAATCCGTAACCGTTACAGCAATACAAAAGCTGATGACATTACTGCCGGATAATTAAGCATAGCTTACGGTGTTGGGTCTTATATATTGTCATTAGCCATTAGTTGTGCTTCATGCTCGGAAACCTCAGTACTCAAGGGAATTAACAATTAAAATGAGTTTATTTGTGCTTACATAATTGGATTAAATGAGAATAACTGAAAGGAAATATTTAGATATATATAAGAAGTCAATTGGAAATCAAATTTCTAAATTGATTAAGGATTTCGATTTTACGAAAATCGTGGAGAATTTGAATATTTTACAAAATCTTCAGCTGTTTACTCATCAAATATAGAAGGAAATAGTATTGATTTGAATTCATACATGAATTATGAAATGAACAAGGATAAGTTCAGGATTGGAAAAGAGATTGAAGAAATTGAGGACTTGATTGAGGCGTATGGATTTGCACAGAATAACAAACTGAGTGAAAGAAATTTATTGAATTGTCATAAAATATTTTCAGACACTTTATTGATTAGAAGCAAACGAGGAAAATACCATCAGAGGAATTTTATAAGAAGAACCAGGCAAAATATTATGAGACAATTAATCTTGGTGTCAACTTTTATGAATTGGATTATGACAGGTGTATTGGATTTTTGGAAATGTTGCCAGGTTGTCTTAAATAAAGCACGAAAGCACATGGTATAGTGCATGCGGGTAAATGTTTTTGGCTCGTAAAAAAGTCGGTGTAAACTGATAAAAATAGTCTCGTAATCCCGCACGACACCATACCATAAACCATTATTAAATGGTTTTCCGGCTGTTTTTTGTTCGGAATATCAGATGATAGAGTATTTGACGGTAACTTGACATGGTTGTTTTTTTATTTGTTCGCCCCCTTCGGGGACGCGGTTATCTTACTTGTTTCTTTCCACGGGTTACACCCGCGGTTATTGAGATTATGCTACTTCGTAGCTTTTTCCTTTTGTGCTTTTCAAGGGCTTTACTCATAGTTATTGAGATTGCGCTGCTTCGCAGCGAACGGATCGGAAAGTCCTCATTGCATGGCCCTGAAAGGGCCTGATTTCAATAACCGCGGGCAACGCCCGTGGCAAGGAGAGAGAAGGTAGACACCAGCCCCGAAAGGGGTTGAACTTTTCGTTGCAGCCTTGCAACTCATCACACCGTCAGCCTTCTGTCTTTATCAATATATCCAAACTCTTTCATGGTGTTGTAATTATATTCCACAATTTTATCAATTTGTTCTTTGGAAAGGAAATCGTGGTAATTGCCGATTTTCCCTTTCCAAAAAAACTGTTTGTTGCGTTGCATTCTTTCTTTAAATCCGTTTTCATTTTCCATTTGCTGCAATTGCTTAAAATCGCTGTTATAAATGGCCCTTTTTAACCTTTCTCCCTCATACTCCAATCCAAGAAAACGTACAATGTTGCCGAAAGTTTCCACCGGAGATAAAAGCATATCTTCATAACGGGCAATATGTACCGGTATTTCCAACTGGTTTTTCCAGCTTTGCACATGGTTTCCCCATGATAACAGCTTCTGCCTTAACTGGCCTTCAGGTCCTCCTGCAATAAATGCCTCTTCATTCAATAAAAGCTTAAATGTTTTTTCAATTTTCTTTGCCCCGTGATTGGCATACGATACACATACATCGAACGGATTACGCACAAAATACACGGCGCATCTGCTAACATCCTCCGGGAAAATCGGTTCCCCATTCATATTCAAGGTATATGCATCATGAACTTTCTTGTAACAGCTTTCTTCCTTTTTTTCTATTTTCTCCGACAAGGCCCGGTACATATCAGGACGGTAGGTATCTGCCTCGTCATGATATAACTCAAAAGGGTTCAACCCTGTTTGTTCCTCAAAATCGACTGGACTGCTTGCAATAGAGGTCGCTTCTATCTTTTCAAGGGGAAGGGGCATCTCTGCATTTTGCTCATAATTTGCCAGAAACATGCGGAACCATGTATTGCCCGATTTCGGATAGGATGCCAGCCAAACAATGTTCTTCATGACAAAATTTCTTTTTCTATGAAGTGCATCGTGTCGTAGATATCGCAAATAGCAGGCCTTGTTATGCTTACTACAGAAACTTTTTTAGCCAGGGCAAACAGTTGTCCGAAATATTTTTTTTCGGTTTCGGGCATGCCTTTAAGATAAACCCGGCGGTATATCTGATGCCTGAGAACATTATATTTTGCAATGCCGTCAAGTTCTTTTGCCAAATATTCTTCTTTTTGATGGGAAGCAAGTACAAAAATCCGGTCCAGTTTATGCCCGGTATCAACTCTTTCTTCCGCCGACAAATAAAATTTATCCATTCCGGGGCGGATTCGGCTTAGTCCATTTTGTCCGATCTCTAATTTTTTAAGCGCTTCTTTCCATAATTTTATCCGTGTTTTTACCGGTAAAATTGTTATTTCCGGATCGGAAACGGCCACAGGTGAAATGTCATCGTTTATGAAAACACCACCTCTTTGACAAAAAGCCGCTGTTACAGACGATTTTCCCACACCTGAATGTCCGCAAATCATTATGCCCTTGCCATTATATTGAAAGGAACTTCCGTGAAAAGGCAATATCCCACGCTGATGAAGAAGGGCCCCCAATACAGAACCTTCAAGAAAAAGATTGACTGAATTTTCATCCGCAATTTCGTACGGGTTAACCCAAATTGTTTGTCCGTTTTGTACCCTGTAGCGGGCAACATTTTTTATATCCAGAAAAAAATCATCCTCTTTTATTTTGAAATGAGGACGGGAAAAGATATAAGAATTGACAAGTTCCGGTTCCCCTTTTTGATATTTTATATGGATGTCTTCTGACAAATTCGATAGATTCATTTTTTTATTATTCTAAAACACAATTATTTTTTTACATATTCTTTCACCAGTGTTATTGCTCTATTCTGAATAAATTTTGATATTTTCTTTATTATGAGTAACAAGAAGTGGAAACAACTGCCCTTTATCTACAGGTATTGGCTTTGGAAAAATGTGTAATACAGGTGCCCAGCAGGATTCAAGAGGTGGCCTGTTTTCGTAAATCAGATCTTCAGTAAATTGTAAATGTATCCATTTAACCAATCCGAAAGCTTTACCGGACTGGGTGACTGGCATTTTTACAGTTTTGTTTTGCTCTGTAAGATGTTTGCGACTGGTAAGATCAAATCGAAGCAACTCTACGGATTCGCTTAAGGCATTGGGCATGATCTGTTTTAGTTTGGCACCATTGATCGGATACATGAGCGGTTTAAAACGGTTAAATGATGACAAGTCAAATCCATTGACGTCCTGAATGTTAAAGAATGGTAGCAATGTGGGGATTTTGCTTACTAAAACACCCCATGTAGCAATTTGACTGGGTAAAATCACTGCATTTTTCTTTACAAGCCGAACCATGGCATCTTCCATGGTTGGTAGCACATTTTCTTCCAAAAGGTTATTGTCCACAATCTCTGAAACTAGTAGGTCTGCTCTTTCAGGCAAATCTTCGCCGATCCTGAGTTCTGTAGATTTTTTTAAAATTACAGAAACCCGATCTTGCAGATTATTTTTAATGATATTCTCCCGGGCAGCTTGACCAACCAAAGGTTCCATTTCACAGGTATAAACTTTTTTCGCTCCGGCACGTGCGGCCATCATGGACAAAAGACCGGTACCCGTTCCAATTTCAAGCACAATTGAATCTGGCTTGATAAACTCACGAAGCGCTTTATCATAAATAGCGTTACGCAACTGGTCATTGATGATCTTAAAATGCCATTTGGGAACCTTTTTCTCCATAATCCATTCTGTATGAAAACGCACTTGTAAATTGTCTGGCTCCATTTCCAGTGCTTTTAGGGCAAGTTCTTCGCCCAATTTCTTTTTGGAGGAATCATTTTCATACAGTTGATAGATCGCATGTCCAAATTTGGCAAGCTCTTCAACAAATAGGGAATGTTTCTTCAACTTTAGGATAAATTGTTTTATGTCCTCTGGAAAATTATCATACCACTGCATATGCGCTTCTCTTTTATTTTAAAATGGGGACGGGAAAAATATAAAAAATTGGCAGCCGTCAATTTTTTTTCACTGCATTCCATATTGATAAATCTCTGAAAAATAGAAAGATTCATTTTATTACCTTATTTAGTGAATTTATACTCGCTGTATATGTACATCGATAAAAACGATTCAATGGTTATGTCACAATTTAAACAGGCACATGATAAATTATCGAAAACAATCCTTATATGACCTGATGCCAAACAATTTGTATTTATGTATATTTTTCCTCAAAATTTTTCAAAAAAAGCCCTGTGTCCATCCCTCGTAACAGAACAGGCCCAATATTACTATGCACTTCTTTGTTGGCTTCGCTTAAGGTTTTCTTAAAAACAGATTCCATTTTGGGCACGTCTAAAAAGCGGTTAGCAAGATCAGACTTCTTCAGACTATCTAATTCTGCAGAAATCTCAGATGCCTCTGCTCTAACCCGATATATTTTATCAGCCGCCTGTAATCCTCTTTTTTTGTTTAAACGAACGCTGTCTGGAAGCAATCCTTCCATAGATTTCCGTATCAGGTATCTGTCCATATCCATATTTCGATAAATTCGATCAGGTACACCGATACAAAATTCCATTAACTCTTTTCCTCTGGTCGGATCCCGTATCTCCATACCGTATTGCGCTCCATTTGCCTGCCAAACAGAACCAGAATGAGTTTTCCCTGGTTGAAGGATCCTAAACCGGGTTTTTAGTGGCGATTCGTAAGTTTTAAAATGGGGATCATGTCCCGTCTTCTTCATTCTATCCCCGATTTCCAGACGGTCAGATAAAGAATGATTGATTGCCGAATAGTTTAACCAGGGTTCTTTTTCCAACCCCCAATGTAGGTAAAAGTTAACAACAGGATAAGGAGCAATTTGATAAACCAATTCTCTGATCAATTTTTTAAAAAATGGAACAGTAAAGTGTGAATGCTTAATTAACGAACTCCATTTTTTAGATTCTGTAAGACCAGGCCATGAAACCGTACCATTACCGACTTGCCCGGTTAAAAGAGTTTTTATCCCATCGATTTGAGCCTGTTTTAGAATGGCCTGAATCCAGTAATAATTGCCCGCAGCGTGTCCTGGTTCGGCATGGCTGAGAAGATGTTTTTTTATTCCGGAGATCAATGAAATTTCACTTGCATTGATGTAATCGACCTTAATGTTTCCTGAAAAATCAACAACATGTTGTGCAAATTGGCGTTCATTACCAAATCTGTTTCCCAATTCAAGTTTATCAATAGAATACAGGGGAACAGAAGTATAACTTTGAAGTTTTAACCCTTTTTGTGCTAATTCCCGGGCTGCCAAAACTGAGACAGAACCGGAGTCAAGCCCTCCACTCAGGGTAGAAGCGAACGGACCGGCACCTTGTAAACATGATTCTACGGACCTTGTGTATAGATCGATAAATTGCTCGAAATAGTCTTCATCGCGTTTGTACTGCAATGGTAACGTTTCATTTAAAAAATAGTATTGGGTTAATTTGGATTTTCGACTTTTGGCTTCCAGGTAATGCGATGGCGGTAAACGAAAGATTCCTTCATAAGCTGTTTCCATTCCTTCTTTGGGCCATGCAACCAGCGTTTTTGCGATAAAAAGTTCATTAATTTTTTTGGGAATCTGCTTCTGCAACAATAAATACCGGATGTCGGAGGAAAAGGCAAAAAAACGGTCGCCTTGATAATAAAAAAGCCCGGTGTTCCCAAAATGATCTTTTGCCAGAAAAAGTTTCTGTTCAATTTTATCATAAAGTACGAAGATCCAGTCTCCTGTAATGTGATCCACACACTTTTTGCCCCATTTATGATAGGCTGCTGCTATAAAACAACAGTCTGAATCTTTTTCTGAAAGGTGTAGTATCCTCCCTAAATCTGCTTTGTTGTCAATCCTTGAACTGGCAATCAGATTAATGTTCAAATCAGAATATATCGGGAAATTGTCCTTTTGAAATCCAGCGTCTTCCTGACGGAGCCATTTCCAACGCAAAGACAAAGTTTTATCATCGAATTTATTCCATTGATTGTTTGAATCTTCAGAATCAAGAGTGGTCATACTCTTTCCCAAAGTAATCGGGAATGATGATAAAGGATCATTATAAAAACCAAAAAATTGAATCAAACCAGTATACTTTCGATTTAATAAAGAAACAGTAATTCCACAACCAGAGTGTGCTGTGCTGACAAACTATTCTGGGATGCATCACGCAAACAACCCTCATAATAAGATAGTCGAATCCAAACCAGTAGTGGCGCGACAGCACCTTGCCTTATATTGCACACTTAAGTGCTACACCAATTCACTCTCATACTCTTTAAATTTATGGGGTGAATATACTAAAATGACTAAAATTCACATAATGATATAAGGCAACCTCCTGTTTTTGGAATATTTATGAGACGTGGGTAGTGAAAGACCCATCTGTATATGCCCCTGCATAATATTCTGTTGACTTTGTATTTAAATCGATAATTTCAGGTGTTTGCCACGCTTGTTTGGTATTTTCTTCGAGATTGTTCATTGTTTAGAAATTTGGGTTTAATATAAGCATATTGTGCTAATGTACATTCTTTTATGATAAAAAGCAACAATTATCAAATTAATTTTTCTCCTCTCTTAAAACCTAATAAGTGACACTGATAAGAAGGGAGATAACTTTCCTGAAAAAAGAGCGTATTGACCTTCAATGTTTGCTTATCTTTGCATCGGATATGCAGTTCCCCATTATTACGAACAATTGTTCCAGCCTCACATCCAACATCTTCTTTTGAAAGAATAATCCGAGCATCCATCAACTTTACGTCCTGTCCTTTATAAGAGGTTATAGCTCCTTTATTCCAAGGGTTACAAGCCCGCACTAAGTTGCAGATTTCAACAGCACCCATTTGTTGCCAGTCAATTTTAACATCCTTCAGCACCGGACGTTTTTGATAAGCGCTTTTAAAAGCGCTTCTGTCCACCACTGGCAAAGGCATTCCCTGCATCAGAAAAGGCAATATCAACAGAACCCCTTCCACGCAAAGCTGACTGAACAACTGACTAACCTGTTTGCAATTATAATATTCTCTATTTTCAATTTCTTTTAACCAGACTACGCCGCCGGCATCCAGCTCTTCCGTCAGATGGTGGATACACAGGCCTATTTTTTCAACCCCGTATTTTAATTGCCAGAATACAGGGGTCGGTCCCCTGAAAGCAGGTAACGGACCAAAATGAATGTTAAAAAGCGGGGTCCGGTAAACCAGCCGTTCCAGCCTGATCCGGTATTTATACCCGATAACAAAGCAAGCATCATATTTCCCATTATTCAACCAGACATATAAATCCTTGTCTTTATTCCGTTCTTCCGTTATCCGAATACGCCCCTGTCTGGCAAATTCACGGACTTTTTGGTTGACAAATAAATCCGGCGAAGGGGAATAATAAAGGGACACTTGCAGGTTTTGTTGTCCTGCAAGTGTATAGGCCAACGGGATCAGCGCGTCCGAATCTGAAATGATACCAATCCGCATAAACTCGTTAATTATTTATGTTATAATTACATTTACTTTTCCAATATTAGTTTTTGTGTTCTTTAATATTTCTACTCACAGATAACTTCTTCGTTACCAGGAGTACAGAGTTTTCCTTTGGATGATTTCGGAAAAACTTTTAGGCTTTTCGATTAATTCCCAAATGCGTTTTCCCAGCGGGTTTAAGCCGAAATATTTACCCTTCTCAAGATGCATCATAACCTGGTGGTTGTCTAACTCGCCATCTATGATTTGCTGATTACGGCTGTATTTTTCATAAATATAATAAAATATTATTGATCTTTTTTGTTTGTCTCCGTCTTAGACTGTTTCTTTCCGTGGGCTACTCCCGAGGTTACTGAAATTAGGCTACTTCGTAGCTATTTTGCATTTTTCGTAGGGTATTTACATCACACCGTCAGCCTTCTGTCTTTATCAATATATCCAAACTCTTTCATCGTGTCGTAATTATATTCCACAATTTTATCAATTTGTTCTTGGGAAAGGAAATCGTGGTAATTGCCAATTTTCCCTTTCCAAAAAAATTGTTTGTTTCTTTGCATCCTTTCTTTAAATCCGTTTTCATTTTCCATTTGCTGCAATTGCTTAAAATCGCTGTTGTAAATGGCCCTTTTTAACCTTTCTTCTTCATAATCCAATCCAAGAAAACGGACTATGCCGCCGAATGTTTCCACCGGGAACAAAAGCATATCTTCATAACGGGCGATATGTACCGGTATTTCCGACTGATTTTTCCAGCTTTGCACATGGTTCCCCCATGATAACAACCTTTGCCTTAGCTGCTTGTCAGAATCGCCTCCAATAGATGCCTCTTCATTCAATAAAAGCTTAAATGTTTTTTCAATTTTTTTGCCCCGTGATTGGCATACGATACACATACATCGAACGGATTACGCACAAAATACACGGCGCACCTGCTAACATCTTCAGGGAAAATCGGTTCCCCATTCATATTCAAGGTATATGCATCATGAACCTTCCTGTAACAGCTTTCTTCCTTTTTTCTATTTTCTCCGACAAGGCCCGGTACATATCAGGACGGTAAGTATCTACCTCGTCATGATATAACTCAAAAGGGTTCAATCCTGTTTGTTCCTCAAAATCGACAGCATTGCTTGCAATGGGGGTTGATTCTATTTTTTCAAGGGGAAGGGGCTTTTCTGCATTTTGCTCATAATTTGCCAGAAACATGCGGAACCATGTATTGCCCGATTTCGGATAAGATGCCAGCCAAACAATGTTCTTCATGATAATATTTCTTTTTCTATGAAGCGCATCGTGTCGTGAATGTCGCAAATAGCAGGCCTTGTTATGCTTACCACCGAAACTTTTTTAGCCAGGGCAAACAGTTGTCCGAAATATTTTTTTTCGGTTTCGGGCATGCCTTTAAGATAAACCCGTCGGTATATCTGGTGCCTGAGAACGTTATATTTTGCAATGCCGTCAAGTTCTTTTGCCAAATATTCTTCTTTTTGATGGGAGGCAAGTACAAAAATCCGGTCCAGTTTATGTCCGGTGTCAACTCTTTCTTTCGCCGGCAAATAAAATTTATCCATTCCGGGGCGGATCCGGCTTAGACCATCTTGTCCGATCTCTAATTTCTTAAGCGCTTCTTTCCATAATTTTATCCGTGTCTTTACCGGCAAAATTGTTATTCCCGGATCGGAAACGGCCACAGGTGAAATGTCATCGTTTATGAAAACACCACCTCTTTGACAAAAAGCCGCTGTTAAGGACGACTTCCCCACGCCCGAATGCCCGCAAATCATTATGCCCTTGCCTTTATATAGAAAAGAACTCCCGTGAAAAGGCAATATTTTACGCTGATGAAGAAGGGCCCCCAATACAGAGCCTTCAAGAAAAAGATTAATTGAATTTTCATCCGCACTTTCAGCCGGGCTTACCCAGATTGTTTGTCCGTTTTGTACCCTGTACCGGGCAACATTTCTTATGTCAAGGAAAAAATCATCTTCATTCACCTTAAAATGAGGACGGGAAAAGATATATGAACCGGTAGGTTCCGGTTCTTTTTCCCGATATTTTATATGGATGTCTTCTGACAAATTCGATAGATTCATAATTTTATTATTCTAAAACACAATTATTTTTTATATGCTCTTTCCCCAGTGTTATTGCTCTATTCTGAATAAATTTTGATATTTTCTTTATTATGAGTAACAAGAAGTGGAAACAACTGCCCTTTGTCTACAGGTATTGGCTTTGGAAAAATGTGTAATATAGGTGCCCAGCAGGATTCAAGAGGTGGTCTGTTTTCGTAAATCAGATCTTCAGTAAATTGTAAATGTATCCATTTAACCAATCCGAAAGCTTTACCGGACTGGGTGACTGGCATTTTTACAGTTTTGTTTTGCTCTGTAACATGTTTGCGACTGGTAAGGTCAAACCGAAGCAACTCCATGGATTCGCTTAAGGCATTGGGCATGATCTGTTTTAGTTTGGCACCATTGATCGGATACATAAGCGGTTTAAAACGGTTAAAGGCTGACAAGTCAAACCCATTGATATCTTGAGTATCACGCAATGGCAGTATGGTAGAAATTTCACTGACCAACACCCCTTGTACAGCAATTTGACGGGGTAAAAGCACGGCATTTTTTTTCACAAGCCTGGTCATGGCATCTTCCATAACGGGTAGCACGTCTTCGCCTAAAAGCCCGCTATCCGTAATCTCCGAAACCAGTACGTCCGCTCTTTCAGGCAAATCTTCGCCGATCCAGAGTTCCGTGGATTTTTTTTGAATTACGGAAATTTGATCCTGCAGGTTGTTTTTAAGGATATTTTCACGGGCCGCCTGAGTGATCAAAGGCTCCATTTCACAGGTATACACTTTTTTGGCTCCGGCACGTGCGGCCATCATGGCCAAAAGACCGGTTCCGGTTCCGATTTCAAGCACAATTGAATTTGGCTTGATAAACTCACGAAGCGCTCTGTCATACGTATCGTTGCGCATCTGATCGTTGATGATGCCAAAATGCCATTTAGGAACCTTCTTCTGCATGGCCCATTCTGCATGGAAACGCACCTGCAAATTGTCAGGCTCCATTTCCAGTGCTTTGATGGCAATTTTTTCCGCGAACTCTTTTCCCGATGTACTTTTTTGATTCAATTGATAAACGGCATAGCCGAATCTAGCAAGTTTTTCAGCAAACTGAGGTTGTTTCTCTAATTGTAGAATAAACTGTTGTATGTCTTCCGGAAAATTACTGTACCACTGCATATATACTTCTTCTGACATGATATTAGGAATTTTCTGCAACTGATTGGGAAGAATCATATTTTTTTACCAGCGCAACGTATCGGAGATAAAGTGTGTATTGATTCCAATTCCTTATATTTTTTAACTTATCTTCAAAAAATGGTTGGTTAAATACTTTTCTGAAGGCTTCCGGTTTAAAAAAAGGAAGGTGTTCTCCAGTAGGTAAAGAATAAAAAAGCTTTCCCAGGTATTCTTTATTGTTTTGGAGGTATCTTAATGAACAAGCTATACGCAGAGCTTCTCCTTTGTCCTTCCGGATCCGAATTTTTTCTGTCAGTATCCCCTTCATGGCTTCTCGGTACAGCAAACGGGACTGAAAATCTTTATAGGTATATTCCACCGGAATACTAAACCAAAATTCCAGCAACTCTTTGTCCAGCAATGGATACTTATACTCATAACCATAGCGTTCCGCGTTAATAGCCCAACTATCCATGCGTTTAGGAAGATGGCCCAATTCCAATAAGTTCAAAGCAAACCGGGTACGGTTCCCATATCCAAAGATATTTTTTTGGCGATACAGAAAGATTTGTTTCCAGTGTTTCCTGACAAACGAGAAACGAAGGTGTCGCAGGATGGACCAGTCCGTTCTACCAGTTTTGTAGACAGGTAAAAGATCAAAGGGGATCAATAACGGCAGAACATCGGTACGGAATTGGTAGATCGTCGATTTGATCCCTCTTGCTCTGGCGTATTTGAGTAACGTGCCCCATTTGAAGTGAAAGAACAGATGATTGACCGTACCCCTTAAACTGAGAGAGACAAATTCGTCTCCGCCCCAACCGCTGAAAAGCGTTTCTATACCGTCTTTTTCGGCCATTTTCATTACAGGGTGCTCGATATGCTGTGTCTCGAATTCAGGAAGGATTGCGTTTTTGACTATCTCGTATTCTTCGATGTTCAGGTATTTGACATTGACCTTCTTCTCTTCCCTGAACGCTTCAATAAATGGTTTTTCATTGACCCCATCCACCGAACCTTCGAACGTTTCAGGTGTCCAAGAGTAGCCTGTCAATGTGGTTTTGTCGGGTGTTCGGTCAGCTACAATGGCGGCTATGCCACAGGAATCGATTCCGCCGCTCACGTGAAGACCGGTTTTGCACGGTTCCATCCGGTTGAGGGTCGCCGATACAATCAGTTCCCGCAATCGGGCAACAGCCCCTTCGAACGTCAATGTCTTGTCCTTTTGAATGTCTTGCGGTTTCCAGAACGGTTTGGATTCACAGTGTCCATCAGCCGTACAAACAACGTAACGTCCCGGAACGACATTGCAGATCCCTTCAAAAACGGTTTCGGTGTATAGTTTTCTGTGTCTAAAGTACTGGTCAATCAATTTCCGTTCTGAAAGCGTCACAGAAACCAACCCGGACTTCGCCAATCCGAATTCATGGGAGGCAAAAATCAATCGGTGGTCGAAGTGCCAATAGACCAAAGGACGTGCCCCGATATGATCGCGAAAGAGCAGCACCTCTTTTTTCTTTTGATCGATAACGACAGCCGCAAAGTCTCCGTTGATGTAGTCGGCACAGCTTAGGCCCCATTTCCAATAGGCCTTGGCAAAAGCCTCTTCCGGACAAGTGAAGTCGAAGTGTTGTAGCAACGTTTGACGGTTATAGATACGAATATCGGCAAGAACAAGCAAATCCTTGTCCCTGAAAATCCCGGCCTTGGCCCGTCTTTCAGGATGATGACTGTACCCCAGGGCCAAGGCCCTATCTGTATAAATATGATGCGTAAAACCCCGATATCCGACCGTCTGGGCCAAGACAAAAATATCCTCTCGTCGAATCGCCTTTTTATCCAGACTGACGATACCATAGATAAAACTCATACCTTCTTTCTAAATGTAAAAGATTTTTGTGTATGCTGTACCTTACCAATAATTAAACCCCTGCGCATAGCGGGAGAACCATATTTTGGGGTTTCCAAAGGGGATCGCAGGCATTCCCTTTACTCACTTTTATTCAACGTTTAAGACTTAGGTCCTGCCATAGTCCATTCGTTTGGAGAAGACATAAATCCATCTTGCGTTTTATCTAAATCCATATCAATAATTTCAGGCGTTTGCCAGGCTTGTTTGGTTTTTTCTTCGTTGTTCATGATTTATAATTTTAGTTTTCTATTGATATTTAATTCTACCAATATATGATTTTCTGCAATAAAAAGCAATAGTTGACATATTTATTTTATTAAATAAACTTTCCTCCTTTGCTAAAACCCAGGAATGAGCATTGATAAGACGGGATATAGCTTTCCTGAAAAAAGAGGGTATTTATTTGCAGGGTTTTGTTATCCCTGCATTGGATGTGTAATTTCCCGTCATTCCGGACAATTGTTCCCGGTTCACATCCCGCAGCTTCTTCCGAAGGAATGATCTTAGCATCCATCAGCTTTACCTCCTGTCCCTTAAAAAAAGTGATGGCCCCTTTATTCCAGGGGTTACAGGCCCGCACCAGGTTACAGATTTCAATGGAGTCCATTTCTGTCCAATGGATACTAACATCTTTTAGTTCCGGTCGTTTTTGATAAGCATTTTTAAAAGTACTTCTGTCCACGACAGGCAAACTCATTCCTTTTATCAGAAAAGGCAACATCTGTAAAACCCCTTCCACGCAGAGCTGACTGAACATCTGGCTAACCTGTTTACAGTTGTAATGCCATTGGTTTTCAATTTCTTTTAACCAGACTACGTCTCCGGCATCCAGCTTCGCTGTAAGATGGTGGATACACATGCCTATTTTTTCAAGCCCGTATTTTAATTGCCAGAACACAGGAGTGGGCCCCCTGAAAGCAGGTAACGGACCAAAATGAATGTTAAAAAGCGGGGTCCGGCAAGCCAGCCGTTCCAGCCTGATCCGGTATTTATACCCAATGACCAGGCCAATATCATATTTCCCCTTGTTCAGCCAGGCATACAAGTCCCGGTCCTTATTCCGTTCTTCCGTCGTCTGAATATGCGTCTGCCTGACAAACCCATTGACCTTTTGATTGACAAACGAATCGGGAGACGGAGAATAATAAAGAGACACTTGCAGGTTTGGTTGTCCTGCAAGTGTATAAACTAACGGGATCAGTGAGTCTGAATCTGAAATAATACCGACACGCATATGCACCGAATTACGAACGCTGAGGGTAAATCCCTTTATAGCATATAATGTAATTAATAGCGATACAGGGCATCATGTTGTTGTGGGAATATCCGTTTCCGGTATCTTGTACCGTCTTTTCATTTAAATCTCGCTCTATGGCTCCTGAAGCAGAGCTCTTCAAATATCCAAAGGCTGTTCCTTCAGAGCTCTCCAATATCCCCAAAGCGGTAGATGAAGAAGGTTCTTCTACATTACCAGAGGTTGCGGAACTGGTCCTGACCAGATGGTTATGTGCCGGCAGGTTTTCAGTCGTCAGGGTTACGTCCGAAACACCGGATCCCTCCCCCAGTTGCCTGTCTGTCAGTCGGGGACCTTGCCCTTGTCCGATAGCCATCTTACTCCTGAGATCAGGCAGGCCAAAAATGGTCCTTCCGTCCCCTCCGTATGCAGATCCGATTAAAGAAAACAATTGTTGATAATCTGTCTCATAAACAGGCAAAAGATTTCCGTTGCACATCAGCCAGTTTTCCGGTGCATAGTTACCGGCAAAGGCCCGTATTTCTCCTACTAGTCCTTCCATAATGATTAATTTTAATGTTTATTAAGGCCGTGGCGGATATACTCCGGTCACCGCAATACAATAGTTAAGGGTTAAAAACGGTGGCATATTCGGATGTGCCGTGCCGCCGCCGGTAGTCCCGATAGTGGCCTCGTTCAGTGCAACAGGGGAAGAAAGGTCCTCGTTGTAGATACTGACATGAACGTCTCCGCCGTTCGGAATTGCCAGAATTCCGTCTGGTGATGGTCTGTTTCCAAGACTATTATCAGCCTGAAAACCATGGGAATGAGCTGGCATTTCCGCAGCGGTCAGCGTAACGGTTTCCTGACCGGCTGCTGTCCCCAGATCGAAATCATATATGCCGGATTCTCCGGAGCAGAGAGGGGTACGCGACCTTAAATCAGGCAATGCAAATGTTTTTGTTCCATCTCCCCCATAAGTTGTCCCTAAAAGAGAATAAAGAGCCGCATTTTCACTAATCGATAATATTGTGCCGTCGCAATAGTTCCATCCCTTCGGACAAAAATCAAACGCAAACGGACGAATCTCGCCTAAATAAGTATCTGTCATAATTGTCTGTTTTAATAAATTAACTAGGCCGTGGCGGATAATAGCCCTTATTGCAGATGTAATAATTAATGGCCAGGAAAGGGGCCATATTTTCATGAGAAAGATTTCCCCCAGTCTGGGCGATGGCCGAAGGGCTCAACGTGACAGGATTTTCTTCTTCATCAACATAACCAGGTGTAGATGGAGATCCTGAATCTGTTTTATAGCCAAAATTGGACAAGTAAGATGTCCCGTCATTTTCAGGGGCTGCCACCAGGGAAGGTTTATCAGCACTCATGACGCTGGTAAAGCTATGCGCGTGTTCCGGTATTTCCCGGGAATTAAGCGTAACCTTCACTTCTCCTGTTTTTTCGCCAAGAAACAACCTCAGATATCCATCGGCACCGACGAGCGTCCTTCCCCGCAGGTCCGGAAGGGTAAAATACGTTTTCATATCACTGTCTCCATAATAGTTTCCGATTATGGAGAAAAGTGCCTCATGGTCCAGAATCCTGATTTTTTGTCCTAGACAGGGCAGCCAGCCAACAGGGTAATAATTATTGGCAAAAGCCCTGATTTCTCCGATAAATGCATCCATAAGCGTAAATTTTAAAGGTTAATTAATAGAATTATTTAATAGAACAATATAGTACATTACATTTACTTTTTCAATATTAATTTTGTGTTCTTTAATATTTCTACTCATATATAACTACGTCGTTACCAAGAATACAGAGTTTTATTTATCATAAATATATGATGGATCATGCCGGGGTGCTACGCAAGGAACCGTTCTCTAAAAAAGGAACGGTTCCTTATCCGTACAAAAATAGCAATAACCTTTTTCGTAATTTTTACATGCTTTTAAAGGGGCCGAAGTCCCGCTAATTAATCTGTCTTTTTTTAACCCTGCCCGAAGAATCATCACGGACAGAGATTTTTGTCCTCCTCCCTTTCTCATCTCCTCCTTTTCTCATTTTTGGGGATATTGGTTATTGAATATTCATAATTGGATATTTGTTTTTTTCTTCGTTCTCTTAATTCTTTTATGTAACTACTTTCAAAGTTGTTATTCTTCTATGGGATATAACCCTGTTACTGAGGGACTCTTAGTATAACACTTTTTTGTTATTCCTTATTTGCCTTCCTCTCAAAGAGAGGAAATCGGTTACTCCAGTTCCCGGAGCAGCATGGTCCGGAAGCTGGAGCAGTATAGTCCAGGAGGGGGAGCAGACTGCTCCGGCATCAGGAGTAGTGTACTCCAGCCCCTGGAGCAGTATGCTCCAGGAACAGGAGCACGGCTCTCCTGGTAACGGAAGTTGTCAAGTCTGGTCATGTAGTCGTCGGGGGCGCTTGTCTGATGGTTCTTCTGCAAAAAATAAATATTTATTCTTTGCGAATTCGTGTTTGATAATTGTCTTTTGGGGTAGCCTCATTTACCTTTCCCTAAATACCCGCAAAAAACCGTTCCGCCCGGGGGAAATAAGCTGCCCTGATCAATCTTTTCCCGCGGGCGGAAGGCAACATTGGTACTTCTTTTCCGTGAGTTATCACTCACGGTGATTAACATTTGCCACCCTTCGGGGACAGCTCCCGTTGAGAAAAATCTGTATGAAAACTATTAACATCTTTCTCCAGGTTACAACCCGGAGGGTTGAATATTCATCACCCCCAATGCAATTGGGGGAAAACAGGGCGTCACCCCAAAAAACCACAACCCCGAAGCGGGTTGAACGTCTTCCCGTCAATAAGGAGCAACGCCTCTCCAACGGCGAAGCCATCAAACTCATCAAACGCTCCGCCTCAAACAGGCCGCAGGACATCAAACCGTTCAAACACGAAGTATCAAACAGGCCATAGGCCCCGAACTTTTGCAACCGTCTCCACCGTTTAAGGGGAAACTGTTCCCTGAAACACATAAAATCGGGCGATAAATCCATAGCATAAATTTACCGGGATTGTTGTTCAATCCCGATGCTTCGGGACTGGACACTGCGTGCCGCAAGAACGCCTATTTATTAGAGCCAGTGTTTAAAATTCATTTAATTCATAGTTGGTACTTCTTCCGCCTGATTCTTCTTGTTTTAAGATTCCTTTCTCCATTAAATCTTTTATATCTCTTAATGCTGTATCGGAAGAACATTTTGTAATTTTCGCCCATTTAGATGATTTTAATTTTCCTTCAATTCCATCAAATAATTTATTAATCATTAATCTTTGGCGTGTGTTCAAAGCAGTATCTTTATGCCTATCCCAAAATTCAGTTTTATAAAGCACTTTTTTAATGGATTCTGCTGAACTTTCTAATGCACTATAAAGACAGTTTAAAAACCAAATTAACCATTCTGTAATATCTCCATCACTAAATTGTGTTTTTTGCAGGATCTCATAATAAACTTTTCTTTCCTGAAGTATTTGATTCGATAAACTATAAAATCGTTGAGAGCTTTCATCAGAACGAGCAAGTAACAAATCCGAAATAGCTCTTGCAATTCTTCCGTTACCATCATCAAAAGGATGTATAATAATAAACCAAAAATGAGCAATTGCCGATTTTATGACTAAATCCAACTTGTTTTCTTTTTCAAACCATTCAAGAAATCTATCCATTTCGAATTTTACTTCCGATGGAGGAGGAGCTTGATAATGGATTTTTTCTTTTCCCATTGCACCAGAAACGACTTGCATTTCTCCACTACGATAACAAGCTACATCAATTTTAAACATACCACTTCTGCCTGTAGGGAAAAGTGCTGCGTGCCAGCCAAATAACCTTTCATCATCTAAGTGATTGAGATAATTTTGTGTAGCATCAAGCATCATTTCAACAACTCCATCAACATATCTATCCGAATATACCATTCCAGCATAATCTAATCCTAATTTTCGGGCAATTGATGAACGAACTTGTTCGTAGTTTAGAATTTCTCCTTCAATTTCAGATGATTTTAGTACGTCAAGAGTTAAAGTAGAAAGCATTGTTTCTTCTTTTACGGAGAATCCAAGAGCACTCATTTGTCCGAAAAGTTTTCCTTGTAAATGTCTGACTTTTCCTAATAATCGTTGAATTTCTTTTTCATCCCAAGTAAAATTGGGCCAATTGCTGTATTGATAGATATATTTTGCCATTTAAAATTTAATTTGCAACAAATATACTAATTTTTCTCCGCATATTTAATGAGATTAATGACCTTATTCTCCGCATCCGTTACATTGGCTCTAACGGTCTACCGAGGCTCTGAAAAAATAATTAAAATACAAATTTTCGGAGATAATTGGTATAGAGTGGCATGAAAACAATAAATCCCGGGATTGTTGTTCAACCTGCCGTTCCTGCCTGGCACTGCGTGCCGCTGGAACGCCTATTTGTTATGCGGCGTCATTTCTTTGTCATCCAAGTATTTTTGTAATTTCTTTTATAAATTCTATCATCCTTGTTTCAATCTGTTCTGTTAGAATATCCAAATCATTAAAATTAGGATTTTCGACTAAGATATTGTCCACTATTGAAAAACCATTGTCAATTGTCGATGGAATATGGTATTTATTCCAATCACTGCCTTTGAAAATCTCCCAATATTTTTTCTGTATTTGCTTATTCTGTCCAGCCAACCATATCTCAAAACGCATTTTTTGGTGATTAAAAACAATTGCTATTTTTAGTTTTTGCTCTTTTAAAGTTTTGGGCGTAAAAGGGAAATAGGTAATTGTCATATCACCTGAATAAAGACTACCTATCACATAACCAATTGGGTAATTATTTATAAAATAGGTTCTTAAATTCTTCATGAAGCCCACCAACCCTTGATAAGCTCTTGGAATATTACCTATCTCAATCTGTCGTTTATAATCTTTTTTGTACTCATTTAATGACTTTTCAGTTTTATCGGCATGAATATCCTTACCTTTTCCCGTTTCAACAGGGATACAAATATCTACAATGAATTTTTGTTCGGGGTGTGTTCTGTAGTCGTTGTGATAAATCTCAAAATAGTCGCCATCTCTGAAAGCATATCCGTTTTCGATTACCCAAACACACATGCTTTCCCATGCTTTTTGAAATTGGACAGGTGAAATTTCAAAATGTCCTATAGCAAATCTACCTTTTTGAATAGCTAATTTCCCAATTTCTCCATCCGTCGAAAAATCTCCTGCTATCGTAACACATGCACTCTGTCGTACTTTTGATGTTTCAGTTATCCTGGGATTGTCATGATAAATTGTTATTGCCTTAAAATCATGAAAATTTGTTATCCCTTTGGAATAAGCCCATTTGAAAAGCTTTTCATAGGTATTGCTTATTTTTTCGGGTTTGCCAATGTGCATAATGCCTGCCAGTTTAATTTCGGGCAATTCTTTAACTTCTATTTGCGCATTCATATTCATCCAGTTTAGAATGTTATTAATGCTACAAATGTATTGCTCAACCGAAACCAGGCCTTTACCAATCTTGCTGTTTTTAACTATCCTGTTTTTTTTGAATTCAGTAGGGCTAATTCCATAAAATTTTTTGAACGCCCTTGAAAAAGAACTTGCATTATCAAATCCGTATTTATATGCTAAATCAATAAGGGTTTCATCTGTGCCAACGGCAATAATTGATGCAATTCTTTCAATCCTTTTTCGGATAATCAATGAATTCAATGTCTCCCCTGCAATAGCTGAAAAAATCCTGTGAAAATGAAAAGATGAAAAGAATGCCTTTTGAGATAAATCATCCAAATTAAGGTCTTTGTCAAGGTTTTTCTCAATGTAACTGATTACATTATTTATCCTTTTGAGGTATTCCTTTTTCGTATCGTTTATATCATTTTGCATAAGTCTCTAATGCTGGTGCGAGGCCTTTTTATAATGCCGCATAACTCTACCGAGCCTCTGAAAAAATGATTAAAATACAAATTTCCTGTTACTTATAAAATGTGATAAAATTATTGTCGTACACCCTTGTTCGTCGCAGATGATGCGATCCCAATAATTACGTTGCCATAATTTGCCTTTAAACGGAGGAGATATACGGGAAACACGATTGAGTTATGCGTGTATCCTGATCGTGTTATACGTATATCTTGATCGGGTTAGTGGTTGTCCCGTTATTTGCCGGTTATCCGATGATTGTAGGTGGTGATGTGGTGGTGGATTTTATCAGGGCAGACACACAGGTCTGCCCCTACAAAGGGCATGGTGATATTTTCGATTGGCAATGAAAATGGTTAGGCATGATAACCATTTTGTGGCACCGTATATCGGATATTTATTTTCCAATTCGTAATACCATTTTTCCACAATCCGCCAGGCATCATTCAACTCCATTTTCCATTCATGATTACAAATCCTGACCAACAAGAGGTAGCCAGACATTTTCCACAGGTAGTCAAGAGTCCGCAAGAGGTAGATGCTTATCTGGGGGTTTTCGCAACCTATTTGCAAGAGGTAGATATTTGTCCGGGGCTTTTCGCAACTTATTTGCAACAGGTAGATGCCTGTCCGGGGCTTTTCGCCAGACCTCCGAAACAGTTCGCCCCAAATCCGCCGTTGTTGGAAAAAGATTTTCCGTAGCAGGATGAAACCGGCTATCTGTAAGTATTTTATTATCAAAAAAAATATCAATGTATCACCAGAAAGAACTCACCGTTTAACTCACCTGAAACTTGATTTTATTTAAATCTATTTGAAATAAGTTTTTCAATTATAAAAGTAAAAAATAAAATCATTTGACACAATAAGACATGTGATAATATCAGAATAACCTATTGGTCTTCATATAATATTTTATTTAAGGTGTTTTTTTGATGCTCTAGAATATAGTCAACAGCCCGTTGAGCTAATCCGGAAGCTTGAACAATAAATTTCTTATCACTTTTCAGCTTTTTGAGCCAGCCTTGAATATAAGCAGCACTATTATCGATGGTAACATTTTCGATACCACAGATTCCACAAAGGTAAGCAGCTCCCATTTCTGCGACTAGTTCCTCCTGGTTATCCGAAAATTAGGATAATCCATGCTATAATCTTTACTTGCAAAATTCAGATTAGAAAACCTTTCATGACGATTTAAGCGTTTGCGGTGGCCTGTCGAATGAACTAGCTCATGGAAAATCGTGGAATAAAATTCTTCATCCTGGAAAAAAGTTCTTTCTCCTGGCATGTGAACTTCATCCAGCGAGGGAATATAACATGCTTTGTTCTTGTTCAGTTTTATTACCGGTGAATCAGACCAGAATTCAATAATCTGTTCACAGGAAGCAATAGGATCAAATTCATGATCGTAAGATTCATTATCAGGAATCTTTTTTAGATCGACACCATCCACATCATCAACATGGAATAACCTGTAATAGAGAAGCATCGGAATCTCTTTAGTCCCATCATCTTTTTCGTATTCTACCATTTTCCAGAATACTACTATAAACGATGATGAACCTTTTTTGATTTTACCTCCAAGCTCCTGAACTTGTTTGAAGGTAAGAAGATAAGGACGTTCGAATCCAAAGCTAAGCAGGTACCAGAAATTAAATCCCCGATAAGGTTTCTTTGAAACCAGGTTACGAGGGATAGTGCTGGCCGTTTTCCATGGCATATGCCACGGTACTATACCTGCCTCCAGGCGTTCAGTAATCAGGTTAGTAACTGTTTCATAAATATCAAATTTACTCATCGAATCCACCCATGCCTTTGGGATTTATTTGGGCTACTGGCACGCCATTAAATTTTGGCGCACGTCATTGAGCCGGATGGATTCTTGGCTTTTCCGGACGGTGAAGTAACTTTCACAGGATTTAAGGGGAAATCTTATTCTATTTATTTTTTTGATTCCTCCATTGGATTTAGTTTAGTGTCTGCCGGATTTGCTAGAATTCAATATCCATTTTCCACTCCAATTTATTTATACTGTTTTTTGTGAAATCCTGAATTACTTCAATAATTTTGTGAAAGGATGGGGATTCTCCATAAATCATTTGTTCCTGCATTGTTTTATAATCTGCTTCCCAGTCATCGATAAATTCAGAAGTTGGGATCGGATTTATGGTTTGCGGCTGATGTAAATTATAATCGACACCTCCAATACGAGAATAAACATAGCGATGTCTAACAATTGTTTCATAAAGTTTCTTATTTTCTATTGCTTTCTCGGCGTATCCGGCATTTATGAGTTGAAAAATATCATAAAGATGACGACTTAATCTGTCAACCCGGATCTTTTCTCTTGGTCGTTGAAACTCTTCATGCAACAAAAATATTTTCTCCAGAAAAGTACGTTCAGGAATCGCTGTTGGGATGCTTATTGCATCCCCGGCAAATGATGAATCAAAATAATAGTCATCAAGAAATGAATTTAAGGATTGAGCAGTGTTTGGTTCTTTTAATGAACTACAACTTATTTCCAGTAATACTCTTGGTTTGATGTACCCCGGATAATCAATGACATTTGGATAGAATACTTCAATTTTTACCGGATCTGCGTCGCTTGAAGCTGGCTTGATATAATTCAGTTTTACGTCATCAAATCCGTTTTCTTTAAATTTGGCTTCCAGTGCTGGATAAAAATCATTGAGAATGTATTTTCCTGTAGCTTTCCTCAGATTTTTTACACCTGTTCTTGTCAATTCACCTTTACTTCCCAATAATGCCCTGTCAAATGCCAAATCAATGTCTTCTGAAAATCTGTTTATTAATTTCCATGCCTTACTTAAAGAAGTTCCTCCTTTGAATACTATAAATTCTCCAATTTTCATTTCAAAGATCAGTGTCAGTGTCTGTATTACCCACCAGTCTTTCTCCACCGCATAAGGAGGGATGCCAGTTTCCTCTGCTACCTGCGTGTAGGCATTTATTTTTGTCTCTTTTGGTATGTTATACCATTCGTTGCTCATATTTTTTATTATTGATTGGTTGGTAATGCCTTCCGCATAATTATTCTTATCCACTCAGGGGCTAAACGGATATCATGTTCCAGACGGTAACTATCTTCTTTCTTTAAATGTTTCAATATGATTTGTTTTTCACTTTCTGTTATATTGTCTTTCCCAATTTCCTTCAATGCTTGTATTGCCAGACTGCTTATCTCGCCAATTGTAGCAAGGTTTTTAGGACTCGTTTTTTTGAAAATGATTTTACGTCTTCCAATATTTATTTCTCTGGCCGCACCATCGGTTAGGTACACGACATTCATAGGCATCTGTGTTGATAGTCCCAACACATTTAGTGCCAATACTCCTGTTGGTATAATACGCGCTTTATCTCTTTTGGCAATAGCTTTTGCAATAGCTTCTGTTCCCGGTTTTACCGGGCCTAAAATCGGATCTTTTTCTAAGCGTGCATAAATACCTCGTGCCACTCTTGATATTTCTTTTTTATCGACAAGACGTTCCAGGGCTTTAGAGACAGTTTTGTAATTTCCAAAACGTAAAAAATCTTCAATAAAAAACAGCGAACCCCTCCTCGCTTTTCTAATTTTTTTTAATATCTGTATGTCAGTGTTTTCTGCCATTAATATTATTGTATTTTGTCGCAAATTTAGTAAATATTTGCGACAGTTAATGTTATTTAAAAATAGAAGATGTGATTGTCATTGTTTTGAGTAAAAAGATTAATCAACTATTTCCCATAGATTACTATATTAGTTAGTGTCTGTCTATAAAGAAAGTGTTCCCATCCTTTCCAGGTGCAACGCGAGCAGAAATCTATCTTATGCCCAAACAGAACTTCCCGGCTGCCTTTCACGATGATGTCCGTGTGCTGCTCGTAGATGGAATAAACCTTGGCTTCGGTACCTTTTCCCCTTTGATCTCCTTGAGGTAAACCATATCATGTACTTTGACCATCAGTTCCAGGTGTCTTTCTAATTCCATACATAAAACCATGCCCTTAATGTCGTATTCGTGCTTTTTTTTACCACGTTCGATACCTGGTTGATGGTCTTGACAAACGTCCCCAATTGGCTGTAAAACAGATCTCTGTGTTTATCACCCTGGGTGACGTTAATCTTAAAATAAGTCCTTTTGGCCTCTTTCCAATAATCGGTATAACTTAACCCGGCCACTTCTTCCTTTAAGTGTCCCAAAAGCCGGTAGGCTTCCCTGATACAATCCCATAAAAGTGAGTTGTTGGCCGGATAATGAATGTTTGTCTCAACTACCGTGCTGTCCTGCCTGATCTTCTCCAAATCTTCCAATCCCTCGCTGATCGCTATCTTATTGAGTTCAAACAGGATCTTTTCTTCCTTAGTGATATCTACCGCCAGAAGGGCAATCAAATGGGGATGTTTTTCCAGGATGGTATCTATCTGTCCTAATTCCAGGTTCCTGGATCAATTGGGCTGCTCAAATTTGATCTTAAAATCGTCGAATAATCTCATCTGCCTTTTTGTTAAATTTACAAGAAAATGAAGTGACGAAAAAACATACAGCATTCTATTTATCAACAATTTATAGTTTATAGGCAGACTATAAATAACAAAAAGTATGAAACCCAATTTATGCTTCCCGGTATTGCTATGCCTTTTTTGAAACAATCCCCCAAAATCCCTTTTGGCAAGCCCAGGGAGCACCTAAAGGGGACTTTGGTCCTGAACAAGAGCGCTGCAATGATCGAAGCAAAGCCCCCTATATTTGTGTCATTTGGTTTTTTGCAAGTCAAATGACACAAATATGCCCGGGGTATCATCAGAGCGTGAAGGAGACCAGGACAAAATGCGTCAGTTGGTACGGCGGGAACGGAATCCGGACCTCAGCCAGAATGAGGGGTATTAGGGAGACCTGTCCCTTCGTAATCCTGACAGGTTTCGAAAACCTGTCAGGATTAAAATATCAGGAAGGGTAGGGGCAGGTGAGTTTCTGCTATTCTGTCGTTCGGGACTGGGGCATGATATTCGTTTCATAATTTTTAAGCACCATCGTGGAATTCCTTTCAAAAGTCCCGGCAGATAGAATTCCCTCAGTACTTGTTTGGTACATAAGTCATTTCGTTCAAAGGCGGACGCATATATCCTTTTGTATCTTTTCGTTCGGGCAGTTCAAATGGTTCGGGTGTTAAATCTTTATACGGGATGCACGAAAGTAAATGGCAGATGCAATTCAGGCGTGCCCGTCGTTTATCGTCGGCTTCAACGACCCACCAGGGCGAAATTTTGGTATCGGTATATGCAAACATTTCATCTTTTGCCTTCGAATACTCAATAAACATTTCTCTCGACTTCAAATCCATCGGACTTAGTTTCCAGCGTTTGGTCGGATCGTCAATACGTGACTGGAACCGTTTTTCCTGCTCTTCCTCGCTTACCGAGAACCAGTATTTTATGAGAATAATACCCGAGCGGATCAGCATCCGTTCAAAGTTCGGGCAAGAACGCAAAAACTCCCAGTATTCATCCGGGGTACAAAAGCCCATCACATGTTCAACCCCGGCCCGGTTATACCAGCTCCGGTCGAAAAGGACCATCTCTCCGGCAGCAGGTAAATAGTATACATAACGCTGAAAATACCATTGTGTTTTTTCCCTGCCGGTGGGGGTACCAAGGGCAACCACCTTGCAAATACGGGGATTTAACGACTGGATAATACGTTTTATAGTACCACCTTTGCCTGCAGCATCGCGTCCTTCAAAAATAACAATAACCTTTAATCCTTTATGCTTAACCCATTCCTGCAGTTTTACCAGCTCTATCTGCAACTTATTGAGTTCACTTTCATAAAACTTTTTACTAATCCTATCTTCCGGAGTGGGTGTGATGGTTTCTTTTTCCATGATTTTCGGATTTAAAACAGAACGATCCATTAAAAATACGGAATCTGACTGATTAGAAAGTCAGTAATCAGTATGTTTTTGAAATTAAAGGCTGGCTACTTTCAACGGGAAAAATATAAAAAAGGAATTTTGTCGCACACCCCTTTCAATGGTTTTAACCGAATGATTATCTTTGCTGTTCATTTTTGAAGAAAGAACGATGTTAAAAAAAATTAAAGGGTTAAAGGCTGAAATAGAAAATATAAAAGCTTCGGGGATGAACGAAGTAGAAGAGTTGCGTATCAAATATATTAGCAAAAAAGGATTGGTAAGCCAGCTTTTCGATGAGTTTAAAAATGTTCCGGCAGAAAAAAAGAAAGAAATAGGTGCAGCTATTAACGATCTGAAAAATTTTGCCCTTGAAAAAATCAATCAGTTAAAAGAAAATTTTAAAGCCGGGGAACAGGGAGATTCAGAACTCGACCTGACCATGCCCGGCGAAGCAATTAAACTGGGTAGCCGTCATCCGCTTTCGATTGTAAAAAACGAAATTGTCAGAATTTTTGGACGCCTGGGATTTGTGATTGCCGAAGGCCCGGAAATAGAAGATGACTGGCATGTATTTTCGGCCTTGAACTTTCCGCCCGAGCACCCGGCACGCGACATGCAGGATACTTTCTTTATTGAAAAGGACCCCGATATTTTATTGCGTACCCATACATCCAGTGTTCAGGTACGGGTGATGGAAAAAACCCAGCCGCCTATCCGTGCGGTTTTTCCCGGAAGAGTATTCCGTAATGAAGCTGTTTCTGCCCGGTCGCATTGTATCTTCCATCAGATTGAAGGCTTGTATGTTGATGAAAATGTTTCGTTTGCCGATCTGAAACAAACACTGTTGTATTTTGCCCGTGAATTTTTCGGTGAAAAAACCGAGATCCGACTCCGTCCTTCATATTTCCCTTTCACTGAGCCTTCGGCTGAAATGGATGTAAGTTGCTCTATTTGCGGAGGAAAAGGATGCAACGTTTGTAAATATTCAGGGTGGCTTGAAATTCTGGGCTGTGGAATGGTCGACCCTAATGTGCTCGATCTTTGCGGCATTGACAATAAAAAATATACCGGTTTTGCCTTTGGAATGGGAATCGAACGAATTGCCATGCTGAAATACGGAATCAAAGATATTCGTCATTTTTTCGAGAACGATGTCCGGTTTCTGAGCCAGTTCGAATCGGCATATTAATAAAGCAGCAAAAAAAGAAACCGGCCGGCTGAGATATTAAACACTGTTAAAAGCAGTTAACAGATGTTAGCTATATATGATTTATTTCCTGAAATACATTAGTTTTGAGTTCTGGAATGATAAAAAGTTTTGGCATATTGGTTGTAAGCTGCCTGTTTCTGTTAAATTTATCAGTGGCGCAGGAATTTGAAGATGAGGTTGATCCGGTTTTAATTACCCTGAAAGGGCAAATATTAAATCTCGATGACGGCTTTCCTGTGCCATATGCCCATGTGGTAAATATGCGTACTCATGGCGGTACAACGACCGACACCAATGGAAAATTCACCATGAATATGCTTAATATTGACAGTCTGGCGATCTCTGTCATAGGATTCAAAAAAATGTATATCCATATTGATCCGAACTATAACGAAAACGATCTGTATGTCATCCAGGCCATCCCTGTCCGTATTGCCATTAAAGAAGTAGAGGTGAAAGGCGAAAAGCACGAAGTCGACCTGGGCCTTCCCGGGGCCAAACCATTAGACATCGATCCTGAACTCAGGGGAGATGGCTATAATTCCCGCCCTTCCATCCTGGCGGCATTTTTCAATCCGTTGTCTTTTGGGCAATATCATTTAAGCCAGAAAGAAAAAGAAAAACGCGAGGTACGTAAAGCCATTGTTTCCGAAGAACAGTGGCAAAAACTTTCACGGTATTACACGAAAGATCTGGTTATGTCGCTTACCGGCCTGGACGAAACCGATGCCGACAAATTCATGATCTGGTTCAATTCAAAAGGGATACTCAGCCATACTTCTTCGGAATACGAAATACGGACCGCCATCCTCGACTATTTCGAACTCTGGATCAAAGAATCTGAAAAGCCAACAGAGTAGTATCCCATGAGGCTGTTCCACTTCAGCTACAACTCCTCAATAATTTGATGGTTGACTTGGCTCCAGGAACTTTTCTTCAGAAAAAAATCACTACTGACCGACTAAAAATTCATAGATAATCGAAATCCCCGATAAATACTGTCGTCCCGATGAGATTTGCAGGATTAATGGAGGGTATTTCCCATTTAGCCGGTCAATAATGAAAAAAAATTTAAAAAAAGTTGTTCTGAAGTGATGATGTTTTAAAGATACCTTCCATTATTTTTTAAAATGTCAAGAGTTAATGAAGGAGAAAAAATACATCGATTTCTCTACTGAAGATTTTGTTTTGGATGATATTTTCAGAAAATGGGTCTTAAATCCTGACCAGGATGACGATCTGTTCTGGGAATCTGTTTTGGAAAAATATCCTGACAAGCGGGATGAAATGATGGAAGCAGAATTAATCATCCGGTCATTACAGCCTGTAAGACCTGATATATCAGAGAAAAGACTTCACAATATTTTTAAAAAAATAGAATCACGGAGAAAAACAGTCTCTGTTAAATATTGGAGCAGTATTGCTGCCGGAATTGCTATTTTAATTTCAGCCGGGACACTGATCTGGAATTTAGCTTTGAAAAATAATCTTTCCCCTTTTGATGTGAATTGCATAAAGAGTGAAAAAGGGAGAATTATTTTATCTGACGGGTCAATCAAGGAATTCGAAGCAGAAAAAACCGTTATCAAACAAATGATATCAGGTAATTTAACGGTCGATAATGATACTGTAAAGATAACAGAGCCCGGAAATAAAAGTACCCGTGAAACGATGAATCAGATTATTATTCCTTATGGCAAACGTTCGGAAATAACCTTGTCTGATGGAACACATATTTGGTTGAACTCGGGAAGTAGCTTGTCTTATCCATCTGTTTTTAATTCAGATGAACGAGAAGTGTTTTTATCTGGAGAAGCTTTTTTTGAAGTAAATGCGGATAAAACCAGACCCTTTTATGTGATTTGCCGGGATTTTAGAGTGAAAGTCCTGGGAACTAAATTTAATATCTCTGCCTATAATGAAGATTCGATAACCAGAACTGTATTACTGGAAGGGAAAGTAACGGCTTCCAGGAATAAGTTATTTGCAAAAGAAGTGGATTTAATGCCTGGTGAAGAAATTCTCTTCGATAAAACCGGAGGAGACATGGTTAAGAAAAAAGTGGACATCAGGCTTTATACTTCATGGATCAACGGTTATTTGTTATTTGAAAACGAATCAACAGATGAAGTATTTAAGAAACTTGAACGGTATTATAATCAGGAGATAAAATTTGAGAGGACCCATAGTAATAGTTCATTCTCAGGAAAACTTGATTTAGCGGATGATCTGAATACGGTTCTCGAAAATATTTCATTCACATCATCACTGACAATTTCGAAACAGGATAGCATATACATTGTAAAATAATTTGCCTATGGTATAAAAATATTGTAAATAAAAACCGGGATGAGCGACCAACAAATCCCGGTTAAAAATTAAAAGACCCTATGGTCAATTTATTAACAAATAAAAATTCAAATTTATGCAAAAAAAGTTGAAAGAAAAAGGTGGCTTTTTTAGATGCCTTTTTAAAATTTTGTTTATCATGCGTATAACATTTTTTATAATCCTGATCAGTTCAAAGCTGGTGCTTAGTTCAGACAGTTATGCGCAAAATTTTAAGTTTTCCTTCCATTTTTCTAATACAAAAATTCGTGATGTATTAAAAACGATTGAGTCCCAAAGTGAGTTTATCTTTTTTTATCAGGATCAAAACATTGATATGGATCGAACTGTCGATATAAATATTGAGGATAAAAATATAGAAGAGGTACTGAAGCTGCTGTTCGACAGAACCTCAAATGTATATACCATCAGAGATCGGCAGATTCTTATTGGTAAATCAGAAAAGCAACAAGATCAACAGGAGGATTTAGTAAAAGAAAAATCTGGATATGAGTTTCAATCGATTCAGAATGTTGTTAAGGGAAGGGTTTCTGATGAAGAGGGGCTTCCTTTGCCCGGAGCTAGCGTTGTTGTAAAAGGAAGTCAGCGGGGTATAGTCACTGATGCTTCCGGCTATTATGCTTTGAATGTAAAAAAAGGGGATATACTGGTATTTTCTTTTATTGGTTATAGAACTTTGGAAATAGAAGTGAAAGATCAGGTAACGATTGATGTTACTTTATCTGAAAAGCAACAGGGATTAGACGAAGTGGTGGTGGTCGGTTACGGAACCCAGAAAAAAGCTAGTATAATTGGTTCTATTGCAACTGTTGAACCTCAAAAGCTGATTACCTCCAATGCTAATTTAAGTAATAATCTGGCAGGTCAGTTAGCAGGTGTTTTAGCTGTTCAGCGTTCCGGAGAACCGGGTAGCGACCAGAGTGATTTCTGGATACGGGGAGTGAGTACTTTTAATTCCGGTTCACAGCAGGCTTTGGTATTGGTAGATGGTGTAGAACGAAGTATTGATGATGTTGATCCATTAGATATCGAGTCGTTTTCAATACTGAAAGATGCCACGGCTACTGCTATCTACGGGGTAAAGGGAGCAAACGGAGTGATACTGATTAATACGAAAAAGGGTGTCACCGGTAAGTCTAATATTCAGGTGCGGTTTGAAAGCGATTTAAGTACCCCTGTGAAGCTTGTTGATTTTGTGGATGGTGTTAAGTTTATGCAAATATTTAACGAAGCATCACGAAATGTAGGTGAACCCGAAAAATATTCTGAAGAACTTATTAATAAGACCCGTTCAGGTGAAGATCCTGATTTGTATCCCAACGTGGATTGGATGGATGCAATATTTAAGGATTTTGCAAAAGATGAGAAGTTGAACCTGAATATTTCAGGAGGAACACAGAATATTCGTTATTACGTGTCGGGCGGATATCTTCATCAAAAAGGGATATTGAGAACAGATGAGGTAGAAGATGATAAGTCGAAGCTGAAATTTGATCGGTTTAACTTTAGAAGTAATATCGATATTGATTTAAGCAAAACAACCTTATTTAATTTGAGTCTTTCCGGGTTCTATAAAGAAAAAAGATCCCCGGGATACAGTCTGTCTCAAATTTTTGATAACACGCTGGGGGTAACTCCTATTAGTTATCCTACTATTTATTCTGATGGTTCGTATGCGCATCTAAATGGTTCGCAATGGAGTCCCTGGTTAGCAGCCAATCGTTCGGGCTATTCTATGAACGAAGAAAACCAGATTGAATCGACTATTTCACTTCAGCAAAAACTTGATTTTATAACTCCCGGGTTAAGTGTAAAAGGTCTTTTTGCTTTTGATGCCTATAATAACCAGGTTTCAATTTTGCGGAAAACACCAACGACCTATCATGCTACCGGAAGGGATGAATATGGTGATTTAGTTTTTGAAACCATCGAGCGTACCGACTACATTAGTCTCACCTCAGAGACCAATGCCAGCACCCGGAGTACTTACATGGAAGCTCAGGTCAATTATCAGCATACTTTTAACACGAAACACAATGTTGCTGCATTATTGTTGTATAATCAATCCAGTCAGCGGATTACTCCTTCTTCCAGTGAAATAGGATCTTTACCCTATCGTAATAATGGGCTTGCCGGCCGACTTACTTACAACTTTGATGAACGCTATTTTATTGAAGGGAATTTTGGATATAACGGTTCTGAGAATTTTGCACCGGGAAACAGGTATGGTTTTTTCCCTTCTGTGGCTTTGGGCTGGTATATCTCTCAGGAACCTTTTTTCCCGGAAATGGTGAAACACGCGGTAACCAAATTAAAAGTAAAAGGCTCAAGAGGGTTGGTTGGAAACGATCAGATAGCTGCTAGCAGACGTTTTGGATATCTTACCATATTCTCCACAGGACTGGGCGGTTATTCCTGGGGAGCCGATGGTAAATATACCTGGTCAGGTGTTGGTGTCAATGAATATGGCGATGTAGATATGTCGTGGGAAAAAGCAACTAAAACCAATGTTGGTTTGGAGCTTGGACTATTGAACATGATTGACCTTAATGTGGATTATTACTGGGAAAATCGAGATAATATTTACATGAGGCGAAATTCAATTCCGGCCACAACAGGGATTACTAACCTGCCTTACGGTAATGTCGGTGAGATGTCGAACCATGGCATTGATATTAGTTTGATTGTTAATAAGAAGATCAATGAAGATCTTTTTATTTCAGTAAACGGGTCATTCACATTTGCCCGGAATAAGATTAAGGAAATGGATGAGCCGGAATCAAAATATGCTTATCAGAATAAAACCGGTAAACGCTATGGTCAAATTTTTGGACTGCTGGCTGATGGGTTATATACTGCTGCTGATTTTAATGCTGATGGAACTTTAGTTGACGGCTTACCGGTTCCTGCTTATATGAGCACGGTCATGCCGGGAGATATAAAATATGTTGATTACAATGATGATGACGTGATTAATGACTATGATAAGGTGGCCGTTGGTTATTCTGCCATTCCTGAAATTGTTTATGGTTTGGGAGCAACCATCCGGTACCGGAAATTTGATTTAGGTTTTCTAATACAAGGAGTTAGTCATACTTCTACAATGATTGGTCAGAACACTAATTTTTCCTTTCCTACTGAAAATAGTGGTTTGCAGGGAAATATCTATTCCAATATCGACAGTCGCTGGACGGAAGAGAATCCAAGGCAAGATGTATTCTGGCCTCGTTTATATACTGGCGGAACAAATACAAATAATCGACAGGCATCAACATGGTGGCTGAGAGATGCCAGTTTCTGCCGGTTAAAGAATATTGAACTGGGATATAATGTGAAACTGAATTTTGCAAAGAATCAGGGAACTCCGGTTCGTGTTTATCTGAGAGGAACCAACTTATTAACCTGGAGCAAGGATTTTAAAGATCTGTGGGATCCTGAATTGAATTCTTCAGATGGAATGGCTTATCCCGTTAGTAAGATTGTTGCCTTGGGTGTAGATATAAATTTTTAAATCAGAAATTGCAGAAGATATGAAAGTAATAAGATATTTTTTAGTGACAGTAATTCTTTCAGTAATGATCTCCTGTGAAGACTATCTGGATCAGGTACCACAGGGACTACTTACTCAGGAAGTTGTTTTTGATAATTCAAAAACAGTACAGAAATGGATGGCTAATTGTTATTCTTATATTCCGGTTAACCACTTATCTATTGGCTATCCGTGGTGGGGATCTCCGGTAGCACAAGGGGGATGGAATGCCATGTCTGATGAATTGGATTTTACAAGTAATTTCGGTGCCAGCTACTGGGCCGATGCAGTTCAAAAAGGAAACTGGACTTCCAGCGCTCCAACCAGTACCAAATGTGATTACTGGACCTGGTTTTATGCAGGAATTCGTCAGATTCATTTATTATTGAATAATGTGCATGTAACCAACGATTTTAATGAAGAAGATGTTGCCAATGCCAAGCTGGAAGCCCGCTTCCTTCGTGCCTATTATTATTCCTATTTATTACAGGTTTACGGTGCTGTTCCGCTCATCCTTGATGAAATTGGTTTTTCGGATGATATGAATGTTACCCGTACTCCCTATGATGAGGTTGTTGATTGGCTGGATACCGAGTTGAAAGATATTGCCGCGGACTTACCTTTATCGGCTGATGATAAAAACTGGTATTATGGACAACCAACCAAAGGAGCTGCTTTAGCTGTGCGGGCACGAATGTTACTGTATGCTGCCCGTCCTCTTTATAATGGGAATAGTGATTTGGCTAACGTGAAAAATCCGGATGGAACGGCTTTATTTAATTCTTCCTATGATGTAACCAAATGGAAGAGAGCGGCTGATGCAACGAAAGATCTTTTTGATTTAGGAGTCTATTCTTTGCATAAGGAATACAATGATGATGGCTCTTTAGACCCTTATATGTCATTGATAAATGTATTCTTTGAGGCTACTAACGACGAGATTATCTTTGCCCGTACCGACGGTAATAACAACAGTAACTGGGATAGCTTTTGTACGCCGCATTGTGCTGATATAAGTGATGGTAACAACCTGGGATTCCTCTCTGTTACACAGGAAACTGTTGATGCTTTTTATACCCGGAATGGATTAGATATTCATGATGATCCCGAGTATTCAGAAACGGGTTTCTCAACCGAAGACCTTTATGCAACCAATACCGAATGGTCTGATGTTTCCAGTTATCCGGGCTTGCTTGCTCCCAAAGGAACCTTTAATATGTTTGTTAACCGGGAACCTCGTTTTTACGTTGATATCATGTTCAACGGACAAATGTGTCCTCAGTCTGAAAAGATCGTTGATTTCCAGTCGTGGGGAGCTAACTGGTATCATAATCAAACTGGTTATGCACCACGTAAGCAGGTCGACCCAACTTATTCAAGTTACAAAGCCGTTCTTTATCGTCCGGTTGTGTTATATCGTCTGGCCGAGTTTTACCTGAACTATGCCGAAGCATTAAACGAATATGAACCGGGCAATTCTGATATTGCAAAGTATGTTAATCTGGTACGGGAAAGAGCTGGTATTCCTGCTTTGTCTTCTTCATTAAGTCAGGAAGATATGCGTAAAGCTATACTGAGAGAACGCCAGGTGGAATGCTTCTGTGAGAGTCTTCGTTATTTTGATATTACTCAATGGAAGATGGGACCTGAGATTCTGAATAATACGTTTCATAGTATGAATATTAGTACGACAAAGAATGCCGCAGCAACGGCTGATTTTTACAAACGTAGGGCCTATGAAACGAGAGTGTTTAAGAATTATTTCAGCTTATGGCCAATTCCTTTTGATGATGTAAATACCAATCAGAACCTGGAACAGAACCCGGGATGGTAATGAAATAAGAGGAGAGAATAAATAAGAAGTAGAAGTAATCGTCATTGTGAATCGAAGGCAGTTTTTGCGACTCATGGAATAGCAGACTGTTTTGTTTTCACAGTGGCGATTCTCCTGATTTATCAACTGTTTTTCCACCTACTAAGTTTTGATATAAGAATTTTTAGATATGATTTTAAAACGACTTTACTGTATTCTTTGCCTGTTTGCCGGATGTTTTTTGTCTGCCTTTTCACAAGAAGAATACGGACATACAGATATAGCTGATCTGGTGTTGATTTACCAGGGAGGGGTACATCGTCCGATGGAATGGACCAAAGATCAATTTGTACCCTATGTGGTGCACCAGGATCAAAAAGGAAATGTGAACTGGTTATTTGATGGTTTTCTGTTTCTTGAGTTTAAAGATGGCAAAGGGCGCAATTATGTTCCCGGTTATGATGCGAAAAATGCCCGAAGAGTGGAATGGGAATGGCTGATGGATCGACAGTTTGAAAAAAATAAAGCTTTTTCAGCATTGGATCAGTGCATTGCAGACCGAAAGAAGATACTGGGGCAACCTGGTTTCCGTCATCAGCTGGTGGTCGGTATCCCTTCGCCGATATTGGATCAAAAAGACTGGGGCGAAATTGACGGACAGGTCATGGATTTTTCAAACGCAGAGGATCGCGTAAAAGCTGCCCAATGGTATATTGATCTTTTTCTGGAGCGTTATCAGCAGCAGAACTATAAAAATATAGACCTAAGCGGGTTTTATTGGGTGGATGAGGCCGTGAATAAGGATGAAGATTTATTACGTGCCATTGGTGATTATATCCGCACAAAGAACCTGAAGCTATATTGGATTCCTTACTGGAATGCAAAAGGTTCGGATAAATGGAAAGAATATAATTTTGATTTTGCATGGATACAACCCAATCATTTTTTCAATAAGAAAGTACCTGATGAACGACTGGATGATGCTTGTGCTTTTGCCCGGAAAATGAATATGGGGGTGGAAATGGAATTCGACAGAAGGGCAATGGCTGGCAATGAGGCGGATATGAGTAGCCGTCTGGAAAGTTATATCAGTGCCTTTGATCGGAATGGTGTTTTTCGCGAATCACCAATTGCGTACTATGAAGGTGGAGATGGCTTTTATAAATTTTATAAGTCAGACGATCCCCGTGATCAGGCTTTAATTGACAAGCTCGCCGGGTATATTATTCAACGCAAACAGAAGAGCTTTCTGCGAAAAATAAGTAAACCTTGATGAATGGAGAATTGCCCTTGGGGGAGAGATGAAACCAGAGGAATACATAAGCATAACAGAAGGCTTATCTCTCTTTATAAGTGGGCTATTTAAATTTTTGGATACATGAAACAGCCCTTGGTTGAGATGAGAACAGTGGTACATACAAGTATGACCGAAGACCTGTCTCATCCTGCAAACGGGCGACTTAAAATATTAGAGTTACATGAAAAAAAATGATTCAGAATGGAGCTGCCGGGGCTATCATTATTTCCTGTTGGTTGCTTTTTATGTCTTTTTTTTGTTTGGTTGCCAAACCATTCCGGAAAAGAATATTGTACTGAATAATGGAAAACTAAAGATGGAATTTGATCGGTATACTGGTGCACTGAAGGTATTGGAAGATATCGAACAGGAGTATAACTTTTTGGATACGCTGTTTAATGACCGTTTACCTTGGGAGATTGTGAATGGAGAAAAGGTGGTTGGTCGTCTAACTGACTTTACGGGCTTCCGTTATTCAAAAAGTAATTCTCACGCTCTTGTTTTAACCTGGGAGGGGGTGACTGGCGTTAGTGATGAACCGGTTAAGGTAACAGCAACCGTGAGGTTGGGGAAGGATGAAGCGGTTTCTTATTGGAAAATAGCCGTCAATGCCAGTGCTGAAAACAAAATTGATCGTGTCTCTTTTCCTGTTATTGCAGGAATAAAGGAAATGAAAAATGAAGAACTGGCGGTTCCTCAATGGATGGGGCAGCTGATGAAGAATCCCCGGGCGACGCTTGCTAAATCCAAACGCTTCGACTGGTTTTATCCCGGACCTTTGTCTATGCAGTGTCTGGCTTTGTATAACCCGAACCATGAAGGGCTTTTCCTTTCGTGCAACGATTCATTATCCTTCGTGAAAAAATATTCGTTGGTTCTGGATACCTTAAATACGCTTACTTTCCAGATGGATAATTTCCCTGCTGTAAACGCTGATTGGAATCATTATGAGCCATCTTACGAGACGGTGATCGGAACCGTAAAGGGAGACTGGATTACTGTTGCCGAAAAGTACAGAGACTGGGGCGAAAAACAAAAATGGTGTAAGACAAGCCGTTTGACGAATAACAAGATTCCTGCGTGGCTGGAAAAAACGAATTTGTGGGTTTGGAACAGAGGACGATCCGGGCAGGTTTTGACTCCTGCCACGAAACTGAAAGAACGTTTGGATCTTCCGGTTAGTGTGTTGTGGCATTGGTGGCATGGCTGTTCCTATGATGATGGGTTTCCTGAATATCTGCCTCCCCGCGAAGGGGCTAAATCTTTTACTGCCTCTGTTGCTTTAGCCCGAAAACAAGGGGTCAACTCCATTGTGTATATGAACCAACTCCTATGGGGAACTTCTACCGACAGCTGGAAAAACGAAAATGCTTCCCGCTATTCGGTAAAAAAACAAAACGGTGAAATGAATATCCATACTTTCAATATTTTCACTGGAAAGTCGGTGGCTTACATGTGCATGGCTACTCCTTTTTGGCGGGATAAGTATACCAGCTTGTGCGATCGTGTTGTTAACAGCTACAAAACCAGTGGTGTATATATGGATATGGCTTGCCTTAACAGTAGGTGCTATGATCCTTCACACGGTCATGCCCTGGGCGGTGGTAATTATTGGGTTTCGGGTTTCGGAAAACTAACTCAGCAAATACGTGCTACTATTTCTGATGAAACGCATCCTGTGTTAGCGGGTGAAGGCTGTGGTGAATCGTGGCTGCCGTACCTTGATGCTTTTTTAACCTTGCAGGTTAGCCGCGAGAGATATGCCGGACTGGATGGTTGGGAAACAATTCCCTTTTTTCAGGCGGTTTATCATCCCTATGCCATAACCTATGGAAACTACTCTTCCTTGTTGAGCCCTCCTTATGACGAAAAATGGCCTGACAAGTATAAACCGAAAGAGCAATTACAACTTTTGGATCCTGTTTTTAATAAACAGTTTTTGATGGAACAGGCAAAAGCTTTTGTATGGGGAATGCAGCCTACCATTGCAAACTATCAGGATCTCCTGGCTGATAAACGGAAAACAGAAATTGAATACCTGTTGGATATTGCCAGGCTAAGAAAACAGGGAGAAAAGTATTTGCTGAAAGGGAAATTTTCAAGAAGTCCGGATATGGAAATACCAATGGAAGAACTTTCTGTTTCACGCTTGTCGATTTATGCCGGGAGAGAGGAGAAAAGCGTAACAAAATTTAAAGAAAAATGCCCGTTAATTTATTCGGGCACATGGAGAGCTGAAGACAACAGCATTGGTATTGCCCTGGCAAGCATCAGTGACAATCGTTTCCCTGTAGAATTTATTTTAAATACGAAAGAATATGGAATTCCACCGGATGGGAAAATTTACCTGATGAAAGCAGGTAAAAAATCTTTTTTAACCGGATATAATGACGGGAAAGTACAAGTACAGTTCTTTTTGGAACCGGAAGAGACATGCATTGTAGAAATAATTCCCTCGTTGAATTATTGATTCATTCTGTTGAATCGATCCATAATATCGGTCCAGTTGGTAAGAAGGATATCATTGTCTTTAAAGAATTGCTTTTTTCGTTCCTTCTTTTACCCACGATTCGGGGAAACAAGCATGTTTTATCGTTTTGTTGCCTTTTACTGCATACGAATAGCTGATGTGTATCATTCCGTCTTTGGTTTGTATCATGGTCGGGTAAGCAAAACTGCCTTCGCCTTTGGGTACATTTTCGAGGTATTGCTTCCATTTCCAGGTGTCCCCTTCATCGTCTGATAAATACACAGCAAGCTGGTTGCGACCGTCTTCCAGATCGTTACAGGTTAGCAGCCAGTGCCCGTTGTTCAGGACAATTGCATCAACACTGGAACCCGGATTCGGAATGTCTGTCTTTTCAGCGGGGCTCCAACTGTAACCTTCGTCTGATGAAATACTTTTGAAAATCCGTGTGGGCGAGTCGCCGTTATCTCTCATGTAAGCGACCAGCGTACCATCTGTCTTTTGCAAGATGGTTGGTTGTATGTTTCCCCTGCCCACAATGGGTAAACTGGCCTTCCATCTGTCGCCGTTATCTTCGGAAATGCCAACAATTGAGAGGTTGAAACCGTCGGAATAAAGTGGAAGCAGAATTTTTCCGTTAGCTAAGATCAACGGTTTAATGCGTCCCATCCAGCCTGTTTCCCGTTTGCCGGCATCTTTTGAGGCTTCTATGATCATGCTTTCGTACCTTGGCGCATATTCAGCCCATGCAAGGGCCGGTGTTCCCGGGTTCCTGAATTGTTTTTCAAGGGTTTCTGTAAATTCTTCCCCGGGTTTAAGTAATATAATGTCCTGCCAGTCCCATTTAGGGGCTCCTTCATCCGTATAATCCGTTGAGATACGGGTTTTTAGGATTGAAGACTCCCAGCGGTTAGCCACGACAACAACCCATATCAGGTGCAGACGGTTCTCTTTATCGAGGAAAAGCAGCGGGTTACAATCCGGATTATTAGGAGTATCTGCCATTACAAATGGTTCACTCCAGTTGGGGTGTCCTTTCTTCAATCGTGCACCCTTTATCATTACATCGTTGGCCTTGCGTTCGCCGGAACCTTCGAACCAGCAGGATAACAAATCGCCGTTTGGCAGCTCTGCAATTGAACTGCTGTGAACATGTTTGTCTTGTATTGGAAAGATATTTTGCTGCGCCAACTTTTGTCGGACTGTTTGTTGTTGGTCGGTTTTGGCTGCTGCTGTAAGTGTAAGGAATGTTGTAAGTATGAGAATAAGGTTCCTCATTTCTGAATGTTGATCTGATTTTAAAACATTATGCTTCATTTTGTTTAGGTCTTTATGGCTATTTTATGAATTTTGGTTCAGGTCTTGCCTGGTGTATTACCAGGCCACTAAAAGATCGCTTTATAAAAATCTTCAGTTACAAAAAAATAGTATTCAATTAAACAAAACTTATTGGATATTGTTTATTTTTTGTGCAATTTTAACTAATTATCAGGGAGAAAAGGTATATATCCACGTTTTTGGTTAAAATATATATTATGGAGTTTGTGTACGAAAAGATTTTTGTCCCGAACAAACATTCATTTATTACCCGGAGGTTGGAGATGGACCCGGATTCAGAAAAAATACATTCTCATAAAAATTATGAGTTAAACCTGATTACTTCGGGAGCAGGCAGAAGGATTGTCGGAAACCATATTTCGAGTTATGTACCGGGTGATTTGGTTTTACTGGGCCCAAATATTTCTCATTGCTGGGAAGTATTGGACGTGGATAAAAATTCTGCACCGGAATGTATTGTTACCCATTTTTATGAAAACATTATTAGTTCCGATTTTTTTAATATCCCGGAACTGGAAGAACTGGTTGATTTGCTCAGGAAAGCAGATAACGGAATTTTATTTAAGGGCCCAAAAACCGCGAAGGTGGCCAAAACTATTGAGCAAATGGTGACTTTAAAAGGGTTGGAACGTTACATCAAACTGTTAAAAGTTTTTAACCTGCTTATAAAAATTGAAGAAAGGGAATACCTGACTTTGCCTTCTTCGTTGCCTGATACTTATGATAAAGACAGGGATAAAATAGACAAGATATACGAATACGTTTTCCAGAATATACAGGGAGGTATTAATCTGAAAGATGCTTCAACATTGATTTGTATGGAACCAGGCTCGTTTTGCCGGTATTTTAAAAAGAAGACGAACCAACGATTTATGGATTACGTGAAAAGTGTGCGTATCGGAATAGCTGCAAAACTCCTGGCCGAAACCGATAAATCGGTTACCCAGATTTGTTACGAATGTGGCTACAATAACCTGGCAAACTTTAACCATTATTTTAAAATGGTGATGAAAAAAACCCCTTCGGAGCACCGGAAAGATTTTATTAAAAAGTGAATTGAAAAGATAAGCAGATGAAATTGTACAGTGCAATTATTTTTGATATGGACGGGGTTCTGGTTGACAGCGAACCATACCACATAAAAATTGAAAGAGAACTTTTCAGAAAACTGAAACTCGATATTTCAGAGGAAGAACATGCCCGGTATATGGGAACAGCCTCTGATGTGATGTGGACGGAGATTATACGGTCGCGTAAACTGGACCTTAGTATTGATGAAATTGTCGAACTAAATTACAGGGAAAGTGAGCAATATTTTTCGTCGTTGCAACAAATTCCTCCCATGCCCGGATTAGTACAACTGCTGGATTGGGCTACAGGCCTGGGCATTCCGATGGCAGTGGCATCATCATCGGTGCCGGAAGTGGTGAAAATAATTATGGACAAAACAGGATTGCGAAAATATTTTAAACAGGTCGTTAGCAGCCGGGCTGTCGGGAAAAGTAAACCCGAGCCGGATGTTTTCTTACATACGGCAAAGTTACTTTCAATTCTGCCTGAGCAATGTATCATCATTGAAGATTCGACAAACGGGATAAAGGCTGCGAAAGCTGCGGGTATGTTTTGTATTGCTTACCTTGAAGCTTCATCCTCTACGCAGAACGCCGATATGGCTGATTTGAGAATACAGGATTTTTATGAGTTGAAACCTGTTTTGAAAGATATGATCAGCTAGCAGGTTGAACTAAGATATTTACTACTTTTGTACCAAATATGGGACACATAAAGATTTTAGAAATATGGCAATCTTACAGGTAACAAGCCGCCAGTTCAGGGAAAAGCAAAAAGCATTTTTCGAACTGGCTGATAAAGGGGAACAAATAGTAATCAAAAGAGGAGCAAAACAAGCCTATGTACTTATCCCTATCGATGATGACGATTTGTATTTTACCCCGGAAATGCTCGCAAAAATTGATCGTTCCATCCAGCAGGCAAAAGAGGGGAAAGTAAAATACTTAACGAGTATTGAGGATATTGATAGATTTTTAGGGTTATCCGAATGATTTACACTCTGGGATATACTATCGAAGCAGAAAAGGACATTGAATCCCTGAAAAAATCTGGAGACCAGACAACGATTTTAAAACTACGACATGGATGGCGGAACTGCATTCTTGCCTGTTCCCCACTTCCTGTTAGGTGCATTTCCCATTTGGAAAACCAGTTCGCCTCCATTCATAATTTCTTCGTGGCTGATCCATGTCCGGTCGAATGGCTTCCCGTTCAGGGTAGCTGACTGGATATACCTGTTTTCTGCTGAATTATTTAATGCTTTGATCGTAAAAGTCTTCCCGTTCCGCAGGTCGATTACTGCCTCGCCGTATAAGGGACTGCCGATCGTATAGGTTGGCGCCCCCGGGGTTACAGCATAAATCCCCATAGCGCTTAGCACATACCACGACGAAAGCGAGCCCATATCTTCATTTCCGCAGAGCCCGCCCGGGCCGGGACGGTACAGTTCTTCCATCACCTGCCGTGCCCGTTGCTGGGTTTTCCATGGCTGCCCGGCGTAGTCGTACAGGTAAGCCACATGGTGTGAGGGCTGGTTCCCGTGTACATACTGGCCGATAGTTCCCACGACACCCACGTATTTGGGAGGGGTAATGAGCGGGCTCATTTCAAAAAAGGTATCCAGTTTGGCTGTAAATTTTGCAGGGCTGCCAAACAAGTTGACCAGGCCTTTTACATCATGCTGAACCGACCAGATGTATTGCCATGCGTTCGACTCGGTATAATGCCGGTTCGGACGGCAGCCTACCAGTAGCGGATCGAAATATTTGTAATAGGAATGATCGCCTTCCTTTACAATTTCCTGTTCCCTGCCGTTTTGTGCTTCGAGCCATGTGCCGTCAAGTTTTTTCGGGCGCATGAATCCGGTTCCCGGGTCCCAGACATTCTGGTAGTTGGAAGCCCGTTTCATGAATAAGCGGTAATCATCATTTTTCCCCAGAGCCTTTGCCAGTTGGGCAATGCACCAGTCGTCGCAAGCCGATTCCAGTGTTTTGGGAACCGACTCGGTAACCCGGTCGGCAGGCATGTAGCCAAGTTTCAGGTAATATTTCAGTCCCGAGCGTGCTGCTTCGGACGGGACCGGTGGCTGAGGCTGTTCCAGCGCTTTTTTTCGCATCATTTTGTAGAGGTAGTTAACGTCGTAATCCCGGTAGCCTTTCATGTATGCGTCAACAATAACGGGAACCAGGTGGTCGCCGACCATCCCTTCACCATATACATTCTGAAAATGCTGTGCAGGTAGCCAGCCATATTCTTTGGTTTTCGCTACAATGGATTTAATGAAATCATTAACATGTCCGGGTGCAATAATGGTGAGTAACGGGTGTTGTGAGCGGTAGGTGTCCCAGCATGAAAACGAACCGTAAAAATCGTATCCTTTGGCAAGTTGTGTTTTCCCGTCGAATCCTGCATATTTTCCGTCAACGTCCTGCGAAATGTACTGCGCCAGTAACGAATGGTACATGGCCGTATAAAAAATTTCTTTTTGGGCGTCGGTTGCACCATCAATTTTTATGCGTGATAATTCATTGTTCCAGGTTTCCCGCGCTTTGGTTTTTACCTTTTCAAAATTCCAGTGGGGTAGCTCAGCCCGGAGATTTTTACGTGCTCCTTCGATACTGACATACGAGATAGCTACTTTTATCAAAACGGCTTCCTGATCTTCAGTATTAAAAGTTACAAAAGCTCCGATGTTTTTACCGGCCTCTGCATTTTTGTAAGCAAAAACAGCAGCTCCTGATTCCTGCGTTTGGTAGTCGGCATCAAAAGTTCCGTAGTAGGTAAAAGGTTTGCTGAATTCAGCCACAAAGAAAATTTTTCCGGGACCGTCCTTTTTTTCACCCTCGATACATTGATTATTGATGATCCTGACTTCAGCCCGGTCGTTTTCCTGCTGTTCCCCGATCTGGTGTCCCAGGTCGATGATGATTTTTGCTGCGTTGGCTTTCGGAAAAGTATACCGGTGAAAGGCAACCCGTGGTGTTGTGGTTAATTCAGCCTTTATTTTGTAATCTTTCAGAAAAACAGAGTAATAACCAGGTGAAGCTGTTTCGTCAGCATGGTCAAAGCGCGAGCGGTAGCCTTTGTCCGGTTTTTCTTCTGTCCCGGGAACGACCTGAAGTTTGTTCCCGACGGCCGGCATCAGTAAAACATCGCCTCCGTCAACCATTCCTACGCCGCTCCAGTGCGTATGGCTGAACCCGATGATCGTGCTTTCGGAATAAACATACCCGGCACAGTGACTCCAGCCTTTGGTGCCGGTATCGGGACTGACATGTACCATGGCAAAAGGTAAAGAAGCGCCGGGGAAAGTGTGCCCGAAAAATTCAGTACCCAACAAGGGGTTTACATAGTTGCCCGGATCAGAGGATTGTGCATTCACGGCATATATGCCCGTGAAGGCCCGGAGAATAAAAAGGAAAAAGAATATTTTGAGAACGTGTTGCATTTGATCAGGTTTTTGTTTGTCTGTTAAGTTATTTTATCTAGACGAAAATAAGTTTAAAAAATTAGCCTGGAGGTTAAAATATATTATAAAGTGAATAAAATACCAGAAGTTTTTTTTATTGTAAAAGCTTTTATTTGCTATAGTACCCACTTACTATCCGGAGATAATAACAGAAGAATGAGAAAAGAAAGATATGCAGTTGGAATTGACCTGGGCGGAACTTTTGTGAAATTCGCCCTGGCTTCAGAATCAGGAGAAATATTATTCAGTGATAAATTGCCCATTGGCGAAACAGCAACCCGCGATGATATTTTAGATACCATTGGTAAGTCGATACAACGAACGCTCGGGAAGGCAGCAGAGAATGGTTTTTCCGTTGCAGGTATTGGAATCGGCACTCCGGGGGTGGTTTGCGATGGCGTGGTTGCCGGTGGCGCCGATAATCTCGATAAATGGGAAAACATCCCGTTATCGGCTATTTTTTCTGAAAAGTTCAACCTTCCTGTTTATGTCGATAACGATGCGAATGTAATGGGCCTGGGCGAAGTAGCTTACGGCGCGGCCCAAAACTGTACCGATGTGATTTTTCTCACGGTTGGTACCGGTATCGGGGGAGCTATTGTTGCCAATGGTAAACTGTATGGCGGTTATCAAAACCGGGGAACAGAACTTGGGCATATTACTATTAATCACAATGGAATTGACTGCAATTGCGGAGGACGGGGTTGCCTGGAAGCTTATGCCTCCACTTCGGCTTTGCTCCGGCAATATGCTGAAGAAACCGGTCGGAACGAAAAAGAGATTGATGGTTTTTACCTGGTTCAGAAATTTAAAGAAGGAGAAACTGCTGCCGTGAAATGTATGCGTGAACATACCGGTTACCTGGGACATGGAGTGGCTTCGTTTATAAACATATTTGCACCGCAGAAAGTGGTTATTGGCGGTGGTATTTCCGAAGCCGGACAGTTTTATATTGATATGATCAAAGAATCAGCATTAAGTTATGCAATGCCCGACTGCGCTGCCAATACCGATGTCGTAGGGGCAGTGCTTGGGAATCAGGCCGGATGTCTTGGCGCGGCATCTCTGGTTTTTATGTCGAATATCTAATACAGGGAGATGAAGACTATTTTTAAAATATTAGGAATAGTATTGGTTTTGTCAATTGTACTGTTGTTGGTATGGTGTTATTCAAACCTGAAAGACCGGCATCCGGGGTACAGTGCCGATATGGAAGTATCCGGCGGTTCACCTTCGGCGTTAAGTGCCGGGTTTGCTGCAGTTCCCGTCACCCCGGAAGTTCCTGATAAGTGGATTGATAAAAATAACGATGCAAAGTATAATCCCAAAGATGGGGATACCTTTATTGACGGAAACGGGAACGGCGTTTTCGATCCGGTCTGGATTGCCGGGTTCAGCAATAACAAACCTGCCAACGGGGTACACGACGACACATGGGCACGCACTATGGTTATTGACGATGGGACAACACGGCTGGCAATTGTTGTGCTCGATGCCATTGGTTTTATGAATGATGACATAATTGATGCAAGAGAAATGATTCCTGCCCGGACAGGTGTAACTTACACCATTATTGCATCGACGCATACACACGAAGGGCCCGATTTAATGGGGCTCTGGGGCAAATCTCCTTTACGGAGCGGTGTGAACAGCGAATACATGGAATTTGTAAAGAAACAAATTGTAAAATCCGTTGTTACAGCCGTAGAAAATATGCGACCTGCACGTTTTGAAGTTTCGGAAGACCTGACCAGTGCAGGTCACCTGGTGAAGGATACACGTCAACCGGAAGTATTCGATTCAGGCATGCGGATCATAAAAGCCATCGACCAAAAGAGCGAAAGAACATTAGGTACCCTGGTGGCCTGGGGCGATCATCCTGAAACATTATGGAGCAGGAATTTATTGGTTTCTTCCGATTTCCCGCATTATGTACGTGAAGGTGTGGAAAAAGGTGTTTTTAATGGTGACAGTCTGCTTAAACAGGGTACCGGCTCTGTTTGCATTTATATGAATGGTGCGGTTGGCGGGTTAATGACAACCCATGCAAGCCTGGCGGTGAAAGATCCGTTTACAGATAAAAAATACCTGGAGCCTTCGTTTGAAAAAACAGAAGCCCAGGGAAAACAGTTGGCCTTAATCGCCCTGGACGCAATGGAACACCCAATGGAGGTTATCGATTCTGCAGGAATATCGCTCATCGTACGAACCATATCAATCCCAATACACAATTGGCTGTTTAAACTGGCCACGGCAATTGGTGTATTAGACCGGGGAACTTTGGGCTGGATGAAAATGCGTTCGGAACTTGCTGTTTTTACAATCGGCCCTCTTTCGTTTGTAACAATTCCTGGCGAAGCATACCCCGGGCTTATAAACGGGGGAATAGAAGCTCCTGATGGCCGGGATTTTGATATTCATCCGGTTGAGGTGCCTCCGGTCAGGGAGATGATGCCCGGCAAGTATAAATTTGTATTTGGTCTTGCCAACGACGAGATTGGTTATATTATTCCGAAAAGCCAGTGGGATGAAAAGGCTCCGTATACCTACGGACGGGAAAAATCGCCCTATGGAGAAGAAAATTCGCCGGGGCCTGAAACCGCTCCGGCTTTACACCAGAACCTGAAGGAGATGCTGGAGGAGTTGAGTCAGCATTGATACCTTGATCTTAAAATAACTGATCATGAGAATATTGAAACGCTTTCTAAAAGGATTACTGATTGTTCTTCTGCTTTTTTGCCTGTTAATGATCATTCCGAGGGGGTGGGGTTTTTTATTTCCTGAAAAACCTCCTGTTGGTTATCATTTTGAAATTCTCGATTACCTTGCTGTTGGTATTGGTCTGGAAAAACTGGCTGACCTGGAGCCGGAGGTTCCTGAATCAGTGAAAGAGTTTAAAAATATAGAGTATAAAAGTGTAAACGGTAAATCGTTACAACTGGATTTGTATAAATTAAAAGAATTGGATGAGCCGGCCCCGTTAATTGTGTTTATCCACGGCGGTGGCTGGAAGAGCGGGAAACGGTCGGATTACCTTTGTTACCTGGTTGATTATGCTGAAAAAGGTTACGTAACAGCTACTGTTTCTTACAGGTTAGTAAGAGACAGCATTTATCCGGCCTGTGTGGATGATGTTACAGATGCCGTGGAGTGGTTTTTTAATAACGGGGAAAAATACGGGTACGATACCAGCCGGATTGCATTGGTTGGAGGTTCTGCCGGGGCCCATTTATCGATGCTGGCAGCTTACGGCTGGGAAAACCCCCGGAAGAAAAAAGATATGAGCAGGGTAAAGCATAAAGTTAAGGCAGTAGTGGATATTTACGGCCCTGCTGATATGACCACTGAATATGCACAAACCCAGCGGCTGCTTACCCGTTTTATCGGGCATTCCTACGCGGAAACACCTGAACTTTATATCGAAGCTTCACCAATTCATTATTTAAGACCGGCAAATCCGCCCACATTAATTTTACACGGCACTTCTGACCATCTTGTGCCAATCAGTCAGTCAGATACTTTAAAAAGCAGGCTGGATGCGCTGGGAGTCCCCTGCGAATATTACAGGGTTCCGTTGTGGCCGCATACCATGGATATGGCTAAGCGGGTGAACGATTATGTCCGGCTTAAAATGGATAATTTTTTTGAGGCATATCTGAAGTAAGCTAAAGATGATCAGCCTCCTCACTTTTGTATTGTATCCGCCCGTCCGGCTTTGAGGACTACTTTGACCGGCCTTCCCTGCTTTTCACCTTCCGGTGAATTAAAGTTGTTGACCACCCCATCCGGCAAGCCGGACACCCCTCCTTGAAAAAAAGAGGGGAAACGGAAGAAGTAGCGGCAGTGAAGAATAAGTTACTATGTAATAGCTTCTGAAAACAGATATGACTACTCCCGCATAATACCACTAACCTTTCAAAAACTCACCATGCCAAAAATTCTCCTCCTGCTAAGGAGGAGTACTCCGGCTTGCCGGGGGGAGGTGGTACTGAATCTCCTTGGGAACAATCGGAAAATGGTGGCAAACCCTGATATAAACTTACCTCTTCTCTTCCCGTTTCATTTTTATTTTCTGAATAGCTTCAATAATATCCTGGGGATATTCAAATACCCACCGGTTTTCAAAATGTAACACTTCTATTCCCAGAGTGTTCAAAAATTCATCCCGGTTCCTGTCTCTTGCTTCCGCATAATGACCTGTGTGATATTCTCCGTCCAACTCGATACCCAGTTGTATCTCCGGACAATAAAAGTCAAGAATATATCTGCCAACAGAATGTTGCCTGCGAAATTTCAGACCTTCAACCTGTCGTTTTTGTAATTTTTTCCAAAGTGTTGCTTCTGCTGATGTAGAATGATTTCTTAAATCTTTTCTTAAATTTTTCAGAAACGGGTGATTGTTATATGTAATCATTTTTTGTTTCAAGTTACTATATTTTTAATAAGACAGGATATATTTAAGGGGAAAAAGCTGTTGACCACCCCATCCGGCAAGCCGGACACCCCTCCTTGAAAAAAAGAGGGGAAACGGAAGAAGTGGCGGCAGTGAAGAATAAGTTACTATGTTATGGCTTCTAAAAACAGATATGACTACTCCCGCATAATACCACTAACCTTTCAAAATACCACCATGCCAAAAATTCTCCTCCTGCTAAGGAGGAGTACCCCGGCTTGCCGTGGGGAGGTGGTACTGAATCTCCTTGGGAACAATCGGAAAATGGTGGCAAACCCTGATATAAACTTACCTCTTCTCTTCCCGTTTCATTTTTATTTTCTGAATAGCTTCAATAATATCCTGGGGATATTCAAATACCCACCGGTTTTCAAAATGTAACACTTCTATTCCCAGAGTGTTCAAAAATTCATCCCGGTTCCTGTCTCTTGCTTCCGCATAATGACCTGTGTGATATTCTCCGTCCAACTCGATACCCAGTTGTATTTCCGGACAATAAAAGTCAAGAATATATCTGCCAACAGAATGTTGCCTGCGAAATTTCAGACCTTCAACCTGTCGTTTTTGTAATTTTTTCCAAAGTGTTGCTTCTGCTGATGTAGAATGATTTCTTAAATCTTTTCTTAAATTTTTCAGAAACGGGTGATTGTTATATGTAATCATTTTTTGTTTCAAGTTACTATATTTTTAATAAGACAGGATATATTTAAGGGGAAAAAGCTGTTGACCACCCCATCCGGCAAGCCGGACACCCCTCCTTGGAAAAAGGAGGGGAAACGGAAGAAGTAGCGGCAGAGAAGAATAAGTTACTATGTAATGGCTTCTGAAAACAGATATGACTACTCCCGCATAATACCACTAACCTTTCAAAATACCACCATGCCAAAAATTCTCCTCCTGTTAAGGAGGAGTACTCCGGCTTGCCGGAGGGAGGTGGTATTGAATCCCTCTTGAAAACAGACGGGAATGGTGGGGCGGATACTGTCATTTTTGACATTTTTTGGGGGGGCAATAAATGTCCAGAATCCAGGAATGACAGTATGGTAGAAAGGTACATCCCCCCACCATACCCTGAGCCCCGGCGGTGCGGAACATGGTTTTTCCCGGGCGGAGTGTTGGTCTCCCTCCTGAATTTTTGATCGTCATCGTATTTTTTACTGCAATCATTCATTTTTCCCTTGTATTTCAGAGTAATATGATGGTTGGAAATTTTTGCGGATATCTTCTGCGTGTTAATGGGCATCTGCCATGCCGGTTGATGGGCGTCTACCACGCCGGTTGATGGGCGTCTACCACACTGGTTGACGAGCGTCTACCACACCGGTTGACGAGCGTCTACCACACCGGTTGACGAGCGTCTACCACATATGCAACAGCAAGAGGATATAAAATAATCCTCCCGGCTGTTGCTTTTCCCTTTTATTGGACGGTTAATTCCTTATCGAAAATAGCAGTCCGTGGTTCTTTCAAAAATTGTCCTTTAGCATACTGTGTGCTTACCTTCAGTTTATACGTTCCGGCGGCCAGTTCAGGAATAATAATGAGCAGTTCCGAAGGGTTATTGATTACCAGGTCGCTTGCATCAACCCTGGTTTCTTCTTCCGAAGACTGGTTGATAAAAAAGATTCCTGTGTTCCCGTCGTCGCCTGCCACTTTTAGTTTATGCCCGTCTATTCTCAGGTTCCGTCCGGGGGTAAGCTGATCGTTTACCGAGCCGGTCTTCATGTCGGTTACCTGCGAAATGCCCAGGCCTGTATCGGCTACTCCCATTATTTGTACTTCAATGGTAGACAGCTCGTTACGAAGGGTGTCGCCCTGGTTGAACTGGAACAAAATCGTATGCCTTTCAGGATCAAAGGTATCGTCGGGGCTGTTGAAAACCCCTCTGATGAGCGGAGTAGCTGTAAAATAACCGGTATTCACTGAATAACCGTCACAAAGAAGATAAGCCATTTCTTTTAAGAAAAGCTTGGTTCCGTGTAACATGGAAGCCTGGGATATATCAGCCCCGCCACGGGACACGGCTGATGCACAAATCTCCTCAGAGCTCAGGCTTCGTTCTGAATTGACCCGGGCGACATAGTCGTCGGGATCACTGGTTAGCGCATTGTCGTACAGGTACGCTTTTACGCTATGAAAAATTTCTGTCATAGTGTTTAAATTTAATAGTTCATAAATTTATTCACCAATAGCCGTTTTATTCCTGGCTTTTTATGACTTTCTCTGGTCTGTCGGCTCCGAGCGTTTGGGGTCAGCAAATCGGGGTTGTCAATGTTCTGTTGTCGTGAACAAAATGACTTTGGCTTTATCTTTTATTCCTTTTCATTATGTCCAGTCCTGTTATACATACAGACTTTGAGCCTTAGGTTGTTAAAGTTAACACATATTTCTTTAAAAAGAAAGAGGCCTGGTTTAATTTTCTGCGTATTTAATAAAATCACGGGAGGCTCAGGAAACTAAAATAACCAAAAGAAAAGCGGTAAATAATCTTTAAGTTCATGCCTGATAATTTGCAGGGCTTTGGTAATATGCTTCTCAACTGCTTTTACCGAGATTCCCGTTTCTTCAGCAATTTCCCTGTTCTTTTTTTCCTGAAACCGGCTTAGGATAAATACCTCCCTGCACTTACCGGGCAATTTATTTATCGCCGACTCAAGTTGATGTTGCAATTCAATCTGAATAATACTGACCGGCTCGCCTGAATAATATGTAATTTCTTCATTACGAAGCTGAAGTTTTGCATTATTAAGATAATCGGCACGCACCTTTTCTTTTTCCAGTTGCTGGAGGCATTTGTTACGGACCATGGTAAACAGCAAACCATTCAATGATTTATTTACTCTAATGGTGCGATCGTTCCACAATTTCAGAAATACATCCTGAATAATATCTTTGGCTGGTTCTTCGTCGACAAACTTACAGGCATAATAAAACAAGGGCTTGCTGTATTGCATGAAAAGATGGTTGATGTCAAGCCGTTCGTCATCCATGAAAAGTCTGATTTTCTGTGAATCAACCATTTATCCTACCCCTTTTATAGCTGTTCGAGTTTCAAAGAAACCAATTTTATCAGAACATTCAAAGAGGGGACAGCAATTATGCAATGAAGTACCCGGAACAGGAGACAGTACCGTCAGTATCGATAAAATTTTAGCCAGAGAGCTTTAAATAAGCTTCCTGGCTAAAATTTTACTATTGATTAATAGAAATATACCTTTTACCAAGGGTTATCAGTGCCTTGCAGCAACCACATTTTTGCCCATTGTGTATCTTCCCCGGTATCCAGACGGCTAACTGCTTCCTCTACATTTTCGGAATTGTAATTATGCTCATCATCACCGTAGATATACCTGACAGGAATCTTGCTCCCGTTAGCGCCTGAAATCACATTAGCGCCAAAATCGGGAAGGCCTGTTCTGCGCCAGTCGAACCAAAATTCAGGGGTCATAAACAAAGCCAGCCATTTTTGGGTCATCAGTAAATTCAACTGTTCATCTTCCGTAGAAGCATTTGAGAACTCAGTCTTCAGGTTTGAAAGAAATGTACTTTTGTCAAACGCAACTGTTTCATGGTTTGCCGGATTATAAACCGTTTTGCTCCCATCTGCAATTTCATATTGATCAAGGCTTGCTTCAATTCCCTGTTCATAATAATCGGCTGTATTACTGCTTGTGATCCAACCTTTCAACCGGGCTTCAGCCAAAAGAAAAGATACTTCTGCATAGCTCATGTAAACAGCTTTTACCAGGGGATTGACATTTTCTGCATACATATCGGCAAGGTACGAAACATGAGGGTTCGCTGCATTGTCGGTATAAATATCCCGGTCCAGGGCACTGATCGCTGTCTGGTCTTTTGTTCCACTCAGGTTAAAATAGTCAGGTTCTTTCATGGCCGCCGGTAAACCTACATACATACAGGTATCGATAGGAGCTTCTGTTTCCGATTGGAAAGTTGCTGTAGAGATATACCTTTTAACTAGTCCGTTGGATAACTTTTCATATCCTTCAGCCACATCATCCCTTACCAGCAACTGGACATCGACAGGGCGTATAAAAGTTGTTAAGCGGGGATCCATCCCATCGCGAAGCGCATTTACAAAGGTTTTACATGGTTTGCGGCGATAAAACTCCGAGCGGTTACTCCAATCAAGAGGACCACCCGGCCAGGAATCATACATGTCTGTCCCTTCATAATTTATTGAGGCATTATCGTCGTTCGAAGTAAAAACCGGGTAAGTGGAACTGTTCGATAAAATAGTACTAACTACCGAAGCCACATCAACGCCTGTCGATCTCATTTCAGTCTGCTTCTCAGACAGGCGCAGGCAATACCTCAACCGTAACGAATTGGCAAATTTGCGCCATTTGGCAGCATCTCCCTGGTACATGATATCCCCTTCGGCAGCATCATCGACAGTCCCAATATTAGTAAGAAGATCATTGGCTGTTTCCAGGTCTTCCAATACCCCTTTGAATATTTCGTCCTGGGGGTCGTAACCCGGCGTATAATTCCCGGCTTCAGCCTGTAATGCTTCAGTATAAGGTATATCGCCCCATGCAGAAGTAAAAAAACCGAACCAGAATGAACGCATGATAAGCCCGGCTGCTTTATAAAAATTCTGAGCGTTTTCATCGCTTGCCCTCCCGGCATGGTTATAAATATACTGGCTGTTCTCCAATGAAGAATAACAGTTCGAAATGGAGACAGAACTCCAGTTAAAATTATTCGGCCCCGTATAACCAATATAATCTTTTTGAATATATTGCATGGCTTCGGATATTCCTTTTCCATCGAAAGCCTGACCTTTGATATATTCGAACGATGGATAGGAAACGGCATACGTTAATATATAACTGAGGTCAATCTCTTCGGCATTTACTTCATTCGGACTGGTATTTATTTCAGTAAGGTCATCGCAGGATACAGCCAGAAGCAATAAGATAATAATGACTGTACCTGAAAATATAATCTGAATTTTTTTCATTTCATTCAATTTTAAAAGTTAACACTGAGTTTAAAACCTGCAGGCATAACAATTGGAGAGCCGTTCCAGTTACTTACTCCCTGCCATAAAGAGCCGTCTTTATATTGTTTATATTGAGATTCGGGGTCCATATTGGTTTTGGCCGCCGACCAAACAACAATATTCTTCATAAAAGCAGAGAGGGTAACATCCTGGGCTAATATTTTACTGGCTATCCTCCGGGGAAAAGTGTAGGAAAGAACAATTTCCCGGAGTTTAATGAAAGAAGCATCGTAGAACCACTTGTCGCTGCAGCCCCGGTCCCAGTAGCCTCCTGAAGTGGCAAATACTTCGTAAGCATGGATATATTCGGTATCGGCCCCTCCAAAGTTCTCTGTATAGCCACCATTGCCATCAGATATAACTCCCGGATAAAAAGCCCCGTCATAGTTGCCATTATAAAGGAATCCGCCAAGTTCCCGGGTTCGTCCTCCAACCCAGATATTTTTCTGATAAATTCCGGGATTGTTCTTGATTTCACTGGCCAAAGCACTGTTATCGCCACTAAAGGTATTATTACTCAGCAAGCCGGTGAATGTACTTGAATTGGCATTTTTATGAAATTTTTCAACCTTCCCGGCCCTGGTAAGTCGCAACATTGCCTGATCGTAATATTTACCACCCTGTCTCCAATCGAAACTCATCGACAAACTCAGATTTTTATACCTGAACGTAGTTTGCAGGCCCATTATAAAATCGTTGATATAATGCCCTACTTTTTGCAATTCGTCGTTATTGCGTTGCATCTTACCGTTCGAGTCGAGTAAAGCCCATCCTTTGTAATCTCCGTCTTCGACCCGGACACAGTCCCTTGCATAAATATCCCCAATATAATCGCCGACCTTGGTTATCCCATAAACCTGGGTACTTTGCCAGAACTGGTATTGATCGATCCCTTCGGTCAACTCTTTCAGCTTACTTCTTTCCCGTGTAAAGTTCAGGTTCATGTCCCAGGTAAAATCATGGGTTTTCACCGGTGTAGCGTTCATCTCTATTTCTATTCCTTTATTTTGTACAAGCCCGGCATTGATCACCGCAGCAGTGTACCCGGACCATGCCGATGTAGAAGCGTCCAGTATCTGGTTTTTGTTGTCAACCTGGTAATAGGTCAACCCTAAGCCTATGCGATTCGTGAAAAATGAAACATCGGTGCCAATTTCGAAGGAAGTGGCAATCTCTGGCTTCAGGTTTACATTACTTAAACTTTCAGGTACCGAATAAGTAAATTTACTGCCCCAGTTTTCCTGTTCCAGCACTGTGGCAATTTCATACGGATCAGTATCCTTACCAACCTGTGCCCAGCCGCTCCTGAGTTTTAACAATGAAAACCACGATGGCAAAGTAACCATTTCATTGATCAGCAAACTCAATGAAGCGGAAGGATAGAAATAGGAACGGTTTTCATCAGGAAGAGTACTCGACCAGTCGTTCCGGGCCGTCAGGTCCAAATATACCATGTTCCCGTAACTGAGATTAGCCAGGGCATAAACACTGTAAATATTTTTCTTATATGTTCCTCCTTCATATTCCAGACCGGTACTTTCCACATTCGCCAGGGTGTAAAGCCCCGGAATAACCAGATTGTCCCCGCCTGCATACATTCCATAGTTCCGCTGCCTCATAATGTTTCCCCCAACAGAGGGCTGGATGTCAAACTTCCCGATCTTTTTTTCCCAGGAAAGCAGGAAATCAGCATTCATTTCCCGAAGGTTCGTAATCGTTTCTTCATAATGTCCATACGGCGTTTTATCTCCTCCTCCATCTCCGGAATAACTTAACCAGGGTTGCTGGTACGAATTTTTCTCGTTGGAACCATTAAAAGAATAACGTCCCATCAGCTTCAGCTCAGGAAGAATCTGATACTCCAGCTTTACACTTCCGATTTGCCGCATACGGTTGAATTTATTTTTCAGTTCGTAGGCCGAGAACCACGGGTTATCGTAATTCGTATTTACAGTACGCTGCTGTACATCTTCTATCTCCCAGTAATCTTTCAAGTCATTAATATTGACGTGAGGGGGTATCTGATAAATACAGGTATAACTGTTAATATCCCCGTCCCGTTCGTGATAATTATCGGAATAAGGATTGGTGAGACTTATATTGGTTGTTATTTTCAGTTCTGAAGTAATATCGTAATCAACGGCCAGGCTTACCCCGTTCCGTTTTAGTTCTACGCCCGGATACACCCCGTCACCGCCGAAATGAGATGCAGAAAAGCGATAACTTCCCCGGTTAAAACTGCCATTAATACTAATATCGGCAGTGGTGGAAACCCCTGTCTGGAAGAAATCTTTCAGTGAGTTATCGTAAAAAACAAGTGGCTTCGATTCTCCATCGGTATTCCATTGTACTGCACTTACCCCTTCTTCCGGGCCGTACCACGACTGGTATTTACTTTCGTTGAAAACCCCGGCCTGTCCGGTAGTAAAACGGTTTTGCAGATCGACGTATCTGTAAGGAATTGAATAAGTTGAACCGATATTGACAGAAACACCTATTCCTTTTTTGCCTGTTTTCCCGGATTTGCTGGTAATAAGAATTACCCCGTTACCGGCCCTCGACCCGTAAAGAGCAGCAGCACTGGGTCCTTTTAGTACCGATACACTTTCAATATCTTCCGAATTCAGGTCTTTCAATATTTGTTCATTATCATTCGGCACGCCGTCGACGACAACCAACGGGGAGTTATTCCCGACAAGAGAAGTAAGCCCCCGGATGGTAACATATGCCTGGGCATTAAGGTCGTTCGTTGAATTGCTGATTTTCAGCCCTGATACTTTGGCATATAACGATCCCAGCAGGTTTTGCTGCGGAACTTTGTCCAGCATATCCGATTTCACTTCACCGACCGAGTAGCCCAGGGCTTTTTTCTCCCGTTCCATACCCAGTGCGGTAACGACCACCTCGTCAACGCCAATGGTTTCTTCTTCCATTCTTACGTTAAATGAGGTTTTGTCTCCCACCGGGATTTCCCGGGTCTTCATCCCGACAAACGAAAAAACCAATGTCCCGGTCGCAGGGACACCAGAAAGTTCGAATCTTCCGTTTATATCGGTGATTGTTCCGTTGGTAGTTTTTTTTACCACTATCGTTACACCAGGCAGGGCCTGGCCCGACCTGTCGGTAATTGTACCGGTAACAGTTTTTACCTGCTGGCTGGCCGTAAAACCGGAACCTGAAGAAGGATTGATAATAATCAGGTTCTTTTCGGTAATAATGTAATTAATACCTTGACTCCCAAAAATTTCATTCAGAATATTTTCGACCGTTTCCCCGTCGACATGAATATCCACCTTCCGGTCGATATTCAGCCGTTCGTCCTGAAGGAGAAATTTAAAACTGCTTTGTTCCTCAATTTGCTTTAATACTTCCCGGATCGTAACATTATTGAAGTTTAATGACAACCGGGTTTGCTGCGAATACACAGTGGCTGACACATGGATGGTCAATACCAAAATCAGAAAAGCAGATAGTCGCATAATCAATAACAATTTTTTAAAATGAAGGTCAATACGCCCCCTCACTTTCAGTTTTTTTTTCATAGTTTTGTAAACGTTTAATTATTAGTATTCTAATGCCTGGCATTAGGGTTTAAACATTCAACCGTCAGATGTTGCACCATCCGGCGGTTTTGTTTTTTAAAGAGAGTTTATTTAATTCATCGAAAAAGATTTTATTTTTATTATTCTGTATCTTATTTCACTGACCGGACATCAATTTGCTACCGGTAGCTTACCGTATAATGACTGCTTTTTTTTACATATTTTAAACCACTGGCAATAGCAATAGCATCTAACACTTCCTCTGCATTTTCGTTGCTGAAAATTCCTGAGTAGTGAACTTCACTGCCTAACTTTTCAGGAATAAAAGCGATGGTAATGCAGTATTTACGTTCCAGTTTTTTCGCAAGGCTTTCCAGAGGTTCGTTGTGCAGGTACATTTTATTCGACCGCCAACCCGAATATTCCTCAGGATTTACCTTGTTTAAACTGAATACCGAACTTACCTTGTTATAAGCGATCAACTGACCTGGTTCAACAAACAATTCTTTTGTCCCCTTGCGTTTGATACTGATTTTCCCGGCCTCCAGGCAGGTGCTGATAACCGGATCATCATCGTAGGCTGAAACATTGAATTTTGTTCCGTATACCTGTATCCTGAAATCGCCGGCATTAACAATAAATGGCTTTCTGCCGTGCGTAACTTCAAAAAAACCTTCTCCGCTTAAGTATATATTTCTACTGGTTTTGCCAAAGTCCGCATCGTAGTGTATTTGGGTTTTGGCATTTAACCATACCTTACTGCTGTCGGGCAGTACGATTACCGAACGATTGCCGGCTTCCGTTTCAAAAACAACCGAAGCCTGGTGCTGATTACTTCCCGGAGGTATTACCAGGCAGAACAAACCGATCATCAGGATAATCCCGGCTGCAATCCCTGATGCAGCAACCAGCAGGGATCGTCTTTTTATTTGCCTTTTATGCTCTAATTTTTGGGTGAGTGCATAAAAAGCACGTTTCGGATCGTATGATTTAAAACTTTTCACCTCTCCGGATTCATTCCATATTTGCTTCAGTTGATTAAATAAAACCAGATTATCTTTTTGTCCCTTTAATTCCTGAAACAGGAGTTCTTCTTCGGGTGAAGCTGTTCCGGAAAGTATCGCATAAAAAATTTCAACCTTATTTTTCATCTGGACTTTTACTCTTTTGTACCTATGACAGTTCCCGATAAAAAAGGTCGTACCCGGCAAAAGAATTTTTACAGATATTCGGGATAAGTAATTTGAAGGCAAGCCCGGATAAGTCTTAAAGCCTTTCCAATATGGGCTTTTACAGTCTTTAAGGAAATATCGAGGGAAGATGCAATTCCTTCCTGTTTCATTTCCTCAAACCGGCTTTTGGTAAATACTTCTTTACACCGGGGAGGTAGTTTTTCGATACACTGAAAGAGATAATTCCTGAATTCTTCCTGTTCAAGCCTTATTTCTGTAACGAAAATATTATTATTTTCCAGAAAACGGTTGGTATACTCCTGTCTGACTGATTCTGATTTGATCTTATTCAGACTTTTATTTCTTACCGCTATATACAGATATGATTTAACTGATTCGTTAATATTGACACTTTTACGGTCTTCCCATATTTTTGTAAAGACTTCCTGGACGGTGTCCTCTGTAATAAAATCGTCTCTTAAAAACCGGAAGGCAAAATTACAAAGCGGACTGTAGTACCGATCAAATAAAAGCCGGAAAGCATTATAATCTCCTGTTCCTATCTTTTTCAAAAGTTGAATGTCTGTCAGTCCATTTTGCATTGGGGACTATGTTTATCGATCCATCAAACAAAATCTCATTCAAAGATAGAACTTTTACCATATATCACTCCTGTCTATCGGAGCTGGATGTACAACAAAATCCACGAAATCCAAAAAATCATTTCTTTTCCGGCTCCCACTGTGTTTTGTTATTTTATAATGCCACATCCACCGTGAACTTAATGGCAAGATCGTCGCTCATATCGTTGGTACGATAGGCTCCGAAACGGTAGAAACCACCAATACCAAAGGAAATAATCTCTTGTGTGATCAGTTTACGTATCAGCAGTCCTCCTTCGTAATAGCCTTTTTCAAAAGTGCTGAAACCGGGATAATCGTGCCTGGTATCTCCCCAACAGGCATTCATCGCCAGCGATACACGGGGCTTAAATTTCGGCGTTTTATACAGTAGGGTCCCCAGGTCGTGCCTCCAGAACACAGCAGCCATGCGGTTGGCAAAAAATTCGTTCATAGGCATGGTGGCAAACGAGTTCTCAGCATAAATTGAGACCATGTGATCGGCAGCAGCAGGCGGGCTGACAAAAAGGTTGCCAAACCCTGTCTCATTACGGACAGCAGCCTGTAAGGTAAGATGGCTCGTACCGATATTTCGCATGCGGAACGAGTCGCGCACTTTTAACTCGAAGGAACGGTAATTGTTAAAGCCCTCCCTGTCGAAGCCGTTTTCGTAGTTAAGAAAGACAAACGGGTAACGGCTGCCCATGGGAACAATGGAACGGCGGTTGTCGAAAAACTGTTCGCCAAACGAAAGGCGCATCTTAATTCCGACTTTATTCAGAGTAAATGTACCTGCCGGATCCGGAGCAGGAAACAGGCTCATAGGCTCAAAATATTTTGTGCGGGTATAAAAAAGTCTTGTCTTCAGGAATTTTGTCCATCGGTGTTCAACCGCGGCAGTGAGCAACTGGATGGAAAACATATCAGTATACAATAGTTTCCGGTAATTCTCCGAAGAAAAAATACGGGGTCGTTCCAGGAAAAACATTTCACCAATCTCCTGCCTGTCGCGTTTTATTTCAGTAAAAATTTTGGTTTCTGTTTGCCGGTTAAGCCTTACGGCAAGATCGGCGCCGAATTTTTGCCGATGGTCTTTGAACCCGTAACGCCAGTAGCCGCCCACCTGGAAAATGCGGCTTATTTTTTCGTTGGTTTCAAGCCCCAATCCCAGTTGCATGCCTTCGTAATGGTTGTAAGCCAGCAGATGCTGAAGCCGGAGATTGAATTTGCCGACAGCAAGTTTGTTTTCGAACAGAGAGAGGAACATTCTCATCCGTTGGTCCAGTTTTTCGGCCCTGCCCAGGCTGTCGATAACATGATAGGTCATGCTGTCTTTTGGGTCAGGCGGGGCAATACGATAACTGCTCCAGTATTTTTCGTCGCGGTTGGTGGCCTCGCTGGTCACCTCAAGGTTGGCCCCTTTGAACTCCTCTTTGCCGAGTTCCGGGTTTACTTTTTGGTTGAAAAGATAGGTTTTCCCGCTCCCTTTCAGCAAAAATGAGATCCCCTTTACCGGCGTTATATTGAACTTGTTATAGACGATTTCCGAATTCAGTTCTCTGGGGAACCAGCGTCCTTCGGGGAGAAACTCATATAGTTGTTCAATTTTTATCCGCAGGATGCCGGTGGGTTTGTTGGCATCTTCGGCCCGTACCGACTGGATGGCATACCCGTTGGTATTTATATTCATCACCCCTTTCAGGCCCCAGAAATATTTGTTTTTACGGGGCCGGAACTGAATAGTGTAAATCGTGTCCCGTTCGGGGGTAAGCAGGGTATCGGTGAGTACAAACAGGTATTTGTCCCACGAGTTTGGGGAAATGGGACTGAGAAAATCTTTTTCGAGCAGAGTTACATAGTCATTGTAAAAAGTGAGAGACTGCAATTGGGTGGCAAGGGTAAAAAACGAGGGGTCTTTCATGCCGGAAACCCTTGATGCCAGGATTGTCTCTTTTTCTTTTTCCGGTTTCAGAAAAGATTTCCGGCTGGCTGTTTCGACCAGGAAAAGGTACTGTTGACCGATGATTTTTTTTAAGCGGTGCAAGGCTGAGTCCTGATGCGTTGTCAGCGTATCTGGCAGTGAATCGAGAAATCCCTTATCATCGAGGATCGAAAAGACCAGTTTGTTATATGAAGCGTACTGGTACGAATTCCACTTCCGGGGATTGTGCAGGTCGCGGTTCCCGACCACTCTTTTGATGATCCGGTGTGCGGGATTTTCTCCGGGAGAAACATCAACCTCCGGCAATTGGACCGTTGTTCCGTTCAGTGAAAAAATATGGTCAGCAGAAAAATTTTCAGGATAAACGACCAATGGTTCATAGCCTACATATGAAAACCGCAGGTATTCGATTTCTTCAGACTGAATGGTGAAATACCCGTCGATATTGGTGATCGTTCCTTGTCCCTGTTCATTGAAGATAATATTGACAAACGGTAACGGTTGCCTGCCGGTGGCATCGATCACCCGTCCCTGAAAAGGAAAGGCGGTCAACTGAGCGATATTCAGTAAAAGAAAAATGCAGGACAGGAAATATTTATTCATACTTACTTTTCTCTTTTTTGTACCGGTATGTTCCCGGCTATTGCTTGTTTTTGATGGCAGACTTCCTTAAATTTTTGTCACCCTGAACGTAGAGAATGGTCTCCTGATTGAAACGACGGGTATTGTTAAAATACTGCATTATTCAATTTCATCCAGTTCTCTCAAGGTTGCTTTCAGTCTTTTAAGGTGGTTCCCATACAGGCGGCTGAAGCCCCACCGGAACAAAAGAAAAACCAGGCAGACCAAAAAAATCAGCACGCCAACCCCTCTCAGAATGGCCCAGAACAATTGCTGGCTGTTTAAATCGGCAAACCGGCCTCCCTGTGTTTCGGCTGAAATAGCTGCACCGGCATACATACCTGTAATGAATTCAACAACAGTGACTGTCAGCAAAAAGAACAACGACATATTAAACAGCACCTTGTATACCTGAAGTGTTTTGATAATGCGGTTCAGGGCATCGCGCAGGTTCGAGATGCGGGAATAATATTTCCGGATAGAATAATAACGAAGAATAAAATAAGCGAATGTGCCTCCAAGTACAATTACATTAAACCAGTCGAGCCATATAAGCCAAAGGGGAATGGCATATCCTTCGGGCATTGAAATGGGAAATACATGGTTGCCTCCAAGTAAAAACAACAAGATCAGGAACAGGAATCCAAAGCCGATTTTTATATTCCGTTCCACTTTGTCGACAAGATTCTGAGTACGCGACTTCAGCATTTTCCGTATTGCATTTTCGTCCAGTTGGTGCTTACTGGCATCGTGCGACGAAAAATTATTCCAGGCCGATTTTAAATCTTTTAAATCCATTACTCTTCGCTTTGCATATACTTTTTCAACTTTGCTTTGATGCGGTTCATTTTTACCCGCACGTAGTTTTGTGTAATACCTGTTATTTCGGCTATCTCCTCGTAACTTTTGCTTTCGAGGTAGAGCAGGATGATCGATTTTTCGATCCCTGTCAAATGTCCGATTGCCTTATGTAACTGTCTGATCTGTTCTTCTGTTTCGCTGTCGTAGTTTTCTTCGGGTATTTGAAAATTATCGTAAGAAAGGCTTTTTTGATCGGGTTGCCTTTTTTCTTTTTTAAAAGAAGTGATGGCGGTGTTCAGCGCCACCCGGTACATCCATGTTGAAAATTTCGATTCGTTGCGGAAACTGGTATACGAACGCCACAACTGGGCAAGTATCTCCTGGAATAAGTCACGGCGGCCTTCTTCCGAGTCACAGTAGATGGAACATACCTTGTGGATGATCCCCTGGTTTTCAGATACTATTTTAATAAATTCCTTTTCCAATACTGAATTTGTTAACTCTCGTGCACCTTATATTACAGCATACTTCGAAAATTTTTTTTCAATTCATCTTCAGAAATGCGATTTCACGTTCACTCAAAAAGCGCCATTTCCCGCGTGGCAAATCTTTTTTGGTCAGTCCGGCAAACAGCACCCGGTCGAGTTTCACAATCCGGTACCCCAGGTGTTCGAAAATACGCCTTACAATCCGGTTTTTTCCTGAATGAATTTCAATGCCTACCTGTTTCCGGTCATTGCTGCCGGCATAGCTAATGGCATCGGCAGCAATAAGGCCGTCTTCCAGTTGGATGCCGTCTGTTATTTTCTGAAGGTCGGTTTCAGAGATTTTTTTATCGAGAAAAACATGATAAACTTTTTTCTTTTCGTAACCGGGATGAGTGAGTTTTTTTGCCAGTTCGCCATCGTTGGTAAACAGTAGCAGGCCGGTGGTATCCTTGTCGAGCCGGCCTACCGGGTAGATACGCTGAGAACAGGCCCTGCCAACCAGGTCCATCACTGTTTTTTCGGCGTGCGGATCGTCGAGGGTTGTCACATACCCCCTGGGCTTATTGAGTAACAGGTATACTTTTTTTTCAGGATTGAGCACTTTCCCCTTGTAGACTACTTCGTCACCGAGGCTAACCCTGGTCCCCATTTCAGTAACCACCTGGCCATTTACTTTTACCAGCCCCCGGGCAATAATGGCATCTGCCTCACGCCGGGAACAAATGCCTGCATTGGCAACATATTTATTTAATCTGATAGTCTCCTGATTTTCCATGATTATTTTTCTGTCGCCAAAGATCGCAATTTTTTACGAATCTTCTGGAACACTTAAAAGTAGTGAAAACCGGGCTATTTTTTTGACAAGGATTTCTTTAATGATTTTATGGCTTTATAAATTAAATTTCTGCACGACTCAACAGTCATATCCATAATTTCAGCTATTTCTTCATAGTCCAGATTTTCTGAAAATTTCAAATATATTGCCTCTTTTTGACGGGAAGTTAACATTTTAATCGCTTCATATAAAGATTTTAATTGTTGGTTGTGTTTTTCTTCTTTAACGATGAAATACTCAATAGAGTGAATTAGCTCAAAATCATGGCTTATTTGTTTATCAGATAAAAAAAACCTCCTTTCCTGATTAATTTTTCTCTGTAATACCCGTTTAAATGATTTAATAAGATAAAATTGAATGTTATTCGTAGAAGAAAGTCTTTGCCTGCTTGCAATCAGTTCAGAAAAAAGATCCTGGATAGCATCTTCGATCAACAAATTATTTTTGGTAAAAGACAGACCATACCAATATAGTTTTCTTGAATTGGCAGAATATATCTCAGCAAGTGCTTTGTTATCTCCCTTTTTAAAGCTATTCCATAATTGGCTATCATTCAACTCTTGTTTTCCCATTCAATTTTCACCCGTTAACTAAGAGTCTTCTAATTAGATAAAATATTGATTCTCACAAAAAATTCACAAAAGTAAAAGGCTATTGTTTGAATAGAACAATATTCACAAAAGCAAAGCTGCAAATATTTACAGACAAATAAAAATGAGAATTCAAAAAAGTGATTGCAGAAACACCTATCAACCTGCATACTCATTTTCTTTTAAAAGCTCTTTTTGGGGAGCCTGTCAGAGGCTGACAGGGCTTCCCCGGAACCTTTTGGAGCTGGTCAGAGGCTGACAGGTTTCCCTGCATTTGTTTTGGAGCCGGTTGTCAGACGACGAGCCTCTCTGTATTTGTTTTGGGCCCGATTGCCGGACGACGGGCTTCCCGACGACTGTTTGGGTGCTTACCTGCTCATTGAAAATGGTTTGGAGTCCTCTTTTACGCCCCATCTTTTATTGGGTTTATTCCCCATTTCAAAAATCAGCTCTCCCCCATCGGCAATATCTTTATGCGTGAAATAAGTTTTATTCCAGGGTTTGCCATTTAATTTTACCGAACGGATGTAAATATTTTTTTCTGAAAGATTATTCGCTTTCACAACCAACTTTTTTCCTCCGGAAAGATCAATTACGGCCTCTTTTACCGAAGGTGAACCAATTACATACTGGCCTGAAGCCGGGGCTACCGGGTAAAAGCCAAGCGATGAAAAAATGTACCAGGCCGACATCTGTCCGCAATCGTCATTACCACATAAACCATCCGGTTTGTTCAGGTACATGGTGTTTACGATCTGATGAATCCGTTCCTGCGTTTTCCAGGGCTGCCCTGCCCAGTTATACATATAAGCCACATGATGGCTCGGCTCGTTGCCATGAACATAACACCCGATCAGGCCCTCGCGGGTCACATCTTCTGTCTCGGCAAAATATTTATCAGGAAGATACATGTTAAACAATGAATCAACATGTTCGCAAAAACGTTTGTTTCCGCCCATTTTTTCAATTAAACCATGAACATCCTGTGGAACATAAAGGGAGTAATTCCAGGAATTACCTTCTATAAAACCTTCGTTGGCCGTGTGCAAAGCATCAAACGGGGTTTTCCAGCTTCCCCTGCTGTCTTTTGCCCCCACGAAACCGGTCTTTTCATTAAAAAGGTTTTTCCAGTTTTGTGCCCGTTTTTCAAATCCGGCAGCAATGTCATTTCTTCCGGTTGCTTTGGCCAGTTGCGCGATAGTCCAGTCGTCGTAAGCATACTCCAAAGTCATTGACGATCCGGTTGCATTTTTTTCATAAGGTACGTAACCCAGCTTCATGTAATCGCCGAGGTTCCCGTACTTTCTATATGTTGCCGACGAAACACAGGCTTCAAGCGCATGATTGGGATCGAAGCCACGAATGCCGTTTATCCAGGCATCGGCAATTACCGGCACGGCATGATAACCGATCATACACCAGTTTTCGTTACCAAAATGGCTCCAGACCGGCAATATATGATGCACACTCTGGTCGTAATGGGCCAGCATGGAATTAATTATATCCGAAGTGCGTTCAGGCTGAACCAGTGTAAACAAGGGGTGCAAAGCGCGGTAGGTGTCCCAAAGTGAAAAGATCGTATAATTCACGAAACCATCAGCTTTATGAATATTGTAGTCAAGACCACGGTATTGTCCGTCCACATCCATATATTCAATGGGGTTAATACAGGTGTGGTACATCGACGTGTAAAAAGTGACCTTCTTTTCAGGGGAAGCCTCAATTTTTATTTTCGAAAGCTCCTGCTGCCAGCGTTTTTTTGCGTCCATCCTTACCCGGTCAAAATCGAAATCAGGTATTTCTGTTTCCAGGTTCTTCAATGCCCCTTCGGTACTCACGGCAGAAAGGGCAAATTTTATCTTGATTTTTTCGCCCGGCTGCGTTTCAAAATCGAAATGGGCCTTCAGTTTTTTACCGGCCAGTTCCGGGAAATTATGTTCCTGGTCGAATTTCCGCCAGAAACCTTTGTAAACAAGGTCTTCAAAATTCTTTCCTCCATAATTTTTTACCGGTTTTGAAAATACCATTGCAAAATACAGGTAATTGGTACGCGCCCACCCGCTGGTAATCCGGTAACCGGTTACCAAAGTATCGTTTTCAACACGGATGTACGACCAAAGCACTTTCCCGTCGTAGTTATAAATTCCGTGGTTCATATCAAGAATAATATGCGCGTTCTTACTTTCAGGAAAAGTATACTGATGAAAACCAACATGCGGGCTGGTGGTCATTTCAGCTTTAATTCCATAATCGTCGAGTTGTACGGAATAGTACCCCGGCTCGGTTTTTTCGCTGGTATGGCTGAAACGTGAGCGGTAGCCTGATCCGGGATTCGTGGCAGTACCGGGATTCAGTTTTAGGTTGCCAACGGTTGGCATCACTAAAAAATCGCCTAAATCGGAATGCCCTGTTCCACTGAAATGGGTATGGCTAAACCCGACAATGGTTTTATCGGTATACTGGTAACCCGCACAATAGCGGTAAACAGTCCCTGTATATTTCCCGTTCACGGCATAAGGGATCGTATCGGTATCAGGACTCAACTGTACCATTCCAAAGGGCACACATGCACCGGGGAAAACATGTCCCATTTCCTGTGTCCCGATCAGGGGGTTTACATATTGGGTCAGGTCTTCACCTGGAACCTGCGCCGGCAATTGCCCGACAAAAAATACCGAAATAATAAGTATCATCCACTTTCTTAAATTCATAGCTTGTATTTTTTAGATATTAACTTCACTTTTCAAAAATAAAGATAAGCGGCTGAACTTTTTCAAGTCAACCGCTTTCTGCTTTAATATAACCCAATAATCTATGAATAGAACACTTAAAAAAAGTCATTAATAAATTCTTCCGTGCTTCATACAAAGCTCAATAAACTTTTTTACCCTTTCCGGGGAAACATCATTTTGTATGATATGGGCCGGGGCAACCATATAACCGCCTTTGCGTCCGAGTACCGATATTTTTTCAATGATATCAGCTTCCAGCGCCTCGTCGCTGCCATTAGGCAGTAAGTCCTGCTGGTCGATTGCCCCCCAAAAGGCAAATTTATCACCAAAACCCGCTTTCATATCCTGCGGCAAATGACCGGGTACTCCGGGCTGTACCGGATTGAACACCTCGAAGCCAATATCATGGATGTCGTCGAGTAAATCGGCAACAGCGCCATCGCAATGCAAAATCGGGATGATACCGGGTTTCGCTGCCTTAAAACGATCGATCATCCGTTTGTAATGCGCTTTTAACTGGCTTCGGAAAATTTCAGGAGGGATAATTAAACTGGTTTGCGTACCGAAATCGTCGCCAAACCAGATGGCATCCACTCCCCTGTCAATTAACTGAAGCCCGATCTGTGTCTGAAATTCAGCACAGGCCTCAAACAAAGGGACCACGTACTCAGCTTCCATCATCATATCGATCAGCATTTTTTCCATACCAACCAACTGATGGGCCAAGGAAAACACAGTCACTTCAATATCCCCGAAAACGAGATAATCATCGTGGTATTTTTTCACCAGGGTTTCCGCGTCCCGGTAACGACCGGGGGCCAAAGGATCAGGAAACTGAAAAGCATCAATATCTGCTTTTGTTCCGGCATGGGCCAGCGGATAGTCCACCACTTCAACATAAATACTTCCCTGCCGCATCCGCATTCCATACTCGTTAAGCCAGGTTCCGTCAGCATCCTTAGCCACCCGGTAATCATCCGAGACCGAAGCCCCGGTAACAACCACATCACTTCCCATCTCCACACGTAATTCATTCGCACTGATGCGGTACGTTACATCCTCGTACAAATTATCGGTATAATTTACAGGAACTCCCATTTCTTTCCCGAAACAGTCAGCTAACTGCCTGCACAGATCAAACTGTACCGGAACCCTGTCGGGTAATCCCGGTAATCGTTTAAATGCTTTTAATACTCGTTCTCTTGGTTTCATTAGTTTTTGTTTTAGGTTTGTTATTCCCAGGGAGCCATCATCAAGGGTTTTTCATAAGCAGCCATTTTTTTATTTGGCTTTTTCCCCATGAAAAATTCAATTGTCCCTCCTGAAACAATATCGTTATGCGTGATATAATTCTTTTTGTATGGCTTCCCGTTTAGTAATATTTTCTGAATATAAATATTCTCTCTGTCCACATCGTGTGCTAAAACTTTAAACTGTTTGCCGTTTTCCAGTTTAATAACAGCTTCGACCAGTTGCGGTGAACCAAAACAATAAATGCTGTTTGCCGGGTTTACCGGGTAAAATCCCATTGCACTGAAGATATACCAGGCCGACATCTGCCCGCAATCTTCATTACCTGAATAGCCCGAATTCCCTTCATTATACAGTTCATTCATTATTTTATTACTATAGTATTGGGCTTTCCAGGGTTCGCCGGTAAAATCGTACAGGTAAACAATATGGTGACTCGGCTCATTACCGTGAGCATATTGCCCGATAAAACCTGAAGCATTGCCGTTCACGTTTTCAGGCCGGGCTTTCAGCGTGAAAAAAGTGTCCAGTTTTTGGGTAAATGGTTTATCGCCTCCCATTAAACTGATAAAGGAAGGCACATCCTGCGGCACGTACCACAGGTATTGCCAGCCGTTTCCTTCGGTAAACGGAAAAGCCCCGTTGGCTCCGTAAGCAAGTGGGTTAAACCCGGCAGCCCACTTCCCGTCACTGTTCTTTGGCCTGAAAAAACCGGACGACGGATCAAATAAATTTTTATAGCTGCCTGAACGTTCCATGAAAAATTTATAATCATCTTCGTAACCCAGTTTTTTTGCCATTTGGGCCACACACCAGTCGTTATAGGCAATTTCAAGAGTTATTGATACCGATTCGGTTTGCTTGTCTTCGGGAAAATACCCGTATTGATTCAGCAAATAAAACGGAGATTTTTTGTGGCCAGTGGTTGCCGATGCTTTTACTGCCTGGTAAGCTAATTGATAATCAAATCCTTTTATTCCTTTGAAAAAAGCATCGACAATAACCGGGATCGCATGGTTGCCGATCATACAATACGTTTCGGTTCCCCACAATTGCCAGACCGGCAGATAGCCGTATGTCTGGTACTGACAGAGCATGGAATTAATAAAACCGGCTGTCCTTTTTTGCTGTAAAATTGTATAGAGCGGATGTGCTGCGCGGTAAGTATCCCACAACGAGAACGTACTGTAATGGGTTTTGTCAGGCGCATTCATTTTACAATCATCCGTACTCAGATAGTCGCCCGAGACATCAGCAATATTATTAGGCTGAATAAACAGGTGATATAAGCCGGTATAGAAAATGGTTTTCTGCCTTGGTGTTCCTTTAATGTCAATACATGAAAGTTCCTTGTTCCAAATTTCAGCAGCCCGGGCTGAAACAGCATCAAAGTTGAAATCTTTTATTTCAGCTTTCAGGTTATTTCGTGCCCCTTGCTGCGAAACAGATGATAGTCCGACTTTTACAAGAAGCGGCTGGTCATTATCCCTGCTGAAATTCATTACAAACTTCAGTTTATCACTGTTGGCAACAGGGGTATCCGGTATTTCATAACCACCGGCATTAAAAATATGCGAACTGAACGGACGTGAAAATTCAGCCCGGAAATAAATTTTACGAAGTTTGGCCCAGCCCGATATAATCCGGTACCCTTCAATGGTTTTATTGTCGATCACCCGAACCTGCGATGACAAAATTTTAACGTAACGCCGCGGATTGGTACGAACCAGCGAATGATCAAGATCGATAATAAGATGGTACAGACTTTTATCGGGGAAAGAATACCTGTGCATGCCACAATGTGCTGTTGCTGTCAGTTCTGCCCTGATCTTATAATCGTCGAGAACGACGCTGTAATAACCGGGCCGGGCCTCTTCATTTACATGCTTATATGTTGAACGAAAACCTTGAGTCTTGCCATCGTCACTACCGGCTTCCCACTCTATTTCACCTCCGTAAGGCATAAACAAAAAATCGTACAAATCGGGACAACCGGTTCCACTCAGATGCGTATGGCTAAATCCCAGAATAGAGGGATCGTTATAGTCGTAACCACTACACGGATCATCGGGATATTCCCTGGTGTCGGGGCTCAACTGCACCAACCCGAAAGGGACACAGGCACCGGGAAAATTACTTCCCGACAAACTCAGGCTGTCAACAGAACCTGTCCCGATAAAGGGGTTCACATATTGGGTATAATCCACATTTTGAGCGTTTACCCGAACAAATGAAAACTGAAATAAAAGGAAAGCCATCATAAAAATGAAGGCAATCCTTTCAATATTTCTCTTAAAACCAAACATCTAACTTTTCCTTTTCAATATTATCAAGATAAGCAAGTGCATATACAGTGGCCAGGTCCCAATGGTCGTCCGGATCGCAATGGAAATGATACAGGTCAGTGGCATGTATCACCGGCACCTTCTCCTTATGAACTGACCCGACCATCCCTGTTTCCATCGGGAACGCCTTCCGGTTAACCAGTCCTGCCAACAGGGAAAGAAGTCCAATTTTCAAAAATTCACTTCGTTTCAGGGTATCCATTTTTCTTTTTTTGCAATTCAATACTTAAAAAACGGGCATTCAATCAATCCAGCGCCCCGGTCTTCATCTGTTTTTTCACATCTGCAACTGCTTTTTCAACCTTTCCTTTTACTTCCAGTTTAATAACGCTTACCGCCTGGTCGGGTGCAATTTCCGGAACCACGACAAGCAGGTTATCCGCTACCGGGCTGGTCACTAATCTTTCGTTATCAGCCAATAAACTTGCCGAAACCACCTTGTTTTTCAAATGGGGAACGATTAATTTTCCGTCCTTTGGCCAGTCAAAAACTTCAAGATATAAGACAGTCTGATCATTTTGCTCCTTACAGGTACATTCCCCCCAGGGTAACACAGCCAGTGGACTTGCCTGTGTTCCGTAAACAGCTTCGCCATTGACAGCCATCCACCGGCCAATATTTTTCAGTCTGTCGATGCTTGCCTGCGGAACAGAACCATCCGGTTTCGGACCGATATTCAGCAGGTAGTTTCCTCCACGGGCAATAATTTTCACCAGGTTTTGAATGAGTTTTTCCGAAGATTTCCAGTTATCATCATAACTTTTATATCCCCACGAGCCATTCATCGTCATACAGGTTTCCCAGTTTTCGCCTGCCACCGCATTACGATCAGGAATGGCCTGCTCCGGTGTTTTGGTATCACCCGGAAAGTCGGGGTGCAGGCGGTCGTTGGTTATAATGTTCGGCTGTATATTCAACAGCTTTTCCAGTTTCAGCGCCCCCTGGTAACTTTTCATCTGGGTGGGATAATCCCACCAGAGAACAGACACATCGCCATAATTGGTTAACAGTTCTTTTACCTGCGGAACGGCTACCCGGTCGACATACTCATCGAAAGTAGCTGTTTCCTGCACCGGGTCCCAGCTTCCGTTATGCTCTTTGGTATACTGATCGATCCGGGTTGAGTCCGGATTGGGCCAGCCCTGCCACATTGGCCTGCGGGCACATGTCCCCCCGGGGTTTGTCCAGTCGTTGGCCTGCGAATAATAAAAACCCAGACGAATCCCGTATTTTTTACACGCTTCGGCCAAGGGTTTCAGCAGATCTTTCCCGTAAACCGTCGCATCCACCACATCCCAGTCGCTTGCCTTACTATCGAACAGGGCAAACCCGTCATGGTGTTTTGCCGTAATGATCAGGTATTTCATGCCTGCATCTTTGGCCATTTTAACCCATGTTTCCGGATTGTAATTTACCGGGTTAAAATCTTTGGCATGTTCACGGTATTCAGCTACCGGTATTTTACAACGGTTTTCGATCCAGGCTGCATCACCATATGCCTGATGGTATCCTTTATAAACGCCGCCATACATTGAATACACGCCCCAGTGAATGAACATCCCGAACCTGGCATCGTGCCACCAGGCCAGGCGTTCCGCTGCCGGAGGCCTGGGTGTACCTGTCAATGCTTTTATGGTATCAATTTCTACCGGATCATAAGGTCTCCCATCCGGGTGAAAAATATCGTGGAACCAAATCTTTTTAGCCAGGCTGTCTTTCAAAAATTTGCTCCAGGGGTAACGGGTATTGGTTTTCCCGGTTACCAACCCCCAGTTAATTGCCCCTATATTTTGCTTTTTCAGCATTGGCATAATATTCCTGAACAAACTATTGTTAATACGCATCATATACTCGGAGCAAATCATTGGCCTGCCAAAAGTTTTCAATGTATCGATAAACTCCTGATGTTCTTCAGGCGGATCATAAGTATGATAAGTAATAACATCCGAATTTTCCAACTGGAAATGTGTAACTTCTTTGAACCGGCGTTTCCATACAGCAGATGTCAGTGGTTGCGATGGCCCGACTTCCCTTGCCCATTCAAATATATGACGAAGTAACGGAAGTGATTTTTCCCGGTTTTTGCCTTCTTTGGGTTCATTATATAAATCCCATATCGCCACTCGTTTGTCATCCTTAAAAGAGGAAAGAATATCCTTCACATAATCTTCAAGAACCGTCATCAAGGTTGAATCCTGATAAAGCAATTTTCCCGGGTCCTGTACCCAACCTGAATTATGCTTTTCAGGCACCGGGTCTGGCTGCTTGCCTGCATGGTAAACAGGGTTCCAGCAATCATCGAAAAATACAAACATGGTTTTTATATCGTGCCTGTCTGCAATGGCCAGGTACTGCTCCATCCGGTTTTTGAAACCTTCCTTATCGATTTGCCAGGCCAGGTGATGCAGGAAAACCCGCATACAGTTCATTCCGATGTTTTCAGCCCAGCCCAGTTCACGGTCGATGGTCGTTGTATCGAAAGTTTCGGCCTGCCACATTTCCAACTGGTTAATAGCAGTACCCGGTGAAAAGTTACTTCCCCTCAACCAACCGGTTTCATCACTCCACTGCTTCGCCTCTTTAACGCTCCAGCGCTGGTGGTGTCCTTCCTTACAGCCTTCGGTCTGGCTGGCGACAAGAACCAATAATACAAATGAAATCCAGAGGTTTAAGTGATGTTTCATTATTATTTAGCTTTAATCTTCTTCCCTTTTGAATTAATGCAATCAGTAACCGAAACATTGTTCGAAGCCCCTTTCATTAAAAGTTCAGCCCCGGAGGTTTCAAAATATAAGTCAGAAAGTTTTACCCCGTCGCAGTAAGAAAGCACAATCCCTTTACTACCGGCGACTACTTTGCTGGTCACTGTTACCCCATTTACTGTCAGGTTTTTACATCCTGCATACGATTGAACATCGCCACAGGCATTTCTCAGGTTAACTCCTTCGATTGTTACATCGTTACATCCATCAAAACAGATCAGCAAAGGGCTTGCCTTATCAATGTCTTCTTTCAGGTATCCTTTCTGTACCTGTTTTTTTATACTGGCCTGTAAAGCAGTTCCCTGCCCTTCGATTACTCCTTTGCCGGTAATTCCGATATTTTGCTGTGCATCAGCCGTTATCAGGGCATTCGTGCCTTTCATCCCTATATAATCGTAAACAGAAGCGACACCAACCAAAACCGCACCTTCCTTTAACTCGATGGTGACATTCGATTTTAATTCAAAACTCCCGGTAAGGTAACGCCCTACATAAAAAACAAGGTGACCACCGCCATTCTCGCTGATATAATCGATGGCATACTGGATAGAACCGGTGTTTAGCGTTATACCATCCGATTTTACACCGAATAAGGATGCTTTGTAGTCTTTTGCTGAAAGGGTTAATGAGAACAATAACAAAGCATTGAATATGATTATCTTATATATCTTCATTACTTATTTCTTTTTATTGGTTTATTCGGTAACAATACCACTCGTGTTATGCTGAATAATCTGCTCTTTTCCGTCGCTTCCCGGTTCATTAAATGTTACATCTTTAAATGAACCTCCTGTTACATCGTCCATCACGATCGCAGGGCGGTAATCTTTCTTTTCAGCAGTCAGGGTCACATTTTCAAAATCAATCCCTTCGGCATGACGGATATAAAAACCCCAGGCCGGTAATTCCTTCCACTGGGAAAACTCGGGATATTTTTTTCGCATTTCAGGGATGCTGTCGAGTTCGGCCGGTGAAGTCCCCCGGTAAGCGTACAAAGGGTTCCCTGCTCCGGGGTACACAATCTCTATATTTTTCAGTTTTACATCCTGTATCTTGTATTCAGGAAGACCGACAATACTGGCCGGTGAAATATTACGGGGATTGTCTTCAATGGGCCCTTCGTAATTGTAACCGGCATCGGGTTTTCCGAAAGGCACTTCGGCATACACATTCGAAATACGGATGTTTTTCATACTAGGTTGTTTGCCCTTACTCCAGCGGTCGCCAATACGCAGGAAAATCACATTCCCGGTGTTGATCGAACGGACACTATCAACCTCGATATTCTCGATCACCCCTCCATCGACAGCGGCAAAAGTAATAGCCGAACGGAATGTATCAAAAATAGTAATATTAGTTACTTTGAAGTTGCGGAACCCTCCGCGCGAAACAGTCCCGAATTTCAGCCCGTTGGCGCTCGAACGCCCTACGCAGTTATCAACCACCACATTCTGACAAATGCTGTTTGCATCGTGCGATTTAAAGCAAAGCACATCGTCGGCTGCATCGAAATACGAATTCTTCAGGACAACTCCGTCGCAATCCACAATATCGATCCCGTCATTGTTCCAATACGATTTACTGTCGACATAAATGCCATCGACATACACGTTTTTACACTGGTCGTAGGTTTGGTTCCAACTGGCGGGGTCGCGTAAAGTAATATCGGTAATGGTCACGTTGGTACATTCACGGAAATAGATATTCTCTGGACGGTTGGTCTCGTTCGGACGGTCGAGCTTCAGGTTGTCTTTATATATTCCCCGGTGAATGAAATCGACCATGTTATTGGCCGTTATAAAACCACGTCCGTTAATCGTCCCTTTCCCGGTAATGCCTACGTTTTCCTGGTTAATTGAAAAAATCATCGACATCCATTTTACTTTCGGATCTTTCACGTAATCAAACGGATTGGTTGAACCCAGCAATGTCGCCCCGTATTTCAGATGAAGGGTTACATTCGATTTTACATAAATACTGCCAGAGACATAGTTCCCGGCATCGAAAACCAAACGGCCTCCCCCGTTCTCACTGATATAATCGATTGCTCGTTGTATAATCCGGGTATTGACCGTTATTCCGTCGGCTTTTGCACCAAAGTCGGATACCATGTAATCTTTGGCCGGCAACTGGATGGTGAAAAGTAATAAAATGGCCGGTAATAATAGTTTTACCATTCTCATTGTTCTTATTTTTAATAATTTGTATCTCGTCTTCATAAGCTTCTTATTTTTTCTGAACAATTCCGGTTGATTTATATTTGTGAACCTTTTTCCCGCCGCCGGGAATATTGTATTTCATCCCTGACAAAACAGCCCCTTTTACATCATCGAAAACAATGGCCGGACGGTATTCTTTTCCTTTGGCCGTCAGCGTAATGTTTTCAAATTTTATATCTGATGCATGGCGTACGTAGAAGCCCCAGGCCGGTAATTCTTTAAACTGGGAAAATTCCGGGTAAGAAGACTCCATTTCAGGAATACCATCCAGGTCGGCAGGTTTGATGCCCCGGTAAGCATAATCCGGGTTGCTCCCCCCCGGGTAAACTATTTCGATGTTACGCAGGGTTACATTGGTAATATCCTGACCCGGAAGTCCGACAATACTGGCCGGCGATACATTACGCGGAAGGTCTTCTACCGGCCCTTCATATTCATAACCGGCATCCGGCTTCCCGGCCGGAATCTCGGCATACATATTCCGGATCGTGATGTTGCTCATCGAACCTTTATTTCCTTTGTTCCAGCGTGCCCCGATTCGCAGATATATAGCATTGCCTGTATTATATGCCCGGAGACTGTCAACCAGGATATTGTCGATAACACCGCCGTCGGGCGTAGCAATGGTAATTGCCGAACGAAAAGTATCGTAAACCTTATTATTAATAATTTTGAAATTTTTATAACCTCCTCTGGTTACGGTCCCGAATTTTATCCCGTTAGCACTCGAACGTGCCACACAGTTACGGACTTCCACATTTTCACACATCCTGGCTGCATCATGCGATTTAAAACATATTGCATCGTCGGACGCATCGAAAAACGAATTGGTAACAAGCACATCTTTACAATCGACAATATCCAGGCCGTCATTGTTCCAAAAGACTTTACTGTCAACTGTAATATTGTTGATTTTTAAATTTTCGCACTGATCGTACATCTGTACCCACTCTGCCGCATTTTTTATGATAATGCCATCGATCTCCACATTTTTACATTCACGGAAACAAATCGCTTTCGGTCGGTATTTACCTACCCGGTCGTTACTTAAAGGATCTTCCAATATCCCTTTATGAACCTGGTCGAGTACATTATATGCCACTTCTCTTCCCTGACCGTCAATAACGCCCATGCCTGTCACTGAAATATTTTCAGCATTTTTTGCATACACCAGTGCACGATAAGGGCTCTCAATATTATAATCATAAACATTGGTTGAACCTACCAGTATCGCCCCTTCATGCAAAACGATATGTACATCTGATTTCAACTCGATAGTGCCGGTAAGATAGCGTCCCACGTAGAAATTCAGGTGTCCGCCACCTTTTTCATGAATGTAATCAATGGCTTTCTGGATCGCTGTCGTGTTCAGTGTGGTACCGTTCGACTTAATTCCAAAAACCGATGCATTGTAATCAACAGCATAAAGCCGGATTCCTGACAACAATGCCAAAGACAAAACAATTATTTTCAACTTCTTCATATCTAAAAATTAATATTAATTATCTGTTTAATATACTGTTACAGGCCCCAGTAACCCCATCGGCTGGATTGGTTGGTTTTTACTTCTCAATACAGTAAATTTTTGTGCTGTTTTGTTATCCGTAAGGGTTTTCATATAGTTTCCCATCGAAGTGATTACATGCACTTCTATTTTGTTAGCACCTTCTTTCAGCATTCCCGAGAGATCATAAATGCGGTTGCCATACCATTTCACACCACAGGATTTCCCATTGATGAACAGCTCTGAAACACCCCACACTTTTCCCAGGTTCAGATAACCGGAGCTTTCTTTATTAAAATCGATAGTTTTCCGGTAAACAGCCGTTCCTGTAAAATTTACGTAGTCGGTATCTTTCAAATCTTTCAGTTCATACATTTTAAATGTTTTCACTGTGTTTTCGCGGCTATGCCGGAGCTCAACCTCCCAGTCGTTATTGATGGTTTCGACATTGTCGCCGGTTGTTGGCAGGGGTTTCCATTCCGGACCGGTTTGTTCTTTATTGAAAATAATAATGAATGATTCAGCAGGCCCAAGGTTTATTTCGAAATTATTATTATTTAGATGAATACGGGCACAGGTTCCGGTCTCGGGATTCCAAACCCACGGATAACGGCCTCTGGTAATCGATTTGGAAAAAGTAACATTGGTTTTATAACTTTCATGTTTGTGCACATTCTGGAAAAAGAAAATTTCACTTCCGTTATCAGCCTGGTAACGGTTTTGCATGAAGAAACGGTTGGGTTTATCAATGGTCAGGTAATGAGGCAGATTATACTCCAGGATCAGATATTTATACCATTCCAGGAAGCGGTTATCATCAGGTTTGGCCACAAGGATGAACCGGTCTTTAAATTTTTTAAGTTTTGCAACCAATTCGGCCACTTCTTTATCGCGTTGTTTCCAGTCTTTCAACCCCAGTGATTTCTCCGGGTATTTTTCAATACAGAAAATCCGCCCGCCGGTTGAAACAAATTCAAGCAGTTTTTGCAGGGTTGACACGCCCATACTGGTAACTTCGGGAAGGAAAAGGGTTCCGTATTTCTTCGGGCCGTAACAAAGTTTTCCTCTTTTTACCTGTGAATCGTTGATAATAATTTCAGTCGTGTAATCGGCCGCCCCTCCATTCTTATTGATTGACTCCCAAATTATGGAAGTATATGGTACATTCAGCATGTTTGGGAACGGATCGGTTTTCACGCCTGTTTCGCTCCACATGTCGTAATTGGGGGGCAGGATAGCCATATCGGTATACATGTCGGCGTTCTGCAACAGCGCAGAAAGACGGGCTTTGTATTCGTTGAGGTATTTAAAATAAGGCCACCAGTTGTTTTTTTCGCTATAATAAGAACCATATTGTACCCATCCGGGAAATGGAGCCTCGGCTGGCGAATAATTAAAGCCGTGCCATACCGAATGAGTAATGCCTGACATGATGCTCATGTCGGAACCAATCTTCAACTGTTCAAGGGTAATATTGAAAACATTGTATGTATTGGTCATTTCCTCGCAGCTTACGATCCGTTTCCCGGTGAGGTGCGCTGCCGACGATACATATTTGTTAATCATCGTGTAACCGCGCCCCCGGCGGTAATCTTCGTCCGACATTTCTTCACCGACACGGTGCTTCAGCCAGTTGGTTGTCCATGATTCGCCTTCAGGAATATCGTAGCCCAAACTGCTTTCCAACGGAAAAAATGCCCGTCCGTATGACTGCGCCCGTGATTTTACATGCACATCTTTACACCACTGAAGATACGTTTGCGTAAAACGTTCGTATAATAATTCTGCTTTGGTCAATTCAAAATCGAAGCGCACCCGTTTAATTTCCTCTGCAAAATCGCCGTTTTTGGTAACCCCGTAATTGTAATCGAGCACACCCCCCAGACGCCCGACTTTAAACATGGTAAACGGTAAGTAAGGCATCAGGTCGTACCCCCGGCGTTTTTTAAATTCTTCGGGCAGGTCTTCGTTCCAGTTACAGCCTTCCAGTTCCATTGAATCGGTAAACAGGGCGCGCAAATGGTTGGAGAGCGGGCCTGTCCGTTTCTGAATGGTTTCCGACATATGGTCGAGGTATTTCCGTACAGCCGCTTTGTCCATATGGTTCAGGATTGGGCCTGCCGCACCAGGAGCCCCGTTGATTACACAAGCAAATGAATCAACTTTCACCAGGGCATAAAAAGCATATTTTCCTTCGGGAATATCAACTTTTATAATCTGATCGTCCTTCTTATCCGACAGCTCAATTACCTGATCAAGGCTGCTCATCGGGTCGGGTACCAGTTTTAACGACAAAATTTCAAAAGTACGGCTTGGGCAAGGTACGGTTACTCCCGGATCAACATGGTCAAAAATATTAAAACGGGAAGTTTCGAATACCGTTGGCCCTTCCAGTTTTTCAGCATAAACAAGGGCCACCTGTGCCCGTTCGTTACGTTCGAGTGTTTCGGCTCCAAACGGCCAGCCAGAACCAACAATCAGGTCGCAGGTCATATCCAGTTTTTTGGCTTCATCAAACGTAAGTTGTAACATATCAAGCCATTCATCGCTCAGCCATGTTAATGACTTTATTCCCAGATCATCGCCTGATGAAGGGAATTCGATCGGATTAATTTCAACACCGCCAATCCCGGCTTCTTTTAATAAATGCAGTTCCCTGACAAGTTCTTTAGCTTCTATTTTGTCTCCATTCCACCACCAACGAACGAACGGATGATATTTTGAATCCGGAGATTTAAATTTTTTATATAACTCTGAATCGATTGATATATTTTCGGGATTAAATGCTTCACTTCCGAAAGCAGTAAACGAGTTTGCAGCAAAACATCCGGCTGACAGAATTGCGCTTTGAAAAATAAAAGTTCTTCGTTTCATGAAAATATTTTAAAAGTTTATCAGATCAGTTTTTCCTTTTGGTTCAGTTTTGGCAACAATAAAAGAATTGCCCTCTAATATTTAGATATAGAAAACCCCATTGTATACTACCTTTTTCACAATTATTTATTAAAAATAATCATGAGTATTGACATCTCCGTTCTTGTAATATCCTTATCTCAGCTTAACGTACCGTTTATATCATTACAAAAAAAGCCTCCATATTTTAGACAGTGGAAAAACTCACTTTTACAATAGTACTAAACTAAGTCAGACAACCAACTTATATAAAAAAAACTGATTGTCTGACCAAGAGAAAGGGCGGGGCATGGAACTCCTCCCTTATTTAATAAATAGTAGGTAAGAACTGATTAGTTCTGTTCACACAGAGGATTATATAACATTTCTTCATCAGGAATCTGGCATGTCATATCAGCTATACTGTATGTGCTTTTATCTACATGATTGTCAGAATTTGTACGGTCAACCGGAATGTTCCAGCGTTTGTTGTTGAAAAATTCTCGTCCGCCTTCGCCCCATAACTCAAGACGGGTCTGTAACTGTACCATCTCCAGCGCACTCAGCCCGCTCATACTAGAATAAGTATTACAGGTTAAAGCGGTTTCCCCGCTCCTGGTACGGGCAGCCAGAAGTGTGTTTAAGGTAGTTTTTGCCCCCGATTCATTGTTGTTCTGTGCCTGTGCTTCTGCTTTCATCAGTAATACTTCAGACGAACGCATGTAATAGCAACTAACAGTACCTACTTTTTTCTTGTCGTCGGTGTCCACACCATGGGTAGCGGCAAATTTCAGGTTCGTGTAGGCCGGGATGTATTTTACCGTACTACTGGTCGGATAGGTATAATCGCCAAAGTCGGTGGCCATGAAACAGTCTTTCCGGTAATCATTGGCATCGATTTTCTCATACAAACGATTGTCTATCCGGGCAAAACATTCTCCTTCTCCACCACGGCCTTCGCCGAAGGGGTTCATCCATCCATTGTGTGCAGTCAATGCTGTTCCTGCCGACCATCCCAGTATTGCTTCCGGGTTGACATCATTGTACAGGAACCCGTTGGTTTCCGGGCGGATTTCAGGATCGGTTTCTGTACCTACATTGTTCACCCCTCCATATACATCCTGCCCCATCAGGTCGGGATAGTTGGCAAGTATATCGTCGCAAACCGAAATGGCTGTCACCCAGTCGCCGGTAATCAACGATACACGGGCCAAAATAAATTTGACCACAGCCATGTCTATGTCCGTCAAATCAGAAGTGTAACCTACTCCGGCTTCCTCCAACAGGGTTACCGCATCGTTCAGGTCTTTCTTTATAAACGCATACGTTTCTTCCGACGAGGAACGCGCCTTATAGTCCTGTATCGGATTATAATAATCATACAACATAAGACCCAGTTTGTCTTTTCCTCCCTGCAGATACGAATCCTGATAGTTCTCCATCAGGTAGGCATACGCATACGCGCGTATAACAAGTCCCCTGGCTTTATATTCTTTCAATGAGGTATTGTCCCCCACGGATTCGTCATCCAGAAGGTTCAATAACTTATTGGCAGTAGTGATAAGTGTCCACATGTGATGCCAGTAGTACATATTTTTATCAACCGACTGAGAGATAAAATCGCGTAACAGATATTCATCGGCACCAAAACTACTCAGGGTTGTCCTGCCAAAAACAATGTCATTCCCTTCCAGATTGCGCATGCAATCCAACCCCTGGCAGGTATAGTAACGCCCATCAGCACTCCCCGCACTGCTTTTATTACTGGCATTAAAAAGTGGAGGCATATAATTTGCTATATATGATATAACCCTGGCTTTATCATCTTCATCACCGGATTCAAGCAACTCTGAAATTTGTTCATCGGTTATGCTGTTTGCAGGCTCCAAATCCAATTGGTCTCCACACGACGAGAGGAACACTCCTGCAAAAAATACGATTCCAATTATATAATTTTTCATATTTACTGATTTTTAAAATTTTATAAATCAAGGTCTATACCAAATGAAATGGTCCGCATCGAAGGATAAGCATAAGCACCTACTTCAAAGCCGCCAACCAGCGACATGCGTGGGTCTATCCCCGAATGGGAAGTTATCATGAACAGGTTATCGGCCGATACATAAAACCTCATACTATTAATCCTGTATTTCTGTATAAAAGATTTTGGAAGGTTATACCCGAAGGTAATGTTTTTCAAGTTCAGGTACGAAGCGCTGAACAAAGCCAAATCGGTATATTTCCAACTGCCAAATTCCGCACCGTCGCCATACGTGTTGCCATACATTACCATCGGAAACTTGGCTCCTGTATTATCAGGCGTCCAGGTGTTGTCAATCAGCTCGGCAGACAAAGCACTAGACAAGTTGTCGCTGCGATATAGATTGTGCCCATAGTCGGTACTGTAAAATTTACCGCCCAACTGGTAGGCCAGCATACAGGTAAAATCAAAGTCTTTGTACTTTACCGTGGTACTGAACCCCCCGATCCAGTCAGGGATAGCGCTACCTAACTCGTAACGGTTAGCCTTTGTATAATTGGTTGTTGTAAAACTGTCCCCTACCTCATAATCCGTGTATAAACCATCCTCGTGGTCTGCCTTGGTAACATGGTGGTAAAACAACGGGAGACCGGTATTCGGGTCCGGGCCGGCATATTTATACACGTACATGTTATAATATGGTTTGCCTTCCCCGCGCAGATAACAGCCATTCCCCGAACTACCGCTCCCTGCTAAAGACCAACTGTCGGCATCATCAATCCAGCAACCATCCAGATCGTCCGAGCCTACCCCGTCGGGCACATCGGTCAAAACAGTGGTATAGTGGGTCCCGTTCAGCGAAACTGACCAGAAAAGGTCCCGTTTCTTGATGATGTCAATATTCAGTTCCACTTCAATACCCCGGTTACGTATTTCTGCAGAATTATTGTTCAGCGAGGACTGTCCAAGAGAGTATGCAATAGGTTTACCCCATATTCCATTAATAGTCAGTTTGTTAAAAAAATCAAGAGTTCCGTAGACACGGTTAAACAAACTATAGTCAATACCCGCATCGAAAGTCCTTGTTTTTTCCCAGGTAAGGTCCTCATTTACATAATTCCCTTTTGACAATGTATAAGAGGCAGGGGTACCTGTTCCATTTGAAACAGTGGTATAAGTAGCCCCATACGACCAGGTCTGGTAGGTCATATAATTTGAAATGCCGCTCTGGTTGCCGATAAGCCCGTAACTGGCGCGTAGTTTCAGGTTGTCGAGCCATCCTTTCGTATTTTCCATGAAATCTTCGGAACTGACTCTCCAGCCACCGCCAACCGACCAGAAGTTGCCCCAGCGTCTCGATTTCTTTTTAAATTTAGAGGAACCGTCTCGCCGGATTGAAGCCTCTGCATAGTATTTATTGTCGAAAACATAATTGACGCGTCCCAGATAACTTTCCATGGCATTTTCAGTTTCACTGCCGCCAGGACTACTAAATGTACCACCGACATAACGGCCTACAAAATTTTTATAAGTATCAAACCCCGGTATTAATTCATATGCTGATTTATAATTTATATTTTCCAAATGATACTTGTTAAATTCATGCCCGGCCAAAGCGTCAATATGGTGTTTCCCCCAATCATGGGTATAGTTAAACAACTGTTGGGTATTAATGATTGTTACATTCTGATAGGTTTTACCAAAAGCGCCGGTACCTTCAGCCTGACCAGTCTCACTTTGCCAGTAACGGGTACGTGTCTCGTGGTATTTTTCCAGCCCCAGGTTGGTCGTGAATGTAAGTCCTTTCAACAGTTTTACCTCGGCATACGAACGGGTAATAATATCGCTTGATTTCTTGATATCCTTATCTTCGTCCAGCATGGTAAGCACGTTTGTTGCCGCGAGAGAAGTTGATGTATTACCAAGAGGGGAATAAGTGTCGCCTGCTGCCACATGCACTTTCTTTTCCCCGTTTTCATATATAACGTTCCCGTTTTCATCGTGGGCATATAACTGAATCAACTGGTTTTGTCCGTTGATAAAACGAAATATATTGGCGACTGCCGAACCCGGGTTACGCCCATAGCGGGTAGCAGGAGATTGGGTCTCGCGCCATGAATAGGCAATGTTTGTGCCTATCTTTAACCAGTCGTACAACTGTGCGTTAATATTCGAACGTCCGTTATAACGACAGAACTGGGAACCCCGAATATATGAAGGGTCTTCCAGATAACCCAACGAAAGGAAGTAGTTTAGCTTGTCATTGCCGCCGCTGGCAGAAAGGTTGTATTCCTGACGGAAAGCATTTTCAAGAAGGTTGTCGTCGTAATTGTCATTGTATAACAATTTTGCATTCGGGTTTAACTTGCCATCGGTATTAACAAGGTATGCCCCGGACATGGTAGAGCTAGCTGTCGCCCCACTACCCGAAGGGGTGTAAACAGCTCCCGGAACATCGTAAAGCATCCAGTTTCCCAGGTCGTTACGCGTAAAATCAGTCGTAGAATTATTATAATCAAACAAGTGGGCGCTGGCAAACCCGGCTGCCTCCTCGTGGCTCATGTTCGGAGTTTGCAGGTTGGTAGTGTAATTCTTGGCTATACCACTTCCACCAACCCCGTACCTTGCAGAATTATAAATGGCCAGCCAGGCATACTCGTAAATGTCTTTGGGATCCGAAATCTTGTCGTACTTATATGGCCCTATCTGGTTAATGCCCCAGCGCCCCTGAAACGAAATCTTGGTATCACCTTTACTTCCTTTCTTGGTCGTTACCAGCACAACGCCATTAGCGCCACGCGAACCGTACAGAGCCGTAGAGGCAGCGTCTTTCAGTATCGTGACACTTTCAATGTCCTTCGGATTAATGGTTGACAAAGGGTTGTCGTGCTGGGCAGGAACGCCATCGATAACAATTAACGCATCAGAATTATTTTGTTTAGACGAGCCCAAACCGCGCAAACGAATACCTGTGTCCAAACCGGGCTGCCCGTCAACGGCTGAAATCTGAATACCGGGGGCAGCCCCTTCCAATGCCCGCGTTATCGTCGAGTTGGCCTGGGTAGCTATATGCGAAGCATCAACCGTACTGATCGATCCTGTCAAATCTTTTCTCTTAGTTGTACCATAGGCTATGGCCACAACCTCATCAATACCAATGGTCTCTTCTTCCATCTTTACATTGATCATAGTTCTCCCTTCCACGTTTACTTCCTGGGCCTTCATCCCTACAAATGAAAACACGATCGTGGCATCAGCAGGCACATTGGAAAGCGAATAATTCCCGTCAATGTCAGTAACCATTCCGTTGTTGGTTCTTTTAATCAATACGGTTGCACCGGGAATTGGCTCTCCCCCGGAGCTCGTAACTTTTCCCGAGACTTTCAGTACAGGTTGTTGCCCTGTCTGACGTGTAGATAAAATAATATGCCTGTCACGAATTTGATAAGTTACATCCGTACCTTTAAAAAGGCTTTTCAGTATCTCTTCAATGTGCAGGCCTTTAGCATCCACATTGACTTTCCGATCCAGATCAATTACATCTTTATTGTAAACGAAGTAAAATTCACTCTGATCTTCTATTGTCCTCAGGACATCTACCACAGACACGTTGCGTAGATCCATAGTCAATTTTGTGGATTGGGAATAGCTGTTCAAAGCAAGAGTCTGAATAATTCCCAACAATATAAACAATGACGTCATCTTCATCTTCAATACAATTTTTTCGAAAGGTTCAAAATTTAACCCTCCGACATTTAACCGTTCAAATTTTTTCATACTTTTGAATTGATTTGTTAACACTTAATAAATCACGAATAAAAATTCTAACAGGAAAGAGTGGCCGCTTTTTCCTGTTTCTTTTTCTGCATTCAGGGTTTTATCATAGGCATCCTTTTTAGGTTGTAGTTATAGTTAGCCTTATGTCTGTATTTTATTTTCTCTTATAATTCCGTTTAATGATAATCTTTCGTTTCGAATAACTTCCATCTGCCTGTTTATACCTTTTCGGATAGTCGACAGAAATAGGGATCGAATTTGAAAGAATATCAAGCACCTGTTCAATATTCTCATCAAAAAAAGTAGCATACAGGATATAATTTCCCAATGAAGAATCAGTCAGAGATATATCCACGTTATACCATCTTTCCAGTTTCCGGATAATGTCGGAAAAATGTTCGTCATGAAACAATAATTTTCCGTCTTTCCAGCCGGTATATGCATACATATCTTTTACTTTGTTTACTTGCAAACTGTTCCCTTTAACCGAATATGACGCGCTGTTCCCGGGCTCGAGTAAATATTCCTTTTTACTATTTCCCGGTATGATCGTAACCTTTCCTTCAATAAGTGTTGTTTCAACAAAGCCGTTATCTGCAAACGTATTCACATTAAAAGTGGTACCGTAAACCTTTACCTGCATATTTTGATTGGTAGTAACAATCATCGGGACTCTTTCATTTTTAACGACCTCGAAATAAGCTTCACCCTTTAATTCGACATTCCGGCTTTTCGGATCGAATATAGACGGATAGGAAAGACTGCTTCCCGAGTTCAGCCAAACGATCGATCCATCAGGCAAAACAACCTGTGTTTTTGCTCCCGGTGGAGCCTCGATAGTATTAAAGGAAGCATATTGAACATTATCAAAATGCCGTGACTCCTGGTAAAAATATATGGTTGATAAAAGTAATGGAACTGACAGAACTGCTGCAATTTTTGAGATCAGGGTAATAAAATATGATTTGTTTGTTTTTGTTTCTTTTAAAAAAACTGGTTTGTTTACAATGTTCTTCATCAGTTTCTTTAATGCGTAATTCATATCCCCTGTTCCTAATTCCATTTTCCGGCATCTCATTCCGAAAAATAATCGACGTGCGTATACCAATTCTTTTTTGGTAATCGCATATTTCTCTAAGATTACTTTTTGTGACGATTGACTTAAATTCAGAACATCATCCTGAAACGTCTCATCTGCAAGTAACTGATCAAGCCTTTTTTTCGCCTTCATAAATTATATCGTCCTTTTTTTCCTCTGTTTTATTTAATAGAGAGGCGAAAAAGATTTATGTACTAGGCAAAATCAGCTTTTTTTTCTGAAAAGATGAAAAAGGGAGAGTAACAAATCATCCATGTAATCAATGCCTTCCCATAACTGACGGTCTATTTTTTCACGAAGTTTAGCTAATGCCCGTTGCATCAGGTTTCTTACAGTTTGTTCATTTACCTCCATAATCTGGGCTATTTCCATATACCTGAGGTTGTAATAAAAACGCAGAAAAATTAATTCCCTCTGGCGTTCAGACAGGTTATTAATGGCCTGGACCAGAGAGTTCCGCAGGTAGGCCGAAATTTCTTCAATCTCTATAAATTCAGACGATGTAAATGAAAAAACTTTTTCCCCTTCGTTTTTCAGCAATTCATCGGAAATATCGGTATAATGGACTGTTTTGTTGGCGAATAATTTCCGTCTGACCGACGATATAAGGTATGCCTTGGGATTACGGACATCTCCAATGACATCACGTTTCTCCCATATCCGCATAAACACGTCCTGGATCGAATCTTTAACAAGGTCGGGTAAATGAAAAATTTTCAGACCGTATTGATATAAATCAACATAAAAAAATGAAAAAATTTCAGAAAGTGCCTTTTCATCCCCGTGCTTCATTCTTTCCCAAACAGACTTAATATCTATGTTCCCTCCTTCTTTGTTCATAAAAAGGTATTTGATCTTTTCACCTGAATCTTTGGTAAAGGAAGTAAATTATTCTATAATAATTTAAAAATCAAGTACTGTAATGAAGTGTATGAAATTTTTGTTATTATAAAATTAAAATTCCAAGATATTGATATATAAAAGATCTGCTAATAAAAAATACCGGGAACAGAATACTTTTATTTTAAAGCTTCCGTTTTTATAAGGGGTAAAAAATTGGTTACTTTTACTGTCTAATCCTTGCAATGAAGATGAAGAAACCACATATACCATTTCTGTTAATAATTCTCTTTATTTCCTTCCTTTGTGCTTGTTCATCGAAAAAAAATTTAAAACTTGCCTATACTTCCTATGAAATCGGTGAGTATTCCCTTGCTATCGAAAAATTCAGGAATGCCTATAAAAAAAGCAAAGGTTCAGGAATGAAAAAGGCAGAAATAGCTTATCATCTGGCCGAAGCATACCGGACAATGGGCGAATATGCCAAGGCTGCCATTTGGTACCGTAATGCCATTCGTAGAAAATATCCTGAAAACAGGGCAATGCTCTACTTCGCCGATTGTTCACTGGCCGATCAGGAATTTGAGAGGGCTAAAGAATGGTACCAAAATTATCTCGATTCGGTCCCCGGAGACGGGAAAGCATTGAACGGACTGAAAGCCTGCGAAAAAGCCATGGGATGGATCAATAAACCGAGCCGTTATGTAGTAAATGTGGTAAAAGAATTAAACTCGAAATACCGTGATTATGCGCCTGCCTATGTGAGAGAAAAGGACAACGAACTGGTATTTACCTCCTCGCAGGAACTGGCTACCGGGAACCGCAAGAGTTCTATTACCGGTGAACGGTTTGCCGATTTGTTTACTTCCTCGTTCGAAGTACAAAAGCAGAAATGGAGCGCACCCAAGTTGCTCGACGAAAATATGATTATCAATACTGGGGAAGAAGAAGGAGCCCCTTGCTTTTCAGCCAATGGAACCCAACTGTATTTTACCCGGTGCCGGTATGATAAATCGAAAAATTCAGGTGCCGATATTTATGTTTCTTCACAATCGCGGGGAGAATGGTCGGAACCCATAAGACTGGAACTGGCTGGCGACAGCCTGATTGTTGCTCATCCTTCTTTGTCGTCCGACGGCACTACGCTTTATTTTACATCCGACAGACCAGGTGGTTATGGTGGAAAAGACATTTGGAAAGTAGAGAAAAACGGCAATGAACCGGGGAACCCTGAAAACCTTGGGCCGGAAATCAACACGCCGGGTAACGAAGTATTTCCCTATATCCGTCCTGATGGAACCCTCTATTTTTCCTCGGATTATCATATCGGGATGGGAGGGCTCGATATTTTTAAAGCCATAAAAAAAGAAGAAACAGGATGGACTGTTGAAAACATGGGAACACCAATCAACTCATCAGGCGACGATTTCGGGATTACCTTTGCCGGAGAGAAAGAAGAAAAAGGAATGTTCTCGTCGAACCGGAAAGGCTCACGCGAAGACGATATTTACTCGTTTTACCTCCCTCCCAAAATATTTCAGGTAACAGGGGAAATTTATAATAAGGAAACGCGTCAACGCCTGAATGGGGTCACCATACGGATTATAGGGACTGATGGAACCATGTTGAGGATGCGTGCAACAGGAGGTAAATTTCAAATTAAACTCAATCCGGAATCCGAATATGTTTTTGCCGCTTACAAAGAGGGTTTTCTGAATGATAAAGTTCGTGAAAAAACCATTGGACTGGAAGACAGCAAAGATTTCAGGGTGGAACTATATCTGACCCCGACCGATGCACCGATTAAGATTGATAATATTAATTACGAATTTGGTAGTTACGAATTATTACCTGAATCGATCCATGCACTGGACAGCCTGGTCTCAATCCTGAATTACAACCCGACCATTACCATCGAATTGATGTCGCATACCGACTATATTGGCAGCGATAAAGCCAATTCCGAATTGTCGCAAAAACGTGCACAAGCCGTTGTTGATTACCTGATTGAAAAAGGAATTAACCCAGACCGGCTGGTCGCCAAAGGATATGGCGAAACATGGCCTAAAAAAATAACCCGCAACCTAGCCAAACAATACGATTTCTTGAAGCGGGGAGACGAGTTAACCGAAGATTTTATAAAAATGCTGACTCCCGAACAACAGGAAATAACCCGGGCCATCAATCGTCGCACCGAGTTCCGTGTATTGTCAGACGATTTCCAGGAAAAGTTTGCTCCGGAACCGGGAGAGTAAAAAAATCAGCTATCCGTTATCCCTACATTACGAGTCGGAATTATTTTTTTCAACCGGTACTATTCGCAAAGGTTAAATGTATTGCACGGCAACCCATGTTTCTGTAAGTAAAAATTGGAGCTACGGTTTTCCTGTTAGAATTCGAAATTCCCCCCCCGCAGCTATTTTTTCTTTATCACATGGTTGATATCATTTATAATTTGTTCGATACAATCCTTTGTGCCCAGCGACAACGATTCGGCCATATTATTTACAAAGTCGGAACGTAAATTATTTACATTCACAGATTGATTATTCAGGAAGGGTTGTATCCTGTCAATCGAATATTTCTTTTCAAAAACCAAATCATCGCCTTTCTTAAAACGAACATGCAAGGCCAGGTTTGCTTCTGCAGGGAAGCCAAGTTCCCGGGTGCTCACAGAATAGGCAAGCAACAAAAATAATATAGTACTGTTTTGCTGGTACTTTGATTTTATTATGCACGTATCATATTTTATTTCCAATGAATATTCCGCCCCTGAAGGATTGTCAGCCAACGAGTAACACCCTGTTCTCTGACTTTCGACCCGAAAAGATTCTTTGAAAAAATCGGGATAGTTAGTTTTTAACGAACTCTGTCCAAGTTGAACAGCCAGGTTTAACTCTTCATAGTTGAAAAACAAAAAAGGCAATACCTTATGGTTAATTTTACTTACCGATGTTACTGAATCTAAAACTGAGCTGTCAATATCAAAAAGGAAAAGGCTCTCCGATTTGTCACAGTTCGTAATTTTACTGTCATGCAGATAGTCCATCGGGGCCTGGTACTTGTTTAAACTCTTTAAAAGCATTTTTGATCCTGAACAGGAAAACAAAAACACCGGAACTAAAAGTAATGTAAAGTATTTCATCTCATCCTATTTTTTTAATTTAATAATTGTAGCGCACATATCGAACCCTTGTTGAAACGATTTCTTCCAGAGGTTCATTGTCGGGATACTTGTCGATCAGATTTTGATAATCCTGAAGAAATCTTTTATAATCCGCAACGCCATTGATTTTGGCCAGTTCGTAGTTTAAATCAATAAATAATAATTGCCTCAACAATGTGTAATGATTTTCATCGACCTTTTGCAAACTGAAAAAAGCTCCCTGGTAGTCATTTTTCGAGATATGATAAAGCGTTTCCGCTAGGTAGTAATCCGGTGTTTGCTCTTCATTTGCTGACAGATATTTTTTTAATCCTGACAACTTTTTCGAAGAAAGGAACTGGCAGGTCTTTCTTAATATGCGGGAAGAATCCAGGTCTGTATCTGATAGAGGAATATATTTTAATGCATTTTGTTCCGAAGCGATTCCAAGTATTTCATTTTCCGGTTTTACTAAATATTTCGGTTGAGTACACGATAAAACCCCAAAAAGAAGGCTGAAAAAAATGAACTGTTTTTTCACGTTTTTATTTTTTATTCTACGACAGTCTGCTTTTTTTAAAAAGCCAAATATTATAAAATATTTACTATTTTCCGTTCTCAATAAAAAATATTCAAGATAAATGTTTGTGAACCGTCAGGAAACAGGTTAAGGCCTGGTCGCTTTTTTTAAAACAGCAGGGACACTAAATAAATCATAATCATTCGAATAGATCAGGTATTTATTATGCCATACAGGGCCGAATTTATCCTTGAATTCTTTCAGCCCTTTGTAATGGGCAAATGCCCTGATCTTTTCATACGCAAATTTAATTGATTTTTCAGGAAGATTTTGTCCTTCTTTAATTCCGGCCATAGCAGCCAAGCCCAAGTTTACCGATTTATATCCCTGAGCCTTGAGATAGAAAAACATTTCAGCCATCAGAAACTCGATCAAGCCGTTCGGTGTCCCTTTGTCATTCCGGATTAAGTCGTAAGTGGCTTCCCTTTCTGCATAATCAGGAATGATATTGGCAAAGGCAAGCACTTTTTCTTCCTGATTTTCTACCACGATGATGGTTTGCTCCTTCAATTCTTCAGGATTAAAAACTCCTTGCGAAAAAACCAGTTCATCGTAATGCCGCTCTTTCTTCCATTCGTTCGATACCGAGTAAATTTTCTGGATCAGGCCGTCTTTGACAGGTGGCTGATAAACTTTGGTAACCAGTCCCAGTTCTTTCTGTTTATTCGATGAAGTGCGGATCGACTTTTTCTCTTTTCCTCCAATCGTGAAAGTAGTCAGGTCAACAATTGCCTCCTGCCCGATCAGGAGCGATTTCTTTTTCAGCCGTTCATAAACAGGCAGACTGCTTTCCGGAACCCGGTAAAAAATGCTTTTCATTCCGTTTGCCGAACAAAACTGGTCAAACTCCCTAATGGCTGGGTCCATTTTATCCGGGCCAGAACAAACCGGGTCTTCCAGTACTACGGCATAATTTCCGGCTGGACGGTACGCAATAAAAGCATTGCGGTATTCGGTGAAAAACAACGATTTATCGTAATATGTTTTGAAATAATCGAGGGCCGAACACCCGTATTTCGTTACCAATTCTGAAGCCTCGGACAATTCTTTTTCCTCGGTTTTTTCATCAAAGAAAAATGGTCTGAAAAGGGTATAAAGGAAAAAAGCAATTGTTATTCCTCCTGAAAAATTAATGGAATACAGAAAAATCCGGGCAAATTTATCAGCCGGTATTAATAAATCACTTTGGAAAAAGAAAAAATTCTGTACCGAATATTTTACTGATTCCCAAAAGCTAAAGTCAATATTAAAATGATTTTTGTCGAGGAAATAAAATCCGGTAATACTGTAAATCATCACGGTAACTATACTGATAAAGGCGGCATTGATACCTATGTGAGTCAGTTTTGGGTTATTCCTGACAAAATACTGGCGCCGGGTCAGGATCAGGGCAACCACGGTAAACAACGCCAGCGAAGCCTCCTCATAATCAATAGCCTTGGCCAGATGCCCAACAATAGAAATAATGGCCATACCAACAGTCAGATACTAGGCTGTACGAACACCTTTCAGCAAAAAAGCCGAAACCAGCAAAAGAAAAACACCGATCATAAAAACGGCATAATTCGAGATGTCTGTGGCGTAAATGGGTAAAAAATCGTGTAATAACTTTAGCCGTGTCTGGATGGCAGGAGTCAGGACCGAAACAATATTTACAACGCCAAGCGAAAAAGTTAGTATAACCGGGGCAATTCGTAAAAAAATATTATTCCTTACAAGAACAAAGCTGAAGGCTCCGATGATCAAAAGGATCCAAAACTCGAAAAAGCGGTAGAGGAAAGTCACCGAAACAGCTTCGAGCGTGGAAAAACCATAACGGGTCAGGATAAAACTGAGAGAAAGTTCGATAGCTCCCAGTCCACGAAGGAAAGGAGAAACAATCAGGAACATAACCGAAACAATGTACCCCAGTATTGCCCCTTCAATTTTGACCGGGTAGCCAAGCGCCCGCATGGCAATCAGCAAATGAGCAATGCCTATCAGTTCGATCAGTACTGAAAAGAGGACCGTAATCACAAAATTTCTCCTGTCGAAATTAATTGCTTTTATTTCGGCGAACCGGGCTTCAAAAGAAGGATTGATAAGGATCATCAGCCGGTAAACCCACCCTTCGAAAATAAGCGAACGGACAAGATGAACAGACCCCACAACCAGCAGAATCAATACCATGAAGATGTAAACCTCTTTGGACGAAAGGCTGTCTTTAAAAAAAGCATATGCCAGTGCCGGAATGGCAATCACAACGACAGAAATAATACCCACAAAGGCATAAATTGACGAAGCAACATGTATTTTTGATTTTGAGACCTGCTGCCGCTCTATGTTTTTAGTAAAAAAAGCCAGTGATGAAATTCCTCCGGCAGGTAAAAAAACACTAATGAAATTCCGCTTAATAAACAGAACCATCGCACTCCCCAGGGTAATCCTTTCACCAACCGACCGAAAACTGAAAACATACATCATCCCCTGGATATAGATATAAAAAAACGCCAGGGCAACGCCTGCAAGTACATATAAAAATTCTGAATTCAGAAGGGTTTGTTTTACTTCAACCAGTTCGGTCTCTTCGTGTTTGATAAAATAGACAGCCAGTGCAATAAACAAAAAAGCCAGAATACCTTGTAAAATAATATTCCGGTTTTCACGGATCAGGCTAATATTTATCAGTTTATCCCTGCTTTGCTTTTTATTCCCAGGTATGTTTGGTACTGACATAAAAACAAATTATCTATCGCATTTAAAGTTAAAACTAAATAACGGACCGTAGAAAATATTTGTTGAAAAATATTTTTGAGTACCAGCAGGGCTGTGCAAAAAGTTTCATAAAATAACGATAGTTTTCTCCCGACAGGAGCTGGATGCGATGTAGTTAAAATTGTTATCTTCGTCGGGGAAACACGAAACAAGATTAACATGCAACGTATTCTGCTCTTTATCTTTGCCTTTGTATTAACAGGAATCAGCTTTCAGTCCAAAGCCTGTACCACATTTTTGGTTTCAGGAAAATACACCGGTGACGGACGTCCTTTGCTGTACAAACACCGTGATACCGGCGAGCCCAATAATGCCCTGATGAAGTTTACCGATGGGAAATACCAATATATCGGGCTTGTAAATGCAACAGCCGACTGGGATAAGGAAGTATGGGGCGGATACAACGAAACTGGTTTTGCCATTATCAACTCGGCAGCTTATAATAATAATGTTGGCGACACGACAAAATTCATGGACCAGGAAGGAGTAGTAATGAAAAAAGCATTACAATATTGTGCTACCCTTAAAGATTTTGAGAACCTGTTAGACAGCCTGCCTAAACCTCTTGGTGTAGATGCCAATTTCGGGGCAATTGATGCTTATGGCGGGGCAGCTTATTACGAAACCGGGAATTTCCAATACATAAAAGCCGATGCAAACGACCCGTTGCAGGCTCCCGATGGCTTTATGATACGAACCAATCACTCTTTTTCGGGCGATACCGGTGAAGGATACGGTTTCATTCGTTATCAGACTGCTTATTCTGTCCTTTCTGAAGCAGCAGCGACCAAACAACTCACACCAGGATATTTGCTGAATCATATATCACGTAACCTTACCCATTCGTTAACCGGCGAAAATATGGAAAGCCGTTTGCCGGCATCAGGCGAAACACCCGACTTCCGTTTCTTTATCGATTACATACCGCGCAACTCAAGCACCTCAACCGTGCTGATTGTGGGCAGCCCCGGAGGAGGCGATGCCTCACAAACCATGATGTGGTCGCTTACCGGTTTTCAATTAACCACCCTGGCTGTTCCGGTCTGGCTAAAAAGGAATATCGTTTTACCCAAAGTAGTCTCGATTGCAGCCAATGGACATGCCCCCATTTGCGATGCTGCTCTTCAGCTAAAAAAGAAATGCTTCCCTGTTGAGCGTGGTTCAGGGAAAAAATACATTAATTTCGCGGTATTGGAAAACCAGCAGCATACCGGTTACCTTCAGAAAATAATACAGGCCGAAGAAATAATTTTCGGGAAAGCCTATTTGTTAAGCAATACTGATGAGGGAATAACTTCCCGGAAGCTTCAGGAATTTTACAACTGGATTGATACATACGTCAATGGGTTCTACACCAAAGTATTTTGACATCCGGATGTTTTAGAATGTTGACCGGGAAACTGTTTTGCAATGCTAACAGGGAACATCCTGATCGCGGGGACAGCTTAATATCAGGGCCATACCAACCAGGGCCATAAAACCGGCAAATAAAAAAGCAAGATTTTCTGAAATGCCCCACAAAGCTCCGGTCAGTGCGGCCCCAAGAAAAGAACCAAAATACTGAAGGCTCACTATTACCCCGTTACTTTTTCCCCTCTGGCGTTCATCAATTCCTTTGTTGGCCAGCATGGGCACAATCGACGATATAGAAAATGAACCGGTCATAAGGGCAATGGTCCCGGCCGCCATACCCGGCAGTTTATGGCTGTAAAGCAAGGTAAAACCGATGCCATCCAGCAAATACAGAAAAACAATCAGCAGACGGGCTTTTCCCCGTGATGCTATTTTTGAAAACAGCGGCAGTAATCCGATTGAGATCAGGATGGCAGGAGTAAGTATAACCCACATCTGTCTGGTCTCCAAAATTCCCCTCAACAAAATGGGGATCATGAAGAAAAAAGCCATCATCATCAGGTTATTGGTCGTCATCAGCAAGCCCATTGTCAGGTTTTTCCGGTTGAAAACGGTTTTCAATTTTTTCCGTTGCTCATAGTTTTGCTTCCTCACTTCCGGATTTACCTGCTTTGTATCAACAATCACCCAGATCAGGCAGCAGAAAATCAGGCAGGCCGAAAAAACAAACATTTGACTTACATCCAGAATGATATGAATAAGCGGGCCAATGGTATACGAAAGCATGGTAAAACTACCAATTACTGCGCCCAGTTTTGTTAGCTGCTTATCACGGTGTTCGTCTCCCGCAATCGACGAAGTCCATGAATAGCCTACCGTAACAATTGCCCCGCTTCCCTGGAGCGCACGGGCAAAGATCAGCCAGTAAATATTGGTGGCATAAGCAGCCGTAAGCAAGCCGGCAATAAGCATTATCAGGCCTGCTACCATTACTTTTTTATACCCGATGCGGTCGCTAAGGGCTCCGAACGGTATTTGCAATACTGCCTGCGTAAGGCCAAAAATCCCCAGTGCATAACCAGTAAGCGACGGGGCTCCCCCCTTCAGGTTCAACGCATAAACTGAAAGAAAAGGAATAATAATAGACATAGAGAACAGCCTCATGCCTAATGTGACCGAAATAACATTTGTCAAATGACGGATTGTTTTACTCATTTTGCCGGCTTTTTACTTTGGCGAATTAGTCTGAGTAAGGTTAAGCGACAAAGTTAACCGGAAAATTATTTTTTATCCTGAAATTCCAAAAAATCCGGAGAAATCACTGATGTTGTTATTACTCGCATAACTTAAAACTCATCCGGTGAATGAATGTCCATGACTTTTAAAACTTCATTCAAAAATATTAACTTTGTCGCGCTTAAAACAGCGATTAATAAATGAGTGACAGCAGATACATGGCACGGGGTGTTTCGGCGTCGAAAGAAGACGTACACATGGCCATAAAAAATATCGACAAAGGTTTGTTTCCGAAAGCATTCTGTAAAATCATCCCCGATGTGCTGGGTGGTGCCCCTGACTGGTGCAACATCATGCACGCCGACGGGGCAGGGACCAAATCGTCGCTTGCCTATATGTACTGGAAAGAAACCGGCGATCTGTCGGTCTGGAAAGGCATTGCACAGGACGCGCTGATCATGAATATTGATGATTTGCTGTGTGTAGGTGCTACCGATAATATTTTGCTGTCGTCGACCATTGGCCGTAACAAAAACAAAATACCGGGCAAAGTCATTGCCGCCATCATCAATGGGACCGATGAACTTTGCCGCGAATTGCAAAAAATGGGAGTAGGCGTCTACCCGACCGGTGGAGAAACGGCGGATGTGGGCGACCTTGTCCGTACCATTATTGTCGATTCAACCGTTACCTGCCGCATGAAACGAAGCGAGGTAATTTCGGCTGACCAGATTCAACCCGGCGATGTAATTGTCGGTCTGGCTTCTTTTGGACAGGCAAGCTACGAAAAAGAATACAACGGCGGAATGGGCAGCAACGGTTTGACCTCGGCCCGCCACGATGTATTTGCCAATTACCTGGCAACAAAATACCCCGAAAGTTTCGACCCTGAAGTCCCGGCTGAACTGGTATATTCAGGAAACAAAACACTGACCGAAACCATCGAAGAACTGGGTATTGATGCCGGGAAACTGGTACTTTCGCCGACACGAACTTACGCTCCGGTGATCAAAAAAATCCTGGACAGCTACCGCAGCGACATTCACGGGCTGATCCACTGCTCAGGCGGCGCACAAACCAAGGTGCTCCATTTTGTCGACAACGTTCATATAATAAAAGACAATCTGTTTGAGGTTCCGCCTTTGTTCCGCCTTATACAAAAACAGTCGGGCACCGAATGGAAAGAGATGTACAAAGTGTTCAACATGGGACACCGGATGGAAGTTTACCTGAAACCTGAACTGGCCAATGAAATCATTGCTATTTCCAAATCGTTCAACATCGACGCTCAAATTATCGGTCACGTTGAACCTTTCGACAGGAGGGAACTTACGATTAAATCAGCATACGGAACATTTGAATATTAGCGCAAACAACCTTTCCCGCGTGGGCGGGAATCCCGGAATAAACAATGGAAAACTTTTTTCTATCTTATATATATGGCATACGAATTATTGAAAAAATACGAATCCATTCTTCACCGGTTTGAAGAAGTCGGACAGCAGATAACCGATCCGGCAGTGATGTCGGACATGAAGCGCTATGTAAAGCTGAACCAGGAATACAAACGTCTTGATTCCCTGGTGAAAACTTTCAAAGAATATAAAGCTATTATCGACAATATTCAGTCGGGCCACGAAATACTGGAAACCGAAAGTGATGAAGATTTACGGGAAATGGCGCGGGAAGAAATAGAGGCCAGTGAAGAACTCATTCCTGAAAAGGAAAAAAATATCAAGTTGTTACTGATCCCGGCTGATCCCCAAGACGGGAAAAATGCCATTCTGGAGATACGTGCCGGTACCGGCGGCGACGAGGCCAGTATTTTTGCCGGCGACCTGTTCCGCATGTACTCCAAATTCTGCGAACGCAAAGGCTGGCGGCTCGAAGTAACCAATGCCAGTGAAGGAACATCGGGCGGTTACAAGGAAATTGTTGCCAAAGTAAGCGGCGAAGGTGTGTACGGTATCCTGAAATACGAATCAGGTGTTCACCGGGTACAACGCGTACCTCAAACCGAAACACAGGGACGTGTTCACACTTCGGCTGCAACCGTAGCTGTTCTGCCCGAAGCCGAAGAGTTCGATGTAGAACTGAAGGAAAGCGATATCCGTAAAGACACTTACTGCTCATCGGGGCCGGGCGGACAGTCGGTAAACACGACCTATTCGGCTATTCGTTTAACACACATCCCGACGGGCATTGTAGTTACCTGCCAGGATGAAAAATCGCAGTTAAAAAACCTTGCCAAGGCAATGAGCGAATTGCGTACCCGCATTTACAACATGGAGTACCAAAAGTATATCGACGAGATTGCCTCGAAACGTAAAACCATGGTCTCAACCGGCGACCGTTCGGCAAAAATCCGTACCTACAACTGGCCACAGGGACGTGTTACCGATCACCGAATTAACCTGACGTTATATAATTTGCAGGCAATTATCAACGGCGACATCGATGAGGTTATCGAAAAATTACAGGTTGAAGAAAATGCTGAAAAATTGAAAGAAGCAGAAATTTAGCTTCCGGCAACTGGCAAACAACAGCCAGCGGCCAACTGCGAGATGCTTTACAAAAACAGAAAAAATAAAATACCCGAAATGAACCGCGAACAATTATTCGAACAAATAAAAAAGAAACGCAGCTTTTTATGTGTGGGACTGGATACCGATATCCTGAAAATTCCACGATTTTTAAAAGATACCGGCGATCCGGTTTTTGCCTTTAACAAAGAAATTATTGATGCGACCCACGATTTGTGTGTAGCCTATAAACCGAACCTTGCCTTCTACGAATCGCAGGGAGTAAAGGGCTGGGAATCTTTGGAAAAAACGGTGAACTATATCCGGCAAAAAGACGAAAATATTTTCATTATTGCCGATGCCAAACGCGGCGACATAGGCAATACTTCGAATCTGTATGCCCGTGCATTTTTCGACCACATGGATTTTGACGCCGTAACAGTAGCACCTTATATGGGTGAAGATTCAGTAAAACCATTTATGACTTATTTGGACAAATGGGTTATTCTGCTGGCACTGACTTCCAATAAAGGGGCATCTGATTTTCAATTTCTGAAAGATGAAGAAAGCGGCGATATGCTGTTCGAATCAGTACTGAAGACATCGCAAACCTGGGGCGATACAAATAACATGATGTATGTGGTTGGTGCGACCAAAGCCGAAAAGCTGGAAGACATCCGCAAAATCATCCCCGATCATTTCCTGCTCGTACCCGGTGTTGGCGCACAGGGTGGCAGCCTCGAAGAAGTGGCCAAATACGGCATGAACGATCATTGTGGCCTGCTGGTCAACTCGTCGCGCCAGATCATCTATGCATCCGACTGCGAAGACTTTGCTGAAAAAGCCCGCAACCAGGGCATGAATGTACAGGTTGATATGGAAGAATTGCTGCTGGAAGCAGGTTTGCTATAAAATGAATACTAATTCTACTTTAACAGATTCCTTCAAAAACGAAAAATCCATCCGTTTTACCCTAAGCCCCGAGGGGAACCGGATCGATTTTTCTGATTTCTCCCCTTGGGGGTGGGGTATAAAATCAGAAAAATTGGTCTTCCTTTTAAATCTGTTAAAGTAGAACTAACTAAATTTCGTTACAACAGCTAAAGCTTCGATAAATCAAAAAAACATATTATGGGCTCGTGGCAAATGACGCCATATTTTTATCTCTACCTGTTAGCCACGGTCTTATCTTTCATTCTGGCTTCCCTTAAATTCAATTTGCCTACCTCAAAAAGCACGAAGTATTACAGGTTTTTGGCCTTGGGTACAGGCCTTTGGTCGTTAGGGTATCTTTTAGGTTTCTTTAATACTGATTTGGAATGGAAGCTTATAATGATGCGAATAGAAATGTTTGGTGCCATCTGTTCTGCATATTTTTGGTTTATTTTTGCCGTATCATACACACAAATTGAATATAAACTAACCAAACAGCGAATGCTTTTACTCGCTGTAATCCCCGTTATTTCTTTCACTGAAATTTTAACGATAAAATATCACAGCTTTTATTACAAATCGTATGGCATTGCTCCGGAAGGAAATCTGATCCGGTTTGTTAAAGAGTACAACATTGGTTTTTACATTTGGGCAATATATGCTTACATCCTTGATATAAGCGGAGCTCTTGTATTTATTTGGGGAATAATGCATAAACCCAAATTATACCTAAGACAAATTATGCCGCTTACAGTATCGGCTGTAATACTAATAATACCCAATATACTGTATATTACAAATAACAACCCAATATCTCCCTACGATCCAACTCCTCTTTCTTTTCTTGCGATTGGAATAATCTTTGTTTTCCTCTTAAAACGCTATCAACTATTTGAGATAGTCCCTATTGCACTCCATTCTGTTTTCAGAAATGTAAAAAGTGGTGTAATAATTATTGACACAAACAGTCGTATCCTGGAATTGAATCCGGAAGCTGAAAAAATAATCGGAGAAACACAAAATACAGTATTGGGATGTCCTCTGCCTGAAGTTTTTCCTGAATACGGGAAACTTGCTAAAGAACAAAATATTGCGTCGGACCTCCTGGCAGAAATTGAAGTCGGGCACAGCAAAAAAATATTCGAGTTACAAACAACCCCCATATTCGACGATGCAAATAACATGACGGGCAGCATTGTAATGTTTTATGATATTACACAGCGGAAACATGCATTAAAAGAACTTGATGCGTTTGCCCGGACTGTAGCCCACGACCTAAAAACCCCATTGGCAGTACAGTCAAGCTTAATCGAATTATTAAGCTCAGAATATTTAAGCTCAGAAGAAAAAAATGAGATACTGGTTGAAGTCTGCCAGGGGGCAAGGAAAATGATTAACATTATAGATGCCCTGTTATTATTGGCAAACGTACGAAACAGAAACGACATAAAAATACAGCCCCTTAACATGGTCGAAATTGTTGACCATGCACTATCCCGGTTAAACACTGAAATACAGGCAACAAACATTCAGGTCATACGGGCTGAAACTATGCCTGTTGTGCCGGGTTATGCGCCATGGGTAGAAGAAATATGGGTCAACTACATAAGTAATGCTATTAAATATGGAGGAACCCCTCCGGTTGTGGAGATTGGTTCAGACAAATATCAATCGTATATTCGTTTTTGGGTAAAAGACAACGGGAAAGGCCTGACCAAAGAGGAACAAAAAGATACTTTTAAAGAATTTACACGTCTGAAAAGGCACATGTATGAAAAAAACGGACATGGCCTGGGACTTTCTATCGTCCTCCGCATAGCAGAAAAGTTAGGCGGAGAAGTTGGTGTAGAAAGTGATGGTAAAAATGGATGTAAATTTTATTTTACTCTCAAGGAAAAATGAATGACGGGTTTCTGTTTATCCTGCTCAACTATTTTTAAGTTACACCCGGTAGAAGAACAATAGTTTCTCTTAAAAATTATATTTTTGTGTACGTTAACGGAATTATGATAAAACCAAATACCCGTACTACAATGAAAAACACTTCAATTTTCCTGTTGGCACTAGCTGTTTCATTATCGGCCTGTACCGGATCTCAGCAGTCTCAACAAAAAAAAGAAAAACAAAACATGTTTACAGGCGCAAAAGGCGAGGTAAAAATTATGACCCTTGACCCGGGGCATTTTCACGCTGCACTGGTACAAAAATCGATGTACGAACAGGTTGACCCTACTGTTTATGTGTACGCCCCGGCTGGCGACGACTTAAACGGACACCTGAAACTCATAGAAGGCTACAACACCCGAGCTGAAAACCCTACTTCATGGGTCGAGAAAGTATATACCGGGGCTGATTACTTCCAAAAAATGCTGACCGAAAAACCTGGTAATGTAATGGTCGTTGCCGGTAATAATGCGAAAAAAATCGAATATATAAAAGGCGCCATTAATTCAGGAATTAACGTTTTTGCCGATAAACCAATGGCTATTAACAGCGAAGGTTTTGCCTTACTGGAAGAAGCCTTTAAAACGGCCGGAGAAAAAGAACTTCTCCTTTACGATATTATGACCGAACGCCACGAAATTACGACAATCCTGCAACGCGAGCTATCGAAAATACCTGATGTTTTTGGCGAACTGGTTGATGGGACAGAAGAAAATCCGGCTATTACCAAAGAAAGTGTACACCACTTCTTTAAATATGTATCAGGCAACCCGATCAAACGTCCGGCCTGGTTTTTCGATACAGAACAACAGGGAGAAGGAATCGTGGATGTTACAACTCACCTGGTTGACCTTATCCAGTGGGAAGCATTCCCCGAACAAATACTTCAAAAGTCAGATGTTAACATGATATCGGCCAAACACTGGGCAACGGAACTCACACCGGAAATGTTCAAAAAAGTAACCCAGCTTGACAAATACCCGGAATTCCTGAAAAAGGATATTGATGGAGATATTTTAAAGGTATATGCCAACGGAGAAATGAACTACACCCTGAAAGGCAAGCATGCCAAAGTATCGGTTATCTGGAACTTTCAGGCGCCTGAAGGAACCGGCGATACCCATTACAGCATCATGCGCGGTACGGTTTGTAACCTGATCATCAAACAGGGAGCAGAACAAAACTATAAACCGACCCTTTATATCCAGGCAAACACAGACAAAGGACCGGACACTTTTGAGGGAGACCTTAAAAAAGCTGTTGAACAGGATATTGCCTCCATGTATCCCGGATTGAAACTGGTGAAACAGAAAGATAACCTGTGGATGGTTGATATTCCAGGGAAATACAAAGTAGGGCACGAAGCTCACTTCGGACAAGTTACTGAAAAATTCCTTCGTTACCTGAAACAGGGACATTTACCGGGCTGGGAAGTGCCCAATATGATTACCAAATATTACACGACTACAGAAGCTTTGAAAATGGCTTTGAAATAAATGTATTTATTATTCTAACAAAATTCAACCCGGGGTAAGCGATGCAGGAGCGCAACCCCGGGTTATTTATGTATGTCCCCTATATTTGTGTCATTTGGTTTTTTGTAAGACAAATGACACAAAATCAGATTGTTGTCATTTGAAAATTTAGGTCAAATGACCCAATCTTCAGGGACAGCAAGCCTCACCTGACAAGGAGCAATGCCTATCAAACGCGAAATGTCAAAACCTCAAACGGCGAAGTTATCAAACTCCTCAAACGCTCTGCCTCAAACAGGCCGCAGACCATCAAACCTTTCAAACACAAAGGATCAAACGGCCTTAGTACCCTGAACCTCACCAACCGTCATTGCCGTTCCGCCCGGGGGAAGTGTTCATCACTATGCTGATAAGCACCTTATCACCCGGCTGATGAGGACCTCATCACTACGCTGATGGACATCTTATCAGCCGGCTGATGAAGACTTCATCAGCCGGCTGATGAAAGATTCTTTCCCCGTATTCTTTGTGTCTTTGCGAATTCGTGTTTGATAATTGTCTTTATGAGCAGTCTCCTGAAGTTGCAATTCAACCCCCGGTAATACCTCTACCCTCAGGCGACTACAGGAACTCTCCTTATTTGCAGGGACAAGACCCCCTCCCTCCGGCAAGCCGGAGTACTCCCCCTTTGCAGGGTGAGAATTTGGGCCTGTGCAGAAAAGAAAGGCAAGGAGCACGGGACAGAGGGCGAAGAGTAAAGAGCAATGAGAGAGAATGTTCTTTGATTTCATCCGGTCTTTAAACTACCTTTTCCTGACAAAAACCTTATCTTTTAAAAACCTTCGTAGCAATAACGGCGAATAAATTTAACAACCTTATTGCCTTATTATCAGCATACAATCAAAAAACTTATGAGGTAATAAGGTTCGTTTTTTTGGGGGAATCATCAGGCTACTAAGGTTTTTTTAAGATAAGGTTTAATGAGGCATTATACCTGCTACCGGGGAGTCTCCATATCCGTACCCCTATAACCCCTGACAGGGTTTGAAACGTTTCGGTTCGTTCCTCCCTCAACTCTGCCCCGGGCTGAATTATTATGGGCTTTCAGCCCGCCCATGCCTATGACAGATTTCGACAAAAGTCTGCATATGAAGCAAATGCAAGACATCTCTTTTTTTGGCATTTCAGCATTCCCGGCCATACAACTGCTCTGCTTTTCTTGACGAACTACCGTGGCCGGGGTTATTCCTGATGCATTCAACCCCGGGGTAAGAGAGGAACGAACGCAACCCCGGGTTATTGATGTATGCCCCCTTCAGAGACAAAAAGCCTTGGCGGATAGAAAGTAACGCCTATCAAACGCGAAGCGTCAAACCCTTAACTGGCGAAGTCTTCAAACTCCTCAAACGTTCCGCCCCGAACAGACCGAAGACCAAATAATAATCAAATTCCCAAAACGATCCGTCCTCTGTTTTGGGTCACTTTAATTTTTTGCGGAGCATATTATTTAGCTCGTGTTCTCCCCGGGAGTACTGTCTTTCTTCGTTCCGGAGTAAATTTTCTAAAAAGATGTTTAAGGTTGTGTCGACAAAATATGATCTTCAACATGTTACCGAAAAAAACAGGTACAGTCCGGAACTGAATTATTCAGAGAAGAAGCCCGGACTGATCTTTAGAAGGAATACGTTTTACTAAATATAAGTTTCTACAATTTTTTCCAATGCCGATTTATTATATACGTTTTATTCAATCTGAAATAGGCATACATAACTACTTCCAATTATTGTAAGCTCTAGTTTCAATAGCTATTTTATTCTAAGCTTGCTGGTTCCCGTTAATACAACAGTAACCTAACCATCAATTAGCAGAGAGACCGTGAAGAAGGTATTCTCCAGAATCTCTCTATTCATTCAATTTTTTATCTTCCTTATTAAACTACTACATCTTTCTTTTTTCGTAAACGAGCAGCCTGATCGAGTTTGCATTCAGGGGAGAAAACGCCTCTACCGTGCTTTTCCCCGGTTCAGATGCACTTACCAAACGATACCCGTTAACCGAAATTGAAAAATTCCTTTTTTCGGACTGGCTTTTATTCCATACAACTATACCCAGTTTTTCATCGTTTAAAAAACCTTTTGCAAGAATATCTTCCCCGTTAATATCAATTCCTGTCTGATCAATAAATTTGCCCTGCCTGAAAAATTCAGGATTCTGTTTTTCAAACCCGATCAGCTCGTGAACATACTCTTCTGCTTCGCCGGCAGGGGCCGAGTTCATTTTCGTGAAGTTCGGGGGGCTGACAACATTGGAATAATCATCAGGAGTAAAAGAACCCTTTAAAAGATACTTCACATCGCCGGGATATCTCGATTCCACCTCGTGTCTTAAGCCGTACAATGCTGCAAAATTAGCGTCCGTACGTGTGATCATCGGGTTAGGGTTGCGCTGGGTTTCTACTAATTCCGGGAACGTGTACCTGTATAATTCGGGAAAGGCATTCATCGATGGAGCTGTACCAGTCCCCCAGCCATGGGTGTATTCAATTCCTCTTAAAACCAAATCGTTGCTTGCTTCTGTCATCACTATAAAATCAGGGTTAAGCTCCTTAACCTTTTGCCTGATTTCGTTTATCATTTGTAGCCGGTATTTTGAGTCTGCCTGTCCGGGGCGGTGGTCATGGTTCTCCGAGAAGCACAGGATTGGATCAAGCACGCCCAACTGATCGTACAATATTCCGTCGGCGCCTAGCGATACAGCCTGCATTCCCAGGTCGGACATTGTTTTACGCCAGAGTGCGGAACCGTTACAGACCTCTGCAAAAATAACAGGAGTCGCATTTTTTTGCTTAACAAAGAAGTGTAAAAAAGGCGTTCTGTTCTCTTTTAACATAATGGTTTGAAGACCATTATATTGATAGTAGTCAGTTGAGGTGTCCATAATTTTCCCATTGGCATACAGAATGATTTTTATTCCCCGTTTGTGCGCCCTTTCAATGGCCTTTTTTAACTCTTCTTTTCCACCCATCAGGTTGTCCGGCGGATAATTCGGATAGAGGTGATCGTGCCCTCCGACGGCCCAGCCAAAAAGCCCGATAGTACTAAGGTTATACCGTTCGGCAATATCACACAATTTGTCAATATCTTTATATGGCCACATTACCTCAAAATTTTGCTGTTTGAGGATTGCCAGCAACCAGCCGGAATCATTGATCACCCAGTCGCAGGGAGAAGCGACTGAAAAATGTTTGTCGTACCAGTTCCTGTAAAACCTAGAAGCGTTGTACCATCCCCCGTTGTATGGTTTCACCATTATGTCTGGAATTTCATATTCAGTATTGAATACAGGGGTATAAATACTGGTGCTAAAAGCATTTTCTGATTTATGGTATGAAAGCTCAAACATTCTCACGTTCTGCAGAGAGTCATGGCATCCGATGTAAAGGCCAACATCCGGCGAATTTACGGAAAACCAAGGCATAGAGCCTCTTCCACTGGGATAATAAAAATTTTTATCCCCTAAAATTTCCGGATCATCATACCGTTTACCCAAACCTTCAGGCCAGTAAATATTTATGTTTTTATTCTTTAAAATTATTTTCGACAGGCACGGATAGTTTACCGTACGGATAATCCATTGATCGGAAGAGCTTTTTACGGAGCCGGAAAAACAAAAGGCATCATTTTTTACTGAAATGGTAAATTCAGCGTTTACCGGGATTTTTTCATTTAATGAGCTTAATGCATCGTATATAATATGAATTTCCCCTTCCTCCTCAATAATTTCATAGTTGTTGCATTGTTGCAGGTCGTACTTTTTCCCTGTTGATTTGTTCTGAACTGAAATTTTCCACAAATCGCTTATCAATCCTTGAATAAGAAAATCCTGTCCCTCTCCCTGAATAATTTTAAACTCCTTTTTTGAATTAACAGTACAAAGGGAATTCCGTGTTTTCAAACTGAAACCAGAAGATTTTGAATACACATTTTGATTTACCGCATAAGAGATAAACAGACACAGAAAAATAATTACTGATTTTAAAATTTTCATAGATATCGGTTTAAATGGTTATTAGATTTAGCTCGTATTAGCTGCCCGGAAAAGCAGCAGCTTCCGCTTTCCCCGGACAGCTTGTTGTTTTTAATATCCGTCGTTTTGATTTTCAGATGTTAAAGCAGAATTTGCCTCAATTTCTGCGGAAGGGATGGGGAAAAGGCTTGCTTTGGTATTTATATCTTTACCCATATCAATCAGGATTTGAGGGAATTGTCCGGTCCTCATCAGGTCGAAAAGGCGCTTGCCTTCCACTACAAATTCATAACTACGTTCTTTTATGACCGAATCCCTGAAAGCTGTTACACTCAGGCCGGGTTGCAGATCATAAGCAGATACCTGGCTGATTGGTTGACCATATCCTCTCCTGCGGATCATGTTGATTGCCTCGTAAGTATTATCGTCAGGCCCCCCGTTTGCCTGGGAAAGGGCTTCGGCATACATTAACAGCACATCGGCATACCTGTAGAGAATCGGGTTCAAAGGACATTTCCCCGTATATGTTTCATCCGGGGCATTCCATTTTCCGAAACAGGGATACGGACGGGATGTATTGTAAACACTTTTATAAGTGCCATCCCGGGACAGGTATTCTTCATAAACAGTGAATTGTTTCCGGGGATCACTATTACTCCAGTTCAGCCACATATCCGATTGAGTATCGACCTGCCAAACCTGTGCCCCGTTATAACACATGACATTATCGGTACCACCGGCATGAGAAAAGGAAGCCATCCAATTACCCTGATTAACGCCATCAAAAACAATAGAATAGATGATTTCATCATTCACTTCGTTATCGATACTGAAAATGTCTTCAAAATTATCCAGCAGGGCATATTGTCCCATGTCAATAATTTTTTTTGCCTCTGCTGCAGCCCCTGACCAGTCTTCCCTGGTGAGCAACACATCTGTCAGTAAAGCCCTGGCAGCCCCCTTTGCGACCCGTCCAAAGTCACCGGATTCCCTTGTTGTCGGCAGGTTTTCCTCGGCATACTCCAAATCTTCAATAATCGCCTGGTAGATTTCATCTACTGTTTTTTTGGAGATATTGACAGATTCTTCGTCCCCTACTTCCTCCAGGCTTAAGGGAACAGATCCCCATAACCGGACAAGAGTAAAATATATACTTGCCCTAATGCACCTGGCTTCTGCTACATAAGAGTTTTTCGTATCTTCATCCATATCGATGGATGGGATACGGCCGATGCAAACATTGGCCGTGTTTATCACGGAATACAAACCGGTCCATAAATCTTCAATGTAAGCATGATCTGCAGCATAATTAAAATCATCCATCTGGATAAAAAGCGGGTTCCGGTGGATGGTAACCTGGTCATCGGTTAGATGAATAAGGTCGAAATACCAGCGACCATAAACGTTTTCATTAGTAAGCCTGTTGTAAATGCCATAGATTGCAGCTTCAGCATCGTTTGCATTTTGATAAAAATTTTCTTTGGAGATAAACGAATAAACCTCTTCGTCCAGAACATTTTTGCAGGAAGTACCCCCGATAAGCATACTTACAATTAAGGCCAACGGGAGAAGTCTTATTTCTTTTATAATATTTTTCATCTTATTCCTTTTTAACTTGTAATTATAAATTAAGCTTCACACCAACAGTAACCGTTTTTGTTGAGGGGTAAGCACCGTAGTCGATACCCTTAAGCAGGCTCGAACCGGAAGTAGAGCTAACCTCCGGATCATAACCTGAATATCCGGTAATGGTAAAAAGGTTTTCACCGCTTATATAAACCATGGCGCTTTTTAGCCATTTTATGTTATTGACCGGAACATTATATGACAGGCTAATTGTTTTGAACCTCAGATAAGATGCATCTTCAAAAAATCGTTCTGAGAGTTTGGGATTTACACTGGAGAGCCGGGGGTATTTGGCATTTGGGTCCAGATTGTCGGCCGACCAGTGGTCTTTCACTTCGGCCAACTGGTTGCCGTTACGGGCGAACGAATCGCCAGTACTAAACTTACTGCCATTAAAAATCAGTCCTCCCTGAACCCCCTGTCCCAATACATAGAGGTTAAAATTTTTATATGAAAGGTTCGCGTTAAAACCATAGATAAAGTCAGGATACGGATCACCCAGTACTACTTTATCTTCGTCGTCAATTGAACCGCTTTCATCATAGTCTACATAGCGTTGGTCCCCTGCTTTTGCCGTGGGCTGGATACTTCCGGAAGTCTGGTCACTTTCCCATAAACCATCTTCCAGGTAACCATAAAATGAAGACAGGGGGTACCCTTCTTTTATGATATTCACATAAGAATCAACAGGAGAACCTAAAGTACTTGCAAAAAAGTAGCCGGTGTCGGTAGCTACCCTTAATACTTTATTCCGGTTCAGTGAAAAATTGGCCCCGGCAGAACATGACCAGTCGTTCCTGTTCAGGATATTTGAATTTAGCCCAAGTTCAATCCCTTCATTTTTCATATCGCCAAAATTCTTCAATATTGATGTGTATCCCGATGAAATAGCAAGTGGCACAGTCGAAAGAAGGTCGCTCGTTTTCTTGTAATAGTAATCAAACGTCAGGTTGAATTTTTGGTCAAATAAGCCCAGGTCGAAGCCTGCATCAAACTGTTTGGTAACCTCCCATTTCAAATCAGGGTTCTCCATTTCTGATGGCACATAACCTATCACACGATTTTCATCTTCTCCTAAAATAGCTCCAACAGAATTTAACCTTGACAGGGATTTATAAAGCCCGATTTCCTGGTTGCCAGTGACCCCGTAACTGGCCCTTAGTTTTAAATTACTGACAACCGGAAGGGCATTCATGAAATTCTCTTCGGAAACACGCCAGCCTATTGCCCCGGAAGGAAATACTCCCCACTTGTTATTGGCGCCTAAGCGGGAAGAACCGTCCGCACGGGTAGTAACAGTAAACAGGTATTTGTTGTTGAAAATATAGTTCACACGCCCGATCCACGACAATATGGTGCTTTTACTTTTATAGGATGTAGGAGTGGTAACAGTACTGCCTGACGAAAGGTCATCGGTATGCAGGTCATCGGTTAAAAAATCACTTGCGCCTGCTTTTACATAGGAATAAGTTTTTTCTTCACAGGAAAAGCCGGCAGTGAGGTTTAAATCATGTTTACCATTAAATATTTTTTTATACGAGAGAATATTTTCGTACAGGTAATCATATGTGTCAGACTCATTGATGCTTGCTGTTCCATCTCCCCCTTTTAACATGATACTTTCCAGGTAGTAATCATTCCGGTAGTTGGTATATTTGGCTCCCAAGCGTATGCTGGCTTTTAAGCCATCCAGAATAGTAAATTCCAAATTGGTATTTCCGTTGAATATATTATTAACATTTTTATCTGTTGTACCGTCAACAATTGCCATCGGGTTATCCCAGGTAGTATCTGCTGAAGGCAAACGGTCAACGGAATAATAATCCCCATTTTCATCATAAACCGGGACACATGGGGCAACAATCAGCGCTTCAGCAACAACACTTGTCCAACCTGTTTGTATATAAGCATTATTGGTTGTACTATGTGAAGCAGAAATGCTTGTAGCAATATTGAACCAGTTGGTAACCTTATTATCCAGGTTTACCCTGATATTTCCACTTGATGAATCGGAATTTAAGATAATCCCTTTCTTTCTGGTGTAATTGCCAAAAATTCCGTATTTATTTATTTCATTCCCCCCTGTTATGGATAAATTATAATTTGAAATCGGTGCTAACTGGAAAATTTCATCCTGCCAGTCTGTTTCTCCCGGAAGGTCATTTATATCATCAAAATAAGGATTCAAACCCACATTTTCTGCTTTTTCATTGGCAAACTCTGCATATTCTTTTGCATTCAGCATGTCGAGTTTTTTCCTGACTTTTTGCATCCCGTAATATACATCAATGTTCACGTCCGGTTTATTTTTCCCCCGTTTGGTAGTAATGATAATAACCCCGTTGGCTCCCCGTGAACCATAAATGGCAGTTGCCGAGGCATCTTTTAATATCTGGATGGATTCGATATCGTTTGGATTGCCTACACTTCCCCCAGGGAAACCATCCACGACATATAAAGGGTCGTTGCTCCCGTTCATGGAGTTTCCACCCCTGATGCGGACAATGCTGCCGCTCCCCGGTGCTCCGCTGGCTTTTATGATTTCAACACCGGAGGTTGAGCCTTGTATCATCGAAGACAGGCTTCTTAATGGTGTCGATTTAAAATCATCAGAAGAGACAGAAGATACCGACCCTGTCAAATCACTTTTCTTCATTGTTCCATACCCAATTGCTACCACTTCCTCAATTCCAACAGTTTCCTCTTTCATCACCACATTAATTTCAGTCTTTCCTGCCACTGCTATCTCCTGCATCTTCATTCCCACAAAAGAAAACGCCAGGGTTGCATCGGCAGGTACTTTGGAAAGCGAATAGTTCCCGCTAACATCGGTAATCGTCCCTTTGGTAGTTCCTTTAATAATGATCGTGACCCCGGGGATAGCTTCTCCTCCGGTGTTCGTTACCTTACCCTGTACGGTCAAAGATTCCTGGCTGCTCCAGCTATCCATATCTTTCCGTATACTGATCACGATATCCCGGTCAAGCACATGGTAATCCAGATCGGTTCCCTCCAACACGTTATCGAGTATTTTTCCGATCTGTGTATTTCTCATATCAACCGATACTCGCTTTGAGGCAGGAATTTGGTCGGTTTTGTAGAAAAAATCGAACTCTGATTTCTCTTTTATAGCCCTGAAAATGTCTTCCAGTGAAGCATTTTCCATTTTCAGGCTAATCTTTGTTTGTTGTGAGTAAACCGATCCGGCTACCTGAAAAACAAACAGAAATATCAAAAAAACAGTCAGGCGCATAACTAGCCACATTTTTTGGAACAAACCCCGTTGATACGGAGTAGTCCCTGTTAATTTTTTTTTCATAACTTTGAAATGTTTTAAAGTTTAAGTAATTTTTATAAAATTGACTTGAATTTCGAACGGAGGATGGTGGTGCATTCTCCGTTTTTAATTAGCATACTTTTTCCATAATTAAATCATTTATACATTATCATTGTTTCTTTATTGAAATTTTATCTCCGTTCATTTTATAATCAACCGGTATAGTAAGGTCAAGGAGTTGCAAAAAATGTGAGACCGGTTTGTCTTTTCGTATAACCCCGGAAAAATACATATTACTGAATTCATTGGCATCGTAAATCAGTTCAACATCATACCAGCGCTCTACGAGTTTAAATACATTAACCAGGTTTTCGTTAACAAATTCATACCTCCCTTCTTTCCATGAGTCGTAGAAATTGGTGTTAACTTTTTTGACACTTAGTTTCCCGGTCGACCTGTTAACCACACTTTGTTCGTTGGGAGAAAGTATTGTTTCCTGCTTGGCAGTACGCAATTTTATTTTTCCCTCGGTTAAAGTAGTTTGAATAATATTGCCTTTGTAGGCACGAACATTAAACGATGTTCCCAACACTTCAATCACCTGTCCCTCGGTTTTTACCTCGAAGGGATGTCTTTTGTCTTTGGCAACTTCGAAAAATGCTTCACCCTCAAGAGTGACAGAACGTTTGTTCCCAACGAAGACAGGAGGCAACAAAATTTTGGAATCAGAATTAAGCCAGATACGTGTTCCGTCGGCTAAAAAAATCTGGTTCATTTGTCCCTTAGGCACAATAATTTCTTTCAACTCGTCCGACCCGTAAATTTTTGTCTGATTACTTATTTGCCCGCGGATCAACCAGCCAATGCCAATGGCGATAACAACCATTGCTGCTATTTTCAACCAATCCGGGAACCGTATTTTCTTTTGAATATGGATTGATCTGTTGAATTGGAGAAGCTCATTTTCAACTTTATAATTCCGCGTGTTTCTTAGTAAGGCAACAGCATCCCAGATGTCTTTTTCATTGAAAAGCTCACTCCTGTTAGCAGGCGATTGTTTTATCCACTCAAGCAATTGTTGAAGCTCTGCTTCATCAGCTTCACCCCTCAGAAATTTATTTTTTATTTGTTCGATGTCAACCATTGCTGGTTCTTATTTGATTTACTTTATTGATCGGTGAAAATGAAAATCCCCTACCTTTCTTTCAAAAAAAATTATTTGTCTTAACAAATTCCTTAAAATTTTCCTCCTATTTTTGGAAGAACCCGAACGCAGAGAGGGAGTTGTGGTACAATTTTCAATTTTAATCCCCGGCACCCTTGGGAATGCAAGTATGGATGTGCCGGGCATTCTGTTTTTTTTATCTTTTAAATCCGGAACTGATTTTGGAAGATGATTTTCCTTAAAACTCCAGACAAAAAACCGTTTCCTTGCCCGGAATTGATTTTACACTGAGTTTACCCCCGTGCAGGCGCATAATCTGGCGTGAAAGACTTAACCCGATACCTGAACCGTTTTCGCGGGTGGTGAAAAAAGGCACAAAAATTTCGTCAATAATATCCGGTGAAATACCGGGTCCGTTATCGGCTATACAAATGCGGGGACGGTTGTTTTCGCCGATTCCGACAGTTATTTTCACTTTGACTGAGGTGTTCCCGGCATTTGACTGGAAGGCATTTTTTACCAGGTTGATCAACACCTGTGAAATCATCTTTTCATCAGCCAGAATTTCCATGTCGTCGGGATTAATCAGGTAACTGAACGCAATATTTTCAGCATGTTCAAACGATGCGGAAAGCAGGCGGATATTCTCAATCAGGTTTTTAACCTGAAATAGTTTCTTTTTGGGCTTTGGCAAACGTGTCAGTTTCCGGTACGAATCGACAAAACTGATGAGTCCTTTTCCCTGTTCTTTAATGACATCGAGGCCCCGGATGGTGGTTCCAATGATTTTTTCATCAATCTCGGCAGGAGATTTTACTTTTCCGCCGGTATAGAAATACCCTGCTAAACTTTCGGAAAGGGAGGTAACCGGGGTGATCGAGTTCATAATTTCGTGCATCAGCACCCGGATGAGCTTCATCCACGAATCCAGTTCTTTTTCATCCATCTCATTTTTAATATCCTGTACCGAGAGCAATGTCATCTCTTTTTTATTGGAAATGAACATGTTGGCTTTCAGGAGAAGCTGAATTGTCCCCTGTTCGTTGTTCATCGTTATAACCCTTTGTTCCGGCGAACGGATGTTTTTTATGATTTGAGAAAGACGCCGGTCAATTTTTTCAAGCTGGTTAAGATGGGTGAGTACTTCAAGCCCCAGCAATTTGCGTGCTGCAGCATTCGAATGCAGTACAAAACCTTTTTCGTCGAAGGTCAGTATGCCGGTAGCTGCATGTTCGAGCAACGCCTGGAAATACTGTTCCTGCAGGCGATTTTCAATTTTAATCTGCTGAATTTGCCGGTTTACCTTGTTCAAACTTTTATTTAGTTCAATAATAGTTTTATTGGTTGTTTTTTCGGGAAACGAAAGGGTTGAATCGTCATTGCGGATGGCATCGAAAAAATAGTACAGCCGGCGGTTGGTCGTGTTCATAAAGTAAATAAGGTTCCCGGCTGAGAATGTTGCGCCCACGAGCATGAGTGCTGAAACGATATACCAGTCTTTGTTGAAAAGCATCCACCCGCCAAGCAGGCAAAAAACTGCAAGAAGGATAATCCTGAAAAGGATCTGTACATACAGGTTTTTGCTGATCATATCCCGTACTTTTTAATTTTATTATACAGGGTTTGCCGGGTAATTCCCAGTTGATCGGCGGCCTGGCTCATATTACCTGCCGATTTGTCGATGGATTGGAGGATCATCCGTTTTTCCATTTCTTCAAGGGTTAACTGCGTATGATCAAAACGGGCAGAAGTTACCGGACGAAGGAAAAAGTCTTCGGGCTTTAAAACCTGAGAATCGCTTAGTATTACTGCCTTTTCGATGGTGTGCTGTAACTCGCGGATGTTACCCGGCCACTGGTAATTCAGCAGCTTTCCTTGTGCCTGTGAGTTGATTTTTAACCCATGTTTTTCGTATTTTGATGAAAATTTTTTTAGAAAAAATTCAGCTAATGACAGAATATCTTCGCCCCGTTCGCGTAACGGGGGAAGTTCTATCTGAATGGTATTAATACGGTAAAGCAAATCTTCGCGGAACAATCCTTCTTCTACCATCTGCGGAAGATTTTTATTGGTTGCACAAACCAGCCGGATATCAACAGTAATCGGCTTGTCGGAGCCTACCCGCATGATTTCACGGTTTTGGATAGCTGCCAGTAATTTTGCCTGAAGGTGGACGGACAGGTTGCCTATTTCATCGAGAAAGAGAGTCCCTTTATTGGCTGTTTCGAATTTCCCGGCGCGGTTTTCCCGTGCATCGGTGAAAGCACCTTTCACATGGCCAAAAAGCTCGCTTTCGAAAAGGGTTTCGCTGATGGCTCCCATATCGACACTCACCAGTATCTCATTATAACGGACCGACATGCGGTGAATTTCGCGGGCAATCAGTTCTTTGCCCGTCCCGTTTTCCCCGGTAATCAGAATGTTGGCATCTGTTTTTGCCACTTTCCGTACCATGTTCATCACTTTCATCAGTTGGGGCGACGAACCGATAATAAATTTCTGGTCGCCCTGAAGTTGCTGCATTAGTATTTTTTCCTTTTGCCGGAGTTTTCCGACTTCATTCTTTGAAAAATTCAGTTGGATGGCTGATTTTATGGTTGCCAGTAATTTGCTGTTTTCCCAGGGTTTGGGGATAAAATCAGTTGCTCCTTGCTTCAGTGCTTTCACGGCCAGTTCCACATCGCTGTAAGCGGTAATCAGCACTACCGACAGGTCGGAGTTCGTTTCTTTGATCCGTCCCAGCCAGTATAACCCTTCGTTCCCGCTATTTACACCTGCCTGAAAATTCATGTCAAGGATCACCAGGTTGTAATCGGTCGTGCGTAGTTCTGTCGGTATCTGGTTGGGACTTGAAATGCCTTTTACCAGGTCGAAATCCGGGGCCAGTAAAATTTCCAGCGTACTGATGATGCTTTTGTTGTCATCAACAATCAGAATTTTGCCTTTTGCCATGACTGATATTTTTTGTTCAAATGTAAAGGAGCTGCAATTTTGAGTCAATAGTTTGTAAAAATATTTTACAGTTTTCTGTCAATTATTTTAACGGATGGAATGTGTTGTGTTGTTTAAGTCATTGTTTATTAGTTGTATGCATTTTTGGCATTGTTCTGGAATAATGCCGGGAAACATTTTTAGTGTATGCATTTAAAAAATCAAATAGTTTATTTCGTCATACTTTTAATGGGTACGGGTACGCTGGAAGCACAGGAGACAATGAACCTGAATCAGTGTATCTCGTATGCCATTGAAAGCAACATCGATTTGAAGCAATACGAGATTCAGAAAAAAATTGATTCAGAAAATTATACTCAGTCGAAACGAAATTTGTTGCCGGGAGTTAGTGCCTCGTCAAGTGCAGGCCTAAACTTCGGGCGTTCGGTTGACCCTAATACAAACGATATTATCAATACCAAATATTTCAGTAATTCATATAGAATTATTTCTTCAATGACCCTTTTTAACGGGTTTCGGCTGCAGAACAAAATCCAGTATGAGAAATTCAGGAAAAAGGCTTCGGAATACAGCCGGCTGAATGCTGTTGATGATCTTGCTTTTAGTGTGATGAATGCTTATTTTGATGTGGTTTATTTCAGGGGAATGCTGAAAATTGCAGAAAAGCAGGTGGAAACATCCATGCTGAACCTAAAGGCAACGGAAAAGAAGGTGGAAATTGGATTGATGGCCAAGTCGGATTTGCTGGAGATGCAAGCAAATTTTGAGAAAGAGGAATTGAACCGAATTCAGATAGAGAATAGTCTTCGCTCATCGAAACTGACGTTGCGGCAGACCATGAACCTGACGGATGAGAGCCAGCTTTTAGTGGCTGATGAGACCGAACTGCTTTTTCAGGGAGAGATTCCTTCCGCCAGGCAGCTTTTTGATGAGTTTACCCAGTGGTCACCTTATTATCAGTCGTTGGTTTATCAGCTAAAAGCTACTGAGAAGAATCTGGCGGTAAGCCGTTCCGGGTTGTTCCCTTCCCTTAGTCTTAGCGGGGAAATCAATACCGGTTATTACGAAACCAACCGGGATAGTAACCAGGTGGTTATTGGTTTCAATAATCAGTTTAAAAATAATCAGAGTAAATATTTAGGGGCATCCCTTAGTATCCCGATTTTTAACCGCTGGGAAAACCGGTCGAGTATAAAGCTGGCAAAGCTGGAACTTGAAAAGGAGAAAGCCCGGATAGAAAGTGAAAAGCAAAAACTGTATTTTGAAATGTCGCAAAATCTGAACGATCTGGAGGCCTTGGAACGGGAATCTCTTCAGTATAAAAAGCAGGAAGAAGTCGATCAGCTCGCTTTTGAAACAGCTGAAAAGAAACTGGAGCAGGGTTTGATTAACGTGATTGATTTCTATGTGGTTAAAAATCGTTATGCGGATTCTCAAAGCCAGGTTTTGCAGAGCAAACTGCAACTTGAAATAAAGAGACGAACCCTTGACTTCTATATGGGAAAACGTTTCTGGGAATAAATAAATTTAGAACACTGAAAAATTTTTTGCAATGTCAATGGATAAAGTCATCGAAAAGAAAAAAGGGTTGAAGCGCAAGCATATTGTTTGGATTGCCGGGGGAATGGTGTTTGCCTTTATTTTGTATAAAGCCATCTTCTCTGATCACAGTTCGGTATTCAGGGCCGAAAAAGATAAGCTGACCATCAGCACTGTGGAAGACGGGCAGTTTAACGATTATATCACGGTTATTGGGCAGGTAGAGCCTATTACTACTATTTTTCTTGATGTGGAAGAAGGCGGAAAAGTAGAGAAAATATATATTGAAGAAGGCGAAATGGTAAAAAAAGGCGATGTTATCCTGAAATTGAAAAATAGCGACCTGAATACTACCATTATGAACAGTGAATCGGATATGGCTTATCACTCAAACGAATTGCGTAATACACAGATTACCATTGAACAACAACAAATTAGTAATGAACGCAGTAGACTTGAGGTTGATTTGAAGGAGAAACAGGCAGCGCGGAAATACAAGCAATACGAGGCTCTTTATAAAGATGAGTTAATTGCTAAAGAAGAATACCTTCAGGCAAAAGAGGATTATGAACTTTCGCTAAAAGAAAAGGATTTGACTTATAAAAAGTTTAAAAGCGATTCGATTTTTCGTGCGAATCAAAAAATAAATATGGACGAGAGTCTTGCCCATATGCGTGAAAACCTGAGGATTGCGCGTACGCGTTTGGATAACCTGAATGTAAAAGCTCCTGTCGACGGACAGCTTGGGCTACTGAATGCCGAAATTGGTGAATCGATTTCTAAAGGACAGCGTATCGGGATGGTAAATATTCTTACCAATTATAAAATTAATGCGCTTATAGACGAGCACTATATTGATCGGGTGCGTCGTGAATTGCATTCGTCGTTCGAAAGGGGAGGAGTGGAATATCATTTAAAAGTGAAGAAGGTTTATCCGGAAGTACGCGAAGGGCAGTTTGAAATAGATATGGTATTCGATGGCAAAAAGCCAGATAACATCCGCACCGGGCAGACTTATCACATTAAACTCGAACTGGGACAGTCTGAAAAAGCAGTACTGCTGCCTCGCGGCGGATTTTTCCAGAGTACCGGCGGACAGTGGATATTTGTGCTGAACGAAAATGAAACAGAGGCCGAAAAACGCAGCATCCGTATCGGGAAACAAAATCCGCAATACTACGAAGTGCTGGAAGGCCTGCAACCCGGTGAGAAGGTAATTACTTCGGGCTATGACCTGTTTGGAGACAACGATAAGATTGTGTTCAGGTAGGAAAGAGCCAGGAGTAAAGAGAAGCATGTTTGTTGTTCATAGATTGATTAAAATATTAGTTATGGCACATTTTAGATTTATGGATTTATTAAGTAGGAAGATTACAAATTTCAGAAGAACATTATTAAAAAGATAGAAGCTAGGAGGGAGAGTTCTTAGCTCTCTGCTCTTAGCTCTCTGCAATATATACAATTATGATTAAAACAGAAAATCTTACAAAAGTATTTCGCACGGAAGAAATTGAAACCAGTGCGTTGAACCAGGTGAACCTGCATGTTCAAAAAGGAGAGTTTGTAGCCATTATGGGGCCTTCGGGTTGCGGTAAATCAACCTTGCTGAATATTATTGGCTTACTCGACAATCCGACCAACGGTGAGTATTATTTCGACGAGCAGGAAGTTGGTCACCTGAAAGAGCGTAACCGAACTCAGCTTCGAAAAGGAAACATCGGCTTCGTATTTCAGAGTTTTAACCTGATTGATGAGCTGAACGTGTACGAAAATGTGGAGCTGCCGCTTATTTACCTGAAGCTAAAAGCCCGTGAGCGCAAAGAGATGGTTGAAAAAGTTCTTGAACGGATGAAAATCAGTCACCGGAAAAAACATTTTCCGCAGCAACTGTCAGGTGGACAGCAGCAGCGCGTGGCCATTGCCCGTGCCGTGGTAGCCAATCCCAAACTAATCCTGGCCGATGAGCCTACCGGTAACCTCGATTCGAAAAACGGCCTTGAAGTCATGAACCTTTTAACTGAACTCAACCGCGAAGGCACCACCATTGTAATGGTGACCCACTCGTTGCACGACTCCGAATTTGCCCACCGGGTAATTAACTTGTTCGACGGACAAATTATCACTGAGGAAATGAAGAAACAGTTGGGAGAAGTGTTGCTGTAAAGAAAAATGTCAGAATCAGGATTTGCAGGATGGAAGGATGAACAGGATTTAAGGCAGAAAGATAATTCTGAAATTCTAATCAGGACTGTTGAATAATAATCAGAGTCAAAGTTAGAAATGAGAAAACTTCGTTATACATTCCGGAATCTGAAACGTAATCCTTTGCTTACTTTTGTTAGTATTCCCGGCTTGGCAATTGGATTGGCTGCCGTGCTGTTACTTATTTTTTACATCCGTACCGAACTTAGTTACGACCAGCATTTTACCACTAAAGACCAGGTTCTGCGATTGTATGCAAGACTTAGTGAGCAGGGAGGAAGTGGAATAAGTCCCATTAACCTTCGGGACGCTTATACTGTGATTCCTGAAAAAATACCCGAAATAGAGGCAGCTACACAAATTTACCGTGGCTGGACAGTTACCGTTAAAAACGGGAATGATCAGTTTACGCAGCAATTGCTTTATGCAGATCCCGGCTTTTTTGATGTATTCGGGCTTGACCTGCTATTGGGTGATAAAGCGACCGCTCTTTCCGAAGATAAGAAAGTTGTTTTGAATGTATCAACTGCTCAAAAGATTTTCCATACAACGAACTGTGTGGGGAAAATGTTGAATATTTCAGATAAAATGTTTACGGTTTCCGGTGTGGTTCCCGACTTACCCCGAACAACACATTTTAACATGGAAATGCTTATCTCAATGGAAACCATTCATCCTGAGACTTTCGGAGGACTTGAGTTTTTTACCTATTTCCTGATTCATAAAGGAGCAGATGTCAAAAGTGTTGGAGCAAAAATTGCCGCGATCAACAATGAAGTAATGAAAGACTGGGGAGAGCATTTTGATATTAAAGTAGAATCGGGAACCGAGTTGCTAAGCCGGATACATCTTCATTCAAAAGTTGATTATGATTTGTCAGCCAAGGCAAGTCCGTTGATTATTATGGTTGTCGGTGCCATTGCTTTTTTTATTATGCTGATTGCCTTCATTAACTACATTAATCTATACGTCTTACATGGCGAAAAGCGAATTGCTGAAATTGCAACCCGAAAATCGCTGGGGGCAACATCAAAAACATTGGCTTCTATTTTTTATCTGGAAACAGGAATCCTGGTTGTTATTTCATTTCTATTAGCTCTGATGATTGCTGTTCTTTTGCTTCCCGGCTTTTCCCAACTGATTGATCGTTCCATTCCTGTCGAAGAATTATTTACTCCTTCCGGAATATTCCTAATTGCAGGAATCCTGGTTGTTTTGGTATTATTGTCAGGAGCTTATCCATCTCTTTACCTGTCGGGTATTGAACTGGTAAACGGACTAAAAGGAGAACATTCCGGCGCAATCAGAAAAACGAATTTATCTGCTATGTCGGTACTGGTACAATTTTCAATCACTGTGTTTTTAATTACATCGCTTTTAGTGATCAGTTCCCAGGTGAGTTTTGTAAAGAGTCTGCCACTTGGATTTAATGATAAAAATGTGCTCTGTTTTGACAATCTGGGAACGCTTGTCCCTGCAAAATATAAAGCTGTTCAGGAAGAACTGTTACAACTATCGTTTGTTGAGAGTGTTGGCAGCTCGTTTCACAGCATGGGTAGTGGTTTTAGCGGTCAGGGAATTCGTCCATATGGAAGTACAGGTAATTATCAGTCGATTAATCAATACCGGGTACAGACAGGCTATTGCGAAACGATGCAACTACAATTAAAAGAGGGTCGTTTCTTCAGGGACACGGAGAGTGATAAAAAGGCCGTGGTTCTCAATGAGGCTGCTGTTAAAATGCTGGGGATTAAAAAACCGGTTGGTCAGTTGGTTGATATGTTTGGAGAGCCGATGAAAATTATCGGGGTTGTGAAGAATTTTTATTATGAACATCCCGGACAGGCCATTGCTCCGTTAGTTCTGAATGACTATAGCAACCAGGTGCTAACCATTGCCATGAGGACAAAGGGAGAGGTCGGCAAGTCGCAAAAAACGCAGATTGAAGATATATTTCATCATTATGATCCGGATTTGATTGTCAGCCGGTATTGGTTGTCCGATTCGTATAAACAAAAATTCAGTTACGAAAACAGCGTAATGAAACTTGTTTCAGCCGGGACGTACGTGATCATTATCATTAGTTTTATGGGATTGATGGCGCTTTCAATTTTAAATGTCAACCGGCGAACCAAAGAAATCGGTATTCGGAAAGTAGCGGGAAGCAGCGTTGCCGAGATCCTTCGCCGCTTATTGAGTCAGACGGTTGTGTTGGTGATAATCTCATTTGTTGTTGCGGTTGTTCCAGTCTATTTTGCCATGAATTACCTGCTGAGCATGTTCGCCGAACACATCCGTTTGCATGTCGGGTATTTTATTGCCGGTGGAATTTTTGCATTGGCTATTGCCCTGCTGGCCGTTAGCTGGCAAAGCTGGAAGGCAGCCACGAGGAACCCGGTGGAAGCACTTAGATATGAGTAAGTCTGGGTTTCACCTTGGAGTGAAGCCTTGACCAGACAAATGAAACTAAAAGTTGATAACAGAAATATAAAACTATGCGAAAAAACTATCTTAAAACCGCACTGCGCTTTTTAAAACGGAACAAACTTTTCGCAGGAATCAATATTCTAGGGTTTTCGCTTGCTTTGGCAGCATCGTTTATTATTTTGTTGTTTGTTATCAACGAGCTGAGTTACAACATTTGCTTTAAAAACCGGAAACAAATTTATCGCATTTTACAATATTATACGAATTCTAAGAGTACAGGCGATGAAACATCTTATGTACTGTCGAAAAGTATAAAAGAGGAATTTCCGCAGGTAAAATATGTTGCGCCAATCAGAAAACTCAGAAAATTCAGTATTAAACTGAAAGAAGAGCTTATTCCCGTGAACAATGCTGTTGGAACTGACTCCGAAATATTTCAAATCTTCGGTATTCCGGTGGTTGGTCAAACGAAAAATATTCTCGCAGACCAAAATTCGATTGTCCTTTCGCGAACGCAAGCCCAAAAGTTTTTCCCCGGCGAAGACCCAATGGGAAAGGAATTAGTTGCTTTGGCAAACGATAAAGAAGAAGTGTTTGTGGTTAAGGGCGTTTTTGATGATATTCCGGTTAGCTCAACTTTCCGTGCCGATTGTTTTATCAATTCAAAGTGGCCCCTGGATCAACTCAACCAAAAAATTGAAGACGAGAATGCCGAAACAGACTGGCGTTCGAATTTTTGGGAAACATGGCTGCTACTCGATAAAAATGCAGATATGGCTTCGATTGATAAACAGTTCAGGGAGTTGGAAAAAAAGGTGTATGGAGAAAAAGACCGATACGATTTCTCCCTTCAGAACTTGTCCGATGTGTACCTGGGCTCGCAGGGGATTGATAGTAATGATCCACAGGGGAGTATGAAACATATCCGTATTTTTTCGGCTATCGCCATACTCATAATTATTGTTGCGGCATTTAATTACATCATTCTTTCAACAGCCGTATCAACAGGCAGGTCGAAAGAAATCGGGATCCGCAAAACAAACGGTGCCAGTGTGTACTCCATCCGCAAACAATTACTATACGAATCGGTTATACTGGCCATGCTGGTTTTACCCATCGCCTTATTTTTAACCTGGCTGGGTAAACCTTATGCCGAAAATTTGTTTCAAACCAAACTGCTGATAATAAAATCAAACATTCTTATTTATGTAGCAGTTTATGTTACGTTTACCTTGTTCGTCGGGCTGGCGTCAGGTCTTTACACTTCATCATTTTTATCCCGGTTAAATGTAATCATCATTTTAAACAATCCGTTAAAAGCCGGAAAACGCAAATCGCGGATTCGCTTCGCTCTGATTGTCATTCAATTGATAATCTTCTGCTCTTTCGTGTCGAGTACATTAATCATTCGTTCGCAATACAAATATGTCCTCGAGAAAAACCCGGGCTATTACAACAAGGATATTTTATTTATCGATATGGGAAAAAGTTCCCCGGATTCCAAGGCATTTATAACCAACATTAAGGCATACCCGAATGTTATTTCAGCCGGAGGTGCCATAGACGCTTTGCCAATGCTTGGCTCCATGCCGTATAACATCGGGCATTTCCAGGACAAATCAAAAAAAGTGCCCATCGAGCTTTTGGGGGTTGACTATGATTTTGTTAAAACCATGGGAATACAAGTGCTTGAAGGAAGGGATTTTTCTCGTAAGCTTAGCGACGAGGAAACTTCGTATCTGCTAAACGAAAAAGCGGTAAAAGTACTTGGAATGACCGATCCGGTTGGGAAACACATTGATATAGACCAAGGTACGATTATCGGGGTTGTAAAAGATTTTAATTTGCACTCCTTTCGTAGTGATATCCCGCCATTACTGATCGTTGCGTCGGACATGTATGTCTCCCAGGTGGCTGTCCACTACAAACCGGGCACCCTGAAAAGTCTTCTGCCTTTAATCAAAGCCGAATGGGGAAAAGTCGCACCCGAACAACCTTTTAATTATAAAACCATTGAAGATTTTCAAAAAGAAATTTATGCCGAGGAGAAAAATCTGAGTGTAATTATTTCAATATCTGCACTGTTTTCTTTACTGATTTCTTCGATCGGTTTATTCGGATTAACGCTGTATGTGGTTAAAAACCAAACCAAAGAAATTGGAATAAAAAAGGTTTTTGGGAACTCGGAGAAAGGAATTGTGTTCTTTTTTTTACGAAAGAATTTTGCTATGGTAGTGATTGCCACTCTACTTTCAGTTCCACCTACAATTTTCGTTATGGACCGTTGGCTCAGTAACTTTGCCTATAAGACCAATATCGAATGGTGGATATTTGCACTGGCCTTTGTAATTGCTTCTGGTGTTATAACATTAACGGTTATGTTCCAGTCATACAAGGCATCCCGGATTAATCCTGTTGAAGCATTGAGGTATGAGTAAAAATGTTAAAAAAGTTCAATATGAATATAACCTTTTTCAAACTCGCATTCAGGAATATTCAGAAAAACAAACTGAATTCGGTTATCAATATCCTGGGATTCTCAATGGGTACAGCTGCCTGCCTGTTTATTTTTCTTTTTGTAAAACATGAGACCGGGTTTGATGATTTTCATCCGAACATTGACCGGATATACCGTATAACAGGGGCTTATCACTCGAAAGATGGCATCTCATCTACTGGTTTTACATGGTTCCCGACAGCCCCTGATATAAAAGATAATATACCGGGGATAGACGCTTATTGCCGTGTAACCGGTGAAGAGCCTGTAAAATGCTATTCCGGGAAACAATTGATTAAGATAGACAAGTTCCGTTTTGCCGATGAGAATTTTTTTAACTTTTTCAGTTTTAAACTTAAAACCGGGAATCCGAAAACAGTACTGGATGATGCCCGGAAACTGGTTTTAACCGAAAAAAAAGCAGCGCAAATATTTGGAGATACCGATCCAATCGGGCAAACATTGCTGTATAATCATGAATTGTTTACTGTTTCGGGGATTGCAGCTAATCCGCCTCCAAATACCCAGTTGGATTTCGAGGCCCTGGCTTCTGTCCATTACATTGCTCAACATGATTATTTCTGGAAAGGCTGGGGGGGAGGCATTACCTTTTTATCCTATTTGTTATTGTCGGAAAATGTTAGTATACAGCAAGTTGAACAGGCTTTTCCTGTCCTGCTCGACAAAAAGATTAACCAGTACTGGACCAAAAGAGGATTGAGCCTTTCGACATCTCTTCAGAATATCAGGGATGTGCATTTATCAGACGGGACAATTGATTACGACTGTCCGACAAACCGGAGTAAAAAAAGTATTTATACTATCGCAAGCATAAGCCTGTTGATCCTGCTGCTGGCTATTGTCAATTACATTATTCTTTACACGGCTCAAAAACTATCCAAAACAAAAGACATGGGGCTGTTAAAAATGTTTGGTGCCGGAAAAAACAGGTTGTTGTTCCAGGCCTATATTGAAGTCGTTATCCTGACAACAATTTCTTCAGTACCTGGCTTTCTTTTCCTTTCTGCCGGACTTCCGTTCCTGAATAATAATTTGCATACATCTGTTGCTGTCGGGAAAGAGATATTCCCGGCATTTATCTTCTTATTGCTAACCATTTTATTGTTATCAGCAATTGTTGCATTCATTTCCACCCGCCGTGCAATATCCTCGAAGACCATTGATGCCATCAAGAATACCTCAACCATTGGCAATTCGGGGGCTATCCGGGAAAACCTGCTGATCTCCGTTCAGTTTACCATTGTTATTTTATTGCTGACTTCCGTATTTGTTATTTCCCGTCAAAACAGCTTTTTGCTGAACCATGAACTGGGATTTAACAAAGAAAACATTATCGTTGTGTCGTCAGAAAAAGAATTTCTTAATAATGAACTGGAGGGGTTCAAAAAGGATGTACAACAACTGGCCGCAGTCCGTTCGGTTAGTTTAACAAGTCAGACCGTTGGTAAATGGCTGACACAAAACGGTTATACCATCGAAGGACAACAGGAAATAACGATGCTCAATGTTTTATATACCGATGCAGATTTTTTGGAGTGTTTCGGCATTGATCTGGTTGAAGGCAGGAATTTCAGTTCTAACAGTAGTTTGAATAAAGACGCGATTTTAATAAACCGGCAACTGGTAAAGAAATCAGGCTGGGACAGCCCGTTGGACAAAACACTTGACCGGGATGGTAAACTTAAAGTAATCGGGGTGGTAAAGGATTTTAATTTTGCTTCGCTGGAAAATACTGTCCATCCATTGCTGATCATGGCAAACCCGGCATGGGATGGTTGGGGTTATTACCATGTAAATATCCGGATGCAGACATCAGACATACAAGGGTTCATCAGTCAGCTCGACAAGCTTTGGAAAGACCGTTTCCCGGAAACTCCTTTTAAAATTTCGTTTCTCGATGATGAATTGGCATCCAATTATGATTCAATAAAAGCACAACAAAAAATAGTCAGCTTTTTTAGCTTGCTGGCAGGGGTGATTGCATTGACCGGATTATTTGGGCTTACTGTATTTACAGTCCAGATGAGGATCAAAGAAATCGGCATCCGCAAAGTAAACGGCGCCAAAGTAAGAGAAATATTAGCCCTTCTGAATAAAGATTTTATAAAGTGGGTGATCATCGCCTTTGCAATTGCCACTCCCATCGCATACTATGCCATGCACAAATGGCTGGAGAACTTTGCCTATAAAACGCAATTAAGTTGGTGGATATTTGCCCTGGCTGGTTTGCTGGCGTTGGGAATTGCGTTGTTAACTGTGAGTTGGCAAAGCTGGAAGGCGGCTACGAGAAATCCGGTGGAGGCACTACGGTATGAATGAGTAATTAATAATGAGTAATGAATAATTGATATGAATGAAAAGGATAATGTCATAATTAAAAAGTCTTACGATTTTGCGGTAAGGATTGTGAAAATGTACCAACACTTATCATCTGAAAAGAAAGAGTACGTTCTCAGTAAGCAAATATTGAGAAGTGGAACATCTGTTGGAGCCAATGTTGAAGAAGCCATCGGTGGCATTTCAAAAGCTGATTTTAAAGCAAAAATGAGTATTGCCTATAAAGAAGCCAGAGAAACCGACTATTGGCTAAGACTTTTGAAGGATACTGGCTATATAGAAACAGAAGCCTTTGATTCAATTAGAAATGACCTAACTGAAGTATTGAAAATTTTATATGCAATCATTAAATCAAGTAGTAAATAAATTACACATTACTCATCATTAATTGAAAAAGAGGGCGGCTACGAGAAATCCGGTGGAAGCGCTGAGGTATGAGTAAAAGATAAAAATCAATAACCATGCATAATTTAAAATTGTCTTTTCGGAATCTAAAAAAGAATAAACTGTACTCATTCCTGAATATTTTTGGATTTGCAATAGGCTTTGCAGTCAGTATTATCATTTCGCTTTTTGTTTACCAGGAACTGACTGTTGACCATTGTTTCCCAAACCATGCTCGTATCTACAGGTTGTTGGATGCTGAAAAACAAAAATGTGATTTAGATTATAATATCAACCAGGTTTTGAGTGAGCAATATCCCGAAGTTGAAACGTCTTGCCCGTTGGAATATCATACCGGCAGGGAATTACCGGTTATAGCCGGAAAAAATTCCTGTTTTGTCGAAACGATTGCATCTACAACCAATGACTTTTTTAAGATTTTTTCCATTCAGGTTGATAAAAATGGTGATGCGCCTTTTACAGTTAAAAATTCAGTTGTCATTACAGAATCGCTGGCAAATACGTTATTCCCTAACGAAACCCCCTTAGAAAAGACCATTAATATTGCCGGCGTTTTAGATGGAACGGTTACGGCTGTTATCAAAAAATTTCCTGAAAACTCAAGTCTTAAATCAGATATGTTTCTATTTGCGGAGAATGAAGACTTTCGTTTGGCTAAACATTGCGATCACGGGGATTGTTATACCCCTACCAACCACTATATACTCTTACGCCAGGGGGTTGATATACCGGCATTTCCTGAAAAATTAAATAATACTCACAAAAATTTTCAAAACAGAGTTGAAAAAGTTGAATTACAGAAACTAACGGACATTTATTTCACCAAAGGCATAGAAGGCAGTGAAAATAAAACGGGAAATAAAGCCTTAGTCGGGATATTCGTTTTTATAGGATTATTAATTATTATTCTTTCCTGCATCAATTATTTTAACTTCTCTGTGTCTCTGCAACATAAACGGTTAAAAGAAACCGGAATTAAAAAAATAAATGGCGCAGGCTGCTCTAATTTAGCACTTTATTACCTCACCGAAATTTCTCTTGGAATTGGAGCTGCTGTCTTATTATCCCTGCTTTTTGCCAGACTCTTTTTGCCACAGGCAAGCAGCCTTTTTCAAAAAGAACTGGATTTTGCCAATTTGTTTGACCCGTTAATATTAACCATTTTTATATCGATAATTATTGTTGTAATTGTCATAAATGTGCTGGCCACTTTATATGTGCTTTTGAAATTTGATATCAGGAGCTTTCTTTCAGGGACCACTTCTTCCCGTGGGAAAAGGATAAGCTTCGGTATCCTGACAGTATTTCAGTTTGCCGCCTCCATTGTTTTGGTTGTTGTTGTGTTAACCATTCAGAAACAGGTTGGGTTTGTTAAACATGCCGATCTTGGGTTTGAAAAAGAACATTTTGTGCGTTTAAACCTGCCATTCAAATATGCTGAAACAACAGCCTTTAAACAGGAAGTTGAGAAGTTGTCCTTTATAAAGAAGGCATCGTTAAGTGCTGGAACTCCGGGAAGAATCAATAGTTATGACGGGAGTGGCAATGGTGAAAACAGTTTTTATCTGAAATCTATTTTGGTCGATAATGACTTTTCCGATGTGTTTGGTTTGAAATTAACCGAAGGAAGGGAATTAATGCCTTCCGATGTTGGGAAATCCTGCCTTATGAACGAAGCAGCAGTAAAACGTTACGGATGGGAATCGATTGAAAACAAAAAATTTAATAACCGTGGAGGACTTCAGGTTGTGGGGGTAGTCAAAGATTTTCATATAGCATCTTTTCATTCAAATATAGAGCCGGTAGTTTTAGTTCCTTATGATGAAAAATACTTAAATAGTCTTAGCATCAGGCTAACACCAGGTAATGTAATACAGCAAATAGAGTCTTTAAAAAAAGTTTGGGATACTTTTATTCCGGATAACCCTTTAGACTATACTTTCTACGATTCATACTTTAATTCATTATACAAAAAAGAAGAACGGTTAGCCAAAGCCATCGGTATTCTGTCGGTTATTGCTTTAATAATTACAGGAATGGGGCTGTTGGGGCAAATATTCCAAATCTGTGTTCAGCGTACTAAAGAGATTGGTGTGCGCAAAGTAAACGGGGCAAAGGTTTCGGAAATACTAACAATGCTGAATAAAGACTTTGTCAAATGGGTCGTGATTGCCTTTGTGATTGCCACGCCTGTCGCATACTATGCCATGAACAAATGGCTCGAAAACTTTGCTTACAAAACCACATTAAGTTGGTGGATCTTTGCCCTGGCCGGTGTACTGGCGTTGGGAATTGCGTTGTTAACTGTGAGTTGGCAAAGTTGGAGGGCGGCGACGAGAAATCCGGTGGAGGCGCTGAGATATGAGTAAAATGTCAGAATCAGGATTTGCAGGATGGAAGGATTAACGAGATGGAAAAACATTAAAAATTTTAACAAAAACAAATTAATATGATTGGCAGGAACATCAGAACTTTTATGAAGCATCTGGCAAAGCATAAACTTTATACTTTGATTACCATTTTCGGTTTTTCGGCCTCATTAATGTTTGTAATTCTAATAAGTTTTTACATCAAACAGGAATATTCAAAGGACAATTTTCAGGTAAATAAAAACCGCATTTTCCGGTTGGTTCATGATGATTATTCCGGTTTTGCCCCGCCCACCGGATCGCTTTTGATGGATAAGTATCCCGAAATGGAAGCTTTTACCCGTTGTTATAAACAGGACGGTTTTGCTTCTGTTAATGCGGAGGAGAAATACAAAATCAATTATTTGATGGTTGATTCGGCATTTTTTAAAATGTTCTCTTTCCCATTACTTGCAGGAAATCCGGAAACAGCTCTTCTGAAAAAATCGATTGTTTTGACAAAATCTTATGCAATTAAGCTATTCGGTAAAATGCCGGAGTTGGGAAGTATCGTAAAAATTGATAACCATATAGAATATACTTTGGGCGGGATAATGGACGATATACCCGAAAATACACATTTCAAAAAAGCAGATGCTTTGGTCGATTTTTCTTCGCTGCCCGACTTATGGGGCATTTCCGAATTTCTTAATTCCTACGGGAATAACTCGTTCGGCTTATATGTAATGGAGAAACCAAATACCGATATAACAGCAAAAGCGCCCGAAATACTCAAGCTGTTTAAAGAGGTTAACTGGATGTATAAAAAGGGCTATGCAAACGAAGTAGTTTTTGAACCGCTTACTGATGTTTATTTTAGTTCGTCCTACTCTCCGGGAATCAGGCAGAACAGTAAAACGTTATTACAGGTTCTTTCGGCCATTGTTATTTTAATCCTGTTCCTGTCAGTTCTTAATTATATCAATCTTACCATTGCACAAGCAGGAACACGCAGTAAAGAAATAGCCGTCAAAAAACTGATGGGCAGTAAACGTCAGGGCATACTGCTGCAATATACAGTCGAATCGGTTCTGGTCACCCTGTTTTCGTTTATCCTTGCCCTTTTTCTTTGTTTCCTTTTCGAACCGGTGTTTAATCAATTACTCGGCACCCATCTTGGGTTGCTACATACTCTGAGCTGGCAATTTGTTGCATTATCAGCTGTTGCAGCCATAATCACAGGTATTCTATCCGGTATCATCCCGGCTGTAAATATCTCCAGGTTCAACCCGGTTGATGTTGTAAAAGGAGCATTCCGGATGAAAAGCAAAAATTATCATTCCAAAATTTTAATCGCGTTTCAATATTTAATCATTATCGTTCTGATGATTAGTTCCCTATTTATCAGCAAACAAACAAAATACATGCGCAATTTTGACCTGGGGTTTAACCAGTCCAATATTTTGTCAATAGACAACACTATCAGTACAAAGCAAAAAGGAGCATTTAAATCAGTCCTCGAATCAATACCCGGGGTTGAACATGTTTGCTATGTTGCAGGCAGTCCTTTGGATGGAGGAAACAACAACTCTTTTGATTACGAGGGGAAGTCGATGAGTTTTCAGACTTTCAAGGTTGACACGTCTTTTTTCCGGATGATGGGGATGAAAGTAATGCCGACAGGCACTGCTTTAACGCAGGACGCTATCTGGCTGAATGAAACGGCTGTCAGGGAAATGGAATTACCGGAAAAACCTGTTTCTGTAAAAATATACGGAAAGGAGAGTCCTGTTTACGGCGTTGTTAAAGATTTCCATTTTTCAAACCTTAAGGAAACAATCGGACCGGCCTATTTTTCACTGATGCACCCGGATACCTACGCCTGGAGTATTTTGGTGAAAATATCAGGCGCCAACACCTTTGAAACGACAAAAAAAATTAAAGAAGCATATAATAAGTTTACACACGGTATTCCGCTGAACATGACATTTATGGAGGAGGCCATTAATAAATGGTACGACCGGGAAGAAAAGATTGGGGAGATAGTAAAGTATTTTACAATCCTTACTGTTATAATATCAGTGATGGGCCTGTTCGCTATGTCGTTATATTACGTGCAGCAAAAGACGAAAGAAATTGGTATCCGGAAGGTGAATGGCGCCCGGATATCGGAAGTGATTTCCATGCTCAACAAAAATTTTGTGAAATGGGTCGCCATTGCGTTTATTATTGCCACGCCAATTGCTTACTACGCCATGAATAAATGGCTCGAGAATTTTGCCTACAAAACCGCACTAAGCTGGTGGATATTTGCACTGGCCGGAGTGTTGGCTTTGGGAATTGCGCTGCTAACGGTTAGCTGGCAGAGTTGGCGTGCTGCAACACGGAATCCGGTGGAAGCTCTCCGATATGAGTAAAGTCTTGAACTATGATTTTTAATGATGAAATGAGAACTGTGATTATTATAGCAAAGAGAATGAAAACCGGAAAAACCTGTCAGAGTCTGCAAGACCTGAGACCTGACAGCGTTTGAGGGGAGGAAAAAATCAAAGTCCGTCATGAAATCAGGAGTAATCCTGATTCAGGCAGTTAGCTGGCAAAGCTGGCGTGCAGCTACACAAAACCCGGTGGAAGCACTGAGGTATGAACAACTCATTTAAATACAAAAAGGCATTATGATTCTCACAAATAGTATAAAACAGATATTACGTCAATTCAAGAGTTCCGGGAGATATACCCTATTCAATCTTCTGGGATTAACACTCGGCTTAAGCATGACTATCTTAATGGTGCTTCTGTTGGTTTACGAACTGTCGTTTGACTGTTTTCATCCTAATGCTGACAAAATTCTCTGTATTGGAACACATGATTTGAAAGATGGCAGTTACCGGGCAACTACTGCATGTCCTTTAGCGCAAACACTGAAAGACGATTTTTCTGAAGTAAAATATGTGGCAGGTTTTAACAACATCTTAGGGAAAGAAGCTGAAGTTAACTACAACGATTTATCATACAGCGGCTTTACCGGGGCTTCGGTCGAAAGTGATGTTTTTTCGATATTGGGCTTTAATATTTTACTCGGTAACGCAAAAAATGTTCTTCAGGATCCTAATAAAATCATGATATCTAAGCGAATGTCAGGACAGATATTCGGTAATGAAAACCCTGTTGGGAAAGTCCTGAATATAGGAGGTTCCCGATTTTCAATTGAAGGAATGTTCTATGATATACCTGAAAATTCTGCCTTTCGTTTCGATGTGCTGTTTTCAGAAAGAATCAACCCAAAACAATGGGACAAATTTCCGGTAGCATGGTGGGCTAAACACTTTTGTAATCCTTAATGATGGTGTTGCGCCTGAATCGTTTGAAAAACATTTGCAGCAGATTCCTGATAAATATTTCCCAGATTTTCTGAAAGGCAGGAGTAACTATTTTATCCTGCCTTTTAAAGGGGTACATTTCGACAATAGGTTTACCGGAGGGCTTGTAGAGCCGGTTTCTGTTAAATACCTGCTCATCCTGGGCATGATTGCATTTTTTACCCTCTTCATTTCTGTAATTAATTTTATAAGTCTGTCAACAGCGCAAGCAACTAAACAGAACATCAATTCGGGGATTCGCAAAATATCAGGAGCGGGTTCCGGGCAAATAATCATGCAACATGTTAGTTTTTCGTTTGTGGTAACTTTTATTGCACTTATTCTTGCAATTGCTTTGTGCTGGTTTGTACTTCCCGTTTTTGTGGATTTTGTAAAACGTCCGGTTACCTCGCAATTCGGCAACCCTGTTGTGTGGATTGGGATGATTACAATTGTCGCATTTATTGCCAGTATATCGGGATTGATACCCGGAATAATTTTTTCGAAGGTCAAACCTGTCCGGATATTCAAAAAAGGTTCGTTAGGGTTGAAATATGCGGTAGGAATGCGGGGAAGTTTTACTGTTTTTCAATTTGGACTGACCATTGTGCTCGTTATCTGTCAATTGTTTATCTATAAACAAATCAACGAGATGAAAAATGCTGACCTTGGGTTTAATAACAACAACCTTACAGCTATCAGGATCGGAAATATTGAAGCCGGGTACCGGGAAAAATATCAGAAAGCGAAACTATACCAGGCAGAATTGGAAAGGATTGGCACTCAATATGGAATTTCTACCGGAACCATTTCCGAAGATATCCCGGGATACTATTTCCCCAACAGTTTTACGATTAATCCGGTAGCTGCCGACATTGACGAATGCTTAGTGAAATCAACTTCGGTAGATAAAAATTACTTGAAAGTCTATCAGGCACAAATGGCATCGGGACGCTTTTTTTCTGACGATTATAGAAACGACAGGAATGCATTTATCATTAACGAAGCGGCCATGAAAAAACTTAGATGGAAAGATATTGATGGAAAATTCATAAAACTTAGTTTCGAAGGCCAGCCACAACCAGTGGTTGGAGTAATGAAAGATATTGTTATTTCCTCGTTGAAGAACCCGGCCCCTCCAATGATATTCAGATATGGGCAACACAACAATTTCCCGGGCTATCTCACCTTTAGAATTCAGCCGGGGAAGAAAGAAGCAACCCTCAATTTCATGAAAAAAACCTGGGAAAAAATGTTTCCCAACAATCAGTTTGATTATTTGGATGTTAAAGAAACGTACTTCAAAAATTACGAATCTGAAAAGGTATTGGGACAAACTATATCAATCTTTTCATTTTTTGCCCTTTTGCTCTCATTTCTGGGCATGCTAGGGATGATTTCGTATACAGCAGAAAACCGAACCAAAGAAATCGGCATCCGCAAAGTAAACGGAGCAAAAATTTCTGAGATATTATCAATGCTCAACCGCGACTTCGTAAAATGGGTACTAATCGCTTTTGTGATAGCCACGCCCGTTGCATACTACGCCATGAATAAATGGCTTGAAAACTTTGCTTACAAAACCACTTTAAGCTGGTGGATCTTTGCCCTGGCCGGAGTGCTGGCATTGGGAATAGCGTTGCTGACGGTTAGTTGGCAGAGTTGGAAAGCAGCCACAAGGAACCCGGTGGAGGCACTACGTTATGAATGAGTAATTAGTAATGTGTAATGAATAATTGAACAAAGAGTGAGTGATCGTGAAAATATAGTGCTTGACAAAGTACTTGCAAGTTGTTTCCTTATTTGCCTTCCTTTCTTTGAAAGGAAATCGGTTACTCCAGTTCCCGGAGCAGCATGGTCCGGAAGCTGGAGCAGTATAGTCCAGGAGGGGGAGCAGCATGGTCCAGCATCAGGAGTAGCGTACTCCAGCCCCTGGAGCAGTCTGCTCCAGGAACAGGAGCACGGCTCTCCTGGTAACGGAAGTAGTCAAGTCTGGTCATTTGAAACTGCCGGTTCGTTTATTTTTTTACATGAATTGTAAAATAATTTTACACTAAAACTTTCCTCTGAATATAAAAAACTCATAATTAAATATTTAACTTCTTGGCATTTTGCTTGCAACCCTTTTTGTATCAAAAATTGACAATTAGCCGGAAAGCGGCAACGAGGAACCCGGTTGAAGCGTTGAGGTATGAATAAAACAATATAAAACCATGATACTTTATTATTTAAAATCAGCATTCAGAAACCTGAAATCGAACAAAAAGTTCACGATTATTAATATCACAGGTTTTGCTTTTGGCATTTCAATTTGCCTGGCCATCGTATTGTTCCTTATGAAAGAATATTCGTACGACCGTTGTTACAACGATGCAGAGCGGATTTTCAGGTTATACGATGCGAAGCAAAACAACAGCTCTATCGATTACCGGGTCAGGGAAGTTTTAACCGATAATTTTCCTGAAATTGAAAACGCCTGCATCGTGCAATTAGAAAATTTCTCGTCTGATGTGCAAATTGACAGCACCGGATATTTGGTCGATAACATGTTGTCGGTCGATAACAATTTTTTCCGGGTTTTCAACATTCCTTTTATTTACGGAAACCCCAACAAGGCCTTCAATAACCCAAATTCGGTAATCCTTACAGAAAGTCTGGCTTTAAAACTGTTTGGCAATGTTCATGTTGTAGGATATGATATGAAGATATGGAACGAAGTACCTGTTACTGTTTCCGGGGTGATTAAAGATTTTCCTGACAACTCAAGCATATCATCGGGCTTGTTGGTTAATTCCGAACTGGACGATTTTAAATTTTCATTTAGTTGCGGAGATTACAAAGATAAAAGTACGCACCGGTATCCTTTCCGTATTTACATCAAAAAAAACAAAAATGCCGACACGAATGAACTATTGACAAAACTGAACAATAACATCGAACTGTTTAAACCATACATTGACGAAGCCGGGCTACTCCCATTAACCGATATGTACCTGAAAGACACGACCTCGGGCAGCGACAGCAAACAAGGTAACCTGGCACTAATGAAACTGCTGGCATCAATAGCAGCAATTATCCTGATTCTGGCCATAATTAACTATATAAACCTTACGGTTGCCCAGCAAAACAAACGCAACAAAGACACCGGCATCAGGAAAACCGTTGGAGCATATCGCAATTCGTTGTTGTACTACTTTTTGTCCGAATCGGTTTTGGTTACTTTTTTTGCCATGTTGCTGGCAGTTGCCTTGCTTTGGATGCTTTTACCCGTTTATGCGCTCATTTTCGGTACATCAATAAATTTTAACAGCCTGTTTGTTTTCCCGGATTATTTGTACCTGATTGCATCAATATTGATTATTGGTGTAATAAGCGGTATCGGCCCGGCTATTGTTTTGTCGCGGGTGTCTCCTGTAAAAGTGTTGAGCGGGACGGTTGTAACCCGGAACAAATATCATTTACGGAATTCTTTGACCATTTTTCAGTTTGCCATTTCAATCGTACTGATTTTTTGTGTTACCGTAATCCATCGGCAAATTTCGTATGTAAAACATTCTAACCCGGGTTTTAAGGAGGAACAACTTGTGTATTTCGATGTTCCTTGGACTGCAGAGGAATCCAGAGTCGAATCATTTGTTAATGAGCTTCGTGAATTTCCTGATATACAAACAATAACGGGATCGAACGGTGTGCCAGGAAGGATTAGACTTACGATGGGGACGAATATCGAAGGGTCGGATAAAAACATAGGCGTCCCGAGTATGATAGTCGATGAAAATTTTCTTGAAACGTTTCAGATGAAAGTCATAAAAGGGAGAACCCTTCAACCGGGCGACATGGGGCATGTGTGCATGGTTAATGAAGCGTTCTACAAACATTTCGAGTTTGAAGACCTTGTTAATAAACGTTTCAATAATTACAGTAAGAACGGGTTTGATATGATCGGTGTTGTAAAAGATTTCAATATTAAGTCGATGCACAAATCAATCGAGCCGGTTTGCATTATTTTTAAGAAAGAACAGCCCCGTGAATTAAGCATAAAGTTTGCGGCAGGCGGCGTTGCCAATGGGATGGAGTCTGTTAAAAAAATGTGGGCTGATTTTTTGCCTGAATATCCGATGGAATACAAATTTTACGACGACTGGTTCGATTCGATGTATAAAAAAGAAGAACGTTTTGCCCGGACAATCGGGTTGTTTGCGGTATTGGCGATTGTAATCTCATGTATCGGAATTTTAGGCCTTGCCACTTTCACCGCCGAACGCAGGATCAAAGAAATTGGCATCCGCAAAGTAAACGGCGCCAAAATTTCCGAAATACTTGCAATGCTCAATAAAGACTTTGTGAAATGGGTCGCCTTAGCTTTTATAATTGCGACTCCCATTGCTTACTACGCCATGAATAAATGGCTCGAAAACTTTGCTTACAAAGCCGGTTTAAGCTGGTGGATTTTTGTACTGGCTGGTATATTGGCATTAGGAATTGCTTTGTTAACAGTGAGTTGGCAAAGTTGGAAAGCAGCCACGCGGAACCCGGTGGAAGCGCTGAGGTATGAATAAAGTCTGGAACTATGATTACAATAAACATTTAAAAACGATTTTATGAAAACAGCATTATTAACCATTCAACTAGCTCTGCTAACTTTGGTTGCCACATCACAAACCAACAGGTATTCTTTTAAAGAAACTTATGAGGTGGAGGCTAACCCAACACTGGTTTTTCGTTCGGTAGACAGCGATATACGCATTTCGGCATCTGATGGAAGCCAAATTACAGTTCATTTCATTGTCAAAAAGAACAATAAACTGCTCAACATAGACATGAATGAACTTAAGGAATATTTTCAAATCAGTATAGAGACGACAGAAGAGGGTCTGAAAATTGAAACCCGCTCGAAGAAAAAGAATAATTTAAAAAACTGGAGAGACCGGGTTATCCTCGATTTTGAAATACTTACTCCTCCCCAAACGGCATGCCTTCTGAATGCAGTGGACGGTGACCTGTCGATTAAAGGACTTGACGCAGGCCAGCAATGTAAAACAGTAGACGGAGACATTGAATTTCAGGATGTAAAAGGGGATATCACCTCATCGACTGTCGATGGGGATATCAGTGCAAAAGAAATAACCGGGGCCATTGCCCTGGATAGTACTGATGGCGATTTAAATCTTAAAAATATTACCGGCGATGTTCGGATGAAAACGGTCGACGGCGATGTTCTGTTTTATGATTTAAGAGGAGGTATACGCTGTTCTGTTACCGATGGCGAAATACAAGGAACATTAACCGATTTAAAAGCATTTTGTGAATGCAGTACTGCCGATGGCGATATCCATATTACACTTCCTGCCGGGGCAGGTTTCAATGTTGAAATGAACGGGGAATCGCTACATGCTGACTTTAAGGATTTTGACGGAGATATTGATGAGAAGCACATAAAAGGAAAAGTAAACGGAGGCGGTGTTCCCGTAACGCTTTCAACCAGTGATGGTGACATTAGACTCACGTTTGAATAGATATAACAGCCGCATTCGTTGTGTTTTTCGAGTGTAATAAAAATAGAAATGATTTAAATTCAACAAAATAGGATATCACTTTTGAAGTACGCCAGGAGAAACCCGGCAGAAGCATTAAGATACGAATAAAACAAATATACCATGAGAGCATATTACATCGACCGGCTACGCATTTTTTTGATTATACTGGTCATTTTTCACCATGTTGCTATTGCCTTCGGAGCATCGGGCGGCTGGTACTATATTTCAAGTGTCACCACTACGGGCATCACCCAATTACTACTTTCGGCGGAAATGGCCGTAGAGCAAGCTTTTTTCATGAGCCTCTTCTTCATGATCTCTGCTATGTTCATGCCTGCCTCGTACGATAAAAAGGGGTTTCGCAAATATATAACCGACCGGCTGATCCGGCTTGGAATTCCGCTGTTGGTTTACATTCTGATTATTCATCCGGCATTGGTCTTTTTCATTTTCAAACAAATTGGAAGAGAGACAGGCACCTGGTTTTCATTCTGGAAAACCATCATTACGCAATATCCCGAGCCCGGCCCCATGTGGTTTGTGTTCACACTGGTTGTTTTCGAACTCGTGTATGCGCTGTACCGCCGTTTTTCGAAGAAAAGTATTTCGCAACTTTTTCCGGGCACAAAACTTTCGGGGATAACTATCGTTCTGTTTATGATTATTACAGGACTTGTTGCCTTTGCTATCCGGATAGTCTATCCCTCCGGGAAGGCTTTTTTCGGATTGCAGTTTGGATATTTTCCACTTTATATGGCCATGTATATGGTGGGAATAATTGCTGCACGAAAAAGATGGTTTGAAACCCACAGCCTGCGCGATGCATGGCCGTGGTTTATTTTATCCCTCCTGGCTATCCCGGTAATGCTTGTTGTTATGGGCAAAAATGCTGATGATCTTGCCCCTTTTTCGGGAGGTTTTAATCTCCAGGCTCTGTTTTATGCCATGTGGGAACCGGTTATTTGCGTCGGGTTTTGTTACTTTTTGCCGCTGTTGTTCAGAAAATACGGAAGCCGTGCCAGCCAGTTTGTACTGGCGCAATCGGGCAACAGCTATACGGTCTATGTCATTCATCCCGTGATGGTGGTGTTTTTTACATTTATATCAGAGCGTATTCCGGTTACACCGTTCGCACGCCTTTGGATTGTCCTGTTTTTTAGTGTCCCTGTTTGTTTTGGACTTTCTCACCTGATACGGAAGATACCGGGGATCAGGCGAATTCTTTGAAACTGCCGGTTCGTTCATTTTCTTTACATGAATTGTAAAATTATTTTACATTGGAACTTTCCTCTGAATATAAAAAACTCATATTTAATCATTTAACTTCTTGGCATTTTGCTTGCAACCCTTTTATTATAAAGAATTGACAATTAGCAGGAAGGCGGCTACGAGAAATCCGGTTGAAGCGCTGAGGTATGAATAATGAATAAAGTTTGTTGAAAAATGAAAAGGTTTCTGGTAAATATTATCCGGTCTGTTAAACGAAATCCATTGTACACATCGATCAATATTACCGGATTGGTAATTGGTTTTGTTTGTGTTGTTTTTATTGCATTCTGGATCAAAAATGAATTGAGTTACGACAGGTTCCACCAAAATGCTGACCAGATTTACCGGGTGCACAGGTATTTTTACGATGCAAACGGAACGGAAAATCTTCATCTGCCTTATGTTGCACCTCCAATTGCTCCTTTATTAAAGGATGAATTTCCGGAGATCGGGAGCATTTCGCATACCGGATTGCTTTTTTCCTTAAATTTATGTCATACCGGATTGCTTTTTTCCTTAAACAACCAAAAAGTTGTTGAACCGGACGTTTGTTTTGCTGAGCCGGACATTTTGAAAATTTTCACTTTTGAAGGATTACCATCAAAAGGAGAGTTATTGAGTGAACCACTTTCTGCCATTGTTTCAGATAATATTGCAAAAAAATATTTCAAAGGGGAACATGCTATTGGTAAAACGCTTGAATTCTTTAATGAAAAAGGTGATAGTTACAATTTGAAAGTTACCGGTACTTTCAAAAGCTGGGGACAAAACAGCCATTTCCATCCTGAAATATTTATTTCCTTTTCAACCTATGAAAATGCTGTGGGGGAAAAAGAGATGAATGACTGGGGCAGTAACAATTATGAAACATTTGCATTAATGAGAACCCAACCACAGCAGTTGGATTCCCGGCTCGATGCATTTATTAATAAGCAATTTAAGAATGGAACTAACTGGACAAAAATCAGGATGGAGAAATTGTCTGATATCCATTTCAACTGGTATGGAAGCCGTTCCAGTATTTATATTCTATTGTCGATTGCTTTGCTGATTTTACTTTTGGGAAGCATCAACTACATGAACCTTAATACTGCGATTTACACCAAAAGAATAAAGGAAATTCAGATTAAAAAAATAGTTGGGGCTACGCGTAGCCGGATTGTATCACAAATGATGATTGAATCAGTTCTCTTTTGCTTTGTTTCACTGGTGGCTGCCCTGTTCATTGTTTCTGTCACTATTTTCCATATCGATCAGTTTTTTGAGAATAACCTGGCATTTTCAATGCGCGAAAATTATGATCTGATAACCGGCTTTATATTACTGACCATTTTTATTGGTCTTTTATCAGGGTTGTATCCGGCTTTTTCCACCTTTTCAGACAGGATAAAGAAAAGAGATGTTTCAAAGGCTGGAAAAATGTCGTTTCGGAATACGCTGGTTGTTTTTCAGTTTTGTGTTTCTATAGCTTTGATCATGTCGTTTTTGGCAGTCAATAAGCAATTGAATTTTTTGCGGATGAAGGATCTTGGCCTCAACAAGGAAAATGTAATTACAGTTAATGCATCGCCTAATCTCATTGAGAAACTTGACGTGTTTCGACAGGAATTAACACAAAATTCGAATATTATCAGTGTATCCGGGTCCAAAAGAGTTCCTTCACAACGACTTGCCGACAGTAACGGAGCTAAAGTCATTGATAATGGGGAAATGGAACCACTCGGCTTCCGGGTTGCCAACATACGGGCAGATGAATATTTCATTCCGACTTATGAAATCAAACTGATTGCCGGCAAGAACATCACTAATCAACTCAGGGAAGAAGAAAAAGAGTACCTGATTAATAGGTCAGCAGTTGAAAAGATTGGCTGGGCATCACCTGAAGCAGCAATCGGTCAGTTTATTGAATATGGAGGGAAAAGAGGAAAAGTTGTCGGAGTAGTGGAGAATTTTCATTACGAATCGTTGCATCGTGCGGTTTTTCCGATAATTATTTATGAAGATTTGAATAGTTACAATAAGGTATCGGTAAGGGTTAACCCGGCAAACCTGCCTCAAACACTGGCATTTATAGAAAAAGAGTGGCAGGGGTTTAATGTGTCAGGTTCTCCGTTTTCTTATCGGTTTGTTGATGAGCGTTTTGACCGGTTATATCAGTCGGAAACACACACCAAAACATTGTTTACCTGCTTTATGATGTTGGCTATTTTAATTGCGGTGCTCGGGTTAATCGGGCTGTCGCTTTTTGTAATGGAACGCCGCACCAAAGAGATAGGCATCCGCAAGGTCAATGGTGCCCGCATTTCGGAAATAATGACTATGCTTAATGGTGCTTTTGTAAAATGGGTTGTCATTGCTTTTTCGATTGCCACCCCCATTGCATATTATGCCATGCATAAATGGCTCGAAAATTTTGCCTACAGAACGGAATTGAGCTGGTGGATTTTTGCCATGGCCGGATTGCTGAGCCTGGGAATTGCATTGCTGACAGTGAGTTGGCAAAGCTGGAAGGCAGCAACGAGGAACCCGGTAGAGAGTTTAAGATATGAATAGAGAAAAGTTGAGATTAACAAAAATGGAAAAGAAATATGAAACAATAACAACCAGCTCAAAGTCCCCGTGTTAGCGGGAATTTAGGGTGGTAAATGATAAATAACATGCTGTGAAAACAATATCGTTAGCCCTGCGAAGGCTTAAAAAAAGTAAAAACGCTACATTTTTTGGAATTGCCGGTTTGATCACCGGTTTAGTTTGCGTGATGTTTATCTTTTTCTGGATAAACGACGAAATTAGTTACGACCGCTTTCATAAGAACATCGATCGTATATTTGTGGTACACGCCTATCTTGAGGGTGGTACAAAAAAAGTTGATTTCCAGGGGTGCCCCCCGGCAGTGGCACCTGCCTTGGAAGCCGGATATCCCGAAGTAGAAAAAACATCCCGTTATTTCCCGGCATACTTCGAATCGTTACTCTCATTTGGCGACCGGAAAAACATGGTCGATATTGCTTATTCAGACCATGCATTATTCGACATCTTTACGTTGCCATTTATTTATGGCAATCAGGGCGAACCGAATGTGCCGGGACAAATTGTCCTTACAAAAACAACAGCCCTCTCTTACTTTGGAAATGCTAATCCCGTAGGAAAGATAATACGTTTTAATAACTCGTCCGACCTGGCTGTAACCGGAGTTATCGAAGACCTCCCGGCAAACTCTACTTTACAGTTCGAAGCCGTTGTTCCCATTGAAAACATGCAATCCTTTTTTGGAAGAGAAAATTTTTTGACCACTTGGTATAACAATGCATTTTTTACTTTTGGGTTGCTTTCGTCACCCGCCGGGTTCGAAAAATTAGCATCAACAATCACCCGCCGGATTCAAAAAGAAATTCCTGAATCAACAAACTACCTTAGGGCATATTGGTTTAAGAATGGTTATCTGTATGAAAGAAACCACATTCGTGATGTTCGGATATTCAGCCTAATTGCGGTTTTAGTGCTAATTGCATCCATCCTGAATTTTATTAACCTGATTACTGCCCGGTCGGTTAAACAGGCAAAAGAAACCGGATTGCGGAAATCAATCGGGGCAACACGGTGGAATATTGTCCGGCTCATTTATTCCGATGTGGGCATCCTTTGCCTGCTGGCTTTTATATTAGCATTGGCCATTGCCTTTATCGGGCTGCCACTGTTCAATCAGGTAATTGGTAAACAAATCGAATATTCAGGATTATTCTCAATAAAAGCCATCGCTGTTTTAACAGGTGTTTATTTGCTGACAACCTTATTGTCGGGAAGTTACCCTGCGTTTTTCATGTCGTCTTTTTCGGTAACATCTACTGTAAATTCAAATTTTCAATCTATAAAAGGCAAAAGTATTTTCCGTAATTCATTATTGGTGAGTATTTTCGTGGTGTCAATTATTTTACTTGCATCAACACTTGTTATTTCCGGACAATGCCTGTACCTGAAAAAAATGGATATAGGCTTTAATAAAGACCAGCTCGTTTATGTCGATTTAAAAGGGAAATTGAAGGAAAAGGCAAAAACCCTGAAAGAAGAAATAAACCATATTGCCGGGGTATCTTCATCTACCGTAACTTCATTTCTCCCGATAATGGTTGGGAATAATAATGAAGACTGGGAATGGGACGGGAAAGACCCTGGCTTTAAACCGTTAGTCACTGACTGGAATACCGACGAAGACATGATCGAAACACTGGAAGCAAGACTGATTGAAGGAAATTATTTCAGCGCCGGACAGCAGGGGGTTGTCATTAATAAAGCTTTTGCCGGGGTAATTGGCTGGGACAGTTTTACCGGGAAAAACCTGAGACTTTATGACCAGTCTTATCCGATTGTCGGCGTTATCGATAATATCCAGTACAATTCCCTTTCTGAAAGTTGTAGACCCATGGTTATCCAAAAAGCTGAAAGCAGGGGGTCGCGATATTTGATTATCAAAACAAATACAAGTCAAATAGACCAGACTATAAAATACATCTGTAACACATGCGAGGCCATCGAGCCTGATTTTCCGGTAACTTACGGTTTTGTCAGCGATGATTTTGCCAAGTTGTTCGAATCGGAAATTAAATTAAAGAAGCTGGTTGGTTTTTTCTCCGTTTTCTCAATCATTGTTTTGTGCCTTGGCCTTTTGGGGGTTGTCATGTTCCTGGCAGAGCAGCGTACAAAAGAAATCGGGGTTCGCAAATGCCTTGGCGAAAAAGAAGCATCGATCATTGTCCGTCTGGTTAAACCGTTTTTATTGTCAGGCTTAGTAGCCGGTGTGATTGCTGTGCCGGCAACATGGTACCTTATGATGCGTTGGCTCCAAAATTATACTAACCGGATTGAACTAAATATCTGGACATTCCTGCTTGCCGTACTCATTTCGATGGTAATTGGCGTAATTATAGTTAGCTGGCAAAGCTGGAAGGCGGCAACGAGAAACCCGGTGGAAGCGTTGAGATATGAATAAACTAAAAAGATTATGAAAACACATTTTTTAAGATCATTCCTGAGAGGCATTGTAAAAAGGCCGTTAATCTACTCAATTAATTTTGTCGGGTTGATTTTGAGTATGAGTGTGGTAATCATTCTTGCCGTCTGTTGTCTTGGCGAGATAAAAGCAAACAGGTTTAATGAAAACATAAATAACATCTACATGATCTGTTCGGAAGGCTTTGATAAAAAGTTAGGGACATATACTCCTGCAATTCTTAAAGAACATATTGAGGAGAAAATTCCGGAAGTCGAAAAAATTGTACGGATTAGAGACCCCTGGACTGAAACAACGTTACAGGTTGGGCAAAATCCCTCTGTTACCAGTAGCCTCATTTTTGCCGATCCTGACTTTGCTGATGTGTTTTCTTATCAAAATATTTCGGGAAATCTGAAAGAAGCACTAAAAACCCCCATGTCTATTGTGCTCACAAAAAATGAGTCGTTGAAGCTATTCGGGAACACTTCCCCTATTGGGGAAACGGTAAAGGTTGATAATGAACATATATTGACAGTCAAAGCAATTATTGATGAACCTCGCGGAAAATCATCATTGCAATTTAAAGCGGTTGTCCCAATGATTAGTATTGGGACGGTAAGCCCTAACGGGGATGAACTTACAACCTGGAGGATGAGTAATTTTACCAGCTTTGTTTTGCTAAACAGAGCATCCGTTCCCGATAATATTGGGAAAAAAATAGCCCGGCTTTATCCTGAAAACAATTTCTCACCAAAAATCTCCCTGCAACCCTTCAGTTCATTTTACTTTTCTGATATCGATATTTCAAGACGAAATTTTCTTAAAACCGGTAACAAATCAACAACTACAATATTAGGATTTGTTGCGGTAATTATCCTTCTTATGGGCATTGTAAATTATCTTAATCTATCATTTTCAATGACTATTGAGCGATTAAAAAGTACCGGTATCCTAAAAGTTATCGGGGCGAAAAGGGGACATATTATCAGAAATATTATTAAAGAATCTGCGCTGTTTTTCTTTGTCTCGATTGTTATTGCCTACATTACGGCATGGTTTTTAATACCGTTCCTTGTCAATAAAACCGGGGTAGAAATTCATCCGGGGATTATTTTTAACCCGGTATTTTTACTACTATCCGTATTGCTGACTTTAGTTATTGCCGTTGTTTCAGTCATTGTCCCGGCAATAAGGTTATCTTCAATAAAACCGGTTGATTCATTAAAAAAATCGTTATCAGGAACAGGAGGAAACAACCATACGCGGAGGGTTCTTGTTATTGCACAATTTACCGTGGCCATAGCCCTTATTTCATTTACATGGGCAATACAGAAGCAAGTAAAATACGGTTTCACTCAATTGGGCTACAACAAAGAAAATATTTACACAATACAACTTACCCCACAATTGAAAAAAGATGTTTTAAAAGAACAACTGGTAAAGGTGGCCGGAATAAAAGATATTTCATATACCACTTATCTTCCGGGAAAAGCAACTATTGAACGTTGTTTTGGTATGACAATTATGTACAAAGGCCAAAAGAAGGAAAATATAAGTGCCCATATAATAAGGTGCGACAGCAATTTTCCCGGGCTTTTAGGATTAAAAATAATTAAAGGCCGGTCGTTTTCCCCTGATTTGGTTACCGACAAAGATAAAGTCATCATCAACAAGGCATTTGCCGATGAGTATGGGCTGGATGAACCGTTAGGGGTAAAAGTTCCTGCATCCAGATCAGATGATATGGAAATAATAGGGCTCGTGGAAAATTTCCATTTTCAGTCGGTACATCAGCCGATTTCTCCTGTAATAATCCGATATAATGACTATGCCAGGTACTGTTACGTAAAAATAGCGTCATCAGATTTTAATAGCTTACATCGTACTGTTAAAGGAATCAATGAGGTTACAATGGCGCTTTCATCCGGGTTTCCTGTGAATTCTGAATTTCTGGATACTTCGGTAGCTAAAATGTACAAAGCGGAAGTCCAGTTCAGGAAGATATTCTTCTTATTTTCCGGGGTGGCCATTCTTATTTGTTGCCTGGGAATATTGGGCCTCTCTGTTTTTGCCTCTGAACGACGGGTAAAAGAAATCGGCATCCGCAAGGTGAACGGCGCCCGTGTATCCGAAATATTAACCATGCTTAACCGAGACTTTGTAAAATGGGTAGTGATTGCTTTTGTGATTGCTACGCCCATTGCCTGGTATGCCATGCACAAATGGCTCGAAAATTTTGCGTATAAAACAGGATTGAGTTGGTGGATCTTTGTCCTGGCCGGAGTGATTGCCCTGGGAATTGCATTACTGACAGTTAGCTGGCAAAGTTGGAAGGCTGCAGTTAAGAACCCTGTAGAGAGTTTAAGATATGAATAGATGGAATATGAAAATTATAGCTTTTAACCCGCCTTTGTTTTACCCCTCTGACTCCCCCAAGGGGGAGAACCAAACAAAAGCTAAACGACAGTAGTTATGAACGAACTTGACAAGACAATGTAATAAAGCGTATTGAAGACACAATACTAAAACCATGAATCTGCAATTTCTTAAAACAATCTTTAGAAGAAGCCTGAAAAACAGGGTAGTAACTTATATTAATGTGATTGGCCTGAGTGCCGGGTTAATAGTGATTCTGATGTTGACAAATGTTATCCGGTACGAAAAAAGTGTAAATAAATTTCATGAAAGGATAAGCGACATTTATTGTATTGTAACCAGGGACCAACATTCCGGGAGTAACTCAATGGGCTGGAACGAAACTGTGCCGGTTCTGCCCAAAACAATGATGGAGGAAATCCCAGAAGTTGAACATGCTGCCCTGGTTGAAAACGGACAAGACTATTTTCAGTTTACAATCGGTAACAAAATTTATAAAGAGAAAATACAGTTTACTTCCCCAAACCTGTTCAAGGTTTTTTCCTTTCCGGTCCTTAGCGGAAAGATACCTTTAGAAAGCAAAGAGGGAAATATTATAGCTCTCAGTAAATCATTGGCTCAGAAATTGTTTGGCGATAAAGATCCGGTAGGGGAGCTGATAAAAATTAATAATAATTACGATTTCAGGGTAGTTGCGGTTTTCAATGATATTCCTGATAATTCTACCATACGGTTTGATTGCTGGGGAAACATCGAATTTTTACGGGAATTGTATCATGCTGAAAATTATTTGGATACCTGGTATAACCTGGCTTTTCAATCGTATGTTTTGCTGGCTGATGGTGCTTCGGCAGAACGTGTTAATGAAAAACTGAAGGGAAGGATTATCCGTTCGAACCCAGACTCACAAGCTGAATCCCGGTTATATCCGTTTTCAGAACTCTACACCGGTTTATACGGACGTAACGACAGGATTAAAATGGTAGGTGTTATTGCTGTCATCATTTTTATCCTTGTTTCCATCAATTTTATTAACCTGAAAACAGTGGATACTTTTCAGCGTATCAGGGAATTCGGAGTATGTAAAATCAATGGTGCCGGGAGGGGATTCCTTTTCCGGCAACTAATTTCAGAATCCGGGGTAGTTCTTTTGTTGTCAGTCATATTGGCCTTGTTAATAGCATATCTCAGCTTTCCGGTCTTAAAAAATTTCATCGGGATTAACGGGGAGCAATCAGGGATAATATCGACAAAATCAATAATAATACTTTTGGCGATTGTTGGATTTATAGCCATTGTATCGGCACTTATTCCATCGTTATCCCTGCGGTCGGGTTCTCCGGTTAATTCATTAAAGTCGAAGGTAAATGAAACAATGGGAGTATCACGGCTGAGGAAAATATTGACAGGTGTACAGTTTGGGCTGGCGATCGGGTTAATCATCTGTACATTCTTTACGGTCAAACAACTGAATTATTTAAAAAGTTTCAATCTTGGGTTTAACAAGGAGCAGATGGTTTGTATTGATCTTCAGGGACCGCTTCAAACCAATTACGATATGTTACAGGATGAACTTCAGAAAAATCCGAATATCCTGTACACCACCGCTGCTTCCCGCCATCCCATTGGCATATACTGGAACGGTGACGGGCTGGAATGGGATGGCAAACCGGAAAATGTGGATCCCCTTGTAACCTATATTGAAACTGATGAACATTTCTGTGAAACTTTTGATATAAAAATGCTGGAAGGCGATTATTTCAAAACCAGGAAGTCGGGCGTAGTCGTTATAAATAAAACCTTTGCCGATATTATTTCTCCTGGAGGTGATGCCCTGAATATGAAACTGTCAGGCTATGGCAGGGAAATGGAAGTTGAAGGGATAGCCGAAGATTTTCATTTTAAACCACTCAACCGTAAAATCGGGCCGTTAATGTTTATCAAAGAAATGGGACTTGATAATATGAAATACCTGTTTGCCCGGATTTCGCCTTCCGGTGTGTCGAATACGTTGAAATATATCGAAGAAACCGTAAAGAAATTGAATCCGGAATTTTTATACAGCTACCGGTTTCTTGATGATGAGTTCGCAAAGTTGTATAACGGGGAAGAACGGTTAAAAAGGCAACTCGGCTTATTCTCGCTTGTGGCAATCATTATTTCGATCATGGGATTGTGGGGTGTTTTGCTTTTTGTAGTACAGCAACGAGTTAAAGAAATCGGCATCCGCAAAGTGAACGGCGCTAGAGTGTCCGAAATACTTACAATGCTGAACAAAGATTTTGTAAAATGGGTAGTGATTGCATTTGTAATTGCCACACCAATTGCATATTACGCTATGCGCAAATGGCTGGAGAACTTTGCCTACAAAACCAGTTTGAGTTGGTGGATTTTTGCACTGGCCGGCTTGCTTGCTTTGGGAATTGCCTTGCTGACTGTGAGTTGGCAGAGTTGGCGGGCTGCAACGAGGAACCCGGTTGAGGCGTTGAGGTACGAATAATAATTTAAATCTAAGAAATGAAATCGATTAAAATTATTTTGCGTGGATTCAAAAAAGACAGCCGGCTAAACCTGCTGAATATTTCTTCCATGGCCATTGGAATTGCAGCTGCAATAATTGTTCTGGGTTATGTTTATCAGGAATTTAATTACGATTCCGGATATAAAAATTCGAACCAGGTATTTCAAGTCTTAGCTCAGAATGATAAAAATGAATTATCGGGAGCAGTAACTTACGGGCCGCTGGCTCAAAGCCTGAAATCCGATTTCCCGGAAATAAAAGATGCAACGCGTGTAAGTTTTTACTGGGGATACCTGGCGCTTACTGCGGGCGATAAAAAATTTAACGAGAACCGCACAATTTTTGCTGACCCCAATTTTTTCTTTTTATTTTCATTTCCATTTATAAACGGAGATGCTTCAAAATGCCTGGGATCACCCAATTCCATTGTTTTATCCGAAAGCGCAGCTAAAAAGTACTTTGGCGAAACCGATGCAGTTGGCAAACAAATAAAAATAGGAGGCGATAAATTATTTACTGTTCAGGGTGTTTTTAAAAATTTTGCATCAAACTCCAACTTTCGGAGCGACATTATCCTGCCACTTAAAAGCATATCAAAACTAACCCAGGTTTGGATTGAACCTTCCTGGAATTATCCAACCGATATTCATACGTTTATTCTCACTGAAAAACAAACAGATGAGAGAACTATTTCAACAAAAATTACAAATTACCTTTCGGGACATGTTGAAGAGAATCCGGAAAAGCTGGTATTACAATCCCTGAAAAATATCCATACCGAAATGCATACCGGCTGGGAATCGGTACCTCAGGTAAACAAGAGCTATTTGTATCTTTTGGCCGTGGTTGCCATTGTAATTTTAACCATGTCGGCGGTTAATTTTCTTCTACTATACATTGGTATGGCCTCAAAAAGGGCAATAAACACAGGAGTGAAAAAAGTATGCGGGGCATCCCGGTCGTCTTTATTTCGCGACCATTTATGCGAAGTCTTGTCTTTTGTTACAATTAGTACTGTAATCTCATTACTCCTCGTTTTCTTTTACAATTCTGTTCTGGCAGCTAAATTCTCCTTTCTCCCTGCAATAAAAGATTTTGATCATACCCTTTTACTCATTTTATCGGGGGTAGTTGTTGGGTTTGCCGTTTTTACCTCGATTTTCCCTGCTATTTTTGTTTCACGCCAGAAATCTTCGGAAATATATAAAGCGGATAAACAATTGTTACAAAAACAACCACGGATTATCAATATCCTGATAACCGGACAATTTTCCGTTACTGTAGCGCTTATAGCTGTTACCACATTATTTTACAAACAAATTGATTTTCTCGAAAGACACAATCCCGGATTTGTCAGGGAGGAATTGGTCACGATCCCTTTAAACATGCACATTGGCAACGGAATTTACAACGAAAACATGGATGTTTTTTGTGAGGAGGTAAAAAAGCTGGCGGGCGTAAAGAATATCACTTTTGCCTTTTCTTCGCCATCAGATGTCCAAACTGATGCTGATAATTTTAGGGTTGATGGGATGCCGGAAGGGGAAACCGTTAATATGCAGTGGAACTCGGTTTTCTTTGATTATTTTAAAACACTTGGTGTTAAATTGGTTGAAGGGCGTAGTTTTAGTCGCGATTTTGCAGGAGATATGGTAGATTATGATAATGGAGGGAAATGCGTATATGTGATTAATCAGAAAGCGGCGAATGAAATGGGGATTTCAGATCCGATTGGAAAAACGCTTCATGCTTACCATGAAGGAACAATTATTGGCATTGTTGAAGATTTCAACTTTAAGTCGTTACACAGCGAAATAACCCCCATGTGCTTTAGTATAGATCCTATTTATTACAATGAAATCATTGTTAGAATGAATCCCGGTGTGCCCGCTGTACTGGACCAAATAAAATCAGTGTGGAATAAGTTTGTACCTGAATATCCTGTTGAATTCAAATTTGTTGACGATCAACTCAACCAGATGTATGAATCGGAAAGTAAACTTACAGCCAGTTTAAATGTATTCGCAGGAATTGCCATTTTAATTGCTTGTATGGGGCTACTGGCACTAACCATATTATCGATGCAAAAACGAACCAAGGAAATTGGCATCCGTAAAGTGAACGGCGCTAAAGTGTCCGAAATACTTACAATGCTTAACAAAGACTTTGTAAAATGGGTAGCTATCGCGTTTGTAATCGCAACGCCTGTCGCATATTATGCCATGAATAAATGGCTCGAAAATTTTGCTTACAGAACCAACCTGAGTTGGTGGATATTTGCTTCAGCAGGTTTATTGGCATTGGGAATAGCATTACTAACCGTAAGCTGGCAAAGCTGGCGTGCGGCAACGCGGAACCCGGTTGAGGCGTTGCGGTATGAATAAAATGTCGGAATAAAAAGTTACACAAAATGATTAAACATTTTTTAGTAATCGCCTGGCGAAATATAAAAAGAAGAAAAACACTTTCTTTTATTCAAATTATGTGTCTTTCTGTTGGGTTGGCTGCTTTCATTTTGGTTGCAAGATATGTACAGTACGAAAAAGATTACGATAAATTCAATGAAAATTTTGACAGGATTTATAGGATCCATTCGCACAGTATAGGAGATAAAATGGATGAAAGAACCTATATGGTTGCCCCTCTTGCCAAGTACTTACGCGATAACATTGCAGAAGTTGAAGATGCAATAATGATCAATGAAATCTGGGGAGAATATTTATCGGCTGATGCCGAACATATTTTTAATGAACCTGATGGCTACCTTGCCCCATCCAGGGTATTCGAAATGTTCTCATTCGAACTTATCCGGGGTGATAAGCATACGGTACTTGATGATGCAAATGCGATAGTGCTGAGTGAAACGCTTGCGAAAAAATATTTTCCGGGAGAAGATGCGATGGGGAAAATTCTTTTTGATGATAGAAAAAATGAACTCAGAATTACCGGGATAATGAAGGATATTCCGGAACAATCTTCAATAACAGCTACTTATTTCCGTTCAAATGCCGGCCTATTAAAAAAGTTAGATAAAAATTGGCATAACTCATCGTTCCGATGTATGGTTCTGTTAAAGCCTAATGTTTCAGTTGAAACAGTAAACAGCAAAATCAGCAATATCATAAACGAATTTGATAAAGACGCCAGTCGATTATTATATCTTCGACCTCTCAGTAAATTGCATTTAAAAGATGGTCCTCGTGATGACAGCGGATCTGTAATTTTCTTTTTTTCTTTTATTGGTATTTTAACGCTGATCCTGGCTTGTGTAAGTTTTATGAATCTTACTACCTCTTTTTCAACACTCCGGTCAGTTGAAATTGGAGTAAGAAAGGTATCTGGCAGCAACAGAAATTATATACGGCTGCAATTTCTTGCCGAAGCATTTGTCCTGGCATTTATTTCGTTAGTGGGAGCCATTGCTTTGGCCTACCTGCTTTTACCTCTGTTTAATGTTGTTGTTAATCGGAATATTCAGCTCGATTTACAACAGAATCCGTTGTTCATAGCATTTTTACTTGCTGCTGTTTTAATTACCGGATTTTTAGGTGGTAGTTATCCGGCACTGGTAATTTCTTCTTTTAAACCGGTTATGGTATTAAAAGGTAAAACACCATTTAAAAGAGGTAAAGTAACCGGATTACAGGCAATGGTATATGTTCAGTTTATTCTTTCGATTGTGCTGATAACTTCCAGTTTGTGGATGTACAGACAGGTAAATTATGTGAAAACAAAAGATTTGGGATTTATTAAAGAGAACCTTTTACATTGTAGGCTGCCAACACCGGAAGGGGGCAATATATCTTACAACCAGTTTCGGCAACGTATTCTAAGCTATCCAGGAATCGAAGATATGTCGGTTTCACTAAACTCTCCGTTATACGACAGTTGGGGAACCCGCATCAGATACGAAGGAGGACCTGTGGAAGATGATACCTACGTTCGTTGGAACCAGGCTTGTCAAAACTACTTGAATACGATGAGTCTGACATTGGTGGAAGGTCGTAATTTTTCCACAGAGTATCCGGCGGATAGACAATCTTGTTTGATTAATGAAACGGCAGTAAAACATTTTCACTGGACAGATCCCATTGGTAAATGGGTGGATATTGAAGGGAAACATCTTGTTATAGGAGTATTAAAAGATTTTAATATTGAGGATGTACATAAACCAATATTACCCTATGTGTTGTTGCTGCGGGATGAACAATCCGGAGCTTTTAACGATTTAACGTTTAAGGTTAATCCAGTTACAGTAGAAGAAAGCCTGACATATATAAACAAGGTTATAAAAGAAATGTTCCCTAATATTTTATTCGAGGTTAATGACTACGATGTTGGAACATACCGAATAATATTAAAAATTTGGACAAATGTTAAAAATACATTTGCATTTTTTACCGTGTTAGCAGTCATTATTGCTGCTATGGGGTTGTTTGGATTAGTCGTATTTGCTTCACAGCAAAGAGTGAAAGAGATAGGAATAAGAAAGGTACAGGGGGCTTACTCCAGACAAATAATACCAATGGTTACCCGACAGTTTTTGTTGATGGTATCAGGAGCTAATATTATTGTTTATCCAATTGCCAGAATTTTGGAAAATGTTACTCCCGGTCATTTTAAATATAGCTTCAAGATTTATGATGTGTTGTTTGTTGCCATCATTTCAATACTAATTACATTGCTCTCAAGTGCCCTTCAGGCATATAAAGCTTCAAGACTGAACCCGGTTGAAGCGTTGAGGTATGAATAAAAATAAAAACCAATTAATATGCTTTTCTACAATCTGAAACAGATCATCCGGAGAATCATACACGACAAAGCATTTTCATTTGTAAATGTAGTGGGGCTGACCGTTGGGATCAGTTCTTTTTTAGTCTTGTTCCTGCATGTTTCAAACGAGAAAAGCTTTGACAGGCATTTCCCGGATCATGCAAACATCTATCGTGTAATTTCCACTCCGGAGGGTCATGATGCAACTCAGTGGGCGCGGAGCCTTGGTATTGTCCACGAAGCAGTTGTTACGATTCCTGAAATTAAAGAGGCTACTCAATTTTCCCACACTCCTGTTGGAACTATAAAAATTGGCGAACAGAGTTTTCAGCAAAAGGATATCATGTCCATCGATACAAGCTTTATCAACATGTTTTCTGTAGAAAGTGTGATTGGTGATTTATCGGAAATTAACAAACCCAATACCGTTTTCATTTCAAAAGATTTTGCAAAGAAATACTTTAAAGATGTTAATCCGGTTGGAAAAACAATTGAAGTGGAGGCTTTGCAGTACATGCAGAATCCGGGAACATATGAAATACGTGGTGTCGTAAAAAATACATCTCCCCGAACCCATTTTAATTACGAGCTTTTACTATCTCAAAAGGGGGGTCTTAGCGAACGGTTTGCATCGCTAAGCGAAGGTAAAATTCACTGGACATACAATTACATCAAACTGAAAAAGTATGTTGATCCCAAGGTTGTCACTTCAAAAATACGAACCTACTACGATAACAGTCAGTTGAAGGAAACACGCGGCCCAAAAGATTATCAGTTTAGCCTGGAACCGTTAACCGACATTCATTTAAAATCCAACGATCGATTCGAGCTAAAAGAAAGTTCCAGCAAAATTAATATTGGCTTTCTTGTCGTCATTTCATTGGTGATACTACTGGTTTCCTTGTTGAATTTTATTAACCTGATAATTGCCGGGCTTATTAAACGCACGAAAGAACTTGGCCTGAAGAAATCGATTGGAGCGACAAAAAGTCAATTAGTTAAAGAGATCTTAGTCCAGGTCTTTATTTTCTGTCTGGTCGCTATTGGTTTTTCCTTTTTATTAATTGAAGTCTTGAAGCCATTTATCAACCGGTTTTTTGAGATTGAGTTCCATGTTTTTTATTCGAACCCAATTGTCTTTGTAAGTATTCTGGCGGTATTTACCATTTGTTTGGGATTGGCCTTATTGTTTGTTTCTTTTTATTTATTCCGGAAAACATCAACGATTGACATTCTCGCCGGAAATAAAGACTTTTCCGGAAGCATGGTGCTAAAATCATTACTGGTTGGACAAGTTGCAATTGTTATTTTACTTTTGTCAGGTACATTTCTGGTCAACAAGCAAATAAACTTCATTTTTGACCAGCCGCTTGGTTTTAATAAAGAAAATGTGGTTGTAATTCATATAAAAGATTTGAAGAAAGACCCGGCTGTTTTTGCTGAAGAGTTGAAAAAGTTGAGTTCGGTTTCTTCGGTTGGCTTTACCCGCCAGTATTTTGGCTACCCAACCCAAAGTTTACCCCTGGAGGGCCTGGGAATAGACGGTAGCGCTGAATTTGTGTTTGCCAATTACGATTACCTCAAAACAATGAATATCCGGTTGGTCGAAAGTTGGATAAACCCGTCTGCCGATACGGTTCGCGGAATGGTGATCAACGAGCATCTTTATAAACGGCTGATGGAAAGGCATGGAAGTATGGAAGCGTTGAATGCTTATCAATTGACCCAACCACTGAAATCCGATCAGGTAAGAATAAATTTTATTGGCGTTGCCAAAGATTTCAATTATAACTCGGCTCACCAGGCTATTGGCGATTTTGCCTTTTGGTTGGACGAATCATATAATCGGGCTGTCTATACTCATGTCCGGTTAATTCCCGGAAATCTTCGGGCTGAGTTAAAAGAAGCAGAACACATTTGGGATGAATATTATCCGGGGCAGGAGTTTGATTACTTTTTTATTGATGACCAGATTGCCAGCCAATACAAAGCTGAAACCATTTTAAGCAGAATTTTGACTGCTTTCTCATTGCTTGGTGCGATGATCTGTATTGTGGGAATCAGTGCTATGTCGCTTTTTATTTCGCAACAACGGACCAAAGAAATCGGCATCCGAAAAGTAAACGGAGCAAAAATCTCAGAGGTATTAGCCATGCTCAACAAAGACTTTGTGAAATGGGTGGTAATTGCTTTCGTGATCGCCACGCCCATTGCGTACTATGCCATGAATAAATGGCTCGAAAATTTCGCCTATAAGACAGGGCTGAGTTGGTGGATTTTTGCGTTGGCCGGGTTGCTGGCTTTAGGAATTGCGTTGTTGACGGTGAGTTGGCAAAGTTGGCGGGCAGCAACGAGAAATCCCGTGGAGGCATTGAGGTATGAGTAAATTTGAAAAAGGGACCAAGTTTTTGTAAAAACAAATGGATTATGATAAAATATTTTTTCAAACTTGAATGGAGGAATTTAGTCCGTAACAGATACATATCGATTTTAAAAATTACCGGACTGGTAATTGGCTTATGGGTATTCATGGTGGCCGGGTATTACGTGTTGCATGAGATGAGTTTTGATCATTTTCAGGAACACGCCGGTGAAAAATATTGCCTTGAAGCCCGCGACCAGTTTGGTGATGATTATTTTGCCTTTAGCCTGCCATACCCGTTGACCGATTTCTTACAAAATCGCTATCCGAAAGTCGTTAAAAGTGTTGCATTCGAAAGAAGAGATAATATCATTTATATAGAGCAACAACATCGATTTATTAAAACGAATGAGGCAGAGATTGCTTTTGTTGAGGAAGATTTTTTCGATTTTTTTAGCTTCAATTTCATTTTTGGAAATGTAAAAAACAGTTTTTCGTACCCCAACCCAATCATTATTTCGGAAGAAGTAGCCAATAAATATTTTGGAGGGGCAGAGGCTGTGGGTAAGCCTGTTAAAATAAGGGTTGATGATGCACTTTATGATTTTAGAATCACAGGTATTGTACAAAATCCTCCAGGAAATTCAAATGTTGGCTTTCACTGGATTGGGAGCCTGCCGCATTTTATGAGAAATGCCGGAAAAAATAACTATGCTTCCGACTGGGATTTTAAATGCAAAAGTTACGTTCAACTTACTCCCGAAACAAATCCCGATGACTTTCTCCAAAAACTAACCAATGAATATGTTAGCCTGGCAAAACTGGAACGTACTCCGACCCTGGTAGCCACCTCATTAACTAAAATACATGTTGATAATGCTGTAGAGAAAAGACTTAATATATTTTCTGCTTTAGGGATATTGATTCTTATCATCTCAGTGGTCAATTATGTTTTACTCTCTACAGTTGAAAGAACCCAACAGATGCGATACCTCGGTATTGAAAAGATATCGGGGGCAAAGCGTTACGATGTCCTGCTAAAGAATATTATTTCAATTTTAATTTATTCGACACTTTCGTTTGTCATTACTCTGGGGCTATTTGTCTTATCTAAACCTTATTTCTCAAGAATTTTCGAAGGCTCATTTACTACCTCATATATGGATACATCGGTTATTGTATTTTCATTGCTTGGTGCCGTTTTTTCAATCGTATTGCTGGCAAGTCTCATTAATCAGCTTATTCATAAAAGTCAGAAACCTATCGATATATTGAAAAATAAATTTACCCGGGGGAAAATCGGGAAAGTAGTTTTTAATTCATTGTTGACATTTCAATTAATTGCTTTTATTGCCTTAATATCCAGCTCTGTATTCATTCAGAAGCAATTGATGTTTATGCAAAATAGCAAGTTGGGATTTAATAAAGAATCATTGATCACATTAAAAATTGCACCGGAAGATGTAAAATCGTACCAGGCATTTAAAACAGAATTGTTAAGGAATCCGTCTATTGTAAGCGTTGGTGCAACAAGTGCCCCGCCACTTTCCTCTCGCATGTCTGTTTATGGTTTTGTTTTTACTGATAGTTCTGGAAATAAGCAGATTAAAGTGGTGGAATATGCAAATGTTGACCGCGGTTTTTTTAAAACATTGGAATTGAAATTTAAGGAAGGTTCAGGCTTTCCTGAGTCGTCTGCCGGATATTGTGTGGTTAACCAGACCTTTATTGACGAGAAGAAAATTGAACATCCTATGGTAGATAAAATAAAACTGGGAGGGAATGAGTACCAGATTTGTGCCATAATGAACGATTTCCATCAACAGTCGATGCGTTCAAAAATTAGTCCCTTCGTTGCCTTTCTCAATCCTAATCAAATTGCTTATTCGGTGATCCGCTTTTCAGGCAATCCTCATGAAATAATTAATTTGCTGAAAAAGACAACGGAAAAATATCTGCCAAACTCCTTGTTTGAATATGAGTTTATGGATGAGAAAGTAAAATTAGCTTATCGGGCAGAGGCTCGTTTTAGTCATATTATCAAGTCTTTAACTGTTTTGTCTGTATTGATTGCAGTGCTTGGGCTTTTAGGTTTGTCCTACTTTTCATCGCTTGTAAGGATAAAAGAGATAGGCATCCGAAAAGTAAATGGGGCTAAAGTCTCCGAGATCCTTACTCTCCTCAACAAAAATTTTGTGAAATGGGTGGTGATTGCTTTTGTTGTTGCAACACCAATTGCCTGGTATGCCATGCACCGATGGCTGGAGAACTTTGCCTATAAAACCACCCTGAGCTGGTGGATCTTTGCACTGGCTGGTTTGCTGGCGTTGGGAATTGCATTGTTAACGGTTAGCTGGCAAAGCTGGAAGGCGGCAGTTAAGAACCCTGTAGAGAGTTTAAGATATGAATAGTTAACAATTAGTAATGAATAATTGATTTACAACAAAAAATGAAGAATTACTAATTGTTCCTCACATAATTATAAAATTTGCCATGGAGATACTAAAAAATATCAAATTTTCATTTCGAAGTTTATCGAAAAACAAAAGCGTTAGTCTACTCAATTTAATTGGTTTAACAGTAGGGATAACAGTAAGTATGCTCATATTTCTTTTTGTTTTAAAAGAAAACAGTACAGACCAATACATCCCCGACATCAACAATATTTATGTGTTAACAAACCAAAACTCGAAGTATTATTCCCAAGGGATGGTTAATCATGTTAAGTCGGAAATTGCAGAAATGGATGCAGTTACCTATTGCTCCATTGATTGGTCTCCTCAAATATTCTTAAAAAGAGGCAATAAGAGTTATCAGGTAAATAAAATGCTTACAGCCGATTCATGCTTCTTCAGGGTTTTTAACTTTAAAACACTTTGGGGAAATCCGGCAGAGGCATTGAATATCACTAATAAAATTGTCATTACCAGGTCGTTATCCGAAAAAATATTTGGGAAGGAAAACCCGGTAGGAAAAACGATAACTTATAATGCCACCTATTTGCAGGGAGAAGAATTAGAAGTTACTGCCGTTATTGATGACCTGCCACAGGCAAGTTCCTGGGATTTTGAAGCTGTTCTTTCGTTTCAAACCAATTACCATAAAGATTGGTATGTCGACAACATGAAAAACTGGGGGGCAAGAAACTATACGGCATTTGCAAAAATAAATGCCAATGTTACTGGAGAAACAGTTGCAACCAAATTAACCAACATAAACCTTGATGACGTTCCCGACGATTATAAGAATAGCACTCACTATGGAATTTTTCCATTCAAAAAGGCTTATTTCTCTTTCCCCGAAATAGGCATAATCAAACACGGCAACCGCTTTACTTTGTCGGTTATCGGGATAGTGGGCGTACTAATTTTACTTTTATCGTGCGTAAATTACATCAATATGGTTACTGCCCAGCGCGAAAAACGCTATAAAAGCATTGGTATTTTTAAAACCATGGGAAGTAACCGCCGGAAGATTATTCAAATGACCACTGCCGAATCAGGGCTGATGCTTCTGACTGCCATTCTTGTTTCGGTTATTGCTACCATTTTACTGTTGCCCGGATTGAATATTTTAACCGGCTCCGGATTCAATATCCAGGAATTGTTTCGCGTAAATTACCTGCTGATAGTACTCATCATTCTATTCGTGATGGTTATGCTTACCGGAATCATCCCGGGTTTTATCTTCAGTAGCAAACCCGTTACTCTTTTGATACAGAAGAATCAATCGTCTGGCGGAAATAAGCTAATCCGCAACAGCTTGTTAGTCTTTCAGTTTGTAGTTTCAATTGCACTGATTGCATCTATTTTAATAATCAATCGTCAGAATAGTTACATTAAAAATTGCGATACCGGTTTCGCGAAAGAAAATATTGTTTATGCCAATACCAACGATGCTATTTACGACCACGTTGATGCTTTTACAAACGAGTTAAGACAGATTGCCGGGGTTAACGACTTTACCTTTTCTGAAAGTGTTTTAATTGATAATGGCCAGAACTGGGGAATTGGCTTTACCAATAAGGGAGAAAAATATGATATTTATTTTTCAAAAATGTCGGTGGCGCCTAATTTTTTCGATTTCTTTGGAATTCCCTTTAAAGAAGGACAATCGTTTTCTGACCAATCGAAGGATAACTACGATATTATTATCAATCAATCAGCCAGGACCGATTTTAAATTAAAGGATTTAAGTGACGGACAACTAAATTTTGGTGATCCTAAACAGGGGCATATTATCGGGGAAGTCAGCGATTATAATTTTGAATCGTTGCATGTACCGGTACGGGCTGCTGCTTTTATGTCGTCGGACGATTGCGACGATGTGCTTTACATAAAGGTAAATACCCAAAACCTGGCTTCTTTCAATAATGCCATGCATGAAGTGAGGCAACTCTGGAACCGTATTTCACCCGATTTTCCGCTTGAATATCATTTTCTCGATCAAACATATGCTGCTATGTATGCAAAGGAGGCACAGTTTCAAAAGTTATTGCTTTACACCACGCTTGTTTCGCTAATCCTGTCGTGCCTTGGTTTGATTGGCCTTACCTTTTTTGTTATGGAACAGCGTACCAAAGAAATCGGTATCCGTAAAGTCAACGGGGCCCGTGTTTCTGAAATACTAACCATGCTCAACAAAGACTTTGTAAGGTGGGTTGTCATTGCTTTTGCAATTGCTACCCCCATTGTATATTATGCCATGCACAAATGGCTCGAAAACTTCGCCTACAAAACCAACCTGAGCTGGTGGATTTTTACCCTGGCTGGTTTGCTGGCGTTGGGAATTGCCTTGCTAACCGTTAGTTGGCAAAGCTGGCGGGCTGCTACAAGAAACCCGGTGGAGGCGTTGAGGTATGAGTAAAATGTATGAATCAGAATTTTCAGGGTGGAAGGAATTCAGTGAATGTTAATGCCAATTCAGCGAGTGTCAATATGAGAAAAACGACTATTTTTGCCGGGATTTTAGTCGCTACTCTTCTGACTATATTCAGGATGCAGTTTGAGGAAAAAGGGTTTAAATGAGAATATTTGTATTATTACTGACTTTCTGTGGATTAAATTATATTGCACAATCACAGAATGTACAGGCAGAAAAGAGTGTTTACGGTATACAGGCAGGCCTGCTGGGCGTTTGGGCCCATCGCGAGATCCGTATGTCAAACTCAATAGCCCTGCGTGCTGAAGTAGGTATGGATGCCGGCATCTGGGGCGGAACTTTTTATCCGGAAACCGGCTACCTGATAACCCCGGTATTTACGGTAGAACCCCGTTGGTATTACAATTTGAATAAGCGGAATTCAAAATCGAAAAATATCGCCGGCAACAGTGGAAATTTTCTTACGCTACAGGCCAGTTTCCATCCTAATGGATTTGTTATATCCAACTATCATGGTGTTGAGATTGTGAACCAGGTCTCTTTTATTCCCACCTGGGGGATCAGGAGAGTTTACGGTAAACATTTCATATATGAACTCGGATTTGGGGTAGGGTATCGTTATCTTTTTGCAAAAAGTGCCGGTTATTCAGAGAATGAGAGTGAAACTGCGGTTAACCTGCATCTTAAAATTGGGTACTGTTTTTAGCGAACAGATATTGTTGCAGAATTTGTTCGGATAGCCATTAAAATAAAAACATACACTAAACATGTCACTTTTTTTTCTACCCGTAACGACTCTTTTAATTTGAGGTTTACAACAAGGAGAATAACACCCAGGAAGCACAAGTCCCGGAATATCCCTTTACATGTAGTAGAATTAAGAATCCACCAAAAACCGGTGCAACAATTGGTCCCAGGCCATTTACTACCATATTTGGAATTGAAAAGTCGGCTGAAATAATTATTGAAGCAGTGAAGAAAAAAGCATGATTTCGGAGCCATTGTCAGGTCGATTTTTATTTTTTGCGGTTTGTATCCTATGTATGAAACAACGAGATTAATCTCTCCGGCAGGAAAAGTTAAATATGAATGTGTCTGGGTGTCCTGTGGATTCTGACTTTTAATCTTTTTTTAACGTTTAATTTCTTATTTTTTTTTTGGATATTGGTTATTGAATATTCATGATTGGATATTCGTTTTTCCCGGTGTTTTCTCCGTTCTCTTATGTAACTATTTTATAAGCTGTTATTCTTCTATGGGCTATAACCCTGTTACTGAGGGACTCTTATGTAACACTTTTTTGTTATTCCTTATTTGCCTTCCTCTCAAAGAGAGGAAACAGGTTACTCCAGTTCCCGGAGCAGTATGCTCCCGCTTCGGGACCATACTGCTCCAGCATCAGGAGTAGTGTGCTCCGGCATCAGGAGTAGCGTGCTCCAGCATCAGGAGTAGCGTGCTCCAGAAACAGGAGCACGGCTCTCCCGGTAACGGAAGGATTCAAGTCTGGTCATTCCCTATACTGAGGAACTTTTTAATTCGACATTTGAGACAGCCTCTTGTGGCAGACCCGACGGCGGTAATGCTCCGTCTGAAAATCAGGACGGTTCGCGGTACAATAAAGCCTCAATATCGCCTGCAATATTTTTTTCGGACCAAATGATGTCTCCACTATCGGCATCGAAACAGGTTACACATCCCGACAATCCGGTACTGTTATCCTGATATGCAACATAAAACTTATCGCCATCGGGACTAAACAGGTACTTAGAGACTGTTCCGTCAACCGTTACAAACGGACTGTCTTCGACAGGAACATTGCTACTTAAATAATTGTACCGGTATATTTTATTCCCTTTATTGTAATACAATATTGGTTTTTGTGGGTGCACCATGTTAATGCCCCTTTCTGTAAGGGTAGTATTGGGAACATCGGTTTCGGCAAGAATAAGGTCTTCCTGAGCCGAATAGCGAATCAGTTTTAAATTACTGCCGGCATCTTTCATGAACAACAAAACATTAGCCGATTTATCGCATGGCAACATATCTATCAAGTCATAATCGGGGAATGATGCGTTGCTTAAATCTTCGTAACTGAATTTAGGCGCGAACCAGCGAACCTGTTTATAAGTGTTGTCGTAAAAAATCTGTCCGTTGGTATCGGTTCCATCTGTACTCCATAAATAAAAAGTCCGGTCATTAAAATAAGCATCATCCGGGATACCATCTCTTAAATAAGTCCAAAAATCGCCATCGCTCGGAGAATATCCGAAAACTTTTCCTTTCCCGATCATGGTAGCAACGATAAAGGATCCTGCATTAGTAATGGTTTGTATATCCTCCATTGTTTCATCCGGATTTATCGCAACATTGGTTATTTCCAGGGTTTGGGGATCAATGGCGACAATTCTTGACGGACTGCCTGTCGAAATCATAATGTAGTCGTCTACAGATGCCATTGTTAATGCCCGGTTGCCGAGTGTATATTCAGGATTGTTAAGTTTAAATACGTCTTTTACAAACGAAGCATTGTCTTTATCATCCCTTCTGAACGAAAGCATGCTCTTATTGGCGTTGGTACTTAATACAAAAAGCCCTTGTTCGTAGGGAGATACGACCTTTAACTTAAAATCGTGGTAAAAAACATCGTCGTTGTTCGAAACTTTCAGATAACAGTCAAGATTTCCCAGTGTATCGCAGGTATATGCCAGGTTTTTTTCGTTACTTACCGAAATATAATTAACAAACCATTCATATTTCAGCTCCTGTCCTTCAAGGGTTTGCTCTACTTCAGGACTAATGTTCAGTATTTCCTGCTTTTCTTTCTGGTAATTATCTTCGATTCCTGCTTTTAAGGATATTTCAGATAATTCTTTGTCCCCGAATTCGGTATCGTCGTCAAAGCAGGATACCGCCAAGAACAACACACAAATTAGATATATATACTTTTTCATTTTTTTCAATATATTTTTTATTCATTCCACTCTTAAACCCCCCACGATACGCCGGGGAACACAACTCCATATTCCGGATGGTTGTCGAAGAATTCTCTTACGGGTTTCCACTTTCTTAATACTTCGTACCTGTTAAGATACACTTCCCAGTAGCTTAGGGGTTCTTTGTTTATCTCAAGATATTTTTGATATTTTTCTTGTTGGTAGAATCCCAGTTCAGTACTTAACATATCCCACCACGATGGTTTTTCCAGGTAATTACTGTATGTTACAGTAAAAGTGTTGGATTCGATAGCGCCCGGTTTTAATTCTCCGGCTTCATCGAATTTTAAAACAAGGGAATACGAATTTTCTCCTTGTATTTTAAGCCGGTTGAAGGTAATTGTTACCGAATCTTCAATCGAATTGGCTTTAAATGTATAGTTCTCTGCCAGCGGCTGGTAGGTGCTGGCAGGGGCAGTACTTGCCGTATCAATACTTACTTTGAAGGTTCGGTCTTTATCGGACATATGCCCCATTAATGTTACCGGGATTTTACAGCTTATTTCCTGTTCATCAAACGGTTTGTCGCCAAAATATAGTGCTAAGGAATAATATTCCTGATTTTCGATACAGCCAAAATTTACTCTAGCTTCCTCCTGGTAGAGGATGTCATCTTCTTTTTCGCATGAGCAGAAGATGAATAAGCCCATCGTTAATATTACTAACAATTTATTCATGATTCTTTTTTTTATCGGTTACCATATTCTGTTTCGTCGTCGGGAAATGGCAGAACGAAAATATTGTCGCCGGCTGTAAATTCATCTCCGTCGTCGTTGAAAATACTCTTGTTCAGTCTTTTATATTCGTAAAAGATTTGTCCTTCGCCCCAGAATTCTTTCAGTCTTTCGTTAAAAAGGATTTCTTTAAAGCTCTCCTCATCAACATCTTCCGGTTCTATTTCTTCCAGTCCTCTTGATTGAAGTACCGTACTGAGGTATCCCAAAGCCTGCCCCGGATCAGTGCTGTAAACAGCCTCTGCCATTATATAATACATTTCCGGTATCCGGATCAGGTTCATACCCTGAATGCGGTAATTATCAATCTCTTCTCCGTAGTTACCAAATTTTATGAAGTAAATTCCCGGTCTCCTCTGTTCAAAATAAGCCGAGTACCTGTAATCGGTATTCGATGCCGTAAAGCTGTTTACATTAAATATTATTTGGTAATCCTGCCTTACGAAGTTTGTATAAGATTGAACACGTTGTCCATAGAATGCATCTTCCGCTCTTTCTTTCATTTGATTGGAATATAATCCGAATATGCATTCGGGTTCAGCAATATACCCTTTGTGAAGATCTTCAATATTTGAAGCATTGGTTAGGTGATACGGGCTGTCTTCCATATTGACCACTTTGGATGCATAAAAATAAGCGCTGTCGCTTTCCGATATGGAATGAAAAACCCTTGCCTTAATAGCCCAAACAGCCTGTTGGTTAATATGCAGGCATGGATTTTCGAAGTAATTGTTTATCGGGTCGAAATCTTCCTGCGTTGCATATATATTTTGGGCTTCTGTTAAATCCGATAAAATATTGTTGTACACCTGTTCCACAGAGTACATTTTTTTATTTTTTTTTGAGAAATCGTAAGAGTATGGAATTCCGTCGGCATTTTTTGTTGCTTCATTATATGCCGGGGCAAACAGCCGCAGCAAATCGAAATGCAACAAGGCCCTTACTCCCAATGCTTCCGCTTTTATTACATCGCGCTCCGGAAAGTCGGGAATATCGTCGGCATTTTCTATTTCTTCCAATACTTTGTTGGCAGCAGCAATAACATTGTAAGCATCTAACCAGATGTCATCAATTTCGCCTTTTAGTAAATCGGCATCATATTCATATTGAATGGCTTGTTGTAAAAAATCGCCGGCTTCAACCCTTTTGTTAATAAATAATTGGCTTAACTGATCGACCAAGCCGAAAGAAAGATCACTTCCATACAGGTTTTCTTTTGCCATGCCGGCATATATCCCCCACATGGCATCCCGGTACCCCTGGGCATCGCTAAACATTTTATCTTCTTCTACCCTGTTTTTAGTATCAATATCCAGCCAGTCGCAGGAATAAAGCGTAGAAGTTATTAATAATAGCAGGAATATTTTCTTTATCATGATATTATTTTTTTAAAATTTTGTACTTAATGAGAACAGGAAGGTATGGGCAAAAGGATAGGACAGCCCTCTTTCCTCGTCGATGGTAGAGAATCGTCCGATATTATTTGCCGCCAGGGATAACCGCAATGTTTTTAAGCCGATTTTACTGATCGTACTTTCTGAAAAGTTGTAGTATAAATTAACAGTGTTGATTTGTAACATATATTCCGTTTTTACAAAACGGTCGGTTGCATAAACAGTTCCGGCATATTTTGTATAGCCTGTATATTTGGCAATGTCGCCCGGTTTTTGCCACCTTTCGGTAAACACTCTTCTGTCGGCATTGTATTTCGGATTAACTCCTTCTATTTTGGTAGCCAGGGTTTGGTTATAATTTTCTGCTCCGAGACGGTAAGTAAACCTCGTTGAAATACCCCATTGTTTGTAAATAAAATTTAATCCTCCCGATCCCTGTAACTTGGGAGTTTCGTCGCCAATCACAACTTTGTCGCGGTAATCGTATTCGTAAGTCAGATTGCCGTCTTTGGTATGAAAAACTTCCTGTCCGGTTGCGGGGTCAATTCCTGCTGAACGTACCACCTTAAGCGCAGTCATGGATTCTCCCTCTTCGTATAAAGGAAGGGGAATCCTGCTGTCGGCGCTGTTTTTATTGATGGCTTCGTTTCTTCTTTTCAGAAAACTGCTGATTTTTTTGATTTCGTTTTTATTGTGGCTCATGTTTAAAGAAACAAGCAGGTTGTAATCCTTTTTTTGAATTACATGAGCATTTAAACATAATTCAATACCTGAGTTTTTGACTTCCCCTACGTTTTCTTTAATGGTTGTAAAACCGATAGACGGGGCCGTTGACATATCTACAAGCAAATTATTGGTGGTATAATCATAGTAATCAAAGGAGCCGTATACCCGGTTTTTAAAGAGCATAAAATCGATACCGATGTCCATTTTAAACGTTTTTTCCCATTTCAGGTCGGGATTTGCCATTGAAATCGGCATGGCTCCTATGCCTTCGTAATAAAGATAATCCGAATTGTACCGGTAGGTAGTTATAGCCTGGTAAGGGGCGAAGTTCGAATTTCCATCTTCCCCGATACTGGCCCGGAGTTTAAGTCGGCCAAAAATTTCTTTGTTTACAAACATTTCTTCGTGGATGTTCCATCCTCCCCCGAAAGACCACAACAACACGCCCCTGTTGTCGGTGCCGTATTTCGAAGAAGCATCGTACCTTAACGACCCGTCAACAAAATATTTCTTGTCGAAGATATAGTTTGCATTAAAAAATGCCCCTATATTTCTTTCCTTGTCATATGTTCCCGAAGGCCGGTAATAGGTGCTGTATGTTCCGCCGGAAGATATATGGTTTAATTTATTGCTCAGGTAGCCTACTGTGGTTTGTTTGCCCGACTCTGACGTTTTCTGATTGGCATTTCCTCCAGTGTTTATATTCAGGAAATGTTTGGTTCCAAGATATTTGCTATAAGAAAGAAACACCCTTAACTGGTTGTAGTTGTATTTTGAAAAAGAACTGATCAACCGGCCTTTCTGATCGTCGTCCAATGCTTTGTTTTCATCCTGTGTTGATGTGGGGGAAAGGAAATCTTCCCCGTTTGTTTTTTCCCATACGACACTGATGTCGGTTTCCAAACGTAATGCGTCGGAAAAATTGTATTTTACCTGGAAATTATTGGAAAAATTCAAATCGTCGTCCTTTTCAAAATTTCCGCATGTGGCTTCAAACAACGGATTTTTCAAATTGCCAGTGGAAGACATATCGTTGTTGAAGGTTCCGTCTTCGTTTTTTATCCTGTCATACGGATTTAATTTTGTGTAATCAGAAAAATCACCGTATGGAGATTCATTTTTTTTTACTTTTGAAGCCATTGTCCGGTTTGCAACAAACAGTTTTTTGTTTTTCGAGTAAGATATTTTGAAGTTAAAACCGGTGTTTTCCCGTTTGGATTCTTTCATTACCCCCTGATTGTTTTCGTACTTTACACCAAAACTGTATTTTACCGTTTGGGTACCTCCGTACAAGCGGAGCGAATGGTCCTGGTCAACGCCGGTTCGTAAAGGTTGGGCAATCCAATCGGAATTAACGCCCTGTTTAATTCGTTTTAGTTTTTCGTTATAGAGTTTTTCATATTTGTATTTTCTTTCCGGGTTACTGGATTCATACACCCCGGAAAGCCTTTCAAATTCTAACTTTTCGGATGGGTTCATCAGGTGATAATCCGATAAATCGGGCTGGGTAATCCCGATGGCGTTGTTGTATTCGATCCTCATTTCCCCTACTTTTAGGGGTTTGGTGGTAACCACTACTACGCCGTTGGTCGCATTTGCACCATAAAAAGCTGTTGCTGCAGCATCTTTTAATACGGTAATGGATTCTACTTCATGAATATCCATATCAAATATGGTGGAAAGTTCTACTTCTATTCCGTCAAGGATAAATATGGGCAGGTTTTTATCTTCCGAATCGGTAAAACTACTCCTTCCCCTGATAATTATATCCGGCATAACATTGGGATTCGACCCTTGTGTATTGTTTTCGGTGATTTCCAGACCAGGCACAAACATCTGCAAGGCATCAACAAGGTTATTGCCGGGGATCGATTGAAGTTTTTCTTCGTCTATACGGTTAACGGCACCGGTAAAACTTTCGACTTTTTTGTTAACATAGCCGGTAATCACTACATCGTCTATTTCTTTTTTATCCGGGATCATTACAACACGGAAAAATGCAGTATTGTTTATAGCTGTTTTTTGTGTTTTATAACCAATCATGGATATAAATAAGGTTTTTCCTCCGTTTAAACTGATTTCAAAACTCCCGTCGGCAAGTGTGGGTGTACCGCCTTTTATTTGCGACGTTTCATCTTTTAGATAAACACTGGCTCCTGCGAGCGGATTCCCTTGTTCGTCAACCACCTTTCCTCTAATGATTTCTTCAGGCTCCTGTGGATTGTCCTGTTCAATTTTATTATTTGCCGGCTTTGCCTGAACACATAGGACACAAGCCAGTATGCTGTATAGCGTACATATTTTTAAAAGCCATAATTTAAGTTTTTTATTCATTCCTCTGTATTTTAAATTTTTGTAATAACATATAGAATTGTCCCGTTTTCCCGGGATTCAATTTATTTGTCTGTTTTTTTTACTGATTTTGATTTGTAAACAGATATTTATTTATATAAGAGTCCCTCAGTAACAGGGGTATAGCCCATGGAAGAATAACAATTTTGAAAGTAGTTACATAAAAGTGTCGCTCCTAACGGAGCTTCGCGCTATTATTTGATTCTTTTAAGCTATCATACTGTTACTCCTAACGGAGCAATCCCGTAGGGATAGCCTGTCCTGCGTAGCGGAAATAGTATGGTAGAAATGAGATACGGCTGTTCTTAACTACTTAATCAGCTTGCAATAATAAGCCAGCGGGACAAAGAAGTATATCCCGAACAGCAGGGTTAGAGGAACTATAATATAAAGGCGTTTCCCCTTTCTTTGTTTTTTAAAGGCTATCATAAAAGAGAGTAAAAGAAGAACGTTCAGCAGTAATGCTTTTCCTGAAATATCCTTAATGCGGGGATATATTTTGTCGGAGTATTTGGCGTCGAACCGTACCCTGAAAGGGAATATGTACTTTGAGACTTTATCGCTGCTGCTTACTTCTTCAATTTTTTCAAACCGTTTAATGCATTTGAGCGATCCTTTTTCGAGGGCATAATATTCCCGTTTTTTAGCATCTGTTATGGCAACTGTCCAGTAATATTTATTTCCGTTTATAAATAATTCCTGCTTGTCGTAATCAAATTTATCCAGATCTAATTTTCTCAGTTTGTAGTTGTCGGTCATTACCTGGTAAACACCTCCATCTTTACTGTATATCATGCCATACGTATCATGGGTTTCCAAACAGAAACAATCCATATGCACCGGCTGGCATATATCGCCGATAGGTGTTTTTTTCACCATTGGTTCGCCTTTTATCATCATGATATGGAACATCTGATCGTTGCTGTCGGTTATAAAATAGCCCTGGTCGCAACACTTCCGGGTGGTCGGGATACCATATATACCTGTTGCCGGAAATTTGAATCCTAATCCCAGCAATAAATCATTGTACTTTCTTGATTTTTCTTTGTTTATGGTATTGATGTTTATGTCGATAAACTGGATCGATTTTTTAACACGGAACAGATCATCCGGCATTTTAAGGCCCAGCCGGTCGGGTTCTGCTTCAAACAAGGGCCACAGGTTTAAGGATTCGTGGAGTTTTTTTGATGGTTCGTACCGGTAGTACATTTTGTGTATTAGTAATTTTTCGAGGTCAACCGGCTCTCCGTTGATGGAGTCGGGTAAACAATTGTCTTTGTATAATTGTCTTAAATTCAACAGCGGGAGTATTTGGTCGAATTCTTTGTCGGTATAGGTTTTTCCGTTTGAATCGTAACGGATTAGTTTTCGGTTCTCACTTCTGAAAAAACAAAAGTCTTTTAATACCGAACTGTAATATACCGAAAAGCTTTCCCTCCATTTCTGGAATGAAATGTCGTATAAATTGGGCAATTCGGTGGCAAGGATGATTATACTTAAAATAAGCAGGACATATTTACCTATTGCCCCGATTTTATTGATTTTATTTTGTCTCATTTTATTTTCCTTCTTTAAATCTTTTTAATGAATAATAGGGGGTAAGCAGGCTTATCAGAGTGATAATCAGGAAGTATATGATACCTCCTTTATAGGCAAAGAAAGCGTCTTCCATAATAAAAGTTTTGGAGGCATAATACAGTACAAAAATGATAAGGAAGCGAAGGGGCCACCGTTGTTCCAAACATACAGCACTACACATGGCGTATGCAAACACCCCTGAAAGAATCCAGGGAAGCAGGTTGAACAGATAGGCAAACACCACTTCCCGGGGAAAATAATACGAAGTAATGCCTAAGAATATCAACAATAAAAAAGCAGAGGTGAGCAGTAAGACCGACATCCCTATTTTCAGCATATTAAATAGCATCCTGGCATTGTCGAAAGGAAGGTGCAGGGTAAGTTTCAGCGTTTTGTTTTTCATTTCCGGCAAAAACTGTAACAAAGCAACAATGATTCCCAGAATAATAAAATGCATTTTTAATGTATTGAAAAACAAATAATTGTTGTCGTTGATTATTCCCATCACTTTAACCGGAGTAATTTGCCGGATAAAGTATTTTAATTTTATGCAGGAGTACATTGCATAACAAAATTCGGCACTCAATGCGATTAATAAAACCGTTCTTAATTTTATCCATTCGCGGTATAGTATTGTTTTAAGCATAATTTAATATTTTCCGGTTATTCCAATAAAAGCATCTTCCAGACTTACTGTCTCTGTTTTTTCGGCATCAGCTTTTATATTGTATTTTTGATAAAGCATACCGATCTCTTCTTGCGACAAAAACGAATGATATTCCATTTTGTCTTTAAACACATCCAAATGATCTATGCCTTCTGTATTTTTCAAAGCACTAATAGCGTCTTTATTTTCAGGCGCTTTTACCTGGTGTTTTTTGTATTTTGTCAGGAAGTCGTTCAGCGGCCGGTGGGTAATAATCCGTCCGTAATCCATAATGATGCAACTGTCAATCAGTTTTTCCATATCCTGGATAATGTGAGAAGTAACAAATACCGTTTTATTCCGGCTTGTGGCATAATCTTTCAGGTATTCAACAAATAAGCGGCGGTATCCGGGATCCAGGCCCATTGAGAAATCATCCAGTATCAGCACTTCCGGGTCTTGCGACATAATCAGGCCCAATGCAACTTGCGACCGTTGTCCGCACGACATGGTCGAAATTTTTTGTTTCCGGTTAACCTGCAACTTTGCCAGTAATTCGTGAAGTGGCTTACTGTCCCAGTTGGGAAAAAAACCGGAATAGAATTTTTCCAATTCGGAAATGTTCATATAGTTGTACTGAACGTGACCTTCGATTAATAACCCGATTTTACTTCTTGTTTCGGGCGGGATGTTATTCGATTCTTCTCCCAGAATTTTACAGGAACCGCTTTTGGGTTTTAAAAAACCATTGAGGATATTGATGGTGGTGGTTTTCCCGGTTCCGTTTTTCCCTAACAGCCCGACAATGCTTCCCGGGGTAACATTAAAACTGAGGTTTTCGTAAATGCACCTTTCCCCGTAATAATGTGTTAGATTTTTACATTCAATAATGTTCTCCATTTTATTTTGTAGATTTTTTAAGATATTCTATTCAATAAGCATTTATTATATTTCTTGTTTCTAACAGACTTGTTGGAAAAGACTTTCGTTTTTTATCTTCTTCTTGCTGTACCTAATCGATTAAGCTGTTGGCAGAAAACAAACTAAAATAGTTATGTGTGGATAAATGTTTGATAACGTTGTTATATCATGTTTATGTTTAAATCTGTAACTCTAAAGGCACAAAAATAAACAGGGTAAAAACGTTGCACAATCGCTTATTGTTGGGATTTCTTTTACTATAGATTCATATCTTATTGGGATTTCCGGGAGTGCAATATATAATATAAAAGGTCAAATTTATGCTGAATCCCCAACAGTTTCGCACGGGCGAACTGGATGTTATTCTGACTGCTGAATGAAAGTGCAGCTATTCTACTTTGGCAACACTTTTTACAGTAAGTGTAAATATATTTTACAGCCAGGCTCGTTGTCCATTTTTTTTATATATTGAATAACAGCACTTTATATACTTGGTATAGTTTCTGGATGTTATTATTTCTGAGAGATTAGTTATGTTTCATTGTTAGTTATTTAGTGCGATGATAAAACAGTATTTTAAACTGATTATTCGTGATCTGATCAAGCGGAAAGGGTTCAGCCTGATCAATATTTCCGGGATTGCTTTGGGATTTGCCGTATGCATCCTTACCTTATTGTATGTACATACGGAATTCAGTTTCGACCGGTATATTCCGGGTGTTGAAAATAAGTACCGGATTGTATGGGGGCCTTCGGATGATAAGAATGCAATTCTGCCTTATCCTTTCATGGAAGAACTGAAAACTCAGCTCCCGGAAGATGCACAAGCCTGTATGGTTTGTTCGGTAGGCGATCAGTACCTTTCCAGCAATAAAAAGGATTATAAGTTTGACAACATTTTATTTTCTGATCCCGGCTTCCTTTCGATGTTTGGTTTGCCTTTGCTGTACGGGGATACGGCTCATGTGCTGGAGGCCCCGCTTCAGGTTTTATTGTCAGAAAAGACAGCCACGAGTATGTTTGGACAAAAAGATCCAACAGGGCAAATTATTCGTCTTTGGATGAAGGATTTCACGGTTACCGGTGTGTTCCGTGATTTCCCCGGAACATCGAGCCAAAGAGCCGATGCTGTGATCTCCGTGTTTTCGTGGAAAGTTATATCTCCCGGCAACCTGACCAGTTGGGGCAATAAGTCGTATGATTATTACCTGTCGCTTCCCTCCGCTACGAGTGTTACAGAAATGCAGGATAAAATCAAAGCAACTTATCTTGATTCAGACCCTGGCTTTAAAGATGTCTCTGAGAGAGACAGGGCAATGATCAGTTTTGAACTGGAACCCATCACCGATATCCATTTGCGGTCGGGAAATGTGCTTTGGGATGAAGATAAAAACAAGGGGAATCCGAATATGGTAATGGCTTTTATTCTCATCGGGGTACTGATTTTACTGATGGCCGGGTTTAATTACATCAATCTTTCCACAGCCTGGTTTCAGACTAAAAGTACTTTTTCGGGGATACAAAAAGTATTGGGCGCCAATACAGGCACACTTGCCGGATATATTTTTATGCAAACGCTGGTGGTAGTTGGTGCCGGTTTTATTGTTTCCCTTTTCATGGTTGGTTTGTTCCTGCCGTATTTTAACCATATTGTGGCCCGTGAAATTTCCTTGCCGCTTTTGCTGATTCCCCGTATTGGTGGAATGATTGGTTTGATCATCTTATTCATGATCTTTTTAGCCGGGATTTTTCCTGCCATGCGTTTTGCCCGGGGTAATCCTGTCTTTGCCTTAAAGGGGCAGAAGCAGCAATCCGGCTCGTTCGGGAAATGGTCGCTTCGTAAGTTTTTGGTGATTGCCCAGTTTTGCATATCCATTGCGCTTATTTCTTCTATTCTGATCATGGGCCGGCAAATCAGGCTGATGAGTACCCAACAACTGGGTTTCAATGCCGAACAACTTCTGGATATTGAATTCAGAATAGACAAAAAGCATTTTGAACTTTTTAAGAACCAGTTGAAAGCATTGCCCGGCGTGCTTGCCGTTTCTGCGGCCAGCAATACCCCGGCTGAATATATCAATAACGAGAACCCCTTTCGTCTGACGCGGGAAACTTCTGATAAAAACAGGGACGGATCGTCGGTAGTCGGGGTCATCCCCGGTTACTTTGATATGATGAAGATTCATTTTCTGGACGGCGAAGGGTTTACCCCGGCAATGGAAAAACAGCAGGTTGCCATCCTGAGCAGGACGGCTGCCACAATGCTGGGCCTTTCCCATGCTACAGGCGAACAGGTGCATTTATCCATGACGAACAAGGATTATATCATCGTGGGAGTCGTGGAGGATGTGCAGTACCGAAGTCTCAGGGAAACGCCCAAGCCGGTAGTGTATATACTGGATAACAACTACAGTAATGCTGTTGTCCGGCTTGCAAAAGGGAACCATATGGAGACGATCAAACAGATAGAAAAGGCCTGGAAGGTTATTTCTCCTGACCGGCCATTTGAATTCCGTTTTTTCGATACCAAGCTTCAGAGTAACTACTCGTATGAGATCAGCGCTATGCACCTGCTGGATTTGCTGGTGATTATTTCCCTGCTGATCTCTTCGCTGGGCATTTTCGGGTTAATGATGGAAACAGCGGTTCAGCGTACCAAAGAGGTCGGTATCCGCAAAGTAAACGGAGCCCGTGTTTCGGAAGTAATGACCATGCTTAACCGGGACTTCGTGAAGTGGGTGGTTATTGCTTTTGTTGTTGCCACACCCATTGCATACTACGCCATGAGCCAATGGCTTAAGAACTTTGCCTGTAAAACAGAACTAAGCTGGTGGATTTTTATGCTGGCCGGATTGCTGGCTTTGGGTATTGCCTTGCTTACGGTGAGCTGGCAAAGCTGGCGGGCGGCGACGAGGAACCCGGTGGAGGCGCTACGTTATGAATAAAATAAAGAACATTAAGAATAGGAGCAATGATCAAACATTTTTTTATTAACATTCTTCGAAACATCCATCATAATAAGGTTTTCACACTTATTAACCTTACAAATCTTATTGTCGGATTCACCGTCTTTATTTTGTTTAGTGTAGTAATAAGCTACGAAATAAGCTACGACAAGTTCAACACAAATTACGACCGGATTTACCGAGTGCAAACTAAACAGGAAGATTCTTACCCGATAAATTACTGCACTTACAGTCCTCCCGCTTTTCGTTTTCATTTAATGGCCGATTTGCCTGAAGTTGAAAAGGTTTTACTGATGCGGGAAGTTTCAGGAGGTGCCAAAGGGGCGGGGCAGTTTTTCACACTTCCCAATGGCAGCCAGTTGTACGAGCTTAACGGGTATTGGAGTGAGAATTCTATCTTCGACATTTTCACAATAAATCTGAAAGAAGGAGATAAGGCAAGTGCACTTACCGAGCCCAATACCATTGCCATTTCAGAAACGTTATCAAATAAACTTTTTCCTGAGGGAAATGCATTAGGGGAACAGGTTATTATTGGAAAGCGATTTCCGCTGACTGTTTCTGCCGTTTATGCCGATTTTCCTCAGAATTCAACCCTGGAGGCAACTTATTTAGTATCAATGCCAACTTATCCGGTTCTGAGCGGGGAGCTCGCGTACCGTGAAAGCTGGACGGCCATTGAATTTGACAACTATGTTCTGCTGAAAAAGGGAACCGATCCTAAGTTTGTTGATGCAAAGATTAAAGATGCTTTCAAAAATGTAAGAAATTTTGAAAAAAGTTCTCCTTACCTTCACCCGCTTTCAAAACTTCATGTTTCGCCCAACAGTCAGCCGGATATGCTGATTGGGATGGGAATTCTTTCGCTGGCCGCAATCTTGGTATTAATCCTTTCATGTGTAAACTATGTAAATCTTTCGCTTGCCAATTCCACCCAGCGTTCAACCGAAATTGGTATTAAAAAGGTAATTGGATCTTCAAAAAAGCTCATTACCGCCCTGTTTTTGGCAGAAACCAGTATGCACACCTTGTTTGCTACTATAGTAGCGCTTTTTGTTGCACAAGCTTCCTTTCCGTTATTGAATATTATTCTGAATAAAAATATTGATTATTCGCTTTGGGTCAACCCTCAGCTATTATTACTTATTTTCCTGGTAAGTTTGTTGGTAGGCGTACTTTCAGGATTGTATCCTTCTTTGGTTATTTCGGCATACAACCCTGTGAAAGTACTTAAAGGCAAAATTTTCAGCGGTGGAGGAAACTCTGTTAATATCAAAAAGATTTTGGTTGCTGCACAATTTTCAATTTCATTGTTTATGCTTATCGTCAGTTTTATCCTTTTCAACCATGTTAATTTTATTCTGAATAAGGATTTGGGGTTTGACAGTAAGAATATACTTTATACTGAGATCAACCCTCGTGATAATATATTATTTGAAACGGTAGAAAACAGTCTGTTACAATATCCCGAAATTGCTGATATTTCGTTTTCGAGTACAATCCCCTTCATCGGAAATATTGGCGGATATGTGAGTTGGGAGGGAGCTTTGCCCGATGAAAAAGAAATGATAAGTCGCAATTATGTAAACTATGATTTTATTCCAACCTATAATATGAAAATGGTTTATGGCCGTAATTTCTCTAAGGAATACCCTGCCGATAACAAAGCTTGCATTATAAACGAAACTGCATTGAAAGTTTTTGGGTGGAGCGATCCGATTGGTAAACAGATTACTTTGGGGGAAAATTCTTTTCCGGTTATTGGTGTTGTAAAGGATTTCCATCCTTTTTCAGTTCACAATCCGATTCCAACTTACATTATGTTCTTGAATAACAACGTAATTTCAGGTTCAACCCTGTTATCTGTACGTTTTAATGGTAACGAACAAAAGGCGAAAGCCTTGGTAACCAGTGAGCTGGAAAATATTTTTCCAAACGATCCGTTCGAATTTAAAGATTTTGGTGTGGCTTTTTATTTGGATGAAGCAATTAGTTTTTGGCAATCAATGAAAAGAATGTTTATATTTTTTTCTGTGGTTACCCTGCTTATTTCTACCATTGGTCTGTTCGGATTAATTCTGTTTACTGTTAAACGCAGAACAAAAGAAATTGGAGTCCGCAAGGTTTTAGGCAGTTCGGTAAGTTCAGTTTACTGGCAGCTTTCAACAGAAGTAATCGGAATGCTTGGTTTTGCCATTCTTATTGGGTGTCCTGCCGCAATATATATTTATAAAACAATGCCTGGTGCATATAAAGAACCGCTCTCGTTAACCGAATTTCTGGTAGCCATTGCTTTGGTAGCCATTATTGCTTTTTTAACCATTAGTTATCATGTATTGAAAGTTGCAGTGAGCAACCCGGTGGAAGCGTTGAGGTATGAATAACCCTGCTTTTGTTTTGCCCCTCTGACTGAGAACCAAACAAAGGCTAAAGTTATACCAGGATTGAAAAAGTATAAAGATGGAAAGGAAAATTGATGATGAGTTGACATACAAAATCATTGGTTGTGCAATGAAAGTACACAACACACTGGGGAACGGCTTTCAGGAAGTTATTTATCAACGGGCGTTGGCTATTGAACTGGATAAGGGAGGATTTGAATTTTTGATGGAACGGGAAATACCAATCTATTATGATAATATTCAGGTTGGAACCCGCAGGATCGATTTTATTGTTGCCGGGGAAGTGATGATTGAATTAAAAGCATTGGTCATGTTGGAAGACGTGCATCTTGCTCAGGCATTGAACCATTTGACTGCTTACCAGATTGAGAAAGGCTTACTTATTAATTTCGGTTCAACAAGTTTGGAAGTGAAAAGATTATTCAGGAAATATTAATCCAGTAAATCTTGCAATCGGGATAATCAAGGAGAAAGCAGCAACAAGGAACCCGGTGGAGACACTACGTTATGAATGAAAAGGATAATGACATAATTAAAAAGTCTTACAATCTTGCGGTAAGGATTGTGAAAATGTACCAACACTTATCGTCAGAGGGAAAAGAATATATTTTTAGTAACCAGGTTTTAAGGAGCGGAACTTCAATCGGCTCAGATGCAATGGAAGCTGTTGGTGGCATTTTAAAAGCTGATTTTAAGGCTAAAATGAGTATTGCGTATAAAGAAGCACGGGAAACAGAATATTGGTTAAGATTATTGCACGATTTTTAAATTACAAACTATGATTTGGTATTATTTGAAATCAACATTAAGAACCCTGAAAAGGAATAAAACAAATCTCATTATTAATCTTTTGGGTTTAACACTTGGCATTGCTTCAGTTATGACTATTTCAGCCTATGTTTTATCTGAACTGAAAGTTGGCAAAGAATTTACTGATGCAAGCAGCATTTATCTTGTTGAGTTGGAATCAACTCAGGGACTGGTGCCTGTTGTGCCTTTCCCTCTTGCCGGTTTCTTAAAAAATAGCCTGGCAACAGTTGAAGAGGCAAGCATAATAGAAAAATTCAATTTATCTGGTTTAAGGATAACAGTGGCCGGGAGCGAATATCTATTAAAAAATAATGTAAGTGTCGATCAATCGTTTTTTAAGATGTTTCCTTATAAAGTAATTTCTGGCGATCCCCAAAAAGCCATGGAGAAACCCAATAGTATTGTTTTAACCCAATCTGAAGCCAAAAGGATATTTGGAGATAATGACGCAATGGGCAAGACATTATTTTTTAATGAACAACCCAAACAACTTTATACTGTAGATGCTGTAATAGAAGATATTCCAAAGGGAAATCTAAACTATTTTCAATCTACAAAAAGCACAGACTGTCCTTTAACCAAATTGCAATTTGGATCGGATTTTAATGAGAATTGGGACAGCTTTAGTGTTAATTGTTTTTTGAAAATATCTTCCAATGCCAATATTGAAAAGGTAATTAGCAAAATTGATGCAACTTTTAAAGAAAAAAAGCCCGGAATGTATAGTGGATGGAGACTAAAAACTAAACTTGTTGTGTATGATGATATTTACTTTTCAGAAGTCCCACTTTATAACACTTTTAGAAAGGGCAATTTTAAATTCGTTATAGCGTTTATTGCTGTGGCATTTATCATTCTGATTATAGCTATTATTAATTTTATAAATCTCACCAATGCTCAGGGGCTAAGCAGGGCAAAAGAGATAGGTGTTAGAAAAGTAAATGGAAGTTCACGTTTTAGTTTAATTCGCCGTTTTATTTTTGAGTCATTACTATTAAATATTGGTGCATTTTTAATTGCTATGATCCTGATTTGTATAGGAAGAAAAACAATTTCAATAGGTGAGTTAGAGCCCGTTTTTGAAGTCCTTTTTTCTTTACCTTTTCTGGTAATTATACTATTGGGTTCTTTTATTGCAGGTATCGTCGCCGGTATATTCCCGGGATTCCATCTTACAGGAGTCAATTTAATAAAAGTACTTAAAGAAGAAAAACTTAGTATGAGGGCAGGAAGCCATTCAAAAATGTTTTTGACCAGTTTTCAGTTTGTTATCTCAATACTATTAATAATTTCGGTGGTAACAATTAACAAACAGATAAATTTTATTCTTCATAAGGATATTGGCTTCAAACCAAATAATCTTGTCTATTTTAACTTCACTTCTGAAAAAAAGAGCATCTTACGAGATATAATATCCAAGCATGCTTCCATAGACGATATCACTTTTACTGATTTTGTTGCAGGTGGTAATTTATCAAGACAAGATAAAAAATTGAATATGGATGGTAAATCCACGAATGTAAGATTTGTGCATATTGAAGGTGATGAAGATTTCATTAAAACAATGGGAATAAGATTATTAGATGGAAGAGACTTTCATAATGATGAAAAAGCAGTTATTATTAATGAAACAGCGGCAGAATTATGGGGAATTAATAATATTGATAATAATATTACTACCCTTGATGATAAAAAGATAGTGGGTATAATAAAAGATTTTAATACTGAATCACTTCATCGTACAGTGGAACCAGTAGTAATAAGTAATAGCAAAGGGCCATATTGTGTTGCAGAAATATCTTCTTCCAATCCAACAGAAATTTCGAGTGCGATAGAACATATTAAATCATCGTGGAAAAAAGTGGAAGGCGATCTTCTTCCTGATATAAACTTTATGGATGAAACTATAAATAATATGTATAAAAAAGAAGCACATTTCCAAATGGTACTAAGCATTTTTGCTTCGCTTGCTATCTTTATTTCCATGATAGGATTGTTTGGGATATCACTTTATTTAATAACAGCAAGGATCAAAGAAATCGGCATCCGAAAAGTAAACGGCGCAAAAGTATCTGAAATACTGACCATGCTGAATAAAGATTTTGTAAAATGGGTAGTCATCGCTTTTGTTGTTGCTACGCCTGTTGCGTACTATGCCATGAATAAATGGCTCGAAAATTTTGCCTACAAAACTACTTTAAGCTGGTGGATTTTTGCTCTGACAGGAGCGCTGTCATTAGGAATTGCGTTGCTGACCGTGAGTTGGCAGAGTTGGAAAGCGGCTACGAGGAACCCAGTAGAGGCGTTGAGATATGAGTAACCCGCTTTTGTTTTACCCCTCTGACTTAAACAAGGGGGAGAACCAAACAAAAGCTAAACGATAGTAGTTATGAACGAACTTGACCAAACAATGTATTTCGGCGCAAAGCCTGATATTCTTGAGAAAGCGAAGGTCTTAAGAAAGAATATGACCAATGCTGAAAAAATTCTTTGGGAGAAATTAAAAAACAAACAGGTGCTAAACCTACGGTTCAGACGGCAACATCCCATTGATATTTTCATAGCTGATTTCTATTGTCATGCAGCACGACTGGTAATTGAGCTTGACGGAAAAATACATCAAGTACAGAAAGACTACGATAAAGGAAGAACAGCAGAAATGGAACGCTTCGATATTCAAGTTATCCGTTTCAAAAATGAAGAAATTGAAAACGATATAGAAAATGTAATAAAACGTATTGAAGACACAATTAAGCACCGGCTTAAAAGTCCCCCTTGGGGGATTTAGGGGGAGAAAGTAAGCTGGCAAGGCTGGCTGGCAGTGGTAAGGAACCCGGTGGAAGCGTTGAGATATGAGTAACCCGTTTTTGTTTACCCCTCTGACTCCCCAAGGGGAAAACCAAACAAAAGCTAAAGGTACACCAGAATGGAAGAATTAAATAGGACCATAATATTGAAAGTAAATGACAACCTTAATGACATTAAATTAAAACCATGTTTAAGTATTATCTAAGATTGATTTTGAGGAATTTCGCAAGGCACCGACGATTTTTTGTTATTAATGTAATCGGTTTGTCCATTGGAATAGCGACATCTGCCTTACTATGGATGCATGTTCAGTATGAAAAAGGATATGACAGGTTCTATCCCCAGACAGAGAATTTGTACCGCATTAATTACCACGTTTCAAAAAATGGGAAGCAACTAACAAACAGTTGCCGCACGCAATCGGCTCTGAGCCCTGTACTGCAAACTGAGTCGGAGTTGATTGCCGCAAGTTGCCGGGCTTTTTATGAAGAGTGTTATATGTACACAGATCATGTTCAATTATATAACCAGGATGTTGTGTGGGCAGACAGTGCTTTTCTGAATGTCTTCCAACACAAAATGATTTTAGGCGATAGTTCCACAGCCCTGGCCAATAAATATTCAACTGTGATTTCCGATGAAGCAGCCCGTATTTATTTTGGCAACAGCGACCCTATCGGAAAAATTATTAAGCTCAATGAAGGCATTCCTTTTACTGTAACCGGCGTTTTTAAAGCATTACCGCAAAATACCCATTTACATTACAATTTTGTCGTTAGTTTTTATACCCTTAATGATTATGGTGTCGACTATCAGGGAAATTGGAGATCGCTTTTTGTTTCTACTTATTTTCGAAAAATACCTGTTGCTTCGGAAAAGGACATTGCAAATTTGCTAACAGGCTTATCTGAAAAATACCTCACAATTAATGGTAAGGATGGACAGGAGGCACGATATTCCCTGATGCCGGTAAAAGATATTTATCTGCAATCGGATTTGGAAGGTGAATTTGTGCCACAAGGTAATCTCACAAAAGTAAAGTTGCTGTTCATTATTGCCATATTCGTAATTGTCATTGCATGGGCAAACAATATCAATATATCTACAGCTTTATCATTTGAACGTGTTAAGGCTTCGGGCATCAGAAAAATAATTGGAGCTAATAACCGCTCGTTAATTAAATATCACCTGTTCGAGTTGCTGGTAATCAATTTTTCCTCTGTTCTTCTTTCATTGGGGATCATTTCCCTTGCTTTACCGGCATTCAGATATTTTGTGAACAATAATATTTCAGTACATGTTTTTTTTCAACCCTGGTTCTGGGGCATGTTGGGTGCTATCCTCATTGGAGGTATGGTTTTTACCGGTACAATTTCGGCATTGATCCAATCTTCATTTAGTCCTCTTCAGGTTTTAAGTAATAAGATCAACGATATAAATGGTTTTAGTTCTGTACGTCATAGTCTGACTGTATTTCAATTTATGCTTGCTATTATTCTTATCGGGGCAACAACCATAATCTTCAAACAGATCAATTATCTTGAAAAGAGTAATTTAGGAATGAATCCCCGCCAGGTTCTGGTAATCCGGGCTCCTTCCACAAATAATACTACCGGAGAAAGGCGGTACAACGAGTTTTGTGCATTTCGTGAAGAGTTGTTACGATCGCCATATGTCGAAAAAGTGACTGCAACCATGAACATTCCCGGGCAAGCTAACAAGTACAATAATGTAGTTGTTTCGCGAAAAGGAAAACAGGTGAATACGTCTTTTAACATTTCTTTTTCCGATGAGAATTATTTTGGGACCTACCAGGTTCCAATTATTGCAGGACGTAATTTTTACAATATTATGGCCAATGAAGCCGGGTCGGTAATTATTAATGGAAAAGCGGTTGAGGCTATCGGTTTTGAATCAGCTAAACAAGCCATAGGCGAAAAGATAAGAGTTCAAAACAGAGAAAAACAAATTGTTGGTGTTGTTCAAAATTTTCACCATGAATCCTTGCAAAAGGAATTAGAGTCCTACATTTATCAATTCAGGCATCCGCATGAATTTGGGTATTATCCGGCATTGGTGCATACTGCAAACATTCCGGATTTAATGAAAACTGTCGATCGGGTATGGAGGAAGCATTATCCGCACGCACAGGCTGATTTCTTTTTCCTTGATGCCTTTTTTAATAAACAATACCTATCGTATAAGCAACTTGGACAGCTTGCCGGAATGAGTTCACTACTGGCTATAATAATTGCTTGTCTGGGACTTTATGCTTTGGTTTCACATACTGTAAATAAAAAAGTGAAAGAAATTGGCATTCGTAAGGTAAACGGAGCCAAAATTTCAGAAATCCTGACGATGTTAAATAAAGACTTTGTGAAGTGGGTAATTATTGCTTTTGTCATTGCAACTCCTATTGCCTGGTATGCTATGAACAAATGGCTGGAGAACTTTGCCTACAAAACCACGTTGAGTTGGTGGATTTTTGCTTTAGCCGGAATTATGGCCTTGGGCATTGCCTTGCTGACGGTGAGCTGGCAAAGCTGGCGGGCAGCGACGAGGAACCCGGTGGAAGCGTTAAGGTACGAGTAAAATAATGAATAATTGGAAGATGATGAGTTTATAGCAACCAAGTTAAAAAACGAAAGACTTAAATTATGGTTTGGTATTATTTTAAAACAGCCCTGAAAAATCTGAAGAGCAATAAGAAGTTTACTGTCATCAATCTGGTTGGTTTTGCTTTTGGCATTTCCATCTGTTTAGCCATTGCTCTCTTCCTGGTCAAAGAATACTCTTACGACCGGTTCTATAAACATGCGGACCAGATCGTCCGGTTGACCGATGCCAAAAATAACTCCAGTTCAATTGACTACCGGGTAAAAGACATCCTGCTCAGCAAATATTCTGAAATAGAAAATGCATGCCTGGTTCAGCGCAATGGCTTTCCAACTGAGGTAAAAAGCGGAGAAAAAGGATTTTATCTGGAGGATATCATGTCGGTTGACAACAGTTTCTTCGACGTCTTTTCCATTCCTTTTGTTTCAGGAAAATCACAAAAGCCATTCGTCAATATCAATTCTGCAGTCGTCACGGAGAGTACTGCTAAAATTTTATTTGGAACAGAAGATCCGTTAGGAAAAGAGTTACTTATTGAAGGAGATATTCCAACAACGATTACCGCTGTCATCCGTGATTTTCCTGAGAATTCAAGCATTTCCGCCGGACTGTTGGTGAATGCAGAAAATGACCGGTTTAAATTTTCATTTAGCTGTGGAGATTACCGGGATAAAAGCTCACACCGCTGGCCATTCCGGATTTATCTTCAACTGATTAAGAGCGCCGATCCGGATTTGCTTTTGGTAAAAATTAATGATCACATTGATTGGTTAAAACCATATGAAGAGCAGGTAGGTTTTTTGAAACTGAAGGATATTTACCTGCATGACCCGACACACGGAAACGAAACAAAACAGGGAAATACCGGTTTGCTGAATTTGCTGACCATCATCGCTGTAATTATTTTAGTCTTAGCGGTTATCAACTATATCAACTTAACTGTTGCCCAGCAAAACAAACGGAACAAAGACACCGGAGTCAAGAAAACCATTGGGGCAAACAGGGCAAACATCTTTCTGCATTTTTTGTTCGAGTCGGTTCTGGTTACTTTTCTGGCGTTCATCCTGGGAATATTTCTGGTGTGGATCGGACTCCCGTTTTACCAGGCTGTTTTTGATACCCATTTGAACATTGGTCTTTTGTTTCATTTTTCGAATCTGCTTTTGTTGCTGGGTTCCATTTTTCTTATTGGAACGATCAGTGGTATCGGGCCTGCTTTGGTGCTGTCCGGTATCAACCCTGTCCGGATATTGAGTGGTTCGGCCATCATTGCCGGGAAAAGAAATTTCTTTAGAAATTCATTAACGGTTTTTCAATTCGCTACTTCCATTGTGTTAATCTTTTGCGTGATCATTGTTGAACGGCAGATTCAGTTTGTCAAGCACCGGAATTCCGGTTTTGATAAAGAACAGCTCTTAAGGCTTGATGCCCCTAACATCTGGGAAGGCGATATTCAAAAAGCCACCGTTCTGTTGGATGAACTTCGCAGATCTCCTTTTATTAAAAGTGTTTCAACAGCAAGTGGTGTTCCCGGGAGTATAAACATGTACATGGGTTCCAATATTGAGAATTCGGATAAAAATATGAGTGTGCCGTGTCTGCTGGTTGATACCACTTTCCTGAAAACATTTGGCATCAAAGTGATCAAAGGCCGGAACCTGGAGCCGGGCGATGATGGAAAAGTTTGCATGATCAATGAAGTCGCATATAAACATTTTGAATTTGAAAACCTGGACAATAAGCGGTTCATGAATGGCCGGAAAGGAGGGTACGAAATTATAGGAGTGGTCAATGATTTCCAATATACTTCCCTTCATAAAACCATTGGGCCGGTATGTATCATGTTTACTTCAGGTGTTTCGCCAAATACCGTCAATATCCGCTTTACCAAAGGAGGTGTCGGACAAGGAATGAATTTTATACAGGATACCTGGCAGAAGTTAATCCCCGGCCATCCGATGAAATACCAGTTTTATGATGAATGGTTTGATTCGATGTACCGTTCCGAGGAACGGTTTGCCAAAACGATCGGCCTTTTCGCGGTGTTGGCCATCGTAATCTCTTGCATTGGAATTTTAGGTCTGGCCATTTTTTCTTCTGAAAGGAGAATAAAGGAAATCGGCATTCGCAAAGTCAACGGCGCTAAAATCTCCGAAGTGATGACCATGCTCAACCGGGACTTTGTCAAATGGGTATTCATTGCGTCTGTAATCGCAATCCCCGTTTCCTGGTATGCTATGAATAAGTGGCTCGAAAACTTTGCCTACAAAACAGAATTGAGTTGGTGGATCTTCGCCCTGGCTGGTTTGCTGGCATTAGGAATAGCTCTGTTAACGGTTTCATTTCAGTCTTACAAGGCTGCTGTTAAAAATCCGGTAGAGAGTTTAAGGTATGAGTGATTTATAATGAATAATTATTCGAATCAAGAGTTAAATAGCTAATGTTATAAAAGCTGCGGCTAATCTTCCAAAAGCATGTACCATTAATCCTTTTGTAGACCTAACTTTGCTTGCCTTTTGGATATCGGCCTTTTCAATCAGCCAATTAAAAATTGCTTCAACCGGTTGTCTGACTTTGGAAACGGCAGTTGAGAAAAAATCATCAGCTGCTTTTATCCTTTGCTTTATCACATCAGTCATTCCCTTAACAGCTTTGACCGGTGCAAGTGTTTCTGAATTCTGGTGTTTCAACATGTACAGATTTAGTTCGTTCACAAAGTATATTTTATCACCAAAGAAAGTCCTGTTCTCAATTGCAGACCAGGCTTCTTTAAATACGGTCAAATCATTGACCGAAGCAGGGGTGAACAATATTTGTTCCGGATGGGGCAGTTTCCCAATACGCCGAAAACCTAACAGGTGCAGCTTAAGCCCATAATAATACATCCCTTTGGTCGAACAATACCCCTTGTCTGTTATCTCCCTTGCAACCTTGCCCGAACGCTTGCCTGAACAGGTTATGATTGGCATGGAGTCCAATAAGCTTTAGTCAAACAGGCAATCATCCGGCTGAAAATCTGCAAGTAGAATTTCAATGAGCCTGGTAAAAGCACCTCCCAGTCTGTTCAACCGATTGTTGAACGCCTGATAGCTACCTAACTTTGGAAACCACGACATTAGGTATTCTGATGCAAAGCGGTGGATGTGCTTTGTTGTCCTATGCCCTTCATGGTGCATCGTGTACAAGTATATTGTCATAATCTCCTGGTCTGTAAATTCCGGCTCATTGTTATTACTGAACCTTTCACAATAAAATTGAAGTTCTTCAAATTTATCACATACATAAAAGTAAATTCTTACTAACTTGTCGTCCTTATCTCTGGAAATCATATCTGATTGTCAATTCGTAACTGACTCCAAGATACTGATTTTCAGAGATTAATGCAAAATTTACTGCTTGATATTCAACTATTTAATGAACTTTTTTTATATTGTTTTCAACCCTTGATTCGCATACTTTGTATGTATATATGCGTTATCTTTATACTATCTAAAATTATTTTTTATTTGTCAAACCTTAAATTACTGCAATTATGAAAGAACAAGAAGAAAACAACAAAAAAATTTGGCAAACGCCCGAAATTATCGATTTGGATGTAGAACAAACTGAAGACCAGTTGTCAGGTGTTACAGAGGATTTCGATTTAGGGTTTGATTCATAATAAGTATGAGTGAATGATGAATTGTAATGGATAAGACTTCTGTTTCATCCTTTCATGGTTATATATTTCCATATGTGGAATATAGTCCATCCGGGAAAAAGTTAAAAAAATCGCATTGCGGTCATTTATATAAAGTAGGGGATTATCATCTTGCTATTTGTGGGCGGGAAATTCATTCACCCGTAAAACCCATTGGAATTCAGGTAGAAGGCAGACTCTTCAATAAAGAAAGATTATCTGCCTTGCTTGATGCCGGGACATTAGATGAAACGGAACTCCTGATTTCCGCTTACCGTAAATGGGGCATTTCTTTTCCCCGGTACATTGAAGGTGATTTTGCCTTTGTACTCTGGGACTGTACGGTTGGCCGTGTCATAATCGGGTGTGGAACAGAGGGGAATTTGCCGTTTTTCTATACGCAACATGCCAAAAGTCTTTATTTCGCCAGAGAATTGCGTTCCCTGTTGATAGAGATGCCAACGCTACCACGCATTAATGAAAATTACCTTGCACAATGGCTTTCCATTACTTTTGCCGGAAGTAAATCCACTTTTTTCGAAAATGTTTTTCGCCTTGTTCCAGGGACTGTCATGGTATACGAACAAGGACGTATTACCCTGAATGATTACTGGCAGCCGGAAAATACCCCGATGCTGTATCTGAAGGATTCAAGGGAATATGCGGATGGACTTCGGGAAGTACTTACACAAGCTGTCAGCCTCCGTTTGCCGGGACACTCTGTCGGCTCAATGCTGAGTGGAGGTTTAGACAGTTCTTCGGTTACTTCCATCGCTGCAGAACTACTTCAAAAAGAAAACCGTCGTCTTTACGCTTTCACGGCGGTTCCGCAATACCCGGTAAACGATTTCTCCGGACGTTTTTGTGATGAAGGCCCGGCCGCTGCCTCGGTAGCAGCGATGAGACCAAACATAGACCATGTTCTGGTCCGTCATGGAAAACATTCCGTTTTTTCAATGATGGATATGTTCGGAGCAAGACAACTGGAGCCAATCTTTAATCCGTCTAATTACGACTGGATTTATGAAATTAGCCTGCAGGCACAACACCGGGAATTGGATACCATACTCACAGGGACTTCCGGGAATATAAGTATCAGCTATGATGGAAGATTTGCATTGCCGACCCTTGCCTCTTCCGGGAGGTTCGGCGCCTTGCTAAAGTTAGCATCGACTATGCATTCGAAAAACGGAAACAGTTGGTCAGGAATTGCATACACAACATTGTCTCCGTGGATTCCACTGGGAATCGACCGTTTTATTAATAAAAACCGACAGAACAATGTGCATTTGCTTGAATATTCTTTAATCAATCCGGAGTTTGCCGCTCGACATAATATGGAAGCCACACCGTTCAAGATAAAGAATGATTTCAGAACGAAACGGATACAACATTTACGCAGGTCTGAGATTGGTGCGGCTAATGATATTTTTCGGAAAATAACTGGTATTCAACGGCTTGATCCCACTACCGACCGGAGAGTTGCGGAGTATTGTCTTTCGGTTCCCATTGAGCACTACATTGAAAGAGGAGTACCGCGTTCGCTGATCCGTAATGCAATGCTTGGCAGGTTACCCGAACAGGTTCGTACCGAACGACGCAAGGGATTACAAGCGGCTGATTTTGCCCTCCACTTTGAAAAAGAAAGAAACGAAGCGCTTATGGAACTGGCTCGTATGAAAAAAGTTGACATTGTTGCTAAAACTCTGGATTTGGAAAAGATGGAACAAATGATGCACTGGTCGGAAGAACAAATTACAGCACATGGAGGAAGATTAGGCTACTGGCCCAAACTTATGCGTGCTTTTTCTGTTGGCCGTTTCCTTCGCCGGTTCGAAGACGGAACGCTTTTTAAGCCATTAGAAACTCAAAACTGAGAGATTCGCAATAACTGTTAAACCCAAAAACGACCGACAACCGTAAACATGTCGTTTTTCTTGCCTCCTGTTACCGTGAAACCGGAGCATATTAGCCAGGCATGAGCTGTCATTTTTTTATCTGTTTCATCTGGATTTATATTCACACCAAAAAAAACGACACTTTTTAGATGTCTCCGGCGTAGCATCATCCGTGCTGTTAAGGCTTGTTCGAAACACATGGTACGCCAGGGGCTCCGGCGGGCCGCCCGCAGGATGGAGATTTGTATCATCTTAAGTAACTCTTCGGGCGCTACCGGTTCAGAAGCTGCCTGGTCTGCCTCCGGCTGGGATACCTGTTTACCCAGCAACGGAAGTAGTTTCCGGAATGGCCTGAAAAGGATCAGGCTTCGGGATATGGCCAGCAAAAGCCAGGCTTCGGCAAAAAACAGGTATTCTCGTGCCGGATATTTCAGAATGTCTTTTAGCTTCATCTATTTGTTACAATAACGATTCAATAAAATTAACCAGATTTGGATTACATTCCTGTGGCCTGCCTATTTCAATCACACTCCCTTATTCAACATCCGGAATATCAAAATCGTGCTCCAGCAATTCCGGAAACCCGATGTCAGAAGCAATATTTAATCCAAACCCCCAGTATTTGTACATATGCTCTAATTTATCCCAAATATATAATTCTACTTTAACAGATTCCTTCAAAATTGAAAAAATTCATCCGTTTTACCCTAAACCCCGGGGGGAAGCGGATCGATTTTTCTGATTTCTCCCCTTGGAGTATAAAATCAGAAGCGTGCATAAGTTCAAAAAATATTGCAGTGGTATCAAGCGTGTTATTGCAGTAGCTGCAAGTGTGTTGTTGCAGTGGTGTCAATTGTGTTGTTGACATGGTGTCAAGTGGGTTATTGACGTGGTGTCAATCGTGTTATTGACGTGGTGTCAATCGTGTTGTTGACATGGTGTCAATCGTGTTGTTGACATAGTGTCAATCGTGTTGTTGACATAGTGTCAAGTGGGTTATTGACATGCACGCAACAATGAGGCTGTGCAAAAAGACAATTATCAAACACGAATACTCAAAGACACCAAGGAATAAATATTTATAAAACAATACATTGTGCCCTGGCCTTTGTGTTTGAAAAGTTTGATGGTCTGCGGCCTGTTCGGGGCGGAGTGTCTGAGGAGTTTGAAGACTTCGCTGTTTGAGGGTTTGATGCTTCGCGTTTGATGGGTTGCTTCTTGTCCGGAGAGGCTTGCTGTCCCTGAAAGGGGACATACATCAATAACCCGGGGTGAGCGACGCAGGAGCGTAACCCCGGGGGTGAATTGTTAAAATTATTCACCGTTATGCCCCACAAAAAGTTAAAGTGATCCCATAAATCCCCGTTCCCTCATCCGGTATTACCGTTTTCTCAAATGCTGAAAAATTTCGGTTTTTTTTCGTGAACTTAGTTTCAATTTTAAAAACCAAAGGCTCATGTACCCTTCATTCTTAAAAAACATACTGGTTATTTGCTTTCTTGCACTCACTCCGGGTTTATACCCGGAAACAGCCCAGGCGAAAAAAAATAATTCATTCAATGTATCAGTGGAATATTACAAAACAGGTGCAGACCTTTTTAAAGATGGTCGGTATTTAAAAATGGTTTTTACGATTTCAGAAATAAAAAAAGGACAAAGTTTTGAAGCAATCCTGGACAAAGGCATCTTTTCCGGGAACAGGAATTTTTTTAAATCAACTTATTTTGAGACAGGTGTCCCATTCTCCGGGCGACAACCCTTTACTGGTTTTGCCTTTCAGTTTTACAGAAACCATCCTATTCACTTCCATTTAGAAAACGGAAAGGTAATAATCGATAATGCAGAATTTCTTACAAGTACTTTTTCAGAAAAAAAGAAGAACATGAGAAAAAGGTTGAGCATTACTGCAAACGAAGAGTCAACCAATGGCTGTTTTTCCATGTCGAAACTAAGTTCCATGTTTCAGCAAATGTTTATAAAAATTCCGGAAGACTTACTTGCCCCTGAAGATTTAAGCCTTTCCGGCGGGGATGTGTATAATTATCTCGGTGATTTTGCTCAATTCAGGCACATTGAAATAACCAGAATTAAGCAACATGAAAAAGTAAACCTTTTTGTGGATAAAAATTCTTCGGTTGTACGCTACAGTTTGATTAACGGCCTCGAAAACAGAATGGTAATCCGCGTTTATCCTCAGGGTGAAGGTGAGAACTTCAGCATGTCGGGACAGTTTCAGAAGACTAAAAATTCGGCGGTCCATTATACGCTCGAACCTCTTTCTCCTTTTTCTCAGACAAAAGACAGTGTTTTTCAAACAGATGCGGAAGGAAAATTTAATCTGAAACTGAAGATTGTTAGTCCGGTAACCCTTTCCACCGGCAATGGTTTTTTGTTTTATGCCGAGCCGGGTGACAAGTTCTCGTTTTATTCGAACCAAACACAGGATTCGTTGTTTTTCTCCGGGATTGGTGCAGCGAACAATACCTTCCTTCAGGAAGAAAGCCGGTTGAAAAAATTGCCTGCGGAAAATCCTTTCAAAAATAAAAATGACAATAAAACACATTTCAGGTTTATCGACCGCATTATGAATCCGTATTTTGAATTAATTGATTCTTATCAGAATGAATTAACTCCGGTCTTTTTTGAGAACCGCTACCTTGATTATTATTTCGGAACGATCAACCGGAAATTGCGATACCTCTTCAGGCAAATAGAAGTTTCACCTGGAAATGGGATTATCCCCCGGAAATATACCGGGCTGGATACCATACCGATCGGTTATCAATCATTTGTTTTTAATCCGGAATACTACAAATACCTGGAAAACAATTTAATAATTAATTTTGAAAAACTGCGTAATTTCAGGTTTGTTAATGGTTATACAGATTATGGAGCCCCCAGTGAAAAAGAGCTGGTCATGCTTGCCTCTCTGGCTTATTCGGGGAAAGCACTGCAGGATTATCTGTCACAAATAGCCGTGCGTATTGCCGGTAACAATGATCAGGAAGGACTCGATGAATTGAAAAAGGTGGTGGATGAAAAATTCAACAATTCACCGTTACAGTCAGCCATATCGAGACTTCTGAATAAATCGAAACGAATTGAAACAGGGGAGCAGTTTCCTCCTGTCAGGTTTCTCGATTTGAACGAAAAGCCACTTGAAATATCAGCATTTAAAGGGAAAGTTGTTTACCTGATGTTTTGGCGGAATGATGCAATGGTTTTCGATAAGCAATGGGAAGAATACCAAAACCTGATCCGTTCAACCAAAACCGACCAGGTGGTATTTGTAAATGCCGGGCTGGAGAAAGAGTTCAGAAAATGGAAATCGTATGTTGAAGGGATGAATTTCCCGGGAACCAATTTGTTTGTCAGCCGGAAAAGCAGCGATTTTTTAAAGTATCTCCAGAATCTGAAAAGCCGTCATTATTTTTTAATCGACCAAAACGGGAAAGTGATCAATAATAATGGCCCTGACCCGTCGGTTGCCAATTTGCTGATTGTCTCTGATCCGGGGCAGAGTAACCGGGAAAAAACATTGCTTGGAGGGCTGATCTTTTTTGTTGCCCTTTTGCTGATTACCGGATTAATTTGGTTGATCAGCCGTCAGCAACAAAAACGGAAAACAAAAATTACCACTCTTGTAAACCGTCTTCGCGAAACCGAACTGAAAGCTATTAAAGCCCAGATGAACCCTCATTTCCTTTTTAACTCGCTCAATTCCATTCAGAGTTTAATTAACCGGCAAAATATTGAAGATGCCAATGTTTACCTTTCTAAATTTGCAAAACTGTTACGATCGGTTTTGCAACATTCTGAAAAAGAATTTATTCCGCTTTCCGATGAACTGAAAACCATAAAGTTGTATGTGCAGCTCGAAAAGCTACGGTTCAGTTTTAATTTTATTTTAGATGTGTCGCCTGAACTGGATATTTACAACACATTTATCCCACCGCTTTTGGTACAGCCATTTCTCGAAAATGCAATTTTACACGGCCTGCAACCCAAAGAAGGGGATAAATTACTGGAAGTGAAATTTTTCGAAAAAGACAAGGATTTCTTCTGCCAAATTACCGATAACGGGGTTGGGCAAAATGCCAGTACCAAATCCTCAGACCATCCCGGAATAGGAAATAAACTAAGTTTGGAACGCATAAACCTGCTAAATCAGAAAAACAACAGTAATTTTAAACTTCAGATTGAAGATTTAAACCCTGAACCGGGAGGGACCAGGGTAACCATTAGTTATATAAACAACCTGATCTGAAAACATGATACGGTCTGTAATTATCGATGACGAGGCAAACAATGTCGAAAACCTGAAAAAACTGCTGGCAAAATATTGCCCGGAAGTAGAAGTTTTAGGTGAGGCCAGTTCAGCGCGGCAAGGCATTGAACTGATTAACCTGCTAACCCCTGACCTGGTGTTTCTTGATATTGAAATGCCACAGCAAACGGGCTTCGATTTACTGACACAAATTCCCGAGATCAGGTTCGAAATAATTTTTGTGACTGCTTTCAATAATTATGCACTGAAAGCAATTAAATTTAACGCCCTCGATTATATACTCAAACCCATTGATATTGAAGAATTAGCTGCAGCCGTAATGCGGGCGAAAAAGCGGTTAAGCGATAAAAACCAGTTGGAAGCAACCCAACAGGCTTTAATCAACTTACAGCAACCGAGGAGTAAACGTATTGCGCTGGCTTCAGCCGAAAAAATCGAATTTTTCGAGGTGAATACCATTGTCCGGTGCCTGGGCGAAAACAATTATACCCGGTTCTATTTTGAAAACGGGGAAAGCCGGCTTGTATCCAAACCTCTTTCCGAATATGAGGACTTACTTGCAGACCACGAATTCTGGAGGGTTCACAAGTCCCACCTGGTGAACAGTGAAAGAATCGTTTCTTTTGTAAAAAGAGATGGCGGTTACCTGGTAACCTCAGATGGTTGCCACGTGCCGGTTTCGCGCCGTAAAAAAGATGAATTGCTGGAGCGGCTGAAAAGGTAAATAAGGAAGTTTCAATACTCACTGAATTGAAAAAATGACGCCCCTTTTTCATATTTACCGGGATCGAAAACAGAAAACAGAGGTATAAAGTTACATTCTCTTTTTTCTGACCGGTTTATTCGTCTGTTTATCATTAATTTATAAAGCATTAATTTTTTATAAAGATAGCATTGTAACTTTTTCTTTCTAAGGTTTATTTTTCGTTATTTTATGCCTCAAAACAGGTTATTATGGAAAGTTTTGATTGGGAAAAATTAGGGTTTGGATACAGGAAGACTGATTACAATATCAGGTGCTATTACCGGGATGGTAAATGGGGTGAACTTGAGGTCAGTTCTTCGGAACAAATTAACCTTCACATTGCTGCAACTTGTTTACATTACGGGCAGGAAGTATTTGAAGGGCTAAAAGCATTTAAAGGTAAAGATGGGAAAATACGGGTTTTCCGGATGGATGAAAATGCCAAACGGATGCAGAATTCGAGCGATGGGATTTTGATGGCTAAATTTCCGGTTGAGAAATTTGAAAAGGCTGTTCGTATGGCCATTAAACTGAATTCAGGATTTATCCCTCCCTATGAATCGGGAGCTTCACTTTATATTCGTCCTTTACTCATTGGAACCGGCCCTGAGATTGGCGTTAAGCCGGCTGAGGAATATTTATTTATTGTGTTTGTAATGCCTGTCGGTCCTTATTTCCCCGAAGGTTTTATGCCGACCGATTTGATTATTATGCGAAAGTACGACCGTGCTGCGCCGCAAGGTACCGGGAAATACAAAGTGGGAGGTAATTATGCTGCCAGTATGTACGCCGGTAAAAAGGCCAAAGAGGGTGGCTTTTCTTCTGTGTTGTATCTCGACTCGAAAGAGAAGAAATACATTGACGAATGTGGCCCGGCTAACTTTTTTGCTATTAAAAACAATACGTATATTACTCCCAAATCGGAGTCTATTTTACCATCAATCACCAATAAAAGTCTGATGCCCCTGGCCGAAGAACTGGGATTGAAAGTGGAATGCCGTCAGGTATTGTATGATGAATTGGGAGACTTTGAAGAAATCGGGGCCTGCGGTACTGCTGCCGTTATCTCGCCTGTTAAAGGTATTTACGATGCCGATAAGGACAAATGGTTCCGTTACGGTAACGAACCAGGAGTTTGGAGCACAAAACTGTATAACAAGTTGCGGGCGATCCAATATGGTGACGAGCCCGATAAATACGGCTGGGTAAAAATTATCGAATAGTTATTTAGTATTTATATTCTGAACCCTGTTGGATAAGTTTCCGGCGGGGTTTTGTTTTTCAAAATTAAATTATAGGTTTTTCGTTAAACACAAACTATTATATTTGTGCCAGTCAATGTAAAGGTGATCCGGTTTTTCAATCGGACCGGATTCTTAAAAATTAGGTGTAGTGATTAAATTTGGTATTGTTGAAGTCCTTACACTGTTAGGGGCTTTGGGGCTGTTCCTTTTTGGGATGAAGTTAATGAGCGAGGCCCTGCAAAAAGTGGCCGGCGACAAAATGAGGAGCATCTTGTCATCCATGACATCGAACCGGGTAAAAGGTCTTTTAACCGGGGTCTTAATAACAGCAGTCATTCAATCGTCATCAGCAACTACCGTAATGGTAGTGAGCTTTGTAAATGCCGGGCTTTTATCGTTAATAGAAGCTATTGGAGTGATCATGGGCGCCAATATCGGAACAACAGTTACTGCCTGGTTAATCTCAATTCTGGGGTTTAAAGTAAACATGAGTAGTATTGCCCTGCCTTTGATCGGCGTGAGTTTCCCTTTGCTTTTTTCGAAAAATAACGGGAAAAAATCGTGGGGTGAGTTTATTATCGGGTTCTCCATTCTTTTCATGGGCCTGGAATTTCTGAAAAATTCAGTTCCCAATATAAAGGACCATCCTGAGATACTGGAATTTTTGTCCCATTATACCAATATGGGAATGTTATCCAATCTTATTTTTCTGGCCATAGGTACTTTACTGACTATTATAATTCAGTCATCGAGTGCTACGATGACCTTAACTCTGGTTATGTGTTACCATGGATGGATTGATTTTGAACTGGCTGCTTCTATGGTATTAGGTGAGAATATCGGGACTACCATTACTGCAAACCTGGCAGCGATTGTTGCTAATATTTCAGCGAAAAGGGCAGCATTGGCTCACCTTATTTTTAACATGTTTGGTGTAGTCTGGATATTTATCCTTCTCCCGTTGTACATCCGGGGAATTGATACCATAATGGTAAACATGGGAGGAGGTTCTCCCTTTGGATCAGCTTCTGCCATGCCTGTCGGGCTTTCGGTTTTCCATTCGTCGTTCAATATTATAAATGCAATGCTCCTGATCGGGTTTGCACCACTGATCGAAAAGACGGTAACCAGGCTAATTCCTCAAAAAGATGAAGACGATGAGGTCTTTAAATTGACCCATATTTCAACCGGGCTGCTGTCTACCGCCGAGTTGTCTATCATTCAGGCCAAAAACGAATTGGTATACTTCACGAACCGTACGAAGAAAATGTTTGGTTTTGTAAAAAAGTTATCAGGGGAGAAGAAAAACGGTAAATTTGAGAACTTGTATAAGAAGATTGAGAAATACGAGACATTCAGCGATAAAATAGAAGAGGAAATAGCCGCTTATTTAACGAAGGTGGCCCAGGGGGAACTCAGTAACGCCGGGTCGCAAAAAGTAAAATCGATGTACAAAATCGTGGATGAAATCGAAAGTATTGCAGATAGTTGTTTTACCCTTGCACGTACCTATAAACGTAAACACGACAAGAAAATAAAGTTTCAGGAGCGGGAAATGAAAAATATTGGAAAAATGTTTTCATTGCTCGATAACGCATTTGAGGAAATGATCCTGAACCTGGAGCAGGAAGGAAAAGTTACTTCTATTGAAAAGGCATACGGGATTGAAGAAAAAATTAATAAACTTCGGAATCAGTTTCGGAAAGATCATATTGAAAATGTGAAGCAGGAATTGTATTCGTATAACGAAGGGGTAATTTACAATGATATAATCACTCATGCCGAACATTTGGGCGACCATATCATTAATGTTTCAGAAGCTTTGTCCGGGGTCGGGGAAAATTAGTGTCAATCAAGTATTCAGAGATAAGGCAGGCAATCCTGATATGTGTTATATTTTTTTTAAAATTTTACGAATAGCTGCTTCCATCCCTTTTTCAATTTCCGGGTAAGCGGAAATTTCTTTTCCTATAAAAATGAACATAAGGACAAGCTGACAGTTTCCTTCCTCCAGTTTTTCGTAAAAATTGTTTTTATTTAACCTGAATGCCTCCCGCATACGCCGTTTGATGAGGTTTCGGTGCACTGCTTTTTTAAAATTCCGTTTCGATACTGAAAAGGCTGATTGTACCGGGATAGGAGAGGGGAGTGTTGTTTTCAGCATAACTATTTTTAAAGGGAAGGAAAGAAACGATTCCCCTTCGGAAAAAAGTTTTCCGATTATGATCTGGCTGCTCAGCCGTTCTTCTTTTTTAAATGTAAACCGTTCCATCACGCGTAAAAGTACAACAAAAAAGGGGAAAACATTGTTTCCCCTTTTTGTTGAGTATAATTGACTGTTTTATAGTCCTTTGTTGTATTTTTTAATGTATTGTTCAAGGGCCATGGTCATGGATGGGGCAATCGAGGTAGGTGCCTCGATGTCAAGTCTCAATCCGGCTTCTTTTACAGCCTTGGCTGTAGTTGGTCCAAACGAGGCAATTTTAATATCGTTTTGTTCGAATTCCGGGAAATTCTGCAATAACGATCTGATGCCTGAAGGACTAAAGAACACCAGTACGTCGTAATTCACATCTTTCAGATCAGAAAGATCACTGCTTACTGTCCGGTACAAAATGGCTTTCGTGTACTTGTAATTGTATTTGTCTAATAATTGCGGTATTTCCTGTTTGTGAATGTGGGAAAGGGGCACCAGAAATTTTTCATCTTTGTGCTTTTTCATCACTTCCATCAAATCTTCAAAACTACCGTCTCCATAAAAGATTTTTCTTTTTCTGTAAACAATATATTTCTGCAGATAGAAAGCAGTTGCTTCCGAAATACAGAAATATTTCATAGTGTCAGGTACATTAATCCTCATATCCTGACAAATTCTGAAGAAATGATCAATAGCCGTACGGCTGGTAAAAATTACTCCAGAATGATCCAGGATTTGAATACGCGTTTGTCTAAATTCTTTGGCAGATACTCCTTCCACTTGGATAAATGGACGGAAATCAACCTGAACATTTGTTTTACTCGCCAAATCAAAATAGGGAGACTTAGACGAGTCCGGCTTTGGTTGTGATACCAGAATTTTCTTGATTTTCAAGACTCAATGATTTTAGTTATTTCCTATTGATTATTCCGATATTATTTTATAGATCACGAATAACGGTAAAAATTCAAGGGTACAAAGGTATAAAATCAAATAAGAAATTGAAAAATGTTTTCTTAATAATATTTTTGAGCCCCGGGCCAGTGTCATCCCGTAAGAAATAACAATTACGATCAACCCAATGATTAATAGTGACTTAATGTTATTAACAGGAACAAACGCAATGATTAAGGTGATCGGGAATAAGACAATTCCCAAAATGCGATTGTATACATTTATGCTGAATAGAAATTCGGAAGTTTCGGTCTGACTTTCGGTTAATACAGAAACGATCAGATATAAAAAACGCTTAAGCAGGAAATAGCCAATCACAATACCCAGACAAATCAGGTAAATAAGAAATGGTTTCATACCTCCGGGAAGAATGCCCAGCGATGAAAATGATTGATAGGCAAAAAGGGAAAGTATCAGGTAAAATAAAATGTCGAGCCTAAACGCGGCATGCAACAGGTTAAATGTCCTTTCCCTGAACAGACGGGTAGCTGTCGGGAAATTAATGGTTGCATTGAACAGTTGCTTCAGATAGGTTTTGAAAATAATGCGTACTGAGGCAATGATGATTAATGAAAGTACAATAACTCCAAATACCCAGTCCCCGTTTTTCCGGAATACCTTTTTTTCAGGAAGTATAACATTGTTTTGTACTGGTATTTCAGGAATGGCGATGGTGATACGGGGTTCTATAATGCGGATGGGATCAATCGTTTGTTCTTTTTGTATAATTCTGGTTTGTTTAACCCCGTCCTCTGTCCGTTTGGCTGAATCTTTTTTTATTTTTGAATTTAAGATGCGGAACTCGCTGGTGTCAATAATTTTTCTGCTGATATTCAATTGCGGGGAGTGTTGTGGCAGAGGCGACAAATCGAGGTTTTGGCGAAGTGTGTCTGATTTTTCCTGAGTTTGTTGCATTACAGCAGAAAATTTAAAAGTTTGAGCCTAACAAAAATAATTAAATAATTTTCTTATATAACACTTTTTGTTTTTCTGTCAAGTGAATTTTCCTTTCCGGAGGGCTACCTTGACACGTTTGAAAGATTAAGGATTTATTAAAAATTTTCAGCTCCATTTAAGTTTTAACTCTTTTCGGGAGATACTAATTGAGATTTGGGCTCGGACAGTTTTCCTGTTCGTAGATTTCCATTAGAGCAGTTAATTTTTCAAGCTCGGCAGCTTCCGGAGAATCTGTGCTGCAATTACAAATTTCCAGAAACCGTTTCAGAGCCTTCCGGTATCCATCTTCGGTAATCAACTTTTCCATCATCGCAATAAATTTTATTTCCCTTTCTATTTTTTTGTTAGTGTGCCTCCAGCCAATTACTGCCGGTATTCATTTCTACTGTTAGAGGAAGACCAATATCAACGGCATGCTCCATTCCCTTTTTTACAATTTCTTTCATCCGGTCAATCTCATCGTTTGGTACGTCGAAATTCAGTTCATCATGTACCTGCATTACCATTTTCGATGTTAGTTTTTGTTTCTTCATTTCATGCCAGATATTTATCATTGCAATTTTGATAATATCGGCTGCCGATCCCTGGATCGGCGCATTGATGGCGTTTCGCTCGGCAACTCCCCGGACTACTGCATTGGACGAATTAATATCTTTTAAATAACGTTTGCGGCCCATGATTGTTTGCACAAAGCCTGCTTTTCTTGCCCCGGCAATGCTTTGATCCATATACTGTTTCACGCCCGGAAAATTTTCAAAGTATCCGTCGATCAGTTCCTTTGCTTCGGTGCGCGGAATGTTCAGCCGCTGCGAAAGGCCGAATGCCGATATACCGTAAATGATCCCAAAATTAGCGGTTTTGGCTTTTCGGCGCATGTGGGAACTAACTTCCGAAACTGGTATTTTATAGATTTTGGAGGCTGTAGTGGCATGAATATCGTCCCCGTGGCGGAATGCTTCGAGCATCTGTTCATCTTTACTCAGTGCCGCCATGATACGCAGTTCAATTTGTGAGTAGTCGGCAGACAGAAACAAATGGTTTGCGTCAGAAGGAATAAATGCTTTGCGGATTTCGCGCCCGTTTTCGTCACGGATTGGAATGTTTTGCAGGTTCGGGTTGGTCGAACTCAGGCGCCCGGTGGCTGTAATGGCCTGGTTATACGAAGTATGTATTTTTCCTGTTTTGGGATTGATGAGCTGAGGCAAGGCTTCAACATAAGTCGAAAGCAATTTTTTTAGTCCCCGGTATTCCAGTATTTTCCCGACTATCGGGTGGCGGTTAACCAGTTTCTCCAATACTTCCTCGGAAGTGGAATATTGCTTGGTTTTGGTTTTTTTTGCATTCGAGTCGATTTTCAGTTTTTCAAATAAAATAGGCCCTAACTGCTTCGGCGATGAAACATTGAATTCTTCTCCTGCCAGGTTAATTATTTCGCGTTCAATATCGATGATCTGATGGCGCAGCGTTTCGGCATATCGGTTTAATTCTTCCGGGTTTATTTTTACACCTGCCATTTCCATATTAGCCAAAACATATATCAGGGGCATCTCAATCTCATCAAAAAGTCTTCGGACTTCGTGTTTGTCCAGTTCAGGATCGATTGCCTTTTTCAACTGAAGGGTCAGATCAGCATCCTCGCAGGCATAATCCTTGAGTTTTTCAACTGTTACCTGCCGCATGTTCATTTGGCTTTTTCCCTTTTTCCCGATCAGGCTTTCGGTTGTTACTTTTTCGTAACCCAGGTACTGTTCGCAGAGGTAGTCGAGCTTATGTCTCAGTTCGGGCTGTATCAGGTAATGGGCAATCATGGTGTCGTAAAGCGGGCCTTTTACCTTGATGCCGTAATTCATCAGTACCGAAATATCGTATTTCAGATTTTGTCCAATCTTAAGGATACGTTTATCGCCAAATATCAGTTCAAACTCTTTAATAACTTCAAGGGCCTTTCCCCTTTCTGCCGGAATAGGTACGCAGTAGGCCTCGTGATTACGGAATGAAAAGGAAAGGCAGACCAGTTCTGCCAGTTGGGTATTGAGGCTGGTCGTTTCCGTATCGAAACAAAATTCATCCTGAACGGAAAGTTCGGCACGCAAACTGGCGCGTTGTTCCGCGGTTTCAATCAGATAATAATCGTGCGGTACGGATTCAATGGTATCGAATTTTTTTTCTTCTGAAACAACTGGTTCAAGCGATGTACCGAACAAAGTACCCTGTTCAAAGGCCGGTGCCGGACGGGCATTTTCCCGGATACGCCCGATAAAGGTGCGGAACTCCAGTTCTGTAAATACATTTTTTAGTCTCTGGTTGTCGGGTTCGCTTGTTTTAAGTGCTTCTTCATCGAAAGAAAGAGGAACATTGAGAATAATTTCCGCCAGTTTCTTCGACATGCGGACCTGTTCTTCGTAAGTTTCCAGTTTCTCTTTCTGTTTCCCTTTAAGCCGATCAATATTTGTATACAAATTATCGATACTCCCAAAATCGGAAATCAATTTCATGGCTGTTTTTGGCCCGATTCCCGGACATCCCGGGATGTTGTCGGCACTGTCGCCCATCAGCCCTAAAATGTCAATCACCTGTTCAGGTTTTTTAACCATGAAATTTTCTTTTACCTGCTCAAGTCCCCATAACTCTGCCTCATTCCCGCCACGGGCCGGCTTATACATGAAAATATTTTCTGAAACCAGTTGTGCATAATCTTTGTCAGGGGTGACCATGAAGGTGTCGTACCCTTTTGCTTCGGCCATTTTTGCGAGAGTCCCGATGACATCATCGGCTTCAAACCCTTCTTTTTCGAGGATCGGCATGTTATATGCGTCAACGATTTGCCGGATGTACGGGATCGACTTTCTGAGGTCTTCGGGCATTTCTTCCCGGTTGGCTTTATAGTCCTTGAACATTTTGTGCCTGAAAGTCGGGATATTCATGTCGAAAACAACTGCGATATGACTTGGGTTTTCGTTTTTTAGCAACTGTTCCAGAGTATTTACAAAGCCAAACATAGCCGAGGTGTTCAACCCTTTCGAGTTGAACCTTGGGTTTTTGATGAATGCAAAATATGAGCGGTAAATCAGCGCATAAGCATCGAGAAGGAAAAGACGTTTTTTATTTTCAGACATGAATTTTGTTTTGATTTAGAGACCGAAATTAGAAAGAAAGTTTCAGAAAAGGAAAAACCTTCCCGAATCCTTTGGTCTGACTTCGGGGCAGCGGAAAAGTTAAGAATCTTATATGCTACAGATTGAGCCGGATGCAGATGACCTGGGATCCGGAAAATCAGAGGTTATAACGATAGCAGCCTGACGTGTATGAACAAGATTCCCGTGGTGATTACTGTTTATAACTGTTCGATAAGAAAGAGGCTGTCCAGAAACTCTGTGCTACTCTGTGGTTTTTCTCTGTGCTACTCTGTGGTAAAAATATAAATAACTAAACCACAGGGTTACACAAAATTTTCGCAGAGTTGCACAGAGTTAAAAAGAATATTATTTCCCTTTTTGGTCAACCTCATTCGGATTCAATTCGGTAATACGATTTGACTAACTTATCTTTTTATGCTTCAGCAGCTTCCCCTGCAATCGGGACACTGGCAGTTTTCATATAACCGATGTCGCCCATGATATATTTTTCCGGACCGAGTTTCATATCCGAATTCATCAATTCTTCAAAGGTAACTTCTTTCCCGGTATATGCAGAAATACGGCCCATCATAGCAACCAGGCAGGATGTAGCAACATTTTCAGCTTCGTTCAGCGCAATTCCCTGGCGAATGCAGGTTACTAAATCAATATGTTCCTGAACGTATGGGTTAACGCTTGAATCAGCAGCTTCGAAAATTACGTTGCCTGCAAGGTCGATAACTTTTGGTTTGTGGCCTGAAGTATCGGCATGGCCTTTATTTCCATGAAGAATTTCGTAGACTCCGTTGGCACAGCCGTTAATCTGGCGGCACATACTGTGCATGTGCATTCCGTTATCAAAGGTATAATCAACACTAAAATTGTCAAATTGGTCGCCGGTAATCCTGCGCTGACGCGAACCGAACCCAACTGCTTTTACCGGGTGTGAACCGGTGAACCAGTTAATAACATCAAGGTTGTGAACGTGTTGTTCAACAATATGGTCGCCCGACAGCCAGCACCAGTTTACCCAGTCACGGATCATATATTCCATTTCACACCATTCGGCTGTTGGGTTACGGTGCCATAATTTACCGCCATTCCAATAGGCATTTGCCGAGATGATTTCGCCAATGGCATCGTTTTGTTTTACCTGTTTCAGCAGGTCGATATACGAACGTTCGTGGCGGCGTTGCGTCCCGGCAACAATGACCAGCCCCAGCGATTGGGCCATTTTACCGCTTGTCAGTACAGAGCGGGCCCCTACGGGGTCGACAGCAACGGGTTTTTCCATGAACACGTGTTTGCGGGCTTTTACAGCTGCCTCCAATTGTTCGGCCCGGAATTTCGGGGGGGTTGCCAAAATAACAACGTCAACTCCCGAATCGATCACCTTCTGGTAGGCATCGAACCCGATAAAACAGTTTTCTGAAGGAACTTCCATTCCTTTTTCCTTTTTCAGCTTGCTATTGCATTCATCAAGCCGATCCTGGAAAACATCGCCAAGCGCATGAATAGTCAGGTTTGGCCCGGCATCCAAAAAGTTAATCATGGCACCTGAGCCACGGCCTCCACAACCGATAAGACCGGCTTTCAATGGTTTACCATCCGGTGCCTGGTCGAGGAGCGGAGGGAGGTTCAGTTCAACAGCTTTTTTCTTTTCAGCACACGATGACAGTGCATTTACTCCAACAACGCCAACCGCACTAATTGCAGCAGCATTGGCTAAAAATTTTCTTCTCGAAAAATTAGATTCACCCATAATTATTCAGTTTAAGTTATTTAGGTAAAAAAAATGAGTTTCTTTGATTTGCTAATGTAATGAAAAACTATCCGTTTTGAAAGATCATTTGTCTAAAGTTTCACCGGACTCGCAAACAACGCGGAACCCGACATGTGCACAATCAGAATACCACCAGATACTTTTGGGCATCTGCGGGTCGGTTTTCATCCATGCAGTCGATTGGGTAAAACCACGTGAAGCACAACGAACATCTTCCGGTTCGTTTTTAAACGAACCACCCCGGATAACATGTTCCTCTCCCGATCCTGGTCCTTTCGGGTTAATTATGCCGTCCTGCAAATTTTTATAAGCATCCGGTGAATACCAGTCGCTGCAAAATTCGGCCACGTTGCCCAACATATTTTTCAGTCCGAACGGGTTTGCTTTCACACGGTCGGGTTTTTGTGTTTTACCTTCACTATTTTCAACATAAATAACGTAGGTATTGATATTTGTGGTATCGGTACCTGTAATTTTATTCCAAAAATTGTTCTTCGAAAATTTTTTCGGGTTCCCTTCAAAGAAATAAGGAGTAGCGGTTCCTGCCCGGCAGGCATATTCCCATTCTGCCTCGGTCGGGAGACGATATTTTTTACCGGTAACCTGGCTCAGCCATCGACAGTATGTTTCGGCGGCATGGTAACGCATGGTAATAGCCGGACGGCTTCCAAGTCCCCAGTTTTGGTCGGGTTGCCCATAAGGCGGTGTTGGCCCGGTGACGGCATCGACTTCGAGATTGGCCCGCGACCCTTCGGTATCGGTTGAACGCCCTTCAGCCCCGGTTTGCGAGTAAAAGGCAAGGTATTCGTCCCAACTGACTTCGGTCTCACCCATGAAAAAACGGCTGATCTTTACTTTTTTTGCCGGATGTTCATCAACTTTGGTAAATTTGTTATCCTCACTGCTTCCTATTGTAAATTCACCTCCGGGAATAGCAATCATTTTAAACGAAACAGTCGAGTTGGGAATGGTCTCTGTAAAATCTTCAAACTTTTCAATTTTTGCAGCCTCTTGGTAAAGGGTGGTATTCTTGTTATCACCCAAGCCAAAACTGAGGTTGCTTTCATGTTTTGCATCTGGATCGTAATGTCCCACCTGAAGGTGACAGTTGATGCAGTGCAGGTCGTTCTCATTCTGACTGTAATAAAGGTGTGCATCCTGTCCTTCTTTGGTGAGTGTGAGAGGGAACAGGTTGGCATGGCAGTCTATACACGACGATTTATAGACAAAATGCTGAGCCTTTTCTACTTTAGACTTTGCTTCCCAGTTAAAATCGGCTGTATCTTTAAATAAATACCCGTACAGGTCTTTCATCCCCAGTCTGGCTTTTTCAACCAGGTATCCATGTCCTTTCGGGGGCAGGTGGCAATCAACACAATGTACATAAATACCACTTTTGTTCTCGTGGTGGGTTGAAAGTTTCCATGAATCGGTAGCATGTGGGTGTACATGGCATTTTTCGCAGAATTCGTCGGTCGATGTTTTTTCCATGACCTGATTTCCGGACAGCATCACTGCTATTCCGATCACGAACCCGAGCAGCAAAATCAGCAAAATCCTCCGTTTCAGAAATGGGATAAACTTTTTAGACATAATAATCAAATTAAGTTGTAGTTGGGTTTTAATACGCCTTCAAAATTAGTAAAATATTGTAGCTGAAAAAGTATATACCAAAAAAAGGTTGCCGACTGGCAACCTTCGGGAACAATTTTATCAAAAAGGGAAAAACAAGAAGAAGGGAAATAAATAAAAATTCTAATCCTGAGTTAAGAAATGTAAAACATCTTTTTATTACGATATAAAAGTATGGACATAAATTGAGAGCCAGATTACTAAAGTATTATCAGGATGTTACCTTTTTGTTAATCACCGGGAAATAAATATCAGTACATCAAAAGAATTTTTTGTAACTTTTTGAACTGAATAACGGCGATTGTGAAACAGTTATTGTGTACATCACCCTGCAAAAAATAGGATCATGAAATATATTTCCCAATATCTGAAAGATTTTATTGGATTGTTTTTTCCACGTATTTGCCTGGTATGCGGAAATAATTTACTGAACCGGGAAGAATTGGTTTGCCTGCAATGCCTGCACGAATTGCCCCGTACCAATTTTCATATGGAAGAAAGAAATCCGGTAGCAGAACTTTTTTACGGAAGGGTGCAGCTTGAAGCGGCTACTGCCTTTTTCTTTTTCAACAAGGGCAGTAAATACCAAAAACTGATCCATTCCTTGAAATACAAGGGAATGAAAGAGATCGGGATATTGATGGGCACTCATTTTGCTATTGATCTGGAAAAATCTCCGTTATTTTCAGCGATTGATATAATTTGCCCCGTTCCGCTTCATCCAAAGAAAGAAAAGAAACGGGGGTACAACCAAAGTGAGTGTATTGCCCGTGGTATGGCCGGACGAATGGGGAAAAGCCTTTCGACCGGGAACCTGATGCGCAGGGTGTATACCGATTCACAAACGAGGAAAGGACGGTACGAACGATGGGAAAATGTGGAAGGTATCTTTGATTTGTCCCGGCCTGAGGAGTTTGAAGACAAACATATCCTGCTGGTCGACGATGTGGTTACTACGGGGTCGACCCTTGAAGCCTGTGCAAATGCGATTTTATCAGCAACCCGGAATACAAAGGTGAGTATCGCAACCCTGGGATTTGCCTGATCATTAAATTATTCCACCGTAACCGATTTGGCCAGGTTTCGTGGCTGATCGACATTGCACCCACGCAATACAGCAATGTAATACGAAAACAATTGCAAAGGGATGATCGCCAAAAGAGGTGCGATAGCCGGATGCGATTTCGGTATCTCGAATACATCATTGCACATTTCTTTCAGGTGCCCGTCGCCTTCGGTAACCACGGCAATAATGTTTCCCTTCCGTGCTTTTACCTCCTGGATATTGCTTACAATTTTTTCGTAATAGCTGTCTTTGGCTGCAACTACCACCACCGGCAGGTTAGTATCGACTAAGGCAATAGGTCCGTGTTTCATCTCGCCTGCAGCATAACCTTCGGCATGGATGTATGAAATTTCCTTTAGTTTTAGAGCACCTTCCAATGCTACAGGAAAAAGATAACCGCGTCCCAGGTACAAGGCATTGATGGCCTCTTTGTATTTTTCGGCAATTTCTTTTATGTGCGGGTGTTTAAACAGGATAGATTTTACTTTTTCAGGGACTTCTGACAAATCTTTAATCAGCGAACCGTATAATTCGGGCGAGATATTTCCTTTTTCTTTTGCAAGTTTCAATGCCAGCATGATCATCACCGTTACCTGGGCAGTAAACGCTTTGGTTGATGCAACGCCAATTTCAACACCTGCGTGGGTATAGACTCCCGCGTCGGTTTGGCGGGAAATACTTGAGCCTACCACATTGCAGACCCCAAGTATGGTTGCCCCGTTTTCTTTGGCCATTTGCAGTGCAGCCAGGGTGTCGGCAGTTTCACCGCTCTGACTGATAGCAATTACCACATCTTTTTCTCCAAGGATGGGCTTGCGGTACCTGAATTCTGAAGCATATTCAACTTCCACCGGAATACGGGCATATTCTTCGATCATATATTCGCCGATTAGGGCTGCGTGCCATGAAGTGCCACAACCAAGGATAATGATACGGTCGGCAGTCAGTAACTTCGGGAAAATATCGATCAGTCCTCCCAGTATAATTTCTGACTTATCGGCATTGATCCTTCCCCTGAATGTGTCGGCAATGGTCTTGGGTTGTTCAAATATTTCCTTCAGCATAAAATGTTCGAAATCGCCTTTCTCAAGGTCGCCAATGCTGAGGTCAACTTTGGTTATTTTAAAAGCTACCGGATCATTTTGAATGGTTTTCAGGGTCAGGCTGTCTTTGCTGATTACAGCTACATCTTCATCGTTCAGATAAATTACACTGTCGGTATATTCAACAATAGGGGAAGCATCGGATGCAAGGAAATATTCGCCCCGTCCGATACCTACTACCAGTGGGCTGCCTTTGCGTGCAGCAATTAACTTGCCGGGTTCGTTTTTGCAGAAGACCACAATCCCGTAGGCGCCTACCACTTTCGACAGGGCCATGCGTACAGCCAGTTCGCCAGATACATTTTCCCCTTTTTCATAGTAAAATTCAACCAGGTTGGCCAGAACTTCAGTGTCGGTCTCAGACTGAAAAGTAATTCCTTTCTTTATTAAATCTGCCCTTATTTCTGCATAGTTTTCAATAATGCCATTGTGTACCAGTACAAAATTACCATTCATCGATGTGTGCGGATGGGCATTCATATCGTTTGGTTCGCCGTGTGTGGCCCATCGGGTATGTCCCATTCCGATAGTACCCTGAATGTCCTTATCGGCAACATGGTTTTCCAGGTCGCTGACCTTTCCTTTACATTTGTACACCTTTATAGCCTGATTGAAAATAGCAATCCCGGCTGAGTCGTATCCGCGATATTCCAGCCTCTGAAGGCCACCAATAAGTATCGGGTAAACATTTTTATCTCCTATGTAACCAACTATTCCGCACATAATCTTAATATTTTATGGAAAATATATTTTCCTGCTTAAGTATCCAAAGGTAAGTATCCTGGATAAAAATACAATTACGACAATGTTAAATAGGTGAAAAAAACAATGATTTTCTGATGCCCTTTGAAGTTTAATGTTTTTCTGACAAAGTAAGTTGTAAAATTTTATCGTAAAAATTGTTGTAAGCTTCAATATAGGTCTCTTCCGGCTGGCATCCGAGAAATAATTTGCCACTTGATTGTATAAAATTCAGTATTTCCGGATTAATATTTTCACTGCCTTGTATTATTGCATCAGCGTAATGGACAGCCAGTTTGCTAAGATTGATATAAGTAGGTTCCTGAATCAACTCTGCATCTTTTGGGGTCATGCCTTCGAGCAATATTTTTTCCGGGAATCTGGGATCAAGGGTAGTTTTAAAAGTGTCATTGTAGATTGAATACAGCACTTTAGTGTTAGCAAATAAAGGATCGTCCCGATAATATTTTTGAATATATAAAGGTACCAGTGAAGTAAGCCATCCGTGACAGTGAATCAAATCGGGGGCCCAGCGAAGTTTGATCACTGTTTCGAGGACACCTCGGGCAAAGAAAATTGTTTTTTCGTCGTTATCTGGAAATTCACTGCCGTCCTTGTCTGTTAGTACCCTTTTTCGGTGAAAATAGTCTTCATTATCAATGAAGTAAACCTGCATCCGGGCTGACTGGATTGAGGCTACTTTAATAATTAATGGATGGTCGGTATCGTCGATAACCATGTTCATTCCTGAAAGGCGGATTACCTCATGCAACTGGTTCCGTCGTTCGTTAACACAGCCATACCGTGGCATGAAAGTTCTGATTTCCCGTCCGCGTTCCTGAATGCCCTGAGGCAAATAACGCGATTTTACTGAAATTTCGTTTTCCGGAAGATATGGAATAATTTCTGAAGAGATGAATAAGATTTTTTTCTTTTCCATTTATATTCTTGACTTTTAGATCATGCAAAATTAATAAAAATATCACGAATATTCAATTTCAGGCTTTTATATGCTTTCAAATTAAACTTCAAATTAAAATTCTGGGTTTGTATTGGATTATTTATTTACTTTGCACCCTCAAAATTTGCCAAAATGCAGGTTGTAAAGCGGATAAGCGAACTTCGGGCATTGCTCGGCGGCGTGAGGAGCGAAGGAAAAACAATTGGTTTTGTACCAACGATGGGAGCTTTGCATGCCGGACATATTTCGTTGGTTGAAAAAGCCGGGCAGTGTACTGATTTTGTAGTGGTCAGTATTTTTGTCAATCCGACACAGTTTAACGATAAGGAAGATTTAAAGCGTTATCCCCGGGATATTAATAAAGATTTAACATTGCTCAGGGCAACAGCTTGCCAGCTGGTTTTTGCCCCGGAAGTGGAGGAAATTTATCCTGTTCCGGATACCCGTCGCTTTAATTTCGGGATGCTCGAAGAGGTGATGGAAGGTAAACATCGTCCCGGCCATTTCAACGGGGTGGCACAGGTGGTCAGTAAACTGTTCGAAATAATACAGCCCGATAAGGCTTTTTTCGGTCTGAAGGATTTTCAGCAATTGGTAATTATTAAATCATTGGTAAAACAGTTAATTTTGCCAATCGAAATTGTTCCCTGTGAAATTATTCGCGAAGCAGACGGGTTGGCAATGAGTTCCAGAAATTTGTTGCTCAATACGGAACAACGCCGCAATGCGGTTCATATTTCGCAAACCCTTTTCGAGGCAACGAACAAAACAAGGGAGATGTCCGTAAAAGAACTCGGTGAGTGGGTGATTGCACGGATCAATGAAAACGAATATTTAAAAACAGAGTACTTTGAAATTGTTGACGATGAAACGCTTCATCCTGTTGATAGCTGGGATGAGCCTGTAAACAAAGTGGGATGTATTGCTGTTCATTGTGACAAAATACGATTGATTGACAACATTGTTTTCAACCAGAAAAACAAATAAAATGTTCATCGAAGTTTGTAAATCGAAAATACACAAAGTTTCGGTCACCGAAGCAAACCTGCAATACGTGGGTAGCATTACTATTGACGAAGACCTGATGGACGCCGCCAACCTGATTGAGAACGAAAAAGTTCAGGTGGTGAACATTAATAACGGCGAACGTTTGGAGACCTATGTAATAAGGGGTGAACGTGGTTCTGGTGTAATCTGTCTAAACGGCCCGGCTGCCCGTAAAGTAGCTGTTGGCGATGTGGTGATCATCATTTCATACGCCACGATGGACTTCGGGGAAGCCAAAACTTTTACACCCAGCCTGGTTTTTCCCGACACTGAGACCAACAAACTGGTATAGAAAGTTCTATTCATAAATAAGTTTCAGCCTCATTGTACAAAAACAGTGAGGTTTTTTTATTTTTACACGACAGGTACAGGATAGATACAGGATAGATACAGGACAGAGAACAATAGAATAATATCTTGCCAGTGTAATACAACCTGTATTGGACGGTCAGATATAAACAGAATCAGCAAAAGCATTGTAAAATAGATGGCAAAAGCAAAAACCATATTTACTTGTCAGCAATGTGGGGCCCAATCGCCTAAATGGGTAGGCCGTTGCCCCTCGTGCGGCAACTGGAATACTTACGTAGAGGAGGTGCTGGTGAAAGAAATAAAGAATACAGTCCCCTCGAAAGTTTCCGGTGGGGCGCAGGCACGTAAATTAAGCGAAGTATCGGCTGAAAAAGCCAACCGGATCGATACCGGGAATTCAGAACTAAACCGCGTTCTCGGAGGCGGGTTGGTCGATGGTTCGCTGGTGTTGATTGGCGGTGAACCCGGTATTGGAAAATCGACACTGGCCCTGCAGATTGCCCTTGACATGAAAGGCCGGAAAGTGTTATATGTATCGGGTGAAGAAAGTATCCATCAGATAAAACTGCGGGCTCAGCGTCTGAAAAAGGAAAACGAATATTGTTACTTTTTGAGCGAAACGTCGCTGGAAAATATCCTGGCACAGAGTGCCATGCTTGAACCCGGATTACTGGTGATCGATTCTATCCAGACCGTTGCGACTGAATATATCGAATCGTCGCCCGGCTCGGTTAGTCAGATCAGGGAAAGCACCAATGGTATCCTGAAATATGCCAAAGAAAACAGGGTGCCGGTGATCATCATTGGCCATATCACCAAAGAAGGAAGCCTTGCCGGGCCCAAAGTGCTCGAACATATTGTTGATACCGTGCTTCAGTTTGAAGGTGAGAACCAGTACATGTACCGCATTTTGCGTACTATAAAAAACCGTTTCGGATCGACCTCGGAACTGGGAATTTTTGAAATGCGAAGCAATGGATTGCGTGAAGTGAGTAATCCTTCGGAACTGTTAATCAATCAGGATCACGACGGGTTGAGCGGGACAGCTATTGCTGCGGCCATCGAAGGGGTGCGCCCGCTGCTGATCGAAATACAGTCACTCACCAGCACGGCTGCTTACGGTACACCACAACGCTCGTCCACTGGGTTCGACCTGCGCCGCCTGAACATGTTGCTGGCAGTACTGGAAAAACGCGCCGGGTTTAAGCTGGCTGTAAAAGATGTCTTTCTGAATATTGCCGGCGGAATCAAAGTGGACGACCCCGCTATCGATCTGGCAGTGATTACGGCCATCTTCTCGTCGAATTTCGACCTGCCGGTTGATAAATCGTTTTGTTTTTCCGGAGAGATTGGACTTTCAGGAGAAATCAGATCGGTGAACCGGCTGGAACAGCGTATTGGCGAAGCAGAAAAACTGGGTTTTAAAAAGATCTTTATTCCGAAAAATATAAAAAATGTCAACCTGAAAAATTATTCCATTGAAATCGAGCAGATGAGCCGGGTCGACGAATTTTTCCGGAAGATTTTCAGCAAAAAAATTTAAAGAGCGTATTTCGTTACACCGGTTTAATTTTTTTTAATAGAAAAGCCCTGAATTATATGGTTTGGAATTCTAACTTTGAAGCTGTAATCAACGAAAAAATATGAGGCATTTCATTTCAATAATAATGATCGTTGTTTCGGCAGGTCTTTTTTCCTGTAACGAAAAAGATATTCCCAAACCTGATCATCTGATCGGTAAGAAGAAGATGATACATATGCTGGCCGATATTCATCTTGCAAAAGCATACAATCAGCGCCAACATAATGTTAGCGATTCGTTAAGGCTGTCATCTACTGATTTGTATTATTCTGTTTTAGCCAAGTATAATGTACAGGACAGTATATTTACCCGGTCGGTTATTTATTATTCGAGCCATCCGAAATTGTACGAAAAAATGTATAACGACGTGATCAACATTCTGAAAGAGATGGAGCAGGAAACTACGCAACTCCAGGAATTGAATGTGGGCAATAAATTGGATGAAAAAAAACAACCCAATGTGAAATAAGGAACAGAAATGTGAAAAAAATTTCAGCGCATTATATTTTTCCATTTGTTTCGGCACCCCTGAAAAAAGGGATTATTGTTATCAATAATGAAGGGATTATTTTAGAAATTACAGACACGGGGGGACAACTTCGGGAATCCGATCGGCTTGAGTTTCATAACGGCATTATAATTCCCGGCATCGAAGGTCTAACCATAGATATACTGCGACAACGCCAGCACGAGATGCCAGATGCCCATTTAAATGATATTCTTAAAAGTTTTGCTGCTGAAAGTGAAAGGCCACAGGGCTTTGTTTCCGGTCAGAAAGCCACTTTTTTACTTATTTCTCCGCTCGATATGGTGAATTTGCGGCTCACCGAAAAAAGCAAACTGAAAAAATTAGTTTAATCAACTTCGGCATTATATTTTTACCGCAAATTTTAAAAAATGTCTACTTTTCTTTTTGATAAAATTATATTTGGACCGGTTCGGAGCCGCCGTCTTGGCGTTTCGCTGGGAGTAAACCTGTTGCCTGTCGATTCGAAGGTGTGCTCGTTCGACTGTATTTATTGCGAATGTGGCCGGACACCCCGGAAAAGGGAAGGAAAAGCCGCTCTGCCCGAACGTTCAGAAGTGAAAGCGAAGATGCAGGAGAAACTACGGGAAATGAAAGACCAGAGGAAAACTCCTGACGTGATTACTTTTGCCGGGAACGGCGAACCCACCTTACATCCTGAATTTGCAGGCATTATCGACGATACGATAGAACTACGCGATTTACTGGCTCCTGATGCGCGTATTGCTGTTTTATCGAATGCTACCATGATCCATAAGCCGGAAGTTGTAACTGCCCTTTTGAAAATTGATGATAACATTCAGAAACTGGATTCTGCCCTTATGGAGACCATCGAAAAAATTAATTGCCCAATGGTTCCTTTCAAACTGGAAAAAACCGTGGAATACCTGAAGGCATTTAACGGACAGGTTACTATCCAGACGCTTTTTATCAGGGGAAAATTTAAGGGAGCTGTGGTGGATAATACTTCGGAAAAAGAAATTTCAGCATGGATAAAACTGATCCGGGAAATTAACCCCCGGCAGGTAATGATTTACACGATTGCCCGCGATACACCCACTGAAGGATTGGAACGAGTCCCTGTTCCGGAATTGGAAAATATTGCGAAGAGAGTAGAAAATCTGGGCATAAGAATTCAGGTTTCAGGCTGAAGATTTTATTTTTCAAGGATTACCCTGGCTTATAATGTCGTGCGGGTCCATTCGGTTGATCTGCCTAACCAGCGTATCCCTGCTACATAATTTTTTATAAAAAGTATATCGTTACAGTCCTCCATCCAAACGTAACAATCGTAGGTTTTTCCCGATTCCGGGTCATAGTTATGCCCGCCAACCCATTCATCTTCCCCGGCATCATACCGGAGGCCGGTCAAAAAGAGAAGTCCCAGAATAGAACGGTCACGCAAATACGGGTTCAGGTTTTTATCATCTTTAGGGGGGGCACCGTTTTTATATTTTTCAGGGACCAGGTAAACAATAGTTGCCGAATACGAGCCGTTCACTTCTCTTTTTACTTCAATTTTCGATGTTTTTTCCTCGTTCCACCAAATTCCGGTTATTCGATCGGCTTCTTGGGCAAACACGTGCACCGTGGCAAAAACAAACAGGAAAGTAATTAAAAGATTTTTCATACAGGCAAATTTTAATGTTCGAAAATAACCGCTAGCGTTCTTTCGTAAAAATGAAGCTACAAGTTATAAATTTATATGGACAATTTTTAAAAAGGGATGTTTTCTTTTCGTGACGGAAACCCACATGAAATAAACATAATAATCCGTATCATTCAGGTTTCATATCTTCCATAAATTTATGCCTGACAACCATATGGACTTTCTGGGATAAGCATTTCCGTAACCAATCTTCATTTCGTATTTTTGCACTGAAAATTCATGATAAAATTATGGCAAAAATTAACTGGCCCCCGGGAACCATGATCTACCCACTGCCGGCCGTATTGGTTAGCTGCGGTGAAACTCCCGAAGAATACAACCTGATAACCATTGCATGGACAGGTACTATCAGCAGCGATCCGGTGATGTGCTACATTTCGGTCCGCCCTTCCCGTCATTCGTATGAAATTATCAAACGTACCGGTGAATTTGTTATTAATCTTACAACAGAAGAAATGGCCCGTGCAACCGACTGGTGTGGTTGCCGTAGCGGGGCTAAATTCAATAAGTGGAAAGAAACAGGGCTTACCCCGGCGCCGGCAACTATTGTGAAGGCGCCTGTTGTAAAAGAAGCGCCAATCAGCATTGAATGCAAGGTGAAAGAGATTATTGATCTGGGCGTGCACCACATGTTCATTTCTGAAGTAGTAAACGTGATTGCTGACGACCGTTATATGGATCCCGAAACCGGGGCTTTTAGCCTGAAAAAAGCCAATCCCCTCTGTTATTTACATGGACACTATTTCAAGGTGGGGAAACCCATTGGTAAATTTGGATGGTCAGTCGGGAAAAAGAAAAAAGGAAGAACGCCGAAAAAATAAACGACCACCCTCCATGAGGGGTTTTACTAATTATGACAATGATGACCAAAATGTATGCTTCGGATAAAGAAAATCCGCTATTGATACCGTTCGAAACTTTGCATGAAACAGCGCCGTTCCACCTGATCAGAAATGAGCATTACCTGCCGGCTTTTAAAACGGCTATTGATGAGGCAAAAAATGAAATCCAACAAATTATTGATGAAAAAGCAGGGCCTGGTTTCGAAAATACCATTGTGGCTCTTGACGTGGCCGGGGAACGGTTGGCGCGTATCCGTTCTGTCTTTTTTAACCTGAATTCGGCTGAAACAAATGATGAGATCCAAAAGATTGCACAACAGGTAGCTCCTATGCTGACCGAATTTGCAAACGATGTTTCACTGAATGAAGAATTATTTGCAAAAATCAGGGAGGTATATAATCACAAGGGACAACTGAAATTGAATCCCGAACAATCCACCCTTCTGGAAAACACCTATCGTCGTTTTGTGCGTAACGGGGCCAACCTCAATGAAACGGATAGAGAGAAATATCGTGCAATAACCAAAGAGCTTTCGCAGCTAAGCCTGAAATTCGGTGAAAACGTGCTGGCCGAAACCAATGCGTTCGAATTGCAGGTGACTGATCGAAAAGAATTAGGTGGATTGCCTGATTTTCTGCTCGAATCGGCAGCCCAGACTGCCCGCTCTAAAAATAAGGAAGGCTGGGTGTTTACTTTGCAATATCCCTGTTATGTGCCTTTTATGAAATATGCCGACAACCGCGGGCTGCGTGAAAAAATGTACCGGGCTTTTTCGGTGAAGGGGAACCAGGACAACGAGTTCGACAACAATGAAAATGTTAGGCGTATCCTTGAATTGAAGATTGAAAAGGCCCGTTTGCTGGGATACCATACTTATGCTGAATACCAACTGACAGAACGAATGGCCGAAACCCCGGAACGGGTCAACCGGTTCCTCCGGGAATTACACGAAGCATCACACCCGCATGCCAGGAAAGATTTTGCCGAAGTTCAGGCTTTTGCTGAAAAATCGGGTTTCGAAGGTAAAATACAGCGCTGGGACTGGGCTTATTATTCTGAAAAATTAAAAAATGAAAAGTATGGTTTTAATGAAGAGGAAGTAAAACCCTATTTTGAGTTGAACCATGTGATTGATGGTGTTTTTGGATTGGCCAATCAATTATACGGGCTGGAACTGAAAGAAAATAAAGATATTCCGGTTTATCATGAAGAAGTAAAAGCATACGAGGTGTTCGACAAAGATGGTAAATATCTGGCTGTTATTTACCTGGATTTTTTCCCGCGTGAAGGTAAGCGTGCCGGAGCATGGATGACCGACTACCGTTCGCAATCGAATGTAAACGGGGAATCGGTACGTCCGCATGTTTCCATTGTAATGAATTTTACCAAACCCACGGATAGCATTCCCTCTCTGCTGACTTTCGATGAACTTACAACGTTTGTTCATGAATTTGGCCATGCCCTGCACGGCATGTTAAGCCGGTGTACCTATCCGGGCTTATCGGGTACAAATGTTTACTGGGATTTTGTTGAGTTACCATCGCAGATTCATGAAAACTGGTGTTATGAGAAAGATTGGCTTGATCAGTTTGCAGTTCATTATAAAACCGGGGCTAAAATTCCTGCTGAATTGGTCGATAAAATTGTCAGGGCAAAAAATTTCCAGGCAGGTTATCTGTCGGAACGCCAGTTGAGTTTTGGCATGCTCGATATGGCCTTTCATACTCTTCAGGAAAAGCCGGGAGATATTGCCGGTTTTGAAGCCAGGGCCATTGCCTCTACAGAATTATTCGGCCCAGTACCGGGAAGTATGTTGAGTACTTCTTTTTCACATATTTTTGCAGGGGGCTATGATGCCGGTTACTATAGTTACAAATGGGCAGAGGTGCTTGATGCCGATGCTTTTTCTGTATTTAAGGGAAAAGGAATTTTCAATTCCAAAGTAGCTGATTCGTTCCGGAAAAATATTCTGGAAAAAGGGGGCAGCGAACACCCGATGAAGTTGTACGTGGCTTTCCGTGGACAGGAGCCTACAGTTGATGCTTTGCTGAAACGAAGCGGGTTAGCCGGATAGTACCTTTGTTTCTTATCAAAGACTTAAAAACACAGAGCTTTACGATGTTCACTTTAGGAACTGTTGAGAAATAAAGTGAACAATTTATTGCTTATTGGTATTCGCCTGGGGTAAATGCAAACGGAACAACCCCGCCACGGTAGTTCGTCAAAAAAGCGGTGCAGTTATATGGCCGGGAATTCAGAAATGCTGAAAAAAGCGATATTTTGTATTTGCATCATATACAGACTTCTGTAAAAATCTGTCATAGGCATCCGGCGGTTGCCGGAGAGGAATCTCTTACATGAAATGAATTCAATTATTTATTTCGAGATCTCCAGCATCCGTTGGATTGGGAGCTTTGCTTTTTCGATTACTTCTTCGGAAAGTGTCACCTCGGGCAACTCGTGTTTTATGCAGATGTATAATTTCTGAAGGCTGTTCAGCTTCATGTATGAACAATCGTTGCAGGCACAGCTTGAATCGTTCGAAGGGGCCGGAATAAATATTTTATCAGGACAGGCTTTCTTCATCTGGTGCAGGATGCCGCTTTCGGTAGCCACGATAAATTTTTTACAGTCGCTTCTTTTTGCATAGTTCAGTAACGAAGTGGTTGAACCAATATGTTTGGCCAGCAGCAAAACAGGTTTTTCACATTCGGGATGGGCAATGAATTCGGCATCGGGATGAGCATCCATCAAATCAATGATTTTTTCTGCTGAATATTTTTCATGAACCATACAGGCGCCATCCCACAGCACCATGTCTCGCCCTGTAATACTGTTAATATAATTGCCCAGGTTTTTGTCAGGAGCAAAAATTAGTTTTTCGTCTTTCGGAAAACTATTTACAATTTTTTCGGCATTGGCCGATGTACATACAATATCGGTAACCGTTTTCAGATCGGCGGTACAATTGACGTACGAAATAACTTTGTGGTCAGGATACTTTGCTTTAAAAGCAATAAATTTTTCAATCGGTGCCGATTCGGCCAGCGAGCAACTGGCCTTTAGGTCCGGCAAAATCACTTTTTTGGTTGGATTGATGATTTTTGCTGTTTCGGCCATAAAATGAACACCTACAAAAACAATCAGGTCGGCAGTCGTTTTGGCGGCTTCCTGTGCCAGGCCCAGGCTGTCGCCCACATAATCGGCAATGTCCTGCAATTCGGCATCCACATAAAAATGACTTAAAATAACAGCATTCTTTTCCTTTTTCAGCCGTTTAATTTCTTCGGCCAATTTAATATCCGCACTTACCTGCTCTTCAATAAACCCTTTTTCTTCCAGCATTTGCCGGATACTGAGCTGTTCCATTTTTCCCAATTTAAATTCCCTATCTGAATTCAGGCTGCAAAATTATGAATTCATTTTAAAAAACACAGAGGCAGAAGTTTTTGTTTTCTTAAAAACAAGACTTCAATTAACAAAAACTGCTTAAATACCCGAATCAGTAACTATCAATACCCGGTTCGGGAGGAGCCTGATTTTTGTTTAGGCCCCTGCTGTCCACCCCGGACAGGGTATAGCCGCTATACTTAAAGATGCGTTTGTCATTCCGAGTTGCCACCCAAAATTTTGGGCATAATGAGGATATGACAGGAAAGGTATCTGAAAGTCAAGTCCCCGGTTCACCGGAAGGTGAAAAGCAGGGATGGCCGGTCAAAGTAGTCCGGGCCGGCGTTGGCGGGAGCGGTTTTTTGTGGGTCTTCAGGGATGTGTGCCGGGAAGAAAAAACAGGGAGGCGGGCGGAAGGATGACTTTGACAAGACTTTTACTTCCTTTTGGTCGACTGCAAAAGGAAGGGCCCTGCCGGCCAGAGGCGAATACAAAAAAAGAGAAAAAGAGGAGATGAGAAAGGGAGGCGGCCAAAAATCCCGGAGATAAAGATTATAAGTTAAAATTTTGTAATTATTGCCGGGACAAGCCCCCCTCCCTCCGTCAAGCCGGAGTACTCCCCTTTGACAGGGCGAGAATTTGGGGTGGTGCAGAAGTAAAGGGCCGGGAGCAAAAAGCGGAATTTCTGATTAAGGCTTCAGAAGTTACTGATTAAGGCTTCCGCAATGTCTGATTAAGGCTTCCTGAACATCATCTCCAATACTAAAGGCCCTGGTTTTTGTTTTTGAAAGGTTTGATGACCTGCTGCCTGTTCGGGGCGGAGCGTTTGATGAGTTTGATGACTTTGCCGTTTGAGGGTTTGATGGGCGTTACTCCCTGTCCGGTAAGGCTTGCTGTCCCTGACATACATCAATAACCCGGGGTTGCGTTCGTGCCTCACTTACCCCGGGGTGAATGCAACCGGAACACCCCCGGCCACGGTAGTTCGTCAAAAAAAAGCAGAGCAGTTGTATGGCCGGAAATGCTAAAATGCTGAAAAAAATGATGTTTTGTATTTGCTTCATATACAGACTTCTGCAAAAATCTGTCATTGGTAGTCCCCACCCAAAATTTTGGGCATAATGAGGATGTGACAGGAAAGGTATCTGGAAGTCAAGTCCCCAATTCACCGGCAGGTGAAAAGCAGGGTTGGCCGGTCAAAGTAGTCCGGGCCGGCGTTGGCGGGAGCGGTTTTTTGCGGGTCTTCAGGGATGTGTGCCGGGAAGAAAAAACCGAGAGGCGGTCGGCAGGATGACTTTGACAAGACTTTTATTTCCTTTTGGTCGACTGCAAAAGGAAGGGCCCTGCCGGCCAGAGGCGAATACCAATAAGCAATAAAAATTGTCAGGTTATTAAGAGAACAAATAGAACACCGGGCACGGGAGGGGTACTTTAATCTTTTGTGGAGCATATTATTTAGCTCTGATTCTTTAGTACAGACAAAAGTTAAAAATCAAGTTTCATCGCATTTCCCTTTTTTACAGTCCTCAAGCCGGACGGGCTGATCCTTTTTCCCTGCAGCTGGAAAAAGGACCCAAAAAGAGCCGCCGCAGAGGCTAAAAAGCTAAAAATCGTTTGCGTTCGCTAAAATCTTCCAAACTCCTCACTTCGTTCGTCAAACAGGGAAGATTTTTTAACGCTCACTCTATCGATTTTCTAAACGCTTTTTCTCCTTAGGCGGAAACAGCCCGGGCTTTGTTGTCTTTCCTAAAAAAAATATCTTTTTCCTCCCTGCTTATTCTATAACGAAACGATGGCTCCTTACTGAACACTTTACCTGCTCTTCTCCACAACATTTTAAACTGATTCACACGGAACTCCTTGATGAAAAGCAATGCCGTTATATGGCCGGGAATGAGGTAATGCTGAAAAAGCGATGTTTTATATTTGCTTCATATACAGACTTCTGCAAAAAACTGTCATAGGCAGTTGCCACCCAAAAATTCTGGGCATAATGAGGAGATGAAAGGAAAGGTATCTGAAAGTCAAGTCCCCAATTCACCGGAAGGTGAAAAGCAGGGTTGGCCAGTCAAAGTAGTCCGGGCCGGCGTTGGCGGGAGCGGTTTTTTGTGGGTCTTCATGGAGGTGCCCCGGGAAGAAAAAACCGTGAGGCGGGAGGAAGGATGACTTTGACAAGACTTTTTCTTTCTTTTGGTCGACTGCAAAAGGAAGGGCTCCGCCGGCCAGAGGCGAATACAAAAAAAGAGAAAAAGAGGAGATGAGAAAGGGAGGAGGACAAAAATCCCGGAGATAAAGATTATAAGTTAAGATTTTGTAATTATTGCAGGGACAAGACCCCCTCCCTCCGTCAAGCCGGAGTACTCCCCTTTGACAGGGCGAGAATTTGGGGTGGTGCAGAAGTAAAGGGCCGGGAGCAAAAAGCGGAATTTCTGATTAAGGCTTCCTGAACATCATCTCCAATACTAAAGGCCCTGGTTTTTGTTTTTGAAAGGTTTGATGACCTGCTGCCTGTTCGGGGCGGAGGGTTTGATGACTTTGCCGTTTGAGGGTTTGAAGCTTCGCGTTTGATGGGCGTTACTCCCTGTCCGGTAAGGCTTGCTGTCCCTGACATACATCAATAACCCGGGGTTGCGTTCGTGCCTCACTTACCCCGGGGTGAATGCAACCGGAACACCCCCGGCCACGGTAGTTCGTCAAAAAAAAGCAGAGCAGTTGTATGGCCGGAAATGCTAAAATGCTGAAAAAAATGATGTTTTGTATTTGCTTCATATACAGACTTCTGCAAAAATCTGTCATTGGTAGTTGCCACCCAAAATTTTGGGCATAATGAGGATATGACAGGAAAGGTATCTGAAAGTCAAGTCCCCGGTTCACCGGAAGGTGAAAAGCAGGGTTGGCCAGTCAAAGTATTCCGGGCCGGCGTTGGCGGGAGCGGTTTTTGGCGGGTCTTCAGGGATGTGTGCCGGGAATAAAAAACCGAGAGGCGGGAGGAAGGATGAGTTTGACAAGACTTTTACTTCCTTTTGGTCGACTGCAAAAGGAAGGGCCCCGCCGGCCAGAGGCGAATAGAAAAAAAATAAGAAGAGCAGAAGATGAGAAAGGTAAGGGGAACAAAAATCCCGGAGGAGGAGATGAGAAAGGGAGGCGGCCAAAAATCCCGAAAGGATGACATTTTAATAACCCGGGGTAAGCGAGGCAGGAGCGCAACCCTTGGGTTAAATGCAAATGGAACACCCCCGGTAGTTCTTTCAGATTATCCCTTTTCAGGCTAAAACAATCGCTTCACGCCAATCAGTTGTTTTACTTCTTTCAGGGTTGACTGAGCCGATTCACGGGCTTTTTCAGCACCCATTTTGGCTATCCGTGCCAGGTATTCTTCATCCCCGAGAATCTCAAAAATACGTTCCCGTATAGGAGATGTAAATTTGATGATGTCTTCGGCCAGTTGTTTTTTCATGTCACCGTAACGAATCTCACAACGGTTATACGCTTCGTCGAATTTTTTCACGACATCCGGGTTGGAAACGATGCTCATCAGCGTAAACAGGTTTTGTATAGGTTCCGGTTTTTCCGAATTCATTTCTGTCGGGCCTGCATCGGTAACGGCGCGCATTACCTTTTTGCGAATGTCTTCCGGCGCTTCCACGAGGTTAATAGCATTTCCTTCCGATTTTCCCATTTTTCCGCTTCCGTTAAGTCCCGGGACTTTAATCAGGTCGGCACCATCAAAAGTAAATGGTTTCGGGGCCGGGAACACTTTTGCATGGTACATCCGGTTGAAACGTCTGGCAAACTTACGGGTCATTTCCAGATTTTGTTCCTGGTCTTTACCAACCGGCACATAATTGGCCTTGTGAATAATAATATCGGCAGCCATTAATACCGGGTAAGTCAGCAAGCCTGCATTTACATTTTCGGGTTGTTTTCGGGCTTTATCTTTAAACGAAGTGGTACGTTCCAACTCGCCCAGGTAAGCATTCATGTTCAAAAATGTATATAACTCGGTAACTTCCGGAACGTCGCTCTGGATAAAAATAGTTGCCTTCTCAGGATCGATTCCGCAGGCAAGATATTCGGCCAGCACCTGTTTGACACTAGACTGCAGATTATCGGGTGTCGGGTGGGTTGTCAGCGAATGTAAATCGGCAATGAAAAAATAGCAGTTATAATCTTCCTGCATCCTGATAAAATTGCGTACGGCGCCGAAATAGTTCCCTAAATGCAAATATCCTGTCGGCCTGATGCCACTCACTACGATCGGTTTATTCATTCTGATATGCTTGATTCAATTTTGCTGCAAAATTAACCTGATTCCTTGAATCACAAAATTTTATTTTTCCTGAAGCATGGCTGTTCAATTCTGATTAAATTTTGAAATAACAGGATACTTCCAACTCTGCAACATAATAAATTGGAATTATTGATCTTCAGAAATTATCATACAAAAAAAGTAATTTAAAAATAAAACGGTTAAAATTTTTACAATCCAAAAGCACGTTGTATTGGATACTTCAGAAATAATAATTAGTTTTAGGCCGAAATTAGAGTACGATGTATTTGATAAACATGTATACAGGGAATTGGTGTTGGCGTTGGCAGTTTTAACTGCCCAACGTAAACAATATGCGCCTGTTACATAAAAAAGATAGTTTAACCTTAATTAAGGGACATGTTGTTTACACAGCGTGTCCTTTTTATTTTTTAAAAGAATATTTATCAATTTATAAAAGAAAAAAATGGCTAGACAAAAAAAGATCTATTTAGACGAAGCAGACATGCCCAAACAGTGGTATAACCTTGCACCTGATCTTCCTACCCCTATGAATCCGCCTCTGGGACCCGACGGGAAACCGATATCACCGGAGATGCTTGCCCCGGTTTTTCCGATGAACCTGATTGAACAGGAAGTAAGCCAGGAGCGCTGGATTGATATTCCCGAAGAAATTCGCCAGATTTTGTTTCGCTGGCGCCCAAGTCCCTTGGTTCGTGCTTATGAGTTGGAAGAAGCATTGGGAACACCTGCCAAAATTTATTATAAAAACGAAGGCGTTTCGCCTGCCGGAAGCCATAAACCCAATACAGCCGTGGCACAGGCATGGTACAACAAACAATTTGGTATAAAAAAATTAACTACTGAAACAGGTGCCGGACAATGGGGATCGGCTCTTGCCTTTGCCTGTTCCATTATCGGGGGCCTCGAGTGCAAAGTATATATGGTCCGTGTTAGTTTCGATCAGAAACCTTTCCGTAAGATGATGATGCAAACCTGGGGAGGTACCTGCATTGCCAGTCCGAGTACAGAAACCCAGTCAGGGCGCAATATCCTGGCAGAGTTCCCCGATACACCCGGAAGCCTGGGGATTGCCATTTCCGAAGCAATTGAAGAAGCGGTTTCTGACCCCAAAGGAGAAACCCGTTATTCGTTGGGTTCCGTGTTAAACCATGTAATGTTGCACCAGACTATTATTGGTCAGGAGGCCAAGAAACAGCTTGCCAAAGTAGGCATTTCGAAACCCGATGTAGTAATCGGATGCTGTGGCGGCGGCAGTAATTTTGCCGGGCTTTCATTTCCGTTCATGTACGATAAGATTAATGGTGCGGATATTCAGATAATTGGCGTTGAGCCATTCTCGTGTCCGACGCTTACCAAAGCTCCGTTCATTTACGATCACGGCGACGTGGCTAAAATGACCCCGCTATTGCCCATGTACAGTCTGGGGCATAGCTTTATCCCTGCGCCTATTCATGCCGGTGGCTTGCGTTATCACGGTATGGCTCCGCTGGTTAGTGCTGCTTTACGCGATAAATTAATGGAAGCCGTAGCTGTTCACCAAAGTGAATGTTTCGAAGCTGGTTTACTGTTTGCCAAAACCGAAGGCATTATCCCGGCCCCTGAAACAACCCACGCTATTGCCGCAACTATTCGTGAAGCCAAAAAAGCAAAAGAAGAAGGTAAAGAGAAAACCATTCTTTTCAATTTCAGTGGCCATGGTCTGATGGATCTTGTCGGGTACGACAAATACTTGCACGGACAACTTTCCGACTATGAATACCCGGAATGTGAAATAGAAGCTAACCTCGCCAAGTTAAAAGGTTATCCGTTACCTAAATAAGTTAAAAAATAAAATTGAACTGCGAAAAAGGTGTTTTCTGAAATAAATATCTATATTTGCAACAATAAAAAAGAGATAAAATGAAACTTATTAGCAACAATACTTTTTATTACTGGTTTTATTTCGGTTCAAAAATCGGGATCGGCTGGTAGTATATTGTTGTTGTAAAAATATTAAGCGAAGGGTCCCGTAAAAACGGGGCCCTTTTTATTTATAAAAATTTATAAAATGAAATTAGCTGTTGTTGGACTTGGATTAATCGGGGGCTCGATGGCCATTGATTTGAAAAAGGCAAAATTTGCTACTGAGATTATTGGTGTCGATTCGAATGCCGAACATGTAGAACAAGCTTTAAAGATCGGTTTTATCGACAGATCGGAGTCGCTTGAACAAGCCTGTAAAGAGGCCGATTTGGTTTTAATCGCTATTCCTGTAGATAAAATATTGACCGTTTTGCCTGTCGTCCTTGACAATATTTCGCCACATGCAACTGTGACCGATATGGGATCGACTAAACAGGTAATAACAGAAGCCGTTGAAAATCATCCGAAACGGAGAAATTATGTGCCGGCCCACCCGATGTCGGGAACTGAAAATTCAGGTCCTGCTGCTGCCCTGAATGATCTTTTCCGTGGAAAGATTGCTATTCTGTGTGATCAGGAACAGTCCGGGCCACAACATGTTGCCCTGATTGAAAAAATGTTTCAGGTATTGGGTATGAAAATCGCTTACATGTCAGCCGATGAGCAGGATCACAGTGCTGCATTTATTTCTCATTTACCACATGCTGCTGCGTTTGCACTGGCCAACGCTGTACTGGCCAAGGAAAACCGGGAAATAATTTTTGACCTGGCCGGTGGTGGATTCCGTTCAACCGTACGACTGGCAAAGAGCTCACCCGAAATGTGGGGCCCTATTTTTCAGCAAAATAAGGAATATATACTCGAATCGCTTGAAGTATATATCAAACATCTGAAAGAATTTAAAGAAAGTATTGAAACCGATGAAGTTCGCATGAATGAACTAATGGGGAATGCAAACCGTATTCGTGGAATCCTGGATGGAAGCAATGGTGGTTCGTTCATCCAAAATGAAGAAACAATAATAAAACTTTATACCAGATAATTATGGAATTAGAATTGGATATTAATCCGGTAAAGCATTGGTTGCCCAAGATTGACAACCCTTTGCTGATTGCAGGTCCGTGTAGCCTTGAAAGTGAGGAGCAAGCTGTTGAAACGGCAAAAATGCTTGTAAAGGATAAACGGGTTTTTGCTTACCGGGGCGGAGTATGGAAACCACGTACCCGCCCGGGAAGTTTTGAAGGTGTTGGCTCCATAGGACTGAAATGGCTTCAAAAGGTACGCGAAGAAACAGGCCTGCCTGTAGGTACCGAAGTGGCGAATGCACAGCATACTGAAGAGGCACTGAATGCTGGCCTTGATATTTTGTGGATCGGTGCCCGGTCGACAGCCAGTCCTTTCGTAGTGCAGGAAATCGCAGATGTGGTTAAAGGTACTGATGCCGTAGTGATGATTAAAAACCCGGTTAATCCTGATGTTCAGCTATGGATCGGGGCGCTGGAACGGATCAACCAGGCAGGAATAAAAAATCTGGTAGCCATTCATCGTGGCTATACCCCGTTCGGCGAGTCTCAATACCGCAACCAGCCCAACTGGAAAACAGTGATCGAATTGCGCCGTTTGTTGCCGAACCTGCCTATTATTTGCGATCCAAGCCATATTGCAGGTAAACGTGAATATTTATACGAAATATCGCAAAAGGCCTTTGATATGGGCCTCGACGGATTGATGATCGAATCGCACCGAGATCCGTCGTGCGCCTTAAGCGACAAGGAGCAGCAACTAACCCCAGCCGGTCTGGTGGAATTACTCGACAAGCTGGTCATCCGTCAGCAGGGATCACCAAACAGGGAATTTGTGAACCAACTCGAATATCTGCGCAGTCGCATTGATGCTATTGACTCTGAATTGCTTGAAACACTTTCGGCACGTATGGAAATTGTAAGGCAAATCGGTCAGTATAAAAAAGAAAATAACGTGATGGCACTACAAATAAACCGATGGACTGAATTAATGGAAAAACGTGTCTCATTGGGGGAGAAGTTAAACATAGATAAAACTTTTACAAAGATTCTCTTTCAACTAATACATGAAGATTCGGTACGTATGCAAACGGAAATTTTGGATCAGGAATAATAAGGCTGACAATAAACATGGAACAGATTGCTTCGTCGTCGTGCCTCCTTCTCTCAATGACCGGCGCCTAAAGGAGTCAAGTTTCCAATTCACCGGGAGGTGAAAAGCAGGGATGGCCAGCGTTGGCTGGAGCGGTCTTTGGCGGGTCTTCAGGGAGGTGTGCCGGGAATAAAAAACCGTGAGGCGGGCGGAGGGATAATTTTGACAAGACTTTTACTTCCTTTTGGCCGACTGCAAAAGGAAGGGCTCCGCCGGCCAGAGGCGAATACAAAAAAACAATTGAACAGACGAGAACTTGTAAAACCCTCGCTACCGCTAACACTCAAACGGAGGAGCCAGACCGTCCAAAATGGATGGCCATTACTCTCTACAATTCCCGATAACATAGCAAACCTCCCGGTACGAGAACCGTATGCCGGGTAGGGGAGAGGTGCTCCGGTGGGCTAATGACTCACCTGCAGGGATGCCCACGTCCGAACCATTATCGTTAACGGGATTGGTTACCTCAACGATTTCCAATATGCAATGAAAATGGTTGGGCATGACAACCATTTCGTGGCACTTAGCGAACCGCCCGGTATGTGCCTGAAATTAAAATGTCCGGTGGACATTTGATTGAAAGGGAGGAGCGAAGCTCGCGTATGCCGTGATGGTGTGAAAGCCTCTTCCTGCTAGTGTTTGCTGGCAAAGCGGGCTATTCGATTAGGTGCAGGGTTTGAATCAATTATCCAATTTATCCAATTATTATCCAATTCATTTTTTATTTGATTACGTAAATCGTTCCAGCCCCGACGTTTCCTTTTCTTTCTAAAATCTCAAATTTTTCAATAAGTTCTCGTAACTCTTTTGTTGCTGTCCCTTTTGAAACTTTACATATTTCTTGATAATCTTTATTTGAGATTTCTCCTTTTTCTTTTATAAATAATACCGCTTTTATTTGTCTTTCGTTTAGTTTTAATTTTTCCAAAGATTCTTTACTTTTTATTTTTTCTTTAGTCATTTTCTTCGTAGTAATAAGAATAGTCAATCCCTTTCATAAACATTTCGCGGTCGTTTATTTTGGTAGTGAGCGCACTATTTAAAAGAATTTTCAGAATATTACTTTTTGTTGGACTTAGCATCATTGCGTTCATGTAATCTCGCTTGCTTATTTTACTCCAATCCACGCATTTTTTGAGGCGTTTTTTTAGTATCAAATCCAACCATATTCTGGCGCTTCTGCCATTACCTTCCATAAAAGGATGGGCAATATTTATTTCAATATATTTGTTTACGATATCGTCAAATGTTGTTTCGGGCATTGCTTCTATTTGTTTTAATGTGTCGCCTAAAAATCGTGATACAGCAAATTGAAAACCACCCTTTGAAATATTTTTTTGTCTGATTTGTCCCGCAAAATCATATAATCCGCCAAACAAATAAGCGTGTATTTGTTGCAAGCCTTTAGTTGTACCAACTTCTATGTTGTTGATAAAAGAATTTTCAAACATTGCATACGCTTTTGTTTTGCTTTTTCCGTCTATGCTTTCATCACTGTATGTAAACCATTCAATAAATCGGTTTGCCTTTTTGCTCGGAAATTCTTTACCTAAGTCAATAATACCGGTGTAATCCAACATGTCAGTTAAATATCGTTTGCCGTCACTTGCTAAAAGTTTCAGTTGGGTAGTGGCACTAACCAACTCGTTTTTTTCTTTTTTTAATTTGGCTTTAAGATATTTCCAATAGTTGCGAGTTTTGGCGTAGTCGTCTTGGTCGGTAAGCAAAGCTACAATATCCAACACACTAAACCACCATTTGGCGTTTTGCTCGTCCCAAACGGCTCGCACTTCACGATCGTCAAAAAAACGTATGGATATTTTTGCATTAGTCATAATTTAAATATTACCGACACTGTCACTCTAAAATATTCTGTCCAAAGTTAAGATAATTTTATCTTGTAGTTGCTGTCTGCTGTGTCACGCTATAATCAACTCTGTTATCTCTCCCCAAAATCTATCTCATAAATCGCTATTTTCTGTTTTGTGTGTAGCTCCTTTTTCTCATATATCAAAATCATCAAATGGATTTTTAATGTTTTGTAATCCTTGATTACTTACATTAGTTTCTGTCCATCCAATTTACGCCAATCTGCCTTAATGTCAAATAGGTTGATAATAAAATCCAGAAGCCTTAATCAGAAGATGTGGAAGCCTTAATCGGAAGTTGAGAAAGCCTTAACCTGAAGTTCCAGATGCATTACCCAAACGTTGCGGAAGCCTTAATCCTTAGCCAAAGAGGTACGATTGCTAATTCCTGGCCGGACACTGTTGCGGATTTTGCCCAAACAAACAGGTATCTGCTGCACCGTACGCGAACATCATGATTCTGATCCCTGGGTTGGGTTATATTAAAAATGTATATTAAAAACAGAGACCTCCACCGGAACCGGGATAAAGGTGATTACAAATCCCCTCTTACTAAGGTCAGGATTGCAAATCCTGACCAGCCGGGGAAATCAAAATCGTATGAGATATTTTCATCGTATTCCCATGTTTTATCCGAATGAAGGATAACTTTCTTACCACTCGATAATGTGACAATTTCGTCTTGGGCTACTAAGTTGTGTTGAAATACAACAGTAAATATGAGTACTGTTAGTAATTTGACAAAAAATCCATCGCTACTACTTTTCATAGTTATTTTATCAAGTTTTGAATTTTTGACTCTAAATTTTTCCAGCTACTAATCAAGGTAGCCGCCTTTGAGTCGCTAATCAATCTAGTCCCCAAAGATGTTAGTGCTAACTGTTTTCCTTCTTTTGTTATCAAATCATGTTGTAGCAACCAGCTTATTGAAGTTTGCATTTCTTGATTGGTCGGAACAGCATGATTAATACCGTCTGCAATACCAGAAATGCTTTTAAAGTCAGCAGGTGATTTTTCTGACGCAATTCCAATTGCTAATAGAATCCATGATATGGTGGTTGTTTTACTCATTTATCTTAAAACTATTGAAGCGACTTACCTTCTCTCTTTGCTCCTTTTCAATTAAAATGTATATCATAATCGGAACTCCGACTAATGTTGCGAATAAAATAGTTGAATAAATTAGTGCTATTTTGAAAAAATACTCCCATAGTAAATAAACAGTCAACGGAGTGCCAATGAGGAAAATTAATAGTCCGATAATCAACGCCATTTTACTTTCTTTAGCAGTTATATCATTTAAATGATATTTGTATACATAACCACATTTTTTACACTTTACTCCATCTTTTTCCCTTGGCCATTGCAAGACGAATCCTGTCAGGTTCCCAAGTGAAGAATCTGACCTCCTTTTTACAGCTTTTGCAATTAGTATAGAGTTTCATTTCAAATTCTGACTAACGGTCACTTGGTCGAGTAGGTAAAGGCAATTTCACCCTAAACCTCTCACAGAACAAGCCTTAACACTCTCCCTCCCTCCACCTTTTATTATACAAATCTAAAACGTTTAACCGGAAGCCCGATCCCAACTGCTCCAATAAATCTCCATTCCACATCAATAGCCGGGCAAACTCCTTCAACACCGCATTCAGGCTCTGCGCCGCGCGCGGCTCGATCGCTTAATTGTTACATACCATTTCTTATTTTTAATTCTCTTTCCATTTCTTGCATTTTCCAGTCAAAGAATTCTTTTGCTATTGATTTAGGAATCAATTCTTGTGCTTCGACGCATCCTTTATAAAACTCAGTATCTTGATAAATCAATTCCGTAAGTAAATTTATCTTTTGATTTAGGTCAAAGTCATTAGTTTGTAACTTGCTAAAATTTCTCCAAGTGGCAGAGCGTTTTATTATAACTCCTATTTCTGGAGTCCAAAAGAAAGTAACACAACCATCAATTCCTGTCGGATTTCTTGCATACTTGTATACATCGAATTTGTGTCCGTTTATTTGATAATCTTTTTTTGATACAAATACAAAATTGTTGTTCTCAACTTTTTCTCCGTTTAAATAATATTTTGGTTGATAATATTCAGATTCTTTAAAATTATAGACTATAGTGTCATTTAAAGATGAATAAGTCAGAGAATAGACACTGTCTTGGATTTCTGTCTCAATCTCAACTTCTACCGTATCCAAATACACTTCAGAAGGTAACTCCAAGTTGTAATTCACAAAATAAAATTTGGTTGTCTTTTGGGCATCATGAACTTTTCTTGAATTACATCCGAAAGTTGTGAGAATTATTATCAATATGTATAGTGAATTTCTCATTTCAAAATGGCATGTAATTCTTTAGTATTTTCCCCATCGTTCAAATAAATTATTGTTAAAATTAAAAAATAATTACTATAAATGAGCAGTTTGCGGAAAGTTTATAAATGATGGATAAAATATCGTTGAGCTTATCCCCCTCGCCGCTATGGGCCTGCTATAATGGCCCCCAGTCCTTATTAAAGGGCTTGTGAAAATTATAGAAGGGTAGTTTCAAAATGAGTATGAATGTTATTCTATCATCCATCCTACCTCGTTCAAAATCATTATATCCGTAATACACTAAACTGAGAAGCACAATTTTACACACATATGCCTGCATAAGAAAATAGGATTTTTTACCTTTATTCTAAAAATCAAAGCGAGCCTGTTTTATGGATACTAAATTTCAAATTTTTGTCAGCTCTACATACGAGGATCTTAAAGAAGAGAGACGAGAAATTATAAATCTCATACTCGAACTTGGACATATACCCGTGAGTATGGAATTTTTTCCTGCTTCAAATGATGATCAGTGGACTCTGATAAAGCGATTATTGGATGTCAGTGATTATTTTATTGTTATTGTAGGAGGAATGTATGGATCTGAGAATAAGGAATCAGGAAAGAGTTATACCCAATTAGAATATGAATATGCCCTGGATAATGAGATACCTGTAATAGGCTTTATACAGGATGACTCTGTATTATTAGCTAATAAGTGTGAGAAAGATCCGTTAAAGATTGAAAAGCTTAACGATTTCAAAAGTATTGTTACAAGTAAAATGTGCCGTTTTTGGAAAATTCCTCAGGAACTTAAAAGTAATGCAGCGGTAAGCTTAGATCGGCTTTTTCAGGATTGTCCAAGACAAGGGTGGATCAGGGCTCCTGAAAATAATAAGCTGAACAAACCATTGGTTAGGCCAAGAAAGTTAAACCAGATTACAGCTGAATCTTTCTTCAAAAGTGAAGAAGACATAAAAAAAGTCTTTAATACTGCACAGGATTCTTTTTACGGCTTTATTCAATACTATTATCTGATCGAAGGGCTATACTGTCACTCCAATACAATTGCTGTGTCAGATAGTACCTTGGTTCCAATTATCAGGAATAAAGTGTCAGCCAATCATCCATTGATAGACATGCTTTGGGAATCAGCCTACAAAGCAATTCATATGTTTGTTCAGCTTAAAGACATCCTCAAAGAAAGGTCGGAATTTGCACATATAAACGATAATGCCACAATTCTTTTGTCTTATATTTACTACGTTCTTTGTGAGTTATTTGGAGGTGTTCCGTATATTCCAAAACTGATAACAACCCCAGAGGATGCTATGGTGTCCCGTACGTCTGTCAGTACCATTAGGGAAGATTCAATTAGTAATCTTTTAAAAGTTTTAAAAAGTGATCATAAGGGAAACATGATACTTACTGATTTTGCAAAAGGGATGTTGGTAAAATGGAATCTTCAGGCTAAAAAATATATACAGGCCAAAATATTTGCAGAGCAAATTATTAACAGCGAAGGTTATAGCCTGGTTGAGCCGGAAAAAATCTTTAACACATCGGGCGAAATACTTGCAGGTCATAATGCCCTGGCAAACGAAAGATCGGTTCGGTATCCTAATTTCACTAAATACTGTCAAAAAGGGCAATTTGTTCCCTATATGCGTTATACCGAAATTTTGTTTATGACATCTGAGATTTATTTTAATCTTGCTGAATATGGACAAGCAATTACTTATCTTAATATGATTAAAGAAAGAAATCATCATCCTCATTTTTCGGGGGACAATCACCTATTTGTCAAATATCTTTTGCAGGAATGGAGAGATGATTTAGGGATGGAAGGTTCATATTTTTCAGCATTAAAACGAAACGGATATGCTTCAAAGGTTTTAGCAATTCAAGGCTGGCAGGAAATACTTCCGATACCTCTGAAGGAGCTAAATCTTAATCCCCGGATTGAGCAAAACAACGGCTATTAGGATCTCCAATAGTAACGCTACTTTCTATCGCTTTGCAATTACCTCTTTTCTTTCATCTTTTTGACCTCTTCAGCCAGCTCCCGTACAATTTTATTGGCACTGGTCAATACTTCAATTTTATCCCGCTCGCTTTGTAGAAGTTCTTTATATAACTCTTCAATTTTTGCTGACTGTTCTACTATTTTATCGATCGGATTGAAGGTAGGGTTATACATTACACCTGCGGAAGAGTTATCATGGAAAGCATTTGAGAATATATTTACAGATGCTTCGTCGCTGAAATCCTTTAACACCTCAGGATTTACTCCCATACCGACTGCCAGTCTGGCAAATAATTCATCATCCAAATCTTCCTGTTTTTCATAATAGGAGATATTTTGCTGGGATGTCCCCAGTTCATGCGCAAGCGTTTCCTGTTTCATCCCGATTGCTTCACGAAAACGTTTGACCTGCATCCCTCTGTGTTTATTTCCGGTTTTTGTTTCCATAAATTACAAATATAAACCTTTCGCCAAGAAAAAGATCGTTCCGTACGGAACAAAATAACATAAGTTATTTACAAAAATACGGATTTTGATACAAAAAGAGGTGGTTCTACTTTTGGGCTTTAATGATTAGTAAAAAAACTTGAAACCATTTAACCTAAAAAACCAAACGAACGATGCTTCAGTTAAAACGCCTTTCTTCTTTTCCCCGGCGGGCCCCCTGAGAACCGGGAAATATGAGTGTCCCTGTTAACCCTCCCGGCTTTCCCGGGAACCCGGGAGGACTGGGGATACCGCAACACGAACGAATCAAATAACCTAAAACACATGAAAAGTATGAAACCAAATTTCTGCTTAAGGGGCTTGTTATGCCCTTTTTACAACACAACCTGCCTTTTCCGGTTATCAATTTGTATTGCTGTATTACTGGCAATAGTTTTTGGTGCTGCAGGCTGCAGTGAAGATGGCGGGTACGACGGAGCTGAACCTGCTGTGTCCCCTGATCCATCGAAACCGGTGCTTTTTACTGATTTCTCGCCCAAAAAAGGCGCTGTACGTACCCTGGTATTCATTGAAGGAAGCAATTTTGGAACAGATGTTTCGAAAATCGAAGTATTTATAGGAGGTATTTCTGCTCCTGTTATCGGCTCCTCCGGTACAAAGATCTGTGTGATGACACCCCGGCGTTCTGATCGCGGAGATGTAGTGGTCAGCATTAAGGATGAGGAGGGAAAAGTGATCGAAGAACACCAGTTTGAAGACCTTTTTATGCTTCAGTCTGCTTTGCAGGTGAATACCTTAACGGGGAAAGTGGACCCGCAAACCAACTCTTCCAGCATTATCAACGGATCATTTGAAGAAGCAGAATTTCAGCACCCCTGGTGGTTGGAATTCGACAAGGACGGGGAGGGGAACAAAATTATCTATTGTATCGATGAAGAAAATCTGGCAGCGCTTCGCAAAATTAATCTGACCACAAGAGAGGTTTCAACAGTTTTTATGAAAGGACAGGCCGGAGTTTATCAGGTAAAATCAATGTTATTTGATACACCGTCGAGAGATACCCTTTTTCTTGTAGACGACAACGGTCGTGGAAACTGGAACGACAGGCATCAGATGCCGAATATGTTTTATGCCCTTCGAAACGAAGGGTTCAGAAAAGTATATCCTTATTTGTATGCCCAGTGCTCCTATTCGGCTGTATCGATGAGTGACGGAACCCTTTTTTACAATACATGGACGTCATCAGAAGTGTATAAAGCCCGTCAGGTATTTGACGAAGCAGCCCAAATGTGGGACGGAAAAGCGTTATTCAGCGTTAAAGCCAATTCCAGCGATCATATATTTATGTTCAGGCACCCGGATGACCTGTATGTCTATATGACCGGGTTCAACGGGGTGTACAGATGTGCATACGATAAAACGAAAAAAGAACTGGTTTCATCTGTACTCCATGTGGGTGATCTTGGCGGAGGATCGGGGTATGTTGATGCTCCCGGAAGTTCTGCCCGGTTTAACCGTCCGCGTCAGGGGGTATTTGTAAAGAACAAGGAGTATGTGGCACAGGGGAAGGAAGATGTATATGATTTCTATCTGTGTGACCATAATAATAATGCGATCCGGAAGGTTACCCCTGACGGTGAAGTGAGCACCTTTGCCGGACGCGGCAGTGTAAGTATCGATGGTAAAGTATGGGGCTGGATCGATGGGGAAGCACGGGAAACAGCCCGTTTCCGTGAACCTACAGGCATTTGCTATGATGAGGAAGAAGAGATCTTTTATGTGGCAGACCGCGAGAACAAACGGATACGCACAATTTCAGTAGAATAAATAAGGGTGCAAATATTAAAGGAATAAAAACACAAAAAATGAATAAATATATTCTGTCCGTTTTATGCATCGTCTTATATGCAATGGGTGTATTTGCTCAAAAAAAGACAGTTGAAGTCTCCGGCACGGTCGTTGATCCGGAAGGTGTTCCTATGATTGGTGCAACCGTTATTGTGAAGGAAAAGCCGGGGTTGGGCACTGTAACTGACATCGAGGGTAAATACAAAATAGCGCTTACACCCTTTCAATATCTCGTATTCTCTTATCTCGGTTTCGAAAAGCAGGAGCACCTGATAAAAGACGAGGATATGATACTTTATATCACCATGCAGGAATCAAAAGGAACTGCCCTTGATGAAATAACGGTTACGGGGATGGGACCGCAGAAAAAGGTAACCGTAACAGGAGCGATCACCACCGTTGATGTGGGGAGCCTGAGGACCCCTGTTTCCAGCATTTCCAATTCCTTAGCCGGTAATGTTGCAGGTGTTTTGTCAATGCAGCGTTCAGGTCAGCCGGGATCCAATACCTCTGAATTCTGGATACGGGGCATTTCCACATTCGGAGGCAGTTCCAGTGCCTTGATCCTGGTTGACGGGTTTGAACGGAGCATGGATGAACTCAATATTGAAGATATCGAATCGTTCTCGGTACTGAAAGATGCCTCTGCTACGGCTATTTATGGTTCGCGTGGTGCGAACGGGGTTATTTTGATTACCACAAAAAGAGGAAATGACGGAAAAGTGGAAGTGAATGCCAAATGCGAATATACCTGGACCACCCGCACGCGGACACCTAAGTTCGTTGATGGGTTGACCTATGCATCCATGGCGAACGAAGCACGTATTGCCCGCAATAAAAAACCGCTGTATTCCGATCAGGAGTTAATGATGATCGGGGAACAACTGGATCCGGATATTTATCCAAATGTCGACTGGATGGACATCCTGTTAAAAGATGGTGCGCCTACTTACCGCGCTTCCGCGAGCGTGAGAGGCGGAGGATCGAGGGCCCGGTACTATTTATCAGGAAGTTTCCTTGATGAAGGAGGCATGTACCATGTGGACAAGACCATGAAAGAATATGATACCAATGCGAATTATCAGCGTTATAACTATCGTTTAAACATTGATATGAATATAACGGAGTCAACGCTGATCCAGGTAGGTATCGGCGGGGCGCTGGAAAAAGCAAATCGTCCCGGAGCAGTTAGCCCCGACGATATCTGGTATTCGGTATTCGGCTATAACCCGGTTACGATGCCGGTGATGTATTCGAACGGATATGTGCCTATCATGCAGGGAGAAGATTCGGAATCGTGGGAAAGAAAATACAATCCGTGGATAGCTGCTACGCAAACAGGATATATTGAAAATTGGGATAATACCATTAATTCCAATATCACGCTGGAACAAAAACTGGATTTTATCACCGGGGGATTGAAGGTTGTGGGACGATTTGGGTACGATACCTACAATCATAACTATATCCAGCGCCGGAAAAATCCAGAGATGTGGCGAGCAGAGCGTCAACGCGATTCAGACGGAAAAATTGTATTTAACCGGCTGGTCCCGGAACGTTTAATGGAACAGAGTTCTTCAGCATCGGGCAACAGAAGGGAATTTGCCGAAGCGGAAATATCCTATGGGAAAAGTATCGAAAATCACAACATCGGTTTCATCCTCAAGTACACACAGGACAACTATGTAAATACCTCCAATATCGGGGGGAATATCATGGAAGGTGTTGCCCGCCGGCACCAGGGACTGGCCGGAAACCTGTCATACGGATATATGAACCGCTATTTATTCAACTTCAATTTTGGATACAATGGTTCGGAAAACTTTGCCAAGGGGCATCAATTTGGATTTTTCCCGGCTTATTCAGTTGCATGGAATGTGGCAGAAGAAAATTTTGTGAAAGATCATCTCGATTGGTTAGCTATGTTTAAAGTCCGTTATTCTTACGGTGAGGTAGGGAGTGACAACTCTTCTTCCCGTTTCCCTTACCTGGCCGATTTTGGAAATTACAGCCGGAATACAGGTGCCGGAGATCAGGACATCTATTATAACTGGGGTGACCTGAACAGCGCTTTCGGATATTCCGGGTTGACCTATACCCGTGTATCATCGAATAATGTAACCTGGGAAATTGCTAAAAAACATGATTTGGGAGTGGACCTTTATCTCTGGGGTGACAGGTTCGGTCTGACGGTGGACTATTTCGATGAAAAACGAGAGGGGATCTATATGGACAGAGCCTACCTGCCCGATATGGCAGGGATTCAGGGGCAGAGCCCTTCGGCAAATGTGGGAAGTGTCAAGTCAGAGGGTTTTGACGGGAACTTTAAACTTGATCACAAGATGGGAAAAGTGGCCATGCAAATCCGTGGAAACTTTACATACAGCAAAAACGAAATTACCGAAGCCGATGAAATGGTGAACCGTTATCCATACCTTCGTCGCACCGGATTTCGTGTTGATCAGGCAAAAGGTTTGGTCGCTTTAGGCCTTTTCGAAGATTATGAAGATATCCGGAACAGCCCCCGTCAGGATTTTGGCGATGCCATGGACGTGATGCCCGGTGACATCAAATATAAGGATATAAACGGTGACGGTATCGTGAACAACGATGATATTGCTCCAATCGGTGCAACAACACGGCCGAACCTGATATATGGTGTGGGCGTATCCGCCAACTGGAAAGGTTTTGATTTTAACGTACATTTCCAGGGTGCCGGAAAATCTAATTTCTTCATCGACGGATTTACTGTTTATCCTTTTATTGACGGAGAATGGGGAAATATACTGGAAGATATGGCCGGTTCCAACCGTTGGATCCTGGGTGTCAATGAAGACCCCAATGCCGAATATCCACGATTGAGCTATGGGGGCAACGCCAATAATTACCGGGCATCTACTTACTGGCTCAGAGATGGTTCTTACCTGCGCCTGAAGACCCTGGAAATGGGTTATACATTGCCAAAGGCGCTTACGACCAGATTCTATTTCAACAGCGTGAGAATACATTTGGTCTGTCAAAATTTACTGACCTTCTCAAAATTCAAATTATGGGATCCCGAAATGGGCAGCTCTAATGGGATGAAATATCCATTGGGGAAAACGGTGACATTCGGAGTGACTGTCAATATTTAAGTCTTATTGTAATAAAAAAGCAAGCTAAACATATGAAACGAAAATATATTCTATTAAGTGTCGTCATCAGTTTCTGCACATTTCAATCTTGTTCTGATTATCTGGATGTAGAACGTTATTTCAACGACAGGCAGGACCTGGAGCGTATATTTAGCAGCCGGGATTATACCGAACAATGGCTGGCCAATGCTTACTACCAGCTCCTTTCCTTTAACCTGGAGATAGGACATGTGCGCTTTACGCTTACCAACTACTCCGATGATATGATCTTCACGGAAGGCGGCGCCGGCATTTCTTTCTCGAATTATAAATTCGGTCAATACGGTCCGCAGTACGGTGGTAATGTGAATGCGCTGATCGCCCGTCCCTGGGATCAGTCCTACGAAGGTATCCGCCAGGCTTCCATCTTTCTTCAACATGTTCATCCGGGTGATGAGATTACCGAAGAGATGTATCAGGATCTCAGGGGACAAGCCTATTTTATTCGTGGTTACCTCTATTGGCTTTTGTTGAGAAAATATGGGCCCATACCCATTTTGCCCGATGAAGGGCTTGATTATGAAGCATCCTACGCTGATCTTGCCTGTCCGAGAAATACTTATGATGAATGCGTGGAGTATATCTCTGAACAGATGCTGCTGGCAGCCGGGTTGTTGGAAAGTGACCGGAACAGCCGCAGTGCATCACGCCCGACGAAAGGTGCCGCCCTGGCGGTTCGTGCCAAAGCATATCTTTATGGGGCAAGCCCGTTAATGAACGGGAACACGGAAATGTCGTCCTTTGTTGATGATCAGGGAAACCAGCTCATTTCCCAGCAGTACGATGAGGGGAAATGGGCTAAAGCGGCAGCGGCAGCTTTAGACGTGATAAAATTAGGTAAGTATGAAATTTATGTTGTTCCCAAACGCAGTAACGGAGGGCTCTGGGGAGCCTATCCCAAAACAATAGACCCTCCGTATCATCCGGTATATTCGGAGAGGACATGGAATGAAGGAGGCTGGAAAGATATTGATCCGCTGGATTCATATCGTGCCTTGTTTAACGGAGATCTTTACGTTTCCGAAAATCCCGAGTTAATCTTTTCACGCGGCGATAACCAGTTGAATGACGAATACGGGATCCAATCCATGTCCCGTCACCAAATGCCGGTAAGCAAAGGAGGCGGATGGAACTGTCACGGTATCACGGGCAAACAATGCGACGCGTACGCGATGAATGACGGTAAACCTTTTGACCGGGCTACCAGCATGAAAGGATTTACACAGGCAGACGGAGAATATCCCTATTTAAGAAAAGATGTATGGCTGGAATATGCAAACAGGGAACCCCGTTTTTATGCATCGGTTGCTTTTAGTGGCGCGCATTGGTCCTGCACGAGTGCAAAGGATGCAAATAACCGGGATTTTCAAACATTCTACTATTACGGAGAAGATGACGGAAGGAAAATTGTGAGTACGGACGACCGCTGGATCCCGACGGGTATCGGAATGATGAAATTCGTAAACCCGAAGGAAAGCTACAAAGACGGAACGGTATATCCTAAAGTGGATCCTGCTATCCGTTATGCCGACATCCTGTTAATGTATGCCGAGGCATTGAACGAATTAACATCGTCCTGGCAGATAACATCATGGGATGGCAGTGAAACGTATACTGTTTCACGGGATATCGCGGCAATGAAAGCAGCCGTACTCCCGGTGCGGCTGCGGGCTGGCGTACCGAATTTCGATGAAATTGGGATGGGTGATCCGTTTAGTGATACGGATGAATTCAGAAGAGCGGTTAAACGTGAACGCCAGATTGAGTTTTTAGGCGAAAATCAACGCTATTATGACCTGCGTCGCTGGAAAGATGCCCCGGAGGAAGAAAGCCAGATGATTTACGGATGCAACACAACTGTCCCGAAAGAATACCGGGAATTTTTCTATGAGCAGGTCGTCGTGCCCAGTGTACAAACATCATGGTCCATGAAAAAATATTTCTGGCCGGTCGCTTACGATGAACTGAAAAGAAACAGCCGTTTGACCCAGGCACCGGGATGGCCATCTTTTGATTGATAATTTCTTTGATCATACTAATTTTAATCTTATGAAAAACAGATTTTTTTATTTGACCATCCTGTTTGGTATACTTCTCAGTCTTTCAGGTTGTAATGATGAGTGGGAAGACGAATTATACACCAGGATGATCTCATTGAAAGCGCCGATCAACAGGGATGATGTATCTATTATCTATTTGAGATACAAACCTGAGAGTGAAGAAGTCACGTTTAAACTTCCGGTTATCGTAAGCGGATCACAAACAAATAACAAGGATTATATGGTGCGTATTGGTGTAGACAACGATACGCTGAACTTTTTGAATTTTGACAAATATACGGACCGGACTGATCTGTATTACAAACAATTGCCGGATAATTTTTATGAACTGCCTTCGCAAACCTGTCATATTCCGGCCGGCAGCAACGAAGGGCTCTATGATATTAACTTTAAATTCTCAGGATTGGATCTTGTGGAGAAATGGGTTTTACCAATGACCATTTTACCGGATCCGTCCTATTCTCTGAATACTTATAAAGGCAGACAAAAAGCGCTGCTCTGGATCATGCCGTTTAACGACTATTCCGGTACCTATAATGCAGGGAGCATGTATGTCTATTTTGGAGATAATGATACCAAATATATGACAGCAAACACCCGTGAAGCCAGGGTGGTCGATGAAAACACGATTTTCTTTTATGCCGGCATTACGGAAGAACTTGCTGAAAACAGAGGTGAATTTAAAATTAAGTGTGAATTCCTGGAACCTGATGAAGTGACGGACTCCAAAACAGAAGAACCGACAGGTCTGTTTGTGAAAAGCGGGAAATTGGTATTAAGTGCTGAGAATCCTGCGTTGGAATTCGAAGTGACAGGAGATCCTGCCTACGAAATAAAGGAAGAATTTGATATCGACCGGCCCTATATCATTAAACGCTTTTTTACGTTGACGATGGAGTACCGGTATAAAGACGCTGTTTCCAGTGAAAACATGGTGTTTCCTTACCGGTGTAAAGGGACCATGCTGATGCAACGGAATGTGAGTACATTGGTGCCGGACGAAGACCAGGCTATATTCTGGTAAAATTTGCACTTCGGCACTAATTCTTGGATTTTCCCAACGTGTCATCCTGTTGCACCTTGGGGAAATCCTTTACCAGGTATTTGTAACACGGGATTTTCGGAAGGATTTAGCGCGGCAACGGGTGAGAATTTAAGGTCATTCTACTTTCATATCAGCCTTAAAGAAATCATTTTTACTGATTTTAGTCAAATGTTTCTTTTCATCTCCTGCTTCTACAACGATGGTAACCGAATCGCTCCACTGTTCAAGAGAGGCAAAAGAAGAAATGTCGCACGACACTGAACCGTAATCAAAAGTTGTTTTCGACCATTTGTCTGGTATATGCAGATTATAACAAAATTGCAATCGCAAAGTGTCCGGAGTTTGCTTTGCCGGATCATATACCATATTCAGTTTGGCAAAAGCTTTTTCCAGATTAACCAAATTCACAACAGATAATCCAGTATTTAAATCGAAATAGCCACGATAACCATAATCTAACGACAAATATGGTGGAATCAAACAGCTATCCACGTCTGTGATGTGTTTGCTCTCTGCTTCTTCTATGCTGATTGGGTGAATCACATCATATATTGAATAGGGAGAGACATAGGCATTATTAATATACATTACAGAATCAGCATTTGTCCTCCAATCGTCTTCCATGTAGGAGAAAGCGAAATATCCCCTTTCTATGTCTGCAAGTCTTTGGTCGTAAGAAATAACCAATCCGCCACCGTCCAGGTAACAGTAGTAGCCATTTGTTGAATTATCTGTAATTGTAGCTTTACTCATAAAACCCCTGGAACCATCATCTTCTTCATTATCGCAGCTTATAAAACCGATTGTACAGAAGAATAACAATAGTATTCCGAATAAATTCTTTATTCTCATCTTAATTGGATTTACTGTTTTATTCCTGTTTGATTTCTAACACTGCAAATGTACAAAAATGCAATTCACCCTGAATGATTAAAAAAATAATTTTATTTTTATTTTACGTTAATCAAGCTGCTCAAAGCAGAGCAAAAAGGAACCGTTTTTTTTTTAGAGAACGGTTCCAGGCCTCCCGGGTTATCTTTTTCCTATCCCTTGCTTTCTTTGTCCGGCGCATAGGAGGTTCATGTTTCAAACCCTGTCTGGCATATGCGCCGGTATGGTTGGGGATCGTTTCCACCGGGTTTCACCCGGCGTTATGAACAGGATAGCCCTCCGGGCTTCTCAACATGCCGTGTTTGACCCAAATCCGGGGTGCCGATTCTTTGCCTCTCTCTTTGCTCTTCGCCCCCTGTCCCGTGCTCCTTGCCTTTCTTTTCTGCACAGGCCCAAATTTTCACCCTGCAAAGGGGGAGTACTCCGGCTTGCCGGAGGGAGGGGGTCTTGTCCCTGCAAATAAGGAGAGTTCCTGTAGTCGCCTGAGGGTAGAGGCATTACCGGGGGTTGAATTGCAACTTCAGGAGACTGCTCATAAAGACAATTATCAAACACGAATTCGCAAAGACACAAAGAATACGGGAAAAGGAACCGTTCTTTTTTTAGAGAACGGTTCCAGGCCTCCCGGGTTATCTTTTTCCTATCCCTTGCTTTCTTTGTCCGGCGCATAGGAGGTTCATGTTTCAAACCCTGTCTGGCATATGCGCCGGTATGGTTGGGGATCGTTTCCACCGGGTTTCACCCGGCGTTATGAACAGGATAGCCCTCCGGGCTTCTCAACATGCCGTGTTTGACCCAAATCCGGGGTGCCGATTCTTTGCCTCTCTCTTTGCTCTTCGCCCTCTGTCCCGTGCTCCTTGCCTTTCTTTTCTGCACAGGCCCAAATTCTCACCCTGCAAAGGGGGAGTACTCCGGCTTGCCGGAGGGAGGGGGTCTTGTCCCTGCAAATAAGGAGAGTTCTGTAGTCGTCTGAGGGTAGAGGTATTACCGGGGTTTGAATTGCAACTTCAGGAGACTGCTCATAAAGACAATTATCAAACATGAAGACGCAAAGACAAAGAATACGGGGAAAGAATCTTTCATCAGCCGGGTGATGAAGTCTTCATTAGCCGGGTGATAAGATGTCCATCAGCGTAGTGATGAGGTTCTCATCAGCCGGGTGATAAGGTGCTTATCAGCATAGTGATGAACACTTCCCCCGGGCGGAACGGCAATGACGGTTGGTGAGGTTCAGGGTACTAAGGCTGTTTGATCCTTTGTGTTTGAAAGGTTTGATGGTCTGCGGCCTGTTTGACGCTTCGCGTTTGATGGGTGTTGCTTCCTGCCCGGTGAGGCTTGCTGTCCCTGAAGGACATACATCAATAACCCGGGGTAAGTGAGGTACGAACGCAACCCCGGGGGTGAAGGCAACCGGGACACCCCCGGCCACGGTAGTTCGTCAAAAAAAGCGGTGCAGTTGTATGGCCGGGAGTAATGAAATGCATAAATTAAGGTAATCTCATCAACCTGTTTGCGTACCATTACAGGTAATGCCGACCCAAAATTTATTGGGCATAATGAGGCGATGACAGGAAAAAACGAATATACAATCATGAATATTCAATAACCAATATCCAAAAAGATGAAAAGAACAGGAGATGAGAAAGGGAGGCAGACAAAAATCCCGAAGGGATGATACTTTAATAACCCGGGGTAAGCGACGTAGGAGCGTAACCCCGTGGTTGAATGCAAACGGAATAACCCCGGCCACGGTAGTTCGTCAAAAAAAGCAGAGCAGTTGTATGGCCGGGAATGATGAAATGCTAAAAAAGACAATTGAATTTATCAATGAAACACACTCAACCTTATCTTTAAAAAGAAACCTTAGTTCTACTTTTTATTGATTACAGCTCCAGCAAATCTTCTTTCCCTTCGTTTACCAGCTTCAGTATTAACTCACCAAAAAGTGTGTTAGCCCAGGCAAACCACGAACGGGAGAAGTTAGACGGATCATCTTTATGAAAGGTCTCATGCATGAAGCCGGTATCGGCATCGGTATTCCTCAGTGTTTTAATGCACCAGGCAATCTCCTGATCATCGGAACTGGTCATTGCCCGCATGATAATACTCATTGGCCAGATCATGTCGTACCCCACGTGAGGACCTCCTATTCCTTCCGCAGCTTTCCCCTTGAAGAAATAAGGATTATCCTGACTCCAAACCAATTTCCGGGTATTCTGGTATATCGCGTCTGTCTTTTTCGCCAGGCCAAGATAAGGCAGGGCTAACAAACTCGGTACATTGGCATCGTCCATGAAGGTATGATTGCCAAAACCATCGACCTCAAAAGCATATACTTTCCCATACTTAGGATGCTCCACCACGGCATACTTTTCAATGGCAGTCTCCACCTCATCAGCCAGCTCGTTACATTCCCGGGCAAACGATTGGTGGGCGGTCACCTCAGTACTTATTTCAGCCAGCTGCCGTAAGGAGACAACAGCGAACAGATTGGAAGGGATTAAGAAGCCATAAGTCGTTGCATCGTCAGAAGGACGGAAAGCTGAATTGATTAACCCAACGGGATTCAGGGGGCGTCCCCAGCCTTTATTCGATAAGGTATCTAACTGTTTGGCGGTAGTACGTTCAAACTGATAAGGGCCTAAGCCCTCTTTACGCTGCTGGGTTTTAAAGGTCTTGACAATGGTCAGGGCTGCTTTTTGCCAATCGCTGTCGAAGACCGAATCATCACCCGTTGTCTTCCAGTAATGATAAGCCAGGCGCACCGTGTAACAAAGCGAATCAATTTCCCATTTCCGCTCGTGCAGTCCCTGCTTCATGTCGGTATGGTCGCTCATCCAATGCACCTCTTCTTCTTTTGTTTTATTAAAGGCATTGGCATACGGATCGAGTAAAACGCATTGTGTTTGTCGGTTGACCACTCCTGCTATTAAGTTTTTCAGGTGTTCATCTTCAGTGGTAAGCGGCAAATAAGGCCATACCTGAGCCGTGGAATCGCGCAACCACATGGCATGAATGTCTCCGGTAATGACAAAAGTATCGGGTTTCCCGTTTTTAGTTTCAAACTCAACCGTTGTATCCAGCGTGTTGGGATAGCAATTCTCGAACATCCAGGCCAACTTGGGGTCTTTTATCTTTGCTGTAGTCTCCGCAATTATTCGTTCAACAGCTTTCGAGGTAAAATGCCGTTTACCGGGCAACGGCCTGTTGGAGGTATACTTTCTCACCTCAGAGGCAGCCCACACACCCGGGACTCCGGCAAGGCTCAGGCCGGCAAGGGTTAACGCTCCACTTTTCAGAAAATCTCGTCTTTTGGTCATCTCAAGGTATTTTATTGGTTATGCATCATGCACCAGAGCACCGATATCACAATCAACGGTTACAAGATTGAACACATTGCTCTAATGCATCATGCCATTTAATCTATTCGGTTACTATTTTAATACTCTTCCCCGATTTCAATTGCTCATCAGTAATGAAACAGTCCTCTGTTTTTTCCCCGCCAACAATAATATTCCGGATCTTTAAACCATTCCCGTCTTTCGATATTACTGAATTCGTTGAACCCGATAAATTTAATTCAATTTTTTCAAAAACAGGAACCGATGCAATATATTCCGGATCAGCCGGGGAATATGGATAAAATCCCATTGCCGTAAATACATACCAGGCAGACATTTCACCGGCATCATCCATCCCGCACAGTGCCAGTCCATATTCTCCCATTCCATAGAAATGATGCATAATACGGTTGAGAAGAGCCTGCGACTTTTCCTGTTTACCAATGAAGGTATATAAAAACGGGAAGCTATGATCGGGCTGATTGCCATGACAATACTGACCAATAAAAGAAGATACATTGCGGGCAATATAGTTTGGGTTCCACGGGATTGAGAACAACGAATCCAACTTCTTCTCAAAGGCTGAAGGATCGGGATAAAGAGCTATTAAGCCTTTGGTATCCTGCGGTGCAAAAAAGGAAGATTGCCAGGCATTTGCTTCCCGGTACATGTATTCATAATACGGGTATTCAGGGTTAAAGTCAGCAACCCAGTCTCCATTTTGCAAACGTCCCCGCATAAGACCAGAAGAAGGATCAAACAGATTCCGGTAATTTTGCGCACGCTTCATCAGCATTCGGGAATCAGCTTCTTTATTTAATGCTTTGGCTAATAGAGCAACAGCATAATCATCGTACGCAAACTCCAGTGTTTTGGTCACCCCTGCTTTAGCCCGGGTCTCAACATGAGGATTGTCTACCTCCGGAGTTGATATATAACCGTTACGGATGTATTCGGAAATATAAGGGCGCGTTCCTCCTTCTTTAGTTGCATTATTTAGCAACAATTGATAAGCACTATTCACATCATAGTTGCGGATTCCTCTCAGATAAGAACCTGCAATAAAAGCAGCAGCATGATCGCCATGAAAGAACGTTGGCATGAAACCCGTCTTCTCACCTTTATCGATTAACGAACAAATCACATCATTGGTCACCTCAGGCGACAACAATCCCAGTAGAACTAACTTGTTGCGATAAGTGTCCCACAACGATGGATTGGTATAATAACGAAACCTTTTATTGACAACATTTCCTGAGGCATCAGTAAAATCGCCATTTACATCGCTTCGCAAAGCAGGCCATAAGAAGGAACGATAGAGCGATGAATAGAACAATTCTTTTTCCCGTTCGGTTCCTCCGGTAACGTTTATTTTAGCCAATAGCGTTTCCCAGGTTCGAGACGCTTCCTTCCTTACTTCAGCAAAACTTCTCCCTTTCAACTCTGCTTCCATATTCATTTTAGCATTCTCGGTGCTTACAAACGAAAGAGCCACCTTTATCTCAAGCGTCTCTGATGAGCGATCAAAAGAGACAACCGAGATTTTAGCTTTCCCCTTCTCCTGCGTTTCGATAGCCGTAATCTTCTGACTGGCGACGGCATAAAAATAAACACGCTCTCCAGTCTGCTGATATCCTTTAAAAGCATTACTTCCCTCCTGCTCTATTTGCCAGTCATTAACACGTTCGTTAGAACGCGCCAGGTTGACGACCAGGTTGCAAGGTTCATCTTTAGGAAAAGTATATTTATGAAAGCCACAGTGCAATGTTGTTGTCAGCTCAGCATTAATCCCATAGCGCTGTAGGTAAACCTGGTAGAATCCGGGCTCAGCACTTTCCCTGTCATGCGAAAAGGCAGAACCAAAATCGTCGGCTGAGAAACGTTTGGTTACGGGTAAAACAGGGATATGGCACAAGTTCCAGTGCCCTTTATTTGTATGGGTAAATGCATAAATCACCGTATCTTCATACTCGTAGCCAGCACCACTATGCCACTCGGTAATTGGGCTCAGTTGTACCATGGCATTGGGTAAAGCCGCCCCCGGATAGGTTAACCCGGCCCACACCCTCCAGTCGGTAGGCGGAGTATAACCTATGTCGGTAGGATTAGTTAACGGAGCCGTCCCCAAAAAGGGATTCACGTATTCGGTTAATTTCAGGTCAGTATGTGGTCGGGAACAACTGGCTGAAACCAGCAGGAACAAAACAAGGGGAACAAAATAAGTGACGAACATCTGTTTATAATTGATTTACCAACTTCTGGGCAAGATGACTTTGGGGGCACTTTGTTTCACCACCACCCGTTTCACTCCGTTCATTGTCTGCCTTCAGCCTTGAGTCTCACCGCAAGAGTATTTGACAAAAATATAATTCTATTTTGATAGGTTGATCGGTTTTGCCAAACATCTTTATTGAATATTGATATCAATTGAGTGTGAAGAACCCGGATCAAGTTTAATCATTGCATCTTTATCACTGGTTGCCCAGCCACCTAAATGAACAATGACTTTTTTACATGATTCATCTGTTAACCTGCTTATTTTCAATTTGGCAATCTTCCCTTTCTTATCAACCTTCAGAGAAAGGGTTAGCTGCCCAAACGGGGTGGCAATATTATTAAGTGCTGTTTCCATCCCCGGTTTTACCCATTCGCAGGGAAGCCCTTCAAACAAATGCAGCTCATCTCCCCTGTCGATCGCCAGCAGGTGGACTGCTAACCGGATAAATTCAGCACTTGCCCAGTTATGGGGCATGTCTCCTACAAAGTGACGTTCTAAATCACGAGGGTTGTGTTCTTCCCTCCATGCCAGCAGCGGTGAAGCGTGGTTGGCAAAGGCGTATAATGCTTTGGCCGCCCTTTCGCCTTCTCCCATCCAGAGGCAGGCATGTCCGTAAAAGCTGGCGAAGTAATTCCATATCCCGTCAATGATCCAACCGGTCCCCATCACCATCCCTTCCTGAAGGGTAGTATGCAACATATCCATAGTGCCTCTGGCAACAGGGTCATCCTGCGAAAAAAGCTGTCCCGGGTAAACTCCGTGACAAAATGCCCATTGCGCCCGCTGTGGCAACGAACGATATCGGGGGTCCATCGGGATAGGCAAGTATTTATTTCCAAAAGAATCGACCGCCATATCGCGCTGTGCCGCTTTTTGAAAGGCTGCATAAAAATCGTCGTATTCCTTTTGCCATACTTTCGCATCTTCTTTTTTATTTATCCAGTCAGCAGCCTGAATGATTGCTTTAAGTCCCAGAAGGTTCCAATAAACATTGGTATATTCAGCTTTGTCTTCTGCTCCGCTAATGCCACCATCAATCTCGCCCGGTGGAATTAAACCATCATCCAGGGGAATATCATTTTCCAAAGTCACTGCCCTCATTTCTTTTATAAAATCGACAGTCTTTCGAAGCTTGGGCCAAACTGATTGTAACCATTCTTTATCCTGCGTTAGCATGGCATGCCTTACACAAGCCCACAGCACAATCCCGTTTTCCTTCCAGTAATCAGGTGCTAATTTTCCAAATTTACCATTAGGCTGCTGAAACGATAACATGTATTCTATGCCTTCTCTTGCATCCTCCCCTTTATTTACTATCGTAGCAGCTTCAAGGAGGAAAGCCCCGTCAACAATCCAAAGCCCCCTGTAACAGGTAGGACCTACCTGAAAGCTTATTTTGCCATTAATAATCTCGCGTGCCTGCCAGATATTTCGCAATGAAGCATCAATTAAATCCTGAATACCAGTATCTGGAATAGAAATGGATTTATAAGGAACCGGTGTCCCTTTTTCCCAGTAATTGATCGTGTTCCTTCTAATTTCCTGTAATTCGTTAAAAAAGTTTTTAGGGTTGTTATACAAATTCTGCACAATACCCGAAGGCTTCCCATTGTCGTAAATGGCCGCTATATTCTTTGTTTCATTTGCCCCCAGGTTGATTGGTGTCAGCTCGACAATTGTTTTGTGTTCTCCCAAATTTTGGCGCACATGGACAACAGGGAGGCTTAGAAATAGTTTCTTATTATCGATCTTAATAATATTCCCATTGGCGCCAACCTTAAATACTGAATTAACGATAACCACCGGATTGATAGTCCTTGTATCGTTTGTTTTATTGATAATGGTTGTTATGACAATATCTTCCCTTGCACAGTCTTTTATATGTGCCCAGTTATCTTTTTTCCCAAAATCCGTTAACCCCTCTGAGCTATATGAAAAAACTTCCTGTTTGACTGATAAGCCATAAATTTCCCCATCGGTCTCAACAATTGGTACTCCAGGCGAATAGAGCTTCTGACCTGTAAATTTTATTTGTTCATCCGGTAAAATGTGAACAACTGTTTTGAACCCTCTTCCTCCGGCGTATGGGAAAAACGCTTTCCCTCCATAATCATACAGCAACTGCCCTTGCGGAGCAACCAAGGTTTTAAATGTATCATCAGGGAGGCAGATGCTTGTTGCATACCAATCCGGTGCATATTTAAAGTCAACATGTAAAGGAGTTTGTGCCAAAATCGCAAAATTGAAGATTATCAAAAGAAAAGTGAACATTCCATTCTTTCTTAGAATCTTTGATAAGATTTGCTTATTAATCACATGTAAGGATATCTGTCTCATGAAAGATAAGACTTTAATAGTAAAATAAATGATATTTGAATTCATACTGTATAGTTTTATTTTATCGAATCTTTTGTGTATTCTTTTTAAAATGACAAAAAATTATCATTGAAGTTCTGATCAAATCCCAGCTATAAGCCGGGATTGACCAGAATTCAGTCAGGTTTAACCCATATTTTAATTGATTTTGGAGCAATTATAAATAGAATTTAAGCCTCTTTGACAACCTTCCATCCGATAGCATCGGCTAATCCGTAAACCTGCTCTCTCATATCCCCGTAAAAAGTAACCCGATGCCATCCCCACTGGTCCCACTGGGTAAAAAGTTTTTCTATATCACCAATAGGTTCAGCGCAAAGTTTAGTGCGGCATGCCCGGTCATCAGGATCGTTGTCCACAGCTTTTGCCTGATGAAAAACAATTTCTTTCCTGTCATTATCTGTCTTTAGCGTCGTCGTCAAATAGCCTACCGGCATAATTGACTGGACTGCAGTTCCTTGTCTGTCTTCGGAATGTGTCATTATATTAAAAGGATTGGTTGGCCCGTCCGGTCCGAACATCTTATTTGGAGCAACGCAGTGGGCATAAATAATCTGGCGCTTTGAGGTGTCTATAACAGGATCAGAAATATAGCCAGGACGTCCCTGGGTCATGGTTGTAAATGCGACCATCGTTGCTGTTGAACGGATATCGCACTCACAAGCACCAATTAACCCTTCGTTGTTTAGTTCATGGAATCCCAGACATGGATAGGCATGAATGTGGTTCCCATAAAAACCTCCCAGGCAATTTATCGTAATTGCATTTGCATGATGCTTTTTTAGCACAGATTTCATACCCAAATACATAGCCGCTGAATTCTGAAGTTCTTTAAATGGTACGTCAATAATTTCAGACGCATTGTTCTTCCATCTTAAGGCTATGTCATTGGCTTCATCTTTATCGGCTGTTTCCCATGCTTTGTTTACCTCGGCAAATGAAATATATTCAAGAGGAATTCCCATCACAGGTTTAGCGACACCTGAATCCTGATTTCTTACAGCCAACATTTTTGATTCTTTCATGCGGCGCTTGCATTCATCGACAGACAATGTCTTTAGTGTATCGGCTTTACACGATAAATTTCCGGTCATAGGGGTCATTTTTAACCGTATAAGCGTGATATTTGTAGAAAAACTATTAATTGAGCCACTACCAACGGTTGTTTCAAGACATTTAACTGCAGCCATTAAATCCTCAACCTGTGAAGATGAAACAAATCCGACATTCGGTTGATTATCTCTTAAAAATTTGGCATTATATACTAAAAACCCCCCACTTCCCCCATATTTAAAATCGACATACAGCACTGGTTTTTTCGATTCTGCCATAGTTTGGACCACCTTATTCCAACAGTTCATCTGATAAACAATATATCCGTCAATTTTTTCATTTTTGTCCTGGTTAAGGAGCTTTTCTGCATCTTCCTGTCCGGTAGCTAAGGTTGAAATAAACTCAATGGATGGAAATCCTTTTGTTAATTCAGCATTAACATTCTCGATAAACGGCTTAAAATCGAACCCGACATTAGGCCAATCGGGCCTAGTTTGGACAAGCTCATGTAATGAATATATTATTCTTATTTTCATTCTTTTGTTTGAGAATGTCGAGCAGGATGTACCAAAAGCGAAGGGTGAAATTGCTAAACATGCTCCACATGCAGCACATGAAGAAATGAATTTTCTCCTGGAAAAATTCTCAGAGTCCTTTTTTATCAATTCGTTTCTTAATTTCATAGCCATATGTTTTATTGGTTAATAATACCCAGGGTTTTGATTTAAATCAGGATTTGCATTAATTTGGGACTGAGGTATTGGGAAAAGATTATAATCTTCAGTTTCCCAGGAACGGTCATAAAATTCCCATGTACCCTTAATAAATTTTCCAAAACGTATCAAATCATTGCGACGAAATCCTTCGCAATAAAATTCCCAACCACGTTCAGCAAGTAAAGTGTCTAATGTTAAAGTTGTAACGGTGTATAATTTGGAAGGGTCATCGAATGCTCTGCTCCGTACTAAATTAACTAATTCAACAGTTTCAGATGTGGCATTACCTCCATTTTGACGCATTAACGCTTCTGCCTTCATTAGCAAAATATCTGCATAACGAAATATTGCATAGTCATTATCTGCACTACCCGAAAAATCCCAATATTCATATTTTGCCAGACGGGCGCCCATAAATTCCAGGGCATAAGTAGGGCTATAGGTTACTCCATCATCCGGATCAAAAACATTTTCGTACTCTATTGTTAAAAACAGCGGCTTCCCGGAATTTTCCTGATTACAATATAACATATCACCGGAAGAACTGTATTGCTGCCCGTATAACCATCCTTTTAATCGCTTATCGGTAGAATCAAAGGAGTGAATAAAACTTGGTACCGCAGTAAAACCGTTCCAGGGAGTAGAACGAAGGTTGAATTGATTTTTCTGTGCATAATGCAAAGCCCTCATATGTATCTGGTTTCCTGCTGCATATACTTCATCATAGGGAATTACAAAAATATTTTCTTTTGAACCTTCATTCTCGATAAGAAAATTGTCAAAGTAATTGTCAGCCAGCGAAAATAATCCTGAATCGATAATTTTATCGCAATATTCAATTACTTTATCCCAGTGTGGTGTCCCGGTCCAAACTTCAGCATTTAGATAAAATTTGGCTAGTAATGCACAGGCAGCATATTTGTGAAAACGCCCATATGTCGATTCATTAAATTGATCTGAAAGGAACTCAACATTTGATTTTATATCATCAACAACAAAATTAAAAATTTCATTGCGCGATGTTGTTGGAGGTGTTTCATCATCCGTTTCCCAGCTTGTTATCAGGGGAATATTCCCAAATAAATCAATAAGGTTGTAATAGCCCCAACCACGTATCATTTTCAATTCAGCTATAAATAATGCTTTCAACTCAGAATCCATTTCTGTTACACTTTCAAGCTGATAAAGTAGTTTATTGGCATAATTTACTATTGTAAAGTTATTATTCCATGCACCATTAAAACGTACATGTTGTGAAGTCCATTTATGTGAATTAATAAGTGGCCAATCTTCTCCATACCAATGTCCTAATGCTTTTTCAGGGGTTAATGACTCATCAGTAGAATGGGTACCCAGTTGCCATGTGTTTCCCGTAAAGTTCCGTAGATTCCCATAAACCGGTGCAATAGCTGCTAATACTTCTTCTTCTGTCTGATAGAAATTGTCTTGTAAAATTTTGTCATACAAGGTTTCATCCAAATCAGTACATGCAGTAACGAGTCCTAATAAAACTGAAACTGTCAGAAATATTTTAGATTTTAATTTCATATTCGATAAATTTTAAAAGGTTACATTAATACCAACAGAAAAAGTTTTGGTTCTGGGATAGCCTGTCCTCTTATCGAACCCAGGGCCTAAACCGTTTATTTCCACTTCGGGGTCAACACCGGAGTAATCAGTAATTGTGCATAAATTTTGTCCAGAAACATATATGCGGGTGTTTTTTATAAATTCATTTTTTATTTTAAAGGTATACCCAAGTGACACATGATCCAATTTTATAAAATCACCTTTCTCAATATAATAGCTGTTATAAGCAGGAGTATCAAATAAATTAATATCAAGACTTGAATCAAGTACATTATAAGGAAGCTGGGCGGCATTTTTATGAGTGAGGCTTAACAAATTATAAATATCGAATTTGAAAACACCCCTAAGCATAAAACTCAAATCAAAATTTTTATACCTGATGCTACTGGTTAAGTTTGAATATATTTTGGGCAACCCGTTACCCATCACCTGTTTATCGTCTTCTGTCACATTGTCTCTTTCAATTACCTCTCCATTTTGGTCGTAATATAGCCATTCTCCTTCGTCAGAAAAGCCGGCAAAAATATAACCATACATGTTTCCTATAGGTTTCCCCTCTTCAAGACGATATGTGGTAACATTACTCAACCCGAGTGTATTAACCTCTAAAATGTCTTTATAGTCAAATGGGTATTCATCGTTAGATAACGAAACCAGTTTATTTGAATTATAGGATATATTAAAATCCAGTATCCATTGAAAATCTTTTTTCTGTATAGGAATTGCATTCATGGAGAGTTCGATACCTTTATTCGATATCTCACCAACATTAGTAGTAGTCTCATTATAAAGATTTGGAGGAGTGGCTACACTATAAGTATATATCAAATCCTTGGTTATACGCTTGTATAAATCGATACTTGAGGTAAATCTGTTATTGAGGAGAGTCATATCTACTCCAAAATTTAACTCATGCTTTGTCTCCCACTTGAGGTCAGGATTTGCGTTAGATGCGGCTGTAACTCCTTGTATCCATTTCCCATTATAAAGCATTCTCCCTCCTGTTGTCAACCTCATCAGCGAGGTATAAGGATCTGTTCCCTGATTACCGGTTACCCCATAACCGGCTCTGATTTTCATGTTGTTAAGCCAGTTGATACTCTGCATAAAGGGTTCCTCTGTAATTCTCCATCCTAGCGAAACAGCAGGAAATGTCCCCCACTTATTATTTTTACCAAATTTCGATGACCCTTCGCGTCTTATACTTGCTGTTAACAGGTATTTATCTTTATACGAATAGATAGTACGCCCAAAAAAAGCAATAAGTTTACTTTCGTTTTTAAAGCTACTCATTGTTGCTTTTCCATCACTCAAATAATCGCCTGCCCCGAGATTATTGTAGGTATATTGATCCGTAATGAAGTAACTGTTCCCGGCAGAAAAACCTTCGTAAGCAAAATCTTCATACGAATAACCTCCTAAAATTTCAAACCGATGAATGTCATTTAGTAATTTGGAATAATTAAATGTTGTTTCCAATACTCTTTCCATTTCTTGGAATGTAGTACGGCTTGCACTACCTTCATAACCACCTTCGACACTGGGGGCTGAACCTTTGTAATCGTAATATCCCTCTAAAGTTTGATTTTTTTGCATACCACCTCTTGCTGCAGCTATAAGCCCGGGAAAAACTTCGAATGATATTTTGGCATTTCCAATAATCTGGGTAGCTTGATTATCCCGGTCTCTTTGCTCAATTAATGCAACAGGGTTATAATCGCTCCACCCCCGTGTTTCGTAAAATGAACCATCCTCATTATAAACAGGTAAAGTCGGGTTTCGCATAAGGGCGGCCTGATAGACACCATAATCGGATGGATTAAATTTCTGAGAACTTGCTGAAAGATTGAAAATAAGTTTCAACCGGTCATTAAAAGCCGAATGTTCAATATTTAACCGGCTTTTTATTGCATTTTTTTCTGAACGTTTTAAAACACCTTTATGGTCACTGTAATTCAGAGAAGCTGAATAATTCGTTGAATTGTTCCCTCCTGATAATGAGATACTATGCACCTGACTTATTGGACTCCGGGTGATTGCATCAAGCCAATCTGTATTTCCCCCATAGTCTAACATTGATTCCCCGGTTGATTGTTTTGAAGAATTATCCGAATTTTTTAACTCTTGTGCTTCTTCTCTGTATTCATCACCGGAAAGTAAGTCAGGGAACTTAGGCATTTCATAGGTCATGTAGCCTGAGTATATAATCTCCGACTTTCCTCTTGTTCCTCTTTTAGTCGTTACAATAATGACCCCATTTGTTCCTCTTGTTCCATAAATTGCAGCAGCAGATCCGTCTCTTAAGATATCAATTGATTCTATATCTTCAGGAGCGATCGTGCTTAGTTTTCCTCCGGGGAAACCATCAATAATAATCAAGGGTTCATTATCTCCTGCTACAGTAGAAACTCCCCTTAATTGTATCGAAACATCACTATTAGGATCACTATATGCCCTTTGAATGGCTAATCCCGGTATTTTACCTTGTACAAGTTGTAATGGAGATGAAGCTATTGCCCCTTGGTTAAAATCTTCCCGGCTCACTTTAGAAATAGATGATGTAACTTCTTCTTTTTTTACTGTTCCATAACCAATTGCCACGACCTCTTCAATCCCGATCGTTTCTTCCTGCATTGTTACATTAATTTTAGTTTGCGCTGCAACGGCTATTTCCTGTGTTTTCATTCCCACAAACGAAAACACCAAAGTCGCATCAGCAGGTACATTGACAAGCGAGTAGTTTCCATTGGCGTCAGTAATGATCCCTATGGTTGTTCCTTTTATAATAATTGATACACCCGGCAAAGAGCCACCAGAAGAATCGGTGACGCGGCCGGAAACCTTTAAGGCTTGTTGTAAATTTTCTGCGCGACTTTCACCGGCTTTGCGGATAATAACATATCGGTCAACAACCTTATAATCAAGAGACGTCCCTTTCAATACTTCGTCAAGAACTTCCATAACGGTTGCATTTTTTGCATCAATAGATATGTCAGTTAATTTATCAAAGTCTTCTTTCTGATAAAAGAAATAGAAATCGCTTTTCTCTTCCATTTGTCTAAGCAACTCAACAAAACTATTGCCTTTGTATGTGACATCAAAACGTGTTGTTTGCGAGTAGGTTGATGCTCCCATGCCTGCAAGGCAAAAAATCAGTAAGGTCAATGTTAGTTTCATCTTTAATAATATTTTTTCCCATGTCCGGTAAATAAATACCGGACTCTTTTTGTTTTTTTTCATAAATTTGAATGTTTTAATGATTATTACACTTTGTTTTAATCAGTAAGCGGTGGATATGTGGGGCATGTCCGCCGTTTTTCATTTTACAGATTTATTTTTCATCCATAGGCAGATTTATTTTTGAAATGGTTATAATATCTTTATTTTGAAGATTATTCTGATAGTTGACCTTAACGGGCAAAAGCAACTGAAACGTTTTTATAATCTGGTCAAATGGTTTGTTTTTTAGCATTGTTCCTGAAAAACGAAGCTCTCCTGTTCCCTGTCCTTCAAGCCTGATTTCAACATTATACCAGCGTTCGAGACGTAACGCCACATCGGCAAGCCGTTCCTCGTCGAAAATAATTTTCCCTTCAGTCCAACTATAATAAAAATCAGAGTCCACCTTTTTTACCTTTATATTTTGCAGATTATCAGGAATTGTGATTTGCTGCGAAGGGGAAATCGTTGTGATCTTTTTCCCAGAAAGGGTATTGATTCTAACAGAACCTTTGACCAGTGTCACATAACTGTTTTTCTCATTTTTGTACGAAACCGCGTTAAATGAAGTTCCCAGTACTTCTATCTCGCTGTTTTTAAGTTTTACCCTGAACGGCAATTTGCTATGTTTTACCTTAAAAAAAGCTTCTCCATCCAGGGTTATATTGCGGTCCCTTTTGCCAAAATTACTGGCATACCTTAGAGTTGTCCCGGAATTAAGCCATACATGCGTGCCATCGTATAACGTTACTTCCGACATTTGCCCCAACGGCACACTGACTTCAGCCATATTCTCCGGGGCAGGGGGCAGGTTCCATACCGGTCTGAATAAATTGCCAATAAAAAAAGCTACCAGTAAAACCGCGGCATATTTTGCAATCGAAAAAAACAAATGAATTTTTTTCCCTTTGAAATAGTCGTTTATTGTTCTCCATGACTGGTCGTGGGAAAATTTTCTCAGTGGTTTTACTTTATATAATTTGTCATGGATATTCTGTAACTGTTTAAAAGAACTTTTGTTCCCGCTTCTTTTCAGAAGTTCCTCAAATTCCTTGTCTTCTGCAGGACTGTTCTCCTCATGAATTTTGCCTGTAGCCAGCTCCCAGAATTTATTATGACCTTCCTTATTATTCATTCTTTATTCTTAAATTTCATACAAAATCGATTGTAAATGCCTTTTTTCAATATTGACTGTGAAAAACAGGCTGTTTTTGTAATGATTTTTTATTCCCGTTTCCAAAGGGACGGGGAAAATATATAAACAGGGTGACAGGAGTGGATAAGTTTTTTTGATTTTTTAATGGCAGATACCCGATAATAAAGCTGAATGTGATGTGGTAGGAAAGACATATCTGATTTAAAATCAATCCTGAAATTCATTTGTTGACAAAAAAATGCGAATTCTACCGGTGTAGTATAACGAAAAGATGGAAATCTTCAGTATTGAGGTTTTCTTTTAAAAAACGGTAGGCCCTGGCAATTTGAGTTTTAACTGTGTTTCTTGAGATTCCCAGTTTTTCGGCGATCTCGGTATAAGTCATGGAATCGAAAACGGCCATTTCAAGTATTTTACGCCGTTGATAAGGCAGCTTTTCTATAAAGGAAAACAATAAGGCATCCTGATATTGTTCGTCGAAAACTTCCTCCTGGACCGGTTCGGGAATATTGTCAATTGATTCGGTTAAAAATTTCTTCTCTCTGTGAAAGTCAATTATATTATGGCGAAGCATAAGGAAAATGTAATGCTTTACCGAGGTTTTTATATTGATTTTGTCCCGGTTTTCCCATATTTTGATAAAACAATCGGACACAATTTCTTCTACTACCCCGGATTCTTCAATTGATTTCAGGGTATAAAGGCACATTTGATTAAAATATCTCTCATGTAATTGTTTTAATGCCTGTCTATTGCCTTTTTTAATATTTCCCCATATTTGTTTGTCTTCCAACACGAATATGAATAAAATATTGACAAATATAATCTTTAATGAATAGTTTCTGTATTCTAAATGTACATTTTACTAGTTCCAACCAATTCAAAGAGAAATTGCCTCAACGGAACATGTTTGATGCCCTCAAAGCTGGTTCCTGAATATTCATCCAGGGTGATGACATATTAAAAATAATGCTATTTACCGGTACTTTTTCCCTGCGGGTAATCTTCCTTATGAAAGTCACCGATAACAAAATAGGAAGCCTGGGACCTGACCAGCAACTGGTCTTCATGGTATATCTCACTGGCAGCCCTCATGATTGTATTCCCCTGGCTGATCACTTTTCCCCGGGCTGTAAGGATACTGCCGGAAGGGGCATTTTTTATATAACTCACACTCATATCAATGGTAACCACACGTTTTCCAAGGGTGATGCAGGAAACCCCCATGACCACATCAGAAAGTGAAGACAAAGTTCCCCCGTGAACAAAACCATACATATTGCAATGCTTATCAGCTATTTTTACCTGGTAAACCACCGTACCTTCTTTGATTTCAATAACCTGGAAATCAAGAATGTTTTCAAGTATTTCATCCTGGTGAACATTTTCTAAATGATCCTGCAGCCATTTCAAATGATCTTTTGACATCTTATATTCTCTTGGTATTAAACGATTTCACAACTCCTTTTTTTATACAACATCTTCTTACAGGCCTCGAAAAAAGAATGTCCAAAAATAACGATCTTACCCCGGATTCCTCCTGCCTGTTTTTATCTTTCCTTACAAGTAAAACAATCCAGCATTGCTCAGGTTCTTTTATCCCCCGAATTTTTCAATGCTGAGGGACTACTCTGACAAATTCCGTCCTGAGAAAATCCTTATGCCTCTCTTCTCCTGAATAAAGGCTGTTGAGAAATTTTATAAACATATTATCGGACTTATTTGATATATATCATCAACTCTCTATTAGAGATATTATCCGGTTTGTATTATAGGTATCATACAGTCTAAATAATATTTATCATTTATTCCTTTATATCTGTATCGTTGAACTAAACCCCGCATCGCGGGGTTTAGTTCAACCAGGGAATAAAAGTGAGCTTCAAATACAAAGGGAGATCATTCGAGATACAGGGAGTCATCTTTGAAAAGAACGGTTTTTCTTACAGTGGTTCAAAGGTTGATCATCAATTCAGCTTTTGTAAAATAAATTCGAAGCTTTACCTGCAGGAAAAAGAATATCTCAAGGCTGACAATAAAACCAAACAATCCTCGCAAAAAGTGCATTCTGCAACGGGTTATTTACTCTATGATTTCCTTTACCAATTGGAAAAACAGGATCTCTACCAGATAAAAAGGGAAAATAAGGACAACGTGTCGAAAGTCAAAAAAAAAGAAAAGGCTTAAGGAGATAATTCACTACAACCTGAAAAATCATGGGCAGAAATAGTTCGGGAACCAGCATTCTGTTTGAGGAAATCAAAAGCCAGCCTGGTGTCATCACAAAGAAACCGGATAATAAAGTACTTACAATGTGTAGTTTAAATCCGAAGAACCATCCCATAGAACATTGTCCTTTTGAGGCAAGCCCTTTAATGGTTTTGTTTGTTATATATTTAAATGTTAGATACTTAAATATAATCAAAACCTTGTTTCTTTTTGAATGATTTGATTAATATCTTACATCGAACTCACGTTAATTAAAATTATTTTTCATTTTTTCCTGAAGGTGAAGGGAACATATAAACAGCAATGTCTCCGGGATCCAGTTCCATGGAAGGTTCATAAGCAGCAGCCGGAACAATGGTACCATCTTTTAACACTCTTTGCAGGCTTTCATCTCCATAAATGGTAAACTTCATATTGTTCAGAAAGTCTTTATTTACAATTACAAGAAAAGAGTTTTCTCCTTTTTGAAGTACCGAAACCAAGGCCGGCGCTCCGTGTGTATCCAAAACTTTTACAGGTTCAGGCAGGCTTGTCAAACGGATGGTTCCTTTGGGTATCTGCCCCAGGCCGGTATGCCGGATACGAACCACCTTCGCACCGAGAAATACGCCGGACAGGTTTTGAATCTCCTGGCTCATTTGTTTTACCCGGTTGTAAACTACACTTCGTTTGCCCGTTGCACTGATAGGGGCGCACCGATGGTCTTCGCATGAAGGCACATTTACCGAAGTAGCCGCCCAATATGTAAAATACTGGATGCCCTGTGCCCCGTAAGCCAGATCGCTGAATGCCTGAAGTCGCATGGCTGCTATAGTTTGCGGAGTAACATGATCGTTGTCGTAATTGGTGGTAAGCACAAAAGCCCAGAAAGGTTTTCCTGCTTCACCTGATTTTTTTGAAATCAGTTCCAGATTTTCGTACCAGCTTTCACCAAGGTGGTCTTTAAATACCGGATAATAATCAAACGACACAAACTGAACGGGAATCTGCTTGAGGTATTCCTGCACATATTCCTCGTAACTTTCTGTTCCCAGTTGTTTTGAACTGGCAAAATTTGGATACAGGTTTACATAACAAAAATGCTTGTCGTCAACCGATTGTATTTTTTTTGCCCAGGCTGCCAGCTCGGAATAAAGCTGAACGGGAGGTTCATCTCTTAAATGATAACCCGCAACAGCCGGATGCTCCTTTAGTTGTTTTACTGTTTTCTCCGGTTCTTTTTTCAGCTCCGGACAGGAAACCAGTAATTTTACTCCAGCCTGTTCTGCTGCATCAAGTGCTTTTTTAACTTCATTTAAATTCGGGAGGAAACTTAACGAATAGGTAATGCCTGCATCCCGCATTTCCCGGTAACGTTCTGTCGAAGTTTCAGCAGCCGGGATACTCCACCACGCAAGTATCGGGATTTGCCCTTCAGAATTAAGTTTAGCGGTAGTGCTTTGGTAGAGAAGATTTTTTCCCTGATTATTTTCAGAAACTGCATTAGGTGTTGTTGTTTGAACGGCAGGCTTAGCCTTTGTTTGAGCGCCAACGGTTGTTACGCCAAGCAGTGCTACTAAGATTAGTAATGATACAGGTTGCTTCATTTTAATGTTTTTTAGATTGTTATAATTTCCTCATTTTCTCCATCGCCGGATAAACCAGCTTATACTGCTCCTTCTGCCTTTTTTGGGCTGTATGTTTTTTTCAATACATTCTGCTTGTTTCATGGAAGTTGCTTTCGAATAATTCATTTCAAGCAATTGTCCTTATACTGACTTATTAAGCGGGGCCATAGTATTACAGAACCTTCATATCTTCCTTATTTTTTGATAAGCGAGACTTCGGGGCCGCCAATCTTTCCGAGAGGGATATCCTGTGCCTTTAACCGCAATACCAGGTTGTTTATCGCCTTCGCTTTGTCGGGCGTATAGAGAGAATAAACCCATTGCCTGCCATTGCCGATAATACCAGGCTTGGAATTGCTCATTTTGTTTCCCGATTCGGTCCATTCCAATACTACATTTTCCGGTCCAGGCATTTCTGCCGTTTCGGGCCATTGCAGGATGAGCTGCAATACTTCCTGGGGCGTATCCCACAAATAACAAAATATCACCGAATTGCGGTCGTATTTCAAATCAGCAAACAGCTTTTTCATTTCACTGGTAACCTTTTCTTCCGGAAGGTTGCTCCGGTAGATTACGCAGTCATTTTCAGTACCTGAAATATCTTGCCCATCAGAAGTCTCATATTTTGTTTGAGGTTTGACCTTCGGGAAATACACAAACCCTTGTCCGCCCTTTTCAGCCAAATCCAGAACCGGAACAAATGGTTCGTCTGCCGTTTCGGTTGCCGAACATAACAGTAACGGGCCATTGAAATACCTGACTGCCCCGGGCGATTTGCTAGGGTGAAGTGCGGTTGTGGCACCCTGTTTTTGTTTGAATGACAGTTCAACAGTCGTTCCCTTGCTTAATTTCAAGTTCAGCTTAACAAAAGAGCTACTTGCCTGACAATTTGTTGTTTTACCGTTTATCTTTATTGTGAAACTACCCGGTTCGATCCATGATGGTGCGAAAAACTGCATTGTCGTCTTTCCCGATACAGTACTTTCAATAACCTCGAAGTTCACATGACCTTCGTACGGATAGCGGGAAGTTTCTTTGATTGTGCAGTTGCCATTTTGTAGCCGGAGGGTGGCGGTACTGGTTTCATAAAATGGCACAGCTACGGTATCTCCTTCAATAAAATAACTATACTGCAAGGCCCGCGACAAACCTTCGGCACCACGCATGGAGCAGCAAAACGGAGCTTCATCGTGTTCCTTTACAATACAAACGCCGGTTTGATCGCACACACACTTCGAAACGCCAAACCCACCATTTCGCAGTTGTCCTGCCAGCACCCCGTTGAAAAGGATATGGTGCGCGTCTTCCAGATACTCAGCTTTTCCCGTCAAACGCCACAAAGTTACAGACAGAATATACGAGTCGGTTACAGCGCAGGCTTCTGTCCATTCCGGTTTGTTGAACCAGTTGAAGTTTTCGTAGGTTTCGGTCATGGCCAAATCGCGGTATTGTTTGTACAACTTTTCGGCAAAGGCCAAATCTTCGGGACGGCGCTGTATTTCGTACCAACGGGCAATAGCCGTAGTGGCCGAAAGCATGGCATGTGTTTGGGCGCTGATGGCCACCAGGTCTAATTTCCGGTACCGGTCGATAGCCGTTTCAATGGTCGCTTTCAACCCGGCGCAGGGATAAACGGTATATGCGCGGGTCATGCCATCGAGCGCCAGGAACAACTGGCCGATATCGCCGCCCGACAAAACCCAGTTCATCTTTTTCCCTTCTTCCGAATCAACACGATAAAACTTAATCGCTTCGCGAACAGGAATAATCAGGTTATCAACTACCGATTTTAACCGCTGTTTGGCTTTTGCATCGTTTGTCCAGAGAATGTACTCGGTCAAACCGCACAAAAGCCCGTTGTGGCCGGCCATCACGTCCTCGTTGGCCCGGGAGGCAGGCAACAGCGCACCGAAATAGCCGTCGCTGTTTTCGAGTTCATGGTAATTGGCCATGATGTCCTTCAAATTGGAAGGAGCCGGTTGGTGCAACGCCTGCGACAGCAGTGTTAACCCGTTGATGCACCGGCCAACCGCATCGCCGGGAAACGATTCCCGGTTGACCTCCGAAATGGACTTCCACTGGAAATAGTCGTCCTGAAGGCGGTTGTACGACAGTTGAAGATGCTTTTCCAGAAGCCCCTGAGCCTGGATATCCTGAAAAGCAATAGCTTTTTTGCCCGAAAATTCGCTTTGCCCGTTCGCGTGTAAGCCCAAAAAGACAAACAGTGATACTATTATAAGATTCTTCTTCATTATAAATATCTATTTAAATTGTCTTCCTGTAAACATTGTAACATCTGCTTTCACAATCGTTCGTTAAAAAGGTTTATAATATGGAACCACCTTGTTCTTTTTTAATTTTCCATCAAAAGAAAAAGAAAAATTGGGAAATACTTTCAGTGAAATGGATTGATTATTGAAATCCACTTTGGCCTGCTTCTTTTCTGTTTCAATACCAACAACTCCAAGTAGTTGGCCTTTTCTGTCAGTTACCACCCGGATGCCTTTAGTGAACGAAAGCGCTTTTTGTCCATTTATAAAGCAGTCCACGTTGTTCCCTTTGGTTACCATCTGGTAGTTCGACCCCAAATAATCCTGCGAATACTCATACGTTTCGGGCGTATCGAGGCACGACCACCAGATTTTATCTTCGGTGAAATGAATGCCATACATGTGTGAAACAAACTCCAGCGACGTAAGTATCGTAGGTCCATAACCGTCGGGAGAATTGTTCGGTATGCCAGTAAACGGATCATATTGCTGGGTGAATTGATCATACTTTTCAAGATTATTCAGGAAAAGTTTTCCTAATAAAGTCAGCTCGGCATAATGTCCATAATTTTCGAGGGCGCGTATCGATCGCTGATAGGTCAGGCCCTCGGGTTGCCCGCTCCAGTTGTTGCCTGGTTCGTTGCGGAACAATTTGTCGTTGGCGGCAATGGATGGCAGCGGGAAGGGAGTCCAGAACTCTTTGCGGTTCATCAGGTGGTAACGGACAAATTCGTCTGCCATTTGTTGGTCGAAACTTCCAAAATACATACAGCGCAGGTTGTTGTGAATCAACACGTCGATTTTGTTATTTGAATTATCATGATCATAGCAGGCATGGTTTTTCGCATCCCAAAGGTGGCTTTTTAATGCATCCCGCACCGTTTCTGCCTTTTCGCTCCAATACTTTTCCATTCCATTCCCGATTTCTTTTGAAATTTTCGACAGAACATCCCGACAGGTGTACGAATAGGACATGATGTCCATAGATTCAGCAGGCAAAAGGTATTCTTTGATGTTTTCGAGTTTTATTACAAAGGGAATTGTTTCTTTATCCTTGATTTCTTGTGTCAAGGCTTGAATTTTTTCCCATGTTGGCGGATAATCAAAAGACCACAAATTCGGAATTTTACCCAGGCGGATACATTCGTCTTCGCCCGTATCACCTTGGCACCATGTTTCCAGGCAGCCATCGCCATTGGAATCGCGGGTCTTCCATAAATATTCATCAAACTTTTGCAACGATTGATACAATTTGTTTATAAACTCCCTGTCTTTATTCAGCAGGAAATACGTTTCAAAGGCCGGGCCGGCCAAAAAAAATCCCTGAAACCATCCATAATGGGCCTTCAGTGTATTATCTTCCTTGGTTACCATTCCGGGGAAACGACCATCTTCGCGCTGATAATCAATGAATATCTCAATGTTATTTCGGGCAATTTCCGGATTTCTTTTCCCATACATATATCCGCCCATGGGCTGCGTTTCGAGCCACACATTTTTATACCAGCCACCTTCAACCAATACCTTGTATTTCCCAAATTGGGCGATATTCCATTTGGCCTTTTCTTCCGCATTGTTGTACAGTTTTTGAAGCCAACTGTCGGATGTTTTAAAATAAACTGGTTCAACGGTTTTTTCAGGTGTCTGTGCGTGGCCTGAGAAATTACTCAGACATGCAGCCAACAAAGCAATTGCTATTTTATTTTTCATGATTATTTATTTATACTTGGATTTTAAATTGAATATTGCCATCGCATTGTCGTACAATATCATTGAGGCAGATTTTTCATTGGTTAGATATGTATAGCGATGTAAACCTACTCTTGGAATGGCAATCATTTCCGCGAAAATATTGTAATCGTCAAGTTTTACCCGATAATATCCCGGACTAGCTTGTTCTGAATCGTGCGAAAAAGAAGACCGGTAACCTGAAGAAGGATTCTCTTCTTCTCCTGCCGAGAAAGGAACTTTTACCACTACCGGAATCAACATAATATCACCCATTTCGGTAGCACCTGTTCCACTAAGGTGCGTATGAGAAAAGCCCATGATTGTTTTTGACTGGTTGTGATAACCGGAGCAGAACTCCCAGCCCTTGATTCCGTTGTCGGGTCCAACCTGGACCATTCCAAAGGGGGTTGTCGCTCCCGGGGTCGCTATAGTAAGCGATACGGACGAATACATGCTTTTTTGGGCCTTCAATCCTCCGATTGTGATTACAGTCATTAGCACAGTTAATAACCATTTATTCCTCATAAATCTGTTCTTTTAATTTTTTCAAGCTTTATTTTGTTTGTATTTCAAATGTATTTTCTGATATCATTTTTCTTTTCAAGTTTTCCTTCGCGTTCAATTGCTTATTACTTCCAGATTTCTTCCATTGAGATGGTGAATACGTAATATACCTCCATCACTTAGTTTTTCCCATTTCCATCCCTCACCAACCGTTAAATTATCAACGCGTTTTAGGTTTCTTCCATCAACATTAACCTGTTTAGGAATATTCTCCAATCGTAAAACCTCTGTTGATGCTGGCATGAAAGTCCGGTAAGCTATTCTCTTTGTGTCATAGTTAATTTTCTGCACGATGCTGGTGGAACTTAGTAAATGGTTTTCGCCGGCAGGCGCCCATTCCGGGATGGCGGCCACCCCATCAATAAAATGTTTGATGTAGTCGCCGTATCCGTCGGAGAACCAGGCAGGCAGCCAGTCAGGTCCGACCGATACGAATCCTGACTTACTGGTGCAGTAAGTAGCCCAGTTGAAATTTTCGAAAGCCTCGGTTTTATACCATTCTGATTTTTCCAGAGCATACCACATGGCGCACACGGAGGCATAGCGAGCCGTGTGGCTTCCCATAGGAGTCATACAAAACAGTTGTTCGCACTGCGCGTTATACCCCAGGGCATTTTGTGTACCGAAAACACTGTTACACCAATGAATCAATGCAGGCACGTTTTGTTCATAGAACGGGTCGTGCTCCGGGTATTGGATCAGGTAACGCGCTACTTCCAGTGGGGTAACCTGCACTCTGTTTTTATTGGCCGCGTCATATTGCACGTCTTCAAAATAGCCTTTCCATACATACGTTTTCATCGGACCTTCCCATGAGAACAGCCATTTCCAGGCCATATCCCTTGCTTTTTTGTATTTTGCGATAGCCTCATCGGTTATTTTTGCCCGGCTTTGTATCCGTGCAAGTTCATCAAATAATTTGACAGGAGGCAATACATTAGAACAGTATTCTTCAGAAATAGCTCCAGTCCTTGCATGTACCCTGTATGGCCAGGGCGATTGAGTATAATTGCCTTCTCTTACATTTTTTGCAAGGGCGTCAGCACAGTTTAGTGCTGCTTTCAGAAAAACAGGTTCTTCCGTTATTTCATAGAATTGGAGGTAAGCCACTCCCATTTCACCCACTTTATCCGGTTCCAGGAAATATTTTCCGTCACCTCCACCATTACCAAAATCAGCAGCGCCGGAATATGCTGTATCGCCGTTTGATGCGCTGGAGTAGGGGCAATTTCCCCAAAGCCATTCCGAAGGAGAGGTTCCATGCTGTAACATATAATCAAGGCAATCCCTGACAATTTTCAGATAGGTTTCGTCGCCTGAGTAAATTCTGTATTTCACAGCCAGACTCTCTGTCAATCCTGCGAAAACACATGCAGGGTTATTGGAGCTACCTATCCCTTCATAAAAATTCTTTCCGCTTTCAGGACCGTTGATCTCGCTGAACAGGTAATATAACTTTAGGCCGGTTTTAGGATCGGATGGCAAGACATTCTTTATAAACTCCGAAGCCAGTTTTATAACATGGTTATATCCGGCACCATTTATATCCGGTTTATACCATGAAAGCATTTTGCCATCAGTATTCCGTACAATTTGGTGAGTACATATTGAATCGGACTTTTGAAGCATCTCTGCATTAATTTGTAAAGAGACAATACAACATAAGCAAAATGCAACAGTTGATATTTTTATTCGTTTCATATAATTCATTTTTTAATTGTCAATGTAATTGCCGTGGATCATTATATTTTTCACAAAGCTGTTCTTCCGGATCATGTCTGAATTCAACGGATTGTCATTAAGGAGGACGTCATGGAATTGTACATCGCTAATTCCATGTTCCTGGTCGAATCCTTTAAGTTCTACAGTGAGCGGTGAGCCAAAAACGCGAATGTTTCTAAACACTATTCCTTGAATATGCCCTGCGTCCTGGTCGCTACTCCAAAAAGCTTTTCCTATCCATAACGAGATAAACTTGATTGACTCTTCAATACGGATGTTATCAAAGCGAATATTGTTAACCCGAGCGGCATCTGTGTGGAAAACCCGTAAGGACCATTCACGCCCCTGATCATGAATGATGTCACAGTCGGTAAACACAACATCAGAAATATCACTGGTAATTTCTGCTCCAATGCTTAATGCGTGAGCAACCTGATTCCACAATACACAATCTTTAACAACAATACGCTTCGCTTTTCCTTTTGCATTTTTGAGTGTCTTAACTACGATCAAGTCATCCAACGTACGAATGAAGCACCCGTTAATAGTTATATTACGGCTGTTGCAGATATCAATACCATCGGAATTCGCGCGATAACCAATTAATTTAACATTGTTTACCATTACGCTGTCTGATTCACGGATCGGCATGGTCCAACTTGGTGAATCGCGTAAAATGATTCCTTCGATTTTGATATTAGAACCATTAACCGAGATCATGCTTCGTGCATGAGTTGGACATCTGCTTGCATCCAGAATTCCCCTTCCACAAACGGTAATATTTTTTCCTTTTAGTTCGATCGTTGGACTATAATTGCGTAATCCGCTGTAATCACTGATACTGTACTTTTCATCCGGACTGATTACAGCACGAACTATTGCTCCTCCCGCTATATAGACTGTCTTATTGTCTCCAACAACCAAATGACTAATCTCATGGATTCCAGGTCCAAAATAGATAATATCCGGATCATCTTTCAGATGTGCGTCTTTTTCCGGAGGATTGATAAAAAGGTGTAAAGACCTGACCCATTCTCCATTGATCTCTATCGTCAGGTTCATCGGCGAATCTACGGTGAACATGATAGAGTTTCCATGAATGGCAGGTTTTATTTCGGCAGAAGCAGGCAACACCCTGGCGTTATTTATTTGTTTTGATATACTGACAGTTACTGTTGTCGAGCCCTGTATGTCAAAGTATGCAAAGGCACCAGTATCAAAGTAGCTGGCAGAGTTCTTCTTGTCGTCCATTGCTTTCCATCGTTTTTCAGAATCGGCTGGTGCAATCTTTGCTTCATAAACAGGAACCTTTTGACCTGCAATGCTAACCTGATATTCATTACTGAGTGGTTCACCCAATGGCGACGGATAAATGGTTATATGTCCCGGTTGCACCTTCAAATTTGCTTGAAAACACAGTAAAGCTACAATAAAAGAAAAACTAATTAAAACCCTTTGTTCTTTCATAAAAATCAAATAATAATGGCATTCATGTATTTTTTAAGTAGGACGATCGTTACGAATTATTTTTCGAAGCCATCAGAAACAAATGGCAATGCCATCTGCAATGCCGACTGCCAGTATTTCCAGTCGTGACCGCCATCGCGAACCCGCAATTCGCAGGGGACTTTTGCTTTTTTCATTTCCTGGTAAAAACAGTAATTGACATCCAGGAGAAAATCATCATCTCCGCAATCCAAAAACCAGCGGGTAGTACGGTATTTTTCCAGGGTGGCGTCGCCTGAAAAGGAGATAAGTACGATGCAATCATTGGCTAATACAGACTTTCCAAACTCTACCATTTTTTTGTCCTTAACAGGCGCACCATCTTGTTTTGGTAAAGCAGTACGATCTGGCTTTGGTAAAGTCATTAGAGCGCTCATGGCATAAACTGATGAAAACATGTCAGGATGTTCCAATGCATAAGCCGTAGCGCCACCTCCACCCATGGAATATCCCGCAATAGCACGGTGCGATTTATCTCCCAAGATCCGGTAGGTCTTTTCGATGAATGGAATAAATTCGTCGAAGAAGAAGGTTTCGTAGGGCCATCCTTCGATATTGAAATAGCCATCTTTTACAGTGCCGGCATCAGGAACAACAATAATCATTTCGCAGGCCTTATCGTTATCTATGACCTCATTGGCAATGTATTGTAAATTGCCTCCTTCAAGCCAACCCTTATTGTTGTCATATAACCCATGTAACAGGTAAAGAACAGGATATTTCTTTTCAGTATGAATCGAGTAGCTTTTAGGAAGGTAAACCGAATATTTCCGGGTGACATTCAGGATTTTGCTACTCATACTGTCAATTCTGATCTGGCTTTCAGGTGAATCAGCCAGAGGTAAAGCGTGTGCCTGCACTAAGCATGTAACAGCAAACGCAGTAATAAAAAATAACTTTTTATACAGATACATCATTATTTGTTTTAGTTATTGTGAATCACTAGAGTGTCCTGATAATTGTATCATCTTTTGAACCGGATAACTGTCGAGAGCATGGCGGACATAAGCATAACGACCATCCTTCAACGCAACTCGCACATTTGAGAGTAATTGTTCTGTTCCTATCGGTAATGGAATATTCCTTTTTTGCAAAGAATCGGCCACCGTGCTGGTATACAATGCTTTTAGGTTCAGATCGGCCACTATTTGCGGCGGAATAGTCGTGGTAAAACGATCAACTTTATCAGCAGGAGACATTTTGAAAGATCGTAATTCGTACGGTTGAAGTGTTAAATGCCAGTCTTTAGTTGCTTTCAGTTCTTCTGAATTTGCCAAATCAGTCAAACCGGAAGGCGTTTTTTCAAAGGAAATTACAAGCTCTACCGGGTAATATTCTCGATTGACCAGATAAAGATATCGTTCACCGGACTCAATCAATGTCCTTACAGCAACAGGATCGTTTGTTGTCCCGATCGTCCCGAATTTTTTTGCCGGTAAAGCCCGGTAAGCTTTAGCAAATTCCTGAATCATTTCGGAATGGCCGGTATCGGTAAACAGTCCTCCGCGAGTAATCCGGCAGGCATCCAGTTCTGCCAAAGCATGGGCAAAATATTCCATGTAATAAGTACCTCCCTGGAAATGAGGAGTGATTCGGGATTGGGAATTCCACCAAAAATTATCTTCAGGATATATGGAAATACTTCGGCGAATTCCTTCGGCCGGTTTACCCCACATAACTTGTAAATTTTTTGCCTGTTGGTCATCCGGATCACATGGTGCATGCGAATATTTTCCCCAGGCTTCAACCCAACAGTCAAAAATAAAGGCACCTGGGTATTCCTGTTGGGCAACTGCATCAAGCGTTTCCTTGTCAAGAAAATCGTGGTCACGGAACGAACAAGTTCTTTCCAAAGGTAAATCAGCGCCCAACGTACTCCAGCCATCACGGTCGCGCGAAGGTACCATCGAATAATCGATATCTATTCCAGGTTCATTGCTGTATAGTTTCACGTCCAGGCCACCTTCGCGGCAAAGCTGGTACAACGATTTTCGTGCGAAAATTTGATGTTCGGGTTTACCTGGTGTTCCAAACCAGCCGGGGATGGTTGTTTCTGTCCACATCGTCAGGGTCAACCGCAGGTCGGGACGAGCGCTTGTTAGTACATCACGCATTTTTCGAATCAACTCCCTGATTTTTTCACAACGCCAACTTATCCATTGCTCTTGATAATTAGAGGTTAAGTAGTTGTGCCGTTTCGAAAAACGATCAGGAGCTTTCTGATCAACCGGGATTTTAACACCGGTTTCTCTTTCAAAAAGACCGATGGAGTAATCATCATAACCCGATTGAAGCGAAAAATACCAAAGAATGGTGGCATGCCACATATTGACGGATATTCCCTTAAATGCCGGCGATTTTCCATAGCGGTTTGCAATTTCGCTGATCAGGGTTAAGATTGCCTTTTGAACCGTTGGATGAAGAGGGTTAAACATCGGTCCTTTTCCAAATGGGCCATTATGTTCGCCATATGCCCATTCTTTGAGAGTGCCTGTGGTTTGCTTTTCATAATTGAGGACATTGTATTCGACTGTCCAGTCGGCTGTTGATGCTTGAACCTGATCGTTTGCAAGCATGTTGTTATAGGTTTCCTTTCCTGCTTTTATCGAGTCAAGGTTTATATTCATATCTTTCATCAGGCTACCCAGGCGCAATAGTGTCAACGCTCCCTGAAACTCCAGATTCTCTTTCTCAAATTTTTTCAACAGGATATCAACCCAATCAGTCAAATCAGAAGTCCATCGAGCGTAGATTGTCCGGTCGGATGCAGCCACGCTTTCAGCTAATCCCGAAGGTTCGCATTTAGAGGGGTACAACGGACCGTGATACCAAACAATGGGATAAGTCAGCAAATTCTGCCCGGTAAAATGCATATAACTAATCGTACGGTCGAGCCATTCCTGTTCAGTATATGCCCCCATGCTGAAAGTCATCCCGCATGGGTCTTCAAATTGCAAACCCAGCTCCCGGGTCGGAATATTTTCGCCGCTTTTATTGATATTCAAAGCCGGAAGATCGTCCATCTCGTAAATCTGAATGTCGGCGACAGCAGCAGGTTCACCGTTTCCCCAGGTCATAAATACAATACTGCAATCGTTCCACCGTGGCCAAAAGATTTTTCTTATTTCCCGCATTTTATGCGTAAGAGGTTCTTTAACTCCTGTAAAAGTACCAATAGTAAGGTCGTAACTTGTTCCGTCCATCATGCACATAAACCGACGTTTATCGTCGGGATACCTGACTACGGACAAATAAGGCTTTCCGGGATGCTTTACTTTGAAACGGTATCCAAACCGCGACAAAGGTTTTGCCTCAGCTTCCCGGTATGTTCCGGCTTCAGAAGAAATTACCCGAACATCGCCATACGAGAAATAAGTGTCAGCAGAATAGTCTTGAGTACAGTCAATGCTTTCAACTAATTCTGGATGAAGTTCCTTCTGTTGATTTGTTCTGCAAGCCACCAGTAAAATTCCACACAGTAATATTGCAATAATGTAGTTTCTCATCGTTTAGGTTTTCTTATATGCTTTAGTTAGTTCTTGTATCCACTTAAACAAAACACTGATAGACAATCATCTGATTGTAAAAATTGCATTTACATACACGTTCTGTAACTCCGGGTTTAATACAAACTCGATTTTCGAGGGAATTGAAACAAAACCTCCTATTGTAATGGGCTTTGAAATACCCACATCCATATTCACAACAGCTGCACGTGAAGCATAAAAACCACTATACGGGGTCATTCCTGCAAAAATACTTGCAGTCGTTTTGCCGTATTTTTTCTCATATCTCCCTTCAAAATAAGAAGACATGTTCTGCTTTCCCGACAAACTACGATCAGCTCCCCAAAACAACAGCAAATGGTGTTTTTGCATCTTCAAAGATCCTAGGAATATCACGCCATGGTTGTCTTGAAGGTACCTGCCATGCGATATTTCCAGTGAGGATAGCCAGATCAGGTTTCTCTGTTTCTAAAACATATTTTATGGTAGAAGCAGTTTTGGCACAGTTCGGCGACCCGTCAATCCAATGCAAGTCTGTGAACTGTGCGATTCTGAATTTCCCATCTTTGTTGAATTTCAACTTAATGTTTTCCTGAGCTGAAAGATTCATAGTACCCCGAAGGAGAAAAATTAAAATAAAAAAAGCGATCCTTTTCATCTAATATGTTTAAAAATTCATTTTACCATTGTCAGAAATCTCTTCATACACACCGATATCGGTTGGTCCTCCAATAATCTGATTTCCATAAAAATCACATCTATTGCTTTCCGTTTCAATAGGTACTGCCCGATTAAAGCATGGAGAACCTGGTTTCAACTTATATCCATCCAATGAGGAAAGCCCGTATCTTCCGCTTCCGGGCGAAACAAACATTGGGTCTGCAAGAATCTTTTGTGGATCATCGGGCAGTCCGTTCATCCACGGGCCAAAATAGAGGTTATTGTAAAAATTGGTTTTGCTCTTTGAAGAAGGAAGTTGATGAAAATCTTCAAGCCTCCTGAATTCGGCGCTATTCAATGAATCACCAAACGCATATACCGTCCTGAAGCGTCCCTGGCTTGTCGCATAAAAAATATTGTTCCGGAAATGAGCGCCAAGCTTCCCCTTATCTTTTTTTCCTTTCCCTTTACCGGGGCCGTATTCATCTCCGTAGTAATAGGTAATATCAGAAGTTCCATGATCCACGTAGAAAATGTTATTGTGAATCAGATTTTGTTCTGCGGTATCACAGAACATGGTAACCAATTGAGTTGGCCTGAATTTTATATCGTTTTCACTGATATTATATCGTGCGATATTTCCGTGAGTATTATCCATTATTAGTAGAAGGCCAGCGTTATTCCGGCTGTAATTGTATTGAAGAATATTATTTTCACAACCGAAGTCAAAATCATAAGCCTGCCCATCGCCATTCCCCAATTGCCTACCAGTGTTATAAACTTCGTTGAATTGCATGATTGTTTCCCTGGCGTGCGATATCCATATGGCCGCGGTATGAGGCCACCAGGAATACCGGTTGCTATCCCCGGTGTCCAGATTAGGATCGCCGGTACGAAGACATGCCTGATCGACAACATTGTGTTCAATTAAACCACGGTGAGTACCATGCACAATAATTGCATCGCCGCCAAGATTTTCAAGGTAATTGCCACGAACGACCACGTTGTTCCTTCCTGTTACACGAATACCAACTTTATCACAACGTTTAATGCTATTGTTTTCGACGAGCACATCTTCCGCAGCCCTGTTGATTTCAATCATGGTACTTGAAGCAGCGCCACCAATTTGTCCCCATATATCATGAATATAGCAGTTCCTGATGGTTATACCTGCGACTGAATCCTCCTTCTCAGCTTTAACAGAAATTCCCTCGCGCCTGACTCCCAATTGAGGCCGTGTTCCACTTGTAATTTCAATTCCTTTTATTTCCCACCACGACTGACCAACAAGCGTAATGCCTGCTCCTGCCGTTTCGCCAATATTTATGACAGGTTTATTTCCTTTTCCATAACTGCTAATGGTGATTCTGTTTCCATATTCACCGGATCCCAAAGGACGCAGCCTGCCATTCCAGGTCCCGCCCGATTCTAAAAGTATTGCATCGCCGGGTTGAAAAGTTTCGCAGTTAATTCTCTCCAAAGTTTTCCATGCAGTTCTCTTGGTTAACCCAGTATTATCATCATCTCCTACTGGGGAAATATAGTAGGCTTTTGATTGATTACCCGTTGTACACCCAATGTGTACAATAATTGTAGCCAATACAAGTGTATTTATAAATTTATTTCTCATAATATGCTCTGATTCTACTACAAACAAAAGCGGAGCAAGCAATACTTATATAATAAGAGACTGATTTAATGCAAGTTTAAAAAAACCGACAACGATTTTAAATCTTATCCTTTTGGATATAGCAAAGACGTGGCAGCAGTAACTTACCACGCCCTCGCTTATTAGTAGGTAATATACCTTATAAGATATTACTCTTCGAAATTAAATGTTTGCCTGATACTTCCCAGCTTTTTAACTTCATCAGCGGTTAACTGCTTGTCCCAAACAGCAATGGCAGAGGCATCGATTGTGCTGTCATCTCCATCATCATCAGAAAAGAACAATACACCTTCAGGTAACAAAGAAAAACGACCATCAATCGGCCCATTCACGGCATTCCCTTCATATACCTTCGAGCCATCAACATAATAAGTGAAAGATGAACCGGCCTTTGCAGCCAATACCACACGATGCCATTTACCTTTTATAAGTGAACCACTTGAGGAATAACCTAAATCCCCGATGCCAAAAGAACCCGAGCTCTTAATAGCAAAATCCTGGTCCTTAGAATTATCTATAGTTCTTGACGACATCAGCGTATAATATCCGGATTCAGGCATTCCTGTCTCATCAGGCAGACGAATATCCCACATAATCGTGTATTCGTTAATTTTTGCCTCTCCGTTTTTGGGCTGAAACCCATGGATACATTTAATAAATGTTCCTGTTGTTCCGGCATTCTTAGGATCTCTTGGTGTACGAACTGCCTTGTTATCGAAACGAGGCCCTTCGTTTGAAGTAATTTGTTTATTATCCTCAACAAAAACCAAATCATTTCCTATCGTTTTTTTGGTAAGATAGGATGGATCTTCAAACTCCCAATAACCTTTTGCCCCAAGTGTATTGATTTTTTGTTGAAGCGTTTCAATGGTATTCACCTTTACACTCACTGTTGCAGTGAGATCCTGGTAATGACAGATAATATTTGTTTCACCTGGATCAACGCCTAGTATTTGGCCCTTGCTGTTCACTTTTGCTACCGCAGAATTTTCGGAGGTCCATGTAAATTTATCCAGTACTTCAGCATCCCATGGGATAGGAAATGGTATTACATCAGAGACTACATCCACATCCGTTGTAATTGATTTTGTACTAAGAGCAATACCTGTCATTACTTTCTCTTCGTCCTTGCAACCGATCAAACCGGCGATAAGAGTAAAGAAACATATACCTGTAAGAAAATATTTTATTTTCATTTTATCAGTCTTTCAATTATTAAAACTCAGAATTATTATTTGCCAAATTCGGATTTAGCCTAACTTCTTTACTGGGAACAGGTAAAAAATAATCTTTTTTGGTGTATTGTTTCACGAGAGTGTATTTACTTTCTGTTTCATCACGCCAATCAGTCGTGGCTTTCTCAACCAGTTCCAGCCTTTGCAGATCAAACCATCTGGCGGAGTATTCAAAACCAGCAAATTCGTAAGCCCTTTCCCAGACCACGGCATCAATAAAATCAGTTGTACTCAGACCACTTACTGAAGCCTCAGTCGTACCAACTCCTTTATATGCCCGGTTGCGCACATCGTTCAGGCATTGATAGGCCAAAGCGTCGGGACCATCTGTGCGTGCTTTTGCTTCGGCATAGGTCAGCAACACATCCGAATAACGCATTAATATATCAGGACGTGAGCTAAACCAGTTAGCGGTTTGTGTCATATTAGTAAGCCAAAGACTTGACGGCTCGTTTCTTTTTTCCCAATCCCAGCCATTAGATAGATCATCAGCCCAAAGTTTTCGGTAGCATGGATGTTTACATGTCAAATCCTTGTATGAATAATGTTGCCCTCCATTGACATAAAAATCAGTGATGAATGTAAAGTCTTTCCGCTCACCTTCAGGGAACCGGTTAAAGAAGCCATTTTCGGCAACCATAAATTCCCATCCTCCAAATTCGATAGGGCGGCTTGCTAAAGGAGCCCTTCGGCTGTAATCGTCAACAGTATGTTCAATCCATAAGATAACTTCATCTTCAGGTATTTCATATGCACTCCAATACGGATCCCATACCTGATGGAAATGATCACGTAAAGCATACCCAAATTCAGAGGAGTTATCAATAACTTCTTTGGCTTTATCACGAGCTTTTGCATAATACTCAGCGCCTCCATTAACAGGAAAACCAGCCATTTGCAAATAAACTTTAGACAGAGTCGATTTGGCCGCTCCTTTCGTAACTGCCCCTCCTTTCTTCATATACCCAGTCCAAGAAACCGGAAGCCACTTCTCTGCAAATTGCAAATCGGAAACAATTAAATCGTATATATCCCGGCTAGAAGAACAGGTAACTTCTTTATCAACATCCGGCGCAAATGCGCTCGTAATCAATGGAATATTATTATAAAAACGCACTAACCAAAAGTATGTGAATGCACGGATAAAATGAGCCTGGGCAGCCCATGCATTTAATTTATCTTCAGTCACTGCACCATCGGCATTGTGATAATTATTAATAATAGCATTCGCCTGGTTGATTGTGTTATAAGCACGTTCCCAGCCTAACTGAATATCGTTGTCAGCACCGACGGTAATATCCATATTAACTTCCATCTGATTATAGTAAGGCCTTTGGTTCCCTGTCCCAAGTATATCATCAGAACTGGCTAACTTAATTTCCATACTTTCATAAGGCCAGTCCATCGTTCGATCAAAAATTGCGTATAATGAGGTATTCATCAACTCCAATTCTGTCTCATTGTTTAAGAAATTATCAGGGAACAGCTGTCCTTTGGGTGTTTCTTTTAAAAAATCTTCGTTGAGTTCACACGATACCAAAAAGGTAGTTATTATTGAGATTATCAGTATTATCTTTTTCATATTGCTCTGTTTTTTATTAATATGTCAGTGATATTCCGAAAGAGAAACTTTTGGGATTGGGATAAGCAAACCAGTCCATTCCTGAATTTACATCGTCACCAACAGAGGAACTGATTTCCGGGTCATAACCTTTATATTTACTAAAAGTCAGTATATTTTGCGCGCTAACGGAAATTTTAACGTCGGCAAATGTTATCACATTTTTCGGAAAACGATATGATAGGCTTATGTTACGCATTTTTACATAACTCCCATCCTCCATATACTGAGAAGAATTAGGAGTTAACTTATTCGAATTTCCAATTTTAGCAAATTTGGCATCAGGAGTATCTGCTGTCCAACGGTTCCTGGCCTCGCGTAAAGTGTACAGTTGTTTAAAATCAATACGCTCTGCAGCTATCATGTATGACCAGTTCATTACATCCCGACCATGCACACCTTCAAATAGTATATTCAGCTCAAAATTCTTGTAAGAAAAATGATTATTAAGCCCCCACGTAAAAGATGGATTTGTATTTCCTATAACCTGACTATCTTCTGCTCCATAATTATAATCCCCATTCATATCTTCATACTTATAATCACCGGGCTCCTGTTGATATTTTGCTGCCTCAGCAGCTTCATTTTCCTGCCATATACCCAGGTACTTCAATCCATATATAGTTCCTATAGGTTGTCCGGGTATCAACACAAACGGGCTGAGAGAAGAAAGACCACTGGCATACGTGGCGCCATAAATTATTGACTGTTCGCCAAGATCAAGCACTTTATTCCGGTTGAAAGCTCCGTTCAAATTAATTTCATACTTAAAATTATTGCTCCGAAGAACGTCATAGTTCATACTGAATTCAAAACCTCTGTTTTGTACGGAACCAACATTGGAAATTACACTATTGCGACCAAATGTGGAATCGCCTCCATTATATGCAGCCACGGAAACAGGTGCCAATAAATCTTCTGTCTTTTTATCATAATAATCAAGTGCAATTGACAAACGGCCAGAAAGTACTGCTAAGTCAAGTCCTAAATTTAATTGTTTGGTTGATTCCCATTTCAGGTTCGGATTACCACCAACCCGTGCATAGTATCCTGCCTGTTGTACATCTCCCCAATAAAAACCACGGCTTCCCAAGGTTGTATAAGTTGCATAGTCACTTATGGCCTGGTTTCCGGTAACTCCCCAGCCTCCACGTACTTTTACATTTTGAAATATATTTTGATCTTTCATGAATTTTTCTTCTGAAAGCTTCCATGCCAAAGCGAATGACGGGAAATAACCGAACTGATTATCACCCTTGAATTTGGACGAACCATCTGCCCGGAAATTTGCCGTTAAATAATATCGTGAATCATAATTGTAATTCAGACGTCCGAAGTATGACCTCATAGCGCTGTTGCCATAGCCAGAACCGACACTAATATTGGGCGCAGCTAGGCCAAGATTATACCAGCCTACAGACTCTAGTGGAAGAATATTGGCAGATCCGCTTAAAGATTGTGAACTGCCTTTAGTCTCCTCAAAGCCAGCCATTACAGAAAAATCATGAATGTTTGCAATTGTTTTACTATAAGTCAAAAACGAGTTTACTAGCCATGATTTACTTTCGTATGAACTTTGAGAAGCTGCAGCAGACACGCCGGTGAGATTTTCACTTGCGAAATTCCGGCTTCCTCCTGTACCAAAACTAACAATACTTTTTGCGTTAAATTCCAGGCCTTCAATAATTTTAACCTTTAGATTACCCACGCCACTACCATTATTACTATAATTTGTATTCACAGCTGTTGTCATCAACACAGGATTCAAAACCGTACTTGTGCCGATACCCAATCGGTTGTACGTACCGTCTGCTTCATAGACAGGCTCTGTCGGAGCCCATATAATTGCTGCCGTGAGTGGAATTGTCCCCTTGCCACCACCCGATGCCATACCAGGGTTCAGATTATCGTTGTGATCCACATTCGTTTCGATCTGAACGGTAACGCGATTACTCAGGTCCATATCCACTTTTGAGGTTAAGCCATATCCACTTGCTTCCGTGTTTAATATGGTTCCTGTGGTTTTTTTATAGCTCGGGGAAATATAAAACCTTATTTTTTTGGTCCCTCCGGAAAATGTAGCCTTGTATGTTTGTGAGAAACCTGTCTGAAAAATTTTATCCTGCCAATTCGTACCTTTGTTCGTTTTGTAAGAAGCAATCTCATCATCTGTGAAAGGATAAGCTCCCACTCTGTTATTATATTCAGCAAACTCATAAGCATCCATCAGGTCATAACGTCGGGGTATGTTGTCAAAAGAAAAATCGGAATAAAAATTAAGAGTAGGCTTCCCTTCCGTACCACGTTTTGTCTTCACTAATATGACTCCGTTTGCTCCTCGCGAGCCATAAATGGCTGTTGCCGAAGCATCTTTAAGAATTTCTATGGATTCAATATCATTTGCGTTAGGTATACCACCACTATAGTTTCCATCAACAACAATCAAGGGGTCGTTGCCACCATAAAGTGAATTTGCGCCCCTGATACGAATGGTTGATTCCCGACCTGGAGCACCATTCATTCTACGCACTGTTACGCCGGAAGCCCTTCCCGAAAGAATAGAATTTGCAGAGCTGGCCGGTTGATCTAAAAATGATTTAGATGAAACAGAAGCTACAGAACCGGTTAAATCACTTTTTTTCATGGTCCCATATCCAACTGCCACTACTTCTTCAATGCCAATGGTTTCTTCTGTCATAACTACATTAACCGCTGACCGGCCTGACACCTGTATTTCCTGCGTCTTCATCCCCACAAAAGAAAACACCAGCATACCATCTCCCGGAACATTGGTTAACAAATAATCTCCGTCTCCATTAGTAATCGTTCCTTGTATAGTGCCTTTAACTACAACTGTCACTCCGGGCAGAGACGCACCGGAGGAGTCGGTAACTCGGCCTGATATTGATTTTAGCTGTTGAGAGACAGTATAAGCCACGCTTGATTTAGAGAGGATAATCTGCCGCTGGTCAATGATCTTATAGCTGATATCTTTATCTGCAAAAAGCTTGTCCAATACTTCTTTGATTTGAGCATCGCTGATGTCAATGGTGTAAACCTGATTAACATTGATATCGGTCTTGTTGTATGCAAAACGATAGTCTGTTTCACTCTCAAGTTTCATAAGAATATCATCAAGTTTCATTTCTCTCACCGAAATCGAAATTTTGGAATTCTGTGTATAGGAGTCCAATGCAAAAGATTGCATAATACACACCAGCGATATGATAAGAACTGATCTCATAATTAATAATGTTTTTTTTAAAGCATGATCATACCATGCCACATACTTGTAATTTTTTTTCATAAATTTGAAAATTAGTAATGTTGAAACTTAAATAGACTTTACTGATTTGCGGGACAGCATGGGCAGTGCTTTCCCGCATTTTTTTATGTTTAGGTTAATGCTACATAGGCTGTTTATTTTTTATGATTATTTTCTTTTTTGAATATGACTGATCATTTTGTGCCTTTCGTTTCTCAATCTGGTAGTCTACCGGTGAAATCATTGTTAAAAGAGTTAAGGCGTCTTCCAGCGTTTCATTTTTGAGGGTTAACTGTATTTCCATGTCATCCAGTCCTTTAGCCTGCAGCTCGAAATCAACATTGTAGAACCGGCTTAGCTTAACGCAGGCTTCCTTCAGCGAAATATTCCTGAGGATCAGCCTGCCATCTTTCCATGCAAAAAAATCATCAACATTTTTAACTGTAATTTTTTCAATAGAATTGTCTGCCGGACGATACACGACACGTTCATTAGGCTTCATGGTCTGTACCTCCCTGTTTCCCAAATTTAGTTTCACGCTTCCCGTCTGAAGCACAACAGCACAGGTCTGATCTTTAGAATATGCGGAAACATTAAACCTTGTCCCAAGCACTTTAATATCCAGCTGCGCCGGTGTTTTAACAACGAATGGGGTTCCTTTTTGATGAGTCACGTCAAAAAAGGCAAGACCATCCAGATCAACGATCCGCTGATCTTTACGATCCACATGATATTTCAGATCGGAACCATATCCCAGCCATCCGGTTGTTCCGTCGGGAAGCCTGAAGTGGCTGCGGAAACCATCATGGGAAGCGATTTCAACCATCTGCTGATTGAGCGTTCGGATAACTCCTTGATTGGAAAAATAAATAGCTCCAGCAATAAGGATACCCACAATCAGGACTGCAGCGATCTTATACATTTTCAGGAAAATATCAGATCTGTGAGAGGCCTGTTTTTGGGAATTGTCAATGGTATAATAAAACTTGTAAAAAACATCGTCCAGGTTGGGCTGGTTGCCAGGGGCTGGCTCAAAATTTTTCCATTGATCTCTAACAACAAGTTTGGTTTCCTCATTCAACTTTTTATCTTCAAAATACATTTGAAGCATTTTCATATCGAGAAGACTGAACTTTTGGCTGAAAACCCGGTCAATATGTTTCCTGTTAATCGTCATTCAGAGAATCCTTTTTCAGTAATATGAACTTCTCATGAAAAGGGATGCCTTGATATTAATTTTTTTTCAAGAAATTTTAATCCGGGCATTGTCCGGTGAACAGGTAAAAGAGTAAAAGACCTGCCAAGCCATTGTTCTCCTTAACCTTATCGATCACAAATTTTCGTGCTATAACGAGTTGCTTTTTTACATGGTGGTCGCTCAGACCAAGCTGTCCCGCTATTTGATGGTTTTTCAGTTCTTTCTTATAACTCAGGATAAAAATCTCTTTTCTCCTGGGGGGGAGCAAATCGATAATCCGGTCGATCTTTTCAACAAACAATTCATAATCCAATTGCTCTTCTCCTTCTGAAGTATCAGACAGATATTCTTCAGCAAAAACACGGATATATTTTTCTTCTCTCATCTTTTTTAAAAACCTCTGACGGATGTTGTTATAAGCAATTGTGAACAGGTAGGCCTTCAGGGATGAATTAGACTTCAGATTCTGCCTGCTTTCCCACAATTTCAAAAAGACCTCATTCAGCAGATCTTTGGTATCTTCCTTTTCCTTCAGGTATTTTAAGGCAAAAAAATATAATTTTGTTCCGTATTTTTCAAACAGCGTTTTATAGGCTTGTTTATCACCTTTTTGAAGTAAAGCAACCAAATTATTATCACTATAGTCTGTCTTTGATTCCATTCGATTATAAGTCTGTTTGTGTTAAATCAATTCAAAATAAATGAATGAATAAAAAATAACAAATTTCCAAAAGTAACGGTTATTCTTCATTTTCACGGATGTTTGCACGCAGAACCTAAATTCACAAATAATAAAATGAACTACAAACTATTACAGAGATCGCTGTGAATAAACTTAGCTTTTTTGCCTCAGTGGCGGCTCTTTTTGGATCCTTTTTCCAGATGGAGGGAAAAAGGATTAGCCCGTGTGGCTTGAGGACTGTAAAAAACGAAAATGCAATGAAGCTTGATTTTAGCTTTTGTCTGTACTAAAAAATCAAAAAGCAAAGATAATCAGGATTTAGTATCTTTTAGTTCACTTTGGAACCCTAAAAAGTGGGTTGTACTGGATTCGAACCAGTGACCCCTACCCTGTCAAGGTAATGCTCTAAACCAACTGAGCTAACAACCCGTAAGTCCTGCAAAAATATAAAATTTTACATTTTGTGAAACAGATTGCCTTTATTATCGGGTAAAACATGTTGTTAAAACGAAACAAATCAGGATTCAGCAAAGTGTTCTGTTTCCAAAACGTCACACATTAACTATATTTGTTCTTCGAAAATTTGACCGGACAAATTATGCGGATGTATTTTGAGTACATAGTTCCCCTGTTTTTTTTCATTCTGAATTTTTCTGCTTTACAATCGGACGCAGCAGAAGAAGGAACTTTAAAACTATACGACGAAAGCATTTTTGTGATTTCAAATTTTTCCGGGGTAGATGCAAACCTGAAGGAAAACCATACTGTCAAAGAACTTTTGAACCTGAACATCGGGGGATTTCGTTTTTATCTGGAATGGGAAAAGCAGCAAAACCAGATCATGCTGAAAAATTCCCGGGGAGTTTCTATCCCCTTTGTCGAAACGTTGTCAGAAATCAGAAGAAAGCTGGAGAAAAACCCGGAGAAAATACTCACCCTTTTTCTCGATTTCAGTGTTAATGTAAACGAATTGGAAAATGTATTTGAGCAATCGGGGGTTAATCCGTTTCTTTATTATCACGATCCTAAAACCGGATGGCCTGCACTGAAAACCATGGTTGATGAGAACCAGCGATTGGTTGTATTTGCGATGCAGTATCACCGCTGGGTTCCCGACTGGCTAAATTATATCTGGGATTTTGCGGTTGAGCCCTATTTTTCTTTGCTCGAAGCGCACGATTTTAAAGGTGAATTCCTTAAAGGCGATCCAAAAAACAGTTTGCTGATTTACAATGATTATAATTTACCCAAGCGGGCTGACAACCCTCAGAACCTGAGAGGAAATTTAACACAGAACCCTTACCTGATAGAACATATAAAAAATACCTGGACCACTACAGGGAAAGTACCCAATTTTATTATGCTCGATAAATTTGAAATGTGGATTATAACTGTTACCAACCAACTACGTTCATTCAAAGTGATAAAAGGTACGGTTAGCTTTAATACACAAATACTTGATTACGTTAGCTGGGTGGGGTCAAACAGCCTGACCAACGGAAAATTCAGTTTTCCTGTCGGGCCTGGCGATAATATTTCACTGATACCTAAAAGTCCGGGGTATCGCTTTAAGCCCGAGTCGGTAGTTTTTGAGGAGCCGACACAAAATATTGTACAGCATTTTATTGCATCACCTCTGGAAATAGATGAAAACCTGGAGGCTTACTACACCTTCGGGAATGGGGCAAGGGATGCCGGTGTAAACAATCTTTCCGGCGAAAATATAGGGGTTTCTTTTATAAACGATTCCGTTCGTTCCACGGTGGCCTGGTTCGACAATAAAAGCCATATTGTACTTCCCAAATCCGAAGATTTTAATATCAGGGATCACGACTTTACTGTTTCTGCCTGGATAAAAATTGAGGAATACCTGCCTGATAAAGAGGATTATTGTGTTATTGGCACCAAAACCAATGCCTATCAGCAGGGTATACATCTGTTGATAAGGAATCAGATGCCATACTTTGGCTTTTTCTCGAACGACCTGAAAGGGAATACCCGTATTGAAGCCGGGAGGTGGTACCATCTGGTCTGGCGCTACAATAAAGAGAATGGGGAACAGGCTATTTTTGTCAATGGGAAACTCGATAGTAAATCGCTGGGACACCCTTCGTTTAAAGGTCGCGACAACTTGTTTATCGGGGTAGCCGGGTTTAGCTGGAAATCGAACATGTACGGGGCAATCGACGATCTGGCTATCTGGTCCCGAGCGTTGGGCGAAGATGAAATTTGGGGGATCAGCAAAGAAGTTTATGAAATTATTCCGCGACGAAATATCTTTATCCGGTATCCTGTTCTTTCCTGGGGGTTTTCTTCACTTCTGATCTTAGCCTTTTTTATTTTTGTTTATCTGAAATATTTCAAAAATATCAAACGTAGTTTTGTATCGGTTGAAAAAATCCGGGAAGTGGAACATTCCGAAAACCGGCAACCTAAAAAAAATTACATTCGCCTGTTTGGCACTTTTAAAGTTCTTGATAACGAAGGGAACAATATTACTACCCAGTTTACACCGAAATTAAAACAACTGTTTTTGCTGATCATGCTTTATTCGCAAAAGGACAGGAATGGAATTACGACTAAAGAACTGACCAATATTTTATGGCCGGAACAACCATACCAAAGTGCAAAAAACAGCCGTGGTGTTACGATCCGTAAATTGCGTTTGTTGCTTGAAACAATCAATAAAGTTGAAATCGTCTTTAATATTGACCGTTGGTCAATGGAATTTTCAGGTGATGTGTATTGTGATTACATCGAATATTTAAACCTTCTTGAAAAAGTAGGGGAAGACCCTGCTTCTTATTACCTGAAATTTTATCAGATTATCCGTGGTGGTGAAATTTTCAAAGGGGAAACCTACGATTGGCTTGATGATTTTAAAGGAAATATTGGGAATAGTATTATCGATATGCTTCTTAAATTTCTTGCAAAACTAGATATGGAAAAAGACAACGAGTTGGTGATAAGACTTTCAAACCGTATTTTCGAGACTGATCCGGTGAATGAACAAGCCTTACAATTTAAACTGAATGCCTTGGTGAGACAGAACAATTACAATACCGCTAAATTTACATATGATAAATTTAGTGCCCTTTATCAGGAGTGTTATGGCGAAACATTCTCCAAAAAATTTGATAATTTGATTCCCTGATCAGAAGAAACTTTCATATTGGGTTAATTTTTTTATTTTTCATTGATTATCAAATATTATATCCATTTATTTTTCTTTATAAAAGGCCTGTTTAACCAAAAATTAACCCATGAATAACCACATTATAATTTGCAGGTAAATCCGCGCTAAGTGCCTCCTTTTACATTTGTATAGAAAATAAAATCCTTAGAAAAGGATGAAACTGAACTTTAAATCAACAATGACTGGACGGAAACTCTATCTTTCCCTGATTTTAGCAGGGAGTGTTATGTGTTTAATAGTTTTATATGCCGGTAAAAGAGCTTATGATTACACTTCGACCGACGAATATTGTATGTCTTGCCACGTTCACCCGCATGCTGAACAAAGTTGGAAACTTTCTTCCCATCACAATAACCGGACAGGTGTTATTGTACATTGTACCGAATGCCACCTGCCTCCCGAAGGACATGGAAAGTTTTTTGCCAAGGCCAAACACGGTGCAAAAGATATCTACGGGTTTCTTTTTAAAGACAGCGCTGATTTTAAATGGGAACAAAAACGCACCCTTGAAGCTGCAAAACATTTTACCTATTCCGAATCGTGTATAAAATGTCACCAGAATTTATTCCCGGTTACCCTTTCGAAAGAAGGCGATGATGCCCATCTTAATTTCATTACATCCAAAGAGAATATCAGTTGCCTGAATTGTCATCTGGATGTAGGCCATTTCGATCCCGACCGGAAACATGAACACAATACTGAATTTGGGAATGTAGAAGCAGCAAAAGAAATTTTTACGGAGGCTACCCCTGTGAAGAAATTTATAAATTATATAGAGAAAATACCCGGGACCAGTGTTTCGTTTGATATGGTTGCTGTCCCGGGGGGGAAATTTAACATGGGGAGCCCCGAAAATGAACCGCTACGGGATAAAGACGAAAGTCCTGTCCATCCCGTAGAAGTGTCTGATTTCTGGATGGGAAAAGTAGAAGTCAGTTGGGATGAATATCTGGCATTTTTCGCGGAAACGTCTTCACAGGGACGTAAAGAATCAGAAGAGGCGGCTGAAGAAGTTGATGCCATAACAGGTCCGACACCTCCGTGGGGAGCACCCGACCAGGGATGGGGTAAAGGCTCCCGCCCGGCAATAACCATGTCATGGCATGCTGCCTATACTTATTGCCGTTGGCTGAGCAAAGTGACAGGTAAAAAATATCGTCTGCCTACCGAAGCCGAGTGGGAATATGCCTGTCGCGGTGGATCGTCAAATCCTTACCCATTCGGGGGAAGTCCGAAAGATTATACTTCAGAAGGAATATTTAAAAAAATATTTGGGCCCGATACGACTACGATTAATTCGTATGTAATATATAAGGAAAACAGTCCGGCGGAATCGCAGGAACCTTCACAGGTGAAAGAAAATCCGTTCGGGTTAAAAAATATGCTGGGTAATGTTGCCGAATTTTGTCTCGACTATTATTCACCCAATGCTTACAAAGAGTACCAGGGGCTGGTAAAAGACCCACGAGGCCCCGGAAGAGGAAAAGAACATGTGATTCGTGGAGGTTCGTTTAAAAGCGATGCAAAAGATGTGCGCAGTGCCGCCCGCGATTACACCAGAACAAAAGCATGGCTGGTTACCGACCCGCAAATGCCCAAAAGTATCTGGTGGTATTCCGATTGTATCGATGTTGGTTTCCGGGTAGTATGCGAACCCGGAGAAACAGTTAAGAAGGAGATGAAAAATTAAAATTTGTCAGAGGAGATGAGAAAAGAACAAAGAAATATGGACCGCAGAAAGTTTTTTGCATCAAGTGCTTTGGCCGGAATTGGATTATTGGGGGCAAGTTCCCTGCTTTCTTCATGTAAAGAAAGTATTGATCCTAAATCTTTAGGATTACCGCCAATCTTAAAAGCAGCGCCAAAAGGGAAAAAACTTCGTGCCGGCTTAATTGGGGCGGGTAACCGCGGAACAGGTGCCGCAATCAATTTTATCAGCGCCGGACCCGATTTGGAAATTATTGCATTAGCTGATGTTTTTCAGGATAAAATAGATGCTTGCAGAAAACGTTTTGCAGGTTTTAAAAGACCAATTCCGGAAGAGAATTGTTTTGTTGGCTTTGATGCCTACAAAAAATTAATGGCCTTGAAAGAAGTCGATGTTGTTTTAGTCGCAACTCCTCCGAAATTCAGACCTCTGCATTTTAACGAAGCGGTTCTCCAAAACAAACATGTTTTTCTTGAAAAACCCATGGCTGTTGATCCGGTTGGGATTCGTTCGATAATTGCAACTGCAAAAAAGGCAGAATCGATCGGCCTGAATGTAGTTACCGGAACACAGCGCCGTCACCAGGAAGATTATATTGAGACTTATAAACAGGTGATGGCAGGGGCTATCGGCAAACCGGTTGCTGCAAAAGCATTCTGGAATCAAAACCATGTATGGTTTCGAACCCGGGAGGAAGGCTGGGATGATATGACTTATATGATCCGGAACTGGAATAATTTCTGTTGGCTTTGTGGTGATCATGTTCTTGATACGCATGTTCACAATATTGACGTAATAAACTGGTTTATGGGAAAACATCCTATATCAGCAATTGGCTATGGAGGCCGTGAGCGTCGGATTACAGGTGACCAATATGATTTTTTCAGTATTGATTTTGATTTCGGCGATGGAGTTTTCTCGCACAGTATGTGTCGCCAGATAGACGACTGTGCCAATGGAACCGGCGAGCTGGTGATGGGAACCGAAGGTTACACCAATTGCCAAAATACCATCTGGAACCTGGATGGAACCGTAAAATGGAAATTTGATTACCCGAAAGATGAAAACGGGAATCAAATGAATCAAATAAAAATTCCTCCTTACGTTCAGGAACACATGCACCTGGTGCATGCCATTCGAACCGGGGAATATGTCAATGAAGCTGAACGTACAGCTATTTCGACACTGACAGCCATAATGGGACGGGAGTCCGCATATACAGGGAAAAAGATTACCTGGGATGAAATTTTTAAATCAGGAATGGAATTAGGACCGAAAGAAATTGCATTTGGCCCGGTTGATATGAAATTTGAAGTCCCGGTTCCGGGATCTCAGCATAAAGCCTAAAATCGTCCCCGGGATGGAAGGAAAAGGAAGAAGAAAATATGATAATTAAAAACAGATGGCATTAAACCAGGAAAGCAAACTAAATAAAATCTGATCCTTTTCTTAATTCTTAGAAGGGATTAGGGAAGGACATTAACACTAACTAAACACAACCAACATGTCAAACACAACAAAACGAAGGCAATTTCTCCGAAGTGCAGCGACGGCAACTTTGGGGACAGCAATCCTTCCCAGCATCATCCCTTCCTCTGCTCTGGGTATGAATGGTCTCATCCCTCCAAGTGACCGAATAGTGATGGGATCGATCGGAACCGGATCGCAGGGAACCGGGAATATGTGTAATTTCCTAAAATTTAAGGAAGTTCAGTATGTTGCACTCTGTGATGTTGATGCTAATCATTTAAAAAAGGCTCAGCAAATAGTAAACGAACATCACCAGAACAACGATTGCCGTATTTATGAAGACTACCGCGAATTTCTGGAAAAAGAAAAGCCTGATGCCGTTTGTATTTCAGTACCCGATCACTGGCATAGCCTTACTTATATTGCTGCTGCCGAAAAGAAAATAAATATTTGGGGGGAAAAACCTTTAGCGCGAAGTATTCGTGAAGGGCAGGCAATAGTAAAAGCTGTTCAGAAAAACGATATTATCTGGCAAACGGGTAGTTGGCAGCGTTCGGTTGAAAAATTCCATCATGCTGCGGAACTGGTTTACAACGGGCGTATCGGAAAGGTAAAATATACCGAAGTGGGATTGCCTGATGCTCATGCCAGTATTGGAACTCCTCCGGTTATGAATGTTCCCGAAGGTCTAAACTGGAAATTCTGGCTTGGTTCAGCCCCTGAAGTTCCTTACCGTGGTGTTTGTCACTGGGACTGGCGCTGGATATTGGATTATTCGGGAGGCCAGTTGACAGACTGGGCAGGTCACCACATCGATATTGCCCATTGGGGACTGGGCCTCGACCGCACTGGCCCGGTTGAAGTGGAAGGTATTGGGGTATACCCCCGTGAAGGTATTTACGATGTCCCGGTTGAATACGATTTTTTGTGTAACTATGCCAATGGTATTCAAATACGTGTAGCCAATGCATCACGTCTGCAGCACGGGATGGGGGTCACCTGGCACGGAGAAACAGGCTGGATTCATGTTGACAGGAGAAAGCTGATTGCATCCGACCCGAAAATACTGGAAGAAAAAATGGGCACTGGTGATACATTACTTTATAAGAGTGAAAATCATTTTGCCAATTTACTAGAATGTATCCGGACCCATAAAGAAACAATTACTCCGGTTGACATTGCACACCGTTCTATTTCTGTTGGTTTGCTGGGAGAAATAGCCATGACCACCGGACAAAAGATACATTGGGACCCTGAAAAAGAAGAAATAGCAGGCAATGAACGTGCAAGTCGCCTGTTAAAACGCCCTATGCGCGAACCGTGGATCCTTCCTGTCATTTAACCTGAATTAACAATGAAAAAAATAATACTATCGGTCGTTATTTTTGCAGGAATTATTGGATTAATAAACTCCTGCAAAGAAGAGGCAAAATACAAAGCCTTGATTGTTACCGGGCAAAATAACTCTCACGACTGGGAGGTGAGTTCGCCCATCCTGAAAGAGATTCTCGAATCTACATGCTTATTTTCAATAAAAACAGCTACTACTCCGGGAAAAGGTGCCGATATGAGCAGTTTTACTCCCGATTTCAGTAAGTTCGACCTGGTTGTACTCGATTATGACGGGGACGCATGGCCTGAATCAACCAAATCAGCATTTGTTGAGTTTGTGAAAAACGGAGGCGGGGTAGTAGTTTATCATGCAGCCAACAATCCTTTCCCCGACTGGAAAGAATTTAACGAAATAACCGGGCTTGGTGGCTGGGGCAATCGTAATGAAAAAAGTGGACCATATGTGTATTACAGGAATAATGAACTGGTACAGGATAATTCCCCGGGAAGAGGAGGTTCTCACGGGCCACAACATGAATATCTGGTTAAAACCCGGGATACAGAGCACCCCATTATGAAAGGACTACCTTTAAGCTGGATGCACACAAAAGACGAGTTGTACCAGCAACTCCGGGGACCAGCTAAAAACATGGATATTCTGGCAACTGCTTATGCCGATACTACTTACAAAGGTACCGGACGCGACGAACCAGTATTATTTACAATTAAATATGGGGAAGGAAGGATTTTTCAGACCGTTCTCGGACATGTGGGTAAAAATACAGACGAATATCCTGCTGTTGAATGTGCCGGTTTCATTACAACATTGCAACGTGGTGCCGAATGGGCTGCCAGCGGGCAGGTAACACAGGACGTCCCTGCTGAATTTCCAAATTCAGTTAGTACTGTCGAATGGCCTTCATACAAACCATTATCGCTTGCTGAACTGATGGATAAAATTGAGGGATACAAAATCGGACGTAGCCGGAAATATATCTCCGATCTGAAAGCAAGGATCAGAAAAGATTCCGGCTCCGGCGAAAAGTTGCTCATATATGAGAAGGCAATGCTAAAATCTCTGAAATCGAAAAGCTGTGAAAACGATGCTAAAAAAGCGTTGATCCGTGAAATAAGCTGGATGGGCTCTGACATAAGTATTCCGGTTATGGAAAAATTGAAGTCAAACGAAAAATTGTCAGATGCGGCCAAGGCTGCCCTGGAGCGGTTGAAATAAAAATTTTAAAGCTGATAATCCCCGTGGTGGAGCCACGGGGAACTTATTTGACTAAAAGAAAATCGGGATACAATGCAATATTTTATACCATATAATATAGGGTATTGCCTGAGTTAATTGTCTTGTTGAACATCGTACAACAAATGGTCGATAGAAAACTGAAAATAATATTTTGGGGATTGCTTCTGGTTTTTCTTGTCGCTGTCATGATTATCAGCCGGGATGCCGGCATTTCCGGCGATGAGGAAGTGCATTACAAGCATTCTGAAATGGTTTACAACTATTTCAAAACCATGGGCAAAGATCAATCTGCGCTTCATACCCCGAAAACTCATTTACAGTATTACGGTCAGTCGTTCGACAATTTTGTAACCATTCTGATCCATCTGTTTAAAATTGATGACATTTACGGCTTTCGGCATTTGATGAATTCGGTTGCCGGCTGGATGATTGTATTGGTCACCGGTTTGTTTGCCGTTTATCTGTCAGGTTACCGTACCGGGATCATCGTAATCCTTCTCTTTGCTGTTTCGCCCCGTTTTTTAGGGCATTTACAAAATAATTTAAAAGACATTCCCTTCGCTCTGGGATATATTGCCGGCGTTTTCTTATCTCTAAAAACAGTCTTTTCCGTATCTAAATCATCGAAACGGACGATTGCCTTACTTGTAGTTAGTATTGCAGTATCAATCGGCATCAGGGCGGGGGGAATTTTACTGATTATTTATCTGTGGTTCTTTACATTATTATATTATCTGCATCGGTATATTACAAAAAATGCGATCGACTGGAAAGAGTTACCGGACCGATTGAAACAGTTACTGGTGGTATCGGTTTTCGGATATTTCTTAGGGTTGGTGTTATGGCCTTATGCGCTTACCAATCCGTTTTTTAAACCCTGGCAGTCGTACCAGGTCATGACTAATTTCCCGACGACCCTGCGGCAGATATTCAATGGCGGATATTACTGGTCCGATAGCCTGCCCTGGTTCTACCTGCCAAAGTATTTACTAATCACAATCCCCCTGATAATATTTCTGGGTATTATTCTTTTTATAGTTTTCTCCCGGAGGATTTTTAGGAATGGGAAAGCATTTCCCTTATTCATCCTTACTTTTACCGTGGTTTTTCCGCCTGTTTTTGTCATTTTAAAACATGCTAACTTATACGGAGCCTGGCGGCATTTCATTTTTATCTATCCCGGCATCGTAATGCTGGCGGCAATGGGCTTTTCCGAAAGTGTTTCTGTATTAAAAAAATATTGGGGAAGGGTTGCCCTGTTACTGATAACCGTTGTGCTGGCGGTTCATCCTCTCCGGTTTATGGTTGCCAACCATCCGTATTATTACCTTTATTTTAACCAGTTTACAGGTGGATTAAAAGGTGCTTACGGGAAATACGAAACCGATTATTACTACCACAGCATGCGGAAAGGTACCGAGTGGCTGATCAATCATCTGACCGAAGTAAAACCCAAACGGAACATTCGTGTTGGAGGTAACTTCCCTATCCAGTGGTTCTTCCGGTTTTATCCCAATATCGATTTTTCGTATTTTCAATATACTAACCGCAGCAGTAAAAACTGGGACTATGCCATCGTGGGGAACAGTTATATCCATCCTAATCAGCTAAAAAACGGAGAATGGCCACCGGAGAATGCCATTCATACCATTTATGCCGACGGTATTCCTATATGTACTGTGCTGAAACGACAAACCTACGACGATTACAGAGGAATAAAAGCGTTAGAGAAGAACCATTTTGCCGAAGCCGAAAAATTGCTTTCAAAAGCAGTAAAGATCGATTCAGAGAATGAGTTGATTTATTATAAACTGGCAAAGGCACTGCAGGAGCAGGGAAAAACAGAAAAGGCCATGTCTGTGCTAAAAAGAGGCATGGAGATATATCCGGAATATGAACCCTCCCTTTTGTTGTTGGGAAATATTGCTGAACAAAGTGGAAATAAGGTCGATGCTGTTAAATATTATCAAAAAGTGATTGAAATAAACAAAAAATATTTTGTCGCGTATATAAAACTTGCGAACTTGCAGCGCGAGACTGATGTGGCAGAAGCGAGAGAGACCCTGAAGTCCTGTATCCGCATCAACCCGCGTCACAAGGGAGCAATTCTGGCTTTAGCTAAAACTTATGAGAATACAGAGCCGGAAATTGCGTTAAAATACAGGGAATTGGCAAATTCAATTAATTAAAATAGATGTGTTATGAAAAGAATTTTTTTATTAATGGTACTTGTCGGGAGTATGGCTCTTGCCGGATTGACTACCGGCTATGCCCAGGAAGATGAACTATTTGACGACAAAAAAGACACTATCTCGATCGACGATATGGATCCGGTATTTTATGAAGCTGAGGAAGAAAGTGCTAAAGCAGACAGCTCGACCACGACGATTGTAATTGTTGCCGGGGTAGTCGTAATTTTAGTCGGTGCGTATTTTCTTATAAAGAAAAAGAAAAAATAACCGGTTTATTGAATTTTAAAGTTTGATAAAAATAACCCGTTTAAGCTTTTTGTTTAAACGGGTTATTTTTTTTCTGCTTTTCAAAGCAACAAAAGACTGATATCAGAAACAACATCTCTTTTGAGAATATAAGCATTCCGGGGTCTCCGGCAACTATTACAATTCTGTTTCAGAAATGTAACCTAAGCTTAAAAACTATTTAATCAGATTGTAACATTATAGCCGTTGCTTAGCAACATCAATTTGAAGAAGTGATACTCAGGATTGAAAAATTTACACAAAATTATGGGAATTAGAAGACTATTAATGCTTCAGCTTTTATGTGCAATTTCATTATTTGCTGTTGCGCAAAACGGGAAAATAAAAGGACTCGTAACCGACGAAAAAACAAATGAACCACTGGTTGGGGCAACCGTGATGTTAGAAAGAACAACCACCGGAACAGTTACTGATTTTGACGGGAAATATGCAATTGAGAGTGTCCCGCCCGGAACTTATACCTTGCGGTGTTCATTTATCTCTTACGAAACAAAATTGCTCCCGGACATCAGTGTTAAAGCTGGTCAGGAGCTTGAATTTAACTTCCAGCTGGGAGAATCAACTGTTGAAATTGGCGGGGTCGATGTAGTTGCAAAAGCCAATCGAGAGTCGGAAAGTATGCTCCTCATAGATCAAAAAGAAGCAGCTGTAAGCCGGGAATCAATTGGAGCCAAACAGCTTTCGGCGCAAGGTGTTTCCGATGCTGCTTCAGCGGCTGCAAAAATTACAGGAGTTACCAAACAGGAAGGGTCGAAAACATTAAATATCCGGGGACTTGGTGACCGTTACAACACAACAACACTAAATGGCTTGCCCCTCCCTTCAAATAATGCTGAAAACAAAAATATCGATCTTGAGTTATTCTCAACTGATATTATTGAGTTCATCAGCGTCGAAAAGGCATTTACTCCTTCTATGTTGGGCGATTGTGCTGGTGCCAATGTGAATATTTCATCTAAAAAACAACGGGGAAGTGACTTTTTGAATGTTGGCATTAAATCGGGTTTTAATACTGAAACTTCAAACGCAGATGAGTTTTATTTGTCAGACGGTCCGGGATATTTTGGATTTTATAACACTTCGGGTCCTACTTCCCTTGACTCATACAATGTTTTTAAAAATAAGTGGAACCCGCAGAAGAAAACGGTATATCCGACTTCCGGACTTTCTATGGCTACAGGAAAAAGTTTCCGGTTTGAGCATTCTGCCCTGAACGCATTTCTTACGGCTTCGTTCGATAACGAATATAAATATTCCGGGTTACTGGAGCGAAAAATAAATGCCAGTGATATTGAACAAAAAGACCTGGAAGGGACACAGTACAGCTATGAAACCCAAACGACGGGTATGTTAAACCTGAATTATCAGAAAGGTACTGATAATTATTATTTTAATTCTATATTCCTGAATACTTCAGACCAAAGCCTGAAAGACCTGAGAGGTTATGTGGTTGATGTGGCAGAAGATAGTGCTTTAGTACGTCGTTCAGAGTTTGAACGGACTACGGTTTGGGTCAATCAATTGCTGGGAGAACATGAATTCAGCAAAAAAATGAAGATGGAGTGGGGACTTGCCTATAACAATATACACAATATTATTCCCGACCGAAGGCATAATACAATGGATGGCACCGATCCTGATTATAAATTTTTTGCAACCAACGACCAGTCTAATAACAACCGGTATTTTCACGATTTAAAAGAAAATGAATTGGCTGCGAATGCAAGCTTTGACTATTCTTTTGGGGAGCCTTTTGACGGACAGGATTACCGGGGAAAGTTAACTGTAGGCTATTCCGGGAAATACAAAGACCGGAGCTTTATTGCCACCCAGTTCAACCATAAAATTATTACGAATCAAACAATTGACGTGATGGACATCGATTCGTATTTTAATGATGCAAACCTGCAGGCCGGATATTTTAAGGTGCGTACATTCTCAAGCAATTATATTATTTCGTCGACTTACGATGGGAAACAATTTATTAATGCAGGATTTCTTAACCTGGAATATAATTTAAGTCAGAAGCTGTTATTCTCCGGTGGGTTACGTCTTGAAAATGTTTACCAGAAAATTGAATATTCGACTACACTTGACGAAGGAGAAGGAGATTTTAACGAACTGAAATTTCTTCCGGATTTTGCTTTAAAATATGCCTTAAATGATAAATCGAACCTTCGTTTCTCTTCAGGTATTACCTATACATTACCTCAGTTTAAAGAAACAGCTCTGTTCCTTTTCGAAGGAATTACCGATGCTGTGGTAGGTAACCCTTACCTCTATCCTTCAAAAGATTATAATGCCGATTTGAAATGGGAATATTTTCCAAAAACAGGAGAACTTTTATCTGCTGCTGTTTTTGGAAAATACATTTCCAACCCGATCAATAAATTTGTTATGGCCTCAGCTTCAAACGACTATACTTATGCAAATACGGGCGATTGGGCTCAGCTGTATGGATTGGAACTGGAAGCCAGGAAAAATATTATCAATATTGAAAATGAAGCTATCTCAAAAAAATTGTTTCTGATTGCGAACATGACCCTGATGTATACGAATCAGAAACTGGACAATAAAAAAATAAATGAAGAAACAGAAGGACTTGTAAACAGTAATTTTATTCAGAACCACGAAGAACTACAAGGGGCTGCACCTCTGATTGCCAATGCCAGCCTGAGTTATACAATGAAATGGAAAAATTCCAATTTTTCTCTTACACCAACTGTCATTTATGCCTATACATCCGACCGGTTATTTCTGATTGGTTATTCCAAAATCGGGAAGCAGGTTGATAAAGCCATAAACAATCTCGATATTGTTATAAAATCGAAAATAAAACACCTGGGCATCAGCCTCTCTGCAAAAAACATCCTGAACCCGAATATCGACCGGATGCAGGAAAACGAATCTCAGGACTTTTTGATCCGCTCATATAAAAAAGGCACCAAAATTAGTTTTGGCCTTTCTTACGAATTTTAAAGTAAAAACCAAAGTACGATACTTGTAACTAAAATTTTGAAAAAATGAAAAGACTTGCTTTTTTAATGCTTTTTGCTTTTGCTGTTATTGGTTTTAACAGCTGTAACAACGATGATGATAATTCTGGGTTCGAATTGAACTCAGAAGACTTGAAAGGTACAATTGAGTCAGGAAAGACGGTTACTCTTGATGCTTCTGTTACCTATAAACTGACAGGTGCGCTTATTGTAGAATCAGGTGCAACCCTGACCGTTCCGGCAGGAACACGTATTGAAGCAACTGCAACAACAACAACCGATTCACAGGTTCGTTATATTGCAGTAGCCCAGGGAGGTAAAATCTATGTAAATGGTACATCTTCCAATCCTGTTGTAATGACCAGCGAAGTGGAAGAAACCGAAGCGTGGGGCGGGTTGGTACTTTGCGGTTATGCCCCAACCAATAAATCAGACAGCGGTACAGCCGGTGCTGAAGTATCAGGCCTTTCATATGGAGGAGACAATGAAACCGACAATTCAGGGTCAATTACTTATTTGCGGTTGGAATACACCGGGTATAGATACTCTGACACAAAAGAATTTAACGGCCTGTCATGCTTTGGTGTTGGTAGCGGTACTACCCTCGACTACATTGTTTCATATAAAGGGGGAGACGATGGAATAGAATTTTTTGGCGGTACTGTTAATGCCTCTCACCTGGTATCGGTTGACAGCGGCGACGACGGTATCGACTTTGCCGACGGCTGGAGCGGAGAAGGTACATATTGGGTATCGCTGAACTCTGCAAAATCGGGTATCGAAGGCTCGAATAGTGATACGGATGGTTCTGCAACTCCTATGACTACAGCAACCCTAAGCAACCTGACAGTATATGGAATGGGAGAAAAACCATATTTTCTGAAAGAAGGTGCCGGGGTACAAACCATCGATAATATTGTTATCGGAGGGTTGGATGAAAGTGTTGCACAGGCTTATTTTTATATTTCTGATGGTGATGCAGGTGCAGAGGCACGCGTTACTGCCGGGGATATTACGATTACCAATGTAAGCTTTGTTGACATGGCTGACGGACAGAGCAAAGTGTCTGGCGATTTAACTGTTTCTGAAAATGCAGGTGCTACCGGAGCCGGGAATGGAATTAACAAACCCGACTGGATGCCCGATGCTTTGAATAATATTGATGGAACAAATACCGTGTTTGGCGACGATGCTGTGGCAACCATTGAACTCGAAGGTGAAATTACAGATGAGGTTGAACTGGATGCCACAAATAATTATATCTTAACCGGTGCGTTAATTGTAAAAGATGGCGGTTCATTAACGATCCCCGCCGGAACAACCATTACTGCCAGCGAAACAACAGAGACCGATTCGCAAGTGCGTTATATTGCTGTTGCCCAAGGTGGAAAAATCTATGTCAATGGTACTGAAACAGCTCCTGTTGTTATGACTTGTGAAATAAAAGAAGCCGAAATGTGGGGCGGATTAGTCATTTGTGGTTATGCACCAACAAATAAATCAGACAGCGGTACTGCCGGTGCTGAAGTTTCTGGCCTTTCATATGGTGGCGACAGTGAAACTGATAATTCCGGTTCAATAACATACTTGATTCTGGCTTATACCGGCTATAAATACACTGCCAAAAAAGAATTTAACGGCCTTTCTTGTTTTGGCGTTGGTAGCGGTACTACTATCGATTATATTGTTTCTTACAAAGGAGGTGATGATGGTATGGAATTTTTTGGCGGTACAGTTGATGCTTCTCACCTTTTATCCGTTGACAGTGGCGACGATGGAATCGACTTTGCTGACGGATGGTCTGGCACAGGTTCATACTGGTATTCGTTAAATTCTGCACAATCAGGGATCGAAGGTTCAAACAGCGATCTAGATGGGGCTGCAACACCTATGACTGATGCAACTTTAAATTATGTAACCATTAACGGTGTTAGCGGAGAACATGCTTATTACATGAAAGATGGTATCGGAAAACTTACTATTAACAATATCGTTTTTGCAAATATAACGGTTAGCAATGAAGCTTATTTCTATGCCAAATCAAACGATACCGATGCTGCTGCCCGTATTTCCGGTGGTGATATTGAAATTACCAATGCAAAATTTATTGGCATGACAGAAGGACAAAGCAAAGCTGTTAATGGCTTAACAGTTGGTGAAAATGATGGAGCTGTTGGCGCCGGAAACGGAACAGATAAACCTGATTGGTTACCTGATGCCTTAAATGAAGTAGAAAGCGGAGTTTATATTTTTGAATAAAATAGACTGGCTTTAAAGATAATTGAAGTGTTGGCTTCAATTCCCGTAAATTTTGTGAGTTCCGGGTCTTCGGATCCGGAACTTTTAAGATACACAGCGTTTTCGGGTTTGTATAAATCAGGGAACAGTTTGTTTTTTGTTTGAAAAAGATATTTTAATAAGTTCAAAAAAATCAATGCCGGAAAGGTTCAATGTCGAACAAAAAGCTTAATTTGCAAATCATTCTGAATGAATGGTTTTAATATGTGATACAAAAAAAGACAAATCCGGCAGGCAAGGAGGTTATTATGAAAAAATTGGGATTCATTTTCGGATTCATCTTATTGTTTTCTTCCGTCCTTTTAGGACAAAACATCAGGGAAGTTGACGGGGTTTACATGACATCCGGTTCGAAACCTTACACAGGACATTACGTGACTACCTACGGAAATGGAAACATTAAAATGGAAATGCAACTCACCAGGGGCTTAAAAAACGGTGAAATGCGTATTTATTTCGAAAACGGAAAGCTCAATGAGATCAGGTCGTACAAAAAAAATGTAATGGATGGAACCTGGACCACTTATAATGAAAATAGCATAAAAGTCGCAGTCGCCAATTACAAAAAAGGGCTGAAACACGGCGAGTGGAAAGTGTGGAATGATTCAGGCAAGCTGATTTATGAAATGTATTACATGAACGGTAAAAAATCGGGAGTTTGGAAGAAATACTCGACTGAAACAGGCGAAGTAATAAGTGTACGCACCTACTAACTACAACATTACCAAGGTCTTTTTTTATTCAAAATCTCATCGGACAGACACAAAATATTAACTGCAAGGTTGCCTTGTTTTCCGCCTTCCCAAAATTTAATCATGTTTAATCGATTTGTAATAATTCTGTAACTGCTCTTTAATTTGGTAGAAATACCTTTGACTTAGCTAATTATTGAAAAATCAATACCATGAAAAAGATAGCAGTAAGTTTGATTTTAATGTTTTTTGTATACACAGGTTTTACAAAAAATGAGAATGAAAAGTCAGAAACAAAAACGGCCAGCGAGCTTGCAGTTGTTGACCTGACAGGAACCATAACCGATGAGAAAACCGGTGAATTGTTAGTTGGAGTTCAGGTTTGTCTGAAGGGCACTGAACTGAAAACTTATACCGATTTTGACGGTAATTTTACATTTAAGGATGTAAAAAAAGGCAATTACGATATTGTTTCAACCTACATTTCCTATGAAAAAGAGTTGGTAGAAAATGTTCATGCAGACCAAACTAAAAATCAGGTTGAAATTAAATTACATACTTCAAACTGAAATTTAATTCGCTGATTTAATCATTATACTTAAGATTGATAACCGCTTTCCTGTGGGGGGCGGTTTTTTGTGTTATCTCTGATTTTGTACACTGTAGTAGCTAATCACTATCGTTTCATCACCCCGTAGCAAATAATCTTCAGGATGTTATCGACACTTTGCTCCAGGTTTGCAGAACTGTACTGGCCGGCTGCTAAAGGCATTTCCAACCCTTTTATGGCTGTGGTAATGCCGGTGGCCGCCAGTGTGAAATCATATACTTCAAACTCGTGTTTACGTACTCCTTCAATCAAAATACGCTTAATCATCCTTATTTCTTCCTGGTCGTGGCGGTGCTTGATATTTTCAATAAACTCAATGGCTGTAACATCATTTTCGAGTGCATGGTAAAGATTGGCAAGCCCCCGGTAAGTTGTTAATTTAGTAAGAATATAATCACGAAGTTTCTCAACCGGACTGGTGTTACGGTTTACTACAATCTCAAGTTCCTTGCGAAGAATATCAACCTCCTTTTGGATCACAGCCTGAAAAAGGTCCTCTTTACTGTTGAAGTAATAATAAAGAGAGCTTTTTCCTTTTCGTACCGCGTTGGCGATGTCGTCGAGCGTGGTTTTTTTATATCCATATTTACTGAAAATCTCCTGGGCTATCTTCAGTATGTTCTCACGGTTAGCATCCTTTTTATTCGTACCGTTTTCGAGATTCATTGCCATAATAAATGTTCGTTTCAAGCAGTTAACAAAGATAGTTCTTTTTTCGAATAATCAGTTCCGAAAATTTAACCCCTCTCTTTGTAACTTTCTAATTAACACAAAATCAAGCTGTTTTTTTTCTAGGTTGGCTCTCGAAATTTCGACTTCTACCTCATCTCCTATCTGGTACCGTACGTTTGTATGTCTCCCGGTGATACAATAATTCTTTTCATCGAAAATATAAAAGTCGTCATCCAGCTGGCGAAGGGGAACCATACCCTCGCATTTGTTTTCCAGTTCAACATAGATACCCCAGTCAGTAACCCCCGATATAACTCCCGGAAATTGTTCTCCTACCTTATCCTGCATGAATTCAACCTGTTTGTATTTAACAGAGGTCCGTTCAGCGTTGGCTGCGCGTGTTTCCATGTCCGATGAGTGTTTGCACAATTCTTCGTACTTCTGGGCATTACACGAACGTCCTCCTTCGAGGTAGCGTTCCAGCAGGCGGTGTACCATCATATCGGGATAACGACGGATAGGTGAAGTGAAATGGGTATAATACTCGAATGTCAGACCGTAATGCCCGATGTTACGGGTCGAATACGCAGCCTTCGCCATGGTACGCACAGCCAGTGTCTCAATCACATTTTGTTCGTTTTTACCCCTCACATTTTCCATCAGGTTATTCATCGACTTCGAAATAAGCCTGGGACTGCCCAGTTGAATACCGTACCCGAATTTATGGATGAAATTATTGAAATTCTCCAGTTTGTCCGGATCCGGTTTATCGTGAATCCGGTACACAAAGGTTTTGGGTTCTTTCTTGTCGGGGGGATTCCCTATAAACTCAGCAACTTTTTTGTTGGCAAGCAGCATAAACTCTTCAACCAGTTGGTTACTCTCCTTTGCTTCCTTGAAATATACCGAAAGAGGTTTCCCGTTTTCGTCGAGATTAAATTTTACCTCGATACGCTCGAACGATAACGAACCTTTGCTGAAGCGTTGCTTACGAAGTTTTACCGCCAATGCGTGTAACCGGAGAACTTCATCTTTCAGGTCTCCCTGTCCGGTTTCGATGATCTCCTGTGCTTCTTCATAGGTAAAACGCCGGTCTGAATGAATTACTGTCCTTCCGAACCACTGATGGTGTACACGGGCCTGATCATCGAGATGAAAGACAGCAGAGAAGCAAAGTTTGTCTTCGTTCGGGCGCAGTGAGCAAACACCGTTCGAAAGCTTTTCGGGCAACATGGGTACTACGCGGTCGACCAGGTAAACCGAGGTCGCCCGGTTCAGCGCTTCTTCATCCAGTATTGAATTAGCAGTCACATAATATGATACATCGGCAATGTGAATGCCAACTTCCCATAAACCATTATCAAGTTTGCGGAACGAAAGAGCATCATCGAAATCTTTGGCGTCATGCGGATCAATTGTAAAGGTAGTAACTGCCCTGAAATCCCTTCGTTTGGCAATTTCTTCTTCAGGAATTTCCATCGGTATTTTTTCGGCTGCTTTCAGTACCTTGTCAGGGAAACGGTAGGGTAAATCATATTCAGCAAGGATGGCGTGCATTTCGGTTTCGTGGCTCCCCGAATCGCCCAGTACTTCAACGATCTCACCAAACGGGTTTTTTGCCCGCGCCGGCCATTCGGTAATTCTGGCAATTGCTTTTTGCCCGTCTTTGGCGCCTTTCAGCTTTTCAAGCGGAATAAACAGATCGAACCCTACTTTTCCCGAGGGAACAAAAAAAGCAAAGTTACGCGAACGTGAAACCATACCAACAAAAGTAGTTTTAGCCCGCTCCAGAATTTCGGTCACTTCTCCCTCGAGCAACTGCTTTTTACGGCGTGCATACAGGTAAGCCTTCACTTTGTCGCCGTCCATCGCATGGTTCAGGTTGCGCTGGCTTACCAGCACCGGCTGTCCCAATTCTTCGGAAATCACATACCCAAAACCTTGAGGTTGCAACTCAACAATGCCGCAAATGTAACCTCCGCGCGATTTCAGTTTAAACTTACCCTTTTGTCCCGATTCCAGGTTCCCGCTTTCGGTAAGCTCTTCCAGAACCAGATAAACCAACTTGCGGTTTTCCGGGTCTTTTATTCCCAGCAGCTCCGCTATTTGTTTATAATTAAAAGTTTTGTTGGGCTGTTCGTAAAACTCGGAAAGAATGGCTTTCTTAAGCCTGCTCTTATTGAACGTGACCAACGATTTATTTTTGTTTTTTTTCTTTGCCATTTTATTTCAATAAAAATTTTTACTGAAGGTAGAAAAGATTTGCAGAATAAAGGTTCACAGGCATACAATTATTTCAATTCCCCAAACATTTAACACTTCTTAATTCTACTTTAACAGGTTTAGAAGGAAGACCAATTTTTCTGATTTTTTACCCCGGCCCCAAGGGGAGAAATCAGAAAAATCGATCCGGTTCCCCTCGGGGTTTAGGGTAAAACGGATGGATTTTTCGATTTTCAAAGAATCTGTTAAAATAGAATTAAAATACATTTTGATTAATTTAAACTGAAAAGAACTTGAGCACCCGGGATCAGGGAGACAAAGCAAACCTGACAAGACTAATACCGTAACTCAAAATTTTTGTGAGTGTCGCAAACATGCCTTTGTGAGTGTCACAAACGTGCCTTTGTGGGTGTCACACTCGTGTTGGTGTGAGTGTCGCATCTGTGCTGATGCTGTTTTTATTATCTTAACTTTTATAATAATTCGGCAAATTTGCAACTAGTTATTTGTCAGTGTATTATGAAAATGGATTTGCTTTTTTGAATCTTTGGAAATCAAATTATTAGTCTTTGTCTTAAATCTTTTATCTAAAAATCTAACGATCGATTGTTTTAGACAACTTTTTTTTATTCCGTATTTTCATTCAAATAATTTCTACATTTGTCGTCGGAAATGGTTCCAATGCCGGTTACGCCGGCAGGAATAATAGGGAATCCGGTGCAAAACCGGAGCTGTACCCGCAGCTGTAAGCCTCATTCCCTTTTTTGAACTACACCCACTGTCCGGCAACTGCCGGATGGGAAGGCATCAAAAAAAAGAGGCGAGCCAGAAGACCTGCCAGTTCCGTTTTAGTAAATCATAGCTTTCGGGATAAAAGCAATGAGGTGAACAAACATTCATCTGATTTATCCATCTGTTCCTGTTATAAATTTGGAATGTACAGGTAGCAGCTACTGAAAGTTTATGGTTGCATGTTGATGTTTAACCATAAAAATTTTTAAAGATGAAATTGAAATGCTTGTTTTTAGGATTGTTGCTTAGTGTTTCTGCTGTGTCAGCAATTGCCAAGGATGACAAAACTATTAAGAACGTAGAAGTGCAGGAAGTCACCGTGTCGGCTTCGCGCATGAACAGTCAGTTGAAAAACCTTCCGCAGAAAATTGAAATTATCGATGCCAAACAAATCAAAGAATTGCCCTCGGCAAATCTTGCAGAAGTGTTGAAACGTGCAACGAACCTTGATATTATTCAGTATCCAGGGTTATCGGCTACTATCGGAATGCGCGGATTTTCACCCAGCGCTCATTCCCGCAGTTACACTCTTTTACTGATCGATGGCCGTCCTTCCGGCTCAACCAATCTGGCTGCTATTGGCCTAAATAATGTCGAACGCATCGAAGTAGTGAAAGGCCCGTATTCGGTGTTGTACGGATCGGATGCCATGGGAGGTGTCATTAATATCATTACCAAAAAGGCCGATGGGCAAACCGAAGGTTCTGTTTCAGCAGAAGCAGGAAGTTTTGGGAATGTAAAACTGAACAGCTCTTTTACCGGAAGATTCAGCGATAGATTATTTTTTGGAGTGGGTTATTCGCGTGAACGGCAGGATAAAGATTACCGGATTGGTAAAAACAATCTCCTTTCGATGAAAGACTACGAAGAGTTGATCCTCGACAAAGCATCGTACGGCGACAACATGGACAATACCACTTACGAATTTAACCAGTTGAACGCCAATCTGACTTACCTGATTACCAACAAATGGCAGGCAAATGCCCGCATGGCATACACTTTTGCTTACGATGTGGAAACGCCCGGTAATTATTGGGGAAGTTACGGTCAAAGTAAAAAAGACATCGACCGCCTTAACCTGTATGTTGATTTAAGCCGCCAAACCCAAAATAATACCTTGACCTTCAGTCCGTATTACACCAATGAAAAAGATCCGAACTATTCGGACAATACAGAAGACGGGTTTATCAGTTTTGAAAGTGAAATACAGAATTACGGTTTTCAACTTCAGGATAAAATGACATTCGGGGAACTGAACGTACTGGCAGGTATCGACCACAATACAAACGATTATCACTCGGAACGCTGGGAAGCTATTGGCACTCCGGCTGATCCGTACAAACCGGACAATACCATTTCGAATACCGCTCTTTTTTCGCAGATCAGTTATATTACCAATCGTCTGGACCTGAGTGCAGGCCTTCGTTTCGATCATTTTAAATACACGCTTGAAGCCAACGAAGCACTGGGATCAAGCAAATCCGATGAATCATACTCAACCCTTAATCCTTCAGTCGGTGTCCAATATCATTTTGCTGAAAACATGAAAGGACATGCCTCTTTTGGTTCGGCATTCTCCGTACCCGATGCATACAAGGTTGCTGGGAGTTATAAGGCTTATTATGAGTATGTTGGAAATCCTGACTTAAAGCCTGAAAAGTCAAGAACGTTTGATATTGGTATCAGCTATCAAACCCGGAATGGAGGTTTCAAAAATGATTTTACCTTCTTCACCACCAAACACGATGACCGTATTGTTAGAGAAAATATTACAGATACGGAAAAAACTTATGTTAATGCTGATAAAGGAAATATGAATGGACTGGAATGGATTGCTTCTTTCGACTTCGGAAGCATGGCTGGCAACAAATATAAACTGGAATTGTACAGTAACTGGACATTTATGTTTAAAGATGAAGTGACAACTACTGACGACGATGGAAATTCAATAACTCAGGACATGTTGTACACCCGCAAAACAAATGGCAGTTTTGGCCTAATTTACGGGAACAATAAAAACTTCACCTCCCGCCTGAATGCCCGTTACGTAGGGAAAAGACTCGAAGAAGACAGTTTTCCTTTACTTCGCCCGGACATCACTAGTGACGATTATTATACCGACGGAGGTTACACGGCTGACGATGCAGTACTGCAACAACCCGACTTCCTGCTTTTCGACTATTCGATGACTTATTCGGTCAACCAGCATACAGATTTTGGAGTTACCATCTCGAACTTGATGAATGAAAATTATTCAGAAAAAGACGGTTACAATATGCCCGGGCGAAGTATTATGGCTAAATTGGCGTACACGTTCTAAGAAGATTATTTATTAGTGAGCGGGGGGATCTCTGAGTCACCCGCTCACTAAACGAATAAAAAACCAAAAATATGAAACAAATAATACTCATGTCATTATTGATCATTCTGTTATCGTTTGCCGGAAATGCAAAAGAGAATAAGAATGGATCACAAAAGACCATCGTCGTTGAAATAAATTTTGGTACCCGGCAGAAAACAAAACAGGTTAGCCTAAACTGGGAAAAACATACTACCGCGTTGGAGGCGTTACAAAAAGCGGCCGAAGTAAAGACTCATCCTGTGGGCCAGTATGTCTTTGTAACTGAAATTGATCAGGTTCAGGCGCAGCGCGGAAAGATGGCCTGGTATTACCAGATAAACGGAAAATCACCGGGACGACTTGCAATCAGCCAGATCATAAATCCCGGGGACACAATCAGTTGGCGATATGTCAAAGATGTATGTTCCGGAAAGGTGGATAATTGTGTAACGAAAAATCCCTGTGTAAAATAGATGCTTCTGAATATTTTACAGAAATGATAATTATTAATTTAATTGGATGATCTGAAATTCATCCGATCAGTAAAAATTAATGCCATGGCCCACATCACATTGATTACAGGAGGTGCCCGTTCGGGGAAAAGCAGTTATGCACAACAACTTGCCGAAAACAGGTCGAGGCATCCCGTTTACCTGGCTACTGCCCGTGTATGGGATGAAGATTTTAGTCAGCGTATTACCCGACATCAGGCAGAACGGGGCCCGAACTGGGAGAACCTGGAGGAAGAAAAGCAACTGTCCCGCTTTAACCTGGATGGACGGTTTGTATTGCTCGATTGTATCACGCTGTGGTTAACCAATTTTTTCTACGATAACAATAACGATGTGGACAAAACCCTGGAAGAAGCAAAAGCCGAATGGGACCGTTTTATTAAATTCGACGGCGGTTTAATTGTCGTGACCAATGAACTGGGCATGGGCGTGCATCCCGAAAATGAGCTTGCCCGTAAGTTTGCCGACCTGCAGGGCTGGATGAACCAGTACATCGCCCGGCAGGCCAACCGGGTGATCCTGATGGTTTCAGGAATCCCGGTTCAGATAAAGTAAAAAAGATAAGAGGCATTAGATAAGAAGATAAGAGACCATAAATAGCTCAGTAAGTTTTTCGTCTAATATCTGAAATATAATAATCCAGAATCTAATCAGATGATTACCAAAGAACAACTTCAACACAAAATTGACAACAAAACCAAACCCACCGGATCGCTGGGCAAACTTGAAGACCTGGCTGTACAAATCGGTTTAATTCAGAACACCTTGTCGCCAGAGATTAAAAACCCGGCCATGCTGGTATTTGCCGCCGACCACGGACTGGCCGACGCAGGCATCAGTCCATACCCCAAAGATGTAACCTGGCAAATGGGCATGAATTTTTGTTCGGGAGGGGCGGCAATCAGCGTTTTTTGTAAACAAAACGGCATTAAGCTGAAAGTGATAGATGCCGGAGTGGACTACGACTTCCCTGACGATTCGCCCATCATCCCGGCAAAAATTGCCCGGGGAAGCCGCAACATGCTTAAAGAACCGGCCATGACAATGGATGAATGCAAACGGGCCATGCAGAAAGGCCGCGAGTTTGTTCAGGAAGAAGCTAAAAATGGCTGCAACACCATCGGGTTCGGCGAAATGGGAATCGGAAATACTTCGGCGTCGTCGCTGCTGATGCACCGTTTCACCGGCTTCAGCATGGAAGAATGTACCGGGCGCGGAGCCGGTTTGTTGCCTGACGGGGTAGATCGTAAAATAAATATTCTGAAAAAAATATCGCTGAAATACAACCCGCAAACCCCGGAGGAAACACTGGCTACTTTTGGCGGACTTGAAATTGCCATGATGGTTGGTGCTATCCTCGAAGCCAGGGCACAGGGTATGATTATCCTGATTGACGGGTTTATCGCTACTGCTACCGTGCTGACAGCTATCCGGATGGATGCCGGAGTACGCAACAATACTGTTTTCTGCCATGCTTCGGAAGAAAAAGGCCATCAACTAATGCTTAAACATATGGATGCTTTTCCGCTGTTGCGCCTTGATATGCGCCTGGGAGAAGGAACCGGTGCTGCTTTGGCATTGCCTGTCGTACAAGCTGCGGTGAATTTCCTCAACCAAATGTCCAGCTTTGAGGAGGCCGGCGTGTCGAACAGGGAATAGCCGCTGATTGCAGATTGATTTACAATTTGTTATTTCCGGGCATCCATGTTTCGGCTACGCTCAACATCAGAATTCGATTGCGCTCAGTATCCGGTATCAGGCATCATTTATAGAAACAATGAATAACAATCAAATGACTACTAATGATAATTGAATGACTACCAAACGACAACGTTTCCAGTCGCAGCGTCCTGTTGTTTTATAACTCATGTCTCACGACTCATAACCCGAAACTCGCTATGCGAAAACAAATTCATATTTTCCTGCACGCGCTGATGTTTTACACGCGCATCCCGGTTCCCTTCCGCATCCCGTATTCGGAGGAAATACTGAACCGGAGCACCCGTTATTTTCCGCTGGTTGGTTTGCTGGTCGGAGGGATCGGAGCCGGTATTTATGCGCTGGCTTTGTTTATTTTTCCACAGGCAGTTGCGTTGTTGCTGAGCATGGCAGCCACCATTTTTGTTACCGGCGCTTTCCACGAAGACGGGTTTGCCGATTTTTGCGACGGTTTTGGTGGCGGCTACACCTCCCCCGAACGCATCCTGGAAATTATGAAAGACAGCCGGCTGGGAACTTATGGCGCTGTTGGACTGGTTTTCATGCTGGCACTAAAATTCACCAGTCTGAATGCGCTTCCCGAAGGCAAAATTGTTCCGGTGCTGATGATCGGCCACATGTTAAGCCGCCTGATGCCGGTGCTGATTATTTTCACCACTTCCTACTCGCGCACCGACGGGAAAAGCAAAACCAAGCCCATCGGCAAGCGAGGCAAGTGGTCCGACCTGGTTTTCGCAGCACTGATTCCGTTGGCGGCATTGGCTTATTTCCCGTGGAAAGTTGCAGCCGTTGCTCTTGTGGTTCTGCTCGTCATTACCTTTTTCTTCGGAAAATATTTACTGAAACGACTGGGCGGCTACACCGGCGACTGCCTCGGAGCCATCCAGCAACTGTGTGAAGTGTGTTTCTACCTGGTAATCCTTGGAAATCAATGGATATGAAGCTTATTTTTTACAATATGTTTGTTTTTGTCGTAGTAGTGAGTAATTTTACTCATTGTATTGAGTAAATTGTAAATAATGCTTCAAAGATTTCATATCCAAATACTTAGAAAAAGGCTTTTAGAGGAGCAACGTCAGTTCATTCAGGTTGTTTTTGGCCCAAGACAAATTGGAAAAACAACCATGGTTAATCAATTGATGGCAGAACTTCATGTCTCTTTTCATTATGTTTCTGCCGACGGTGTTGTTGGATCGGGGATGCAATGGATAGAACAACAATGGAATGTTGCCCGTTTAAAAATTCAGAAAGGAAACAGTCTGGAGGGAATCCTGTTTATCGATGAAATCCAGAAAATTAAGAATTGGGGGGAAGTAGTAAAGAAAGAGTGGGATTTAGACAGCAGAAATAATGTTTCTTTAAAAGTTGTTTTATTGGGTTCTTCAAGGTTGTTGCTACAGCAGGGCTTGACTGAATCGTTGGCAGGCCGTTACGAAACGATTTATATGGGGCATTGGTCTTTTCCCGAAATGCGTGATGCTTTTGGTTATGGTTTTGAACAATTTGTCTGGTTTGGCGGGTATCCGGGAGCATCCTCATTAATAAATGACGAACAAAGGTGGAAAAATTATATACAAGAGTCTTTGGTAGAGGCAAGCATATCAAAAGATATATTGATGTTGACACGCGTGGATAAGCCGGCATTAATGAAAAAATTATTTGAACTGGGGTGCCTTTATTCGGGGCAAATTCTTTCTTATTCAAAAATAGTTGGGCAATTGCAGGATGCCGGTAACACTACAACTCTTGCAAATTACCTTCATTTGTTGGATACGGCAGGTTTATTGGCGGGAATTGAAAAATACTCGTCCGGTGAGATTAGGATGAGGTCATCTAGTCCGAAGTTTCAGGTGTACAATACAGCCTTACTGTCCTCTTTGTCAGAATATACTTTCGAACAGGCTATGGCACAGCCTGCAGTTTGGGGAAGATGGGTCGAATCGGCAGTGGGGGCATATTTGCTAACCCGGTCGATTGTTGAAGGATTTAAGCTTTATTATTGGCGGGAAAGAAATTATGAAGTCGATTTTATACTGAAGTGGGGAAGCCGGATTATCGGGATTGAAGTAAAAAGCGGGCTAACAATAAAACAGGGGGGCATGGATGCGTTCAGTAAAAAATATAAACCGCATAAAATCTATCTTGTTGGCGGCACAGGTATCCCGATTGAAGAATTTCTATCGACAAATATCAAGGATTTGTTTTAAATGAAGCTATTTCTGATCCGACATACCAGCGTTGCCATTGACCCGGGAATATGTTATGGCCAAAGCGATGCAAATGTTGCACTTACTTTTGAAGAAGAGCTAAAGGCAGTTGCTACAGCCATCCGGGGTAAAAACATCGGAATTGTTTTTTCCAGCCCTTTAACACGTTGCCGGAAACTTGCGGAAAGCTTGTTTCCTTCAAAAAAAATCGTTTATGACGAACGCTTAAAAGAACTTAATTTTGGCGATTGGGAAATGCAAAGTTGGGAAGATATTTATCGTTTGCCGGAAGGGAAGAAATGGATGGACAATTACCAAAAACTGCCAACATTAAACGGTGAATCATACCCGGAAATGGTAGTACGTGTTAAAAGTTTTTATGAAGAGGTAAAGCTGCTGCATCATAAGAATGTGGCGATTGTTAACCATGCCGGGGTAATACGTATTTTAAAAAGTATTATCGAAAATGTTCCTATTGCAGAACTTTTTGAAACTTTTAAGCCGGCTTACGGGAGTGTTGCAGAGTTTGATATATAATAAGTTATGCGCAAAACAAGTAAATATCGATCCATTATGTTTGTCGGCACCGGTTCTGATGTGGGGAAAAGCATCATCAATGCTGCGTTCTGCCGTATCTTCAAACAGGATGGCTTGAGCCCGGCCCCGTTCAAGGCACAAAACATGTCGCTTAATTCGTTTGCCAGCGCCGAAGGGCTTGAACTGGGGCGTGCACAGGCCATGCAGGCCGAAGCGTGCGGCATTCCGTGCAGCAGCGATATGAACCCTATTCTGCTGAAGCCAACCAGCTATCTTCAATCCCAGATTGTATTGAACGGCAAACCGGCAGGCGACCAGTCGGCCAAAGAATATTTTCTGCAAAGCGACCGCGATTATTTATTTGCCGAAGCCATGAAAGCCTATCACCGGCTGGCAGGGCAGTATTCTCCAATGGTAATTGAAGGAGCAGGCAGTATTTCGGAAATCAACTTACGCGAAAAAGATATTACCAACATGCGGGTTGCCCTCGAAATAAAAGCCGCCGTTTTTCTGGTTGCCGACATCGATCGCGGCGGCGTGTTTGGTAGTGTGTATGGCACGCTGGAACTGCTTCCGCCTGAAGAACGGGAACTCGTGAAAGGCATTATCATCAACAAGTTTCGCGGCGACATTGCCCTTTTCGAAAAAGGGAAAACCATGATGGAAGAACTGTGTAAAGTGCCGGTTGTGGGCGTTATTCCTTATTTTCAGGATATTTACCTGGAAGACGAAGATTCGGTGGTAATCGACAAAAAGCAGAGCCACACGATGGAAGGAATGACCAATATTGCGGTGGTACTGTTGCGGCATATGTCGAATTTCACCGACTTTAATGTGCTGGAACGTACGCCCGGAGTGCACCTTTTCTACACGGCCAATGCTTCGGAAATAGAGACAGCCGATATCGTAATTATTCCCGGGTCCAAAAACACGATGGCCGACCTTGCTCATCTGCGCGAAAAAGGACTGGCTAAAGCCATTCTGAATGCACATGAAAGCGGAAAAGCCGTGCTGGGTATTTGTGGGGGCTACCAAATGCTGGGACGCGAATTGCATGACCCGATGGGCGTGGAAGGCGAAACCGCGTTCATGCCCGGATTGGGAATTTTACCTGTTTCAACCATCATGGAGGCCGAAAAACGAACGGTTCAAAGCCGCTTTTCTTTTCTCAATGTAGCGGAGAACTGTCTGGCATATGAGATACACATGGGCGAGACCAAACGACAGGCCGGCCAACTGCTTTGCCGCCTTGCTGATGGCCGCGAAGATGGATGTTTTGTCAATGATAAAACATGGGGTACTTACCTGCACGGCATTTTCGATAACCCGGAGGTGGTAAAATTTCTGCTTGAAAAAGGTGGTAAAAATGTTGCTGCTGCCCCGTTCAACTATCAGCAGTTTAAAGAAGAACAATACGATAAACTGGCGGCACATGTGCGTGCAAACTGCGATATGAAAACCATTTATAAAGTTTTGCAAAACGAAGAATTATGCTGACAGGACACGGCGACGACCGGCATAAATATCAATTTCCTATCCGGGCTGATTTTAGTTCAAATGTGGTTCCCGGCAATGTTTCAAAAACTTTGCTTTCCCATCTGCAAGACGTTCTGCCTTGGTTAAACCATTACCCGGAACCGGATGCCGCAAGTCTGGCAAATGCACTGGCCGGGCATTATCAGCTAAAAGCTGAAAATGTGCTGGTCACCAATGGCTCGGTAGAAGCTTTTTATTTGCTGGCACAGCATTTTAAAGGCAGCAAATCGCTGATCTTCTGCCCTTCATTTGCCGAATACGAGGATGCCTGCCGCATTTTTGAACATGAAACTACATTTCTTCCTATTGATGACTTCGGGGTGAAACCATCTGCTCCCGGTTTGCTCAACTGGTTAGGCAACCCGAACAATCCCGATGGGAAAGTAACTTCTTGCGATAAAATTAAAAACTGGCTGCAAACCAACCCGGAAAGCTTTTTGGTTGTTGACGAAGCCTATGTTCTTTTGTGTGCCGGATTTCAGTCGTCAATTCCCTTGCTGGATGAATTCCCGAATCTGGTGGTTATTCATTCTTTTACCAAAACCTTTGCTATCCCCGGGTTGCGAATGGGTTTTATTTTGGCGTCAGCAAAGCTGATCGCTGAACTGACAAAATTAAAGATGCCCTGGTCCGTGAACTACCTGGCCATTGAAGCCGGAAAATTCATCCTGAAAAATTACGAGTCGATGTTGCCTGATCTGTCCCGCATTTTAGCTAATTCTCAGAGACTACAAAATGAAATTGCTCAATTGCCAGGACTGAAAGTCATCCCTTCGGCAACCAACTATTTTCTGTTGGAAACCGAAAAAGAAAGCGGCGCTGAGCTGAAAGCTTTTCTTCTCGGAAAACACGGCATTCTGGTTCGTGATGCCGGGAATTTTCGCTGTTCAGAAAAAAACAAGGTACGCATTGCTGTTCAGGATGAAAACGACAACCAGTTACTTATTGAAGCATTGAAAGAATGGACACACTGTTCCTGATTCCATTAATCGCCGGCTTTTTGCTCGACTCGCTGCTGGGCGACCCGCTATGGCTTCCTCATCCGGTACGTTGGTTCGGGAATGCTATTTCCTTCATGGAGAAACGTTTTAACCAGGGACGATCTCGTCGGTTAAAAGGGATGCTGGTAGCTTTATTTCTGGTTCCGGCAACTTTCTTTTTATTGTTCTTCTTGTTCAGGATAATAGAAAGATGGCCAATCGCCTTTTGTATATTGACCAGTGTTGGCGTGTTTTATGGACTGGCCAACCGTAGCCTTATTACTGAAGCGCTGAAAGTGATCCGTGCATTGAACCGGCAGGGACCGGTAGCCGGACGCCGCCAACTCAGCTTCATCGTTGGCCGGGATACAAGCCGGCTTGACGACCAGCAAATCCGCACGGCAGTTCTTGAGACACTGGCAGAAAACCTGAGTGACGGCGTTATTGCTCCCTTGTTTTTTTATGCCCTGGGCGGCGTTCCGCTGATGCTCTCCTACAAAATGGTGAACACACTCGATTCGATGGTGGGCTACAAAAACGAACGGTTTCGCGCCTTTGGCTGGTTTGCGGCCCGCATGGATGATATTGCCAACTTCATCCCGGCCCGGATCACGGCTTTGCTCATGGTGATCGTCTCGTTTAGCCCTCGCGGTTTTTTGTACATTTTCAGGTATGGGCGGAAACACAGCAGTCCGAACGCGGGTTACCCCGAAGCCGTGCTGGCCGGAATCCTCAACTGTCGCTTGGGCGGGCCAAATGTTTATCACGGGATACTTGTTGAAAAACCGTATATCGGTAAAAACGTCCGCCCGTTAAGTAATCGCGATGTTTACAAAACAGCTATCCTGAATTTTTGTGTTTGCCTGTCCTTTATTTTAATGATCTGTTTATTCAACATTAATCTTCTGTGAAGATAAGCCCCCGGACTTTGCAGCGTGGCACATTTGCTGTACTTTCACCTAAAAATATTTTATAATGAGTAATTTCTCACATATCATCTTCGACCTTGACGGAACCCTGACGGACAATACCCGGGGAATTGGTAAATCGATGCAATATGCGTTGGAAAAAATGAAGATCGACGGCTATTCCGGGGAAGCCCTGCAAAAGTATGTTGGGCCCCCTTTGCAACACTGTTTCAGAGACCATTTCGGGCTAAATGAAAAAGATACTGCACTGGCAGTTGATTATTTCCGGGAGTATTATGGCGAGAAAGGCTGGTACGACAATATTCCTTATCCGGGAGTACAGCAAATGCTGGAAGAACTTCATTTTTCCGGCAAACAGATTTTTGTGGCTACGTCGAAACTTGAAAGATTTGCCCGTATGATTCTGCAAAAGTTCGAATTATACAATTACATTACAGATTTAGAAGGAGTTGATTATGGAGGCACACACTCAAAAGGAGACCTGATCCGGTCGGTAATAGACCGGAACCGGATTAAACCAGGGAAAAATGTGATTATGGTCGGCGATACAATATTTGACATCAATGGGGCGCGTGAGTCAAATATCCCGGTAATTGCCGTAGGCTATGGATTTGGCAAAAAAGAGGAGTTATTATCACTGAACCCGGATTTCTATGCTGAAGATGTGGATGAACTGTATGAAATTTTAATCTGATTGATAAATCAACTAAACTTCATTTTTTTACCGAAGAGTTGTATCTTCAGGATAAATTTTAAATGATGATTGTTCCCCCTTTTTTGAACCCAGGTGACCGTATCCGGATTGTTTCCCCGGCAGGGAAAGTCTCGGATAAGAAAATAATACCCGGCATTGAATTGCTTCGTCAGCAAGGCTTTGAAGTGATACACGGGAAAAATGTTTTTGGCCAACATTTTCAGTACTCAGGAACCGACGGACAACGGGCAGCCGACTTGCAGGAAGCAATGGACGATCCGGAAACAAAAGCAATAATCTGTTCACGAGGAGGTTACGGAACAGCCAGGTTGCTCGGTTATCTGAATTTTTCAACCTTAAAAGACACGCCTAAATGGCTGGTTGGGTTTAGCGATATTACTGTTTTACATTCGGTTTTTAATAAACTTGGTATTGCCAGTATTCATGGTCCGATGCCTGGTTTTTTTGTGCAAAATGAAAAACCTTCGGCAAGTTTTCTGCAATTACTGTCCTTTTTGGCCGGAGAGTCCCCTGTTTATGACTTTACTCCCCGGCAGCAAAACAGAAAGGGACAGGTACAGGGCGAACTGGTTGGCGGAAATCTTTCTTTGTTATATAGTTTGAGGGGAACACCTTATGATTTGAATACAGATGGCAAGATTTTGTTTCTTGAAGATCTTTCGGAATACCTTTACCACCTCGACCGGATAATGATCAACCTTCGGCTTTCGGGGAAACTTGAAAAGCTGGCCGGACTGGTTGTTGGAAATTTTACAGACATGAAAGACAATGAAAATCCCTTTGGAAAGTCGGTTGAGGAAATAATCCTTGACGCAGTAAGGGATTACCGTTTTCCGGTATGTTTTAATTTTCCTTCAGGACATATCGACGAAAACATGCCTTTGATTTTTGGTGCTGAATACCAGCTTTCTGTTGCGGCTTCAGCTTGTACATTAAAAACATTGGGTGATGGCTGAAAAACACGATCTGGGAAGAAAAGGAGAAGAACTGGCAATTGCCCATTTACGGAGCGTTGGTTATGAAATCCTGCACACAAACTGGCGGTTTCATCATCTCGAAATAGATATTGTTGCCCGCGATGGTGATGAACTGGTAATTGTAGAAGTGAAATCGAGGGGGAGCAACTCGTATGAACATCCCCTTGAGGCTGTTTCAAATAAAAAAATCCGTTTTTTGGTCAATGCCGCTGATGCATATATAACTGAGCATAACATTGACATGGAAACCCGTTTCGATATTGTATCTGTGATTTTTTTCAGTAAAAATGATTTTAAGCTGGAACATTTTAAAAATGCCTTTTACCCGACTATCAGCTAGTCATAAATATTCTCTCAATTTTTTCCATTAACAGTTCCAGTTGAATGGGCTTTGTCACATAATCATCACATCCGGCTTCCAAAGCCTTTTGCCTTTCATGGGTAAACGCATAGGCCGTTTGTGCAATTACTGGTAATGCCGGTCTTATTATTTTTATTTGCCGGGTGGCCTCAATACCATCCATCACAGGTAATTTAATGTCCATCAGAATCAAATCAATCTCAGGATGTCCTTTTACCTTTGAAACAGCATCTTTTCCATTGTGAGCATAAAGAAGTTTTGCGTCTGTATTTCGAAATGCAGATTCGAAATACAAACAACAAAAAGGCTCATCTTCGACGAGAAGAATAACTTTGTCAAACCAATCATATGTAAAATCGATATTCATAATTATAATAAACAAATATACAAATTTAACTAAAAAATACTCTGTCAAAATTCTTTTTGTCTTGATATTTAATCTTATTATTTTTAAATATTTTATAAAACATAACATATCCGTGATGAATATTGAAGATATTAGAGAATACTGCCTCTCGAAAAAAGGCGTTACAGAGGAATTTCCTTTCGATGAAACTACCCTTGTTTTTAAAGTTGCAGGAAAAATGTTCTTATTAACCGATCTTACTGGCGATTTAAGTCTGAATTTAAAATGTGATCCGGAACGGGCCATCGAATTACGGGAACACTATCCTGCCATCTTACCTGGTTATCATATGAACAAAAAGTACTGGAATACGGTAATGATTGACGGGACGCTTAGCAATACCTTTATTTTTCAGCTAATTGATGAATCATACGAACGCGTCGTTGAGAAATTACCCCGAAAAATTCAATTAGAACTGATAAAATAATATTTTTACAATTGGGAAGAAACATACTCTTATGAAAAATTTTTTTAGTATTCTGATGATACTCCTTGTTTCTGCTTTTTGTGGTTTTGGGGGAGAGCAGGACAAGGACTTCAAGGATATTGTACGGATACCGGCAAGTCCGGTGAAAGACCAGCAGAAAACAGGAACCTGCTGGAGTTTTGCAACTGCTTCATTTCTTGAATCGGAAGTGTTAAGAAAAGGAAAGGGTGAATTCGATTTATCTGAAATGTTCTTTGTCAGGCATGCCTATATGCAAAAAGCCGAAAGATATCTTTTGTATCATGGCCATGCCAATTTCAGTCAGGGAGGGCAGGCTCATGATGTAATGAATGTGGTTCGCGAATTTGGTATTTTCCCCGAATTTGGATACACGGGAGATCCTCTTAATCCGGGAATACACGATCACGACAAAATGGTTAATGAGTTAACAAAATTTATCGTCAGGACCAACGAAAATTTTGGTGAAAGGAAAGCTGAAAAATGGAAAGAAAAGTTTAATCAGATATTAGACACTTATTTAGGTAAAGTTCCGGAAGAATTCGGGGTAAAAGGGCAGATCTATTCTCCTGAGGGGTTTACTGATTATCTGGAGATCGATCCTGACGATTATCTTGAATTTACTTCATTTACACATCATCCTTTTTATGAACAGATTGATTTAGAGATACCCGATAACTGGTCTCACGACAAATACATTAACGTCCCTATTCAGGAATTGGTTGAAATTACAGACAGCGCCTTGTTTCACGGGTATTCGGTTTGCTGGGATGGAGATACCAGTGAAAAGGGGTTCAGTCGTCGTGAAGGTGTGGCAACATTGGAAGGCGGCATTACACCGGATCAGGCGGCACGGCAGACTACATTTTTGAACCGTCAAACCACCGACGATCATCTAATGCATATTTTGGGTATTGCTGAAGACAGAACAGGAGAAAAGTACTATATTATCAAAAATTCGTGGGGAACGGGGAAAAGCAAGTTTAACGGTTTCCTGTATATGTCGGTACCTTATATGAAGCTCAAAACCATTGCTATTTTGGTACATAAAGATGCAGTTCCTCTCTCAGTTATGGGAAAAATAAACAACAAATGAAAGAATTTCGGTTAAACGGAGAATACATTGAGCTGATTAAATTGCTGAAAGTTATGAAAATCAGCGAATCGGGGGGACAGGCAAAATTAATGGTTGAAGATGGACTGGTAAAGTTGAACGGGAAACCGGAGTACAGGAAACGGGCCAAGCTCAAACATGGCGACATCGTAACAATATTTGAACAGACCATTGCTATAAAAAAATAAAGTCGGTGAAAGTGTTTACCGACTTTAAAAAAACTTGTGCGGTTAGGGTGTTCAAGAAAGACAAAATTGAACGGTTGTATTGTTTTATCTCTAACTCAAAAATACCGATTCATTTTTTTCGATTGATATCAAAAAAGTGAAAATTCATGAAGGTATATGTTTTTCTGCTGAAATGACATTCTGGGTACATGAAGGCCCTGTTTTTCATGATGAAGCATTTTTATTTTTCAGCAGAAAAGCGATCTCTGATTAACAAAAAAAGGTGTTTGCCTTCAAACAAACACCTTTTTTTGAAAATGAACTAACAGAACTAATATTCTATATATTTTTTCCCTTTTAATAAAGTCAAAGTATCACTAACCGACCTCATTTTCTCTATGTCCCTATCTGTTAAACGTATCTGAAAAAGACTTTCAAGATAGTAAATAAACAAAGTCCAGTCTACCTGATCAAATTTCAAATCGTCATTATACGAGGCATTCAGCTGGATATTTTCCCGTTTCACACCTGTTTTCCGTAAAACCCGGTACAGGTTTCTGCGTGTCGATTTGTTTTCCATACTATGTTGTTTTTCCGTTTTTAAATTGTATTTTCTTGTCTTCGGCTACAAACATACGAAATTTAATTTTCAAACTTTAGGTTAAATCAGTCAAAAAATGATTCATATGTGATTTCTATATATTGACAGCAAACATTACCTCAGGTTGCAAAAACCGCTGAAATATTTATATTTTATTCATAATCCATTCCTTTTTTAGCAGGCTGTATATTTCAAGATCGATATATTTCCCGGTATGCCGTTCTCCGTCACGTTCAACTCCTTCCAGGAAAAAACTGAGTTTTTTCGGTATTGCTGCACTTCTGGTATTCCCGATCCCGCAACGGATTTGTACCCGGTTCATGTGCATATCCCGGAAAGCAATGTTGATCAGTTTTTTTACAGAACGAATGACAATCCCCTTATGAGTCATTTTCTCAGCCAGCCAATAACCGATTTCCGTTTTGTAATTTAAAAAATCAGTATCTTTAAAACCTATTAACCCTGCAAATTCTCCTTTGTACCAAATCACAAACACATCGTCACGTTCCCCCTGAGGTTTATCAATGATGGAACGGATAAATAATTCGGTATCCCTCACCATTTGGGTAAATTCAACAAAAGGGAGCCATTTTCGGAGGTATTCCCGGTTTTCGTCGATACAGTTAAAAATTATTTCCGCATGTAAGAGCTTTATTTTTTCAAGACTTAGATGTTCGTCAATAACAAACTGATCCATATTTTTTAAGTTATCCGGTTAAGATTTCCTTAAATCCGTTTGTCTGCTTCTGTGAAAACAGCAGGCATTAAAAATCATCTGTTCTTCTATATTTTCACACACAAATCCCATTGTTCCCTCTTACAAAGTAACATTTTTTTACCGTGAATCACGGCCTGATCGTCTTTTTTCTTCAGGCGGCCTTCCATTACCGCTTTTTTATTCCTTTTCTGAAATAATTATATTTGCGGCAGAGCATATTAAAACGGACACACAAGTGCCTGTATAATTCGACTTCGACAACCAAATATCATCAAGATGAAAAAGACAACCATTCTTATCCTTATTCTCATGCCAATGGTTTATTCGTGCCATAATTCGGACAAATATATACTGATTGAGACGGAATACGGAAATATGAAAGTTAAACTTTACAAAGAAACCCTCAAACACCAGCAAAATTTTATCAAACTTGCGAAGCAGGGATATTTCGACGGGTTACTTTTTCACCGGGTCATTCAGAATTTTATGATCCAGGGCGGTGATCCCGGATCCGGGAATGCCAAACCGGGACAGCAACTGGGGTCGGGCGGTCCCGGATATACCATCCCTGCTGAGTTTAACCAGAAGTTCTTTCATAAAAAAGGGGCTTTATCGGCAGCACGCCAGCCCGATAATGTAAACCCTGAAAAACAGTCGTCAGGTTCACAATTTTTTATTGTTCAGGGGAAAACTTATACAAAAGAAGAAATCGACAATATACAGCATTCAAAAAATTCGGGACGTGCTGCTTTAATTTTTCGCAGCTTATTTAACGAAAACAAGGAAGAGGTGATGAAACTACGTCAGGAAGGGAAAGAGGACGAGTTTAATGTCCGTATTGCAGAACTTCAGGAAAAGGCCAGGGAAGAAGCAAAACAAATGGGGGATTATACTTTCAGCCCAGAACAGATTGAAGCTTATACTACCATTGGAGGTTATCCTTCACTGGATAACGAATACACGGTTTTTGGCGAAGTGGTTGAAGGACTGGAGGTAATTGACAAAATTGCCGCTGTGGAAACAGATCCTCATGACCGCCCGGTAACCGACGTAAAATTAAAAGTAACAGTAGTCAGAAAATAACGTGATAAAAAGGATCCTGAATACCATACTTATCCTTCTTCTGGTTTCTTTTACAGGACTGGCACAGGGAAGGGTAGTGCTCATTTCGACCAATATGGGCAATATGAAATTTCGTTTGTACGACGATACCCCAAAACATCGCAATGCGTTTATCCTGTTAGCAGAAGAATCGTACTACGATGGCACTTTGTTTTACCGGGTTATCCAGGATTACCTGATACAGGGCGGTTCCCGCTCATCGCGCAATGCCCCGCCAGGCAAACGGATTGGTTACGGCGATCCGGACAAAACAGTTGACGATGAAATTATGGCAACGCATTGTCATAAAAAAGGAGCCCTTTGCGCCCCCCGTCAGCCCGACGAGGTAAATCCTTTTAAACAATCGGATATTTCGCAGTTCTATATTGTGAAGGGACAGGTTTATACGCCGGGGCAGCTCGACACCCTCGAATTGGCAGTGAACCGTCCGATTTATAAAAAAGTATATAACCAGATTATGACCACTTCTTTCAGAAATAAGCTGAAACAACTGAAAGAGGAGAAAAAAGTGAAAGAGTTCAGGGAACTGGCAGAAAAGATTAAAAAGGATATCGATGCTGAATACCACATGCAACCCGGACTTCTTGAATTTACAAAGCAGCAAAGGGAAGCCTATACTACTGTCGGGGGATATCCCGATTTGGACGGAAAATATACTGTTTTTGGCGAATGTATCGAAGGAATGGATGTAATCGACAGAATTGCAGCGCTGAAAGCCGATGAAAACGACCGGCCTCTCCAGGATGTAAAAATTACCGTGAAGGTTTTGAAATAAGCAACACAAAAATCGCTAAATAAAAATCAATTGAAAAAGTTTCTGACATATCTGGTACTAATCTTTATGTTGACCGGCTGTGGCAAAAGCGGGAAACAAAAGACAAGCGGCCCGGGGAATACTTTAAAGGCCAACGCTGTTCCGGCAAAACAGGAAAACGGTTCGTATGCCGGGTTTTTGTCTTCTGTCGTGAAAATACAAACTTTCGATAAGGGGCGGATACTCGAAACAGGACAAGGCTTTTTTGTGGAAAAAGATGTGATCGTAACCAGGCTTTCGCTGATGAACAATGCCAACCAGGCTTCTTTCACTCCGCTCAATGAAAATAAGAAATACAATATTGCGGGTTATCTGGCTATTGACCGGATTAACGATTTGGTCCTCTTAAAAACAGGCAACGGTATTACACGGAACCCAATTCCGCTTTTCCAGAGAATTGCCCCTGCCAGTGAGAAAACCATTTATCTGACCCGACCTGCCAACAGCAGTGCCATCCCGCTCCACAAAGGGAAAATATTAAGTTACTCAAACATACACGGGAACTTTCTGTATACTGTGACCAACAAGTTCCGTTCCGGCAGTTTCGGAACCCCTTTGTTCATGTCGAACAGGAAAGCCATTGGATTGGTATTTTCAGACGTGGTTGATTATGAAATGCGGTATTTCGCGACACCTTCGGTTTTCATTTCAGAATTAATAAAAAAGAAGGAGACCCAGCCCATTGCCCTCAAAAATATCAGTCAGGCAGATAAAGCCATTGCTGAGGCCAACAGCAGGATTAAAGGCCTGGTTATTGAAACCGACATGGGAAACATCAAAATCCGGTTGTTCAACGAAACACCGGCTTATCGCGATAATTTTATAAAACTGGTTCGCGAACATTATTTCGACAGCCTGCTCATTCACCGGGTGATCAAAGGTTTTTGTATTCAGAGCGGGGCCGCCGATACCCGCTATGCCGGGAAAAATGATATAGTAGGCTGGAAAGGCCCCGGGTATACCCTCCCGGCACATATTGTCCCTGGATTATATCACAAACGTGGCATGATCGGTTCCCCCCGGAAACCCGACACCAAAAATACGAAACGCCGATCCGACGGATCCCAGTTTTATATTGTTACCGGGCGGGTTTACAGCGATATGGAACTCAATGATATTGAAAAACAAAATAACATCACCTTTACTCCTGCACAGCGCCGGACCTATAAAATTGAAGGAGGCGCCCCGCATATCGACGGCTCGTATTCTATTTTCGGGGAAGTACTGGAAGGGATGGACGTCGCCGACCGGATATCGAGAGTCCCGATTGGTAGTGAATTCCGGCCCCTCCGGGATATCCGTATCAAACGAATCCGCATATTGGAATAGTGCGGAAAGTCAAACCTCAACTCCCGGAAATTGTCATTCCGGCGAATTTTTGTTCTCCGGTTGTAAGAATGCATGAGTTTATCTTTTTTTATATGCCATTATTCCTTTTGTTCCCCCTCTTTCCGGGGTTAATGAAGGGGGCTGTCTCTCTTTCAGGTTTGTAACCGTAGCTTTACGATTGGTGCTGGTATCTTAACACATTCTGTAGATATTGGTATTGTAATTCATGTTATGGGTTAATATTCTATGTGTTTTTAGTAATATTTGATAGGACTTTCTTTCTTTTTTAGTTTTCCTTTGAAGAATAAAATTATTTTAACAGGTACGAGACAAAAAACAAGTAACTTTATATAATATGAGGATTATTATTTTAACAGCAACTTTCAGCATGTTTTTATTGTCGGCTTGCGTGCAACAAAGCCCGTCTGAAAAAATTAAAGCAGAAGTATTGTCATCTGAATTTATTTATGAAAAGGCTACATTTCCCCAGTGCCATGCCTCCACGATCATTGAAACAGGGAATGGGCTGCTGGCTGCGTGGTTTGGAGGTACTCACGAAAGGCATCCTGACGTTTGTATTTATACATCCGAAAAGAGGAACGGAAACTGGAGCGTCCCGGTATTGGTTGCCGACGGTATCATCAATGATACACTTCGCTACCCATGCTGGAACCCGGTTCTTTTTAAAAGAGACAACGGCGATATTATCCTGTATTATAAAGTAGGGCCAAGCCCGCGCGAATGGTGGGGGGTGTACAAGGTTTCCTCCGACGAAGGAAAATCGTGGTCCGAAGAAATGAAAATTCCCAATGGCTTGTTAGGGCCGATTAAAAACAAACCTGAACGGTTACAGGATGGTACAATTTTATATCCTACCAGTTTTGAAACTCCTGAAAAATGGAATATTTATGTTGAAACTTCCGGTCAGAATTTAAAACAATGGGGAAAGACTGAAATAGACAACAATGGGTTTAATGCGATCCAGCCAACGATCCTGTTTCATAAGGGAGGGCGTATCCAGATGCTTTGTCGTAGTAAAGAGAAAAAAATTGTGGAAACATGGTCGGATGATCAGGGGAAAACATGGACTCCGCTTGAATCAACATCCCTTCCGAACAATAATTCGGGGATTGATGCGGTATCGCTTGATAATGGATTATTCCTGTTGGTTTGTAATCCTGTAAAACAAGGCCGGAACAAACTGGCGGTATTGGCCTCGGCCGACGGGAAAAACTGGAATAACCTGATTGTTTTGGAAGACCAGCCCAAAGGCGAATTCAGTTATCCGGCCATTATTCGGGGGAAAGACGGCACGGTTCACATCACGTATACTTACAACCGGGAAAAGGTGAAATACGTTCATCTGGCAATTCAGAAGAAGTAAGATTCGTGCAGGCTTTATCATTCTGTTAAAATATTCATCATGGAAAATATATCATATCCTTTAAGGGGAATTATCCCACCTTTAGTGACGCCTCTACTTGATAATGATACCCTGGATGTTGAGGGCCTGGAACGGTTAATTGAGCATACCATTTCAGGGGGTGTACATGGCATTTTTATCCTGGGGACTACCGGCGAATTTGCCAGCTTAAGCTACAAACTGCGCAGGGAACTGATTGAACGTACCTGCCAATTAGTAAACGGGCGTGTCCCTTTACTGGCAGGAATAACCGATTCGGCATTTACAGAAAGCCTTCATCTTGCCAGGGGCGCTGCCGATTATGGCGCTGATGCAGTTGTGCTGGCCCCGCCTTACTATTTTGCTTCAGGCCAGCCCGAACTTCTGGAATACCTGCAACGTATCATGGTACAGGTGCCATTACCCCTGTTCATCTACAACATGCCCGTGCATACCAAAGTGGTGTTTGAGCCGGAAACTGTGAAAGCGGCTTCAAACATCCCGGGAATTATCGGGATGAAAGACAGTTCTTCGAACCTGGCCTATTTCAAACAGGTACAATATGCTCTCCGCAACAGGCCGGATTTCACTTTCATGATCGGTCCGGAGGAATTTATGCCGGAATTTGTGCTTACCGGTGGGCACGGCGGGGTAAACGGCGGGGCAAACATGTTTCCGAAATTATACGTGGAACTGTACAATGCTTCAATAGCCCGCGACTTTGAAAAGATTGCCCTGCTCCAGCAAAAGGTAATGCAAATCAGTACGACCATATATAAAGTCGGGCATTACGGGTCGAGTTATATGAAAGGACTGAAATGTGCCTTGTCGGTAATGGGTATTTGTAATGATTTTATGGCTGAACCTTTTCACCGGTTTAAAGAACCGGAAAGGGAAAAAATCAGGCAATTCCTGGACGAATTAAACTATTCTGAATTACTTTGAGAATAAAAGCATTTTTTCAAAACAAAAACAAACGGGATGAAAACCATCGATATAGTTATTTTTATTATATACCTGCTGGGAGTTGTGCTTTTCGGGAGTTCTTTTTACCGCACCAACAAGTCTTCGTCTTCCTTTACCACAGGGAACAACAATATTCCGACCTGGGTAATCTCCATGTCTATATTTGCCACGTTCGTGAGCAGTATCAGTTACCTGGCCCTGCCCGGGCAGGCATATCAATCTAACTGGAACGCTTTTGTGTTCAGTTTATCCATCCCGTTTGCGATGTATATGGCAGTACGTTTTTTTGTGCCTCTCTACCGGTCGGTCAACAGCCCCTCTGCATATACTTACCTGGAAACCCGATTCGGTAAATGGGCAAAAATTTATGCCTCGTCCATGTATCTGCTTACCCAGCTTATGCGGGCAGGGACTATCTTGTTTTTACTGGCCCTGACCCTCCATGTAATGCTGGGGTGGAGCATTGTAACCATCATCATCGTTACCGGGTTAAGCGTGATGATTTATTCAATACTGGGGGGGATACAGGCGGTAGTATGGACCGATGCGATCCAGGGGATAATTTTAATTGCCGGGGCCCTGATTTGTGCCGGCGTTTTAATGTTTTCCATGCCTGAAGGCCCCGGGCAGTTGATCAGCATCGCTGCTGAAAATCATAAATTCAGCCTGGGAAGTTTTAACCCGGAGCTGAACAGTTCGACTTTTTGGGTGGTATTGATTTACGGATTGGTAATTAACCTGCAGAATTACGGCATCGACCAAAATTACGTACAACGTTATATGGCGGCCAGTTCGGAGAAGGAGGCAAAAAAATCGGCTCTTTCTGGTGGATTACTGTATATCCCGGTTTCGTTGCTGTTTTTATTTATCGGGACCAGCCTCTTCAGCTATTATTCTGCCCGTACAGGCGTTCTTCCGGCAGATATTCAGGGTGATAAAGTATTTCCATGGTTTATTGTCAACGGTCTGCCGGCAGGATTAACGGGACTACTCATTGCTTCGGTATTTGCTGCCGGGATGAGCACGATCTCAACGAGCGTAAACAGTTCGGCTACTGTTATTCTGAACGACTATATGAAAAAGGAACAGGACAAAGGGGATAAAAGGTCGATGAAAATACTGTACCTCTCGTCGTTGATATTCAGCATTCTGAGCATCCTGGTCGCGATAGCCATGATCAATGTGCAAAGCGCCCTGGATGCCTGGTGGAAACTGGCTTCTATATTCAGCGGGGGAATGCTGGGACTGTTCCTTCTGGGATATTTTTCGAAAAAGGCAGACAACATTGCGGCAGTGACCGGGGTTGTTGCCGGTGTTATTGTTATCGGGTGGATGAGCCTTTCCCCATTGTTGTTTACAGGAGAACTCTGGCAAAAATTCGCCAGTCCTTTTCATGGTTATCTATCGATTGTTTTCGGGACAATGGCTATTTTTATCACTGGTTTTTTTGCAGGGCTTATTATTAAGCGGTTAAATGTGAAGAAATCAACTTAGTTTTGCTACAGTGACTAATTCTACTATGACAGATTTAGAAGGAATCTGTCAAAACAGGACTAATAAAACTTAAAAAAATGAAAACGACAATAATCTTTTTATTATTACTGACAATTATGATGACGAATTTATCATGTTCCGGTCCTGTATCGGAAAATCCGGAAAAATGGAGCGACCAGGAACTCTCGAAATGGTTCAGGGACGGAGAATGGAGGTCAGGCTGGAAAGTTATGCCTGACGAGTCGGTTGACCAAAGGGAATTTGCTGTTCAATATTATAAAAATAGAGAACGGTGGAAAAAAGCCTTTCATTTTTTAGCAACCAACGATCTGAAAAATATCGAATCAGGTAAATATAAACTCGAAGGGGACTCGTTATTTGCCAATGTGGATGAATATACAACCCGAGATGAAGAAAATTCCCGTTTCGAGGCACACCGGAAATATGTCGACATCCAGTACCTGATTTCCGGGGAAGAAAAAATAGGGGTCACAGCACTTGAGAACACAACAGAAACCGTTCCTTACAACAGCGAAAAAGATATTGCTTTCATGACGGCAGAACAAAACAATTACCGGCTTGCTTCTCCGGAAAAGTTTTTCATATTTTTCCCCGATGATGCCCACCGTCCCTGCGTGAAGGCAAACGAAAACATAAAAGTAAAAAAAGTGGTTATCAAGGTACTGATTAACTAACGGTATTATGAAAACTCAACAATTTTTTTTTACTATTCTGCTATTTGCAATTGTTTTCAATGCAAATGCCCAATCCGGGAAAGTTCCCGGAACAGTGGTCGATCACATCCCGGCATCAACAAAAACCTACATTGGATCACCAGGTATCTGTATTCTTCCCAATGGCGATTATGTGGCCTCTCACGACTATTTCGGGCCGGCAACTACAGAACACCAGCAGGCTTTAACTGCTGTTTTCAAATCAACGGATAAGGGAAAATCATGGTCGAAAATTTCAGAGATCAATGGTCAGTTCTGGTCTAATCTTTTTGTTCACAGGGATACATTATATATCATGGGAACGTGGAAACACCACGGGAACCTGATCATCCGCCGTTCTGTTGATGGTGGTATCACATGGAGCACCCCCACCGACAGCAAAAACGGCTTGCTTTTCGAAGGCGAATACCACACTGCCCCTATGCCGGTTATTTTGCACAACGGCCGTTTGTGGAGGGCAGTCGAGAATGCCAAATCGGATACCAAAGAATGGGGAAAACGATACAGTGCAATGGTCGTTTCTGTTCCGGAAAATGCAGATATTATGAATGCTGCAAACTGGACAGCAAGCAACTATTTACCTTACGACTCAACGCTTCTTAACGGCAATTTCAGAGGGTGGATCGAAGGAAATGCAGTAGTTACACCCGAAGGAAAGATGGTTGATATATTAAGGGTTGCTACTTCCGAAAAAGGGAAAGACCTGGCTGCTGTTGTAAATATCAGCGATGACGGAACAACCGCCTCGTTTGATCCGGCCACTGATTTTATGGACTTTGTGGGCGGGGCCAGGAAATTCACGATCCGGTATGATAAGAAGTCAAAACGTTACTGGACAATTGCCAATATGATTACCGGTGAATTTGAGGACATGCAGGCTGGTTCGGTACGAAATACCCTTGTACTGAAAAGTTCTCCGGATCTGAAAAACTGGACAGTACACAAGGTGTTGCTCCATCATCCTGATGTTAAAAAGCATGGGTTTCAATATATCGACTGGCAATTCGAGGGCCGCGATATTATTTTCCTGTCCCGCACTGCTTATGACGATGAATCCGGGGGCGCGCACAATTATCACGATGCCAATTACCTGACATTCCACCGGATTAAGAATTTCAGGAAACTGGAGAAAAAGGAAATCCGGCAGTAGAATTTTCCCGTCCCTTCCGAAGAAGGGAAATCTATTACTGGATATTAGCTCCCGGACAGGTTATCCCTGGGGAGATTCTCCATTTAATATATCTTTTCGTATTAATCCGTCTTCCAAACGAATGATCCGTTTCCCGTATTGAGCAAATTTTTCGTTGTGGGTTACCTGTATAATGGTCATGCCTTCGTTGTTCAGGTTTTTCAGTATGTCCATGATCATTTCTCCCTGCGACGAATGAAGGTTTCCTGTTGGTTCGTCGGCCAAAAGCAGTTTGGGCTTACCCACAATAGCCCGGGCAATACCTACCAGTTGCTGTTGTCCTCCGGATAGTTGGGGCGGGAACAAATCTTTTTTGGCAACCATATTAAAACGGTCAAGCAGGTCGGCAACCATCGCTTTACGTTCTTTGCCTTTTACTCCCTTGTAAATCAAAGGTGTTTCAATATTTTCGTACACTGTCATCTCCTCGATCAGGTGATATGCCTGGAAAATAAAGCCCATAAAATTCCGGTGGTATTCCACTTTCTTTTTTTCCTTTAAATCCAGCACCGGTTCGTCATATAAATAGTAATTTCCTGCTGATGGCTCATCCAGTAACCCGATGATGTTGAGTAATGTTGATTTCCCTGACCCGCTGGGCCCCATGATACTTACAAACTCACCATCATTTACTTCGAGGTTGATCCCTTTCAGTACAAATGTCCGCTGAAACTTTGAGTCGTAATACTTGTCAATGTCTGATAGTTTGATCATAACTAATTTTGTTTTTCATTCTATATATCGATGAATCTTATTCATATTTCTTCTTCAAATGCAATGCCTTTTTTTAAATTTAAGATATTCAGTGATTTATATAATAATGCAAAAATAGAGTGTCAAAATATTTGTCAAAATATGTATGATTTTTTGTCAGACAAAAGGGAGTTCCGGGACCGTTCTTTTTGTAAAACGAGTCGTTCAGGTTATTACTCCCTTTAGATTCCGGCCTGTTTGAATTTTTGATCCTGTGTTGCATTTGGTTTTGTATTCAGAAGATTAATCGTTCCCCGGATTCAATCAAATCAAAAATGATTTCCTTGTTTCCCTTCCAAATTTCATGGTTAAAGTTCAGCATGACAGCCCCTTCTTTTTTTATTGCTGTAAATGAACATCCATTTGCGGAAAAGGAATGTGAAGGCCTTCCAAAGGAAACTGTTTGTAAACTTTTTCATTCAGATCGAAATAAATACCCCAGTAGTCGGATGCTTTTGCCCATAGCCTGACAGTGATATTCACCGAACTACCGGCTAATTCTCCCAATACGATAAAAGGTACAGGCTCTTTTAAAATACGCGAATCGGCAGCGATCAGCTTTAACAATACCGATTTGGCATGGTCGAAATCATCGCCGTAGGCAATGCCAAACGAGAAGTCGATTCGACGGTTTTCTTCCGAAGAATAATTAATTAAAGAGCCTGTAGACAAACCTCCGTTCGGAATAATGATGGTCTTATTATCCGGAGTTTTTAGAATAGTAACAAATATCTGAATTTCTGAAACTGTTCCTGTATAGCCCTGTGCCTCGATATAATCTCCTGCTTTAAATGGTTTAAAAATCAGGATCATTACCCCGCCTGCGAAATTCTGGAGGGTTCCCGATAAAGCCATGCCAACGGCCAGTCCGGCTGCACCCAGAATAGCAATAAACGAAGTCATCTGGATTCCCAGCATTCCGGCGGCGGTAATAAACAACAGTGTCTTCAGAGAAATGCTTACTAAACTTTTAAGGAACCCACGCAGGGAAACATCTGTTTCCTTTCGTTCCATTAGCCTTGATAAAGCTTTTGATGCCAGTTTAATAAGCCAAAGGCCAATAAATAAGGTGATGACCGCAACAATAAGTTTGATCCCATAGGTAACGGTCATTTCAGAGATCCATTTCAAAGCGTTTTGTAAGTATTCCATAGTTCTCTTAATTTTTAGATGACAGGACTTTAAATTACAACAAATCCTGTAAAAATCCCTTATGTCTTAATTTATTAATCTGCTTCCTGGATGTTTTTTTGAAACAATGCCGGATCAGGGCATTGACAGCTTCCTTCAAAATCGAAAAATCCATCCGTTTTACCCTAAACCCCGAGGGAAAACGGCTAAATGCCGGATGGGATAACGATTATTTGAGGCAGATACTAATAAATTAGAAACGTTTGCCTGATTAGCAGGGTCTGGTCTTGTTTTTAACTGTATTGTTTATACTTTTGCGCCCAAGTTCATTTTATTTAATATTTGATGCTCTAATAAGGGCTTAAACGGGAATCATGTGAAAATCATGAGCTGACGCGCAACTGTAATTCCGATTCTGTAATTATCCGATTTGTGCTTATAATAAAATAACCACTGTCCGTTCTCTCCGACGGATGGGAAGGTATTATAAGTCGGAAAAGCCAGGATACCTGTCAATGTTATGATGAATGATGTTTGCTTTCGCGTTATAAAGTAAGTGTCTAAATTTCTGGAATTTATTCCTTTTACTCTTATTTATTCAGTGAAAGCATATTGTTTTATTTTAATTTGTACGATATGTTAAATTATTTTTGCCTTTTGTGTGTTGTAGTTTCTTCCTTCTTTGGCTCATGTAATTTTTTTGTTGGTAGAAAAAAGTTTCTCCACAAACAACCAACAATTGTAATCAATAGTAAAAAAGTATATGTTCATGAATAGCATTAATTTAAAGAAAAATATTAAATTAGTAATATCTATTCTCATTCCGGTACTTCTGTTACTTATTCCTAATGAATATTTTTTTATTGAAAATATTACAACTGTTGAGAAACGCGTAATTGCATTATTTGTTTTTGCTGCATTATTCTGGATTTTTGAACCAATTCCCATATTTGCAACTTCTACCCTTATAATTGTTCTTGAACTCATTATGATATCGGATAAGGGTTTCGTCTTGTTCCTGAATGGAGGCGAAAATGAAAGTTTTGGCAATTTATTAGAATACAAATCGATCTTCGCTACTTTTGCATCACCAATAATTCTTCTTTTTTTAGGAGGGTTTTTTCTGGCAATGGCTGCAACAAAATACAGGTTAGATCTGTTTCTGTCGAAAAAATTACTTAAGCCATTTGGGACCAATCCTACATCAGTAATGTTGGGGCTTATGCTTATAACTGCATTGTTTTCGATGTTTATGAGTAATACGGCAACAACAGCAATGATGCTTTCGATACTTGCTCCTGTTTTAGCTTTGTTTAAAGAAAACGACAGAGGGAAAATCGCACTGGCTTTATGTATCCCGGTTGCTGCAAATATTGGAGGAATAGGAACGCCTATAGGAACGCCACCTAATGCCATAGCCTTAAAATACTTAACAGGGGAAAATAGTATCAGTTTTGGAGAATGGATGAGTTTTGGCGTTCCTTATGTCCTGGTGATGCTGTTATTTGCATGGTTTTTATTAAAAACACTGTTTAAAACTGAAAAAAAATCGATAGAACTTTCGATACAAGCTCCATTGATAAAAAACAGGAAAGCAACGATTGTATATATAACCTTTATTCTTACTATATTACTATGGTTAACTGATTTTATACATGGAATGAATTCTTATGTAGTAGCTATGGTGCCCGTTGGTGTTTTTATTTCTACAGGAATTATAACAAATTCAGATTTGAAAACAATAAACTGGGATGTGCTTTGGTTGGTGTCCGGAGGTATTGCCCTTGGTTTGGCAATGGATAAAAGTGGATTGGCAAAGCATCTTGTGGAGTCAATTCCGTTTGAAAATCTTTCGCCTGCTGTTATTATTGCAGGCGCTTCATTGGCAATGCTGATTATGGCAAACTTTATGTCGAATACAGCCACTGCCAACCTTATTTTACCAATTCTTGCCGCCCTTGGAACGTCTGTAAATTATTTTGAAGGAACTGGTATTATTACGCTTATTATTGCTTCGACTATTTCTGCGTCTTTAGGGATGTCGTTGCCTATTAGTACGCCTCCAAATGCTTTGGCCCATGGTACGGGGGCTATTAGTACCCCCAATATGGCCAAAGTGGGAATAATTATCGGAATTGTCGGAATATTATTGGCATTTTTGATGGTTTATATTTTGCAAATTGTTGGATTTAAACTGTAAGTAATACGTTTATTCTTGTGAAATAAGAATGAAATTATCAGAGTCTCTGAATATAAAATTTGAAACAGATGAAAAATTTTAATCCCGCGATTGATACAATACTTATTGAGCGGCTTAGAAAGAAATATTTTTTCGATTCGTGTAAAGTTTTACATCTGAAAAAAGGTGAATATTTAATACAAAGGAAGACTAAAAATGACAAATTATTTTTTCTGACCGAGGGATTGCTTGCAGGATACCTTGTCGATGATTTGGGACAGCAGTATGAAATATTCCGGGCAGAAAAAAATATGATTGTTGGGGTAAACAGCTTTTTTTCCAAGCATCATAAAGTGTATGCCGATGTGGTGGCAATGGAAGATAGTTCCGTTTTATATATTACAAGAGACGAATTGCGTTCTTCCTCAAAAGATTGTTATGCCGAAGATTTTCTTCCGATTATTGTTCATGAACTTTCATTACGGCAACAGTTTTCAGGAAATGTTATGTTAGAAAAAGAAGCTGCATTAAAAAAACTGTATCAAAATGAAAAATTGGCAACACTGGGACAGATGTCTACCGGCCTGGCTCATGAAATGAATAATACTTCCGGTGTAATTAACGGTAATATTAGTTGGCTTGCTCAAAATATTTATGAATATTTCAGGGATCATGAACAGGCAAGTGTGTTAAAATATTATGAGAAGGGAGTTAACGAAGGGCAGCAGCATACAAGTGACGAAATCCGGACTTTGAAAGAAAAAATCAGCAGAGACTATGATATTCCGATGCAATTGGCAAAAAAAATCGCGAGAATCGGACTTGAAGAACCGGAAATGAAAAATATCCGAAGATCTAAAGCTCAGCGCAGGGTAGAATTGTATTATCATTTTTGGCAAATGGGGGTTGCTATACATGATATCCTGCTTGCGTCAAAACATTCAACCCATATTTTACAATCTATAAAACAGCTTAGTTCAACGGGGCTTGAACGGTTCGAGATTAATGTAAACGATAGTATCCGCGAGGCTCTTACCCTTCTGAAAAAACGGCTTGAGGGAATTGCCGTTTCATCGGAATTGTCGGATGTGCCAAATATCACCGCTAATAATGGAGAACTGGTTCAGGTGTGGATAAACCTTATTAAAAATGCCAGCGAAAGCCTGCATAGTAATAAGCGAAATGATAAAAAACTGCATATTGTTAGTGATCAGAAATTAAATTCCATACATGTTTGTATTTGTGACAATGGAGGAGGGATAGAAAAAACGAACATTGATAAAATTTTTCAACCAAATTTCACGACCAAAAAAGGAGGACTTTCTTTTGGCTTAGGCCTGGGACTGTCGATCGTCCAAAGAATTATTAATAGCTATGATGGTTCAATACAAGTTGAATCAAAAAATTCAGAAACAATATTTACAATAATACTACCAATACAATAAAGAATATGGATAAATTACACATAATTTATGTTGATGATCAAAGAGAGGTGCTTGCAACTTTAGAAAGGGACTTGGCCGTTTTTGATTCATATTGTTTTTTGGAAGAGTGCGAATCGGCAGAAGAAGCATTAAAGTTGATAAATGAAATTGATGCAAAAGGCGATAGTATCGCAATAATTATTTCGGATCATGTGATGCCTGAAAAAAATGGGGTCGAATTGCTTACTGAAATCCATCATGATGACAGGTTTAAAAAAACAAAAAAAGTTTTGCTAACCGGACAGGCAACACATCAGGATACTATTTTAGCAATAAATAATGCAGGGATAAAACATTATTTTGAAAAACCATGGAACGCGAAGGAATTAGTTGATGAAATAAAAAAACTTTTAACGGAGTATATTATGGAATCAGGTATTGATTATTCTGCTTATTCCAATGTGTTGGATACGAATACTCTTTATAAATATCTTCACCGGAATGTATAGTCCTGTTCCGATTTTTTAGTACATGTAATTATTCCTAAATAATACAGATGATGCAAATTTTGTCTTGTATCATCTTTTTTAATGTCAAATTATTAAGTAAAAAGATTATTGAATTTTTATGGAAGTTTAATGAATTTCCATTGAAAAATACAGATTAACCCAGATGAAAATTTTTTTTATTCTAACACTGACATTAATAAGTCAGTTATTTTTATTCCAGGCAATCGGACAAAATGTTGAGCCGATAAAAATTAAAGGTATTTCAATTAATCCTACAGAAAATATTAATATTGGTTTTCATGTTGGGACACAAGTGTGGATTCGATATTCAGAAATGAACCCGGGAACGAAAGACGATGTAGGCAATGAAGTCAGTAACTTATTTGATGTTGCTTTAAGGAGAACCCGTTTTTCATTCCTGGCAAATATGTATGATGAAAAACTTGTTTTGTACACACAATTCGGAATGAACGGACAAACAATTACATCATCGTCAAAACCTCAAATGTATATACATGATATTTGGTCGCAATATGAGATAATAAAAAAGGGATTGTATATAGGTGCAGGACTTCATGGATGGTCCGGGGTTTCACGATTAGGAAGTATAAGCTATAGTAAAAACATCATGCTTGACCATCCTGGATTTGGATTGCCGAATCTTGGAAAAACAGATCAGTCAGGACGGCAGATAGGTATTTTTGCAAGGGGAAATATTCAAAAAATAAATTACCGTTTTTCTATTGATAAACCATTTGTTCAGGATGGCTTGTCAGGTATCGCTTTAAATAAAGCAGTTTATTACCCGAATACAAAAACTGCATATAAAGGTTATGCCTTTTATTCGTTTTTAGATACTGAGTGGTCTAAAAGTTCTTATTTGGGATTGAGTTATCTCGGATCAAAAAAGATTTGTAACGTGGGGGCCGGTTTTGATTTTCATCCTCAGTCAATGGCTTATTTAAATGCTGCCGATGATACCGTTTTGCATAATAAAACCTTGTTTGGTGCAGATTTATTTATTGACTATCCTTTGTCGAACAAAGGCGTTTTTACAACTTATATTGCTGCTTATTTATATGATTTTGGACCTAATTATGTACGTTCTTACAGTGTTATGAACCCATATAAAACAAGCAATGAGGTTGCACAGGGGGACGGAAATTATTATTACAACATAGGTACGGGAACAATATTATATGGTATTGCCGGATATGTTTGTCCTTCGTTATCGAAAATTCTTCCGGGAAAAGTCCAGCTAACAGGGGCATTGCACTATCGCGATTTGGAAGCGCTGCCGGAACCGTCTTTGCAATATGATTTAGGAGTGAATTATTATATATCTGGATATAATTCAAAAATAACGCTTCAATATTCAAGTTGGAATGTGTATTCAGAAACAAAAATTACGGGTACAAAAGGTGCGATTGTTTGTCAATTACAGATGTATCTGTAATTATTGGGGCATTGTTCATTATATCTCGATAGCTTTCTAAAAAATAAAACAAAGGATTAGATAATGAGAAATATTTTGGAATTATGAACTTTTGAATACCCCTTGGGGTTGGGATATAAAATCAGAAAAATTGGTACTCATTCTAAATCGGTCAAATGCAGAATTAAGAGATAGAAAAAAAGAATTTTATTATATTACTTAGGTTCTGTATATTTGTAAATAAAATTAAGGTGGTATGAGAAGTATATCGAAAGAACTGGTTGGGGCATCAGCAATTCCTATTATCCTGTCGGTATTAAAAAACGGCGATAGTTACGGATATGAAATTGTACAAAGAGTAAAAGAGTTGACCCAGGGGGGTATAAACTGGAAAGAAGCCAGTATCTACCCGGTGTTAAAAAAACTGGAAAATGGAGGAATGATTAAATCTTACTGGAAAGTTCAACAAGGAGAACGCCCCCGTAAGTATTATTCTATATTGAACAATGGGAAAGAGCAACTGGAACAGAATATGCATGAATGGGAACTGATTTATTCCGTATTCGGAAAGTTATAAAGTCTTGATAAACAATTTGTTCTTTCTGTTCTTTTTCTTAGTTCTCTTATGTAACACTTTTTTGTTATTCCCTGAACAACTGAATTTCTCAATGCTGAGAGCCTACTTTGACAGATTCCTTCAAAAACGAAAAATCCATCCGTTTTACCCTAAGCCCCAAGGGGAACCGGATAAATTTTTCTGATTTCTCCCCTTGGGGTTGGGGTATAAAATCAGAAAAATTGGTACTCATTCTAAATCGGTCAAAGTAGAATTAAAGCCTTTTATTTAGCCATTTATACACCCAAAGTCCGGAAATACGAAGAATTCACAAAATTAGCATAATCTCCTGTTTATAATTTTATGTTTTAAGGTTGGCCGGAATTCATATTTCTTTATTATTTTTAAAATCATGATAAAGAATATTTAGAATACCCCAACAGAAATGGAAAGTAATATTGAATATGATATCCAGGAGCATATAAATCACTGGTCTGAGAAACTCCGGTCGGAATTATCGATAACAGAATCTGATGCTGAAGAATTAAAATCCCATTTGCTGGATATAATTGATGAGTTAGAAGGATTCGGATTGGAAGAGGAAGAAGCATTTCTGATTGCTTCCAGGCGAATGGGGCGTATCGATGACTGGGAAGAAGATTACAGAGAAGCCAATAACCCTATTATTCAAATGCGAAAATCGCTGGTTATTTTGGCGGGGGTACTTGTTTATTTTCTAATCTACTATTTTATAAAATTCTCATCAAAACTTTTTCTTATTATCTTATTATTCTTTGAGAAAGATGGCTATATAGCTGTTAACTGGATTTTTAGATACCTTATTGGGGCTCATTTTGTATTTATTTTATTTTTAGTCAGTATTTATTTTCTGGAAGCTAAGACTATTTCTTTTATTGAGAACGTTAAAATGAAACCGAAACATACCCTTTTATTGCTTTTCACTACAATTGCTTTTGGCATTACCGATACCTGTTTATATCCAATTGCAAAAAATTTAATGAAACCAGACAATTCGCTTAAAAGTCATTTTATTCATATCAATTTGTATTTTGACTATAGTTTCCCTTTAATTATATGTGTTAGTTTCATATTGCTCTACTTCAAATATTACAGAAAGACAAAATTCTGAATTAATATCATATAAGTTTTAAATTTTTTATTTATATATTGCAATGCCGTATATAAATAAACAGATCATGAAAAAAATATTACTTATTGCACTAATAACAATTTTTTTATTGTCTTGTCAACAATCAGATTTTGAATTTTCCTGTGATCCTGAAATCAATGAGTTTGTTATAAACAATCGGGAGGAACTTGCAAAAATAACTACAAAAGAATTTGCCTCGTATGATCTTCGTTTGCAAAAGGCAATATATAACAGTTGGGATTATCAAAAGAAGAGGGAGGCATGGATTGATAAATTGCAATATACGTTAAATCGTATTTCGTTTACAGAAGATGAAGTTGCCCATATTCAAAAATTAATCAGGCATATAGAATTAAACTATTTTTTTAAGAAAAATGATAAGAAGAACAGGGAAGCCCGGTCTCAGTTTGCTAATGAATGGATCAATTATTCAATTGATAAATTAGGGTGGTCAGATCAATTTATTGCGTTCATGGTTTACCGTTTATATACTAACCAATCACAATTGGACGCGGAATTATCTGTTCTAAAGGCAATTAAATCTGCTGTCAGCACTAATTCTGAATCAGGCAGTTGTGATTGCAATTCATCTGCTGATTTTTGTGGTAATTCTATATGTAGTTCCGGGGGATGTGCCACAACCGGAGGTTGTGGGTGGTTATGGACCAAGTCTTGTAATGGCAGTTGTTATTGATCCTGAAAAAAAATTAAATTTCCCGTCAGTTGAACCGGATCCGTAAGATATTAACTGCCATTTTAGTCTTTATTACCGGGATCGTTTATACATTGATTCCTTCGGTAAATACAGAGTCATTAATGAATGGTACCCAAAGCGGAAAAACATTTGTTTTTTTATGCCTGATAATTGTCCTGTGCCTTGTTCTTCTTTTACGGGGATTATTTTTAAAGAGAATATACCTCCGGATAAGCATCCCGGATGTACTTTTATTCACATGGTGCCTGTTTGTTGTAATAAATTCACTGAGATACCCTCCCCTTTCCTCCCTGCGTTTTTTTGAATTTTGGGGATTAATTGTTTTGTATATGATCATCCGCCAAATCCCCGGGGAATATTTCATATGGCTTTATGCGGCACTGATTACCGGCGGGGGAATACAAGCCCTTTACGGGAACCTGCAACTTTGGGGATATTATCCTTCTCATCACGGACTGTTTAAAATGACCGGCAGTTTTTTTAATCCCGGTCCTTATGCCGGGTACCTGGCCGGTATATTCCCGGCAGCTTTGGGGCTTTACCTGTTTAAACTGAAATTTTTTCCTTCCGGAGGAATTTTAAAAACAAACCGGATTGCCGGGAAATGTATGAACGTTATTCAATATATCCGAAAAAATGTAACCCATCTATTGTCCCATTTCATAACAAACGCAAATAGAATGGCCCCTTCAGCGGAGAAGCAGCAAGTTATAAGCAATAAGAAAGACCAGGGATATACAAATATTATATTTTTATCTGTAATAGTCCTGATGGCTTTGGTATTGCCGGCTTCCCGCTCGCGGGCGGCCTGGGTGGCGGTTTCTGTCTCATCTGTTTATTTGCTGTTTATACGTTACAAGTCCAATATCAAAATATTTTTTTACCGTTTTTGGAATTCTTCTGTAAAAAAAGCAGGAACGATCATCCTGTTAATCATTCTGGCATCCTGTTTAGTCTCTGGTTTGTATTTTTTTAAGCAAGGTTCAGCAGATGGTCGTATACTGATATGGAAGGTAAGCCGGAATATGATTAAAGATAAACCATTATTCGGATATGGCTTTGACCGGTTTAAGGCATATTATATGGATTACCAGGCAGCCTTTTTCGAACAAAACCCGGACTCGGAGGAAGCGATGGTTGCCGGAGATACCAACTATGCCTTTAACGAATTTATACAACAAACCATAGAAAACGGAATAATCGGGATGATGTTGATATTGTTGGCGTTTATAGTTTCAGGTTTCAGGTTTCAAGTTATAAGTTTCAGGTGTTTACTCCGGCGACTGACGGATTCAGGTTACAGGTTTCAGGATGCAGGTTGGGAGCAGCAGCTTCCCGGGGTGGCAATGGCCGGGATGATCAATATTTTGGTTTTTGCTCTTTTTTCCTATCCGTCGCAGATTTTACCAATAAAAATGAGCCTGGTACTTTATCTGGCAACGATAAGCAGTATTGTTCCGCAAAAAGAAATTGCTATATCCGGGAATCGTAAATATTTTATCTGTACCACCCGTATCCTGTTCCCGATTATCATTTTTATGCTGGTTTTTGCAGGATGCAGATTTCTTAAAATACAAACCAATGCCTGGCATGACTGGAACTCGGCTTATCAGCTTTACCAATTTGGAGCGTATGATACCTGCCTTGAAGATTACGAGAAGGCTTATCCTCTTTTAAAAACGAATGGCGATTTCCTTACCAATTGCGGGAAAGCGCTATCCATGGCCGGACAACATCGTAAAGCTGTGGAGATCCTGAAGCAGGCTGCTGATCATTATCCGAACATCGTGGTTTATACAGCCTTGGGCGACAGTTATAAAGCATTGGGAGAAACAGCAAGGGCAGAGCAGTCATATCTCCATGCCTGGTACATGAACCCCAGCCGTTTTTACCCGAAGTACCTGCTGGCTAAGTTATACGATGAAAGCGGGCAGAAAGAAAAGGCTATTACCATTGCCCGGGAACTGCTGAATAAGGAAATAAAGGTTGAATCAACTGCAATTGAAGAGATTCAGGAGGAAATGCAGAAGATTATAGAGGAGTAGCACGGGGTAATAAAAGGGACGAAACCGATTAAAAACTTGGAATGGGACTGAGGAGGCGGAGCTGTAACAAGACAATAGCTAAAAGTTCCATTCAATAATAAAACTTTGTTTGTATTTGGTATTAACGGGAAATATATTTCAAAAACAAAGTTAGGACATGGACCTGGTGAAACTACTCAACCATGGACCTTTTTTATTGACAAAAAGAAGCGCAAAGTTATGTTATGGGATCAGAACTTTGTTATACTCTAAAAAAGGTAATAAGGCTATTGGTTTAATACTGTTTAAGTGAAATTAAAAAAATAACATATAAAAAAGAGATTCCTCCCTTCGGTCTGAATGACACGGATTTTTAGTTCGAGGTGGAGGGGAAACGGCGGCATAGCCGCCGTTTCCCCTCCCATGGATTTATTGTATAAATCGTCATTTTCCACCCAAATTTTTAGGCATAATGAGGCAATGACAGGAAAGGTATCTGGAAGTCAAGTCCCCGGTTCACCGGAAGGTGAAAAGCAGGGTTGGCCAGTCAAAGTAGTCCGGGCCGGCGAAGGCGGGATCGGTTTTTGGCGGGTATTCAGGGAGGTGGGGCCGGGAAGAAAAAACCGTGAGGCGGTCGGAAGGATGACTTTGACAAGACTTTTACTTCCTTTTGGTCGACTGCAAAAGGAAGGGCCCCGCCGGCCAGAGGCGAATACAAATGAACAATGAACATTGTCAGGTTATTAAGAGAACAAATAAAACACCGGGCACGGGAGGGGTACTTTAATCTTTTGTGGAGCATATTATTTAGCTCTGATTCTTTAGTACAGATAAAAGCTAAAAATCAAGCTTCATTGCATTTCCCTTTTTTACAGTCCTCAAGCCGGACGGGCTGATCCTTTTTCCCATCAGCTGGAAAAAGGAACCAAAAAGAGCCGCCGCTGAGGTGAAAAAGCGATGTTTTGTATTTGACTAATATATACAGACTTCTGTAAAAATCTGTCATTGGTGCCGAAGGGAGGAATCTCTCACTCACAAAGTTTAATAGTTTATTTTTTGAAAATTACTTATTAATTCTATTTTGACAGATTTGAAAAGTCTCGCCCCTAACGGGGCTTTTAGGGTTTGAGGAACACATTTTTTCTACCAATATTTCACCTCTACGAGGTTTTAACAAGTGCCAGAGGTCCGAAATATTGATAGAAAAAAGTAAATCCGATAATTACGAAGTCCCCGACGATATATAATCTTACTTTGGTAGGGCAGAGCAGGCATATTTCCATGCCTGGTACATGAACCCCAGCCGTTTTTACCCGAAGTACCTGCTGGCTAAGTTGTACGATGAAAACGGGTAAAAAGAAAAGGCTGTGGCCACTGCCCGTGAACTACTGGATAAAGAAATAAAAGAAGAAATGATTAAAATAATTTCCCTTTTTGCAATCTGCTTTTTAATAGCATGTAGTACAACTAAAAGATCTGATAATGAAATAAAACTGGATCTGTCAACAAAAACAGGTGATTCTAAATTTTCAGGATCTCTGGAGTCCCATGGAACTATTCAGTTGGAGACACGAAAAGAATGTCTGATTGGGGATATCGACCAATTATTTAAAGATGATACTTTATTATTTATTCTTGATAAGCACCAGAAAAGTATTTTTATTTTTTCTGATTCAGGAACGTTTATTCGTAAAATTGACCAAGTTGGAAAAGCTGAAGGTGAATACATCTCTGCGACTTCTTTTTGTGTTGACAAGAATAAGAAAGTCATTCATATTTATGATATTAAACAAAAAAAATTATTGACATTCGATTATCATGGTAACTTCATAAAAGAAATAAGATTTTTGCCGCCGGGGATAATACGTAGTATAGCACTTTCTAATACAGGCAAGCTGGTATGTTTTACGCCTGATTTTTGTTCGCATGAACGAGATGGCGTTTGGGAAATTGACGGTGCAGGAAATTTCTTAAAACAATTCAGAAAGGTTGATCCCAGCTATCAATTTGGCTGGATGCCATATCCTTATTACAGCAATTATAATGGTAAAATAATTTTCTATGATAGTTTCACCAATGAAGTCTTTTCGATAAAGGATGACCAACTAACGCTGGAATTAAAGTTTAATCTAAAGCAACGTTTACCAGATAAATATTTGATTAAAAAAGGAGGCGTTGATTATAAAGGAACTGGTATTTATTTTTTGAACAATCAAATTTCGGAAAATGATAATTACTATTATTTCCAGTATCGATCGAATGAACAGGGCGATGTAAATGTTTTTTTCGAAAAAAAAACAAATATAATACTTGTTACAGATAAAATAATTTTCGAGAAGGAAACATATCGACCAATAGAACAGGTTTTTAGTTATGACTCTTCTGCTTTTGTCGGGATTCAGTGGGGGAAAGATAATCTTAATCCCAGACTTCAATTATTTAGTATAAAACAAATATAACGCAGATAAATGAGTTTAAAGAAAACCGGTTATTTTTTATATTATTACATTAGAATAATTATGATCAAAGCAATGCTCTAATTTTTTTTGAATATGAAGAATTTATTTTTTTTATTGATTCTTATGATTTTATTCTCATGTTCTGAAAACAAGAGAGGGAATTCTATAGAATTAGATTTGTCGAAAAGTTCTAATAGAACTGAATATAGAGAATTATTTGACTCTGTGGCTAATATAATATTGGAAACCGAAGAAGAATGTTTGATTGGAAATATCGACCAAATATTAAGAGATGACACTCTGTTGTTTATTCTTGACAAACATCAGAAGAATATTTTCATCTTTTCTGACTCGGGAAAGTTTATTCGAAAAATTGATCAGATAGGAAAGGGAGAAGGGGAATACATTTCAACAACGTCCTTTTGTGTTGATGCCGGTAGAGATATAGTTTATCTTTTAGATGACATGCAACAAAAGATATTAAAGTATAATTATGCCGGTTCGTATCTGGGAAAATTACAATTCAAATATGAAGATATAATCCGGTCGATTGGAATATTACCAACCGGTCATCTCATTTTTTTTACTCCGGATTACATGTCAAGAGGACGTGACGGCGTGTGGGAAGTTGATAATGAAGGAACTTTTATCAGGGAGTTTAGGAGAGTTAATCCACAGCATAAATTAATATTTATTCCTTTCCCTTATTATAGCAATTGTATGGGGAAAATTAGTTTCTATGATGGGTTTACAGATCAAATATTTTCAATAAAAAATAACAAATTGCAGTGTGAATATCAGTTCGATTTGAAACAGAAAGTACCCGACAAATATCTAAAAAATGAAGACGGGGTCAATCATAATGGAACCGGATTTTTTTATATGAACAACAGTATTACGGAAGCTGGTAATCATTATTATTTAAGATTTCGATCAAATAAAAGGGGAGATATTCATGTCTTTTTTGAAAAGGATACGGAGAGTCTGATTATTACAGATTCTTTAAAAAATGATCTGGATGGAGGTCAATCTCCAACAAATATTTACAGCTATGATGAACATGCCTTATTAGCGGTAATATGGGGAAAGGATCAGACATTAAATCCGGAATTACAATTATTATTTTTGAAAAATCCATACAAATGCAGGGGAAAAGATTAGATTCTGATGACTTTGAGAGAAATAAACTTCCGGATTAATCAATATTAACAAGAATTACAAAAAGTAAGATGAATTTCAAGTCGAATAAAGTTATTGATTTTTGTAAAGTTTGAATCAACTGCAATCGAAGAGATTCAGGAGGAAATGCAGAAGATTATAGCGGAGTAGCATTGGGGGTTATTCCCCGGTAAAATAAGAGGGACAAAATCGATTAAAAACCTGGAATGGGACTGAGGAGGTGGAGCTGTGACAGGACAATAGCTTAAAGTTCCATTCAATAATAAGAATTTAAATAAATTTCCCGGAGACTACCCCTTGGCTCGCGTTATATATAATTCTATTCATAGTTGATAACGAATAAAATCAATTGTTGAAACCTATATTATATTTAAGAGCGATATATAGGTTATATAATTGCATTTTGATAATCTATTCTTTAAATTTGAACATGTTGGTTTTTAGTCAACAGGTTCTTTGAAATGTTTTAGCTTTTATTGCACGATTGTTAGGGGATTTTACCAGGAAACAGGGTGAAGAATCATTATAAAACAGTAATGTTTTTTTTCAATTGTTGGTTCGCAAGTATTGACCGAATGTTTATGTAATAATTATCAGCACATATTTAACGAGTGTCAATGCTTATCCAATGAATGTTAGTGCCAATCTAACGACTGTTAATGCTCATTCAACGGATGTTAATGCTCTTCCAACGAGTGTCAATGCTCATCCAATGAATGTTAGTGCCAATCCAACGACTGTTAATGTCAACTCAAGGACTGTTAATGCTTATTCAACAGATGTCAATGCCAATTCAATGAATGTTAATGCTTATTCAACGGATGTCAATACGCATTTAGCCAATGTTAATATGAGAAAAACGACATTTAGCGAATGTTGATTGCCGTTAAAGGAACGCCGAAAACCTGATTTAAGAGAAAACAAAGGTGCAGTCAATCGACTGTATCAATCTAATAATTAACTAATTTAAAATAAAACAACATGATAAAAAGATTTGAAAATAAATTAATGATGCTGAAAGCAGTATTAAGCCTGCTGAAACAAAACAGCGAGAAATTAAGTGTAGTACCGGCGCTGGCCGCACTTATCAGTAAGCTGGAGTCTTTGGTTGCCGGGATTAAATCGTTGCGGCAGATTACGGAAAGCGATACAACCGGTATTACTGCTGCAAAACAAGAGCAGCAGGAGATGTTGATAGATAAGGCGTATGAACTTTCGTCGGTATTATATGCCATGGCAGCAGAGAAGGAGGATAAAGTGCTGCAGGGAAAAGTTGATTTTACAGAAAGTGATTTGCAAAATGCCAGGGGAAACGACCTGGTTGCAACCTGTAGTACTATTGCCAATTTGGTAAGTGAAAACCTGGAAGGACTGTCTGCTTACGGTATAGAAGAAGCTGATCTGAGTGAACTGGAAAGTTTGAATACCGATTTTTCAGAAAATTTGCCTTCCCACCGGGTGTCGGTTGCCGAACGGAAGGCTGCTAACGAAAAACTGAAAGAGGTGTTTAAGCAGGCCGGAACACTGCTGGAAGACCAGATAGACCGGTTAATGGTACGCATGAGAAGCAGAGATGCTGATTTGTATGTTGCTTACGAGAATGCACGGTCTATTGTGAATTATGGTATCCGGCATGAGAAAGGGGAAGAAGGAGAGGCAACAACTGAAGAACAGCCTTAATGTTTGAAGAGTTTGAATGTTTGAAAGTTCGAATGTTTGAGAGGTTTGAAAGGTTTGAGTGGATTGGAAGGGGGAGGGGCGAACTGCCGGAGGCAATCAAACGTCCGCAGGAATTCAGACAGCGAAGCATTAAATGTGAAATATCAAATACTAATTGTTAGATGAAAGGAGAAAACCAAATAACCAAATATCAAATGGCATTTAAACTTCAGTTTTGGTAACTCCCCTTTCGGGGAGCAAAGATAATAAATAAGTAATTGAAGAAACTACGGTTTCAAACTCGTGATAGGTATATGAATTTTAATAAAATTTAAATGAAAAAAAATGAAAAAAAATATAATATTTGGATGCCTTGCTTTGGCATTAATAGTAATAAATGTGGTTCAAAACTTCCAAAATAATCAAAATGGTTTCTCATTGGAGCAATTGGTAAATGTAGCCTTTGCCGATGGCGAAAGTGGAAGTGGAAATTACAAAAATCGTCTTATTATGGAACAAGGCCGGTGTGATTATTGTTTATACGGTATACAAAATACTTGTGATTGTACATATTATGGTATTTATTGCTATTCAGGAGGAAATGAGGATTGCGACTACAGTGAGTACGTCGATGTAAATACATACAGTTGTACCCCAGATGGCGGTCCTTGCTAAATCCTAATTATTGTAAAATAAATTTTCAGTAAAACACAGGCAGCCTTTTCTCTTACCACATTATGGTTTTATCGGGAGAAGGTTGCCTTTAAAAGATAAATTCAATATACGATGTGCATAATTATTAACAGGAAAAACAGGGAAATTTCAGTTTGTTTGATTGTAATATGCAGTTTATTTATACTATCTTCCTGTAATGAAAGAATTAGTAACAGGGGAGAAGATGACACTTTACATTTTGACGTTTCAAACTGGAATAGAAAACAAATCATACCGGACAGGGTGATAAAACAAGTCCGTTTTATCCCCTTAGAAACCACTCAGGATAATTTAATAGGTAATGTTAATAAAATTTTAACAAGTAAGGATAAATTATACGTTCTGGATGTTAAATATGGGAAAAAAATATTGATATTTAATAAGAAAGGAAAGTATTTGAACAGTATTGGCAGCTATGGCAGAGGTGAGGGTGAATATATAAGCTTAAACGACTTTATTGTAGATGAACAGGAGAATCGGTTGCTGATACTCGATAGTGAGTTAAGGAAAATACTAACTTACAGTTTGACAGATGGTCGCTTTCTGGATGAACTTAAAATCAATTTTTTTGCGACCAACTTTGCAATGCCTGGCCATAATATTCTTATATTCTATTCTATGACTCAACTTTCCAGGACGGGAGATGAATATTCAATAGCAAGATTAGACTTAAAAGACAATTCATACAAGTGGTTTCTAAAGAAAGATGAATATGACAAACGGATTAGTACCTTTTTTTTAATCTTTCAATCAGAGAACATTTACTATACGCCTTTTTTTAGGGATATAGTCTATAAAATAACAGAAAATGAGGTTAAACCTTTTGCAACATTTAATTTTGGAAAAGACAAAATTCCGGGAGACAAGCTTAAGAAGATCAGAGACAGTGATATGCGTGCTTTAATAGAGCTTATGAAGGGAGGAGATTGGACATGCAATATCCATAATTTTATTGAAGGGAATGAATTTATAACTTTCAATATGAATCTGAAGGGGCATCATATATTTGTTATATTCTCAAAAAAATCAGGGAACTATTTATATGGCGATCAATATGAAGGTCTCTTAAGTAAAGCGAGATTTATACAAAACATAGCAGTTGATGGAAATGAATTTATAAGTGTAGTTGATGCTATTTCATTTAAAAAAATGAAAAGTGCGATTTTGGAAAATGGAGATGAAGAAACGAAAGCATATTACCTTCAAACGTTGAATACCTTATCCGACCAGTCAAATCCGGTAATTATTTCAATTGAATACAATAATTTTTAATCATGAAATATTCATATCCACTTATTCTTTTAGTATTAGCCATAATGACTGCATTTAGTTATTTGAGATTAAATACAGCTAATAATAAAATTGAAAAGTATGACAAGATTAGCAAGAAATTCCAAAATGATTCAGAAAATTATTTGTCCTCGCTAACCAATTTTTCTGCAGGTTATTCCGATTCAAATTTTATATTGGAGACAGGAGATACAATCAACTTTGCAGATAGGAGTCATTCTGGACTTTTCTTCTTTTTTTCTTCAAAAGATTGTATGACCTGTGTTGAGGAAAACATTTTTGAACTAATAAAGTTAGCAAAAGCAGCAAATTCTATTCCTCTGTATATTTTAACTACAAAAGAAAATAGGAGGTACATCGAATTGTTGAGCAGAGCAAACGATATAAAAGATATCAGCTATGGTTTTTGCATGCAAGAATCGCAATTTTCATCTCACCATTATTTCTATATTTCCGAAAATGGTGAAATATCAAATACATATTACCCTAAGAAAGGAAGTTTTGGAAGTACAAAAAGGTATTTGAAAGATGTCAGAAGAATATTTTGCACTCAAGATTCTTGTAATAGAATGTATCCAAAATGATGAAACTTCAATTAATTTTTTCAATGCTTCTTATCCCTTCATCAAGGTCACCAATGATGATTCCGGAGTAGGTTTTTTATCCTTTAATATCCCTAAACTAATAAATGAATAAACATTTTTTATCATTCCTGATAATATTCTTTCAGGCTTGTTCCATATCCGTAGATCACAATGATGCCAGCATCAATTTTAATCAGAAAGAGTATGATTTTGGCACTCTTCCTTATAAAAAAGAGGCGATGTGTCAGTTTGAGTTTACCAATCCCGAAAAAACAGCCCTGGTTATTTACGATGTAAAAACATCATGTGGATGTACTGCATGCAAGGACTTCAGACAGCGAAGCATCAAATATTAAAACATCCAAACGACCAATATCAACAGCAATCTAAAACAATTTCCAGAATTATAATATACATCACTATTGTATTGTTAATTATTGCAATATATTTGTGTTCTATATAAAAATAAAAGCTAAGTTTTTTTCAATGGTCTTATCGCAAATTCATAGGATATTCAAACGAACCCGGCAAATTTTTTCGCAACAATTTGCCATAGTACTCCAATGGAGATCGGAATTGTTTCGTCGGTTCTTTTACGCTGAAAAATTAGTTTTCGGAGAGGGAGACATAGTTTGAGAGTTTGAATAGGTTGGACGTGAGGTATCACCCTGCTGCAGAGGCAATCAAACGTCCGCAGGAGTTCAAACAGCGCGAAGTATCAAATACTAAATTAAATGAAAGGAGAAAACCAAATAACCAAATATCAAACGGCATTTAAACTTCAGTTTTGGTAACTCCCCTTTCGGGGAGCAAAGGAAAGAAATATTTCTAGAATACAGGCAAACATGTCTGGAAGTAAGTAATGAGTGTATTTATTATCGTATTTTTACCCCACCTCTAAAGCTGCCCCGAGCATTATCAATGTTTGTAAGTGCCCTCCAGAGCCCCGAAACTTCGAGATAAGGATACGCTAAGAAAAGAATACGGCATTTATTCATTCTCACTACTTATAATAGTATAATAATATAAAATTTAAAAGATGAAAAATAAAATTATAACAGCAGGTTTTGTTTTTTTTGTATTACTTATTACAGCAAATTTAAAAATATCACAAAATAATCAAAGTAGTAATATATCGCTGAACAGCGTATATATTATGGCACAGGCGATAACTGAGGAGGGATATCCTATAGGGAAATACTGTGCCCAAGATGATTGCCATAAGCAATGTGGTGTTGCTCCATATGTCTATACAGCTGATGGACATTACTGGCATTGTAAATGGAAAGATACAGCAGGATCTTGTGATGAATCTCTATGTGAGAAAGCATGTGATGCAATGTGTGTAAATTTGTAATCCATATGCAAATAAAGCTAGGCTTTGGATGTATCATCCAAAGCCTAGTCAAAATACTTATTGTAAAAACAGTAATATGAAAAAGATAATTAATGTAATAATTGTGGCGTTTATAATGGTTTCCTGCAAAAATAGAACCGAATATAAGAGTGATTTAGATTATACAAAGATTCCAGCCTATGATATTAAAGAATGTAATATTCTGAAATATTCCACAATATTTGATACTATTAAGTTTGTCAAACTTGAAACAAATGATGCTTGTCTTATAGGAAGAATCGATAAGTTAATTCATTATAAAAGTAAATTTTTGATTCTTGATAAACATATAGCCAAATCTATTTATGTTTTTGATAATGAAGGAAAATTTATACAAAAGGTTGGTGCTATAGGAAGGGGTCCAGGGCAGTATATAGAACCTTCTTTCTTAACTATCAATTATTATTCTGATGAAATCATGGTATTTGATAATTTTTCAAAAAAGATTATATCATATGATTGGGATGGTAAATTTCTGAACATGCTAAAAATAGAAAACAGATTTGATGAATTTTCAGCAATTGGGTCAGATAAAATTGCCCTTTATTTTAATTATTACGGGAATGAAGATATAAATACTTTACCTAAATATAATATGCACATAATAAAAAAGAATGGTGATATTTTATACAGAGTATTTGATAGATCTAATAGTAAGATTCCTAATGACGAACGATCAAACTTTTTTAATAGATTTGAAAATGAAATATTATTTAACCCTTCATACGATAATAAGATTTATACTATCACTGATCAAGGAGTATCCGTCAAATATGAAATCGATTTTGGAGAAAAATTTTTAACTAAAGATTTTATTTTGAAAATTCTCAAAAAGGTACAAACGAAGAAGGATATATATAATAAAATCGAAAATTCAAATCGTATCTGCATAAAAGGTTTTAATGAATTAAAGAATTACTTGATTCTAACAATTTCTTATCAAAGAAAAATTTATAATATCTTTTATTCAAAATTAACAGGTGATGTTAAATATTCTAATATATATGTTAATGACATGTATGGTCTAATTCCGGGATGCCATGATTTGTCTTGTGGAGGAGAAGGAGATATGATAATATCCTATTTTATTCCATCTGATATTCCTATCGAATACTATAAACAAATTATGAGGAAATCAAAAAATCAAACAAATTTTATCAAAAATGAATTTCTAAAAAATATAAATAGGGCTAACAAAACAAGTTGTACAAAAGAAATGAAGGATATTATTTTGAAGACAGATATTAATCCCTCTAAAGATGAAGTAGAAGATATTAACGTAATTACGCAAAATTGTAATCCTGTTTTAATTATAGGCAAATTGAAAAAATTTTAATGATTATGACTTTACTTTATATAGAATTTTGGAAATTTACAGTTATCATAACATCTTCCATTATCCCAATTATTGCATTTATTGATATACTATTTAGTAAATTTAAAGCAAATAGTAAGATACTTTGGTTGATAATAGTGGTCTTTCTAAATTTGATAGGAGCAATCATATATTTTATAATAGGGAAAAAATATAAAATTTCTAAATAATAGTCACCATAAAAATATCCTGTATTTTCATATTAACACTTAGAAGGTAATTCCCCGGTTAAAAATGGGTTGTATTGAGATTCATATTATTTTAAGAGTTTACTAATCAATTTAAAAATAGACTATAAATGAAAAAATATTTTATATGTATTTATGTCATTATGATGTTCTCCTGTACTCATCTATCTCCTCAGCAGGAAATAATTAAGAATACCCTTAATAAAAATATTGATATTGGAATGTTTTCTATTGTTCGACAACAAAGAGAAGAACAGTCTTTCAAGAAATTTAGGGATAAGTATAAATATTTATCTATTGTTTACCTTGAGGATGGTTGTACACCATGCTACCCTAAATATATAAAATGGCAAAAAAATGCTGACTCTCTTTGTGTTTGTGATAATTATACTGTGCTTTTTATAATTGAGGGGAACAGTTATGAAAATTTTTCGAGAAAGATATTAATATCAGAACCAAAATACGACTTTGCAAATGAAAAGTTTTTTGTAGTGCTGGATAATAATCATAGTTTTTTAGATAAAAATTCAGATATCAATCGTTGGGCTATAGAAAGAACATTATTGATTGATGGTGATAATAAAATTAAATTAGTTGGTTCACCATTATCCTCACCAAAAATGAAAGAACTTTTTTACAGTATTTGTACTCAATAAATATAAATTGAAGTAACCCAAATGCAAACATATATGGCGAAAGTCCCAAAAACCATACATCCAAACAGGTTTACACCAGTTAAAACAAATGATACTTTCAGGATTTGAGACACCATTTTTCAGGTCACTTCGAAAAGACAACCGTTGGGTTGAACTGGCAGACAAATTCCCCTGGGATATTCTTGCGAACACCTATCTGAAACAAATGTGTAACACCGATACACCTGATTATCTAACTAGAGTCTGTCTATAAACTACAAATTGTTGATAAAACAGGGATACCTGAGGGTTGATGGAAATCAGGAATTAAGTAAATTTAACAAAAAAAGGATGAAACTATTTGAAGAGTTCAAACTCAGGTTTGACCGGCCGGACTGGTCACGGGATCCGGAATTAGGACTGGAAGATACCATTCTGGAAGAACATCCACACTTGATTTACCTGTTACAGGAGGACATTTCGGGAGGGGAAAAAGAAAGCGTATTTGGAAGGAAAGACACCCCCAGTGTGGAACAGATCGTCAGGGCAGCCATATATAAAGAGTTGAAAGGGTTGGAATACCGGGAATTGGAATACCATCAGATTGACTCACGGATTTGTGCAATGTTTGTCAAGATCGATGAGCATCGTCCGTATAGTTTCCAAATGTACCAGAAATACATCTCCCGGATCAAGTCAGAAAACCTGGAGAAGGTCTTGTATGAGTTGAATAAAATAGCCATAAGCGAAAGGTTGGAGGATTTGGAGAAGGTATGTCAGTACAGTACAGTACAGAGATAGAAAGCAACATCCATTATCCGACCAATAATTCGCTTTTATGGGATTGCATAAAAGAAGCCTACCGGTTGCCGGGACACTTAAAAGAAGAGGTGGATGGCCTAAGCTATACGGATTACAGAAAAAAAGCGAAGAAGACATATTTTACGATAAATGTAACCAAAGGGGATAAGCGCCGGGATTTGTTTTACAGTCAGTTGGGCACCTTTATCAAGACGATCAACCAGGTATCGAACGTGGTAAAAAAAAAGCCGTTTTGCGGCATTGAGGCCATGGTTTTGTGCATACAGCTTGAAAAGCACCTGGAATTGATGGTCAAGGTACATGATATGGTTTACCGCAAGGAAATCAAAGGAGAAAAAGTTCCGGGTCAGGACAAAATTTATTCGATATACGAACAACACACCGACATTATCGTGAAAGGGGGCAGGGAAGCGAAGTTTGGTCACAAGGTTGACTTATGTAGCGGAAAAAGTAATTTGATCCTTCACTGCCAGGTTTTAAAGGGTAATCCGGGAGACAGCGAATTATATATCCCGGCAGTAGATACGATCATTAATACTTACGGTCAGGTTCCACGGGATTACGCGACAGATGGCGGGTATGCCAGCAAAAGTAACCGGGACCATGCACAGCAAAGAGGGTATTGTCAACATCGTGTTCAACAAGATCGTTGGCAGCCTGAAAAACATCGTAAGCAGCAAGAATATGGAAACCAGGCTGAAGAAATGGCGAAGTGGGGCGGAAGCGGTCATTTCTAATGTAAAACGGGGATTTAACCTGACACGTTGCACCTGGAAAGGCTGGGAACATTTTGAGGCCAAAGTATTATGGAGTGTGCTTGCCTATAATATCCGGGTAATGACAGCTCATCTGGTAAAGCTGGTATAATCCCGTATTTTTGGTACAACAAATCAATAGAGAAAGGAGACGTATGCCTCAAAAACAGCGAACAGGCTTGAAAATAAAGAAAACGAACAAAAAAGAGCAACGAACCAGGTGAAAAAGCAGGGGGGTCCATTATTATGAAAACTAATATACCTGAAAAGTATTTTCATGGTATTGATCAAACCCCAAAATGCCGACTTTATAGACAGACTCTAAATATGATGGATATAAAATATTTTAATGATTCAATTATTCCTTTATTTTGAAAATGATGAATATAAAATCTTCTTTCATTTTACTATTTTTATTTTACGCTTGTTTATCCACTACAAGCCGGAATAACGCCAGCATCAATTTTAATCAGAAAGAGTATGATTTTGGCACTCTTCCTTATAAAAAAGAGGCGATGTGTCAGTTTGAGTTTACCAATCCCGGGAAAACAGCCCTGATTGTTTACGATGTAAAAACATCGTGTGGATGTACTGCAGCAGAATGGACAAAAACACCTGTAACGCCAGGGAAGACAGGGTCTATAAATGTAAAATACGATGCGGCGTTCCCTGGGGTGTTCAATAAAGGGATTACGGTATATTACAATGGCCCTGATTCCCCGGTTATATTACAAATTAAGGGAGAGGTACAGTATCCTGATGAAATGACCGGAAATAATGAAGAGAAATAGAAGTATTTTCTGGGTACTGGTGATTACCGGCATTTTCCTGTTTCTTTCAGGTATTTTCTGGCTGGCAATTGCTGTTATCGTCCTTGCGGGAATGATATTCCTGTTATCCCTGGTTAAACCCGGGGAGAAATATAAAAAGTACAAATGGGTGCGATCTGTTCTTACATTGATCGCCGTATTTTTTTTGGCCATCATCGTCCGTGTTTTTTTTATTGAGATGTATTCGATACCCAGTGGTTCGATGGAGGATACTTTAGTTCCCGGTGATAAGATCATAGTAAATAAGTTGGTGTACGGGCCTGAATTACCCCGTTCGCCTTTTGAAATTCCCTGGATTAACCTTTTCTTTTACATGAATAAGGAAGCCCGCGCCAATACTGATTCACTGTATTGGAAATTTACCCGCCTAAAAGGTTTTTCCGGGATAGAGCGGGGGAATGTCATGGTCTTCAGGCATCCAATCTGGGGAAACCGGGGCAATTTTTTTATTAAACGATGTGTAGCCCTGCCCGGGGATACTCTTTCCATTGAAAAAAGTATGGTAAAAGTCAACGGACAATTTTTACCGGAACCGGGGGGGATACGAAAGCAATACAGAATATGGACAAAACATCCACGGCAATTGTATCATGTTATCGATAGCCTTGGAATTAATCCTGCAGAGGGAGGATATATCCGTTCCTCAAAAATGTTTTCTCATGAATTTATGCTGGCCATTGAGCAAGAAGAAAAACTGTTACAGCAAAAATGGATTGATTCGGTACAGGTAAAAACCTGCTTAAGTGATTCTGCTCATTGGGTTTCCCCTAACGAGAAAGAGTTTGGATGGACCATCGATGATTTCGGGCCTTTGCTTATCCCATACAAAGGTCTGGTAATACCTCTTACCGGCAGGAACTACCTTTTGTACCGACAAACAATCACACGGTTGGAACATGCAGAACTGAAAAAAGTAAACGGACTCTGTTATATTGCTGGGAAAATTGCAAGTGAATATACCTTTCAGCACAATTACTATTTTATGATGGGGGATAATCGCAATAACTCAAATGATTCGCGTTACTGGGGATTCGTGCCTGAGGAAAATATTGTTGGAAAAGCCAGCCTGATCCTGTTCTCGAACGACTGGGAGGGCTTTAAATGGAGCCGTTTACTAAAGCCAATAAATTGAATAAGAAAAATGCGAACACTGAATTTATTTTCGAGATTCATTATACTCTTTTCTGTTTGTTTCTTCTTCCTGATTTCCTGCGATACAAAGGATAAGAAACTTAGATCAGCATTGGAATTGGCAGGGGATAATAAAGAAGAATTATTAAAAGTAATTGATCATTACCAAAAAGACCCAGGCGACAGTTTAAAACTCAGGGCTGCCCGTTTTTTAGCTGAAAATATGCCGGGACATTTTTCCTATGACTACAATAAAGAGAAATATCCACTGGCTATACAACGTCTGGTAGATAGCTTATTATTCCGGTATTCCGATTTCGCTAATACTTATGGGATTATATCTGATTATCCATTTCTGAGAATGACTGATTTTTCCATTGCAAAAAGAGGAGTATGTAGTACAAAGTGCTGGTTTAACTCTATGCTGTTTGCTTCTCTGGGGATTCCCGTTGCAATTGATTTTGTCCCCAATTGGGGAAACAGAAATGACCGACACCGGTGGAACACATTACTGTACAATGATAAAATCTATCCTTTTGAACCTTTTTGGGAGGAGGACAAATGGAAATATAAGAAGTTATACAATAATCAATCATCTGATTCTTCATGGGGCGATTTTAGATTAGCAAAAGTTTACAGGTATAGTTACCGAACAAATACAGAAGGTCCGGTTGGTGATCCGGATGAATCCTATTGTAATATTCCTCCCTTGTTTTTGGATATAAAGAAGAAAGATGTTTCTTCCGAATATTTTGAAACAACGGATATTGATGTTGTACTTGAAAATAATCCTCCATTAAAGAGCCATTATGCATATTTATGCATCTTTAGCTTTCACAATTTAGTCCCGGTACAGTGGGGAAAAATTAGTCAAGGGAAGGTGGTTTAATTTGTGCAAGAGAATTACAGTCCGATATTACGTCTTTGGCATTTGATGGAAGTATATCTACTTTTATTGTCTCGTATAAAACGAGTTGTCCAAATCCACTATGGCTTGGACTTGATCTTGGAGAACCCAAAAGAATTTCCCGGATTGGTTATTGCCCCCGGACTGATCGTAATAATGTTATGAGTGGACTTACTTATGAGCTTCTTTACTGGGGAGAACATGGTTGGATTTCTTTGGGTGTTAAAAAAGCGACTTTAAATGAACTAACTTATAAAAATGTCCCTTTAAATGCCTTGTTCATTTTGAGGTGTTTAGATGAAGGACGGGAAGAGCGTATTTTTTCTTTTGAAAATGGACGACAGGTTTGGAGATAAATAATGAGAATGAAAATTATGTTATCCGCATTAATATTCCTTTGTATCTCTTGCTGTATCCATAAAAAGCAAAAATACAAGGATGCAACATTCCTTCGCATAAAGATACCTGCAGGACAAATCCAGCCAATAAAAATGTCGGAGATAATTTCTGAGTTTAAGGCCATTAAACTTGAATTTACAGATCAGAGTATGATTGGTGACATCCGAAAGATCGTTATACACGACAACCGAATATATGTATTAGATACTTTCGGGGCCAAGAGTGTAATGGTTTTTGGCATGGACGGGAAATTTATTCACCGGATAGGCACCAATGGAAAAGGTCCCGGACAATATCTTTTGCCTAAAGATTTTGTTATTGATGATAAAAATGAAATTGAGATCATAGATAACCAGCGAATCAACATTTATTCATTGAAAGGCGAGTTTAACAGAAATCATAAAATCAGTTTCGGTTCAGAGAATTTTATGAATATATCTACAATAAAGAAACACATAAAGGAATTCATTTCGACAGGGAATGCATTACAGACGATATAACCTGAGAAAAAGATTCATGGTATTTGATTGGGGGAGATAACGAATACTTTTACTATATGATCCAGCCATATAAATACAAATCAACAGATCAATTGCGTAGATTCCTGGAAAGTTTCTGTAACGATGAAGAAAAGATTCAGGAAATGCTTCATGAAACATCCAATCCAATTATTATACTGGCAAAATATAAGATATGAAGATACATTTTGACAGAAAAACGATAGGGTATTTATTTCTTGTCTCTATATTGGTTGTTGGGAATATCTTTATTGTTCTCAAGATTAATAAGAAAAATCAGACGATTGTGGCAACCTGTGCTAAAAATTGGCAGAAATGTACTGAAAAGAATGAGTATCTGATCAATTATTTTATTGAACGTGAAAAAAAATGTATTGAATCGGAAAACTTTCACATATCAGAACTGATTGAACTTAAAGGATTAGATGACAATGTTTATCCACTTTCAGAAAAATTAAATAAATCCCCTATTCTTGTATTTCGTTTTACTGGTTCTCAATGCCAGACATGTATTAATACCGAAATAGAAAGAATGACGGAATTTCTCCGCGATTTATCCCCTGAAAAAGTTGTTATTCTGGTGTCGGATAAAAACCTTCAGGATTTGAGCTATCTGAAAAAAGTAAAGAAGATTAATTTTGAAATTTATCTTGTAAAAAAAGAAGAAATAATAATTCCATTAGAGCAATATAATATTCCCTATTCATTTATTTTAACTCCTGACGGTTTCATTAATTCTGTTTTTATTCCCGAACTAAACGAGAAAAAATTTTCAGAGCAATATTATACATTAATTAAATCCATTCTATTATGATTATTTATATAGAATTAATGATTTTATAGAATGTAAACCATCAATGTTGAAAGCTAAGGAGTAGTTAACTTAGCTAAACTTTAAAAATATGGATTATAATGAAATACTGTTTTTGAATGTCTTATATTGTCTGGAAATATTCCGATAATATACTCTTTTTCAATTTCCATTTTTATATTTTTTTTGTTTATGATAACAACCAAAAAAAAGAGGTCTTTCTCCTCTTTCACCCTCATCGCCACCTTTATCGCCCTGGCGATAATTGGTATAGCCGTTACACCGCTGCTGAACCTGCGCCTGTATCCTGGCAGGAGCAGCCCCGGGGTTACGGTAAGTTACCAAATGCAGGGCGCCAATGCAGTGGTAATCGACAGCGAAGTAACTTCGAGGTTAGAAGGCCTGCTTTCGCGGGTAGAGGGATTGAAAAAACTAACTTCGAGGACATCTTCCGGTAGCGGCTGGATTAGTCTGGAGATGGACAAAGGGGCTGATATGGATGCTGTCCGTTTCGAGGTAGCAGCATTAATCCGCCAGGCTTATCCTTCTTTGCCCGATAATGTCAGTTATCCGGAAATCAGTGTGGAGCGTCCGGACGAAGAAGAGAAAACCGAGACACTGATTACTTTCACCTTTAACGGTCCGGGAGGCAACAGCGAAATCGGCAATTATGCCGATGAATTTTTAGTTCCCCAGCTTTCAGAAGTCAAAGGGGTAAACGGGGTCGATGTATACGGGGCCAATGCCCGGCGTATCGATTTGGTTTATAACGCCGAATTGTTAAAAAATATAGGACTCTCCGCGTCTGCTATTGCCTCTCAAATCAGGGAGTATTACAGTCAAACGAACCTGGGGCGCGTGTTCGAGCAGCCGTTTTCGGGGGATGAGGCCTTTGTGCCGGTAACCTTTTCCGGCTGGGATGCCGATGTGTTCAAGCCCGAAGAAATCAGGATAAGGCATAACGGCCGCTTGTTTAAATTAACCGATTTGGCCGGGGTAAAAGAACGGGAAAGCGATCCCGGCGGCTACTACCGGATTAATGGTTTAAACACCGTTAATATTGTTGTACAGTCAATGCCGGGGGCTAACCAGGTTGTAACGGCAGAGCTGGTAAAGGAGAAAGTTGACGGGTTACGTGCCCAGATGCCGGAAGGTTACAGCATAAATATAAGCTATGACAGTTCGGTACAGTTAAAGGAAGAACTCAATAAAATCATTTTGCGTATCCTTTCATCGGTGGCCATCCTGTTGCTTTTTGTGCTGCTGGTCAGCCACAGTGTCCGGTATCTGCTGGTAATCAGCTTCAGCATTCTGGCCAATATTTTGATTGCCTTTATTTTTTACTACCTGCTCGGGATCGAAATCCACATGTATTCCCTGGCCGGTATCACCATATCGTTAGGGATACTTATTGACAATACCATTGTTATGGCCGACCATCTTAGGAATGGACATGGGGTCAGTGTATTCCGGGCCATATTGGCGGCTACCTTAACCACCATGGGGGCGCTGGTAGCTGTTTTCTTTCTGGATGAAGAGCTGCAATTACGCCTGCTCGATTTTGCATGGGTTATTATGATTAACCTGAGTGTTTCACTGTTGGTATCCCTGTTTTTCATCCCTGCCCTGCTCGACAAAATGCCCCTGCGAAAAAACAAAAGCCGTTTTACTTATAAGCGGGCACGCCGAAAAGTTAAACTAACCTGCTTTTACGGTAAGTCTGTTATGCTGATGGCCAGGTTTCGTCGGGCCTTATTGTTAATCGCCATCCTGGGTTTTGGATTACCTGTTTATATGCTCCCGTCGTATCTGCCGGAAAATACATGGTACAATAAACTATACAGCAAGACCCTGGGCAACCAGTTTTACATAGAGAATATCAAACCAATTACCGATGTAGCACTGGGCGGTACTTTGCGCCTGTTTACCGAAGATGTTCAACATCATGCACTGACCACTACCAACCGCCGGACTTCGATCAGCATTTCGGCAACCATGAACGATGGCAGTACCCTGGAGCACACCAACCGGGTGTTTGAAAAACTGGAAAATTTTCTGTCTCAATTCAATGAGATAGAACAATTTGAAACCCGCATTTACAGTCCGTCGTCGGCACGCGTAAGCATCCTGTTTAAACCCGGATATGAGTTTGGAGGTTTTCCTTATACCCTGAAAAGCGAGGTGGAAAGCAAGGTGAGTGAACTGGGAAGTGCTGACTGGACGGTTTCCGGGGTAGGGCGTGCCTTTGACAATTCGCTGAACGAAGGCTACCGGAACAGCCGCATTCAGTTATACGGTTATAACCTGGAAGCGCTGAAAGGCTATGCCCTTAAAATAAAGCATTATCTGGAAGAAATCCCCCGGGTGGAAGCCAATTCCATTTTTATTAACGGTCGTTCAACCTTTGGGGGCAATGTGCACCGCGAGTATTATTTAGATATGGACATGGACAAAATACGGAGAACAGGCATTTCGCGGGGACGGGTATTAAATGACCTTTCAACCCTTTCAACGGAAGAAGATGGGGTAATGTCTGTTTATGACGGCGACACCCGAAAATATGTTTACCTGACCCCGCGAAAAACTTCAATCCCTGATTTCTGGGAGATCAACAACCGCCCCCTTGACCTGGGAAACGACCGGGCAACCCGTTTGAATGGATTGGGCAGCTTCAGAAAGGAACGGGAGCAGGACCTGATTAACAAAGAAAACATGGAATATACCATGGTGGTTGAATACAATTTCATTGGCAGCTTCGGGCAAAAACAATACATCATAGGGCAGGTTGAAAAACGGGTGGTACAGGAATTGCCCGTAGGCTACCGCATTAAACAGCAATACTTCATGGGAGGAAATTGGCTGGATGAAAAAGCAGACCGTACACAGGTATGGCTACTCCTGCTTATTGCCATGATAATCTTTTTTATTTGTGCTATTGTGTTCGAATCGCTGTTACAACCTCTCGCTGTACTGCTGATGATCCCCCTTTCATTTATCGGGGTATTTCTGACATTCTATCTTTTTGATTTCGGCTTTGATCAGGGGGGGTACGCTTCCCTGCTATTATTAAGCGGGTTAACCGTTAATTCGGCCTTGTATATTCTAAACGAACTAAACAATATACGGAAACGCTTTCCCCGTCTTTCTCCATTGCGGAGCTACCTGAAAGCCTATAACAACAAATTGATACCTGTGTTACTGACCCTTTTGTCAACGGTACTGGGGCTGGCCCCGTTTCTTTCGGGAGGCAAAAAGGAGGCATTTTGGTTTAGCCTGGCTGCCGGTACAATAGGGGGATTATTGTTTTCCATGGTAGCTATCGTGGTTATATTGCCGTTGTTTGTCAGGGGAATAAAACAAAAAAAGAATTCGTCGAAAATAATAAACAAACATTCAATATCTACGACTACGGATAATATTCATCAATAAAACAAATAATTATGCTAAGTATCGGAGGAATAAAAAGCAAACGGCTATTCTTTTTTGTCGGGGCCGTTTTTATGCTGACTGGCTGTAATCATAAAGAAGAGCAGCAAAAATATGCTGTGGGCAAACGGGAACATACCATGGATGTCGATATCGTGGTAACCGCAAAAGTACAACGTGGGACGTTTTACAAAGAGTTTGAAAATAACGGGACGTTAACAGCCCGTCAGCAGGCCATACTGAACTTTGAACAAACCGGGAAGATTATTTCCGTGAATGTATGTAATGGAGATCGTGTTTGCAAAGGGGATGTATTGGCGGCGATAGAAAATTCGCAACAAAAATACAATTACGAAAAAGCTTTGCGGAACAGGGAAAAGAGTTACCTGTCCCTGGAAGAAGCCCTGCTAAACCAGGGGTATCCCCTGGCAGATTCGGCATCGGTCCCTTCCAATACCATGAAGATGGCATTAATACGTTCCGGTTATCAGGATGCCGTGAATGAGGTTGAACTTGCCAAACAAAATCTGGACGCAACAACAGTGGTTGCACCGTTTCCGGGAATTATAGCCGATATGGAAGCCACCGTTTTTAATGAAACGTCTGAGTATAAACACTGTTGTACCCTGATCGATAACCGTGAGTTTGAAGTAAGTTTCCCTGTTCTTGAAACGGAAATAACCCAAATAAAAAAGGGCATGGATGTAGAAATTATCCCTTTTGCGGTAGAAAAAGACACCTTGCTTGGGACACTTTCTGAAATTAATCCCAAAGTGGCTGAAAACGGGATGGTGGAAGTAAAAGCACTGGTTGTAAACAAAAAGGGGACACTCACCGAAGGGATGAATGTTAAAGTATTAGTTCGTAAACCATTAGGTGACGAAACCTATATTCCAAAGGAAGCCGTTACCTTACGCCAGGAACGCAATGTGGTATTTGTCGCAAAGAACGATACTGCTTACTGGCGCTACGTAGATGTTGGGGAAACCAACTCGAAGTACACAGTAATCACAGGGGGAATAAATCCGGGCGAAGATGTGATTGTCGAGGGACATTTTAACCTGGCCCACCTTTCGCCGGTACAGGTTATTCATAATAAGTAAAAGATACAAAGCAACTTTTTAATTCTGGATATGAACAAGATGACACTTCAAATCATAAAAAGACGGTTACTCCTGTTGTCCGGGGCAATATTTGCGTTTATCCCCTTGTTGGGGCAACCGGTAGATTTAACCCTGGAAGAAGCCATTGCATTGGGCAGGCAAAAATCATTTGAGGCTTTTAAAGCAAAGAACAGTTTTGTTTCCCATGCACTTGATTACCAAACAACTTTAAGGTTATTATACCCCAAACTCAGTTTGTCCCTTACGCCTTCCAATTACAGTCGTTCAATAGAAGAACAATGGAATTCCTATGATGCCCGGTACGAACCGTATGAAGTTCAACGTCTGACCTCTAATGGGAGCCTCTCTTTAACTCAATACATCGCAAAAACAGGAGGGACTGTTACCGTAAGCTCTTATCTGTACCGGTATAAAACGTTCAAAGAAAAAGGGGATAACTATACTACCTGTATTTCCAACCCCTTAACCCTGACCTATTCCCAAAATTTTGCAGGGGTCAACACTTTTAGGTGGCAGATGCAAATTGATTCTGTTGGATACACGGAGGCCAGAAAACAATATTTGGAAGATGTTGAAACAAATGCAATAAAAACGGTTGGCCTGTTTTTCGATTTACTAAATGCCGAAATGAACTACAAAATTGCGGAGCTTAATAGAAACAGTGCTGATACCTTATTTTTCTTCGGGAAAAAGAAACTTGAAATCGGTGCTATTTCCCGGGATAATTACCTGAATTTACAACTTAAAAAAGTAAATGCCGGTATTTCACTTGAAAGCAGCCTGTTGGCTGTGGCGGAAGCCCGCCTGGCACTGAATAATTTTTTGGAATTGCCCCGGGATACTAAGATCCGATGTTGGGTGCCTGATCAAATTCCGGATTTGCTAATCCCGGCGGCAAAAGCTATGGCAAAAGCTTTTGAGAACAATCCTGACATGGTTGCTTTAAAAAGTGAATTATTAGTGGCCAAACGGGCTATAAAATCGGCGAAAGCAAACAGGTTTTCTGCAAATTTTAGTGCCACCGTAGGATTCAACCAGAATCAGGAAAAACTGGTAGATGCTTACCGGTCACTCCTTGACCAGGAATCGGTGTCTTTTACGCTTTCGGTTCCGATTGTTGACTGGGGGGATACCAAACGTAGTATTGCCCAGGCTGAACTTAACCGGGAACTTGCAGAACAAAACGCACGGAAAGAAAAGGATGCGCTTACCCTTGAAATTTTGAACATGGTTAACAATTTTAATATTAAATACAAACAGGTTGCCGCTGCAGCCAAGGCCGACAGTATTGCCCGTATTGCCTACCAGGCAGTACAACAACAATTTATGCTCGGTAAGGCCAGTGTACTCGAGATCAACAGTTCATACACCGATATGCAGAATGCCCAAAACAATTACCTGAGTTCGCTTAATAACTTTTGGACGCAGTTTTATGTTATCCGGAAATTGTGCCTGTATGATTTTGAAAAAGAATCTGATTTGGACGCAGATTTTGACTATATGCTGAAAAATTATTAACGAACAATTGACCTTTCGCCGTCTCCCGACCCCGAAGATTGATACAAATTAAAACAAATGATAAATTTTCTTATAAAAAGGCCTGTTGCCGTTATAATGACCTTTATTGCTTTCCTTATCTTGGGCATGGCATCCATAAACCTGATTCCTGTGTCATTATTGCCTGATATTGCAATCCCTGAGATTACCATCCAGGTCTCGGTGCCGGACAAGCCGGTTAATGAAGTAGAACAAAACTATATCAGCAGTATTCGTCGCTGTATGTTGCAATTAAGCCACCTTGGCGATATCAGGAGCACATCAACCAATGAGCAGGGGATTATACGGCTCACTTTCAGGTACGGAACAGATATCAATTATGCTTTTGTAGAAGTAAACGAAAAGATGGACGGACTGATGGCTTCCATGCCTTCAGATTTCGAACGCCCTCGCATTATAAAAGCGTCAGCCACGGATATTCCTGCATTTTACCTGACCGTAATGCTAAAACAAAAATATTCCGATGAAAGGAAGGAACGTTTTATGGAATTAAGTGAGTTTTGCGAGCAGGTAATAAAGAAACGGATTGAACAACTCCCAGAAGTGGCAATGGTGGACATTAGCGGGATGGAATATCCCGAGATACGTATTTCGGCCGATTTGGACAAACTCCGGATATTAGGGATTGATTACAATACCATCCAATCCGCATTGGAAGAAAACAATATTTCGCTGGGGAATATCCGGGTACGCAACGGGATGTACGAATTTAATGTGAAATATGCCACCCTGTTAAAAAACCGCCGGGATATTGAAAACATCAGCATCCGTTCTGGCAATCGCATCTTTACATTGAAGGAATTAACCCAAATAGATGTCCGCCCTAAATCGGGGAAAGGCGTTTTTATCGATAAAAACGGGCAGGCGGTAATCATGGCCGTTATCAAAAAATCGGACGCCCGTATGGAAAAACTAAAGGAGGAGACCCGAAAGCTAATGGACAACCTGAACGAAGATTATCCCCGCCTGCATTTCGAATTGTCGCGGGACCAGACCGAGCTGCTGGATTACTCCATATCCAACCTTCAAAGCAGTTTGCTCATTGGGGGGATCCTGGCTTTCCTGATTATGCTGCTTTTCATGAAAGACCTGAAATCTCCTGTCCTTATAGGCATTTCCATCCCGGTCAGTTTGGTTGTCAGTTTGTTATTTTTCTACCTCTTTAAAATCTCCATCAACATCATATCCCTTTCTGGCCTGATACTGGGCATCGGGATGATGGTTGACAATTCGATTATTGTTATTGATAACATTTCACAGTATTATTCGAAAAACAGGCAAAATGTAATCCGGGCAGCTGCTTCCGGGGCCAATGAGGTTATTCGCCCCTTAATCAGTTCGGTACTGACAACCTGCGCCGTGTTTGTCCCGTTGATTTTTTTAAGCGGCATTGCCGGTGCCTTGTTTTATGACCAGGCCATGGCTATTACTATAGGACTGGGGGCTTCCCTTATTGTTTCCATTACACTGATCCCGGTTTTATATGCCATTTTTTATCGAAACCCGGATAGAAAACAGCCCCGGGAAAAGTTGAGAGTTTTCGGGTGGATGCAGTTTTATCAAAATATTGAAAACAGTTATGCTCGTGGGTACGACCGGATTTTTAAAAACCGGAGATGGTTCCTGTTGGGCTCCTTATTGTTTTTGTTTACAGGTGTTTGGGCGTTTGTGCAATTAGAAAAAGAAAGGTTTCCAACATTTGAAAAAGCAGAAGCAGAAATAACCATCGACTGGAACAGGAACATTAGTGTGGATGAAAATGAGAAACGTATTTCGTTGCTGGCCTCACAAATTGACAGTTTGACAATACGGATGTCGTGTATGGTTGGCGAGCAGTCTTTTATACTGGAACAGGGAAATATGCTGGGGGCTTCGCAGTCTGTTCTTTATTTCCAGGCCTTAAATACAACAGGCAGGGAAAGGATATTGCAACTTATCGGGCAATGGATGGAGAAAAACTATCCCGAAGCGCTGTATGATGTTTCCCCGCCCGAAACAATTTTTGAAAAAATATTCGGGGAACAGGAATCTCCTTTTGAAGTTCGTTTATGGACAAGTGGAAAAGACCCCGTTCCTGCCCCTGAAAAATTAAGGGCAATTTCTAATGACATAAGCAAAGTATCAGGTAAAATTCCGGATAAAAAGATGCCATTGCAGGAATATTATAAAATTACGCCACGTTTCGGCCGCATCAAATTGTACAATGTCCCTATTGACCGCCTTACCCGGGTGCTTAAAAAATCGTTGAACCGCCTTACCCTGTTTACGCTCCGGCAGGGGCAATACGAGGTGCCGGTGGTACTGACAGGAAAACAGGAGGATATTCATACTGTTATCCGTTCCGAAAGAGTAATTTCCGGCGATAAAGGCTCAGTCCCAATCGACCAGTTGGTAGAGGTAAAGCGCATAGCCGGTTATAAGGTACTGCAGGGCGGGAAAGAAGGGGCCTATGCTTCCCTGTCTTTTAACATCCATGACAACGAACTCACCGATATGCAAAACCAAGTTAAACAGGTATTGAAAAACTACCCCGATGTACATGAGAAATTTACCGGCACACTTTTTTCCAATCGTACACTGTTTAAGGAATTGGTGATAGTGTTGGTGGTGGCCTTGCTGTTGCTCTATTTTATTTTGGCTTCACAGTTTGAATCGGTACTCCAGCCTTTTATCGTTTTCATTGAAATCCCGATTGACATTGCCGGGGCGCTGCTTTTGCTCTGGCTTACCGGGAACAGTCTGAACCTGATGAGCATGATTGGCATCGTGGTCATGACCGGGATTATTATTAACGATTCGATTTTAAAGATAGATACCATTAACGGCCTGGTACGGAGAGGGTACCCGGTGCCTGAGGCAATCCACATCGGGGGGAAACGGCGGTTAAAACCCATTATAATGACCAGTGCGACCACAATTCTGGCCATGGTACCTTTCCTGTGGGGCCACGACATGGGCTCGCGCCTGCAACAACCTCTTGCCTGGACAATTATTGGCGGTATGACGATTGGTACATTTGTCAGCCTGTATTTTGTGCCGCTTTGTTACTACTATTTAAACAAAAGTTATGCACGAGATAAAATGTCTTGAAAACTATAAGCATCTGAGAGAAATGTTTTCGAAAGGAGAAAAGGGCAATGCCCGGTATTTCTCTGAAAAAGTCGGGATTAGCACCCGTTCCTTTTTTAGGTTAATAAGCTACCTTAGAGAAATTGACAATATGGAAATATGCTATGATAAAGAAAATAAAACCTATTATTTAGAATGAGTGTAAATTATTCAGTGCCACCATGTGTCACGCTACTTGGTTATCTTAGTAGGATTAGATACACAATATCTGTTTAAACACAAAAAATGAAAGGAGATGACTACATAAACGAATATTCAATGGGCATTAAACACCAGTTCTGGTAGCTCCCCTTTCGGGAGCAAAGGTATTGATTTTTTTCAGGGGCTATGGACTCCTGTCCGTGAAAAGATAAATCAGGAAATGAATTATAATATTGTAAATTTAAAAATTATAAAAATGAATAAAATTGTGAAAATATTTGGTTTTATAGCTGTTTTTGCATTAATTATGATTAACGTTTTTATGTCTGTAGATATTACTAAATCCGATGACCTTAAATTAGCATCGCTATTAAAAATACCTACTGTTTCAGCTGAAGTAGATTATGAATATGGCAACTGCGTTATTGTAAATGGTACATTATATTATAAAGGTTATATTCAAAAAGGGGTTTGGTGTCCATTAACTTTTAGAACAAGGCAGAAATGTAAAAAAAGTTCTGGAATGTTATGTCAAGCGGACAAACAAACAGACTGTGATGGAAATTTTATTGAAGTTAAATGCAATTTATCAGATTAGATAATAAATTATGCCACCTATTATATAGGTGGCTTTATCTTTTCATAAATAAAAATTAATATTACAATGAGGTTAAAATTTTTTATATGTATTGTTGCTTGCGTATTCTTCTCAAATTCGTGTAACAGGACTCCTTCCGAGAAAAAGTCAGGTAATACTGTCAAAAATATCTCACTAAAGGATGAGATTAAAAATGATATAAAACCATTAAAATTATCTCAAATTGTTGACCAGATAGAATATGTAAGATTAGAAACCAGAAAGGAATCTCTGATTGGAAACATAGACAAATTAATCATTACAGATTCTGCTATTTTTGTAGGTGATTTTGAAGGTGCTAAATCAATATTCTGTTTTAATCCGGATGGAAAATTAAATTATAAAATTCATGATGTAGGAAAGGGATCTAATGAATATGCGGCAATTGATAATTTTACAGTGAACAAGAAAGATGAAGTAACTTTATATTGTTCGCACAGTAATAAATTAATCCATTACAATAATAAAGGCGAATATTTGAAAACCATTCACACATCAATAAATTTCAGTGACTTTATTGATGCAGGAAACGGAGAGTACTTCACAAATTGTGACTATTTGTTTAATAAAGATCGATTTTATAATGCCTATTTAATTAACAGGAAAGGCAAAGTAACAAATCGTTTTATACCATACAGTAGTAATTTAAATGCCGGAGCTATAATTATGAGTCCCTCTAACCTCGTTGATGTCGGAAACCATAAAATACATTTTAAAATAAGTATGGATAACTCTATTTATGTATTTGAGAATGGCAATGTTAAGAAAGATTTTGTCGTTGATTATGGGCCATATAATTTTGACGATGGACTAAAAAAAATGTTAGTCCAAAAGGAAAGTAATCAATACACAATAGAAGAGTATAAAACAGAGCATGGCATTTGCGACTTAATCCATTTTATGGAAGGTTCCGGACATTTTCTTTTTCTGACCCGAAGAAAGTCTATATGGACATGTACAATCTGGGATAAAAAATCCGACAAATTTGTTTCAGGAAATAAAGATATTTCTAATTCGGCGAATGTTAGTATTATTAAAAATGACATTGATGGCATTCCAATACAATTTTTTAATTGTATTTCGGGCGAATTTATTTATGCATTGATAGACCCTGTCGAACTTATTGGAAGTAAAATTTCAATGCAAAAAAAAATCGAAGTTTCGGTCAATGATAATCCGATTATATTAAAAATGAGATTAAAAAAATTATGATATACTTATTACTATTGTTATTTATCGCACAGAATAATTATCAGTACCTTAATTCGATGGTATTTGTCGAAGGAGGTACTTATCAGACAACCAGGATAGGCCCTCCTGTAATTTCCGGCTCAAAGATTACCCAGGGGGAACCATATCTTACAACTATTAGTGTTAATTCTTTCTACATAGACAGGCACGAAGTAACGGTCGATGAATTTAAAAAATTTGTAGATGCAACTTCATACATAACCGATGCCGAAAAACAAGGGGAAAGTAATAGCTATTTTGATATTTCGTTAAAGGGGGTTAACTGGAGACATGATGAAAATGGGAAGAAGTTGAATGAGGAGGATTATAACAGACCTGTGATTCATGTATCGTGGAATGATGCCCATGCCTATGCTAAATGGATAGGGAAACGTTTACCGACAAGAGATGAATGGGAATATGCAGCTAGAGGGGGAAAAAACCAATGTCATAAAGGGACAGAAGGCGTTAAAAGTGATATGGCGTGGAACGTTGAAAGTTCTAATCGTTCCATAAAACCAGTTATGCAACTAAAAGGGAATGAACTTGGAATTTATGATATGATGGGAAATGTAGATGAATATTGTGAAAGCAAAATTATTGGGAATAGCCGAATTGCAGTTGTAGCCGGGACAAACAACTTTCAGGAGTATAGGGAAATTACATTTTTTTGTTCTACGCCATGTTATGTCAATAACCCTTTTAGTTATAGGGGCTTCAGATGTGTGAAGAGTGCAAATAATTGAATATGAAAAAAATAATATACATTTTATCGATAACAACATTAATTATCCTTGTATTATTTGTTTTAAATAAAATGCAACAGCAAAAAAAAGTGTTTGATGACATCCTCTCAAGGAATATAAACGAATATAAACTTTTAGAATCATACTCTTCGATATTAAAAGATAGAATAGTCTCATCCTATAAATATGGATGTAATATAACTTATATGACACCCGATAGTTTATTGGATGCTAATGATAATCGGAAAGTCCATCTTAAGGATTTGAGTAGCAATTATAAATTAGTATTTTATTTTTCAGAGATGCATTGTCAAACTTGCGTTAATGAAGAGTTGAAAATTTTAAAAAAATCGGTTTCTGAAAATAATATTATTTATTTAGCTTCTTATAACTCTCTTCGAAATCTAAATGCTTTCAAAAGAATAAATTCTTTAAGAGCCAAAGTATATAACATACAAAGGCCAATTCTAAATAATGTATTTGAAGTAAATGTCCCTTTTTTTGCAGTAATAAACAAAGATGGAGCTTTATTGGATGTATTTATTCCAAGTAAACATATTCCAGACCTCACGAAAAGCTATTTGGATATAATAAACGAAAAGTTTAAAATTCAGTAAATATTTATCCTAATTCGTAATTCTACAAATGAAAAGTCCCGAATCCATAAAAATTGAACAATAATGCATATTCCGGCTCAAAGTTTACACCTGATTCCGGTGAAAGTTTACACCTGATTCCGGTGAAAGTTTACACCCGGTTCCGGCTGAAAGTTGACAGGTAATTTTCGATGGTTTCCCGGTCATGCTTTTTTTTGCGAAAAAAAGATATGGCCAATAAATCAATAGGAGCAATTATGATTAGGGAGATCATTCGATTAAAGAGAGAAAATTTTTCAAATTCCCGGCTGGCGAAAGCACTTAATCTTTCACGGCCCACTATTATCAAGTATGTAAAACAAATTGAAACCAGCGGGTTCAAACTTGAAGAACTGGGATCTTTTAGTGATGCAGAACTGCACGAACTGTTTGAAGGCGGGGTAACGCCGTCGCGCAACGACAGGAACATAATATTTATAGAGTTATCAGAATTTTTTCCTTACGTGGAACGGGAGTTGAAAAAACCGGGGGTAACCCGTCAGCTATTATGGAACGAGTACAAAAACAAACACCCGGACGGAGTGATGTACTCCCAGTTCTGTCATCATTTCCAGCAGTGGGGAAAACAAAACGATGCCTGCATGCACATGGAGCATAAGGCAGGAGACAAATTATTTGTGGATTACGCGGGCAAAAAACTAAGTTTTATCGACCGGGAAACCGGAGAGATAAAAGAAGCAGAAGTATTTGTTGCGACACTGGGTGCAAGCCAGCTCACCTTTGTAGAAGCAACCCTTAGTCAAAGAGTGCCCGATTTTCTGCACAGCCTTCAGCAGGCCTTCCTCTATTTTGGCGGGGTAAGCGCAGCAGTGGTGCCGGATAACCTAAAATCAGCCGTTAGCAAAAGTGACAGGTACGAACCGGGGATAAACGAACGCTTAGCCGATTTTTCTTTCCATTACGGCACTACCATTTACCCGGCAAGGGTACGCAAACCCAAAGACAAAGCATTGGTCGAAGGTGCGGTTAAAATCGTGTACCACCGTATTTATGCTGCCTTCAGGAATAAAGAATTTTATTCACTTGAAGAATTAAATACAGCCATAAAAAAGGAACTGGAAAAATATAATAACCGGCACTTCCAGGGTAGGGATTACAGCCGCAGGGATTTGTTTAATGAAACCGAAAGAAGTGTATTAAAACCACTTCCAGCCACAGGTTACGAACTAAAAGAATACAGAATGGCCACAGTACAAAAAAACTCCCATGTGTTGCTGGGGAAAGACAAACATTATTACAGTGTGCCTTATTCTTACATTGGCAAAAAAGTTAAGCTCATCTATACACGCGGCGTTGTTGAGGTTTATTACAATCACCAACGCATCGCCCTGCACCGGCGGGATTATTCCCCGCACAGGTACACCACCATAAAAACGCACCTTCCTTCCAGCCACCGGTTTGTCTCGGAATGGAGCCCGGAAAAGTTTACCCGCTGGGCTGCAACCATCGGGGGATCAACCCAGGCGTACATCAGGCAGGTACTGGAAACCAAACCATACCCGGAGCAGGGATACAAATCGTGTCTTGGCATCCTTGGTTTTGCCAAACGTGTTGGCAGCCAGCGACTCGATAATGCCTGTGAAAGGGCATTGCATTACCAGGTTTACAGCTACCATACCATCAGGAATATTTTGGAAAAAGGACTCGACAGACTGGGCCCTGAAAACAGTAAAGTATTGAAAATTCCCTTTCATGATAATATCAGGGGAAAACAGTATTACAAATAATTAATCATTTGAATTATGAACACGAATGCAACCATCGAAAAAATGCAGCAGATGCGGCTGCATGGCCTGAAAAGGGCTTACCAGGCATCCTTTGAAACAGGACAAAACAACTCGCTGACCAATGATGAATTTTTAGCCTGGCTCATTGAGGCCGAATGGGACGAACGGGTCGGACGGAAAACAGACCGCCTGGTTAAAACAGCCCGGTTCCGCTACCAGGCATCCGTTGAGGAAATCAGTTTTGCCCCCGAAAGGGAACTGGACAGAAACCTTTTTACCCGTCTGGCTGATTGCTCTTTTATCGACCGGGGGGAAAATATCATTATTACCGGCAGTACAGGTGCCGGTAAAAGTTTTCTTGCCACCGCCCTGGGATACCAGGGCTGCCTGAAAGGGTACAAAACACTGTATTTTAACCTGGGCCGACTTTTCGATAAACTGACCATGGCCAAAGCAGGGGGCACTTATATGAAAGAATTAGCCCGGATTGAAAAACAAAACCTGCTGATCCTGGACGACTTTGGACTGCAGGTGATCAATAATGAAAGGCAACTGATGCTTCTGGATATTATTGAGGACAGGCATGGAAAAAAATCGACCATAATAACTTCCCAGATCCCGGTAAAAGTATGGCACGAACTGCTTGAAGAAAAAACCATTGCTGATGCTTTTTTAGACCGTGTAACCCACTCGGCACACCGGTTTGAATTAAAAGGAGAATCGATGAGAAAAAAAATGAGAAAACAATAATTTTTTTTGGCTATTTTTAACCACGAAATCATCGAAAAAAATGATACTGTCAACTTTCGCCGGAATCACCTGTCAACTTTTACTGGAATATGTACAATAATAATTTTTGATGAAAATGTAATTCTTTTTATTCTTTATATTGATTTTATATTCATGTGTTCCGCATAGGTACAGTAACGAAGCTGTGATTAATTTCAAAAGCAACGAGCATAATTTCGGAGCCCTTCCTTGTAGGCAGGAAGCTTGTTGCAGTTTTCAATTCACTAATCCTGGAAAAAATTCGCTGCTAATCGTTGACGATAAAAACACATGCGGGTGTCCCGTTCCCGAGAGGGAAAAAAGCGAAGATAAAGAAAATGGCATTTGTTATTTAGAATGAGTATAAATTATTCAGTGCCACCATGTGTCACGCTACCCGGTTATCTTAGAAGTATAAAAACTGCACTTACTTAAATACAAAAAATGAAAGGAGATAACTACATAAACGAATATTCAGGCATTAAACACCAATTTTGGTAGCTCCCCTTTCGGGAGCAAAGGTATTGATTTTTTTCAGGGAAGCTATGGCTTCTAGCCCGGCTCTTTCTCCTAAAGAGGAGGTGACAAAAAAATATTGCATCAATGAAATGGGCGGATTTATCAAGTCTTTGAAACGAGATATTAGACCATACAGTTTTCTCAAAAATGTTTTAATCGACTTAAAATTTTAAAAAATGAAAAGAAAAATAATAAAAATTTTTGTAGGAGTTTTTTTTATTGGAGCCTTATTATTCAATATTTCGTTAAATGCGAATATTGATAAAAGTAATGGGTGTACGACAAAATTCCCTACGCTGCATTTTTCTCGTTTATAATTAAGTTTGCCACCCTGTTCCACTGGTTGCTTTTTTCACAAACCCTGAGATTGGCAATTTGTTGCACTCCTTCGATTGTCCAACGTTGCCCTGAAAGTTTTAGACGTTTCTGTATTACGTTGCGGTGGGCTGCTTCGATTGCCCCGGAGCCAATCAAATAGCCTTTCTCCATAAACGTTCCGTAATCAATTCTTTCCTTGTTGTTTTCTATGTACCCCATCAACGTTTCACGTTTCTCTTGCAATGTTTTGCCCTTAACTTCAAGTTGTCTGAGTTTTTCCATGCCCTGTGCGACTTTTTTGGTTGAGAAACAATCCATTACCTGTTTTACAAAATGCTTGCAACTTTCTGTGTCCTTGCCGTAATAGTCCCTTGCAAAAGCATAAATATGCTCTTTGCAATGATAGTAGTCAAGTATTTGTGTCGCTTCAGGGTAGCATTCCCCGACCTGCTTCCATATCCATTTTGCCCCATCGCCAATAAAGACCAAATCTCTTTGGGACGGGATTTCTTTGGGAAACCGTTCCCAGAACTCCGCGGCACTGCCCATGTGCGCACAGTAGACCGATTCCAGGACAATGCCCCTGTCTTTGGACACGCCTTTTACGTTCGATTGACCGGAGAAGATCCGCCCAAGTTTTATCTCTTTCCATTTTTCTGTCCTGGTCAGCAACATGCTCCCGTCTGCCATGCAATAAACCGGGGCCTCTTCCGGATAGTCAATTTTCATTTGTACTGCATCGGAATAAGCTTCCTGCCAATCAATTTTTTCGAGTTTCTCTCCGTAACAATGGCAAATACGTTCTACTTGTTTGGCGTTGATTTCAACCCTTAATAATTTTGTCAATTCTTCCGAAGATTCTTCAAATGGCAGTTTTGATCCTAAACGGCATATATGTTCCTGAAGTACCGGGCTGATTTTGAAGCCCATTGGGGACTGATTCATGGGGTGTTTTTTTTTACGGCAATATTGCCGTAACTCGTTTGGATGTTATTCCTCCCGTTTTTTGAGGCTGGAACTTTCCCAACGCTGGCTTGAAAAAGTAACTTGTCAAAATGGTCGGTTATCTCCCTGAACCCTTTTTCATACTCGTAGGCATTTAAACCCTCTGATTTTGCGGAAAACTCTTCCAATGCAACCTGCATCTCTTTTAATATACCGTTGTAATTTTGTCCTGACATGGTTTTTGGCTGAAAAGTAAATATTTTTCTTGAAAAAGGGAATTTTGTCGTACACCCAAAGTAATTTACAATTAAGCGATTTAACTAGAATTACATTTGCAAACGCTGAAAATGTATACGAAGGCTATTATAATAAAACGATTGTAATATACAATTACTCAGGAGATTTATCCGTATATGTTGGTTCAGGAAAATTACCAGTTGGCCTTACTGTTAATTTAGGAGCATCCGGTAGTCTTACCTATTGTGAAAGTAGTACATGGTGGTGGAAAAAGTGTTATGAAAGTCTAAATGGGTTTGACTCATTTAGCTAGAACTATTTGTCCTGAGTCTTTCCCAGTATACCGGGAAGACTCAGGACTTTTTTAAATTCATTTCTCTAACATAAAATATTAATATATGAATTTTGCTAAGTATATAGTAGTGGTTTATATTTTTTTTTGCTCATGTAAAGAAAGAATTGATTCTACTGTGGATTATGGTATGCCACTACATACAATTTCATTTTCGTTTGAAAGGGATATAAGAGAAAGTTGTAATTTTTTTACTTTAATAGATAGCATAAAGATTGTCAAACTCCAAACCAATAAAGATGCTCTTATCGGTTCTATAAACAAGGTGCAATGTGATGAGGAGTATATATACATTTTAGATGAAAGAAAATCAAAAGCGCTTTTTAAATATAACAAATCAGGAGAGTTTATTTTTAAACTATCAAATATTGGAAAGGGGCCAGGGGAATTTGTGAGACCGACGGATTTTTTTTTGCTAAATGACCGAATTGTCCTTTTGGATGGTTTTTCAGGGAAGATTCTGTTTTTTTCAAAGAGCGGAAATTTTGTAAAAGAAATTACAACAAATACGATGGCTGAAAAATTTGGGAAAATTGATTCTGATTACTTCTGCATGTTAAATGAAAATAAAAGTTCAAAGTTTTCAAATTATAATATCTCAATTATTGATGAGAATGGAAATACAATTAAGGAATTAATGAAAATACCACCATTTTCAAAGGATAAAAATTTAAGCTTATATAAAGCTACTGATTATTTTGGGAAAGATTTATTATACACAGATATATTTAATAATAACATATTTAAAATACAAAAGGACTCAATTATTATTAAATATCGCTTTGACTTTGGAAAAAACACCATGAATGAGGCTTTTCTGAATGCTAATAGAAAATTAACAACAAGCGACTTATTATTACTCTTAAATAAGAGAAGTGTTGTTAATTGCATTGATTATTTTAATGAAAATTCAAAATACATATTTTTTCAGTGTTTAAAAAAAGGCGATATATTTCATATTTACTATAATAAAGAAGAAGAAACGCCTTATGTGTTTAGCTATAAGTCTTTTCCTGAGTGGTTTAAGTGTGTGGCAAGACCTTATGTTTATTCCGAAGATAATTTTTTCATTTCAGTACTTTCCCCGTATTCACTTAAGGATATAGAGAAAAACTATGAGAAAGATATTTTAAACAATACGATATTCTCAAAATTGAACTCGGAAATAAAACAGACGGATATATCTGACAATCCAATTTTAATATTTTATTATTTCAAATAAAAGTAAATATGAAAAGGAGTAAATTTGATTATCCTTATATGATGCTGATAATATTGGTGCTCTTTTGTTTATGTATGGCAATAAGGAATGGCAATATGGCAGATCATTGTAAAAATGATTGTAAGGACATGTTTAAAGAACAAAATATGAATGAATGTCTTTTCAGCCATATTGATTCTGTTATGGATATGCAACAACAGAAAATGCCACTATGCGAAATTTTATGTGATAGAACCCTTGTTTTTATTTTTTCACAGTTTAGTTGTCAACCTTGTGTAGATAAACAAATTGAAATTTTAAATACTTTTTTTAGAAATGATCGAAATATTAATGTCATAGTACTAGTCGTAAATTATCGCTTTAAAGATTTCGTAATTTTTAATCAAACTCATCAGTGTAAATTACATATATATAATATATTAACAGACAAACTGGATTTTATAAAGAAAGATTCTCCCGTATATCTTGTTTTAACCAAAGATCTGAAAATTAGGTCAATATATTTTTCGGAAAAGGAAGAACCAGAAAAAACAAATCGTTATTTGGAGCATATCAGTAAAAAGTATTTTTAACGAATATCATATAGATTTTCAATGTCCAATAAATTTTTTTTTCATTCTCCACCGTCATCTCCATCTTTATCGCCCTATCGATAATAGGCCTGGCCGTTACGCCGTCGCTGAACCTTCGGTTGTACCCAAACAGGAACAACCCCGGAGTTACGTATGGAAAGTACCCTCGAAAGTAAATAGAAGCAATAAAAATCAAAATGCAACAATTGACAAATACATACTTGCCGATTAGTAACAACCATGAAGGAAAAGGGCAGGTGTACGCGTGAACAAAACACTTCCTTCCCGGTCCCTTCTCCTAAAAAGGAAAGGAGGTGAGGAACAAAGATAAACAGTTCAGTTATATGTGAACCATGTATTTACCGGTTTGAGATTGATGAATAATATAAAAAATTTTAAAAGCAAATTATGAAGAAAAAAATATTTTGGGGATTAATAATTGCAACGATCGCTTTTATTAATCTGAATTATAGCACTCAAGAGTCTTTCGCAGAGTTGAACCTAGAACAATTATATATGTTGACAACTGCGAATGCTGAAAATAATGATTGTACGGCTTCTAGTTATGGACACGGAGCATATTTAAAAGAACAAAATTGTACAGTTACTTCAACTGTATATATATTTCCTATTGGTTGGACAACTACCATAGAAGATGGCTATAAGAAATGTTGTACAAAAGATACAGCAGCTCCTTCTGGTTCATCATGCTACGGGGATTCTGAGACCGTATGTCATAAAGCGTAATTTTGAAGTTTTAGAATTTCCAAAATTTCGATATGTTAATAATGAGTGGAGTGGTTTTTTTGAACTGTTTCACTCCTTTTGGAGTTTTTTTTTACGATTTTAAAATTATTATGAAGAAATTGATGTTGATAATATTCTCATGTATTACATTTTTTGCATGTAATCATAGGATAGAAACAAATAGGTCTTTATTGATAAAAAAAGACATTGATATCAGTGAGGCAAAGAAATTTATAAAATTATCAGAGGTTTTTGATTCCATAAGTATTATTCCATTACAAACCGGACCTGATTGTTTAATTGGGAAGATAAATTCAATTTTCATGAATGATAGTCATATTTTTATACTAGATATTGTGAGGGAAAGTCTTTATATCTTTTCAAGAGATGGCAAATTTGTTAATAAAATATGTAATGTAGGTAAAGGTCCGGGAGAATATACAGATGTTTTAGATTTTTTTATAGATAATGAGAAGAAACAAATTATTTTACTTGCAGCAGGGAAAATTCAATTTTATTCTTTAGACAATTTTAAATTACTATCAGAATTCCCTAAGGGAATATTTGGGGTTCAATATTGGTATTTGGGTAAAAATATTTTTGCTGCTTATGAGGGAAATATGTCAACGGACAATGCGGGAAATAATCTAGTTCTCTTTAAAAAGAACAAAATCATAAAAGAATATCTACCAATTCGCAGAGAACTTAAGGGATATAATTATTCATTAAAGAATAATTTTTCGTTAAAAAATGATTATAACAATACCTATTTTTCGCTTCCTTTTGAAAGTGTAATTTATAGCATCAATCCGGGGGCAATGAAAGAAGAAATTTATTTTAAATACACAAGAAATACAATTCCCAAAACGTTGTGGACGAATTCGGATATTAGTAACCTAACTGAGAAAATTGTGGGGGGAGGTTATTGTTACGGAGAAGAAGATTTTTATAAAGATGACGATTTTTTCTTTTTTAAATTCAGGGGAGAAAAAAAAGTATTTCAATGTTTTATGGATAAAAATTTAAAATTGAATTTTTCAAATGTAATAATCGATGATCTGACATGCATCCCTTTCCATGGATTTCAATTCGGGTCTTTATCAGGAAAATTTTTAACCAGTTTCGGTGATAATGCAGACATTCAGTGTCTTTTGGACATTCTCAGAAAAAATCCGACATATGGTAATATATTAAATGAGTTGCCTGAAAAGTTGTTAAGTTATTATAAGTCAAGTGATATTGATTCGAATCCTTTTGTAATATGCTACCATTATTGAGTCGTGATAAGTTGCTTGTTGTATGGGGTATTTGTTCATTATGTATTTTTTCCTGCGGGAAAACCCAAAAGGAAGTTAGACGAGAAAAGTTAACAGAAGTAGAATATACTCGTTTCATAAAATTAGATTCTGTGTCTGTTTCGGATACAATAAAGGTTAATACATTAATAAAAAATATTGGTGATACGACTTTAATGATTAAATATGTTAAGACATCTTGCGGATGTACTGAAGCAGTTGTTACTAATAATCGGCTTGCCCCTCATGACTCAACAAAACTCGGAATTAAAATATTAAGTAGGGCCGAGTCATATTTTAATAAAAGTGTATATATTTTTTGCAATGTAAAAGAAAGCCCACTTAAAATTTCAATTTCAGGGCAGGCCTTCAATGATAATTTACCCGAATTACCATAAAAAGTATAAAATGCTTGGATATGAACACTCTCCAATTCCGGGAAAATCCCGCTGATAATTTTAGACGATAAAAACACATGCGGGTGTCCCGTTCCCGAGTGGGAAAAAAGCGAAGATAAAGAAAATAAAGTTTATTATTTAGAATGAATGTAAATTATTTAGTGCCACCATGTGTCACGCTACCCGAATATCTTAGTAGGATTAAAAACATTATCTGTTTAAAAACAAAAAATGAAAGGAGATAACTACATAAAGGAATATTCAATGGGCATTAAACACCAGTTCTGGTAGCTCCCCTTCCGGGAGCAAAGGTATAATGATTAAGGAAAGCTATGGCTTCCTACCCGCCTTCTCCTAAAAGGGAAGGCGGAAAGGTGATAAAGATAAACAGTTAAATTAACATGGTGGACTATGTGTTTGCTGATTTGAGATTAACAAAATAATACTAAAATGAAAAAAATAAAAATTATTATTCTTAGTTTTTTTATCGGATTAGCATGTTTTAATGCTATAAATTTCACAAGATTAACAAGTACACAGAATTCAGTTATAAATTTGCTGAAAATTTCTACTGCAAATGCAGAAATATTAGATCCAATAAATGTTCGATTTTGGGGACTTCCAGATGTTCGTACCTGTGTTTATTGGACAAATACTATTACTGGTCAAATAACAATTTCCCTAACAAATCCAGGTGGTAGCGGATCGGTTTCCTGGGTACAACATGTTGGGACAAAAACTCTATGTGATAATTGGACTAATGATCCTTGTGATTATATTGCTTGTCATTAGCAAATCAGAAAGAACAATAAGAAAATAATCCAAATCTGTTACCCATATATATGGGTAACAGATTTATATAAATATAAAAATGAGAAATATTTTAACCTTAATTATAATTGTGTCGTTTTGTATTTGCTGTGACACAAAAGAGATAGAAAACAATAAAGATGTCACACATTTAAAAATAGACATAAATAAGTTTATACATCATATTGATATTTCCAAATATTTCGAAGCCGAGTTTATACCTTTAGAAACAACATCTCAATCACTTATTGGAGAAATAGAAAAAGTAATGATAACCTCCCATTATATTTTTGTTTTAGACAAAACAAAAGCAAATAAACTTTTCATGTTTGACAGGAAAGGAAAATTTATAAGGACAGTGGGAAAAATGGGAAAGGGTCCTGATGAATATTTGTTTCTTACGGATTTTGATATTGACGAAAATAGTAATAGTATATATATAAGCTCTCAAAGAAACAATAAAATGCTGAGATTTGATTTTGACGGTAATTTTCTGGGACATATAAAATTCTCAAATTACATTGGTATGCAATTCAAACTTTTAGACAACACTGATTTTATTGTTAAAAATAGTGATGGAAGTAATAAATCGGCAATTTTTTATAATAAGAACGGAAAAATAAACAGCACAATTAGTAATCCTGCTTATACCTTTTTAAGGCGAAGCAATACTCGTTGTTTCGCCGAATTCCATGATGATACATTTATGTACTTTGCGCTTAACGACACAATTTATAGGATTGATAATAAAAATAAAGGACTTGTTCCTACATACGTCTTTGATTTTGGAGATAAAACATTTCCGATCCTAAAAATTCATGATAAAGAGGAGTTGGAAAGATATCTAAAGAAACCATACATGCATATTGAAACTTTTGTCGAAACAAAGCAATTTTGTTATCTAAATGTTTATGATAACAGTATGTTTTATAAAGTTCTTATTGATAAAAGTAACAATGAGGTTGTATATGCCAATACGTTAGTTTATAAAAAAATATCAATTGGCAATTGCGTTGGATATACTACTGAAGGTCCAATACTAACATGGGACGTTTCTTCAATGTTATTAACAAATAATAAGGACTGTAACAAATCGGATAATTATAGTCAGAGCAATAAAGCACCAACCATAAATGATAATGTTGGGATTGTAATTTTATCGGGGAAAAATAAAGAACAACAAAAAATTAAATAAATTTTTTAAAATTCGGAATAAAAAACTACTGTTACAATGTATCCCTTCGGGCACGAGCCTGTTGGCAAGATGCAGATAAATGATTATTTCTTACCGGGCAGTAGTTCGTTTAGCCTGTTGGCTTTGTGATCCGGGATTTTATCCAGTGTTTGTTTCAGCCAGGAAAAAGGCTCCACTTCATTGATTTTACAGGTAGCCAGCAAAGAGTAGATCATAGCTGCTTGTTGTGCAGCATCATGGGAACCGGCGAACAAATAATTCTTTCTTCCCAAAGCTACCGGGCGAATGCTGTTTTCGATCAGGTTGTTGTCGATTTGGAAACGACCGTCATCAATATAGCGGATCAAACGGGGCCATAGGTTCAACGTATAAGCAATGGCTTCCCCGATGGCGCTTTTAGGAAGTACCTGGCAGACTTGTTCTTTTAACCAGACTTCCATCTGTTTCAAAACAGGCAGGGCTTTTTCCTGCCGGAGTTCTTTGATTTGTGCCGGTTCCAGTTCTTCTTGTTTTGCCTGTCTCTCAATTAGGTAAAGTTCCTGAAACATCAGCAAAACTTCTCCGGCACGTTTCGGGTCATTGTCTTTAGCATGTTCAAACTTCCGGCGGGCATGGGCCATACAGGCCAAAAGCATGATGTTCTTTTGATTTTTCAAATTGGAATAAGCCTGATAACCGTCTGTTTGCAGGTAACCGGAATAATGTTCGAGAATTTGATCCGGCCCTTCCCGTCCACGACTTGAACGGTAGTCAAACAGTACCCGTTTATTAACCGGATCGTAATAAACCCAGTGATAACCTTTGTGTGTTGATCCGGGCTTATCTTTGGTTAAAACCGGGGTCGGTGTTTCATCTGCCATCAGGTAATCGGCAGACAATACCTGTTTTTTTAACGTATCATACAAGGGGCCCAATAACCGGCATGCAGCACCAAACCAACCGCTAATAGTTGATTCGGCGATTTCCACCTGTTGACGCTTAAACATTTGTACCTGCCGGTAAAACGGGAGATGGTCAGCAAATTTACTGATCAGCAGGTGGGCTAAAATACCTGGTCCCGCGTTGCCTTTGGGTATAGGTAACGTGGGAAGGTCAGCCACGACGATTTTGGTCTGCTCGTCATTGGACGATACAATGTATTTGGGGCGGACAATCCGGCGAACGTAAATATTGGCCGGTTCATATTCCAGTACTTCCGTTACGGCCTGGCCAATCCTCTTAGCTCCTTCAGGTAAATCCCCCGGCTCAATCACCTCTTCTTTACGCGGGAGATGCGGGGCCAGTTCCAGCCGGAGGGGATGGTTCTTTTGTACCGGTCTATGGCGGGTGTAGCTGATCTCTTCCCCCGGCTTTTCCACGACCTGTTCTTCCGGAAGGTCAAATAAACGATACTGGTCTGGATCAGACGGGATGAAGCGTTCTTTTTTGGCTCCAAAAACCAGGCGTTTGAGTTCGGCAAGCTGATGTGCCAGCAGTTCGATCTGCTGTTTCATGCTTTGGTATTCTGCCTTGGGTATGGTGATCATTTCTTCGCTTGCCATACCACAAAGATACCTGCTTAACTGTTTATAACATTGTGATTTATCAGGGTTTTATCAACGATGTCCTGTTGTAAAAAACGTCTTCTTTTTCTTGCATGTTCCAGGGAAATACCAGTAACCAGCATGACCAGCTCACTGTAATCAATGGGGCAGGATAAACCGGCTTTCGATGGTACAGGTAGTTCGAAGGTGCCTTTTTCCAGCCGCTTATAAAACAATACAAAGCCTCCGGGTTCCCATCGTAACAACTTGATCCGGTCGCGCTTCTTGTTGATAAAAATATACACGTCACCGCTCATGGGGTTTTGTCCCAGTTTTCCCAGGACAAGACCACACAGACCATCAAAACTTTTTCGCATGTCGGTGCCCTGCCTGTAAAGAAAGTAACGGCCTGAAGATATGGAGAACATTATCTTTAAAGATTCACCAACCCTTTTAGGGTCGATACCGAAATAGTGGAAGGAAGCAAAAGCTCCACTCCATTGGGATAACGCAGGCTGATGCTCGTTCCGGTAATTGAACCAAGCTGGATAAAACCAGGTGACTGCTCTGTCGGGAACCGCTTACTAATCCAATACCTGAGTGTATGAATACTGATTTGATGTGTCTCTGCAAATGATGACTGACTTTGTCCGCTTTGTTGCCATTGCTCTACAAGGGCATACATCCGTTCTGTTTTTTCCTGATTGCTCATCTTTTTTGGGGCAAAGATCGAAATGAATCAATTCTTTTGCAAGATGTTCATCCCCGAAGGGATACGTTACATTTATAAATAACTTTAATGAAATATTTTAAAAGCATATTAGTCTTTATTGGCTTGAGTATACTTATTATTCAAACATGTTTATTAAAGATGCAAAAAAACGACTATGACAAACTTACCCATGAAGTGAAAAACAAATTAAAGATCGATAGTATAACAATTGCTCAACTTTCAGGTAGAATAGAGTTAATGTATTCTAATGATCAATTTAGTATAAATGAGAAAACTACTTTAATAAGAGAAAGGGGGGATTCAATTTTGTTGAAAGATATTCCTTTTGAGGATCTATTATTTGTTATTCGTTTCTCAGAATTTAACTGTATGAGCTGTATTTCCTCGGAAATGGAAAAAGTATCAAAGTTTATTGAACCCAATAATACTTTATGTCTAGCTACTTATTCACAATTGAATGATTTGGTTGTAACTAAAAAATTACTGAGACTATCTGAGCCAGTGTATAAAATACCTTTCAATGCCTTTAAAAATACGATAGAGCAAAAAAAAATGCCATACTATTTTGTTTTAGATAAAGATTATCAGATATCTCATCTATTTGTAGCTGATCCCAATAATCATAAAATGACAGAAAAATATTTAAAATACATTGCTACAATTATAAAGAAGAACAAGCAAGAATAGCTCAATTTCTTTTATGCTTTACAGAGACAAAAGAATAGTTTAGAAAGGGGATAACATAAACGAATATTCAGACATTAAACACCAGTTCTGATAGCTCCCCCTTTCGGGAGCAAAGATATTATTTTTCCCGGCAGCTATGGCTTTCTGCCCGCCCCTTTCACCTAAAAAGGAAAGGTGGTGAAGGTGACAAAGATAAAAAATAAGAATTAGGAATAAATATGAATATGCTCTACTATACAACTGACATTAATTCAGGAAAGAGTCTATTCTGGCTTTGGTTTTTAGTCTGATAGGTTTATGCGCCTGAGTCGTATCTTGTTTTCAAAAGATAAGAATATGAAGTGGAAAAATGTTATATATTATAGGGTGGAAGAATGATGGCATTCTGCCTCAAAATTTTAACAATTTAATTTATTAAAATATGAATATTATTAAGAAAATATTACTGCCGATAGTGCTAATAGCAATCATTGCTATAAACATTCAACGTGTTTTTAATGAGTCAAAAGAAAATTTTACGCTTAAAGATTTGCTGTGTTTAAATTTTGCTAATGCAGAAGATATTGGGAAAGGTTGTCCCTGTACTCCCTATGATTTTGATAATAAATTATTGTATTTAAAGACCTGTGTACCATTGTTTTGGCAGCAAAAACTAAAGTGTGATGATGCAGCTACGAACAAATGTTGTAGAGCTAGTGATCAAAAAGCATGTTCTGGAGGTCCTTTAAATTTTCCACCAGACTATAATTGGATGTAAATGAGAAGATTGTGTCTATTGTGTGTAATAGAGTCTTTTCTTTTATAGACACAATCTTTTTTTAATTGAGAAGATATGAAAAAAAATGTGTTCCTTTTTGTTCTAATCTTATTTGTTCAATTTGGCTGTAGAGAAAAAACATCCAATAACTATAATACCTGTGAGAATGTGATTAATATAACCCCTCGAGCAGGAACAAGGGTTGCCAATCTGTCAAGTATATATAGCATATTAAATTATATTCCTTTAGAAACAAAAGACCAATGTATAATCGGCAATATTACAAAATTGATAGTACGCGACCATTGTTTCTGGATATTAGATGAATTAACGAAATCTGTATTTTGTTTTGATAGCGAAGGGAAATTTAAATTTAAAATAAACAATATAGGCAAAGGTCCGGGAGAATATTTGAATATCAATGATTTCGTTTATGATCAAAATAGGATATATATACTTGATGTTAGTCAAGGTAAAATGAACGTTTACGAAAATGGAGAATTTATTTATGAAATTCCTAAAAAAATTTATGCTACAAATTTTGAAAAGTTGGACGAAGAATTTATATTTTACTCAGCATTTATGCAAAATAAAAATTTTAGGAATAATGATAAAAATATTATCATTACAGATTCTCGTCTTAGAGAAAAAAATACCTTTCTTCCTTTTTCAGAGAAGATTAAGCCAAACTCAATAATCCGTTATCCAAAAAATATTCAGAAAAAAGGGAATGATATTTTTATCTGGCAACCGTTTGATTATAATATTTATCAATATAGAAAAGATCTCCTTTCCTGCAAATATAAAATACATTTTGAAGGACAAAATGAAAATTTAGGACAAAAAATTTTGGAGCAAGTTATTACCCGGAATATGAATGGAGGTGAGACACAACTATTGATGGAACAGAGTCATTACTGCGATATTATTGATGTTATGGATTTACCTGTTTTTTTTCATATAATTTATAAATATGATAATTCGTATCATTTTGTTTTTTTTGATAAAAAGAATGATAAAGTGCTTGACTTAAGTAAAAATATTAACGGAGAGAAGGCTCCTGTACCGCTTATTAACGATGTCGATGGAGTATTATATTATCCACTTATGGCAGTAAAAGATGATACCATATACAGCTACGCAAATGCATATGAGTATCTTGAGAATAAGCCAATTCCTAATGCATTAAATAAGCAGCAGATTGATTTCAATTCAAATCCGGTTATTGTAACATTCAAAATAAAAAATTTGCATGAAGAATAGTGTACTTTTATTAATGATATTCGTTTCACAGATTGTATACTCTCAAATACAGGATAACATGATTTTTGTCCCTGGAGGGAAATACAAATATAATGGAGATACTGCATTGTTGATAAATAGCTTCTATATAGACAGGACAGAAGTGACAATAAAACAATTTGAGGAGTTTATTTTGGCTACGGGATATAAGACTGTAGCTGATTCTTTAGGATATAGTATTGTACAGGGAGGAAAACAAAAAAAAAAATGTAACCTGGAGATGTGATGAAGATGGTAGGGAAAGAGCTATCTTTGACTACGAGTATTATCCAGTAGTACATGTTGCATGGAGAGATGCTGTGGCTTATGCCAAATGGATAAAAAAACGGTTACCTTCTGAAGCCGAGTGGGAATATGCTTTTAGAGAGGGAAAAGGTGCGGATTTTATCTATTGTGGTAGTAATAATTGGCGGAAAGTTGCGTGGAATTCGGAAGATTACAGAGTGACAGGAATAATGCCTATTGCTAAGAAACAAGCTAATGCATTAGGAATTTACGATTTAAGTGGTAATGTTGCAGTGATGTGTAGCGATTTGTATGATTTGACTGGAAGAAGACGACCAAAAGAAATAAAGGTGGCAAAAGGAGGGAGCTTTGTGGATAATCTAAGAATGTTGAATTACAAAAGTAGAATCCCTTGTGGAGAAAAAACGTCATTTATGATGGGGTTTAGGTGTGTTAAAGACTTGAAAAGAGATTAATATGGCAAATAAAGTTTTGAAGGTTATTATTATTTCGGGGTGTTTCGTTACTTGTCTTTTGCTCCAAACGATGAATTATGCGAATCAAGGGTTAAGAAATAGCATAAAAAAGTTCATTAAATAGTTGAAATACAGCAGTTTGATTTGTGAAAATCCCTGAAAATCAGTATCTTAAAGTCGTTTTCGAAGCAGCTTTTAGATATGATTTCCAAGGATAAAGATGACAAGTTAATAAGAATTTACTTTTATATATGTGAAAAGTTTGAAGAACTTCAATTTTATTGTGAAAGATTCAGTAACAATAATGAGCCAGAATTTACAGACCAAGAAGTTATGACAATATATTTGTATGTAATGCAACATGAGGGACACACCAAAATTAAGCACATCCACAGGTTTGCCTCAGAGTACCTAAAAGACTGGTTTCCAAAGCTGGGGAGCTACCAGGCATTTAATAATCGTCTCAATAGGTTAACCGGTGCATTTAACCGGCTTGTAGAAATTTTGATAACCAGCAGTATACCTGATGATTGCATCCTCGACCAAAGTGTACTGGATTCAATGCCCATTATTACTTGTTATAATCGAAAATAGCGCCGTACTTTTTCAGGATGTCGCCGCCCAGGAGGCCGGCAATTTTATTGTTTTTATATAGCCCAACCCAGGAATCAGGATGTTTGCGTACGGTGCAGGTACCTAAAAAAATCAAGAGCCTGTTTGTTTGGGCAAAATCCGCAACAGTGTTCGGCCAGGAATTAGCAATCGTACCTCTTTGGCTGAGGATTAAGACTTCAGGAACGTTTGGATAATGCTTCCAGATTTTATTATCAACCTATTTGACATTAAGGCAGATTGGCGTGAATTTTCAACAAGTACAGGTGTCCGTTTTGCACAAGATTTTGCAATTTATCAAATAATTTTGGTTGACAGCCCACCGATATGAGAAAAAGCTTTGACGGGTTATTGTATCCAGAGTGTGTGCAGTGCTATCAAAAAAATGATCTATTTTTGTTGAAAACAAAAGATTTATGACAAAAATTGAAAAAACAGATAACAATATTTTCTACGATAAAATTGCAGAATTACTGAAAAACGCAAGAAATAAAGTTATCCAAACAGTTAATTCAACAATGGTATTTACCTATTATGAGATAGGAAGATTGATTGTGGAGGAAGAACAAAAAGGAAGGCAAAGAGCAGAATATGGTAAACAATTATTGAAAGGACTTTCAAAACGTCTAAATTCCGAGTTCGGAAGAGGTTTTTCAGTAACCAACTTGCAACAAATGAAGAACTTTTACAATGTTTATGGAAAACAACAGACACTGTCTGCTAAATCTGAAACCATTAACTTCAGATTGAGTTGGTCGCATTACTTACTCTTGACAAGGATTAATAATCCCGAGGAAAGAAAATTCTATGAAATAGAGGCAATTGAAAATAGATGGAGCTTACGTGAATTGCAACGACAATTTGATAGTGCATTATATGAAAGATTATCTTTAAGTAGAGACAAACAAGGAATAAAGCAATTATCTGAAAAAGGGCAAGTTATAGAAACTGCCACTGATACATTAAAAGACCCATACATTTTAGAATTTGTAGGATTACCAGAGAATGAAAAATATTCAGAAAGTGATTTGGAACAAAAGCTCATAGATAAATTGGAGCATTTTTTATTAGAACTGGGGAAGGGCTTTACATTTGTTGGAAGGCAAGTTAGATTAACATTTGAAGAAGAACATTTTAAAGTTGATTTAGTGTTTTACAATCGGCTTTTATAATGTTTTGTTGTAATTGACTTAAAGATAGGCAAATTAACTCATCAAGATTTGGGACAAATGCAAATGTATGTTAACTATTATGACAGATATGTAAAGATTGATACAGAAAATAAAACAATCGGAATAATATTATGTCGAGATAAAAAAGATACCCTTGTAGAGATAACGCTTCCTGAAAATAACAAACAAATTTTTGCAAGTAAATATCAAACGGTTTTACCAAGCAAAGAGAAATTAAAACAATTAATTGAAGATAAAGACGATTAACAACAACTGTCCCTGCAATTCCCTCTCCCCAACAAAAAAAACTACATTCTTACTGAGACAGGAGGCTTTCGTCCGGAAAGATAGCCTGCCAGGATACACGCATATCTTAAACAAGATATACGCATAACACGATTAAGATACACGCATAACTCAATCGTAATCGTGTTTCCCGTACATCTCCAATCAAATACACGTATATCTTCGCCGTTTAAAGGCAAATTATGGCAACGTAATTATTTGGAAACACATCATCGCACGTAGAGACGCACGGCTGTGCGTCTCTATTATATTTATCCACCATTTTCGAAATATCCACCATTCTTTTTTATTCTACTGATTTGTTATAATTTGGAGCAATGTTTGGAGATATAATCGCTAAAGGAAAAGATTAGATTTTTGAAGGAATAGATAGACCAGTTGCTGAAGATGGTTGGGAAAAGGGGTGGAAACGGAAGAATCTAATGGATAATATTCTTTGATTTTCATACATTTACATTCAAGATTAAACCTGACAGTAATAAAGAAATATATGTACCTGGTACATATACACAGAATGTTAACGCACATTGCAAAGACGACCATACAAATCTTTGAGAAAATTGAGATTTTGTAATTGAGATTTTCGAATTTTTCTGACGCTAAAAAAGGATACAAAAAGACCAATTGGTAAAGCGATAATAAGTCCAACAATTGATTCTTCCGTCTTCATTACTTCAGTAAATGTTTTATTTTCAAAATAAACATGAATTGATAAGACTGTTAAAATATAAAGTAATGGAATCAAAAAAAGGTAGAGCTTACTATACTTGCCTGTTAACCATTTTGACAAAAGATTGATTCTTTCATTTAACCAATCTTTTAATGATTGATTGAATTTATTGCTTTGAATTTTATACCATGACAACAATCCTGTGATTAAAGCTGTAATCGTAATTATTCCAAGAGTTATATTGTTAATTAAGTAAATTAAGTCGCCTCGCCTATTTATCGAAGTGATTAACAAAAAGGTTAATAAGCCGATACTCGTTAAAATGGAAAAACTCATAATGACTAAGAATTTATTTAAAGTTTGCTTTGCCTTTGATTTCAATAGTAAACTCAATTCATCCTTAGACTTATAATTGATTTCATTATCAATATTTTTCCAGACTTCCTGCAATTCTGTGTTTTCCATGATTCTATTTTTTTAGGTTTTGTTTTAATAATTCTTTAGCTCTACTAATTCTGACACCTACATTTGATTTTGAAATGCCAATTATTTCAGCAATTTCATCATAACTCTTTTCTTCCAAATAGAGCAACATGATTGATTTGTCAATTTCATTAAGATTATAAATCGCGTTCAGCAATATTTGTAATGATTCGTTAACTGTTATCTTATCAAGAATGTCTGACTTTTCTGCCAATTCAGGTACTTTCTCTCTGTATTCAATACGTGACTCTTTTTTGATTCTTGATAGAGAAATATTAATTGATACCGCATAAATCCAGGAACCTATACTATTATGATTTTTGATTGTTGGAAACGACTTCCATAGCTGGTAAATGATTTCTTGAATATTATCTTCTCTGTCGGATTTATTTTTAAAGTAAACCAAACTAACTTTGTGTAAAATCCCTTGATAATTCAAAAGTACTTCAAGAAATTCTTCTTTCAATGATTTCATAAAAATCGATATCTGTTTCCTATAAAGTATTCCTTGATTAGAATTTCTTACAAAAGAACTGAAATATTTTCCAGATAAATGTTTAAAGCATTATATATTTGATAGATATAAATAAACAACGATGCGCTAACAAATTAGGAATTAAGGCACAGTTGAGCCATGAAAAAAGGCATTAGGTTTGTATATCTGCTGCCTTTTTTGATATCTCCGGCTTTCGGCCCCCCTGCTCAATTGTGTTTTAATTCGTGTTGGGCTAAACCGCTGGTTATTAAATGCTCCATGTAAGGGGATTAAATGATTTTTTACTGTCCTTCCTGCATTTTTCCATTCCGGTTTTTGCCTTCCTTTCCGCCGGGACCGGGAAAAGCGGCAGAGATGCCAGCTCTTTATCATCCGGGCGGGTATAATTTTTCCGTTCGGCAAACGCGGAAAGTTTTTTGCCGTCAACAGGAAAGTCCATTTTTTCAAAGAACGCTTTTTTACTCCCTTATCATCCGGGAGCTCAACCCGGTTATACGGGGGTGGTCAAACTACCACAAGGGCATATGTGCAAAACGGACTTTCTCCCGTTTGGGGACATTCATTTACTGGCCTTAAACGATGGGCAAAGTACCAACACGGGAATAAAAACCGTTGGTGGATCTACCACCGGTATTTCCTTGATAATCATTTTACAGATCAGAGGACAGGTAAAAAGGGAATCGGGAATCATCGTCTCTACCGGATTGCTTATGTCCCTATTCAGTATCATGTCAAAGTGAAGGCAACAGCCAATCCGTTTCTGCCCGAATATGACCAGTACTTCTGTAACAGGACAAAACGCAGAGCAGTTTTAACAAAAGAATGCAGACAAATTACTATTTTTATAACTAATAAAAACAGTAATAACAGCCGGGTTACCCTTCGCCGGGAGAGCCTTAAAAGTGCCTGAGCTGTATGCCGGGAAACTGGCACGTACAGTTCTTTGGGGGCGTAAGCTACCCGGTTGGGCAATATTGATACAAAATTAAATTTCCTTTTCCAGCTTGGCTTAATTATTGTTCGAAGAAACCGCAAAACTCTTAATTATAATTTCATTTCAAGTCGAATTATTATTTTAAAACCAAAAAATAAAACAATGAAAGCAAAAGTGTTCCTATTTATTATGTTGCAATTATCGCTATGTAATATTAGTGCTCAAAATCTGGAAGATGTTTTAGGAGGGGTTAAAATACATTTTCAACTTTTTTCTGACACAACTAACTTAAACGCTACAAATCAAATAATAATCCAAAGAGCTGAAAGAAAATCATATGGTGATGCTAGTTTTGGAACCGGATGGGGATATGGTTCTCAATCGTTACACATTGAATTTGTTTCCGGCAAAAATCTTGCAGAGAAAAAATTTAAATATAGAGCAGGCCGTGATAACAAAGACAAATTAGAATTAACATTTTACAATTCGAGTAATGTTGTTCTTACAACGTGCCTAATAGATTTTTTCTTAGTAGACTTGTTGTATAATTCATCTTCTGACAAGAGTCTTTTCTTTTATTCAATAGACCTTATAGATATTCCTATTGTGTTATTAAATAAGACTGTAAAAATTAATTTGACAAAAAACATAGCTGATAAAAAGAGATAAATACTGGCTATAATAATTAGCCTCCAATAAAGCGTTGCTTGCATACGCTTTAGATTGGAGGTAGTGTTGAACTAAACTTCCCCTTGCTTCAAAACCACCTGCCGGGCAGGCGTTTATTCATTGTGTTTTAAACCGTTTTTTTTTGAGTTCCTTCAAGCCTGCTTTTTGTAACTTTCGGAACCCGGGATTCCGTTTTGCGGGAAAAAAACCGGATATTCCTCATCCCAAAACCGCACCCGGAATGGTAGCCTCTCTATCTGCCTAATGGGACATTGTGTCCCATTAGGCTGGGAGTTCGTCTCCCATTAGGGAGGGAACCCGACTCCCTTTAGGCTGGTAGCCTGTTTACTATTAGGCTGGTAGGCATTTGTAATGCCAAAAACAGCAACCGTCTGCTCACGGAAAAATGGGGCATCAACCAACCATAGACAACCGGATCGGGAAACATTAAAACAATACTGTTTTGGGCAGGTGGCGGAAAAGAAAATGATATTATCGGAATTAGGAAATATGGTAGATACCGAATGGTTAAAGACATTTGACATTCGTAAGGATATGAATTTTACAATGGGAGAATACGTTGTGATGCCCAACCATTTTCACGCCATATTGGAAATCGTTGTGCCTGTAGGGGCTACCCTTGTGGTCGGTCCCAATAGAATGGTCATCCATCCCACCACGGATAACACGACCATCCTCCAATCAAATAACGCCGGGGAAACGGAACGACAAATAGGGCAACCGTAGGGGCAATCCCTCGTGGTTGCCCTAATGAATCATAAAAACAAACCGGATTTAAAATCGAAAAAAACGTTGGGCGATATGGTTGGTGCATTCGAATCCATCACCACCGTGAATTATATCCGTGGGGTAAAAAATCACCATATAAAATGTTGAAAATAAATTCAGGATAGCATGTCAAAATAAAAAAGAAGCATATCAATTTGGGTTAAACAAAAAACCTAAAGATATGCTTCAAATAAAAATCAGCGAAGCTGAAATTCAAAAGCGAAATTACACAAGATATCATTATCCCCTCCAATAGTTCAAAAAAGAATTCATGCCGTTTACCTTAAATCTATTACCACAACTAACAGATAGTCAGGCTTGTTAGCTTACGTCGAGATTCGGTCGGGGACTGGATCAGGACTTATCAGATTAGAAAATAAATTTATATCCTGCGATTTGGCGTACCCAGCTATAAACATTTAAACAAACCGTATAAGTCTGTCCTCTTTTAAATGTTCCTTCTTTGTATTGTAACAATACTGTACCCTGATAGGGGTCATCGGCTGACAGAGTGTGGATAACTCCATTTATTGCATGATGGTCATCCAGTAATTGATCTCCTTCAACAGCATACATTTCTACTTTATTACCTTCTTCCAATATTTGTTGCGGAATATGATACCGACTTAAAATATGAGACGAAGAATTGTTTAACCCTGTGCATGTTGATGGTTGGTAGCGCCCTGGTATAGCCTGAACAATATCTACTGTTGCTGCAACAGCTTTTACATGCTGGTCTACCTGATCGGGGCCATACTCCAGTAAATAGGAATTATCTTCAAAATCCAATCTATCATCTTGTATTTCCCCCTTAGCAGGAGTATTTTTCCCAGGAATTTTAACACTCGTTATCAAATTTCCATTATCATCCTTAATGTATGCTACCCCACCAGTAGCAGTGCCGGAATCCGGTCTGTCAATTGTAAAAATGACTGTATCAAGAAAAGGAATAACATCCCTTATGGCCGTTTTCCATGTCCAGTCTGAATTTGCTCTGAAGCTAGATGGAATTTCTACTTTAAAAAATTTTTTTGTTTCCATAATTTTATCCTTTCTGTTTAAATGTTAATTATTATATACTTAGCAACTATTTTGTTGCTTTAATTTTCTTTAATTTTAAACTCAATTAATCATGTTCTCCTTTTTTGAGAGTATTGTTTTCTGTTACAGGTCAGCGACAACACCTTTATAGATCTATATAAGCCCCTCATAATAAACACAATCCAAATTAATACTTTTATTTAAGAAAGTCAATAATACCTATCTTTTTTTTAATTAACAATAAAAGAAAAAATACAAGTATAAAAGCAAGGCGATACTAATGTAACAAAAGGTGACGGATGACCCCTTGCTGATCAGGATTTGCAATCCTGATCTTTTTAACGGAATGGTAACCAACCGATGCATGTTTTTGGCAACCGTGTCGGGCTCATTTCCAATAGGAGTGGATTCGTGGCGAACCTGTTTCGGACGCCTGGTGAAAAGTTCCGGAGAAAAAGGCTGCTCAAAAAGATAAGAAACAACTTAAAAATACAAAAGCACCTACACAAAGTATTGTTTCTTAAATATTTATTCTTTGCGTTTGTGGTCTTCTATGTTTAATAATTGTCTTTTTGTACAGCCTCTTTCTCCGCTCTACTACGGGGTGTTGGATCCCAATATTATTATCATATCTTTAAAAATCTTCATTCTATATAGTAGACTGTCCAAGCATTACGGAAAAATTAAATATATTTGACGTTTTTATTTTAATAATAGATAAAAATGCTGGATGTCATATACAAAACAGGAATGAGAGTAGTAAATTCAAAGGTTGTAACCCGCATCAACTTTTGTGTAACTTGACAGGGAATTATCACGCAACCGCCAACTTCTAGTGTTCATAATTATTAAAAGTAAACACATCTATTTTCTCCAGGAACACATATGGTTATATTTTAGAGTTATCAAAAAAATGAAGAAGCAAAATATATTTAGGATGAGAACTTTTAGTTATTTTTTATTTCTATTCATTTTTATCGCCTTTTCTTCGTGTAGTAAAAAGGACGATGTAGTTACTGACCCTGATTTCACGGTTCTTGGTATTACTTCTGTTAATATTAATGGTAAACAATTCAGTGTTAGTAATTCACTTCTGAATTTAGATAGTAGTGATAATATCGCTCTTACAGGTATCCAAACAACAAAATCGATAAAGAAAACTCTGATTGAATATGTTGTGTTTACAACTTCTCAAGAAGCATTCTCTGTCAATGTTGTATGTTGCTATTCAGACGTGTCGATTATCGTTAATACCAAAACAAGTGACAGCCTCACTGAAAGTGTTGTTCAGGTAACCCGAAATGGGTTTGAGGAACAACTTACATATAAATTTATACAGAAATCACTTTAGTTTTACCCCTGGCTGGTCAGGATAGTAATCCATTTAGTTTCTCCGCCGTACTTTTTTCAAAAAATGCAGATATTCTTACCTTTATCCGGTTATTAGACATTTTTTGCAATTTATGGTAGGATTTTTGTTTTGAACAAAAAAATTTAAAAATATAAAACGATGAAACAAGCAACTTCCACGTTTTTGTTATGGGCCATGTTGATCATTTTCTTTTCGTCGTGCCGGAACAATACAACCCTGATGAAAAACATTACCGGGAAAGCCGGTGAAATGGTAATCGTAATCCCTAAGGAAGCCTGGACAGGCGCTCCCGGGAAAGTACTAAAAGAAATTCTGGCCCAGCCTCAACTGTCGCTACCGCAGGATGAACCGATTTTCGATCTGATTGATGTGCCACCTGCTGCGTTTAAGGAAATTTTTAAAACCACCCGTAACATTGTCACGGTGCGTATCTCACCAACAATTGAGAAGCCAGGGGTCGAGTATAAAAAAGATGTGTGGGCACACCCTCAAGCCGTGGTCAATATCAATACAAAATCGCAGGAAGATTTTGAAAAACTGTTTATGAAAAATTCGGACCGGATTATCGCCTTTTTCCTGAAAGCCGAAAGGGACCGGCAGATGGGTAACTACAGACGATACAGCGATAAAGTGGTTTGTAATACCCTGCTGAAGGATTTCAATATAAAACTGAATGTCCCTCCTGGTTTTAAAATAGCCAAAAAGACTGATGATTTTGCCTGGATTAGGTATGAGACCCCTGAAATCAGTCAGTGGATCATGGTGCAAACTTACAAATATGATTCGGACAGCATCTTTACTCCAGGGTTCCTGGTTGCCAAGAATGATGAATATTGGGAAAAATATATTCCCGGTTCCAGGGACGGCAGTTACATGAGTACCGAAAAACGAATAGCACCTGTATTCAATATTTTCAAACACAACGGAAACTATGCTGCCGAGATGCGCGGCCTATGGAAGGTAGAAAACGATTACATGGGAGGCCCCTATATTGGTATTACGGCTTTGGATGCCGCCAATAACCGCGTGGTAACGATCGAAGGATGCGTATACGCCCCACGCTACGATAAACGCAATTACCTGCGCCAGGTAGAGGCAATGATTTATTCTCTGGAATTCCCTCACCAGGCAAAAAATAACAAAATCAACAGTGAAATAAAATCAGGCAATTAACAAATCTGCATAGTATCAATGACAGAGATTTCCACTTTTACAGGTATAAAAAACGTTTTATTTTTTGTGTTGGCGTCTTTTCAAACGGAACCGGCTGAAGCACAACCCGGTTTATTTGCGAAAATTTGTTAAGTTGTTCATTAACCTTTTTCTGTATCTCATTTAATATCTCGTCGGTCTTTTCATTGAACAGTTGCACCGCTTCTTCTTTCATCAGCATGAAGCGTTTCTCCATTTCTTCATAATTAAGGTGCACCATGGCCACCAGACGTCCTTTTTGCTGGATCACAAGTGATTCAAGCACATATTCCATGCGGTTAATCACCGATTCAATTTCTTCCGGATAAATATTTTCACCGCTGGAACCAATAATCATATTTTTGATGCGCCCTTTGATATACAGGTATCCGTTCTTGTCGAAGCACCCCCGGTCGCCGGTACGCAACCAACCATCTTCAGTAAATGCCTCTCTTGTTAATTCCGGCTCTTTGAAATATCCTTTCATTATATTTAATCCCCGGGCCTGTATCTCACCTTCGCCGGTTTTGGGGTCGGCATTTCCAATGCGCAGGTCGACCCCAGGCATGGCAAAGCCAGTTGACAAATAGCGGGTTTTCCCAACCACCGCACCTGCCAGCAATGGCGACGCCTCGGTCATCCCGTAGCCAATTGCAATAGGGAACTTCGCATCCATCAGGAAACGTTCTACCTGATCGTCAAGTTTAGCCCCTCCAATACCGAAAAAACGAAGATGCCCTCCAAATGTTTGTTCCAGCTTTTTACCGGCCACCCTGTGTAACAACCTGCGGAAAAATGCAACTTTGTACAACATCCGGGTAATCCATTTTTCGTTGATACCTGCCAGTATTTTATTCCTGAATATTTTTTCAATGATCAGGGGAACAATCAGCATCGTTGTTGGTTTTACTGTTTTCAGCGCAGGTAACAAAACCGAGGCTGTTGGCGGTTTATGCAGGTAATGTACCGAAGCGCCAAACATGACAGGCAGAATCAGCACCAAGGTATTTTCCAGCGTATGGGAGAGCGGTAACACAGAAAGGAAACGGTCTTCCGGAACCACTGCGTGCAGGCCTCTGGATTGCTGTGCCGTCCCGACAATGTTTTTGTGGGTTAGCATTACCCCTTTCGATTTGCCAGTAGTTCCCGATGTATAAATGATCGAGAGCAGGTCTTCTTCATCAACATTTTCGAAAACAAAATTTTTCGCTTCCTGTTCTTCAACAGGTGTGCATGCCCCGGCATTGTGCAGGGTGAAATCCTCAATCCTGATGACTTGTACCTGTGGATATTCTTCTATTAAAAGCTTATGTACCAATCCATCGGAAACATAAATTGCTGTTGCCTCTGAATGTTTGATAATGTTTCTGATCTCATTCGGATGAAAATCAGGTAATATCGGTACTACAACTGCCCCTATTGATCCGATTGCAAAATAAGCAATCCCCCAGTTGGGCATATTGGCACTCAAAATGGCAACTTTGTCTCCTTTCGATATTCCTATTGATTTTAGCTGACGGACAGCCATTTTTATATCGTCTTCCAGTTGAGCATACGTTCTGTTTTTTTCTCCTGCAAAAACGAGTGAGGTATTTTCAGCGAACTTCGTAAAACTTGCCTTTAACATTTCAGGCAAAGTCAACTTTCCCATTCTTTCCATATCCATCTTTTAACACCGGATCAATCATCAATAAAACATCCGGCTGCAATAATCTAACAAAAATAGACAAATCCGAATAGCCCCAATACTTTTTAACAAGTTTTAATGCTTAACAGACATTTTTTAAATGGAAAAATTCGACTATTATAATTTTGCATTCCGATATTCAGCAAATCAATTCCCGAATATTTTCAGTACCAACTGACCGTTAAAAATGAATAACAGAAACGAAAGGCTCGCCGGCATGTACAACAAGATTATTAACCACTACATGCAATTTCCGCTCCTCTGTTTTCTCTTTTTTATCCATTATTATGGCCACCGTCTCATTTCCGTAAATAGTGATTCCATTGTTATTAATTCTGACAGGTTTGAAAAAACGATCCTCCTTCAATTTAAGTTCATAAGGCATACCCGATGTATTTCTGATCTCAATGGTTACTTTTCCGGGAGAAGAATCCCCAGTGATTCCAATTTATGGTACCGGGATCTGTAGTTTCGATAAGGAACCGTTTGCGTGCTGTCCGTACAAAACCGGGAAAAGACATGGCAGGCCGGGTTGTTGGAAGCAAAAATTATTTGTTCCAACGGCTTTAGCCTGTCGATAGAAACCGAGTGGTACAAAAACTTGGACAACATCGATGAAAAACAGGACTGTGAACAAAAAGCGTTTGCGCGCCTGGCCGGGAAACTCAAAAAAGATTATCCACGCCTGCCAGTCATACTGGTGGCCGGTTCGCTGTATCCGAACGATACATTTTTTACTATTTGCGAAAACAACCAATGGAGGTTTATCCTCTCTTTTAAGGGAGGGTGTCTGAAAACGGTTTGGGAAGAGGCCATGTCACTGTACCCCCTTGAAGAGGGCCGGAACAAACAAAGCAGGACAGCACCTGCCGTTCCAAAAATATGGGAAACAATAATGTTTATAAACGAGATAGGGTACAAAAAACACATTCTTCACTGGTGTGAATATATCCGTTCTAAAGTCAAGGCAGAAAAAGAAGAATGTTTTGTACATATTAGCGACATTGCCATCAACCAATCAAATGTCCGGGAGATCAGCTTCTATGGCAGGCTCAGGTGGAAAATCGAAAACGAAGGGTTCAATATCCGGAAAAACGGGGGATACAATCTCCAACACAAGTACAGCGAAAAGGATTTCAATGCCATGCAAAACTATTACCAGTTGTTGCAAATCGGACATCTGCTAAACCAACTTACCGAAAAACTCCGTAAAGTCGGAACAAAACTGAAGCATACTGCAAGGACTTTAAAGTCCGTTTGGGAAGATGCTACCGCATCAATGCTGAAAGAATGTTTCCTGTTTGAGGAACTGGAACAAACATTCACCGGTCTTAAGCAACTCCGCTATTAAAGCCACAGGGCTGGAGAAAACCTGCTCTCTGACATTCAGGGAAACCCGGGAAAAAAAGAAAGGAGACCATACCGAAAAATAACTGCTTGCTAAAAATTCCAATGCCCATTCTTTGATGGGACGGGAAAGGTATGCCCCTGGCGTAACGGACTTGATGCTTCTTATGTATTTTTTCTATTTTTGGAATCGCTGCACAAGTTATGTAAGCAGCCGAAGTTCCCTTTTTTACTGAAGGTTGGATAAAATAATACCCGATATAACCAATACCAATAATTAAAAGAAGGGAAGCGGCAATTCTCAGGGCTTGTCCGAAAAGTTGAAGCCGTTTTTGCTGCTTTTGTTCCACTTGGGTTGCAAGTACAATTTTTAAACGAAGCTTTTCAAGCCCTCTTTCATAACTGAATTCATTTGACTGAATCTTTAATTCTTTCTGCCATATATTCAAAAACACATCGGAAACAATTTCTTCCGATAAACCGGGACTCTTTACAAATGATTTTGCAAAATGGCATAACGAATAGTAATACTTTTGAAATAACTGTTCAAGAGCTTTAGGATCATCCTGTTTTATGCGCTCAATATATGTTTCATCTTCCGGGTTTGTCATCGTAAAGATATAATTCCCCTACTCTCAACTAAAAATTCACTTAAAAGCCACAATTTTAAAGCTAAAAAAACATAGCCTGGTTACAAAAGAGTTAAATAAATATTACAATAATGTAATCCACAATATTCATAAATTCGAAGCTATTCTATAATTTTGATGGCAATGAATACAAGAAGCATACATAAAACAGAAACATACATTCGTACTGTCTTTCAGCAGGAAGGAAGCGGGCACGATTGGTGGCATATTCACAGGGTGAGGCAACTGGCTTTGTTTATAGCAGAAAAAGAAGGAGCCGACCTGTTTATTGTTGAGATGGCCTCACTACTTCACGATCTGGACGACTGGAAACTGTCGGGGAGCAACTCTCTCCGGCCTGAAAAAGCCTGCTCCTGGATGAGGGAATTAAACATGGAAAAGGCGACCATCCGGCAAATCAATGATATCATTAGCGAAGTCTCGTTCAAAGGTTCCGGGGTGGAAACGGGGACAAGCAGCCTGGAATCAGGAGTTGTTCAGGATGCCGACCGGCTGGATGCAATGGGAGCGATCGGGATTGCACGCACCTTTACTTACGGAGGACATAAAAACAGATTGATTTATGATCCGGGGATTAAACCTGAAAAGCACCAGTCGTTTGAAGCATATAAAAATAATAATGCTCCGACAATCAACCATTTTTATGAAAAATTATTATTACTGAAAGATCGAATGAACACGGAAACAGCAAAAAAGCTGGCAGAAAAGCGCCATCTTTTTATGAACCATTTCGTAGAAGAATTTTTTGAGGAATGGAATTGTATTTATTAATTTTCTAAAATCAGTAAGCCATGAAAATTGATCACATTGCCATTTGGTGCAGCGACCTGGAAGGGATGTTGCATTTTTACATGCACTATTTTGATGCCGGTTCCAATGAAGGGTACTACAATCACAGCAAAGATTTTCATTCATATTTTTTGAAATTCGATGGCGAATGCACCCTTGAACTAATGCAGATGCCCGGTATCCCGAAAACAAAAAATGATCCACGCAAACAATTTACCGGTATTATCCACCTGGCAATTAAGGTAGGTTCAAAAATGGAAGTTGACCAATTAACCGGACAACTTCGAAGGGATGGATTTCCGGTTGTTGGTGAACCCCGTACTACCGGAGACGGAAAATATGAAAGCGTTGTTCTCGATCCTGAAGGGAACAGGGTTGAAATTGTAGCATGAGGCCTGAGAAACCAGTAAAAAACATAAAACCAGGAATATATTTCGGGATTCCTGCTTTCATATTTCTTCGTGGATTGATTGTTTTAACTCAGCCAGATATATAACAAGACAGTTGCAACAATAAGCAGTCCCAGATGAAGCCGCCAGTCGGTAATTCCTTCGAACTTCGATATTTTGCCGGAATAGTTGACCGTTGTTTTTACAAGTTTCTCAGGAGCTGTTTTTTGAGTAAATGCAGAAACGGCAAATAATACGCCGGTAATTAGTATTTCGGCCCAAAGCCCGCGGTATCCGAAGTTCAGGGTAAGTTTATGGTGAAGAATAGGAAAAATTTCTTTTCCTGTATCTGTCCCTAATAACTGGTCAATAACAAAAATGGTAGCCAGTATGATCCCGGCAAGCACCGAAACAGCAGCTCCTTTCAGAGTTACTTTTTTACTGACGATACCAAAAAAGATTGCCGGGAAAACCGGAATAACAAGATATGCTGTAATGGTTTGCAAATATTTATACAACCCTTCTTCATTTTTATAAACCAGGTAAGCCGCCCCGATTCCCAGAAATGTTACAATCAGGATAATATAACGCCCGAGCCTGACTTGCTTTTTCTCCGGGATATTCGGCCGGAACTCGACGATGAAGTCACGGACAACCAGGGTCGATACCGAATTTAATACGGCAATCAGGGAAGTGATGAGCGCTGCCATTAATGAGGCCAGAAGCAGGCCCCTCATCCCGGTGGGCAAAAGTTTGTTCAGTAAAAGCACAAAGGTTTGCTTGGTTGCTTCTCCTTCCAGCTCGCCGGGAAACAAAGCGTAGGCAATCACCCCGGGAAGCGCAAAAATAAACACCGGTAAAAGTTTCAGCAAAGTAGCAAACATAGCTCCCCAGCGTGCATTTTTAATGTCGGGTGCAGCCAGTGTCCGTTGTACATTCACCTGATCGATTCCCCAGTAAAAAATACCGGCATAAAAAGCCGTAGCCAGAATTCCCCAGAACGGGTACACCGGGTCGTCGTAAGGTTTTGCAATTGACATCATGTCCGGCGCTTTTTCCATAAGCCCACTCCAGCCATCCACCTTGTCAAGGCCGATAAAAAGCATCGTTACCGCCCCTACAAGCATAATTGTTACCTGAATTACATCGGTATAAGCAACGGCAGTAAATCCGCCAATGATGGTAAAAACAGCTACTGCAATACCTATATAGGTAACCGTGGTCATTACATTCCAGCCCAGGAGGCTGTTCAGAACAAGCGCCCCGGCAAACAGAGTAAAAGCCAGTTTGGTCATTACGCTTATAATCAGCATCAGACCGGAAAAAAATGTACGGGCACGCCGGTCGTAACGCAATTCCAGAAACTCAGGAATGGTATAAATTTTATTTTTCATGTAGTAGGGGAACAGTATGGCACAGGCAAAGCCCAGTGTTATTACTGTTGTCAACTCGACAGAACCGGCTGATAAACCATAGCGGTACGAGTCGCCTGATAACCCCACCAAATGCTCGGCACCAATATTCGTCGCAAAAAGTGATGCCCCAATAACAGGCCACTTAATAGACCTTCCTCCCAAAAAAAAGTTGCTGCTGTTTTCACTGGCTTTTTTGCGGAAGGCCATGTACAAACCAAATAAAAGGCTCCCTGCCAATACAACGGATAAAATAATCCAATCTAAAAAAGTTAGTGATAAATTCATGGCAGTGGACTGTTTATTCTAAGCCGGCTTCTATTTTATCCAGACGTTGAATACTCTGGATCATCGAACGGACTGTATGGTAATTGATTTTCCATGAGTGCCCCATGTGGGTCCATATTGGTTCGCCCCGGCGCGAAAGTAACGGGAACCATTCGCCAACACCTTTGTTAATTACTTTGTCGAATACAAACCGGTGAACATTTTTATATGCATCCCAGTATTTGGAGTCGTTGAACAAAATTACGGCATCAAGCATGCCGGTCAGAACTTCGGCCTGCTGCCAGAATTCTTTTTCTTTATCGTAAACACCCCCGGAGTGCGGACCTTCCACATAAACCCCTCCAAATTCATTATCAATGCCATTGTCAACCGTGTGGTCGTATATTATTTTAAACAGTCCGGAATATTCTTTCTGATCAATTTTCAGAATTTCGAGAGCATGAAGCAGCAGCCAGGCAAATTCGGCATTGTGCCCGTAACAGGTGTTATCGGTTGCATTACCTTTTTGTCCTTCTTCTGAAAAGCGGTCCCATCCCCAGATAATATCGAATTTAATTTGCGGGGCTATCGTCCAGTCTTTATAAAACTGAGGTATCCCTGTTTTATATACAGGATGAATAATCCTGTTAATCAGCAGGTCGATGTCTTCGAGCAGCTTGCGGCGGTGAACTTCCTCTCCACTGCATTCATAAAGAGTAGTAAATGCTTCCATCAGGTGCATGTGCACATCCAGAGTTTTCCGGTCACCCCCCTGGCTCCCGGTGCCGCAAAGGGTCCAGTCGCGGTGAAACATTTCCCAGTAACCTCCATACATCGAATCGACACAATATTTTTGGATAAGGTCGAATACTTTCATAGCATAATATATTCCGATAGGATCGCCTGTCGCAAGCGAATATTCACTCAAAGAATAAATGGCGAAACTATGTCCGTAAATGATTTTCTGATCAATTTTTACGTTTCCTTTGCGGTCAACCATCCAGTAAAAACCGCCATACTTTTTGTCCCACATTTTACTGATCAGGAAATCGACCCCATGTTTGGCCAGTTCTGCAAGTTTGCCCTCGCCGTACCCTGCACGGTGTGCCGACGACAAGGTATAAAGGCTACGGGTTTGGGCAATTAACGATTTTTCATCTTCACCGGTATCATTTCCATCTTTGTCAAAATGAGTAATGTATCCACCGTTAACCTCATCTTTCATCCGGCTTGTCCAGAAGGGTAATAATTCGTTAACCAGATGATTTTTTGCTTCTTCCTTTAATGCGATAACTTCTTCTCTATTCATTTTTTGAAATTTTATTCTGGTAAAGGGCGAATAAAAAGTCCCGGTTATCAGCCAGCAGGAATATATTTCACCCCCCTCCGGTTAAATGTTTTACAGTAAGGAAAGATAGTTCTTTACATACTTACTAACGCCTTCTTCCAATGAAGTGAAAGAATGAGAATATCCGGCCTGCCGTAATTTGGTCGAATCAGCCTGGGTAAAATACTGATATTTTCCTCTTAAATATTCAGGCATATCGATAAATCGAATGTCCGGAGATTTATCCATTGCAGAGAAAAGGGCTTTCGCCAGGTCAATCCAGGAGCGGGATTCTCCGGTACCACAGTTGAACAATCCCCCAACGGTTGAATCAAGGGCAAAATGCAAGGTTACCTGAACTGCATCTTCGACAAAAACGAAGTCACGCTTTTGCTCCCCATCCTTATACTCGGGACGATACGATTTAAACAATTCGATATAACCTCTCTCTTTAACCTGATGATAGGCTTTTTGAACTAAAGAACGCATATCTCCCTTATGATCTTCATAAGGACCATATACATTAAAAAACTTCAGTCCCACAATATCTTTCAGATAATCGTGTTTCAAAGCCCACAGATCGAACATGTGTTTCGAATGTCCATACATATTTAATGGTTTCAGGTTCAGTGTTATGTCATCTGTATCTTTATAACCTAAAGCACCATCGCCATAGGTGGCAGCACTTGAGGCATACACGAACCTGATTCCATAGTGAAGGCACCATTCACAAAGTATCCGGGTATAGCGATAATTGTTTTCCAGCAAATAGTCCGCATTTTTTTCTGTAGTTGAGCTACAGGCCCCCATATGGATACAGGCTTTAACAGGAGGCAATTGGGAATTTTCCACTTTCTTCAAAAAATCCGAAGGAGAAATAATATCTTCATATCTTAACCCCCGCAGGTTTTTCCACTTTTCATCTGTTCCCAACAGATCGACTAATAACAAGTTGGTATACCCCATACGATTCAGAGCCTCAACAATATTTCGTCCAATAAAACCGGCAGCACCGGTTACAACAATCATCTTGTCCATAATACTATTTTTGAGAACCATAGGTTTTTAATATTTTTTCAATCGTTCCGGTAGTAGAACGGCCTTCGACCATCTTAGCCAGAACGACGTGACCGCCATTCGCTTCAACGACATCACGTCCACTAACATAGTGAGCCCAGTCTTCACCTTTTACCAATACCTGAGGCAGTACAGCAGCAATTAAATCTTTAGGCTCATCCTCATCAAAAAATACAACACTATCGACAGATTCCAGGGATGCCAAAACAAAAGCACGGTCTTCCTCATTGTTGATCGGACGATCCTCCCCTTTATTCCGTTTCACCGAACTATCACTGTTTAAGCCAACGCAAAGAGCATCTCCCTGATTGCGTGCAAATGTCAGGTAAGTTACATGTCCCCGGTGCAGAATATCAAAACAACCATTGGTAAATACCAATTTTTTCCCGGAAGCTTTTAATTCATCGCTCAATGCCCTGGCTTGATCCCAAGTCATAATTTTATTTTTTGGATCTCTCATTTTTACTATATTATTTAGTTCTGTTTATCGACTCCTAATAATTCAAGTAATTGATTGATTTGCGAAAAATCGGCAATAATCACATCAGCGCCGGCTTTAATCAGTCGTGTGCGTTTGCTCTTATTCAGACCAAAACGCTTCAGTTCGTCACTCGCAATTCCTACAGAAAGACCGCCGCGTTTGCGGGTCTCGCGCATTTCAACAGGGCCATCACCAAAGGTAATCAGTTTACCAAACGATGATTTGCCAATCGAGCTCAAAATACGGTCGAGAACAATTTTCTTAGCTTCTTTGGTTATATCGCCCACTGATCCGTAAATCCGCCCTTCAAACAAATGCGCATATCCCAACGCTTCGGCTTCTTTCTTTACATCTTCCTCGTCGGTACCGCTGGCCAGATAAAGTTTTACACCGGCATCGTAAAGTTTTTGCAGAAAAGGAACGGCATTTTTCATGGTAAAATCTTCCAGGCTAAGTTCGCCCTTGCGATATTTTTTTTCGCGCACCTTTACCATTTCGAGCAGTTCGTCATTATATATTTTTTTGTAACCAAACTCGTCGAGCATTTCTTCTTCAGGCACACAGCCAAACTCGCGAATGATGTCGAGCAGACCTTTCATCTGAACCAACGTCTGGATACCTGTTGTTTTGTCAATATAATCATGAACCCGGGCCTGCACTTTCCGGTACAGCATATCGTCGGCTTCCTGGTATTTTTTGCCCAGAACTGCTTTCACCATCATTGGCTCCATAATCAGTTCCCATCCTTCCCTAAGGGTAGAGATGGTTCCGTCGTGGTCGAAAATGGCATGTTCAATTTGCAAATTTCCGGTCCAGGGGTTGACTATTTCGATCTCAGAATTTTCCAGGTATTTAGCCTGACGAATGTTTTCGGCGAGTTCAGGAGAAAAGATATAATCAGGATCCTGTCCGGTCTGCATGATTTCTTCCGGCGTGGCGGTTCCGGTCTGGAATAATTTCTGAACAGTAACACCTGCAACCATGGTCCCTGTCCGGGCTGCTGTTTCCATATCGTATCCGGCAGCCAAAGCAGCAGCTACACCAGCCAGGTAACTATCCCCTGCTCCAACAGTATCGACTCTTGTCATGATCATTATTCCCCAGATGTCGGTTACCCCGTTTTCGTTTACAATCAGCGATCCCCGGCTTCCGCAGGTAACAAACAATGGCTTTTTATACCTTTTGAAAAGCGTTTTTGCGGCCTTGCATGTTTCAGCATAAGGTATTGTTCCTTCAGGCTGTTTTTGAGGGTCGCAAAGCAAAACAGCTTCGACATCGTTCATTTTACGGTAAGCGCCTTCGTATTCACCAGAGTAGTGGCGGCTGTCGGAAATGAATATTTTACCGGGGAACAACTGAATAAGTTCAACAATCTTTTTACGGAAATAAGGAGTATGGATGCCCGACAAAACCTGCTCGTTGATAATAATAAGGTCGGTATCCGGAATCTCATTTTTCAGGTTTTGAATAAGCCGGTCCGCAGTTTCTTCCGACAGCTCATTGAAATTACCGAAATCGATACGGTTCTGTTCATCGTCGCCGATGTATGGTTTGGTATATACATGAGTTGACCAGTTTTCGCATTGAACCAGGATGTTGTCGGTATTTATATTCACCTTCTGCATCAGGCTGATCATCTCGCCGGCAAAAGGATCGGCCCCGACCACTCCGAATGCACGAATGTTCTTTACTCCCATCGCAGCGAGGTTGTTGGTTACATTCCCTGCTCCTCCCAGTGAATATTTCTGCTGCCGTACCGTGCGGGTTGCCAAACCTGTTTCAATCGAAATCTCACTTCCCGATTCGTCAATAAACCAATAGGCATCGAGGCAAAAGTCGCCTACCACAGCAATTCTTACTGAACTTATATCATTCAGTAATTTTTGGATCTGTTCTTTCTTCATTTATATTTTCATTTTTATCTTTTTTGTACAAAGAAAGAGACCCAGAGTATGTAAAGCATACACAAGGCAATAACCGATATACTGGCAACGGCTCCCAGCATGGTACTTACAAACCCCATTACCAGTGGCATCACTGCTCCACCGGATACAGCCATAATAAGCAAACCGGAAATTTCGTTGGCCCGGTCAGGCATTTTCTCCAGAGAAAGGGAAAAAATAGTCGGGAACATGTTGCCAATGCCTAAACCGGTAATAAATACCGATACAAATGCGAATGTATTTCCGGGGGCAACAAATATTCCCAGAATACCAATCAGAGAGACCACGGTGATCAGTAAAAGAAAAGTCCGTGGTTTGATCCAGTTCAGGATAACGGCTCCCAAAAACCGGGAAATAGTTTCACCGGCAAAAAACAGGCTGATCCCGATCGCTGCCACTTCGAGGGTTACTCCATACCTGGAGGTGAGAATGTTGGTGATATTGGTGTTGATAGATACTTCTGTGCCAACAATCAAAAAAATGGATAAAGCCATGAACGCGATAAAACGGTTTTTCAGCAAGCCGAAGCAGGAAGCAAAAGAGGCCGGTTTCCGGTCGGGCCTCGATTCCTGGATTGGTGTCATGGCAAGCCAGAATGCCGACAGTAATGAGGTAATGCCATAAACAGCAAATACCAGTTTCCAGTCACCAAAAGCTGTTGCCATAAAAGTGGCAATCAGTGGCCCTGAAAATGAGATGATTGCTTTTACAAACTGCGATGTACTCATATAACTGGCCAGCTTCTCAGGCGGGGTAACATCCTGTAACAACGGATTGGCAGATACCTGAATAACCGTGTTTCCGATACCAAGAAGGATAAACGAAGCAAACATCATCCCGAAAGAATAATGTATAAACGGGAGCCCCAGCCCAATGGCCTGTAATACCATCCCGATATTCAGCATATTCCGTTTCCCGAATTTATCCTGTAAAACTCCTGCCGGAACCGAAAGGACAAAAAACCAAAGCAGTACCATCATAGGCAGGAATTGGGAAATAAAATTACTAAGTTCAAAGTCTTGTTTGACATAGCCGGTTGCTACCCCGATAATATCGATGAACCCCATTACGATGAAGGACATGAAAACAGGAAGTGTTTTTTTAAGTCCGATTTTTGATGTATTCACAATTTTCGATTTTAATTAGTTATTTGGTTGAAAAAAATAAACTGGATTAAATGAACTACTCTTCAAGCAGGTTAACTTCTTTTACCGCGCCTGTATTCTTATCGACACGGAGCGTTTTTATTTCGCACGGACGGAAACTTCCTGTCCATTTTTTGTCAGCGAAGCGTAGGTCAAGTGTTGCTTTCGCCGGTAAGCCGGATGTCTCCACACAGCGGATAATCATGTCTTCACCGGTTTCTGCCTGTTTGACGGCAGTCACGATCACATTCGGGTTATCAACGGCAAGGAAAGAATCGGTTTTAGGCATTGTTCCGCCATGTATTCCCTGGTAGATAGCCACCGGAAGTGAAATAAATTCTTCCGTAATCCGGGCAATATTAGCCTCGCGCCAGTCTCCCTGATGGGGTACCAGCATCATGCGGAACGTATGTATCCCCTGATCCATCCAGAGGTGCTCTGCATTCATATCGAGTTTTCTCGGCCTGTGATGGGCATACACAGCAGAACGGGCAACAGAAACCCGCATGTCGTTCCCTTGTACATTATAGCCATACCTGGCATCGTTGATAAGTGTAAGGCCGCAGTTTTTCCCTTTTTGTTTTCCGCTCAGGTCGATCCATCGCTGGCCAGGATCTTCGTCTCCGTTGGTTTCCCTTACAATATGGCCGTAAGGTACCTCATAAGTAGCTACCGGCGATTCCACATCAATGGGGAACGAGAATTTCAGCATCTTCAGGTGTTCATGCCAGTCAAGGGTCACCTTGGCCTCCAGGTATCGTGAATTGGCATAAAGGAGCCAGTCAATGGTAAGCGACGAGTTGTTCCAGGTCGTCTTTACCCGGATGGTTGCCCGCAGAGGGCCTTCTTCCAGTATCTTAATCTCTGCATTTTCAAAAGCGCCAATTTCATCAGCAAAAGTTTTGACGTCGTGGCTCCAGGTATCGCTCGGGTCATTAATAACAACGGCTTTGCAACCGGTTTTTCCATCGGCAAAAATTTCGTTCCCGGTTTCTTTGTCGAAGATACCGATTGTGCCATTATCCGAAATATTTACCCTGATATCCTTATTTTCCAGACTATTGCCTGTTACTTTTACTGTTTCTGAAGGTTTGGCTGAATCACCGTTCATCAGGCGTAACTGGCGATAGCCCATTGGCGGGATTGAAGTATTTATAACCAGTTTTTTACGGCTTCCGGTTTCAGTTGAGGCCGATGTCCACTGGTGGAACAGGGAGTTCCCTTTTTCATCTTCAACACGCGATGATGGATGTTTACTTCCCCATGAAAAATCATACTCGATGTTTCCCTGAACTTCCCACACGTGAGGGTTAAAAACCAACAGGTATTGCGATTCCGGGTCTTCGGCTGGCACCTGCCATTCGAGCTTCTGTATTGCAATATCTGTTGCCTGATGGGCTATGTCGAGTGCATAACCGTAGCCTTCGCGGGCGGTTTGCGAATGCTCTAATAGTGAAGTACCGGCTAAACTATCGTGGAATTGCATGAAGAGCACCCTGTGCCATGCATTGGTTAATTCTGCTTTCGGGTAGAGAGCATTCCAGCCATGAGAACCTATTGCGGCTATTTTTTCAGCAGTAATCAAAGCTGCTTCTGACAGCCGGTTTCCTTTTTTTAATTCTGATTCAGTAGTATAGCAACCAACGGCATGGTGCTGTAGGTCTTCTTTTACAACCGGAAGGTTTAATTTTTTATCAGAACCAACTTCTTCAAAGTAATTGTCAACAGTACTGAACATGACCGTGGGGACTCCTTTCTCTTTCTGAAGCTCTTCAATCGACTGTATATTTTCTTTGGTAGCGCCGCCACCGTGATCGCCGGCCCCGTAAAAGGCCATGAAACTTTTCACCGGCTCATCGTGAAAACGTTCAAGTATTTGCTTAACACGTTTTTGCACAGGTTTGGTTTCATTATAGCTGACCGGGATACGATAAGTCAGTACACGTGTTCCGTCCGGGGATTCCCACCAAAAAAGATCGGCCGGAATTGTTTTTTCGTGCGGGCCGGGGCGCATGAAAACATAATTGTCCATGCCCTGCAATTTGAGTATCTGGGGCAGGGTTCCTGCGTGACCAAACGAATCGGGGTTAAAACCCGCTTTGGCACGATGCCCCAGCAACCGCTCAAAAGTTAATTGCCCGTACAAACCCTGTCGCACCATTGCTTCGCCACCGGGAATATTTACATCGGGTTCAACCCACCATCCCCCGACGATGTCCCACCGGCCTTCGTCAACACGTTTGCGAATCTCTGCCAGCATTGCCGGGTCGTTGTCGGCAATCCACTGGTAAAACTGTGCCGAACTGGCCGTGAATTTGAAATCCGGTGTTTCGTTCATCCGGTCAAGGGCCGATTTAAATGTGCTGTGCACAACTGCAAGGCCTTCGGACCAGGGCCAAAGCCAGACCGGGTCGATATGGGCATGTCCGATCATATGAAACCTGAATTTTGTAGCGTCGGCAGGCCATGTCCCGTTTTCAGCAAAAAGACTTACCGTTGGGGCCAAAGCCAAAAAAGCAGTACCTTTTGCCGTACGGGTTATAAAATTCCGGCGGGAGATTTTCGATTCCTGGGAATTGTTTTGATCATTCATTTTGCTGGTTTTAAAATAGTTTAGTGGTTGTCTTTTTATGTGTTTTTGTCAATCTTCCCCGGTTCCAAAAAAATGATCTTCAACCATCAGGCAGAGGGTATGATATATGGGCAGGTGAAATTCCTGGACAAAAGCAGTCCGTTTTCCGGGAACATTGATCAGAGTGTCACACAAGGGTTTCATTTTTCCGCCGGTTTCGCCGGTTAAGCCAATCACGGACATGCCTTTTGCCTTGGCGGTGATAATAGCATCCACCACGTTTTGTGAGTTTCCTGAACTGCTGATCCCGATCAAAACATCGCCGGGATTGCCATAAGCTGTTATTTGCTGGGCAAATATTAAGTTGGCATCTGTATCATTGGCCACAGCCGTAATCAGGGCGCTATGCGCTGTAAGCGAAATAGCCGGTAGCCCTTGTTGCAGTTTTTCTGCCAGGAACAGGCCACGGTCCCCGCCGGTTTCCTGCAATCTTTCTTTGAATGCTTCCCCGACCGGGCGCATATTCTCAAAGCCTTTTACCAGTTCCCCGACAATATGATCGGAGTCGGAACAACTGCCTCCATTTCCACAAACAAGAAGTTTATTGCCCTGGCTGTAGCATTTAGTCAAACAATCTGCAGCTTCCCGGATACTCCCGGCAACAGGTAAAAGTGCAGGATACCTGTTAATTAATTCTTTTAATATATTTTCGTTTCTCATATTTATTAATTATTTCAACTTCACTAAACCGATTTAGCAAATATATGAAAAATTTAAGTGCCACAAGATTTTCGTATAATTAAATCAGTCTTCAATATAATTTTTTGAATGTCATTTTTACTTTCAGGTTGTCTGATCTTATTTAATAAAATACGGACAGCAGTTCTCCCTATTTCTTCAATCGGCTGGTTAACAACAGTTACCGGACTGGCACATATTTTATATGCATCAGGGTTATCAAAACTGACAATTGCAAGATCATCAGGAATACGGAGCCCCAGTTCTGAAATGCATTCGATACCCATAATTCCGATTTTACTTGTTGAAAACAGGATTGCATCAACTTTTTGACCCTCTTCTCTCTCCACTAATTCTTTAATAGCCTGAAAAACATCCTTGTTCTCATGAGAAAAAGGTAAAATTTTTACCAGCGTCTCATCCACATCAACCGAGGCGTCGCGCAAGGCCTGCCTGTAACCTTCTGTCCGTTCTTTCATATTAATCAGTTCCAGGTTCAGGGTAATATTGGCAATCCGTTTACGTCCCATGTTTAACAAGTGGTTTGTAACGTTGTATGCAGCATCAAAATTATCAACTGCGATATAGTTACATTCGATTTCAGGAAAATAGCGGTCGATCAGGACAAAAGGGGTATTGCCCTTTGCGAGAGCCTGAATTTGTTCCTCGCTGTTCACCGGGGGCGAAATAATGAATCCGTCGACCTGGCTTTGCTGCAACATGGCTATTTGCTCTTTTGACCTTTCAAAATTTTCATCCGAACTGCAAAAAATTACACGATAGCCCTGTTCTGCAGCCTCCTGTTCTATTTTCCGCCCTAGTTTCCCAAAAAACGGGTTGCCAATATCTGCAATAATCAAACCGATTGTGTTTGTCTTTCCGGTACGTAGCCCCTGGGCAATCCGGTTAGGCTGGTAATTTAGTTCTTTAGCCGCTTCAATTACTTTTTTGCAAACATCCTTGTTAATCCGAAATTCTTCTGCCCTCCCGTTAAGGACAAATGAAACCAGGGTTTTGGATACCCCCAGATGCTTTGCAATGTCATTAAGTGAAGTTTTCTTCATAAAAAATACTTCTTTAATAGTCAAAAATATAAAAATATAAGAAACAAGGATAGAAGGGGGAATCGAAAAAACATTCCAGGATGGATGAAAAGAAACAATTATGGATACATGGCTGGTGAAAAAATGGGGGCTTACCCCTGGAGAATCAGTTCCTTCAGTGCAATAATACAAAACAAGGGGTATCAGTACGATACCCCTTGACAGGTTGTAGTTGGTTTATTCCTTTGGCCTCTCTGCAGTAAAGTTCATAATCCCTTCCGGTGTATCAGCCTTGCCTGTAATCTTACCGTCAGCAAGTTTTGCATCAACTTTCACATAGTTGTATTCAACATCCACACCAAAGGACAAACTGTCTCCTTCAATTTTTACATTTTGTGCCTTTACTTCTGAACCATACCTAAACTTTACAGTAACCGTGCTTTGCCCGTTGGTTTCTCCAATAATTATTTTCCCGGCGCTGTATTCATACGGGGCACTTGGTACTTTATATTCCCATGTCCCTTTCATACTTTTTTTCCCCATAGCAATTGCCGGGTCGACGGTCAATGTTGCACAAAAAGCGATCAAAACAAACATTACTAATTTCTTCATCTTTTCTGAATTTTTAAATTGTTACAAAATTGATTTTCTGATTTATAATCATTTAGTTGTTTTCCGAAAACACTGACGCAAAGATTACAGTTCGAAATGAATTGAAAAAATTAAAGGGACGAAGGAATTGTATTTCGGGGTGAATAACATCAGCACATCATCAGGATTTGACAAATGGCTTGAATTCGGGATAAAATTTTCGTGATACCGGGATAAATTTTTCAATCCCGAACAATTTTACCTGGCATTTCGATCTTCCGTAGTCTGCAAATTCTATTTTCTGAAGATTAACCATGAACGACCGGTGACACCTTTTTAACGCTGTGTCCCCAAAAAGGCTTTCAATATTTTTCATCGAATTTCGTAATATCTGTTTTGCCAGCTTGTCGTTACTTATGTAATGAATAATCACATAATTATCAGCCGATTCAAGATAAAGAATATGCTTCCCGGATATGGAAAAACGGACAATTCCCTTTTCATCAGGAAAATCCAGAAGCCCGGCTTTAAAACCCGGCTTTTCGGTTTTCTCTTGTAACTGATTTAGTTTTGTTTTCTGAATAATCTGCGAAATAAACAACAGGGCCAGCGAATAAGGGATCAGCACTCCCAACAGGGTATACTTGAAACTATCAGGAATATCTTTCAGAAACTGTTTGATGCTGATATCCCAGCTCGACTGATAAAAAATAAAAAATACGGACATGAAGAATAATTCGCCTATGAACCAGAGAAGAAAAGTCCCGACACAAAAATGTTTTACTCCTGCAATTTTTCGAACTCCGAATTGAGAAATAAACAACACCAGCCCCGTGATAATTCCAAAGCCCGAAAGCCGTATAAGTTGTTCGACCCCTGAATCCTTGTTCCACCGGTTAATGTTAAAAGGGACAAAAATATTAATAAAAAGGACACCAAAGACAACACTAAATATGATCAGTATCCACCGGTGACGAACGCTGTCAAGGAGAACAAACGGTTGTTTTAGTAGTTTGTAATGATGTATAAACCGATATTTCTGCATGATTTCCTCCTGCTGGTAAATATATAAAAATGATCCAAAAACAGGGATTATTTTCTTCAGGATAGAAACAAATATTTCTCAGTGAAGTGAAATAAAATCACACAAAAAGCTTTTACAGCAGACAGCAGAGAAAGCTGGTCATTATGCCTGATAAAAGAAATGGGTGGTGACTCAGAATGTATCAGAATTGCTGTATGTCACAACAACACGCTTGACATCATATCAATAATACACTTGCACCCGCTGCAACAACACACTTGACACCGTGTCAATAATACGCTTGACACGGTGTCAATAACACGTAGGACATGGTGTCAATAACGCGTAGGACATCGTGTCCTCAATACGTAGGACGCTATGTCCTCAACACGTTTAGTTTTGCTGCCTGTAGAAACAATATTTTTACGCCAGTTTTTTAATCCGTTCCATCGCTTCGATCACATTTTCGCGGTCGGCAAAGGCCGAAAAGCGAAAATACCCCTCGCCTGAGGGCCCGAAACCAGAGCCGGGAGTACCTACCACATTGGCTTCATATAAAAGCTTATCGAAAAAATCCCAGGATTTCATGCTGCCTTTGGTTTTTAACCAAACATAAGGAGCATTTACCCCGCCAAATACAGTATAACCGGCCTCTTTCAGGCTGGTACGCATAATCCTGACGTTTTCCATATAATAATCGATCACGGACTGAACTTCCTTTTTGCCTTCTTCAGTATAGATAGCAGCAGCAGCTTTCTGCACCGGGTACGACACACCGTTAAACTTGGTAGTATGGCGGCGGTTCCACAACCTGCGTACCGGATGCGCATTACCTTCAGGGTCGTAAGCTACTACACCTTCAGGAATTACCGTGAATGCACAACGTGTCCCTGTAAAACCGGCGGTTTTCGAAAAACTGCGGAATTCGATGGCACATTTTTCAGCACCTTCAATCTGGTAAATGGTCCGGGGAATGTTATCATCGGTGATGAAAGCCTGGTAAGCAGCATCGTACAAAATGATGCAGTTGTTTGCCAGCGCGTAGTCCACCCATTTTTTCAGCTCCTCTTTACCGGCTACAGTCCCGGTCGGATTGTTCGGGTAACAGAGGAAAATTAAATCAGGCGTTTCTTCCGGGAGTTCCGGGATAAAACCGTTTTCTTCGGTACAAGGCATATAAATGATCCCTTTGAAATAACCATTCGAACCGCAAATGCCTGTTTTCCCTGACATTACTGTAGTATCGACATACACGGGGTACACCGGGTCGCCAACGGCAATTTTGGAATCGCTTCCAAATATTTCCTGAATGTTCCCGGTATCGCATTTCGATCCGTCGGAAACAAAAATATCGTTGGCTGTTATGTTTACGCCAAGTGCCTGGTAATCATTTTCGGCAATAGCTTTACGCAGGAATTCATATCCCTGTTCAGGGCCGTAACCTTTAAAAGTAGCAGCCTGTGCCATTTCATCAACACCTTCGTGAAAGGCCTTTACCACAGCCGGAGCCAGAGGCTGAGTCACATCACCAATACCCATGGGGATAATTTTCTTTTCGGGATTGGCTTCAGCAAATTCACGAACCCGGCGCCCAATCTCCGGGAATAAATATCCTGCCTGTAATTTCAGATAATGCTCATTAATACGTGCCATAATTATTTTGTTTTTTGAAGAAACGATTTTTATTTGGAGGGCATAAAGGTAAAAAAAAAGGAGTTATTTTTGCCGTTCACATTAACCTAAACAAAAAATGAAAGACTTCTTTGTAAAAAGTCACGGACTGGGAAATGATTACATTGTTTTTAACAGCAATGAAACCAGTTTTCAATTCACAGAAAAAAATATCAGTCTTATTTGTGACATACACTACGGAATAGGCTCCGACGGAATCCTGGTGAAAGTACCTTCGACAAAAGCTGATTTCGGGCTTAAGATTTATAATCCTGATGGCTCGGAAGCAGAGAAAAGCGGTAACGGGTTGCGCATTTTTTCGAAATATCTGTACGATTGCCAATATACACGGTCAAAGAACTTCACCATCGAGACCCCGGGGGGTATCGTGACTTCAAAAGTAATAGAAGAAAAAGGGAGAAAAGCCAGTCTTATAAAAGTTGATATGGGCAAAGCCATTTTTAAATCGTCGTTGATCCCGGTATCAGCCGGGACAGAGGAATGTTTCGGGTACCCGCTTGAAGCCGGAGGAAAAACCTTTCAGGTTAACTGCGTATCGGTAGGTAACCCGCACTGTGTCATCGTTACCGACAAGCTCGACCAGGATGAACTGATGCACTATGGCCCCCTGCTCGAAAAACATCCGTTCTTTCCCAACCGCATCAACGTACAGTTTGCCAAAGTACTTTCTCCTTCCGAAGTGGAAATTTTGATCTGGGAAAGGGGAGCCGGATATACACTGGCTTCCGGAAGTTCATCGTGTGCTGTAGCTGCGGCGGTTATAAAAAAAGGACTGACTTCCCGCGATCTCACCATCCGGATGCAGGGAGGTACCCTGCAAGTCGGCATCGACGAAGATTGGAACATACACATGAGCGGTGAAGTAAAAGAAATTGCTTACGGCTATTTAAGCGATGAACTTTTAAGCCTGATGGACGTTAAATAATACATCCGTTTTTAACAGTTTGCTCATAGTTTTGTTCGTATTCCTGATTTTCATTTATAGATTTGTACTTCAAAATGTAATATTTTTAAGATCACACACGCATGAGAGGAAAAACACTTCCGTTTAGTAAAGAACAGATTGAAAAAATTACAGAAAAACACCCTACCCCATTTCATATATACGATGAAAAAGGGATCATTGAATACGCCAGGCATTTCAATGCTGTATTTTCGTGGAACAAAGGGTTTAAAGAATTTTACGCGATAAAGGCAGCGCCCAACCCGTTTTTAATGAAAATACTCCGGGCTCAGGGCTTTGGAATTGATTGCAGTTCTATGGCTGAACTGGAACTGGCCGAACGGGTAGGAATGCGGGGCGGGGAAATCATGTTTACCTCGAACGATACTCCTGCTGAAGAATACATAAAAGCCCGTCAACTGGGAGCTGTCATCAATCTGGATGACATATCGCATATCGATTTCCTGGAAAAACATGCCGGGCTTCCCGAACTCATGTCTCTTCGTTATAATCCGGGTGCACTAAAAAACGGGAATGTAATTATTGGTAATCCTGAAGATTCGAAATACGGGTTTACACACGAGCAACTTCTCGAAGGCTATAAAATACTGAAGTCCAAAGGTGTGAAACGTTTTGGCATTCATACAATGGTGGCATCCAATGAACTTGATCCTGATTATTTTATCGAGACAGCCGAGATACTGTTCGATGTTATCATTGAGATCAACAAAGAGACAGGCATTAGGTTCGAATTTGCCAACCTGGGCGGCGGTATCGGCATCCCTTACAAAAACGAACACAAGCCAGTTGACCTGGAAAAGGTAAGCGCCGGGATAAAAGAGCTGTACAAAAAATTGATTGTAGCCAACGGGCTTGACCCGATGAAAATATATTTTGAATCAGGACGGGCGATTACCGGGCCTTTTGGTTATCTGGTATCCAAAGTACTGCATCTAAAAGAAACTTATAAAAAATACGCAGGGCTCGATTCGTGTATGGCAAACCTGATGCGTCCTGCCTTGTACGGGGCTTACCATCATATCACAGTGTTGGGTAAGGAAAACGAACCCTGTAAAAACATTTACGATGTTACCGGATCGCTTTGCGAAAATAACGACAAATTTGCTATCAACCGCCTGTTACCCAATATTGAAACAGGCGACATCGTGGTTATTCACGACACCGGGGCACATGGCCATGCTATGGGTTTTAACTACAATGGCAAACTCCGCTCGGCAGAACTTTTGCTTCGTGAAAATGGTGAAGTTGTTGAAATACGCAGGGCTGAAACCATCGACGATTATTTTGCAACGCTTGATTTCGGTAAACTGAGAGATTTTTAATAACTCTGCATATGACATTTTATGAAAAGCCGCGTAATTCGTGGCTTTTTTTTATTTTTGAAAAACAATTATATCGTTATGAAAATCGGTTTCGACGCAAAACGGGCATTCAGTAACCGTGCGGGATTGGGTAATTTCAGCCGTAATACCATTAACGCACTTCACCGTTTTTATTCTGAAAACGAATACCTGCTTTTTACGCCCGACAACAAGCAGAACCTCTTTACCTCCCCGGGCGCAAGCCGCATGATAACACCCGGGAATGTATGGTGGAAAACCTTGAAAGCGGCTTGGAGACGATATCATATCAGTAAATTGTTCGACCGGGAAAAGATTGATATTTTCCATGGGTTAAGTCACGAATTACCGGTCGGGATTGAAAAAACAGATGTCAAAAGTATCGTTACCATTCACGACCTGATTTTTATCCGTTATCCGGAATACTACCGGGCTACCGACCGACAGATTTACCTTCGCAAGTTCAAACACGCCTGTATCCTGGCCGACAGGATTCATGCCATTTCGCAACAAACAAAAAATGACATTGTTGAATTTTTTGATATTCCTGAACGGAAGATTGAAGTGATCTACCAGTCGTGTAACCCCCTGTTTTATCAACAATTTTCAGAAGAAGAAAAGACAGACGTGCTTGAAAAATATAAGCTCCCTGATCAGTTCTTACTAAGTGTAGGTACAGTCGAAAAACGTAAAAACCTGCTGAATATATTGAAAGCATTGGTAAAATATGAAATTGAAATACCGTTGGTTGTAGCTGGCCGAAAAACAAATTACATGTTTGAAATAGATGATTTCATTCAGAAGAACAAGGGCAAACTGAAAGTTCATTTTCTGACCGGCACCAGCGACCGGGAATTGGGGGTTTTGTACCAGTCGTCCGAGATGCTGGTCTATCCCTCAGTGTTCGAAGGTTTTGGGTTGCCTGTAATTGAAGCACAAGCGTCAGGCTGCCCGGTGATCACTTCGCGTTCGAGTTCAATGCCCGAAGCCGGTGGAGAAGGTGCTGTATATGTAAACCCGGTAAGCGAAAAAGAAATAGGAAATACCATCAGGGAAATAATGAACGACCGGGAATACCGGGATAAACTGATCACCGAAGGACGTAAGAATGCCGAGCGTTTTACTCCTGAAATTTTCGCCCGACAAATGCACAAATTATACACACGTGTTTACAATGTATGACGATCTGAAAAAAGCTGTTGAGGTACTGCAAAACGGTGGGATCATTCTTTACCCTACCGACACCATCTGGGGCATTGGCTGCGATGCAACCAATGAGAAAGCAGTACAAAAAATTTATGAAATAAAGAAACGGGAAGACTCGAAAAGCATGTTGGTACTTATGGAGAATATAAATCTGCTGGAACGCTATGTGGATGAAATTCCTGAAGTTGCCTTCGACCTGATTGAACTAAGCGAAAAACCGGTTACCATTATATACGACGGGGCGAAAAACCTGGCGAAAAACCTGATTGCTTCCGATGGTAGTATTGGGATCCGCATCTCTTCCGAAAATTTCACCCGGCAACTGATCCAACGCTTAAAAAAACCCATTGTATCAACTTCTGCAAATATAAGTGGTGACCCTTCGCCGGCCAATTTTTCCGGGATAAACGACAAAATAAAATCATCGGTTGATTATGTGGTAAAATACAGACAGGATGATTTCAAAAAATCTGTTGCTTCAAGCATTATTAAACTGGGAAAAGGCGGGGAAGTAAAAATCATCAGAAAATAAAAAAGATGACATAGGGGGAATGCCATCTTTCCATTCTGTAGCTTTATATATAGAACCTTAATCTATATCACGAACTGAACCGGAACCAACCACTGTTTTATCAACCAGAGGGTTACCTTTGTAAGTTACATCTCCGGAGCCTACAACTTTAATCGTTAAATTGCTTTTAGCATAAACTGCACAATTGCCTGAACCTGAAACTTTCACAACAACATCTTCAGCAGGGAAATCAATTGCCTTCAGGTTCCCGCTTCCTGAAACTGTTGCAGAAAAATCGGTTGCAGTATCCTTTCCATTCCCTTTTATCATTATATCACCCGAACCGGAAATGGTAACTTTCACCCTGTCCGATTTTAGTTCTGATAGTCTAATATCTCCACTTCCACTTACTGCTAAATCCAAAATGCGTGCATTAATCTCATCTTCGGCAATGATATCTCCTGACCCGGAAACGTTCAAAGCTTCAATTTCCGGAACAGTAATATATATGGTGATCTTTCCGTAATCAAAATTTTTCCATAGATAATTTTTCCTGGGGAAACGAATGATTAGTTTCCGGTCCTTTACTTCGGTAATTAATTCTTCAAGCGTTGACTCTTTGGCGACAATCTCCACATGCTGCTTATCTCCCTGTTCCAGATACACATTTGCAGAAACCCGTAAAGCAATTTCGGAAAAGGCTTCAAGTTCACGTTCCTGCTCGTCTGCAAACACTTTTTCCCCAGGCAATATACACACTAAAAGGATGGCCAGCGATACGAATACGGTTTTCATGGTCATAAATTTTATTGTTTTTATTCTGAATAATGTGAATAACTTAATTAAGACGCCTGAAATTGTTCAGATGTTACAAAAAAAACTATTTTTTTCAGGCGACTCCGACACAGAGCCTGATTTTCAGCAATATAATTCTACTTTGACAGATTTAGAATGAAGACCAATTTTTCTGATTTTATACCCCGACCCCAAGGGGAGAAATCAGAAAAATCGATCCGGTTCCCCTTGGGGTTTAGGGTAAAACGGATGGATTTTTCGATTTTGAAAGAAGCTGTCAAAGTAGAAATAAATTATTCTTCATCTAAATCAAGTATACCCTCGGGAAGATCGAGAATGATGGTCTTATTATGAATGTCGAAATCAATCAGTAAATCTTCATTAAACGGAATTATAGTATCTTTTCCCAGGTAATTTACTTCCAGGACAATATTCCCTGAAAAATCACGAACGGCATTTATCTTGCCGATTTGATTTCTGCATTGATCAATTAACATAAACCCTTCCAGCATCCGAATATTAAAAGCAGAGCCATCAACCCGGATCTGCTCATTTTTTACAAAGACAGAAAGCCCTGAAAGTTCTTGGGCCTGCTCCTCATCCCCGGTCCACTCCAGTTTTATAATTGCAGATTCTCCTGTTCTAAAGCGTAAATCTTCTATAAAAAAAGGCACCAATAACCCTTCTGTGTCCAAAAATAAAGTTTTCGATTCTTCAAGAGTTTCGTAATACTGTTCGTCGAACTTGATAATAAGCTCTCCATTAATTCCATGTGGTTTCTGAATAAAACCAATTTTAGTACATTCATTTTTAGGTATTGTTTCCATTGGTGACTCTTTCAAATAAAATGATACAGATTTTTAAAGAATAAAATAGCCAAATTTAATTCCTTGAATTTAACTGCCGGAAACCGACCAGCCGGTCGTAACGACCACCCATTTCTTTGTAATAAACAAATATCTGGTAATCGTTTTCTGTTTCGTAGAAACTGCCTTCAATATTGGTGGCATCGGCAACTGCCGAACCTGTGGGGACATATACATACTGATAATTGTAATATCCCTGTTTCAGCAAGAGGGTTAATTCATAGGCCGCAGTTTGCGCATTCCAACTCATCTCGTTACTTTTATTGGCATTCCAGTCGGTGAGCGCACCAAACACGTTTACACTGCCTCCTACCAGTTGTACCGGCAGGGGCAGCGTGAAATGTACAAAGATATAATCACATTCCGTATCAAAATCCTGTACCTGGTCCCGGCTTTCTATCACATAATTGCCATTCATCTCTTTGTTGTAAAAATATTTTTTATTGCTGCGGACTTCATCAGTCACTAAGGTAGCATGGTAATACGGACGGTGAAATTTGACGGATTCGATATTATCGCCAGGATAACGGTTGGTACGGATGTCAAACCACCGGAATTCGTTTCCGCCAGGGAACACATTTTCCTTGTTGTAATCGTAGCTCAGCATCTCATTCCTGATAAAAAGAGGCTTCAAGTCGCGGATGGCATTATCCCAGCGCCTGTTTTGAGTAAGCACTACTTTTATTTCCTGATGCGGGTCTTGTATCCGCAGGCTTTCGGTGTAAATATCAAAGTCGACTTCCTGGTTTTCTCCTTTAAACGGATCGAAAGTTGCCTTTTTTACCCTGCCCTCGACCCTTGCTAAAGGTTCGATTACATGAAAACGACGGATCAGAACCAGTTTCTCTTTGTCGTTATCCTCGAAAACAACGACCGCGTAATTTCCTGAATAATTCAATTTTACATCTTCATTAGGAATCATCAGCCGGTAATTAACATACGTTACTGTAGTATTCAATGAAAATGCATAATCGTTTATCGGGTTGTCGGGAAAGCCATCGAGGTATTCGTTTTGCATGATAAACGACTCGTTCCAGCCGGCATCGCAGTGAACAATGGTATATGAATAATCTTTTACAGCCCCTGATAAATCATCGAATTTCAGAATCAGTTGTACATCTCCGTTCAATTCGATTACCGGGTTCGAGAGTTTATTGCCGTCAGGATATAATTGCACGCTTTTAATTTCTTCGCGATAAACGGCATTCTGATAATAATACTTGTTGTCGTTTTTTTCGCCTGCAAAAGAAATTAACGAAATGATAACGTGACAAACAGCTAAAAATAGTGTCTCTTTTACCCTCATATTGGAACTATTTTTTACAAAAAATGGGAAAATACTTAAAAATAAATCTTCTCTGCCAGCAATCGTGCAAAACTGTTAACGGGTTAATGTTTTTAAATATTTTACCTCGTGTGAGTTTGAGGGGCAAAGATTGTAAAAACTTATTAAAATCTTTACTTTTGCCAACCTAAAATACAAATACAAGGGAATACAATGTCAAAGGTTATCAATTTAAAACGTGGATTAAATATTCGGTTGAAAGGGGTGGCTGAGAAGGTTCTTGAAAACGCGGGAAGTTCAGCCAGGTATGCCCTGAAACCAGCCGATTTTCCAGGCCTTGTACCGAAGCTGACAATAAAAGTTGATCAGGAGGTTAAGGCCGGTGAACCATTGTTCTTCGACAAATACAACCCTGAAATTCTGTTTACATCTCCGGTGAGTGGCAAAGTGGTTGCGGTGAACCGGGGCGAACGCAGAAAAATACTGGAAGTTATTGTGGAAGCCGATGGCAAGGGCGATTCTGCAACATTTAAAAAAGCCGATCCTCAATCGCTTTCAGTTGCCGGGATCAAAGAGCAGTTGCTGAGCAGTGGCATGTGGCCGTTCATCAAACAACGTCCGTACGGGGTGTTCGCAAAACCAGCCGATACTCCCGGGAACATTTTTATCTCGTGTTTTGATACGGCCCCGCTTGCACCTGATTATGATTTCATATTAAAAAATGAAATTGCTTCATTCCAAACGGGGATCAATGCACTGGCAAAACTAACCAATGGAAAAATTTATCTCGGGTTGCCTGCAGGTGGTACAAGTATATTCGCAAATATTAAAAATGTTGAAACAGTTCAGTTTGCGGGACCACACCCGGCCGGGAATGTGGGTATTCAAATCCATCATATTTCATCCTTAAATAAAGGAGACCTTGCCTGGACGATCAAACCGCAGGAAGTAGTTTTCATTGGCCGTTTGTTCGAAACAGGGAAAGTTGATTTTTCAAAAACCATTGTTTTAAGCGGAAGCGAGGTAAAATCGCCCAGGTATCTGAAAACTATTCTCGGCGCAGGCATTCCGTCATTGGTGAACGGAAAAACCAAACAGAAAACGAACGAGCGGATTATTTCGGGTAATGTTTTAACCGGCACCAAAGTAACAGCCGACAACTATTTAGGTTTCTTCCACGACCAGATAACCGTGATTCCCGAAGGAGACGAATATGAATTCATGGGCTGGGCTGATCCTGGTCTCGGAAAATTCAGCGCCAGCAAAACGTATATCTCTAAATTATTCCCCAAAAAAGAATATGTCATCAATGCCAATATGCACGGAAGTGAAAGGGCTTTTGTCTTGTCAGGACAATATGAAAAATATCTCCCTATGGACATTCTCCCGGTGTATCTGCTGAAATCCATCTTGGCTAATGACATTGACAAAATGGAACAACTCGGTATCTACGAAGTTATTGAAGAAGATTTTGCTCTTTGCGAATATGTTTGCACTTCAAAAATTGAGGTTCAAAAAATACTTCGTCAGGGAATCAATACCATGATAAAAGAATTGGGTTAACAATTTGCTGAACATATATTATGAAATTCATAAAAGACTTTTTTGAAAAAACAAAACCATTCGTTCAAAAGGGAGCTAAATACCATTGGCTGCAGTCTGTTCACGATGGGTTCTTTACATTTATGTTTACGCCCAAAACCACGGCAAAAACAGGTACGCATATTCACGATTATATCGATTTGAAACGTACTATGACAATAGTGGTTTTGGCATTAGTACCCGCCTTGTTATTTGGCATGTACAACACCGGATACCAACATTTTAGCGCTATTGGTGAATTGACAACGGTCGGTTTTTTCCATATCTTTTTTTACGGATTCTTAAGGGTGTTGCCCATCATTGTTGTTTCGTACGTCGTGGGATTGGGAATTGAATTTGTCTTCGCCCAGATCCGTGGACATGAAATTCAGGAAGGGTTCCTTGTTTCAGGTATGCTGATCCCGCTGGTTATGCCAATTAATACTCCTCTGTGGATGATTGCCGTTGCAACAGCATTTGCCGTTATCTTCGGGAAAGAAGTTTTTGGAGGAACAGGCATGAATATCTGGAATCCGGCATTGGTAGCCAGGGCATTCCTGTTTTTTGCGTATCCGGCAAAAATGTCGGGCGATGCTGTTTGGGTGAGGCTTGGCGGGCAACAGGCTGTTGACAGCTTTACCGGTGCAACCCCTATGGCCCAGGTTGCCGCAGGCCATGTAAACATTGATGTGTGGCACTCGTTCATCGGGCTGATTCCCGGTTCAATAGGGGAAACATCGACACTGGCAATTTTAATTGGTGCAGTTATATTACTCGTTACCGGGATAGGAAGCTGGAAAATTATGGTTTCGACAGTTGCCGGTGGACTGTTTATGGGTATACTGCTGAATATTTTTGCAGGAGACAATGCCTACATGGCACTTCCATTCTGGCAACACCTGATTATTGGAGGATTTGCCTTCGGTACCGTGTTCATGGCAACCGATCCGGTATCTGCGGCACAAACCGAGACAGGAAAATGGATTTACGGGTTCCTGATTGGTTTGCTGGCAATTCTTATTCGCGTAGTTAATCCTGCGTACCCGGAAGGAATGATGCTGGCCATCCTGCTGATGAATACCTTTGCACCACTGATCGACCATTACGTGGTTCAGGGAAATATCAGTCGTCGTTTAAAACGCGCTAAAGTAAGTGCATAACCGATAAATACAGATAAAATGGACAGGAACGGTAATGTTTATACTTTCATATATGCTTCGGTAATGGTAATCGCTGTTGCAGCAATCCTTTCGATAACCGCGATCAGCTTAAAACCATTTCAGAAGAAAAATATTGAAATAGAAAAAAAACAGAACATACTTGCTTCGGTAAATATCGCAGCTGATGCTGCCAGTGCCGAAAAAATTTATGCTGAAAAGATAGTAAACGCGTATATAGTAAACGCGAAAGGAGAAACTGTTGAAGGTGATGCGTTTAATGTTGACCTAAAGAAAGAACGGGCAAAAACTGATGTTAATGAACGTTTGCTCCCGGTTTTCGAATGTGAAATTGATGGAACGGTAAAATACATTTTTCCTGTATACGGAACCGGATTATGGGGACCTATTTGGGGGTATATCTCGCTTAATAGTGATATGAATACCGTTTATGGGGCAACATTCGACCACGAAGGGGAAACTCCCGGGTTAGGGGCCGAAATTGCAACACACGGTTTTCAAGAACAATTTGCCGGCAAGAAAATCTTTGATGAACAGGGAAATCTTACTTCCATCACTGTTGCAAAATCGAACGAAACAGCCCCGGTTGAACACAAAGTTGATGCTATCTCCGGGGGTACGATCACCAGTAAAGGACTGCAAAAAATGTTGTCCGACGATCTACGTACATATAAAACATTCTTGGAATCGAAAAAATAGAAGGAAATGAGTGAGCCGTTATTTTCAAAGACAAATTTAAAACTGCTGGGTGACCCCATCAACAGCAAAAATCCGATTACCGTTCAGGTATTGGGTATTTGCTCAGCACTTGCGGTAACCGCCCAATTGAAACCGGCCATTGTAATGGCTATCTCGGTTACTGCAGTCCTGGCTTTTGCAAACGTTATTATTTCGCTGCTTCGAAATACAATTCCCAACCGGATACGTATCATTGTACAACTGGTTGTTGTTGCTGCCCTGGTAATTCTGGTTGACCAAATATTGAAAGCCTTTGTTTACGATGTAAGTAAGCAATTATCTGTTTTCGTTGGTCTGATCATCACCAACTGTATTTTGATGGGGCGCCTCGAAGCTTTTGCCCTGGGGAACAAACCATGGCCTTCCTTTCTCGACGGGATAGGCAACGGCGCAGGTTATGGTACAATCCTGGTAATTGTAGCTCTCTTTCGCGAGTTATTAGGATCAGGCAGTATTTACGGATTCAAAATTATTCCTGAAAGCTGGTACATTGCCAATGGTGGTTTTTATTCCAATAACGGAATGATGATTTTACCTCCCATGGCCTTGATCGTTGTCGGTGTGATTATCTGGGTACAACGAAGCCGTAACCGTAAACTGATTGAAGATTAATCGCTAACAAAAAACTGAAAAAGGATATGGAAAATCTGATCAATATATTTGTCAAGTCAATCTTCATCGAAAACATGGTATTTGCATATTTCCTGGGAATGTGTTCATACCTTGCCGTTTCGAAATCGGTAAAAACCGCTACGGGTTTAGGTATTGCCGTTGTCTTCGTGTTGGGTATCACTTTGCCTGTCGATTATCTTCTCGAAAATTACATCCTGAAAGAAGGGGCATTGAGTTGGTTGGGCGAAGGTTTTGCCGATGTAGACCTGAGTTTTCTGAGTTTCATCATGTTCATTGCGGTCATTGCATCAATGGTACAACTGGTTGAAATGGTGGTTGAAAAAATTGCCCCGGTTCTTTATAACCAACTGGGGATATTTCTTCCTTTGATTGCTGTAAACTGTGCAATACTTGGCGGTTCGTTGTTTATGCAGCAAAAAGCCTTTAACAATATTGCAGAGGCGACTACTTACGGACTTGGGTCCGGGCTTGGTTGGTTCCTTGCAATTATCGGTATTGCTGCTATCCGTGAAAAAATCCAATACTCACAGGTTCCTGCACCGTTGCGTGGCCTGGGGATCACCTTTATTGTTACAGGCTTGATGGGATTGGCTTTTATGGGATTTATGGGAATCAAATTATAGTAGAAATTAAAAACGGAGAATAACAATGATATTAGCTACTCAAACAACAGTGGTTATCACCAGTATACTTGTATTCCTTTTGGTAATTATTGCATTGGTTTCGATCCTGCTGTACGCGAAGCAAAAACTGACCCCGAAAGGAAAGGTGAAAATAAACATCAACGATGGGTACAAAGAGCTTGATGTAGACCCTGGAAGTTCACTCCTTTCAACTCTGGGTAACAATAAAATATTACTCCCTTCTGCCTGCGGCGGTGGCGGGACCTGCGGAATGTGCCGTTGCCAGGTACTGGAAGGAGGAGGTTCAATACTTCCGACGGAAACCGGTTTTTTCACCCGGAAACAACAAAACGAGCATTGGCGTCTGGGCTGCCAGGTAAAAGTGAAAGAAGATATGGAAATTCACATCCCGCAAGAGGTTCTGGGAGTGAAAAAATGGGAATGCGAAGTGGTTTCGAACAATAACGTGGCTACCTATATTAAAGAATTCGTGGTAAAACTTCCCGAAGGAGAAAACCTTAACTTTAAATCGGGAGGTTATATCCAGATTGACGTTCCCAAAGTTGATGTTGACTTCAAAGACATTGACGTTGACGAGAAATTTGTTCCTGAATGGGAAAAATTCAAAATGTTCGACCTGAAAATGAAAAACCCGGAACCAACTTTCCGCGCTTATTCAATGGCGAACCATCCTGCAGAAGGAAATATTGTAATGCTGAACATTCGCATTGCAACACCCCCGTTTGACCGTGTAAACGGTGGTTTCCAAAAAGTAAACCCGGGTGTATGTTCTTCTTATATATTCTCCCGCAAACCAGGAGATAAAATAATGGTATCAGGCCCTTACGGGGAATTTTTCCTGAAAGACAACGATAACGAGATGATGTTTATTGGCGGAGGTGCCGGGATGGCCCCGATGCGTTCTCATCTGTATCATCTGTTTCACACAGTGAAAGAAACAAAGAAAAGAGTTACATTCTGGTACGGAGCCCGTTCGTGGAGGGAAGTTTTCTATTACGACCAGTTCCGTGAAATCGAAAAGAATTTTCCGAATTTCTCTTTCCATCTTGCATTGTCTGACCCGTTACCTGAAGACAACTGGACAGGCCCAACCGGTTTTATCCACCAGGTAATTTACGACCAATACCTGAGTAAGCACGAGGAACCGGAAGAAATAAATTATTATCTCTGTGGCCCTCCAATGATGATCTCTGCCGTGAAAAAAATGGTGTATGACCTGGGGGTCCCGGACGAAAACGTACTGTACGACGACTTCGGAAGTTAATTGTGTCTCAATAGATATAACATTCATTATAAAGAGAGCTGTTTCATATGAAGGAATAGCTCTCTTTATTTATTATGGGAACATTTTTTCATTAAAAAACTGTCTGCGACACAAAATGAAGCCCCATAGCATCTGTTTCACTCCCGCGTATGTCTGTGCGGAAATGCGGAGCCTTACAAGTAATGCTGTTACTGCATAATAGCAAGTACAATACAGATTAGGATTGAACAGCCATTGGGGAAAGCATAAAGAATTTATAAATTATTCTGATATTTGCATACCATGATCTATTAACTTAACTAACGACTTTAATTGGTATGAATATTCTGATTGCGCCAAACAGTATGAAAGGAAGTTTGTCTGCATTCCGTTTTGCCGATTTAATTGCACAAGCTTTTCTTGACACTGATCCTGTTTTTTTTAATGTACGGAAGATGCCTGTTGCCGATGGTGGAGATTATACAGCGGAAGTTTTAACAAAAGCACTGGGTCTGAATATCTTTGAAGCGCAGGTTTCCGATCCGCTTGGAAGGCCGGTTAATGCCATATTGGGATATGCCGACGGTATTGCTGTGCTGGAGATGGCCAATGCTTCGGGTATGAAACGTTTAAGCCCAGACGAGCTAAATCCTTTGCTTGCATCCAGTTATGGTACCGGACAATTAATTTTAGAAGCTGTCCGTCTGGGGGCAACAAAAATTTATATCGGGATAGGCGGAAGTGCAACTGTCGACGGCGGAACAGGAATGCTTGAAGCATTAGGTGTAAAATTTTACAATTCGTCAGGCAAACTATTGGCAGGTAATGGGGAAAATCTGGGCAAGATAGCAACGATCGATTGCAGCAGCCTGAAATTACCTCAGGAGATAGTTATAAAGATTATTTGCGATGTTGATAATCCCTTGCTGGGGGATCAAGGGGCAGCACGTATTTTTGGCCCGCAAAAAGGTGCCACACCGGAGATGGTCGTCGGGTTGGAAAAAGGACTTGCAAATTTTGCCGGTATTATACGGGCTACTACCGGAAAATCTGTTGACACGCTGGAAGGAAGCGGCGCAGCCGGGGGAATTTCTGCGGGAATGGTGGCCTTCCTGAATGCTGAAATAGTACCGGGGGCCGATTTTATTTTGGATACCATTTCGTTTGAACAATATGCCGACTGGGCTGACCTGGTGATAACCGGAGAAGGAAAGATTGACAGTCAGACCCTTTGCAATAAAGCACCGTATGCAGTTGCCCGGAGGACACGGAAATACGGGAAGAAAGTGATTGGAATTGCCGGGAGTACAGAGCATTTGGAGGAAAGTCCGTTCGACGGTATTTTTTCTATTATTAATCACCCATGTACACTGGATTATGCAATTCAGAATGCCGGGAACCTGGCTTACGGAACTGCAAAAGAACTGGCCAGGTTGATATCAGGAGTTTCCGGATGAAATGTAATTTCTGTGAATTGTCGAAATAAACAGCATGTTCAGGGAAAATGATAAAATAAAGCTTATTGATGGTGGCGTAATTGATTTGAAAGATTTCTTCTGTAACTTTTATCCGGTCCTTTCTTCATTTGCATATAAGTTTATCCCGGAAAAGGAAGTTTGCAAGGATATTGTTCAGGATGTATTCGTTTCTTTTTGGGAAAAGAAAAAAACTTTTCAAAATATGCTCACGGTAAAAGGGTATTTCTATTCCTCTGTCCGCAATTCATGCCTGGATTACCTCAAGCACAGCAAAGTTGAGGAACGGTATCGTGAATACAGGAAAGTTCTTGGAGAAATGTCCGAATCGTTTATGGACGAAATCGTAATAGCAGAGGCTTATGGTAAAGTTTACGAGGAGATTAACAAGCTCCCGGAGATGGGCAAAAAGGTACTTCTTTTATCTCTAAGGGATAAATCGAACGAAGAAATTGCCGAAATTCTCAATATCGCGATCAATACCGTTAAGACCCATAAATCAAGGGCTTACAAAACACTTCGGGAGAACCTGAAAGACCTTTTTCTCCTCATTCTTCCATTTATAAAAAAGGACTGAAATTTTTTTTTACTTCCGTGTAGTCCTTCCTTCCTTTGACGTCGTTTTATAATAAAAGTTCGTCATAAAAACAATATGAATATTCGCAATTCAGGTATGAATTTATTTGAAAACATAAAGTTTGGTTCCATTATCGGGAAATATCTTACAGGAAACGAAACTCCTGAAGAATCGGGGCAAATCAAGAAACTTGTTGAAAAAGATAAACGAAACAGGGAACTATTCAACAGGCTAAACAAAAAGGAACATATTGCTTCTGCCATTGAAAATTTTGAAAGTTATAACGGTGAACCGGCATGGAAGAGGTACACTGACCGATTATCAATGCTGGTATTGAAAAAACGGTTATATCAATGGAAGGTGGCCGCTGTAATTTTTCTCTTAATCGGGATCAGCGGATTTTTTGCATATTTAAAGGTAGGTGTACTTGACTCTGTCGAAAAAAAGAGACTATATACAACTGTAACTTCCCCTGCCGGACAGAATTCCCGGATTGTTTTGCCCGATAATTCTGTCGTATGGCTTAATTCAACAACAACACTTAGCTATAATAACGATTATTCAATTAAAAATCGTGAAATAAAACTGTCAGGACAGGCATTTTTCCAGGTCGAACGGAATGAGAAAATACCATTGATCGTTAAATGCAAAGGGCTGAATGTTAAAGTTCTGGGAACCAGGTTTGATGTCAGTGGGTATCCCGAAGACCATACAGTTAGTGTTGTTCTGGAGTCGGGAAGCGTGGAACTGGGCCATGAAAAGGAGAAATCTGTTGATTTGTTCTTAAAACCGGGGGATAAAGCCGAGTTCGATTCTGACAGCAAGCATTTATCAGTAAATCATGTCGATACATATCGGTTTACTTCGTGGAAAGACGGAGTTGTAATTTTTAAAAACGATCCGATGGATAAGGTGCTGGAAAAACTGGAACGCAGGTATAACATAGAGATTGAAGTAAAAGATCCGGAGATAAGAAAGCTGATATTTAATGCAACTATAATCAATGAAACCGTGGTCGAAATATTTGATTTAATAAAGTTTACCTGTTCGGTCGATTATCAGATCATTCGCAGTAAAGATCCGGAAGTGCCTGAAAAAGTGATATTAAAATTAATAAAATAGAAACCTAAAACTATAAATTATGGAAAAAACAATTTGACTGTATTAAATAAAGGAGATGCGCCAACACCTCCTTTATGAATACTTAATGCCTCCCGATTTCAGGTAGAGGGGCAAAGCTAATTTGAATTTTTAATCCAAATCAAAACAAATTTATGAAAAAAAAACATTTTTCATTGATTTCCGGATTGCGTAAAATCCGGGCATCCAAATTATGTATGGTAATGAAAACAACTTTAATTGTAATCTTAATCTGTGCAAGCCAGACTTTTGCCACAAACTCGTATTCACAGGGTACACGTTTTAGCCTGAGCATGTCTAATGTTACTGTTGAAAATGTACTTGAGGCGATAGAAGACCAGTCTGAGTTTTATTTCATCTACGAAGCCAATAAGATCGATGCTGAGAGGAAAGTATCCATCAACGTTAAAGACGAACCAGTTGAAAAGATACTGAAAAAACTTTTTGGAAATACCGATGTAACGTACCGGATTGATAACAGGTTGATAGCATTGACAAGTGTAGACGAAAATAATTTCCAGCAAGAAACAATAACAGTCTTCGGAAGAGTGACCGATTCGTCCGGCGCTCCTTTGCCCGGCGTTACGGTAGTAGTGAAAGGCACCATCCAGGGGATTATTACCGACACAGAGGGGAATTATACCCTACCTAAAGTACCTGCCGATGCCACGCTGGTCTTCTCGTTTGTGGGGATGAAAACGCAGGAAATTACGGTGACCGGAAAAACCGAAATTGATGTGAGAATGCAGGAAGAGTCCATTGGCATTGAAGAAGTGGTTGCTGTCGGTTATGGGCAACAGAGAGTCGCTACTGTAACGGGTGCTGTATCTCAAATTAAATCAGAGAAGATTACAGTGGCTCCTCAAGCCAATGTAACTCATATGTTGGCAGGACAACTTCCCGGTTTGATTTCTAAACAAACATCCGGTATTCCCGGTGCCGATAATGCCAATCTGAATATCCGCGGTTTTGGTAGCCCGCTGATTATTGTTGATGGTATCGAAACCGATTTAAATACATTGGATCCCGCTCAGATTGAAACGATTTCTATACTGAAAGATGGAGCGGCTTCTATCTACGGAGCACGTGCAGGTCATGGCGTTATTCTGGTTACGACAAAACGCGGGAGACAATCCAGGCCTACGGTAACAGTTAATAGTTCATATACTTTGCAAGGCTCAACAAAGGTCATCAAGCCTGCCAGTTCTGCGGAACGTGCGCAATTTGAGGTTGATAAATGGCTCAACTCAGGCAATTCAGCAGATGAGGTTCCGTTTACTGAAGAAGAAATCCAGAAATTTAAAGATGGTTCAGATCCAAAATATTTGAATACGAATTGGTTTGATGCATCAATTCGTAAATATGCTCCCCAGCAGAATCATAATGTTACTCTTTCTGGTGGTAGTGATGTCTTAAAGTACTACGGCTATTTCGGATATAATACACAGGAAACTATTTTGAAAAAGAATGGTGGATATTATGACCGTTACAACTTTCAGATAAATATGGATGCAAAAGTAACAAAACAACTTTCTGTTGGCATGGATATGCAGTATTTTAAAGAGCAACGTTTCTATCCGTCAGGTGCTGATGGCGTCGGAAATAATAATAACTTTTGGAGAGATTTGATTTATGCAGCCGATCCTTCATTTGCATTGACATTACCTGATCCGACAAAAATGGCTTATGCAGGTATTACTTATGGGAACCCGATATTTGCCACAAACTCTGATTTATGCGGTTATCAGGATAAAGGAAATAATATTACCCAGTTTAAAGGAGAAGTGAAGTACGACTTTGAATATATTTCTGGATTAAATGCTAAGGCAGTTGTCATATATCGAAATAATTCTTTTGACCAGAAAGTAGTAAAAAAGCAAGAGAAATTCTATACTTATAGTGTTGAGACAAAAGGATATACCTATGTGCGTAGTTCACAGGATCCTCAATATATAAGTTTTGCCAGTAGTACTGACACTAAACTAGTTCAGCAGTATTCTTTAAACTACAGAAAGACATTCCTCGATGTGCATAATATTTCCGGAATGTTTTTATATGAATATCAAAAAGAACAGGGCCGAGCTTTTAATACTTCACGTGGAGGGTATCAGTCTATGGCTATTGAAGAATTGTTTGCAGGTGATCGGTTAACAGCGGCCAATAATTCATCAAGTTATACGAATGGCCGTATATCCTGGATCGGAAGGTTGAATTATAATTATATGGATCGTTATATGATAGAAACCATCCTGAGGGCAGATGCTTCTTCCCGTTTTGCGAAAGGACATCGATGGGGCTATTTCCCAAGTGTATCCTTAGGATGGAATATTGCACAAGAAAAGTTTTTTAAGAAGTTCAATGATTTCGATAACCTGAAAGTTCGCTTGAGTTATGGTGCCTCCGGTTACGATGCAGTCGCTAATTTTGCTTATTTGGCTGGTTATGAATATGATGCTACTTATACGCTTGGTGAGGATTTGATTTCCACCTTGAGTCCTTCAAGCTTGGCTAATGTTTATTTAACCTGGGAAAAAATGAAAATTTATAATGCAGGACTTGATTTCTCGTTGTGGCGCCATCAACTCTATGGCGAATACGAATTTTTTTACCGCGAGCGATCCGGGATACCGGGAAGACGTACAAATTCATTACCCTCTACTTTTGGGGCTGAACTTCCCCAGGAAAACCTGAATAGCCAGAGTTCAAAAGGGTTTGAACTTAAGCTGGGAACGACAGGTAAGCTGGGAAACATTGATTATGATATTTCGGGAAATATCGCACATTCCAGATCCAAATGGATAGATATTGATGAACCAACATATACTGATCCTGATGAAATAAGGATGTATAAAAATAGCGGACGATACACTGACCGACGTTACGGATATGTTTTTGATGGTTTGTTTACAAGTCAACAGGAGATTAATGGATGGGCTAATACATTTGATGTATTAAATAATGACAATTCATCGCTTAAACCCGGAGATGTGAAGTATAAAGATTTAAACGGAGATAAAGTTATCAACTGGCGTGATCGGAAAGAGATCGGTAAAGGAACTGACCCTAATTGGACTTTTGGCTTCAACTTTCTTTTCAGATATAAAAATTTTGATTTTTCTGCATTATTCCAGGGAGCATTCGATTATACTACCTATGTAGATCTGGCAGGTGCTCCCATTGCTCTTTATTACAGAAACTACTGGCACGAAGAAAGAAATAACAGTGCAGATGCATTGCTTCCCAGACCGTCCGGGTCTTCTACGAATGATCTTTATTCAGATTACCGTAATCATAACACGGCTTATGTGCGCCTGAAAAATATGTCTTTGGGGTATGAGGTTCCTGCATCGGTATTAAATAAAGTAGGAATTAGCAGACTTAGAATATATGTTGCGGGTACTAATCTTTTTACTATAAGTTCTCTTGAAAAGTATGGTGTTGACCCTGAAATGCCGGAAGGATATGGCGCAGGAGTTTATTATCCTCAACAATATACAATGAGCATTGGCTGTAATCTTACATTTTAATTAAAATAAGATATGAAAAAAAATATTAAAATAGCGATAGTAGCTTTGGCTGCAATGGTAATGACATCATGTTATGAAGTGTTGGATCAAACACCTACTGGCAGATACTCTGATGCCGTAGTCTGGAATGACCCTTACCTGTTAAATACATATTTGGCGGAACTTTATGCCTGCACACCGGTAATGGTTCAGGATGCGGTTTGTTTAATGAATAATTGGAATGGCGCCTCAATGAATGTTGATGATAACAGTTGGACTGCTATTATGGGATTTAGTGCCCAGATGGAAGGATCAGTCAGGACGATTGAAATAACAGATGAAGCCAAATATAATTTTGGGGCACAGGCACACCTTTTGGGTGTTAAAGAGAATGGAATTCAAGCAAATGGTACCGAGTTGCAGTGGTGGGGAAATGCTTATTACACGATTCGGAATCTGAATGATTTTATTGACCGTGCAAGCGAATCTTCTATTTCAGATGTTGAAGAACGTATCGGTGAGGCTCGTTTTTTAAGGGCTTTCTGCTATTTTGCAATGGTGAAACGGTACGGAGGAGTACCTTTGATTACAGAGGTGCAATCTTTGGAGGCTGATTCTACCATATTATATCCAAAAAGAAATACTGAAAAAGAGATTTATGATTTTATACTTGAAGAAACAGACGATATTTCCAAAATATTGCCCTCTTCAAATGAGGCAGGACGTGCTAACCGCTGGGCCGCTTTAGCCCTTCGCAGCAGGGCTGCATTGTATGCCGGAAGTATAGCACAATTTGGTACTCAGCAATTAGATGGGCTGCTGGGGTTTCCTGGTGGAGATGATTCAAAATATTATCAGATTTGTTACGATGCATGTAAGGAGATTATAACCCAGGGACCTTATAGCCTTTATGATGGGGATGAAGATAAAGTTCAGAATTTTAAGAATATATTTCTAAAAAAAGGAAACAGCGAGGCCATTATGGTTAAGCAACATTCCGGGGCGGGATTTATGGATGGAGGCTCCAACAGGTGGTCGTGGGATATGGTCGAATGTCCACGTCCTAATGTATGGGGCGTAGGAAATTATCATGGTCCTTATTTAGATATGGTTGAGGAGTTTGAATTAAAAGATGGTACTTCCGGTGTGATTGACCGCGAGTATGCGAAAAGCCGGTTGTGGACAATGGACGAATTATGGGGAGATCGCGATCCCCGCTTTTTCGCATCTGTATGGACAAACGGTACTTCATGGCCTGGTGCTGTTGGCGGAGTTTTTGGTAACAATACGATCGATATGCATAATGGAATTATGTCCAGAGAAGGTCAATTAATTGATGGACGATATGATTCATACGAAGGAATTTCTGCTATTGGCGATCAATTGGTACGTTTTAAGGAAGGGAATACGCCTAATACTGGTTTTGGAGTGATGAAGTATCTTGATCCGGAAGCGAATAATATGAACTGGTTTTGTGAATCAACTACTGATTATCTGATCTTTCGTTATGGTGAGATTTTGCTGAATTATGCTGAGGCTGCATTGGAGTTGGGTAAAGCAGGAGATGCATTGGATGCAATCAACCAAATCCGGGACCGTGCAGGAATTGCCAGATTAACCTCTGTCGATCGTGAAAAAATCCGTCATGAAAGGAAAGTAGAATTGGTTTTCGAAAATCATCGCTACTGGGATTTAAGACGTTGGAGAACTGCTGTTACAGCTCTTACCAGAACCTATACAGGGTTACGTTATATTTATGACGCTGCTTCCGGAAAGTATCGTTTAAATTTTATTGATGATATAGATGGTCGGGCAAAGTCACCTACTTTTCCTGAAAAGAATTATTATTTCCCGATTGGTCAGGGACGTATTGCCGCTAATCCCAACTTAGTGGAAAACCCCGGGTATTAATTAATTGGGAAGAGGCTGTGCAAAAAGACAATTATAAAACATGAAGACACAAAAAATAAATATTTATAAAACAATACTTTGTGCCTTGGTGTCTTCGTGTTTTAAGTTGTTTTTTTATCTTTTTGCACAGCCTCTTAATCTGTTATGAATCTGGTAATAGAATTTATAGAATGAAATATGAAAGAATAATAATGGCTTTTATGTTCGGTTTATTTCTTTGTGTGAGTTTTTCGTGCAGCAAAGATAATGAACACAAGATATCGTCAGAAGATGATACCGGGATTCCACCCAAAAAAGATCAATATCCGGGACTTTCTGTATCAGAATCGGGACAACTTCTGCTTAATGGTGAATTTTACCAGGGAATAGGTGTTAATTACTTCAATGGATTCACACGTACATTGGAAGATGGACAACATGATGATGATTCATATAAAACTGGATTTGCTTACCTCAAGGAACGCAGCATACCTTTCGTTCGGTTCTCTTTAAATGGTTATTGGCCTAAAAATTGGGATCTTTATCTGTTTAATGAGAAAAAGTATTTCCAAAACCTGGATGCCTTTGTTGAATCAGCAGAAGAATTTGGAATTGGTCTCATTCCTTCATTTTTTTGGCACACTCCTACTTTGCCGGACTTAGTAGGAGAACCTGTAAATCAATGGGGAAATATAAATAGTAAGACTCACGCATTAATGCGGGAATTCATTTGTAAAATTGTAGTAAGATATCGTGATTCTCCTGCGATATGGGGATGGGAACAAGGAAATGAAGTCAATCTTTCTGTAGATCTTCCGGGCGATAATAGTAATCTCCCTGCCATTGTTCCATCATTAGGTACTCCATCATCGCGCTCTAAAGAAGACAAACTATATACATCTGATTTAATTGTAATGATGCAAGCATTTGCAAAGGAGATTCGTAAATATGATGGTACCCGGATCGTGATTACAGGTAATTCTGTTCCCCGTTTTGCAGCATGGAATCTGTTACACAATAAACAATGGACAACTGATTCCCGGGAACAATACATAGAAATGTTAGGTTTGCAAAACCCCGATTCAATTGATGTACTTTGTATCCATGCATATCCGGCAACTTCCGCAGAGGGATATTTTTCTGACGAAATAGTTGATTTCGACGGTTTAATTAAGGCTTGTATGGATGCTTCTTGTTCATTTAATAAACCTTTGTTTCTTGGAGAATGGGGAACTCAGGAAGCAAAATATGGAACACAAACCCGTGCTAAATTTCTTGAAATTCTGAATGCAATTGAAAATAATAAAGTACCATTATCTGCTATGTGGGTTTTTGATTATCCCCCACATGACATTGAAGAAGGTATAAATGTATCTCCCGATAACGGATCAAGGGAGTACATGTTACAGGAGATTATGAAAGTGAATGAGCGCATGGCAAAAATAAGTAACTGATTCCTGGTGGTCATTAAAGACGATTCTCAGAATTATATTTTTTTACAGACAATAAAGTTTTAATACTCTCATTATTTTAAGTAAGGAACAATGAAATGGATAGCTATATTCGGTGAAGTCTGGCTATGCTCAGGGCAGTCTAATATGGCAATGACCATCAATGGTGCCGGAGGACAAGTGTATAATTACAAAAATGAAGAGAGTAATGCTAATTATCCTAAGATCCGTATGTTTAACGTCAAGCCTGATTTATCGGCAAATGCAGGGGTTGATGTTGAAGGTAAATGGGATATCTGTTCTCCTGAAACAGTTTCAGATTTTTCTGCTGTTGCATACTTTTTTGCAAGAAAGGTATATAAAGAAACAGGTATTCCTGTCGGGATAATAAATTCTTCGTGGGGAGGTACCGATATCGAAACATGGATAAGTATGGATACCTTTAAAAACCTTCCTGAGCACTTTCTGGTAAGGTATAAAGATGCTGAGATATATGGCGTTGAAAGTGTATTGAAAAAAAACGAAGATAACAGGAATGCATTTATTGATACTGTTGCCAACGATGTTGGAATGGAAAAGCAATGGTATAATCCATCACATAACTTTGAATCGTGGAAATTTATGGCTCAGCCACAGGAATGGTCGGGTACAGAGCTGGCATCTTTTGATGGTGTGGCCTGGTTTAAATATGATTTTAATATATCGGATGCCGATAATTTACTTTACAAAAACTCTTGATCTCAAATAAAGTATTATAAAATAACTGAATATGAAAAGTTACATAAAATTAAGCCTGTTTTTGCTTCTGTCCGGATTATTCCCGTTTAGGGCGACATCTGAGAATATTCCGATGAACGGGAGTTGGGACTTAAAATTCTTTCCCCAGCCGAAGCATGCCGTTACCAGCCCTCATGAATTAGCAAATGTAAGCGTTCAGCAAATTGAAGCAACAGTGCCTGGAAATGTAGAGTTGGATTTGCTAAAGGCCGGCCTGATCGATGATCCCATGATTGGGAATAATGTATATGATTTGCGTAAGTATGAAGGCTATCAATGGTGTTATACAAAAAAGTTTAAGTCTCCGCAAGTAAGAAAAGATGAACAGGTTCAACTGTTTTTTGGAGGGATCGACTGCCTTGCGGAAATATGGCTGAACGGGAAGCACCTCGGTTCAGTCAGCAATATGTTTATAGAGCATACTTTCGATATAACAGAATCGTTGTCGAAGGACACCGGAAATACTTTACAGGTAATTATTCGCTCTGCGGTACTGGAGGCACAAAAATACATGTTGGGTACTTTCAGCATAGGCAATTTTGCCGCAAGCGAATCTGTTTATATCCGTAAAGCCCCCCACTCGTATGGCTGGGATATAATGCCCCGTCTGGTGAGTGCAGGCCTGTGGCGCGACGTGGAATTAAGGGTGATAAACGATACTCATATTGTAAATACCCACTGGATGACCTCAAACATTGATTTGAAAGCCAATACAGCACGGCTTTTTGTTGATATGCAACTGGCAATCCCATTTGATAAACTGGATAAAACCAATGCAAAGATTACACTTAAAAGGAAAGGTAAGGTTGTACATGAAGGCAATGTATTGATAACATCACATGCCTTCCGTTACATAATAGATCTTGATAATGTTGATTTTTGGTGGCCACGTGGATATGGAGAACCTGCATTGTATGATGCCGGGGTAAAACTGATAGCAGAAGGAGGTGAAGAACTTTCTGCATATTCATGTAAAGTGGGTATACGTACGGTGCAGTTAGATATGACCGATATCAACGATATGCCGGACAACCCCGGACACTTCTGCTTTGTAGTGAATGGAGAGAGGGTGTTTATCCGGGGTACCAACTGGGTGCCTCTTGACGCCCTGCACAGCAGGGATGCGTCATTGCTCGACGACGCCGTAAAGTTGGTCGTGGAAACCAACTGTAATATGATAAGGTGCTGGGGCGGAAATGTGTATGAAGACCATCGTTTCTTCGATTTGTGTGACGAAAACGGAATAATGGTATGGCAGGATTTTGCCATGGGGTGTACTTTTTATCCTCAAAGAGAAGATTTTGCAAAAGCCATCGAACAAGAGTCGATAGCTGTAGTTACAAAACTGCGAAATCATCCGTCTCTGGCGCTGTGGTCGGGAAATAATGAAGACGATATTGCCTTGCGCTGGACTCTCATCAACTTTAATATAAATCCCAATAAGGATATTATCAGCCGGAAAGTATTGCCCCAGGTGATTTATGAGATGGATCCTACCAGACCTTTTTTGCCGAGTTCCCCATACTACAGTCAGGCAGTCTATGAAAGAGGCAGCCATGACGATTTGCTTCCGGAGAACCATCTTTGGGGACCAAGAGGTTATTATAAAGATGACTTTTACACAAAGGCTAAAGCCCGTTTTGTAAGTGAAATAGGTTACCATGGGTGTCCTAACAAAACCAGCCTGGAAAAAATGTTCACCAAAGAATCGGTAAATCCCTGGCTCAATGGGAAAGTCGGTTTATGGAACGATGAGTGGATGACAAAAGCTGTAAGGGTTTTTCCTTATGCCCCGAAACAGGGTGGCCGTAACGATTTAATGACAAAGCAGATAAAAATATTGTTCGGTTCGGTACCTGAAAATTTGGATGATTTCATTATGGCATCACAATCTGTTCAGGCCGAAGCAATGAAATATTTTGTAGAAATGTGGAGAGGTGATAAACCTGAAAGGTCCGGTATTATTTGGTGGAATATCCGCGATGGATGGCCGGTGCTTTCAGATGCTGTCACCGATTATTATAATTCAAAAAAACTAGCCTTTTATTTTCTGAAGAATGTTCAACAAAATGTATGTGTATTTATAAATGATGCTCAAAACGGGAAATATCCGTTAGTGGTAGTTAACGATACCCGGGAACCATCGAAGGGCAGTGTTGAGGTTACAGATGTGGGCACAGGAAAAAACATTTATAAAGGTAATTTTTCGGTGGAAGCTAACGGACAGACACTAATATCCTCTCTTCCGGAAATGGACGGACAGGGTATGTTGCTTATCAGGTGCAAAATAGATGGAAAGGATTACTCCAATCACTACCTGTACGGTAAACCTCCATTCAAACTAAATGAATACAAAGAGTTATTAAAGAAAACAAAATTACAAACCCATGACAACTAAAATCATCTTTTATTCTTTCAGTCTTTTACTGCTGACTGTAATAAGTTCGTGCAACATAAAAAAAGAATATACGGACGTTTTTGTCGGGGAACCGACCGGGATAAAACTGGAAGCTTTTGGGGCAGAACTCGACCCCCACTTCTTTTCCCAGAACCTTACCCGTCATGATGGTTCTAAAGAATCGGACTGGCAGTATGTTATAAATAGGGTAGAAGCTATGGGACTGCAAAAATTTCGGGTAATGGTATTGCCACAGTGGTATGAACCGGTTAACGACAACAATAATCCCCATAGTACGAATCCGGATAAATTCACATTTGAGTCGCAGGAAATGCAATCGTTGTATAAAGTGCTCGATTTGGCACAGGAGCAGAATCTGGATGTATGCATAGTCCTCTGGGGGTGTCCGGCTGGTGTATCATTGCTGGATGAAAAATATTCTCATGTGAAAACCTGCTTTATGGCAGACCCGGAAAAGAAGGGAGTGTGGATAACAGGTCCGGCAGATTACGATGAGTGGGCAGAAAATTTCTCAACACTGATTAAGTATCTTATCGATAACAAAAAATACACATGTGTAAACGAAATTACACCAATGAATGAGCCTGACGGTGGCCCCTTGCTTACATCTCCCGAATATATTAAAATGGCGAAGATACTGGATGCCCGCTTCAAAAAAGACGGGATAAGGGAAAAGGTAAGGTTCAACCTGTCGGATAATACCGATACAAGAACATTTTATTTGGCTGACTGCGCTGAAAACCTGTCAGATGTAGCAGATATTTTTAATTCACATACCTACATTTTCGGGTATAATGTACCGAATGATTCCATTTTTAACTGGGAGAAAACCAATGTGGATATAGCTGCCAGGGCTGGCAAAAAACACCTGGTTGGTGAATTCGGTTCGAACCAATGTGTAGGTGCTACAAGGCAAAAAGATATAGACCTTTATGCCCGTGGCGTGCTGATGACCCGGTTGGTGCTTAATTTTTTAAATGCCGGAGCTGCAGGTGTGAGCTACTGGAGCCTGATAGACCAATATTACGGGAAAGATGCTGATTATCTGCAAATGCAGCAACTCGGATTGTGGAAATACATAAAAGAAGCATATCGTACTGATTCCACGTACGGTAATATTAAAAAGGATTATGAAGTACGCCCTCAATATTATTCGTATTCCTTGTTGACACGATTTCTCAAACCAGGAGCTGAAATATATCCGATAGACTTGAACGATAGCTTTTCCATCGGTTCTGCATTTAAAAATAATGACGGGAAATGGACCTATGTTTTTGCCAATGCAACAGGTTCGATGAAATCGGTGGCAGTTAATAATCCACTGGCAAAAGGTGTTTTTGATATTTACAGATATGAAGAAGAGACACTGCCCGAAGATGATAGTATGATTATGTCCCGGGAGGACATTGTTGCGGATAACAATAGAATTTGTGTCGATTTAGGACCGAATACTGTTGTTCTTTGCCAACAGAAATAGAAGCTATATGAAATACAGACAATTAGCAAAGCAGGGAGATAAACGGAATAATATGAATACATCATTACACGGATTGAAGTTACTCTGTTTATTGCTATTAACAGCCTCGTCCACTATTGTTGCAAATGCCAGGTGTCAAACAAGGATAGCAACAAAGCCCCTGGAAATTTCACAGTGGATAAAAGAAACCTTTGCAAAAGGGAAGACACCTCCGTTTTCTTTTGTATATGATGGGAAGCATTCTGATGATCTTATAGGGACATGGAATTATGCATCAAAAATATTGGAAAGTAATGAGCCTAATGTCATTAAATACCGTTTTTCTTATGAAAGCGGGAAATCAGGACTGAAGATTGAATGTGATGTGGAGGGATATACCGATTTCGATGCCGTGAAATGGGTACTCCATTTTACAAATACGGGAACTGAGAACTCAAAAACACTCAACGAAGTAAAAGCAATTGATATTGATCTGCAATATGAAGTAGCCGGTGAATTCAGATTACATTCTATCGAGGGGAATCATATCTCAAAGAGAGACTTCCATCCGTGGACCCGGATAATGAATATTGGAGAGAGTTACCAGGTTACGCCGAAAGGCGGGCGCTCTTCAGAAGATGCTTTTCCCTTTTTTAATATTGAATCTCCTGCCAATCAGGGAGTAGTGTTCGCCATCGGATGGTCAGGTACATGGCTTGCCGATTTTGTAAAGAAAGATGATGATACATTCTCAGTAAAGTCTGGAATGAAGTATTTCGGGAGTTATCTGAAAGCAGGCGAATCGATACGTACACCAAGCGTAGCCCTGCTTTTCTGGAATGACAAAGACCGTATGGCGGGGCATAACAAATTCCGCCGTTTTGTGTTGGCGCATCAAAGCAGGAAAATAAACGGAAAATTTGCAAAATATCCGCTTTCCAGCGGCTTTAATTACCGTGACCCGGCTCCGTGTACAGAGTATTCATGCCTGACGGCAGATTATGCGATAGCTATGATACACAGGTACACACAATTCGGGCTGATACCGGAAGTTTACTGGCTCGATGCCGGCTGGTACACAGGGGCATCCGATTACGAACATGGGAAAACATGGGCCAATACCGTTGGCAACTGGACGGTAGATAAAGAACGTTTTCCTGATGGATTGAAGCCAATATCCGACGAAGCGCATAAGGCGGGCGCCAAATTTATGGTATGGTTCGAGCCCGAACGTGTTATTCGCGGAACACAATGGGCTGAAGAACACCCCGGTTGGATGCTCGATATCCCGGACAGCAACAAGGATACCTACCTTTTGTTTGATTTGGGAAATGAGGAGGCCAGAGTGTGGCTAAGTAAATACATCGCCCGGATGATACGTGAAAACGGAATTGATTATTATCGTCAGGATTTTAATATGCAACCGGATATTTACTGGAAAGCAAATGATGAGCCCGGACGCGCCGGAATAAAAGAAATCAGACATATTGAAGGCTTGTATGCATTTTGGGATTACCTGCTGAAAGAATTTCCCGATTTGCTGATCGATAATTGTGCCAGTGGCGGTCGCCGTCTCGACCTGGAAACCATATCGCGCAGTGCCCCGCTTTGGCGCAGCGATTATTATCATTACGACGATCCTGACGGATACCAGTGCCATACTTACGGGCTAAACTTCTTCCTGCCTTTGCATGGTACAGGGATACTACAAACTGATAAATATTCTTTCCGGTCGAGTGTAAGCAGTGCCTTAATATACAACTGGAAAATTACCAATAAAAACTGGTCGATTATTGAAATGCAGAACTGCCTGAAGGAGTATGCTGAAATTCGGCCTTACTATTATGAAGACTATTATCCTTTGTCGGACACAGAAGACCTTACCTGCGATGATATATGGCTGGCCTATCAAATGTACCATCCTTCCGATGATAGCGGTATTGTTGTTGCTTTCCGCCGTTCAGAATCACCCGATAACTCGATTGTCGTGCAATTGTCGGGACTGAACCCGGATAAAACATATACCCTCAGTAATTACGACAACAATGAAATCCTCAGCAAAACAGGGAAAGAGCTTATGTCGGGATTTATTTTGAATATTGAACAGCCACGGGGATCATTGCTTTTACATTATGATTAAAAAAACCTGGAGAAATTATGAAAACAAAATATTTGGCACTCATTGTCCTGTTCTCTTTAATCTTATCTATGCCTGGTATCGGACAGGTAAAATATAAGTTCACTCAAAAGCCCGTAGATATTGTCAGGTGGATTGAGGACAACTTTAAGAAAGGGAAAAATCCGCCCTTTTCATTTGTTTATGGAAATAAGCGGTCGAAAGATTTTCTTCAGAAATGGGACTTTTCTTCCAAAAAAACAAAAGATGCCGGAGCCGGAGCAGTTTACTCTTGTTCCTGGACCGACAGGAAAACAGGAATGAAAGTGGTTTGTGATGTAAAAGGATACCCCGATTATAATGCTGTAGAATGGGTACTGCATTTTACCAATACATCCGGCGAAGATTCCCCTGTAATAAAAGAAGTTAAAGTTGTTGATCTGGATTTTCATTACCCTTCAGCAGGAGATATAACACTTCATTATGCCGATGGAACCCATGTTTCGAAAACAGATTTTCATCCCAGAAAGAAAATATTAGCTCCCGGAGAAACGACGAGCTTTTCACCTCAAAGCGGCCGCTCATCTGATACGGCATTTCCTTTCTTCAATATCGAATCACCTTCCGCTCAGGGAGCTATGATAGCTGTCGGATGGTCGGGAACATGGTTTGCCGATTTTAAAAAGACGGGTAACAGCAGTGTTTCATTGGCATCCGGGATGAAGTGGCTTGATACCTACCTGCACAGGAAGGAAGCTATCCGCACTCCAGGTATCTGTTTGTTGTTCTGGAACGGAAAAGACAGGATGGTCGGGCATAATAAGTTTCGCCGTTTTGTGTTAGAGCACCAAACGCATAAAATTAACGGGGTTCCTACAAAATATCCGGTTTCTACCAGCTTTAATTATGGAGACCCCTATCCGTGTAACGAATATACCTGTATGACAACCGACTATGCCCTGGCCCTGATTAACAGGTATAAACGTTTTAAACTGGTACCCGAAGTCTTTTGGCTTGATGCCGGATGGTATATTAAAGCTAACGATGTTGCACATAATAAGAACTGGGCTAATACGGTGGGAAACTGGGAAGTTGACAAAGAGCGTTTTCCCGGTGGATTGAAACCTATTGCGGATGCTGTGCACGAAGCCGGGGCTAAATTCATGGTTTGGTTCGAGCCTGAACGTGTTATTAAAGAATCAGAATGGGGAGTAACCTTACATAAATGGATGCTGGATGCGGGGGGAACCGATTCTTATCTTTTTGATCTGGGCAACAAAGAGGCACTGGACTGGCTCTGTAAATTTATTGGCGATATGATGGAAGAAAACGGAATCGACTATTATCGTCAGGATTTCAATATGAGGGTGGATAATTTCTGGCGGGAAAATGATGAACCAGGACGTATGGGGATTCATGAAATACGCCATATTGAAGGATTGTACGCCTTTTGGGATTATTTGCTAAAACGATTTCCGGAAGCCATTATCGATAATTGTGCCAGTGGAGGCAGGCGCATCGATTTCGAATCGATAAAAAGAAGTGCCCCTTTATGGAGAACAGACTATTGTTATGGAGAGCCTGTGGGATATCAATGTCATACGTACGGACTGAATTTCTTTCTTCCCCTTACCGGTACCGGGGTCGAAAAAAACGACCGTTTTACATTCAGGTCGAGCCTTGGGACTTCTGTCATTTATAACTGGAAAATCACTGATGGGTCTTCTTCTTTTACAGAGATGCAACGTTGCCAGAAAGAGTTCAACGAGGTCAGGCCCTACTTTTATGAAGACTATTATCCTTTAACAACGGCCGAAGATATGACCTCTGACCAGATCTGGATGGCGTACCAGTTACATCGTCCATCCGATAACAGTGGCTTTATTGTGGCTTTTCGCCGGGAAAATTCCAAAGACAGTTCGATAACTGTGAAACTATCAGGGCTTCTGCCGGACAAAAGTTATATAATCGAAAATTACGATACAAAAGAAATTTCGGTGAGAACAGGAAGTGAATTATTAACAGGACTAAATTTGACTTTGAGCGAACCTCGTAGTTCCTTATTACTAAAGTACAAAATGGGAGAATAAGTCCTTTCTTAGCTTGAGCTAGCTTGCAGGTTCAATACTTTTCACCTCAAGCATAAACCCACTGCTGTGTATGTTCTTAATCCCGATATCCGGATCGCCGGAAAGGTATCTGCGGAGTTTGGTAATATATACATCCATACTGCGGGCAGTGAAATAACCATCATCGCCCCATATTTTTATCAGGGCTTCTTTGCGTGGCAGTAGTTCGTTTTTGTTGAGGCAAAGCATTTTTAAAAGTTCGGCTTCCCTGGGCGACAGTTTTTGCTGTTCTCCCTGTTTCTCAATGATCCTGATTTTTGAGTTAAACTTATATTGCCCGATCCTGAATTCATCCTGAATTTTTTCGTCAATCCGTCCCTGCCGTTTCAGGATGGCTTTTAGTTTTAGAAGCAGCACTTCGGTATCGAAAGGTTTGGTGATGTAATCATCGGCCCCTGCCTGGTAACCTTTCAGGATGTCCTCCTTCATGTTTTTTGCAGTCAGAAAGATGATGGGTATTTCCTTGTCTCTGCTGCGTATTTCACGGCCTATGGTAAACCCGTCGATATTCGGTAACATAACATCGAGAATACAGATGGAATATTCGTCCCTGCTAAACCGGGACATAGCTTTTTTACCATCATCGATCCAGGTAATCCGGTAATCGTTCAGTTCGAGATACGATTTCAATACCGCACCGAAACTGAGGTCGTCTTCAACTAAAAAGATATGTACCATTTTTTTTACCGCAAAGAGCGCAGAGTATGCGCTAAGTTTTAAAGATTATTTACAACTCTTTCTATCAGGGTAACGTTAAAGTTGATCAATAAGCCCAATTTGCAACCCGACAATTTTAGTAATTAGTCTCGGTTTATCCGTTTGCATTACTTCTTAAATCACTAAATCTTAAAATCGTTAATCATCAATCATCAATCGTTAATCATTTCTGCTATTCCCTCACGAACGGGATGAATACCTCAAACCGGCTCCCTTTACCGGGTTCGCTTTTTACGGTCACCATGCCCTTGTTGGCCTCGGTCACGGCTTTTACATAGCTCAGTCCAAGCCCGAACCCTTTTACATTGTGTATGTTCCCGATAGTTTGTCTGTAAAACTTTTCAAATATTTTGTTTTGCACTGCTTTGCTCATTCCAATACCTTTGTCCTGAACGGAAAAAATCAATCCGTTATTCGTGTTTCTCGTTTCAATAATAATATCAGGGGGAACGGTAGTATATTTTATAGCATTATCGAGCAGGTTGTAAATTACATTGGCACAATGGTTCCTGTCGCAGGTTATAATGGGGTTAACAGCATTGAAATTAGTGCTGATCGTACCCTTTTTAGCTTCCACCCGTAGCAGGATTCCCTGGATTGCTTCTTCCAGCAGTTCATGAATGTTCACCAGTTCCCATTTGAACTCGAAGTCCTTTTTATCAAGTCTTGCAATGGTCAGAATATCCTCAACCTGCCGGTTCATACGGGAATTCTCTTTTTTGATCATCCCCGTGAAGTTCCTGATCTTTTCAGGTTCTGTAATTACTTTTTCGTTTAAAATGGAATCGGCGGCAACAGAGATCGTTGCAATCGGCGTTTTAAATTCGTGGGTCATGTTATTGATAAAATCCGATTTCATTTCAGAAATCTTTTTCTGTTTTAGAACAAAAAAGATACCTGTTGCAAATGTACTCAACACCATCAGCGACAAGACCATTGAAATGACCGGTAACCAATTGATGTTTTTATATATGAATTTTTCTTTCCCCGGGAAATAGACCGCAAGGCTCAGATTTTTATCCAGAATGTCGTTGGGGAACATTGCCGCACGGTAAGGGGAATTCATCAACAAAGTGCTGTCAGCATGTCCGGTCCGGTACAACAGCATCGAATCCCTGATGATTCCCATATGAAACGGGATAGGAATATTTTCTTCAATAAGTTTTTCACTCAGGATTTGATGGATTTTGCCCGTATCCGGCGTGGTATTCTCCGAAGAAATGATCTCTGTGACTACCTCGTTCGCAACTTTTTTCAGATTAACAGCTTTATACACTATTTTCTTTTTAATACCGGGAACAATAAGATCTAAATTAGAAATGGTACTGACTAAAGAGTCGATCATTACAATTCCTGTACTAAGAAGAGAATCAACCCTTCCATCATCTGTTTCTGACTGAAAATATATCTTATGGATTTTATTACCATGCAGCGAATCTGAATCAGAGCTTGCAGCCCATGTTAATTTTCCGTTTTTCCCGCTTCCGATAACCATGGACATACTTGCGCCCGCTGCTTTATTTGCTCCGGATTGTAATTTAAACACATTTTGAGAGTTAGAATGGACAGACGTGTAATGAGCAGGTTTCCTGGTTAAACTGTCGTCCATCGAAATACTGGTAATAACATCAACATCTCTTATTTTTTCGATACGCGAGGCAGTAAATTGCAGGGCTTCCACCACACTCCGGTTGAACAGTTCGTTTTTAACCCTGATGGCATGGTTCATCCATATCCATTGTACCATAATTATTCCCAGGATAGAAAAAACCATCAGAACAATCAATCCGGTTATAATTCTTTTGTTCATGCCGCAAAGATAATTATTAAACAGGTGTTGCTAAGTACTTTAACTTTTCTTTAACAGAGTTTAAGGGAGCTTTAACGCATGATGCCATAATGGAGGAGTACCTTTGTTCCATAAGTAAGCATGTATGCAAAATGATTACCAGTGATAGCATTAAAATTACAAACCTTGATGTTTCATCGGTCTGCGAGGGAGACTCGGTTATTAAAAAGATCATTGTCACTACCGGGACCGATGGAAAAGATATGGATAAAAGAGTAAAGGAAAAGATTGAAATAATCAGGAAAAAACAAGCAAAAGAAGAGGAGCCGGATACAATTAAATAGTGTCTGCAAGAAAACTCTGTGTTTTCTTGCAAAGACTTAAATAAGGTCAATAAAAGCTACAGATGAAAGTCCCGCTGTTTCGATGGCGGGATTTTTTTATTCCCTGAATAACTTTTTTCTTGTTTTTATTCCGGGTTCACTCCGGATTGGTGTGAAAAATCATGCTTGACTTGACACTAACTCTTTTTTGATTAAGCTTTCGCACATTTCAGCAATCTCAGCAGCCGTGTGCCCTTTGGGTTCAATCGGGTTGAGCACCGTGTATCTGAGATGAGTTCCGAAGGTGAAAGGAAAATAACCGTATTTCATCAGTTCACTGTTCCCGTCGATCACAAAGGGAACTACAATTGCAGAGGGAGCAACTTTTAAAAGTGTATGGATACCCCCCTCCTTGAATTTTTTTACCCGGCCTGTTTTACTGCGGGTCCCCTCGGGAAAAATGCTGGCAGCATAGTTGTTCTTTTCAATATGGTGACCCAGCCTGATAATCTCTTTTATCGATTGTCCCTTGTTCTTGCGGTCAATCAGTGCCGAACCTCCATGCTTCAGGTTATACGAGATACTTGGGATTCCCCTGGCGAGTTCAATCTTGGATATAAACTTTGGATGATGCTTTCGGAACCCCCAGACGATCGGTGGAATATCATAAGTGCTTTGATGATTCGAAACAATAATCAACGGCCTGTTTTGCGGTAACTTTTCAAAGCCCCTGAATGAAATTTTTGTTCCTATGACATGCAGGATACGAAGCAACAGCCAATTCAATACATCAACTGTTCTTTTTCGTGCCGGATAGCCCCAAATCCACCGGGCAATAACCTGTACCGGGTGAAAAATGAGTAGTAAAAATGCAAAGAGTAATAGCAGTACCGGTGTTAGAAGATATGACAGTATTTTCTTCATTTTCTGTTTTTCTGATTCCCAAAGAAACAAAAAAAACAGGAAAAAACAGGCCCTCTGCGTTCGTCAAACAGGGAAGATCTTTGAACGCTCACACCATCGATTTTCTAAACGCTTTTTCCCCTTAGGCGGAAACAGCCCGGGCATTGTTGTCTTTCCTGAAAAAACACCTCTCTCCCCCGGCTTATCCTAAAAGGAACGATGGCCCCTTTTCTTTCTTGTCATCCTTCTCCGGCAACTGCCGGAGAAGGATCTGTTACTTTAGAACTCTGTTCATGAGACTTTTTGCTTACTCAGGGTGACAAAAAGGTTTGATGGTCTGAGGCCTGTTTGAGGCAGGGCATTTGATGAGTTTGATGGGCATTGCTCCTTGTCCGCCGGGGATTTTTGTCCCTGAAGGGGGCATACGTCAATAACCCGGGGTAAGCGACGCAGGAGCGCAACCCCGGGGTTGAATGCAAACAGAACACCCCCAGGCACGGTAGTTCGTTAAAAAAAGCAGTACAGTTCTATGGCCGGAAGTAATGAAATGCTGAAAAAAGCGATGTTTTTTGCCTCATATACAAACTTCTGCTGAAATCTGTTATTGGCAGCGGGAGAATGATAAACATGGGACAGATTGCTTCGTCGTCGTACCTCCTCCCCGCAATCTCTTCAACCTGTTTGCATACCTCCATAGATAGTGGGCACTCATTATGACCATAATAAGTCAATGACAGGAAAGGTATCAGGAAGTCAAGTCCCCAATTCACCGGAAGGTGAAAAGCAGGGATGGCCGGTCAAAGTAGTCCGGGCCGGTGTGGGCGGGAGCGGTTTTTGGCGGGTATTCAGGAAGGTGGCCCGGGAATAAAAAACCGTGAGGCGGGCGGAAGGGTGACTTTGACAAGACTTTTTCTTCCTTTTGGTCGACTGCAAAAGTAAGGGCCCCGCCGGACGGAGGCGAATAAAAAAAGATAAGAAGAGCAGGAGATGAGAAAGGAGGCAGACAAAAATCCCGGGATGATATTTTGGTACCAGGCTGCTATTTTACACAACGTAGAGCTACTACTCTACACTTCTTAGAGTTACTACTCTACACTCTTTAGAGTTACTACTCTACGCTTCTTAGAGTTATTACTCTATACTCTTTAGAGCTACTACTCTACGTTTCTTAGAGCTACTACTCTATAAAAAGACATCCCCGCCAAGGTTCTGAATCCTGCCGGGGGTAACCCAAACAAAATGAGGATTAGTCCCGTAAATAGTTTATTTCAAATTTTTATTTTTTCGAAACCTTGTCCATATACCCCCATTACACTTCCCATTGAAATAAAAGCATCGGAATCTATTTCTTTTATTCTCCTAAAAATCAGAATTGTTTCACGTTTTCGCACAAGGGTCATCACCACTTTTACCTTTTCTTTTGTGTACCAGCCAACGCCATCGATAACCGTAACGCCACGCCCGGCTTCCTTATTGATTGCATCGGCTATTTCTGCATATTTCCCCGAAAATATGAAAATCTGGGCAGAGGCATTCGTGCCGTTTAAGAACGCATCGACAGCATACGAAACCACCCACATGGTGACATACCCATAAACCAGTTTATCGGGAGCTTTAAATACGAACCAGGAAGAGGCAATAATTATGACATCGCAGTACATTATTACCCTTCCGGGGGAAATATTTTTATATTTATTTACAATTAAAGCAATTATATCGGTACCGCCGGTACTGCCTCCCCGCGAAAAAACAATTCCGAGGCCAATACCTCCGATCATTCCGCCAAGCACTGCCGACAGAAACATATCATCAATAATCGGTTTGGTAATAATTTTCTGAAGAACAGTTAGCATTACCGTCAGAACAGACATGCTGAAAATGGTTTTCACACCAAAGTTTGCACCGAGAGTTTTAATTGCCAGAATAACCAAAAAAATATTGACCACAAAATAAGTAATTCCCATTGGGATACCGGTAACATAATACAAAACAGCACCAATTCCGGCAACTCCGCCTCCTGTGATTTTTGCCGGTAGCAGGAATAAGGTCCACGAGACAGAAAATAAAAGCAGTCCAAAGGTGATAATGGTATAATCCTGAATTGTTTTTGGCAAGTTTGTCATCTTCTTGAAACTGGATAATAAAACGCTTAATGTGTTCATGCAATTTACAATTTTCCGGGTGCAAATGAACAGGAAAATAAGTCTTGAAAAACAGATAATTGTCAGTTTTGGGGGACTTTGCAGATTTTTCTGATTTTATTTTTCAGAAATGAATTTCAAATTCCGTTTCAAACCGTCAAAGCCAGTCCGTTTAACAGCCGAGTTTTTAAATAATTCATTAAACAAAGGCCTCTCCATTTGGTTCCAATCTTCTGGTCTCATTTTCAACAGACCGGGGTGTGGCTTAAATTCCGGAACCTGATGAGGGACTGATTTCAGGTTCCAGGGACAGACATCCTGGCAAATATCACAGCCAAACACCCTGTTTTTAAATTTACCTTTCAGCGATTCGTCCAAATCCCCTTTTTTCTCAATGGTCTGGTACGAGATACACTTCCTGGCATCGAGCACATAGGGTTCAACGATGGCTCCGGTGGGACAGGCATCGATACAACGGGTACAGTTACCACAGTGGTTTCGAACCAATTTGTTATCCGGGTCCAGGTTTAAGTCAATAATCAGTTCGCCGATAAAAAAGAAACTGCCATGTTCTACCGAAATGAGATTCGTATTTTTGCCAATCCAGCCAAGTCCTGCCCTTGCAGCCCAGGCTCGATCGAGTACCGGCGCCGAATCGACAAAAAACCGTCCCTCACAGGCCGCAATTTCTTTCTGAATGAATTTGAGCAAAGTATGTAATTTATCCTTCAGCACGAAATGATAATCCTTTCCGTAGGCATATTTTGAAAGAACCGGTGTTACGGTATCCTCCTGTGCATTTTCCGGGAAATAATTCAGCAAAACAGAAATTACCGACTTTGCATTTTCAACCAAAAGACGGGGATCAAGACGCTTGTCGAAATTGCGCTCCATGTAAGCCATTTCTCCATGATATTGTCCGGCCAGCCATTTTTCAAGGGATGTTTTTTCTTCAGCAAGAAAATCAGCACGGGAAATACCACAGGCCGAGAAACCTAAATCTTTAGCTTTCTGTCTTATTATTTCTGATTTTTTTATCGTCCCCGGCATGTTATAAAGTAATCTCTTCAAAAATATAAAAAGAAACCCATTACAAACTTTTTTAAATTCTGGAAAATATTTGTTTTCTGCTGTCATCCTTTTTCCCTATTTTTAATAAATTGCAGCCTAATAACCTTGTACCAAAACATCAGACCATGAAACATCAGACTCGTTTATTCCGGGTGGAAGTAAAATACATTTTATTATTTTTTGTTTTAATTGCCACGCTGTCGGTAACGACCAATGCCAAATCACGTGATTTTTATGCATAAACGATAAGGAGCAGGCAACCGAATGGAATCATACCTAAAAAAGGGAAAATACCAGCATACCGTTTTTCAAAAGCAGTAAAATATTTGCTAAGACCTACCGATTACTCTGATATTTAATAACATATAGTAAAAATGAAAAGAATGATTTTACGACAGACAGGATTAGTGATAATCCTTGTTCTTGTTTCAGCCGTTTTACGGGCTGAAGTCAAACTCCCGGCCATTTTTGGCGATCACATGGTATTGCAACAACAAACCGATGCGGCTATCTGGGGAAAAGCTGCGGTTGGAAAAACGGTCAGGGTGAGTACCTCCTGGAACAAAAAAAGTTATTCGGCACAGGCCGATAAGCTGGGCAACTGGAAAGTAAAAGTAAGAACTCCAAAAGCCGGTGGCCCTTACGAAATTACTATTTCTGACGGTAAGGCTTTAAAACTGAAAGATGTTTTGATTGGCGAAGTTTGGCTTTGTTCGGGCCAGTCGAACATGGAAATGCCTGTAAAAGGTTATTTTAATCAGCCGGTAACAGGATCAAACGAGATAATTGTTACATCCACAAATCCAAATATCCGGCTAATTACCGTAAAAAAGGACAAAAGCCTGGTTGCCAAAGATGAATTTACAGGAGAATGGCAGGAGTGCCTACCTGGAAATGTAGCTGATTTCAGCGCCACTGCTTATTTTTTTGGAAAAATGCTGCAACAGGTACTGGGCGTTCCGGTCGGCCTGATTAATTCGAGCTGGGGAGGGACCCGTATTGAACCGTGGATAAGCGAGAGCAGTATTAAAAAGTTCGACTGGGTAAATCTTCCGGATAAAAACCAGACAGGCGATTTTTCCCACCAATCCCCTACTGTATTGTTTAATGCAATGATCAGCCCGTTTGTCGGATACGGGATTAAAGGGGCTATCTGGTACCAGGGCGAATCAAACCGGAACGAGCCGGACCAGTATGAAAAACTCCTTCCCGGTCTGGCTGAAAGCTGGCGTGCCGAATGGGGTATCGGCGATTTCCCGTTCTACTATGCTCAAATTGCACCTTTTGATTACGGCGGCGGCTTAAACTCAGCCTATTTGCGCGATGCCGAGCGTAAAGCAGAAAGTGCTTCCGTAAACATGGGCATGGCTTGCCTGATGGACATCGGAGAAAAGCATTGTATCCACCCGGCAAATAAAAAAATAACCGGCGACCGCCTGGCTTATGTAGCCCTTGCCAAAACTTACGATAAAAGCGGTTTCGAATATTCAGGTCCGGTTTTAAACGAAATGAAAGTAGAAGGCAGCGTAGTAAAACTTACTTTCGACCATGCCAGTAACGGATTGACCTCATACGGAAAAGAACTGGAAAATTTTGAAGTTGCCGGTGAAAATAAACGTTTTTACCCGGCACAGGCTTCCATCACCCACAAAGGTGTTACGTTGTTCTCCCCGTCGGTTGAAAAACCGGTTGCTGTACGTTATGCCTTTAAAGACTTTATTGTTGGTGACCTTTTTAATACCGAAGGATTACCTGCCTCCTCATTCCGCACCGACGACTGGGAAAAATAGAAATAAACCTTCAATAAAAAATTAAAGCGGGTTAGTTTCAGGAAATTGAAACGAGCCCGCTTTTTTATTTTGCTTACTAAAAGCTCACGAAATATTAAAGATATCACGCAGTTCCCTGTTACTCATGTTGCCTATCCAGTTTTCGCCGGTGGCGACAGTCATCTCGGCAAGCGCTTTTTTCTGCTGGATCATTTCGTTAATTTTTTCTTCAAACGTGTTTTTGGTAATAAACCGGTGAACCATTACATTGTTTTTCTGCCCGATGCGGTAGGCACGGTCCGTGGCTTGTGCTTCCACTGCAGGGTTCCACCACAAATCGTAATGGATGACGTGGCTGGCAGCAGTAAGGTTCAGCCCGGTACCCGCAGCTTTCAGCGATAAAAGGAACACCTTGTCTGCATGGTTCGTCTGGAACCGTTCCACCATCTCTTTTCGCTGGTTTAAACTGCACCCGCCATGATAATAAAGAGGTTCGTTATTGTAACGTTCGGTAATAAAACGGTGGAGTAATTGGGCCATCTCGGTGAACTGGGTAAAAATCAGCACCTTTTCGTTGCTTTCGGTGATACTGTCAAGTTTATCAAATAAAAGATCCAGTTTGCCGCTTAATGAAGCATCCATTTTTCCGTTTTTAAGGAACTGGGTCGGGTGATTACAGATTTGTTTCAGGGCCAGTATCATTTGTAAAACCAATCCCTGTCTGACAAAAAGCGATTTTTGGTCTGCTCTGGTGATACCTTCTATTTCGTCCATCGCTTTTTCCTGTGTCTTTTCATACAGGCTTGCCTGTTCTTTGGTCAACGTGGCAAAGCTGTCGATCTCAATTTTTTCGGGAAGGTCCGATATAATGCTTTTATCCGATTTCAGACGGCGCATCAGGAACGGGGCAGTCACTTGTTTTAGTTTTTCCGCCGTGTCCTTGTCATTCAACTGTTCAATCGGATTCCCATAGGTTTCGGCAAATTCTTTTGAGCTGCCCAGAAATCCACGGTTACAGTAATCCATAATACTCCATAGTTCGCTCAACCTGTTTTCAACAGGAGTGCCGCTTAATGCAATAAAGTTCCCGGAACGAATCGACTTAACGGCTTTTGTTTGTGCTGTTTCCTTATTTTTTATGTTTTGTGCCTCGTCAATCACCATGGAATGCCATTTTAATTTTTTTAGCAGAAGGGCATCGCTTCGGGCTATCCCGTACGAGGTGATCAGTACATCATAGTCGTCTGACTTTTTCAGATCGCGTTGCGGGCCATGGTAAATTTCCACTTTTATCCCGGGTGCAAATTTTTTGAATTCCGATTGCCAGTTGGTCAGCAAACCTGTTGGGGCAACAATCAGTATTTTTTCTTTGTCCAGCAGGCCTTCTTCCTTGAATTTAAGAACTACCGTGATTACCTGTAAGGTTTTCCCCAGCCCCATGTCGTCGGCAAGCACCGACCCGAAGCCAATGCGGGTATTACGGTATATCCATGAAAATCCCCGTTGCTGATAAGGGCGCAATTGGGCATAAAGCCCCTGCGGAACCGGTACTTCTTTAAATTCGGTAAGTTCTTTAATGATTCTCCTTACTTCATCGTCCATCTCGACGGCTGCCCCGAAATATTCGCCTGAAAGCGCCGTCCGTAGCATCTGGGAAGCCGACATTTCTTTCGATTGTGAAAAATGCTTGCAGAGCTTTTCAAGATCATCTTTCTCTACGTAGATGTACTGGGTTTTAAACCGTATCAGCCCATCCGACTTTTTCAGGAGTTTCCTGAATTCACCTTCATCCATCAATGTATCGCCCACGGCAACCTGCCACTCGAAATCGAGCAATTTGTCGAGCCGGAGATACGATCTCCCGTCCACTTTTCTTTTCAGTTTTACACTGGCCTTTGGTTTTAGTATTTCCTGCAAGGACTTGGGAAGTAATACTAAAATATCAAGTAACTGGATGGCTGGTATCATTTGCATCAGGAACGGGGTGAAGGTCAGGTTATCCATGATCATTTCCTGTTCCCCGTTCGAGTTGATATATTCGTCCAGGCCGGAGATAAAACTGCTTAAATGGGCAAGCGACTGTAAAATATCAAAACGTTGTTTGTCATATTGCTTTTGCATGAGTATATCCCTCAGCCGGACCGGGGATTCCAATTCTTTGCCGGTAACATTTATGGTTATCCTGAACCTTTCATCCCTCATTTCTTCAACTACCAGCATCGGCTGATACTCGCCCTGGGTAAGGTAAAACTTTTGCAGCCACGACATGATACCACCCGCCAGGGCTTCTTCCCCGGGACTTGAAAACGGATAACTTTCATTTTTGAAAAACAGCCTTTCAAAAATGTCGTCATTCAGGTTAAAACTGGTCAAACGGACAATTTCTGTAATAAACAAAGACAGCAGGTTAACCGCCCTGTCTTTATTGATTGGTTTTTGCCGTTTTCTCATTTCCCCGGTAAACACATCAGGAGGAAGTATCTGTTCGAGTTGGTCTACCAGTTTCTTCACTTCCTTGCATAGCAGGGCCGGGAGCCAGCGTACAGCAAATTTTTTATCGGGCAATTGAACAATCTGGGGTACAATTGCCCCGTTGGCAACTAATTGCAGGGACATGTGCAACGCCGTGTGTAACGAAGCTGTTGAAGGCTGGTAATCATAAGTTCTGGAGCCCTGTATCTGGGATAACTGCTGTAAAAATTCAGCAACCGAATATTCATGGTCGTTAATAAAAACTTTGGTGTTCAGCGACTCGTCAAGCCGGACACTGTTCGTAGCATGATAGCCGATGTGTTGTTCATCGGCATAAGCCCCTGCGAAAAAAGCGGGCAATGCAATTTTCCCGCTTGCAGCTTTCCATGTATTTTTTACAATGCGTTTAAGTACGGTAAGGTATTTTTCGCGAAAATCGCCCGATGATGCCGTGTAAAAAACCGGGTTAGGCGAGAGTAAAGCAGTGAGCGGTTCATGTATAGGAAACAGTTTTGAAAAAGAAAGTTTCCGGTACGCATTTTCCGGGTCGTATTCTCCCTTTCCGTTGTCTTTTCCAAAATAGAGGCTTTTAATCTTCGGAATCTCAATGTTTTGCTTATTAATAACCAAGCCAAGCTTTTCCAGTTCTGCCAGCAAATCGACATTGTGTAGTGAAAACACAAGAAAAGGGTTATTGTCAATCTCTGCAGAAACTTTATAAATTACAGAAGCAAGGTGTTTACAGGGGACGGCCCAGTCGGGGCATGAACATTGCATTTTCAGGTCGCTCCATTGTTTGGGAAACACTTTCAGCCCGCATTTTTCTGCAAGTTCAAGAACAAGCGGGTCGAGTTCACGGTTCAGTAACTTGGATATAATCACCGGGTGCCTGGTTATCTCTTGCAGGAAATTTCCCAGTTCGGGATCGAAAAACGGAGGCAGAATAATATCGACATTATACGGACGCGGGCGTGTTCCTTTTACTTTCGCGGAAATATGGTTCCCTTCAATTTTAATTTTTTCGACAGCCCCTTTTCTTGCATACGAAGCTCCGCGGGGCAACCGGTTGCTATAATCAATATTGTTCAACGAATTCAGCCATTGTTCGCCCCACCAGGTTTTTCCAAAAGATAAAGCCATAAAATGATGTTTTCAGATAAAAAATTGTTCGAAAGGAAACAAAATATTGTTCTTGGTGCAATAATGAAATCCTCTGTTTTATGAACGATCCCCGGGAATTAATTAACAATGCGAAAAATTAAAGGAATAAAAGCAGTTATTTTTTAATTTTATCCCGAAAGTCAATTAATTAATTGAATAAAATGATAAAAGAAGCCTGTATTGAATGTTTTCAGGAGGCTGTGACAGCCGAAAAGCGCGGTGCTGACAGGATTGAACTCTGTGAGAACCTTGGTGTCGGAGGTACGACTTCTTCTTTCGGAACACTTAAGCTTTGTCGTGAAAAACTTAATATCCCGGTTTTTGCCATGATCCGGCCCAGAGGTGGAAATTTTGTTTATTCCGGGAACGAACTGGAAATAATGGAAGCCGATATAAAAATTTGTAAAAAATTAGGCATCCCCGGGATCGTGCTGGGAATACTAACCCCCGATAATAAAATCAATGTTGAACAAACACGTAACCTTGTTGAACTGGCCCGTCCCATGCAGGTCACATTTCACAAGGCCTTCGATCAGGCACCGGATTACCTCGAAGCACTGGAAGATGTTATTTCAACCGGCGCTGAACGTATCCTGACCTCAGGAACTAAAAAAACAGCCACAGCCGGAATTGACATTTTAAACCACATTATTGACCATGCCCGGGGACGTATAAAAATTATCGCTGCCGGTAAAATTACATCGGAAAACCTGGAGATATTAAGCCAACAAATCCGAACCAATGAATTTCATGGTAAAAAAATAGTATGAACAGGCGACCTTATGAAGAATCTTGCTCCTTCAGTATGTGATAATAAAAATAGCTTAATTCGTTTTGAACTTCTTCCTGTATTTTTCTGAATAATTTAACAGCTTCAGATTCGGTTGTTTCCCCGGCACAGAAATCGGGAAATTCCATATGCAGCTTTATTTTATAATTTATCGGATATTTTTTCAACTGTTCACGAATCCCGGGACTGAGCGTAATCAGGTAATCAAATTCCATATCGCGATATTCATCAAAAGTTCTGACATTATCTTCACCAATTTCATATCCCAGCTGTGACATTGCTCTTTTCCTCTCCTCCGAAAGTTCTGCGATGGGTGCCATTCCTGCCGGGTAAACTTCCATCTCTGCATCAAAAGACTGAAGAATATTTTTTGCGATCAGACAACGACATAACTGATCGCCGGAAGAGAGAAATAATATTTTTAAACCGGACATACGCCAAACTTTAGAGAAGTTGTAAAATAATAAATTCCATTCAGTAAAAAAACGATATTTACCTGGTTGTGAGGCTAATTAATGAATGTCCCCATCTGTTTTTGAGCATGTCTTTCATTTTGTTCCGGTTATTTTAACTGCCGGGAGGGGATACCGGGGTGCTTGAATTTTTAATTTTTTATCTTTGAAGCCTGAATCAAATACACAGATTATGCCTTTGGTGATTGAAGAAAAAAACCTCGAAAAATTTATCATGGTTGGCGACCGGGTGCTCGTGAAACCCAAAAATCCGCAAGGTAAAACCCAGACAGGATTATACCTGCCTCCAACCGTACAGGAAAATGAAAAGTTACAAAGCGGTTATATCGTGAAAGTAGGGCCCGGTTATCCGATCCCGGCTATGACCGATGAAGATGAACCGTGGAAAGAACAAAAAGAAGATGTAAAATATGTTCCGCTTCAGGCAAGGGTCGGCGATTTAGCGGTGTATCTCAATAAAAGCGGTTACGAGATTGAATTCAATAAAGAAAAATATGTGATCTTACCGCATTCAGCTATCCTGATGATGATTCGTGACGAAGAACTATTTGATTAAAAAGAAAATAAAAACCTTCAATCACTTTAGTCTTTTTTGTACAACCTGCTTCGGGGTGTAGTAACGATTTTAGTTTTGTTGAATATTGTAAACCGTAAAAAACAGGAACAGGGCAAAGACCAGAAAAATCAGAGTAACCAGCCGGTAATAACGGAATTTAACCAACTTCAGAATAAATGAAAGCAACGCTATTCCTGAACAAACAGCGACTCCTTTGAATACTGCCAATGCCTGCATTTCCTTTGAAATTACGCCGCCGGTATTTTCCGGAACCTGTATTTGTCCGGAGAAAATAACCCAGAGGGCGTAGATACCCAAAGCAATGAAAATAAAACGGCCAATCTCGGTAAAAAGGTCATTCTTTTCAATCCATCCAAAAATTATTAATGCAATTCCTCCGAAAATTCCGAATTGGATGGAGCTGGTAAATGTGATCAAAAGATCCTGTTTCATAAAGAAAAATTTGACCAGCAAAAGTGTTAATTTTTCCTTAAAGAAAAAAGTACATCTGCCCCCGGTTTAAATTATTGGTTACTTTTGTTTTCTACTTAGTATAAAAACATGATTTTATGACTTTACTGGATATTGACCCCATGGCTAAAGCACTGATTTTTGACCTTGACGGAACTATTGCCGACACTATGCCGATCCATTTTATTGCCTGGCGAAATGCTGCGGCCCGTTATGGTATCAACTTCACAGTTGAACTGTTTGCACAACTGGCCGGTATCCCGCTTTATCCTACTGTGATGAAGCTGAATGAAATGTTTGGCAAGAACATCGATCCGAAAGAAATGGGCGATGCAAAGGAAGAAGAGTATGAGCTAAATATGCACAGATCTCTTCCGATTGTACCGGTAGTCAATTTGATCAAAAAATACCACGGACAGCTACCAATGGCTGTAGGAACCGGCGGTATGCGCAGACTGGCCCTTAAAACACTTGAGATTGTCGGGTTAAAAGATTATTTTCAGATACTCGTTTGTTCTGAAGATGTTACCATGCATAAGCCATATCCCGACACTTTTTTGAAGTGCGCAGAATTAATGGGGATTGAACCCAAAGACTGCCATGTATTTGAAGATGGCATCCTCGGGATACAGGCAGCCCAAACGGCTGGCATGATGGTAACCGATGTCCGTGAATTTTACGAAGTTACCATTGGTAAAGAAGTTTATTAATTCAGAATATCATGAAGCGGTTTTCGTTGATTCTTGCTATCCTTTTGTTTGGGGTGTTTGCCTGTAAACAAAGCGAACCCAGTCTAACGGTTGCTTTTTATAATACCGAAAACCTTTTTGACACAGAAGACGACCCTTATAAAAATGACAATGAATTTTTGCCTGGCAGCAAGAAAAAGTGGACAGATGAACGCTACAGGAAAAAGCTTGATGATATTGCCCGGGTCATTTCTGAAATTGATACCACGGACTTACCTGTATTGATCGGGCTTTGCGAGGTGGAAAACAGAAAAGTACTGGATGATTTAATTTTGACCGGCAAATTAGCAGGCAGATACTCGGTTGCCCATTATGAAAGCCCCGACATACGGGGGATCGACGTAGCCTTATTGTACCGGAATGACTGTTTCCGCCTGGACGGAACAGAAGCCATTCCCATTGTTTTCAACAACGCCCCCAATTACAAAACCCGCGACATACTGCATGTTTCAGGAAAAATAAAGAAGGAGGAATTTCACCTTTTTGTAAACCATTGGCCGTCGCGTATTGGCGGCATCGACAAATCAGAACCACGCCGTATTTTCGTGGCTTCGGTACTGAAACAAAAAGTTGATGAAGTATTGACAGAAGATCCGTCTGCGAATATTATCATTATGGGCGACATGAATGATGAACCGGACAATAAAAGCCTGTTGGAAACCCTTGCCGCCAAAGCGCCGGGGAGTGGTTCGCAACTGGTAAACCTGATGTTGCCGCCGGATAAACAAAATAAAGGAAGCTACAACTTCCGGGGTAACTGGAATATGCTTGATAACCTGATTGTCTCCCGCTCGCTGCTCGACGGAAAGGGCTTTGATGTAAAAGGCGCACAGGGATATATTTTCAGAAAGAAATGGATGGAATTTAAAAATAACCGGGGTACCGTTTCCCCTAACCGTACTTATGGGGGCTCCAACTATTACGGTGGCGTAAGTGATCATTTCCCCGTTTATTTTGTTTTAAAGAAATAAAGGTACATGGAATTTAAAATTGTTTCTGATTACAACCCTACCGGCGACCAGCCTGAAGCCATCCGGCAACTGGTTGAGGGGATTACAGAGGAAGTTCCTTTTCAAACCCTGTTGGGGGTAACCGGTTCCGGAAAAACATTTACCATGGCCAATGTGATCGAACAGGTGCAACGCCCCACCCTGATATTGAGTCACAACAAAACACTGGCGGCGCAGCTTTACAGCGAGATGAAACAGTTTTTCCCGAATAATGCAGTGGAGTATTTCGTCTCGTATTACGACTATTACCAGCCTGAAGCATACCTGCCAACCACCGATACATATATCGAAAAAGACCTTTCTATTAACCAGGATATAGAAAAACTACGGTTAAGCACTACTTCTGCATTGCTTTCCGGAAGACGGGATGTGATTGTGGTGTCATCGGTCTCCTGCTTATACGGGATCGGTAATCCCGAAGATTTTCATGCTAATGTTACCAAAATCGCAAAAGGACAGACCATTGGGCGAAACGTGTTTCTGCGCAAGCTGGTCGATGCCTTGTATTCGCGCAGCGAGATTGATTTCCAGCGCGGAAACTTCCGGGTGAAGGGCGACACAGTGGATGTTTTTCCGGCATATGCCGATATTGCCTATAAAATTATTTTCTGGGGCGACGAAATTGAGGAAATACATTCGTTTGATCCGGCAAGTGGGTTGGTAACCGACGAGTTTGAACAGGTTGTGATTTACCCGGCCAATATTTTTGTAACGACCAAAGAGCGCATGAACCTGGCTATCCGGCAAATACAGGACGACCTGGTGAAACAGATCGATTTCTTTATGTCGATCGGAAAACCACTGGAAGCCAAACGTATCGGGGAACGCGTGGAATACGACCTGGAAATGATGCGCGAACTGGGGTATTGCCCGGGTATCGAGAATTACTCCCGTTATTTCGATGGACGAGAGGCTGGCACCCGTCCTTTCTGCCTGCTCGACTATTTCCCGAAAGATTTCCTTACAGTGATCGACGAAAGTCATGTGACGATTCCGCAGATCAGGGCCATGTATGGCGGCGACCATTCACGTAAGGTGAACCTGGTTGAATATGCTTTCCGCCTTCCTGCTGCCATCGACAACCGCCCGCTGCGTTTCGAAGAATTTGAAAGCCTGGCCAGGCAAACCATTTTCGTGAGCGCAACTCCTGCCGATTATGAGCTGGAAAAATCGGAAGGAATAGTGGTGGAACAGATCATTCGTCCCACCGGCTTGCTCGACCCGCAAATTGAAGTGCGTCCGAGTGCCAACCAGATCGACGATCTGATGCACGAAATTTCACTGCGTGCCGAACATAACGAACGGGTACTGGTGACCACCCTCACCAAACGTATGGCCGAGGAACTGAGCAAATATCTGCTGAACTATGGTGTAAAAACCCGTTACATCCATTCCGATGTAGATACACTCGAACGGGTGCAGATCATGGAAGACCTGAGAAAAGGCGTTTTCGATGTGCTGGTAGGGATCAACCTGCTGCGCGAGGGACTCGACCTGCCCGAAGTATCGCTGGTGGCCATCCTCGATGCCGACAAGGAAGGCTTCCTGCGTTCGGAACGTTCACTTACCCAGACAGCAGGGCGGGCTGCCCGTAACCTGAACGGCATGGTCATCATGTATGCCGATAAAATTACCGAATCGATGCAAAAAACCATCGACTCGACCAATTACCGGCGCGAAAAACAACTGAAGTACAATACCGAAAATAATATTACCCCCAAGGCAATTGTGAAACCGACCCGCGAAATAATCGGTTACGAATTCCGTGGCGACAAAGCAGCCAAATCATATTCAGGTGGTGTTTTGCACCCCGATGTAGCTGCCGATCCGGTGGTGCAGTATATGAGCGTACCTGCCCTTGAAAAAACCATCGGGAAAGTGAAAAAGGAGATGCAAACCGCTGCCAAAGAACTTGATTTCATTACTGCCGCCCAACTCCGCGACGAGATGTTCCGGCTCCAGGAAATACTAAAAGAAAAAAAATAGAAAGCTACTAAAAAAACTGTGTTATGAAATATAAATTCAATGAACACAGTTTTATTCCCAATATCTAAGTTTCGGAAAATCAAGCTTATTCCTGAAAGACACCTCTACCTCTGGGGTTATTTTACATATGCAAATCCGACTTCCCGGGTATTTTCCCACTCAGCCCAGTTAATTGAAGAGATGTAACTACGCAGCATTCCGTCAAATAATTTTACAGCTTGCAGTCTGTTTTTTGTTTGTACAATTTGCTTTGTCTCTGCATCTATATTTTCTATTCTCTGATTAAAAAAAGCTTTTATTAATTCCAGCGAAGATCCTATGTCTTTTGATTCCTGATTATCTTCTATCAAAGCTTGTAATTGCGGTGATACAAGTATCTTCTCTCTGTTTATCTGAGGCAGGTATAGTTCCATTACGGCTATCCAGTTTTCCGGAAGACCATATTGCCAGCTAAGATATTTCTGCATTGATGCCTTCAATTTTTCAGTATTACCGGTTGATGCATCATTCATTATTGCCACTTCCTGTTGAATAAAGGTATTTAGACGAGACCATTCTAATTGTAACCTTTCAAAAACATTTAAATCATTTATGGGGCGATCGCTCGGAAGGCCAACAAAATGAATCTCAATTCTAAATGCAGGATTATTGCTTTTTAATTGCTGAAGATAGCTACTCAACAAGTTAACATTCGACTGGAGATTCCGTATATCCTTTTGAACCTGGACATAATTAAAATGAATCAAATTAGATTCAATAGTGTCGAAATTATTCTGGATAAAGTTTAATTTTTCTTTGATGCCTTCATCCTTTGTCCCTGCCACATGAATATTTTTAGATGCAAACCATATTTCTGTAGAGCCTGTCACATTCAGATATATGTATGCTTCTGAATCGTTCTGTTCCAGTTTTTGTTCATTACCCGTGGTAAATTGCCAAACCGTATTCAGGTTGATCTTCAGATAAGTTCTTGAAAAGTCACCCCCTCCGACCCGCACGGACACTTCGTTGAAAGCAGAAGTGTTCTCTTTAATTGTAAGTTGTTCATCGGATGAAAAAATTGCATCTTCGCTTAATAACCTCCATTCCGATTTTGTCCCTTTGTTCACATAAACAAGTCCATTAACACCTTTTTTAAGGATTTGCAGATCAGGAGTCATTTTCATATAACTGTCAGGATAATTTACGAAATCACGTCTTCCTCCCTTTTGCGATACTCTAACTTCGAGCATTTCTCCTTTTTGAACAGTAATTTCATCACCATTCTCGTACATCTTTCCGTTAATAAATACTTCCACAGATGGTTTCCTGACTTCAATCTGTGCGAAAACCAATTGAAAAGATGCAAAAATCCACACTATCAAAATCATTTCCCTTTTCATCTTCCTTGGCTTTTTATAATACATTAATTAATACGGAAAATGTAGAAAAGGTTACCCTCGGAAATATGTTCTTTGAGATAATCAGAAAAAACCGGGGAAACAATACCTATCGCAACTTCGTCTGTGCATTGGAAATCATTGTTTTCCAAACCTCCCGTTGTTCTTTTAATGCTGCTGTTTTATCTTCGGGATTAGTCCGGCATTCAAGCAAAATCCATCCCCTGTAGTCCATTTGTACAAACAAATCCATGAGTTGCTGGTATGGATAAGCACCAATATTTAATTCGCGTACATGACAGGTATCACCAAATCTGCCTTTTACTGAATTAAAGTTGTATTCCAACCCCTGTCCGTTTAAATCCTGGCTGTTACAATTCCAGCAGACTTTAGCACCATCGTTTTGTACGTAATCCATCATTGCTTTGATGTTTGGCAGTTCCTGGGTCTCACGCCCATGCACTTCGAGCCGGATTTGTTGTCCCATATTAAGGGCATATTCTCCCAGTTCATTCAGGGCCTTCCCAATTTGCTCTATGGTTTTTTCTTTGGGAATTTCCTTGTGAAATGCATTTGGCTTCACTTTTACTCCCGATCCACCAATATCTTTGCTCAGGTGTAACCATTGTTTGGTAGTCTCAATCGCTTTTTTTAGCCGTTCCGGTTCCGGCCAATCGTATTGTTCGTTAGTGCCCATTCCTACTATTTGTACCGGGCTGTCGGCAAACTGTGCCTTTACATTGGCCCTTTGCTGTGCCGTTAAATCAAGTGTAACCCCATGGGCATGATCAACCCGGAGTTCAACTCCCAAAATATTGGTTTCGGTACAATTTTTAATCAGGGTCGGAATATTCCAGTCTTTTGCCCAAAGATAGGTTACCAGACCCAGCTTCATTTTCGATCCGGGAACAGTATTACAGGCTGCAAAGAAACTTCCGGGAAGGGCAGTTGCGCCAATCATCAACGATAAGTTCCGGATAAACTCTTTTCGGTTTTGATTAGAATACAGGCTCATCATAGTTGGTTTAATTTAAAATTTTGCTGAAGTTATTAATCTCCTTAAAAGGAAGCAATAGTTTGGTGAAAATTATATATCCAAGCAAAATTTCTCATTGTCTGTAATCAACAATAGAATAATTGTATCTGTTAATATCTCCCCGGAATTATCCGAAATAGTATTCCCAACGAATTTTATTTTATGCTTTTGAACATTATTTTGTTAGTTAGTTATACAGCGAATGATGATTTTTTGATGTCTGATTTTGTATCTTCGCTAAAACAGAAATAAAGAATATGCCATACAGAAGGTTACCTAATACAGATCAAGCAAGACTTAGAGCGATGGAAGCCTGCCTTGATAAAGGAAATACAACCTCTATTCGCGAACTGGCCTTCAGCCAGCAAAGTCTGGAACGTCTCCAAATATTTTACCCAAGATTTTCAAATGCAATCAAACAATTGCAGGTTTCGAGAGAAAATCAGTTCAAATGCGCCAAAGATTACGGAGAAGTAGTAAAAAAAGCAAAACTTTATATCTCCCATTTTTTGCAGGTATTAAATTTTGGTATCATGCGTGAAGAAATAAAACCTGAAGTACGGGAATATTATGGCATGGATGTAAATAGTAAAACAATTCCCCCGCTTAACCTCGAATCACATATTCTGGAATGGGGAGAAAAAGCAATAGTCGGCGAGCAAAAACGCACGATGCATGGTGGCAGTCCTATTTACAATCCGTCAATTGCCCTGGTAAAAGTTCACTTCGAAGATTTCAAAGATGCCTACCGGCACCAGAAAATGTTACAAAATATTACCAACCGGGCCTCGGGAAAAGTCTCGGGGATGAGAGATGAAGCCGATTCCCTGATCCAGCATATATGGAATGAAGTGGAAGAAACATTTGGTGTTCATTCGGAAGAAATAAAACGAAAAAAATCATCTGCATACGGAGTGGTTTATATATTCCGATCCTCTGAAAAAAAACGGATTGAAGCAAGCAGACTGCAACGAAACATTATCTTTTCCTGAAAAGAATTCTATATCAGTTAAGAAAAACTGTTGATTGCCTCATTAACAGTTTTTTTATTGAAGAAACTGAAAAAATCCTGATTTAACCGGTATGTGCCCTGTGGGTTGCAGTGGCAGGGAGTTTCTGTGTTTGTCTGTATATAAAAACCAACAGCAACACCGTCAACACAATGCTGATAATGACAACTGGCAGTTGTTCCGTACCGGAACCAATGTCTTCCATTTCAGGGGAGATAGTGCCCTTGTTGATCAGGTAAAGACCGATAACACCAGAAGCATTGTTAAAAAAATGGGCCAATACCGGTATCCAGATCGATCCTGACCATACCAGCATGTACCCGAATAAAGCACCCAAAACCATACGGGGAATGAAACCATAAAACTGCATGTGCATAGCGCTGAACAAAATGGCAGATATCCAGATTCCCCAATGGTAATTTCGCGTCCAGTCGGAAAATATTTTCTGAATAACCCCCCTGAAAAGAAATTCTTCACCAAGGGCTGGTATTACAGCTATCATCAGAAGATTGAACAACAAACCACCAATTGTTTTTACATCCATAAATTTTTCAAGCAGGAAAGCGGCATTTTCTTCCATCTCTTTCATTTTGTTTTCCATCCCTGACAACCATTCAGGTAACCGCATGTTTTCGTTAACCGAACCCAGAAAATTAATGGCAGGGTTGGCAACGATGATCAGGAGAAAGGCAATAAAAACCAGACTTAATTTAAAATTCCAGTTCAACTGCAAAAATTTAACTACCGATCCCCCGAAAAGATATGCAAGAATAATGGGTGGCAAAAGAAATAGCCCCAGGGACTGTACTGTCTGCATATATTTGAGCAGGTTAATGGTAGTGGGATTCGTATAATCAAACCCTGAAAGCTGTCCAAGCATTGAATCAAGCCCAAAGACCGGGATTGCAATCAGCAGGGAAAGCAAAAAAACCACAATAAAAGAGACCAGGATTACAAAAACAGAAAAAAGTAACTGAGAGAACGGGTGCATCCCCTGAAAAGCCTTTAATGCCATAACGTTCTAATTTTTGCCTAAAATTAGATTTTTTCCGAAGGCTAAAAAAGAAAGCCGCTGAAATTTTCAGCGGCTTTCTTTTTTAGCCTTGTTTCAAGGGACACTTTATTTTTTTGTTGTAATCCTGAGGATGCCCGCTTTTTCTCCGTCTTTGTCCTTATTTATAACTTCAATTTTTTCAATCAAGTCAGGATCAAGATCAATAATTTTTTCTCTGTCAACTCTTACACTGTCGAGATAATATTCTACCATATTATCATTCCCTTTTAAAAGAATCGGGAAACGTTTGTACTTCTCAAATAGTGCCTTTTGTTCTTTAGACAAATCTTTCTCACGAAGCTGCATATCCCATTGCCTTGCCTTCACCTCTTCCTGGGCCTTTTTCACGCTCTCTTCAATTTCTTTCCGACGTTCTTCACTGAGTTCGAACCGGATATCCGGTATTTGAAATGTCGAAAAATCAGGGCTTACAAAATAATTTCCCGAATCATCAATTTTACGGAGCGCCTCCAGACCACGGATATTAAATGCCTTGTTCAGACTGGCAATACTGGTCAGGTCGATCAGCCCGTTAATTTCAATTAAGGTCAGCGAAAAATCAGATAAGTTTACCAGCCCCAGGGATGATACACCGTCCTCATCTTTTTCGATATATATCTTAAGATCGTTATTGTTCTTTTTCTCGGTTTTAAAAAGAGTCATTCCCTCTTTTTTATAATAATCCAGAATTTCTGTCTGGATATTTTTTAATTCATCCTTTTTTTCCGGGTCTTTCACCTGGGTTATCACCAAAATGTTTTCCAAATTACTGACCACATTGTAAACCGGATCTTTTTCATCAATATTCTTCTTTTTCAAATACAGATCGAACATGTCCTTTGAAAGCTGCACCGCGCTAAACCCATCCTTATTCGAATATTTATCGACCAGGATATTAAACAATTCCTGCCCTATCGCCGGCAGCGTAAAAATTGCTATTATCAACATTAAAATCAACCTCTTCATAATTGTTTATTTTTAATTCATGACTATTTCAAAATTTTTATCCTGAAAAACAACAACCAAGTCGTCATCCTCCGAAGGTTGAAGGCAATATGAGACCTGAGACAAAGCTTGTTCCAATACAGCGAACTGTTCATCCTGGCTTAACTTCAGGGGAGTTACCTTCCCGGGTCTCAGTAAAAAAATTGAGATAAAAAGTACGACCATTGCCGCCACCGAAACGGCCCGGATAACATACATCCTGATTATTTTCTTCCGTCCCGGCTCTCTTGCCGTAATCTGATTGAAAATTGTATTTTCAAGGTTCTGAGGGACAAATGCTTCCTCTCTGAAATAGGTAAACACATCTTTTTCTTCAGCAAAATCATCGGATCCCTGAAGTTCTTCACGTAAGGTTTCTTCTTCCTGTAAGTTTGTTTCTGCCTTATAATATTTGTCCAGAAGATCTTGAAGTTGTTCCTTTTTCATAATTGTAAATTTTTTGTACTTCTGTTTTTACCTTCACTCTTGCCCGTGAAAGAATTACCCGTATATAGGGTATTTCATAACCGGTCAGTTCCATTATCTCTTCAAATTCAAAACCATCGATATCACGGTATTGAATAACCTGTCTGTATTTTTCAGGTAAAGTTTCAATTGCCTTTTTTATATGGCCGAACTTTTCAAACTGGTCCGGATCGTTCTCCCTGTCAGGCAGGTTAATAATCCTGTGCTGCTCTTCATCATCCAGAAACCGGGGTTTCTTTTTTTTCATGACATCCAGACAATGATTCTTTGCCATCCGTATAATGTACGCGTCGATATTATCCACCTTATGAAGTGAATCCTTTTTGTCCCAAAGTTTCATCATCAGGTCCTGAACGGCATCCTGTGTTTCAGTATCGTTTTTCAACAATCTTCTGATCATCGGATACAACTTCCGGGACCATGGCAAAATCTGTATTTTAAATTCATCGGACGTCATTCTGTTAGTATTAACGACCATGTGTCAAGTTTGTATCAATTTACATGAAAAAAATTGATCCGGGATCGTGAAGCGTTTCTTTTTATCTTACAGGTAATTGAAAAGGTCGCTTAATAGTTTTTTTATCTTTGCAAAAAATCTGCTGAAAGGTGAAGATCGGAAATATTGATTTAGGTGAAATGCCGCTTTTTCTAGCGCCAATGGAAGATGTGACCTACAAGTCGTTTCGTTACATGTGCAAAAAATTTGGTGCCGACGTGATGGTTACCGAATTTGTTTCGTCGGAGGCGCTGGTACGGGATGTGAAGAAAACCAAACAAAAAATGGAATTGTTCGATTTCGACCGTCCGGTTGCCATTCAGATTTACGGATACGATATCGGTTCGATGGTGCGTGCCGCACAAGTGGCCGAAGAATTTCAACCCGACTTCATTGACATTAATTACGGCTGCCCGATGAAAAAAATTGTAAAAAGGGGAGCCGGCGCAGGTATGTTGCAAGACCTGCCTAAGATGCAAAAAATGACTGCCGAAATTGTAAAAACGGTCTCGCTTCCGGTAACTGCCAAAACGCGGCTGGGCTGGGAAGAGAGTAACAAACCCATCGAGGAAGTGGCCGAACGCCTGCAGGATGCCGGCATTGCCGCCCTTGCCATTCATGGTCGTACCCGTAGCCAGTTGTACACCGGCAAAGCCGATTGGTCGCTCATTGCCGAAGTGAAAAATAATCCTGCAATTCAGATTCCCATCATTGGAAACGGCGATATCACCAATGCCTCCAAAGCGAAACAACTACTCGACTGCTCAGGTGTCGATGCCCTGATGATTGGCCGTGCTTCTATTGGCCGTCCGTGGATCTTCAGTGAAATCAAGCACTTCCTGAAAACCGGAGAACTGTTGCCTCCCCCAATGGTTACAGAAATAGTACAAAATGTAAAAGACCAGCTCAGGATGTCGATCGAATGGCGCGACGATGTACGGGTAGGAATATTAATGATGCGCCGTCATTTCGCAAAATATTTCCCTGGTCTGCCTGATTTCAGGGAACATAAAATACGACTGTTACAGGCAATCACGCTCGAAGAAGTTACCCATGCCCTGGATGTGATTGAAAAAAAATACGGCAATTACCGGGTCAATTATTCAAATGCAGGCTTGAAATAATTATCGACTTTTATTCTATTTTGAAAAGGAATTATCATACATATTACTCTGAAGATTCACTTCGGCAAAAACTCGGGAAGTTTGGTAAACTTGCCGGCTCCAAGGTCGTTTATGCTGTCCTTCTACTGTATTTTATAATGAAAGATAAAAATGTTTCAATAAAAACTAAATTGCTTATCACTGCTGCCCTGGGCTACTTTATTTTTCCGGCTGATGCTATTCCTGATATTGCCCCTTTAGTCGGCTTTACTGACGATTTTGGAGTTTTGATGTTTGCCCTTACCCAGATTTCAGAAAACATAACACCTGAGATAAGAGAAAAAGCCAAAGAAAAACTGAACGCATGGCTTGGCGAGACAGATAAAAATGATATTTCTGAGATAGACAGCAGTCTTCAATAGTGATACGTGACGCTTAGTACAACCGCAAATGACGCCCCTTACTGGCGCGTCACGCTTGTGACCGACAACAAAACCTGATCACAAGAGAAGACGCTTGTTGCGCTATACCTTGTAAAACAAGAAAGAGATAATTTTTTGTACTATTCTTTTTCCAATTGGAAGTAATTCTTCCCTCATGTCCATTTTTTATCCATTTATGTCCAATCTCTGCTTTCCCGGCCCACCCCTCAGCAGTAATTTTACTTGATAAAAACATTTGTCTGTTTTTTATTTAATGGTGCCAATAACTAATCGATAAACGAAATGAAAAAAAATTTTTCAACGGTTATCTGTGTTTTATTTACAGTTCTTTCGGTTGCTCAAAAATTTCCGAGTGTTTATGTCGATAAAAACGGAACTATGCGATATAGAGACACCGGCAACGAAGCTTCATTTTTTGGTGTAAATTACACGTTGCCTTTTGCCCATGCCTATCGCGCTACTGGTTATCTGGGAGTTGACCGGAAAAAAGCCATTGATGAGGATGTCTATCATTTTGCCCGTTTAGGATTCAATGCTTACCGGATACACATCTGGGATGTGGAAATATCGGATGTACGGGGAGAGTTAATAGAGAATGAGCATCTTGATCTACTGGATTATCTTATTTCAAAGTTGGAAGAACGAAATATCCAGGTTGTGATCACGGCACAAACCAATTTCGGAAACGGATATCCCGAAAAGAATCAGCCTACCGACGGCTTTTCATACCATTATGACAAATGCAGTATTCATTCCAAGCCGGAAGCCATTGCAGCACAGGAACGGTACATAACATCTCTTGTTCAGCATGTAAATCCTTATACAAAAGAGGCTTATAAAGACGATCCGATGATTGTCGGGTTTGAAATAAATAATGAGCCATGTCATCCCGGAACGCAGGAAGAGACCAGAAGCTATATCAACCGGATGCTTGATGCCTTAAACAATGCAGGAAACCGCAAACCGGTATTTTATAATGTAAGTCACAACCTTCAACAGGAAGAGGCCTATTTTTCGACGAATATCCAGGGAACAACTTATCAATGGTATCCCACCGGATTGGTTTCCGGCCATACCCGAAAAGGTAATTTCCTCCCTAATATAGATGAATATCAGATACCGTTCTCGAATATAAATGGTTTTAACAGAAAAGCAAAATTGATTTACGAGTTCGATCCGGCGGATATTTTATATTCTTATATGTATCCGGCAATGGTGCGTGCGTTCCGTAGTGCCGGCTTTCAGTGGATAACCCAGTTTGCTTATGATCCGATGGAATTGGCCTGGACTAACACTGAATACCAGACTCATTATCTGAATCTGGCTTACACACCAGGTAAAGCAATAGGTATGAAAATTGCGGCTGAAGCTGCTTTTTCTCTGCCCCGGAATAAGTCTTACGGGGTTTATCCGGCCGATACCGTTTTTGCTGACTTTCGTGTTAGCTATAAGCAGGATTTAAGCGAATTGAATTCGCCAACAAAATTCTTTTATTCGAACAATACCCAAACAGTACCGGTTGATGCTGATCAATTGGAATCTGTGGCCGGATGTGGCAGTTCTCCTGTGGTAAGTTACGAAGGAACCGGTGCCTATTTTGTTGACAAGCTGGAGAACGGACTTTGGCGGTTAGAGGTTATGCCTGATGCTGTTCAGGTTAGCGATCCTTTTGCCAAGCCATCATTAAAGAAAGAAGTGACCCGGATTTATTGGGGATCATGGGATATGACTTTGAACCTGCCCAATCTGGGAAAATCATATGACATAAAGGGGATTAACAAAGGGAACTCATTTCGCGAGAGTACAAACGATGGCATAATTCGATCGTTAACACCCGGAGTTTATCTGCTGCATAAGAAAAGTATAGCCCCGGTTAAAAGATGGACTCCCGAATCAACCTGGAAAAATATGCGGCTGAGTGAATTTGTTGCGCCTAAGGGGGAACAGGAAAACTCATCGTTTACGGTTTTTCATCAGCCGGCAAAGATCGCTGAGGCAGGAAAACCTTTGAAAATTGAGACTGTTATTGCAGGTACGCAATTCCCTGATTCTGTATTGATTTATACAGACAAGATTTCTTTCTGGAACGATAATAATTCGTACCAGAAGATGAAGCACCTGGACAGTTACAATTATGAGGCGGTTATTCCTGCCCCTGAAGTAAGGGAGCCTCATTTCAGGTATAACCTGGTCGTTTTTAAGGGAAATACAAAACAAACTTTTCCTTCCGGAGTTTCAGGCAGTCCGTTAGACTGGGATTATACTGATAATCAGTTTTTCGGAACACAGATTATAAAGAAGCTGAAACCAGTTATACTGTTTTCTGTAACCGATGAATTTAGCGGGATGGAAGCTTTTACAATGCCTGAATGGAGTGCTGTCAAACGTGGTCTGGTTGAAAACTCTCCTACAGAGAGAAACACTCTTCGGCTAACGTTTAAATCGGATGCTGATCATCCGAAGTTTTACCTGAGGAAATACACCGGGGATGAAATTGTTCTCCGGAAGGATCGCTTAAAATTGGGCAAGTATTTGTGCCTGTATGTAAAAAAAATGCCTGAAGGATTGAAGTGCGGATTTGTCACCTCCGACGGGTATACTTATGTTATGTCTTGTCCTCAACCAGAAAACAACATTGCCAGGATTCCGCTCAATCAACTAAAGCAAACGAGAACAGCTTTACTGCCAAATGCTTACCCGGTATTCATGAAAAAGTATTTCAGCCCTGTAACTGCTATTCCTTTTCAGCCCGAATCGATAGAAAGACTTGAATTGTCGTTTGAAGGGGAAAAGCATGAAGCCCGTGAAATAGAGATTGGAAATATATGGATAGAATAATTAACGAAACCTAGAATACATTTAAAAGGATTAAAAACCTATAGTTATGAATAGAAAATACGTAAATTTTAGCATCCCGGCTATCTTGCTTATGCTTTGTGTGCTTTGGGAAGGAATAACTCCTTTAATGGCCCAGCAACCCGGGGGAAAAATTATCTCGGGAAAGGTAGTCGACGAATCAAATGAACCGTTGCCTGGTGTTACTATTATCATAGTGGGCACCACAACAGGAGCCATCACTGATATTGATGGTAATTATACACTTACAATTCCCGAAGGACGCGAGGAAGTGCAATTCTCTTACATAGGATTTGAAACGCAGCAACTGCCGGTTCCTTCAGGGAATACCCTTAATGTGCAATTGAAGAACGAAACACAGGAACTTGTCGACGTAGTGGTGATTGGCTATGGTGTTCAACGTAAAAGCGACCTTACCGGCTCGGTTACCAGTGTCGGTACCGATGACTTCAACAGCGGATTGATCAGTTCACCCGAACAACTGATTACCGGCAAAGTATCCGGTGTTCAGATCATGTCGAACAGTGGGTCGCCAACTGCCGGTAGTACTATCCGCATCCGTGGAGGCGCTTCTCTGAATGCGAGCAACGACCCGCTCATCGTGCTTGACGGTCTGCCTTTGGAAACTGGAGGTATCAGCGGGAATGACAACAATTTTCTAAGCCTGATTAACCCGAATGACATTGAAAATATTACCATCCTGAAGGATGCTTCTTCTACTGCGATTTACGGGTCTCGTGCTTCCAACGGGGTAATTCTGATTACCACCAAGAAAGGAACCTCAACCAAGGGATTGAAAGTTAATTTCAGTTCAACAAATTCAGTACAAATTCACACGGAACTTCCCGATATGTTGTCCCGTGAACAGTTTATTGATGTAATTAACAGCGAAGGGACAGATGCTCAGAAAACACTTTTATGCGATGAGGATACCGACTGGAATGATAAGGTCTACCAGGCGGCTTTCGGGACCGATAATAACCTGAGCCTTTCCACCCGCATAGCTTCGAACACACCGGCTCGTTTTTCTGTTGGCTATTACGATCAGGATGGCATTTTGAAAACAGACAATGCAGAACGAATGACAGGAAGTATTTCTGTTTCACCTTCACTTTTTGATGATTATCTGAAATTCAACATCAATGCAAAAGGTTCTCACAACGACAACCGCTTTGCAAAAACAGATGCAATCTGGGGGGCTTCGACCTATAACCCGACAATTGGTGTTTATTCGGATGATGGTTCATTCGGCGGTTACAACGAAGCAACCGACAATACCGGATCGCCTGTAACCCGCGCTGTCCTTAATCCTCTCGGCTTGCTTAAGCAATACCGTTCCACCAGTAAAGTTAATCGTGTGGTAGGGAATATTGACATGGATTACAAAGTTCATTTTTTACCCGAATTGAAATTTCATGTAACTGCCGGATATGACTATGCCAAAGGGAAAGGCCATATCTATGTTCCGGCAGAAGCAGCTCAATATTATACAACAGGTGGCCGGGACTATAATTATGGGCCACAGAAAAAAACCAACAAACTGCTGACAACTTATTTCAACTATAACAAGTACCTTGAAGATTTGAAAAGTAATGTTGAAGCAACGGTTGGTTACGATTACCAGTACTGGAAAAGTACTATGCCAACTTATGAGGAACTGAACGTTATCGGAGAGGTACAAAGCACTTCTGCCGCATCAGATCAACGGCATACTTTGATTTCTTATTATGCCCGTTTGAATTACAGCTACAACTCGCGCTACATTCTTACTGCCAGTCTGCGCCGCGACGGCACTTCACGTTTTAACAAAGATAACCGTTGGGGAACTTTCCCTTCGGTAGCTTTGGCCTGGCGGGTGAACGAGGAATCATTCCTGCAGGATAACCACGTGCTCAGCACCTTGAAACTCCGTGCCAGTTATGGTGAAACAGGTCAGCAGGATGGTATCGGGAATTATAACTATTTGCCCGTATATACATATAGCCAGGATGGAGCACAAGTACAGTTTGGCGACGATTATTATTATACCTATCGACCAGAAGCTTATGTTTCAAATTTAAAATGGGAAACCACCAAATCCTGGAACACCGGGTTCGACTTCGGTTTTATCGATGACAGAATTACCGGTACCTTCGATTTTTACACCCGCAAAACCGAGGACTTACTGGCAACTGTTCCGGCTGCAGCCGGAACCAACTTCGACAAAACAATTCTGACCAATGTAGGGAATGTTGACAGCCACGGTATTGAAGTAACTTTAAATGCAACACCAGTAAAAACCAAAGATATAAACTGGAATGTTAGTTTCAACATGAGCTGGCAGAAGAAAAAAGTTAAAAACCTGTCGTTGGTGGAAAGCGAAACAGTGACCAATACCCTGGTAGGGCCGACCATCGACAGCTATTACTTCGAAATTTTAACAGAAGGGTACGAACCTTATATGTTCTATCTCTATCATCAGCTATACGATGCTGACACTGGAAAACCCATTGAAGGAGCTTATGCCGATTTGAATGATGACGGAAGCATCAATACCAGCGACCGGTACCGGTATCATTCTCCTTCTCCTGACTTTATCTTTGGATTCAGTTCTTCGCTGAATTACAAAAAATGGACGCTAGACATGAGCTTCCGGGCCAATGTCGGAAACTATGTTTTCAACGGGATGGCTATGAATACCGGCGCATGGAGTACAGTCAGTTACAACTCGTATCAGTTGAATAACCTTTCAACCAGCTTTCTGGAAACAGGATTTCAGAGCCGCCAGTATTTATCCGATTATTACGTAGAAAATGCTTCATTTCTGAAAATGGATAATCTGACATTAAGTTACAACTTTGGGAAAGTTTGTAATTTTTGTAACCTGAATATCAATGGAATGGTACAAAATGTATTTACTATTACAAAGTATTCCGGGGTGGATCCGGAAGTACCCAATGGAATGGATAGCTCTTTCTATACGCGTCCACGTATTTTTTCACTCGGCTTAGGCCTTTATTTTTAATCACTTAATAAGATAAGGTTATGAAAAAAATATATTTCAGTATAATGGTTCTAAGTGCATTTATACTTGCATCCTGCGAAGATGACCTGGATCAGTATCCTCACACTGATACTACTTCTGCCAGTGTTTATGCCGATGCAGCCAACTATAAATCAGTTCTGGCAAAATTGTATGCATCGTTTGTTATTAATGGTCAGGAAAAAGGAGGCGGTGACGAAGACCTGTCGAGCAATAGTGGGTATGATTATATGCGCTGTTATTTTAATCTTCAGGAATGTGGAACCGACGAAGTCGCTTCTACCTGGCTGGAAGGTGATAACGTAGGCGACTTGACTTATCTTTCCTGGGATGCCGACGACCCTTGGGTATCCGACATGTACTATCATATTTACTATACCATTGCTTTATGCAACGAATTTTTGCGTAATGCAACCGATGACAATATTTCAGGTTTTACAGAAGATGAACAGAAAGGCATTGTGCATTACCGGGCTGAAGCAAGATTCCTTAGAGCACTGGCATACTATCATGCCCTTGATTTTTTCAAAAATATTGCTTTTGTTACAGAAGATGATGAGGTTGGGGCTTATACTCCTCCCCGCTATGAAGCCCGGCAGGTATTTGAATACATTGAATCTGAATTAGAAGATATTGAAGATAATCTGCTGAGCAAAGATGATGCTGATTTTGAATACGGACGTGCATCAAAAGCTGCGGCATGGGCTCTTCTTGCTAAACTTTACTTAAATGCAGAAGTTTACGTTGACGAGGATCATTATACCGATTGCATTACCTATTGCAACAAAATAATTAACGGGGAAGGTGGCAGTTATTCGCTGGAAAGCAACTTCAAGAAACTTTTCAATGCCGATAATAATTTACGGACAAACGAAATCATTTTTCCGCTTCCGGCTGATGCCGGATATACTGTCTCATGGGGAGCCACAACTTATATCATTTGCGGGGCCGTAAGTAATACTTCCGATTATCAGGATCCTGCAGATTACGGTATCGCCAGCGGATGGGGGATGTTCCGTGTACGCGGTGAGTTACCGGCTTTATTTGATGACGTCGATGAACGTAATCTCTTTTTTACTGAAGGACAGACCCAATATCTTGAAGAAATCGATAATCAAAGTTATGGCTACTTTAGTGAAAAATGGACCAACCTGACCGATGACGGAGAAGCAGCCTCCAACACCGATGACGGAGGTGTAAATACCGATTTTCCAATGTTCAGGCTGGCAGATGTTTATTTAATGCTGACTGAAAGTGTTCTGCGGGGAGGAAGTGGAAGCTCGGAAAGTACAGCACTCGGTTTAATGAACCAGTTGCGGGAAAGAGCTTATGGCGATAACTATGAAACTTCCGGGAAACTGACAGCCTCTGACTTAACACTGAACTTTATCCTGGATGAACGTGCCCGCGAGTTAAGCTGGGAGTGCACCCGACGTACCGACCTGATCCGATACGGAGAGTTTACAACCGACTCGTATCTATGGCAATGGAAAGGCGGAGTAAAAGATGGAAAATCAGTTGATAGCAAATACAACTATTACCCCATTCCAACTTCCGACTTGACCGCTAATCCGAATTTACACAATGAAGATTATTGATTCAGGGAACTTAAGAAAAAGAACAATGAAAAACATAAAACGAATTTTAATAACATTATTCTCCGTTGCAGCATTTACTGCCTGCGAGAAAGATGGTGACCTGGTTACTTTGTCGGGGCTTGAATCAAGCGAACTGATGGCAACCAAAACAAATGTTGTGCTAACCCAGGAGACCAGTTCCGATCAGATACTATCACTCGCATGGAGCACAAGTACATTAACCGTGAGTAATCCCGATATGTCGGCTCCAAATATTCTGGAAACAACTTTGCAGGCTTCTGCTTCGAAGGATTTCTCGGAAACGGTGGCCGAATCGGTTGAATCAAGCTTATCGCATACCTATACCGGTGCTGAACTTAACACCGTTGTAAAAAATGTTGGGGCTACCCCCGGAATAGCTAAGGTAATTTACTTTCGGCTGAAAGCTTCGGTAGGAGACAACATAGAACCAACTTATAGTAATGTGATAAAAGTAATTGTTACCGCCTACGAAATTGATATGAGTATCGGTTTTATATTGGATTCAGACAAGGATACGACTGGCGTAACCCTTTATTCGGCTGATTCTGATCGCGAATATATTGGATTCATGGGAGCCACGGCCTGGTATAATTACTTCCTGAAAGAAGGCGACGGTACCATTTGGGGAAATGATGGAGTTAGCGGGACCGCCTTTGTTCTTTCCTCTTCAGATGACGACGATGAACGTTGGAACTGCTGGTTCCCCGGACAAAGCGGATGTTACTATGTTGATTTTAATACCAACAAAGAAGTATGGTCGGCACTTTGGATTCCTTCACTTTCTGTTAGCGGCGATATTTCGGGAGATATGAGTTTCGACCGTGCGAATGTGAAATGGACCTTACCATTCACAGCAACTTCAACATCTATTAACGTCCAGGTTAGTGGAACCGGCAAACTGTACGACAACTCAACCGGCACTGATGATGCCTCTGCTGTTGACACACCAGTTGCTTTTGCTCAAAACGGTGATAATCTCGCTCTTGTTGAGCAGGCCGTAAACCTGATTGTTCCGGTTGCTTCGACAGGAGAATATACCCTTACCATTGATTTGAGAGACCCGACAGCATGGACAATTAAAGCCGTTGAAGGTTCGGGAGGACCATCTGAGGTCAGCCGGTATGTTTATTTGCCGGGTATTGACGACGGTACTTCCGGAAGTTGGACTTTCGATAATTTCCTGACACTTTATGATGAAGACAATCTTGCTTATGCAGGCGTTGTAAATGTGAATTCCCTGTGGGGATATACGATTAACACCGAAAAAGATAACTGGGACGACAAGTATACATTTGATTCCGGTGATGCTTATTCCGGCTCTCTGGTTGCTAAAGGCGAAACGAATATTCCGGCACCGGATGCAGGTCTCTACCTGATCGACGTTTCACTGAGCGGACTGACTTACAGCCTGACCAGTGCCGGCGATCAGATTTATGTTTCTGGTCTGAATGATACCTGGGATTTCAGTGTAACTTTGAATGTTACCAGCACTGTTGGCACTTATTCCGGACAGATAACTATCAATAGTGCTTCCAAATGGGGATTCCAGATTCATCTGGATACATCATGGAATCACTATTTTGGTGGTTCTTCAGGAAGTTTATCGTACAAAGGAAGTAACATTACCGACGATGCAAGTCTGAGTGCAGGAACTTATACCTTAACAGTTAACTTACTGGAAGGGACTTACAGTATTACCCAATAAATGGCAGTCACCACCTTCTTAAAATTTAAAAAAGGAAGGTGGTGGCCCTTTTTCAGTTAATTTCAAAATATTAAAATAAGAAAGGGATTACCTATGAAATTTTATAAAATAAGTATCTGTGCAGTATTCATGCTCTTTATCTTTGTTGCCTGCGATGATGAACCGCAATTGGAAAAGCCATTGGCTGCACCAACTTACGATATGACCGGGTTCGCCAAAGGGGCCGATGTAAGCTGGCTGACCGAGATGGAAAATTCGGGTGTGACATTTTACAACGCCAATGGAGAAGAAATGGAATGTATGCACCTGTTACGCGATTTGGGGATGAATTCCATTCGTTTACGGGTATGGGTTGATCCGGATGAAGGCTGGTGCAATAAATATGATGTGCTGGTGAAGGCATGGAGGGCCACCCAATTGGGAATGCGCATTATGATCGACTTTCATTACAGCGATACCTGGGCCGATCCGTCGAAGCAAACAAAACCTGCAGCCTGGGAAGATTTAAGTTTTGAGGATTTGAAGGCAGCAGTTAGCCAGTATACCATTGAAGTATTGAATTCACTTAAAATGGAAGATGTTGAACCTGAATGGGTACAGATTGGAAATGAAACCGGCAACGGTATGCTTTGGGACGAGGGGAAAGCCTCGGAAAACATGGCTCAGTATGCCGAATTAAACAATGCCGGTTATGATGCAGTGAAGGAAGTCTTTCCCAATGCTCAGGTGATTGTCCATCTGCAGTCAGGAAACGATAATTCATTGTTTCGATGGCTTTTCGACGGTCTGGAAAATAACGGTGGAGAATGGGATATTATTGGCATGTCACTTTATCCTACCACTGATAACTGGGAAGAAATGACGACTAACTGCATCGCAAACATAGAAGATATGATTGACCGCTATGGCAGCGATGTGATGATTTGTGAAACCGGGATGTCGTGGGATGAAGCAGATACTGCCAAAGAATTTCTAGTCAGCCTGATAACCAAATGCAAAACAATTGACAATGATCAATGCCTGGGCGTTTTCTACTGGGAACCCGAAGCCTATAACGGATGGAACGATTATACCATGGGTGCTTTCGATGATTCCGGCAAACCAACTGTTGCCCTTGATGCTTTTAGCGAATAACCGAGAAAAATATGAAAACAATTATTCTGATTATATTTTCAGCAAGTAGCCTGTTGGTAAAAGCACAACGTACTGAATTTTTATTGGAAGACAACTGGAAGTTCAGCAAAGGTGATTTTTACAATGCTTATTGTCAGGATTTCGATGATGCAAAGTGGCAAACCGTTAGCATTCCCCACGACTGGGCTATTTACGGCCCGTTTGACAGGAACAATGATCTTCAGGAGGTTGCCGTTAGCCAAAATCTGGAGACTAAAGTTTCGGTCAAAACCGGACGGACAGGGGGACTTCCTTATGTGGGCATAAGTTGGTACCGCACCACTTTCGACGCACCAACCGGCAAGCAGGTCAGCCTGCTTTTCGATGGCGCCATGAGTGAAGCGCGGGTTTATGTAAATGGGCAGGAGGCTTGTTTCTGGCCTTACGGCTATAACTCGTTTCATGTTGATGTGACTGACCTGCTGAACACCGACGGTAAAAACAATACGCTGGCAGTTCGACTGGAAAATAAATCGCAATCGTCAAGATGGTACCCCGGTGCAGGGTTATACAGAAACGTGCATGTTATTGTAACCGATCCGGTACATATTCCGGTTTGGGGAACACAGTTAACAACACCGTTTTTGTCCGACACGTTAGCTTCGGTTCTTTTATTTACAAAAATTGAAGGTGCCGGTAATCGGGACGTCCGTGTCCTGACTAACATCTATTCATCCGAAGGGAAGATTGTAGCATCGAGAGACGATACCCGCAAGATCAACCATGACCGTCCTTTCGAACAAAACTTCAATGTGAAGGCACCGGAGCTTTGGTCGCCCGAAACCCCTTCTCTTTACACAGCAGTTTTGCAGGTTTATGTTGAAGGGAAAAAGGTAGATGAGTACAACACACGCTTTGGTATTCGCAGCATTCAGATTATTCCCGACAAAGGTTTCTACCTGAACGGAAAGCACCGCAAATTTCAGGGCGTTTGCAACCACCATGACCTGGGACCTCTGGGTGCCGCTATCAACAAGGCTGCACTGCGGCATCAGCTTGTCCTGTTAAAAGATATGGGCTGCGATGCCATTCGAACAGCGCACAACATGCCTGCTCCCGAGCTTGTTGTGTTGTGCGATGAAATGGGGTTCATGCTGATGATTGAACCATTTGATGAGTGGGACATTGCAAAATGTAAAAATGGCTACCATCGCTTTTTCAACGAATGGGCAGAAAAAGATATGATGAATATGCTGCATCATTTTCGGAATAATCCCAGCGTTGTGATGTGGAGCATTGGCAACGAGGTGCCGACACAATGTAGCCCGGAAGGATATAAAGTCGCGGCTTTCCTTCAGGATATTTGTCACCGCGAAGATCCAACCCGACCGGTAACCTGCGGAATGGACCAGGTAAGTTGTGTACTCGACAATGGTTTTGCTTCGATGATTGATGTCCCTGGATTGAACTATCGGGTATACCGCTATCAGGAGGCTTACGACCACTTGCCACAAAACATCATATTGGGAACCGAGACCACTTCGACGGTAAGTTCACGCGGAGTATACAAATTGCCGGCCGAGATCAAAGCCGATGCCAGATACGATGATCATCAGTCTTCTTCATATGATTTGGAGTATTGTTCCTGGTCAAACCTTCCTGATGAAGATTTTGCAATGGCTGACGACAAACCCTGGACAATTGGTCAGTTTGTATGGACAGGCTTCGATTACCTGGGAGAACCTTCTCCTTACGACACCGACGCCTGGCCCAGTCACAGTTCTCTTTTCGGGATCATTGATCTGGCGGGTATCCCCAAAGATCGCTATTATCTGTACCGAAGCATCTGGAATAAAGATTCCGCCACGTTGCATGTTTTGCCGCATTGGAACTGGAAAGGGCACGAAGGAGAAAAAGTCCCGGTGTTTGTTTATACCAGCTACGATAATGCTGAGGTTTTTGTGAACGGAAAAAGTTATGGGAAAAAGTCGGGAAACAACAAGACGTTACAAAGCCGTTACCGCCTGATGTGGCCCGATGTGATTTACGAGCCGGGAGAACTGAAAGTAATTGCCTATGATAAGTCGGGAAAGATTGCGGACAAACAGGTGGTACATACTGCCGGCAAACCAAATCATTTAGAACTGGTGACTGACCGGGCTACCTTGAACGCTGATGGAAAAGATTTAGCCTATGTGACGGTTCAGGTAGTTGATAAAGACGGGAACCTTTGTCCAAAAGACGGGCGTCTGGTTTCATTTGCTGTGACCGGAGCAGGTTGTTACCGTGCAGGCGCCAACGGCGATCCGACTTGTCTTGACCTCTTTCATTTGCCGAAAATGCATGCTTTTAGCGGACAACTGACAGTGATCGTTCAGGCAGGCCGGCACCCCGGAGGGATGGTACTTGAAGCAAAGGCAAAAGGAATAAAATCAGGAAAAATTACTTTGAAGACAGAATAATAATATCAGCATATAAACGGGAAAATTTAGCTGCCAAAGGCTCTGAAAAGGTCTTTTGTAATTAGGAATGGAAACAATAACTTTGCTATACAACCTTTTCAGAGCCTAAAATATGTGTAAGAGAGCCTGTTTTTTGTTTTTGTTCTGTTTCCTGTGTTTTTCGTGGGCTTTAGGGCAGAAATCAAAATACCGGATGTTCAAAAACATCAACCTGGGAACCGGTACATCCGTTATCAGTTGTTTTTTGCAGGACAACCAGGGACTTATCTGGATAGGATCGAACAAAGGACTGTTTAGCTATAATGGTTATACCGTACAACCTCATTTTACTTTCGACGAAAAAAGCAATACGCAGATTTATTGCGGCGTAATAGTCGACCAGGCTTTCCTTTTCCTTGGTGCTGACAATGGCGTCCTGATTTATAATATCAAAACCGATCGTTACGAAAAAAAACCGGTCGATTTTCCTACAGATGTCCGTACAATGTCTTTACAGGGAGATACTTTGTGGCTGGGAACTTTGAATGGGCTATATTGGTTTAACCTGAACAATAGAAAACTAAAGTATTTCGATCAAAATAAATATGAAAACCTGCCGCACCAGACCATCTATACTATAATCAGAACGCATGACAACCGGGTTTATATAGGTACTTACGACGGGCTCTGCCGGTATTTACCTGATAATGATGATTTCCAGAAGATAGAACTTCCGTTTAATCCCCGAAAAAACAATCAGTTTATCAACTCGCTGCTCGAAGATAGTACACGCCAGTGCATATGGATCGGCATGGAAGGAAATCTTCTGAAATACAATTTAGAGGATAGGGCGATTTCCCGGATTGAAATGTTTCAGGATAACTCAGTCAAATCGCTGGCATTAGATGGTAATTCGCGTTTACTTGCAGGTACTGATAATGGGTTGTATATCTATTCAGAGACTGAACCCTTGCAGCATGTTATGCACGATTCGCGTAACCTGAATTCGCTTTATAACAACATTATCTGGAATATTTTTGCCGATCAGGATCAAAACATTTGGCTGGGTACCGATTACGGCATTTCTCTTTCACGGTATAACAGAGCCTTGCAATATGTTCCTATTTCCGACATTACCGGAACCGGAGAGGGGAATCAGTTTTATTCCATTTTCAGGGACTCGGGAAACAATTACTGGTTTGGTGGAACCAATGGTATTATCAGGGTCAATAAAACAATTCGTGACCGATCAAATGCTATCTGGTACACCATGGGAGGCAAAAAGTATCCTTTGCCGCATGGACGAATCAGGCATATATATGAGGACAGGGACTCCAATTTGTGGATCGCCAGCGATGGGAACATTAACCGGTATGATTATGACACACGGCAATTTATTCAGTATAATATTCTCGACAGCACCGGAACCTACAACACAAACTGGGCTTATTGCCTTTTCGAGGACGATCACGGGCAGTTGTGGATTGCGACATGTTTGGGTGGTATCTTTGTCGTAAACAAGGATAAACTGCTAAAAAAGGCCACTGGAAGTTATGTGGCCGATTATAATTATACCACCAAAAACGGATTATCAGGGATGTTCATCAACCAAATTATTTCCGACCATGAAGGAAACGTATGGGTTCTTCTGTATAATAATGGAATTGATAAGATAAATAATGGTTCAAGAAAAGTAGAGAAACTGCCTTTAGGTGAACTGACAGGAACAAAAAATCCAACCTTTATTTTTTGTGATCATTCAGGTTATATCTGGGCAGGATTCAGAGGTGGCGTCATGCGTATTACCCCTCGCGATAATCACATCGATACCATTCTGTTTGATGCTTTCAGTACCAATGAAGTACTTTCCATGATGGAAGCCAACGGACACATTTGGATCTCAACAACAGATGGTCTTTGGCTGGTTGATATGAAGACATTAAAAGCCAGAAACCTCTATCTTTCTGACAGACGTTTTTTAAGCATGTTCTTCGATAAAAAAGAAAATTGTATTTACCTGGGAGAGGTGGATGGATTTGCTATTACTACTCCGGAAGTGGTGGATGCAACAATTGTCAATCGTCCGATCATTGCTACTGCTTTGTATGTCAACAGCCAGCTAATGGAACCGGAAAGCCAGAGTATTCGTTATATCAGTCAGATCGAACTTAACTATCGGCAGAATAACATCTCGTTAGAACTTTCAGACCTTCCGTATTCGCTGGAAGAAAAAAGCAAGCTTGTTTACCGGTTAGAAGATGTTGATCAGAGATGGAACTTACTCAATTCGAATAGTAGCCGGATATCCTATAATAATCTCAGCCATGGTACTTATCATTTGTTAGTCAGCAAGCTGGATATTACCGGGAAACCATCAGAGAGCCGGTATTCGCTTGAACTTATGATTCACCCGCCCTGGTATTATACCATCTGGGCTAAAAGTGTTTATATTCTTTTGCTGATGAGCCTTGCCGGCTGGACGATCAATTTTTTCAGGGTAAAAAACAGACTGAAGATTGAGCGTATTGAAAAAGAAAAAATAACGGAGCAGTCGCGCATGAAGATGGATTTTCTGACTAATTTATCACATGAGCTTAAAACCCCTTTGAGCATGATTATTGCCCCCATAAGTCGGATTTTGCCAGGGATAAAGGGACAGCATCTAAAAACACAACTAAAGCTGGTTCAGCATAATGCCATGAAGTTGAACTCGTTGATTCATCAAATGCTGGACTTTAACCGGATTGATAGCGAAAACAATTCCCTTTTGATCCTTTCACGAATAGAATTGGTTTCCTTTGCCCGCAAGTTGTTTTCCGTTTTTAAAGAAGCCGAAAAAGAGAATGGTATCTCATTCAGGTTTGTCAGCAATCAAGAAAAAATTTATCTGGATCTGGATGTGATTAAATGGGAGTCAATTCTGACGAATCTATTGTCCAATGCAGTAAAATATACTTCAGCAGACGGTACAATAACGCTTTTGCTGAACTATAGTGAAGAAGCCGGAGAATTGGAGCTCAGCGTTGCTGATACAGGGACGGGGATTCCGGCAAAAGATATTCCCTATATCTTCCAGCGTTTCTTCCAGTCGTCAAAAACAGCAGGGAAGAAAGAAGGAACCGGAATTGGGTTGTACCTGGTTAAAACATATACCGAGCTACATGGGGGGAAAGTAAGTATTACTTCGGAAGAAAATACAGGGACTACCATAACAATTATATTGCCTCTTCACGAGCATAAACATGAAATAATAGCTTCTTCTGTAAAAAGCGGAACAGGAAGTGAAGCTGAAACTCTGGATAAAAATCAACCATTGATCCTGATCGTTGATGATAATCCCGAAATAGTGGCGTTTATCCGCGATATGCTTCAACCTCAGTATCGCTGTCAAATTGCTGAAGATGGACAGACCGGGCTTGATCTTTGTTTCGAACTATTACCGGATTTGATTATTTCTGATGTTATGATGCCAGGGATGAATGGGCTGGAGATGTGTCAGAAGATCAGGAAACATGTTCCAACCTCAACGATCCCGATTATTTTGCTTACTGCAAAAGATGACAAGGAAACGGAACTTGAGAGTATTCAGCTTAATGTTGACACTTTTATTTCCAAACCGTTTGAGCCTGATATTCTTCTTTCCCGGATTGATCAACTGATCCGGAAAAATAAAAAAATGGAGGCAAAAATGAGAATGGAAGCTCTTGCTACTCCGAAGGAAATTGAAGCGGTATCGTACGATGAAAAGTTTCTTTCAAACATTACTCATATCATTGAAGATCACCTTGCTGATTCCGATCTGAATGTAACTGCACTTTGTGAAATATCAGGGATTAACAACAAGCAAATTTATCGGAAGCTCAAGCAACTGACCGGTATGACTCCCGTGGAGTATATAAAATCGGTAAGAATGAAAAAAGCAGCCATGTTGCTAAGGCAGCAAAAATTTTCAGTTGCAGAGGTTATGTATATGGTAGGTTTTTCCAATCATTCCTATTTCTCTAAATGTTTCAAGGCCGAGTTTAACAAACCCCCTTGGCAATATAAAGAAGAAAGTTAACTGAAAAAACATTTTTAAGTCTTTTTACTGGTTGCTTCCTAATTGACCAACAATAAACATCAAACAAACCAAGTTGAGTCAATTCGTATGACAATTGCGAGTTGACATTAGGAAACGGTTAAATTGAAATTATGAGTTGTACCTCGTGATTTTTTGTAAAAGATGGTGTTTGGGGGATTCAGTTAAATAAAAAACCGCTAAATATTGTTTGAATTCCAGCGGTTTTTTATGTCTTAGATTTTTTAAAGCTCCCCAGGTAGGACTTGAACCTACGACCTACGGATTAACAGTCCGCCGCTCTAACCAACTGAGCTACTAGGGAATTTTTCTTTTATTTAAGAACACTGCTTTTACAAAAGCGTTGCAAAAATAATAGCTTTTCCGAAAAGAAAAAATATTTTTGCAAAAAACATTTTGAAATGAAATCAAACAAAATCCCTTCTAAAAAGGCTATTCTGGGTATTGGGAATGCACTGGTTGACATAATGTTCAATCTTTCTGATGATAAGTTGCTCGAACAATTTGGATTATCTAAAGGTAGTATGACCTTGGTTGATGCTTCTCTGTCCGAAAAGATTCAAACTGAGGCACGACACCTGCCCCGTGAGATTCAAACCGGGGGATCGGCTGCCAACACTGTTCATGGCATTAGCAAGCTGGGGGGAAGCTGTGGATATCTGGGAAAAATTGCCCATGATGAGATGGGAAACTTTTTCAAATCGGAATTTGAAAAAAACAACATACGGACACACCTTTTGTACAGTCAGACAGGCACTGGAAAAGCAACGACCCTGATCAGTCCTGACTCAGAACGGACTTTCGGAACCTATCTGGGAGCGGCGATGGAACTGAATGCCGACGATCTGTCAGAATCAATTTTCAAGGATTACGGGTATCTTCATATTGAAGGATACCTGGTGCAAAATCACAGACTGATTGAGACTGCTGTAAAAATGGCTAAAAACAAAGAACTGAAGATTGCTATTGATATGGCCAGTTTCAATGTGGTAGAGGCAAACCTGGCCTTCCTGAGAAACCTGGTAGCTAAATATGTCGACATTGTTTTTGCCAATGAAGAGGAAGCCAAATCATTTACCGGTCTGGAACCTGAGCAAGCATTGCATTCCATTGCCGGCATATGTGAGATTGCTGTTGTTAAAACAGGCGCAAAAGGTTCACTAATTAAGCGTGGGGATGAACTGGTAAGAATCTGTGCAATCCCTGCCCAAAGTATCGACACTACCGGTGCCGGGGATATTTATGCCTCCGGTTTTTTATATGCACTGGCTGAAGGTTACTCGCTGGAGAAAGCGGGTAAGCTGGGTTCATATCTGTCGGGTAAAGTGGTTGAGGTAATGGGAGCTAAGATACCGGAAAATCAATGGCCCGAATTACTGAAGGAAGCTTCATCTATTTTGAACAAAAAATAGTCCGAAAAATCCCTAAAAATAAATAAGGCCGGCGAAAAATTACTATTTTCGTAAATAAGGACAGGTTCCGGAGTTGTCGGGCAACCTCAACTGTACCTCATTCCGACCCAGGGGCCGGAGCCTGTCTGTAAAATATTCCTTGAGAAAGGGATCAGAACTCTTTCTTCATTCTACTGGGAATAAATAATTTAAAACAGAAAATACTTTTGGATATTAACCTGAATAATTCAGATTAAATTAAGGCAAAAAATTAAGGCAGCTTCAACAAGCTGCCTCAAAGCCATGAAAACAATTAAACAATGTTCAGAAAACAGAAAACTAGAAACAATTATATCTTTAAAATTTCGTCATTCTTCTTTTTCAGCATGTCATCGACCATTTTACCATACTTATTGGTCACCTCCTGAACTTCAACCTCAGCATCTTTTTCCAAGTCCTCAGACAAACCTTCCTTCTGCAATTTTTTCAAACTTTCGTTCGAATCTTTTCTCGCACTCCGAAGGCTGATTTTTGCATTTTCACCTTCCTTATTTACGTGTTTAACCAATTCACGTCTCCGCTCTTCTGTTAAAGGCGGAATATTGATGCGTATAACTTCACCGTTGTTATCAGGGTTAAATCCAAGATTCGCAGCCATGATTGCTTTTTCAATCACCGGGATCATTTGTTTCTCCCAAGGCTGAATGGCAATGGTCCGTGCATCAGGTGTACTTACATTTGAAACTTGTGTCAACGGCACCATACTACCATAATACTCAACGGTTACACTATCCAACATTCTCGGAGAAGCTTTCCCTGCCCGGATATGTCCCAATTCGTTTTCCAAATGGACAATGGTATTTTCCATTGCTTCTTTACACATATCCAAAACCATTTCTACTTCTTCTTGCATAAATAATAAACCTCTTCCAGTAAATTAAAAGTGCTGATGGCAAATATATAGAAAAAATTAAATAATACTAAGAATCTGATCTTCTAAATTTTTTAAAGTGTTAAAAAATATATTTATGGCCTTACAAACGTTCCTATTTGTTCGCCGGAGAGTAGTTTTTTCAGGTTTCCCTTTTGATCCATATTAAAAACCACCACCGGTAAATTGTTTTCCTTACACATGGTCGTAGCAGTCAAATCCATAATCTTAAGCCCCCTGCTGTAAATTTCGTCAAACGTAATTTCATTAAATTTAACAGCAGCAGGATCTTTTTCAGGATCGGCAGTGTAGATACCATCCACCCGGGTCCCTTTCAACATAATATCAGCTCCAATTTCAATACCGCGAAGCGACGAAGTGGTATCGGTAGTAAAGTACGGGTTTCCTGTCCCGGCTGAAAAGATGGCAACTTCTCCTCTTTCGAGTGCTTCAATAGCCTTGTCTTTTGAATAAAATTCGCCTACAGGTTCCATCCGGATTGCTGTTAGTATCCGTGATTTTACGCCTATGGCTGTAAGCGCAGAATTCAAGGCCAGACTATTAATCACAGTTGCCAGCATTCCCATCTGGTCGCCTTTCACACGGTCGACCCCTTGGGCTGCACCACTAAGGCCCCGAAAAATATTACCCCCACCGATGACAATTCCTACCTGAATGCCCATCTCTGTAATATCTTTGATCTGTTCTGCATAATCAGCCAAACGTTGTTGGTCGATGCCATATTGTTGATCACCCATTAGCGATTCACCGCTAAGTTTTAGTAATATCCGTTTGAATTGTACCATGTTCTGAAAAAAGTTTTTGCAAAGGTAAAAAATATGTTATTAGCCCCTGAATATGATTTCTCCATTTTCAGAAAGAATTTATAAGTATAACACCGTAATACAGGCTTTTCTGATAATTATCCGTGATTGGCTCGCTCATTTTTTTTATTTTCGGAACAAATTAAATCGAATTATTATGAGCAGACTTATTTTCACAGCCTTTGGCATTATATTAATATTTTCTTTGTCCGCACAAGATAAATCGGATTGGGTTTATGAATTTCCGGACGGATGCACCTCTATAACAGTAGGAAAAGAAGCCAGTGCTGATGGCAGTGTGATCACTTCACATACCGACGACAGCCACCGTACCCGTTCATGGGCGGATGTTGTTCCGGCCAGGGATTATAAAAAAAATGATATGGCCCCCATGTATAAACGGGAAGCCTGCTACGATTTTGAAATGCCAACAAACAAACATGTCCAAATCGGGGAGATTCCGCAGGTTAGACATACATTTGCTTTTCTGAACACGGCCTATCCGTGTATGAATGAACACCAGCTTGGAATTGGCGAATCGACCTTTGGGGGAAGAAGTGAACTTCATTCAGATCAGGGATTGATCGATTGTCAGCGTTTATGCCGCCTGATGCTGGAACGGAATACAACCGCACGCGATGCCATAAAGATGGCTGGCGAACTAATTAAGCAATACGGATGGAATGATTCCGGAGAGTGCCTTACCATCGCCGATCCCGATGAAGTCTGGCATTTAGAAGTGGTCGGTCCCGGAAAAGGAAAAACCGGGGGAGTTTGGGTCGCACAACGGGTTCCTGATGATCATGTGGCCTGCAACGTAAATGCAAGTACCATTAGAGACGTTGATCTTAGCAACCCTGATTATTTCATGGCGTCGGAAAACATTTATGAAGTTGCCAGGGAAAACGGATGGTGGAAAGATGGTGAAACTTTCCGATGGTGTTATGTTTATGCACCCGGCACTCGCAAGTCGGTTGCCTCACGTCGCAGGGAATGGCGTATCTTCGACCTGTTGGCGCCTTCGTTGGAACTTGATCCAAACGCACAGGACTATCCATTCTCTGTGAAACCGGACGAACCTGTTTCGATGGAAAAACTGATTTCAATTTTTAAAGATTATTACGAAGGTACCCCTTACGATATGCGCCGGAATATAACCGTCAAAGACAAAGAAGGGAAACAGGTGATCTCTCCGTTGGCCAACCCTTTCATGCCTTACGAAGAACTGCCTTTGCACAACGTGAGCGGAGGCTGGTATCATGTGGATAAAAAAAGCGGCAACATCGACTTTCTGGGTGAACGTACCATCGCTCGGTGGTATACGATGTATGCTACTATTATTCAATGCCGCGACTGGTTACCCGATGCCATCGGCGGACTGGTTTGGTTAGCACAGGATAATGTGGCCAGTTCGGTTTATGTACCAATCTATTGCAGTGTGACCGATTTGCCTGAACCATATAAGACACCGGGACGTCCCAATGGTTACACCACAAAATCGGCATGGTGGGCATTTAACCGGCTGGGGACACTCGCTGCCCAACGCTGGGGCGACATGCATAAAGATCTGGATGCTGTATGGGGACCAATGCAGCAAAGCTGGCTGCAAAATCAAGCTGATATCGAGCAGAAAGCATTAATACTTTATAAACAAAAACCGGACAAAGCAATTGAATATTTAAACAGTTACTCAAACGAACAAGGAGCCAAAGCTGTGGATCAGGCATGGAAACTGGGAGACAAACTTTGGACGAAATACGACGAAAAATTTTAATAACAGGAAACATTCCAGCAACCGGCATTCCGTTTGGTTAAAGGACAACAGGTAAGAATCATATTCTTTCATAAATAAGATAGCTTTTCGGTAACATATTTAAGTAAAATACGAAAAAGAAAATGTAGACTCTTTTTTCGTTCTTAACCTTAAAATTAATAGCCATGGAAGATAAACTAACAACCATTGCCTTATTACCGTATTCCAAAGCGGAAATTCTGCGTGAATTGATGGAAGCTGAAGGAATTGAATGCTACCTTGAAAACATAAACCTGATACAGGGGGCAGTGGCAACCGGAGTGAGGGTACGCATTGCGGAAAAGGATATAAAGAAGGCTTTATCGATACTAAACCGAATGATGGGTAAAGTAGAAACTATTGCCAGACAGACAGAGAATACCATCCTGGTACCAATTGATTTTTCAAAATTTTCGATGAAGGCCGCCATCGCAGCCTTTGAAATAGCCTATAAACTGAATTCCAAACTCGTATTTTTTCACGTGATACCGCAGCCTGATTATTATGCTGTCCCCTACACCGATTTTATCAGCTACGATCCGGGAATTTTTGTACCGTTGGAAAACAGGGAGAAAGAATCGCAGGAAAAGTATCAGAAATTTCTGTCTGAACTGGTTGAAGAAACAGGAAAGGAAAAATGGGAGGAGGTGGAATCGGAATTTATCATGAAAATGGGCCGTGAGGAGGAAGACATTCTGGAATACACACAGGAGCATCCACCACGGTTAATTATAATGGCCAGCAAAGGCCGGCATACCATTCACGACGACCTGATGGGTACCCTTACTGCCGACATTATTGCCCGTGCCAAAGTACCGGTACTGGCAATCCCTGAAAAAGTAAAACGGCTTCATCTCAACAAACTGAAAAGAATAGTGTATGCAACCAATTTCGACGAAAAAGACTTTATTTCCATCGACAAATTAATGTCGTTATTACGCCCGTTCAGCGTTAAAATTTACTGTTTACATGTAGGCCGGAAAGACGGTGCAACCTGGAATTTAGCCAAGCTCGAAGGCATGAAAGAGGTGCTGAAACGCAGACATATGCACACTGATCTGGAATGCGTATACCTGCAAGGTGAAGATCTTTTGCAAAAACTGGAAACTTACATAAAAAAACATGAGATCGACATTCTTTCGCTGACTACTCATAAACGGAACATGATCACCCGTATTTTTAACCCAAGTATCGCGAAAGAAATGCTTTTTCATACAGAAATACCTTTACTGGTGTTCCATGCATGAAAAACAACAGGCAAAAGGGGAATATCATTAGTGTCAAGGAATTTTATCAGAACAACTCTGGCTTTCCGTTAATCACAACTCCGTCAATTCCCATGTCCCGGGCAGCATGAAGGGCATCATCGCCGGTATGTACGATCGGCTTACCCCGGCTATTAAAAGAGGTGTTGATAAGGGCTTTGACATGATAATTTTCATCGAGGTAGCTGAGTAAATCCCATAAGTATGGATTTTCCTCCCGTGAAAAAACCGTTTGTATACGGGCAGTACCATCAGTATGAACAGCCCCTTCCAATTCACTTTGTTTTTCGGGAAGGACAGGAAAATCGAGCAGCATGTATTTACTGAGGTGATGGATTGTTTCAAGACCGGTAAACCAACAACTGTTTTTTTCGAGCATCACAGGAGCGACAGGCCGGTACCACTCACGGCCTTTATGCTGCATACTTACTTTCCGGGCCAGCTTTCGTGAATCAGCAAGACACAGCAAGCTCCTGTTCCCTAAAGCGCGGGGGCCTGCTTCCCCGTAACCATTACAAATGCCGATTACTCCGCCTTTGGCCAGCACCCGGGCACAGTTTTTTATATCTTCTTTGGAATAACGGAAGGCTTCCGTCTCTAAATTCCAGTTATTAAGATACGGCGAATGCTGTTTTATTTCCCCATGTTTGATCCATTCTACAAAAGCAGCAGCCCCGAGGGCCAACCCTGAATCTTCGGTGCAGGGCGGGATAAAAATATCCGTAAAAAGTCCGCTTTTCACCAGTTCTGCATTAGTAACAATGTTAAGTGCACAGCCTCCTGTATAATACAGATATTCACAGCCGGTTTGTTCTTTCAACCTCCGGAAAACGCGTACTGTTTCGTTTACAAAAATCCGGTGCAGGGTAGCCACCACATCCTGAATAAAAGGACTTTTCTGATCGAAAGACTTTATTTCAATATTAAATGTTTTTTTTGCTTCCCGGAAAAACACCGACTTGCGGCCCCATATATTCCCGAAATAATCGTGTTTCGAAAGCCATTCTTCCAGTTCAGGCCTGTAAGTTCCATGCCCGGCAAGCCCCATCATTTTCCCGGGCACCGCATTTTGATCTGCCAGCCGGGCACCAATGACAGCAAAAACAAGTGCGTTGGCATTGAATAAGGAACTCAGTTTTTTCAGTTTCCAGTGATATTCACACAAATGGATTTGCCCGTTTTTGAATGTCCATGCCGAAAAATTGCTATTGCTTGCCCCTCCGTCGAAATGTACCAGCAGACTGTTTTCCCTGAAATTTCCGAAGAAAGGAAGACATGAGAAAACATGGGCAAGCTCATGGTTTAAAGCCCAGGCCCTGTTTTCGCGTCCAAACCACCAACAACGGCCTTCTTCCGGGTAAGTGGCCAGCCCGGAATTCAATGGAGCTTCGAAACGGGCATCCCCACGAGGGGTTAAGAAGGTTCGTCCAACGACATTATCCACAAAAACCAGGTCAAATTCTTCGGACAGTAATTTCTTTTCTTTCAGGATAGAATATAATTTTTCGTGCAACCTGTTATCACGCTTTTGGCGGCTGATACGCTCCAGTTGTAAGAATTCGCGAACCTTTCCGTCCTCCATGATGCAAAGGTTGTGATCGTGTACATATAAAGGAAACCTGTAATCGAAACGATCCTGGATGCCATAAATCGCCAGTGTCGCTTTCGATGAATCCATTTTATACAAATTGCAAATATATAACTACGCTAAGCAGCAAATAAAGAATAACTTCTCCCCAAAATTTCCGTTTCATAAAGACCAGGTAGTTGGATATCAGAAAGGAAAGCGGTACCGCCAGGATGATGAATATCTCCTGTGAAACTGCCGGAACGGCTACAATAAGAATCAGCGATATCAAAAACACAAAGAAGAAAACCTGGAAGAATTTACGGGAACTGATCTTCTTTTCAACATATTGAGCCAGGAAAAAAATGCTGCTTAACAAGGTAATCAGGATCAGTAAGCCCAGATAAACCTGAAGTGGAATCTTCCCGGTCAGAATGTTATTCGCGGAAAAAATATTTCTGTCAAGAATGATGAGAAAATCCGGAAAATTCTTTGAAAAGAAATAGCCGGTAAAGGTAAACAGCCAGGGCAACAATAATCCAAACAACGGCAGAACAAAGTCACGCCATCTAATTTGCCTGTGGATTATAAAGAGCCCGATCCAGACGATAGGAAAAAAGAACAGCAGGTTCATGTAGAATAATGAACCAATGGATATTAGCAACCCGGCATCAAAGGCATTCGAGTGTATTTTGGTTTTCTCATACGAATCGAAAATACGATCGATGGCAAACAGCAAAAAGAAAACCGCAAAATAAACGGGGTGCATGGCATGCATACTAAGCAGACCGCTGGTAATAAAAATCAGCAGACTGGCAGGCAGAAAGGTACGCACCCGGATAAAGGCATACTGGATATTCAGACGGATAGTAAGAAAAGACAGCAAAATCAACATGACCAGGGGAATAATGCTATTCAGAAATTTACTCCGGGCCATCAGCCATGCAACCGGACGGTACAAGGGCATCATATCTTCTCCTGAATAAAAAAGGTAGGTCTCAGGCTTAATCAGGGAAGGCAGCCAAAGCAGTACTGCCATCATCGGGATCAGGATGAAATGATATGCCTGGTTGGTTTTAAGTACTCTGAGCAACATAGAAATGACAAAATTCAAAATTCAAGTAACAAATTCCAAATATCAGTGAACAGTCGCAGTGTTCAGTATCGGGCTTATAAATCAAAGCCCAGGTCTTTCCGGTAATATTTGCCTTCAAATTTAATTTTCCCAGCATTCCCGTATGAAACAGCCAACGCTTCTTTCATCGAATTCCCGTATGAACTTACAGCTATGACACGGCCTCCGCTGGTTACTGTATTTTCACCCTGCAATTTTGTTCCGGCATGAAATAGAATACTGTTTTCAACCTGATCGAATCCACTCATTATTTTCCCTTTCGGGTACGAACCGGGATAACCGCCCGACACCAGCATCACCGTAACAGATGTCCGGGGATCAATTTCCAGTTTTTTGTCAGCAAGGGTCCCGTCAGCCACTCCTTCGAGCAATTCCACAAAATCGGACCGGATACGAAGCATTACGGCCTCTGTTTCCGGGTCACCCATACGAACGTTGTATTCAATTACAAAAGGATTTCCTTTCACATTGATCAAGCCCAAAAAGATAAACCCATTATACGGAATGCCGTCTTTCTGCAAACCGATGATAGTAGGTTTCACGATCTGTTCCTCTACTTTTTGCATAAACTCCCCGTTTGCAAACGGGACAGGCGAAATAGCCCCCATGCCACCGGTATTCAGCCCGGTATCGCCTTCACCAATACGTTTGTAGTCTTTGGCAACGGGTAATATTTTATAGTCTTTACCATCGGTCATTACAAATACGGAACATTCTATGCCACTCAGGAATTCTTCGATTACGACTTTGCTGCTGGCAGCGCCGAACTTACCCTCAAGCATTTCGCGCAGCGAAGCCACTGCTTCATCAAAACTCCCGATAATAAGCACTCCCTTACCGGCTGCCAGCCCGTCGGCTTTCAACACATACGGGGCTTCCAGTTCCTTCATAAACCCGATGCCTTTGTCCAGTGTTTCTTTGGTGAAAGTATTATACCGTGCAGTCGGTATCCCGTGGCGCGACATAAAATCTTTGGCAAAGTCCTTACTTCCTTCGAGCATGGCACCTGCTTTCTGCGGGCCTACAATTTTCAACCCTTTTAATTCATCCTGAAGAAGTAAATAATCGTGTAAGCCTTCGCAAAGCGGGACTTCAGGCCCCACTACCACCATGTCGATATGATTTTCGGGAATGGCTTTTTTTAATCCTTCAAAATCGGAAACACCAATGGGAAGGTTGATCCCAAGCATTGAGGTCCCGGCATTACCAGGGGCAATGAAAAGTTTTTCTACTTTGGGTGACTGTTTGATCTTCCATGCCATTGCATGTTCTCTCCCTCCGGAGCCTACAATAAGAATATTCATTTTTCAAAAATTTCAGGTCTCAGGAAAATGGACTTCCATATTTAAGAATCGAACTGTTTTTCCTGAATATTATTGTTTTTAATACTATCAATATCGTGCCAGGCACTTTCTTTTCAAGCCGGAATGACTTCGAAACGGTATCCCTGTTTCTTCAAAGAACGGATGACTTCGGGCAGGGCTTTTTTCATGTTTTCCTCTGCCTTCAGCGAATCATGAAAAATAATAACCGACCCTGGCCTGACAAAATTCATTACATTGTTATACACCTTTGTTGCTGAAATCCGGTGATCGAAGTCGCGGCTTAGCACATCCCACATCACGATGCGGTATTTTTCCCTCAGCAAATGATATTGAGAACGTTTGAGAAAACCATGCGGCGGTCTGAAAAGTGACGTTCCTATTAACTTATCTGCTTTTTCAATATTCGTTATATAATCGTTGTTTTCTGACTTCAGCCCCTGCATATGGTTAAATGTATGGTTGCCTGCCGAATGGCCTTCTTCCAGCACTTGCTGAAATACCTCCGGGTATTTTTGCACATTCTCACCTACACAAAAAAAGCTGGCTTTAATGTTCTCATCCTTCAGTAACCGAATTACCCAGGGAGTTATCTCCGGGATTGGCCCGTCGTCAAAAGTAAGATAAACTACTTTTTCAGTAGTATCTACTCTCCAAAGTGCTTTTCTGTAGAACATCCGTACCAGCCATGGCACCCTGACCCCGGGCTTAAAACGCATCATTAGTTATATGAACTGTATTGTTTTAAATACTTGTTAAAACCATCCATTATTTCTTTTGCCAGATCGTTTTGGTCGTTTTGCATACAGATGGTATTCATCTCACGCATGAAATAAAGCACACGCTGAATCTCTTCATCAACAATCTTCTCAAATTTCGCATTGAGAGAGAGGTAATAGTCCATATCCTGGGTATACATGCTGTTCATGAGGCGGATGATCTCAGCACCTTTACCGGCAGCCCCGGCTTTAAAATAACTTTCAGCCATCATGATGGAAAAATAATCATACGGTACAATCTTGTGGGGTACCAGCTCCCTGCACCTGTCGAGTACAGCAACGGCCGAATCATTTTTCCCCTCCCGGATCAGCGCTTCGGCCAGCCGGTTAAAATTGTTACGGATATTCATCATCATGCGGGAATTATTTTCATCAATATAGACATCCGGACTATTCATGTTTCCCCATGTAAAATCTTTCATCATGTGGGTATACATTTCCCGGGTATTTACCCCTCCCACCTGAATACGGTCGCCTTTCGATTTAAGAGGAACAAACCGGTATGCAAAACCTTCAAGCCGGAAATAATCCTGAAGTCCCATGTATTTATCCCGCCCCACGGTAATTGCCCAGTATACAGGACGTTGCCAGTTGTTCTGGTCAATCAGGTCAAGAACCATCAGTTCATCTTTCGACAGGTAATTTTTATTTCCGAAGTTTATAAAAATGGTATCCACGATATTGTCATATTCTTCAGGTGGCACTACTTTATTACGGATCACTGCCTCTTTATCGACCACGTAGAAAAGTTTCTTAGTTGGGATATAAGCGGCATTGTCGGCCTGGGTCAGCTTGGTACGGGGATCATCATCCTTAACAAAATCGATTGCCCTCTTCAATTCGATAGGACCTTTTATACGCGGGTCATTCATCAGGTATACTACCTCGCGTTTCCCTTGCACATACTGATCAAGAGTAAAGCTGATAGGCAGAGGGTCTGAGTCGTAGGCCTTGCTTTTCATCTGGTTGATATACCAGTCGGTTTGGAAATAACTGAGGTTGCAGACCCGTACGTCGGTACGGAATTCTTCCACTTCCTGGTTGTACCAGAGCGGGAAAGTATCGTTGTCGCCGTTGGTGAAGATGACGGAATTCGGTTTGCAGGATTTCAGGTAATTAGCTCCAAATTCGCGTGCCGTGTAACGATCCGAACGGTCGTGATCGTCCCAGTTTTCCGAAGCCATGATCCCGGGAACCAGGATCAGTGACAAAACAGAAACAACAACAGCACTAACCGTCGCCGGTGCCAGTTTCTTCATGGATTCGTAGAGCGATAGTACCCCGATACCAATCCAGACAGCAAAGGCATAGAACGAACCGGCGTAAGCATAGTCGCGCTCGCGTGGCTGGTGCGGATACTGGTTCAGGTAAAACACAATGGCCAGTCCGGTCATCAGGAATAATAAAGAAACCACCCACAGATTTTGTTTCCCGGCTGTGCCTTTATGGTACATATAGAAAAATCCGATCAGTCCAAGAATCAATGGAAGGAAGTAATACGTATTTCGCGCCTTGTTATCTTTCATGTGAGCCGGCATGGTTTCCTGGTCCCCCAGACGCATTGAATCAATAAAGTTAATGCCACTGATCCAATTCCCATTCATAATCCCGCCGTGCCCTTGTATATCGTTCTGCCGTCCCACAAAATTCCACATAAAATAACGCAGGTACATAAACCCGACCTGGTAACGGAAGAGAAAGGTCATGTTTTCAAAGAAAGTAGGTATCTGTAACATTTGCGTTTCCCCGGAAGAATCGGTATACCGGACATTACGCCTTTAATACCGGCCCATTGCTTGTAATCTTCAATATGCTGTTGCTCACGACTGTACATACGGGGAAGGAACGTACAGTAATCGCTGTTGAACTGGGGTTTTTCACGCCTGTCGGAAATCACGTATTTCCCGTCTTCCTGCACATAGTAAGGTCTGCCTTTTACGTAAGGTTCACGGTCGTCAAGCGGGGTATTGTAATATCTTCCGAAGAAAAGAGGACGGTCACCGTACTGTTCACGGTTTAAATAGCCGAGCAATGAAAATACGTTGTCCGGACTGTTCTGATCCATTGGGGTATTGGCTGACGAACGGATAACAATAATAGCAAAGGACGAGTAGCCTATTAATATTACTGTAAAACTGAGTAAAACAGTGTTCCATAGAACCATGTTTTTACGGATGGTATAACGGAACCCCAAAACGATAAGACTGATCAGGAGCAACGCGTAAATAATAACCCCGGTGTTATACGGAAGTCCAAAACTGTTTACAAAAAGAAGTTCAAACTTAGATGCTATTTTTACTACTCCCGGTATAATACCATACATGATGATGGCCACAATAATAAATGAGATAGCCAGGCAATAAACAATGCCCTTTTTAGTGGCCTTGTACTTTTTGAAATAATAAACAAACACGATGGCCGGAATAGCAAGCAGGTTCAGCAGGTGGACCCCGATGGAAAGTCCAACCATGTAAGCAATGAAAATAATCCACCGGTTGGCATGTGGTTGATCAGCCACATCCTCCCATTTCAGGATGGCCCAGAATACAAGGGCTGTGATCAGCGAAGAAGAAGCATATACTTCGCCTTCCACTGCCGAAAACCAGAAAGTGTCGGAAAATGTATAGGCTAATGCCCCGACCATTCCGCTTCCTATAATGGCAATAGTTTGTCCCATGCTAAGTTCGCCTTCACCACCAATCAGTTTTTTAGCCATATGGGTGATGGTCCAGAACAGGAACAATATGGTAAATGCACTGGCTAAAGCCGACAACGAGTTTACAGCCATTGCTGCTTTTGTAGGGTTACCGGCCAGGATCGTAAAAAAACGCCCCATCAGGTTGAAAAACGGCGCTCCCGGAGGATGACCAACTTCCAGTTTATACGAGGTAGTGATAAATTCCCCACAATCCCAGAAACTTGCTGTTGGTTCAATGGTCAGCAAATAAGTGATGGCGGCCACTATAAAAACAAGCCAGCCAAAAGCATTGTTAATCAGCTTATAATTTTTCATGTGTAATCGGCAATTTAGTATCGATTGCGAAGATAGTACATTCTTTCAACTAAGGCCAATCTGATTAACAATTTGTAAGCTGTATAAAGTAAGAAAAAAGAGTATGACCGGATAATGACAATAAACTGAACGAGAACCCAACTATTTCAGTTCAGGTTGTGTCTGCGACCAATGCGTCTGTATAATTTTCCATTTCCCGTCAGGCTCAAGCCTGAAAACTTCGGTGCAGTTCCATTTATGAACCTGACCTTCAATATATGAATGCAGGTTGTAAGTTAAAACGGCCATCCTGTCGGACGACTGTACCAAAGGGTCAATCATTTCGTAACGGTCAACCTTAATCTGACCACGGGCAGGTTCGTACCAGGCGGTTAATTTATCAAGACCATTAATACGTTTTTTCAAAGAAGGGTCAAAATAAACGACATCGGCAGCCGACAGTTCAAGAAAACCAGAGGGGTCGCCGTTGTTCCAACGTTCAAGAGCTGCCTGTTCCAATCCAATTATGATTTCTTCTACCTGTGTTTTTTTCTGTGCTGTTACCATTGTTGAATAAATTAATAAAAGTATGACAATCAGTTTCTTCATTATTGAATTATTTTTTTTTGTACCTCAAAAGTAACGAATGTCACCAGGAAAAGGGTGTCAGGAATCAGGGATAAAACAGTACTTTTCATGGATTGTACTTTTTTCGAAAGGTAAGGGGGGAAACTCCTGTCCCGGAGTGGAATAATCGTATAAAATAGGAGGGGTCCTGAAAATTTAACTCCCATGCAATCTCCGAAACCTGTAATTCTGTATACAATAATAGACGTTTGGCTTCGAGCATAAGCCGGTTTTGCAGATATTGTTTCGCTGTAACAGCATACTGATTTTTTACCAGTTCGGTTAAATGGCCCGGCGTAACACACAATTTCCCGGCGTAAAAGTTCACCGAATGATACTCTTTGAAATATTGCTCGACCAGTTGTCCGAACCGGAGAACCTGCTTGTGGATACCAGTATTTTCAGGAAGATGATAAGAAGAACGGTAGCTGTTATTAAGCCAGGCCAGCGCCTGATAAAGTAAGGCCCGGAGTAAATGATAATCTTTTTCCTTAAAGATTTCGTTTTCAATATTAACCAGGATATTTTCAAAATAACGTCCCTGCTCTTTGTTCAGCCGGAGGATGGGAGGATGAAGCGCCGGAGTAAAAAAAGACAGTTTCTGTACAAACTGGGTATCGTTAAAAAAATTACACAAAAATTCTTCTTCAAAGATCAATACCAGTCCCTGAGGCATTTGCTGTATTTCCCATTTCCGGATCTGATTGGGGGCCGTAAAGAAAAGCTGGTTCCGGCAAATCGGAAACCCGAAGTTGTCGATACGGAATGTCCCCTTTCCATCCAGGATATAAGTTATATCAAAATATGTCAGGCAATGCACAGGATCGCGGCGAATGTATCTTTCCAGCGACTCCAGCCGGATTAAATCAATTAGTAATTCACATCCATACTTGGTTTTATGAAAATGATATGTGGGGTATCCGTTCATAACTGAATTTTAAACAAAAAGCTTTTCAAAGATAAAAAACATCCGGGAGCCAGAACATATAAACAACGGACAGGGGTACGACAAAATCCAAGAAATATCTGGAAACAAATTCTCAGGAAAACCATAACTTTACCGATATTTATTTTTATACACATGAAAAAACGAATTATCCTTGCCGTTATACTCATCGCATTATTGAGTGGCGGAATCTATCTGAACTCACTGATGCCCATTATTACCGGGTATGCCGCCAAAAATCTGGCTTCAGGTATTTTTGTTGCCGGGCGGAGCCAGGAATCGCTGGAAAAGGAAGACCTTAACTTTTCGTTTATTAAATACAATAGAAACACGGTCGATTTTGAGAAAAAAGAAGTCACCAGCCGTTTTTTGTGGGGAAAGTCAAAAGCCATTTATATCAAGGGTTTTGGCTGCACGCTGGTGAAAGATTATACCGGGGAAGAAATCAGGAACCGTCCGTACCCGGTTGTCGGGGCATTACCAGAAAACCCGGATACTATTCCCTGGCCCATGGGTAATTTGGTTGCCGATACCATCCCTGCGGGAATAAACATGGAGAAGTTGGGGAAAGCAGTGAAACAGGCAATGGCCGACACCATTCCGTACAAGGGGACTTTTGCCCTGATGGTGGTCTACAAAGGGCAACCTGTTGCCGAAATGTACCGCAGTGATTTTTCTCCCCGCACCCGTTTCCTGAGCTGGTCGATGGCCAAAAGTTTTACGAATGCACTGATTGCATTACGGGTAAAAGAAGGCAAACTCGACATTTACCAGCCGTTGAACCTAAGCGAATGGCAAAACGACGAACGTAAAAACATCACCCTGAATAACCTGTTGCACATGAACAGCGGCCTGAAATGGAACGAAGATTACGGCAATCTTTCTGATGTTACCATCATGCTGCATAAATTTGGAGACATGGGCGCATACACGGCAGCTAAACCATTTGCCTATCCGGCAGATTCGGTGTGGGTTTATTCATCCGGAACGACCAACCTGGTCAGTATGATTCTGCGCCGGTCGTTTGCTTCTGATGCCGGTTATTTCCGTTTCCCAAGGGAGGCGCTTTTTAACAAAATAGGGATGAAAAGCGCTGTGTTCGAGACCGACGCTTCAGGTACCTTCGTGGGATCGTCGTACCTCTATGCCACCATGCACGACTACGCCCGTTTTGCATTGCTTTACATGAACAAGGGAAACTGGCTGGGCGAACAATTGTTCCCTGAAAACTGGGTTGATTACACGGTACAACCTGCGAACGGATCAAAGGGCAAATACGGGGCCTTTTTCTGGCTTAACCTGTCGGGCGACCAACCGGACGCCCCGAAAGATACCTACATGTGCAAAGGACACGACGGACAGTTTATCTTTATCATTCCTTCCCGTGAACTGATTGTCATTCGTACCGGGTACTCAAAAAAAGGAGAATTCGACACTGACCTGATGTTAAAAGGAATTCTGAAAAGCCTGGAGTAAAAACAATGCAGAAAAAACAGGGTTAAAATGTACAATTAGTAGCCGGGGCAGAGTTTATGATCCCCGGTTGAAAAGACCTTTTTAAACAGATTTCCGATGCCCTGTTTGTAACGCTAAAGCAGTACCTCCAACCAGATTCAGGTTCCTGAATTCGTGAATTTGCATTAATTGGATCAGAAGTTCCAGTGCTTTGTATCGGTTTTTAACCGCGATTTGTTGTTTATCCTGTCGGGGTAAGTAACCCCGGCTGGTGTAGATTTGCAATATGTGGCTGCAAAAGGAACCGTTCTTTTTTTAGAGAACGGTTCCTTTCCTGTGGAGCCTCCTGTTACAAACGAGTGACAGGAGAGAAAGACTTTGCGGGAACAGGGGAGGTTTCAATACTCTCCCCTGTTTTTCCCTGCAAAGTCTGTTTTGATCAGCAGTCCTTACGCCCAGGCATCTCGAGTGCCTGCACCCAAACACCTCGAGTGCTTCTACCCAAACATCTTGAACGCCTGCACCCAAACACCTTGGGTGCCTGTACCCAAATACCTTGGGCGGACAAAAGGAGCTTATGAGATCACAACCGGAATTTCAAAAGTGATTGATCGTGACTGTTTGAGCAACTTACCTCCTCCTGAATATTGCGTTGTTACACTCAGTTCATATTCACCGGCTTCCAGAGTAGCCGGTACCAGGATGAGCAAACGGGACGGTTCGTTCAATGCAAGGTCGGCAGTTTCCAACTTTGTGATTTCTTTGGTCGATGTGTTGGTGAAACTGATTCCACAGGCTTCATCCTCTCCCTCTATTTTGAGGTACGAGCCTTTTATCTCGGCATTACGTCCTTTAGTGAGCGAGCCATCGGTTTTTCCTGTAGAGAGATCGGTAAGGGCAAGTATTTCAATTGGGATGGGTTGTTCTCCCAATATTTCCACCGTCGTTTCAGCTATGGCGGCACGCAGGTCGGCTCCCTGAGTGATGGATACATATACCGAATTCACTTCAGGGTCCCAGGTCTTGTTATAAAAAACACCTTTTATAACCGGACGCATATATACCAGGCCGGTGTTTACATTATAACCCGAAAGCACCAGGTCGGTCGCCTTATTGTTATACCGGTTAACAATACTCACGATGGTTTCGCGGCTTATTTCAGAACCATCATTCATTATTCCATCAATAATCCCTTCGGAATTAATACTTCCGTTGCTTTCCACTACTGCCGAGTAGTCGTTAGGGTCAGAGGTAAGCAGGTTTCTTTTTAACCATGCTTTCAGATTTCTTTTCATAACATAATAAAATTAATAACACCCTGTGTAAGGCTTTCGGGCATTGCCCCCGCAAATCAACCTGTGCGGGACAGGCAGTTTTTGCTGATTACGGATGATTACCGGAGGTAGGGCTCCTTGTATAGGAGGGGCGGGTACCTGCTGGAACACTCGTTGTTCTGCTTTTATATACAAGTGATAGTAAATATACAAAATATATTTAATACTGACGCTATTCGTCCCGGAATAGATTTTTTCGTCCCTTTAATTTTTTCAATTCATTTCGAACTGTAATCTTTGTATCCGAAATTTAAAATACAATCAACTATCTGTATATCAGAAATTATTTCTAACAACTTTAAAATTCAGAAAACATGAAAGAATTAGCAATCCTGAAATATTCCCCTGTTTTGTAACCTATTTCCGGTTCGGCCGTCATATAAAAATAATGTATCAAAAAAACAATGAACTATCGGAACATGAGAACAAAATATTATCCTCCTTTTCGAACGTTTTACATGGAAAAAGCAACGGTTCATCGAAAAAATTCATAGATATACTGTAATAATCAACAATTTTGAAGGACAAAGAAGAAAAAAGAGCCATGATCAAATTAAACAACATTCACAAAACCTATGTGACTGGGAATAACAAGTTGCACGTACTCAAAGGTATCGACCTTCATATTGAACAGGGCGAGTTTGTCTCCATCATGGGATCGTCGGGTTCCGGGAAGTCGACTTTGCTCAATATTCTGGGCATGCTCGATGTTCACGACGAGGGGAGTTATTACCTGGCAGGCAATAAGATTGCCAACATGAGCGAAAAAAAAGCGGCCCGGCTAAGGAACGAATATGTAGGATTTGTTTTCCAGTCGTTCAACCTGATTTCGTTTAAAAATGCCATGGAAAACGTGGCTCTTCCATTATATTATAAAAAGGTTAGCCGTAAAAAACGGAACCTGCTTGCCATGGAGTTCCTCGATAAAATGGGATTAAAAGAATGGAGCACTCACATGCCCAACGAGCTGTCGGGAGGACAAAAACAGCGTATCGCCATTGCCCGTGCCCTGATATCGAGGCCGAAGATAATCCTTGCCGACGAACCAACCGGGGCACTTGATACCGCCACGTCGTACGAAGTAATGGAAATTATGAAGGAGATCAACAACGAGGGAATCACGGTGATACTGGTCACCCACGAACACGACATTGCAGCTATGACCCGTAAGATTATCCGCCTGAAAGACGGACAGATCAGCGAAATCATCTGTAACGGTGACCTGGGAGAATTCCGTCACACCTACATGAAAGAACTGGAAACCGCTTAAGCTAACAATCATGTTCGACATCGATATCTGGCAGGAAATACTTGCCACCATACGAAAAAATAAAATGCGTTCTTTTCTCACGGGTTTCAGTGTGGCCTGGGGAATTTTTATGCTGATGGTATTGCTGGGATCGGGCAACGGGTTGAGTAACGGGGTATCAGCAAACTTTATGAACCAGTCGGTAAATGCCATGTGGATATGGACCGGCGAAACCAAAATTCCATATAGAGGATTAAAAGAAGGCCGGGAAATAAAGTTCCATAACGACGACTACGAGATGCTGAAGAATTTAAACGGCGTGGGTGCCGTCTCGGGGCGTTACTGGATGGGTGGAAGCAACCTGAGCTACGAAAGTGAATACGGACAATACACGGTAATGACCTGTCATCCCGACCTGCTGGAAGTAGAACAATATATACTCGACCAGGGACGCTTCATCAACCAGATTGACATCCTTGAAAAACGTAAATCGGTTGTTCTCGGCAAAGATATTTACGAAGCCTTTTTTAAAGAAGGCGATGCGATTGGTAAGTACATCAAAATAAACAATATCCCTTTTAAAGTGATTGGCGTAAGCAGGGAGCCGGGTTCAACACGCAACCGTACGGCGTATATACCGGTTTCCACCGCACAAATTGTATTCAACGGTTCGAACCGTATTCACAATTTCGCCATCACCAACGAAGGAAAAACACTTAAAGAAACTACGGCAATTGAGGAGAACATAAAAAATGCACTGGCCCGTAAGCACCATTTCGATCCGAAAGACGAAGGGGCGGTAGGGATGTTTAACATGATGGAGGCTTATCTTGAAACGCTGAAAATTTTTCGGGCCATTAAAATATTTATCTGGATCATTGGTATTGGTACGCTGATAGCCGGGATCGTAGGGGTGAGTAACATTATGCTGATTGTCGTTAAGGAACGTACCAAGGAAATCGGCATCCGTAAGGCAATCGGGGCCAGTCCGCGTTCTGTAATCGGCCTGGTGCTGCTCGAATCAATCCTGATCACCACTATTGCCGGATATATCGGCCTGGTGCTGGGAACCGGCCTGATGGAGTTGGTTAATATGTTTGTAGAACAGTCGTTTGAGGCAGCAAAAGCATCTAATGGAGGAAACGGCGAAACCATTTTCCTCAACCCAACCGTCGATCTGAGTGTGGCCGTCATATCTACCCTGTTGCTGATCGTTGCCGGTACTATCGCCGGTTATATACCGGCCAAGCGGGCTGCCCGTATCAAACCAATTGAAGCCTTGCGCGATGAGTAGGACGGGAGACGGAAGACGGAAGACAGGAGACGGAAGACGGAAGACGGAAGAGAACTTGAAACTAAATTTTGGAATTTGACACAATATGCTTGATTTAGACCTTTGGAAAGAAATATTAAGTGCCCTGAAAAAAAACAGGATGCGGAGCTTTATGACAGCTTTCGGGGTGTTCTGGGGCATTTTTATGCTGATCATTATGTCAGGCGCCGGCCGGGCCCTCGAAAACGGGGTGATGGATGGCATTCGTGCTTTTGCATCCAATTCAGCCTTTTTCTGGACCGAACGGACCAGTGTCCCTTACAAAGGGTTTCAACGGGGGCGCCGGTGGCATTACGACAATAAAGACCTGCAATACATCCGCCAACATGTAAAGGAAATAGAATACATCTCACCCCGGCTTTTTGGGCCGGATGCATACGAGGGGAACAATACCATACGGGGTGAACGTACAGGAGCTTTTAACATCTATGGCGATTATCCCGATTATTTTAAAATTGACCCGTGGACACCCCTGGAAGGCCGTTTAATCAACGAAATTGATATCCGGAATAGTCGTAAAGTATGTGTGATCGGTGAGCGGGTACGGGAAGTAATGTTCGATAAGGATGAACCCGCCGTGGGAGAATACATGAAAGTGAATGGCGTTTATTTCCAGGTAGTCGGTGTTATCGAACCTGAAACCCGGATAAACATTGGTGGCGGACGCAAAGAAGAAACTATTATTATCCCTTTCACCACAATGCAAAGGGCTTATAATTTTGGCGACCGGATTCACTTCTTTTCGGTTACTTCTGAAAAAGGGACACCGGTGAGTGTTCTGGAAGAAAAATTAAAACGCCTGCTAAAAGAACGGCACCAGATTGCCCCTGATGATATGATGGCGGTTGGTTCTTTCAACATCGAGGTAGAATGGATCAAGTACAGTAATCTGTTCCTTGGCATCCAGGCACTCACCTGGATTGTAGGAATAGGTACCCTTTTTGCCGGGGTGATCGGCGTAAGCAATATCATGCTGGTAATCATCAAGGAACGTACCAGGGAAATCGGGATACAGAGGGCCATCGGGGCAACGCCTGCAAAAATAATCACCCATATTGTTGCCGAGAGTGTGTTTCTTACGACAATAGCTGGTTACATTGGCTTGTCGCTTGGTGTCGGTATTTTGCAATTGCTGAACATGGCCCTTGAATCAGGAAATCCCGATGAAATCTTTTTCCGCCGGCCCGAGGTGAGTTTTGAAATGGCCATAGCTGCACTTGCCGTATTGGTAATCTCCGGGATCTTTGCCGGACTGATACCAGCTAAAAGGGCCATCAGCATAAAACCGATTGATGCAATCAGGGATGAGGGGGTATAGAATAAGTGGTGAGTAATGAGAATCATAAAAAACAAATAGAATATAGCCATGAAGAAGATTTTTAGAATTTTAGGGATTATAATTTTAATCGGGATATTCGGGGGGACGATCTACTTCCTTTATACCAAATCGAAGAAACATCCCGATATTTTTGAAACCAAAACACCTGTTGTCGACAATGTGATAAAAAAAACAGTAGCAACCGGTTCAGTGGTCCCGCGCCAGGAGATCGAAATAAAACCACAGGTTTCAGGAATTATTGCTGAAATTTATATTGAAGCCGGCGACATCGTGAAAAAAGACCAGGTAATTGCAAAAATCAAGATCATACCCGATATGGTGAGCCTCAACAGCGCCGAATCGCGTGTGAACCGTGCAAAAATTAGTTTTGAAGATGCAAAGACAGACTTTGATCGTCAGCAAAAACTATTCGACAAAAATGTAATATCCTATGAAGAATACAAGAACGCCAAGGTCGCTTACGATTCTGCCAAAGAAGAAGTGGCTGCTGCGGAAAATAATCTCGAACTGATTAAAAACGGAGTGACCAAAAAGGCAAAGACTGCGACCAACACGCTGGTCCGTTCAACCATCAACGGCATGGTGCTCGATGTCCCGATAAAAGAAGGGAATTCTGTGATCCAGTCGAACACCTTTAACGACGGCACCACCATTGCATCGGTTGCCAACATGCAGGATATAATTTTCGAAGGTAAGGTCGACGAAACCGAGGTCGGAAAGCTTGTGGTGGAAATGCCGATCGAGTTGGAGATCGGGGCCATTGAAAAAGAAAAATTCGAAGCCGAACTTGAGTATATTGCCCCCAAGGGAGTAGAAGAGAACGGCGCTGTTCAGTTCGAGATCAAGGCTAAAGTAAACCTGAAAGCAAACCAGTTTATCAGAGCCGGGTACAGCGCTAACGCAAACATTGTGCTCGACCGGCGGGACAGTGTGCTGGTCATTCCTGAAGGCTATCTGAAATTTGAGGGCGACAGTGCATTTGTGGAAGTGGAAACCTCAACCCCCCAGGTGTTTGAAAAACGGGAAGTACAAACCGGCATTTCTGACGGGATCAATATTGAGATTACTTCAGGATTGAAGAAAGACGAAAAGATTAAAGGCGATAAGATTGATCCGAAGAAACAAAAGGCAGAGGAAAACAAACAGGGATAATTGCAGTAATAACAGTAACCCGTCAGGATTTTTGTCACCGGAACAGGCAACGATTTATTATTACACGGTTTACAAATGAATGGTATTTCAATGGATATATGTAAATTAGCTTCATTTAAAATTAAAACGGAACCAATGAGACAATATTTAGGCATTCCAACTATACTTTTATTGATAGTGCTGGTCACCGGGGCCCGGGCCCAGGAGGCTTGGCCGTTGCAAAAATGCATCGACTATGCAATCGAAAACAACATCCAGATTAAACAGAAAACCTTAAATTCGGATCATTACAACAACGAGTTGAACCAGGCCAGGAGTAACCGTCTTCCGAACCTGAATGCCAGCTTTTCGAATGATATGAGTTACGGACGCTCTCTCTCGTATAACAATACCTATCAGGATGAGAATTCGAATAATACAAGCGGAACATTATCCAGCAAAGTGACCTTGTGGAATGGTTCGGTCCTTCAGAACCAGGTACACAAAGCCGAACTCAATTTAAAAGCCAGCCTGGAAGATTTGCAACAGGCCAAAAACAACATCATGCTGAATATTGCTGCTGCCTACCTGGAAATATTACTTGCCGAAGAACTGGTTACCGTGGCCACCGATCAATTGGAGATTACGAATTTACAGATTGACCGTACTTCAAAACTGGTTGATGCCGGAAGTCTGGCCAAAGGCAGTTTGCTGGAGATCGAAGCCCAGTTGGCCAGCGAGGAACTGCAACTGGTAAACGAACAAAACAGTTTGCAACTGGCGTACCTAAACCTTTACCAGTTACTGGAAATACCATCTACCGAAAGTTTTAAAATAGAGAAACCTATCCTTCCCCTGGTAGGCGCCGGGGAGACAATGCTGAATTCGATGGATATTTTTAAAACAGCCGTTGATGTCAGGCCGGAAGTTAAAAGTGCTGAATACAAACTGAAAAGCGCAGAAAAAGATCTCGACATTGCCAAAGGAACACAATATCCGACCCTTTCTTTGGGCGCAAGCTATTACAATGCATATAACAATAAATATACGTATACAGACGACAATAACATATCTCACTACATAAACTTCTCAGACCAGATGAAAAACAACGAACGCTACGGTTTTGGGTTTGATTTAAGCATTCCTGTGTTCAATCAGCGCCAGGTAAAAAACAATATCAGCAATGCAAAGATTCAAAGAGAAAACCTGGAGTTAGAATTACAAAACACCAAAAATCTGTTGCGTAAAGATATCGAACAGGCTTATACCAATGCCCTGGCGGCCCTGAAACGGTATAATGCCAACGAAAAGGCAGTGACTTCAATGACCGAAGCTTTCCGTTACACCGAAGAAAAATTTAATGTCGGCATGGTTAACTCGGTAGAATACAACCAATCGAAAAACAACTTAACAGAAGCCAAAAGTAATTTACTCCAGGCTAAATACGAATACATCTTCCGCACGAAAATCCTTGATTTCTATGCCGGAAAACCGATCAAGTTGTGAGATTAAATCATGGAATAAGTGTGAATACTAATCGTTAAATTATTGGTACTGTTGACTAAAACTTTTTTATGGCCCTTCCGAGTTGAGCTATTGCTTCTTTGTGCCTGTTGAGACATGGCGCAAGTGTCGGTCGTCAGGGAGCGGTCATAAACCCATACAACCGGGAAGGGTCTATCATTTTTTTACAATAATCTACCGTTGCTTCCATGTTTTGCTCATAGGAATGATTACTGCCTGTCGGTACCTGATCATATCCATAGGCTTCCAAATCGTTGTAAAATTTCACAGGACTTTTTGTTGGTTCTTTCAATTTTTCCAGATCACTTGATTCAAAAATATGTATCTCCTCTCCATCCCAGGCATTTACAGCAGTAACATAAACTGTGTTATTATCCACAAGATCACAATCGATAGTACCTAATTTTTCAATGAGCGGACGGCCATCCGATTAACGCTCACTCCTTCGATTTTCTAAACGCTTTTTCCCCTTAGGCGGAAACAGCCCGGGCATTGTTGTCTTTCCTGAAAAAATACCTCGCTTCCCTCTGCTTATTCTATAACGAAACGATGGCTTACAGCGACTGAACACTCTTCCTGCTCTTCTCCACAACTTTTTAAACTGATTCACACGGGGCTCCTTGAAAAAAAGCGGAGCAGTTGTATGGCCGGAAATACTGAAATGCTGGAAAAGCGATGTTTTGTATTTGCTTCATATACAGACTTCTGCAAAAATATGTCATTGGTAGTGTAGCGAAGAATCTCTTACATGAGAGGTTTAACAATTTATTTTTTAAAAATTACTAAAGTTAAATTCTTCATTTCAATTTATAAAAGTTGTTTAAAATTAATTCATGAGACCGTTACTAATAAAGTGTGATTCAACGAGCTCCATAACAGAGAATATCATAGTCCTTATTTTATAACAGAGGATTTTTGTTTCATCCATTCATCGAATGTCGGTTGATCCGTGTCATACATCTTTTCACCTTCTCTTATTGCCTTGCGGTTTCTCATTTCAATCCAGTGTAAATACCGGTATATATCTTCATGCCACTGATCCGCAGGATCGCTAATTTTAAAGCCCGGCATATCCGCAGGAGGGTTATCCAGCAGGCGTTCCTTTCCTTTTTCAATAATTGCCAATGCTTCCTTATAATTTTTATCACCCGGCTGCAAACCTGAAAGGACCGGGCTAACGGATGGCCGGTCAAAACTGATCAACGGCCCTTGGTTACTATAGTGCGCATATTGTTTGGAAACATCTGTTCCCGTCAATTTGCTTAAGCTGTCTTCTTCTACAGGGCTTAACGGTGATCTTCCGCCCCGGTTTTCAGGGTATGCACTGGCAAAAGAGCCATAAAAAACTGCATTTAAATCAATCCAGGTAACAATCCGGTCAAATTCTTCTTTTGATAATTTAATTCCCTGGTGACCTTTGAGTAATGTTTTTACCAAAGGGCTGGCGTGAGAACCCCAGGATTTGGGAGACGGCACTTTGGCCGGGCCGGCGCCCGTAACAACCACATATTTTTTTCTCCAGAGTTCATTATAGGAAGTGTTAAATATCACATTGCGATCACGGGCAAGGTTTAGTTTCTTTCCCGGTTTCGTTCCAAAGTCATGGCACATCACGCAATGTTTATCAAATACGGGTTGTACTTCAGCCATATAATTAAATTCACGGGGTTTTCCATACCAACTATCTAACTTTTCAGGAGACTTATTTACTGCCTGCAAAACCGGATTTCCCCTGTTGACCGGGGAACTAAGCCTGTTTTCGTGACAACCAATGCACCCGGTTACTTCACCGGATTGGATAACAGTACCACTGCGCATGGATTGAACCATCATCCCCTTTTCGTCCAATAGCTGGAAATAGATAAATTTATCTGTCGGCACTTCAAAACAGGCGGAACCGTCTTCTTCAACCGGCACGGTACCAAGGATACGTTTGGTTACAAAATTGTGCCAGCTAATACCGGGATATGTGGTGCTGTAATTATACCATGGGAGACTACCCGATGCCCAATATTTTTTTTCAGGAGATTCTACAACCCTGAGGTATTTCACAGTTCCCCGTGGAATACCCGCCAGTCCTTCATAAACATCCTGCACATAAAATTTACCCTCTTTATTTTCGAAATTCCTGAGGTTCTGTCTGACTATCGGACGTTCTCTTGAAGTTACAGGCATTGGGTCAAAACATCCGGGGGGTTCCTTATGTAATAGTATCTCATTACCAAATATATCAATGAGATAGATAGATTCGCCCGGGGGATATCCTGACTCGCTATGTTTTGTCATTCCTGATACAAGGAAATATTTGTCATTAAGAGGATATGGGTCTTCATAGACTGGTGTAACATGTTTCATCATGATGATATCTGCATTATCATTTGTTGTTTCTCCCCTAACTAAATCAATTCCATCTTCAGGCCAGGTACGTATTACCGGTCCAGGCCCATCTACCCCAATTCGCCTGTCAATTACAGCTAAAATTCCCCGGGGGCGGTCATGAAGAGAAGCAAGGATCGCCATAGCCTTTTGGGTGCCGGGAATAATTCGTGCATCAATCACGCCATCCGGGGTTTCTGTATTATTTCCCCAGTATAAAGCTTGATTTGTTCCATCAGGATTGACCGTCCATAAACTTTGAGCATTATGCGAATCCCGGTCAACATATTCCCACCGGTCGTATAATATCCTCCCGTCTGGTGTAATACATGAAGGCTTATCGTATATATTGTTTTTTGTTATTTGATGTATGTTAGCCCCGTCTGCGTTCATACGGTAAATATTAAACTGCCTGTGACGGTTACACGGCACATATTTTAACTCGCGTGAAGAAGAAAAAATAATATGATCGTCGGGCAGATAAACCGGATCCAGATCATCAATATCTTTTAGAAAAGTAAGTTGTTTTAACCCTGTTCCATTACTATTTATTTCATACAGATGGTAATTATCTTCCTGATTCCTTTTCATGGAGAATATGATTTTTGTTCCATCCCAATAAACATCCGGATCGCGAACAACACCATCAGCAATATCAACTAAAGTTGTTATTCTACCTCCATTTTTTAAATCAAGTATTTTTAATGCCCCTCCCTGGACAAATTGGTCATCCTTAGACGGACCAGTTCCCTGGGGGCCATTATAATCATATTTCCCAACCGGAAACGCTGTATGAGTGTTATGATGGTCTTTGGAATATTGATGCCTGACCACAAACAAAACCTGTTTATCCCTGATAAGAGGATTAGACATCAAAGCCTCCCTGCGTATCATGAATAAAGCATAAGCAGCTTTAGCTTTTGTCGGGTTGTCTTTAGCTTTTTGATATAATTTCAGTTGTTTGTCTATTCCTTCCAGGTATGCTTTCCCGTTTGGATAATCTGAACCATAGGTATTGATCAGGTCTTTTATGGCTTGCCTGAGAGATTGGATGCAGGGGTACTCCTGTATCTGTAATGATTTCTCAAAGTCTGTCTTATTCGCTTCCGACTCATTGGTTATTAATCCCCCCAAGATGCCAACTATCAAAATAAATGTAATCGATATAAATGACTTTGATATAATCTTTTTGTTCATTATAGTTTATTTACAGTCATAATTATATCCGTTTTTCAGGAAGGTTAAAAAGCCCTGACAGCCCTTACTCTGAACGCAGTAGAACCATACTTCGGATAATTATATAATTGTCCGTCATAAAACCGGAATAACCAGGCCACATCATTAACATCTTCAGAAGAACTCCAGTAATAATCGCGTGCAAAATAACCGACCTTCCCTTTCCTGTATTGTATATATAACAGCTTTAGTTCATACTTTGAAGGCAGGTACCAATCATTATATCCTCCTCCCCGGTATCGATCACAAATTAAAGCGGCTGAATAACCAACACTTTTATTAGTTACAATTTGTTTCGTATTATACTTCCCGGCATATATACTATCCCCTTTTAAGGTACTTGTTTTCCCTTTACAGAACGTAACTTCTTCGGCCTGATCTGTTTCAGCTGCTACCAACCCGTGGCATCCACTTTCATCCACCCAAAATACAATACCCCCCCGGGCTTTATCGCCAATAGCATAAATCGTATCCCCGTTTTCATTAATCCTGGATATATTCTCTTTGTTATTTGCATTTTTAATCTCCTCCTGATCAAGTGAATCTAATAAGCTAACGATCTGATTATCTGTGATTATATGGTCAGATTCTTCTAATACTTTAAAGATTATATCTAATTCTGTATCCCTTTCCCCCTTTGCCTGAGGAAAAACGGTTACAGACAAAAGAAGTAATAATGATAAACTGAATATTTTCCCCATCGTTTCTGGTTTAAAGTTTTACATATTGAATTTCAAATACAACCTAATCATCTGTTAAAGCGATAATACATACTCTGATAATGCTTTTATATCTTCGGATGACAATCCCTTTACTCCCCCGGGATCACATGAACTAAAAGCTTCTTCAACAGACATGGTACGGCCATCATGAAGATACGGAGCAGTACGCCAGACTTCAATCAGCGTTGGTACATCAAGGGGCGGTTTTTCTTTGGTCCTGTCCCATCTTCGCAATGTGCCGACATCATACGACCTCATATTCGTGTAATAAGAGCCGGAATGACAATTTATACACCCGGCCTGTTCGAATAACTTTTTGCCGGTTTTTGCCCGTTCACTGAGTTTCCCGTTGACTAAGTAAGGACTTGGAACAGCTTGTTCATTTTTCAGGTACTCGTCAACAGCAATGGCATCTTTCTCTTCCGGGGTGGAAAACAAAATATATTTGAAGCCCGACCGTACCGCTACTTCGGCGCTCGCCCTCACTCCATGTCCCATTACCGGCGGTGTATTATGGGATAAAAGCAAACTCTTTACATTTTTGGGGTTTCCTATTCCATCATTCAATAAATCCCAGTTTAATCCATCCATTCTTGCATCCGGGTGGCAACTGGCACAACTCTGCCACTGCTGAAAACATCCTGCAGCATCATTAAAAAGCATTTCTCCGCGTCTCTGTGCGCTCATTTCCGGTTCTTTGCCCAGGGACAAAAATTCTATATGTTGTAAATTATGTGGATTAACTATTTCTATGCTACCCGAAAAATATTCGCTGACAAAAATATTACCGCCTGCCGTGGTTACCCCTCGCGCCCCTATGCCTTTCAGGGATACACGGTCTCTTAATCCCACAAGAAAAGAAAAATCGGTTTGAACATCTTCTATCCTCCTGGAAACAACAGTGACCTGTTCGCCCTCATTCACCCTGTCAATTTTCTCGTGTAGTGCATTCCTGTCAATGATACTGATTTCATTAGTTCCTCCATGAGCCACAACAAGTAAGTTGCCATCATTACTTACCGCTATCCCCCGCGGATTAGCTGCCCCCAAATCAACATCATCCAGTAAAACAGAGGTAAGAACATTCTGTTTTTTGACATCCAGTATCGTAAAAACATTGGTGTTCATCCATCCTCTTTCAAGTTGATTCGTCGGCAAACTGTAAAACGCAATCTGGTGGGTTATATATCCGTATTTACCGTCAGTAGACATGGCCATTCCGTGTAAATCCGTTGAACCGTCAGGCAATAAAATATTATTGGTCACACTATGTTTTGAAGTGTTAATAACACTTACCGATGCCGCAATATGGCTGCTGTCAGAGGGAACATCCGGTAACAAATGTCCAATAAACAAAAATTTACCGTCCGGAGTTATAGCTGCTGCAACAGGTTCCCGGGGAACAGGAATGTTGTGAACAACAATATTTTTATCCACGTCAATTTCTGAGACATAATTCCCAAAGCGGCTGGAAACATAAAGAGTTTTTCCGTCCGGGCTTAGCACAGGTGCTACCGGGCTGTGCCCAACGTTAATTTCAGATATAATCTTGCCTGTCCCTGGTTTGATCTTATAAACCTTACCTGATGAAATTCCTCCCGTAACAAATAGCAGGGATTGAACAGGAGAAAGAGCTAATCCAGAAGGTTTTTCAGAAACATATATCTTTCGTATTACTTTCCTGGACCGGGCATCAACGACTGCGACATAATTAGCTGTCGCCATGGCTACATAAACATACTTTCCATTACTGTCTGTAATTATACTTTCCGGCGATAAATAGCTGTTACCATCACTGTTAGCTCGTTTATTCCCCTGGATAAATATCACAGAGAATAACAGTGCAAAAAATGTTATTATCCTTTTGTAATGAAATCTTTTCATCATCAAGCCTCCTTTTCTTTTTTAAAAGATGTTATTTCCCATCATCATTGATTCTGATAAAATCTATTTCCATCTCGAATAAAAGCTCCTGACGGCAAATATCACTTTGGCTGTAACAAACCGGGAAATATGGTAAATGTTTTTTTTCACAATAATCGGAGAATTCAGTTGCATGTGTGATGTCCTTAAAGTATGCAATTGCACGCACTGCATCAGACCAACTCATGGAACGGGATTCAATAATTTGCCCGATAACTTTCATTGTTTCATCAATTTGGTTATTGATATTCCCTATATGAATAGAATTTCCATTGCTATCGATACTTGCCGTCCCGGAAATATATAACTGTCTGTGTGCCGGAAACTGGATTTCCACGGCACGACTAAAAGAACTTTTGTATTCAGATGCTTCACATTGCAGGGGGGAAGGGATTGATATGATATGAACATCCGGATGTTTGGGTTTAACTGCAAAAACACCGGAGACCAAACAGGTTCCATGTAAATTACCTGCACCAATACCTGTACTTGCAGGTACAAGATTATCAAAAATTCCCTGCTCCCTGAAAAATGCGGTACGCACCTCATTGAATTCAGAATACCAGTCATATAATTTATCCAGGTAAAACCAGGTACGTACTACATGTGAAAAATTCATGCCGGTTGTCTCCAATACCTTCTTTATATTCCCGAATGTTTGGAGGGTTTGTTCAGAGGAAGAAAGATTTTTATCATTGGGACAAATATCCCCCAAAAAACAATATTCAGCATCTTCATCCTCATAGCGCGTTCCCACCAATGAACCATTCAGAAAAACAGGAGTACAGGTACTGCCTGATATTGAATACATTTGAGTACCATATAGTAAACGGGATGTGGCCATATCTCCATGAATATAAGTCACCGGCCAGTCGTTTCTCCCTGGATTAAATAGTCCTTTCTCACACATTCCAGGGCTGCCAAAAACAAATTGGGAAAGTATCTTGATGTCATTATCCCGAATATATTTTGTTATATACTTCAACAAAAAAGTTGTGTCTCTGCATTTAGGCGGATATGCTGTTATAAAATGTTGTTTTATATTTTGGTGCTCAAAATTTATTATTTCTATTTCCGGAATGATTTGTTTCTCTAATGCTGATTCCTTTTGTGGGATAATTTTCATTGTCATTATAGTTTTTTGGGTTTATGTTATTCTAAATAGTATCTTATTTACAGGTCCCTTAATTATCTGCTATCCACCTGTTTTTATAAGCTCTGTGTATATTTTGTGATAATCTCATTAAATTCTCTAAGTTCTCCCAATATGTTGTGAAACCCGGTAAGAGATAACTGTTGTGCTCTGTCTGTCATTGCCAGTGCAGGGAAATTATGAACCTCTATCATATATCCATCATACCGGAATTTTAACGTTTTCTGAATAATATTTTTAATGAATGCGGTATTTCCGCAAATATGGCTCGGGTCACAGATTAGTGGGATAGCCGGCAGATATTTTCTAAATTCGTCAACCAGGTTCCAGAGAGGAGGATACCGGTAATTACTTTTTGCAGGCATACTAAAGCCACGATGTACAGCCACAATTTTTGTTATGCCTGAGTTATATATTCTTTCTATCGCACCAATCCAAAGTTTTACTTCCGGACAAATTGGATTTTTAACCAACACACACATATCTGTTCCTTTCATAGCGTTGGCCAGTTCCTGAACAGCAAACGGGCTTGATGTTGTCCTGGCACCAATCCAGGCCACACGAATATTTCTTTCAAGGCAGGCCTCTACATGCTGAGGCAAAGCTACTTCTGTACATACATCAATCTTATATAAATCCCGTGCCTCAACCAGCCAATCCAGGGCCTTTTCTCCAAATCCTTCAAACGAACCGGGTGATGTCCGCGGTTTCCATGCTCCTGCCCGAAAGCAACTGATTTTTTCTGATGCCAAAGTTTTGGCAATTGCCAATATTTGTTCACGGCTTTCTGCACTACAGGGACCTGCTACAATAAAATACGGGTTTACAGGCAAGCCACACTTATCTATACTCTCTAATCGTGATAATTTCATAGTCCTTATTTTACAGAAGAGGATTTTTGGTTCATCCATTCATCAAACGTCGGTTGATCCGTGTCATACATCTTTTCGCCTTCTCTTATCGCCTTACGGTTTCTCATTTCAATCCAGCGTAAATACCGGTATATATCTTCATGCCACCGGTCTGCCGGGTTATTTTCCTGCGTGATCTCAAAGCCCGGCATATCCGAAGGAGGGTTGTCCAGCAGGCGTTCCTTCCCTTTTTCAATAATTGACAATGCTTCCTTATAATTTTTATCACCCGGCTGCAAACCTGAAAGGATCGGGCTAACGGATGGCCGGTCAAAACTGATCAACGGCCCTTGGTTACTATAGTGCGCATATTGTTTGGAAACATCTGTTTCCGTCAATTTGCTTAAGCTGTCTTCTTCTGCCGGGCTTAACGGCGAACGGCCGCCCCGGTTTTCAGGGTATGCACTGGCAAAAGAGCCATAAAAAACTGCATTTAAATCAATCCAGGTAACAATCCGGTCAAATTCTTCTTTTGGTAGTTTAATTCCCTGGTGACCTTTGAGTAATGTTTTTACCAAAGGACTGGCGTGTGACCCCCAGGATTCGGGAGATGGTACTTTGGTCGGACCAGCGCCCGTAACAACCACATATTTTTTTCTCCAGAGTTCATTATAGGAAGTGTTAAATATCACATTGCGATCACGGGCAAGGTTTAGTTTCTCTCCCGGTTTCGTTCCAAAGTCATGGCACATCACGCAATGTTTATCAAACACGGGTTGTACTTCAGCCATATAATTAAATTCACGGGGTTTTCCATACCAACTATCTAACTTTTCAGGGGGCCTATTCATTGACTGCAGAACCAGGCTTCCTCTGTTGACCGGCGAACTAAGCCTGTTCTCATGACAGCCGATACATCCTTTACTCTCGCCGGATTGGATTACAGTGCCACTGCGCATGGATTGAATCATCATCCCCTTTTCGTCCAATAGCTGGAAATAGATAAATTTATCTGCCGGCACTTCAAAACAGGCGGAACCGTCTTCTTCAACCGGCACGGTGCCAAGGATACGTTTGGTTACAAAATTGTGCCAGCTAATGCCGGGATATGTGGTGCTGTAATTATTCCAGGGCAGGGTACCAAAAGCCCAATATCTTTTTTCGGGAACCTCCACGACCCTGAGAGATTTCACGGTACCCCGGGGAATACCATTCAGGCCTTCATAAACATCCTGCACATAAAAATCGCCTTCTTTATTTTCAAAATTTCGGAGGAACGGCCTGATTACAGGACGTTGCCTCGAAGTTACAGGTATGGGGTCGAAACAACCAAGGCTGTCTTTATGTAAAAGTATCTCATTGCCAAAAACATCGACAAGGTAAATAGCCTGGATATAATGACTGGTCATCCGGGATACAAGAAAATATTTATCGTTAATGGGGTAGGGGTCTTGATAATATATGCCGGAAAATCCTTTGATCCGATGATGCAGGAAATAATCAATCATATCCGCATTATCATTGTTTGTTTCCCCTACCACAAAGTCTGCAAACTTTTCAGGCCAGGTACGTATCACCGGTTCCGGCCCATCGACCCCTATACTCCGGTCGATCAGTGCCAATACCCCGTTAGGAAAATCATGACAGGAACCAAATACGGCTAAAATTTTTTGTGTGCCGGGAATGATATGGGCATCGACTACAATATCCGGGGTTTCGGTATGGTTTCCCCAGAATTGATCCTGGTTGGTCCCGTCAGGGTTCACCGTCCATACGCTGTTCACATTATGGGAATCCCTGTCCACATAATAATACCGGTCATACATAATCCGCCCGTCCGGTGTAATACACGAAGGTTTGTCTGTACAATGATTTTTGGTGATTTGAACAATATTGGAACCATCGGCGTTCATGCGGTAAATATTAAACTGCCGGTGACGGTTGCACGGCACATATTTTAACTCGCGTGAAGAGGAAAATACAATATTGTCATCGGGCAGGTATAAGGGGTTTACATCATCTACATCATCTAAAAAAGTAAGTTGCTTTAGCCCTTTCCCGTTAATATTTATCTCATAAATATGAAAATTATCTTTCCTGTTCTTTTTCATGGAAAAAATAATTCTCTTCCCGTCCCAGTAAATATCCGGTTCCCGTACCCAACCATCAGGGCAGTCTATGATGGTTGTTATTTTGCCGCCCTTTTTTAGGTCAAGCATTTTTAATGTAGCGCCCGGCATATTTTTGTCTGGTCTTGAAGGCCCGGTACCCTGTGGCCCGTTATAATCATATTTGCCCTTATTATATACGGTATGGGTAGAACCATGGTCCCGTTCATACTGATGCCGGACTACAAATAAAATCGGATTATCCCTGACAACCGGGTTGGACAGCAAAGCCTTACGGCGTATCTGCGATAAAGCAAAAGCGGCTTTAGCCTTTGTCTGGTTATCTGTTGCTTTCTGGTATATATTCAGATGTTTATCAATCTCCTCCATGCATACTTTTCCGTTTGGATAATCTGCTCCATACGTATTGATCAAGTCTTTTATGGCCTGCCGGAGAGATTGGATGCAGGGGGCTTCCTGTAATGATTTCACGACTTTGGGGGACCGGATAGTTTCAGGATTATCCGCAGATGAAATATCATTCGAGGCAAAAGTTTTAGCAAGTTCTATCCTGTTCGTTTCGGCCTTAACAATTATCCATGCCAATAAAATATTAATTATCAGGATAATCGTAACAATCGCAAATGATTTTGATATAATCTTTTTATTCATTCGTTTATTTTTCAATCTATGTTTATATAATTTTCGAATCTCCCTACAATTCGTCCATTTAAGCCGTCAACGGAATAAATATATTCACAGACAGTTAAAACCCTATAATCCTGCTACCATGAGTATGGTAATTACATTTTAACCCAACTATAAAAAATTAGCCATGCCTTATCATTCTCGTCTTCCGATAAACTCCAGCAATAATTGCGATGAAAACCCCTGATCCTCCTCCTGTTCTTATATAAAAAACAGCTAATTCATACAAGGATGTAAATACCAATCGTTACCCTCCTCTATATTGATCGCAAATTAAAGCGGCAGAATAAACAACACTTTTATTTGCCGGTTTGTCTACAGCGATAGCACAAACTCAATCAGGGCTTTTATCTCTTCGGGGGACAATTCCTTTACCCCTTCCGGGTCACATGATTTAAATGCCTCTTCTACCGACATCGTACGCCCATCGTGAAGGTAAGGGGCGGTACGCCATACTTCGATCAGGGTAGGTACATCCATTAGCGGTTTTTCCTTTCGCTTGTCCCACCTAAGCAAAGTGCCCACATCATACGATTGCAGGTTCGTGTAATCCGCCCCGGAATGACAATTCATGCACCCCGCCTGTTCAAATATCTTTTGGCCCTTTTTGGCCAGCTTACTGAGTTCACCGTTGACTAAGTAAGGGCTTGGAACGGCCTGTTCGCTTTTCAGGTACTCGTCCACAGCAACGGCATCCTGCTCTTCCGTGTTGGAAAACAAAATATATTTGAAGCCCGACCGAACCGCTACTTCGGCGCTCGCCCTCACCCCGTGCCCCATAACCGGCGGCGTCTGGTGCGACAAAAGCAGACTCTTCACACTCTTGGGGTTCCCTATCCCGTCGTTGAGCAAATCCCAGTTTAGGCCGTCCATCCGTCCATCAGGGTGGCAACTGGCACAACTCTGCCAATGCTGGAAACATTTTGTTGCATCGTTAAAAAGCATCTCCCCTCGACGGACAGCATCCCGGCTCAAATCCACGGTTGGTCCCAAGGAAACCGCGACGGATTTCAATGTTGCATCGTCCAGTCGTACTTCGGCCAATGCGTCGGAGAAGTAAAGCGCCACGAAGACCCGATCTCCGACGACCGCTAGACCGCGCGGACCGTCGCCGCCGAGCTCTACGCGCCGACGAATGTTTGCCAAAAACGATAGGTCGTCCGGCACGTCGGCCGCTGAATTGGTGACGTCAGTAACCCTTTCGCCTTTGGCCGCTTTGTCGAGCTGCGCGTGCAATGCCTTACGGTCGATTATGCTGATTTCACGGGTGCCAGCGTGCGCAACGACCAAATGTTTTCCGTCGGGCGAAACTGCCACGCCCCACGAATTGGCTGCTCCAAGATCCACGTCGTCCAAAAGTACTGTGTTGACGTACTCACCGGTTTCTCCGTTGAATATACTCAATCCCGCCGTGCTCATCCACCCGCGTTCCAATTGCGTAGTGGGAAATTGATATCGGCCAAGCATATGGGTGACATAGATGAACCGTCCGTCCGGGTCGGCCGCAATGCCTCGCACACCAGTGCTGCCATTAGGCAACATCACATGTTTAAGCAGCTTGAAGTTCGCCATATCGATCACGGATACGGCGGCTGCCATGTTTCCGTTTGCGGGACAGGCAGGCAGATGGTTCGCTACGAACAGCAGGCGACCACCGGCACCCAGCGCTGCGGTAAAAGGCTCTCGTAATACCGGCACAGTTGATCGGATCTTCCTTGCCGCCGCATCAATCGCGACCACGCTGTTGTCAAAGCGGTTTAGCACGCAGACGGTTTTGCCACCCCTGGCGACAACCGGCGCAAGTGGCATATGGCCGGTTTCGACCCTGGCCATAACTTTGCCTGTTGCATCCAGTTCATACAAGGCGCCTTCTGCATAGCCACCTGTGACATAAACGGTACCGTCGTCCGCTACGGTTACGCCGCCCGGATGGCACGGAAGCTGCCATCGACCGATCGTCTTACCGTTAGTAGTGTCGTAAAGCAAAAGTGCATTCGAAGTGGCCGCCGTGACATAGAGCGTTTTGCCGTCAGGAGCGACGGCCAGATACTCGGGCGAAAGATACGCAGCCTGACAAATACCGCAGAATAATACAATAATGAATCCAAATGTCCATCGGGTTATTGCCTCCATTATATGTCGGGTTATTACTTTCATGGGGCCACCTCCCTTTTGCGTGTCTCACCTGGCCTCAAAGCGCTTTCGCCGGCAGGCGGCTGATACCACAGGGAACGCCAATAAGCCGCATCCGTCTCGTATACGTTGACAGAATCCCTGGTTGCATCGAAGTCCTCGGGCAAAACGCCGAAACGCTTCATCCAGCGGATATAATAATCACCGGGACGAAAGCCTGGAAGGTCAGGACGCCCGTATTTTTCAGAACGTCCTTTAGCCGCATGAATTGCCTGAAGGATTGCCTGGTAATCGCGATCATTGGTGTCCTGGAAGGCGGGTGCGGGTTTGCCGTCTTTTGTCTTGCACCATTCGTACCCGCCCGCGTCTTTTGATAATGAAGCCAATAAAATAATGGATTTTTCGGGGCGTGACAGGTTGTAAAGGGTCCAACTGTATGTCGGACAATTCAGCGCATGTGGTGGTCTGCGGACAGATTCGTCGCCTGGGTCGCTCAGGAAGCTGCCCCGTCGGCCTAAATTTTCGACAGAGCCGTGGCACGTCAGACAGCGTTTTTCAACAATCGGTTCGACAGGGTTCCCCAGCGATACCTTTGTTACGACTTGGGGAACCGCTACTGCGTTTTCAGGATGGTTGTAAATGGCATAAGTACCGGTAAAAATTCCACCAGATTCGATCCAAAGACGAACTATGTCATATTCCTGCTGTGTCAGTTTTACACCGTGGTGACTTCCATCAATTTTTTGCATCAGGGGGCTTGCCCCGGTGCCAAAGCCGTAAGGCGGATGGTCGCCAAGTTCGCCCCAGGAAACGCACCTGCTGATCTGGTCGTGTGTTCTCAATACAGAGTAACTTTGTGTGTACCATTCGTTGTTGTCGCCTGTCAGAGCCACGCGGCCTGCGGGTTTTTCAACGTTGTGGCAGCAAACACAATGTCTGTCCCATATTGGTTGGATGTCGCGTGGATAGTCGAACACTTCAGGTACACCTGGAAAAGGTTCAATCTGGCTTGGCGCCTGTGTCATTGCCATTAAAGTTGTTTGACGGATACTGCTGGCCGGGGTTCTTGTACGCGGCTCGTGACACCCGACGCATCCTTGTACCTCTCCAGGCATCACCATCGTAAAATTCTGCATCCGTTTTACAGCCAGGCCTTTTTCATCAACAGCAACGAAATAGAGGGCACGCAAGGCCGGAATTTCAAAGTATGCCGAACCATCGGTCTCGACCGGCACCTCGCCCAACACGCTGCGCAGGGTAATGAACCCGCCATGTTCACCGCGCCAGCCGTGTTTGCTGCCGTTTTTTGGCAGGTCTTCAAGTACCAATAATTTTTTGATGGTGCCACGCTTGACCCCTTCCATGTTGCGCCCCTGATAAACATCAGTCAACACCAGTTGCCCCGTGGTTTTTTGCCGGTCGATGCGGGATGGAATGATTGGTTCCCGTGACTGGGGACGGATGACCCTTGGGTCGTGAACCATTTTGTCTGCACAATAAAATTCCTCAGTGTTGCCCTGGTCGTCAAGGACCATCAGGCTTTTGTCGCTGGCAACGAGAAAGCAATTAAGCGCAAGCGGATAAGGATCGCGGAAACCCCATTGCCCCTGCCCCGTACCGGTATCCCAGCCCAACCGGGGAACTTCAGGACTAATCTGCTTAGCCGCTGATTCAGCACCAGGGCCTTGTTTCAAATCAACAATCATCACATTCCCGGCATTCTCCCTGCGGCCAAAGCCCGGAGAAAAAACAGAAACAATTTTATCAGAACCGGGAATAGGCATGGCGTCACACTCTGCATAAAACTTGGGATATGGCAATGGCGAGCCGCCATAGAGTACCATCTGCCCTGTCCCGTCTGGATTCATGGTCCACAAATCACGGAATCCTTCCGGGTCACGATCCAAATAGTCCCATCTTGTGTAGATGATCCGTCCGTCAGGCAATACTGCTGGTCGATCCTCAGTAATGGAATTCGCCGAGAGTCGCAAAATATCGCTACCATCTGCATTCATCCGGTAGATGATTGCCGCAGGCACACGATTACAGGCTACAAACCGTTTACACCGGCTTGATGAAAAGACGATGCCGCCGTCGGGCAGGTAAGCGGGATCGACATCATCATATTCCCCAAAGGTTAATTGCCGGAAGCCTGTCCCGTCAACGTTGATCTCGCAAAGATGATAGTGATGTGTGCCGCCCCTGCGATAGGAGAAAAGTATCTTGCCTCCGTCATAATGTACACGAGGGTCACGGAAACCACCTTCTGCATCTTCCATCAAAACAGTAATTTGCCGTGTACGCAAATCAATTTTACACATCCTTGAACCACCCGTGGGATAAAGATATTTATCTTCGTCGTCGGAATATCCGGAAGCAGGATTTACCGGTTTTTTTTCGTCGCCGTAGTCGGCGTACTCACCGTACATGGAATACCATTGGTAGGCAGGTCCGATACTGCGCTCGACAAAAACAATTTCCCGGGCATCGCCCATCAATAGCAAAGCCCTCTCTGTGAGGGTTGACTTACCGGCCTCTTGTCCCCGCAGGGTGCTGGCGAGCAATACCGCGAGCAGACTATGGGCTAATGTAGCCGCTACTTTCCATCTAAAGATTTTTTTTCTTGTGATAGAACCAAAATCTATTGTTTTGAAAAATTTTTTCATTAGACATTAGTTGGTTTTCTGTTCTCAGGCAACAAAGGAGTTGTATCAAAAAGTATTTTAGACAATTTGATACAACTCTTTAAAATTTCAATATCAAACTATTGTGCCCACCATACTTTTTCTGTATAGATGGTAACTAAATCAATATTACTCGGCGTATTCGTGTTGGTCGCATACTCGGTGTCCGGGTAAACGATCCGTTCAGGAATGCCATCCTGTGTATTATACAAGGACGGAATTCTGGTTCTGCGATAATCGTTGAAAGCTTCGATCGGCTGCATCATGAAAAAGGATAAAAACTTTTGTTTGATAATCATCTCAAGCGTCAGGTTTTCATCGTCGGTAAATACACTGCCCTGGGCGATATAAGCAGCAACCTCATCATCTGACAAACCGGCCCTGGAACAGGCAACCTGTACTGCTTCCTTGTAAGCAGCATTGGATTCCGGATAATTTCCAAGCCTCAAATTGGCTTCTGCTTCAATAAATTTTATCTCATCATACATCAACAAAGGCATGGGCGTTGCCAGGTACAATACATTGTCGGTAGAAATACCTGAATACTTAGTTTTTCCTGTATCCTCCTCGTTTTCCCCGTTGGGAGCGCCGATAAATTCGCCGTCAATCTTATTAAACCATATTTCTGCCCGTGGATCGTCATATCCTTCGTCATTAAATGAATTGATGGCATTTAAAATAGTTACACTGGCAGAAAATCTTTTCATATTACTTTCTTCAGCAGAAATAGGATTACAATACGTAGTGGAATTCTGATAATCAGAAAAAATCAGGCCCTCGTCCTGTGAGGTAAACGAATTAGCAACTGCTTCCAAAGCATTGGTTGCTGACCCGCTGGCATCAATATTACTTAACCGGTTATAGTAACGGGCTTTCAGGCCCCAGGCAACTTTGGTCCACATCTCCGTATCTCCGCCAAGGAGCAAGTCATATTTTCCCGGGTCGGTAGCCGATTTTGAAAGGTTAGAGATGGCATCGTCCAGCATCACAAACAAATCATCATAAATCGACTCCTGGGTGTCGTACTTTGGGTTCCGGTTATCGCTGCCCTGTAATGCCTCTGTCCAGGGAACTTCGCCAAAACAGTCGGTCAGCATACCTAAGGCAAATGCCTGGATTACCTGGGCAATTCCAACATGTATCCATGCTCCTTCTTCGGTGCCTTGCTCTATGATCTCTCTGGTATCCCGGAGTGTTCCATAGGCTGTGCCAAACAAGCCTGTTTTCCGGTTAACTTCCATTGCTTCTGCATGTACATTACAGGAATGTTCTACGTAGGTCGAAATAGCCGTAGTTGTTGAACTCCCGCACATGGAGCAAAAATATTTCACCTGGGCGCTTGGCAATATGTCATTTACGCCCACGCTGGTGATATTATTTGGGTCCGTATCTATCTCATCAAACTTGTCCTGGGAACATGCAACCAGGAGGATACTGAGAAATAACTGGAATATGATATATTTAATATTTTTCATTGTCAATATTTTTGAGCAGTTATGAATTAAAAGGTAAGTTCTATTCCAAATCCTATATTTCTAACCTGCGGATATGTCATTTCATTACTTGTAAGTCCCTGGGCATTTCCTGTCCCAATACTCATTTCAGGGTCGAAATTGGGCAAGCCCGAATGAATGAGCCAGAGGTTTCTCCCGATCAGGTAAAGCGAGGCGCTCCCGATATGACATTTGGATAAGAGGTTACGGGGAATATCATAATTAAGCCGGACTTCCCTTAAACGGACAAAAGAAGCATCAAATACATTGTTTTCCCAAATTTTGTCCATTTTTGACCAGTAATTACTATAAAGTCGTTCACTAAAATGAATATCATTTTCCCCTTCAATAACTAACTCATCCTCCACATACGTTCCTTTCACGGCATTGGGATACACAAAATCCTCGTAACGTCCGTCTGCTGTTTCCTGGGCTGTACCGTAAACCCTGGACAGCCTGGTTTCACCCGAAGCAATGACCCCTCCTTGTCTCCAGTCAACCTGGGCATACAGGGAAAAGTTCTTATACCTGACTGTCGTCATAAAATTGATCTCAAAATCGGGATTGGCTTTTCCAAAGATCACATCCGAAGAAGAAGACCTGAGCGGAGTCCCGTAAGTGGTACTGGTAGGGTCTGATTCGACAACAATTTTACCGGTACCCTCTTCGCGCACGAAACCATATCCCCGTATCAACGGATATTGTTGCCCGGCCTGTGCGACACTATAGGCACAATCAACATTCGACCCGAGTATCAATTCGTCAACGCCTTCTGCAAGCTTCTTTACTTTATTTGTATAAGTAGTAAAGTTTGTGATTAGATCCCAGCTAAAGTTTTCCGTTAGTACAGGTTTAATACTCAGTTGAATCTCGTGTCCCCGGTTGGTCATCTCCCCGGCATTTCGTTTTTCACTGTTATATCCGGTCGATCTTGCAATAGGGACTGAAAAAATCTGTCCTTCCGATAAAATATCATAATAGGTATAATCAATATTTAAGCGGTTATCGAAAAATATAAGGTTAGCGCCAATTTCCCAGCTTTTTGTATTTTCCGGTTCTAAGTTGGTACTTTTCAAAGTGCTGCTCTGTGTATATGCATTGATCCCGTTGTAAGGGAAAGGGAAATATGACCCGCCGGATACTGCATAAACATTGGAGGTTGCATAAATGTCGCCGCCTTGTCCGACTTCAGCATAACTTGCCCTGACCCTGCCAAATTCAAAAAAGTCGGGTTTGCTCTCCAGTAATTCGGAAAAAGCAAAGCCCAGGCCTACGGAAGGATACACAAAGGAACGGCTGTCGCGGGGCATACTCGATACCACATCGTCGCGAACACTAAGGGTAAGGTTCAGCACTTTGCCATAGTTGACATTCAGGTTACCAAACAACGCGTAACTTCTATACCGAGACAAATACTGGCTGGAAGTAATGGTACTGCAATTGGAAAGATTGTGAAAACCACCTACTGTGAAATTTTTACCCGTGGTCCATAATGATTTATTGTTATAATTGTAATATTCATGTCCCGCCAAAAGTTCAAAATCCAGTTTTTCCGTAATATTATATTTCACCGTTGCCAGGAATATGGAATTTAAGGTTTTGAGGTTTGCCATATTTTCGGCTATTAGTCCACCGCTGGGCGGATTGGTCCTTCCATTGGCCATAGCGGAACCCAATTCGTAAACGGTTTTACTGATGTTATTGGTTTCTTCGTACCCCAACTTGTAATTAAGGGTCAGCCATTGAACCGGTTTATAGTTCAAAGAAGGCGATGCAAAAAAAGAGGATATGTCTTTTTTTACATAGTTATGTTCGAGACTCCACAACGGGTTGTCGTGCTGGCTCCTGAAATTGATCTGGTAATACGGGTCATCATCCGTATGGGTCGGTTTATGTGCCATGTCATAAGAAGGAGGACAATTAACAAGTCCCCAGAATACCGTGTTCGTGGCATTGGGATGGGTTTCAGTAGAAGCATAATTCACAACCGAGGAAAACGTAAAATCTTTAAATAGCTCATAATCACTGGCTAAATTTATCGTTTTCCTGTCGTACTTAGTGTGCGGTACAATCCCTTTCTGCCCGGTGTACCCGAACCCGATGGAATAATTTCCCCTGTCGAACCGGTTTGATAGGTTTAAATGGTTTTCATTCGTATAGCCTGTTTGAAAAATATTCTTAATGTTGTCGTAAGCAGCGGCTTCTTCCTGTTCGCCCAACTGGTTGGTATAAGTTCCCCATTCCGATATTTTGGGGCCATAAGACAGGCTCGTGTATGGACTAAATACTCCACCGCTCCCTTGTCCGTATTCCATTTGCATATCAGGATAAATCGCCATTCTGTCAAAAGTGTAATTAGAAGTAAAGGTTACCGTGGGTTTATTTTTTGCATTTCCTTTTCCTTTTTTAGTAGTGATAAGAATGACACCATTCGAAGCCCTTAATCCATATAATACTGCTGCGGTTGCCCCTTTTAATATACTTACATTTTCAATCTCATTAGGATCTATTTTTGAATAAGCATCATGAACTGGCGTTCCGTCTACTACATAAAGAGGGGTATTACTTCCACTAATTGAAGAATTTCCTCTTATTGTTATTTTGGCTTCCTGACCAGGTAGCCCGCTTACTTGCCTTACGGTTACACCTGCAATCTTACCCTGTAGGCCTTTGGTAATATCAAAATTTCCTGTGCTGCTCAATTGGTCCCCGTTAACATCCTGTATGGCATAGGTTAATTGTTTTTTATCTCTTGATATACCTAATGCTGTTACAATTACCTCTTTTACTCCAATTGCCTCTTCTGCCATAGTGACATTGATATCGCTTTTCCCTGCCACTGCAATTTCCTGCGCCTTCATTCCTACAAAAGAAAACACCAGCGTGGCATCGCCGGGAACATTGGCAAGCGAATAGTTTCCGTCCACGTCAGTTATAGTTCCATCGGTTGTTCCTTTCATCACCACAGTAACCCCGGGAAGCGGGGCGCCGGAAGAATCGGTAACCTTACCGGTAATTTTAAGTACCTGTTCTCCCGCATTGGCCGTTAATACAATAATTGAATTATCCATGATTTTATACGTGAACCCTATTTTACCGGCAAGCATATCTAAAATATCGGAAACGCTTGCATCGGTGACATTCAGGTCAACAAGTTGTTCGTGATTGATTAAATCGGCTTTGTACAGAAATGAATACTTGGTTTGATTTTCAATTTCTGTTAAAACATCTTTTAAACTTAATTTTTTTAAATTCAGGCTCAGGTTGGAATTCTGAGAATAAACAGAAGCCAACGAGGTGAAAATACTCAGACAAACAATTAAAACTGTTAGTTTCATCTTTCTTAAAATTAGGGGCATGCTTTTTTTACAGGCAAAGCGCTGCCCACATTGATTTTTTTTCATAAACTTGTATTTGTAATAGTTAGACAAAATAGTAATCGGTATTCTTGCAGGAATGATTACTTCGAGTTTAGCAAAATAATTGGGGCCGGGATGATAGATTCCCGGCTCTTTTGTTTTACATAGGCGTTTATTTTTTAGTTAATATTATCTCTGTATCATCAATCCGGTAATTGAATGAAGTTGTTAATTGTAAGGCCTTCAGGGTTTGTTCTATGGATACTTTCTTTAATGTCCCTGTGTATCTTATATCGTTTAATGATTCGTCTTCAATCCGAATTTTAACGCCATAATATTTTCCCAGTCGACTAGTAATCACATCAAAATATTCGTTGTCGAAAATCAGCTTGCCTTCAGTCCACGAAATACTTGCCTGGGTGTCGATCTCATCTGAGATAAGAATTTCTCCAATTTTTAGTGGTTGCCGGAATTCGCGGGTCAGTTCTGCCGAAATCTTTGCATTTCTGTTTTTCAGGTAAACAGCCTTATGATTGGGCGCCAGGGCAATTCCAGCTTCCGGCGACTTGCAGCCCGATTGCCTGCGAAGTAAAACTTTGCCTTCAACAAGGGTAGTTTCTATCAGTTGTTCATCGGAATACGCCCGAACATTAAAGCTGGTTCCTGTAACCTTGATGTTTACACCTGAAGTATGGACAATGAACGGGTTCGAAGGATCTTTTTTTACCTCGAAATAGGCTTCTCCTTCCATCCATATTTCCCTGTTTGTTTCGCTGAATTTTTGCGGGAAAGAAACGTTACTGCCTGCATTCACCTGCACTTTTGTGCCGTCAGGCAAAACCAGATTGGACTTCTGCCCTTCGGGAACATAAAATTCATAACGTGACTTCGATAGGTTTTTCCTTTCAGAAATTTTAGTACTGAAATAAAAGAAAGCAGCAGAAACAATTGACCCGAGTAAAAATACGGCGGCAATACGTCCCATGTAAAACAATCGTGTCCTGACTATTGAAGGGCTCTCTTTCTTATTTGCACTTCCCTTCATCCGTCTTTCAACAATGTTCCAGTCGCGGTTCACATCAAGCGTTGCCAGTTCCTTCAGATCATCGTACGAAAACCAGATTTTTTTTACTTTCTCCAGATACCCGGCATTCCCGGCTTCTGCTGAGAGCCAGCTTTCCACTTTTTGTTTTTGCTCATCGGTAGCTGTTCCTTCAATATATTTTATCAGTATTTGGAGTTCCATTCCACGTAATAATTTATTGCTTCACTGTTAAGAGTATAAAAGGAGAAGACACCCTTACGCGGAAAAGAAAAAAATTTCTGATTGCTACATGTTCAGTTCCTTATTCTGTACTATACGGGCAATTTAAATTTCATGGTCACTTCGCCGGTTTCTTTGTTCACTTCTATTTTTTGATTTTCCATGCCCATTTCTTTTCCTGTGGCCATTTTAAACAGGCCCGAAAGGAACTGCATTCCGTTGTTCATTACTTTTTCCAATTCTTCAACCTGTCCATTTCCGCCTGAGCCATTTTCTTCAACCTGCGTAGCCGATTTCATCTCTTCCTGCGGTTCCGGGTTGTCTTCGGAAAGAGCGATTTCACTTTCTTCTTTTTGCTTCTCGACTACTTCCAAAAGGTCTTTTTCTTCTTCTTCCGGCTCGGGAAGTTCCTGTTCCTGCTTCTCCGTTTCGTTAACAAACTCTTCCAGTTGTTGTATAAACTGCGAGCGTCCTTTACTACTAAAATCAACAAAGTTAGTTTTAGCATTTTCGCCCAGCACATTATCGAAAAGGCTCTGTTTTACCAGCAGCCCCGAGGCAATTTTTTGTTCGATGGAATATCGTGTTATAAAATTATAAACGGTAAGCTTGTTGCTCTTTTGCCCAATCCTGTCGATACGCCCGATGCGTTGGTTCTTTTTTGCCGGGTTCCACGGAAGTTCGAAATTTATCAGCGTGTCAGCTACCTGGAGGTTGAGCCCCGCTCCTCCCGCTTCGGTCGATAAAAATATTTTGTACTGCGGGTTCGATTCAAATTTCCGGATGAGTTCACCCCTCGATTTTACCGGTATTTTCCCGTTTAGTTCCACAAAACCAATGTTGTTTTCACGAAGAATTTTCCCGATGAGTTTGTGTACTTTTACCCATTCCGAAAAAATTATAATCTTGGTGTCTTTGTTCGGGACATCAAGTTTTTCTATCAGTATATGCTCCAGTTCTTCCAGCTTGGGCGATTCATTGGTTTCGTCGTCAATCAGGTAAGTAGAGTCGCACACCATACGCATGCTGGCCAGCAACAGTTGCATTTTTTGCATGTCGTAAGGGGTCAGGAATTTTTTCTTCAGGATAGATGCAATTCCCCGGGCATACGAACCATGATAATCGGATTGCAGAGGTGAAAGGTTTACAGCAATATCAATCTGCCGCAGATTTGGCAATTGGTCGATAACCTTCCGCTTTTCGCGCCTAAGCAGAATCTTTTCCAATTCCTTATTTAGTTTTTGGAGATTGTAATAACCGTTAATTTTATTAGGCCGATCAGGGGCGAACAGGCAATGCTGATACGAAAATTCCCAGAGTGGCCCAAGAAACGCGGGGTCAAGTATCCCCATTACCGAAAAAATATCGATAAGCCGGTTCTCGATAGGCGTACCGGTAATTGCCAGTTTATGTTTGGCTTCAAGACGTTTCAGTGATGCGGCTGTTTTGGTTTCGTAGTTTTTTGCCCGCTGTGCCTCATCAAGGATAAGGAAGTCAATTCCGGCCTTGTTAATGGCCCGCTGGTCACGCAAAACGGTTTCGTAATTCACAATAAAAAAGAAATACTCATCCTGTTGGTATTGCTCAGCCCGTTGGTCCGGATGTCCCTGTACTACTAACGTCTTTTCGTCCGTGAATTTCTCTATTTCTTTTTCCCATTGTTCTTTCAGCGAGGCCGGACAAACCACCAGCGTTTTTTTGAACCCGAATATTTTCTTTTTCAGAATAGCAGTGGAGATAGCCTGAATGGTTTTTCCCAACCCCATTTCATCGGCAATGATAGCATTTTTACGGAACAGGGCAAATTCAACACCTTCTTTTTGATAAGGGTACAATTCGGCATTTATCATACTAAAATCGGGGATATGCTGGTCGCGGAGGCTAATAAGCACTTCAGCTTCAAAAGCAGCTTCCACTTTTTCAGCTACTTCCGGACGGATACAGATGTGCGGGAAATTGGCTGCTTCTTCTATAAATTTCAGGAACCCGGTAATTTGTCCCTCTTCAAGGCAGGTAGTATTTCTGAAATATCTTGAAATCAGCAGTTTCTCTTCCACCGGAAGTGGATGGGGATAATACCAGGTAATTTTGTAATCGTTCAGCGGATCGCAGTAAATTTCCACAAAAGGAAAGGTTTTATCCAACCGGTCATAAAGCGTCTTGTTTTCTTTTAATTGTCTGAAAGCAAACATAATGTGTTTGGTCGTGCCCAATTTGTTCAGCCGGGCGTCCATGCTGTCGCTGTACCCGGTTTCATTTTCAAAATCGCGCAGGAACACTTTATATTTTACCCCCTTTTCATTGGTAAGGATATGGTTACCGTAAATGTTATCGGCCCACCGCATATGGTACTCGGCTTTATCTGCCTTTTGCATGCGCTCTGCCAGCACCCGTTTAATCATTCCCTGACGGGTATATTTCTTATGTTCCAGATGTTCTTTGGAATTTAACAATTGGGTTTCGCTTTCTACCTGTAACAAGCAGGCATAAGTATATTTATCCCATTCTGCCTCGTCTTTATTACGTTTTGGAAAAATTATGCCGTCTTCGTCTACATTGAGCGAATATTCAGCTATTTCATTTTTCAACTCATCGATCACAATCAGTTCGAAACAAAAAATCGACTGGGCAAGTATCTGACACTGGCCGTTGTTAAAAATAATTTCACCAAGCGCCAGTTCCTGAGAATTGAGTGTATTTTTTAATTTCTTCTTTTGGATTGGAATAATTTCTTTAATATGCATCAGACTGAATATTATTTGAATAAGTATAAAATCTCAATATCTGCGAAAAACTCAAACATACATTTTTATTTTTTTAATGATAATGGATTTTCGCAGCTTTTGCAAAAGACAATCGCCGTTTTTTATGAGTATTTTTTTAACAATTAGATTATTCGCCGGTGAAAGTATCCTGGAATATCTGGTTTTCATAATCATACCTAAAAAATACAGAAAGTTTTACTTATAGGTGTGCACGAATTCCGGATCAACAGATACAACAGAGCAACAGGATGATTGTAATAAGGTATTTACGGAGTGTTTTTTGAATATTGCGAAGCGCTTTGCTGATCTGTGCTTCAACGGTTTTTTGCGATATGCCCAGCGAGTTGGCTATCTCTTTATAGGTAAGTTTTTCGAACCGGCTCATCTTAAAAATTCTCCGACATTGAGGAGGTAAATTTTCAATGGTTTGGGAAATAGCATGCTGCAATTCGGCATATTCAATCTGGTCGTGAAAGTCAGCAGCAAATTGCTCTTCGTGAATATCTGAAATATCAATGGTCTTCTGTGACTTATTGTTGTATCTCCGGATACTGTTAAACTTCACCGCCGAATACACATATGGTTTTACCGAATCAATATCCCTGAGTTTTTCCCTGTTTTCCCAAAGATAAACGAACAAATCCTGGACAACCTCGCGGGCGATGTCCATGTCTTTGGTATATTGTTTCGAGAAGAGACATAATTGAGGATAACAGGCTTTAAAAAGAGACTCAAATGATTGTTTAGTCCCGAGTTTCAACTGGTTCCAAATATATGATCCATCTTTTCCCATTAATTCATCGATATTGTTTTTTCCAAATTATAAAGAATCAATGTCATCAGCAAATTGGTCGAAAGATACAACGACAACGGGAACAAAGGTATAATTTCTTTGTTTTATTGGAACCCGGTGAAAGAATTTCAACACTCGTTGAAAACTTCCTGTTGCGGGTTCTTTTGAAAACATTTACCTTCGGTCAACATTTTATTTTTAAGATTGAACCGGAAGGGATTTATCATGAAACAATACCTTGATTTACTTTCTCATATATTAAAGGACGGCACTGAGAAGAGGGACCGGACAGGAACCGGAACCATTAGTGTTTTCGGGTACCAGATGCGTTTTAACCTGGCTGAAGGTTTTCCTGTGCTGACCACCAAAAAGCTGCACCTAAAGTCGATCATCCATGAGTTACTTTGGTTTTTGTCCGGCGATACGAATATCAAATATTTAACCGATAACGGGGTGCGGATTTGGAACGAATGGGCCGATTCAGACGGGGACCTCGGTCACATTTACGGTTACCAGTGGCGTTCGTGGCCAACCCCCGATGGCCGTCACATTGATCAGATTTCGACAGTAGTAGACAGTATTCAAAATAATCCTGATTCCCGCCGGCACCTGGTAAGTGCCTGGAATGTGGGCGAACTTGATAAAATGAATCTGCCCCCCTGTCATATCCTGTTTCAATTTTACGTGGCCGATGGAAAACTTTCGTGCCAGCTATACCAGCGCAGTTGTGATGTGTTTTTGGGTGTCCCTTTCAACATTGCTTCGTACGCGTTACTTACAATGATGATGGCCCAGGTAACCGGTTTAAAGCCAGGCGATTTTGTCTGGACTGGAGGCGATGTGCATATTTACCGGAACCACCTGGAACAGGTAAAACTGCAATTAACCCGCGAACCATTGAAATTACCGGAGATGAAAATTAACCCGGTGGTGAAAAATATTTTCGGGTTTAAATACGAAGACTTTGAACTGGTCGGATACAAGGCACATCCGCATATCCCCGGGAAGGTGTCGGTATAGATTAGGAAGATAAGAATGAGGGCCTCACTTGAAGTGAGGATATCACTAAATTTTTACTGAACATTTGAATTATGATCCATAAAAATATCTCTATCATTGTTGCTATCGCGCAAAATTTCGCCATTGGCAAAAACAACGATCTGTTGTTCCATCTGCCTGCCGACCTGAAACGTTTTAAGCAGATAACCAACGGGCACACCATCATCATGGGACGGAATACTTTGTTGTCGTTACCCAAATGGCCGTTGCCTAATCGTCGTCACATCGTGATTACTGATAAGCCGGATGATCAGTTCGATGGTTGCGAAGTGGTTTTTTCCATTAACGAAGCCATTGAAAAAGTAAAAAACGAAGAGGAAGCTTTCATTATTGGCGGTGGAATGATCTACCGGCAGTTTTTCCCGGTGGCAGGAAAATTGTATCTTACGTTGGTACACCGGAATTTTGAGGCGGATACCTTTTTCCCGGAAATAGATTACAGCGAATGGGAAGAACTGGCTCGCGAAGATCTGCACGACAAAAAAAACGGGTTCGATTATTCATACCTTGATTTAAAACGAAAATAAAAAAACAGGTTGACAAAAAATATTTGAACAGATTTAATAAAACTTTGTTCCTTCTTATTTGTTATATTTTCCATTGTAAAACAAAATATCAAAAATTAAATCACATTAAACAATAAGAAGATGAGAAAACTAGTTATTGTAACACATCCAAACATTGAGAATTCAACTATAAATAAAACATGGCTAAATGAGCTCTCCAATCATGAGGATCAGTTAAATATCCATCATTTAGATAAAGTGTATCCGGATGGAAAGATAGATATAAAAAAAGAGCAGGAACTTTTAGAAGCCCACGACGAAATTATTTTCCAATTCCCTGTATTCTGGTTTAATATTCCGGCATTTCTAAAAAAATGGCTGGATGAAGTTTTGGCTTATGGTTGGGCATTTGGTCCGAATGGAGACAAAATGCAGGGCAAAAAAGTTCGTATTGCTGCCTCCACCGGGGGAACAAAAGAAACATATGAAAAAGGAATGTCAATCAATCACTTGCTGTCTAATGTAACTACTTCGTTTCAGTTTTGCGGATGCGAAGTTCTTCCAATTCATGTTTTTCACGGTGCAAATTTTTCGCCTGCCCCTGAAAGTATTGAGAAAAATGCACAAGAGTATTGCAAGCTACTTTTAGCTTAAAAAAACGGTTTTTAGGTGTTTACCAGTTAATTGGTTCTTTACCATGCTGCTGCAAATATTCGTTGGCACGGCTAAAATGTTTATTGCCGAAAAAGCCCCGACTGGCCGACAATGGAGACGGGTGGACAGAGGTCTGGATCAAATGTTTTCCGGGATCTATAAATTCACCTTTTCTGATAGCGTATGCTCCCCAGAGGATGAATACCAGGTGTTCTTTTTTTTCAGCCAGTTTATGGATAGCGGCATCGGTAAATTTTTCCCAGCCTTTACGCTGGTGCGAACCGGCCTGGTGGGCACGTACCGTTAAAGTCGCGTTCAGTAAAAGCACGCCTTGCTTTGCCCAGCGCTCCAGGTTCCCTGAACAGGGGATCGGAGCTCCTGTATCGGCCTGCACTTCTTTAAAAATATTCTGAAGACTGGGAGGAAACTCAATACCATCGTTCACCGAAAAGCAAAGACCATGCGCCTGCCCCGGGCCATGATAAGGATCCTGCCCCAGAATAACCACTTTTACCCGGTCGAACGGACACTGATCGAAGGCATTGAAAATAAATTTGCCAGGCGGATAAATCCGGTATTTCTGATATTCTCCACGTACAAAAACGATCAGTTTTTTAAAATAGTCCTTTTCAAATTCTTCGGATAACTGCTTTTTCCAGCTTGTTTCAATTCTAATGTCCATTTGGTTTTCTTTTTCAGAATAAAGATAGAAAAACATACAGAACCCCAAAAAACCGTTTGTCATTAAATCTTTTTATTCATTCCAAAGCAATATCCGTTTTGTATCTTAGCTTCAAATTCAATCGCATGGAAATTTTGTTTTTATTATTGGGAATGGCATTGGGAGCCGTTGTTATCTATTTTTTCCTGAAGTCGAAAACAGCCCGGGTTGAAAAGTCGTTTTTGGCTGAAAAGCTGGAAATTGACAAACAGAAAACGGTCGCCGAGGAGCGGGTTCAGTTTTTGCTGTCGGAAAGATCGGGACTTGAAACCGAAGTAAAAGAACTCCGACAAAACAACGAGGGAAAAGGTCAGCGGCTTGCCCGCGCCGAAGAAGAATTCCGGAACCTGCGCGAAAAGCTGCAAATGCAAAAACAGGAAATGGAAGAGCTTCAGAAAAAATTTACCACCGAATTTGAAAATGTGGCCAACCGTATCCTGAAGAAAAACAGCGCCGAGTTTACCGAAACCAACCAAAAGAACATCAATGATATTTTGTCCCCGTTAAAAGAAAAAATTCAGCTTTTCGAGAAGAAAGTAGAAGAAACTTACGAAAAAGGGTTGAAAGACCAGACCGACCTGAAAGCCGAACTAAAAAAGCTGCATGACTTGAATATGCGCATCAGCGACGAGGCCAATAACCTGACCAAAGCGCTGAAAGGTGATGTAAAAAAACAAGGCAACTGGGGAGAAGTGATATTGGAACGTATTCTTGAACGCTCGGGGCTTACCGAAGGCCGAGAATACGAAAAACAGGAAAGTGTAATGTCGGAGGATGGCAAACGTATTCAACCCGATATTGTAATACACCTCCCTGATAACAAACACATTATTGTTGACTCGAAGGTATCGCTGGTGGCTTACGAAAGACTGGTAAATGCCACCGACGAAAAACAGAAAGAGACTTTTGTGAAAGAACATTTGCTAAGCCTGAGAACACATATCATGGGACTGAGTGAAAAACACTATCAGAATTCACCAAATTTCAACAGTCCCGATTTCGTATTGCTGTTTGTACCTATCGAAGCATCGTTCAGTGTGGCTATCCAGGAAGATCAGGAACTGTTTTCGTATGCCTGGGACAATAAGGTGGTAATTGTTAGTCCATCGACTCTACTGGCCACCTTGCGCACCATTGCTTCCATCTGGCAGCAGGAAAATCAGACCCGCAATGCCATCGAGATTGCACGTCAGGGAGGTGCCCTTTACGATAAATTTGTAAATTTTGTCAGCGACCTGGAACGGGTCGGTACCAGCCTTGATGCAACCCGGAAAAATTATGATGCAGCCTTCAATAAACTGAAGGATGGACGGGGAAACCTGATCCGGTCAGCGGAAAAATTAAAAGAACTGGGGGCTAAAGCCAGTAAGAAATTACCGCAGGCGTTAAAGGAAGAGTAGATGAAAAATGAGGCTGTCAAAAAAAAACAATTATTAAACACGAAGACACGAGGACACAAAGAATAAATATTCCATGCTGAACAAAAAAAGAAGTTCCGGGAAAATGCTTTTATCTGCTAACCGGTTTTTATCTTCACCCGATGAGCGAACCTGAAAAATCAATACTCTTCTACACAAAGATGGCTACCTAAGGATGGTATATTGCTTTAACTCGCTTTCAATCGTTGTATATTACTGATATCGAGTTTCTTTTTCGCGTAGTCGAGGCTGACCTTCAGGTCTTTTATCCCGTCGCTCGGGCTGTCGAACATGGCGTCGACCATAATGCTTTCGCAGATTGACCGCAGACCGCGTGCTCCCAGCTTAAATTCAACGGCTTTATCAACAATAAACTGAAGCGCTTCTTCTTCAAAAGAAAGTTCAATATCATCAAGTTCAAACAATTTAATGTACTGTTTGATCAATGAGTTTTTCGGTTCGGTTAAAATATTCCTCAGGGTATCCCTGTCCAGGGGTTCCAGGTAAGTTAAAACCGGGATACGTCCGATAATCTCAGGGATTAGTCCATAGGTTTTCAGGTCTTGCGGTGAAATATACTGAAGCAGGTTATTCCGGTCGATCTGGTCAACTTTTTTATGTGCACTATAACCAACCACCATGGTATTTAAGCGTTTGGCAATCTTCTTTTCGATACCGTCGAAAGCACCGCCGCAAATGAAAAGAATGTTTTTGGTGTTTACCGGGATCATTTTTTGTTCCGGGTGCTTACGGCCTCCCTGTGGCGGAACATTCACGATTGATCCCTCAAGCAATTTCAGCAGGCCTTGTTGTACCCCTTCTCCCGATACATCGCGGGTGATAGACGGGTTGTCACCTTTACGGGCAATTTTGTCAATCTCATCAATGAAAACGATACCGCGCTCGGCTGCTTCCACGTTATAGTCGGCTGCCTGCAACAAACGGGTCAATAAACTTTCGATGTCTTCGCCCACGTAGCCTGCTTCGGTTAAAACCGTGGCATCAACAATGGTAAACGGAACATGAAGCATCTTGGCAATGGTGCGGGCAAGCAGGGTTTTACCCGTACCTGTTTCGCCCACCAGAATAATATTTGATTTTTCGATTTCCGTTTCATCTTCCTGAACTTTTTGCCCCAATCGTTTATAATGGTTATAAACAGCCACCGATAAAATTTTCTTTGCCTGATCCTGCCCGATCACGTACTGATCGAGAAATTCTTTGATCTCTTTTGGCTTTAACAGTTTTATACCGCTAATGTCGAATGTATCTTCTTTTCTGAATTCTTCTTCAACAATGGCATATGCCTGTTCTATACAGCGGTCGCAAATATGCCCGTCCATACCTGCAATCAACAGGTTAACCTCCTTTTTTTCTCTGCCGCAAAAAGAACACTTATCCATAATTCAGTCTCTTTTTATTTCCCCGTTTGTATCAGGATCTCATCAATCACTCCATAGTCCCGTGCTTCCTCCGAAGTCATCCAATAGTCACGGTCCGAATCTTTTTCCACTTTTTCATATGAATTTCCCGAATGTTGCGCGATAATTTCGTACAACTCTCTTTTCAGTTTCGATATTTCACGGGCTGTGATTTCAATATCCGAAGCTTGCCCCTGGGCACCTCCCATGGGTTGGTGGATCATCACCCGTGAATGTTTCAGGGCTGAACGCTTCCCATGAGTGCCTGCCATCAGTAAAACAGCTCCCATCGATGCGGCCATACCGGTACAGATAGTGGCAATATCGGGAGAGATGTACTGCATGGTATCATAAATCCCCAGTCCGGCATGTACAGACCCCCCGGGAGTGTTAAAATAAATCTGAATATCTTTGCTGGGGTCGGTCGACTCGAGGTACAACAACTGGGCCTGAATAATGTTGGCAACGTAATCATCGATCGGGGTACCCAAAAAAATGATCCGGTCCATCATTAAACGTGAAAAAACATCCATCGAAGCGACATTCAACTGGCGTTCTTCAATGATGTAAGGCGTTAAACTGCCGGTAAACATCGAAGTGTAATTATGCATCTTTAAACTACTGATCCCCAGATGTCCTGTGGCATATTTATGAAATTCTTTTCCGTCGCTCATGTGTTCCTCTATTTTATATAATGAAAAAAACCTTGTAACCCCAGCTTCATGTTTCCCTTTTATCGGAAGAAAAGCCTTTAACAAAGTTTACAAAGTTAAAATAAAATACGCTTTAATCTTTGGGTCCCCGGTTATTTTTCAAGTAGTTTGTCGAATTCTTCCCTGCTAACTTCTTTTATATCAACATTTACTTTCGACTTAATTACACCCAAAATTTTATTTTCCTGTTCCCTGCTGAATATTTTACTTCTTTCTTCTTCGTTTTTAAGAATTTCTCCGGCGTAATTTTCAAGATATTCTTCAGGGACATTGTTCATCCCGTACTGGAGGAATTGCATTCTTGCCATTTCCCTGGCCGCGTCTTTTATATCCTCTTCCTTTATGTCGATTTCGTTTTCACGAATCAGTTTATCTTTAATTAGCTGCCATTTCAGGTCGGTGACAAAATTATCGTAATCTTTTTCTATTTGTTCCTGGGTCAGTTCTTTATTGGTAGCAGTCAGCCAGCGTTTCAGAAAACTGTCAGGAAGTTCCATTTTTGTTTTTTCAACCAGCGTGTTACGTGCATCCAACGCAAATTTATACTCGCTTGAATATTTCAGGTTCTTTTCGATATCAGCTTTAACCTGCGCCCTGAATTCTTCTTCTGTTTTAATTACTGTATCGTCTCCCAGCACTTTTTTAAACAGCTCTTCATTCAATTCTGCCTTTTTGAAACGCAGAACCTCAATCACGGTAAATTTGAAAATTCCTTCCAGCTTTTCAGCTTCTTCATGACTGATGTTCAGCATGTGCCCAACTTCGTGCTTGTTTTCAAACGTTTTCACAGGGTCGAAGATAATTACATCATCCTTTTTCTTCCCGATAAATTCCTTTTGTGTCGCTTCGTCTTTCATCAGGTCGATAGCAATGATTACTTTTTCGGCCTTGATCCCGTCTTCCATTTCATTCCCTTCAGCATCTAACTGGACAAAATCGCCACGAACGGTATCTTTCTCTTCGATGGCTTCCACTGTTTCGTTTTCTCCAAAGCGTCCTGCATAGGCATCAATTTGTTTCTGAACGGTCTCGTCGTCAGCACTGATTGTGAAGTACGGGTATTTGTTTCGTTTATCGAGTTTAATTTCAACTTCAGGGGCCAGGCCAATGTCGAAAAAGAAATTAAAATTTTCAGCCGTATCCCAGTTAACCGGTTCCTGTTTTTCGTCATTTGGAAGCGGGTCTCCCAATATATTCAGTTTTTCGTCGATAATATATTCCGAAAGGCCCTTTGAAAGAAGTTTGTTCACTTCGTCGGCCAATATGGCTTTGCCATACATTTTTTTGATCAGACCTGCCGGCACTTTCCCCGGACGAAACCCGGGCATATTGGCTTTTTTGCGGTAATCTCTCAAAACGTCGTTCACGGTTGCTTCGTAATCGTTCTTTTCGATTGATACGTTGATGATCGCATTTAATTCGTCGATGTTTTCTTTTGTAATGTTCATACTTTCCGACTTAATATTATTGGAACCCAGTAAGGAAAGAGATATATTGCTATTCTCCTGTTCCTGAAACTCATTGTCATATATTAATAAAAACCGTATGCTTTTCCGCTTGGGTTTAGCTACACGGTTGTTTGTTTTTCAGTGCGGGCGAAGGGACTCGAACCCCCACGCCATTTGGCACCAGATCCTAAGTCTGGCGCGTCTACCAATTCCGCCACGCCCGCCAAATGCGGCGCAAATATAAACCATTATTTTTAAATGGCCAAACTAGTGCTGAAAAGAATTTTTCATGAACAAATGTTTAACAATCAATTTCTTAAGCTTCCTTTTTTTGTATTTACAAAAAGGGACTTCTGGTAGTCGTTTATATAAACAGGGAATACTATTTTTACCTCAATTCGAAGTTTTGTCCCAGGTAAACACGACGGACATCTTCATCGTTAGCCAGGTCTTCGGCTGTACCGGCTTTCATGATTGCACCTTCGAAAAGAAGGTACGAGCGGTCGGTAATGGAAAGGGTTTCATGCACGTTATGGTCGGTAATCAGCACGCCGATATTTTTTTCCTTAAGTTTCCGGACTATTCCCTGGATGTCCTCAACGGCAATCGGGTCAACACCGGCAAATGGTTCATCGAGCAAAATAAATTTAGGGTCGATGGCTAGTGCACGGGCGATTTCTGTACGGCGTCGTTCCCCTCCTGAAAGCTGATATCCCTTGCTTTTACGGATATGTTGCAATCCAAATTCAGCAAGCAGGCTTTCTACTTTCTTTTGCTGGTATTCCTTGCTGTATTTAGTCATTTCGAGCACTGCCCATAAATTGTCTTCAACGCTCATTTTCCTAAAAACCGAAGCCTCCTGGGCAAGGTACCCAATCCCTTTTTGTGCCCTGCGGTAAACCGGAAGTTTGGTAACATCTTCCTTATCAATAAAAACCCGGCCTTCAAGCGGTTTTATTAAGCCTACAATCATATAAAAGGAAGTAGTTTTCCCGGCCCCGTTAGGTCCCAGCAACCCTACTATCTCACCTTGGTTTACTTCAAACGAAACACCTTTTACAACCGTTCTTTTCCGGTATCTTTTTACTATGTTCTCCGCTCGTAATTTCATGTGTTCTGAACAAATTATTGGGCATCCATTTCTTTTTCAATCTTTTTAATAACCCGTTTTGAAATAATGATTCCTATCTCATATAATATAACCAACGGGACACAGACCAATACCTGACTGAAAATATCGGGAGGGGTAATAATTGCCGAAAGCAATAATAATACTACATAAGCATGTTTTCGGTATTGCTTCAGGAAAGAAGGAGAAATAAGCCCCACTTTACTGAGGAAAAATACAAGGATCGGCAATTCGAAAACCACCCCGCCGGCCAGGCAAATAGAAGTAACCGTACTGATATATGAAAGCATGTAAATCTGGTTGGTAATTTCACTGCTGACAGAATACGACCCCAGGAAATGAATCGAAAGGGGTACAATTAAATAATACCCGAACAAAACCCCCATGATAAATAAAGATGACATATAAAATGCAGCGCCATGGGCGTGCTTTTTCTCGTTATCATACAATGCAGGCTTCAGGAACCTCCAAAATTCATATATTACATATGGAGAAGCGATAATCAGGCCGGTAATCAACGAAATCATAATATGGGCAGAAAACTGCCCGGCCATCTTTATACTTATTAATTGTAAAGGTTTGGTATTTATCTTCAGTGATTCGATCCCGACCAAATCTGATAACCGGGCAAACATGCGGTTGGTCCAGAAATCTGCTGTTTTGGGTTTCAGAATGATGGTGTCGAAAATAAAATCTTTAAAAATAAAAGCAATGACAGAAAAGATCAGGATAGCAAGAAATGATCTGACAATATGCCAGCGCAATACTTCCATGTGTTCGAGAAACGACATCTCGGCTTCCTGATTTTTCCTTCTTCCCCGTTTTTTAGTGCTTTGCTGTTCTTTGTTGGTTTCTTCGCTCATCCTTTAGAATAAAATAATACAGGATTAATCTTTTCAAAAATTCCCGACAAATATAAGTTTTATTGCGGATTTGCCTTTAGCCTGTTCTCTTAATTTTTTTTAAATCAGTATAGAAAGAATTTAAATTAAAAAAAATGATTAGAATTTATTCAATAATTTATATACCTTCGGAATTGCGAAAAAGCGAAACGTGAAAAATTTTTAGTCATTTATTTCTACATGGGAAGAGAAGTTACATTGACAGATCATCTTCAAAAGTATTTTGGATTTGATCGGTTTAAAGGTCAGCAGGAAGAAGTAATGAAAAGCGTGCTTGTGGGGAACGATACATTTGTATTGATGCCTACCGGAGGAGGTAAATCATTGTGTTACCAATTACCCGCGCTTTTAATGGAAGGGACAGCTATTGTTATTTCCCCGCTTATCGCCTTAATGAAGAATCAGGTTGATTCGATCCGCAGTTTTGGTACAGAAGACGGTATTGCTCATTTTTTGAACTCATCGTTAAACAAGGCTGCGACCCAACAGGTTAAAGACGATGTTAGCAGCGGAAAAACAAAATTGTTGTATGTGGCTCCTGAAAGCCTGACCAAACAGGAAAATATTGATTTCCTGAAAGGGGTAAAAATCTCGTTTTACGCGATTGATGAGGCACACTGTATTTCCGAGTGGGGGCATGACTTCAGACCGGAATACCGGCGCATCAGGCCTATTGTTATGGAGATTGGCAAAGCACCGATCATTGCCCTGACAGCCACAGCCACAGCTAAGGTACAACATGATATCCAGAAAAATCTGGGCATGCAGGATGCCAAAGTTTTCAAGGCCTCGTTCAACCGCCCGAACTTATATTACGAAATTCGTCCCAAGGTGAAACCGGAAAACCAAATCATCCGGTTTATCAAAGAGAATGAAGGAAAATCAGGTATTATTTATTGTCTGAGCCGGAAAAAAGTAGAAGAGTTGGCCGAAACGCTCCGTGTTAACGACATCAAAGCGCTTCCGTATCATGCCGGTATGGATTCGGCAACGCGCTCGGGCAACCAGGATAAATTCCTGATGGAAGAGGTAGATGTTATTGTCGCAACCATTGCTTTCGGGATGGGCATTGATAAGCCCGATGTACGTTTTGTCATTCATTACGATATTCCGAAAAGCCTCGAAGGTTACTACCAGGAAACCGGACGTGCAGGACGTGATGGCGGAGAAGGAAAGTGCATCACTTTTTATTCGCACAAAGACATTGAGAAACTTGAAAAATTCATGCAGGGAAAGCCTGTGGCCGAACAGGAAATCGGGCGCCAGTTGTTGCTCGATACTGCTTCATATGCCGAATCAGCCATTTGTCGAAGGATCATTTTGCTGAATTATTTTGGAGAAACACTGGATGAACCATGCGGCAATTGCGATAACTGTCTGAACCCTAAAGAACAGGTAGAGGCTAAAGACGAAGTATGCCGTGCCCTGAAAGCCATTCTCGAAGTAAAAGAAAAATACAAAGCCGAACATATTTCAGATATTCTGGTTGGTAAAAAAACAGCCGCTGTTAAATCCTTCAAACATTACCAGTTGAAGGCTTTTGGCTCGGGTAATGATCACGGTGATAAATTTTGGAATGCAGTATTCCGCCAGAGTATGGTAAATGGGCTGATAATAAAAGATATCGAAAACTACGGATTATTGAAGGTTACCGAAGCCGGGCACGAATTTTTAAAACACCCGAAGAACTTTATGCTGGTACGTAACCACGATTATGATGTCCAGGAAGCATCTACAGGTGCGCCCACTGGTGGAAGTGGCGGCGATCCCGAATTGTTTGCCATGCTGAAAGACCTTCGTAAACAGATTGCCAGGAAGCATAAACTGCCACCATTCGTAATTTTCCAAGACCCGTCGCTTGCCGATATGTCGCTGCAATACCCGGTAACGATCGATGAACTCAAATTTATTCAGGGTGTTGGTGAAGGAAAAGCTAAGCGGTATGGGAAAGAATTTGTGAAACTGATCAAGGCATACGTGGAGGAAAACGAAATTGAACGTCCGCAGGACATGGTGGTTCGCACGGTAGCCAACAAATCGAAAGCCAAGGTTCACATCATCCAAAGTATCGACCGTATGTTAGCCTTCGACGACATTGCCGAGGCACAGGGAATTGAAATGAAAGACCTGATTTCGGAAATTGAGGTGATTGTAAACTCGGGAACCAAAATCAACATCGATTATTATATCAACGATATTCTCGATGAAGAACACCAGGAAGAAGTATATGATTATTTCCGGAATGCCAAAACCGATTCCATTTCAGATGCCTTGAATGAACTCGGAGAGGATGAATACACCGAAGAAGAAATCCGGTTAATGAGGATTAAATTTTTCTCGGAAATGGGAATTTAGGGTATTGCTTCAGGTCCGGAAATTAAATATTTACAAGCTCCCGTGGATGCAAATGAATGATTCTTCTTGAAATGAGAAAGTTATGGATTTGTGCCTGCAATGTGGGTTAACTGAGCCGAATGGCTTGCCCGAATTATATCAAAATGTCAAAGAACTAAATTTGCTTAACTTTTAAAATTTATTGCATCAGCAGTAACCTTAAAAGAAAAAGCTACCGTAAGAGGGATTACAAGTAGCTTTCAATGTTCAGTCAAACAGAAAATTATCACTTGCCTTTCCGTAAGTTACCAACATTAATTCATTATTGATGTTTGGATTTAGCTATCTCTCATTAACAAATCTCAATAACATATTAAAATACTGTCAGCTACAAAATTAATCTCTCAACAGAAATATAGCCAATAATCCTTTGTGGTCTGATGGCCATGTACTTTTAGGAGTAAAAATAGGATCTTTGGTTGGATCAGAATTCCGCTCTCCCTTTAGAATAGTTCCAGCCGGACCTACAATGCTAACATTCTTAAGTTTAAGTCCTTGATTTTTCAAATAGAAAATAAAGTCTATACGATCTCGTTCATCACTTTCTTTTGCCCATGATAGCGTTTCTACATCAATTAAAGGGTTATTGGCAGGCCATGTGAATCCTGGATGGGTTAACGGGTTAGGATAAAGTTCGCGGTATGTATCAACAAAACCTGCATTTTGGAGCATAAATGTACAAGGCCATGGAATAATGGTTCCTTTGTGATCAAATAAATTTTTTGTGGCTTCACCCCAGTCTAGATGCGATGGCTCGTTAAAGTCGCCCCCAACAAGGATAATGCTCCCTTTTCTCGATTCCTTTGCTGCATCTTTTATTAGTTCTTGTATTTGTTCTTCGCGTTTTGATTCATTGTTAAACGACAATACATCGGCCACATTCGTAACAGGAGCGGGCATTTTTTTCCAATTTTGTCCGTCGTATCCTCTCGGGAGAAATGCGCCGTAATGCTGGTAATCCAGATGAACTGAATAAAGGCATACTTTCCTTTTTGGAAGGGCTATGCTTGTTTTAAGCACGCCATTAAAGCCTTTTTGGGGCGAATAAATAAACTGTTGTTCAAGAATTGGGTACTTTGTAATTATCCCACAGTCGTCGCTTGGAATACAATGAAATACAGAAGATTTCCGACGAAGCGATGAGGTTAGCGCTTCCATGAAGTGAGGATTTACTTCACTAAATGTTACCAAATCTGCATCAGTTTCAATTATTATATCGGCAATAGCATCAGTTCCATTTTCAATTCTAGTGCCAGCCATCCAAACATTAAACTGTAGTACCTTTAAATTAGACTTACCTTCTGAAAATACAATTGAAGGTGAACAAAATAGGAAAAGTATAAATATAAAAGAAATAAAAAAATGTTGTCTCATGGTTTAGCGATTAAAAAAATTATGCACTCAATGCAGTATCATTATAAATGAATAATATTGATTCTATAAAAGATACCATGGATATAAATAATAAGCAATACAATATTCAAGAAACGAGAACATTATTACTTTATTATTTTCCAGCTATCACTGGAACTATAAAATTTATACTACCCCTCAAAGCCACTAGAAAAAGGAGACTTTGAGGGTAGTATAAAAATATTGTTTAGTTAATTTTTAAGTATCCAGATTGTTTGGTTCTCGTCATCTTTACCTCCAAACTGGTTGGTTAAAGCTTGTTGTATATTTTCCTGGTTGTAATTGTATTCAGAATCAGGATATAACCAGCGAAGTGGCATTTTATCGGCGATTTCGTTTTTATTGGTAGCCGGATTGATTGGAAATTCAGGATAGCCATTACGTCTGTAATCGAAATAAACATTCCAGTCGTTCTGAAGAAATGAGCCTAAGTACTTCTGCCACATAATTTGTTTCATCATGCCATCTTTATCTGAAGGAAGCTGAATTTCGGGCTTGCTTAAGTACGAAGCGATATAATCGCTTGTAATAGGCATTCCATGTACCCATTTCGAATCGATATTATTCATTCGGAATTCCATTGATGCAGTTATCCCATTTTTATAATATTGATCGGCATCAGTAATCCAACCTCGCACAGCAGCTTCAGCCAAAATAAATTGCACATCGGCATAACCTAGTATCACATAAGGGAATCCCTGCGGATACTCTTTATTATAATATAGTTTGTTAATTCCAGAAGCTTTTCCCAAAGCATAGAGTTCCAAATTCGTTCCATTAGGCGCCGAAGGATCTAATCCGGCATACGAAGCAAAATCGCCTTCTGGCTTTCCAGCCAGCGGATCGGCAAAATAAAACAATCTGTAATCCTGAAGTTGTTTTAGCTTGTCAATTACAAATGAAGTTGTTACAGCATAAACTTCAAATCCTGAAGTGTAAAAAGGCTTCTTTTCTCCTTCTTTGTCGCGGTACACTATCTGAAAATTATCAGAATTAGATGCGAAAATCGGATTCTGTGCAGGGTTATTAACGATGTTTTTGAATCTATTTACAACATCAAGATCGGTATCGTTTACTTTTGCAGAAAGACTCATAAGCACCTGTAACTTAAAGCTATTTACCATTTTTAGCCATTTGGAAGGGCTTCCCGAATAAAAAAAGTCGCCTGACAGCTTTTCGTTGTTATTTATTGCACGGGTAAATAGTACCGATGCTGTGTCGAGCTGACTGAGAATGGACTTCAAAATGGTTTTCTGGCTGTCGTATTTGGGTTTATAAACTCCCGATTCGCCATGTAGCGCTTCGGAATAAGGAATGTCGCCAACCTGCATTGTTAGGTTGAAAAATTTAAAGCACCTGATAAACTGAGCTACAGCCCTATAAGCGTTTACGCTGTTTTTGGTGTCAATGGCTGCATCTTCCATCTTTTTAACATTTTTCAGGGTAGCATACACCGTATTATCCACTACCGTTCTGGCAGGATCGGGGTACCCTGCAAAATCTACACGGGGAAGTTTGTTGTATTGAATATCAGAAATAGCTCCTTCAGTCCAAACAAATTCTTTTTGAAACAGGAAGGGATACATAAAACCTTTCCCATTACCTGGTCTGAAGGAAAGCTCAACGCCTGTAAGCAACATCGATGCGTTTCCTCCGGTTGAAACATCAGGATTGGTGTTTATTTCATCGAAATTGGAGCAGGATGTTCCAATCAAAAGAAGTAAACAACCTAATAATGTGATCATATTATTTTTCATAATTGTCTGTATTAAAATTATAACCCAAGTTTGAAATTGAACCCCACATATCGTTGCGATGGCGAAGGTAAATTCCCGGAACCGGAATCAGGATCGTCGAAGCGGAAATCTTTGGTCCAAATAAACAGGTTCTGACCAATTAAGCCAAGACTGATATTCTTCATTCCTACTTTTTTGCAAAATCTGGAAGGAACATTGTAATTAATCGCCAATTCCCTTAACTTCAAGAACGTTTGGCTAAAATACAATTCACGTGGATTAACTCGCGGGTTACCACCATCGTCGCTGCCATAGCCGCTCCAGGCTTCCATATAATGGGTGTAAGGTACTTTGATGTCGTTTTTCGCAAATACGCGATCATCTGATACAATTTTACCCGATCCATCGCGAACCAATTCTCCTGACACTACTTTCACGCCTTCGCCAACATAATTGGTCTTGCCATTAACAACTTCGTCGTAACGCCATTGGTTGTCGCTGTCAGGATGCGATCCGGCAGCCCATAACCCATATTCGGTAGATGAGTATTCTAATCCTCCAACCCGGCCGTCAAACGTGATGTAGCACGACCAGTTTTTATATTTTACAGAGTTGGTTAAACCCCAAATCCAATCAGGATCGGTATATCCTATTTTATCGGAGAAGAAACTGCTCTTCTTAGGATATCCATCCGAACCAATAACCATGTTCCCATTCGGATCGCGTTCCCAGTCCCTTGTTCTGGCAACATCATAACGAGCTCCCTCTTTTATATAGGTTTTCTGATCGGTATATACCGGGTCCAGCTTATCGTAGTACCAATGGTTATATGACCAGTTAAGCATCACTTCCCATTTGAGGTTGGCGCGTTTTATCGGCGTACCTTTCAGCGAGATTTCCATGCCTCGTTGAACCCATTGCTCGTCGGTATTGGTTTGTTTGTAGCTAAAACCTGTTGCTCCCGATAATTCAGCGCTAACCAGTAGGTTATATTGTAGCTTATTGAAATAGGCATAATCGAGGTTAATTCGGTTATTGAGAAAACGCACATTGGTACCAAGTTCATACACCCGGCTGGTTTGTGGTTTCACGTTTCCGTCACGGATGGTTGATGGGTAATATTCTGCATTCAGGCTATTCCAGGCATTGGTATTGATGCTATAAGCCTGGTTCAGATCGAAAATGCCAAGGTCTTTCTTTGAAACTGTCCATGACGCCCGTAGTTTCCAGAAACTAATAAATTTAGGTAAACTGGCAATTTCGGAAACAATGGAACTAAATGCAACCGAAGGATAGAAATAAGACCGTGTTGATGAAGGCAAGGTTGACGACCAGTCGTTTCGTCCGGTTATATCCAGGTAATAGGCATTTTTATATGCCAGCGATGCTTTTCCGTATAAGCTGTTTACTTGTTTTTTTTGAAACCGGCTCTTTGCCGAAACCGGATCGACAGAGGCGCTTAACGAATAAAAACCAGGAATAGATAATCCATTATTTGTATTGGCCTGTACATATCTGTCCTCGTAATAGTTTACAGAACCTCCACCCAATAAGTCTATGCCAAATTTTCCGAAATTTTTATTGTATGTTATCATCGCATCGTTGTTCAAATCCATCGAATAAGATTCTCCGGTCAAGAAGTAACCTTTGCCATTTCGGTTATAACTCATGGCTCTACTCTGTGAATACCTGTCGGAATATGTGTCGATACCACTACGCAACAAGAGTTTCATTCCCGGTTGAATGGTGTAGTTTGCTGTGAATTGTCCGGTATTTACGTCGATTGAGTGCGGGTTAAGTACTTCGTAACAAAGAAAATATGGATTATCGTACCATCCTGTTTGATAATACTTTTGTGTTTTGTCTTTAACTAACCAGTAGTCTTTCCATTCCCTGATGTCAAAATCAGGTCCATTCCAAACTGTAAGGAGATAAATATACGAACCACTCCGACCATACCCGTATTCCGGCCGGTTGGGAGTTTCTCGTTTTGAGTAGTTCCACGAAGCATCGAGCGTGAATTTATCCGAAAGATTGATGTTTCCGCTTAAATTGAAAATATATTTATTTGACTTGGTGTTTGGAGCCTCACCCTTATTGTAAACATGAGATAAAGACCCCCTTATGGTACCAAGTTTTGAAGATTGAGAAACACTGACATTATTGTTCGTCACAAAACTCTCTTCCAGAAAATTTTTCAGGTTATTTTTTCCTTTCGATACCAGTGGCATCTCAACCAAGGTTCCGGTTTTAGGATCAACCTGTTTGGCCGTTGTTCCCATATCAAGATGGGGTCCCCATACAAATTCGCCATCATAAATAGCCTGATTACCAACGCCAGTACCGTAACTTTTTTGGGTTTCCGGAATTCTCAGGTATCCGGCCCGCATCATGGTACTTGAGTTGATATCAACTGAAAAGCTTGAATCTTTCTCTTTTCTCTTGGTGGTAACCATTATAGCACCGTTACTTCCTCTGTTTCCATACAATGCCGAAGCGGTTGCTCCTTTCAGTACGCTTATATCTTCGATATCGTCGGCTGAAATATCATCAAGAGAAGTATTATTGGCAGGAACTCCATTAACAACAATAAGAGCGGTTGAACCTCTTAATTGAATGTTCGAAGATCTAAAAAACTCAGTTGTATTTTTGACCTGCAGACCGGCAACCTTACCAGTAAGGCTGGTGATAATATTGTCGCCTTTAACTTTGGTAAATGTTTCCTGATCAACTTTTTGAACAGCATATCCTAATGATTTCTCTGCTTTTTTCATGCCAAGTGCTGTTACAACTACTTCCTCCACTTCTACCTCTTCCTCTTCCAACCTTACGTCAATGATGTTCTTACCGGATATAGGAACTTCAATGGTTTTCATCCCTACAAACGAAAAAACCAGCGTAGCATCTCCGGAAATTTTGGTGAGAGTGTATTCCCCATCAGCATCTGTAATAATTCCTTGGGTAGTGCCTTTTACTGCTACTGTTACACCGGGCAAAGGGGAACCTGAGGTGTCGGTCACGCGGCCGGAAATGGATATTTTTTGTTGTGCCGATGCAGAAGGACTTGAAATCACAATCAAATTGTTTGGGAGCACCTTGTATTCAATTTGTTGATTTTTGAAAAGTTTATTCAAAATTTCTTCGACAGCACCGTCCATATTAATTGTTATTTGTTGCTTTGAATCAAGAATATTGTCACGAAACAAGAACCTGAACTCACTTTGTTTTTCAATTGCTTCAATTGCTTCGCGTAATGAGGCGTCTTTTAACGATAAAGTGAGCTTGGTATTTTGTGAATAAATGTCCGCTGCACTTAACTGCAAAAAGCTTACAAACAACAAAAAGATCGTTACTTTCATAATTCTTATATACCTTTTAATACACAGGTTAACCCATGTATTCTTTAAATAATTTTTTTTCATACATTTGTAATGTTGATGATTATACTTTAATGAATGGATTTCAGCAAAAAAGGCATTCATTTTAATCTCACGTAGCCGGGAATTGCGCTAACCTTTCCCGGTTTTTTGTTCCGCTGATTTTGTTTATGTCATAGGCAATTAGTTTATAGTTATATCATTTTCACTGATTTTATATGAAAAAGAGACGGATATTTTCAGCGCTTCCAGAGCTTGCTCAATAGATTCGTTTTGAAAGCTGCCTGTTACCCTTTCTCCGATTAATTGTTCATTTTCAATCTTAATGCGGACATTATACCACCGTTCCATTTTGATTACTAAGTCACCGAACTTTTCTTTTTTGAATATAAGCATCCCATTTTTCCAGGATGTGTAAAGTTTTGTGTCAACATTTTTCGTTACGATGAATTGTTCCTGCCCTTTTCCTGAAATTTTTTCCCGATTTCTGATAAAAGTTGCTTTTTCGCTGGGCTTAAGTTGAAATACCTGGTTCGAGCCTTTTTTATTCATATTAATTAAGCCCTCTACCAGGGTTGTTTCCACTAAATCTTCTTCAGGATAAGATTTTACATTGAAACTAGTTCCAAGCACTCTAATATCAACCTCGTCGGTATGGACAAAGAATGGGGCTTCCACATCTTTTTCCACATCAAAAAAGGCTTCTCCTGCAAGGTAAATATCCCGTTGGTTTCTACGAAACATTGCAGGGTAACGAATCTCACTCCCGGAATTTAGCCAGACTTCCGTGCCATCCGAAAGTTCCACTTCCGTTTTCGAACCTAAGGGAGCTTTTACACAGATTTCTTTACTTACAGATATTTTTTGTTGAGGTATAAGCTGAATAAAATACATGGCTGAGGCACCTAATAAAAAAGCCACTACAACTGCTGCTGCAACTTTTACTATTGGATGTAATATCCGTGTCTTAAGTTTTTGGGTTATCTTTTTATTAATCCGGCCCCAGGCATATTCCTGGTTTACTTTGTAATAATCGACAACACCTTTTGAATCCTCCCACAACCGTTCTAATTGAAAAAGTATCTTTTGGTTTTTAGAAGAAAGCTCCACCCATTCTTGAAGAAATTTATTTTCAGACTCCGTGGCTTCTTTATTCAATACCTTAAAGATCAATTCATCTGGTATGTTATTCGCTTCTTTCATTTTTATGCTTTCATTAGTATGACAACAAGTTTGTATTTTAGGACTATTTATTTTTTGATTTTTTTATCAGAATGTGGATGCAATAAATCTTCTTAATAAAGGAATTATTGAATAAATAGAAATTTGACTTCAATAGGTTGTACGGAACTTACAGAAACCTTGAAAAAATAAAAAACAAAAATAAAATCTCATTTTTTTCAAGTACCCGACGGATTTGCTTAAGGGCATTAACCAGTTGGTTCTTTATTGTATTCCTGGAAATGGATAACTCTTGCGCAATCTCCTCAAACGACTTTCCCTCAAATCTACTCAATTCGAATATTTGTTTACAGCGAGGGGGTAGCGATCGGATTGTCTGATAAATCAATTGGTTTATATCTTCTTCTTCCAATTTGTCATGAAAAAAGTCATCTGTTGAAACGTTTAGTATATGCACTCTATATTTTTCTTTTACACCCTGATGTTTCAAATAATTCAAGCATTCATTCCTTGCCGATTGAAAGAAATAGAATTTTATGGAAGTAGTTAACTGTATTTCGTTCCTTTGCTCCCAAAACCTGACAAATAATTCCTGAATAATATCTTCAGCAATTGCGAGGTCAAGTACGTATTTCCGGGCAAACGAACATAGAGGCTTATAGTATAAATTGAAGATCGTCTTATACGCATCAACAGAACCAGTTTTAAACTGATAAGTAAGAAAATCTTCCTTTCTTTCTTCCATATTATTCTGGGATTTATAGATTATAAGATATTGACGAGGCTAAGTTATTAAATTAATTTCTTTGTTATCCCACAATTGTATATTCATTGTTTTTCAACAACATAACATGACAATACACATTAAACAAAACAGTCCCAAACTAAAAATCACCGTTATATTTGGTATTACAAAATTTTACAGACAAGAATGGTGAAAACCATTTACAGGAAGAGATTGAATACAACTATTGGAGAATAAAAGATGAAGCGGTACAAATTATTGTGGATGAATAGAATAACATGGAAGGCTTAATTATGTAGAAATTGAATCCCCTGAAATCGTTTATCAGGCCGATAAAGAAAGAGTCGATTCAGAAACCGGCAGATTGAAAATCTATGATAAAGAACCGGACGGAGAAACGTTACGAACCGATGTTTTTTACAAAAAATTAACTGGTTACAAGTTAGACGACACGGTTGGATTGGTGGTAATATTGAAAGAAATTAAACACAATAACTGCAATTCGCAATAATCCCCCATAAACTTAGAGTTTAGTTTCTATCCATCCATTACCGGCAAAAAAATAATAATCCGGGAAAATAGTTCTTATATTTGCACCATATTAATCGCGTGTTCTTGATAACCACGTAAAAAACAAGAAATATGAAAAATAAAGTTTCTGTTCTTTTTATGCTGGCTGGTATTTTATTCGCAACCTGCCTGATTATTTCCAATATCCTTGCTTCAAAGATTATGATGATCGGCCCCTGGACTGCACCTGCCGGGGTACTTGTTTTCCCGTTGGCCTATATCATCAATGATGTGATCGTTGAAGTATGGGGGTTTCAGAAAGCCCGGGTGATCATCTGGACCGGCTTCGGGGTTAATGTTTTGGCCGTCGTCTTTTTCAGTCTCGGGATCATTGTTCCTGCAGCCCCGTTCTGGCAGGGACAGGATGCTTTTGCTTCTGTGCTGGGAAATACTCCGCGTATTGTAGCTGCCAGTTTACTTGCCTACCTTTTCGGATCGTTCCTGAATGCTTATGTAATGAGTAAATTTAAGGTGTTGAGTAAAGGTGAAGGTTTTTCTCTCAGGGCTATATTTTCAACGCTGGTTGGTGAGAGTGCTGATTCGCTGATCTTTATCAGTATTGCCTTTGCCGGTATGTTCCCGGTTGAGATACTCCTGGGAATGATAGCCACTCAGGCCCTGATAAAAACAGTATATGAAATAGTTGTACTTCCTTTAACGGTATGGGTAGTTAAAAAAGTAAAAAAACTGGAAGGTACGGATACTTTTGATTATAGCGTTTCGTATAACCCGTTCCGGCTAAAACAGATTTAAGATGACTGGAGATAGCGCATTGGTCGTTTTTTCGGGCGGACAGGATTCGACCACCTGCCTGTTCTGGGCAAAAAAACAGTTTGCTGAAGTTTTTGCTATTGCCTTCGATTACGGGCAAAGGCACCGGATTGAACTGGATTCAGCAAGAAGTATTGCTGAAAAAGCCCGGGTACCGTTTTCGGTTTTTAAAATTGATTTGCTTTCGCAACTTACCGAGAATGCACTGACCACGCAGGAAATAAAAGTTGAAAAGGATAAGCCGGAGAACCGTCCGCCCAACACCCTGGTGGAAGGCCGGAATATGCTGTTCCTGACGTATGCTGCTATTTTTGCCAAGGCCAAAGGAATCCATCATCTGGTTACCGGGGTGGGACAGGCCGATTTTAGCGGCTATCCTGACTGCCGCAATGATTTCATCGTGTCACTCAACCAGACACTCAACCTGTCAATGGATTTTCAGTATAAAATACACACTCCCCTGATGTGGAAGAATAAGGCTGAGATATGGCAGTTAGCTGATGAACTCGGCGTATTCGGGTTGGTTCGGAACGAAACAGTGACCTGTTACAACGGGATAAAAGGTCCCGGTTGTGGTGAATGTCCTGCCTGCAAATTACGAAACAGGGGATTGAAAAAATATCTCAAACAAAAAGAATTATGGACAAGCTGAAGAACCTTGGTAATGAAACCAATTACTCGTTCGATTATAACCCGAATGTATTGGAATCGTTTGAAAATAAACACCCGGAATACGATTACTGGGTGAAATTTAATTGCCCTGAATTTACCAGTTTGTGCCCGGTTACCGGGCAGCCCGACTTTGCAACTATTTATATTGGTTATATTCCCGGTAAAAAATTGGTTGAAAGCAAAAGTCTGAAATTATATCTGTTCAGTTTCCGTAATCATGGCGCTTTTCACGAGGATTGTGTAAATATCATTATGAAAGACCTGATAGCATTGATGGACCCAAAGTATATGGAAGTATGGGGTAAGTTTCTGCCCCGGGGCGGGTTAAGTATCGATCCGTTTTGTAATTACGGCAAGTCCGGCACCAAATACGAAGAGATGGCCTGGTTTCGTATGCAAAATCATGACATGAACCCGGAAAAGGTTGACAACCGGTAAGCAGGTAGAAGGCTCCCGCAACCGGAAGCCTTCTACCTTTCTACATAAAACTACAGACCTTCTCTTTTAACCTCAGTCTTCTATAAATATTTTATATCCCCAGGCCGGCATTTCGAGTACCGGCTGTGTTTCCAGTTCTTCTTTTTCTTCTGAAAAATAATTTGTAAATATTCCTTCCCCGGGTAACGAAAAGCCAACTGACGATTCTTCAGAAGAAAAATTAAAAACTGCCAGGACTTTATTCTTTCCTTTTTCACGGAGAAAGGCAAACGCATTTTCAGAGTCCGTTTCCAAAATAGTAAAATCACCACCGGCTCCGTCATTCCAGAGTGCTTCGTTTTCGGCTTTCAGGTCAACCAGTTTCTCATAGAATGTTTGTTTTTCCCAATTGCTCCAGTCTATTGTATCCTTTTCGAAAAATAAAAGCCTCTTGTCGAGCCCGGCTTCCTGTCCACTGTAAATAAGTGGAATGCCTGGGATTGTGAATGAAAAAACGGCAAAAGCATCGCCTGCTTCTCCCATACGTTCGTCAATGGTTCCCTGCCACGAGTTTTCGTCGTGATTGGTAATGAACTGCATCGGAAATGAACCGGGTGCATATTTCCCTTCAGCTTCAGCAAAATAGTTTTTGAAAACAGATGCAGGCTGTTTCCCCCGGGCGACTTCATTCATCAGGTGGTGCAGTTTCCAGGCGTAATTCGACTGAAAAGCCTTTTCGAGGAAAGCCGGGTGGTCTTCGTCTTCCGCCAGCATGTACACTGGTTTTATCGAGTCGAACGAAGCGCGGGCAGCTTCCCAGAAATCCTGCGGGACACCCCAGGCCACATCACAGCGGAACCCGTCAATGTCGGCTTCTTTGAGCCAGAAGTCCATCGCATCGATCATGGCCCGGCGCATCTGGGGTACATCATAATTCAGGTCGGCCACATCCGACCAGTCGGGTACCGGAGAAATAATATTCTCCAGCGAATCGGTGGTGTACCATTCCGGGTGCTCCGTAATCCACGGATTGTCCCAGCCAGTGTGGTTGGCCACCCAGTCGATAATTACCCTGAAACCCATTTCGTGGCATTTGTCCACCAGGTTTTTAAAATCGTCCATATTCCCGAATTCAGGGTTTATCGCTGTATAATCAGCTATCGAATAATAGGAGCCCAGCGAACCTTTGCGGTTCTTTTCTGAAATCGGGTTGACGGGCATGATCCACAGAATTTCAACGCCCAGTCTTTTCAAACGGGGCAGGTGTTCTGCAAACGCGTTAAACGTGCCTTCGGGTGTGTACTGACGGATGTTCACTTCGTAAAGCACGGCATCTTCGGCCCATTCAGGCTGAACAGGCGATTTAAACTGTTGCTTGTTTTGACAGGCAGATAATACCACCATCAAAGCAAGGGATGATAAAATAGCAAGTATCTTTTTCATATTGGTTTTATTTGGTTTCATTCCAATTCAATAATCATAGCCGAAGCGCCCGGTACTTCAATTTTCGACAGATCGTTGATCTCGTTTCCGGAAAGAATATCTCTTCCACTTGTGAATCCAGGCAGCGATTCAGCAAAATGAGCCGTGTCCAGTTCCTTTCTTTCATCGTTTTTATTCAGGATAACCATCACCGATTCGTTATCGTTGTACCTGAAATATACATACATCCCGTTCTCCGGCAGATAATGTTTCAGTTTGCCGGTGTGGATCACCGGTTTGTCTTTTCTCCAATTCAGTATGGTACTGAAATATTCCTGTGTTGCTTTTTGTTTTTCGGAAAGCCCTTCTCCTGTAAAAGCGTTTATTTTATCGCCTTCCCATCCGCCCGGGAAATCAGAACGGATCACCCCGTGTTCGCTTGTCCCGGGATTCTTCATCCGTATTTCTGTTCCGTAAAAAATCTGGGGAATGCCACGGGTAGTCAGGTAAAATGCTACGGCCAGCCGGAACAATTTATCGTTTTCATTCAGTTGGGTATAAATGCGCGACATATCGTGATTATCAGGAAGAATTACCAGGTTGCCTGCATCGGGGTACTGAAAATCATTGGCCAGTGCTTCATAAATTCTGATCAGTCCGCTGCCCCAGTCTTCCTTTTCATTCAGCCCGGTAATTACCGCGTTGTTCAACGGGAAGTCCATCAGACCTGGTAGCCACGACACGTAGCCGTCGCTGTTCTGCTTGCCTTTTTGCCAGTACGAAACAATGGCCGGATTCATGCTCCATTCTTCGCCAACCATGTTGAAGTCCGGATATTCTTCCAGCATTCTCCGGGTCCATTCAGCCATCAGTCTTTTGTCGGGGTAGGGGTAGGTATCCATCCGTATCCCGTCCAGACCGGCATATTCAGTCCACCATATTGCATTCTGGATCAGGTAGGTTCCCATGAACGGATTATTCTGGTTCAGATCAGGCATCGAGGGAACAAACCAACCGTCAGTCATCATCCGTTTGTCGTAATCAGAAGCATGAGGGTCCTGATTCACGGTTCGCCGGTGGTTGGTAATTTTATAATCCGGGTAAAAATTGAACCAGTCTTTCGAAGGCATGTCATTCACCCACCAGTGTTCCGAACCGCAGTGGTTAAAAATCATATCCATGATCAGTTTCATGCCCCGTTTTTCCAGTTCTTTTTTTAGCTGAAGGTATTCTTCGTTGCTGCCGTAGCGCGGATCGACCTTATAGAAATCGGTGGTGGAATAACCGTGGTACGAAACCTGGGTCATATTATTTTCCAGTACCGGGTTAATCCACACTGCTGTGAAACCTATGTCTTTCAGGTAATCGAGATGATTGATAATCCCCTGAATATCTCCGCCGTGACGGCCATTGTAATCAGCCCGGTTAAGGGTGTCTTTCATCCCTTTCACATTGTCGTTGGCCGGGTTGCCGTTCGCAAAACGGTCGGGGGTGATCAGGTAAATCACATCCGACGGTTTGAAGCCCTGCCGGACAGCCGAACCTTTTTCCCGTTCCTTTAGTTCGTATTTACAACTGATCGTTTTTTTATTATTCCTGCTGAAGACCAAATCAAAAGTCCCGGCTTTTAAATCGGTCATCAAATCAAGGTTGACGAACAAATAATTGGGATTATCGAGGCTGGCTACCGATTGTACTGAAACGCCCGGATAATCAACCGAAACCGTTGAGCCTGCAAGATCATTCCCATGAACCATTAATTGAAGCTGACGACTTTTCATCCCTGCCCACCAAAACGGAGGTTCCACCCGTTCGACAGAACTTTTTTCAGCAAAAACAGAAAAATTAAAAATGAATGACAGGATGACAATCAAGAAATACATCCATGTTCCTTTTTTTCTTAAAAATTTCATGTCTGATCATTTACGATAGTAATAGTTTGCAGTGCATGTAATTGATATGTTTTCTTCCAAATTACCAAATTCACAGCGATTTTAGTATGATTAATGATGGAAAGTTTTTCCTTTTCCATCTTTATTTCGAGATGTGCTCCCCGGAAGTTTATCCGGAACGAATAGGATTTCCAGCTTTCAGGAATAAAAGGGTCGAAAATCAGTTCCCCGTTTTTCACGCGTAACCCGCCAAACCCTTTTACAAAAGCCATCCATGTACCGCCCATGCTGGTAATATGCAGGCCGTCTCCGGTATCGTTGTTGTAATCGTCCAGGTCGAGGCGGGCCGTGCGGAGATAAAATTCATATGCCTTGTCGTGCCGGCCAAGCATAGAGGCCAGAATGGAATGAATACAAGGAGAAAGCGACGATTCGTGCACGGTCAGTGGTTCGTAAAAATCGAAGTGGCGGGCCAGTGTTTCCTTGTCGAACTGGTCTTCGAACCAGTACAGGGTCTGGAGTACATCAGCCTGTTTGATATAACACGAACGAAGGATCCGGTCCCATGACCAGTTCTGGTTGATCGGCTTCTCTTTCTTCTGTAATTCCGAAGCAGGTATTAATTCTTTATCAGGAAAGCCATCCTGCTGCAAATAAATTTTACGTTTTTTGTCGTACGGGAAATACATTTTTCCGATGATGTCTTTCCAGCGCATGGTCTCTTTTAACTCGTTAAATTTTGTTTTCTGAATCAATTCCTCATACAGGAACGGGAATTCTTTCTTCAAATAATCAATGGCTTCGAGGGTATATTTCAGGGTCCATACCGCCATGTAGTTGGTATGGAAGTTATTGTTTACATTGTTTTCGTATTCATTCGGGCCAGTAACGCCTAACATCACATATTTTTGCTTGTCTTCCGACCAGTTTACCCGCTGACTCCAGAAACGCGAAATACCCAGCAATACCTGGAACCCGTACGGGGCAAGATATTCCTTGTCGCCGGTGTAATTAATATAGTTATAAACAGCATACGCGATAGCCCCGTTACGGTGAATTTCCTCAAAGGTTATTTCCCATTCGTTGTGGCATTCCTCCCCGTTAATGGTCACCATCGGGTACAGGGCCGCACCATTGCTAAACCCAAGTATGCCGGCATTTTCAATTGCTTTCCCCAGGTGTTTGAACCGGTAGAGGAGCAGGTTGCGGGCCACTTTTTCGTCGGAAGTTCCCAAATAGAAAGGCAGGCAATAAGCCTCGGTATCCCAGTAGGTGACGCCTCCGTATTTTTCGCCGGTGAACCCTTTGGGCCCGATATTCATGCGCTCGTCGTCGCCCAGGTATGTTTGGTTCAGTTGAAAGATATTGAACCGGATACCTTGCTGTGCCGCCACATCTCCTTCAATACGAATATCGCTGGTTGCCCAGCGTCCGGCCCAAATAGCCTGATGTTCTGCAAATAATTGTTCAAAACCTTTGGCAACAGCCTGCTTTAAATTGTTTTCTGATATTTCAGATAGTTTGCTCTTTGGGTAATAAAGCGATGAAACATTGACCACGTATTTCTCCAGGCAAATTTCATCTCCTGTTTTCAGGTTAAATTCCGATTTAGAGGCAATGTATTTTTCCCGGATTGAAGTGACCGGTTTATTGTCTGTTCCCTTCCTGTTCAGTTTAAAACGGTTACTCATGGCTGTACAAACCAGGAAGCCTGTTTTCCTGGTCTCCATGCAAATAAAACCTTCATTACCCAGGATGGCTTTTTCTTTTTCAATCCAGAATTTTTCGTCGTAGTTCGAATCCTCGTTGATCACATCACCATCGATGAAAGGTTCGAGCGATATTTTTCCTGAAAAATTCAGGGCTTTTACTGAATAGCATATAGCGCCCATATCCTGGCTGGCAATACTTACAAAACGCCGCGAACTGATTTCAACCTGTTTCCCGCGGTTCATCTGTACTACTGCCGAACGGCTCAAAAGCCCGTTTTTCATATCAAGTTCACGATGAAAGGAAAGAATTTTGCATTTCGCTAAATCAAGTTCTTCCCCTTTCACCACCACATTAATGCCGATCCAGTTTGCAGCATTCAGTATTTTTGCAAAATATTCAGGATACCCGTTTTTCCACCATCCGACCCGGGTTTTATCGGGATAATAAACGCCGGCCAGGTAACTTCCCCTCAAACTGTCGCCACTGTACTTTTCTTCAAAGTTGGCCCGTTGTCCTGACCGCCCGTTGCCGATACTCAGCAAACTTTCGGTAATCCGGTTGTATTCAGAATGAAACCCCTCTTCTACAATTCTCCACTCATCATGTTTGATATAATTCTTCATACACTTTCAGCATTAACAAAAATGTGCAAACAGTTTTTCAACTGTGAAATCCATAAAACCGGGGATTATCAGGTCAGCATTCTTCAATACTTCTGCATCGCCGATTCCGACACAATGCATACCCCCGGCCTTTGCCGCTTCTACTCCGGCCATTGCATCTTCAAAAACAATACATTCCGAAGTACCGACCTTTAGTTTTTCAGCGCCTTTCAGAAAAACTTCAGGATCGGGCTTGGCTTTTGAAACCTGGTTCCCGTCAACCACTGCATCGAATAAATGAGCAAGGCCAATCTGATGCAGGATCAATGGTGTATTTTTGCTGGCCGATCCCAGCGCTGTTTTAATCCCTTTTTCTTTTAGTTCCTGTAAGAACTGACATACTCCCGGGAGTATCTCATCCGGGGTCATTTGCCTGATAAACGCCACATAACGTTCATTTTTTTCGGCTGCCAGTACCTGCTTTTCTTCTTCGTTTTTTTGAATGTTGCCAATCCCGAGCAGAATATCGAGTGAACGCATCCGGCTGACGCCTTTCAGTAACTCGTTCTGTTCTTTGGTAAAAGGGAACCCCAGTTCACCGGCAAGTTGTTCCCAGGCAATATAGTGGTATTTCGCAGTATCCACAATTACCCCATCGAGGTCGAATATGCAGGCTTTAATTGTTTTCATTCTTTAATTTTAGGGCTGTCAACATCATCGACAAACAGTACCGTTATGGCAGCAACGATCATTGATGCACCTCCAAGTACCAGGGCATAAATTGCATGTCCCTGAAAGATATTCCGTACAAAGAAACCGAGGATACTGGCTGCCAGGATTTGAGGGATCACGATGAAGAAGTTGAAAATTCCCATGTAAGTGCCCATCTTTTGGGCAGGCAGCGAACCGGTTAAGATGGCATACGGCATCGACAAAATGCTGGCCCAGGCCACTCCGACACACAGCATGGAGATAATCAGCAGGTGCGGGTCTTTAATAATGTAAACCGAAGCAAGCCCCAGGCCACCTAAAATCAACGAAATAGCATGGGTTATTTTTCTGCTGGTAAACCGGGCCAGTACCGGCAGGACAAAAGCGATCACTGCTGCAAAACCGTTGTAAACCGAGAAAAGGATGCCTACCCAGTCGGCACCGTCGTTATAAAGCTTCGATGTAGTGTCGCTGGTCCCGTATACATGGCTGGTCACGGCAGCCGTCGAATATATCCATAATGAAAACAGGGCAAACCATGAGAAGAACTGCACTACAGCCAGTTGTTTCATTGTTCTCGGCATATTCAGTAAGTCGGTCATTACCTCGACCAGCCCGTTTCTGACCAATCCCTGACGGGTATACCAGGCAGTAACCAGCAGGATCAGGCCAAAAACCGACAGGCCAAATGTCAGGATATAGAGTTCCTTTTCCCATTCCTGCCAGTTCACCAGGGCCGAAAGTAAGAGACCTGCAACCAGCCAGGTGAACCCATTGCCCACAAAACGTTTTAGCAGTTCCTGCGGGGTTTTTACAACCAAAGCAGGGGCTCCTGAAGTACTGATTTTTTCTTCCTCAAAACTTTTCAGTTCTTCCGGCGAATACTCTTTGGTCCGTAGTACGGTCCAGAGTACTGCACCGAAAAATACGGCCGCACCGATGTAAAACGAAAGTTGTACCGAAGGAGGTATCTTTTCGCCGGCGCCCGGGACATTGGCAATGCCAAAAATATTGGTCAGCAGGTACGGCAGTCCTGACGCAACTACAGCCCCCAGGCCAATGAAAAAACTTTGCATGGCAAACCCTGTGGTCCGTTGTTCGCCGGGAAGCATGTCGCCCACGAAAGCGCGGAACGGTTCCATCGATATGTTGATCGATGCATCCATGATCCAAAGCATACCGGCAGCCACCCACAGGACCGGAGAGTTGGGCATGATGATCAACGCCAGTGAGGCGAGGATGGCCCCTGTTAAAAAGTAGGGTCTTCGCCGTCCCAGCCGGCCCCAGGTTTTATCACTCATGTGCCCGATAATTGGCTGGATGATAAGACCGGTAACCGGCGCTGCAATCCACAATATCGGGATGTCGTCTACTTTAGCTCCCAGGGTTTCGAAAATGCGGCTCACATTGGCATTCTGCAATGCAAAACCAAACTGGATGCCCAGGAACCCAAAACTCATGTTCCATATTTGCCAAAATCGTAATGCAGGTTTCTTCTTCATTTTTACAGGTTTAAAAGATTATTATTGAATTCCGTTAATGCTGACCGAATATTCGGATGCTTAATTTAACGAAACTATACAAGCATAAAATGCCTGATTCCAACAATAAATTAATATGGAATAAATAAGGACACACTGCCCGCAAGCAGGAATATCATATGGAAGAAGTTTTGGAATAAACCGGAATAAATAAATTTACCGTTACAAAGATATAAATGTTTTTTATTAAAAATCAAGGCGTTTATACATTGCGATGGGCCGGTACGCCTGAATTTCCCGGCATAAAACTGCGAAAAGGTGCATTTCAAACGTTTGCAGAAGAGATGAAAAAAAAGATAAAAAACCGGTAATTTTTTAATCAGCAACATACTTGACACCGCGTCAACAACACGCTTGATACCATGTCAATAACACACTTGACACCATGTCAATAACACGCTTGACACTGCGTCAACAACACGTAGGACACCGTGTCAATAACACGTAGGACATCGTGTCAATAATACGTAGGACACGGTGTCCTCAATACGAGTGGTCCAGGTTATAAGTTTATGTCTCTCTATGATTTTCAATTATATGGTTTCGTTACAGGCATATATATCAGATATCTGTTGAGGTCAAAAAGTTACGGATGTAAATATGCCTGATGCCTTCATAGGTATTCCCATAAAACGGTTCATTGGTAATAACGTATTTCGGATAATTATCCGGGACTTTTAGCAGATTTCCGAATTCCCGTTCAATGGTTTTTTCATCGCTCAGCCGAAGAGCAACCTGAACATAGATTGTTTCTCCTCCTTTTTGGCAAACAAAATCGATCTCATTGGCATTCAACCATCCGACTTTTACCTGCCATCCCATATATAGCAGATGATTATAAACAGCATTTTCAAGAATCTTTCCCAAGTCTTTTGGCCTAAATCCGACCAGTGTATTCCGAAGTCCCAGGTTCTCGAAATAATATTTCTCACCAATCTCAAAAATCCGGCGGCCTGTTATATCGTAACGAGGTACTTTATGTATAAAAAATGCATTGGTAAGATATTCTGCATAAAGTTGTATCTGGTTGGGAGAAATATTGGTTTGTTGCGATTTCAGAAAATCGCTGATCCGTTTTGCTGAAAACAAGCTTCCTATATTGTCAGCCAGGAAAGTAACCAGTTTTTCCAGGAATAAGCTATTTCGAATATGATACCGGCTCACCACATCCCGAAAAACAATAGTTGAATAAACACTTTTGAGGTATTCATATGAAACATCTGTCATCGGGAGGTTAATCAAATAAGGTAAGCCGCCATACTGAAAATACAACATCATACTTTCGTCTGAATCATTCAGTCCGTGAAACAATAAAAATTCAGGATAAGACAAGCTGTAAACATTAAATTCAATATAACGTCCGCTCAGATAAGTAGCCAGTTCCCCTGAAAGCATCTTTGCATTGCTGCCGGTAATATAAATATCATTGTTTTCGTCAAGCAGTAAAGACCGCAGAGCCTTCTCAAAATCCTGAATATCCTGTATTTCATCTATGAAAATATAATTCCTGTTTTCTTTTGATGACTTTGAAAGGATATAATCGTTCAGATCAGTTGCATTACGAATAAAATCGAATGACAATTCTTCTTTATTGATATAAATAATGTTGGCTTTTTTTTCTTCTTGCTGAATGTGTCCGATTATTTGAAGCAGCAAATAACTTTTACCTACCCTCCTTTGTCCGGTAAGAACCTTTATTAGTGGTTTTTGCATAAAAGGTTTTATCTTTGAAATATAACCTTCCCTTTTTCTCAGTTCTACAGGTAGTTTTATCTGCATGATGTTATAATTTTATTTAAACTATTTCATAAAAATACAAAAAGTTTTAAGTATGATTATAGCATTTTAATTAAATACTGATCCGTCATGTTTGGCACTCTTAAACGTTCTATGCGCCGGAGTCGGGAAACCCAAAACTCACGTTAATTTGAGTTGATCAGCCATGACTGAGCTTCCCCTGACAATTAAGTTGGCATTGAGTATCCTGGTTTGGGGTTCAGGGGCAATATTCGTATTAAATATCCGGTTTAGCAACATTTCTGTAGCAATGGTTCCCATCTCGTAACCATGCTGGTCGACCGAGGTAAGATTGGGTTCGGTAATGCCGGAGAAACGTCCGTCGCTAAACCCAACTACTGAAATATCGTCCGGTATTTTTAATCCCCGCTTCTGAATGGTTTGCATGGCGCCAATAGCTGTTAAGTCATTAACAGCAAAGATGCCATCGGGAGGGTTGCCTGAATCGATCAAATCATTCATCGTGTTGCGGGCTTTTTCGAAACTGTCCGCTTCAATGATTAGTTTCTGATCAATCGGGATGCCGGCTTCCCGGAGGGCTTGCAGGTATCCCTCTTTCCGGTCGCGTCCGATAATCAGGTTTTGAGGAGCTGCAAAATGGGTGATACGCCTGCGCCCTGCTTCAATCATGTGTATGGTAGCCCTGTAAGCAGCATCTTTATCATCAATAATCACACAGTCTGCTTTTATTTCAGGGACAGTACGGTCGAAGAACACCAGGGGGATGTTGCCGGCCTGGAGATATTTTAAATGATCGAACTGGTTTGTTTCTTTTGAAACAGAGACCAGAATACCGTCAACGCGGTGGGCACGCAGAGCTTTTGCATTAGAAACCTCACGGTCGTACATTTCGTTCGACTGGCAAATAATTACCGTAACCCCTGCCTCATAAGCTACATCCTCAATCCCGCTAATGACCGAAGAAAAAAAGTAATGTACAATTTCAGGAATAATGACCCCAATGGTATTGCTGCGGCTGTGTTTCAAACTAAGGGCAACAGCATTGGGCTGATAGTTCAACCGGTCAGCCAGATCGTTAACGGCTTTCTTCGTTTCTTCACTAATATCAGGATGATTTTTTAGTGCTCTCGAAACGGTTGAGGCCGAAATCCCAAGTTCCCGGGCAATATCTTTTATGGTAACCTGACTGCTCCTCATGAATTCATCAGCAAATTTGTATATACAATAATATAAAATTATTTTAATATTTTTTAACATTATTATTACATGATAGTAAAATGGAGGAAATCATTATTTAAATATACCTACCGGTAACTACCTGTTTTGTAACATGTTTGATGCAAACGTTTGCGGTGACGTTTGCAGTATTGCAGATGTTAAAAAACTATAAAAAAGTAATTTGTAATTCCATATTTTTCACCAGGAATAAATGAAAAGGGAAGAAAACGGATTAAATCATTCAATGAATTTACCATGAAAAAATGAAGCACTATGGAGTATAACTAAATTATTTGAACTAATAATTAATTTAAAATGAGGATTATTCGCAAAAACCTAAAATTAGTATTAATGGCGCTGGCCCTTGTACTATCATACAATGTGCAAGCCCAGGTCGTTAGCTTATCGGGTAAGGTAACCGATCAATCGACCGGGGAGGCCCTGCCAGGGGTAACGATAGTCGTTAAAGGAACAACTCTTGGAACAATTTCTGACCTTGACGGGAATTATTCCATTCTGGTTGAGAAAGGTGCCATTGTCGTATTTTCCTATGTGGGCTATCTCCCTCAGGAAGTACAGATAGAGAACCAGACTACCTTAAATATTTTTTTAAAGAGTGACATCGAGCAACTCGAAGAAGTCATGGTGGTCGGTTATGGTATCCAGAAAAAGAGAGAAATTACCGGCTCGATCGCCAAGATTGAAAGCCGGGATATTAGTACGAAACTAACTTCATCTTTTGAATCGGTAATGGCCGGACAAGCCGCTGGGGTAAGTGTTACCACGGGAAGTGGTATGGCAGGGGCCGGTTCTGTCGTGCGTGTCAGGGGTATTGCTTCCATTAACTCTGCCGGAGATCCGTTATATGTTGTTGACGGGATACCGATTACCAACGATATATTCGGGCTTGGAGGCCGTACCGGTGGTATGAACCTTAACCCTTTGTCGTCGATCGATCCTAATGATATCGAGTCGATTGAGATCTTGAAAGATGCTTCGGCAACCGGTATTTATGGTTCGCGTGGGGCAAACGGGGTAGTTATTATTACCACGAAAAAGGCGAAAGGAAAAGATTTGAAGGTCGAATTCGGCACGAAACAGAGTTTAACCACACCTGCTAAAAAGGTGAATATGACCAATGCTTCCGAATGGTTGCAACTATACCAGGAAGCATGGGAGAACGATGGGAATACAGGAGTGCCCGGAGGTCTGCCCGGGGGATTAACCTGGGAAGAAGCTCAGCAGAACGATACCGACTGGTGGGACGAAGTAACCCGGCTGGGTTATAAACAGGAATATAACCTGGATGTGAACTTCGGGATCGCCAACAATTTAATTGCATTGCTGGGTGGGTCATTCACCAATGACCAATCGTATCTGATTGACAATAAACTGGACAGGGTTAACACCAAAATGAACCTGAATTATACTCCTTTAGAATCATTGAATATATCCTTATCGTCCACCTTAGCTAAAACGACAACCGATCTCCCGGGTAATCCATGGGATGGGGGATTAGGATCGGCCATGGGATATGCACTCCCTGTTTACCCTATTTATAATGACGATGACACCTTCTTCAAGGGAGGCGGAAACCAGGGGAATCCGATAATGGTTAATAAGCTAAAAGATGAAAGCAACGAGGAGCTACGAACGATAAATAGTCTGGCCGTGAATTATTCTCCGTTAAAAAGATTAACATTCAATTTAGCAGCAGCTCTCGACTATATGAATTTTAAAAATAAAGGGCTGGAACAGGGGGCAATGCGAACTTCCGGTATCGATTACTCCTGGAAAAATAAAAGGGAGGTCTACAACTGGAATTACAATATTGTAGCCAATTACGATTTTGAGTTAAAGAACGACCATGACCTAAAAGCGATGATTGGCCACGAACTTCAGGAATCCCGGACAACAGGGAGTAATGATAACAGCGAGCAGGAAGAAACGGAACATCTGGCTAAAGAACATTGGCGGTTTATTAGTTTTTTCACCCGGTTCAACTATATGTACAAAAGCCGTTACATTGCCCAGGCAACCCTACGTGCCGACGGTTCGTCACGGTTCGGTAAGAACAATAAATACGGGTATTTCCCGACGTTTGCCCTGGGCTGGATCATCACTGAAGAAGATTTTCTGAGAGACAGCAAATGGTTATCATTCCTGAAGCTAAAAGCCAGTTACGGGATAACAGGTAATTCAAATATTCCGAACTACGAACATGTCGGAACCTATAAACTTTCAACTACAACGAGCCAGGAATATAACGGGGAACCTATTCGTTACCCGGCAAAGTTTGCCAACCCGGATTTGAAGTGGGAAACGACCAAAAGCTATGACCTTGGTTTTGAAACCCGTTTCTTTGGAGGAAGGATAGGGACAGAAATGGCTTATTTCTTTAAAAAGTCGGAAGATGTTTTTATTAATGTGGCCATTACTGCTACCTCAGGCTATGGGAGCCAGTGGCAGAATATTGCCACCATCGAAAACGAAGGGGTTGAATTTAGTATCAATACCAAAAATCTGACCGGCGCCTTCCAGTGGGATACGCAGTTTAATATTTCTACCCTGCGGAATGAAGTGACCGATGTGGGCGGACTTACTACCGAAGAAATCGGAGGTGGAACCAATGATACCCGTATTCTGAAAGGATACCCGGTGGGAACCAACCGGTTGGTGCGTGTTTCCCGTATTGATCCGGAAGACGGGCGCCCGGTTTATCTCGATAAACAGGGAAATGAGACAAAAACCTACAAGTTTGAAGGGGAAGAAGGATATGCCGTTCCTGCCGGAAGGGTAATCCCTGATTTTACAGGAGGCTTTACCAATACTTTCAGGTATAAAGGATTTACATTGAGTGCTCTTTTTACATTTAGTTACGGGGCCCAGATTTACGATTCGTCAGCCAAACGACAGATGGGCCTGGCAGCGGACTGGAACTTCCGTACTGATATTTTCGACCGGTGGAGGAAACCGGGTGATATAGCCAAATATCCGAGAATGTCGTGCAAAGGCGCTACTTACGGGAAAGACGGCGAACAATGGTTTAACTCGACCATGTGGCTGTTTGACGGCGATTACCTTCGTTTAAAAAACCTGACCTTCTCTTACGATATTCCGCGGGACCTGATCAGCAGGGCCGGAATTTCTTCCATGCGGGTATTCCTGGCAGGAACAAACCTGCTTACGTTTACCAATTACCCGGGGGCTGATCCTGAAGTGGCAAGGGATAATGATGATGCAAGGGACCGGAATATGAGTGCCAATGTGAGCTTTCTTACACCTCCGCAGGAAAAGGTGTTTACCTTCGGTTTAAATGTGTCATTTTAAAGAACAACGATGATGAAAAACTTATTTTTAATATTCATACTTTTTATCGGGATTTTGTTTTCAGGATGCGAAAGCTTACTTGAAATCAACCCGGAAGATGAAGGCGTAGTACTCGGGGATGATGCAATCAAAACCCAGGAAGACCTTCAGGAACTGTTAAACGCCGCGTATGATGTAGTAAATGGTTTTTACGGAGGCCATTTCCAGCGTACATCAGAATTACTGGGCGAGAATGTGGTACTGAAAGACGGTATTACCGATGAAATGGTAAATATTTATAAACGGTATACAACCGGTTACTTTACCGATAACGAAACTTATGAACAGGCATATATCTGCATTCTTCGTTCGAACCTTATCCTTGAAAATATCGACCAGGTTTCGGGAATGACAAGCGACAATGCCACCCGGATGGAAGCGGAAGCCAAATTTTTACGTGCCATCGCCCATTTTGCAGTGGTACGTTTATTTGCCCAGCCTTACGGTTACACAGCCAATAACGATCATTTGGGAATCGTAATCAAAACCAACAGTAAGGTCGAACTTTTAGCCCGTAACACAGTTGCCGAAGTTTATCAGCAGATCCTTAGCGACCTTACTGATGCGGAAAGTGCATTGCCTCCCGGCAATTCGGATTTTGTGTATGCGACCAAATGGGCAGCCAAAGCCGCCATGGCCCAGGTGTACTTCCAGATGCACGATTACGATAATGCCTATACCAAAGCAGGTGAAGTCATCGATAGCGGGGCATTTACTTTTGTTACTGATTTCGATGATTATACATCCGACTGCCCGGAAGCGATTCTCAAACTGGTCTCTAACGAAACCTCCGGGAAAAAGATAGGAAGTGATCTTGGCGTTTACCGTTCCGACGGGACCAACATACCAAACATCCGATTAGACCCGGATGTTTATGAAGATGTAGTTAGTGCCGGTACAGGCGACCTCAGGGCAAGTTCATGGTACGAAGTATTTAATGCCGGGGCAACCAATGAATATGTTGCTTTTACAAAGTTTAATGATGAATATCCGACCGTTCCGGTGATCCGCCTGACTGAAATAAAACTGTTACGTGCCGAGGCCGCCATGCTCAAATCGACGACCGACAAAACAACAGCGATCCGGGATGTTAACGATATACGGGAACGGGCTTATGACGGGGCTTCCAAAAATCTTGCAGAAACAGCTTCTGATGAGGCTGTGCTGAATGCTGCCCGTACTGAACGACGGCTGGAACTGATGGGCGAAGGTTATCATCTTCACGACCTGAAACGTCGCGGCGCAGGAGGTGAAGATATCACCATCCGTGGCGTGAAATGGGACTATGTAGGACTGGTTATTCAATTCGGCGCTTCAGAAGTAAACGAATTATTTGTCGCTAATCCGGAACCAAATTAAAACTGAATTGTCATGAAAAAAATACTGTTTATACTCACAATTTCGATATCGGTTTTGGCATGCCAGCCGGATGATATACCGCCTATTGGAGACAAAACCGATTATAAACCCATGCTTGCAGGTACCTGGAACTTAGTGAAATTTGAACAAACCGATGTAGATGCAGAGTCGAAAGACTTTCCTAAATATGCAACGACAAAAGATTTGACCAATGTTTTTGCAGACCATCTGTATAGTGATTTTTCAATCACTTTCAATTCTGACGGTACCTTTACTTCCCATCAGGGAGCATCGTATATACAAATGTTGTCCGGTGGTACCTGGGCATTCGACGATGACGATTACCCTTCTGCAATTGTCCTTACCAGTGGCACTTCAACCCAGTCGGTTTCCCTGGGAACCCTTGCTGATGTGATTACAGGCGGGCTTGAGTTCAAAGAAGAACGAAAACAGCCGGACACAGGGAAGGTGAAAATCAGATATACTTATTCACTCACAAAAAATTAGTGGATTATGAGAAAGATAATATTTTTAATCATCATGATACTGGGGGCAATAGGGTTAAGGGCCCAGGACGGCCTGCCAACATATACGATAACTCCTGCTGAAATTGATGCCCTGACCGAAAACGTAACCATTGTTTTCGATGTGACGGGAACAGTAGCCGAAGGCCTCTCTGATGTTTATATCTGGGCATGGTCCCCGGATTTAGACCCGTCTCAAATGTTATTGTGTTACGAGCAGGGAACTGCCGATTGGGACAATATTTCCGAGAATGCAAAACTTGATCCCGTAGAAGGAAGCCCGAATAAGTTTATGCTTTCGCTTCCGAAAACAGTAACAAGGGCAGGAGTAGAGGTTACCTTTAATAATATTGCTGAACTGTTTGGCGTAGGCGATACTCCCGGGAAAATAAAGGAATTTGGCTTTTTACTGCGTTCGCAGGACGGGAATACAGAAACGCCCGGCAATATGGCTACTTCCATCAGCTTGTTAGCCCTGGAATTCGAGTCATCCTATTTCCGGACTTTCCCGTCCAAGATGTCGAATCAGGATGTGGTAACTGCTTATCTGAACTTAAGCCTGCTCGAATCAGGTGAAGATGAAAGACTGAAAATAGCAGTTAATATCACGGCCAGTATTTCATTGTTAACTGAAAATGATACCAAAATACTAACGGTCGAATCGCTGGAAACGATTTACACCGAACAGGAAGAATATGCTGTTTCTTTTCTTCCTGAAATGCTTGCTGAATTTCCCGATGGCACATCGATTGACGATGTTGCAAAATGCCAGGTGGTATTTTCCGGGGAAGTTTATAATCAGGAGGAAACTCCGGTGCTTGTGAATACGCAAACATTCGGGTTCGAATTCCAGGAATATGAATAAACATGGCAACCCAAAAATTGATTAAACATGAAAAAAGAAATTAAATATCTATTGTTCATTGTCCTTGCAGGAATACTGTCATCCTGTATGGACGATGTGGGGGATTTTACAGTTAACGGGGAAGCCATTACCAGTTTCGAACTGGCGAGTCCCGGTAATAATGTTACGATTATAATCAACCCGGGTACACTTTCTGAAACCTATGTCTTTTCATGGGAAGAAGCAGAATCCGGGTTAGGCAGTGCAGTGGCTTATACCATCCTGTTTGACCTTTCAGATGGCGATTTTTCCAGTCCTGTCTGGTCTAAGGTATCCGATAATTCGGGCGCCGGGACTGAAGCTACCTTAACTTACCAGGAACTTCAGGAAGTTTACTCGGCAGCAGGGGGCAGTGGTTCTGTTTCTGTGAAATGGAATGTAAAAGTTGAAAATGGTTCTCCCAATGTGGAAATGGGACAGGTGGCAAATACCTTAACTCTCGCCGTCAGTACCGACGGGATTAGTAATTTCTCCTTGGTAAGCCCGATCGATAAAAGTATTCTCCAGATTGACGGCTCACAGGAAAATGATGCATTGGCTTTTGACTGGGAGGATGCAACAACCACTTCCGGAAATGTTACCTATAAACTTTATCTTGATAATGTGGGGGGCGATTTTTCGGATCCGCTGCTGGAACTTGATGCTGATTCGGAAGGAACAGCCAGCCAGGTATCAATGACCCATGGAGAGTGGAAAACACTGCTGGAGCAAAATGAGATAGAAGAAGGATCGTATAGCTGGACGGTAAAAGCAATCAGTTCTGACCTGGAATGGACCAATGAGGTATTCGATGTATATATTGAATTTGTGAACTGGCGTAAGCCGATTTACATTGTTGGGGACGCAACAACGGTTGGCTGGGATATCAACAATGCTTTGATCATGAATTACATTTCACCCAATGTGTGGTCAGTGGTATATGAACTCAAAGCCGGAAAAGAATTCAAGTTCTTCCCGGAAAAAGGAAGCTGGGATAATGGTATTGGTGCCGACCGGTTCGATAATTTCATTGGTTGTTCAGGAATGGATAATGGCAATTTCAAAAATGATGGAACAGAGGATGGTTATTATTTTGTAATAGTCGACCTGAATGCCAAAACAGTAACTGTATCCGACAGCCCGAAAATACTGGGAGGTTCTGTCGTAGCCGACTGGAATACCGGTAATGCCGTCCCGATGCAATATGTTGGCGATGGCTTATTCGACACATACCAGTATGTTACCGTGGATGGCTCTGGCTTTAAGTTTGTTCCGCTAAACAGTGGCTGGGACGGAGACCTTGGTGCCAGTAAAACCGAGGAGGGGTATCTTGCCCAAACCGACGAGGACAACCTGACCGTTTCTGCTGATGGTTTCTATCGTGTCCGGGTTAATATGAACGATTTTTCTTATTCGGTAGTTGAAACCAGTTGGGGAATCATTGGTTCGGCAACTCCCGGAGGCTGGGACTCTGATACCAACATGACCCTGAACAGCGCCACGAAGGGTGAATACACCTGGAGTGCAGATATTACCCTTACCGACGGGAAAATCAAATTCCGGGCAAACGATGGCTGGGATATTAACTTCGGAGATGACGGTGATAATAGATCTCTGGAATACGGAGGTGCCGATATCGTTGTTTCTGCAGGGGACTATCATATTGAACTCATATTGAATTCGGCTACCGGATTTACGTATACGATTACAGCTAATTAACCTTACAGAATGAATCAGAAGGGTTGTCTGAACAATTTCGGGCGACCCTTCTTTTCCATTTTACAGAAAATGTTTCAATCATGAATAGCCGTTTCCTTTTCATCCTCTTTTTATTCCTGATGGTTCAGGTAAGTTTTGCCCAGCTCACCACTAACCCGGCATTCCCGGTTGCTTCGGAAAAAGTTACCATCACATTCGATTCGTCGCAGGAATCCGCGCTTGGCTTTTTTACCGGTGATTTGTATGCCCACACAGGGGTAATCATTGAAGGACGTTCTGATTGGGTACATGTGATCGGAACATGGGGGGATAATACTGCCCAGCCTAAATTGACAAACAAAGGGAATGGTATTTATGAACTGGAAATAAGTCCTGACATTACAACATATTATAGTGTTCCCGACGGAGAAAAAGTAACAAAACTGGCGTTTGTATTCCGTTCGTCCGATGGCTCGAAACAAACCAATGATTTGTTTGCCGATGTTTATGAGGAAGGGGTGATCGTAAATATTACCAGTCCTGAAGAAAATTCAATCCTGAAGAAAAACCAGGAGATAACACTTTCGGCAACAGCTTCAGCAGAAGGGACTATTTCGCTTTCAATCGATGACACCCGGATAGCTCAGGCTTCAGGAAAAGAAATTACAGCCAGCTATACATTTACAGAAAGCGGCAGTCAGTGGATCATTGCCCAACTCACTTCCGGGACCGAAACCACTTATGATTCCATCTCTGTTTATATCCGCGAAGATGCAATTACCGGAACTAAGCCATCTTCTTATAAAAAAGGAATTAACTATACTTCCGATCATTCGGTTGCCCTTGTCCTTTGGGCTCCTGAAAAGGAGTTTGTATACGCGATCGGGAGTTTCAACGACTGGCAGCTTAGCGAACCGTACCAGATGAAAAAGGACGGCGATTATTTTTGGCTCGACATAACCGGACTGACAGCAGGAGAACAATACCCGTTTCAGTATTATATCGACGGGGAAATAAAGATTGCTGACCCGTATTGCGAACAGACTTCCGATCCGTGGAACGACAGTGCTGTTTCAGATTTAACATATCCCGGGTTAATTGATTACCCGGAAGGAGAAACCGAAGGGATAGCATCGGTATTACAACCTGGTCTGACTGATTATTCCTGGAAAGTAAACGACTTTCAGGGGCCTGACAAGAAGAATTTAGTCATTTACGAATTGCTGGTTCGCGATTTTACCAGCGAACACACCTGCAAGGCTGTTCGTGAAAAACTCGATTACCTGGAAGACCTGAATATTAATGTGCTTGAACTAATGCCGGTCAACGAGTTTGAAGGCAATTCGAGCTGGGGCTACAATCCTTCATTTTATTTTGCCCCGGATAAATACTACGGCCCCAAAAATGAATTAAAACAACTGATCGACGAATGCCATGAACGTGGTATTGCTGTGGTTATCGACATGGTGTTGAACCACAGTTACGGACAAAGCCCGTTGGTGCAAATGTACTGGGATGAAACAAACAATTGTCCGGCAGCCAATAACCCGTGGTATAACCAGCAAAGTAATTTTCAGAATACGGATTTGCAATGGGGATACGATTTTAACCACGACAGCGAATATACCCGTGAACTGGTCGACAGCATCAACAGTTTCTGGATGAGCGAATACAAGGTCGATGGGTTCCGGTTCGACTTTACAAAAGGATTTTCAAATACTGCTTATGGCCCTTCGAGCTGGGGCAGCAGTTACGACGCGGCCCGCATTTCCAACCTGGAGCGGATGGCTGACCAAATATGGAAACGGAAAGAGGAGGCCTTCATTATCTTTGAGCACCTTGCCGATAATTCAGAAGAAAAAGTTCTTGCCAATTACGGCATCTTGTTGTGGGGCAATATGAACAGCCCGTATGCTGAAGCGGCAATGGGTTACCACGACAGTGGTAAATCGGAACTGAAAAATGTGGTTTATACCGAACGGGACTGGGATAATCCTAATCTGGTTGCCTACATGGAAAGTCATGACGAGGAACGCCTGATGTACAAAAATCTTCAGTATGGAAATTCGCTGGGCAATTACGACATAAAGCAATTGGCAACAGCGCTCGACCGTATCGAACTGAATTCTGTGTTCTTTATTCCTTTTCCCGGGCCGAAAATGATCTGGCAATTCGGGGAACTGGGTTACGATTATTCTATTGATTACAATGGCCGTACCGGGGAAAAACCTGTGGAGTGGGGTTACGCTGAAGAAACCGGACGTACGGATTTATTCAGGGTGATGTCGAAACTGAATTACCTGAAACAAACTTATGATGAATTCTCATCGAACATCATTCAGTACGACCTGACCAATGAAATTAAAACTTACCAGCTCGGATCGAACGGGAATTATGTGGTTGCTGTCGGGAACTTTGGCCTTACCTCTATGGATGCAAATATCACTTTCCCGGCAACAGGAACCTGGTACGATTATTTTGCAGAAACAACCTATCCGGTCACTTCCACAACGATGAGTATCAGCCTTCAACCCGGCGAATATAAATTATTTACTTCCCGCCAGATGGAGGTTCCACATATCACAACAGCTACGCAGGAGATAGAAATAACCCCTTCTGAGATCAGGATATTCCCTAATCCATGCGCCGGCGAATTGTATGTAAACTCACCGGTCAGTGTCGATAGTTACAGAATATTTTCGATAGACGGGAAACTGGTATCTGTTTCAAATCCAAGCCAGACTGATTTCCTGGTAAACACTGAAAGATTAAAACCCGGTTTTTATATCCTTCAAATATGGGATGATGCAAATACAACATTGAAATTCATTAAAAGATAACAGGTCGAATATTCATTCTTCTCTATTTCTTTTTCAATGCCTTATGAATGGCTTTTTCCACCAAAGGCGCCATTACATCATATCCGGCAGCTGTTGGGTGCACCCCATCTTTTGTATATTCAGTCTTCATTCCTAAACGACTGTCAACCATTGCAGAATAATAATCAACGTAAATGAGATGATTATTATCTGCATATTTTTTAATCATCTTATTCAGGTTGGCAATGTTCTCTACCGGGTTTTTACCGGGTTTCCACGGATAATCGAAAGCCGGCAGTACCGAACACAGAATAACTTTTATTCCGTTACTTTGAGCAATATCAGCCATCGATTTAAGGTTGTCCATAATCATATCCAGGGTAGAAGGCCCTGTGTTTCCGGCAATATCATTTGTCCCGGCTAAAATAACTACTGCGGCAGGTTTTAAATTAACCACATCTGCGCGAAAACGAATCAGCATCTGAGGAGTTGTTTGTCCACTGATGCCACGGTTTACATAGTGACCTTCAAAATACCCGGGATACGTTTTTACCCAGCCTTCGGTAATTGAATTTCCCATAAAAACCACCCGTTCCGGATCGGCAGGTAAAACCTTCACTTTTTCGTTGGCATCCCTAAAACGTGCTAAATTTGGCCAATCCTGAGCATTCGCAACTCCCCCTATGAACAGGGAAACAAATAAAATACAATACATTAATTTCATATCTGTACATTTAATAAATCAATAATTCAGTTTAAAGTTACATTAAATTCCGTCACTATATTCGTTCCTTTTAATCAATATTATAAACTTAATCCGCATTTATAATCGACTGCACTACCATGCCGTCATATTATGACCAGCGTGGCAGAAACACGTCAACTGGTGTGGTAGAAACACGTCAACCGGTGTGGTAGATGCACGTCAACCGGTGTGGTAGATGCACGTCAACCAGTGTGGTAGATGCACGTCAACCAGTGTGGTAGATGCACGTCTACCGGTGTGGCACTAACACGGATGCGATACTGCCTATAACAGATTTTTACAGAAGTCTGTATATGAAGCAAATATGAACCATCACTTTTTACAGCATTTCATTATTCCCGGCCATGCAACTACACTGTTTTTTTTTGACGAACTACCGTGGGTGGGGTTTTCTTCGTTCTCTTAATAACCTGACAATTTGTATTCCTCTGTCCGGCGGGGCCCTTCCTTTTGCAGTCGACCAAAAGGAAGAAAAAGTCTTGTCAAAGTTATCCTTCCTCCCGCTTCCCGGTTTTTTCTTCCCGTCCCACTTCCCTGAATACCCGCCAAAAACCGCTCTCTCCTTCGCCGGCCCGGACTACTTTGACCGGCCACCCCTGCTTTTCACCTTCCGGTGAACCGGGGACTTGACTCCGAGATGCCTTTCCTGTCATTGCCTCATTATGGCCAATAAATTTTTGGGTGTGGCTCTGCCTATGATATATTTTTACAGAAGTCTGTATATGAAGCAAATATGAACTATCACTTTTTTCAGCATTTCATTATCTCCAGCCACGCAACTACACTGTTTTTTTTGACGAACTACCGTGGGTGGGGTTTTCTTTGTTCTCTTAATAACCTGACAATTTGTATTCCTCTGTCCGGCGGGGCCCTTCCTTTTGCAGTCGACCAAAAGGAAGAAAAAGTCTTGTCAAAGTTATCCTTCCTCCCGCCTCCCGGTTTTTTCTTCCCGTCCCACTTCCCTGAATACCCGCCAAAAACCGCTCTCTCCTTCGCCGGCCCGGACTACTTTGACCGGCCACCCCTGCTTTTCACCTTCCGGTGAACCGGGGACTTGACTCCGAGATGCCTTTCCTGTCATTGCCTCATTATGCCCAATAAATTTTTGGGTGTGGCTCTGCCTATGATATATTTTTACAGAAGTCTGTATATGAAGCAAATATGAACCATCACTTTTTACAGCATTTCATTATTCCCGGCCATGCAACTACACTGTTTTTTTTTGACGAACTACCGTGGGTGGGGTTTTCTTCGTTCTCTTAATAACCTGACAATTTGTATTCCTCTGTCCGGCGGGGCCCTTCCTTTTGCAGTCGACCAAAAGGAAGAAAAAGTCTTGTCAAAGTTATCCTTCCTCCCGCTTCCCGGTTTTTTCTTCCCGTCCCACTTCCCTGAATACCCGCCAAAAACCGCTCTCTCCTTCGCCGGCCCGGACTACTTTGACCGGCCACCCCTGCTTTTCACCTTCCGGTGAATTGGGGACTTGACTCCGAGATGCCTTTCCTGTCATTGCCTCATTATGGCCAATAAATTTTTGGGTGTGGCTCTGCCTATGATATATTTTTACAGAAATCTGTATATGAGGCAAATATAAACTATCACTTTTTTCAGCATTTCATTATCTCCAGCCACGCAACTACACTGTTTTTTTTGACGAACTACCGTGGGGGGGGTCTTCGTTCTCTTAATAACCTGACAATTTGTATTCCTCTGTCCGGCGGGGCCCTTCCTTTTGCAGTCGACCAAAAGGAAGAAAAAGTCTTGTCAAAGTTATCCTTCCTCCCGCCTCCCGGTTTTTTCTTCCCGTCCCACTTCCCTGAATACCCGCCAAAAACCGCTCTCTCCTTCGCCGGCCCGGACTACTTTGACCGGCCATCCCTGCTTTTCACCTTTCGGTGAATTGGGGACTTGACTCCGAGATGCCTTTCCTGTCATTGCCTCATTATGGCCAATAAATTTTTGGGTGTGGCTCTGCCTATGATATATTTTCACAGAAGTCTGTATATGAAGTAAATATGAACCATCACTTTTTTCAGCATTTCATTATTCCCGGCCATGCAACTACACTGTTTTTTTTTGACGAACTACCGTGGGTGGGGTTTTCTTCGTTCTCTTAATAACCTGACAATTTGTATTCCTCTGTACGGCGGGGCCCTTCCTTTTGCAGTCGACCAAAAGGAAGAAAAAGTCTTGTCAAAGTTATCCTTCCTCCCGCCTCCCGGTTTTTTCTTCCCGTCCCACTTCCCTGAATACCCGCCAAAAACCGCTCTCTCCTTCGCCGGCCCGGACTACTTTGACCGGCCACCCCTGCTTTTCACCTTCCGGTGAATTGGGGACTTGACTCCGAGATGCCTTTCCTGTCATTGCCTCATTATGGCCAATAAATTTTTGGGTGTGGCTCTGCCTATGATATATTTTTACAGAAATCTGTATATGAGGCAAATATAAACTATCACTTTTTTCAGCATTTCATTATCTCCAGCCACGCAACTACACTGTTTTTTTTGACGAACTACCGTGGGGGGGGTCTTCGTTCTCTTAATAACCTGACAATTTGTATTCCTCTGTCCGGCGGGGCCCTTCCTTTTGCAGTCGACCAAAAGGAAGAAAAAGTCTTGTCAAAGTTATCCTTCCTCCCGCCTCCCGGTTTTTTCTTCCCGTCCCACTTCCCTGAATACCCGCCAAAAACCGCTCTCTCCTTCGCCGGCCCGGACTACTTTGACCGGCCATCCCTGCTTTTCACCTTCCGGTGAACCGGGGACTTGACTCCCGGATACCTTTCCTGTTGTCCTGAGAAGTCTTTCTGTTTTTAGGCAAAACAAGGGGAATGATCAAGATCCTGCACTGGCAAAAAGACGGATTTATTCTTTACACGAAGAAACTGGAAAAAGGGACTTTTGAGGTACCCTGTTTTCACCCCGGCGGCGGTCAATACGAGATGAAATGGGCCCTGATCAAGAAGTAGGCCTGGATGATGGAGCGTCTGGACAAGGCCTTAAAAAAGGCTATCCTGGAGGATGATTATTTTTCGATGGACGAAAGTTATTATACTGTCCTGACCAAAGAGAAAAACAGCCAGGGTAAAGGTGTGCGCAAAGGGTATATCTGGGCAGCCCTGGGTAATACAGTCAAATATAAAATTTTAGAAGCCGGTACTTACCCGGGCGTGATCCGGCTGGGCTGCTTGCAGCACTGCAAACGTGAGTTCCTGGATATCGAAGGGGATGAAGATGCCAAAGAGATTGTGGACCGGATCAATTACTCTTCTATTGAAAAATTATAAATCCCGGGCTGAAGGTCAATTGTGAATAATTTATTTTCGTTCCTTTCGACCTTAAATTTTTTCTTTTCAGACAACGGTTCTCCTTCCTCAAGGATTTCTTTTGCCGTAAGAGAGAGCGTTGCTGTGCTGTTTGCCGGAATAGCGACCTGATATAAAACTTTCCCGTTTGATTTCTTCCAGGAAGACACAATTGTTCCGTACAGACTTTCGTGTTTAGCTTCAAACTGGGTTAAGCCTTCCACAAAATTGGGTTTAAGAATAATATTTTTAAATCCCGGGTGAGCTTCATCCGGATAAATGCCGCCAAGAGCTTTGTAAAACCACGCGTTGATCTCGCCAAAGCTTGGATGGTTCCGTGAGTCATTTGCCTCAATACGCCAATTCTCAAAGAAAGTTGTAGCCCCATTCGCAATCCACCAGCCCCACGAGGGAAAGGTTTTCTGGGTTGCAAGCTTGTATGCCAGGTCTGCATACCCATTTTCGCTCAAAGCATTTAATATTGTTTTAGAACCAAGCAAGCCTACATCGATATGCGAGCCATCAGCCAATACCCTTTTTGCAAGGTTTTCGGCTACTTTAGTTTTTAGTTCATCAGGGACCAATCCCCACTTTAAGGCAAAACTCAATTCTGTCTGGGTGCCTTCGCCATAAATTCCTGTTTCAGAAATCAGGTATTTTGCATTAATTGCCTCTTTTATTTTTTTTGACAGGGCTGAATATTTTTCATAATCTGCTTGTTTGTCGAAAAGTTTGGCAGCTTTTGCCAAAATGGTGGCATCCATATAAAAATAAGTGGATGATGTGAATTCCTTTGGCGCCTTCGATTTTACAGGAATCCAGTCTCCCAGCCCCCAATCGGTAAGCCCCGTAGGGCTGATCTCATCAATATGGTCAACATAGAGCTTTATATTGTCATAGCAATTTTCCAGTAATCTCGAATCTCCGTAAAAAAGGTAGATGTCCCATGGAATGAAAGCAATTGTGCTGGTCCAATCGGGACCATTTGCCCAGTGGTAACCCCAGCCATCAGACGGGATTATGGCAGAAAGTACCCCATTGGGCTGCTGCTCATCCTGATGGTCGGCTAGCCATTTTTCATAAATAGTAATCCCGTCGAAATTATACAATCCGGTTTCGGTATTAATCCGTGAGTCAGCTGTCCATCCGTTTTTTTCACGTTGTGGACAATCAGTCGGATAACCAAAAAAGTTGGAAAGGTACGATGCGTTGGATGCCTGCCACAACCTGTTCAATAAAGTATCCGATGAATTTATCTCTCCAACAGGAGGAACATCGCTGTGCATAAAATAAGCCGTGAGGCTCTCTTTGTCCAGATGAACACGCTTGTCTGACGTAACCTCAACGTACTGAAACCCTTTATAATTAAACTTCGGCATAAATTTGTCTTCCTTCCCGCTAAGAATAACAATGTCGGTCTGGAAAGGATCAGAATCGTCGGTTGGACGGTAATGCCTGTCGATATTTGATTGGTCGACATGACCGTCCTTATCCAATTGTTCCCCATGTCTCAGTTGTATGGTTGTCCCTGCGTCTCCGGTTACCGTTAATTTTGAAACGCCGGCAAAATTCCGCCCGAAATCGAACACATAATCCCGGTCGTTAAATTTCATCATTCTCTTTGCCGGAATTTCTTTTACATTTCGAATAGGATGCAACACCTGTGCAGTAATATTTTTTGAAGGTGCACCGGTTTTCAACACGCTTTTCCATTTCGAATCGTCAAAATCAGGTTGGTTCCAACCCGGTTGTTCCAAACGGGCATCATAATGTTCAGCCGTGTATATGCTATTAAAAATGACCGGGGAATAAGCTGTTTTCCAATCACCGTCACTGGAAATAGTTTCTTCAGAACCGTCCTCGTAAGTAATTCGTAAATCCATACAGAATTTAGGACGGGCACGCCAGGGCGCTTTGTCGAAATACCATACAGCAGTTGACTGGTGGTTAAACCAGCCATTACCAAGCAAAACACCAACAGCATTCTCCCCTTCCTTCAGGTTTTTGGCAACATCATAAGTAACATATAATGTTCGTCGGTCGAATCGGGTATACATCGGATCAAGGCGATGGGTACCTATTTTTTCCCCGTTCAGGTAGAGTTCATATAAACCACCGACAGCAATATATGCACGTGCCGATTTTATCTTTTTCTGAATACTAAATTCTTTGCGAAAATAAGGGGCAGGTTTTACATTAAAATCGTAAGTGTCGGTAATCCAGTCTCCTTTCCAGTTATTTTGTTGCATCATCCCGGTTTCAAAAAAAGCTACCCCGGAAAACGGTGACCAGTGACCATCGCAATCCTGAACCTTCACACTCCAGAAATAACGGGTAAAAGGATAAAGCTCTGTTCCTGTATAAGCTACCGGGATGGTCGAAACTTTAATCTTGCCCGAATTCCAAACATTTGCTTCCCCTTTGGCAACTTTTGCCGAATCGGTCCCAACAAAAATCTGATAAGCCTGCTGTTCAAATCCCGGAGTTTCGGAATTTATTTGCCACGAAAAACGGGGACTTTTTGCATCAATCCCTACAGGATTTTCAATGTACTCGCACTGCATATTTGCAACAGAAAATTTATCTGTACGATGCTGACAAGAATATAAAAGAGCAACAGATATGATAAAAATTAAAAAGTGTTTCATTGTATATTGTTTAAGTTTAATTGGTAAATTCCCGGCGTTCTAAATTAGCAAAAATGAATTAAGGGCATCTCTAATTCTTTTACTAAAATGATTTAGCCTTATAATATCTATCTATATCTGTCTGTCGGTGTCGGTGTCTTATTCGAATATGCTCCAGGCAAAGATCAACCTCTTTTTGTGTAGCAAATGCCTTGGCAATAACCAATAATCTGGCATTCCGGACACTTAACAGAGGCATTTCGTCTAATCAGCATTAAATCTTTTTATTTCTTTGTTCTCTTTTATACTTTCGTTCAACGCAAACCAGGGAAAAGGATCATATCCCTTTTGTTCTCGCTTTAGAATAAAGGAATTTGTTGAACTTATTGACTATCAATAAAATCCTCCGGATATTTAAACGGTTTAATTTTTTCTCCTGTTCTCAGCCGGATCCAACTCTCAAAACTTCGTTCTCCTTCGGTCAACTCTATTACCCGTGCTCCGTTGCTTCCATCAGGCAGGTTATAGTGAGATGTTTTCTTGCTACCTGTTACACGTCCGTAGCAAAGCATTATATCTTTCCAGCAAACTACGTAATCATTCAGATGATCATGCCCGACAACAACTGCCATAACATCCCCGTTTTTTTTGAAAGCATTAAATAATCCGGTATTCCTTTCCGGGCAACAAACGTGCTCTTTGCGGGTTCCGTAGAAACGGGCATTCAGGTCGATGATAGCATCTTTGAATTCAGGAACGGGTATATGAAAAAAAGCCAGGGAAGGAATCGGGATCCCCTTATTCTTCTGTGTATATTCTTTGCTCTTTTTATTGTACCACGCTACCTCGCTGGCCTCAACTCTATCCCTGTTGCTGTCCAGACCATAAAGGACTGTCATTATCCGGTCACTGCTTGATTGATAAAGCGGAATAACAAAATTTGTTACTCCTGTAATACCCGGAACTGTTCCCGTTAAATTTCCCGGAAACCTCTTCATATATTCATATATCTCCTGACGGGACATACTGTATTCGTCATCATGATTTCCCAGGACTGCTGCAAACGGAATTTTATGCGATACTACCGGCTCCAAAATAGCATCAATACCCTCTGCAATGGGCTCACCGGTAACATGGTCCCCCGTATAAATAACCAAATCAGGTTTTTCAACATCCAAAACATTATTCATGCAATCAGCAGCTTCTGTTGATTCACGAACAGCGGGTTTCCAGTGGGTATCAGTAAATTGAACAATTTTAAATTTTCCCTGAAGGTTGTATGACAATTTTAGATCAGATGCCACATTTTTATGAATTAAAGGGGAAGATAAAATATTGGCCGATAAACCAGCTCCGGCGACAGTAATCCCGCCTGCAACAAGGGCTGAATTCCTGATAAAAATTCTTCTGTCAATGCTTTCTTTTTTCATTTATCCAGTTTAACATTTTCCTTTGTTCCAATAAGTTCTCCAAAAACAGGGAATATTTCAGGGTTTGGGTTTATACTGAGGGTCATCAGAGGTAAAGGTATAAGGAACATTTATCCGGTTAAGGAAACGGCCTGTTTCGAAACGGGTCCACGTTTCAAAGGATTCCTCTCCCTCTGTAAGTTCAAAAATACGTGCTCCACGGCATAGTGTATGGTAGGTATTGTTTCCTCCTGAAAACCTTCCGTAGCCCAGGGCTATTCCCTGCATATAAGCCACATAATCATTATCATGGTCATGTCCGACAAATATTCCTTTAACATCTTTACATTCCATAAAGGCTGTAAACAGACCTGAATTGACAGGAGGGCAACATTCATTTTCAATCCGCCAGCCAACCTTTCTTTGATTTTGATTACTAAAAGCAGTATAAAATTCAATTAGTGGAATATGGAAAAAAGCTAAAGCAGGATAGGGCATGCCATTGTTTTCTTTGGTGAGTTCCCTGCTATTTTTTACATACCACTCAATTTGATTAGCTCTTATCCAATCTTCACGATGAGAAGCCCCGGGCAAATCACTTAAGGCGTTTGAATCAAAAAGATAAAAAATAAAAGCCTTTTCCCCGGAACCGTCTGATTTGTACACCGGGATTATCTGGTTGGTATAGCCAAATACGTCGTCCACTGACTCCTTTTTGGGTTCATTCAGACAACCATCCAAACCAACAACAATATCATAAACTTTATCTCTTGTGGTATCGCGTTCAGAATCGTGATTTCCAAAAGCAACAGCGAAAGGGATATTCCGGTCATTCGATAAACCAGTAACCTTTTCCCAAAGTGCTGCAGGTTTATATTCAGTTACAATATCCCCGGTATAAATTACGAAATCAGGTTTTTCAATATCCAATATTTTATTCATAATGTCATAAGCGTGGTCCGTTTCGCCTTCTTTATAAACGGCATGAATATCGGTAAACTGAACAATTTTGAACTTTCCGTCTTTGTTAAAGGATAATTTTTTTGTGATCGGCGAAGATGCCCCTTTTTTTATTTCTACGGAAGAAGATGTCATGGACGAAGCATTTGTTCCCATCAATCCTAATCCACCGGTAGCCAGGACCGAATTCCGGAGAAAACTTCTTCTACTTTCGTTATTCATAATTCAATTATTTTAATGTTGTTTAATCCTGTTGTCTAAGCGATATGTCCTTAATTTTCTGAAGGGAATGCCAGAGGACTGAATAATCGCCTTCAAAAATAACCCTTAAACCGGTATTAATTTTCAGAATCGCTGGTTTTTATTATGACGGATGTTTATATGAAACGGGAAGTTGCAAGTGGCAACAGGAGCGCCAAACTTCATACTTCCCGTCTCTATTCATCCTGATTACCTTGTACTGCCGGAGATTTATCCCCTGAACTCAGAGAGTGTTTCTCCGGAACCATCAGCAACCGGGAAGAATCAATTTTTTGTATTCTTTGCCCTTTACCCGGTTGATGATATATGAGCCTTTAATACCCTGGATTTTGTTCAATATTAGTACGCTCTATTTCAGCACGTGGAATTGGACGTAAATAATACATGTCTGTGTTATCGGCAGCCAAATTTCCGGTATTATTAGTCCTTAAGTTATATTTAATTGTCCTTTCATATAATGTTTTAGTCCGTTTAAGATCAAACCAGCGATGATTTTCTCCTGCCAATTCCCGTGCACGCTCATCAAGAATATCATCAATGGTAATATCGGCAGCCGTGCGGGCATCAGGGTCTACTCCTGTCGGGCTCTTGCTTAGGTCAATGGATCTTGCCCTGACCTCAGTATATCTTTCCGCTGCCGTTGCCGCATTTCCGGCTTTTAAATGAGCTTCTGCCGACAACAAATATGCACCGCCTAACTTCATGAATAATAAATCGCGGGAACCATAGCCAACATTTGTATTATTAGGTTCAAAGTGTTTCCAAAGAGGAATCCAGTAAGCATAACCGTCAATTTCCGTTCCGGGGTCATACATCGAAGGAGTATAAATCAACGCATGTGGGTTATTGGCAAGGACATCTGCTGAATGGAAAACTGTTCCGTCAGCATATGCTTCGCCATCTTCTACACCCGGGTAATATAGAACCGTATCACCAATAGAAACATAATCTCCATCACTTGTAAGTACCTTTTCTTCTGCGGTAATTGCATCTCTGAAGAAACAGGAATAACGTTTGTCGAAACCACGCATTTCAGGATGCAGTATATCCGAAGAATACCTGGTCGCCTGGTAATAACCCTTCAACCCGCCTCCATAAAAAGAGCCACTGGATGATATTATTCCGTTCAAAATACTCATTCCTTTTATAAATACACTATGGCTGTCATTTCCTTCCTGGTCAGCATAATCCAGGTCAGAATTAAAGGACTGGTCGTCAGAAAAACGGAAAGAGAAGATCACTTCTGAATTATCATCATTGTTCGTTCCATGGGTATCGCCATTCTTAAAATATATTTCAGCAGGTTCCAGGGTCAGGGCACCCCGGCTTTCTATGATATCATCCGCATAAGAAGCCGCTGTTGAAAAATCGCTATCCGAACTTCCAAGGTTGCCATTATAATCCCATCCACGGGTTAAATAAACCTGGGCCATGAGATAACGGACAGATTCCCATGAAGCACGCCCTGCATCGTCTGCATCCTGATTGGCAAGTGTGGGCAAAACATCTTTAATCGACTCCAAATCAGCAATTATATTTGCATAAATTGTTGCTTCTGATATACGGGTTACATCAGTTTCAATTCCTGTAACTTCATGATCATGGTAAGGAATATCTCCAAATTCCTGTACTAAAAAGAAATAAAAGAGAGCACGTAAAAATACGGCTTCAGCATATCTTTGTTGTAAGGTTGTTTCATCCATATTTTCTACATCATCCACCCGGTCAATGGCGGTATTGCACCGCTGGATACCGATGTACAATATTTCCCATATATTAGAAATATATGTATTACTTGCATTTAGACTTGAAGCAGAATAATCATTCAAAAAGTCATCTGCTTCTTTAAGATTACGAGTAAATAAATCTGTTCCTTCGATAAACACAGGCCATTCTTTCGTTACATCGCGTAATACAGAATAACAGGAGGTAATCAATGCATTATAACCTGATTCGGTTGAATAGACAGCATCCGTAGTTGCATCCCCTAACGATTCCTCTTCCAAAAAACTATCGCAGGCAGTCAGACAGATAACGACAATGAGTAAAAATGATGCCGTTGCCTTTTTTATATTTTTTATCTTCATCGTTTTACAATTTTATATGGTTAAGCATGTATTTCTTAAAAAGTTACATTTACACCAAAAATATAACTTGCAGCACTGAACCCGACCCCGCAAACAGACTGAGTCGTCCATTCCGGGTCAAAACCTTTCCCGTTATAGCTGGAAAGCACCAGGGGATTGTTTGCAGTTGCATAAATCCGTATATTACTAATGTTTATCTGGTTCAATAAGGATTTAGGGAAAGTATAACCCAAGGTAACATTTTGTAAGCGTACCCACGAATTATTATGGAGGTAAAGAGACCATACGTATTGATTGTCATTTGATTGAGTTGGAGAGTTCCACGTGTTGGAAGGATTATCAGGAGTCCAGTAGTCAATAAAAGACAAACGTTTCTCTGCATAGCCAGAAGCTTTTCCTAAAGTGTTCCAGGTATCGTCATAACAGAAGACGTCCTGAACAGTATAGAAAAAGAACGAGAAGTCCCAATTTTTGTACCTAAAGGTATTGGTCATCCCAGCTGTCCATGCCGGGGTTTCTGTCCCTAATACTTTTTTGTCATCAGTTGTAATTTTACCATCGCCGGTCTGGTCTTTTACTTTAACCCATCCTGCTTCAGCTGACGTTCCGTACATCGATTGTGCCAAGGTTGATGTTTCTTCTCCTTCCTGAAGAATACCGTCAAATTCATAATAATAATGAGCTTTTACATCTTCTCCAACAATGTATTCCCGATAGTAATCTCCAACTATACATTCACTACTTTCCATGTTTTCCAGGTCTCCATCACTGAGGGACAAGATTTCATTTTTGTTTTTCGCAAAATTAATATTGGTTTCCCATGAAAAATTCTTTGTAGAAACATTAACTGTATTCAATGTCAGTTCTATCCCCTTGTTTCTGGTACTCCCAAAATTCCCTGTAATCGTATTGAAACCGCTATCAGTAGCGACTCCTCTGTCTAGAATAAGATCTTTTGTTTTACGGTTATAGAGGTCTGCTGTCAACATGATTCTATTGTCCAGAAAACCTGCCTCTATCCCGAGATCAAATTCCTGACTGTGTTCCCATCCCAATTCATCATTCGCCAGGGATGCCGGGGCAGAACCAGTCAGGTCACTGCCAAAATTATAGGTTGTAGCGGTTACCAGCGCCTTGGTAGAATACGGGTCCACTGCATCATTTCCAACCTCTCCATAGCTAAGCCTAAGTTTCAAATTAGAAAAAGTGTTTAAATTTTTAATGAACGATTCATCGGAAGCTCTCCATGCCAATGCCGCTGATGGGAAAAAATCCCACTTATGCCCGACTGCCAATTTTGAAGACCCGTCCCACCGTCCGGTTACCGTCAGCAAATATTTATCATTAAAACTGTAATTGGCACGTCCCATAAAGGATGCTAGCGAACAATCAGAGTAGTCACTATAATAATCCTCAATGACAGAAGCATTTTCCATTGCATACCAATAGCACGTATAAGAAAAGTCTGTTCCCTCAAGATACATGTCTTCACTCCGTTCATAAGAAAGGCTACTAACAGCTGTCAACTTTAGTTTGTGAAGATTATTAGCCCAATCATAATTAATGATATTATCCCATGTATAGGAAGCTGTCTGCTCCGGAAGATAATAAGCCAATACCCTGCTGTCTATATTTTTAGAAGATTTCGTGTAATGCCCGGCCCATCGTCCTTCTCTTGAAGTTTCAGAAATGGCAGAAAAAGAACTCCTGAAAGAGAGTGCCTTAACTGGTCTGTATTCAAGATAAACATTGCCCAGAAAATTCTGTTTTCTGTGTTCAACAGAGTAATTTTTATTCTGTATTTCGAGCAACGGGTTCCCGTAACCCGACACGCCTGAAGGGGTCATGGTCAGGTTTCCGTCCTTATCCCGGGGCCAGAGTGTCCATCTCATACGGAAAGTAGTACGCATTACTTCACAGGATCCTTCTTCACGAACAGAATAAGTATAATAAGAACTGAATCCCGCACTGAGCTTGTCACTAATTTTTGAATCAATGCCCGCCTTTAGGTTTACCCGGTCATAAGCTTCAGGTTGGATATTCCCTTCTTCTTTGCTGTACCCAACAGAAAAATAATATTTACTGTCTGTTCCACCCCCCGACAAAGCTATGGTATGGTTTGTCCTTAATCCTTTCTGCTGGACAGCATCAAACCAGTCAAAATATCTTTTATTTTTTACATTGGCCATCTCTTCATCGGTTCTTGTCAATTCAGAAAGTCCTAAATCCGGCAGTACTGCAAGTAATGCTTCATGCTGTTCAGCGCTCATATATCCAGGGGTATTTATTGGAGTCGAAAAACCAACACTTCCATCATAAGTCACTTTGGCTTTCCCTTTCTGGCCTCTCTTGGTGGTCACGATGATTACCCCGTTTGCCCCTCTTGAGCCATAAATAGCTGTTGCCGAGGCATCTTTCAATACATCAAGAGATTCGATATCTGAAGGATTCAAAAAATTAATATTTCCTCCTATTGCCCCATCAATTACGACAAGAGGGGTGTTATCCTTATCAATAGAGCTTAATCCACGTATAGAGATTGTAAAATCAGAACCAACTTTACCATTTGACTGAGTAATATTCAACCCTGCAATATTTCCTCTCATCGCCTCAACGGCCCTGGATGTTCCCTTTTGTGTTAATGTTTCAGATTTTATTGATGCAATTGCTCCTGTCAAATCACTCTTTCTCTGGACACCATATCCGATTGCCACCACTTCTCCAATACCAACCGTTTCTTCCTGCATTTCTACATTTACAGTCGTTTTCCCGGCAACCGGTATTTCCTGCATCTTCATCCCCACAAATGAAAAAACCAGGGTCGCATCAGCCGGTACATCGGCAAGTGAATAATTTCCGTCTGCATCGGTAATAATTCCATGGGAGGTACCTTTTACTACCACGGTAACCCCGGGTAAGGGGGCTCCTGATAGATCGGTAACTTTTCCTATGATGTTTTTCGTTTGTTGCATCAGGGGTGGTAGTTCCCCGGCAGGGTTAATCAGGATAAGGTTGCTTTCGGTAATCGAGTATTGAATACCGCGTTTGTCAAACAGCATTTTCAGAATATCTTCTACACTTTGCTGTTCAACCCGAATGTTAACCTTTGAATCTAAATCGATCTTCTCATTTTCATAGATAAACCGGAAATCAGATTGTGATTCAATGACTTGCAAGACTTCTTTGATCGATTTACCCTGCACGTCAATTGATAATTTGGTTCGCTGGGAGTAAACCGAGGCTGAAATGTGCATTGCACAAATCAGTAGTAGAAACGTTGTCAGCTTCATAACAAGCATCATTTTTTTGAGAACCATTGCCAGGTTCCCTGATTCATAATTTTTTTCCATAAATTTGTAATGTTATTGGTTAATCAATGCAACCGGATGTTACCAGCATCCAATTGATTATCTGAACAGACGGGAAGTGTTGCTGCATTTCCCGTTTTTTTTTTATTTCATATGCCTATTTTTTAGCAATTAATATTTTGTTCCCTTTCATGCTGTATGTAATGGCGCTTAATTCACAAAGTGCATCAAGTACCGTAACCACTGTTTCTTCCCGGAGTACCCCTGTATAGTGAATGTTTTTGGCGAAACCCAATGGTTGGCAGTTAATCTCAACATCGTACCTGCGCTCTAATTTCGAACAAACCTCGTCAAGCGACATATTGTCCATGTATAATTTGTCTTCCAGCCAGCCATATGAATGCGAAGGATTCACCTTCAGTAATTTTATTTGCTTTGATTTTTTATCGAACGAAGCCACTTGCCCCGGCGATATGATAAACGATTTTCCCCTTTCATTGGAAAGTTCGACTTTTCCTTCTGCCAGTGTTGTTTTTATTTCCCTGTCGTCATCATAATTCGAATAATTGAAGCGGGTTCCAAGTACTTTCAGTTGCATTCCGTCATTACTGTGGATCACAAAAGGGAAATGTTTCTTTGCAACCTCAAAATAGGCTTCGCCATTAAACTGTACCTCCCGGGTTTTACTGAATTTATTAAAACTATACTGAAGTTTTGATCCCACGTTGAGTTTTACCAGGGTGCCATCGGGCAGCACCATTTCCGAACGGCTTCCGTTGGCAGTGGCTATCTGAACTCCCCCCGACGAAAGAGAAAACCAATTGAAATAAAAGGCGAATCCCAGTAAAAGTAAAATGGAGGCGGCCATACCTATTGTTGTATACCGTAGACGACGGATATGATTGCTCGTTTTAGTTATTCCGGTGAGTTTCCTGTTTGTTTTTTGCCAGGCCGGCTCCGGTTTGAAATGCCGGGCAGAAGCAAGTTTTTCTGTGCCTTTCCATATCTTCCGGTAACTGTTGTATTTTTCATTATTCTCAGAAGATGAATTGCGCCATTCTTCGATATCCTGATCTATTTGGGTTGACCTGTTGTCTGCCTTTGAAAAATGACCAACAAGTTTTTCTCCAATGTTTTTATCTTCTTTCATTTTTAAGGCTCTTTGCCTGTATGACACAAACAGTGGAAAAAGGTCCTATTGGTTTTTAAATTTATTTTTGTCCAAGGCACTCACGAAGGTATTGCAGCGATTTCCAAATCTGGTTTTTAATAGTCTTTACGGAAATGTTCAGTTTGGCTGATATTTTCTTCTGCGAATAATCATCAAATTTATGCATCAGGAACACCTGTTTACTGCGTTCAGGAAGCCGTGCAATACATTTTTCAAGGGCATCCAGATAATCCTCCATATCAGATATCTCCTCGTCAGTGATTTGACTCTCAGCAAATGTTTCAATCGTTCTCTTTTTTGTATTTTCATCTCTGATATGATTGAGGGCTGCATTCCGGCACGAGCTGAACACGTAACTCCGAACATTCCCCTTTATCTTAACTTTTTCCCTGTTAATCCATAACTTCATGTAAAATTCCTGGACAATATCTTCTGAAACAGCAGTATCGTGGGTTATGCTGAAAACAAAAGCACACAACCGGCTGTAATAACGCATAAATAGTTGTTTGTAACTTATATAGTCGCTGTCAGCAATGCGTAAGATCAATGAGTTATCTGATATATCCATGAATGATTATTACCCCACGGGCAATTTAAAATTTCCTTGTTTAGATCGTTGCAAAAATAAAAGGTTTTAAGAGACTGTTGGAAATTTATTCATGAAAAATATTCAGAAACACCTCGGCTTGCAAGTTGTAGCGTGTTGTAAGTCAGATGCTGATGTTTTTCAGTATCGGTGTCTTTTATTATTTTTTCGGGTTGAAAAGTTCTTTTTCGTCGACTCTTTTTACAGCCATGCTGTCTTTCAGTGTTTTGTTAATGGCATTATACGGAGATACGATAATTTCATCGTTCTCCTTGATCCCTTCCAGTATTTCGATATGGTCTTTATCCTGGATGCCTGGTTTTACAGGAGTTTTATAAACTTTCCCTTCAGCATACCGGAAAACAATTTCTTCCTTTTCCTCCTGCTTGTCTGTTACTGAAGCAGAATCCGTTTTTTCGATAACCCGTGTGGTTACAGCCTGAATAGGAATGGAAATAACATTTTCGCGGGTTTCGGTCTGAATATCAACAGTTGCCGACATCCCCGGGCGGAATGGGTACAGATTACCGTTTATTGAATCAATCAGGTCGGCATAGGAGTTTTTCAGTAACAGGACTTTTACATCGAAATTTGTTACCTGGTCGGTTGCGGTACCGGTTGTATTGGCTGAGTTGGCGATCTCGGTAACAATGCCTTTGAACCTGCGCCCCAGGTAGGCATCGACTTCGACCAGGGCTGTATCCAATTTCGAAACTTTTACAATGTCGTTTTCATTTACCTCAACCTTCACTTCCATTTTGTTCAGATTGGCAATGACCATCATTTCGGTACCTGCATACATGTTGGTTCCAACAACACGTTCTCCTTTTTCAATATTTAATTTTGAAACAGTGCCGTTCATCGGGGCATAAATTTTGGTTTTTACCAATTCCTCTTTGGCTTCCTCTACCGATGCTTCGGCTGAACGAACTGAGAATTCGGCTGCTTTTACTTCTGCCAACGCTACTTTGTATGCTGCTTCTGCCGATTCAAAATCGGATTGGGCAATAGCCTGTTGCTGAAACAGGGTTTGCGAACGTTTGAATGCCAGTTTACTCTCAATAAGTTTGGCTTCGGCCTGTGCCTCGCGTGCTTTCGAAGAACTAAGGCTGGCCTCAGCACGGTTCAAAGCCTGTTCATAAATATCAGGTTTAATAACAACCAACAATTGTCCATGCTTTACTTCGTCGCCTTCTTCCACGTAAAGTTCAATGATCTCACCTGAAACATCGGGACTGATTTTTACTTCTGTTTCGGGCTGTACTTTTCCGTTGGCAGTAATAACTTCTGTAATGGTGCGGCTTTTAACAACTTCACTGGCAACTTTTATCTCGAAATCCTTACCCAGCCAGCCTTGTTTTTTTCCAACAATTAAAACAATAATTATAATTACGGCAGCGACTACCGTGTAAGGCAGTAATTTATTCTTTTTCTTTTTCATAGAATACGAAGTTTATTTTATTGGTAAATCTATTTCTAATAAAATTACAATAAATATTTTTCGTTTCCGGGTTCAATGAAAGATTTATCTGCAATATAAGATCAGTATTCTATCATGTAGTTATACAAACTGTGATCTTCGTTACCTACAAAAAGGTTGAAAAATTTGTTCCCTGTACTAATGATGCCTATACAGAATTTGGAACTGCCTTGTAAGGGAAAGCCGTCATATACTGAGCCATCGGAATTAATCAGGTAAACCCGGTTTTCATCAGCCGAAACAATTCCTGCTTTTTTATTGTTTGCGGAGAAAGAATATATTTCAGGTTTTTCGCTGACCGGCTTATTCATTTTTTTGTTGAACAGTTTCTTTCCTGTTTCTGAAATCGCTGTCAGATGGTTACCATCAGCAAAAATGAAATCTTTTAAACCGTTCCTGTTTAAATCGGCAGCAACAAAATAATGGGAGGCTGAATAATTACCGGTTTCCAGTTTCTCAAAGCTCCCGTCAAAGAATAATTTATACACGTTTCCTGTTTTATCGGTACACAGAACTGCCGGGTTGCCCGATAGTTCCAGAAATAAATCATTATCCGAATGTTCAAAGGATGCTTTTGTGCTCAACCGGGTTTTTCCCTGGCGGTCGAGGAAATACGTTTTATACCGGTCGAAAAAAACAATATAATCTTTGTTCTGTACGCGCATGTGCTGGATTGGTTTATCAACAGGGTTGTCGCTTGTAAATATGTTCCAGCCTTTTACAAATTTTCCTTCCCTGGTGTAGGCATATATTTTTTTGTTTTCGCATGCAATAAAAAAACGGTAATTTTTATTACTGTTATAATCGAACACCGCTACTCCATTAGAGGCTGGTGAACGCAGGGCTATCGGGTACCCGGCTACCGTTTCACCGTTTCTGTCAAGTAAATGAAGATGATTTTTTGTATTGAACAGGTATTGGTATTTCCCGTTTTTATAATAATCGATCTGGTGTATTTCCGACATGATGGGCCCCGGCAGTTGCACTTTCCATAGAGTGGCCCCCTCTTTGTTGATCAGGTATAGTTGGTTTGCCTGATCCTGAAAAATGATCTCCCTGTTGGCCGGGTCGTTATGGTTGATAACCAGTTGAGGTTTGGTTAATACGTTGCTTCCCAGTTTTGTTTGCCATACAGTCTGTGGTTCTTCCTTTATAACGGGATCGAACTTCAGATAGATATTATTCAGAATAAGTTCATTGGTATTCGAGAATTGCCAGCTTACTGCCTGAAATTTCCGGATAACCTCTTCATGATCATTCCATTCTTCCATCCGTGTATCGTTTAGAAATTGCCGGTTCAGATGAAATGCCTTTGAAAAATTCATATAAAAATACAGGTTCGACCGGGTGCTTGTATTCTCTTTAAATTTCAGGTAATTAATATCCCTGGCAAGAGTTTCATTCAGCACCAGGTTGTGAGTCAGTTCTTGCAGGGCTGTTTGCGAGTCAGCAAAAATGAGATAGTTTTCGTAAAAGGTGAAAAAATTGCTTTTTACTCCCGAGAATATTTTTCCGAACAGGATCTCACTGATTTCGGGGTAGGGGAATTGATAAAAAGTAAAGCTCCTTTTGTCATCAATACGGTAAACCGATTGCCATGAGCCGGCTTCAACTTTTTTATGTTCGATATATTTATTAAGCAGAAGTTCGAATTTTTCCCTGGCGATCGACTGGCTTTTTACTTTCATGAGAAAGAAACGGTTGTTTGCAGGTGCATTCTGAACAATAGAGGTAAAAGCAATTCCGGTTTCCCCGGCTGTGATTTCGTCGATAAGTTTCAGAAAATCGGTTTTGGTTTCCTTGCTGATATTCATCAGATAGGTCTCACGCGGATAAAAACTCCCGTGTATCTTTGAATATTCCTGGTAATCTTCGAGAAAACGGGTAGGTTTTTCAATATTCAGTGCGAGAAAAAGCGAGGTATTGGCAGGCAGTACCGACTCTATATTGGTACGTCCGGGAGCCTGGCTCTTAAAGAGGTTTATGTAATTTTCGCTGGAATCGTCCGAAAAGGTAAAACCACTCAGGAAAAGCTCGTCTCTCTTCAGGGAAAGGTCCAGTTCCGTGCGCTCGGCATACCGGGAGAGATACCCTATTTTTTTGCGTGTTTCCCCGTTCAACGACTTTGCCAGTAGCTGTCCGATGTATTTATGATTAATAAAAATGTTTGCAAACGCGTTTGAATTTGATGTTTTATAAAGTTTTTGGAAATCAGGATGGTCAAGCAGGTTTTCAACATTCGACTGGCGGATGGCTTCTTCGACCAGTATTGCTTCTTTACTGGCCACAAAAATACCGTTGGTAAATGCAAATGAAAAGGCAGTGTTGTTTATAAAAACGCGGTAAATTCCGGCGCCATCGTAGTTCCGTTTCGAAAGCGTTGATTGATTTGTTAATTGGCGTATGATTTCAAGAATTGTATTCTGCTCTTTTTTATCTTTTAAACTGACTAAGAAAAGGAAATCAACTTCATTCTTCCCTTCAAAATTGAGGGACACCAGCAGGGATTTTTCGTTACTTAATTTGTTAATCTCCGGATTTGATTTGTTCAGTTTATTAATGTATTGAAGTTCGTTTGCAAGTTGGGTGAGAACGCCTGTACTTTTTAGTTCATTAATAATAATGTTTTTCCCTGAGAATGACCGGATCAGTTCATCGAAATTCTGAACCTCAATTACCAGGGGAGAATGTATCGGGACTGCTTTAAAGGCAGAATTATTTGTAAATGCGGAGGTATTCTTCATGACCAGGAAATACCATGCTGCACCCCCTGCCATAATAATTAGGAAAACAAAAATAATGACGATTTTACGCATACCTGAAGTTTTGTTCAAAATTACAAAGAAAGAATTTTGATGCCATAGAAATTAACGACTGGTTTTGCTTTTTCTGAACCGGAAACCATGTTGTTTATTTTCTTTGTTGTACTTGCCGGGCGTCAATTATCTTGAAAAGTTTATCGGAACGCCTTATTTTTTCATCGAGCTTGATGGAAAATTTTTCACCTTTCACAGTCTCCTGTACAGGTTTCAGGTCAACCCGTATTTCCGTTATCGTTGATTTGATGATACCGGTAGTCGGGCCGGTCACATAAATTTCATCGCCCACTTTCAGGCTGCCGGTTTCCATTTTAAATTCGGCTACTTTCAGGTTCGAAAAGTAATTAAGCCCCTTACCAATGTACATTTTTCGTTGAGTTGCCTGTGAACCGTAGTTTTTGCTCCATTCCCCAAGCCGCTGCCCCAGGTAGTAACCATTCCAGAAACCCCGGTTGAAAACAGTACTGAGCCTTTCGTCCCATTGTCTGATCTTTTCTTCGGTAAACGACTGGTCGAAGTAAGCATTAACGGCTTCGTTGTAACACTGTACCACAGTGTAAACGTATTCGGCAGAGCGGGCGCGTCCTTCAATTTTTAAAACGCTTATCCCGGCATCAAGTATTTTATTCAGGAAATGGATGGTCTTCAGGTCTTTTGGGGACATGATGTATTCATTGTCGATCTCCAGTTCTGCGCCGGTTTCATTGTCGGTTACGGTGTAAGACCGGCGGCATGTTTGAAGACAACTGCCCCGGTTAGCTGACGAGTTCATTTCGTGCAGGCTCAGGTAACATTTGCCGGAAACAGCCATGCACAGGGCCCCGTGCACAAACATCTCAAGACGGACTATATTACCCAACGGCCCTTTAACCTGTTGCTCCTCAATTTTTTTACTGATTTCCCGTACGCGGCCCAGGTTCATCTCCCGGGCAAGGACGACTACATCAGCAAATTGCGCATAAAATTTTACAGCTTTAAAATTGGTGATATTTACCTGGGTTGAGATGTGTACTTCAACTCCGGTTTCACGGGCATACTGAATGACCGAAATATCGGAAGCAATGACGGCTGAAATGCCAGCCTGTTTGGCTGTATCAATGATTGCATGAAGTTTGTCAATTTCGTTGTCGAAAATAATGGTATTAACGGTCAGGTATGTCTTTACACCTGCTTTATGAGCGATTCCGGTGATTTTCTTCAGGTCTTCAAAAGTAAAATTATTCGAGGAACGGGCACGCATATTCAACTGTTCTACTCCAAAATATACAGAGCCTGCTCCTGCCTGGATAGCAGCCATCAGCGTTTCGTAGGAACCTACCGGGGCCATTATTTCCACATCTTTTCGCACCATTGCTTTTGCTTTTTCGTCCTGCGAATTTACGCTAAAATAAAAAGCAAAAAAAATGCGGTACTAAGACCGCATTTCATCTATTTTCCAATTCGCTAATTATTTAATAGTAAAGTTGTAAGTGTATTCATCGTTGACAGAAGACAGGTTCACTGAATAATTCCCGGATTTCAGTTTCGACAAGTCAAATCCTTCGCTCAGGTTAAATTTATTTCCTGCAGCTTTGCTGTAAATCAAATCCGAACTGTCGAAGAATTTGATGTTAACATCTTTTTCTTCAAAATTCAAATACGAGATTTTTAAAACATTGTCTTTAAAACTGAAGTAAGGATCAATTACCGGTTTGGCTTTTCCAACAGCAATGTTGTTTCTTTCAATGGTGAAATCGCGTGATATTTTTTCACCGTCGATTGCTACATTCAATTTGTAGTTGCCTTTTTCAAGTTTCGAGAAGTCGTAAATTTTACTGTAATCAGTAACGGCGTCAGAAGTTTCTTTGTAAAAAAGAATTTCTCCGTTTTCATTTTCAATGCTGATTTGAAAAGTACTTCCGATATTGTTTGAGATAGCTACTACTGCTTTTTCAGAGGTCAGTGGAAGGATGTTCACTTTTAGGTTCCCTGTCGCTAAAACAACGTTTGCAAATGCTACAAATGCAATGATTGTTGTTACTTTTGAAATTGTTCTGATTGTTTTCATCGTTTTAAAAATTAAAGTGAAACAGTAAATACAATGCAAATATAACATGTTTTACAGCATTGTGCTGTAAAACATACGTTAACTGATTGTTAATTTTATGCTCTATAGCATGTGTGCTGTTTTTGGAGATGTTTATGTGTCTGAATCCCCTTATTTGTCAGTGTTTTTTGAAAAAAATGCTATTTTTTACAATAACCGTGCCGTGTATTTTTGTGAAATATTATATTTCGGTAAAACAGTGAGGTTTTCTATAAAATTTGCCGGATAGTTATTTGTAAGATACATTTACAGGCTTTGATTTGTATCTGAGAATAATAGTAAGTTATAATGCAAATAGAAATTCTTCAATTACTCGAAGGGGCTAAAGCAGCACAGGGACTGACAGTGATTATCGATGTATTCAGGGCATTTTCTACGGCCTGTTATGCTTTTGCGAACGGGGCTTCGAGAATTTATCCGGTGGGGGATATCGACCTGGCATACCGGTTAAAGAAAGAGCATCCTGAATTTATATTGATGGGGGAACGCTTCGAGAAAAAACCCGAGGGATTTGATTTTGGAAATTCGCCGACCCATATTTTGTCTGTGGATTTATCGGGAAAGATTATTGTTCATACTACCAGTTCCGGAACACAGGGAATAGCCAATGCAACCAATGCCGGTGAAATTATTACCGGGAGTTTTGTAAATGCCGGTGCTATTATTAATTATATCAGAGATAAAAAGCCGAAACACGTGTCGTTAGTATGTATGGGCTATAGTTGTGAGCGCCCCACGGATGAAGATACTTTTTTTGCAGAATACATTAAAAACAAGTTGGAAAACAGGGCTGTCGGTTTTCAGGAAATGGTTAAAAAATTACGACATGGTAGCGGGGCCCGTTTTTTCGATCCTGAAAACCAGGAGTGGTCGCCTTCAAGTGATTTTGACCTTTGTCTTACCCCGGACCGGTTTAACTTCGTCTTAAAAGTGGAAAGGGAAAATGATTTGGATTATTTACGTAAAATTGAACTTTAATCATTTTTTCCTTTTAATGATAACATTACCTTCAGCCATTTTTTAGAGATAAAAGCAAGTATATTTTTGAAAGATGGAGAATTATAATTTTGACGAAATTATTGATCGCAGAAATACCAACTGTGAAAAATACGACGGACGTTTACATTTTTTTGGAAAAGAGGATGTACTTCCCCTATGGGTAGCTGATATGGATTTTAGGACTCCCTGTTTTATTACAGAAGCGATACAGCGACGGGCACAACATGAGATTTACGGGTATACTTTCCGACCGGATTCATATAACGAAGCCATTGTGCATTGGCTGAAAATCCGCCACGACTGGGAGATACAAAAAGAATGGATACATTTTAGCCCGGGAGTGGTTCCTGCACTGGCTCTGTCTGTAATGTGTTTTTCCGGGCCTGGCGATTCGGTAATTGTGCAGCCTCCGGTTTATTTCCCCTTTTTCTCGGCTATAAAAAACAGTGACCGGGAAATAATAGAAAATCCCTTGAAACTGCAAAACGGAAGGTACTGTATGGATTACAGCGATCTGGAGAAGAAAATACAGGCCGACACTAAAATGCTGCTTCTTTGTAATCCTCACAATCCGGGGGGTATGGCATGGACCAGGGACGAATTGCAGAAAATAGGTGAGATATGTTTGGATAATAACATCATAGTAGTTTCCGATGAAATTCATTCTGATCTGGCTTTTAAGGGGCATAAACATATTCCTTTTGCTTCGGTTTCCGAAGAGTTTGCCATGAACAGTATTACCTGCATGGCCCCCAGCAAAACGTTTAATGTAGCCGGCCTTTCTACTTCATTTCTTGTCATGCCTAATAGAAAAATATATGACAAATATGACAATTTAATGCAAGGAACTCATTTGTCCGGAGGCAACCTGTTTGGGGCTGTTGCTCTTGAAACCGCATATTGTAACGGGGCAGAATGGGTTGACCGGATGATGGAATACGTACAGGGGAATTATTATTTTCTGGAACGTTTTCTGGACGAAAATATTCCCCGGATTGTCCCCATGAAGCCGGAGGCAACTTACCTGGTCTGGCTCGATTTTTCAGCTTTCGGAATGAAGGATGCTGAGATTAATGACCGTCTGGTCCAGGCAGGTGTCGGGTTGAACCGGGGTATTCAGTTTGGGAGGCAGGGCAAAGGTTTCATGCGGTTGAACCTGGGGTGTCCCCGTTCGGTCATAAAAGAAGCCCTGGAACGGATAAAAAGAGCTTTTGCCGATTATTCCTGAAATCCCGCTTAATAGTTTCTTTCCACCCAGTTGACCAGCGATTGTGCGGAAATATTGTTCATACATTTGAAATGTTTTTTCGGGCATTTATGTTTCCCCAGTTTCGAGCAGGGCCGGCATTTCAATCCCTTTACTTCGAGTATTTCAGAACCTTCTGCCGGCAGGTAAGGGTACATTCCCAGTTGAGGTACTGTGTTTCCCCAAACCGATAATATTTTTTTACGGAAAGCCGCTGCGATGTGCATCAACCCGGTGTCGTTACTAATTACCAGACGGGCCTGCCCGACCAGTGAGGCCGACTGGTTGATAGAGAGTTGACCGCAATAGTCGACTACATTGTCACCTGCTGTAGACATGATGGATTGTGCTGCTTTTTTCTCAGTGGTACCTCCCAGAAGTACAAAACGGTATTGCGAATTATTGACCAGTGGAAGGTATTTTTCAGCAGGAAGCTGTTTTGTGAAATAAGTTCCCGCTAAAGCGAGTACAATATAACCTTCCTGAAAACCGGCAGGTAAGTTATTTATATCGAATTTTTCCTGCTCCGGGATAAAATAATCGAGCCCCTTCCTGTCGTTTTTAATGCCAAAACTTTTCAGCGTGTCAAGGTAGCGTTCTACAATATGAATGTCCGGAAGTTTATCGATCTTGAGATTGACCAGCAACCATTTCTTAAAATTCAGTTTTTCAAATGAAAATGATTTGACACGCAGTGAGTTTTTTATCCTCAGGCTCCGGAGATTACGATGAAGGTCGATCACGAAATCATAATTTTCTTTTTTCAGTGCCGGTATGACTTCATCAAGTGTTTTTTCGAATGAATACAGGTGGTTGATATACGGGTTGCCTTCCAGCAGACAGCGGTATTTTTGTTTGGTCAGGAAATGAACCTCACTGTCTTGTAATTGTGTCCTTAATTGCCTGACTACCGGCGTTGTGAGAACAATATCGCCGATGGAGCTAAGCCGTATGACTAAAAATTTTTTCATCCTAAAGAATAAAAAACCCTGAAGGGGCAACTTCAGGGTAAATATAGCTGGAATTGTTTGTTTTAAACAGATTCGACCAGAACAATTATTTTGTTGGTTTTGTTTTCAATCACCCCGCCGGTAATTTCAAAAAATTGTTCCTTGTCGCTAAGATCAACCACCTTGATTGTTCCCTTGTCAAGGGTCGAGATGATCGGAGCATGGTTTTTCAGTATTTCAAAAGCGCCTTTGCTCCCGGGCACCTGAACCAGTTTGACATCGCCGGAAAATACCTTTTTATCGGGTGTGATAATTTCCAAAAACATGGATTTGTGTTTTAGTTAATTATTCGTTGGCTTCGGCCAGCATTTTTTCGCCTTTGGCAATAGCTTCTTCAATAGTGCCAACGAGGTTAAACGCGGCTTCGGGATATTGATCCACTTCGCCGTCCATAATCATGTTAAACCCTTTGATCGTATCTTCAATGGAAACCAGTCTGCCTTCCAGGCCTGTAAATTGTTCAGCCACGAAGAACGGTTGTGAAAGAAAACGTTGCACGCGACGGGCACGGTGTACGGCCAATTTATCTTCCTCCGAAAGTTCATCCATCCCGAGGATGGCAATAATATCCTGTAATTCTTTGTATCGTTGCAAAAGTTCTTTTACCCGTTCAGTACAATTGTAATGTTCGGGACCGACTACTTCGGCAGTCAGGATGCGCGATGTTGAGTCAAGCGGGTCTACAGCAGGGTAAATTCCAATTTCGAAGAGTTTACGGCTTAAAACAGTGGTCGCATCCAGGTGGGCAAAAGTTGTTGCCGGAGCCGGGTCGGTAAGGTCGTCGGCAGGTACATAAACAGCCTGAACAGATGTAATTGAGCCGTTTTTTGTAGAGGTAATACGTTCCTGCATGACTCCCATTTCGGTGGCCAGTGTTGGCTGGTACCCCACGGCTGAAGGCATACGCCCGAGCAAAGCGGAAACTTCCGAACCGGCCTGGGTGAAACGGAATACATTGTCGACGAAAAACAAAATATCACGTCCTCCCCCGGTGCTTCCGTCACCATCACGCAAACTTTCGGCAATGGTTAAACCGGAGAGGGCTACACGGGCACGTGCGCCTGGTGGTTCGTTCATTTGCCCGAATACCAGCGCCAGTTTTGAGTTTTTCACAGCTTCCTTATCCACTTTCGATAAGTCCCAGCTACCTTCTTCCATCGATTTTTTAAACTCTTCTCCATAGTTTACAATGTTGGCTTCGATCATTTCACGAAGCAGGTCGTTCCCTTCACGGGTACGTTCGCCTACTCCTGCAAATACCGAAAGTCCGCTGTGGGCAAGGGCAATGTTGTTGATCAGTTCCTGTATCAGTACGGTTTTGCCTACCCCTGCTCCCCCGAATAAACCGATTTTACCTCCTTTGGGATAAGGCTCGATCAGGTCGATTACCTTGATCCCGGTATACAAAACTTCGGTTTCGGTGGTCAGGTCTTCGTATTTGGGAGGTTCATTGTGGATATTCAATCCTTGTTTGGGAAGTTCTTCCAGTCCGTCAACGGGATCGCCGGTAACATTAAGAAGACGCCCCAGGGCTATTTCGCCTTTGGGCATTACGATCGGGCTGCCGGTAGCAATTACGTCCATTCCCCGTTGCAGCCCGTCGGTTGAGTCCATGGCAACGGCTCGCACTGTATTTTCACCAATATGTTGTTGGCACTCGACAATCAGATTGTCTTTTCCTTCCCGGACGATTTCAAGGGCGTCATAAATTTTGGGGAGTTCGCTTCCTTCCCTTTCGAAGCTGATGTCTAACACAGGCCCGATAACCTGTATAATTTTACCGATATTTTGACTCATGAAATGAAGTTTAAAAGTCGTGCCGGAAAATACAAAAACCTGTGGATTTGAACAAATATATCAGCTTTCAAAAACGTTAAATGCAGATAAATTTGATATAGGGGATACAAAAAACAATTTTGCAGGCAGGGGACAGGGCTGTTCAATATTGGTAGAAAAGGGTAAGTCCAATAGTTATAAAGTCCCGTTAGGGACGATATATAATCTTACTTTGGTAAATCTGTCAGAGCATCCTTCCTCGTCAGTGATCTCTTTTCATTATCATTTCTGAAAGGGTAATCAAACCTGCTTTTTTTTCGTGATGTATAGCAACTTCATCCAGGTTTTTCATCGCAGCTTTATAAAAGCCTTCAATTTCGTTCCTGGTGATTTGTGGAATGTTTAATTCTGTATAAATTTTTTGTACGGAGCTAATTTTTTCAGAAGCATTAGTTGGGGATTTCGTAATCCAGCCGAGCAACTGTTCTTTTGTTTTTCCTTTTGCTAGTTCAAGTGCTTTTAACAGCAAAAAGGTTTTTTTGTTTGAAACAATATCGCCGCCTATTGTTTTTCCGAATTTTTCTTCATCTGCAAAAACGTCCAGCAGATCATCCTGCAATTGGAAGGCAAGCCCCAGGTTGATCCCGAATTGGTAAAGCGGATCAGCGATTTTGTCATCGGCTCCGGCCACCAGGGCTCCGGCTTTCAGGCTGCAGGCAATTAACACGGCGGTTTTCAGCCTGATCATTTTCATGTATTCGTCAATGGTTACATTAAGCCGGTTCTCAAAATCCATGTCGTATTGCTGCCCTTCACAAATTTCGATTGCCGTTTGCGAAAAAAGCTGCGTTAACGGGCGAAGGTCAGGGAGTTCGGTTTTCAGGATATATTGATAGGCAAGAATTGACATGGCGTCGCCGGACAGGATCGCTGCATTTTCGTTGAATTTTTTATGTACTGCAGGCTGTCCCCGGCGTATGTCGGCCCGGTCCATAATATCGTCGTGAAGCAAGGTGAAATTGTGAAAAATTTCGATTGCCAGTGCCGGAGGGAATGCTTTTTCTATATTGTCATTGATCAGGTTACAGGACATTAAAACCATCACCGGACGGAGGCGTTTGCCTCCCATATTCAGAGTATACGAAACAGGTTGATACAAATTTACCGGCTCTGTACAACTAATAATATCAGCTTCTTTCTGAATTTTTTCAGCGATTATGGACTGAAGTTGTTTTATGGTATACATACGAAATTATTTTTCTTTCGTAATTGATGAGACGATCTCAAGATCATCCAGTTCAATGTCTTCTTCTTCATTATAAATATGAAGCAGGGGTTCCCTGAACGATTTCGTGGTGGTCAGTTTTTCGAGCCCCATCAGCAGTGAAGGCAGCAGTATCAGGTTCGAGGTTACAGCAATCAGGAGAGTGAGCGATACCAGTACGCCCAGGGCTACCGTACCTCCGAATTTGGAAACACTGAACACGGCAAAGCCGAAAAACAACACAACAAAAGTGTACATCATGCTTACACCTGTTTCTTTTAGCGCCAGTATTACAGAGCGGTGGATGTTCCAGCCGGTGACACTCAGTTCCTGCCTGTATTTGGCCAGAAAATGGATCGTATTATCGACCGAAATCCCAAATGCAATGCTGAAAACCAGTATTGTCGAAGGTTTAATGGGGATCCCGGAGAACCCCATGATGGCTGCCGTAAATATCAGGGGGATAATGTTTGGTGTGAGCGACATGATGACCATCCGCCAGGAATAGAACATGATGGACATGAATACCGAAATCAGGAAAATAGCCAGGGCCAGGCTCGAAAACAGGTTTTTCACCAGGTACCGGTTCCCTTTAAAAACAGTAACGCTCGATCCGGTTATAATAACCTCGTAATTCTTTTTTGGAAAAATGGAATCGATATCGGCTTTGAAACTGTCGTACAGGCTTTGCATACGGGCAGTCCCTACATCCTTCATCCGGATGCTGATACGGGTAACCTGCTTCGAACTGTCGAGGAACGAATGTAGCAGGTCTACATTATTCTCGCCTTTGGTGGCATACGAAAGAATAAAATTTTTCTCCATGTTGCTCGGCAGACTGTAAAATCGTTCCTTCCCGTTATAATACGATTGTTTGGCAAATTTCAGCAGGTTGAGTATGGATGTCGAGGGCGACAATTCTTCGTATTCGAGTAAGCGGTTTTCCAGTTTTTCCATTTTCCGGAAAACAGACAGGTTCATAACCCCGTTCGGTTTTCGCGTATCTACAATAATCTCCAAAGGCATCAACCCGTCGAAATGCTTTTCAAAGAATTTGAGGTCTTTGTAAATCACATCGTTTTCGGGAATATCGTCGACCATATAGCCGGAACTTTTGATCAGGGTGATTCCGTACAGCCCCATGGCCACTATTATCATGGTAACTATGTATACTGTTTTGCGGTGGTGAAGTGTGATGTAGATCAATTTATTGATGATCTTTTCTACCGTTTTATTTTCCAGATGTTTGATATGTCTTTGTTGCGGAGGTTTTATAAAACTGTAGAAAATCGGGATCAGCAGGATTGACAGCAAAAACAGGCCCATGATGTTGAGGGAGGCAATTATTCCAAACTCGCGCAGTATATCGCTGTTGGTGATCAGGAAGGTAGCAAAGCCCGAAGCAGTGGTAAGGTTGGTCAGGAAAGTAGCATTCCCTATTTTAATGATTACCCGCTGCAATGCTTTGATCTTGTTTCCGTGATCGCGTACCTCGTGATGGTACTTATTCAGCATGTAAATACTGTTCGGGACACCGATCACGATCAGTAACGAAGGCACCATGCCGGTGAGGAGGGTTATTTTAAACCCGAACCAGCCCATCATACCCAGCGCCCAGATAACCCCGATCAGCACGATAGTAACAGGGATCAGTACGGCCTTGAATGATCGAAAAAACAGGAAAAGGATAACAATACAAAGCCCAAGTGCCAGGGCGCTGAACATGTAAATTTCACTCTTTATCCTGATGGAATTGATTACCCGGATATATGGTAATCCTGAATAATGTAGCTGTAACTGTTCTTTTTGGGCAAAAAGATCACATTCTTTCTGAATAGCCAGTACCAGTTTTTCACGTGCCTTCGAGTGCATCCTGTCCTTATTGACCGTGATGGCAAGAAGGTATGTCGATGTTTCCGGGTTGTATAAGAGGTTCCTGTAAAATGGCAGTGACAGAAATTTGTTTTTCAGCGTGTCGAGTTCTTCCTGAGAGTTTATTGTTGCCGGGAAAATTTTCCGGATTTCAAATTTTTTGTCTTTGGTGTTCTTTTCCAGGTCGTATGCATTGGAAACAGACAACAAATTTTCAACGCCTTCAATTTTCGATAATTTACTGCCTAGTTTCTCCCATGCCGAAAAATGTTCAAAGCTGAAAAAATTTTCATCCTGCACCCCTACAACGATGATGTTCCCCTCCTCTCCAAAAGTTTTCAGAAAACGTTGGTAATCGATATAGGCACTATCTTTTTTCGGGATCAGGGACGCATATTCATAAGACATTTCGACTTTCCTGGCCTGAAAAGCCATAAAAGCTGTTGTCAGCACCACTAAAGAAAGCATCAATATCCTATTTCTTAATATAATCCTGGAAACCTTCAGCCACATATAATGAATTCCTCAAAATGTCCGGGCGAAAATAGTCATTAAATTGGGATTACAAAAGAAATATAGCGAGAGTTTCACTCGCAGTGAAACTCTCGCTACAACATCAATTATAGCCATTTTATATATATAAAATCCTGTCGGTGGGGGAGGTTCGGATTTTTGGCAAATACCCGGATACCGTAACTGTAAGCTCCCGGCTCCATCAACTGAAGGTTCAGGTGGTAAATACAAACTGTTCCATCTAACTCGCCGGCTGTAAACTCAATAGTTTCAATCAGATGTGCATCACATCCGTCTTCGCCGTTTTCAGTAATTACCATTTCAACCCCCACGTCTTCGGGAAGCATCCCTTTGAGGTCGAGTATCACTTTGGCCGGGTATTCCGTGCCGATTTTCAGCACGTTGGTAATGCCGTCAGTAATTTTCAGCTCCTTCAGTTCAATCTGGTCCCATCCCTGTGCGATTTTGCCCTTCCATGCAGCCAGTTCCTTTGCCATTTTATATCCGTCGTTTTTCATCCGGGCGGTACGTTCGGCCTGTGGCAGGTAATAGCGTTGCTGGTAATCGTTGAGCATCCGGGCCGTAGTAAAGTTCGGAGCCACCTGGGCAAAGGTGTTCTTCAGGTAGGAAACCCATTTTTCGGGCACACCATGGATGTTACGGTTGTAAAAGTCAGGAAGTATTTCCTGTTCCAGAATATTATAAATAGTTTCCGCATCCAGTTGGTCCTGGTAATCCTGTACATCGTAGGTGCGTTCCTGGGGCAATGCCCATCCTGCATTTTTGCGGTAACCTTCGCACCACCATCCATCGAGGACAGAGAAATGGAGGGTTCCGTTCATTACTCCTTTTTCCCCGCTTGTTCCCGATGCTTCCAGCGGACGGGTAGGGGTATTGATCCAGATGTCGACCCCCTGGAGCAACATTTTAGCCAGGTTCATATCGTAATTTTGTACAAAAAGGATTTTTCCGATAAACTCAGGTCGTTTCGAAATATCGACGATCATTTTTATCAAATCCTGGCCTGCCTTATCGGCGGGATGGGCTTTGCCTGCGAAAATAAACTGAACCGGGCGGCTTGGGGTGTTCACGATTTTCGAAAGGCGTTCGAGGTTCTGGAACAATACATGGGCTCTTTTATACGTTGCAAACCGGCGGGCAAAACCGATGGTCAGTGCATTCGGGTTCATATTGCTCACCACTTCAGTAATCAGTTTCGGGTTTTCGTGCCGTTTGACCCAGTTGTCAGCAAAACGCTGTTTCACGTAAGCAATGGTCTTCATTCGAAGTTGTTGCTTGATGTTCCATATCTTTTCGTCAGGGGCATTGTAAATACGGTTCCATACCCTGGCATCGAGCTGGTCATTGGGGAATCCTTCGCCAAAGTATTGCTGGTGCAGTTTTCGCCATTCCCTGGCAACCCAGGTTGAGTAGTGTACCCCGTTGGTCACATACCCGATTTCCAGTTCTTCGGCCAGGAATCCTTTGTAAAGTGGTTTCAATACCTGTTTCGAAACGTCTCCATGCAGTTTGCTTACCCCGTTTATTCCCTGCGAAAGGTTGCAGGCCAGGTAACTCATGTTGAAATGATCTTCCCCGGGGTCGGCTTTTCCCAGCAAAACAAATTCTTCCCATTTTAATCCGACTTTAGAAGGGTATTTATTCATGTAACGTTTAAACAGGTCATCGTGAAATGCATCGTGGCCTGCAGGCACTGGCGTATGCGTAGTAAAAAGCGTGGAAGAACGAACTACTTCCCGTGCTTCGGCGTAAGAAAGTTTTTCGGTATTCACGTAATTAAAGATACGCTCGAGACCTATGAAAGCGGCATGTCCTTCGTTGCAATGATAAATATCGGCATTGTATCCCAGTTTTTTCAAGGCACGGATACCTCCCATACCGAGCAGTATTTCCTGTTTCAAACGGTTTTCGTTGTCGCCCCCGTACAGATGGTGCGTTACAAAACGGTCTTCGTCGGCATTATCATCAATATCGGTATCCAGCAGGAATAATTTAACAGAGCCGATTTCCACTTTCCATACCTGGGCCTTTACTATCCTTCCCGGATATTCAACTTCCACATGAATCCAGTTGCCCTCATTGTCAAAAGCCGGTTGTACCGGGATTTTCGAGAACTGCTGGGCTTCGTAGTTCGACATTTGTTCTCCGTGTAACGAGATGGTTTGTTTGAAATATCCATAACGGTAAAGTAGGCCTACGGCTGTCAGGTTTACTTTCTGGTCGCTGGCTTCTTTTAAATAATCACCGGCCAGGATACCCAGGCCTCCCGAGAATATTTTTAAGCTGTCGTGCAGACCATATTCCATACTGAAATAGGCAATTTGCGGCCCTTCCTGGTTTTGTCGTTCAGCCAGGTAATCGAGGAACAGGCTGTGTGTGTATTCCAGCTTTCCCATGAAATGAATGTCGTTTTCAAGTTCAAGAAAACGCTGGTAACTTACTTTCTCGAGTAATACAATTGGATTATGCTCGCATTCTTCCCATATTTCGGCATCAATAGTTTGAAATAATTCGCGTGCTTCATTGTTCCATGCCCACCAGATATTCCGGCTTAATTCTTTTAAAGGGTTAAGTTTTTCAGGAATATTTGATTCAACAAAAAGTTTCTTCCAAACAGGGTTTTCCATGGTGGTCTGTTTTATAAATTGTACACCAAAAATTTTTTCCATTCCTAATTTTTCTCACGTTTAATAGAACAGTTAAAACACTGCTTCTTTCTAAATGTTTTTGGTTTGAAACACTGTTGCCTGTTTTTCATTCGTTTATACAAAAAAACGAAAAAAAGTATCATACTGAAGATTTATACAAGAATATCGATCTTGAATTCTTTATAATTAACGATTTTCTAATCATGGAACTTCTATCAGGAAGGTCACTTTGTCGTATCTTGACGAACATGTTTCGGTATGGCAGAGCATTGCCAAAATGGTAACTGCCAAAACCCGTCTCAGCCAGATCGACGAAGCAATTGATGCAGCCATGGAAACACAGGCCGGCTCGAAATCAACCATAGGGAAGACCAAAGTAGCACTGAAAAAAGCGATTGCCAGCAAGGCCGATATTCTGAATGATCTGATTGAAGCGTATGCCAGCATTGAAGGCGATGATGAACTGGCCCGGCAAATGGGCGACAGCGAATGGCAACTGTTTCGTTTATCGTATGACGAATTGTTACTCCGTGTGAAAGCAATTATTGCCAAGGCCGAAGAACTGAAAGAGACACTGGTGACCGATTACGGGATGACAGAAGAACAGGTGACGGATTTGCAGAACGATGTGGACCGCCTGCTGGAAATTAGCGGCCAGCCGCGTGCCTACTCGGTAAAAAGAAGTGTAGCTACCCAGGAAATTGCACAATTGCTAAGCGAAGCTAACGAGGTACTGACTATCCAGCTCGACAAACTGGCGTCGGTATTTAAAAATCGCGATGCCAACTTTTATAATGGGTACGTAAAAGCAAGGTTGATCGTGGGAGATTAGTAAAAACGTTGTTGTGAACAGGAGGTGGTAATAAGCAAAACAATAAGAAGTTGCCGTTTGATACAATCAGGCGGCAACTTCTGTTATTTTTAATGATTTTATTCCGGATCAGGTTGAAAATTTGGATATGTGTAAGAATGGGCAGGAACAAAGTTTTCTTTGATGGTCCGGATTGAAGTCCAGCGTAACATGTTGAAGATTGAACCTGCTTTATCGTTGGTTCCCGATCCCCGGGCACCTCCAAATGGTTGTTGTCCCACTACGGCCCCGGTTGGCTTATCGTTGATGTAGAAATTTCCTGCGGCATTCTCCAGACGTTTGGTGTATTTTTCAATATAGTAACGGTTCTGGGAGAAAATAGCCCCGGTCAATGCATAAATGGAAGTATTATCCAATATGTCAAGTGTTTGATCCAATTCTTCATCTTTGTAAATATAAACAGTCAGTACCGGTCCGAAAAGTTCCTCTGTCATGGTGATGTAGTCAGGTTTTTTAGCCAGTATAACGGTAGGTTCGATGAAATAACCAGTCGATTTATCGCAGTTGCCGCCGAAAATAACTTCAGCATCAACATCGGTTTTTGCGCGATCGATAGAACCTTTCAGTTTATCGAAAGATGTTTCATCAATAACTGCATTAATAAAGTTGGTAAAATCTTCCGGCGGTCCCATTTTCATGGTTGCCAGTTCGTTACCCAACCGTTCGCGAATATCATCCCAGATCGTTTCAGGGATATACACACGTGAAGCAGCTGAACATTTTTGCCCCTGGTATTCAAAAGCGCCCCGTACCATTGCGGTGGTAAGTGCCTGACGATCGGCAGTGGCATCGGCAAAAATGAAATCTTTGCCACCGGTTTCACCGACTATACGCGGGTACGATTTGTATTTGTATATATTTTCCCCGATGGTTTTCCAGAAACTTTGGAATACCCCGGTTGAGCCGGTGAAGTGGATTCCTGCGAAATCGGGTGAGTCGAAAATTACATCAGCCGCTACCGGACCGGGTACAAACACCAGGTTGATTACTCCATCGGGCAACCCTGCTTCCCTGAATATTTCCATTATTACAGCTGCCGGATATACCGAGGTTTTCGAGGGTTTCCAAACCACGACATTCCCCATCATGGCAGGCGCTGCCGGCAGGTTCCCTGCAATCGAAGTGAAATTGAACGGGGTTAATGCAAAGACGAACCCTTCCAGGGGACGGAATTCATTATAATTCCATATGCCGCGGGTTGAACCGGGCTGCATTTTATAGATGTCGCTCATACATTGTACGCCGAACCTGAAAAAGTCGGCCAGTTCGCAGGCTGCATCTATTTCAGCCTGGTAAATATTTTTCGACTGTCCAAGCATGGTTGCTGCATTAATTTTTGCCCGGTAAGGACCAGTCAAAAGGTCGGCTGCCTTCAGAAAAACGGAAGCCCGGTGCTGCCACGACATGGCTGCCCATTGAGTGCGCGCTTCCATGGCTGCATCAATGGCCATCTGTACATGGGAAGAGTCTCCCTGAGAATAATACCCTAATGTATGATTAATTTCGTGTGGCGGGAATATACGTACTTTACGTTCTGTAATTACCTCTTTTCCCCCGATAATCATGGGAATTTCGACCTCCGTTGACCTGAGTTCCTTTAGCTTTTCCTGTACTTCAGTTCTTTCCGGTGAACCGGGGGCATATGTTTTTACCGGTTCGTTCCCGGCAGCCGGTACATTAAAGAATCCTTTTGACATTTTTGACATTTTTAAATTCATAATTTCTTCTCTTACAAAACTATCGAATATGGCCTTTTTATTTACTAATAAAAATCAGCGACAAAAATCAGCTTTTATTTTTTTCAGAATCTAACATAAAATAGAATCACACATTAAAAATTGCTATATTTAGTCCGATTTTAACCAATCTGACCTGTAATCAGTCGAATGTTAAAAGGGCTACATAATTTTATACGAAAAAGATACCGTATTGATTCTGACAAAGGGATGCGCAGGTTTATTTTCCTCTCGGTAATTAGTATCGCCGGGTTGTTGCTGGCATTATTGTTGTTGGTCCGGGACTTGTTTGGTTCTTATTCCAACGGAAGTACTGCCGGCGATGTGTCTTTGCTTATATTATTCAGTATTACTTCTTATAATCTTTATCTCGGAAAAATAAAATGGGCGGTTAATACGGTTTTTTTATTACCGTTTGTGGCTTACTTTTTTTATATCTCCGGACGATATTCAACATATCAGGTAAATGAATCTATTCCAGAGACACTTTGGTGCCTGTTGCCGGGATTTTTGTTCCTGTTGCTTTTTGCTGAAGTATCATATAAAATATTTATCTATTATCTTTTTGTATTAGGTACTCTTGTTTACCATCTTTATCTTGCGGGCAAGCTGGAGGCAGCCTTTCGTTTACAATGGCCGTCCTCCGGAGAAATCCCGAATCCTTTGGTCTTTCTGACTGTTTGTTTCGCAGCCGCATTTGTGGTTTCGTGGTACGATCAGAAAACGATACGTACATTAAAGGAAAAACTCAGAGATATTCATGAACGAAAGGGTAGAACATTCAATGCTATACAGCAGGGATTGATGATCCTTGAGATTGAACGCGATGAGTTTGCTACCCCTGTGAATTTGTTTGTTAAAAGGGTGAACCCTGCTTTCGAAAACATGTTTAATTTGTCGTCGCAAGACCTGACCGGGAAGAATGCTGATTTAATGTTCCCCCGTTTGTTCCGTGGCGCATTTGACTGGAATGATATTTATTTCCTGTCGAAGAAACATAAATACGAATTTTATGCTGAACATCTCGACCGCTGGTTCGAAGTTTATAATATCCGACCGGGTGGCAACCAGATCATCAGCATGTTTTGCGATGTCAGTTCCCGTCAAAAAAGCATCGATCAACTGAAAGAAAGCCGGAAACGTTTCCAGGTGTTACTGGAAGCCATCCCTGATATTTTTTTTATAATTGATAAAGACGGGATTTATGTTGATTTCGTGATAAAAGAAAATGAAAATGTGCACATTGACCCTGACGAAATTATTGGCAATTCGATATACGAGGTTGGGTTTTCAGAAAAAATGTCACGGAAAATTTACCAGTGCATCCAGGATTGTATCCGCTTCGATTCGATTGAAACCATTGAATACGCACTTGAAGTTGAGTCGGGGACAGCTATGTTTGAAATGCGGATTGCCAAACTGAATGATGAATCGGTTATTTCAATTGCACGCGATATTACCAAACGTAAAATTGCAGAGATTAAACTGGTAGAAGCCAAAAATAAGGCAGAAGAATCAGACCGTTTGAAATCAGCTTTCCTGGCTAATATTTCACACGAAATAAGAACTCCGATGAATGCAATCATTGGTTTTTCGAAAATGGTAAGCTCGCCTGACTTCAGTATTGAGGAAAAAAACAGATTTCTTGATATCATCATATCAAATGGCAAATTGTTGATGACACTGATCAACGATATGATCAGTCTGTCGAAAATAGAAAGTAACCAGGTAGAGGTGGTCAAATCGAACTGCCTGGTCAACGACATGCTGGTCGTAATGTATAAAGAAGTTTCGTCTGAAATAGATGACAGTCAAAATGTAGTATTGAAATTGAAGAATGAAAACGCTAATCCTAAATTTTCAATTTATACCGATCATAGTTTATTAAAAGACGTATTTTTCAAATTACTCGACAATGCCTTGAAATTCACGGAAAACGGGACTATTGAATTTGGCTACCGTACAACTGGCGATGGAAAGATCGAATTTTTCGTGAAAGATACCGGCATTGGGATTGCAGAAGAAGACCTTGATAAAATATTTACCCGTTTTCACCAGCTTGATAATAAAACTACCCGAAGCTACGAAGGAACCGGGCTCGGCCTTTCAATTGCCATGCATTATGTAATGCTACTGGGAGGTGAGTTAAAAGTTACCTCGAAACCAGGCGTTGGTTCAACCTTTTATTTCACACTTCCAATGGATAATCCGAACGGGCTAAAAATTGTCCGGTAAGTAATTTTTCAGCATACAAAATGCTTTCCCTAAATAAACGGTAATATCGCCTGCTATTACCGAATATTCACCTATTTTTTTTGCCGCAAGGTCGCCGGCAAGTCCATGCAGAAAAACGCCGGCTAATGCCGCGTCTTCAGCATTGAAATTTTGTGCCAGCAGTCCCAGAATGATCCCGGTAAGAACATCTCCGCTGCCGGCAGTGGCCATGCCGGGGTTCCCGGTAGTGTTAAAATATACACGTCCGTCAGGAAAGCTGATGCGGGTATAGGCGCCTTTCAGCACCACGATTGTTTCATATTTTTTTGAAAATGCTATTTGTTTTTGAAGCTGGGAATATGAATCTTCTGTTTCCCCGGCCAGCCTTTCGAACTCTTTGGGATGAGGCGTCAAAATGGTATTCACAGGGAGCAGGTCCAGCCATTCCTTGTTTTGGGAGAGAATGTTCAGCGCATCGGCATCGAGTACCACTTTGCGGGGAGCTGCCAGTAATAGCTCCTTTAATGCGCGGCAGGTATTTTTCTTTTTGTCGAGTGCCGGGCCGGCACCCACGGCAGTGAAATTTTCGAGACTGGGAAATTCGGTAAACATCAAATCCGAGGGATCGATGGAACACATGGCCTCGGGAACTGCCGTTTGTATTATTTCATAACCCAGGTGCGGTACATGGCAGGTAAGTAGTCCGGCGCCAGCCCTCAGGCAGCCTTTGGAGGCCAACACTGCCGCTCCCATCTTTCCGTACGATCCGGCAATCAGCAGGGCATGCCCGTATGTACCTTTATGCGAAAATTTTTCTCTTTTTGTAATCTTTTCAGAAATGAATTCTTTATTCAGAAAATAAAACGGGGTTTGGAACTGTTCAATTGCATCCGGGTGCAACCCAATAGGCAATACCTCCCATTCACCCAGTATTTTATGGTGTTCTGTAAAGAAAAAACTAAGTTTCGGGAACTGAAATGTGAGGGTTTGACTGGCATGAACTATTTTCGTGAGATCGTTTTGCGAATTGTCTTCACCCAACAGGCCACTTGGAATATCTATGGCAACTACCTGGCAACCGGAACTATTAATCAGTCCGGCCAGTTTCTGGGGAATTCCTGACAAAGGGCGTGTCAACCCGGAACCAAATATCCCGTCGAGTATTAGCTCGTTTCCGGTCAGGGTGGGGAAGTCGGCTTCTGAATAAATGGTAAACAGAGCTACTTTCCCCTGTTCAACAAGGTGTTGCCAGTTAATGGCCGGCGATCCTTGTAATACTTTTCCAAAATCAAGCAGGTATAAATTTACAGAATAATTATGTTTAGCCATCATCCGGGCGATGGCCAGCGCATCGCCACCATTATTCCCCGGACCTGCAAACACGACCAGTGGTTTTTCATTTGAAATATTCCGGATCAGCCAATTGACAATCTGCAGCGAGGCCCGTTCCATTAAATCAATATCTGTGACCGGCTCATGTTTTGTAGTGTACTTGTCGATTGCTGCAATTTGTTTTGTGCTGAAGATTTTCATTTCATGAAATATTTGCCGCTAAAATTACAAAATATAGAAATACCATGATATTTTATATTGTCGGGCAATTAACCGCATTGCTGGTAATTGATTTTTGACTATCTTTTACCCTGTCTGATTTTTTAGGACATATAAACAGTTAGGCATGGAAACAACAAAAAAATTTGGAACAGCCCCGGTATTTTTTACTGCCATATCAACCATCCTGGGGGCCATCTTATTCCTTCGGTTCGGTTATGCAGTCGGCACGGTCGGTTTCTGGGGCGTTATTTTTATTATCCTGCTTGGTCATCTGGTCACCATTCCCACGGCGCTGGCCATTTCCGAAATTGCTACCAATAAACGGGTGGAAGGAGGGGGAGAATACTTTATTATTTCCCGTTCGTTTGGCCTTAACATCGGGGCTACCATTGGTATAGCCTTGTTCCTGTCGCAGGCTATCAGTGTTGCTTTTTATGTGATTGCCTTTACCGAATCCTTTGAGTTTTTCTTTAATTACATGAATACTGTCCACGGGATACCTCTGCCCCGGCAGGTAATCAGTGTCCCGGTAATGATTTTACTTTCATACATTATTCTGAAAAAAGGGGCCAACCTGGGAGTGAAAGCCTTGTATATAGTAGTGGCTATCCTGGCTGTTTCGCTGGTGCTTTTTTTTGTAGGTACTACCCCGCATGCCGAAGAATCGGGATTTAACCTGGCCAATGCACAACTCCGCAATATGGATCAGTTCTTTGTGGTTTTTGCTATCATTTTCCCGGCTTTTACGGGGATGACCGCGGGGGTAGGCTTGTCGGGCGACCTTAAAAATCCGGGTAAATCCATCCCGATAGGTACGACCACGGCAACCATCTCCGGGATGATCATTTACTTTTTTATTTCCTATAAACTGGCTTTATCAGCCCCGTCTGAAGAACTTGTAAATAACCAGTTTGTAATGAGCAAAATTGCCATTGGCGGTGTATTTATTATTCCTTTGGGACTGGCTGCTTCCACGATCTCATCGGCCCTTGGCTCGGTAATGGTTGCCCCGCGCACCTTACAGGCGCTGGCCACCGACCATTCCTTCCCCTTGTCGGTTATTAACCGATGGCTTTCGAGAGGACGCGATAACGATAGCGAACCGGTGAATGCCTCGCTGGTTACCTGTATCATTGCCCTGCTTTTCGTCCTGATGGGTGATGTAAACGTGGTCGCCGGAATCATCTCTATGTTTTTCATGGTTACCTATGGTTCACTTTGCCTGATCTCTTTTCTCAACCATTTTGGCTCGTCTCCTTCGTACCGCCCGTCCTTTAAATCGAAATGGGTACTGTCGCTCACCGGTTTTGTAACATCGGTCTGGGTGATGTTTAAAATCAGTATGCCCTATGCCATCGCTGCAATTGTTGTAATGTCGCTGCTGTATATTTATATCAACTCATATCATAAAAACCGCAAAGGGCTGGTTTCGATTTTTGCCAATGTGATTTTTCAGGTAAACCGGAACCTGCAAATTTACCTTCAAAAGGAAAGTAGTTCGAAGACCTATGCCGAATGGAGGCCCAGCGCCATTTGCATATCAAAATATTCATTCGAGCGCGACCACGCATTTCGTCTGCTTAACTGGATATCTTACAAGTACGGCTTCGGGACCTATCTGCACCGTATCGAAGGGTATTACTCGAAAAGTACTTATGAACAGTCGAAAAAGGAACTTTCAAGGCTGATTGCCAACCGGGAAAGAGACAATTCGGTATACATCGATACCATTATTTCACCTTCGTATACCTCAGCTATTGCCCAGTCTATACAGATACCGGGTATTGCCGGCATGGAAAATAACATGATAATTTTTGAGTTCGATAAAGAAAAACCGGAGGAGTTGGATGAGATTGTCGACAATTTTAATCTTGTCAATGCAGGTAATTTCGATGTCTGTATTTTTGCATCCAGTTCCAAACCTGTTCATTATAAGAACGGCATTCATGTGTGGATAAAAACCATTGATGAAAAGAATTCGAGCCTGATGATCCTGCTTAGCTTTATTATACTAGGCCATCCCGACTGGAAAAAGGCAAATATTAAAATTTTTGATATTTGTATAGAAGAAGATTATGACCAGGTACGTAGAAATATGAACGATCTGGTGATCAGCGGCAGGTTGCCGATCACCCAGCAAAACATCGAAATTATTGTCCAGACCAAAAATATGTCGCCCAAAACCATTATCAACAAATATTCAGCCGATGCTGCCCTGACTTTGATCGGGTTTCATGAAGACAGTATTAATCATCCTGAAAGTAAACTGTTTGAGGGGTATTCCTCGCTCGGGAATATTTTATATACACATTCGCATGATAAGAAGACAATCGAATAAAAGCTGTTCTGAAATGAGTCAAGGACCGGCCTGAATAATATTTTACATTCAAAAATTATGTCTATCGGCTAATCATTTTTATCTTTGGCTTGTTTTTACTTAAAACCTATTATAAACCATGATAAAAATGAAGAGATATTTATTTTTTGTGCTGGCAATCATTTTTGCAGTCTCTGTAACGGCACAAGAGAATTACAAAAGCCTTTCGAAGGAAGATTCTGTAAAAATATATAACGGGGGAACCTTCTATGATGTAAAAAGTTATCCTCATAAGTTTAAATTAAAGAAACCCAAAAATGTTATTTTGATGATCGGTGACGGCATGGGCACCTCTCATGTTTTTGCAGGGATAACGGCTAACGGAGGACACCTGTTCCTCGAAAATTTTAACTATTCGGGGTTCTCGAGGACCCAATCGGCGAACAAATACATTACTGATTCGGCAGCCGGGGGCACAGCTTTATCAACCGGAACAAAGACATATAATGGCGCTATCGGGGTGAATGCCGACACCATCCCGGTTAAAACCATACTAGAGAAAGCCGAAGACAGAGGATTGTCAACCGGTCTGGTGTCTACTTCTGCAATTACACATGCAACACCAGCTTCGTTTATTGCACATCAACCCAGTCGTAGTATGTATGAAGCGATTGCCTCTGATTTTCTGAAAACCGACATCGATGTGTTTATCGGAGGTGGATACAAACATTTTACCGAACGGGAAGACGGACGTAACCTGGTTGCGGAATTAAAAGAAAAAGGTTATACTGTTTTGCAGGATTTAGATAAAATATCAAGTGTTAAATCAGGGAAACTGGCCGGATTAACAGCCTATGAGCACAACGGACGGGTATCGGAACGAAAAGATATGCTGCCGGTTGCTACCCGGACCGCTATCAACATTCTGGACAACAACAATGCTGGTTTTTTCATGATGGTAGAAGGTTCGCAAATTGACTGGGGCTCCCATCAAAATAATACCATTTACATTGTAGAAGAAATGCTCGATTTCGACCGGACCATTGGCAAAGTGCTTGATTTTGCTTCAAAAGATAAGGAAACACTGGTCGTGATCACAGCAGACCATGAAACCGGAGGCTTTGCCATGAACGGGGGAGACATGAGTAAAGGAATTGTAAGAGGTGGTTTTACAACCGGAGGTCATACGGCTGTTATGGTGCCTGTTTTTGCTTATGGTCCCGGATCTGAAAATTTTTCCGGAATTATGGAGAATACCGATGTCCCTAAAAAAATAATGAGCCTTTTAGGATTATAAGTCAGAATATGATTTTCAATTCTTTTAGGGGAACGAACAGATTTCAGGGGGCCAAATAAATTTTTAAAACTGTTAAAGGGAACATGCTTTTCTTTAATAGTTTTTTATTTTAGAGGCTTTTTTTCGAACTAACTGGTGTAATATGAACATTTCTTTGGAGGTACTTGATCATGTCCGACTAAACTTTTCCACATCTGGTTTACTATTTCTGAACATCTCGCTGGCATTTATCATGTTTGGCGTCGCCCTGGATATTAAAATCCAGAATTTCAAGGATGTGCTCAAAAATCCGGCTTCCATATTTACCGGGATTGTTTCACAATTTGTATTACTGCCTGTTTTGACTTTTTTGCTGGCACTGCTTATCAATCCCACTCCTTCCGTGGCTTTGGGGATGATCCTTGTAGCTTCCTGTCCGGGTGGCAATATCAGTAATTTTGTAAGTTCAATGGCGAAAGGCAACGCGGCCCTTTCGGTAAGCCTGACAGCTTTTGCCACATTGGCTGCTATTTTTATGACGCCACTTAATTTTTCGTTATGGGGAAGCCTGTATATCGATTTTTACAATGCCAAAGGGGCTGCGGAATTGGTACGTCCACTGGAAATCGACAAAATTCAAATGTTTGAAACTGTATTCATCCTGCTGGGATTACCGGTCATTACCGGACTATATTTTGCCCGGAAATTTCCGAAACTTACCGACAAAATTAAAAAGCCTATAAAAACCGCGTCAGTACTGTTTTTCGTTGTTATGGTCATTGTTATGTTATCTGCTAATTTTTCACATTTCATGAGATTTGTACATTTGGTGTTCATCATTGTCCTGCTCCATAATGGCCTGGCTCTGGGGACAGGGTTCCTTTTCAGTACTTTCACCAAACGCTCAAGGCTTGACCGTCGGGCTATTACAATTGAAACAGGTATCCAAAATTCAGGATTGGCGCTTGCCCTGATATTTAACCCTAAAATTTTCCCGCCCGAACTGGAGTTGGGAGGCATGGCAATAATTGCTGCATGGTGGGGTATCTGGCATATTTTAAGCGGGCTCACTATTGCCACATTTTGGTCGAGAAAACCAATATTTGTCTGATATGGAAAACTGGTCAAGAGCATACGCATTCGTAAAAATACTGGTTTATTACATATTTTGGCTGAGCCATAAACGAATTGCAGTACTGGGGGCAAAAAATATCCCTAAAAATAAGCCGGTCATTTTTGCCCCTAATCATCAGAATGCCCTGATGGATCCGCTGGCTGTGCTACTGACCAACCATACACAACCGGTCTGGCTGGCACGTGCCGATATATTTAAAGTAAAATTCACCCGTCCTATCCTGAGATTTATGAAGATAGTACCGGTTTACCGCATCCGTGACGGCAAGGAAAATTTACAGAACAACGAGGAAACTTTTGCCCTGGCTGTCCGGGTACTGGAAAACAAACAAGCGATAGCCCTTTTCCCCGAAGCTGTCCATACGGGAAAAAGACAAATGGTCGACCACAAAAAAGCGATCCCCCGTATTGCATTTCTGGCTGAAGAGAAAAATAATTTTCAGCTTGGTGTCCAAGTTGTTCCTGTCGGTATTTATTACAGTCATTACTGGAATTTCAACCGATGCGTGATCGTAAGTTATGGTGCTCCCATTGATGTTTCAGGATACAAAAAAGCTTTTCAGGAAAACGAATATGCAGCCAGTATATCTTTGCGTGACGAGATTTACAATGCCCTTTTATCTCTCACTCTAAATATTCACAGCCGGGAATTTTATAATGAATACGAACAGATCAGTGATCTGGCAGGAAAACGTTTTTCAAAAAACAGACATTACGACGACGATGTATTTATAAACCGTTTCTTTTCTGATAAAGAACTGACCGAAAAAATGGAAACCTTTGAGAAACAAGATCCGGACACCTTTAGAAACCTGGTTTCCGGGGTTCATTTATTTTACGAACGGGCAAAACACCTGGGATTAGCAGGAAGTCAAATAAAAAAAATGAGGATACGTGATTTTATATCACTTGTCCTGAAAGTAATTGCAGGAGTCGTTTCTTTGCCTTTATTCCTGGTCGGTTTTACTTTTAGTGCTCCGCAATTTCTGATCTCCCGGTTCATTATTCGCAAAAAAGTGAATGACGCCATTTTCTTGAGTTCATTCAATATGGTCATTGGGACGCTCCTCTTTTCGTTCAGCTATTTAGCTTTTTCGATTATCATTGGCCTGCTTTTTCAGTCTGTTTCGCTGGCAGTATTCCTCTTTCTGATTATGCCCCTGCTTGGGAAACTGGCTTACCAGCTTTTTGATTTTTACGTACACATTGCCCTGCAAATTAAATTAATATTTATCTCGCTTTTCAGAAGGAAACAGGCAGCGATACTATTCATGCAGCAAAAAGAATTGGAAGATAAAATAATTGATATAGCAGATAATTCAATTATTTTTGAGGCTTAATTTTTAAAGATGGATTATTTTACCATTTTCATTCTGGCATTTGGTTTATCGTTCGATTCGTTTGCTGTTTCTGTTACCAGCGGGCTCAATGTTCCGCGCATCCGTTTTTTCGAGGCAGTAAAAATGGCTTCTGTCCTGGCCGTTTTTCAGGGAATGATGCCCGTTTTTGGTTGGTTGCTCGGGAGCAGTATGAAATCGCTGATCGCCCCGGTAGACCATTGGATTGCATTTGCTCTGCTATCGCTGGTTGGAGGTAAAATGATGATGGAAAGTTTTACTGCCCATGAAGATAAAAAAGTCAAAGATCCTCTTCGTATGAGGGTTATACTCCTGCTTGCCCTTGCCACCAGTATCGATGCGTTGGCCGTTGGATTCAGTTTTTCCATATTCCTTGAAAAAATATTTTGGGCGATATTTATCATCGCCGGTATTACCTTTATTGCATCCATGACCGGTATCCTGATCGGGAAAAAAACAGGGCCGAGAATAAATCAGTATGCTGAAATTATCGGAGGGCTGATTTTAATTGGCATCGGGTGCAAAGTTTTACTCGAACATTTGTTCCATGGTTAACTTCTCTATAATCTCATTTTATCCGGAAATCGCTATCTTGCATTATATATAAAATCATGTATTTACTATTCGATAAATATTTGATTACCCCACTTTTTCTGCTCCTGATAGTTACTGCTGTTATAGGGGTATGGATGAGTACTTTTCTTTTTAAGAGGAGGGAAAAACCGGGGGTTATTTTTTTATCTGTATGGACTATGGCGGCTGCTGTCTGGTCGTTTACCTACGCCTTTGAATATTCAGCGACCGAAGTTACCCTGAAAATATTATGGTCGAAATTATCGTATTTGGGTATTGTTTTCTGTCCGGTCTCATTTTTCTTTTTCACACTGTCTTATTCGTCACGGCTCCGGCACCTGAAACGGAAGTACATCATTATCACTTATTTTATAGCAGTCCTTTTTATTCTCGGTGTACTTACCAACGATTTGCATCATCTTCACTGGAGGTCAGTCTCTATTTATCCAGAGACAAATACAACCGAATATACTTATGGTATTTTGTTTTGGCTCTTTTTTGCGTTTACCTATTTTTTTCTTTTCTCCGGAGTACTTAATTTATACCTTCTTTATTTCAAATTTCCCAAACGGTACAAATCACAAATCGGGATATTTATGGCAGCCTGTGTATTCCCGATAGCAGGAAACATTTCATATATTTCCGATATTAACCCGATTCCTGGGTTCGACTGGACACCGCTTTCGTTTATGTTGTCCGGTACACTTTTATCAATCAATTTCCGGTTTGGCATTTTCGATCTGGTACCTTTTGCCCGGAACAAACTGTTCGATGTGATGCCCGATGGAGTAATGGTTATTGACGACGAAGGACGTATTGCCGATCTCAATCCTTCAATGGCCAAACAAATCGGTAAAGCCGAAAAAGAAGTGATCGGTAAAAGCTGGTGGAATTTATTCCCGGAATGGAAATCGGTAAGCAAATTCGAACAAAAGAGGAAAAATAGTTCTGAATTTTCAATAGAAAAAGAAGGAAAAACCAGACATTTCACTTACCAAAGTACATCCCTATTCGATAAAAGAGGCGGTTTTAGCGGGAAACTGGTTAATATCCGAGATATTACAGACCGGAAAAATGCTGAGAACAACATACAAAGAGCTTACGAACAACTAAAAGAAGAAATTATTGAAAAGGAAAAACTGATTGTCGACCTTGATGCTTTTGCGCATACTGTTGCCCACGATTTAAAAAATATAGTTGGTGCTATTATTACTTCAGGCGACTTAATGAGGGTAAGTATTCAGTCTGACAATAAGGAAGAAGCTGAAGAAGTACTGGATTTGATTGAAATTTCATCAAAAAAAATGTTGCATATTACTCAGGAGCTTTTAATACTGGCCAGTGTAAGGCAACAGGAAATACAAACCGAGATACTTGATATGTGCCACATTGTTGACGAAGCAATTGCACGTAATTATAATCTCATCCAGGAAAATAAAGTGCAACTTATTATACCTGATAATTGTTTGCCGGCGAAAGGTTACGGCCCCTGGATCGAGGATGTATGGGCCAATTATATCAGTAATGCCATTAAATACGGCGGGAATCCTCCTGTTATCGAATTTGGTTCTGAACATATCGGTAAGAACATGATAAAATTCTGGATTAAAGATAATGGCAATGGCATTCCCGAAGATCAACAAAAAAGGCTCTTTCGCAAATTTACACGTCTCCAGAATCTGAAGATAGAAGGACAGGGGCTCGGTCTGTCAATAGTAAAACGTATCATCGACAAACTCGGAGGAACTGTAGGGGTTGAAAGTACAGCCACTCCTGGTGAAGGATCAACTTTTTATTTTACCTTACCTGCCAGTTGATCTGGATTGGAGTAAAGACATGATATTAGAGTAAGTTATAATGGTAACACGAGAATATACGGAGAACAGGAGTACCCTAAAAAAAACAGCGTGGTAAAAGTTACCATGCTGTTTGTATTTTTAATAGACGAACAAGTTCAATCTTTATTTTATGCTTGTCTGTTAGCCGATCGACAACTAATGTTATCTCTCAATTAACTACTTTTGGGTGTCACGGCCAGACAATTACATCATGCCGCCGCCCATACCGCCGCCGCCCATTGGAGGCATAGGAGGAGTATCTTCCTTAATGTCAGCCAGGACACATTCAGTAGTCAGGAACATACCGGCAATGGAAGCTGCATTTTCCAATGCTACACGGGTCACTTTGGCCGGGTCAATCACACCGCTTTCATAAAGGTTCTGATATTCATCAATGCGGGCGTTGTAACCAAAATCACCTTCCCCTTCACGTACTTTCTGTACAATTACAGCTCCTTCTTTACCGGCGTTGGCAACAATCTGGCGAAGTGGTTCCTCAATAGCACGTTTCACGATTTCGATACCGGTTGTTTCATCTTCATTGTCCCCGGTCATCCCTTCCAATGTTGAAATAGCACGGATATAGGCTACTCCACCACCGGGAACAATACCTTCTTCAACTGCGGCACGTGTTGCACTCAGTGCATCGTCGACACGGTCTTTTTTCTCTTTCATTTCCACTTCCGAAGCAGCGCCTACGTAAAGAACAGCAACACCACCAGCCAGTTTAGCCAGACGTTCCTGTAATTTTTCGCGGTCGTAATCCGAAGTAGTTGTTTCAATCTGACGTTTAATTTGTCCGACACGTGCGTCAATTGCTGACAGATCACCGGCACCGGCAACCACGGTGGTATTTTCTTTATTTACAGTAATTTTCTCAGAATTACCCAGCATATCAAGGCTGGTATCTTCCAGTTTCATGCCTTTTTCTTCGGTGACAACTGTACCACCGGTCAGGATGGCCAGGTCTTCCAGCATTTCCTTACGACGGTCGCCAAAGCCCGGAGCCTTCACTGCACAAACTTTCAAAGAGCCGCGCAAACGGTTTACAACCAGTGTCGCCAATGCTTCACCATCCACATCTTCAGCAACAATCATCAACGGACGACCAGTCTGTGCTGTTTGTTCCAGAATAGGAAGCAAATCTTTCATAGTACTGATCTTCTTGTCATGGATCAAAATATACGGATGCTCCAAATCTGCTTCCATTTTTTCGGCATTGGTAACAAAATAAGGAGAAATGTAACCACGGTCAAACTGCATTCCTTCAACTACATCCACGTAAGTTTCAGTACCTTTGGCTTCTTCCACTGTAATTACGCCTTCTTTATTTACTTTTTCCATTGCTTCGGCAATCAGGCTCCCGATTTCCTCATCATTGTTGGCCGATACTTTGGCAACCTGTTCAATTTTACTGAAATCGTCGCCAATGTTTTGTGCCTGTGATTTGATGTTTTCAACCACTTTGGCAACAGCTTTGTCGATACCGCGTTTCAAATCCATTGGATTAGCTCCGGCAGTAACATTTTTCAGCCCAACATTGATGACCGACTGGGCCAAAACAGTAGCTGTCGTTGTACCGTCACCTGCATCGTCACCGGTTTTACTGGCAACTTCTTTTACCATCTGTGCACCGATATTTTCAAATGAGTCTTCCAACTCAATTTCTTTGGCAACAGTTACACCGTCTTTGGAAATTTGTGGTGCGCCGAATTTTTTCTCAATTACCACATTACGGCCTTTGGGCCCCAACGTAACTTTTACGGTATCAGCCAACTGGTCAACACCTTTTTTTAGCAAATCTCTTGCTTCAATATTGAATTTAATTTCTTTTGCCATTTTTTTATTCGTTTTAATTCTGATTTACGATTGTTTAGATAATGTATAAAACATCTGTTTGCGACATTAACAGATAATCAGTCCCGTCAATGTGCAATTCAGTTCCGGAATATTTTCCGTAAAAAACAGTATCTCCCAGTATCCTTTTAGTTGCATGGGGTCGTCTTTTTTGTCAGCACCTGTCAAAACCACTTTACCTACCTGTGGTTTTTCCTTTGCTGAGTCGGGAATAATAATACCGCTAGCTGTTTTTTTCTCAGCTTCCTGAGGTTGAACTAAAATTTTACCTGCAAGAACTTTACCTTTTAATTCTGCCATTTTTAGATTTATTTAATTGTTAGACATATATTTTTAAATCGACACCCTCCCGTATCAGAATTTATGCCAAAGGTATTTTTTGTAAAACCCGACAAAACGATACGTCATTTTTGCACCAAGGCTGCTTAAGTATGTCACAAAACAAATTTTTTAAAACTGATTTTCAGTATCTTATTTTTTTATTCTGAAAATATGACAGGCTGACATAAAAACAAACAAAGAAATGAAAATTCAGGATCATGAAACAGGGCATCCGGTTTATTAATGAAAAAGAGATTGTTTCAATCCTTGAAAACAATCAGAAACCCGATCCGCAAGAAGTAAAGGATGTATAAAGGAAACTATTTATGGTAAAAGGCTGGTGCTTTTTGTCCCGCTCTATATTTCGAACCTTTGTGCCAACGAGTGTGTTTACTGTGCGTTCCTGTCAAAAAACAAGGATATCGTGCGCCTGACCCAGGACGAAATAAAACACGAAACCAAAGCGTTGATCAGACAAGGGCATAAACGGTTGTTGCTGGTAGCCGGCGAATCGTACCCGGGGCAGGGCTTTCAAAATATCCTCGATTGTAACAGCCCTGATTCCCGCCATTGGCTACAAAAAAGCTATTGAGATTGTAAAAGTTGCTACCGAACGGAACATTAGCATTAAAAAAGCTGCTCTGCAACTTCAATATATTGACGAAGCCCGTTTCCAGGAATTAATCACCTCCGAAGCAGTTTGCCGGCTGGGGAACAGATAAGTGATAAAGAAATAATTTGCTCCAGACCTTCTTCCTTTTTAATTCAAGACAATTTACGGCAATAAGAGACAATAAAGTCTTTTTTTATTAACGTTTGTTAATGCTGTTTTAATTTAGATTGAATCTTGATAAATTGCGTCAGTTTAACATTTAAATCAGTAAAATCATGAAAAAATTAGCATTTGTTTTAGCAGTAGTTTTTGCAATGGGAATCACCGCGGCTGGCGCAGCTACCGTCGTGTCAGATAAAGCAGAAATGGTAAAGGTAAAAACCATGGATAAAGATAAAAAAGAAAAGGCTGCTAAGAGTGAAGCAAAGAGCAAAACAAAAAGTGAAGCAAAAAGCGGTGACAAAAAATCGTGCGAATCAAAAAAATGCTGCAGTGGAGAAAAGAAAGCTGCATGCGGCGATAAAAAATAGCACAAGATCACAGCAGATAAAAGGCCGGAATCCCCGGTCTTTTTTTTATCCAAATGTTATCCCATCCTTTGTTCCCATTCGTGGCGGTTGAATTTTTCATTTAGCAAATACAAAATTTTATCTCCTTCGAATTCTATTTTAAGAATATCAAAGACAATAAAATCGATGATGATTTGTTCAGCCTTCTGGAAGGAAATATGTGCCAGTCGGGCAAATTTGGAAACCGAAACCGAACCGTTTTTTTCGAGCCAGTCGAGCAGGCATTTCTCATTATCGGAATAGTTGACCAGAATTCCCCGTTTGCCGGATTTTCTTTTCCATACTTCAATCATCACTTTATTGGCCAGTTTGTTTTCGTCGTTTTTCCGGTAGTAAGCCAGCCATTTCCCATTGTCATCCTGTGCATAATGAGGTTTTTTTATGCTTGGTTCGATGGTAATTTCCAGCACAGTCTTACCCTCGGCAATATGTTGCCGGGTACTGAAGAGGATGGCTGGTTTCGAGTAAATTTTAGCTGCGGCTTCGACCATGTAAAATTCTTCGTCGGAACTGATACCGGCGATCTTTCCGTTGTCTTTTACACCGATCAGCAAACGCCCCCCATTGGTATTGGCAAAGGCCACCAGCGAACGGGCTATTTTTTTCGAATCGTTGATGCAGAATTTAAAATCCTGCCCCTGGTGTTCTCCTTCTCGGATCATTTTATACAGAAGGGCGCTCATGGATTTATGTCAAAAGTCAGTTATAAAAAACAGATACTCGATCCTTAATTTATGATTCCCGGTATTTATTGTCAGCATCCAGTATCGAATATCCGACATCCGGTCTCTAAATTTCGATACCGAAAGCAATACGTGCCAGGTATCCAAGTCCGAAGGAAATCAGTCCGACAAAAGTACTCAGTACCACCATCTCGAGGAAGCGTTTCCTGAAAGGCTGTTCTTTGGCAACCGAAATATAATAGGTAAACGCCAGTACAACCAGTATCGAATCGATCAATGCGACAATCAGTGCCATGAAAGGCGATTTGAAAATCAGGTAGGGACCAACCAGGAAAACTACTGCAAAAAGGTAGGCAATCCCGGTAAAGACAGCCGATTTAACTGCCATGTGCGATTTATCTTCGGCCTTGTTCGAAAGGTATTCCGACGACGACATTGACAAAGCTCCGGCAATTCCGGCAATGACACCTGCCAGTGCAACCAGCTTGGTATTCTGTAGTGCAAAAGTCAGCCCGGCCAGTGTTCCGAGTATTTCAACCAGTGCATCGTTCAGTCCCAGCACAATTGATCCGATATATTCCAGCCGGTCTTCCCTGATCAGTCCCAGCAATTCTTTCTCGTGGTGATCTTCTTCGGCAGCTACCTTTGTGGCCTCGGGTATCTCATCAGCCATCGACCTGTAATTGATTTGTGCGTTCTCTTCTCCCTGCTCCATTAATTTTAAACCGAATGTAAGCCCGAAGATCCGTGAAATCCAGTAGTATCTTTGAATGTCCCAACTACTTGGGTTTACTTTCTTGTCAGTATATCTGAACCAAATGTTATAATGGGCTTTTTCTTCTTCGGCAATCCGGTTAAGTACTTTTCGGTTTGCCTCATCTTTCGATACTTTTGCAAGCCGCTTGTAAATGTGGTACTCAGTTATTTCATTACGCTGTGCTTTAATAAGCTGTTGCCTGATTTCGGGCGAAATAGGTTTGCGGTTCATCTTATTTATTTTAACCATTCGTACATTTGATAGTGCCTGAGAGTCATGCCTGATTGCATGGTTTCTTCTGTCTCAGACAAAAATAGTAAAACTATTTCTTTGAATTGGATATTGATTTTATTAATTCAACACGACTCTAATCATGCAAAAATGAAGCTAGCCGTTGACTCCCGGAACCCGGTAAAAATTGAACCTGAAAGAGAAGCTTTTTCTGAATGGTTCCGTGCTTCTTCCGATAATCAGATATTCAGCTTTTTATGGATATTCTGAATACTGATTTTTTCGGCATCCATCAATACAATCTGGATTTTCAGTTCAAAAAGGAGAGTCCGTGCTTTGGGCCCAAGTTCGCCTGTGATTACTTTGGTTACGCCCAGTTTATGCAACCAGCTAACCACCTGTGTGGCAACATTACATTTTTCGTTACAAAACGGGTTTTCAACGGTGATCGTACCCTTTTCGTTTATCAGTACAAAATACGGGCATTTGGCAAAACGCAGGTCCATCAGGTCGCGTGCTTTTTTTCCTGTTGCTGAAATGGCAATCATCGTATTGTCTGTTTTTAGTTATGTATTACGATTATCTGTCAACTGTTTCTCCTATTAACGTTGTTTGCGTGCAACGGTTTATTTTTACCAGCACATAATCACCTTTTTTGTAATTTTTTTTCGGAAAGACTACTACTTTGTTTTGAGAACTGCGCCCAAACAGTTCATCTTTGTTTTTTTTCGAAGTTCCTTCCACCAAAACTTCGAAGGTTTTGCCAATATCATCCCGGTTGTTTTCCAGGGAAATTTTATTCTGAAGGGCGATAATCTCGTTTAGCCTTCTGAGTTTGATTTCTTCCGGAACATCGTCTGCCAAATGTTGATGGGCATAAGTCCCGGGCCGTTCCGAATATTTAAACATGAATGCCATATCGAAGCGGGCCCATTCCATTAGAGACAGAGTCTCCTGATGCTCTTCCTCTGTTTCGCCGCAAAAACCCGTAAACACATCGGTCGAGATGCTGCACCCGGGAATAATTTTCCGAATAGCCCGGATGCGGTCCGTATACCATTTGCGGTCGTATTTACGGTTCATCCGTTTTAGCACCGCGTTGCTTCCCGACTGTACCGGGAGATGGATATGTTTGCACACGTTCTGGTATTTGGAAATGATCTTTGGTATTTTATCGCTCATATCCTTGGGATGAGAAGTTGTGAACCGGATACGGATACCAGAGGCTGACAGTGCAACCATTTCCAACAGGTCAGGGAACCGGACGGGGGTTCGTTCTCCTTCGGGCAACCACTTGTACGAGTTTACATTTTGTCCGAGCAGGGTAATTTCCCTGTATCCTTTCGAAGCAAGGTCTTTTACTTCGTTTAAAATATCCTGTGGGTCACGGCTTCGCTCACGGCCACGGGTATAAGGCACAATACAGTAGGTGCAAAAATTATTACAGCCACGGGTAATGCTTACGAACCCTGAAATCGCTTTGTCGCCAATGCGTACAGGCGTTATTTTATCGTATGTTTCGTTCAGCGAGAGCTCCACATTGATGGCTTTTTCTCCCCGTTCAGCTTTGTCAATCAGGAACGGAAGATCTCGGTAGGCATCCGGCCCTGCAACAAGGTCAACGGCCTTATGTTCCAGAAAATGGTTGCCCACACGTTCAGCCATGCAGCCTAAAACGCCAACAACCAGCTTTTTGTTTTTGCGTTTCAGGCTTTTCAAATAATCGAGCCGGCCCCAGATACGCTGTTCTGCATTGTCGCGCACTGAACAGGTATTTAAAAAAACAGCATCAGCCTCTTCAATAGTTTGTGCTTCTTCGTATCCGCGTTCCTGCAATACAGCAGCTACGACCTCGCTGTCGGCTACATTCATCTGGCAGCCGTATGTTTCGATAAACAGTTTTTTCATATTATAATCAAAATCGATACAAAGAAACTTCAAAAGAAGAAATAAAACAACCAGTTATTTTTCAGATATTCTGTTAACAATTTTTTAAAATGAAAAGTAATTTTGAACATTAATTTAACATTGAATTCATTTTTTAACAATGATACGGATAAATTAGTTCATAGTGTTTTCAGGCTTCTGTAATAGTAAAGGGGAAGAGTCACTACTGGAGAATAATCCCTTTTCCCGGAAATTGACAGTAGTTGAAAAATACCGTTCTGATATTCGATGTTTAAAATGTATATTTGCAGTCTCAAAATTAGTGTCACTATGAAACAATTTTGTGTTGGTTTAGTTTTTCTTCTGATTACTGGTCTTGCGCTCCAAGCGCAGGAGCTGCAATCGGGCGAAAAACAAACTGAAGAGTTTGATCTCAGAAATCCTTCATCTCTTTCCATTTTAAAAGAAAATCATATAATTCAGGAATCACGGATTGATACGCTTTTGCAACGGCACATAGCTATGAATAAACGGCGAAACGGTCTGGAGGGCTATCGTCTGGAAATTTTTTTCAATTCCGATCATGATGCACGGGAAAAAGCACTTGAAGTAAAAACTGAGTTTCTGAAACAGTATCCTGATTTGGATGCATACATTCAGTTTCAGGCTCCAAATTTCAGGGTGAGGGTCGGAAATTTCCGGACAAAAAGTGGGGCATTAAAGGTAAAAGAGCGAATAAAACAATATTATCCAAATGCATTCCGGGTTGATGATATTATTCAGTACCCTGAATTAATTACTGAAGAAAACGAACAATGAGCGAGCAGATTACACACGAATGCGGGATTGCGCTGATACGCCTGTTGAAACCACTGGAATATTACCAGGCCAAATACGGAACATGGAAATACGGGATGAACAAGCTTTATCTGTTGATGGAAAAACAGCACAATCGGGGACAGGATGGGGCAGGTATCGTAAATGTAAAACTGGATTTAAGCCCGGGGCAGGAATACATGAACCGGCACCGATCGACCGATCAAAACCCAATCAAAGATGTTTTCGATAAAGTAAACAAAGGGATAAAGAAAGCAGTGAAACATGGCCCCAGGGTGCAGGATATACGTTGGATATATGAAAATGTACCTTTTGCAGGCGAACTGTTTTTAGGACATTTGCGTTACGGTACTTTTGGCCGTAACAGTATCGAGTTTGTACATCCGGTTTTGCGCCAGAATAACTGGAAATCACGAACACTGGCACTGGCTGGCAATTTTAATATGACCAATACCGATGAGCTTTTTAATAAACTGATCGAATTGGGACAGCACCCCAAAGCTTATACTGACACGGTTACTGTTCTTGAAAAGGTCGGACATTTTCTGGATGAAGAAAATCAGTTTTTGTTCCGTCAATACAAAAATGAAGGTTTTTCCAACAGAAAAATTTCACCCCTGATAGAGAAAGACCTTGATGTGCAGAAAGTGTTGGAAAATGCCAGCAAAGACTGGGACGGCGGTTACGTGATGGCTGGTTTGCTGGGACATGGTGATGCTTTTGTGATGCGCGATCCATGGGGTATCCGGCCCGCATTTTATTATCACGATGATGAAATTGCCGTAGTTACTTCCGAACGCCCGGTAATACAAACCGTGATCAATGTGAGCTATGACCAGGTAAAAGAGATAAAACCCGGTGAAGCGGTCATCATTAAAAAGGATGGCAGGATTTACACCCAGATGATCCGTGTTCCTTACCAGCGTAAGTCGTGTTCTTTCGAACGTATTTATTTTTCGCGTGGAAGTGATAAAGAGATATATCAGGAGCGTAAACAACTGGGAAGGTTGCTGGCGCCTGCTATTCTGAAAGCAATTAATTATGATATTGAAAACGCTGTTTTTTCATATATTCCGAATACTTCGGAGACTGCATTCTACGGGTTGGTACAAGGGGTACGAAATTTTTGTATCAGGGAAAAACTGACAAAATTGAATAATGGCAGTGCCGGCAAAATGAGTAATGAAGAACTTGAATCGGTATTGTTGATTGAGCCGAGGATTGAAAAAATTGCCATCAAGGATGTAAAACTGCGAACATTCATTGCTGACGATGCCAGTCGCGATGATCTGGTGGCCCACGTGTATGATGTTACTTACGGGGTAATCCGTAAGGACAAGGATACACTGGTTATTATCGACGATTCTATTGTCCGTGGTACAACTTTGAAAACCAGTATTCTCCGAATATTAGACAGGCTAAACCCCAAAAAGATCATAGTGGTATCATCAGCTCCGCAGATCCGTTTCCCCGACTGCTATGGCATTGATATGGCACAGCTTGATAAATTTATTGCTTTTAATGCGACAATTGCCTTACTTAATGAAAGGGGCAAAGAAAGTGTGATTAACCAGGTGTACAAGAAGTGTAAAGAACAGGAAAACCTTCCGAGAGAAGAAATTGTAAATTACGTCAAGGAAATATACAAAGCCTTTACTCCTGAAGAAATTTCGGATAAGATAGCAGAATTATTGAAGCCGGTAGATTGTGGAGCTGAGGTAGAAGTCATTTATCAAACTATTGAAAACCTTCATGAGGCTTGCCCGAACGATATCGGCGACTGGTATTTTACCGGTAACTATCCGACTCCCGGAGGGAATAAAGTAGTGAATAAATCATTTATCAATTATATTGAAGGAAAAGGAGAACGGGCTTATTGATATGATATACTAACTGGTAAAGATAAAAAGCCATACCTAAGGGTGTGGCTTTTTTCGTTCCGCTCAGGTATAATCTCATTTATTTTTTAAATGCCACATCACGAATTCTGGTCTTAAAAATTTGATAAAATACTCATATACCCTATTCCCCGCAAAAGGGTAGAGCGATAGTATTAACCATGATCGGCAAAAAACAGGAACAAGCCAAATACAATTATACAACTACCGGCATAATCAGGAAATCCACTTGCCGTTGCCTAATTTGTCTTTCAGATATGTTTCAATATGCCTGTCTTTTTTGGCTTCGTAAATATCCTTGATCGTTACAATAATACCGGTTTCCTCTACGTCTCCGAAATGGTCGTTCAAAATGGTACCAAACGTTTTCATCGACGGGCTCAGGTTCATATAGGCATTAATGAGCGGCGGAATATTTTCGCCAAATTCGCGAACTTTCTGGGTAAGTATCCGGTAGTCCTCCTTGTAACTGCCACCACAAAATACTTTATTCATTTCATCTGTGCTGATGTGCAAATCAAGGGGGGTTTTCGGATAGACCAGCTTGTCCTGGTCTCCAAAATATTTCGAGAAGAAAAACAAAATCAGGTTTCTTGCATCGGTTTGAAAATGGGTATACATGGTCACCTTCCCGAAGAAATATTTCATTTCCGCGTGGTCAACGATCAATGCCCCCAAACCATCCCATAGGTTGTCAAGTGCAAACAGTGCTTTAGCTCCGGCCTTACTCGACTGGTAAGTTGGCTGCACAAACGATCGTCCCAGTTCAAGCGTATGTGGCAGATATTCTTTTTTGAATGTCTCGGAAAAATGGAACAAACGGGAAGTTGCCAGTATAGGGTCGCCATTTTCATCAACAGGAAGTTCATTACACATGATATAACGGTATCCACCCAGTATTTCCCTGGCGTCCGGGTCCCACACAATAAGTTGTTTATATGGGATACTAGCTATGTCGTATTGATCTATATCTGTCTCTTTGCCTGTACCTCCCCCTGCATCACGGAATGTAATTTCCCTTATTCTCCCAATTTCCAGCATGGTTTTTGGCGAATCATGGTGAGTGATGACATAAATTTCGTTCGCGCCCTTATTCGTTTTCCGTAGTAGCTTGTCCGCTGTAAGTTCAGCTTCAATTGCTTCTCTTTGGACAGGCGCAATAATGTCCTTCATAATTTCGTATCGCTAATTTTATGGAGCTACAAAACTAAGAAAAAAATGAATAAATTCTTTTTTTGTTCGATTTTTAATCTTCAGGTTTGTAAAGATTAGGAAGTTTGTATACTATTTGTTTTATTTCTTCTGCCCATTTATTTAAGTTCTTACTCTTCACAAAGGTTTGCCAGGCAATTGGTTTTCCGAAAGTAACGGTAAATGTTTGGTTACGGTGCCTGAATGTTTCAGCAGGAAGAAAAAACATTTCAAGGTTCCATTTTATACCAAGAAAAGTCCTGATATTGGCCAGATTATAAAAAAAGTCCGAATTTTTCCCGCTTACATGTATTGGAATTATATCCCGTTGGTATTCAATAGACTTAGCTACAAAATGTTTTTTCCATTCCAAATCCTCTATCTTGCCTTTGATTTTCCGGGAGGCAAGTCCTGAAGGGAAAATTAATATTTGGGAATTGCCTGCATATTCTTCTTCGATCCGTTTAATTGCATCGCGTCCTAAAGAACCGTGCTTGTTAAGCGGAACAAATTGCGTTCCAAGAGGTTTTATGCTCATTAGAACATCATTTACCAAAAATTTGAATTCTCCAAATCGTTTGTGAACAAGGCTCATGATTAACATGGAGTCAAAACCTCCCAACGGGTGGTTCGATGCAAAAATAAACCGTCCTTTCCGGGGCAAATTATCCAGACCTGCAATTTTTTGGGTTACATTAAAATACCTGATGATTCCGTGCACAAAATCAATCCCTCTTTTGTCACCGTACTGGCCAATAATTTCGTTGATTTCCCGAATGTGCATAATCCGTTCGATGAATTTATAGACAAAGCCCGGCATTGCTTTAGCCAGCCTGGGATTCTTTTCCATGAAGATATCCCGCATCTCAATGGGCTTCAATTTTTCGAAGGTTTCTTCCATTTTGTTGGTTTTTTCGAACCGGAAAAATATAAAAAATTGCTGATTCCTTATACCGCCCAAAGGAAGGTTTTGACTCGTCCTATTCTTTTAATGAAATCTAATTGATTTATTAACGAATGTTGATAATCTAATTGATGTTTGTAATGTTCACAATATCAGTATTGTATGATATTTATCAACAGGGATTGCTGATAAAGTAAACATTTTATCAACAAAAAACACACAAATGTAAGTGGAGTGAAGTGACTTAAGGTGGAATAAAATGGGAAAATATTACAGAAATAGTTATTTTTACATTTGAAAAAAAGGGAAATAGTCGGATGGATTTTTCAAATGAAAAAAGCGCCACCTTTGATGAAAAAGGCAGAGTTGTTTTACCGGCAGAATTTAAAAATGCGATGGGCGGTAAAATTCCCGGTGGACAAATGGCCATTGAGGTCGACCCGTATGAAAAATGCATGAATATTTATCCGATGGAAGTTTGGGAAAAACGTATCGCATTGTTCAAGTCAAAACTGAACCGTAATAATCCCCGGCAAAGTCAGTTACTCGATATGATCTACAAAAATTTCAAGGTAATTTCCGTTCCGGATTCGGGCAGAATGAATTTTCCGAACAATTTCCTTTCAAAAGTGAACATTACAAAAGATGTGGTTTTTGTGGGAGTAAGCGACCGTATTCGCCTGTGGGATGTGGCTGAGTATGAGAAATACAATGCGAACTTGGGCGACTATCAGGCATTGTTTCAGGAATATTTTGGTAATGCGGAGGAGTAGGTTTTGGAACAGGCATATCACATACCGGTTTTGTTACATGAAAGTGTACAGGGGCTTTGCTTAAACCCGACAGGCGATTATGTTGATGTAACTTTTGGAGGTGGCGGCCATTCATGCGAAATATTCAAATATCTTTCCACAGGCAGACTATTTGGCTTCGATCAGGATGAAGATGCTTATGCCAATATTATTCATGACGAGCGCTTTTTTTTTATCAGGCATAACTTTAAGTATATACGCAATTTTCTGAAATATTATGAGATTGAGAAAGTAGACGGGATACTGGCCGACCTCGGGGTCTCGTCGCATGATTTTGATGTACCCGGGCGGGGCTTTTCATTCCGGTTTGAAGGGTCGCTTGATATGCGTATGAACCGTGATGCCGCTAAAACTGCTGCCGATGTGATAAATGAGTATTCTGAAGAAAAATTGCTCCGGGTTTTTCGGGAATACGGAGAACTTCAAAATGCTTTTAAACTGACTCGGGAAATAATACAGGCTCGTTATGTACAGAAAATAGAAACCATCGGTGAATTTAAAAAGGTAATTGCCCGCTGTGTCCCTCCGACTCAGGAAACGAAATATCTGGCCAAGGTTTTTCAGGCTTTGAGGATTGAAACGAACAAGGAACTGGAAGCGCTCGAAAATCTTCTGGAGCAAACGGTGGAATTACTTAAACCGGGAGGCCGTTTGGTCGTAATTACCTATCATTCGCTGGAAGACCGTCTGGTAAAGAATTTTATGAAAACAGGAAATTTTTCAGGAAAACAGGAAAAAGATTTTTACGGAAATGTAAGTAGTCCCTTTGATTTAGTGAACCGGAAAGTGATTGTGCCTTCGGATGAGGAAATCGCAGAAAATTCAAGGGCAAGAAGTGCAAAACTCAGAATTGCAGAAAGGATATAATGGCAGAAGAAAAAGAAAATATCAGTAATAAGAAAAATCAGAAAACCGGTTTGAAAAGAATTCTGGGTGGCAGTATCCTGGCCAGCGAAAAAGTGACCAGACAAATGCCTTTTGTTTTTTTTCTTGTATTGCTAGGCCTGATACTCATCACCAACCGGAACTGGTCAGAAAAAACTATTCGTAAAATGGAGGTCGTGCAGGATTCATTAAAAGAACTTAGGGCTGAGTCGGTTACTCATGAAACCCGGCTGATGTCAATCAATCGGCCATCGGAAGTTGCAAGGCGGATAAACGAACGGGGACTGGGGTTAATCGAACCTAAAGAACCGGCGATGAAGATCAAGGTAAAAAAGACTGAATAAAAATGGAAATACGGAAGGACATCATTATGCGTTTGGGCATTATCTATTTTTTAATAGTAGTGCTTGGTGTTGTCGTTACCGGAAGTATTCTGAGAACACAAAATGTTAATACCGAACGGTGGAAAGAAATTGCCCGCGACATAAAAGAAAATACCACAGATATTCCTGCTGTCAGGGGAAATATTTGTGCCGACGATGGCAGTGTGTTGGCAACTTCGGTACCTTATTATGAGATTAGGCTCGATTTGAAGGCAGACAAAATTCTTAAGATTTTCGATAGAGAGGCAGACCAGTTTGCAAGCGAGATGTCGGAATTTTTCGGAACATCCAAATCACGGTTTTTAAGACGGTTGAAAGCAGGATTCAGGAAAAGTAACCGATGGTTTCTCGTTGATAGAAAGCGTTTGAACTATAATGAACTTCAACAATTCAAAAAACTTGAAAGCCTGAACCGGCAGAATTTTGGATCCGGACTGATCATTATTACCGAAAGTAAAAGGATTCTGCCTCACGGTGAACTGGCCAGCCGGACTATCGGTAGTTTGAACAAAGGAGTTTTTGGTGGAATTCACGGGAATATTGGTTATACCGGTATTGAAGGAATGCAGGAAAGTTACCTGGCCGGGGAGAACGGCAGGGCACTGAAACGTAATTTTTCCGGACGGTGGATCAATATACCTTTAGTTGAATCGCAAGACGGGAAAGATATTATCACTACTCTTAACGTAAACCTTCAGGATTATGCTCAAAGCGCATTGATGCGCCAAATGGAAAAAAGCCAGGCCATTTGGGGAACTGCCGTGGTGATGGAAGTTGCAACAGGCGATATTAAAGCAATAGCAAACATTGGCAGAAAGAAAGACGGAACCTATGGAGAAACATATAATTTCGCCCTTGGCCATGCCGGGTGCAGCGAACCGGGTTCAACTTTTAAGCTGATGTCGCTGATGGTTACCATGGATCACGGCTATGTTGACACCTGCGATGTTTTCGATACAGGGAATGGTGTATGGGAGGTAGCCGGCCAGAAAATTTACGACAGCGATTACTGGCATGGCGGGCACGGAAAGATCAGTATGAAACGGATTTTCGAACTGTCGTCGAACGTGGGTACTGCAAAAATAATTACCCGGTTTTATACCGGAAAAGAAAAGGAATTTATCGACCGCATTTACAAATTCGGGCTGAATAAACCACTTGGTCTGGGCATCCTTGGCGAAGGCGTACCATATATAAAATACCCGGGCGACAAAGACTGGTGGGGACCTTCGTTGGCATGGATATCTCACGGTTATGAAATTAAGATCACGCCGTTGCAAACCCTTACTTTTTATAATGCTGTTGCAAACGACGGGAAGATGGTGAAACCACGCTTTGTTCGTGAAATACGAGAAAACGGGATTTTGCTGAAAAGTTTCACGACCGAAGTGATTAATCCTTTGATATGTTCGCGACAAACTATAAAAAAAGCACAGGCCATGCTGCGGGGTGTTTGCAAAAACGGCACAGGAAGGTCGTTGCAAAGCCCGTATTATACCCTGGCCGGAAAAACCGGAACTGCCGTAATTGCATACGACAATGAAGGATATTTAAAAGGGGGGAAGAAAAAGTACCAGGCTTCGTTTGTCGGATATTTCCCCGCAGAAAACCCTAAATATTCATGTATAGTGGTAATTGTTGGTCCGAAAGGCAAATATTACGGATCTTCAGTAGCAGGTCCGGTTTTTAAAGAAGTGGCAGATAAAGTATATGCTGGGTTTCTTGAACCGAAAGATTCACTACCCCTGCATCCTGTTCCCGCACCGCCGGTTAAACCAGGCTATGCTGACGAATTGATTCGTGTTGCCAGTGAACTGCCATTTAATATTGTACAGGGCAAATCGAAAAGTGATTTGGTATCTGTAAATCCGGGAAATGATAAACTGAAAGTGACTGAATTAAAAGTTCGGGACGGAACTGTGCCTGATGTAACAGGGATGGGAGCAAGCGATGCTTTGTACCTGCTTGAAAGTTCGGGAATGAGAGTAAAAATGAATGGACTGGGCCGGGTTGTAAAACAATCACCAAAAGCCGGGAAACAATATAAAGAAGGTCAAACGATATATATCGAATTAGGATAAATGAAACAATTGAAAGAAATATTGCAGGGGGTTGAAGTCCTTGATGTTTACGGAGATTTAAGTGGCCCGATACGCCAGATCCGGTTTGACTCAAGAAAAGTTGAAACTGAAGACCTGTTTGTTGCTGTAAAAGGGGTCCATTCCGATGGGCATCAATATATAAATAAAGCTATAGAGCAAGGGGCTGCCGTAATTGTTTGTGAAACCATGCCCGAAATAAAAGTTGATCCGGTTGTTTATGTGCGGGTTAAAAATGCTCAGGCAGCAACGGGCCAGATGGCTGCAGTTTATTATGGAAATCCATCGGAAAACCTGGAAGTGATAGGAGTTACCGGTACCAATGGCAAAACAACCATTGCGACCCTTTTGTATGAAATGTTTATGAAACTGGGCTACAGAGCCGGTTTGATTTCTACTATTAAATATTACGTTGGGGCAGATGAGTTCCCAGCCACGCATACTACTCCTGATGCAGTCCGCATCCAGTCGTTGATGGCAAAAATGGTAGATGCCGGGTGCGAATACTGTTTCATGGAAGTCAGTTCACATGCGATTCATCAGGAACGCATTGCCGGGATAAAATTTGCAGGTGGTATTTTCACCAACCTGACACACGATCATCTTGACTATCACCGAACATTTGCTGAATACCTCAAAGCCAAAAAAGCATTTTTCGACCAACTCCCGAAAGAGGCTTTCGCCCTTACCAATGCCGATGATAAGAACGGAATGGTGATGCTTCAGAATACCGTTGCCGGCAAGCAAACTTATTCGTTGAGGGGATGGTCCGATTTTCATTGTAAAATTTTGGAGAAACATTTCGATGGCATGTTACTGAATATCGACGGGCAGGAAGTGTGGACTCATTTTACCGGTGTTTTCAATGCTTACAACTTGCTTGCGGTTTATGGTGCAGCCCTTTTACTGGGGGAACAAAAAGAGGAAGTATTGCCTGTAATCAGTGATTTAAGGCCGGTACCCGGGCGATTCGAGATTATCCGTTCGCCCGAAGGGAAATATGCAGTGGTTGACTATGCCCACACACCAGACGCGTTGAAAAATGTACTTTCAGGAATAAACGAAATACGCACCGGTAACGAACAGATAATTACCGTGGTAGGTGCCGGTGGCGACCGAGACAAAACGAAACGCCCGGAAATGGCCTGGGAAGCTGCCTCTCTGAGTGACAGAGTGATTCTGACTTCTGACAATCCCCGCTCGGAAGAAACGGCCGACATTATCAGTGATATGCAGGCCGGAATTGAGGCGCATCAAAGATCGAAGGTCCTTTCTGTCGAAAATCGCAGGGAGGCTATACGCACCGCTTGTATGTTGGCACAACCCGGCGATATCATTCTGGTGGCAGGCAAAGGACACGAGGACTACCAGGAAATAAAAGGAGTGAGATATCATTTCGACGACAAGGAAGTGATTAACGAAATATTCAATAAGATTTAAACCTGTACTATGATCTACTATTTGTACGAATTACTGAAAGACTTTGATTTACCGGGTGTAGGAATGTTCCAGTATATCTCGTTTCGTGCAGGAGCTGCAATTATTTTTTCATTGTTGATAACCATGGTTTTTGGTAAAAAGCTGATCGGATTTCTGCAACGAAAACAGATTGGAGAAGAAGTACGAGACCTCGGTCTCGAAGGGCAACTTCAGAAAAAAGGTACGCCAACCATGGGTGGTTTAATTATTTTGGCTTCAATTATTATTCCCACCCTGCTTTTTGCAAGACTCGATAATGTTTACATCCTGCTTATGTTAATTACTACTGCGTGGCTGGGATTGATAGGTTTTGCTGACGATTACATCAAAGTATTCCTGAGAGATAAAAAAGGATTGGCTGGCAAATTTAAAATATTGGGACAGGTTAGTTTGGGAATAATTGTAGTTGGCACTTTGTTTTTTTCCGATGATGTGGTGGTACGCGAAAAACAGCGTGATTCACATGGAAATTTCAGGAAAGAAATTATGGTTGACCAGGAGACGGGACAGCAACAGGTACAATTTGTGACTAAAAAAACAAAATCCACAAAAACAACCATCCCTTTTATTAAAAACCATGAATTCGACTACGCATGGCTGGTTGCGTTCATGGGGGAAAAATCGCGTTCGATAGCGGCCTGGGTGGTTTACGGATTGGCTATCATTTTTATTATTACAGCGGTTTCCAATGCTACAAACCTGACCGACGGGATTGACGGCCTTGCCACGGGTACATCGGCTATCAGTGGCGCCACTTTTGGCTTGTTGGCATATGTAAGTGGAAATATTATCTATGCCGATTATCTCAACATCATGTACATACCGAATGTAGGCGAACTGTCGGTATTTGTCGCCGCATTTATCGGCGCAACCGTAGGTTTTCTTTGGTACAATTCCTATCCGGCACAGGTTTTCATGGGCGACACCGGAAGCCTTGCATTAGGGGGTATCCTTGCTGTTTTTGCCGTTATCATCCGTAAGGAGATCCTGATTCCCATATTGTGCGGGATTTTTGTAATCGAAAATTTATCGGTAACCATTCAGGTTGCATGGTTTAAATATACCAAACGCAAGTATGGTGAAGGGCGGAGGGTATTTCTGATGGCTCCGATTCATCATCATTACCAGAAAAAGAATATTCCCGAAGCAAAAATAGTTACCCGCTTCTGGATTATCGGGATTATCCTGGCCGTGGTTACTATAGTAACATTAAAAATGCGATAAGCAATGCCACAGCGTGTAGTCATATTGGGAGCAGGAGAAAGCGGAACAGGCGCAGCAATCCTTGCAAAAAAGCATGGGAATGAAGTGTTTGTTTCCGACGTGGCAGTTATTAAAGAAAAATACAGACAGGTTCTTTTGGATCATGAAATTGATTTTGAAGAGGGGAAGCATTCCGAAGAGTTGATCCTGAATGCCGGTTGTGTGGTAAAAAGCCCGGGTATCCCTGAAAAAGCCCTGGTCATCAAAAAACTGAAAGAGTCCCGTATTCCGGTACTTTCGGAAATTGAATATGCAGGGAAATTCACTTCAGCAAAAATGATTTGTATTACCGGTAGCAACGGGAAAACCACCACAACCATGCTGACCTACCATCTGATGAAAGAGGCAGGGATGAACGTGGGGATGGCCGGAAATGTAGGGAAAAGCCTGGCATGGCAGGTGGCCGAAGCAAATTTTGATTATTATGTGATCGAGTTAAGCAGCTTTCAGCTTGATAATATGTACGACTTTAAAGCCGATATTGCTGTTTTACTCAATATTACTCCCGACCATCTCGATCGCTACGGGTACGAAATGCAGAACTATATAGATTCAAAATTCAGGGTGCTTCAGAATCAAACCCACAATGATGTTTTCATCTATTGTGCGGATGATCCAATCATTCTTTCAGAAATGAAAAAGAGGAAGATAGTCGCCCGGAAAGCCGCATTTACATTGGGGAAACCCATGCAAAACGGGGCCGGGATCGACGATGGAAAAATGATTATTAACTGGGAACAAAATACATTTAGCATGTCAATACTTGATATTTCGTTACAAGGGAAACACAATGCCTACAACTCGATGGCAGCCGGTTTGGCCGGTATGGTGTTGCAAATCAGGAATGAAATTATTCGTGAAAGTCTGGCCGAATTTAAAGGAGTAGAGCATCGGCTGGAGCGTTTTCTCAAGGTGCATGGTGTCGACTTCATTAACGATTCGAAGGCAACCAACGTGAATTCGACCTGGTATGCGCTGGAGAGTATGACCAAACAAACAGTCTGGATTGTCGGAGGTATCGACAAAGGGAACAATTACAACGAACTGATGGATTTAGTTCGCAGCAAAGTGAAAGCTATTGTTTGTCTGGGCAAAGATAATTCGAAAATAGTGAAAGCGTTTAAAGACGTAGTACCGAACATTGTAGAAACCTGCAATATGGTTGATGCCGTACGTTCGGCTTACTATCTGGCAAAAAACGGTGATGCTGTGTTACTTTCGCCGGCCTGTGCCAGCTTCGATTTGTTTGATAGCTATGAAGACCGTGGGCGCCAGTTTAAAGCAGCAGTTAGAGATTTATAAATAAAATATCCGTAAGAAAGGGAGAACATGACTTTTAGGGCAGGTAAAATATTTAAAGGGGATAAGATATTGTGGATCATACTGATCTTCCTGTCGCTGATTTCCCTGCTCATCGTATACAGCGCCACTGGGAAACTGGCTTATCGAGAGGCAGGTGGCAACACCTGGTATTATCTGATCCGTCAGGCAGTGTTCATTATGCTGGGAGTCGGGCTAATACTTTTTTTGGTAAACGTGGTACCTGTTAAAGTATATGCCATCCTGGCGAATTTAATGGTGGGGATAACGATTGTTGCCTTGGTGGCCGCAGTGGTACAACTCTTATTTGCTTCCGGTAAAGAAACATCACGTTCGCTTAATCTTGTTTTTTTTAGTTTCCAGCCGGCAGAACTGGCCAAAGTTTCATTAGTAATGTATGCAGCAAAGATGTTGTCGAGATACCAAAAAAACAAAGAAGAATTGAGACATGCTTTTTACTGGGTGACAGGTGTAAGCGCCTTTGTGTGTGCAATTATTTTTTATAGTGATATTTCTACATCGATCCTTATTTTCGGTAGTATAACGGTATTGATGTTTGTTGCCCGTGTTCCTCTGAAATATTTTTTCCTGCTACTTGCTGTTATAATGACGCTGGGAGTCTCGGTCTATTTCACGGCAGACCTGCTACCTGAAGAAGTCGGGCGCGTACACACCTTTAAAGCGCGTATCGACGATTTTATTTACGGAGATAAGGACTCGGAAGTAGGCACTACCCAGGCCGATTTTGCAAGACTGGCTGTTTATGAAGGCGGGTTACTGGGCAAAGGACCCGGTCGAAGCGAGGTGAGCAACTACATGAAAGCAGGGTACAATGATTTTATTTTTGCCATTATCATTGAAGAATATGGTTTTATTGGCGGGGCATTCGTGTTTTTGTTGTACCTCATATTTTTTTACAGGGGGGTTGTCGTTGTACGGAAGTGTGACCGGACATTTCCGGCTTTTTTAGTAACCGGTTTGGTATTGATACTTGTTTTTCAGGCGGCCATTAACATGGCGGTATCAACAGGTGTTACCCCGGTAACCGGACAGCCTTTGCCCTGGATCAGTCTGGGCGGTACTTCGATGATGTTTACAGCCCTTGCTTTTGGCATTATTTTAACTGTAAGTCATCATAACAATAAACAGAAACACACAGAAGACCAACTGGTGATGGTTGACACACCAGATGAAGATGAAGCATTATAAAATGAAAAAACTGAAAGTAATCATAAGCGGAGGCGGAACAGGCGGGCATATTTTCCCGGCTATCTCGATTGCAAACGAGCTAAAGGAACGTGTTCCTGATGCAGATATACTTTTTGTGGGGGCACTCGGACGAATGGAAATGGAACGTATACCTGCTGCCGGTTACCGGATAGAAGGGCTACCCGTGATGGGATTCCCTAGAAAACCCTCGTTGAAGATGATTACCTTTTTTATAAGATTGTATAAAAGTCTGAAGAAAGCGCGGAAGATAATTCAGAAATTTCAGCCCGATGTGACCATTGGAGTAGGAGGGTATGCCAGCGGCCCCATATTGAAAGCTGCCGTACAAAAAGGTATCCCGGCTATTTTACAGGAACAGAATTCGTATGCAGGGGTCACCAATAAACTGCTGGCCGGGAAAGTGCAAAAGATATGTGTGGCTTACCCCGAAATGGAAAAATATTTTCCGGCTGAAAAGATTGTTTTAACCGGCAATCCCATCAGAAAAAGTTTGTTTGAAAAGGTTGAAGACAAAAAGACGGCTTTTGGGTTTTTTGGACTGGATGTTGGAAAACCAGTGGTGCTTTTGGTTGGTGGAAGTCAGGGAGCAGGAACCTTGAATGAAAGTATTTTTGCAAACCTTGAACTGATTGAAAAATCAGGCGTGCAGATCATCTGGCAAACCGGTAAATATTATTATAACAATATTCAGGAAAAATTAAAAAACAACAGGCCTGAAAATCTGAAAATAAATGAATTTATAAGCCGTATGGATTTAGCATACGCAGTGTCCGACGTAGTTATTTCGAGGGCTGGAGCAGGCACCATCTCAGAGCTATGCCTGCTTGGGAAACCTTCGGTGTTGGTACCTTCACCTAATGTTGCTGAAGATCATCAGACAAAAAATGCAATAGCACTGGTAAGAAACAATGCAGCAGTGATGATCAAGGATGCGGATGCAAAGGAGCAGTTGTGGAGAGAAACGTTCAACCTGGTAAAAGATGAACAAAAATTGCAGATGTTGAGCAAAAGTATTCGGGGCATGGCAAAGCCCGATGCGGCAAAAGAAATTGTGGATGTTATTCTGAATGAACTAAAAAAGTAGATGTACGATATAAATCACATAAAACAGGTATATTTCCTCGGGATCGGCGGAATCGGGATGAGTGCCCTGGCCCGGTATTTCAAATATCTTGGGAAAGAGGTAGCAGGGTACGACCGCGCAGAAACAGAACTAACCCGTAATTTGCAGGCCGAAGGCATTTATGTGCATTACACTGACGATCCTGAATTGCTTCCTCCCCCGATGAACCCAGCAAACAGTTTGGTTGTGCTCACTCCGGCTGTTCCTGCCAGTCATAAGGAATACAATTATCTGAAGAAGAATAATTTCAATATAAAAAAACGTTCTCAGGTACTGGGACTGATCTGTAACCCCTTATATTGTATTGCTGTTTCAGGCACGCATGGCAAAACTTCGGTTTCGACTATGATTGCCCATATTCTGAAATTTTCAGCATTGGATTGCAGTGCGATTCTGGGGGGTATTTCAAAAAATTACCGAACCAACCTGTTGCTGGCTGAAAAAGAAAGCCCGTTTATGGTAACCGAAGCTGACGAGTTCGACCGTTCATTCCTGCAACTGCAACCGCAAATGGCGGTGGTAACAGCGATGGATGCTGACCATCTCGATATATACGGGACACATGAAGCCATCATCGGGGCATTTAACCAGTTTGTTGGGCAAATCAAACGAGGCGGTACGGTTTTGGTTAAAAAAGGTTTGAAAATTAGTAAATCATCCAATCAATACATCCGGCATTACAGTTATTCTTTGTCAGAGCAGGCCGACTTTTATGCCCAAAATATCCGGTTACAGGATGGAGCATATCAGTTTGACCTGTCTACACCGGATGGTATTATTGATGGTTTTGTTTTGAATTATCCCGGGTTGATGAATGTTGAAAATGCTGTTGCTGCTTCGTCAGTTGCATTAATGTGCGGGGTTAAACCGGAAGAAATAAAAGCTGCCCTGGCCGGTTATCAGGGAGTAAAGCGCAGGTTCGATATTCATTTAAGAACCGAAAAATATACACTGATTGATGATTACGCCCATCACCCGGAAGAATTGAAGGCTACTATTTCATCGGTCCGCGACATGTTTAAAGGCGCAATTGTAACGGGAGTTTTTCAACCGCATTTATTCAGCCGGACTGGTGATTTGGCCGATGGTTTTGCACAGAGCCTCGAATTACTCGATGAGATTGTACTGCTCGATATTTACCCGGCAAGGGAAGAACCTATCCCGGGGGTCACTTCCGATCTGATCTTTCAGAAAATAAAAAATGGCCAGAAAGTACGTTGCACAAAAGCTGAATTACCTGCAGTTGCCAAGCATTTTAAGCCCGGCATTATATTGATGATGGGGGCAGGCGATATTGATACCATGATTGATAAAGTGAAAAATATTTTGACAGCGAAAGAACATGTTTAAAACGATCCTGAAAATATTAGCATGGTTACTTCTGGGTGGATTTCTGGGCTTTACAGTATGGTTTACCTCTCGTAAAGCGGATAATATCAAATGCCAGAGTGTTTTAGTACATATTATTGAAGGATCCCCCCGCTTTTTGCAGGAAGACGATATTCTGGAGCTGGTTAAGAAAGCTGATAACAGCATTTTCGGTAAAAAACTGAAACAAATTAATACCGAAGCACTGGAACAAAAACTCCGGGCTGTGGAAAATATCAGTAATGTGGAAATATACCGAAAGATAGAAGGGAAATCACTTCGTTTTACAGGAAAACTTGTTGTTGAAATTGAGGAACGTATCCCAATTGTCAGAATTAAAACAGGGGAATCCGACTATTACCTTGATAGGGAGGGAATAAAAATACCGGCTTCAGATAAATATACGGTCAGGGTACCGGTGGTATCGGGAACCATTACCAGTGAATATGCCACCCGTGAGTTACTTCCGTTTGCAGGTTTTATTTATTCTGATCCGTTTTGGAAAGCACAGATCGAACAAATTTTTGTAACACCGAAAAAGGAATTACTGGTGGTTCCCCGGGTAGGCGATCACTTGATAGAATTTGGCACGACCGGAAATTACCGGGAAAAACTACGGAATTTAAAAGCAGTGTACCAGCAGGGTTTTAGCAAAACCGGCTGGGATAAATATAAAACTATCAATTTAAAGTATAAGAACCAGGTTGTTTGTAATAAAAGCTGAAAATCATGGCCAGAAGCGAACAAATTTTTGCAGCAGTTGACATTGGCACTACCAAGATAGTTGCCGTTGCCGGGAAGAGAAATGAGGAAGGTAAAATTGAAATTGTCGGGTTAGGACAAAGTATGTCGCAAGGAGTTAAGCGAGGGGCAGTGCTGAACATCGATGAAGCTTACGCGGCTATCAGCGAAGCTGTTCGTAAAGCCGAAGATTTGTTTGACGGTGACATCGAACAGGTGTATGTGAACCTTACTGGTCAACAATTGAAAACGCTCAGTGCGAAAGTCCAGAAATACCTGATCCCTGGTAGTGTTGTTTCGGAAGAAGACGTTGACCAGATGTTCCGGCAGGCCGTTCAGGTTCCTCTTCGGGAGGGATCTAAGATTTACCATATAAACCCGCAATTGTTTACAATCGATAATGAGGCCGGTATCATGAACCCGGTCGGCATCACCGGTGAAAAATTGGAAGCTAGCTTTAAGTTACATGTTGCCCCCGAACAATACGAAATGAATATTCAGAAATGCTTCGACCGGGCAGGTATTCGTTTGAAAAAGGTTATTGTCGATCCGATTGCATCTTCGGAAGTGGTTCTTTCCGAGGATGAAAAAGAAGCAGGGGTAGTATTACTTGATATTGGTGGTGGAACAACAAAAATGTCGATTTATTACGACAGTGTCCTTTGTTATTCCTCGGTTATCCCGTTTGCAGGTAATGTAATCACTCACGACATAAAAGAAGGATGTTCCATTCTGCTACGCCAGGCCGAATCGTTAAAGATACAATTTGGACAGGCCATGGGTGATTTTGCTCCAGAAGACAAGGTGGTTACTATTCCGGGTATTTCCGGATGGGAACCCAAGGAAATATCTTTTAAGAGTCTTGCTTTTATTATTCAGGCCCGGATGGAAGAAATTATTGAGGCTTTTTATTATCAGCTTGAAAATTCGGGTTATTTAGATAAAGTAGGGGCCGGAATTGTTATTACAGGCGGGACTTCCATGATGCCCAACCTGAATCAACTGATCAAATTTCGAACCGGCCTGGATGTTCGTAAAGGGGTTCCGAACGTGAGATTTATTTCAGGATGGAAAGAGTTGGAAGATCCGCGTTACGGAACGGTACTCGGATTGCTCACAATGGCTGTAAATGATGAAGAAGGGATCAAAAAACCAGTTCGAAAAAAGAAGAAAAAAGATTCAGAAGAAGGTTTCTTTAGCCAGGTAAAAAAGCAGGTAGCCAGGCAGGTGACCATGTTTTTCGACGATGATCAGGATACGGAAATGTTTTAGTATAATTAAAATTCGTCAGGACTATGAACGACGATATTATCAATTTTGGGTTACAACAGACGGCTTCGTCCATTATTAAGGTAATTGGCATTGGCGGGGGTGGCAGTAATGCCGTGAACCATATGCTCGAAGAAGGTATTAAAGGAGTTGATTTTATAATTTGTAACACTGATTCTCAGGCTTTGCAGGAAAGCCAGGTTCCTGTAAAAGTGCAGTTGGGGGTTACCCTGACCGAAGGACGTGGGGCAGGTAACCAGCCGGAACAGGGAGAACAGGCAGCCATCGAAAACCTGGACGACCTGCGTTTGGTGCTCGAAGGATCAACCAAGATGCTGTTCATTACAGCCGGGTTGGGAGGTGGCACCGGAACAGGAGCTACCCCTGTAGTTGCCAGGCTGGCTCGCGAACTTGATATACTTACCATTGCGGTGGTTACTATTCCTTCGCCTGCCGAGGGAAAACGTCGTTTTCATCAGGCGCTTGACGGAGTGGACAAATTGAAGGATTACGTCGACAGCATGCTGGTCGTCAGCAACGAAAAGCTACACAAAATATATGGTGACCTGCCGGCTTCCATTGCGTTTAAAAAGGCCGATGACATTATTACCACCGCAGTAAAAGGAGTAGCAGAAATTATTACATTACATGGAAATATCAATATCGATTTTGCCGACGTAAGCACCGTGATGGCAGGAAGTGGCGTATTCCTGATGGGAACAGGCTTTGCTGAAGGCGACAACCGTGCGATGCAGGCTATAAAAGCAGCGCTTGATTCACCTTTGCTCGATAGTAATGACATCAACGGGACCAAGGATATCCTGCTGAATATTATTTCCGGTGAAAATGAAATTACAATGGGCGAAATCGGTGAAATTATTGAATACCTCCAGAAGGCAGCCGGACAGGATGCCAACATCATTTGGGGAAATGGTTTTGATGAAAAGCTGGGACCGAAAATCAGCGTTACCATTATTGCAACAGGCTTCAATACCAATCCGAATAAGCTGTTTCAGAAAGAAAAAACAAAAACCGAATTTCAACTGGAAGACAATGAACCGGCTATCAATTTAGGAGAAGCAGAAATTGAAGAAAAAACTTTCATAAATGAAAACGAAATAGGACAAACGATAAATAATATTGTAAACAGGAAAATAGAAAAGAAAAAGAAGAAAAAAGAATTAATCTCTGATAATGTCCGGGATAATGGGAATCTGGATAGTTGGTTCCATCGTCAGTTTACCCGTTTTTTTGAGGACAATGACGTATCTCTTTCGGATGAATAAAGAAATAATCGGATTAAACAGAAAAATGAATGCGTATGTCGAATGATATAATGAATTTTAATTTAGACCAAAGTAGTGGTTCTATCATTAAAGTTATTGGTGTTGGAGGTGGCGGGGGTAATGCCGTTAACCATATGTGTGCACAAGGCATTAAAGATGTGAACTTTATGATTTGCAATACCGATTCGCAGGCATTGGGCCACAGTCAGGTCCCTGTCAAGATACAATTGGGCTCATCATTGACCGAGGGCCGCGGGGCAGGTAATAAACCCGAAATCGGCCGTGAAGCTGCTATTGAAAACATTGACGATGTAAAAAAAGTGTTGGCGGAAAATACAAAAATGGTCTTTATTACTGCCGGGATGGGGGGTGGTACCGGTACAGGGGGAGCCCCGGTAATTGCTGAAGCTGCCCGAGAACTGGGTATATTAACGGTCGGTATCGTAACAATACCTTTCCGTAACGAAGGACGTCGGCGCATAAAACAGGCAATCGACGGAATTGCGGCCATGGAAAAGCATGTCGATTCGTTATTGGTAATCAACAACGAACGTATTCGTGAGATGTATGGAGACAGTACCATTTCCGAAGCATTTGCCAAAGCCGATAATGTATTGACCATTGCAGCTAAAGGTATCGCGGAAATTATCACGGTCCCCGGATATATAAATGTGGATTTTGCTGATGTACATACAGTTATGCGAAGTAGTGGCGTGGCTATCATGGGATCGGCCAGGGCAAGTGGGGAAAATCGTGCACTAAGGGCTATTGAGGAAGCATTGAATTCACCGCTTCTGAACAACAATAATATCGACGGTGCAAAAAATATTCTACTCAATATTACTTCAGGAGAAAAAGAAGTTACTATGGACGAAATCGGCGATGTTACGGATTACGTACAAGACAAAGCCGGTAATGACGCGGATTTGATTTGGGGAAATGGAGTAGATGAAACCCTCGACGATGAAATCTCGGTGACTGTGATTGCAACAGGTTTCAGTACCAGTAGTATTCCCGAGATGGTAGCAGCCAAACAACCAGAGAAAACATATCACACCTTGGTCGATAATTCTGTACAAAAAATGCCGGGTACCCGTCTGTTGACCAAGGAAAAAAATGAATCTGAAAAATATGTGGAACCGCAAACTAAACAACAGACTTTTGAGTTCGAAATCAATTCAGAAGAACCGGATGAGTTTGATAATTTATACGGGAAACGGAAAGTTCAACCCGAATCAGAACCCGATGTCTCTGTGAAAATTGATTATGCCGAGTCATCAGAAGAAATGGTGGATGAATTGGAAAATATCCCGGCTTATCGTCGTAAAAAAATTAAATTGAAAGGCTTACAGAAAAAAATCGAACAAAAACTTTCACGTTTTTCGCTTTCTCCCGATGACGACAACAATATCGTTTTACGCGATAACAACTCATACCTGCATGATAATGTAGATTGAAACACACAGAATTGCCTTTCTGTAGATCTGAAAATAGGAGTTTATTTAAAATTTATTCACGAATAAAAAAAATGAATATGAGTTTATTTGAACAAATCAACGAAGATATCAAAGCGGCCATGAAGGCACGCGAGAAAGAAAAACTGGAAGCCCTGAGGGGTATAAAAAAAGTACTGCTTGAAGCAAGAACGGCTACAGGGGCTAGTGGAGACCTTGCCGACCCGGAAGTGTTAAAAATAATCCAAAAACTTGCGAAACAAGGAAAAGATTCAGCAAATATTTATAAGGAACAGGGACGCGATGACCTGTACCAACAGGAGATGGGACAGGTGAAAGTATTTGAATCGTACTTGCCTGCAATGCTAAGCGATGAGGATTTAATAAAAGCAGTAAAACAAATCGTTGAACAGACTGGTGCCTCAGGAATGAAAGACATGGGAAAAGTAATGGGTATAGCCTCGAAAATCCTTGCAGGCAAGGCCGAAGGGAAAGATATCGCCGACAAAGTGAAAAAAATGCTAAATTAATTTGAGATTTTTTTGCCAGATATTTGGATTTTTTAATTATTTGGTGTTATCTTTACAATATTAACGCAAGGGTTTCGTCCTGAAACCCGGTGCGTTTGGGGTGGAAAATTAAAATTAAGCGGGCAGTGGCCCGCTTTTTTTATGCAACGTCCTGTTAATCTGATGTTTTTCGAATAATAGTCATCCCATCGCGTATAGGAAGGATAACCTTTTCGACACGGGAATCATTTTTTACCATTTCATTGAATGCCAATATCCCTTTGGTTTGTTCGTCATTTACCCCTTTTCCATCTGCAACTTTTCCATTCCACAGGGTATTGTCAGCAATAATATATCCACCTACCGGTATTTTCGCGAATATCATTTTGTAGTAGGTGGAATATTCCCGTTTATTCCCATCGATAAAAACTAATTCGAAATGTAGTTCCAGTGTTGGAATAATATGCAGGGCATCCCCTGAATATTGAATAATTGTTTTATCAAGATCGGCCTTTTTAAAATACCTTTTGGAAATCAGTTCAAGTTCATCGTTCAGTTCGATGGTGTGAAGGTGTCCCCCGGTTTTTAACCCCTGAGCCAGGCATATTGCCGAATAACCAGTAAAAGTGCCGATTTCCAGAATGTTTTCAGGAGCAATCATCGAGCTTAACATACTAAGAATTTTTCCTTGCAAATGACCTGAAAGCATGCGGGGTCTCAATGCGTTCAGATGAGTTTCACGATCCAGTTCAGAAAGATAAGGTTCTTCTTCTGAAATATGGTCTAAAATATATTTCTCCAGTGCCCTTGATCCGGTCATCCTAGTGATAAATTAAAATGCTGGTTTGCGATTCTTCAAAAATCTCATTAGAGATTTCCTGAATTTCACGGCTGGTAAGCCTATTTATTTTTTCGTATACCTGTTGGAGATTGTCCACATGGTCGTATAACAAATAACTTTTCCCTATTGAAAGCATCAGGTCTTCCCTGTTTTCGTTCGAAATAGCCAATTGCCCAATCAGTTGTTTCTTGGCTTTTATTAATTGTTGTAAACCAAGTTCCTTGTTTTTTAATTGTTTGATTTCTTTTTGAACCAGGCTAATCGCCCTGTCGAGGTTTTCTTTATCAGTACCAAAATAAATACTGAACTGACCGGTATCTGAATAAGCTGTATAATTCGATTCGATATTGTACGCCAGACCATTACGTTCCCGTAAAGCCAGGTTTAACCGCGAGTTCATCGACTGCCCTCCCAAAATATTATTCAGTAACACCATGCCGATACGGCGCGGATTCTGGTGGTCGTAGGCAATATTCCCGATGATGCAGTGAGTCTGAAAAGTATCTTTTTGCACAATCCGTTTCGAGGCCTGATAGTGATCGAACCCTAATCGTTTATTACTTCTGATTTTTTCCGGTATCTGCCCGAAGTATTTCTCAGTCAACCGGATTATTTTATCAAATGGCAGGCTACCAACTGAGCTTAGTACCATCTGGTCGGTATGATAATTCCGGCAGATGAAGTCAAAAATGTTTTCCCGGCTGAAACTCTTTACATTTTCAGGAGTTCCCAGAATATTCCGTGCGATGGGATGGCCGTCGAACAGGACTTCTTCAAACTCATCAAAAATTAAATCCGAAGGACTGTCTTTGTACGAGTTTATTTCCTCAATTACCACCTCTTTTTCTTTTTCAAGTTCTTTCTGTGGAAATGTGCTGTTAATCAGAATATCGCTGATTAGTTCCATGGAACGTTCAAAATATTCGTTAAGGAAAATTGCATAAACAGAAGTTTCCTCTTTGGTTGTATAAGCATTCAATTCTCCCCCTACATCCTCGATCCGGCTGATAATATGATAGGCTTTTCGCTTTTTTGTTCCTTTAAAAATAACATGCTCAATAAAATGGGCAATTCCCTGTTCGTTTATTTCCTCATCACGCGATCCGGTATTCAGAATAACCCCAAGGTGACTAACCGGAGAAACAATTTGTTGATGTACCAAACGAATACCATTCTTTAATGTATGAAAATATAGCTGCATGCAAATACTTAAATTATAGGACTGCAAAAGTAGGAAACCTTACTGAGAAAATAAGTCAAGCGAAAAAAAGAAAAGAGAATATTTAAATAGTAAGTTTCGTTTACCCAATTGATTAAATGAAAAATGGGGAACAGATAAAAAAATATTTTGTAGTTCAGATTTTTGATATATATTTGCCCCCGCAAATCAACGGTGCCATAGCTCAGTTGGTAGAGCAATGGACTGAAAATCCATGTGTCCTTGGTTCGATTCCGAGTGGCACCACCCAACCGGGGATTTTATCAAATTTGATGGAATCCCCGGTTTTATTTCCTTTTAAATTCCTTGCTATTTGCGGAATCAGGGAGAAGAATGAATTTATCCTGAAAGTTCGATATTGGTCAGATTCGCGGTTATAGATAATTCCTTCAGGGAACAGTAAATTTTGAAATATCCGTTTGCTGTTCAAATTCGATTTCTCCCATAATACTAATGGGTTAAGGCATATTTTTGTGGCAAAATCTATTACCTTTCCAAGGTTCGATTTATATCCACCGGTTTTATTGAGTTCCTGTTTAATTTCAAAACAATCCTTTTCATATTTTGGCCTGAATTTATCGTAAAGACCACGGTCAATTTCACCAATAACAAAACGCTCCTCAATAGCTTCCAATTTTCTTTCAGTTTCCATCAACCTGTTTTTTAATGATTTTGATTCTTCTATTTGAGAGTTAAAGAAAACTGCCATTTGCTCTTCCAGTTGTAGCCTGATAATATCAAGTTCCTCTGTTCCTATCTTAAATGATTTTAAAACTGTCCTGAACAACTCATGCATAGCCTTGGCACTTCGATTGACTTTACATCCTTTTGTGTTGCATTTATAATAATACAACCCTTTCTTTTTGACAAGATAGCCAGTCAATGTTTGCTTACATTTGTCACACTTCACAAAAACTTTCAGAGGTAAATTATCATTATCCCTGTCGTGCACAAAACTATGGCTCCTGTTTTCCTGGCGGATATTATGCACTTTCAAGAATAGTTCTCTAGAAATTAATGGTTCATGTTTCCCTTCAATAACTTGCCCCGGAAGCATTTTACTAACGATTAAGCCACAATAAAAAGGATTGGTAAACAACTCTATCATCTGCTTTTCAGATATATTCATACCCATTTTATTTAACCGTCTTGCAATCTCAACATTGGGCAATTGTTGATAAGCTTTCCATTCAAAAGCCTTCTTTAATAGTTTTCCTTCCCGGTTAACAACCAGTTTACGCTCTGACGCTTTTCCCTTTCCCTGGTTCAGGTTATCGTAGCCGCGGGGAGTACTCCACACCCAATATCCCTCTGTCAGACGTTCTTTCATCCCCGCTACTATCTTATCACGCCTTAATTCATTATCCATCTGCCCAAAGAGGAATAATATTTTTTGCTGGAAAGAACCGGCAGGGGTTGTCGGGTCAAGTTCCTGAGTGGTTGCCAAAGTAATTACCCCGTATTTTTTCAACAAATCATCAGCAATTGAAGCCCCGGCGATACCTGAACGGGAAAAACGCTCATAAGAATAAACAATTACATAGTTGATGTTTTTTGAACGTTTTACAAAGGTTAGTATCCGGTTAAATTCTTTGCGGTCGTCGGTTTTGGCAGATTCGTATGTTCCACCAAAATAACCGACTACATTCAGTCCTCTTTTTTGAGCATATACCCACAGAATCTTTTCTGAGATGCCAAACTGGTATTATCTTCTTGGTCAGCCGATGATACACGGGTATATATAACCGCATTATTCCCCTCCTGAAATTGTTTTGGAGCTTGCGGGGCAAATTGTTTAAAAAGGCTTAAATCATTTCCGGCTGACTGAAAATAATTGCTTCCGCCGGATGTGTTCTTAACCACTCGTTATTGTTCTTGTAACTAACAACATCGTCATTGCCAACTGTTATCATCATTTTATCAAACCGGTCACTCTCAAAAAAGGATTTGATTTCACTGTTTCCCAGCATCATGTGAATATCATAAATGTGACGGATTTTATTGGCCAGATTTTCATAGGGATTCTCCAATAATGAGAACCTGGCGAGGCTCATTATTTTTTCACAGATAGTTCGTTCCCTGCTTAAAACCGGAAGTTCAAAGGGTTGCAAACCATATTCTTTTATTAATTCATTTTGTCCGTATCGTTTCATCATATCAACAATATAGCTGTTTATGGGCTCTATTGTGAATGGTTCAAAACTTCCCAGCCAGGTAGCCTCAAAAACGATATGTTCGCGAACCTGACCAAAATTACCTTTGAAAATCTTCTCATATTGATGAACTGTTTTCCTGATATTTCCCATTTAATTTGTTAGGCCGGGAATGTTTATTTCAGGCATAACCGATTCAACAATTTTCCCTGCAGCCCTGATTTTCTTCTTCATTTGATTGTCGTTTTCACCTTCATTCCGGAGAACAACAACATTGATATCCTCGGAAAATCTTTCTATTAATTTGTGGCATTTTGAAAGTGCGGTTCCTCCTTTAAAAACAACTTCCTTTGCCATTTCAGAATGAAAAATCCGGTACAATGCAAATGTGACCCAATAGTCTTTCTCAATATATATTTCAGGTATTCCCATCACTTGGGATGTAGCTAAAACAGCTTCCTGAAAAAGTTCTTTGTTTTCGTGTAACCTCATTTTATGTTCCAGTTTGGTGCAGTTGTTAAAATGTTTTCGTTTAAGTTGAGACTGTATGTTGTCAACGGGTTCAGGCTTTGTTTTAAACTGCTGTTTTCCTTACCGGATATTTCATTTAATATTGCCCCCAGGAAAGCCCTGACACGGGGAGGGTATTTTAATGCGTATTTAACCAGCGTATTTGTTTCCTTTTCGGATAAGCCTTTCAGTTTATCCTGCAAAAACCGGATTCCGCTTTTTTTGTCCATGTCAGGTATTTTTGTGAAATCCTTTAATACATCCAAAACTTCGAGCAGGGAATAATTTTCTTCGGTAACATCAACGTAACTTTTTACGGGGTTTGCTTTTATGCTGCCTGAATCAATGTATATCCGTTTGCTCCGGCTGGCAATTTTTACTGTTTTCGGAACCTGTGTAGTCAACCCCATATTATTATACAGGGCTGTTCCGGTAATGTATGCAATTCTCTTTCCCTGTTCGTATAAATATGGTTTTATGATTTCTGTTTCCCTCGGTCTTAGCTCCCCAAAAATTGATTTTTTAGGTTTATAAAATACACCTGTAGTTATCCGTTTTATCGTTCCTTTTTCGATTAACCGTTCAACGGCCTTTGTGGCTGCACTATACTCAGTAGCTGCGATACCTAATTGTTGATACTTAAACGTAGTCCCTTCCGGCATACGTTTTATCTTCTTCTCTATCTTTTCTGCAATCTTCATAAATAAGACCAGTATCTGTTATACTATCACAAAGGTAAGCATTTAAGACATCATGTCAAGTGTTTCGTGCAAAATACTTGACAATGCTATTGGGAAAATCATAAGTTTTCTCTGTACCAAACATATCAGCTTCAGAACTATTATAATATCTTAAAACAACATGTTCTCTTCTATAAGAAGTCCATGAATAATTTTATAGATTTCTTCTTTTTGTCGAAATATTAAAAAAATGGTCTTCCCATCTGGTCATTATTATTCCGGCAGCAAAGGTAAATCCGTGTTTTAAGGAAATGCAAGTTCAAGCCTCTGGTTTTGTGGAAAATCTCCATCCTCCTGCGTCGGATAGTATTTTCCACAAAAAACCTGCATATCCAAACACTACCTTTTTATGCCACCAAAACAATAACGACCGACCCGATGGAAAGACGCATAACATTAAATGATAATACTGTGAAAAGAAAAATGAAAACAATAGTTCTTGAAAATGTGAGTAATAAAAAACAAAACTCACTCACCTCCGGAATCCGCATTATTTGGGTGTAAGGTTTCTTATTATAATCGATTTGCAATTTTACTTGTTGCATTGTTTGTCCCTTTTTAGAACCAAACTCTTATGCAAACAAATCCTTAGTCATTACTTTGTATAACTATCTGTTTAGATGTTTAAGTGTTCGAACGTTTAAATGCTACAGTCTTCCAACCTTAAACTGAGCCTTGCATGGAGCAATTAATATAAGGAATACCCAAACGCTGAATTTCTTATTTAAAGGAATAATCGCTTCTTTTAATATCAGCCAAATATTATTCATAGAAAAATTCGCCGTTCTGTTTCTATAATTATGTTCCCTTCCACAAAATGCAGTTAAAAATTGTTTGCAAAATTTCTAGGTCTCGGCTCTGAATAACATTCCATTTTACCAATGATAAAAACAGTGTGCACTGGCACACGGCAAGTTGTGTTTTGAGGTACTCAAAACGTTTTCAGTACCTGAAAACTACTTGCCCCGATGGGGAAAAATCACTCTCCGAAGTCAGGGATTTTAGGAAAACTATTGGATAAAGAAACCACTATAAAATGTAACTTCACTTCACACAAAAACAATCAGGTAATCCCTAAAAGCACTGCGAACTTCTTTTAAAGCCAAACTAACCTGACTTTCAACATTCCGTTTGGTGGTTTTTAGTTCCTTGGCTATTTCTTCGTTAGTCAGGCCTTGTTGTCGAAGCAGATAAACTTTTTTCCGTTGAGCAGGCATTTTTTCTACAATCATTTCAATTAAAAGTGCCTTTTCCAAAGCTATGCATTCTTCCTCCGGGCTATGGGAAAATGTTGAAGGAGCCTGCATTTCAATAATGGTCTTGGTTGCGTATTTTCTTTTCAGAAAATTGATAGCTTTGTTTTTTGCAATAGTGTATAAATACGAATCGAATGATTTTTCGGGGTCGATACTTTTGTGATTTTGCCATAAGCCAACAAAAACTTCTTCTGCCAGTTCTTCTGCATCGGCCATGGTTTTTACATAGCCCAAAATAAAAGTCCTGACTTTCGTATAGTAGAAAATGAAGACTTTTTCAAAAGCAGGATGATTCCCTTTTTGCAATGCTGCTAATATGGACTGGTCGATTTTTGTCATAAAATGACGAAGGTAGATTTTCCTGTTCAGAGTGCAAAGCCGGATTTACTCCCTGCAATCGGAATAAAGTTTTTTTAGTAAAATTTAGATTTTTTATTGAGTTTCTGCCAACTTAATTGTATTCCTAATAAAACGATAAATATGCAGCAGAAGCATTTATGGATAATTTTTCTGGCAATACAATTTTTCTCTGTATTTCAGGTAAAAGGACAGGAACTTCAGAAAGATACAATCTCGGTTTCCCGCTCAATTCAGGAAAAAGGGGATTTACAACTACAACCGGTTCAACCTATTCCGCAACTGGCATTGCCGGAATTTTGGAATAATAATGAAAGCCTCCAACAAATTTCAATTGACAGGAAAATAGCAAGCTTCAATTTTAATCGGGATTTGAAATATTTAAATGCCCTGAAAGGAGACTCGTCTTCTATACTTTTGCCAATGTTTCCCGGGCTGGGCGATTATCAAAATTTTGGCGGGGCATTGGGAAGCTTCAATTTATCCAACAAATTGACCTTAGATTATGGTGCTTTTATTAGCGCACAGTACGGTTATCTTTTTTTAAGCAAACAAATTGTTTTTGGAAGTAACTTCCTGTTAAGTTACGCTATTACAAACAGGCTACAATTTCAAACATGGGGGCAATACGTTACACCCGGAAACAGTCCTGACCCCACTTTTAAAATGCGAACCTTTTTCCCTAAAACTAATTTCGGTGCAGGACTGCAATACGATTCCAACGAGAAAACAAAAATAAAGGTGGGTATTGAATATCAATACGACCAAAGTGATAAGACATGGAAACCGGAATCGGGTGGAAAAGTTCTATTAAAATTTTAAGAATCAACCATATGAAATCGGACAAAAACACAGATGCAACAGAAATGTTACGGCTCTATTTACGCGACCGCTATGCTTTGGAAACGGAAGAAAAGGTGCAGCAGTGGCTGGCAAAAAATCCGGTAACGGAAGAGATGGAACAGGCCTCTAAAGAATATTGGGATTCAATAAATACAGGAAAGGATGTAACTACGTTTGAGGCCTTAAAAAGGGTAAATACTAAAATCGACATCCATTCGTCGGTGAAGAAAACTGTCCGGTTAAAAGTTCTTTCAAGAGTGGCAGCCGTTTTTATTCTGCTTGTAGGAATAAGTGGCGTTTTGTTTTACCTGCAACACCAGAGCCATCCAACAATGATTCAGATTTCTGCAGCGTCTGGAGAAACAAAACAAGTAACTTTGCCTGACCAAACAGAAGTCTGGCTCAATGCCGGAAGTACGTTAAAGTATCCTTCAAAATTCAGTCAGAAAATACGTTCGGTTCGTTTAACCGGGGAAGCATTTTTCTCGGTAACAAAAAATCAATCTAAGCCTTTTGTGGTTGAAACAAAAAGTCTGGATGTGAAAGTCTTGGGGACAAAATTCAATTTGAAAGCCTACCCTGATGAGTACCAGACAGTAGCTACTTTACAGGAGGGGAAAATAGAAATTCAAACTGTGAAAAATCAAAAACAACAAATGGAGCCGAATGAGCAATTGGTTTACAACAGCGAAACGTCAGCCTTAAAAGTAGTAAAAATCAATGTCGAAGACATCCCGGATTGGAAAAGCGGAAACCTAATATTTTCGGAAGCTACGCTGGGCGAAATCCTGCAAACACTCGAACGGCGTTTTGATATTTCTATCGATATAGATAAGTCAATTGACTTATCAACCGAACGTTATACCATAAAATTTGAACGGGAAGAAACCCCTGAGCAAATACTTCAGGTTTTGGCAGATATGGCCGGGGACTTTTCCTATTCCTCGAAAAGCGGACAAATTACATTGAAAAAAAGATCGTATAAACCAAAACAGAATGCCTATGAAAAAACAGAACCGGTAAAAAGCGGACACTTTCTACCGGTTCAAAACGAAGATACAAAATCAACTCTGCGAAAAGTAACTTAGTATCAACAATACAAATGTAATAGAATGAATCAAAAAAATTTGACGATAGTATTTCTTACCCTTTCAGTTTTTCTGTTTGCTTTCTCAAAGCAGTCGATGGCACAGGAAAAGCGTATAACAATTCAGAAAGAGAACATTTCATTAAAAGAAGCCTTTAATGAAATAGAAAAGCAAACTGATTACAGCATAGCTTATAAAAAATCGGAAACAAACGAGAAGCAAAAAATCAACCTTTCATTAAAAGATGTGAGTTTGAAAAATGCGTTGGACGAAATGTTAAAAGAAACCAGACTCACGTACAAAATTAGTGGCTATCATATTATCCTGACCCCGAAAAAGGAAAAACAGGAAGCAAAGGAAACCGGCCTTACCCAAACCATACGCGGAACGGTTTACGATGTAGAAACAGGACAACCTGTGGAGTTTGCCAATATTTCGCTGTTAGAGAACCCTTTGGTGGGAACCATTTCCGACAGTTTGGGGCATTTCGTAATCCGTGGAGTTCCACTGGGGTACGCCAATCTAAAAGTCTCTTTTGTTGGGTATCAATCCTACATTTACCGCGAAATATTACTGACCTCGGCAAGAGAGGCATTAGTTGAAATTCCGTTAAAAGAAAGCACCCAATCGGTTGGAGAAATAACTGTCCGGCCACAAATAAATAAGGAGCGTGCCGCAAATCCAATGGCTTTGGCAGAGGGGCGCATGTTGAGCGTGGAAGAAGCCAACCGTTTTGCCGGTGCATTTAACGACCCGGCACGTTTGGTAACTTCCTTTGCCGGAGTATCCGGAACCGGAGGAATTTCGAGCAATGCGCTTTCCATCCGCGGTAATGCACCGCAATACACCCAGTGGCGTTTAGAAGGCATTGAAATTCCGAACCCAACACATTTTGCTGATATGATTTCGCTGGGAGGCGGGGTTTACTCGGCTTTAAGTAGCCAAGTGATGGGAAATTCCGACTTTTTTAACGGGGCATTTCCGGCTGAATACAGCAATGCGCTTTCAGGAGCGTTTGATATGCAAATGCGTAACGGGAACAGCCAAACGCATCAAAATACGTTTCAGGTAAGTTTGATAGGAATTGATTTTGCTTCGGAAGGACCACTGAGTAAAAAGCACAACAGCTCGTACATTTTTAATTATCGGTACTCGGCAACTGGACTGGTTGCTGATGCTAACCTGAAATACCAGGATCTTTCATTCAAATTAAACTTACCAACGAAAAAAGCCGGGACATTTTCAATTTGGGGACTTGGGCTGACTGATAAGAACGATGTTGACCCGCTCGATAAAAAAGACTGGGAATCTTATGCTGACCGGCAGGATGTAAAAACAACACTGGAAAAAGCCAGTGGCGGGATTACGCATAAATATAACCTGAACAATGATACCTACATCAAAACAGTGCTGGCAGGTACTTACAGCGGAATACTCCAGGATGTTGGACAAGTTGATTCGCTGGATTCACATGTGCAGGTAGTTGATATTACCAACAAAAACTGGAATATTGTGCTGAATTCATTCATCAATAAGAAATTTAGCTCACGCCACGTTAACCGGACGGGGATTACGGCTACCGAAATGATTTATGATTTGGATTACAATGTTACGCCTAATTACGGGCTAAACATGCCAATGGAAAATGTGGTCAACGGTTCCGGGAACAATTTTCAGGTTTCGGCCTATTCCCAATCGGTTTTTGAGTTGTCTCCGAAATTTTCGTTGAGTGCTGGGCTAAACGCACAGTATTTTAACCTGAACGAGAATTTCAATTTAGAGCCACGGTTGAGTATGAAATGGAATTTCAGAACAGACCAATCCTTCTCTGTATCTTATGGTTTAAACAGCCGACGCGAACGACTGGATTTTTATTATGTGGTTGATTCAACAACAAACCAGCCCGGCAATAAAGGGTTGAATTTGGCAAAGGCACATCATTTTAACCTGGCTTACGACTGGCATATTTCCGATGTCCTTCACCTTAAAGTTGAGCCTTACTACCAATATTTGTTTGATGTCCCGGTGGAGACCAATACTTCTTTCTCGGTACTGAACCTCAATGATTATTACCTCGATAAAATTTTGGTAAACGCTGGAAAAGGGAGGAATTATGGAATTGATGTTACCTTGGAGCGCTATCTCAAAAAAGGCTCTTATTATTTGCTCACCGGTTCTGTTTTTAAATCGGAGTACATGGGCGGAGATAAAATTTGGCGCAGTACCCGTTATGACCGTGGATTTAGTTTTAATGGCGTGTGGGGGAAAGAATGGCTTGCCGGACGGAGCAAAAATAACCGCTTTGGCCTGAACTTAAGGTTAACCTGCCAGGGAGGGGAACGTTACACCCCCATAGATGAAGCACTTTCAGAAACAAGCCATGAAATAAAGCTGGATGATTCAAAAGTTTTCACCAAACAATACGACCCTTTTATAAGCGGAGACCTCACGGTTAGTTACCGGATAAACCGTAAAAAAGTTTCTCACGAAATTGCATTAAAAGGATTGAACATCGGTCTTTATACCGGTGAGTCAGGGTATTTCTACAACGAATCAACCAGCGCCATAGAAAAAGGAAATGTAATGGGAGCTTTATGGGATATTTGTTATAAAATCCATTTTTAACAAAAAAACAATGGTACATTGCATAATAAGAAAGCCATGAAAAAATCAATTTACAACTTTGAAGGGAAACCGAAAGGGAGTACCTTCTTTTTATTTAATTTAGTCGGACACTACTGATTTAAATATTAAAAAAAACTGCTGGGCACAACACTTACAGCGATTTCAAAATTAAGAAAGATATAGACCAAGAATAAAGCCCATTATGATATGGGCATAGTTATTCCGTTGCATCAAACAGATGGGCATCGGAATTTTTAACAAGAATTTATATTTCGGTGTATCCTCCTTTCTTTTTTTATTGGGTTTCCCTGAATGTTCATGAGCAGGGTTTCTTCAAACAGGAAACATTCTTTGAGCATCGAAGCAACTGCATCTTCCCAAATAGATTTTAACGTTCTTTTTGCTTGCTCCAGTTTTGTTCCTATCCTGATGAGTTTTTCGGTAAGTTGGTTTATCAAATGCCCTATTTGCAACAGTTGATAATAATTCTGCATAGCATTGAAATCTTTTTCACTGTATTTATGTTGAAGGTTGTATCCGCCTTTTTTTTGGATATTGAAGCCTTCGTTTTCGATTTTCCACCTGAGCCGGCCATAGAAGCTGATCTCCCAGACATTTGATTGGTTGATGGCAATGTCGCTAATATGTACAAAACGTTCTTCTTTTTCTGCCTTGACTTTAGAACGGATATATTCACACCAGTGAAGGGCGTGTTTTTTGTACCCTATCTTGTTTATAAACATTATTGTTTCCCATATTTTTGGAACGGCAGGTGTCGGTCTGCTTTGTTTGTTCCGGCCCTCTTCAAGGGGGTACAGCGACATGGCCTCTTCCCAAACCGTTTTCAGGCATCCTTCCTTAAAAGTGAGGATAAACCTCCATCGGTTGTTTTCGCAAATAGTAAAAAATGTATCGTTCGGATACAGCGAATCGGCCACCAGAATGACAGGCAGGCGTGGATAATCTTTTTTGAGTTTCCCGGCCAGGCGCGCAAATGCTTTTTGTTCACAGTCCTGTTTTTCATCGATGTTGTCCGAATTTTTGTACCACTCGGTTTCTATCGACAGGCTAAAACCGTTGGAACAAATAATTATTGCTTCCAACAGCCCGGCCTGCCATGTCTTTTTCCCGGTTTTACTGGTTTTGTACGGACAGCCCTCAAACGGTTCCTTTTCGAAACTACAGATCCCGGTACCATCGACAGCTACCACTAAGCGACCCATGAACCTGAACTTGTCCAATACCCGTCTTTCAATAAGCCCCTTTATTAGTGTACGTTTCAGGTTTTCAAGCTCCTCCGGGGGTAGCTGTTTCAGAAACTGGTTGACCGTTTCCATTACCGGCAGTCTCAACCCAAAAAGGTTGAAATAGTTCTTCTCAAAACCTGGGGTGAACAACTGGTCGGTATGATGACGCGAACCTCGCTTGAATACGAACATCATCAGGCCTGCCATGATGATTTCTGCCACCTGATAGGTGCGGCGTTCCCGGTGGTCGGGCAGGGAGTTCAACAAATTTTTGAAATCCGGGTAATGTCTTTTTAAGACCACGAAAACAGTAAGAATGAACTGTTTCCCTGCAAATAGGGCTAATTTTGCCCTGCAACTTTCTTTGCTCTAAAAAAAGTTAATAAAAGAACTCCTGCATTCAAAAAACACAACAATCATTTGTTTATTATTCTGAAAATTAATACTTTAGTAAAACAAAAGCGGACCTATGGAGGTGAGTTAAACCTGTCCGCTTTTTTAAAAATTATATTAACTCAAACATAATGAAATTATGAGACTGTACAATCCGGTTTCGCCGGATTTTTATGTAAAAATACCAACACACTGACTGCCAGTCATATAAAACATTACCTTAAAAGTAAATTAACCCGGAAATTATTTTTTCACTGTTCCCTTAAAACCTTTGTTTTCAAGGACTACAAAAATTCATTCCTAAAATTGGAATCGCTGCAAGATGATGATCGAACCTTTGTTTGAGGCCGATTTCATTGAAACCTCGTATGGCTTTCGTCCGAAGAGGAGTGCGCAGGATGCCATTCGCAAGATTAAGGAGAACCTGTTTGCAGGCTACCAGTTTGTTTACGATGCCGATCTGTCGAAATACTTCGACACGATACCTCACGACAAACTGATGAAAGTTGTATCCAGACGGCTTGCCGACAGAGGTATCCTTAAACTACTACGACAATGGCTGCGCAGCCCGATTCAACAAGCCGACGGGCAACTGACCAAAAGTAGGATTGGCACGCCACAAGGAGGTGTGATATCCCCACTACTGGCTAATATTTACATGAATGTATTCGATCAGCTGATTAATGACCCTGAAGGTGTTTATGCAAAAGAAGACATCCGCATAGTGCGGTATGCCGACGATTTCATTCTAATGAAAACAAAGCATTATCCACCGAAGATACTTCGGCGCATGAGTGAAACCCTGAGCCGAATGGGACTCACGATCAACCAGAAGAAAACCAAATTGCTGCACATCAGCAAGAGTAGTTTTTGCTTTCTGGGCTTTGAGTTCCGCATGGTACAATCGAAGTTTAAGTGGAACACGAAACGGTACACCAATATTCGTCTCAGTACAAAATCACGGTCGAAGCTTTATGCCAATATCAGTGATTGTTTGGGGAGGCATTGGAATATCGAGCCGATGGTCTACAAATTAAACGAGATACTAATTGGGTGGCTAAACTACTACAGTATCACCGGGGTAACACACATTTGGGACACGGTAAGCCAGATCAAATGGCATTTAGATTACAAACTGTATAAATGGCTGAAAAGCAAAGGACGAAAAGCCCATAAAACGCTTCGCCAGCGTCCATTCGATAATTTGGTCAAGTATAAACACTTACTTGATATCGAAAAATATGCGAGCTTGAAGTATCGTGCGAACGCTACAGGCAGAACTCTATCGGTAAGCCGTATGAGCGAATAGTTCACGTACGGTTTGATGCAGGGGGTACTGATAGTTTGCTCGAAATACGTATATTTATGTGTACTAATTTTGAGTGGGCTATCAGGCTCTACTCTACTGTGCAAATTTAAAAACGCGTATAGCACAAAAAAAATTAGATATTGATTATTGACAATAAAATATTAAGCAGAGTATTACTAATTATAATAAGTTATTAAATGAAATTACTATGTCATTAAGTCCAAAATTATCAACAACTTTTACCAACACAAAACTTAGAACACCAGATAATTTATGTGATTTATCAGGAATGTGTTCGGTATGCTCCGATCAATGCACGGGTTTGTGTGAGATAGGATTATCTGCAATTAGAGGAACTGAGGTTGCTTATCCATATAATACAAACACCCAACAGTTTGCATCTGAAAAAAAATATCCATTTGATTTTTCGCATTTTAATATTAATGGTCGTGTATTTGGTGCAATTGGTGCACCCGAAGATGCAGAACAAACAAATGTTCATTCAGCAGATATTTCTTACGAAATTGGTTATCAAAACAAGATTAAATTAAAGGCTCCTATAATATTGCCTGCAATGGCAAAATTAAATTGGGAAGATTATTATTCCGGCGCAGCGATGGCTGGAGTAATGGTTGTAATCGGTGAAAGTGCTATAAATAAAGATCTTGATTTAAAACATGACAGCAATGGAAAAGTAACACATGCACCTATCCTGGGAAAAATGATTGATTGTTTCAGACGATTTGAAAAAGGATATGGTGATATTGTATTGCAGGTAAATGCTGATGATATTGTAGTAGGAACGGCTGAGTATGCACTAAAAAACTTTGAGCTTAGAACCATCGAGATTAAGTTTGGACAGGCTGCAAAAGGAATTCAGCATGTACTTCCGGTATATTCCTATGATGAAGCAGTATCTCTTAAAAATAAAGGGTATTTGATTTTTCCAAACCCAATGGATGAAGGGATTAAAGAAACATTTGATCGTGATGAAGGTTTTCATTTTATGCTATATGGTCGTTTGCCAATGTGGAATGAATCCATACTTGAAAACCTTATAAATAAATACAGAGAGCTTGGTGCTACCAATATTTTATTTAAGATGGCAGGATATGATATTGAAGACATAAAACGAGTTATACAGATTGCATCAAAAAATAAAATTGCCTTAATAACCTTTGATGGGGCAGGTGGTGGAACGGGACATAGTCCGTGTAAGATGATGAATGAATGGAGCCATCCAACAATTGATTTAGAGAAAATAGTAAATAGAATCATTAAAGAAATAGCCAATGATGGTGGTTGGATTCCTGAAATAGCGATAGCAGGAGGTATTGCAATGGAAGATACGATGTTTAAAGCAATAGCTCTGGGCGCACCAAATATTAAAATGGTTGGGATTGGAAGAGCTGCGATGGCTGCTGCTATGAGTGCAAAGAACATGGGAGAATTGATTAAGGAAGGCAAAACACCAAAAAGTCACTTGACTTTCGGGAATGAGATTGATACAATATTTAAGGATGCAAAATATATTAAAAGCATTTATAAGTCTGATGCCAAATCCATATCATATGGTGCAATTGGTCTTTATTCATATGTTAATCGCATATCTTTTGGTATGAAATTATTAATGACTCTTAATAGAAAATTTAGTTTAAAATATATAGACCAATCTGATGTTATTCCTTTAACTAAAGAAGCTAGAGAATATTTATCTGACTAATAGTAGTGTTGACGATGATTAAGAAAGGGTAAAGAAGTGAAAATCTGCACACAACAAAGAACTGAGCTTATAAACAAGCCAAATTCCATTTTGAGGAATTTGTAATGAAAATTTGATGTTAAACTGACAAAAGTAGCATATAATAAAGCGATTAGAGATAAAATCAATGTAATTTGATGTTAGTCAAGATTCCAAAAAGACTGAAATGAATATTAGAAAAGCAACAGAAACCGATATTGATAAAGTTTGGGAAATATTCTCAAAGGTCATTAAAACTGGAGATACCTATGTCTTTAATCCTAATACTCCTAAAATAGATCTGAAAAAACACTGGTTTGCTGATAATATGGAAACCTATGTAATCGAAAGGAACGGACTGATTCTTGGAACATATATTATTAAACCTAACCAAATAGACTTAGGAAATCATATTGCTAGTTGTAGTTATATGGTAAACCCAAATGCTCAAGGGAAAAAGGGATTGGAAAAAAACTTTGTGAACATTTTCTGCAATTAGCAAAAGAAAATGGATTTAAGGGTATTCAATTCAACATTGTGGTAAGTACAAATAAAGGAGCAGTAGAATTATGGAAAAAATATGGATTTGAAATAATTGGAATTACACCTAACGGATTTAGACACTCTGAGTTGGGTTTTGTTGATACTTATATTATGCACAAAAATATAATATAGAAGTGAATATAACTATCTGCAATATTTAATATTACTATAGATGAAAAAAATTAGAATAATTCCTTATGAAAAACAATATCATGAAATATATAGGAAATTATCTCTTGAATGGTTAGAGAAATTTAATTTATATGAAGATGTTGACACGCCAATGCTAGAAAATCCTAAAGAAGAGATTTTAGATAAAGGAGGTCATATTTTTCTTGCTTTATATGATAATATTGTTGTTGGTACTGTGGCATTGAAAAAAGTAAATGAATACCATGTTGAAATATTAAAATTAGGTGTAAATAGTGAATATCAGGGATTAGGTTTGGGAAGAAAATTAATGGATCATTGCATTGAAATTTGCAAAAAAATGAGGATGGAAAAGATAATCCTTGAAACAAATATAAAACTAAAAAGTGCAATTGCATTATATAAAAAACTTGGCTTTAAGGAAATTATATTTGAGAATGCAAAATATGAGATGGCTGATTTTAAAATGGAGTTGGATTTGACATAGCATTAATACCCTACAACAAAGAACTTAAGGTAAAAACCAAGTCTTCTGCCCATGATTTGGATCACATGAAAAAGTTGTGGAGTTACCGGTCAAGCATAAATTTTAGCAACTCTGAACAGGAAGAATTCAATATCAACAACACCTCTTTGAGTAGCCCTGAAAGTTTTCAGTTTAGCATTGAAAGATTCAGCAGAAGCGTTCGTGCTTCGATTGTCAAAGAAGTTCAATATTTCAGGATAATGCGAATAGAATGTTGCAGATATGGTATTGAATGATTTAAATCCAGATTCGGTAACATCATTAAACCACTTAGCCATTTTCGTATAAGCTACGCCTTTGTTTTTGTTTTTTGAAAATATCATCCTTAATGAATGAGTAAGAGAATACCCTTGTTTTATGTCAGTGCATATTCCGGAGGAAGCTGACCCCAATGTTCCGTTCATGCTGACCCCTATTTGATATTCTATGGCGTAAAATTATTATTTCTTTCTTAAACTGTTTTCTCCTTTTAATTCAAATCTGTGAGCCGTATGGACAATCCGATCAAGAATAGCATCAGCCGTGAGGCTTCCACCGAGCATCTCATGCCAGCCGGAAACGGGCAATTGTCCGACGATGATAGTGGATTTTAATCCATGACGGTCTTCGACAATTTCCAGCAGATCACTTTGCTGCTGGCCTTTGAGCGGTTGTAATCCCAAATCGTCAATGATCAACAAATCATATTTGGCAATATTAGCAATCAACTTTCCGGCAGTACCTTCCAGCCTGGCTATTTTTATCTGTTCAAGAAGTTTATAAATATTATAGTATGCCACTTTATAGCCCTGAGAACAGGCCTGGAAACCAAAAGCAGTAGCCAGGAAACTTTTCCCGCTTCCGGTAGCTCCGGTAATGATAATGGCTTCGCCTTTTTCTATATACTGTCCGGTTGCCAATGTTCTCACCATACTTTCCATGATCCCTCTTCCGGGATCAAAATAAAGATTATCCAGAGAGGCGTGGTATCTGAACCTGGCCCTTTTTACAAGTCTCTCAGTCCTTCTTATTTGTCTTTCATCATGTTCCGACTGGAGTAATAGTTGCAACCCGTCTGCAAAGGTCAGGGACTCTGTTTTACGCATTTCGTAAAGGGTTTGCCACTGTTTGGCCATGCCCGGAAGTTTTAGTCTGTGAAACTGTTCTAAAATCTCATTCATAATAAATTTGTTTTTTGTTTATCTGTGAAGTGTCGTTATTCATATCATTTGTAATAGGAACCACCCCTAAGATTTTCCCTGTTGGTACAGGGAGTCTCTTCCTGGTAACCGGATAAAATATTCCGTGCATTTTGAGCATTACGGTATAGCTATTTTATTCGTCTGGGACTGAAGATGGAAAAACGTATGGCTGTATTCAATGCAAAGTTGTAAGATTCGTTATTTTTCTCTTTATTCATGGCTAACAACTCGTTACACCTGCAATACCAGAACTCCGGAGGGGTGTTGGTCTCTTTAAATATTTTTTCAAAAAGTTCACCCAGTAAAGGTGATTTTTGGTATCCCTTTTCGATATATTTTTCAGCCGAACGGTTTAAATAAGCCAGAGAGTTTGATGCAAGATGATCCCCGACTGTGGTATATCCCCATCCGTAAGTCCGCAGATGCGAGGAGAGCATTTCTCCGTTCAAATAGGTTTTCAGCATTGTCCGGGTATATTCAACCGTTACGCTCTGGCCAATGTACTGATATGGTACGGAGTAATAATGTTGATCTCTTTTCAGATAGATATGACAGTTTTCCTGTACTTTGAGTCTGGCCATATATTTAATCTCAAAATCCGTTTGGGGAAGGGGCTGAAGGTATTCCCGCTCATTGCTCAGGAAGTGCTCCTCCCTGCTGTAATCCCGTTGTTGCATCCTTGTCTGGTTATGCTTTAATGTCAACTCCCCGATGGCCTTATTCAGCTCATTCAGGGAAAAGAAAATCCTGTGGCGCAATTTTGCATATACCCTGTTGTATATCAAATGAACCTGGTTTTCCACCTTGGCTTTATGTCTCGGACTCTTCGGATAGGCAGGAAGAACAACGGCATTGTAATGGGTGGCTACCTGGCAAAAGAGTTCATTCAGTCTGGGAGAATGACCGCTGGAGGCCTTTATCACCCCGGCTTTGAGATTATCTATCACGATGATTTTCGGAACACCTCCTATACTGTTTAAACACTTCATTAGCCCATAGGCAAAGTCTTCCTGATTTTGGGAGGGAACCGCCAATGAGTAGGTATAATCCGAATACGGCAGACATGCTACAAAGACACAGACTTTTATGATTTCTCCTGTGCCCCTGTCCACATACGACAATTTATCCCCGGCAAAATCCAGGAAGATTTTTTCTCCGGGAACAAATTTATCAGTAAGTACCGTTACCACCCGGGGCTTTGGGATCATTGCCTGCGCCAGATGGTAACAGAACTGCGAGAACCCGTAACCTAAAGGGTCCTGATCCCTGTATTCGTTCCATAACAACGTCCTGGTCACATGTGGCTTCTCCAACTCTTTTACGTAATAAGGAATAAGTTCCTTAAAACGCTCATAGCGTTTGTCTTTACAGGCAGGATTCCCTGCATTGAATCGCTTCTCAAGGACAGGATCTTCCAACCTGATTAGTTCCGGTAATGGCAGCGGATCTTTTTCTGCTATTTCTATATACCTTTTTACTGTGCTTTTGCTTATGCCCAGATTGACGGCTATGCGTTTCTTCCCGACATTCTCTTTGTACTCCCGGAGTACTTCTTTTATAACTGACATTGAACTTGTTTTTCCCGCCATAGTATATTTGCTCTCAATGATTAATATTTTCAGTGAGTCGCAAATATAAACCAAGTCATTTCCCAAAGGGGTCAATATGCTCCGGAAACATTTATGAAACAATGTATTAAAGATACCCACGGTGGGGTCACCTTGCTCCGGAATCCGGCTGTTTTCCCTCTCTTTTTCGACTGGGGGGCCAGCTTGCTCCGGAAAATACGAAAACCCTTGCCCGGCAACTTCATTTTTTTTACAAAATGTCACAGTTAATTGCATATTTACCTCTTTTTATGGGCTAAACATGAACAAAATGTCATCTGAATATTTATCGGTTTATTCTTTGATTTTCCCTTATAAGGGGGTCACCTTGCTCCGGTGTATGTATATGTCAGGAAAAAGTTCAAATAATATTGCAGCTCTTTTCTTTTGTTTCTCCGTCCATTTATCACCAGACTTGAACAATAAATACCGACTACGGGCAAGTAGTTGCTTTTTTGTATCCCCATTGCTTAATATTTCCGGAACATATTTTTTACCATCTGCTTTTGCATTTTCAATGGCGTTGGTCTCTTCGTTTATTGCATCCCAACGATGGGCAATACGCATCTCCTGTAATGCATCGTAAGCCAATTTTTGAACATGGAAACGGTCGATCACCCGCTTAGCTTTGGGAAAACATCTTCGTACTATTTTATCCATGGAATTGGCCATATCAAGTGTTACTTCTTTTACCATATTGATTTTTTCTTCGGGGATTCTTTTTAAAACCTCTATGATTTTTTCTGCCTCCGTACCTTCAACCATTGCAACTAATGCGCCTTTTTTCCCTTTGCCTGCTTTATTGGTTACAATCGTGTAAAGTTCTCCATTGGTAAGGGCTGTCTCGTCAATGCTTAATTGTGTACCAACGTTCTCCGGGAAAAGAATCCAGTCCTTTGCATGTGGCTTTTGTCCCCAAGTGGGAAAATCACTCAAATACTCTTTGTACTGTTGCCCAAAACGATCCCCATCAATGGAATAGTACTTTTCTAAACTATTGCTGCTGATGGGGTAATTGTCCAAAAAACCCTTTTAAAAAAATTGCAAAACCTTTCGTCAAACGAGTCCCTTTTGCAACACTATCCCAGTCCCTCTCTACTGTCTTGCCTGTCGATTCTGAAAACCATCTCCGACGCTTTACGTGCAAAAACATGGCTTTGTCCCGTAATGGAAAATCCTGTATCACTGATTCGTTATAAAATCCTTTGGAAATAAGCTTTACCAATTCATATCCTTCCGGCTTTATTGCCTTTTCTTCCAAATGTACATGGATTTCTTTTTCTCCTGTTTCTATTTGAACAATGTCGAAATATTCAAAGATTTCTTCTGGTAAAAGTAATTTTAGCAATGTCTGGTAATGTTCGTTTGATTGTCCCTTCATTTGTAAAATATAAAATACAAAGTTCGTTTTTATATTTTTCTCCACAACTTTTTTAACTGATCCCATGATTTTTCATTTTGAACTACCTTTTTTTATTGTGAAGGCAGATTCAAAATGAAAAATTATTGAAGTTTGAGCCTTGACCGATATTCCGGGTCGTAAGGTATTCCACTCAAGGGCACTGCAAAAGACTGTTTTAATAGTTTATTACACACTGCAATTAGTGCCAGCTTCTTGGATTTCCATTTATTTACAATACGATTAAATAATGCATCGCAAGCTGGGTTATGTATACTTGCAGTAAAACTGCACATAAATAAATGGTTCCTGATGTGTGGATTTCCTTTTTTAGTTATATGAGAACGAGTTCTTATGCTTGTTCCGGTGTATGTAATGACTAAGAACTGATTCAGGATTATGCCCCAATTCTGGATTGGCATCGACCATTTTTTTAGTTGCTTCTCTTGTTGCCAAATATACGGATTTCATAACAGCCTGATCAGAAGGAAAAGAAAGTTTGTTTTTCGTGTACTTTCTGATTTTACCATTTAGATTTTCAACTAGGTTTGTTGTGTAGATTATTTTGCGGATTTCCAGGGGAAACTCAAAAAACACTGTAAGGTCTTCCCAATTATCCCTCCAACTTTTAATTGCATAAGAATATTTGTCTTCCCATTATTGGGCAAAATCTTTTAAAGCGGCTGCTGCAGCTTCTTTTGTTGGAGCATTGTAGATTTGTTTCATGTCGCGGGTAAAAGCTTTTTTATCCTTCCAACCCACGTAACGGTAGGCATTACGGATTTGATGAACCACACAAATCTGTGTTTTTGATTGAGGAAAAACATTGCAGATGGTATCGGTAAATCCGTTCAGGTTATCGGTGGCTGTAATCAGGATGTCTTCTACACCCCGGGCTCGCATATCAGTCAGTACGCTCATCCAGAATGCGGCCGATTCGTTCTTTCCCAGCCATAATCCAAGAACTTCTTTTTTCCCGTCTCTGCGCAGCCCCACAGCCATGTAAATGGTCTTATTGATTACTTTGGAGTTCTCGCGTACCTTGAAGACGATGCCGTCCATCCAGACAATTAAATAAACTGGTTCGAGTGGGCGGTTCTGCCAGGCAACAATGTCGTCGGTAATAGCATCAGTGATACGCGAAATTGTGGAGGTCGAAAACTCAAAACCATAAACTTCACGTATCTGCTCTTCAATGTCGCTGCTGCTCATTCCCTTGGCGTACAACGAAACAATTACATTTTCTATTCCGTCAACCATATTGCCCCGCTTGGGTACTATCATCGGATTAAACGAGGCGTCACGGTCGCGTGGAACCTGAATGTTGGCTTCTCCTAACGAGGTGCGGATTTTCTTTTCGGTAAAACCATTGCGGGAATTGGCATTATCAGACTTTTGGTTCTTTTCATAACTCAAATGTCCGTCAAGCTCTTCTTCCAGCATCTTCTCAATGCCCCGCTTCTGAATCTGTTTTAAAAAGTTATTCAGCTCTAACTCCGATAAAACATCTTTTTCGTTTGCTAATTTAGCTTGTATTTTGGCAATAATCTTATCCGTATTCTCTAAAGTTTTATTCCAAAATTTGAGTAAGAAAAAGTACCGCTTCCGTGTTTTAGTTTTCCGTCTTTATACAAATCGGTAAAAGCTTTATCCATATCGTTAATAATCGACAATGGAACTTCTAAATCGTGGTGTGCAGGCAAAATTTTAGTCACCGGTAATAACAATAACTTTTTTATCGAATTCATATAAGCAACTGGGTCTGTTGACGGAAAATACGCAAATAATTCACCGATATAAATTAAGTCGCCGGTGTATGAATAACCTTTCTCTTCCTCGTAAAAACACATATGACCGGGAGAATGGCCGGGGGTATGCAAAACCCGGATTGTCCGTCCGCCCAGTTCTATCGTATCATTATCTTTTAACACTTTTGTTGGAACGCCTTCAGACAGGCAATAATCATTAAGATCGAAATCTTCCGGGAAATCGCAGGGTTCTTCTGTCAGAAAATTTCGCACCTGTTCGATGGTTAAAGGGAAACCGCCGTTTATCCATTCTGTTTCGGCTTCATGCACATAAAAATCGGGAAAATATTTATGCCCGCCAAAGTGGTCGTAATGCATATGTGTTGTAACAACAGTAACAGGCACCGCTCTGTACCGTTCAGTACATAGCAATGGGTTTCTTCCCAATGTTTGTATTCGCTTATAACAAAAGTATTGTTATCAACTTTTTCAATCGTAAACCTGTTTTTTTTGTCGCCTGGCATTCTATTTCTTCTCTTGTATCATAAATTATATAATTATTTTTTCATCGCTAGCACTCTCATATCTTTTGGCATTTTCTCAATAGCATACCTTAACGCTGTCCGGGGCATTATCGTTTTGTTTTTCATGACATAATCAAACACCTCTGCCTGATGTGCCTGGCTTGCGGCTTTGAGCATCCAGCCATATCCTTTTTGTACCAGATCGTCATCATCGGTAAGAAGCTGGTCTGCTATTTCGAAAATATCATTTAAAAACAAGCTTTTTCGTGCCGGTATAATCAAGGTTACAGCAGAAGCTCTTCTTATCCAGCGATTTTCTGATTGTGTGAATTTTTTTAGTTCTACCAGAAAATTCGGATACATTTGAATGAATTCTCCAACAGAATGGTTACAAAAAGTATCGCACGAAGCCCAGTTGTTTACATACAAATCAATCCATTGGTTGAATGTTTCAAAATCTTCAGGACGGAAATCCTTCCGAAGCGCATAAGTCCAGTTACAGGCAACAAAGGATTCTTCTATGATTCCTGATTGCCAAAGGGTTTCAATAAGTCTGAAAACTTCTGCTTTTTCGAGAGCTTTTATTTCTTTAAAACATTCTTTACTGATTTTGTTTACAATCGGGACTTTCACTCCGTAATAATCAATTTTTTCTTTAAAGAAACGTTGGCTGTTTTCCTGTGTTTTTATATCGATGTTTTCCCGAAGCTGAGCTCTTACTGTCTTAATGATATTATCCATTTTATGAAAGGTTACAGACATTTTTTCTTACAAAAATAACTCCTTATGAATATCTGTGAAATAAATTGACTAATTCGTATGCAAGAATTTTTATAAAATATCAGGTACTTGGTAAGACAATACTTCATTAAGAGAAGGTAGAAGTTCGTTGCCACATTTTTCCCAATATGGATTGTCTCCTTATATTTCTCAACGCTCATAAAATAAACAACGAATACTGTTATTAGCAGAGATTTGTTGTTCCAAAGGCTTTAGGTCCAACCTAAAAACAATATCCAAAGCTATATTTTAAGTTTTTTCTACTGCATCTCGGCATTCATAAAACTCAATATAGAATCATAATCTTCAATTAAATGGTTCGATACTTTTCCGTGTTTCTCCACTTGATTAAAAAAAAGCAAAAAAGCGCCTATTGTTAAAGTGGGCGCTTTTCTTTTTAGTCAGCATTTAGTCCGCAGCAAAGAAAGAAAGGGATCTTGGCGTATGCAATAGGGGCACGGTACACGGTACGTTACAATAGATTATCTCCAAAAGTGTTCATACAGTTAACGAAAAGACGCAAATGAGAATACTGAAATTTGTGATTTTTTAGCGTTATTAATCTTGTCATATTGTTTGTCGTATTTTTTTATTTTGTCAATGAATTTTATTATCTGATTACATATCGGCTGTCCGCTAAAATTTTTATTTCGTTATCTCTGTACTTCATTTTTCTGTATACAATACACCGGGTCAACATCTGAAATGACTGGCGGTTAAATATTATCGGACAATAATGGGAAAAATAGCTGATCATAGAAAAATTTTACTCCATTGTATATATTGCTGGGGTATTACATCTTATTTATCAGCAACGTGTGATCAAGAAGGATTGTAACAGGAAAACCGGGTCAGGAATAAGAGATGGATGCATTCTGGTGTGTCGGATTTTGGGTTATACGTAATAAATTCTACTATGAAACAGAAGAAGAAGGTTTATGGTAAAGGGGAATATTAAGTGTATTTTGCAGGAATATTTTCTAAATATAATAATTTAGTTGTTTGTTGGGAAAAATTGAGATAGCCATTAATTGTAAATGGCTGATTCATGAAATAATTTTTATTTATTATTATATAGAAAATATATGGATTACATGGTTTCAATTAAAGTACAACTGAACAAGTACAGTGCCAGGAAAGATGGTACTTACCCCTTGGTTTTTCAAGTAATATACCGCAGGGAAAAACGGTTGATTTATTCACCGTATCACCTTTTTGAAAAAGAATTTGATGAGAACAGGAGGAAAGTATTAAATGGCCGGAGTAGAAGAATACCTGCCGGAGAGATCAATTCTTATATTGACAAAGCAACCCGTCAACTTAGACATATAGTGGGTTTATTGCAAAAAGAGAGGATGTATTTTACCACCAGGGACATTGTTTTTATGTATAAATCAAATAAGCGTAACAGTTTATTAACTACTTATTTTAAGTCCCGGATACAGTTGTTAAAAGAAGAAGGGCGAACAGGTACAGCAGGCGCCTATCAAAGTACGTTGAACTGTCTTGTCCGCTTCATAGGGGAGGATGAATTATTTTCTTTTAAAGATATAACCGAAAAATGGGTAAACAGTTTTATGTGTTTTTTACGCCGTTCAGGATTAAAAACCAATACCGTAAATTTTTATCTTCGGATTTTACGAGCGGTGTATAATAAGGCCTGCAAAGAGGGGATTGAGAGTCCCCCCGCTTTCTCTCCGTTCCAGGATATTTGCATGAGTAATGTAAAAACGCGAAAGATAGCAGTAGATAAATCGATCATACAGAAAATAGCCCGGATGGAACTGGGAACTGATTTACGGAAAGAACTTGCACGTGATTTGTTCTTGTTTAGCTTTTACTGTCGGGGGATGCCTTTTGTGGATATGGCATATTTAACATACGATAATATAGTTAATGGCTATATCTGTTATTCACGACATAAAACAGGACAGCCTTTAAAAGTAAAGATCACAGGGCTGTTGCAGCAATTGATCGACAAATATAAAAATGAAGGGGAATATGTTCTTCCGATACTGAAGAATAGGAAATTACCGTCATCACAATTATACCGGCAGTATAAAAACCGTCTGAGGCAATATAACAAAACGTTAAAGTCTATCAGTAATTCGTTAAACCTGCACATCCCCCTCAGTTCGTATGTGTCGCGGCATTCATGGGCGACCTTGGCCAGAGAGAATGGAATCCCTGTATCGGTAATCAGTGAAGGGATGGGGCATAGTTCGGAAAAAACAACTTATGCTTACCTGAGCGCTTTGAACCCCTCGCATGTAGATAAGGCCAATGAAAAAGTAATAAACAATTGTTTTTGTTGTATATGAGATGAAGCATAGATCAAAGAAATTAGGATGGACTTTAAATCATTAGTTTAAAGATTCTAAAGCCAAATATAGAACATAGTCATATAAAATCCAAGACAAACAGGCAAAAATATTTAAAAACAAATTTTGTATAACTTATTTCATATTAATATTTTACACACACTTATAGATGGTTAGCTTATTTATTATAAAAGAGGTCTTTTTTATTAAATTATATTTTATCCTGTATCTGTTTGTAACTTAAATGTTTCACTAAAAAAATAATTTTCCTTTTCCGTTCCCGTTTTTTTTGATTTGCTTTTTTTTCAGATAACCAAATCATTGTAATGAACAGGAATGAGCTTCTCTCGCTAATTATTATTGTTTTCAAAACGATTGTTTCAGTATTTGTTTCAGTATAAAAGGTATATAATAAACACACATACAGGTTATTATATAAAAACTTTACCACTCAAATCAACACATATTTTTTTCTGTGAAACAAATATAACTCATAAAATACTTATTATGTGATGTTAAGAGATTTATTTGTATAAATCTTTAAACTAATGATTTAAAGTCTTTTTGATGTGTATTAAGTATTGTATGTATAGAAATAATATTCATTTATCTTATGAAAATATTTTTTGTTTTTATAAAAATAGGAAGTAAAGATATTGTGTCTTTTATATTACTGGCATTTGTTATGCTTGTAAATGTATCAAATGTCTTTAGTGAAGACATTCGTGTCGGGAAAACAAGCATGAAAGTCAGTAATAACGGCTCGGTTGTTGTGAAAAATGACCTGTCGGTTGATGCAGATGCTTTAATATGGAATGAAGGATCGGTATATTTAAATAACGAACATGAAACCTGTTTAAGTCTGGGTACCATTTTAGACGGGAGTGGAGTATATTATATAAATGGTATTGCCGATTGTATCATCGAAGGGGACGGGGCAGCTGTTTCATCACTGTATGTTGAAAGTGGTAATACGGTTTATATAAGAAAGGATTTTTTTATTTCCGGTATCCTTACCCTGGGATCAGGGGTTATTGAGGTGGAGGAAGGGGTATCTTTAAAAATCTTAGACACATCGCCTGATGCCATTGTTTCTGATGACAGTCCTGACAATACCAGCTTTATAGATGGCTCCCTGGCTCGTAACACTGTTTCTGGGAACGAGTACCTGTTTCCTCTGGGAACAGCTTCCTCCGGGTTCCATCCCTTTAAGGCAGACGAAATCTCTTCCTCCGGTTACCTGGGGGTGAGCTATAGTGCTGATTATGATGATATCTGGAATTCAGGAGATCATAACGGGGGCTTGCTTGAAGATATTGGAGGCTGGCAGGTCAGTACGGACAGTGAGGGTATTACATTTAAACCATATTTATCGTTATATAGTACAGACGGATTGCTGGATGGTTCGTACAATTTGTTTTATACCTCTGAACCTGATGGCAGTCCTCTGGATTTTTCTCTTGATTATAATTCAGGTAAAAGTAACGAGGGCTCATATCTTACTTCGGAAACTGCTTATGCCGCAGGTTTGTTTGCTGCCGGTAAAATTGAAACAGTAACCAGCAAAGAAGGGGAGAAAGTTCCTGAACTGGTGAACTATCTGGCCCGAAACGGGACGGGGCGTACCACTTTCGAGATTCCCGGGATAGAAGATTACAAGGAAGTTATTTTATCAGTTTATGACCGCTTCGGAAATAAAGTTTATGAAAGCAGCAACTATGCCAATGATTTTGACGTGAGGAATTACCGTTCCGGAACATATTTTTATGAGTTAACACTGATCAAAGATGAACGAAAAGTGTTGTTTCACAATATTATAGAGGTAGTGGAATATAAATAATACGAACGATGGACAGGAAGGACAGAACTCCTCTTAGAGGGAGAGATTATCTGAAACAAGACAGTATTGAAACAGATAACTAAATACTTATTCGTGAAAAAAAGATTATTTATAAGGTGGATTTTCATGCCCCTGGTAACGTGTAGTTTTTCAGGTGTATATCAGGTGTATTCTCAGGATGTGGCGATGCATACACAGGGAATATTGCAGCAGGAATTCCTGAATCCTGCCTATAATTCATTCCGGGACTATATCTCCCTGAGTGTTTATAACCGTGCACAGTGGGGCAGTAAATTTGAATACAGTCCCGAGAGTTACGTGGCTAACCTGTTTATGCCCATGAAAAAAACCAGGCTGGGGATTAACCTGGGAGTTATAGTCGAAGATATTGGCTTACGTACTACTACCGAGCTGAAGGCCAGTTTTTGTCATAACCTCCGTTTTACCAGGAACAGTTTCCTGGCTTTTGGGTATAGTGTGGGGTTTTTACAAAGTGCCTTTAACCGGGACGGGATAATCAGTTACCCTGATGAGGATTTAAGTCTCCTGTTGGAGCAGGTTGACCAGAACACGCTTTACCCGGCCGTTTCAGTGGGCATGCTTTTTCTGTCCCGTAAGTGGTTTGCCGGTATTAGTTCGATGACCACCAGTATCAAGGACAACATGGATGATTCGCAATACCTTCCCGGGCTTGATTTTGCGTGGGGGGGATTGATCCCTTTATCATCATGGGTGCGTATGCGTACCGGATTGATTATCAAATACTATAACGAGAAAGGGATTAAATCGGAGAACGGGGTGGTGACAGACAACTACCGGATACCTGTGATATATGATGTTGCTGCCAATTTTTTGATCTATAATAAATTTTGGATAGGTACAAGTCACCGTTTTAACCAGGCCCAGACATTTTCAGTTGACTTAAAACTGGGGGCTTCGCTAAAGGTCGGCTATACTTTTGAATGGGGGATAGGAACCGGATTGAACCAGTTTAATTCACATGGTATCCGTTTATCATATTCTATGAAACATAAAGGAGAGGAAAGTATTAATGATGGTCTGGATATATGGCCGGAAAACGGAGGCCGGAAGGATAACATGGCTACGTTTATTTATTAGTGTATGAAAAACTGATTTTCAACGGGGAGTCTCTTTAGTGCTTGTCCCGGGATCTCAGAAAAGTTGGGAAAAATATTTTGGATATGAAATGTATAAATAAGGAATAATATAAATCCATTTATTATGAAGAAGTTGTACTTGATTCTTGTGACCATTTTATTGGGAATACAGGTAAATGTGTATGCACAGGACGACGGGGGAGTAAGTATTGGCAAGGGAGATGCCGATGCAGATCCCAGTGCAATACTGGAACTGGTATCGAGCAATAAAGGATTGTTGATTCCACGCCTGACGGAAAGCCAGCGGGTAGGGATCAGCTCCCCGGCCAGCGGGTTATTGGTTTATGATACTGATAAAAGTAATTTTTATTACTGGAACGGCAGTGAATGGACCCCTGTTCCCGGAATAAAAGCAGCGTCTGAAATAAGCGTAACGGCCAGTGGTGATTTAACGTCGACCGATGTACAGTCAGCACTGGAAGAATTACAGGGCGAGATAATCACGGTCCCAGGCAGCGGGATGACATCAGTAGTACACGATGCAACGCTTACCGGAAATGGAGTGACCGGAAGTGAACTGGGGATCGCAAACAATGGTGTGAGCCTTGCTAAAATAGCCAATGGGGGGAGGAGCCAGGTGATGACCACCGATGCTTCCGGGAACCCTATGTGGCAGGATATTACATCCATACAGGATGGTACGGGCACGGACGATCAGGGGCTGTTTGATGTACTGGGCAACGGGAACGATGCCGGAGGCAGTACGATAACCAACCTGGGCGCACCAACGGTCTCGACCGATGCAGCAACGAAGAATTATGTAGATACGGAATTAAGCGGTGTCGAGAAACAGTCAAACAAGAATATGGCCAACGGGTATGTCGGTTTAGGCTCAGATAGTAAGGTCAACCAGATATATCTTCCTACGATGATACTGGGGAACACTTATGTTGTGGCCGATGAGACAGCCCAGCTCGCATTAACGGTGACCCAGGGGGATGTGGCAGTCCGTACGGATGAAAGCAAGACTTATATAAACAATAGCGGGAGCAATAGCTCAATGGGTGACTGGACGGAATTAATCTCTCCGGATGGAGAGGTACAAAGTGTCAATGCCGAGATTGGCTCTGTTGTTTTGGATTTGGCTGATATATTAACACAGGGGAATAATGCCGGGGGTAAGGTAATCAGTGGTATAACCAACCCTGTCGATGCCCAGGATGCCGCTACGAAGAATTACGTAGATACCCAGTTAGGCGGTTTAATCGATGCGGACAACCAGAAAATTGATGTATTGAGTTTATCCGGGACGACCCTGAATATATCCCTTGAGAATGACGGGGAGGCCATCCGAACGATTGACCTGTCAGGTATTGACGACCAGACCGCCTCGGAAGTAACTTATGACAATACCACTTCGGGTTTAACTGCTACTGATGTAAAGTCAGCTCTTGATGAAGTGGTCGCGGGTTCGAGTGATGATCAGGAACTGAGCCTGAGTAGTAATATTTTATCGATAGAGAACGGGACTACTACCGTAGATTTGAGTGCTTATCTTGATAATACCGATGACCAGACGGCCTCAGAAGTAAGTTACGACAATACCACTTCGGGTTTAACTGCTACGAATGTGAAGTCAGCTCTTGATGAAGTGGTTGCGGGTTCGAGTGATGATCAGGAACTAAGCCTGAGTAGTAATATTTTATCGATAGAGAACGGGACTACTACCGTAGATTTGAGTGCTTATCTTGATAATACCGATGACCAGACGGCCTCGGAAGTAACTTATGACAATACCACTTCAGGTTTAACTGCCACTGATGTAAAGTCAGCTCTTGATGAAGTGGTTGCGGGTTCGAGTGATGATCAGGAACTAAGCCTGAGTAGTAATATTTTATCGATAGAGAACGGGACTACTACCGTAGATTTGAGTGCTTATCTTGATAATACCGATGACCAGACGGCCTCAGAAGTAAGTTACGACAATACCACTTCGGGTTTAACTGCTACGAATGTGAAGTCAGCTCTTGATGAAGTGGTCGCGGGCTCGAGTGATGATCAGGAACTAAGCCTGAGTAGTAATATTTTATCGATAGAGAACGGGACTACTACCGTAGATTTGAGTGCTTATCTTGATAATACCGATGACCAGACGGCCTCGGAAGTAAGTTACGACAATACCACTTCAGGTTTAACTGCCACTGATGTAAAGTCAGCTCTTGATGAAGTGGCTGTGGGTTCGACCGATGACCAGACGGCCTCAGAAGTAAGTTACGACAATACCACTTCAGGTTTAACTGCCACTGATGTAAAGTCAGCTCTTGATGAAGTGGCTGTGGGTTCGACCGATGACCAGACGGCCTCAGAAGTAAGTTACGACAATACCACTTCAGGTTTAACTGCCACTGATGTAAAGTCAGCTCTTGATGAAGTGGCTGTGGGTTCGACCGATGACCAGACGGCCTCAGAAGTAAGTTATGACAATACCACTTCAGGTTTAACAGCTACTGATGTAAAGTCAGCTCTTGATGAAGTGGCTGTGGGTTCGACCGATGACCAGACGGCCTCGGAAGTAAGTTACGACAATACCACTTCAGGTTTAACTGCCACTGATGTAAAGTCAGCTCTTGATGAAGTGGCTGTGGGTTCGACCGATGACCAGACAGCCTCAGAAGTAAGTTACGACAATACCACTTCAGGTTTAACTGCTACGAATGTGAAGTCAGCTCTTGATGAAGTGGTTGCGGGTTCGAGTGATGATCAGGAACTAAGCCTGAGTAGTAATATTTTATCGATAGAGAATGGGACTACTACCGTAGATTTGAGTGCTTATCTTGATAATACCGATGACCAGACGGCCTCGGAAGTAAGTTACGACAATACCACTTCGGGTTTAACAGCCACTGATGTAAAGTCAGCTCTTGATGAAGTGGCTGTGGGTTCGACCGATGACCAGACGGCCTCAGAAGTAAGTTATGACAATACCACTTCGGGTTTAACAGCTACTGATGTGAAGTCAGCTCTTGATGAAGTGGTCGCGGGTTCGAGTGATGATCAGGAACTAAGCCTGAGTAGTAATATTTTATCGATAGAGAACGGGACTACTACCGTAGATTTGAGTGCTTATCTTGATAATACCGATGACCAGACGGCCTCAGAAGTAAGTTACGACAATACCACTTCAGGTTTAACAGCTACTGATGTGAAGTCAGCTCTTGATGAAGTGGCTGCGGGTTCGAGTGATGATCAGGAACTAAGCCTGAGTAGTAATATTTTATCGATAGAGAACGGGACTACTACCGTAGATTTGAGTGCTTATCTTGATAATACCGATGACCAGACGGCCTCAGAAGTAAGTTATGACAATACCACTTCAGGTTTAACAGCTACTGATGTGAAGTCAGCTCTTGATGAAGTGGTTGCGGGCTCGAGTGATGATCAGGAACTGAGCCTGAGTAGTAATATTTTATCGATAGAGAATGGGACTACTACCGTAGATTTGAGTGCTTATCTTGATAATACCGATGACCAGACGGCCTCGGAAGTAAGTTACGACAATACCACTTCGGGTTTAACAGCTACTGATGTGAAGTCAGCTCTTGATGAAGTAGCTGCGGGGTCGACCGATGAGATGGTAAAAGTGGGTTCAACCGGAACAGGGATGTATTTAAGTGAAAACGATTTTGACGGGACAGGAAGTGATATTGTGATCAGGGAAGATGCCGTCACCAGTTCTAAGATATTGAATGGGAGTATTGTAAATGATGATATAAATGCAACCGCAGCGATTGCAGGGACAAAAATTTCACCTGATTTTGGCACCCAGGACGTGACAACCACAGGCAATCTTCGTGTAGGCGACGGCACGCCGGACAACTCCATGGATGGGGAAGATGCTTACATTGAAGGTAATGTTGAAGTAGATGGTACCGTAACCGTGGGGGCTTATACATTGCCCAATACTGATGGGACAGCCTCGCAGGTATTACAGACCGATGGTTCCGGCGCGGTAAGCTGGACAACCTTCGCAGGTACAATTGCAGACGGATCAGTAGGAAACGCTACTTTACGCTGGGATGGAAGTTCCTGGATCGAGTCGGGAGCATTGAAGAACGATAATACCAATATAACTGTTACAGGCGATTTGTCCGTTAACGGTGGAGATATAACAACGAATAAGACAAGTGCGAACCTGTTCAATACAACAACTACAACATTAAATATAGGCGGGGCAGCAATAAGCCTTAACCTTGGGGCATCCACAGGCACCACAACAATAAAAAATGATTTGAATATTGCGGGTAACGATCTTTCTTTTGGTAATGGTGAAACGATCAGTAATGGGATCAATGGGACCATTGCCGTTACTGTTCCGGCCGGGGGCTCATTGAATGTATTTACCGGTAATATGAAAGTAGGCGACGGCACGCCTGACAACTCCATGGATGGGGAAGATGCTTACATTGAAGGTAATGTTGAAGTAGATGGTACCGTAACCGTGGGGGCTTATACATTGCCCAATACTGACGGGACAGCCTCCCAGATATTACAGACCGATGGTTCCGGCGCTATAAGCTGGGTTGACATATCCGGTACGATTGAAGACGGTATCACCCCAAACAATACCTTACGTTGGGATGGAAGTTCCTGGATCGAGTCGGGAGCATTGAAGAACGATGATAGCAATATAACTGTTAGTGGCAATTTGGCCGTTAACGGTGGAGATATAATAACGGGAAGCTCAAGTGCGAGCCTGTTCAACACGACAGCTACAACATTAAATATAGGCGGGGCAGTAACAAGCCTTAACCTTGGGTCATCCACAGGCACCACAACAATAAAAAATGATTTGAATATTGCGGGTAACGATCTTTCTTTTGGCAATGGTGAAACGATCAGTAATGGGACCAACGGGACCATTGCAGTTACTGTTCCAACCGGGGGCTCATTGAATGTGTCTACAGGTAATCTGAAAGTAGGTGACGGTACTCCCGGTACTATTACTTTAGATGGGGAAGATGCTTACATTGAAGGCAATGTTGAAGTAGATGGTGCCGTAACCGTGGGGGCTTATACATTGCCCAATACTGATGGGACAGCCTCGCAGGTATTACAGACCGATGGCTCCGGTGCGGTAAACTGGACAGACATCGCAGGTACAATTGCAGACGGATCAATAGGAAACGCTACTTTACGTTGGGATGGAAGTTCCTGGATCGAGTCGGGAGCATTGAAGAACGATAATACCGATATAACTGTTACAGGCAATCTGGCCGTTAACGGTGGAGATATAACAACGAATAAGACAAGTGCGAGCCTGTTCAACACGACAGCTGCAACATTAAATATAGGCGGGGCAGCAACAAGCCTTAACCTTGGGTCATCCACAGGCACCACAACAATAAAAAATGATTTGAATATTACGGGTAACGATCTTTCTTTTGGCAATGGTGAAACGATCAGTAATGGAACCAACGGGACCATTGCAGTTACTGTTCCGGCCGGGGGCTCATTGAATGTATTTACCGGTAATCTGAAAGTAGGCGACGGCACGCCGGACAACTCCATGGACGGCGAAGATGCCTATATTGAAGGTGCTCTTGAGGTTGACGGAACAGTAACGGTAGGCGAATACACGCTTCCGAATACTGATGGGAGCAACGGGCAAGTGCTTGTTACCAATGGCGGCGGTGCCCTTAGCTGGACAGCCCCGGAATTTCTTCTTGCAGGGACCGGTGATTATACCCTTCGTTACGATGTGACCAATGGTTGGGAAGCCTCGTCGGTGTTGACCAACGACGGTACAGATGTGGCTATCTCGGGCGACCTGACCGTAAATGGGACAATAATTAACCCATCGGATATGCGGCTGAAGAAGAATATAACTACCCTGACCGGCGTGCTGGGTAAGCTGAACTGCCTGCGCGGGGTTCGCTACGAGTTTAAAGACCAGCAGAAATATGCTGTCGGCCCTCAGGTTGGTGTGATAGCGCAGGAACTGCAAAGGGTATTTCCGGAGCTCGTAACACAAGGAGCCGATGGTTACCTGGCCGTGAATTACTCGCAGTTGACCGGTGTGCTTATCCAGGCTATAAAAGAACAGCAGCAGGAAATAGACCTGCTGAAAAAACAAATGCAGCAGGTAATGAAAAAATTGGGAATGGAGTAACGCCTGTGTAAGCGCAGTTGTTCTCATGGTATTTCCCGGCGTGTACGGAAGACCGGTTTGGAACGACCGCCCTTTATGAGCCGCTTGCGGACCCCGGAGTTGACGAATGATGAGTTTGGAATTTGGCTATTGTCTAAGGATAACATTAAACATTAAATTTATGTTGAAAATAAATTTGTAACACAATGAAACAATCTATTTATATGATTAACTACTTTTTTGCGGCCTTTGTGCTGTGTGTTGTACCAATGCTGCACGCGCAAACCATTTCTACCGGGTGATAGGAGGCGTACCCCACCTGCCGGTGTTTACTGCCACAGGCGATGTCTGTTTATCCAGGTAGAGAGAGCGGGGAAACGGTCTTATTTCCCCGGACAGTCACCTTTCACACATCTTCTGGTCTGGCCGTTAACGGAGAGGGGAGGAGTCATCCTTCTCTCTCCTCTCACCCGGCTCTTTTTTTCAGAAGCAACCGTTGGGGTAACAAGTGTGAGAAATTTAAGAGCAAAGGCAAAGCAGGAGATAGATTGAAAACTCAGACATAGCCCGGCTACTGAAAAATAATTCTTTGAAATTCCATTTAGCGGTCCGGGATGTCACAGCAGGCTGGATCATAACAGGGAGAAAATGAAATGAATATGAGAAACTTTAATCAGTATAACAATTAATACAGAGAGAGATGAACAATAGACAAGCAAATAAAAAGATAGAACAACCCCCGGGAGGAACCAATGCTGATTTGATCAATATCCTTGATATTCTTTTTTCCTCGGAAATAATCATGCGGTTTCCGCAACATTTTCTAAATGGCATGAGCCCCGGGCGTTTTATCTGGTATATTGAACAACATCGCAAGACACACCCGTGTTATCTTCATTTCACAGTGGATGAATTTTACCCGGAGATATCGATGGAGTCACTTTTTAATTTTATACTGGGCAGTTATCGAATGCTGTGCCGGGAGAATATTTCTGTTTCCTGGAAAAACTACCTGTATAACGGCTTACGTTCGTTTTTCGACAGGCGGGTGAGCGGATCAGCAGAAGAAGATAAGCGTTTATCGGTTTACCTTATCCCTTACGTGCTGTTAGGATTATGCAGCAGGCTGTCCCCTTTCCCGTTTCTTTGTACCCGTCGTGAGTTCCTGGTGTTTCTTCCCCGGGTAACCGATGTAGGCCCCTGCCGGGAAAAAATAAAAAAGGAACTTAAGTTGCTGGGGATTAAGACTACAGAGGAAGGGATACAATGGGGCAGTATAGTGGTATTTGCAGGCTTCCAGATTGAGCAGAAGTGGATAGCTGTCCCGTACAGGCAGATCGATCTGTTTTTATCGGCCATCCGGCAATTGACCTTCCCGGACAGGAAATACAGTTCACGGGAGTCCTTTATTAAACAAATGAACCGCAGGATACAAAAATTCGGGCATTATTATAAATATGCCCCGGTACGAAACTTATTTTCCCGCCTTGATAAAATTATCCTGTATTATGTGGGGATGTACCTTCTGGAGCCGGGTAATGAGATATATGCCGGCGCCGGGGATGCCGGGGATTACGACGGGTTATGCTCGCTGACCACCCTGTACGACGGCATAACGAAAACAAAACGGGAGGACGGGAAAGGCAGAGTTCTGCCCTTGAGGACAGCTTCATTTATGGGGATAGAACAATTTAATAGTATAGATTATGCTAATAAGCAAAAGGTTGCTGTAACCTTTCCTTACTGGTATAACTGAGGACGAACAGGGCTGTGATGAAGCAAAGATCAGAAGGGATCGGTCAGCCCCGGGGATAGGAGAGATGAGAACGGATTGTTTTTTTTGAATTTGGTCATTGAAATATTTGGAACTGCAGTTTGTAGCCGCAGGGTCCCCACCCCCTCCCTCCGGGAATCCGGAGTTCTCCCCCGCTAAGGGGGAGAATCTGGGGCGGAGGGAAGTTGAGTGTATGGCAAAGATCAAAAGGGATCGGCCAGCCCTGGGGGTAGGAGAGATGAGAACGGATTGTTTTTTTTGAATTTGGTCATTGAAATATTTGGAACTGCGGTTTATAGCCGCAGGGTCCCCACCCCCTCCCTCCGGGAATCCGGAGTTCTCCCCCGCTAAGGGGGAGAATTTGGGGCGGAGGGAAGTTGAGTGTATGGCAAAGATCAGAGGAGATAGGTCAGCCACGGGAGGATAGGAGACAGGAAAACGGATTGTTTTTTTGAATTTGGTCATTGAAATATTTGGAACTGCGCTTTGGGACTGTAGGATAAATCCCTTGAAATGAACCTCTGGTAACCCGGATTTCATAGGGTAAACGTTCTGAAAAGGAATTAAAAAAACAATCAAAATAGAACCTATAAAAATGAAGATATTATTGTATATAGTGTTTGCCGTTATTGTTTCTGCAAATACTGTTTTTGCAGAAGACCGGAGAATAATGAATGATCTCCCGGCAGAATTGTACGAAAGTCAAAGCAATGGCTTAAGCTTCGTTGATATTCCTGATACCTGTAGTAACAGGCTTACTCTTCTACCTTTTAATACCAGCAGGCATGAACTGGCCCCTGCGATACGGAATGGCTGTCTGTCTTATATTGTAGGCGACGATTCCCAGGAGCAGCGATACAATGTTTTTGAACTGGAGTCAGCCGGGGTGTCAGAGTCTTCCTGGGCAGGGGACAGCACCAAAAAAAAGAGGGAAAAGAGCCGCGAGATAAAGAATGTATACCTGAATTTCAGTCCTGACGGGAAAACCGTTTTTCTGAATACCGTAGATAAAAAAAGAGGTACCAAAAAATTATATATAGGAAACCCGGAGAATTTGGAAGAAATAGAAGCTTTGCATCCCTTTTATTTTAATAGTAGAAAGTATTCAATAGGTCGGGCTACTCTTTCTCCCGACGGGAAATTACTGGTATTTAGTTCCGACAGGCCAGGCTCGTTAGGGGGGGGCGATTTGTGGATATGCCGGTTTGAAACCGGTTTGTGGTCTTCCCCTGAGAATGCGGGAGATCTTATCAACACCGGATTAGACGAGGCAATGCCTTATTTTTACAGTAATACCAGGCTCTACTTTGCCTCCGGGGGGCATGATGGGTATGGCGGTTTAGACCTGTTTTACTCGGACCTGGAAGGAGATCATTTTACCACTCCTGTCAACATGGGCATGCCGGTGAACAGTAAAGCCAATGAAACCGGGGTATGTTTTTCTTCGCAGACCGGGCTGTTTTATTTTGCTTCCGACCGGCGGGGAAACTACGATATTTATTCGTACAGGCCGGAAGAAGAGATCACTGACAGCCCGGAAAAAATACTTGCTTCCGAAGAAGAAAAAAAGGAACCTGAACCTGAACCGGCCCCTGAACCGGCCCCTGTAAAAGTCCCGGACCGGGTAAAAGCTCCGGAGGTGTCAATAGTCCCGGAACCGGCAGCTGAAGCAGGGAAAAACTCAATATCCCCGGAAATATCTTCCCCGGCTCCGGTCCGGTATTTTTATGTCCTTCAGATCATGGCCGTCAGTCCGAAAACCTACGCCATGCAGTACTATAGAAAAGTACTGGACCCGGATAAAAAATATTTCCTGGTCAGGGAAGATGGGTGGATGAAAATCAGGAACAGTACCGATCGCTTTAGCTCATACAGGAAGGCTTACCGGTTTGCAACAAAAGAAAAGCTGGACAAATTTTACATTGTCCGTATGAGCGAAGAGCAGATCAGTGAATACCTGTGAATGGAGTTTATGGTTTGTTCACAAAGAAATAAGATCAGCCCACCGCCGGATGGCCGGGCTTTAAATACAGAAAATCATTAAGAGAATATAATTATGACCGACTGGAATCAAATAGTTTTAAGAAATGTCAGGAATACCAGTTTACCGGAAATCCGGTACAAAGACATAGGGGTCAATGTCGTTCTGGGGCCCTGGTGTAAAAGACCATTGTCCTTCGGGATGCCTTTTCTTCTGGATTTCACGGACGGGAACCCGGAGGAAAAGAGGGCCCGGATGCCGGGGGCCGGGCATTGTGGGGACGAGAACCCGAAGTTACTGGTATCGTACAGCGCCTGCGATGAATCGCCCTGGTTGTTAAACCGGGATTGTATCCTGGAACTGGACGGCCCGGAGATTGATACAGTCATCCTGGCGACGATGAATATCGGGGCCTGTTTTGTAGACCTGACCGAAGTGTATTATAAACTGGATGGCTATAATAATGATCCGTTGAGTCATCCTGATATAACCAGGGGGACAGAGCTGCCTTTTTACAGGAACACAAAAAGGACCATTGATCTCCGGCCGTTCTACAGCCGGGACAGTCATGTTGACCAATGGGTTTCTTTGCTTCGCAGGCTGCGTCCTGATATTCCATTTGGCATCCGCATCCCGGCCAATTATATTGAAAGGGATTGTATCCTGGCCGCAAGTTGTGAGGTGGACTTTATAATAATAGATTGCCCTGATGCAGAAGGGAAAGACAGCAAGCCGACCCGGGTCGTCCCTTCACTGCCGGCCCTGTCACGCGTAAGTCGCATCTTATCCAGGTTATCCTGTGGTCATATTTCAGTTATCACAGGAGTTCCTTCCATGGACATCGGTGATTACCTGAAGCTTTTTGCCATGGGCAGCGATCTGCTGATGTTCAGTTATCCAAAAGATATGGAGTATGGTACGGGCGAAAAAGAAGGGAAGGGGGATGCAGACCGGGCTATGTCTTCAGCACTGGACAAACTAAAACAGGCCATGTACCGGTGTGGCTGTACCTCTTTGAATGAGGCCGGAATGAAACACCTGTTAACCGGTTCTTCAGTTATCAGTTCATTTACCGATATTGCTATGTTGTACGAGCCGGACCCGGTGATACTTCCCTGTTTTAATATCAAAAGGAAAAGTAAAGTGAGTGAGTATTTGTCATAAGAGGGGAGCCATGTGCCAGCAGCGTATGAAAAATTCGTGTATTATGCTTTTTACTTTCATCACAAAACAATTACAGAAATGAGAAAACAATTAATGAAAAAAATGAAAAAGATGACAATAGTACCAAAAGAAGCAACAGACTTTTCTCCGGTACTGATTCATTCAGAAAGTATCATTGAAGGTTATATAAAGACAAAAAAGTCCTTCAGGATAGAATGTGATTATTTTGGTACCATTATGTCGAGCCGGGAAGTAGTCGTCGGTAATACCTCAAAAATTGCTGGAGATATTATTTGTCGTAACCTGGATTTTTCAGGAGAATTAACAGGTAATATTTTTTGCTCCGGGAAGATAAGAATAAACAGTGGCTCAAAAATTAGAGGAAAGATTTATACCAGACTTTTTGAAAACGAAGGGGACTCGGATCTGGATTGTGTAATACAAATGCCTGGAACTGATTATATAGATAAGGTTGAAGAATTGTTTGATAACATAGATACCACACAGGCCTTATCAAAAGATAAAGTGTTAGGAGAGATCAGGAATATTTTTTATAACAATGTCTATTCCCATAAGTTGACCTGAATTGTTCATAATTTTAGAACTCCTGACCCATAACAGGAACCGTTCTTTTTTAGAGAACGGTTCCTTAAATGAGCACGAATCTGATCATCAAGACATTTTAAACAAATAGCTTATATCTTTCATGTAACTATCTTGCTGTATTTCAAATAAATGCTGATTGCTTGTTTCGCTTTTCAGGCTACCCAATTGTTCTATATATCCCCCCAATTTAATATACCGAAAGTCTCTAATATCAAATCCTTCGGGCAGCTTTGCACAACCTGAGTACCAAGCCATTTTTATTTCAGGATAATGAAGGCGCATAAAGTTGGCCAGCTCAGCCACCCGCTGAGGATCTCCGTCGCCACCCATAAAACAAAAACAAGTGATTGCCGAAGCATATTTATCCATCAGCGTAATAATTCGTTCTTCATTCAGCTCTTCTCCGATGTCCTTTTGCAAATGCGGGCTGTGGCAGCCTTTGCACCGATTTGGACAGTTGGTAATGTTAATGGCTAAAGTAACTTCATTAGGAATTTCCTGAAAAACGATATCGTAGTTATAGTATTTAAGCATATTCTTCTACCTTTTTTCCTTCTTTCTGTTCTATCTTATTTCCTGCATAATATCTTTTGGCAGCCTCTTTTTGGCGGGCTTCAGAGAAACTGCTTATTCTTTTCATATAACCGATAACCCGGGTCAGATAATCGATGTTTTTACTTTTACATTTGGGGCATTCTTTTAGATAGCGTTTATCGATATGTCCGCAATCGTTGCAAATGGTATTCGGAATATTAAATGTGAAATAATTGCAGCCTTCTCTTGCCGCAACCCGAAGCAACTGGCGATATTGAACAGCACTTAAGTGTTCTTCCAAATTCATGTGTAATGCAGAACCTCCTGTTAAATGCTCGATGTATTTTTTCCCGTGAATCCTGAATTTATCAATAACATTTAGCGATTCATCTTCAACCACATAAAAATAACTGTTGTAACAGTCACGCGGAACAAAATAACCATCCTCTTTGTCCCATTTTGCGTGTTTTACACCAACGTTTTCTGCCGGAATCATTTCGCAGTTGAACATTGCATCTTTCGAACGGTACTTCTTGTTATAAGTTTCGATAAGACCTAGTATTTTTTGTGTAAATGCCACGTATTCAGGATTATCTTTGATTTCAATTCCCAGAAATTCTGCGGCTTCAACCAATCCGTTTACTCCAATGGTAAGATACTGACGGCTCATGTTAATATATCCTGCATCGAACAACGGAAGCATGCCTTTTTGTTCCAATTCTTTTAAATTCTCGTTGTATCCTAATTGCACTTTATGTACCAAATCAACAACATCTTCCATGAAGCTCATGTAGGGTATTTTTTCTTTATGCGCTTGTTGTACACAGCGATTCAGGTTAATGGTCAAAACACTTTTAGATCCGGTGGAAACCCCGCCGGCTCCCAGGGTATAGCTAAACCCGTTATCCTGAATTTCGTTACGTAAACGGCAGCACGAACTTAAACTATCCGCATTATCACTTAAATACGTAAAAAACGAATGTCCTTCGGCATACATTTTTGCCGTAAAATCGCCATATTCTTTATCTTTTACATCTCCTTCTTCTGCAAGTAACGCCATTGTTTCTACAGGGAAAGTCAAAACGGTTTTTGTACGTTCTTTATTAAACCAGGTCATAAAACGTTTTTGCAACCAGCTTAACGATTCCCATTCAGGCTTACTGCCATCAGGGAAAATAAATTCGCCAAATAAACTTTCAAAATAATATCTGTCGTAATAAGAAATATTCCAAAATACTGCCTGAAAATTACGGGCTCCGGTTGGTTGGTTCAACGAATAAACAATTTGTTCGAAACAATCTGTAATTATTTTATCAATCGAACGCTTTCTTTTAGATAAGTCAACAATCTCATCGCTACGCTTGTAGTAATCATTCCCATATTCCTTCCCGATAAAATAGTTCAAATACATCAGAAATTCAGGTGTAGCACAAGCTCCGCTCAACATACTTGAAACAATGAATACCATATTGATAAAGCCTCCGCAAAACGACTTTAAATTGGTCGGAGCGGTGGAGTTCCCTCCTATTTTTGAAGTACCATCCAATAACCACGGATACATGGTTATACTGGCACAATACGGGGCAAGGCTTGTCTCATCGTTTTTGTAAATAAAATGATAGTTTAAATAGCTAAGGTATTTGTCAGACAGTTCTTTCCCTAACATGTCAGACAGCTTGTCGGTTAATAAACGGCGATTTAAACGGATAAAATTACCTTTGGGAAGTTCGCCGATAAGTGTTGCAATGTTTTTCTTGTCAACATTTGCGTTGGCGTCGAACTTACTTCCGGTTGCGGCATTTCCGGCAGCACAATAATCAATTAAAAATTTTATCCGGTCTTTTGTTTCCCTGTCTTCCGAATGTTTTTGGCGATAAAGCATGTATGATTTCGCAACCGCAAAATAGTTTTCTGCCATTAACGAGCGCTCTATCTGGTTTTGGATGTCTTCCACGTTCATTTCATTGCGAATATTTAGCCGCTGCAAAATATTCGTAAGGTCTTCTTCGCTTGCAAAACTTCCAACAGAAAGAAATGCTTTTCGAATTGCATTTTTAATTTTATCGATAGAAAAGAAAGCCCTTTTCCCGTCTCTTTTCACTATTGATATTCCCGTGCTACTCATGATTTAGTACTTTAATTTTTGTTTTTTCTATTTCAACCCAGCAATCTATTTTTCAAAAATGAACGATGCCAAACACTATCTTTTTTTATTTAAAAATTTCAAATGGGAAATAAAGAGGGCAGGTTAATTATTCATGTAAACAAGAAAATTTCCCCTTCAACCAAACTTCAGTTCCCGAAAGTCTAATCTTTCTTAATTAATGATTACGGCAGGTCTTCTGGCTCGTCCGGCTTTTGATGCCTTCCCATCCCGAGTCCGATGGACAGTGGCAAAAGATTTTCAAAAACTCAATGTTGGACTTACAGCTGCGGGAACAGCTCCCGATTTTCACAGGATTCCCTCTCTCGTATTTTCAAAAATTAATTTTGACAATAAACCGTAATCGTGTTACAATTTTAAGTTTTTTGAGCCAATTTATTTGATCGAGTTATAAACAGAGCATCCCATTTTTCAGGAAAACTCCTTTAAAAAAGGGCATTGTTTTATGTTGATAAATCTGCTTTATGGAATTATTGTGTTTATTTTTTCATAGAAATCTGAATGTATCGTTAAGACAATGCTCCCAGGGGGAAAATGGATTTTGTCGTATACCCAAAACGATGGTATTATCAAGTTACGATTATAAATCATATCTTTGTATTCACATTAAAACACTAAAAAATGAGCACAATGATTTCTTTCAACAAATTGGTTAATAACATTAGTTGTCAAATTCTTAAAGAAAGAAATTATGCTTACAGCCCAAAAGATCACATATATACATCCCGACAAAGAATTACTCTTTGAAAATATTAGTCTATCATTAAAAAAACATGATAAAGTTGCCTTAATTGGCAACAACGGCTCAGGTAAATCTACTCTTTTAAAAATCATTGCAGGACATCTGCAACCTTCACAAGGTACTGTAAAATACGAATCAAAGCCATACTATATTCCTCAGCATTTTGGTCAGCATAAAGACATGACGATTGCTGAAGCTCTGCGCATTGATGTTAAAATAAACGCTTTACATACTATCCTCCGGGGAGATTTTTCAGAAAAAAGTTTAGCACTGCTCAACGACGACTGGACAATTGAAGAAAGAAGTATTGAAGCGTTATCTCATTGGGGACTGTATGATTTACCACTGATGCAAAAAATGGAATGCCTAAGTGGAGGTGAGAAAACAAAAGTTTTTCTGGCCGGAATTTTAATCCATCAGCCATCTGTCGTATTGCTCGATGAGCCGACGAATCATTTGGATACTAACAGCCGGAATGTGTTATACAATTATATTGTCTCCGGTTCCGGTACTTTGATGGTTGTTAGCCACGACCGGATTTTGCTGGAACTGTTAAACCCAATCTGGGAATTCTGTAAAAATGGAATTACTGTTTATGGTGGAAACTACAGCTTTTACAAATCACAAAAAGAAATTACCGGTAATGCTTTGCTGCAACAATTGGAAGATAAAGAAAAAGCACTGAAAAAGGCTAAAAAAGCGGAACGGGAAACACGGGAAAGAAAGCAACGTATGGACGCTCGTGGAAAGAAGAAACACGAAAAAGAAGGTGTATCCAGGATCCTTATGAAGAAGCTAAAGAATAATGCCGAATCAAGCTCTGCAAAGCTTAAAGAAATCCATTCTGAAAAAATAGAATCCATTTCTGATGAATTGAAACAAGTTCGGCAAAAACTGCCGGATATCCGAAAAATGAAGATGGATTTTAAAGGCTCGACCCTCCACAAGGAAAAAATATTGGTAACAGCCAACAATGTTAATTTTGGATATAACTATCAATTGCTGTGGAATTATCCATTAAACTTTCAAATAAGAAGTGGGGAACGGATAAGTATAGCAGGGAAAAATGGTTCTGGCAAAACTTCGCTGATTCGGATTATTTTAGGAGAGATCTTACCAACACAGGGAATACTGGTTCGTTCGGACTTTAATTCTGTTTATATCGACCAGGACTATTCACTAATATCAGACAGCAATACAGTTTACGGGCAAGCCCGGCTTTACAATTATGATTCATTACCTGAACATGAGGTTAAAATCAGGTTAAGCCGTTATCTGTTCAGCAAAGAGTTCTGGGATAAGCCTTGCGGAACCCTAAGCGGGGGGGAAAAGATGCGGTTAATACTCTGTTGTATGATGATTGGCAACCACGCACCCGACATGTTTGTGCTGGACGAACCAACAAATAACCTTGATATACAAAATATAGAAATTTTGACCTCCGCAATTAACGCATATACCGGAACTCTGTTGGTTGTTTCGCACGACAAATATTTTTTGAATGAAATAAATGTTTGTCGTGTAATAGAAATATGAAATTGTTTCATTGATTTACAGTGTGATTGAGGATTAATATCCTGAAACATCTCAAATCAGGGTAAACTTTTATAACTTTGGAGAAAAGCCAGAGTATGAAAGAAGCCTTGTATTATGCCCGTCTTCAAAACGGTATTGTGCAGTGTGACCTGTGTCCCAAAAATTGCAAAATCAAACCGGGAGAATCAGGGAATTGCCAGGTCAGGGTGAACAAGGAAGGAAAACTTTACACGGAGGTATACGACCGTGTGTCGGCCATCCATATTGATCCCATTGAAAAAAAGCCTTTGTTCCATTTTTATCCGGGCAAACAAATCCTGTCGATCGGAGGCGTCGGCTGTAACTTTCATTGTAGCTTTTGCCAGAATTATTCCATATCGCAATGCCGCCCGTCCGATTATCTCTGGCTAAAAGATATGCCGGTTCAGGAGATTGTGAAACAGGCTGCCGTCATCAGAAACAATATAGGGGTTGCCTACACCTATAACGAGCCGTTTACATTTTATGAGTTTATGGCCGATATCAGCAGTGAAGTAAAAGAACACGATTTAAAAAATGTAGTTATATCCAATGGTTTTATAAATGAAGCTCCTTTAAAGGCAATTCTTCCTTTTATTGATGCATTTAACATCGATCTGAAAGCTTTCAATGACAAATTCTATATGAAATATTCGAAAGGGAAGCTGTTGCCTGTACTTAAAGCATTAAAAATAATTGGCAGCAGTAATGCTCATCTTGAAATTACGTTTCTGGTCATCCCCGGGTTGAACGACGACCCTCACGAATTTGAAGCCATGCTTTCGTGGATTTCCGGTAATCTTGGGAATCATGTGCCGTTGCACCTGTCCCGTTACTTTCCACAGTACAAACTCACAAAGGAAGTAACACCTGAAGAAACAATGATCCGTTTTTACCGGATGGCCCGTGAAAAGCTAGAGTATGTATTTTTAGGCAATGTTTATACTATAGACAAGGCCAATACCTATTGTCCTGCCTGCGGATATGAAGTGATCAGCCGGAACAGGTATATTGTCAAAACAGCAGGGCTCACTGCTTCGTGTACCTGTTTAAACTGCGGGCAAAAACTACCGGGCATCATTTGCTGAGTCTTCGCCTATACTTTTGATAAGGTCCCATATTTTTTCCCATCCGGCTATTGTCCTTTTGTATTACTTTTCGTAAATTTAGTTCACAATTAATTTTTCACCTGTGTGAGTTGGACAAACAGGAAAAATTTCCAGGCAAACAGAAGAAAGAATCAGGCGAAACAAAATTGAACGTTCTTTTCGGTGATTGCTTTTTTTCGGAAAAGGAGTCAGGATATATTTTGCTTCAAGGCCCCAAACGATATGCTAAATCAATAATTATCAGTACTGGTTCATAGCCGCCCAAAAGCTGTGAAGATTTCACAGGGCCCAATCCGCTCGTCGGGAAGCTTTTTCAAAATGCAGAAGCTTCCCGCTGGTCGTCGGGGAGGTTTTTCAAAATGCAGAAGGTTCCCGCCGGTCGTCCTGAAGCTTTTTTAAAATGCAGAAGCTTCCCGCTGGTCGTCGGGGAGGTTTTTCAAAATGCAGAAGGTTCCCGCCGGTCGTCCTGAAGCTTTTTTAAAATGCAGAAGGTCCCGGACGGTCGTCGGGAAGGTTTTTCAAAATGTACAAGGTTCCCGCTGGTCGTCCTGAAGTTTTTTTTTAATGCAGAGGGTCGCTACCGCCTGCCGGGAAAAAACAAAAACCGGAAGATTTAATAAATTTTTTAAAACTAATCAAAATGGAAATAAAAATTTTTTCGTCCTTGCATATAGCAGGGCTTTCGGTCGCAGACCTGTATTCGTTGAATAAATCAACTATCGAAATTGCGCAACCGCTTAAAGAAAACATTGGAGATGTGCCAGGGGCAGCCCTTGCCTGGCTGGAAACTGCTAATACCGAAATGGGGGCCCAACTGAACAAACAATCGAAAAGCGGGCTAACCGATGCACTGGCCGAAAAAGACAAAGACCGCGATGCCCGCTTTGCTGAAATTAAACGTAACATTTCTACAGCCATGGCAGGGCTCGACGCAACAAAAAGGGAGGCTGCCGAAAGCCTGAAATTGCTTTTCGGGCCATACTGGGAGACCGGGAAAAAGGCCATGAACACCGAAACCGCCCTGATCGCTGAACTGATCGGCAAGATCAATGCATCGGAAAGTTTAACAAGCCAGGCCGAAACGATTGGCATCACTGCCATGCTGACCGGACTGGAAACTTCGAACAACGAATTCGATGCCCTGTATAAAGAACGTAACACGCAGGAAGCTGCCAAAGACACGACTTCGGCCAGCAGTCTGAAACCGGCCGCTGCCAAAAGTTACGAACAGTTTTGTACTGCTGTGGAACAGGCCGTAAGCTTTGTTCCTACCGACCCCCTGCTTACCCTGTTTAACCAAATGGACGAACTGCGCGGTAAATATGCCCTGTTAATTGACAAAACCGACGATGAGAATGAGGATAGCTCCGGCGAACCGCAGGCAGAATAACTGCTGATAATGGACCACTGACAGGGTTTCAAACCCTGTCGGAGGCCTGCGGACAATGGAAGGAGCTGGTTACAGCGCATGGTTTTGTCCGGGATTCTTCCATAAGCAAGGCAGATTCCTCTCCGGCAACTACCGGATCAGGATGACAAGAAAAATGTAGTTGGAAGTCAAGTCCCCGGTTCACCGGCAGGTGAAAAGCAGGGATGGCCGGTCAAAGTAGTCCGGGCCGGCGAAGGGGGGAGCGGTTTTTGGCGGGTCTTCATGGATGTGTGCCGGGAAGAAAAAACCGTGAGGCGGGCTGAAGGATGACTTTGACAAGACTTTTACTTCCTTTTGGTCGACTGCAAAAGGAAGGGCCCCGCCGGCCAGAGGCGAATACAAATGAACAAAAAAGGTATCAGTTTCCTCCTCGTTTGAGCATCGTGGTAACGAAGGGAAAGAAAAGTTTAAAGGACAGAAAGGAGACATCAATGAGCAAGACAGGATATGTTTAAGGGAAAAAAGCTGTTGACCACCCCATCCGGCAAGCCGGACACCCCTCCTTGAAAAAAGGAGGGGAAACGGAAGAAGTAGCGGCAGAGAAGAATAAGTTACTATGTTATGGCTTCTGAAAACAGATATGACTACTCCCGCATAATACCACTAACCTTTCAAAAATTCACCATGCCAAAAATTCTCCTCCTGACAAGGAGGAGTACCCCGGCTTGCCGTGGGGAGGTGGTACTGAATCCCTCTTGAAAACAGACGGGAATGGTGGGGCGGATACTTTTGTCCGGGATTCTCCATAAGCAAGGCAGATTCCCCCTTTGAAATGACGCTATTCGGATTCTGCTTCTACTTAAAACAATTAGTGGCAGATTCCTCCCTGCGGTGCCTATGATATATTTTTACAGAAGTCTGTATCTGAGGCAAATATAAAACATCACTTTTTGATCATTTCATCATTTCCGGCCATATAACTGCATTGCTTTTTTGAGCGAACTACCGTGGCCGGGGGTGTTCCGGGTGCATTCAATCCCGGGGTTGCGTTCGTACCTCACTTACCCCGGGTTATTTATATATGTCCCCTCAAACGGCTTTTCTCCGGGCTACCTAAATATCATCCCCCCGGAATTTTTGTACCCTCCCTTTCTCTTCTCCTCCTCTTCTTCTTTTTTTGGTTATTGGTTATTGAATATTCTTTATTGGATATTGTCTTTCCCGTTTATCCTTCCTCCCCATTGAAGGGTTCCTGTTTTTATCGCCACCGATATTTCGCGTGACACCCATAAAACAAAGTTGTGTCGCTTTTATTTAAATTCTATACTTTTGCCCTGAAAATAAATTCAAAAATGAAAAAGGTAGTTATCGGTTTATCGGGAGGTGTTGATTCGAGCGTTGCTGCTTATTTACTGAAACAGCAGGGCTACGATGTGATGGCCTTGTTCATGGTGAACTGGCACGACCGTACAGGCTCGCTTACCGGGAGCTGTACGTGGGAGGATGATGCCCTGATCGCCGAGATGGTGGCAAAAGAGCTGGATATGCCTTTTAAGATTGTCGACCTTAGCAAAGACTACAAAAAAAGGGTGGTCGATTACATGTTCGACGAATACAGCAAAGGCCGGACCCCAAACCCGGATGTGCTTTGCAACCGTGAAATTAAATTTGATATTTTCCTGGATGAATGCCTGAAATACGGGGCTGATTACGTGGCAACCGGGCATTACTGCCGCAAATCGGAGTTTATAAAAAACGGACAAACGATTTATCAACTGCTGGCCGGAACCGACAACAATAAAGACCAGAGTTATTTTCTTTGCCAGCTCAATCAGCAGCAGCTCGAAAAGTCACTGTTCCCGATCGGACACATGAGAAAACCGGAAGTGCGGAAGATAGCTGCCGAACTTCAATTACCTACAGCCGAACGTAAAGATTCGCAGGGAATTTGTTTTGTCGGTAAAGTCGATCTGCCTACTTTTCTACAGCAGCAACTGGAACCAAAAACCGGAAACGTGATTGAAGTCCCGGCCGGATTTATGGCCCGGAAAAAGCAAGTGGAACGATCAACCAACAACTTTAAACAATTGTGTTTTGCCTATCCGTACAAACCCTGGAGCGGAAAAGTGATCGGAGAACACCAGGGGGCACATTTTTATACCATTGGCCAGCGAAAAGGACTGAATATCGGAGGTCATCAGGACCCGCTTTTCGTGCTGGCCACCGATGTAACCCGCAATATTATTTACGTGGGAGAAGGGACCGGACACCCCGGACTGTTCCGCCCAGGCTTGTTTATTCCTGCCGAAGAAACGCACTGGATCCGCACCGATTTACAGATGCAAACAGGGGAAGAACGCAGGTATGAAATACGTATCCGCTACCGTCAGCCACTTGAAAAAGCAACCCTTTATCAGCGAGAGGAAGGTATTTACATGCTTTTCGATAATGAACAGCGCGGGGTTACTCCCGGACAGTTTGCAGCCTGGTACGATGGGGACGAGTTGATCGGATCAGGAGTAATTGCCTGATCTTTTCCCGGACTAATTAAAATATACGTTGATAAATCAACTCATCTTTCCAGCCGGCACCCGATTTCACCCAATTTTTTTTCCGGCCTGCAAATTCAAACCCGCATTTTTCGAATAAAAGAAGACTGGCCTCGTTTCCCCCGGTAATATTGACAAACAACTGGTGCAGGCCCAGTACTTCCTCTGCATAACTGCACATCAGCAGCAAAGCATCGGTTGCATAACCTTTCCGGCGTTCATCCTTGTTGTAGATCAGTATACCCAGACCGGCACGCTGGTGAAAGGGATCGAGATCGAACAGGTCGACAGCGCCAACTGCTTTTCCGTCGATCGTCTCAATGATCAGACGAAGTTGTTTACTTTCATAAATATCCCGGTGTGAGTTCAGGATGTATTGTTCAAGCACGTATCTTGAGAACGGTACCAGCGTGTTGCTGACTTCCCAGACCTCCATTCCGTTTTCCCACGAATAAAGCAGGTCTATATCTTCCGGCTCCAGCGGGCGAAGCCTTATTTTTCCGGATTCCAGTTTTTTAAGTTTCATTTGTTTCCAAGTTTTTTCCATGTTTTGTAGATGTATTCCAGGTCGTGTACCGGACGGTAGTCTTTGGCGTACAAAATGTTCAGTTCTTCTTTTTTATCATCCGGCAAGCCAGGGTCAAAGATATCGGCTGGCGAGACCACTCCCGGTCTGATAACCGGTAATTTTTCATTGATCTTTTTCACAGGCACATAACCTACCCAGCTTTTTTTCCCTGAAAGTACCCTGAATATATTTCCAAGAAAGCCCGGTCTGTTTTCAACGGTCCACACAAGGACAGGCGAACCGAACAGAAAGGTAATAGCCCAAAGCACATCGAGCAGACGTTTGCTGCGCAGGTTGCTTTCCCTGGCAATCGAATTAATCTGCAGCACGTACAAATCGCCGGCCGTATCAATTGAATTGCTGCCAATAACAGAGATACTCTCGGGCGGTGCAATTTTGTAATCCACGTTGAGCTCCGTTAATTGAAGCATCGTATTGATAATTTCCCGCGAGGACATGTCGACCGATGAAAAGATCAGCTCATCGGCTTTGTTGATTTTCACTATTTCTTCAATCTGACTAATATCGCCCAGGTACCCTTGTCCGAATTTTTCTCCGGAAGGAGAAACCATCCCCAGTAGTTCTGTCTTCAGTTTGGTCTGGCTGATCAACCGGCTGATACGGCCTGCTTCTTCAGGTCTGGCCACGATGGCAATACGTTTTTTCCGGTTGATCCCGATCTGAAAATTTTTCAGTTTTAACCAGCTAAAAAGCAGGCGGTAAAAAATCAGTGTGATAAATGTCCATGCCGACCCCATCAATATTAACGCACGGGAAAAACGCAGGCTCTCATCGACCAAAGAGTATAAAACAAGAATGCTAAGTGTCCCCCACATCAATCCTGAAATAATTTTTTTCAGGCTGACCGGACGTTGATATCCTCCTGAAAAAGCGAGTGAAACAATCCATACCAGGATGTAAGCAGGAACTGCAAATTTCAGGTATTCCGGCGGATAGTAACCTTTTTCGAATCTCATGTTTTCCCAATAGGGAAGTAAGATTACGTACCCCAGGTAAATAATCAGGGCATCGAGCAGCGGCAGGAATACCTTTTTCACAAAACGGCCCAGCAAGGCCAGAAAAGCCCTGAAATAAATAGCTGGATTAATAAAGAAACGGAACAGCCTGGCATTCCCTTTTGAAAAATGCTTTTGTGCAAAAATGATCATCGCTTTGTAAAACATTTTCACATAGTTGACACTTCCTTTTTTTGTACTTTCCCCTTTATAATGAATGATGGTCGTATCGGCGAAATAGTAATTTTTATAGCCTTTCAGTCTTAGCCGGTACGAAAGGTCAATATCTTCGCCGTACATGAAATAATCTTCATCGAACAAGCCTGCCTTATCGAGCGCTTTTTTGCGCAGCAGCATGAAGGCCCCGGCCAGGATTTCCACCTCCCGGGTCTGGTTTGCATCGAGATGTCCCAAATAGTAACGGCTAAACTCTTTCGACCGTGGGAACAAAGCCGACAACCCGAATATCTTATAAAAAGCCACTTTAGGAGTTGGCAAACCGCGTTTCGATTCGGGAAGAAAACGTCCCTTCCCGTCAATCATCTTTACGCCCAGGCCCCCGGCTTCGGGATGTTCGTCCATGAAAGCACAGACTTTTTCGAAACAGTGTTCTTCTACTACTGTGTCGGGGTTCAGTAATAAAACATATTCACCTTTGGCCTGACGGATCCCCTGGTTGTTGGCTTTTGAAAAACCCAGGTTTTTCTTATTTTCAATCAGCGTTACCTTTGGAAATTTCTCGCGGACCATCGGGCACGAACCATCCACCGAATTGTTGTCGACTACAAAAATTTCGGTTTCCGGATTTTCCGAAGCTTTTAATGCAGAGTGGAGGCACTGCCCGAGAAAATGTTTCACATTGTAATTTACTATGACAACCGAAAGCTTCATACAGTAAAGATAACCGAAAATTCAGCAATAATTGTTTTATGCGAATTAAGGGTTGAAAATAGAAACCTGAGACTGTTTAAAAATACTTACAGGGGTGAGAGAGGAACGAACGTAACCCCGGGCTACCATACTCTGACCCGTACCGGGGCTTATCATCTTTATGCCTTGCCGGGAAGATATTAAAATTTCATTTAAAATTTTTTTGATATTTTAACAGTCAACGAATCCTGATATTTTATAAAATTGTATCCCGAATTTTCAATCTTAAAATTTATGGAGGAATTCTTATGTTATCACGTACAAAAGAATTAGGTCTGTTCCTACTTTTATTGGTAGGAATAATGTTTATTGACAGTCATGTTGCTTTTGCAGAAGACATGACATTGTATACTCCCTACACTAAAATTTCTGTTTCCCCGGGAGAATCTATCGATTATTCTATCGATGTCATTAACAACGGTAAAAATCTCCTGAATGAAGGAATTTCGGTAACCGGCATGCCCTGGAAATGGAATTATACTTTAAAATCAGGAGGGAAGAATATCGGGCAGATTGCAGTACTTCCGGGAGAAAAGAAAACCCTCACCCTGAAGGTGGAAGTTCCGTTTCAGGTCAATAAAGGAAACTACCGGTTTGCGGTGAAGGCTGGTAATTCGTCGTTGCCCCTTGTGATAAATGTTTCAGAGAAAGGGTCCAACGAATCAGAACTGACTACGGACCAGCCCAACATGCAGGGCAATCCCAAATCTTCGTTTTCTTTTAAGGCAAAACTAAAAAACCGGACATCCGACCAGCAGTTATATGCATTAATGGCCGATCCTCCCCGAGGCTGGGATATTGATTTCAAAGTCAGTGGCAAACAGGTAACTTCCGTCGAATTAGATGCAAATACGACGAAAGATATTAATATTACTATAAAACCATCGAGCCAGGTGGAAGCCGGAACCTTCAAAATACCGGTACGTGCTGCTACCGGGTCTACTTCGGCAAAAATGGAACTGGAAGTAGTTATTACCGGAACTTTTTCGGTAGAGTTAACTACCCCCACCGGGTTGTTAAGTACCCACATCACCGCCGGCGACAAAAAGCAATTGGAACTGGTAGTTAAAAATGAAGGTTCATCGGAACTCAATGGAATCAACATGAAGGCTTCATCTCCTAAGAAATGGGAAGTTGTTTTCGATCCGAAAAAAATAGATAAACTGTCACCTGGAGAAAAGGCAACGGTTTATGCTACCATCACTGCTGATAAAAAAGCCATTCCCGGCGATTATGTCACAAAGATTGATGCAAAAAACCCGGAAACATCCTCGCAAATATCCTTCCGGGTTTCGGTAAAAACGCCCTTGTTATGGGGATGGATCGGTGTTCTGATTATCATTGGTGCTTTAGGAATCGTATATTATTTATTTCGCAAATACGGAAGGAGGTAAACCGTGCCTAATCCAATTATCGAACTGGCTGGCCTGACAAAAAAGTACGGGTCATTCACAGCCGTTGACCAACTCAACTTAAGTATTGAGAAGGGTGAGATATTTGGCTTGCTCGGGCCCAACGGCGCAGGCAAATCGACCTCGATTTTAATGATGCTGGGGCTGACAGAACCTTCATCCGGTTTGGTTAAAGTATGTGGTGTCGATTCAACCAGCAATCCCATCGAAGTAAAAAAGAGAGTTGGTTATCTCCCTGAAGATGTAGGGTTTTACGACGATCTCACCGGACTGGAAAACATTTTATACACGGCCCGTTTAAACCGCATTCCCGGACCGGAGGCCAGGCAAAAGGCCGAACAACTGATCGTAAGGGTTGGTTTGTCCAATGAGTTAAACAAAAAAACCGGGAAATATTCACACGGAATGCTCCAACGCCTCGGGCTTGCCGATGTACTGATCAAAGAACCGGAGGTAATTATCCTCGATGAACCCACATCAGGTATCGACCCTACAGGAGTACGGGAATTTTTGGATTTAATTGTTGAACTGAGGGACGAACAAAAACTGACCGTTCTGTTCTCATCACATAACCTGCACCAGGTGCAACAGGTTTGCGACCGTGTCGGGATATTTGTCAAGGGGAAATTGCTGGCCGAAGGCGATATCCAATCGTTATCGAAAAAATTATTCACCAACAGTCTTTATGTGATTGAAGCCGGCATTGGATCAACAACTTCTTCCTCGTCCGAAGGGAAATATTCTGCCGGTTGGTTAAAAGAAGTTTTGCAGCCGGTAGAAGGCATTTCATCTGTTTCGCAGCAAAACGGGATTTTTCAGATTGAATGTTCCCGCGACCGGTCTGCCGATATTGCCCGGGCAATTGTAGGGACAGGAGCCGGACTGAACTACCTGAACAAAAAGGAATACGGACTTGATGATATTTATAACCGTTATTTTGAAGGAGGGGTTAATCATGAATAATCCAACAGAACAAACCACGGCCTCAGGGACAAAAACAGGTCGTTTTTTTTCAGGCTTTAAACTGTTGAGCCGTTCTGGGGAAAAAAGAGAAGAGCCTCATCCGTTTTGGGTGATTGTTAGCAAAGAGATTTCTGATTATGTCAGGAGCTGGCGCTTTCTCATTTTAATTGCACTTATTGTGCTCACCTGCATGGGATCGATGTATACCGCCCTGGCAAACATGTCGAAAGCTGTGAAACCCAACGACCCGGAGGGAACATTCTTTTTTCTGAAACTGTTTACCATATCCGATGGTACTTTACCTTCGTTTTTGGTTTTCATCAGTTTTCTGGGCCCTTTACTTGGAATCAGTCTGGGGTTCGACACCATTAATTCGGAACAAAACAAAGGGACGTTGAGCCGGCTTATGTCTCAGCCTATTTACCGCGATTATATTCTGAATGCAAAATTTATGGCTTCCCTTATTTTGGTTAGCGCGATGTTCTTTTCGCTCGGGTTCCTGGTGATGGGGGTTGGATTGGTCTCAATCGGGATTCCACCAACAGCAGAAGAGTTTCTACGGATTATTTTTTTCATTCTGCTTAGCATTATCTACGTGGCTTTGTGGCTGAACCTGTCGATCTTCTTCTCGGTAAAATTCAAGCAGGCGGCCACAGCGGCTTTATCGGGTATTGCGGTCTGGCTTTTCTTCAGTATCTTTTTCAACATGATCATAAATCTGCTGGCCAAAGGGCTTGCCCCTTCTGCCATGGCAAGTCAACATCAAATCATCGGGTATCAGAAATTTATTTTGAACCTGATGCGGATTAGCCCGGGACAACTGTTCAATGAAGCAACAACAACCCTTTTGATGCCATCGGTACGCAGCCTGGGGCCCCTGACCATGGAGCAAATTCAGGGTGCCATTCCAAGCCCTCTGCCCCTTGGACAAAGTTTGTTACTGGTATGGCCACAGGTAACCGGGCTCATCGCAGGTACTATCCTGTTTTTTGCCCTCGCATATATTAGTTTTATGAGAAAAGAAATACGGTCGAGATAGCAAATCGAAAAATTTATACATTAATAGTTGTTTTCATATTTCATCTCTCCTTGCAAAAGCGAATAACTTTTCAGGGAGAGATGTTTTTTTTGGGTGTGGATATTTTTAATCGTCATAAATTTATAATTGCGACAAATTGTAACTATCCTAACGGCCCAGCGACTCTTCAAAATTCTGACGGTTTACAATGGAACGGCCCAGCGTAATTTCATCGGCATATTCCAGTTCGTCGCCAATGGAGACCCCCCGTGCCAGAGTGGTTATTTTAACAGGAAAGTCCTTTAGTTTTTTGAATATGAAAAAATTAGTGGTATCGCCTTCCATGGTGGTACTGAGAGCCAGGATAATCTCTTCGATACCTCCCTGCCTGATCCGTTCGACCAGTGAGTCAACCTCAATATCCGAAGGGCCAATCCCGTCCATGGGAGAGATAATACCTCCAAGTACATGGTACAAACCGTTAAACTGATGGGTATTTTCAATCGACATTACATCCTTGATATTTTCAACCACGCATATAATCGATGAAATACGGCCCGGGTTCGCACAAATGTTGCAAACATCAGTATCTGAAATGTTATGACATATTTTGCAATGTTTTATTTCTTTGCGCATTTGTATCATGGTATTTCCAAAAATTTCGACTTCGGTCTGGTCTTGCCTTAGCAGGTGAAGTACCAGTCGCAAAGCTGTTTTCCGGCCAATACCCGGGAGCTTGGCAAATTCGTTTACTGCATTTTCCAGCAACCTGGAAGAGAAATGTTCTGCATTCATTAATTTAAAAGATATGATTTCAGTAGAGTTAGCTCTTTAAATATTTTGATACTGTTCTTAGTACATCATTGATTTGTAGTGGTTTAACCAATACTTCATTACAGCCTGCTGACAGGCATTCCTCACGGTCTTCGTCCATGGTGTACCCGGTTTGTGCAATGATGGGAATTGTTTTGTTTTTCTTTCTGATCTGACGGGTTGCATCCAGCCCACTGATCTCGGGTAACTGAATATCCATCAAAATAAGATCAATTTTTTGGTTGTTAAATATATTTAGCACATCAATCCCATCCTTGGCCCATAATAAATTAGCCCTGGTACTTGCAAAAACATTTTTGAGGTACTCAAAATTATATGTGACGTCCTCAGCAATTAAAATGCTGTATTTGCTGAAGTCGTATTTCGAAGTTTTTGATTGTTCAATGATTGATTTTTTTGTTTGTACCTTAATTTTATCGTATGGAATAGTGAAATAAAAAACAGAACCTTTACCCTTTTTCGATTTTACTCCAATCTGTCCGCCAAGAAGGTTTACCAATCCGTGACAAATAGATAAGCCCAGTCCCATTCCGCCTTTTACCTGTCCAATCCCCTTTTTGTTTGCCCCAAACTGGTTGGTCAATACGTCCAATTGGGTTTCGTTTATTCCTACTCCGGTATCATGCACGTAAAACTGTAGTTTACGCTCGGAATAAACCTGATACCCCACTTCAATACCCCCATGTTCTGTTTGTTTTAAGGCATTTTCGAAAAGAATGAAGAGTATTTGCTTCAAGCGTACCGGATCGGTAAAAATCACATCGTGATGTTCTTCCCTTGGAATCATAAAACTGATAGAAATATTTTTTTTCCCTTTGCTGGCTGCCAGTTTTTTGACTTCCGGTGTCAACTCGATAAAAGTATCCCTCAGCGAACACGATTCTTTCTTGATCTTCATTTCATCGGCCTCAATCCGGGCCACATCAATAATATGATCGATCAGATGAAGCAATGCATTACTGTTTTGTTGAATAAGGTTAATATACTTGTTTGTCTGTTTTTCATCAGGTAATCCGGTTTTCAGCAAATCGGAAAAACCGATAATTCCATTTATCGGAGTCCTTATTTTATGGCTTATATTCGCAAAAAAATTGTTTTTATAAATATTGGCAATTTCAGCTGACCGACGAGCCATACGCAAGTCTTTTTCCATTTTTTTCCATGATGTGATATCTTTAGATATTTTTACAAAATGAGTAATGGTACCGTTGTCGTTACGGATCGGTAAAATAGTAGCAAACTCAGTATAATACCGGCCATTCTTGCGTTTATTTTTTAACTCACCGTGCCATACATTCCCATTCGTGATGGTTCGCCACAAATTTGCATAAAAATCATTGGAGTGGTAACCCGACTTCAGAAAACCAGGCTTTTTCCCCATAATCTCTTCAGGGCTCCATCCTGATTTTTTATGAAAAGCCGTATTGAAAAATTCGATATAACCTTCAACATCTGTAATAATAATCGGAAAAGGGCTGTTCATCATGGCCTGCTTAAAAATAGCCAGTTCGTTACTGTTCTTTTTCTCTTTACTGATATCCCGGCTTACCCCGACTATACGCAAAGCCTGGTTATTTTCATCCCGAATGCAGGTGGCCCTGCTGTATATCCAGAGAAAATGCCCGTTTTTATGTCTCATGCGAAATTCAGATTCAAAAATCAGGGAATCGTTTTTTAGAAAAGTCCTGAACTCACGAACAACACGGTCCTGGTCGTCGGGATGAATCAACCGTTGAAAAGTTGAAAATTGATCGCTAAGTTCATCAGGATAATAACCCAGTTGCATTTTCCATTTGCGCGAGAGGTAAATGGCATCGCTTCCCACTATCCAGTCCCATATTCCCAATTCCGATGCTTCAAGTGCCATTGAATATTGCTCCTTTTCCGGGAATAATTCATCTTTTACTGTTGAGGCAGTTCCATCCTGCCTGACAAAACTTAACATCAATTCGTTCCTCTCCAGTGGAGTAAAAGTAAGGGAAAAAGTCTTCCCGGAATGATACAATGTACAGTTTATCACCTGCCTGCTGCTTCGAACCTGGTTTAAACAGTCTGTCAGTGTGTCCTGCCCTTTTTTATTAATACCGGAAATACAATGGCGAAAGCTGGTTCTTTGCTTATCGTCCAATAATTCAAACAACGCCTGGGTATGTCCGCCAGTTTCCTGAACGTTTAAATCTTTATTAAAGTATAGATACCCGGAGACTGTAATATTTTGGATTTGGTTTTTAAGCATCTGAATATTTCGAATCGATTCATTCAAAGTTAAGTAAAAACCTGAAAACATTTATAAATTTTATCATTTCAGAACAGTCATGGAAACAGAATAATCATTAAAATACCGAGCGTAGCGAGGAATCTGTTCATTGCTTAACCGGACAGTAGCGATTCGTTTTTACATGTTATTATTTAGATTTTACGAAGCAATAAACAACAAATCTGTAAAATGTTTAACATTAGTGCAACAATAGTTAATCAAATCTGCTTTTTATTAATAAAAATTTTTATTTTTCGGAAAGGATATAAGTCTGCTGTCTGCATAATGTAAGGGATATTTGAGAATGGACGAACAAAAAACGGGATTTGATTTGTTCAAATATATATTTGAACTAAGTCCACAAACTATGACTATTACATCTCTTCCTGAGGGGCGTTACATGGAGGTAAATTCTGCTTTTGAAAGAGCTACGGGTTATTCCAGGGAAGAAGTAACGGGTAAAACTGTATCAGATATTCAAATCTGGGTAGATACTGATTCCCGTGAAAAGTTTATCACACAATTGACCATTGACGGAGAAGTCTCCAACATGGAAAGCAGCTTCAGAAGAAAGGACGGAACTGTTTGTCATACAAAAATTTCAGCAAAAATTGTTGATTACAAAAATATTCCCTGTACAATTGCAACTTTTGAAGATGTCAGTCTGCCAAAAGCTAACGAATATAAACATAGACCTCCTGTAAAACTCAACGATAATAAAACTGGGCGTAACATTACCGAACGCCGGAAAATGGGAGATTCAGTCAGGGAAAGCGAAGAACGGTTCCGGGAATTATTCGAAAACAATCATGCAATTTTTTTACTGCTAGACCCGCAAACAGAAAAAATATTAGATGGAAATGCGGCTGCAACGGGCTTTTATGGTTATTCCAAAGAGAGGCTGAAAACCTTACAACTGACAGATATTGACACCGTGGGGCATGAAGTAATAAAGTCTGAGATAGAAAGGATAAGAAATGAAAAAGGGAGCCTCTTTATAACACAGCACCGCCTGGCGAACGGGGACTTGCGAAATGTAGAAATTCATAGCGGATTTATCCGGACAGGAAAAAGAGAACTCATCTATTCATTTATTTTCGACATTACAGGGCAGACGATTGCCCGGAAAAAAATTGAAATTCTCAACAAGGCTGTTGAACAAAGCTTCTCTTCTATCATCATTACTAATAAAGAAGGAATCATTGAATTTGTCAATCCGGCATTCACCCGTATTTCAGGGTATTCCTCCCGGGAAGTAATCGGTAAAAATTTGCGAATTATAAAATCAGGGGTACAGAACAAAGAAACATACGGGCAACTGTGGAATACTATTCTTTCAGGTAAAAGCTGGTCAGGAGAGTTCGCTAACAAACGTAAAAACGGTGAAATATACTGGGAAAAAACAACCGTTTCCCCCATCCTTGATCAGAAAGGGAAAATTACTCATTTTGTAGCCATTAAAGACGACGTGACCCAACAGAAACGACTCATTAATGACTTGATGATAGCCAAAGACAAGGCAGAAGAAGGCAGTAAACTAAAATCGGCTTTCTTGTCAAATATGAGCCACGAGATACGTACTCCTCTCAACAGTATTATCGGATTTGCCGAACTGCTAATTGATGACAATAATTCGAAAGAAGAACAAGAAGAATTCAAAAAATATATAGTTGAAAGTAGCGATCAGCTTTTAGAAGTAGTTAACGATGTCCTTGATATGTCGTTAATTTCAACACAGCAGATTTCAATTTTTAACAAGAATTTCGACATTAATACCTTTATTACAGAAGTCAGTTCAAGTTATACTAAAAGCATTCAGATTAAGGGATTAACGCTTAAAATTGAGAAGTCCTTTGAAAACGGGATATGTCAGGTTTATTCAGATTCCACCCGGTTAAAACAAATCATCGAAAAACTATTTAATAACGCATTAAAGTATACACAGGAAGGAGAAATAACTCTGGGCTATAATTTTACGGGGAATAAAATTCGCCTTTATGTAAAAGACACAGGTATTGGTATTGCTGAAGACAAACAATGCCGTATTTATGAGTCTTTCTCTCAAGGGAGCAACGAGTTGAACCGTAAATACGGTGGACTTGGGCTGGGATTAACAATCGCCAGGGAAATATGTGAAATGATTGGTGCCGAAATTAGTTTTGAATCTGTTAAGGGAAAGGGTTCAACTTTTTATATTACACTTACTGAAACAAGTTACCAGTTAGTAATACCCCCCTCCTCTGCAAAGAAAAGAAATTTCGATGATGCTGAAGTTCCTGCACAACCGTTTAAAGTTATGATTGTCGAAGATGATATGTCTGCTTTTGAATATTTGCAAACAACTCTGACCCGTTTCGGACTGGAGATTATCCATGTGGGAAACGGGGATGAGGTGTTATCTGAATACAAACAAAATAAGGAAATCCAGTTGGTTATAATGGACGTACGAATTCCTAAACTGGATGGATGGCAAGCCACAAGGCTGCTAAAAGAATATAATTCTCAACTGCCTGTAATTGTTTTGACTGCCTTCACTCACGAAGGAGACATGCAACGTGCACAGGTTGCCGGTGCCGATTTGTTTCTTACCAAACCAACCAGGCCCGAAATTTTAATGAAACATATTCTGAGCCTGACAAAAGAGAATAGGTGAAATCTAAATAGTAACATGTAAAATGCGCTTGTCATTTATAATAAAGCGAAGCCGGCATCCACCCTCTGCGGACACCGGCGGATTATTCGCAAACAACTCAGGTTAATAGCCTGAATTTTGAGTTAGATTTTCATTTACATCCAAAGCCGAAGTTGGTATTGCAAATAATGCTTTTGATTCCTCCGAGACCGGTTTTTCCTGCCATGCATCGTCGAATTTGTCAAAACGGATCAAATCCTGTCTGCGGTAACCTTCCCAATATAATTCAAAACCTCGTTCTTTTAAAATATCATTCAATGTAAGCGAAGTTAAAAGAGGTAAGGTTTTCCCTTCTGCACTACGTTTTCCGCGAATGTAATTAATATCAGCCAAGGCACCTGTCTCGTCTCCATTTCGGAGTTCTGCTTCAGCACGAGCCAAATAAATTTCAGAAATACGAAATAACGGATAATCGTTAGGAGCATATGAACCTGCATACAAAGTTTCCGGGTTCGGGGCAAATTTTACGACCCTCACCCCTGCCGATTCATCTGAATTGGTCAGGTCAAATTCAGGAGTAAATATAAGCAAACTCCCATAACGATCAGTCAGAGGAGTGCCAGATCCTACACTATCCTGTTGTCCAATCAGAAATCCCTGGTTGATGCCTGTTTCATTTTTAATCCGATCGTCGTAAAAACGAATATCATTTTCCTGGTCCCATGTGTCAAGGAAGGTCGAAGTGGTACAGCCGCCATTCCAGAAACTTGTATAATTGCCAAAAACCTGGTTATAGTGTAAGGTAAATTCAATCCAGATACTTCCACTCCCCATATCAACCTGGTCGCTCATTGGAACTGTTAAAATAAATTCAGGATGGCTTTCTACATCCCATTGGAACATTGACCAATAATCATCTGTCACTTCATATTCCCCGGAATCTATTATTTTATCGCAATAAGTAATTGCTTCATCCCATTTTGTTTCACCGGTATAAGCTTCATAATTCAGGTATATTTTTGCCAGCAAAGCATATGCAGCTCCAACAGTTACCCGTTCTGAAGAAAGATCAGAACGCGACTTCAGATTCGGAATAATTTCATTGATTTCAGAGATAATGAAATTAATAGCTGTTCCCCGGTCTTTCACTTCAGGGGTAACCGAAAAATCAAGTTCATCGGCTTCCCTAAAAGGTACTTGTCCATATAAGTCAGCCATGTGGTACATAAAAAGAGCCCGCAGGAAACGCGCTTCGTAGATATAGAGTTCGGTTGTTTCTGTTTGATCAAATTGTCCTATATAATAGATTGCAGTATTGGCCCGGGAAATCCCCTGGCTTAATGCGTCCCATACATTTCCTAAACGGGAATGATCAGGAGTCCATGTTTGTAAGTGAAGTTTTTGCCATGCCCCGTTGTCATACCAGTCGCTTCCTCTGGTTGGGAAAGCAGTTTCATCAGTAGTAATTTGTTCAAGTCCCCAGAAATCATACCATTCAATCAGGTGCCTTAAACTGGCATACGGAGGGTTGATTAATGCCTCGACATTGTCTGGATCGTTAATTAAATTTTCTCCCAACTGTTCGTCCAAAACATTTTCTTCCAGATCGGTACAGGCGACAATACTTAATAAGCCCAGTATTGTAAAAAATAATATGAATTTATATCGTTTCATTATTCAAGATTTAGGTCTGTTAAAATTGAAGGTTAACACCAAAAGTAAAAGTCCGGGCTTTCGGGTATGCCGTATAATCGATTCCTATTGAAGGTACATCGTTTTCGTTTGCATCAATATTTACTTCGGGGTCGAAACCGGAGTAATCAGTAAACAATAACAGATTATTACCTGTAACATAAACCCTTGCTTTGCTCAACCATGATATTGCTTTTGTATTGAAGGTATACCCCAGTGTGACATTTGCCAAACGTAAAAATGAACCATCTTCAACAAAACGGGAAGAAAAAGCATTTGAGTTCGATGCTGATTCTTCAGAGTCCAGAACTTTTTTGGTAACATTCGAGCCACTGTTTAACGAGGCTTTTACAAACAGGGCATTAGCCGTGTTGTTATATACTTTATTTCCCCGTGAACCATACCACAACATGCTGAAATCAAATTCTTTATATTTCAGTTTTGAGGTAAAATTATACGTGTAATCAGGAAGGGCAGAGCCTAAATAATCAAAAATCTCGTCTCCATCCAAATCCGTTTGGTAGATACTAAGCCCGTCGGAATCAAATCCCTGGAAAACACGTCCGTAGAAAGTGCCGATTGGCTGATCATTCGTAATAATCTGTACCCGGGTATCAGACAACCCCTGTCCGCTTGCATTTCCCGTTTCAATTAAGGTAACCGGCAAATCTTTCACATTGTTGTCTATATATGAAATATTAAGACCTGCCTCCCAATAAAGATTATTATTCTTCACAAGAATTCCATTCACGCCCAATTCTATTCCCTTGTTTAGTATTTTGAGACCGGGAACATTGAGCCATTGGGTTTCGGTTGCAGCAGGAGCCTTGGATGTGAGTTCCAATAAAACATCTTTTGTTTTTTTGTAGAACAAATCGAGTGTTCCTGACAAACGGTCTGAAAGCAGGCCAAAGTCAATTCCTAAGTCAAGCTGGGTTGTTGTTTCCCACTGAATATCGGGGTTAGGCGTTCTCAGGAAAGTAATACCTGAAGATAGAGAACCATTAAAATACCCGTTAGCTGAAGATGTTGTACCAACAGACAGTAATGAAATTTTATCCGGAATTTCCTGGTTCCCTGTTTTTCCCCAGCCAAGTCTGAGTTTCAGGTTAGTGAAAGTATCTTGTGATTTCATAAAATCTTCTTCAGAAACCCTCCATGCAAAAGCACCGGACGGAAAGAACCCGTATTTGTTGTTTTCCCCGAATTTTGAAGAACCGTCTATGCGGCCTGTAAATGTGAGAAGGTAGCGGTCTTTGAAGTTATAGTTTACCCTTCCGAAGAATGACTGCAACTCGTTTTCTGTCGCATACGAATTAACTGTTGCTGCCGAAAAATTACCATATTCAAGATTATCTGTATAAAGGATATCCTCAACTTCAAAACCGGTCACATTGATTTCACTACCGGAAACCTTAAATTTTTGGTAAGCATGGCCAAGTAAAAAGTTAAAATGATGATCTTCCCCAAAATCTTTTAAGTAAGTAATGTAATTTTCGATCAGCTTATTACTTGCCCTTATCGAGTTGACATCGGCTTCTCCCTGGTTCGACAAATAACTTAGATCGTTATCCTGGTTTACCTGACGTTCGGCGACTGTACGGTCTATGCCTAAATTTAATTTGTATTTCAAATTTTTTATAATTTCAAATTCGATAGAAACATTGGAAATAATATGATCTGTTTCAGTAATGTCGCTGGTTAAATTCAACATCGCAACCGGGTTACGTTGGGTCGTTGAGTGTTGGTAGTAAGACCCGTCATCATTATAAATAGGAAAAGTCGGATTTAGTTTTAAGGACGTCAGTATCACATCGCCTTCATATCCCCCGGTTTCCCCGATGGGGGCCCTGGTATCTTCAACATGCGAAGCAATCAGGTTCCCTGTAATGTTAAGGCGGTTATTAAATGCTTTTTGGGTAACCAATATTTTTCCGTTGATTTTTTCGACCCCGGTTGTTTTCACAATTCCCTCCTGATCGAGATACCCGACAGAAGCCCTGTAAGTGTGTTTGTCAGTACCGCCACCGTATGAAATGTTATGGTTATGGGTAAGTGCGGTTCTGAAAACCTTGTCTTGCCAGTCGATACTGGCTCCCAAATCGCTAAGGGCAGAACCATCATTTTTACGGTATGACCGGAATTCTTCGGCTGTAAGCACATCCATTTTTTCCCTGATTCTGGAAAGCCCGGTATATCCGTCATAAGTAATGGTTCCTTCTCCCTGCTTCCCTTTTTTTGTGGTAATAATAACAACCCCGTTGGCGCCTCTTGCTCCGTATATAGCAGTAGAGGAAGCATCTTTCAGAACGTCGATCGATTCAATATCGTCGGGATTGAGAAAACTGATCGGGTTCTTATTCGCAGATTCATTAATACCCGAAGCTGTTCCCCCGTTAGGGGTAATATCGGCATTGTCGAGCGGTATTCCGTCAATAACATATAAGGGATCCTGTCCCGACCGGATCGAGTTTGACCCCCGGATACGGACAGACATACCGGCCCCGGGCTCGCCACTGTTTTGGGTAATGTTCACTCCTGATATGCGACCTTGCATCATCTCAATAGGGGAAGTGGCCACACTTTTATTCATGTTGTCTTCAGTTAAACGCGTGGTGGCACCGGTAAGGTCAGATTTTCGCTGGACCCCGTAACCAATGGCAACGACTTCTTCAATACCAATAGTCTCTTCTTCCATACGAACATCTATGATCGTTTTTCCCGAAACAGGAATTTCCTGAGTCTTTAATCCGACAAAAGAAAATACAAGGATAGCATCTTCCGGAACATTCATTATTGAGAAGTTTCCCTCAAAATCAGTAATAACACCATTTGTTGTTTCTTTTACAACGACTGTTGCCCCCGGCACCGGTTCACCATTGATATTTGTTACCCTTCCCTTTACATGCAACGATTGCAGGGCAATAAAAGGATTTTCATTTTCTTTTGGATAAAGAACGATCCTGCGGTCGAAGACCTTATATGCAATAGGTTTGTCATGGAACAGTTCATTCAAAATTTCGTCAATACTTCTGTTTTCAGCATTTAAACTTACTTTTTGATCCAATTGAATTTGCTCGGCATTGTAAAAAAATACAAAGTTTGAGCTGTCTTCAATTTTTCGGAACGCATCCACCAGGGTTACATTCTTAAGGCTCATACTCAGTTTGCTCTGTTGCGAGTAAACGCTGGCAGAAACTTCGAGTAACCCGATCAGGATAATTAGAAAAGTTAGTTTCATAATTCTCCATAATTTAATTATGTCCTTTCCCCGTGAGGTAGAACATTTCACCTTTTTTTTCATACATTTGTTTTGCTTAGTTAATAAATGAATAGCGCTAACTATTCGTTAATTTATTCAGCCCGGGAAATGTTTCAGCATTGCCCGGGTTTTTATTTTTTACCTATCCAGATCTCATTTTTTTCTGTTTTTACAGTAATTGGCACGGTCAGATTAATAATCTTAAACAGGTTATCAATTTTTTCGTTTTGGTAAACACTTCCTGAGTACATCTCTTTTTCAAGGCTTGGATCCTGAAAATGGATGGTTACTCTGTACATGCGTTCCAGTGTCTTTGCAAGTTCGCCCAGCGGTATTTTTTCAAAATAATATTCGCCGTTGCGCCATAAGGTCGACAGGTTTGCATCCACTTTGGCGAGTTCCTGTTTGTTGTCTGTCTTGTCATAGCTCCATTTTTGGCCGGGTTTCAACAATACCGGTTCTGTCTGATGAGGGAGCCCTTTAATTTCGATACTTCCTTCCAACAGGGTCGTTTCTGTTTTCAGGTCGTTTTTATACGCCCGTACATTAAATTTTGTTCCCAGGACATTTACGTTCATGTTTTGTGTGATCACCCGGAACGTCCGGGACCTGCTTTTTGTTACCTTGAAAAATGCTTCGCCATCGAGTTCCACTTTCTGAATTTTTTTATTTCCTGAAATATGGTACTTCAATTTCGAATCGTAGTTCAAAGCGACAAACGTGCCGTCGGGCAGGGTTAATTCCGATTGTTGTCCCTTAGGTGTATTAAATTCGATAATATTGGCTTGTTGGTCAAACCCATCAAAGAAATGATTTTGCCCCAACCAGTAACCGCCCGTTGTGAACAAAATCAGTACTGAAGCTGCAGCAGCAATACGGTAATACCGGATTTTTGCTTTATATTGACGAAACTGTTCCAGTAATTTTTCCTTCATCCCCGAAATATCCGATGCACTTATTTTTGACGGGTGAATGTCTTTCTTTTTAAACTTCAAGACATAAGCGATTAAGGTGGCCCATGCCGCATCCTGATTGCCCTTCTTCAAATCAGTATATTTTTTTATTGATTGAAGACTGACCTTGTCTTTGAACTTTTTGTCAAATAATAAATCCTCAATGTTCTTCTCCATTTCTTCTTCCATTATATATACTGAAAAGCAGGGGACACAGAAATATACCCTATATGAGCAGGTGTTTTATAACATACCGTGTTTGTAAACGAGAACTAAAAATTTTCTTATCTGATAATTGATTACCGGATGTAAGTCTGAAAGAACAGGATGATAGATTCGGGGTCGGATTCAAGAATTACTTTGAGCCTTTGAATGGCTTTTTGAATGTTATTACTCACCGATTGATAGTTAAGTTGCATAATCTCTGCAACTTCGGAATTGGAAAGGTTTTTATAAAATTTCAGAAAAATCGTTTCTTTTTGGCGGGGAGGCAACTGGTTGATCGCTTCAGCAACACGCTTCATGTTTAATTCTTTTTCTTCGGACTCAACTTCCGTTGAATAATAAAGATGAAACCCGATCTCCATGTTTTCCGAAATCTTTGAATTTTCGTTTTTATTTTTCTGAATGTTATTGAAAATTTTAAGTCTCAATGACTTGAGCAGATAAAATAAAATATTATTGGTGGGGGAAAGCTTGTTTCTTTTCCGGGCCAGTTCAAAAAACAAATCCTGGATGCTGTCGCGGACCAGATCTTCATCCGAAGAAAAACGCTGCCCGTATTCGAACAACTGGAGATGATAGGTGTCAAAAATGTAGGAAAAGGCCATTTCGTCTCCTTTCCTGAACCTCTGCCAAATTTCAGAATCAGAATTTTTTCCCATCTTTAAACAGAATAGAATTTATTTTTCAGCATTACAAAGCTACCAGATTTTTTTGCAGAATATCAATTTTTAAACATCTAAACCCCTTTGGTAATCATAATGATTTAATTTACAGATGTCTGAGTTTATTCAATTCCTTGTTGATCAGCTTTGCCTTTATATTATAATACCGTTTTTCCCGGAATCCCAATACCCACTGAATTCCGTTTACTGAATCGAGCAGAATCAGTTCGTCTGCCTCATACAAATCTTCCATTGAAAAACCGTTGTCCTCGGAAAATGAAAGCCCCAGGTTCCCGGCAATTGCAGGAATTGCAGTTCCGGAAACATCCATGTACGCCCCCGAAGAAACAGAAACTCCTGTAAGTTTGTTTCCTTTCACGAGTAATAGTTTTTTCGCGATGCCTTCTATTATCTTTTCTTCGGAATTGATGAGCAAAAAATCATCGATTCCGGAACCGGGCAGGTGTGCAACAGCCATTTTCCAAAGCGCTTCGGAACCAAATGACAAATTAGACAGCCCGGAAACAGCTTTAGGTATTTTATCGAAAACATCTACCAGTAACCCTTTTTTATTGATCTCAAACCGGAAGGTTTCAAGTGCTTCGACAGAGATGATATATTCAACATTTTTCTCTTTCCTGAAAAAGCAGGTTTTTACAACGGCGCTTTTATACAGCTTATTCTTCACCAGCAAACGTTCCATTTGCCTTTTCATCTCCTTCCCGTCGGCATTCAGTATTTCAGGGACAGGCTGATTGAGAATCCTGAATTTCAGATGAAGCAAATCAACTGTTTCCCGGAAAAAAGGGAAGGTATTCCGGATCGCCCTGAATCTTTCGGAGAACAACAACGTCTCAAAATCACTGTACTGAAAGAGTTTTTCATTAACAGCTACAAATTTTCCGTTTTTCAGGATAAAAGGACACATTGGATTATATTATCATGAACAATTTATCGATAAAATTATGTATCAGCCCGGGATCGATGAGTACCGGAAACAAAAAACCAAAAAGTGCGCCAAGGAAATGGGCATCGTGAGCCACATTGTCGTTTTGTTTACGGCTCATATAGTACGAGTAAGCCAGGTACAGGGCTGCAAAAATGATTCCCGGGAACCTGATAATCCCGAAAAAATAAACAGGGTTCCACGGATCGAAAAAAATGGCAGCAAACAGAATAGCCGACACAGCGCCCGAAGCCCCGACTGCATTGTAGTAGAAATTATTTTTATGTTTGAAAAGAGCATAGAGATTCGAAAACAGGATGCCGCCGAAATACAGCAACAAAAAATAAAGTGTTTCCTTTTGCCCGAACTGGTATTGAAAAATTCGCTCGATGGCCCGCCCAAATGAAAAAAGTACGATCATGTTTACGATCAGGTGTTCCCAGTTGGCATGTACAAAGGCATGGGTCACCAGCCGGTGATATTCTTTGTTGTGGTAGATTTTACTGGCATTGAATTGCAGCTTGTTCATCAACGAAGGCCGGTTAAAAGCGGCAAACGATATAGCGGCAGTAATAATAATGATCAGGATAGTCATAGTGTTAATGCAATATTTTATAAATCATTTCCCTCTGCAAATCACCGGGAGTGGAAGAAACATTTCCCATCCCTTTGGATTTCATGTCGTACTCGCGTAAAACAGCAATTATCCCGACCAGCTTTTTAATGCTGTAGTTTCTGGCTGCCGAAACATATGACTGAACAAAAAATGGGTTGATCTTTAAAAGCGAAGCCACTGCATTTTTCGATTTATCTTCCATGAAATGATAGATCAGGAGTTTTTCGAAATAATAATAGAGCGAAGATATTACACGGGTAATAGGGGTCGACCCGGGATTGGCACTAAAATAATTGATAATGCGGTTGGCTTTTAATACATTTTTTTCGCCCAAAGCATTCTGAAGCTCGAATATATTGTATTCCTTGCTGATACCTATATTCCGTTCGATATGGTCGGGGGTGATCTGCGTGTTTTCAGGTAAAGAAATAATCAGTTTGTCAAGTTCGTTGGACACTTTTCCCAGGTCAGCTCCCAGATATTCAGACATCATGGCTGAGGCCTGCGGGCTGATGGTATATTTGTGTGCTGCCAGGTAAGAACTGATCCATGCAGGCAGTTGGTTCTCGTAAATGCGTTTGGCTTCGAACAATACCCCGTTTTTGTCGATCAACCTGGAAAAAGTTTTACGTTTGTCAATGGATTTATACTTGTAATCGATTACCAGAATGGTAGAATTGAGTGGATTCTTCACGTAGGGTTCCAGCCCCTCGATCGATTTTATATTTTGTGCTTCTTTTACAATCACCACCTGATGGTTCGACATCATCGGGAAACGACGGGCATGAGTAATAATGGTGTCCACGTCAGTATCCTTCCCGTATAAAACGGTCTGGTTAAATCCTTTCTCTGCTTCATTCAATACATTCTGTGCAATATAGTCTGTAATTTTATCAATGAAATATGGTTCTTCACCCATTAAAAAATACACTGGGTGATAAATTTTGTTTTTCAGGTTTTGCAGAATATCTTCAAAAGTCATAGAGCCGATTTAAAAAGTTAAAAGGCAAAAGTAAAAAATGCAGCCGAAACGTGAAATTTGTTTTTCGGCTCAGAATCTCAGGTGTTTTACCGATTGCCCGTTATTTTTGATTTCAAGCAGCGATTCGACTCCTGTTTCCAGGTGTTCCCATACAAATTCGTCGGTCACCTTCCGGTCAGTCTTCGAGGTTTTTACCCCGGACGAGATCATAGGCTGATCGGAAACCAGCAACAATGCCCCTGAAGGTATTTGGTTGTAAAAGCCCACGGTGAAGATGGTTGCCGTTTCCATGTCGATGGCCATGGCCCTCGATTTTTCGAGGTACTTTTTAAAACGGTCGTCGTATTCCCATACCCTTTTGTTGGTGGTATAAACTACCCCGGTCCAGTAATCCCTTTTGCGGTCACGGATCACGTGCGAAACAGCCTGTTGCAGATTAAAAGCCGGCAAAGCCGGTATTTCAGGAGGAAGATAATCGTTACTGGTACCATCGCTCCGGATAGCCGCGATCGGCAATATAAAATCGCCCAGTTTATTTTTCTTTTTCAAGCCGCCGCATTTGCCCAGGAACAGGGCTGCCCGGGGATGAACAGAGCTGAGCAAATCCATGATTGTCGCAGCATTGGGACTTCCCATTCCGAAATTGATAATAGTGATATCTTCAGCATGGGCATTGGGCATATTTTTATCGATCCCGACAATGGGAACATCGAATTTATCAGCAAACATTTCGACGTACAACTGGAAATTGGTCAACAAAATATGTTTCCCGAATTCATTCAGGGGACGCCCCGTATACCGGGGCAACCAATCTTCTACAATTTCTTCTTTAGTCTTCATGTTGTAAGTTTTACCGATTTCCAAAACAAAGAAATTATTCAGCAATATAAGTTTATTATTATTTTTATGGAATGAATTTTAAACAAAGATATAAACATTGTTTACCATTGGGATGCAAAAGTTGAACCTGCCGGAATATAGATTCAGAATTAAAAACGAAAACGGGAAGGAATTTGTTTTCGACGAGCTTCGTAAAAAATTTGTCAGGCTTACCCCTGAAGAATGGGTACGGCAAAATTTTATCCGGTTTTTGGTTGAAGAAAAGCATTATCGCCATTCGTTAATGGCCGTTGAGGCCGTTGTTAATATCAACAACAACCCGCTGCGTGCCGATCTGATTGTATTCGGAAAAACCGGACAACCCATTGTGGCTGTCGAGTTTAAAGCACCATCGGTAAGAATCACTCAGGATACTTTTAATCAGATTGTACGTTACAACATGAATCTGAAAGTTTATTTTCTGATTGTGAGTAACGGGCTTTCTCATTTTTGCTGCCGGATTGATTATACTAATAATAGCTACCTGTTTTTGCAGGAAATGCCTGATTTTGAAGAAGTTTTATCAGCCCCCGGAAAATAGGGGAAATTCCATTTTTTGAGCGACACAACCTTTTTTTACTTAATGCCATCATTTTATGTGAATGTGTAGCGTTGGCCAGCTCTTTCACGTAATGGCAATAAAAAAATACAGTAAAATATACATGTTACAGGCTTCCCGTGAAGACAGCCTCATTCAGAAGTTGATTGAGGGCTGTAGGAATAATAAATTGAAATGCCAGGAAATGCTTTATAAACATTTTTTTGGATATGCCTTAACTATTGCTGTCAGGTATACCGGAAGCCGTTGTGAAGCGATTGAGGTAGTAGATGATAGTTTCATGAAAGTTTTTGATAAAATTATATTATACAATAATGAACAAAGTTTTAAAGGCTGGTTAAGAAAGATTGTAATAAATACGGCCATCGATAAAAACAGAAAACAACAGGGAAGAAATATAAAAGAAAAAAAAATAAACGGGAGGGATGTTTTATCGAACGCTACAAATGATACTGATTCCGGCCTTTATGTAACCGAACTCCTTGAACTAATAAGATGCTTGCCGTATCTGCACCGGTCTGTTTTTAATTTATTTGAAATAGAAGGGTTTAGTCATAAAGAGATAGCAGAGTTGTTACAAATTCCCGAAAGCTCGTCTCGAACTTATTTAACCCGTGCTAAAAGAGAACTACGTGGGTTGTACAAAAAATATTTCCAATGAAAAAGGCTGAAGACGATAAAATACTTAATGAAATAATCTCCTCATTAAAAAATTATAATGAAGGTTATATCGATGGTTCATGGGAAAATTTTCAGAAAAAGAGGGAGCGACGGAAAAAAAGAAAAAAAATAATTGCCTTGTTTACAGGTGGTATAGCAGCCTTGTTTCTGCTATGCATTATTATTCATACAGCACTTCATTATGATGAGAAAACAGGAAGCCAGCCAACACTAAGAACAGAAATCGAAAAAGGATATCAGGAGGAAGAAAAAAGTGAAAACAATGCCCCGGAGGAATTGAGTATTGATAGTATTCTTTCAAACACAATAAGAACAACTCCTTTTGTGAAAGAAATTTGTAGCAGGGAAAATTTAAAAACCGATAAAAATGATAGCACCAGTCTCGTCTCAAGGAACCAACCTTCATCAGACAAACTACATTTATATGAGGAAAACAGCGAATTAACCGTTCCTGCTGACAGCAACAAAATTTCAGATCGTTCGTTCAGGGATACAGTATTTACGAAAACTTCCGATAAAATAATCAATAAAACTCCGGCTGTTAAATCCAGTCGGAAAAAATTTAGCTTTGGTGTTGTTGTAAAAGAATCTATGAATTCAACCCCTTCTTCATCCAATGTGTCATTTGCGCTTGGTATTGTAAATGAGGTAAAACTTAGTCATAAATTATTTGTCAGCACCGGAATAATTCTTGACCGGTATAACCTGAATTATAAGCAGGATAGAGTGTACTCCGAAGATGACCCCATTTCTGTAAATGCCGAGTTGCTGTGTTTGGATATTCCCCTTAACCTTAAAATGAAACTTGCAGAAATGAAGCAAAGTGATGTTTTTATTTCAGGAGGAATTTCTACCTTGACATTTATTAAAGAAAGATACAGTCAGAACTATGTTTCTGCCAATCCTACCGAAATGACTGTCAGTTTCAGAAATATTAATTTTGCAGGTCAGATAAACCTGTCAGGTGGCTGGCAGTACCGTATTTCGGATAAAATGTATATTACGATTGAATCGTATGTGAAAATTCCTTTATACAAGCTTGCCGAAGAAGATCTTCATTTTTATCAATCAGGGATTAGCCTGAAGATTTCGAGATAGGAATATAGATTTTCTGTTTTTTCCGACCAATGTTTTCCCGTCTCCTGTAGCGTTTCAAATATTTCATTCGTAAATAATAATGGTTATTCTATTTTTTTAATTAAAAAAACTACTATGAAAAGAATTAAATCAAAATGGTTACAGTTACAAGTAGCAGGATTTTTCATGTTAACTCTTTTGGCTTTTGTTGTATTTCCATCCTGCGAGAATGCAAAGGATGAAACAAATGTTACCCCTAAGAAACGAGAGGTAGTGCAAAAAGGAGGGTTGTTTTATTCGGGGTGTAAGGACACAAATTTGAAAAGCACTTACGCAAAAAAAGCCTGTGTTACCCTTCAGACTGTGGATTCAAATTATTTAGACATTCAACACTTTGATGCCGTTTTTAATTGTGTCTTTGATAGCCTGGCTATCGATTACAATGTAGATGGCAATGTTATTAATGTAAAAGAATCCCATGTTAATCCAAATGCCTATTGTACATGTAAATACGATATTGAATATAAGATTGGTCCCTTGGAATACGGAACTTACAGCATAAATATCCTGGATGAATCTTTAAATAAGAACGAAGTTTGCTTCGACTTCGAATTTACAGAAAACACACAAATGACTTTTTACCAGGATTTTTACCAGGAGTAAGAGACTATTTTTTATTTGTTTTGTGAAAATGTTCTTCCTCTTTTAGGGGGCGAGAATTAAAGAGGCTGTTCAAAAAGTAGAATCATTAGAGTTTTTGAACAGCCTTTGTTTATTATTCAACTACCTGAAGATTGAACGAGGAAAACTCACAGCAATCATCGGGGAAAGCGGTTCGGGGGAAAGCACCATTGCCTCTCTGTTACAAGGGGTTTATCCCCTGAACGAAGCAGAAATCGATGTATTTACGGAAGAAGTGTCGGGTATACTTAAAAACGGGGGCTCGGTATCAACCCCCTTGTTTAAAGCGAAATGCAGTATTGCCGGGGGTGTTTACCGGGCCTGATGATTTGTTTTACCGGAACCGTCATTTGGTGAGAGTAACCCTGCGTCCGGGAAGTTCCCTGAAAACAATGGACGGACAGGTAAGTCCCCGTAAAACCGATACCTCATTTCCCCACCCGCAGGTGAGACAGTTTACCGATATGAAGAGCGGGAAGCGGAATAGTACCCTTACTCCCGGGGCTCCTGCTATTGTGAGAGGGGGCCGCCTGAAATTTGACCCGGACGACCCGGAGCAGGGCGCTTTTTTTATGAATGAGAAAAACCAGCTTACCCGGGTACCCGAGGTCTTAACAAATAATTTCTCCCGGTTAGTCTTTATGGTGCCTGCTGATTTGCCTCCCGGCGTTTATCGCTTCGTGGTGAAAAGTAAGCTGAACACCCGGGCAACTCAGGTCTGGAGAACTCGACAGTACACTGCTTGCTGAGTAAAAAGGGGGGCGATTCAAGGCTGTTCAATTCTGAATTACCTCCCCTCCTGAAATTTTTTTTGGAGAATTAAACAGCCCTGCACGAAACCCACACAACCCGTATTAAAAAGATCAATATTTTTTCCCGGTTATCAGATTTTTTATACTTTTGCAAAACTTTTTTCAGGCAATGAGAAAAATGTCACGTTATAACATTGCATTTAAAGGACTTTCGCAAGGGAAGCATGAGTTTCTTTATGAATTGGACAAAAGCTTTTTCGGGGCATTTGAGAATAGCATTGTTGAAGATGGACAGGTTTCTGTAAAAATTGTTCTGGAAAAACAAAGTGCGCTATTAGTTCTTTGGTTTTATATCAGTGGAACTGTTAATGTTCAGTGTGATAGGTGTCTGGAATTTTTCGATCAACCCATTAGCGGGGAAAACCGCATCATTGTTAAATTCGGAGAGCAGAATCTTGATGAAGGAGACGAAGTAATTTGGGTAAGTGTGAACGATGCCCAGTTAAATGTCACACAGTTAATGTACGAGTTTGTCAGTCTGGCTCTTCCTATCCGGTGTGTACACCCGGATGATGAAAACGGAAAAAGTACTTGTGACCCGGGAATGATTGGCAAGTTGAACGATTTTAAGGTAAACGGAAACGATGAGGAGGGGATTCCTGATTCGCGTTGGGACAGTTTGAAAAAATTATTAGATAACAATAAAGATTTTTAGAAATGGCACATCCAAAGCACAAAATTTCAAAAACGAGAAGAGACAAAAGACGGACACACGACAAAGCAATACCGGCCACTCTTGCATCGTGTTCAAATTGCGGGGCAACTGTAAAATATCACACCGTTTGTCCGGAGTGTGGTTATTACAGAGGTAAACTGGCTATCGAAAAAGATATTACCGCTTAATACCAATTTGTTGTGATCAGAAGAGTAATCCTTCTGATTCTTTTTATCTCTATATTTACTTTTTGAACAATCTAATTGATTGTTTTAAAATAAGTTAGGTGTGTCTTTTTATGCTTAATTTTTTTTGCCGTTCGGTTTTTTCATTCTATATTTCGCGCCGTTTTTTAACAAATCATTCAGAAGTAATTTTTATGTTTTTGGATTGATCTTAAATGATATAATTTTCACAAAACGGAATCGGAAATATGGAAAAAATACATGCTGCAGTTACCGGGGTCGGTACTTTTTTGCCTGAATACAGGTTAACCAACGATGAAATAAGTACCATGGTGGAAACTTCCGATGAATGGATCATGCAGCGTATCGGCATCAGGGAACGCCGGATATACAAGGAGAAAGACAAGGCGACCTCCGACATGGGGACGGCTGCCGTAAAACAACTACTTGAAAAAACAAATACCTCTCCCGAAAAAGTTGACCTACTGATTTGTGCGACCATTACTTCTGATCGTCCGTTCCCGGCAACAGCAAATGTTATCAGCCGTAAAGCGGGCTTGAAAAACGCCTGGAGCTTTGATCTCAACGCGGCATGTTCAGGATTTATTTACGCACTGACCACCGCCTCTCAGTTTGTAGAGACCGGGAGATACAAAAAGGTGATTGTGGTTGGGGCTGATATGATGTCATCCATCACCAATTATTCAGACCGGACGACCTGCCCCCTGTTTGGCGATGCTGCTGCAGCAGTAATGCTGGAACCAACAGATGAGGCATTAGGCGTGATGGACCATATTAACTATACTGACGGAAAAGGGCGTCATTATCTGCACATAAAGGCCGGTGGGTCGAAACGTCCGGTTAGTCATAAAACGGTGGACAATCTGGAACATTTTGTGCATCAGGATGGACAGACGGTTTTTAAATATGCCGTTTCACGAATGGCTGATGTGGCAGTAGAAATCATGCAGAAAAACAACATTAAGCTGGAAGACCTTGCCTGGCTGGTTCCTCATCAGGCCAATATGCGGATTATTGAAGCAGTTGCACGCCGAATGAATATTAAACGCGATAAAGTAATGATCAATATCGAAAAATACGGGAATACCACAGCTGCTACCATCCCGCTCTGTTTGTACGATTACGAATCGCAGTTAAAAAAGGGAGACAATATTATTATGGCCGCTTTTGGTGCCGGGTTTACATGGGGCGCCGTATACCTGAAATGGGCATACTAACGATCAGTTCGGGAATTCAGATAAAATGCTTCGGTTTTGCCGTTAAATATAACTACCAACTACCAGTACAAATCGTTACAGAACCCAAAATTTTTCACAGCATAAAACTTAAGTTTCCTGCTTTTTTTGTTCTTTTAAAGAAAAAAGAATGTACAAGAAACGATTATCTGTATTGCTGATTTTGTTGTTGTTTGTTATTTATCCTTTTCAGGCTAAAACATTTACGCTTTCTAAGCAGGCAAAGATCAGCGTACTTACCTGTGGTCCCAACGAAGAAGTATATGCACTTTACGGGCATACTGCTATCCGGGTGAAAGACCCGGCATTCAAAATTGATCTGGTATTCAACTACGGAGTTTTCAGCTTTAATACGCCTCATTTTGTTTATCGCTTTGCCAAAGGGGAGACTGATTATATGCTATACCCCTTTAAGTTCAGGAGCTTTTTTGAAGAATATAAAAAGGAACAGCGAAGCATATACGGGCAGGATTTAAATCTGACGCAAAAAGAAAAACAGCAATTATTCGATTTCCTGGTTTGGAATGCCAAAGAAGAAAACCGGGAATACCGTTATAACTTCTTCTTTGATAACTGTGCCAGCCGCGTGCGTGATGTAATTGAAAAGCAGGTGGACGGGAAAATTGTTTTCCCGGAAAAGAGAAATAATCCGAAAACTTTCAGGCAATTGATAAAATTGTACCACAGCCGTAACCGTTGGCTAAATTTCGGAATTGACCTGGTTGTTTCAGCTCCGGCTGACCGACAGGCAACAGCTTACGAGGAAATGTTTCTGCCCGACTACCTAATGGATCATTTTGCCCATGCAACCATCCAAAATCCCGGGGAAAACAGGCCCTTGGTAACCGGAACCCGTACTTTGTATGAAGCCCCGGAAATGCCTTCTCCCGGCTTTTGCATAACCGCCCCGTTTGTTGTGTTTTCACTAGTGGCAGCACTGGTCCTGTTTATTTCAGTAAAAGACTACCGCCGCAAAAAATTTTCAGCTATTACCGACTACCTGGTCTATGGCATCAACGGGCTAATGGGAACAATACTGCTTTGGTTTGTTTTTTTCTCGGAGCATCCGGCTATGTCGCCCAACTATAATCTATTATGGGCTCTACCAATAAATCTGCCTTTTGCATTTGTTTGGATGGTAAAAAAATGGCGCCCTGTAACCCGTTACTACCATATTTTTATGTCGGGCTGGATGCTTTTGTTCTTTTTAATCGGACAGTTTTTACCCCAATCGTTCCACCCGGCTTTTTACCTGTTTGTACTAATGGTTTTGTGCCGGGGCTTGTTTCATTCACTACTAATATTCAAAATGAAAAAGAGATGAAAAATAAATATGGAATAGATACCGGCAAATGGAATGATTCTAAAAAGATAACTTAGTAATTTTCAAAAAATAAACTATTAAACTTTGTAAGTGAGAGATTCCTCCCTTCGGTACCAATGACAGATTTACGTAGAACGCTGATTATCTGCAATAACCAAATTCAGCTCATAAGCTAATTTTTTAACTGTTTTCATCTTGTTTAGCATTATCTGTTCTTCGTAATTTTTGATGCCTTTCTCGGCATAGTCTAACCCTTTTACCATTACACGCCAGTACAGGGCGGCGAGTTTTCTGGCCATTGCCTTAATAGCCACCGCTGATCCTTTTCTCCCTCTCAATCTGCGTCCAAAAGCCCCGATCGCTACATTTTTACTATTTATCAGCCCCTGGGCAATTACCCTGAATATCTGCCCTGCTTTTGGCCTCCCCCTTTTTCTTGCATTTCTTTTTCTTTTTCCTGAGTCGTTTTGACCGGGGGACAGCCCCAGCCAACTGGTAAAATGTTTTTCACTTGGCCATCTGCTTAAATCTGAACCACATTCCGACAACAGTTGCGCCCAGGTGTAGTCGGTAATACCCGAGATTAACGTGGCATCTTTGCCCCCGAATACATTTAACAGGTTGGGACCCAGGTTATCTACTTCTGGCTTGTTGTGCCGGATGGGTTTTCGCTTCTCTTTTAAGTCCCGGCCTTCCCCTGAATGCCCCATTTTATTGCTTATCGCATTGATTTTTTCATCGCATTCTTTTATCTGTCCCTGGTAAAAACGGTACCCATCGTAAGCCTGTTTCAGGGCAAACAGCCCCGATGCGGTATATTTCCCTTCCAACGATTTCAATACCTGTTCTTTTTTCTTTTTCAATATACTTGTGTGGCAAAGCCTGGTCAAAATATATTTGTCCCTTTCCCCTTTTAGGATCGCTTCAATGATGGCCATACCACTTGCCCCGTGCAATTGGCTGATCACTTCCTTTAACCTGATGTTCATCAGGGTCAGGGCCTTTTGCATATGGTTAATGTGCATGGCTGCTGACTGGATATGGTCTTCCCTTAACCGCAAATAGCCCCTTAATTCTTTGATGTCGGAATCTACGACCAGGCAACGGTTTAACATCCCGTAACTGTGCAACTCCTGTATCCACTGACAGTCTTTTACATCTGTTTTCCGTCCGGGGACTTGTTTGGTCTGGCGACCATCCACCAGCCACACGTCAATACCGGATTCTTCCAGTATTTCATACAGGATTACCCAGTAAACACCGGTGGCCTCCATGGCTACCGTTTCTGTTTTTTTCTCAACCAGATAATCCCGTGCTTTATACAGGTCTTCCGTGAAAGTAAAAAAACTCACCACCGCTTCGCCTTCTACGGCAATAAAAATTCTTTTGCTGCCAATATCAATTCCGGCAACTTTTTCCCTGATTTTTTCCATCGTTTTTTTCTTAAGTTAATAACAAACCTGCACCCAAAAGGGCATTGTTAACTAAACGTTGGCAGGCTACCATTCGGACATGTTTGTTTATCAAACAGTACCACTCATTATGCCTCAAGCTTTTGGAACCATACTGCCTTACAGGTATTAAACACTATACTCGGACCGGTCAAACTGTGCAGGTATGCCCGCAAAGTTCGTTTTTTCCCCTGTCATTGCCTCATTATGCCCAATAAATTTTGGGTGGCAACTGCCTATGACAGATTTTTGCAGAAGTTTGTATATGAAGCAAATACACAATATCGCTTTTTCATCATTTCAGTATTCCCGGCCATACAACTGCACCGCTTTTTTTGACGATACTGTGTCCGGTGTTTTCTGCGTTCTCTTAATAACCTGACAATGTTCATTGTTCATTTGTATTCGCCTCTGTCCGGCGGGGCCCTTCCTTTTGCAGTCGACCAAAAGGAAGTAAAAGTCTTGTCAAAGCCATCCTTCCGCCCGCCTCACGGTTTTTTCTTCCCGGGGCACCTCCCTGAATACCCGCCAAAAACCGCTCCCGCCTTCGCCGGCCCGGACTACTTTGACTGGCCAACCCTGCTTTTCACCTTCCGGTGAACCGGGGACTTGACTTTCAGATACCTTTCCTGTCATATCCTCATTATGCCCAAAAATTTTGGGTGGGGACTACCAATGACAGATTTTTACAGAAGTCTGTATATGAGGCAAATACGAAACATCGCTTTTTTCAGCATTTTATTACTTCCGGGCATACAACTGCACTGCTTTTTTGACGAACTACCGTGGGCGGTGTTTTCTTCATTCTCTTAATAACCTGACAATTTTTATTGCTTATTGGTATTCGCCTCTGGCCGGCGGGGCCCTTCCTTTTGCAGTCGACCAAAAGGAAGAAAAAGTCTTGTCAAAGTCATCCTTCCTCCCGCCTCACGGTTTTTTCTTCCCGGCACACATCCTTGAATCCCCACCAAAAACCGCTCCCGCCTTCGCCGGCCCGGACTACTTTGACTGGCCAACCCTGCTTTTCACCTTCCGGTGAATGGGGGACTTGACTTTCAGATACCTTTCCTGTCATATCCTCATTATGCCCAAAATTTTTGGGTGGGGACTGTCCGGCGGGGCCCTTCCTTTTGCAGTCGACCAAAAGGAAGAAAAAGTCTTGTCAAAGTCATCCTTCCTCCCGCCTCACGGTTTTTTCTTCCCGGCACACATCCTTGAATCCCCACCAAAAATCGCTCCCGCCAACGCCGGCCCGGACTACTTTGACCGGCCATCCCTGCTTTTCACCTTCCGGTGAACCGGGGACTTGACTTCCAGATACCTTTCCTGTCATTGCCTCATTACCAATGACAGATTTTTACAGAAGTCTGTATATGAGGCAAATACAAAACATCGCTTTTTTCAGCATTTTATTACTTCCGGGCATACAACTGCACTGCTTTTTTGACGAACTACCGTGCCCGGTGTTTTATTTGTTCTCTTAATATAACCTGACAATGTTCATTGTTCATTTGTATTCGCCTCTGGCCGGCGGGGCCCTTCCTTTTGCAGTCGACCAAAAGGAAGAAAAAGTCTTGTCAAAGTCATCCTTCCGCCCGCCTCACTGTTTTTTCTTCCCGGCACATATCCCTGAATACCCACCAAAAACCGCTCCCGCCTTCGCCGGCCCGGACTACTTTGACTGGCCACCCCTGCTTTTCACCTTCCGGTGAACCGGGGACTTGACTTCCAGATACCTTTCCTGTCATTGCCTCATTATGCCCAATAAATTTTGGGTGGCAACTACCAATGACAGATTTTTACAGAAGTCTGTATATGAGGCAAATACAAAACATTACTTTTTTCAGCATTTTAGCATTTCCGGCCATACAACCGCACCGCTTTTTTTCAAGGAGTCCCGTGCGAGTCAGTTTAAAAAGTTGTGGAGAAGAGCAGGAAGAGTGTTCAGTCGCTGTAAAAGCTATCGTTTCGTTTATAGAATAAGCCAGGGGGGAGAGAGGTATTTTTTTAGGGAACACAACACTGGCCGGGCTGTTTCCGCCTAAGGGGAAAAAGCGTTTAGAAAATCGATGGAGTGAGCGTTAAAAAATCTTCCCTGTTTGACGAACGCAGAGAGGAGTTTGGAAGATTTAAGCGAACGCAAACGATTTTTAGCTTTTTCACCTCAGCGGCGGCTCTTTTTGGGTCCTTTTTCCAGCTGAAGGGAAAAAGGATCAGCCTGTCCGGCTTGAGGACAGTAAAAAACAGAAATGCAATGAAGCTTGATTTTTAGCTTTTGTCTGTACTAAAGAATCAGAGCTAAATAATATGCTCCACAAAAGATTAAAGGCCCCCTCCGTGTCCGGTGTTTTATTTGTTCTCTTAATAACCTGACAATGTTCATTGTTCATTTGTATTCGCCTCTGTCCGGCGGGACCCTTCCTTTTGCAGTCGACCAAAAGGAAGAAAAAGTCTTGTCAAAGTCATCCTTCCACCCGCCTCACGGTTTTTTCTTCCCGGCACACCTCCATGAATACCCGCCAAAAACCGCTCCCGCCAACGCCGGCCCGGACTACTTTGACCGGCCACCCCTGCTTTTCACCTTCCGGTGAATTGGGGACTTGACTTTCAGATACCTTTCCTGTCATTCCGACCGAAGGGAGGAATCTCTTTTTTATCTTTTTGCATTTTTTATTCGAACTTTATTTTTCCGAAAAATTCAGGACGGTGATAATCCGGATTTTCTGTTTTTATTGGATTCCATGTGACGAAATGAGGCTCGGCTAATTCATCACCGCATTTATAAAAATTACCTTTGGCTTCAATACCTTCCAGATTTTCTATTTTATCGTATATAAAACAACCTACAGGTATTTGTATAAACATCTCCCACTTAAAATCACCCTGCTTTCCGTCGAAAGGCTTAGTTCCCAGCGATGAGTGGGTTTTAACAGATTGCAATATCTCGACCGGAAGAAGTCGGCGGTTATGCCGTCCGTTACCATAACCCACGTGCGGAATACCGATACAGTTAAACTCAAAGTTATAATAATTGTCATCGTCTGCTGGAGAGATAAAAAATTCCACACAACTATCTTTATACACATTGCCGTTGAAATTTATTTCTTTAGCTCTGATATTTTTTTCATGGACATAAAACTTCAGAAAAATACAGTCCCCGGTGTGGGCGATTCTGAATTTTACCTCCGGCTTGTAAGGAAAATTATTCCAATTAATATAATTAAGGGAAACAAGATTACATTGTTCTTCCAGTAATTTCTCAGGATCCATACTGGTATTATTGGTTCCTGCCGGTTTCAGGTGTTTAATGGTCAAGGTTTGCATTGTTTTTTATTTGTTTGATGAATAACAAAAATAACAATTTCAATGAAACCCACGATATTATCTCTGCAAAACAAATAATGCTATTTGTTGTCAAAAATGTGGCATTGTGAATCACAGATGGTATAATCTGAACAAAAAAAATTGTTTCGGATTAAACCTTTTGAGATGCAGGCAATCTAATAGCCGGATTAGCTAAGTGCAGACAAACAGTTAAGAAAGATGGGGGAAACCCAATGAATGTATTTTGAGGAAAAAAAGGAGGTAGAGAGTATCTACTCTTTCGTATGTGCAAAATGAAAAAAGCCCCGCCAGAAGGCGGGGCTTTCAGATTTTAAAACAAGTTTACAACGCATTTAACCAACGGGGCGAAAAAATGGTCTGCCCGTTGTGCTATTTTATAAGATCACAACATTAAACCAGGTAAAGGAAATATCCGTCTCTGAAAAATCTAATGATTGTTTGATTGGTAGGGATTGTTATCGTTTACCCCCTGATTAGATATAAATATTTCACTTGTTTCCCTTTCTCCTTTTACATCAACTGTAACAACCTGATAGGCATCTCCGTCGGAAGCCGATGAATCGAGATAATTCATTTTGACTTTGGTCGTCAGCGGTTTATGTTTAATTTCATAAACAACCTCCCCGTTTTTAAGTATTTCGTAGTGGGAAATAGGGTTTGGTCCGGCAAAAGCCATTGCCCAGCATAGAGTTACCGTACTGCCTAACCTTTTTATCTGGATATCGCGGGGAGGGGTCAGGTCCTGAAATTCGTCCTGGAAATAATTTGTCTTTCCGTCTTTTGCCATGCTTCCAAGTTTCTCTGCTTCCAGACGTCTTTGTTCCGACATTCCGTCAGGGGTAATTTGGGCTGCGTAGAAATTTTGGACCAACTGACATTTCATCGGATCTTTATCGATATGTCCGATGCCGACGATGACGGTATGGATACCCGGTGTGGTCAGTGCATATTCAATTAACGGACGGCTGGGTATTTGTTTTGAACCAATTTTACGTATCACATCGGCAGGAGTACGAGACCAACGTGCTTCCTTGTCATACATAGCCCCGTCAGCAAATACTTTCATTCCAATGATTCCCATATTTTTAGCCATTGCAACCGGAATTACATTGTTCTGCATGTTAAACATTTTCCGGTCGTTTACATTGATTGCAACCAGCATGGCATCTAATATCTCAAACTCATCACGTTGTATCATTTCGATCATCACAGCCGGGTTGCGGTGACCCGAAAAACCAATATGTTTTACCAGTCTTTCGCGCTTCGGATTGAGGCCGGTAAGGTTAGTGCCATCCCGGTAATCGCGTAAAGCCACAAACGCACCAAAATTTTCATTTTTTTTCAAAGGTGTTTCCAGTCCTTTAAAAAGCACATCCACTTCTTCCATAAAATTGAGGTTATGTGCCAGTATCATATCCAGGTAAGCACCTTCCGGATAATTTCCCTGTCCATCACCAAACATTTGTGAGATCGAACGCTTCAGGTCGGCTACTGCACCTTCCCCATGATCACCGTTCGTCCAGTTGTTCACATGCTCCATTTGCGGGTATCCCCCCTTTGCCCAACGCAAATGAGTTTTACTGGTCACAAAGATCGATTCACGGAAACGGCGGTTATATTTTTCCTCCCCCGGTATCAGATTTAATTCCCGAAAAGCCTTTCCGTAATTTTCCTGGCTGGATCCGTATAAATTGGAAGTGTCAAAATAGTTTATTCCCATATCAACCGCTTTCAGAATGATTTTTACGGGATCAACATCGTTGGGGGTCCACTGCAATGAAGCTTGTCCTCCCAATCCAAGCGTGGTGACTTCAAAATCAATTTTGCCGAATTTCCGTCTCATGGGAGGTGGAAGAAATTTAATCCCCGAAGAATTTAGGGGCAATATCGACATACCAAAAGCAGTAAAAGCCGATAACTTCAAAAAGTCTCTCCGGTCAAGGATATAGCCCTTTTTCTTCATATTAGACTTGGATTAGGAGAAGCCTAAGTTACAAAGATTTTCATTCCTGAAGAAATAAGCTCAAATATTTTCCTGTTCGATTTTGTGAATGTTTGTGAACGGGTGTAATTTTCAACGAGATCATAGCCCAAAATCTTTTGATCCCTTTTTTATTTTTATTTTTATCTGTAATATTATAAAAATACAAAATCCCAATACTTATGAAGTCGTTTATATCAATTTGTTTTCTTTTTGCAACTGGCATACTTGCTGTTTTTGCACAGCAGACAGTTTACTTTCCGGCAGGACAGTTAACTACCGTTGGGGCCTATTATTACCCCGAACACTGGGACGAATCGCAGTGGGAACGCGACCTGAAACAAATGGCAGAAATGGGTTTCGAATTTACCCATTATGCCGAATTCGCCTGGGCTCAATTGGAACCCGAAGAAGGGAAATACGAATTTGCATGGCTGGACAAAGCTGTTGCCTTGGCTGCTAAATATAACCTGAAAGTGATCATGTGTACTTCAACCGCCACCCCTCCGGTCTGGCTGGTACGCAAACACCCCGAAGTGTTATGCAAAAAAGAAGATGGTACTACTTATGATCATGGTGCGAGGCAACATGCTTCATTTTCAAGTGGTTTCTACCGGCGGTACTCATTGACGATGGTTGAAGAACTGGCCAGACATTATGGTAATGATCCACGTATTATTGGCTGGCAACTAGACAACGAACCACGTGTGTTCTTCGATTATAATGACGATGCACAGCAACGTTTCCGTGATTGGCTGAAACGGAAATACCAAACGATCGAAGCGCTGAACGATGCATGGGGCAATGCATTTTGGAGCGGTATTTACAGTAGTTTCGACGAGATCAATATCCCGGCACATCACCAGTGGGGAATGAACCTGAACCAGAGGCTCGACCATTACCGTTTTACTGCTAAAGAAACAGCTTCTTTTCTGGATGAACAGGCAAAAATAATACGGAAATATGCAGGCAGCAAACAATGGATAACCAGTAACTACATTCCGAATTACAACGCCGGACATATCGGGGCCAGCCATCAGCTCGACTTTGTAACTTACACCCGCTACATGGTTTATGGCGAAAAAAACGGTATTGGTACAAAAGGTTACCGTCTTGGCGATCCAACCCGCATCGCTATGGCCAATGATTTTTTTCGTCCGCTCTCACCTTTGTATGGGGTGATGGAACTGCAACCCGGCCAGGTGAACTGGGGGAGCGTGAATTCGCAGCCTTTGCCCGGAGCCGTTCGTACGTGGCTGTGGCATGTGTTTGCCGGTGGCAGTAAGCTCGCATGCACGTATCGTTACCGTGCTCCTCTTTACGGATACGAACAATATCACTATGGGATTGTCGGCCCGGATGGCGTAACTCCCACTTCCGGTGGTCTGGAATTCCAACAGTTCATCAATGAAATTGAACTTCTTCGGAAAAATTACCAGGCAGGTACCGATATTCCGGAAACATACAAAGCACGGCGCACCGGTATCCTTTTCAATGTTGAGAATGTGTGGGGGATGGATATGAACAAACAAACCAGCGCATGGAACACACTTGATCATTTCATGAAATATTACAGTCCTCTGAAGCAGATGGGAGCCCCGGTTGATTTTATCCGCGACACCACCGATCTTGGTCAGTATCCGGTAATTATTGCCCCTGCTTACCAGCAAATTGACCAGATATTGATTGATAAGCTGACCGGATATGTAAAATCCGGAGGAAACCTTGTTTTGTCGTGCCGCAGCGGATATAAAAACCGCGAAATGCACCTTTGGGAAGCACCGTTTGCAAAACCAATATGGAACCTGATTGGTGCCGAAATACCATTCTACGATCTTCCTAACCCGCAGGCTCCCGACGACATTCAGATGGACGGGAACAACTTCACGTGGGCCAGTTGGGGCGACATACTGAAACCTATGCCGGGGACTGATACCTGGGCGACCTATCAGGGCGATTATTATGCCGGGAGCACGGCCGTTACTTTCCGTAAGCTGGGAAAAGGAACGGTTACCTATGTGGGGCCCGACACGCGAAACGGGAATCTGGAAAAGGAAGTGCTTGCTAAATTGTATAAAAAACTGCAAATAGAGACCGAAAATTACCCATACGGAATAATCGTTGAATACCGGGATGGATTTGGTATTGCCCTGAATTACTCGGATAAAGAATACGATTTCCCGTTACCAGCAAACACTAAGATACTGATTGGTGAAAAGAAAATTAAAACCGCCGGAGTGTTGGTTTGGAAGGTGGAATAAAATATTTTTCGTTTAAATCAGAACCAATTATCCTCCCCAGTTTTCCCGGTCCAAACTACGGTACTGGATGGCTTCGGAGAGGTGGTTTGCCTGTACCGAGGGGCTGCCCTCCAGGTCGGCGATGGTACGCGAAACCCGCAGGATACGGTCATAAGCACGGGCCGACAAGCCTAGTTTTTCCATTGCATTTTTTAGTAAGGTACTTCCTGCCTCATCCAGTTGTACATATTCACGGATCATTTTCGACGACATCTGGGCATTGCAGTATACCGACTGGCTTTCGGCAAAACGGGCTGACTGCACCTGCCGGGCATTGATCACCCGTTCGCGAATAGCACTGCTGGATTCCGACGGACTTTCTTCCGAAAGTTTATTGAAAGGCACCGGCACTACTTCCAGGTGAATATCGATACGGTCGAGCAGCGGGCCGGAGATGCGGTTCAGGTATTTCTGTACCATACCCGGCGCACATACACATTCTTTGGTCGGATGATTGTAATAGCCACACGGACACGGGTTCATGCTGGCGACCAGCATCAGGCTGGCCGGGTATTCAACTGAAAACTTCGCGCGTGAAATAGTGATCTTCCGGTCTTCAAGAGGCTGACGCATCACTTCGAGCACAGTTCTTTTAAATTCCGGTAACTCGTCAAGAAAAAGCACGCCATTATGGGCCAGTGATATTTCACCGGGCTGCGGATACGTGCCGCCACCTACCAGTGCCACATCGGAAATAGTATGGTGCGGGCTGCGGAACGGACGGCAGGTCATCAGCGAAGTTCCCTTGTCTATTTTTCCGGCCACCGAATGTATTTTAGTGGTTTCGAGTGCTTCTCGTAAGGTAAAGGGGGGCAGGATGGTCGGGATGCGTTTGGCCAGCATGGTTTTGCCCGATCCCGGCGGGCCGATCATGATGATATTGTGTCCCCCGGCAGCAGCTATTTCCAACGCACGTTTCACATTTTCCTGTCCTTTTACATCGGAAAAATCAAATTCGTACTGGTTTACTTTACTGAAGAATTCTTCCCGCGTATTTACAGTAGTCTGCTCCAATTCAATTTTGTCATCAAAAAAGTCGATGACTTCTTTCAGATTATCAACTCCGTACACTTTCAGGTTATCGACCACTGCAGCTTCGCGGGCGTTGTTTCTAGGAAGGATAAACCCCTCGAACCCTTCTTTACGCGCATTAATGGCAATGGGCAAAACTCCTTTGATTGGTTGCAGTGTTCCGTCCAGCGAAAGTTCGCCCATCATCATGAAACGTTCGGTCTTGTGGTTTTTGATCTGTCCCGATGCAGCCAGGATACCGATAGCCAGAGGGAGATCGTAAGCCGAACCTTCTTTGCGGATATCAGCAGGAGCCATGTTGATGATAATTTTTTTACCGGGAAGTTTAAAACCATTCAGCCGCAGGGCCGATTCAATACGTTGCTGGCTTTCTTTTACTGCACTGTCGGGCAAACCAACCAGGAAAAATCTGATTCCCTGTGAAATATCAACCTCGATTGTTATAGTAGTGGCATCAATCCCGTGAACTGCGCTCGCAAATGTTTTGATAAGCATGAGGCGGTGTGTTTTATTAAACAGAGCTAAAATACGGAATTGCACATAGTTTATCAAATGTTTTTGCGATATTAACAGGGCTATTCAATTCTAAACCACTTCCCCTCCTGTAAAAATTGAGGAATGTGTGAACTCTTATATAATCTGACAATTTTTATTGCTTATTTGCCCCTGGCCGGCGGGGCCCTTCCTTTTGCAGTCGACCAAAAGAAAGGAAAGTCTTGTCAAAGTTATCCTTCCGCCCGCTTCCCGGTTTTTTCTTCCCGGGTCGGGTTTGAAACACAAACCATGCGCCGGACAAAGAAAACCGGAGATAGGAGAAAGGAAAACGTGGAAGGCATGGAACCGTTCTCTAAAAAAAGAACGGTTCCTTTAATGAGCTTTTCAGTGTTCCTGTTTTTTTGTTCAGAATTGTTGCGGAATTTCCCTGATTTTTTCAATCTCTACCTTCCTGACAAACAGTTCGGCTCCTTCCGATTGAATCTGGATTTTTCCTTTGGTAAGCGGAATAAGCTTGCCGTCTTCAATTTTACTGCAATTCCTGTTGATCATGACAACTGTGCCGTTTACCACATGGACTGATGTTGAGCCAAAACAATACAGATCAACGGTGTTCCATTCGCCCAATGGCTTCTCGGCATCGGTAGCTTTGGTAATGCCCCGTCCGTTATATGGCTCGCCAAATTTTTCGATTGTTCCTCTTTTTTTATACCGGAACTTGCCATCATCAGTCTTAATAACTTCTGTTTCACAATAAGTATTATTCATCAGGTAAGTGTCTCCCAGACAGTCGTGCATCAACTGGTGTTCAATGTTGGTCATCCATGTTCCGAATGCTGCCCCGAAATTGCCAAAACTATGGTATAGCAATCCACTGTTGCGTTTCCCGTAAATTTTATCGCCCCATTTAAATTCAAGGTGAAGGTGGTAGTTGCCGTATTCTTTTTTAGTAGCCAGGGAAGCGAATACTTCACCTGAAATACGGATTACTTTTTGCCCTTCCATATCAACGACAGAATAAATTGATTCCGGGCTTGCTTTTTCCTTTAAATCTTCGAATCCTTCGATTGGCTTACCAATAAAAATGTCCCAGCCTTTCAAATTCGATCCGTTAAATAATTGTTTTTGGGCAAAGCAGGATAATATAAATCCTGAAAATAAAACAGACAATACTAATTTTTTCATGATTATCGGGTTATTGTTGGTAAATAAAAAAACTGCCCTATAAAAATAAGACAGTTTCCAATATTTTTATAATCTCATTCCTATTTTCCTTAATGTACCATAGCTAAAATTTCTTCTGCTCTCTCCAATATTTTTGAATCATCCAGTAAAACGACCCCCCCGTTTGGTCCCGGTTCTATATGAATTCCCACTGATTTTCCCCGATCATAATTAGCGCCTCCAAAATAATTCCTGACGGTTTCTGCTTCCATGCCAAATTCCTGCGCGATTTGTCGAATTGAACCGTCAGGTAAACGGTCTTTGATCTTACGAAGCTCATTAAATGTTATTTTCTTTTCCATGACATTAAAATTTTTATGGGTTTGTAATAAAATTATCTAAATGTCCTTTAAAGTTAAAATTAATAATTTAATAACACGGGGCTTACGGATAAGTTAGATTTGCAGTTCTATGTTTTAAAATATAAATGAACCGGCGACGACGAAGTCCCGGTTTCTAAAAGACAGAACTGGTGCTTCTTTTATATAGATGGGGATAATTTGGGATGAAAAATGTTGTAAAACATTTTAACATTTTTTAATGTTCTTACAATCCTGTTTTTATGCAATCATAAATGGCCTGGTGCATCCTTGGGCGCAGATTCAGTTCATATAATTTTGGATTGTCCCGGGTGGGGTAAACCCTGTTCGAGAAGAAGATAAACAGTAGTTGGTTATCAGGGTCAGCCCAGGTAAAGATGCCGGTAAAACCACTGTGTCCGAAACTGTTAATGCTGGCATCAACAGCCGGATAGGCATCTTCAGGTTTATTTTTATTATTGTCGATATAAGGCTTGTCGAAACCAAGTCCGCGCCGGTTTTTGTTCTTAGGATATTGCCGGCGGATAAACTCTTTTACCGTGAGAGAATCAATAAACTGTTGCCCTCCGTACCAGCCATACTGCATGTACATTTGCATCAGTTTGGCCAGGTCGTTGGCCGTTGCAAACAAGCCTGCCTGCCCCGATATTCCTCCAAACATGGCAGCTCCCTCGTCGTGGACAAAGCCTTGTAGTAATTCTTTTCTGAAATAATTATCTTCTTCCGTAGGGATAATATCCCTTTGCGGAAAGTATTTATAAGCATTGAACGTGATCGTGTTTGCCCCGAGCGGAGCATAAAAAATTGACTTTATGTAATGCTCAAAAGTGTCCCCCGAAAGTTTTTCGATTACTTTAGGGAAAATATAAAAGCCCAGGTCTGAATATACATATTTCTTCCCGGGAAGCAGCCTGGATTCTTTTATTTCCTTGTAAATGGATTTGATATAATTCCTGTTTTCGTATAAATTGGAGGATACACGAATACAAAATTTGCTGGTTGGGTGGTCTTTGAAAATAGCCGACCGGAGTTTTCCATTGTCGCGGATTGTATTTTTGGAATATGGAATGAACGGGATAATGCCACTCTGATGGGCAAGAATTTCGCGCCATGTTATTTTTTCTTTATTCGAACCTTTAAAGTCGGTCCAGTAATCAGAAAAAGGCTGGTCCAGGTTTATGTTGCCTTCACTGTAAAGTTTCATCAGGGCTGGCAATGTCCCGGTGATTTTTGTGACTGAAGCTAGGTCGTAAACACTCTCTTTTTTTACAGGAACCAGGCTGTCGTACGTATAGTAGCCATAACACTTATGGAAAATAATTTCTCCGTTTCTGGCTATCAGTACCTGGCAACCCGGATAGGCTTTTTCTGTTATCCCCAAAGTGGCCAGCGAATCGATTTTTTGCCGGAGCAACCCGGAACGTATCCCCACGTTTTCTGGAAATGAATAAGCCAGCCGTCCATTCTTTTTTATTGTATATCCGTCATTTATTTTGAAAACGGAATTCACATTGACCGGCAGTTTCCCATTGGCATCCAGAGCCCCGAAAATAATTTGTGCCGATAGTTCCTGTATCATTTGATTTTCCTGGTAAGTAACCAGTAACGCCCTGGTATGTCCAAGTCCGGGAAGCAGGTTCAATGCATAAGGATTTCCAAACAGGCACACGATGGTTTTTGATACATCCAACCGGCGGATGGTTTCCAGTTGCAGGTTTTCCATGCCATAGTTGCCGGAAGGGGAGAGTTTCATCCCATGGATCCCGGCGATAACCAGGTTGTACGATTTCAATCCGCTTATTACTTTTTGTGTTTCTTCCGGCGTAGCATTTTCAGGAATAGTAAAATGGTCCATTGCCATATAATTGCCAAGCATGGACTGAAAAAAAGTCTCTTCTTCCGCACCCAGCGAGAGGGTAGCTATTTTTAATGTGTCCAGCCTTTGGAGTGGTAAGATTGAGTCGTTGTTGATCAATACGGTAATCGAATGCTGGTACAGTTCCCGGCGTGTCACCTGATATTCGCCGGAGTTTAAGTCCGGAACAAGGTTCTTGGTATCAACAGGTTTGTTCTTGGTAGAACATGGTTTTACCTGCGAATTGGCAAATAACGAAATACCCATACACAGTATCAGGAAAAGTTGGTTTTTCTTCATCTTTTTGATTACAAATCGCGCAAAAGTACAAAGTTCGTCAGAAAAACCGGGTTGGGTACAAGTATAATTTATTATTATCTTAGCCGGACAGACTTATGTTATGAACAGAATTTTTTTATTATTCCTGCTTCTTATTTTGTCGACCTTCGGGTTTGTCCGTGGACAAGATATAATCACAGGAGCTAATCAGCCTGATAAATACCTGCCTTTGCTAAAACACAAAGATTTTGGTCTGGTCATCAATAATACCTCCCGTGTTGGCAGTCAGAATATTGTTGATTTTTTAGTTGAAAACGGGTTGAAAGCCACTCTTATTTTTGCTCCGGAACACGGATTCAGGGGAGATGCTGCCCCCGGAGAAAAGATAGATGACCAGGTAGACGAAAAAACAGGGATTCCGGTTGTTTCGCTGTACGGAAAGGCAGAAAAGCCTACCCCTGAAATGATGCAGAACCTGGACATTCTGGTTTTCGATATTCAGGATGTAGGTTGCCGGTTCTATACTTACATCAGTACCCTGCATTATGTGATGGAAGCCTGTGCTGAAAATAGCAAAAAGCTAGTCATACTTGACCGTCCTAACCCGAATGGTGACTATGTGGCAGGGCCTGTCCTGAAGCCGGATTTTAAATCATTTGTGGGAGTCGATCCGATCCCGGTCGTTCATGGCTGTACCGTGGGAGAACTGGCGCTGATGATCAATGGTGAAGGATGGCTGGCTGGAAATAGAAAATGCGAATTGGAGGTGGTGAAGGTAAAAAATTACAAACATACTGACCACTATTCATTACCGGTAAAGCCGTCGCCCAATCTGCCCAACGATTTATCGGTGCGCCTGTATCCTTCGCTTTGTTTTTTTGAAGCGACCAATGTGAGTATTGGACGGGGTACTCAGTTTCCTTTTCAGGTGATCGGGTATCCTGATGAATCATTCGGCGCGTTTACTTTTATTCCCCTTGACATTCCGGGTGTGGCAACTAATCCGAAGCAAAAAGGACAGTTATGCTACGGGATCGATCTTCGGAAAGAAAAGGAGGTTCCTGCGTTTACCCTGAAATATTTCATCGGCTGGTATCAAAAATTTCAGGGTAAAAAAGAATTCATTAGCTCGGAACGCTGGCTGAATTTGCTGGCAGGTACCGGTGATCTGCTGGAGATGATCAGGGAAAATAAAACAGAAGAAGCAATACGGAAAAGTTGGCAACCTGATCTGGATGCCTATAAAAAGCTTAGAAAAGAATATTTGTTGTATCCTGACTTTGAATAATTATTAATTAATAGTCTGCTTACTTCCTGCAGGACTGCTGGTGTTAAGCAGAAATGAATAAATCAATAATTTGCAGTGAATTTTTATAAATGTTAAAAATTGTAAAAATCATTTCTTACATTTGCAATAATCGGTGGACATCTAACGTTAAACCAGAAACCTCTTGTGAAAAAATTTTACAACATACTATTCATTGTGGCGGCACTGGTATACTTCAGTTCCTGTGAAGATGAGAAATACCTTTCCTCCTCTGATGTATTATTGAATTTTTCCACTGATACAGTTATGTTTGACACGATTTTTACGACCATTGGTTCCACTACCGAACACCTGAAAGTTTATAATCCATACGACCAAAAATTATTGATTTCAAGTATCCGTCTTGCCGGTGGTGAAAATTCCAATTTTAGGCTGAATATCAATGGGGTAATGGCCAACGAGATAACTGATCTTGAAATAGAGCCGAAGGACAGTGTGTATATTTTCGTGGAAGTGACGATCGATCCAGTCGGACAAAATTTACCAATGGTTGTAAAAGATTCGATTGAATTTGCGACCAATATGAACCTGCAGGATATTGATCTGATTGCATGGGGACAGGATTTTAATCTGGTGAAAGAAGAAATTATCAAAAAATCAGAAACCTGGACGAACGAAAAGCCTTACCTGGTTTATAATTATGCTATTCTCGACAGTTCGGCGGTTTTAACCATTGATGCAGGTACAAAAGTTTATTTTCATAAGGATGCAGGATTATACGTCAGGGGAAAACTTCTTGCCAACGGCACTTTCGATAAACCGATCGTTTTTCAGGGAGACCGGCTGGAAGATGTATACTCCGATGTGCCGGACCAGTGGAATGGGGTATTATTATATTCGGGAAGCCACAAAAATGAGTTGAACTTTGTTGAAATTAAAAATGCCAATATTGGTTTACAGGTCGGAACAATAGAACATGAAGGATACGCGTCGGTTACGATTTCGAATACGAAAATCCAAAACATGGCTTACGCCGGCATCTTTGCCATGAAATCGGATATAGATGGAAATAACTGTTTGATTACCAATTGCGGTTATTACCTTGCAGCGCTTACGGTAGGTGGTAGTTATGAATTTTATCATTCGACTTTTGCCAATTACTGGGGGAAATATTCCAGTAAAGCCAGGAGTACCTCTTCGCTCGTGGTTTCAAACATACTGATTCTGGGTGAAGATAATGCCTATACAGGGGATCTGAACAAAGCGACTTTCGGTAATTGTATCATTACCGGGGATGTGACTCACGGGAATGAACTGGAACTGGGAGAATCGTCGGAAGCAAATTTTACCTGTAAGTTCGATCATTGTATGTTGCAGGTGGCTGATACGTTTAATATTTCGAACACTTCGCGCTATATCGGAATTCTGAAAGGGGAAGACCCCAAATTTATTGATCCGTATAAAAAATATAATTTTGAACTTGATACGCTTAGTCCGGTAAAAGATGCCGGTAGTTTGGAGTTTGCCCGTCTTTACCCGATTGATTTGAAATCAAACAGCCGTTTGGATGATGATGGCCCTGATTTGGGGGCCTTCGAACGAATTGAAAAGGAAAAAGAATAATCAGGATGCGACTTTCCACCTTCCTTCCCTTATTATTTTTTACTTTTTTTATTTATGTCCGGAATTCTTCGGGAAAGAAGGTTTATAAAATCATGTTTTACAATGTGGAAAACCTGTTCGACCCGGAGAACGCCCCCCGGCCCGGTGATGATGAGTTTACACCTCAGGGTGAACGTCACTGGACACCTCATAAACTGGAACAGAAAACAGCCCATCTGGCAAAAGTAATTGTGGCAGCGGGAGGATGGGAAAAACCGGCAATTGTTGGCCTTTGCGAAGTAGAGGACCGCTTTGTTCTGGAGAAATTAATCAACCATCCGCTTCTGAAAAAAACCGGGTATCACATCATTCACAAAGATGCGCCTGATCATCGGGGAATTGAGGTGGCCATGCTTTACCGGGCAGACGTGTTTGCCCCGGAGAGTTATTCTGCTATTCAGATAAAAGACGAGGCAGGCAGGTTAATCGAAACAAGGGAAATTCTACATGTTCAGGGATATTTACCGGACGGTGAAAGGGTTCACTTTTTTATCAATCACTGGCCCTCGCGTTACGAAGGGCTAATGGAAACCAAGAGTAAACGGGAATTGGCAGCTACCCGTTTAAAAGAGGCTGTCCGGGAGGTTCAGGAGAAGGAACAGGATGCGCTTATTATTTGTATGGGCGATTTTAACGATCAGCCCTGGGATGACAGTCTTGCAAATATTCTGGGTGCAGTAAATCCCCGGGATTCCCAAAGTAATGATTTGGTGAACCTTTCATGGGAATGGAAAAATAAGCCGGTTGGAACACTGAAACATCAGCAGGAATGGAATATTTTCGATCAGTTTATTATCAGTAAAAATATAATGGAAGACTGTTCTGCTGCAATTTTTTCAGACAGCTTCCTTCTTGAAAAAGATCAGAAATTCACCGGTTATAAACCATTCCGTACTTATATTGGATTCCGCTACCACGGAGGTTTTTCCGATCATCTTCCAATAATTATGGAATTAGAGAATCTGTAATTTGCCAGTCGCCAGCATCAAATATCAAAGTCCAAAGTCCAAAATCGGGTATCCAGTATCCAGTATCGGGTCTATTTGGCAAACGATTTTGCCTTGTCTATTGCAGCCTGGATTCCTGCCATATTTTTACCTCCTGCTGTTGCATAAAAAGGTTGGCCTCCGCCGCCACCCTGCATTTCTTTGGCTGCTTCGCGGACAATTTGTCCGGCATGCAGGCCTTTTCCCTTGACAAGGGTTTCCGAGATCATAACCGACAGACTTGGTTTCCCGGCAATTTCGGCTCCCAAAACCAGGAACAAATTATTGATCTCTCCTTTCAGTTGGAAAGCAAGGTCCTTAATAGCCTGGGCTGAATCCAGACTGATTTTTTCCGCGATCACATTGATGCCATTAACGACAGAAACTTTATTTTTCAACTCTTCCTTGATGCCGGCTGCTGCTTTTCGTTCAAATACCTCAATTTGTTTCTGAAGTTTTGAATTTTCTGCGATTAAATCTTCAACTGATTTTACCAGGTTTTGTGTATTATTCAGAACGGAACGGAGTTCGGCAAGTTCTTCCATTTGCTTTTTTACAAAAACTTCGGCTTTTTCTCCGGTAATAGCCTCAATACGGCGGACTCCTGCAGAAATAGCACTTTCCGAAGTAATAATGAAAAGTCCGATTTGTCCGGTTGCCGGGACGTGTGTGCCGCCACAAAGTTCTACCGAATTGCCAAATTTGATCACGCGTACCGTATTGCCGTATTTTTCGCCAAACAAGGCAATGGCGCCCATTTCTTTTGCCTGGTCAATCGGGATATTCCGTTTTTCTTCCTTTGAGATGTTTTCCCTGATCATTTCGTTTACCCGTTTCTGTACCAGATCGAGTTCTTCCCTGGTAACTTTTTGGAAATGTGAAAAGTCGAAACGCAGGTAATCGGCCTGTACCAACGAGCCTTTTTGCTCGACATGGGTACCCAGCACTTCGCGAAGAGCGTGGTCGAGCAGGTGGGTTGCTGTATGGTTATTGGCGATTTGTTTCCGTTTCGGACTGTTTACCACTGCCTTAAATTCGCTTTCGAGGCGGGGCGGCAATTCTCTTGCAATATGAATAATCAGGTTGTTTTCGCGTTGTGTGTCAACAATACTGGTTTTTTTCCCGTCGGCTTCGATGTATCCGGTATCACCAACCTGTCCTCCCGACTCCCCGTAGAACGGCGTTTTGTTGAATACCAAATGATAAAACTCTTTTTTCTTCTGGACTACTTTGCGGTAACGTGCAATTTTCACGGTCGCTTCCAGATGTTCATAACCTAAGAATTCGACCGATTCAATGGGGTATAATTCCACCCAGTCATCGGTTTCCTGTGCAGCCGCATTACGCGAACGGTTTTTCTGGGCTTCCATTTCAACGGCAAAACCCGCCTGGTCAACCGTCATTCCTTTTTCCTTGCAAATCAGTTCCGTAAGATCAAGCGGAAAACCAAACGTATCATACAAAGTGAAAGCATCTTTCCCATTGATCTCTGATTTATTTTCATTTTTTGCTTTAACAACTATATCGTCAAGCAGACGGATACCGGTTTCCAAAGTTCGCAGGAACGATTCTTCCTCTTCCTTTGTCACCTTCTCGATCAGTTCCTGTTGCGCGGCCAATTCGGGGAAAGCATCTCCCATCTGGTTTTTCAGTACTTCAACCAGTTTGTAAATAAAAGCTTCTTTAAGGCCGAGGAAGGTATACCCGTAACGGACAGCGCGGCGCAAAATACGGCGGATCACATAACCGGCTTTGTTATTCGATGGAAGCTGACCGTCGGCAATGGCAAATGCAATGGCCCGTAAATGGTCGGCAATAACCCGCATGGCAATTGATTCCTTTTCGTTATCGCCATACTTTTTTCCACACAGTTCTCCTATTTTCGAGATGGTAGTCTGGAACACATCCGTATCGTAATTCGACTTTTTCCCCTGTAAGACCATGCAAAGACGTTCGAAGCCCATCCCCGTGTCAACGTGTTTGGCTGGCAATTCCTGTAAACTTCCGTCTGCTTTCCGGTTAAACTGGATGAACACCAGGTTCCATATTTCAATCACCTGTGGATGATCTTTATTGATCAGTTGAATACCCGGTATTTTTGTGCGTTCTTTATCGTCTCTAATATCCACATGAATTTCGGAGCAGGGGCCGCAGGGGCCAGTGTCGCCCATTTCCCAGAAATTATCTTTTTTGTTTCCATCAATAATCCGGTCCTCCGGGAGATGAAGTTTCCAGAACTTATATGCTTCGTTATCTTTTCCCAGCTTATCCCCGGCACTTCCTTCGAAAACTGTGGCATACATACGGTCGGCAGGGATACCCATGCGCTTGTGTAAGAACTCCCAGGCCCAGTCGATGGCTTCTTTTTTAAAATAATTGCCAAACGACCAGTTCCCCAGCATTTCGAACATGGTATGGTGGTAAGTATCGTGCCCTACTTCTTCCAGATCGTTATGTTTTCCCGAAACCCTCAGGCATTTTTGAGTATCGGCTATCCGTTTCCATTTAGCTGGTTCGTTACCCAGAAACCAATCTTTAAACTGGTTCATCCCGGCATTGGTAAACATCAGGGAAGGGTCGTTCTTCACGACCATCGGGGCCGAATTTACAATCGTATGTCCTTTCTCTGTAAAAAAATCCAAAAATGCTTTTCTGATCTCTTTCGAATTCATCTTTATATATAAAAATTGTTAAAATATTATTGTCAGCCAACAAATCGTATCTATCTGCCATTAAAATTATTAGTTTTGTTTCCGGCTGGCAAAGCTCGTTTTTTCAGAGTGTTGCAAAGTTAGATTATTTACTTAAATTTGTTACAAATCGAAAAATAAATTATCAAAGAGTTTGCTTCATGGCAAAAGTCAAGTATAAATTTAATCCTGAAACTTTAAGTTACGACAAAGTTACGGTCAGTTTCTCAGTCAAACTGAAGCGTTTTTTTACATATTTGTCATCCGCTGTTGTGCTCGCGGTAATAATGGTTGTTGTGTTTTTGCATTATTATGAATCGCCAAGAATGAAAATAGTAAGCAAGGAAAACCAACGTTTGGAGACACAATATGAATTACTTTATAAAGATTTGGGAACGCTGGAAGAAGTGCTGGATGAAATCCAGCAACGCGATGACAACCTGTATCGTGTTATTTTTGAAGCGGACCCCATTCCTTCTTCTATCCGGAAAGCCGGGTTTGGCGGAACCAACAAATATTCTCAGCTTGAAAGTTTTACGAATTCAGAGTTGGTGATTAGAACAGCGAAAAAACTGGACATTCTTTCCAAACAGGCTTATATCCAGTCAAAATCATACGACGAAGTAATGAAACTGGCGCTGAACAAGGAAAAAATGCTGGCAAGTATTCCTGCCATTATGCCGATTTTCAATAAAGATCTGGCCCGTACATCTTCCGGATTTGGTTTTCGTATGCATCCGATTTATAAAATATGGAAATTTCACGAAGGACAAGACTTTACCGGACCGTCAGGAACTGACGTTTATGCTACCGGCAACGGGGTTGTTAAAGGAACTTATGGCAATAAACGCAGTAAAGTCGGTTTCGGTCAGTGGATTGTGATTGACCACGGCTATGGCTATGAGACATTGTATGGACACCTCAGTGCTTTTAATGTAAAGAAAGGGCAAAAGGTAAAACGGGGTGATGTAATTGGTTACATTGGTAACACCGGCTGTTCGACCGGGCCACACCTGCACTACGAAGTTCATAAAGACAGAAAACCGGTTGATCCTGCTTTTTTCTTCTACAAAGACCTTAGCCCGGATGAATATGAAAAGATGATTGCCATATCATCGAATGCAGGACAAGCTCTCGACTAAAATAGAACCTGTGCCATACAAAAAACCTGTCATAGAAAAGGTATTTTATACCATTGGCGAGGTGGCAAAAATGTTTAATGTAAACACTTCGCTGATCCGTTTCTGGGAGAAAGAATTTCCCAGTATAAAGCCTCATAAAAATAAGAAGGGGAATCGTTTGTTTACCAAAGATGATCTGGAACAACTGAAGCTGATCTACCACCTGGTGAAAGAACGGGGCTTGACCCTGGACGGGGCACGAAAAAAATTGCGGGAGAATCAGGAAGAAACTGTTGACAATTTTGCTATCGTTGAACGGCTGCAAAATATCAGGCAAATGCTTGTTGAAATTAAAGATGAACTTTAATGCAGGTAAAAGAAATCATTTCATTTATAGAAAGCCTTGCTCCAACTGCTTATCAGGAATCCTATGATAATTCGGGGCTGTGCATTGGAACCCATGGCAGTGAAGTCAGTGGTGCCTTAATCACGCTTGATGTTACCGAAGCAGTGGTAGATGAAGCAATCAGCCTGGAGCTGGATATGATTATTTCCCATCATCCCCTGATTTTTTCAGGGCTGAAAAAGATTACAGGGAAAAGTGAGACGGAGCGCTGTGTGATAAAAGCCATCAAAAACAATATTACAATTTATGCCGCACACACCAACCTTGACAGTGTCCATGGCGGGGTAAATTCAAAAATCTGTGAGAAACTTGGCTTGAAAAACTGCCGGATACTGAGCCCTGTGGAAGGACAACTGAAAAAGCTGGTTACTTTTGTGCCGGTAGCTGATCTGGAAAAAGTGCAAAATGCTGTTTTGAATGCCGGTGCCGGGAATATTGGTAATTACGATTCGTGCAGTTTCAGCACAAACGGGACCGGTAGTTTCCGGGGGAATGAGTTAAGTAACCCATACGTGGGGGAAAAGGGGAAAATTCATTATGAAAAAGAAGCCCGCTTTGAGACTATTTTTCCGAAGCACCTTCAGAATAAAGTTATTTCAGCGCTTTTAAAAGCCCATCCTTACGAAGAGGTAGCCTACGATATTTATCCCCTTGATAATCTGAACCCACAGGTGGGAGTTGGTATGACCGGAGAACTGGAAGAGGCAGTGGATGAAACAGATTTTCTTTATTCAGTAAAAAATATTTTTGGATGTGCCGTTGTGCGGTATACAAATTTACTGCAACGGAAAGTAAAGAAAGTGGCAATTACCGGAGGTTCAGGGAGCACTTATCTCCGGGCCGCGATTGCTGCAAATGCCGATGTTTTTATTACCGGAGACTTTAAATATCATCAGTTTTTCGAGGCTGAAAACAGAATAGTGATTGCTGACATCGGACATTTCGAAAGTGAACAGTTTACTAAAGAACTTTTTTATGAATTACTTACAAAAAAATTCCCTAAATTTGCAGTCCGTTTGTCGGAGGTAAAGACCAATCCGGTTAATTACCTGATTTAAAAGTGAAAATAATTACAAGGCTATATGAATACACAGTACGTAAAAGAAGAAGGTAAAAGTATATCTATCAGCGAAAAGCTAAAGGCGTTGTTCGAGTTGCAGAACGTTAATACGGAAATTGACAAGATTAAAATGCTTCGTGGCGAGTTGCCTCTCGAAGTACAGGATCTGGAAGATGAGATTGCCGGTTTGAGGACCCGCCTGAGCAATTTTGAAGGCGATGTAAAAACTCTGGAAACGTCGATTTCCAACCGGAAAAATGCGATCAAGGATTCAGAAACGCTGATCGCGAAATATACAGAACAACAAAATCACGTACGTAACAACCGTGAATACGATTCGCTGAGCAAGGAGATCGAATTTCAAAAACTGGAAATCGAGCTTTCTGAAAAGCGTATCCGTGAGTTTACTTCTGAACTTTTCAATAAAAAAGAATCCATCTCCACTTCTTCTACATATTTAAAAGAACGGGAAGAAGATTTGGACCGCAAACGTAAAGAACTTGAGGAAATTATTGCTGAAACAAAAATTGAGGAGGAAAAACTGAAAGCAAAAGCAGAAAAAATCGAAGGGATGATTGAATCCCGTTTGCTGACTGCATTTAAACGTATCCGTAAAAATGCCCGTAACGGGTTGGCTGTTGCAACTGTTCAGCGCGATGCATGTGGCGGTTGCTTCAACAAAATTCCGCCTCAGAGACAAATGGATATTGCTTCGCGTAAAAAAATTATTGTTTGCGAATATTGCGGACGAATCCTGGTCGATAAGGACATCCTGGACACTGCTGATCCTGAATAGATAAAACCAGTATACTGGTGTATAAAGAGTAGGTTGCCTATAGTGGGGGTTGGATCAATTTCCATCTTGGTGTTAAGTCAATCTTCAAGTTTCATGTATAGATTGCTTTATCCTCGTCCTTGTTATGCCAATGATACGTCTTTATTAATGTACAGCTTGTGAGAAAAAAAGTTATCCCCGTGTATAAATTTTGTCAAAGAAACAGCATTAACCTTATCTTTTTCAACCTTATTTGTGAATTTAACCAATAGAGTCTTGAACATTACTACTTTTTGAGTGCATGCGCCCATAGGTCTCGAGTGCTTCTACCCAAACATCTCGAACGCCTACACCCAAACATCTCGAACGCCTACACCCAAACATCTCGAACGCCTGCACCCAAACATCTCGAACGCCTGCACCCAAACACCTCGAACGCCTGCACCCAAACACCTCGAACGCCTGCACCCAAACACCTTGGACCTTGGAGGGAAGGTCTCCCTTTAAGAGACGACAACCTGATTTTTAAAACTGAGACTGAGCACTGTGACTGAACACTGAACACTAATAATCGCCACCTGCCCCGGCGCCATTAAGTACTGCTTCAGTGGATCCGATTCCCAGCCGGTCGGCGCCCTGCTCAAGATAAGCCACTGCTGTTTTCCAGTCGCGGATGCCCCCTGCCGGTTTGATTTTCATTTTTCCGCCTATGGTATCAACCATCACCTGGACAATTTCAGGGGTTGCTGATCCGGCAGCAAAACCGGTCGATGTTTTTACAAAGTCGGCCCCGGCCTGGTATGATAGTTCGCAGGCTTTGGCCACCTGTTCGAGGCTCAGGTAATAGCTCTCCTGGATGACTTTTACCGGAACCCCATGTTGATGGGCCACCTCTACCACAGCTTTTATATCGTTTAGAACATATGTGTAATCACCCGAACGGAATTTGCCGATGTTCATTACCATGTCGATTTCATCGACCCCGTCCTCAATAGCCTTTCTTGCCTGAAAAGCTTTTACTTCGGTGGTATCGGCACCGTGGGGAAAACTCAGCACGCACGACACTTTTACGTCACTGCCTTTTAGTAATTCAGCAGCGGCTTTTATATCGCAGGGTTTAACACACATGCTGTAAACGCCCATTTGTTTGCATTTTTCAGCATGGGCTTTCAGGTCGGCGTCGGTATACTCCGGTTTCAGTACCGCATGGTCGATTGTTTTGGCTACTTGTTGTTTCGTATACATCGATTTATTTTTTTTGTGTTCTAAAAATTAACTCCACAGATCAGCTTCATTAATCGCTAATCGGCTACTCTTCCATCTCTTCCAGTATCTTCTCCACTTCTTCTTCTGTTTTTTGCAGTTTGTCTTTGCATATTTTAATCAGCGATGAAACCTGTTTTACTTTTTCCGACAGTTCATCTACATCAAGCTCGTCGTTTTCAATTTTTCCGAGAATGTCTTCAATCTCGGTAATTGCTTCCTTGTATGAAATTTTTTTTGGTGCCATATCTTTTGGTTATGTGTTACAGGTTATATGTTCATATTTCGAACTTTACTCTCCAAAGTTCCGTCGGTAAGACGGGTTTTGATCAGGTCGCCTTCACTAATTTGATTGATAGACTTGATGACCTTTCCATCTTTAAAGGTCAGCGAAAAACCCCGCTTTAGTATTTGTTGCGGATCAGTCAGACGCAGGGTTTCCTGCAAACGATGTATCTTCTGGTTTTCAAATTTTAGTTTTTCTTCAACTTTATATTTTAATTTATGCTGAATATTTTCCAGTTGGGTTCCTTTTTTCCAGCCAATGGTTTTAGTATTAAAACGGACTTTTTCAACCGAACGGGCAAGCAGGTTCTGCTGATGCCGGATAAATGTACCGGTAGCTGATCCTATTTCTGAGGCAATCAACTGAAAAGCATTTTTTTTATTTTGAAGATAATTTTCAATTCCGGTTTTCAGTTTAATCCCTGAAATTTCAAGCATTTTATGCTCATCTTTCATTTTCAGTCGCAGCAATCCGCTAAAAGAGGCAAGTAACCCGTTGAGTTGTTCCCTGCTGTCCTGCAACCGGTCGTTTACTGCATCGGCAAACTGTTGTTCCAGTTCTGCCAGATAATTTAAAAAACCGGACACTGTTGAGATTAAAAATTCAGCAACGGCGGTAGGGGTTTTCATCCGGGTATGGGCAACCATATCGGCTACCGAGTCGTCTTTGTCGTGGCCGATACCTGTGATTACCGGGAGCGGGAACTGGGTAATGTGAAAAGCCAGGTCGTAGTTATCGAATGCCATTAGGTCGACCTGTGCGCCTCCCCCCCTGATGATGACCACCGCATCGAAATACTCTTCGTATTCGAATATCCGGTCCAATGCCTGAATGATGCTAACCGGAGCCTCTTTCCCCTGCATCACTGCCGAAAAAAGTTTAGTGTAAAATTTAATCCCTTGCGGGTTGTTGTGAAGCTGGTCGAGAAAATCCTGTAACCCTGCTGCGGTAGGGGAGGAGATAATGGCGATTTTTTGTGGAACTAACGGTAATTCCAGCTCTTTATTCATATCAATAACTCCTTCTTCTTCCAGACGGGAAATAACAGCCCTTCGCTGCTGAGCCATGTCGCCGAGCGTATAGGCCGGGTCAATGTCGCGGATGTTCAGGCTTAAACCGTATATTTTGTGATATTCCACTTTGGCATTCAGCAATACTTTTATTCCTTCGGAGAAAGACTGACCGGTGATGCTTTCAAAATAAGGTCTCAGCATCCGGAAAGTGTACGACCAGATGGTTGTCCGGATACGAGCAGTGATATTGCCGGTACTGTCGGTTTCCACCAGTTCAAGGTAACAGTGACCGTTTCGGTTGACAGTCATCTCTCCGATCTCTGCCTTTACCCAGTAGAAATCGGGGAACGAAACTTCCATGGCATTTTTTATCATGCCCTGAAGTTCGGTAAGCGAAAGTTGCTGACTGTCCATTTTATGCTTGTTTTTTATAAGTTTAAAAACCGTATTTTTTTCTGAAGTTAATTTCAGAAAGGTAAAACCGGAAGGCAAGTTAACAAGATTCGGCAAAATTATTTGGTTCCTTTCAGGAAAAATATGATTGAAAAGTACAACTGACTGAAGGTTATCAATTGGACCCGGCATTCATCGAATGTTTCGTCTTTGAGCCATTTTATTTGCAACTGGTTGGTTACAGGGGGATAAACCAGCCAGTCGTAATTTCTCAACTTTTTCTGCAGATGCTCCTTTTCACTAAGCTGGTTGTTATAAAAAGTTGGTTTTATCTAAAAGAATACGCGCTTTTTAATCTTGCCTGATCAGGATAATCTGGTTAAATATTTTTTTGTTAGAGATTATTTCGATAGCATATAATCCTGTATTCAGATGACTGACATCAATTGATAAAATAGAATCTCCTATATTGGCTATAGTTGTAATTGTTAAGACCCGTTTGCCATGCATATCGTAAATATTAACAACTGAATTTTCGCCTATTTCATTCGAGTTTATATATAAATAATTGTTAGCGGGGTTAGGGTATATGAGTGTCGGTTTTTTTATTATGTCCACACCTATTTTTATTTCTGATTGGACAAAGTCACTTAAAGCCTGTGAACCACAATCAGAAACAGATCGAATTCTAAAATAATATTTGTCCTCATAATTCGCTGGCATTTTCCAACTGGTTTCTGTTCCTGAAATGGTATCGGCATAAGTTAAATCGTTATCATTTTTTATGAATTCAATCACAAACAAATCTTCATCAATGGTTTCATCTTTCCAGGTAAGGGTAATTATTCCTTCACTATATATGGCTTTCAGGTCGGTTACGGGAGTTGGTTCGGGACATTCCGTAATTTCCATAAATTGATTTACATCTACCTCTGTGAATATATTTGTAATTCCTGAGGGCCAGTGTATTATCAGAGAATCAACTTCTGTGGCATCTCCTAATCCAAAATGTAATCTTTTTGACATTAAACTTGTTTGTCCGGAAACAGCTAGTATTTCACGGTATTGTTTTGTTTTTTTCTCGTTTATGGTTGCGACAGCATATATTTTTGTCTGCAAAGCAGAACCATTTGAAATTTTTCCTTTACATTTTACAGAAAGCCAATTTTTCCCGGAATTTTTGTTGAGTAAAAAACGGACGTCTGATTGTGTCGTTTCTAAAATATCAAGGTATCCGTCAAGGTTAATGTCACTGGCAGAGATTCCTGTCCAATAATCGACTTTCCCTTCAAAAGCATTGGAGGTAACGGGGGCAAAAGATAGTTTGCCTGTTTCTATCAGTAAATTTTTATATAATTCATTTATTCCGCCTCCATTAGCTACAGCTAAGTCTAAATCACCATCATTATCAAAATCGAAGCAGGCACTTCCTTTGGCATAATATTTTGGTTCAGATGAGAAAGCATAATCAGCGACCGGCTGAAAGCCATCAGTGGTATTCTCCAGAAAGACATTATAATTTGCATTTCCTGTATTCGTGGGGATGAATATGTCCATATCCCCATCATTGTCAAAATCACCTAGAGAAGGAGTTGTATTTGTACCCGACCATTCCCAAAACAGTGAATCTTCACCATATTTGTTATAGCAATTATTATTGGCATCATATATTCCGATATAAGAATTGGAGGTAATAATTATCTCAGTTCCTTCTTTCGCCGAAAGGTCAGAAAAAAGGATGTTGTTGCAAAGTAAGTCACATTCTTCTGATGTGGATTTAAGTTCTCCCTGATTATTAAAAAGTTGAACACCTCTGCTTATGCCGGAATTATCATTCCATTCTACATATCCCAGGCACAGGTCCAGATAATTGTCATAATCTAAATCGACCCAACAAGCTCCTCGATACTCTTGTCTAAGGGTATTGTCTGCATTCACATTCAGTGTTTTTTGTGTAAAATTCCTGTTCCCTGAATTTTCAAAAAGATTTACAATTATGGAGTCATTGGCATTAAAGGTTGCCATATCTTCCAGTCCATCATTATTAAAATCAGCCCAAAAAGACGCATCTACAGACAATGGTAAATGATAAAGGCTCCCGGTTTTATCTTCCTCAAATATGGGGCTCCCTGTCTCTTTCATTTGGTTGACATACAGACTACTGCTCCCGGATTTTTCGTTACCTGCGAATAGATCTTCGTCACCGTCATTGTCAACATCAACCCAATTCGTGAAGCTAATATTTTGTTTTATAATTGATTGATCATCCGTCGCTTCGAATATTCTATCCACAACCGTTATCTGTACTTTTTTTGTTGGAATAAAAAAATCAGGAATATTTTTATTGTACACCCGGCAATAATATGTTCCGGTATTATCTAAATCATCGACAATAATTGAGTACCTGGAAGTATCACTTTCATTAATTACCTGGTCATCTTTAATCCAGATGTAATAATTGTCTTTGTAGGTGTTTTTTATGTTGAATGTTAAGGTTTCGTTTATTACAGCATTTTTTTCACAGTCAGCGAGCAGTGAATCCTGGGAGGAAAAGATGAAAGAAGCAATGGTGTTATTAGGGACAATACTTGAAAAATCGAGTTTATTTTTTGAGGCATCCAGTTCCGTGAGATTCTCAGATTCGCTTAAATCCGGGATGCTCTCAAGTTTGTTGTTTGAGATATCGAACCCGGAAAGTTTTGTCAGATGAATTATCCCTTCAGGAATACTTCCTGAAAGATTATTCCCGGGCAGGTTAATATTTGTAACTCTGCTGTTTCCCAGTGTAATCCCATACCATTTACTCAGGTTCTCTTTCAACCAGCCACTATTATTATTCCAGTTTATACCATTGGTGGCTTTATACAATTCAACCAGGCAAAGCGAGTCGGCCTGAGTTTCGTCGCAAATATAAAAAGCAGGGCTCCATTGAGCTGTTGTTTGGGCAGGACTGGCATTTCTATTTCCTGCCGTAATTTTCAGATCATAATACCCTTTTTCATATCCGTTGATTGGGGTTGAAACAAGATTGTATTGTCCTAACGTTGTATCCCATTGTGATTCATAAGAAATCTCATTCCATTCTGTTGATTCTCTTTTCTTTATCCATATTTTAGGGGGACGAATCGTATAACAGGAAATTTTATTGTTTTCTCCGGGTAAAAAATATTTATTTTGGGAGACATTTCCTTTTAATTCCACCTGTTGGGGAAAATCGGTGGAAACCATATAATCAACATCTCTGATACATGAAAAGTTTGTTTTAGCAATAGTCGAATTATCAAACTGATACGATGAAAGAAGAAAAACCGAATCGGCCGGGTCAACATTTCTTGTTATGTTTTCACCGGAATAGAGAAGGTCATTATAGGAATAACCTGCTGACAGGGTATCAATCAAAACTTCATTATTCTTACTTTTTATTTTTAAAAATAATGTATCTCTGTAAATTTCTTCATTTTTGCCAATTAGCCATAAAGGATCAGAAATTTCTATTTCATCGCCGATAAGCAAATTTTTAAACGATAACATGTTTTTTGATAGTATTTGCTCCGTTTCTTCGATTATTGTTTCCTTCGCATTTGAATAATGTGCGAAGCTAAATGTATTTGTACTATCCAAATAATAATAGCTTGTAGTAAGAACAGGGATATCAAAAGGAAATTCTTCCGGGAATTTTGTCCAAAAAGAAAAACGGGTCCCGTTAGCAGGGGAAAAATCTTCATAAGGTTCTGGTAGCATGTAAAACTCAAAAACAGATTGTGGGTTAATACGATGAACGCTTTCTTCAAAAGGATTGGAATATAAATAACCGGTGTATCTATAATCCGTAGTATAATACAAATTATCATAATTCCGGTCAGGATTCAGGTTGAGTTTCAGTTTCCTGTATTCATTACTTCCAATATAAATTTCTTTTGATTCATTAATTCCCTGATTGAGCCCTACCGGTATATTTACTATTTGTTCAAGGTCGTCGTTAAAAAAAGGATAAGCAAACAATGAATTTTCATAAACATACTCATCTGAAATATTGGAAAAATATTTTTCAACATCCGGTATACCATAATTAGTATCAACAATTATTGAGAAACGGGTTAGTCTTAATCCTGAATATTCATATCCTTTCTTGCGAAATATTTCTTTGGGGCCATCCAGTAATTTTAATATGCTGCCGCTGCCATTGGGATTATATGCTTTTACCGATATTTTATTTGATGCAAGATATGGGGAGATTTGAATCTCAGTTTCTTCTTTTTCAATATTTTCGTTTAGAACATAACGGTTGAATTTATCAAATGCTACAAAGAGGTCAGATTCTTTGTCTCCCAAAATCAAAGATTGTTTTAGGAGACTTGGAGGCATGGTAAATGAACTTGTCCAGTATGAGTTGAATATTGCACAATAAGCAGGTGTGTCTGAGAATATAATTTGTATCGTTTTCCCAATAAAACCAACAAATGGGAAGTTATATGCATTTTTATTGTCATTAACCACTATGTTGTGCGAGAATACAGGAATTTGATCTTGTATGTTTATTCGGGATGGATTAATTGAACATGAGATTGATATTGTTTTGGCTTCATTCGGGGATAAAACAAAATTCTGAGGAGAGATAGAAATATCCAACCCCTCTTTTTTTGTTTCTTCGGAGATAGAGATATTCTGAACAGAACCTGATGTGTTTGTTATTTGTATGTCTTCAGTGATATTAGTGATATCCTGATCCGGGGAAATTACCCCCAGATTCATCACGTATGGAGAAAAAATCAGATTATTTTGTAAGGCTTTGTAGGCATCAATCATCCCATATCCTTCATTAAGAACTTCCCCGCTGACTCTTTGTGCTGATTGTATAATCGTTGACATTATCTGTTCTGCATCGAAATTCCCGTTTTTTTGTTTAACTAGAGCAGCAAGCCCCGCGACATGAGGTGTAGCCATAGATGTACCGGAAAGATTCTCATATTTATTTCCGGGAATTGCAGCATAAATATTTTCGCCAGGAGCCGATATTTCCGGTTTTATTGCCTGTGTTACAGGGGTAGGGCCTCTTGAGCTAAAAGAAGATGTAATGCCGTTATTATTACACGAACCAACGGTTAATGCTTTTCGTGCACAGCCCGGAGAATTAATTGTATATTTGCTATTCCCTGAATTTCCTGCAGAAACAACACAAATAGCACCATTTTCTACAGCATTATCGATAGCAGTAGACATTGCGTCATCAGGATGTCCTTCTCCTTCCAGGCTTAAACTCAATATCTGGGCTCCGTCATTTGTTTCAGTGTTGTTATCCGGATCAACTGCAAATTCAATTCCAGCAATAGCATCGGAAGATATGCCATCACCATTACTGCCTAATACTTTTACAGGCATAATTCTTGCATCAGGGGCTACTCCTTTTATTTCATCAGAGTTGGCTGCCGCAATACTGGCACAGTGTGTCCCATGATGGTGATCATCGTACGGATCATCATCGTTATTTACAAAATCATATCCTTTTTCAAACTTACTCCCTGAAAAACAAATATGAGTTGTATCAACTCCGGTATCAATAATGGCTATAACTACACCTTCCCCTGTATATCCCAGTTCGGACCATACCTGGGGAACATTAATTGCCTGATTCGATTCGTTATCACATGCTCTGACAGGAATATCCTTTTCAACTTTTGTTACATAAGTAAGATTTTCTACTTCCCGGGCCATGTTTTTTGTCATGATAACAGCGACACCGTTTATCAGTGTTTTAAATTCATGATAGATAGCGGTATTATTGGAAGTTTTCTTCTGCTTTATTCCATTTTTATTTAGTAATTTTTTGAAATCTTTTCTGAATTGTTCGTGTTCACGTTCAATTTCTTGAAAGGTGCTTTTGCTTTTTAAGGATTTTTTCAACAGGGGTGCAGATTCAAACCGAATAATGTATTTTCCTTCTACATTTTCGGGATCAGTATCCTGTTCAATAATGTGCCGGCTGGTAACGCTATCCCCGATGAAAGTTTCAACTACCAGTTTTCTTTCTCCAGAATTTAGGGGGTGCTGTATCGAATCGGTATTTAAAGGTCCGAGTTGAGAGAAAGTCTTAATTGCAAGCAACAAGGCTAATAATATAAGAGTATCTTTCTTCATAGAGACAGTAAAAAGAAGTATCTTAAAATAAAAATAAGAATTTTATTGATATTAGTTTTACTTCTATATTATAAATATAAAAAATACTATTGAGTTAAACCTACTTTATCATACTGTCTCGATAGCTGGGGAGGAGTAAATTATCTGTCAAAAGTCAGTCGCTTTGATCATGAAATTCTTCCCTGGCTGTTGGTGTCGGAATGACAACATTTTGTTTTGAAGGTTAATATAACACGGATATAATTATTAATGCGTTATGCAAAAAAAGTCCCGAAGCGAACCCCGGGACATTTCTGATTTTTGATTTTTCCTTATTTGTTAACTTAAAAATGTTTTCAGCATCCATAATCTTTTTTCAGTTTCACCAATCATTTCGCTGAGCATGGCATTGGTACCTTCGTCGTTTTGTTCGGCTGCTTCAATCTGTAATTTTTGCATTTTTGTGAGCAGTGTTTCCGATTGTTCAACTACATACTCAACCGTTTTTTTGCCATCGCCGACATTTTTTATTTCCGGGAGGCTTGCCACTTTCAGGTAATCAGAGAAAGCATGCAGAGGTTCTCCACCTAGCGTCAGTATACGTTCGGCAACTTCATCAACCCATTCAGCACTTTCATTGTAATATTCTTCAAACTTGGCATGCAATACAAAGAACAGGGTTCCCTTTACATTCCAGTGAAATCCTCTTAAATTTTGATAGAAGATCTGGAGATCGGCTAAAAATTCGTTCATTCCGTTTACCAGCACGTCGTTTTTTACTTGTTGTTTTTCTGAAGTTTTCATATTCAAAATGTTTTTAAAGTTTAACTTATTTTGGTTTGTTTTTCTATATTCAAATATAATATAATCGATATTTATTATTTTTATGTGTCTATATGTAATAATTATAAAGCATGAATATCAATCAGTTAAAAAATTTTATTGAATTAACGCGGAGTCGGAGTTTCTCAAAATCGGCCGAACGAATGAATGTGAGTCAGCCTGCACTCAGTATACAGATACAAAAACTGGAGGAAGAATTTGCTTATAGACTGATTGATCGTACCAAGAAACCACTGGTATTGACACCCGAAGGTGAACTGTTTTACGAGAAGGCATTGAAAATTGTACAGATGGTTGAAGACCTAGGGAATCTTGGTCTGGAGATTGATGAACAGGTTGAGGGAAAAATCAGGGTAGGTATTATTCCTACACTTTCTCCTTATCTGGTTCCCATGTTTATCGACGAGCTGAACCGGAAATATCCACGTCTTTTTCTGGATATTACAGAGCTGCACACGGAGGAGATTATAGCAAGACTTATCTACAATGAGTTGGACGTTGGGATCCTGTCAACTCCGGTCAAAGCCAAAAATATTGGTTTTGTTCCTTTATTTTATGAACGTTTTTATCTGTATATTTCTGAAAAACATGAGTATTACAGTCAGAATGAAATTAATCTTGATAATTTGCCAATGGAAGAATTGTGGTACCTGCGTGAAGGAAACTGTTTCCAGAATCAGGTGAACTCGATGTGTAAAATCCCGGATATCCACGATACGGAACTTTTGTTTCGCTATGTTTCGTATTCGATTGAGTCACTGAAACAAATTGTTGAGAACCAGGGAGGCATGACTTTTATTCCGGAACTGGCAACCGTTAATATTTCCCCGGAATATGAGGATATGATTAAAACGATAGAGGAACCCGTTCCGGTTCGCGAGATTAGTGCTGCATACCTGAAAACCACCGGAATAAAAAGAATGGTACAAATACTGCTTGATACTATTAATGACAGTATTCCCTTGCGAATGAAAACCCGACCCCGCTTGGAACCGTTGGATACCAAACTGAGGCTGTAAAGAGTCTTTATAAAAAAAGAAAAGCCCCGACCGTTCTGTGATCAGGGCTCTTATACTAATTTATTCCGATAATTTTATTTCACTTCTTCAAAATCTACGTCGGTTACTTCACCGTCCTGTGATGCATTGGATGATTGTCCGTTACCGCCTGATGATGCACCGGCATCCTGTCCGGGTTGTGCATTGGCTTGTGCCTGTGCATTGTACATTTCCTGGGAAGCGGCCTGGAATACCTGGTTCAATTCTGCTGTTGCAGCATCGATACCCGCCAAATCCTGGGCTTTGTGTGCTTCTTTTAGTTTATTTAAAGCTGCTTCAATCGGGCCCTTTTTGTCTGCCGGAAGTTTGTCGCCAAACTCTTTCAGTTGTTTTTCAGTCTGAAAAATCAGGCTGTCAGCCTGGTTCAGTTTGTCCACTTTTTCCCGTGCGTTTTTATCGGCAGCTTCGTTAGCTTTTGCTTCGTCTTTCATCCTTTGAATTTCGCTATCGCCCAATCCCGAGGATGCTTCGATACGGATTGACTGTGATTTACCAGTTGCCTTGTCTTTTGCCGAAACATGCAAAATACCGTTGGCATCAATGTCGAAGGTTACTTCAATCTGGGGGACACCACGTGGTGCTGGTGGAAGCCCGTCGAGGTGGAAACGGCCAATGGTCTTGTTTCCGGCTGCCATCGGACGTTCTCCCTGTAATACATGGATTTCCACAGATGGCTGGTTGTCGGCTGCAGTAGTAAATGTTTCTGTCTTTTTCGTCGGGATAGTTGTGTTAGCTTCGATCAGTTTGGTCATCACAGCTCCCATGGTTTCAATACCCAATGAAAGCGGGGTTACATCGAGCAACAACACATCTTTTACTTCACCGGTCAAAACTCCACCCTGAATAGCTGCACCAATAGCAACCACCTCGTCTGGGTTAACACCTTTCGAAGGAGTTTTTCCGAAGAACTGCTGTACTTTTTCCTGGATAGCCGGAATTCGCGTTGAACCACCTACCAGTATTACTTCGTCGATATCACTGGCAGAGATGCCTGCATTTTTTAAGGCTTTACTGCAGGGTTCAATGGTCGCATTGATCAGCGAATCGGACAACTGCTCAAATTTTGACCGTGTCAGGGTTTTTACCATGTGTTTGGGGATACCGTTCACCGGCATGATATACGGCAGGTTGATTTCTGTTTGCGTTGAGCTTGAAAGTTCTATTTTTGCTTTTTCGGCAGCTTCTTTCAACCGTTGCAGTGCCATCGGGTCCCGGCGCAGGTCAATGCCTTCATCTTTTTTAAATTCATCGGCCAGCCAGTCAATAATGGTCTGGTCAAAGTCATCGCCACCCAGATGCGTGTCTCCGTCGGTCGATTTTACTTCAAATACTCCGTCGCCCAGTTCCAAAATTGAGATGTCGAAAGTACCTCCACCCAGGTCGAACACGGCAATTTTCATGTCTTTGTGCATCTTGTCCAAACCATAAGCCAGCGATGCTGCTGTTGGTTCATTAATGATACGGCGTACATTCAAGCCTGCAATTTCACCAGCTTCTTTGGTTGCCTGGCGTTGCGAATCACTAAAATAAGCAGGAACAGTGATCACAGCCTCGGTTACTTCCTGTCCGAGGTAATCTTCAGCAGTTTTTTTCATTTTCTGAAGGACCATGGCCGAAATTTCCTGGGGCGAATATTTGCGATCTTCAATCTGTACACGGGGAGTATTATTATCTCCTTTTACCACGGTATATGGTACACGACTGATTTCTTTGTTTACTTTATCATAGGTCTCACCCATAAACCGTTTAATTGAATAAACTGTTTTTTGGGGGTTGGTAATAGCCTGACGTTTAGCCGGGTCTCCAATTTTGCGTTCTCCATTTTCAACAAAACCGACTACAGAAGGGGTCGTTCTTTTCCCTTCGCTGTTAGGTATTACAACAGGTTCATTGCCTTCCATTACAGCAACGCATGAATTGGTTGTCCCTAAATCGATTCCAATTATTTTTCCCATTTTATTGTATGTTTTAATTTTAATCGTTTAATTTCTTATTGTCATGTCCGGTTTTTATCAATCATTATGCCATGGCGGTTTCTTTCTTTTTTTGTGAAATTATGGCACGGAGATTTTTTTTTGTATGCATGAAACCTGTCATTTTCGGTGACAAAAAGACAGCGAATGGTTTATTTTTCTAAATTTGGTCTGTAAACTTCAATTAAACATATTTGCAATGAATTCAACATTAATCAGGACTGAAAAGAAAGAACGCTTACTTTCACTTGATGCACTTCGCGGATTTGATATGTTTTGGATCACGGGAGGGAGTGCGTTATTTGCGTATATTGGTAAAATTATCGGGTTTGAATGGCTTACAATGCAGATGGAACATGTTGGATGGGAAGGATTTCGTCTGCATGATCTGATTTTTCCTTTATTCATGTTTATTTCCGGTGTTGCCATTCCTTATGCCATTGTTTCAAAACTCGAAAAAGGTATTCCCCAAAAGGATTTGCTTACCAAAGTTTTTAAACGTATGCTTACTCTTGTTTGCCTTGGAATTATATACAACGGAGTATTGAGAGGTGACTTCGCAAATATGCGGTTTGCCAGCGTACTCGGGCAAATCGGGCTCGCGTATTTTTTTGCATCAGTTATTGTAATTTATACTTCTTCATTTAGTACCAGGCTCTTTTGGCTGGGTGGGATACTTGTTGTGTATGCATTTATCCAGCTTTTTGTTCCTGTACCGGGAGTTGGTGCCGGGGTGCTTACTCCCGAGGGTTGCATCAATGGGTTTATCGACCGTATATTATTGCCTGGGGAATTGTATGGAAAAGTTTATGATCCTGAGGGGTTGCTTTGTATCGTTTCGGCAACAGGTATTACGCTGATGGGATCGGTCGCTGGTTATTTTCTGCGCGAAAAAAAGTGGACCGACTGGCAAAAAGTATATTTATTATTTGCTATTGGAGCAGCTCTGGTCATATTAGCATTAATCATAAGTCCTTTCTATCCGATCATCAAAAAATGCTGGACCACTACTTTTAACCTGATGGCTGGCGGAACTAGTTTTCTGCTGATAGCATTTTTTTATATGATTATTGATGTGATGAAGTGGGAAAAATGGTCATTTTACTTTCGGGTAATTGGGATGAATTCCATTTTTGTATACCTGTTTGTTCATTTTATTGATCTGAGAAGGGTGGTAAGTAGTATTTTGGGATGGACAAATATTTTTTCAGAAGGAACGGGTCAGTTTATTTCATTAGTTGGTTATCTGGCTGTTGTTTGGGGTTTACTTTATTATATGTATAAAAAAGAAATTTTCCTGCGGGTATAATTCATGGACGAACTTGTTGTACTGTTCGCTGAAAAGTTACTTACTTTGTGCTGATAAAAGTAAATGCTATGTCAGTTCAAAAGGAGATAAAAAAGGTGACAACCCATGTGTTGTCGGAAATGAAGCTGAAAGGCGAAAAGATTGCTATGCTTACCGCTTACGATTACAGTATGGCCAAACTGGTTGATGAAGCCGGAGTCGATGTAATATTGGTGGGGGACTCAGCTTCTAATGTAATGGCTGGTAACGAAACGACGTTACCGATTACCCTCGATCATATGATTTATCACGGCACCTCTGTTGTAAAAGCAGTAAAAAGGGCTTTGGTGGTTGTTGACCTTCCATTTGGAACGTATCAGGGTAACTCGAAAGAAGCTTTACAATCAGCTGTCCGTATTATGAAAGAGACTGCTGCTGATGCTGTGAAGCTGGAAGGTGGAGCCGAAGTATTGGAATCGGTCAACCGGATTTTGTCGGCCGGTATCCCGATTATGGGGCACCTGGGATTAATGCCGCAATCGATTCATAAGTTCGGGACTTACTCTGTCCGGGCAAAGCAGGAGGCTGAGGCCGAAAAACTGATTGCAGATGCCCATCTGCTTGAAGAAGCCGGATGCTTTGGGATTGTGTTGGAGAAAATTCCTGCTGTTCTGGGAGAACGGGTTACCAAAGAATTGAAGATTCCGATTATCGGTATTGGTGCCGGGAACGGAGTCGATGGGCAGGTACTTGTGATCCACGATATGTTAGGCATTACACAGGAATTTTCGCCCCGATTTTTGCGTCGGTACCATAATCTGGCTGCTGAAATCAAAGGTGCAGTGGGGACGTATATTGAAGATGTAAAATCACATAGTTTCCCGAACGAAAGGGAACAATATTAGTTTTTACCTGACGAGGGATTGCCCCCCTCGTCAGGGTAAAAAGTACTGGTTATTTTTTGATTGGCATCAGCCCTAATTCCTTTCCTTTCTCCAGCATAAATTGGTATGCTTCCTGATAGTCATTATGGATTTTTCCGTCCAGTATGGCTTCCTTGATGGCATCTTTAATGAAACCTACTTCCCGGCTGGGAGAGAGACCAAACACTTCCATAATGGTTTCGCCGGAAACAGGAGGCTGGAAATTACGGATGTGGTCGCGTTCTTCCAAATCTTTCAATTTTTTACGAACCAGTTTGAAATTATTGAGGTAACGAATTACTTTTTTCTGATTTTTCGAAGTAATATCTGCTTCACACAGGGTCATCAGTTCGTCAATGTCATCTCCCGCCTCGAAGAGTAAACGGCGAATTGCCGAATCAGTCACTTCTTCTTCCGACAGGACGATAGGACGCATGTGCAATTGCACCATTTTTTCGACAAATTTCATTTTTTCATTTAATGGAAGTTTCATTCGTTTAAAGATGCCCGGAACCATTTTTGCTCCAATAAAATTATGCCCGTGGAAAGTCCATCCCAGTTTGTCAGAGAATTTTTTTGTGGCAGGTTTAGCTATATCATGTAAAAGGGCAGACCAACGTAACCAGAGACTTTTCGAGTTGGGAGCCAGACGATCCAGTACTTCCAGAGTGTGGTAAAAATTGTCTTTATGACCAATACCATTTATTTCTTCCTGTCCTTTCATCTTATGTAATTCAGGAAAAATAATTTCTAATAAACCGGTTTTTTCGAGCAGTTTGAATCCGATGGATGGTTTTTTTGCCATGATGATCTTGTTCAATTCTGTCACAATCCGCTCTTTCGATACTATTTTAATCCGCTCTTTATTTTGAATTATTGCCTGAAATGTTTTTTCTTCAATCATGAAATTCAGTTGGGTCGAGAAACGAATGGCACGCATCATACGAAGCGGATCATCGGAAAAAGTAATTGTTGGATCAAGTGGAGTACGTATGATTTTTCGCTGGATATCCGTCAGTCCATCGAAAGGATCTGTCAATTCTCCAAAACGTTTGCTGTTGAGGCAAATAGCTAATGCGTTGATCGTGAAATCACGACGGTTTTGATCATCTTTCAAGGTTCCGTCCTCAACGATTGGCTTGCGGGAATTACGTTGGTACGATTCTCTCCGTGCCCCGACAAACTCAAGTTCGAGTTCTCCGTATTTTAACATGGCGGTACCAAAATTTTTAAATACAGAAACGGGTGCCGAAGGAACTAATACTTTGCCCACTTTTTTTGCAAGTTCAATTCCACTGCCCACTGTAACAATGTCAATATCCGGCGAAGGACGGTTCAATATCAGGTCTCTGACAAAACCACCGATTACGTATGTTTCCAGATTGTTCTGGTCGGCGATCTCTGAAATAATTGTAAATATTGGGTCTTTTAAATATTCTTTCATATTGAAAATTAAGCAGGCATATGAAATATACAAATAACTAGATATGACAATTTGTTTAAACCTGTGACAAAATTACAATTATTTGCTGTGCAAAGGATGATTTTATAATCCGATTTTTTTCGGCATGATACTTGAATGAATACATGTTAAGATGTGTATATTTATATAAATTTAAAAACTAAGTCATGTTAGAGCATTTAACCAAAGAATCATTCAAAGAAAAAGTTTTCAATTTTGAACTAAATAAAGATTGGAAATACGAAGGCGATGCGCCGTGTTTAATCGATTTTTATGCTGACTGGTGTGGTCCCTGCAAGATGGTTGCTCCTGTATTGGAAGAGTTACAAAAAGAATATGGAGATGCCATTAAAATTTACAAAGTGAATACAGAAGAACAACAAGAACTTTCGGCCATGTTTGGTATTCAGAGTATTCCGTCGCTATTGTTTGTCCCGAAAGAAGGACAGCCGCAAATGGCTATGGGAGCCTTACCCAAGAATACATTTGTGCAGGCTATTTCCGAAGTTTTAAAAGTTAAGAAACCTGTCAATTAAAAGATATTCAGTCAGATTAGATTGCTCAAAGGTTTTCGAGAACTTTCTCTAGCGAGATGCCTCGTGAACCTTTTATAAGAATTAATTTGTTTTTCAGTGGTTGTTTAGTTAGGTAGTCGGTAAGAAGTTCGGCATTGTCGAACTTCTTTATTTTTTGCCCATCCCTGGTTTTACTGAAATTCTTTCCAACTAAAAAAACCTGTTCAAAATCGTTTTCAGCGATAAAGCAGGCAATCTTTTCGTGTTCGCTTTCCGATTCGTTTCCGAGTTCGAGCATGTCTCCCAGTATGAGTACTTTCTGCGGATGTTTCAGTGAAATAAAATTCAGGAGAGAGGCCATCATACTGGTTGGATTGGCATTATAGGCATCCATAATTATTTTGTTACTTGTTGTTGTAATCAACTGCGAACGGTTATTCGAAGGAGTGTAATTCTCGATCGCCTGTTGAATTTGCAGCGGATCAACTCGAAAGTAACTGCCAATGCAGGCAGCAGCCAGGATATTATCAAAATTGTATTTTCCGATCAGTTTTGATTTCAGGTACAACCAGCCTTTTGGGAATAATACCTTTGCCACTACAAAATATTCAGTGTCCATTAGTTCTCCGCGTAAATAGTTGTTCTCTGATTTTCCGTAGCTGATGTATTGGAGAGACCGGGCTTGTTCACTTAATATTTCATCATCACTGTTTACAAAGCATTTTCCACTTTTGTTTTTTAGAAAGTGGTACAACTCCGTTTTAGTACTGACGACACCTTCAAAAGAGCCAAAACCTTCAAGATGGGCTTTACCAACATTGGTAATCAGTCCGTAATCGGGCGAGGCAATACGACACAGTTCATCTATTTCTCCGGGATGGTTGGCACCCATTTCAATCACCGCTATTTCTGTCGTTGAATCCATTTGTAATAAAGTTAAAGGAACCCCGATGTGATTATTAAAGTTGCCTTTGGTGAAACAGGTTTTATATTTTTTTGACAGAATTGAGGCGGTAAGTTCCTTAGTGGTTGTTTTTCCATTGGTGCCGGTAATTGCCAGAACCGGGATATTTAATTTGTGCCGGTGAAAAGCAGCCAATTTCTGCAGGCATTTCAATGAATTTTCTACCTGGATTAGCCGTTCGTCGGGCTCGGAAGGAGGTTCATCGATAACGGCGTATGAGGCCCCTTTTTTCAGAGCTTCCGGAGCAAAAAGATTTCCGTTAAACTTTGCCCCTTTTAATGCAAAGAAAATACTGTTGGGGAAAATTTTGCGTGTGTCTGTTGATACAAACGGGTTTTCTTCAAATAGCCGGTACAGTTGTTCAATTTTCATATTTTCAGGAAAAAGAAAACCCCATTTTTACAAATGAGGTTTTACATTATATTTTATTGCCAAATTATAATCCTTCAGGACTTCCCACGCGGGTCATTGCACAACGGAAGCCAAGGTCGTTGCGTGACTCGTTTTGAGGCAGCCAGCGTCTTGTTCCGGGAATCAGCCAATACGGACGGTCCTTCCATGAACCTCCTTTGTAGATTCGGGCGTCATCTGTAATAAGTGAAGAGAATTGCCCCGGTTTTTTTGCCGTGATATACATGTCTTCTGTTTTGAGCTTGTCTTTCATACTGTTCCAGTCTTCGTTCCCTTCAATGATTTGCGAACTGTAATCTCCATCACGATAGTTACGATAGTCGGCAATAGTATCCTTGATCAGTTCTCCATATTGGTCACGTACCAGGTTACCTTCAGCATCGGTTCTGTATTTGGTGAAGATATTACCCCGGAAAGGCTGGAATTCAGCAACATCTTCGAACGAAAGAGGACGGTAAACATCATAAACCCACTCGTTTACATTACCGGCCATGCAATAAAGCCCATAATCGTTGGGCTCGTAAGAGTGTACCGGCGCAGTGATGTCTGCCTTGTCGTTTAATGCACTTGCCATACCCATCATGTCTCCTCTTCCCCGGGTAAAATTGGCCATTATTTTTCCGCGGTTTTTCTTGCTGGCATCTCTAAGATAATTACCATTCCAGGGATATATTTTACGGTCGGTCAACAATTCTCCATCTGTGTTTTCAAGTAATGCATAAGCAGCATATTCCCATTCAGCCTCGGTTGGAAGACGGTAACTGGGCAATAAAAGCCCGTCTTCCCAACGGATACGGCGATTATTTCCATTTGCATCTTCGTAAGGGTGTTCCCCTTCGCTTCCCTGATATAAACCTGCAAGATAGGTTTCAGTGGTAAAAACGTTTTGTCCGCTTTGGGTATTTTCCATTGCCAGAACACCCCGCGATACCAGAATTTGTTCGTTTACCCGGTCTGTCCTCCATTTGCAGTATTCATTGGCCTGAAGCCAGTTTACACCAACCACCGGATAATTTCCGTAAGCAGGGTGGCGCAGGTAATTCTCGATGTAAGGCTCGTTGTAGGCTAATTCTTCACGCCAAACCAATGTGTCAGGGAGCGCACCACGATATTTTTCAGGATTGTTCGGATAGACCCTTCTCAGCCAGTATAAATATTCCCGGTAATCGAGATTTGATACTTCGGTTTCATCCATATAAAACGAAGCAACCGTTACCCGGCGGGGTTCATTGTTCCAACTGTACATAACGTCCTGCTCTACGCGGCCCATGGTGAATGTCCCACCCTGAATATAAACCAGACCAGGCCCTGTTTCTTGTTTGTATCCATTATCTGCCTGAAATCCACCATTTTGTGGATCGCCGTATTTCCATCCTGTTGTTTGTGAGACGTCTCCTCCCTGACCTCCTTTGAATATTCCACATCCGCTCGTAATAGCAACAAGACCTACTATTAATATGGCTTTAAATTTCATTTCTTATTCCGTTTCAGTTTAAAAAAAACATTTACAAATATAACTAATTTGTTCAATTCTTATTGTTTGGTTTATTATTCTTTTTCAGGCAACAATTATCGCCGCCCCTCGTTTTTATGGCGTATTTTTTTATTATTATCTGAAAAAAAATCATTTTTTTTGATCTGTCATTATTATTTACAATATAACATATTGCCCATCGTTAAATAGGCGCCAGAACGATTTTTTGAATTTAGCCGGATGAAGAACTTTTTACTTATTGTAATCTTTCTTACACCCATTTTTCAGCTTAAGGCCGAACAGATTGAACGAACTATAAACTGGATTGTACCCCAAAATATTGTGCGGAATTCCGGATATTTTGTTTGGCCCGACTTTATTGGTTCGGTAAAAACAGGAAGGGAAGCAATTCCCGTTTATTCTGAAAATTTTAAAATAGAGAAGGCAGTATCAAAGGTTCAGATCATAAATCCCAGGTATTCAGTTCTGGATACTGTACCGGACGGTATAAATCTTTCAGAAGAGATAGGGCTTCATTATCATCTGTTCAATTCAGGAAAAGACAGGTACCTGCAGATAGAACTGGTCCCTTTTGTGAGAAAGGGAAATCGTATTTTCAGACTTGATTCATTTGAATTTGAAATTACAGAAACAGGTAACAGCATAAAATCGACTGCCACGAATAATGACTGGCAGCAAAGTTCAGTCCTGTCTTCAGGGAAATGGGTAAAAATAAAAACCAGTCAACAGGGAATTTACAAGATTACCTACAGCGATCTGCAATCGTGTGGCTTCGCGGATCCTTCATCTGTAGGTGTTTATGGTGGCGGAGGTTATATGTTGCCTCAAATGAACAGCGATTCTTTTTATGATGATTTGCAGCAAAACGCGGTATGGCACGGCAAAGACGGGGATGACAACAGTTGTCTGTTTTTTTATTCTACCGGTACGGTAAAATGGTCTTACGATGCATCGAAGAAGATGTTTTTGCATTCGCAAAACTATTATTCTGATGATACTTTTTATTATTTAACCGACTCGGGAAATACACTTTTAGTACAAGCAGAGTACAAGCCAGATGCAGATGCAGGTACGGAGGTGGACGAATTCGATGGTTATATGCGCCATGAAAATGACAAAGAAAATCATATCAATTCCGGCGCTGTATGGTATGGAGACGAACATCAGGAAGGCGAAAGTAAATCGTTTCCTTTTGATATTCCAAACCGCATTGAAACAGATACGTTTAAACTTTATATTGAGTCAATCGGACGATCATCGTATTCGAGCCAACTGAAGGTTTTACACGGGAACTCGTTGATTGGAACGATGGCCTATACGTCCCTGTCGCTGGACGCAGGGTCTGACTACGGAGTAAGCGCCAGCCTGCGAAAAAATGTTATTCTTTCAGGGGCAACTGTATCTTTAACAATTAGTTATACTGCAAACTCAGATAACTCGGAAGCCTGGATTGATTTCATTGATGTGAACAGCAGATGCCGGCTTGAACTGGAAGAATCCCAACTGATGTTCCGGGATATTCGGAGTGTAAAAGAGGATGCGGTTACCTGTTACTCCCTGGCATCGGCTACATCGGGAACACAGGTGTGGGATGTGAGTGACTATTTTCAGCCTGTATCTATACAGGGAGAACTTTCGGGAACCAATTTAAAATTTACGGTTGAAACCAGTGAACTTCGGGAGTTCGTTGCATTTAACCCGGACGGGGATATTCCAAGCCCTGAAAAAATAGAAGAAGTTGAAAATCAGGATTTACATGGTGCGACTATTCCTGAATTATTGATAATAACTTATCCTGATTTTATAAGCCAGGCAAATGAACTGGCAGGCTTTCATCTGGAGAACGACAATATGGCAGTATCTGTTTATACGACCGAACAGGTGTATAACGAATTTTCCAGTGGCTCGCCCGATGCTGCCGGGATACGGAATTTCATACGTATGTGTTATGAAAAATCGACTGATGAAAGCAGTTTAAAATATGTATTGCTTCTGGGCGATGGCAGTTTCGACAACAAGGATATACGGGGGAAAGGATACAATTTAATTCCAACCTATCAGTCGGAAGAGTCATTATCGCCAACAGGTTCTTTTGTTTCCGACGATTTTTTCGTGTTACTTGATCCTGATGAAGGAGCAGCTACCGGACTCATTGACCTTGGAATTGGGCGTATTCCTGCACGGACAACCAGCGAAGCCGAAGCTGTAGTTGAAAAGATTGAAAACTATGTCAGTTCCGAAGCCCTGGGCAAATGGAGGAATGTAATTTCTTTTATTGCAGACGACGGGAACAGTGGTGACGGATATACAAATCAACACATGCAGCAATCCGAAACCATTGCTGATCTTATTAATCAGGATTATCCGGCTTTTTATACCGACAAAATTTATTTCGATGCCTATACCAGGGAAACAACATCCGGTATGGCGACTTATCCGGAAGTCAATGATGCCATTGATGAAAGGATTGAGGGCGGCGTTTTGATCATGAATTATATCGGACATGCGAATGAAGAATTTCTGGCCGATGAGCAGGTGTTGGATATTCCTATGATTGATTCGTGGACAAACTATAAAAATCTGCCCATTTTTGTTACAGCAACTTGTGAGTTCAGCCGTTTCGATGAAGATGACCTGTCCGCAGGCGAACATATTCTTTTTAATGCCAATGGAGGTGGTGTCGGACTTTTCTCTACCACCCGCCTGGTATATTCGGGCGCAAATTTTAACCTGACAAAAAGTTTTTATAACCACGTCTTTGAAAAAGATGCTGAAGGGAACAATCTGCGGATGGGTGATATAATGCGCCTGGCAAAAGTGAATTCGAACACCGGTACGAACAAACGGAATTTTACACTTCTGGCTGATCCGGCGCTTCGTTTGGCATATCCCCAACTTAATGTGAGAACTGAAACCATAAACGGGCAGGCTGTGGAAGATTTCACTGAAACTGTTTCGGCCCTGGAGAAAATAACCATTACCGGCAGTATAACCGATCAGCTTGGGAATATAAAAACTGATTTTGAAGGAACAGTGATCCCCATTGTTTACGACCGGGCTAATGAACTGGAAACCCTTGGAAATGCGGGACAGAGTACAATGGAATTTACAGTACAGGACAATATCATCTACAAAGGGAATGTGAGTATCAGTCAAGGTGTTTTTAGTTTCTCTTTTGTGGTTCCCAAGGACATTTCGTACAGTATCGACAACGGAAAAATCATTTATTATGCACAAAACGGGGAAACCGATGCTCATGGAGCTTTCGAAGATTTCCTGATTGGTGGTTCATCCGATACAAGTATCAGCGACGACCAAGGGCCGGTTATAAAAATGTATATGAATAATGAGTCGTTTGTTTCGGGAAATAAAGTGGGGCCTTCCTCTCTGCTTATTGCCAAAGTTTCTGACGAAAATGGAATAAACACGGTGGGTACGGGTATCGGTCACGACATCACGGCTGTTCTTGATGATGATAATAGCTCTGTTTATGTGCTGAATGATTACTACGAGTCAGACATTGACAGTTATACAAGCGGGACAATCGTTTATACATTCAATGATTTGGACCCGGGTAAACACAAACTTACACTGAAAGTGTGGGATGTGGTAAATAATTCTTCGGAAGAAAGTATTGTGTTCGTAGTAACCAGTGACTTTGAGATTTCATCTGTGATTTGCTATCCCACCGTGGTTACTGATTATGCGTATTTCTACTTTGTACATAATTTGCCCGACGGATTGTTTTCGGCAACCGTTGAGGTGTTTGACTGTACCGGAAAGCGAATTGATTTCTTTGAAGATCAAATATCGTCGAATGGAACGGAAAGCGTTCCTGTAAAATGGCAGCCTGCTAATATGTTGAGAAGCGGGATGTATCTGGTTCGATTCAATGTCGCTTCATCGGAAGGTTATACTTCCACGAAAACAGGCAGATTTATTTTTATGAAAAAATAAGGAACGATAATACTTTTTGCAATTATTTTCCGTTTATTTTTTGAACATGGCAGTACTGCAACTAGGGATCAAAGTTATATATTTGCAAATTCCAATTTTATACCGGATAATGAAGAGTCTGAATAAATTTTTAACGTTTGAAATATTGCTGCTTAGTTTATGCATTAGTAGTTTTAAAATTGCTACAGCAGAAGATGATGACCCTGTCTACAATCCTATTACTACGGGCGTTCCGTTTTTAACTATTGCTCCTGATGCAATTGGAGGTGGTAAAGGAGATGTAGGTGCAGCATCGAAGCCTGATTTGTATTCACAATTCTGGAACCCTGCGAAATATGCTTTTATAGAACAGGACATGGCTGTTGGTTTTGCTTATACCCCATGGCTGCGAAATCTGGTCGACGATATTGGTTTGGCTTATCTGGTGGGATATAAAAAACTTGATGATGCACAAACAGTGAGTGCATCGTTAGATTATTTCGGCTTAGGGGATATTATTTATTATAATGAAGAAGGATATGAGACAGGGCAACAAAGTCCGAACGAATTTTCCATTGATGTTGCTTACACCCGGAGATTATCGAATTATTTTTCCGGTGCCGTAGCTTTGCGGTTGATTTATTCGCACCTGACTCCCGGGGTGGAAGGTACATACCCCGGCTATTCGTACGCAGCAGACGTGGCTTTTTATTATCAGAACGATTTCAATTCCAACGGGAGAAGCCAGACCCTGACTGCAGGGATCGATATTTCCAATATTGGCGCTAAAATCTCGTATGACAAAGGCGAAACCCATGATTTTATCCCAACAAATCTTCGGTTGGGTGTAGGATATTCTTCGGAGATTGACCAGTATAACAGTTTTGGTTTTTATTTTGATGCAAACAAACTTTTGGTGAAAACACCCGATTTTAGCGATGATTCAGATGATGAAGATTATGAAAACACTTCTGTGATTGCAGGTATTTTCCAGTCGTTTACCGATGCACCTGGTGGCTTGAAAGAGGAACTTCAGGAAATTACTTTGTCTGCTGGTGTCGAATACGAATACAACCGGCAATTTACCTTACGGGCCGGATATTTTCATGAAGATGCCTATAAGGGAAACCGGAAATATGCTTCTGTTGGTGCAGGGTTAAAAATGAATGTGTTTCAATTTGATTTTAGCTACCTGATTTCGATGGCGAAAAACAATCCATTGGATGACACAATGAGGATTACCCTGTCGTTCGACTTTGATGCATTTAAACGTCAGCGGAAGTAATGGATTATCGCATTGGACACGGTTACGATGTTCACCGTTTGGCAGAGGGGGAAAGTCTGTGTTTGGGCGGTATAGAGATTCCTCATTATAAAGGAACAGTAGCCCATTCCGACGGTGATATACTGATTCACGCATTGTGTGATGCTTTGCTGGGGGCTGCGAAACTTCGCGACATTGGAACTCATTTTCCCGATACTTCTGCTGAATTTAAAAATATCGACAGTAAATTATTACTTCAGAAAGTACTCGTCCTTATCCGGGAGAAAAGATATACTATTGGAAATATCGATATTACAGTATTAGCACAAAAGCCCAAACTGAAGGAATATATTCCGAAAATGGAGGAAACACTGGCAAGAATCCTGGAAATGGATTTAGATGATATTTCCATAAAAGCAACCACCACTGAAAAATTGGGTTTTGAAGGCCGGGAAGAAGGGATCTCTGTTCATGCTGTAGTTTTACTGAAAAGTGCGGAACCATATTAAGTTTTTTTGTTTTCTTAAATCCTTTGTTCCAATGGTTCAATTGTTTTTCAGGTTAAATTTATGCCCAAATGTGGTTAGGATGAGTTATCGCAAGGGAAATATAATACTCTTTTTTTTGCTGTTTTTCTTTTACACAAACCAATCGAATTCGCAAACTGCAAAAATAGACAGTCTTACAAATCTTACCGGGTACAGGAAGGAGAGGAACTGGCATCGACCTGTCTGAAACTGGCCAAAGAGTATATATATATTAATCCTGAAAAAACTGTGGAACTTGGGGAAAAGGTGCTTCCTGTTGCCGTAGAATTGAAAAAGCCTGAGTTGGAAAGTTTGGCACAACTGACCATTGGATCAGGTATGACCTATATTGGGAATTTTGCTGAAGCAAAGTCGTTTATTACTGAAGGTCTTCGTATTGCCAGGAAGATCAATCATATTGAAAATATTTGTCTGGGATTAAATGCGCTGGCTGTTTACCACATGAATACCGGCGACTACAATAAGGCCATAGCCCTTTTTTATGAATGTGCTGATCAGGCCCAAAAGGGGCACCTCGAATGGCTGGAAGCATTGGTGAGGTTCAATATCGGTGCTATTTATACCAGTATGGGCAAATGGTCGAAGGGATTAAAGGAATTCAAATATGCACTTGAATATTTTAAGAAAATAGGGGATGATTCATACATCAGCCGGACTTTGACGAATATTGCCGTTAATTACAGTTCGTGGGGCGATTACAAAATGTCGCTGTCATATTATAAGAAGTCACTGGAATCCCTGAGATCGGTCGGCGATTTGGTTGGGGAAACATCAGTATTGAACAATATTGGCGAAATTTACAAGGACACAGGAGAGTATGAAAAAGCGCTGGAGTATTATCAAAAGGCCCTGGATCGTGCTTTGGAACTGAAATCAAAATTGCATGAGGCAATTCCCCTGATTGGTTTGGGCGAAGTATACTGGCTATTAGAAAACTACAGTTTGGCTGAGCAATATTCAAATGAAGCATTGAAAATATTTTCATCAATAGAGATGACGGAAGGTATTGCCCGGTCATACCATATTTTGGGTGAGGTATCTCTTGCCAGAGGCGATCTTAAAGATGCTCTTGAGTATGCTTTCAAAAGCAAAAAACTGGCAGATGAGTCGGGGATCATGGATTTGCAGGAGAAAGTATGCCTGTTGATTTCAAAGGTTTATCAAAAAGAAGGGGATGTAGGAAAAGCGTTCCGTTTTTATAAAGAATATTCTGTTATTAAAGATTCATTGTTTAACAAAACCCAAAGCCAGCAACTAGCACAGTTACGGTCGGAGATGGAGCTCCAGGATAAGGAAAGCCAGATCGAATTATTGCAAAGAGATAACCAAATAAAAGACTTTCTGATAAAAAAGCAGAGGGAACAGGTGTTTGCTCTGCTTGCCGGTATATTTTTGTTATTTGCCTTGTCGTTTGCTGTTTTCAGATACAATAAGGTCAGACGGAAAACAAACAATTTGCTGATTCTGAAAAATAAAAGGATACTCGATCAACACAAGGAACTTATTAAACTCAGCGAAACCAAAGACCGGTTTATGGCTATTATCGGGCATGATCTGCGTAACCCGATTGGCGCATTTAAAGATACATTGGAACAGTTGGCTGATTACCCGGAAATGTTTCCGGAGGATGTACGCAGGCAGATAATTAATGAATTGCGTGGGGAAGCAGAGAACACTTATTTTTTACTTGACAATTTGTTATTGTGGGCAAAAAGTCAGAAGCAGAACATCCATCTGAAAATGGAACCATTTCGGATTAACGAAATGATCGATAGTAGTATTTTATTGAATTCCCGTCTGGCCGAGAATAAAAAAATTAAGCTCGCAACTTTTTTTAGCGGGAATTTCACCGTGTTTGCTGATCAAAATATGGTGGCGTTAATTCTTCGGAACCTGCTTTCAAATGCCATAAAGTTTACCCCCCAAGGAGGAAATGTCCAGGTTATTTCAAAGAAAAAGGATGATGATTTTATTGAAATCAGTGTTATAGATGACGGGGTTGGCATTCCCGATGATATGAAAAAACATCTGTTCGATAAGCATTGGCATACCTTCACTTACGGGACAAACAATGAAAAAGGATCTGGCCTTGGCCTGATGCTTTGCTCCGAATTTATTGAACAAAACAGAGGTACTATATCGGTAGAAAGTACTCCCGGGAAGGGTAGTATATTTCGTTTCACTTTAAAGCGACACAAGTCTTCAAAATTGGGCTAGTGTCAAATCAAGCGTGACCTTTCCCCCCAAGCCTTGTTCTTTTCCGGGTTTGTTCCATTATAAAAAGATTCACGTAGCTACGGCGATGCTTACTTTTTTTTTTTACAAAACACAAAAAATAACTTTGGCTTACCCGAAAATTCACACTTGACTTAACACTCGTGCGGGACAGGGGGCGAGGGTAAAGAGCCGGGGGCCGGATGTGGGTTGGAGTGAGGACATAACATATTGAGACAAAGGCTCCCAACCCTCATCGGTGTATCTGCTGTCGTGGTTTGAATAGTGGCTATCTATGTGACGGAAAAGGGGAACGGGCGGGGGATCACGAGACCTTGTCCGGAAGTAATGAGGGGCAGTTTGGAAACTACAAGATCTTGTCCGGAGATCACATGTGACATGTTGACTGATTTATGACAAAAAAAAAATTTTGGTTCACCGTTTGATGAGCTGGTTTAACGGTAAAATTGCAGTGTTCCCCGAATAAAAAAGGAATTTAAACAGCAGTTTTGTAACATTGTACCGCTAATAATATTATTGATTAAAAATTAGAAAAATGAAAAAGTCCTGGATTATTTTAATAGTAATTGCTCTTTTTTTGATTATTTGTTATTCTTCAATAAAAAATTCATACAACACGATGGTTTCGCTGGAAGAAGGAGTAACTGCGCAGTGGTCGCAGGTTGAGAATGTCTACCAGCGCCGTGCCGACCTGATCCCCAATCTTGTAAATACCGTAAAAGGATATGCTGCTCATGAAAAAGAGACCTTGCAGGGAGTAATTGAAGCCCGGGCAAAGGCAACATCCGTAAATATTAGTCCTGAAAACCTGAATGCACAATCATTGCAACAATTCCAGGAAGCTCAGTCAGGTTTATCATCGGCATTAAGTCGTTTGATGGTTGTTGTGGAAAAATATCCTGATTTAAAGGCTAACCAAAACTTCCTGGATTTACAGGCTCAGTTGGAAGGAACTGAAAACCGGATTGCTGTAGAGCGCCGTAGGTTTAACGAAACGGCACAAAATTACAATACAACGATCCGTAAGTTCCCGAAAAACATAATGGCCAATATTTTTGGGTTTGAAAAGAAAAATTACTTTGAAGCAGAAAAAGGAGCAGAAAAAGCTCCAACCGTCCAGTTTTAATTTTTAAAAAAATGAGTGTACAAAGTTTCTTTAGTGACGCAGAAAAAAAGCAGATTGTTGAGGCAATCAAACAGGCCGAATTAAATACTTCAGGTGAAATACGTCTGCATGTAGAAGGCCCATGCAAAGCAGATGTACTCGACCGTGCAGTTTATGTTTTTGAAAAACTGGGAATGCACAAAACAGAACTTCGAAATGGTGTGCTGTTTTACCTGGCCACCACCGATAAAAAGTTTGCCATTTTAGGCGACGCTGGTATCAATGCCAAAGTACCCGAAGATTTCTGGGACGAGATCAAGGAAACAGTCCTTGCACATTTCAGGGAAAGCAGATACGCAGAAGGCCTTTCAGAAGGTATTAAAATGGCTGGCGAGAAACTAAAAGCCGAATTTCCGTATCAAAAGGATGATGTTAATGAACTGTCGGACGAAATATCGTTTGGCGAAAACAAGTAATCATGAAGAAAATAGTAATATCGATAATTTCCCTGTTTTTTGCCGTTTCCATTTTTGCGCAGGATATTCCAGCAAAGCCCGATCCGCCAAGGCTGGTAAACGATTTTGCCAGGGTGTTGTCAGCCTCCCAAACGGAGCAGCTTGAAACCGAACTTGATCATTTTGCACAGACAACTTCAACACAAATAGCCATTGTAACTGTTCCCAGCCTGAATGGTTACGATGTTTCTGATTATGCCATAAGACTTCATGAAAAATGGGGCGTTGGACAAAAAGAAAAAAATAATGGGATCGTAGTTCTGTTCAAGCCAAAAACGAATACAGAAAGGGGGCAGGTTTTTATTTCCGTCGGATATGGATTGGAAGGAGTAATCCCCGATGCTATTGCCCACCGGGATATTGTTGATGCTGAAATGATACCGCGTTTCAAACAAAATGATATTTTCGGCGGATTGTACCATGGCACAAGGGTCTTAATGTCCCTGGCATCAGGTGAATATTCTGCTGAGGAGTACCATCAGGCAGTAAGTGGTAACGAATCGGGTGGTGTCTTTGGGGGAATTATCTTTTTCCTGTTAATTTTTATTGTATTTCCTGTTTTGTTTGGCAGAAGAAGACGCTTTTATTCGGGTGGAAGCAGCTTGCCTTTCTGGATTGCAATGGGCATGATGGGGTCCGGGCGAAACAGTCATTCCGGTTCATGGAGTAATTTCTCAAGTGGCAGCGGTGGTTTTGGCGGCTTCGGTGGCTTTGGCGGGGGAATGACAGGCGGCGGCGGTGCCGGTGGAAGCTGGTAGGTTAGTCGCAGTAGGCAGTGTTTAGTTTCGTAAACAGCTTTTACATTTATTAACTTGTTTTTCATCATAGAAAACCGCAATTTTAGGCTGATTTTCGAAAAAGGAAGAACATGCATTTTTTAGGAGGAGAAAGGGAGTTTATCTCATCTGATAAAGCCGATAGTTCAATCAATGACCAAATCGACAATTGCATTCATAAGATACTACAGACATATTCTCCCGAAGATATATATAAACTGAATTTTTTTGTTCACACTTCCAACGGGGGTAACTATCAAAAAGCGCATCGGTATATTACAGAAAAAGCAGATCAGTTATTTGGAGAGAAGATCCTCATAAATGTTATATCACAAGCGCCTTTTACGCGTAAAGTCATACTTGAGGTTTTTACCTACAATCCCCGGAAATGGAATAGTCGGTTATGTCACCATGCCTTCGGGAGGGCAATCATTTTTAGTTTTGAAAACACACAGTTTTTACTTGGTTCTGTGCATGCAAACGGGAATAGCAGCTGCCGGAATCAAGCTGAAAAATGTTTTAGGGCAATTGATGATCTCCTTTCAACATCGGATTTTACAACCGGAGATATAATCAGGCAATGGAATTATATACAGGACATTATCCGGCTCGATGGGAGCAACCAAAACTACCAGTATTTTAACGATGTTCGCAGTAAGTTTTATGGTAATGCATTTCAAAAAAGCGGTTATCCGTCAGCAACAGGCATTGGCATGAATGAAGGTGGTGTTATTATCGAATTCATTGCAATGCAATCCGATGTGGCTGTCAGCAAAGCTGTTGACAACCCTGCACAGATTGCTGCCCACAGTTATAGCAAAGATGTGCTGGTTGGTAATTCGTGTAACAAAACAACGCCCAAATTCGAACGTGCCCGTATTCTTCAATGCTATAACCGGCAAATGATGTTTATTTCAGGAACAGCATCAATATCAGGAGAAAGAACAATTGGTATTGATGATCCGGAAGAACAAACAAAAGTTACCATTTCGAATATCAAAAAACTATATTCTCCGGAAGTTTTAAACAAAAAACATATTCAAACAAAAAGACCCGTATTCAATCATTGCCGGGTTTATATCAAAAATGAAAACGATTTCAATATTATTAAGAAAACCTGCCGGCACTTATTCGATGATATTCCAATGGTTTTTATCAAAGCGAATATTTGCCGCGATCAATTGCTGGTTGAAATTGAAGGAGAGGTAATACTCTGATTTTTTTTATCCTGAACAATTTTGGGTGTTGATAGTTATTACTAGCAACAAACCAATTTTTTCTGTGATGTCCGATCAATTGATTGCTGTAAACTTGAAATCCGACATTTTTCCACGATACCGGCAAACGCCTGTTGGGGCATTGCTCGAATACCATAACCTGAACAAAACTTTTATAAGCTACGATCAGGCACAGATACTGATCGGGATGTGTATAGACAACCGTAAGTCGTTATGGATTCCCGATAATTTTGCATTCATTATTCGTTCAGTCGGAGCAAACTTAATGTACAGCGAGTTCCAAATTTCGTTTGCAATAAGCATCGCAAACCTGAAACATATTGCCCTGATTGCCCATAACCATTGCAGAATGGTGAACCTCTGGTCCAGAAAAGAGCAATTTGTAACAGGACTGGTTAATAATGCAGGCTGGAAAACAAGGAATGCCGAACATCATTTTGACCAGCTTTCAGGTTTCTTTGAAATTGACAATGAAATAACTTTTATTGTTGAAGAGGCCAGACGGTTACAAAAACGTTATCCAAAAGTTATGGTTGCCCCACTTTATTATAATGTTGATGATGGGAAAATTTATCAGGTTAAGATTTAGTATTGAACAGCCTTGGGTTAAGACTGAATAATAACTTAGTTCTCGTTTATTATTTTAGAATTTTACATTTAGTCCAACAAAAAAGTGAATGCCTGCCTGGGGAAAATATCCATCCATTTTGTAGCGTTCACCTCCATATAAATAGGAATATACCCAGGCATTGGTCTCATATTCAGTATTAAACAAATTATTTACCTGTAAATTCAACTTCATTTCCTTTACCAGCTTTTGCTTTATTTTATAGTCAATTTTCAGGTTATTTACCAAATAGGCATCCAACTTCCGGTCGTCCGACGAAGTATTATCGATATACTGATCGCTTACATATGAAGAAAACAGGCTTATCATTATTGCGCTTGCCGGAACATATTCAATTTTACTTCCTGCAATCAGGTTGGGAGAAAGCGCCAGGTCGGTTTTCCCCAGTTCGAAAACATCCTGTTTTCCGGTGTCCCAGTTTTCAATATATTCAGTAAAATTTTTAATCTTATTTGAACTGAATGTTGCATTCACGTTCCAGTTCAGTTTCGGACAAACTTTCCATCCGGCCTGTAATTCAAGGCCTGTACGGTAACTATCTTTCACATTTACCATGATTGCTGCTCCCTCATCGTTGATCTCACCGGTTGTGATCAACTGATCGTCATAAAGCATGTAATAAATGTTTGCGGCCAATAGCAATTTTGACGACTGGATGGTATAGCCAGCCTCCAAATCGTTCAAGGTTTCCGATTTTGGTTCTTTCCCTTCTTTTGCATCAATATAGTTGTCGCGGTTCGGTTCGCGGTTGGCACGGGCAAAACTAATGTAGGCCTTCTGGTTGCCCGTCGGTTCATAATAAATACCAGTTTTTGGATTGAAGAAATTAAACTGATGCGACTGGGTTATATCCCGCAGGTCATCATCAATTCCATCAATATCATAATCAATATGGCGATATTGCAAATCGGCATACAGGCTGATCTTATCAGAAAGCTGATAATTGTATTTCCCGAATACATTGAAATCTTTTTTCAGTCCGGTTCCTCTATACCACTCGTGGTTGGTATCAAAATCGACAGCATTTGCCACCCATATAACCCGGCCAAAGTGGTCTCCATCGTAAACATTATAGCCACCACCTACCGAAACAGCCGATTTATCTTTTGTATAGTTTAAGGAAAAAGTTCCTCCGTAGAAGTCATTGTCGAGCCATTTGCGGGCAACCAGGTCGGTTACGGCATCTTCATACGGAACTGTCAGTAAATATGCCGCATAATCTTCATCGTATTTATAATTCTCATAATATCCTTTCCCGCGAGTGTAGAAAAGCGAAGCATTCAGGTTTATATATGGATTGAACTTGTGTGAAAAATGCAGTTGATAATGATCTTGCTGGTAATGATCGACCTCATTTTCATACGTGTAATAATTGTAGGTACGGCTGTCTGAAGCAACCAGTTCTTTATATTTTATCTGGTTTTCGCGTTCCGAACTTCCCGACCAGAGCCAGTGGTCACGGTATCGTTGCATTCCCTCGTCATCATTGTTCAAACGAACTGAAGGAACGCCATACCAGGCCTGGTAGGTTTCTTCAATCCCTGAAAAAATATTGGCTTTCAGCACTGAGTTTTCAGAATACCAGGCAGCCGATACAAAAAAGGACTTCAGGTCGGAAGAAGCACGGTCGATAAAACCATCGGACGCTACTTTCGACAGCCGGGCATCAACTGTGAACTTACCGTTTATAAGCCCTGATCCAACACTCACAGAATTGCGAAACGTATTAAAAGAACCGCCAGACCCTGAATATTCAGCATATGCATCTTTATTCAGCGTGCTGGTTTGCAAATCGATGGTTGCCCCAAAAGCAGCAGCCCCGTTGGTCGAGGTGCCTACTCCTCGTTGTATCTGGATATTCTCGGTCGAGCCAGCTAAATCAGGAGCATCAACCCACCAGGTTCCGTGCGATTCGGCATCGTTCATCGGGATGCCGTTAATTGTTACATTAATACGATTCAGATCGGTACCACGAATCCGGAAATTGGTATAACCCACGCCGGCGCCGGCATCCGAAGTAACCACAAACGAAGGAGTCAAACTCAGCATATATGGAATATCCTGTCCCATATTTTGTGCTTTAATCTCATCTTTCGATACAGTACTGAATGCAACCGGCATTTTATTTCCGGCACGGGTTGCAGCGACCAGCACTTCTTCGGTCATAAAATTTGAAACATTTAATTTGACAATTACTTCATTAAGGTCAGGAATAACAATTTCCAATTGTTTTGAGTCGTAGCCAATAAATGAAACATTTAACTCATAGTTTCCGGCTTTTAGATTTTTAAACTGAAATTCCCCATTCGAGTTTGTAATAGTGCCCTGAAAGGTGTTTTTCAGGTAAACGGCAGCACCGGCCAATACTTCTCCATCTTCGCTTTTTACAGTACCTTTAAGAGGGTACTGTGCAATAGCGAACACTGCAAAATACTGTAAGAACAGCAGCAGTAAACTAAACTTTTTCATTTTTTGATTTTAATGGTTAATAAATAACCAATGAGGCAGGACAGTATCCTTTCGCTTTTCCCTACGCCGGTATGATCCGGATCAGGTTCTTTGAGTATCATCTCAGCCCCGGGTTGTAAGACCGGGGCACCCCATTGCGTAATATCGCTGCAAATTTAAATGCAAATTCCTGAAATATCCAAACGGAAAGTAAAGTACTTTTCAAAAAACAGGGAAAGAAAATAATAGTTCTGCAAACAAACAGACGGCATCGGGGGAAAAGAATATTAGGCGCTTATAGCCCCGTAACCAATATACAACTCACGAATATAGAGGATGTTTACTCCTTGCGGTTTTTCCTGTAAATGGATCGTTTTGTTTTTTTATTTACACTTCCCTTCTTTACTGAACTTTTCCTTACAGAGGATGATTTTGTTTGTTGTGTTTTGCTCGTTGATTTTGACTTAACGGAGGGGGAAGAAACAGCACTTTTGGGAACATTGGATTTCCGGCTTGTTGTCGATTTTACTCGCTGTAATCCTCTGCTATTTGATTTTGACTTAACAGATGGTGAAGAAACAGCGCCTTTGGAAACGTTTGATTTCCGGGGTGTTGTTGATTCGGACTGTGACCTGCTATTCGATCTAACCTGACCGGAACGTTCTTGCCTTGTCCTCGAAGAAGAACTCCTTGTTACATTGGTTTTCTGTGTCCTGTTACTGGTTGAGGGGGGAGTCCAGGTTTTTCGCCCTGTTGATTTTACATTTCCGGAATGAGGCAGGTTATCTCTCCTTATGCTTCTGCTTTTATCCAGTTGCTGCTTATTCCTGATACTTTTGTTTCGCCTGTCGAACGATCTTTCAGGATGTTTTATACCGTAATCATTTCGTCTTGTCTGGCCTTGTAGTTTCAGGGCCGTCTTGCTTCTTCTTTTCGATGGGTATTGATATGAAATATTTGGTCTTTTATGTCCCCGGGTATTTTGTCTGTATCTGGGGACCGGATAAGGTTTCCACGCGTGAAAACGCGGCGGGTAATGTCTCCAGTGATAAGGCGAAACCCATATTCTGTGATAAGTTCCCCTGAAAAAGTTAAAGATAATTGGTACATGTAAGAAAACAGGTTCAATAATATATCCTCTTCCGTAAAGGTATACATCTCCTGTTATCTGGACACGGGGAGTATTCGTCTCATCTTTTTCAATATCAATGGTTGCAATATCCTGAAACAGATTTTCTCCAATAACAGCCTGGAGTGTTACCAGAAAAGTTCTGTCGGTCGATGTTTCAATAACCCGTATATAATCCACATATCCATCCTGGTTCAGGTCTAAATTTGAAATTTGTATTTTCGGATCGTTCAATTTTTGTTCAAATTCTTCCAAATCTGAAGATTTTCCGAACAAAGAAGCAACAGCTTCCAGATCAAGGTTGTCACTAATATCATAACCGGTAGCTTCTACTGTGATTATGTTTTGTGCATACAAGCTATTGGTTATTAATAATATGGAGATAAATATTCCAATTTTCGTTTTCATGTGCTTTAAGATTTTTAATTCGTATTGTGCTAAAATTAGCAACAAAATGGTTTTAAATTTAAGAATATTGCTTTATAAAGTATGTTGATATTAAAAAATAAAACAGGGAATGTAGCCCATTCCCGGATTATTATCCTGAAAAAATGATTGTTTTTCGTCTGGAATCCTGAAAATTTTTCAGTATTATATGGAAAAAATGGCAAATTGCCGATATGAAATTTGAATGGCATTGTACTTGTAATGAGATGATTGCTATTGAAGCAGAAAAATATGTTTAACTTAAAAATTGGAGGACAAAGCCATGTTACCAGTATTTAGAACAAGCAGAAATTTACCGGGTATTGCCGACAATTTTTTCGGCAATAGTTTATGGAACGATTTCTTTAATGAAAGAGAGTGGAGTTCTTCCCCGGATGTGAACATCATGGAAAACAACGATCATTACGAAGTTGAAATTGCCGCCCCCGGACTGGAAAAGAAAGATTTCAGAATTGATCTGAAAGACAATGTACTAACTGTTTCGTCGGAAAAGAAAACAGAAACAAAAGAGCGAAAAGGATTAAAAGTTGTCCGTCGCGAATTCAGTTATTCCAGCTTCAGCCGTTCATTTGTGATTCCTGAAGGAGTGGATTTTTCGAAGATCAATGCTTCACACAACAACGGTATCCTGAAAATCGAACTTCCGAAGAAGGAAGAATTTAAGGATCAGGAACCGAAACAGATAGCTATTTCGTAAATAGAATTAAACATTGTTCAGAGAAAAGGCAGTTAAAAATGCAAGGCGCCCAAACGGCGCCTTTTTTATTTTTTTACTTACAAATATTCCTGTTTAAAGCTGAAAGGAAGCAACGAATCGACTCCTTCCAATACCGTAATGGGATGTCCGTCGAGGATGACCCTGATTTTTTGCCTGGCACGAATCTCCGTTTCCTGCATTACCTGGCGGCATGCCCCGCATGGAGCAATCGGGGGGACTTCCCCGTTTTTGTTCACGGCTGCAATAGCAATCGTTTTAACTGCAACATCAGGATAGTGAGAACCGGCATAAAATAAGGCTACACGTTCGGCGCACAAGCCTGACGGATAAGCTCCGTTTTCCTGGTTGCTCCCGGTTATATATTCGCCGTTTTCCAGCTCAACGGCAGCCCCTACCTTAAATCCGGAATACGGAGCATAGGCACTCACTGCAGATTGTCTGGCAAGGGTTAAAAGAGTACGGTCTTTGGCTTCCATTTCCTCAATCCGTTCGTACTCGCAGACAAAAATCCTGATTTCTTTCGTTTTCATTCAAAAAGCTTTTACCAAATGTACAAGTTCATAATTATTTTTAAAAGTAATGCTTATTTGTTTAATCAAATAATCCTCATTGTGGCGGGGTATCCTTATTTTTTTTAATACTTTCATCAGAATTTTTATTTTTGAAAATATTACTGAAAATATCAGTAGGAAATTAAACGATGAAAATATCAGAAAATGATGCGTATATTTCTTTTTATTTTTCTTTTGTCTTTCCCCGCAATTGTTTTTGCCCAGAATAAAAAATTAACCAGAGAAGAATATATTCAGAAATTCAGAGATTTAGCTGTCTCAGAAATGAAACGAAGCGGTATCCCGGCCAGTATTACCCTGGCTCAGGGGTGCCTTGAATCGAACAACGGGAACAGTCGACTGGCCAGAGAAGGAAATAATCACTTTGGCATAAAATGTAAAAGTAACTGGACCGGGAGGAGGGTTTATCACAACGATGATTCCCCGGGCGAATGTTTTAGAAAGTACCGTAATGCTGAAGAATCGTACCTCGATCATACCGATTTTTTAATTACGAACCCGAGGTATAGTGAACTTTTCGCGTTACATGTAACCGATTATAAACGGTGGGCACATGGACTTAAAAAGGCAGGGTATGCAACAGATCCGTCTTATGCAGAACGACTGATAAAAATTATTGAGGACAGTAAACTATACGTTTATGATCAGGTAACCAATGTAAAACAACTGGCAAGGATTGAACAGGAACGGCTGAAAGCCCAAAAACATCATGGGGCAGTTGTTATGCCGGTGTCCAGACACCCTGTGAAGGACCGGAATAGACTAAAAACGATTGTGGTACAGCAAGGAGACACATTTGAAAGTCTTGCCAAAGAACTTGGGATGAGCAATTGGGAACTATACTCATACAACGATTACAGGAAAGGATACCAGCCCCGGGTTAACGAAATTCTCTACATTGAATACAAATCACGCAAAGCTGACCGCAAACACCTGACCCATAAAGTTGAGAGCGGCGATACGATGCACTTTATTGCCCAGCGCTACGGTATTAAATTGAAGCCGTTGTACAAACGCAACCGTATGAAAAGAGGGGAAGAACCGAAAGAAGGTGATATTATTTATTTAAGAAACAAAAAGCCACGGGCAGATTGAAGATAAACAAAACGGGATTGTCAGGTTTATATTTTGACAATCCCGTTTTTTCGATTCTTGGGGATTACGAATTATATTTTATTGTTTTAAACTAAAAAGCAACCGCAGTAAAACTTTATCGGCAAACAAAATAAAGTTCGCAACAAAAATCAGCGAAATTATTTCGGCAAAGTGTCCGGTAATAAAAGTCTGTAACTGCAAAGGGGTATCTTTATTAATATAAAACAAAAAAGCGCAGACAAGAATTGCCAGCCCCATAAACAGGACAGTATAAACCGAATATTCCTTCAGGTTTTCCCGTAATGTGTATTTTCTCCTGATTTTTTCAGTCATTTTATCTGTAAAATCAGAGGGTAAAAAGAAATCAGGTTCTTCTTTTAATGCTTCAGTTATATATCTGTCGAATTCAAAATCTGCCTTCATTTTGTCGTTTCTTTCATTAAAATTTTGTCAGTAACTGCAAATTTAAGTTTATCTTTTAAAATTTGCCGTGCCCGGTGCAGGTAACTTTTTACAGTTCCTTCCGGGAAACCGGTAATTTTTTCAATTTCTTTGTAATTGAATTCTTCGAGATAAAAGAGTGTGATTACTGAACGGTAATGTAACGGTAATAGTTCGATCTGTTCCCTGATATACCGGTGTAAATCTTTTTTTTCCAATATTTGCGAACTACCGGGATCATCACCGCCCACCTGTTTCAGTTTATCCGTAAAATCCAGTTCCTTTTTCCTGTACTTTTTCAGGTAGTCGAGACTGGTATTATATGCGATTGATGCCAGCCAGGTCGATAGCTTTGCATCTCCTTTAAACCTGTTTATGTTCCTGAAAACTTTAATAAATACTTCCTGGCAAACATCTTCTAAATCTTCCTGGTTCTGAATAATCCGGCCAATGATATGGACTATCAACTTCTGATACCTGGCAACCAGATATCGAAAAGCATTGGAATTACCATTTTGCACTTGCCTGATTAATTCGGATTCGTTCATATGTTACAGTTGACTGTTATTGACTGAAATATGTTTCATTATTTGAAAATAAATTTTTCAGAAAGAATTTGCAGGTTCACTTTTTAAGTTCCTATACCACCTTGGTTATTAATTTGCTCATGGTATTAGTTTTAGAAAAGTAGAAAAAAATTACAGGTTATTGCAACATATTTTTGTTGAATGAAGTCAACTGGGCAAATACAAATTTAAAAACAGAAAATTATGACAGACGTATTAATGGCAGGAGTGGTATTTTTTGCCATCTACCACATCCTGAAAAGTTTTACCGATTTTTTACTGAAACGGAAGATTGTTAAGAGCGGTCATTTCGAGAAAGCCGAAATTTTGGAACAAAAAACAACAGGGGCAGAAGAAGGTGAAGTCAATAAATACCCTTCTTTAAAATGGGGGTTAGTCGCTTTTATGGGTGGTTTAGGCTTAATTGTGATTGAGATACTGAAAAACAGTGAAGCCATAAATATTGATTATAGCTACGGAGTTTTACCCGTCGGAATAGAGTTGGTGTTTATTTCGCTTGCATTCCTTATTTATTTTGTAATAGTGACTTTCATCAGTAAAAGGAAGTAGCAGAAGAGAACGGCAGATGCAATAAAAAAACGGGCTTTAAGCCCGTTTTTTTATTGTTTGTTATTTTCTATTAATAAAATTTCAAACGTTTGTCAATAATTTCGGAGGCCTTTTTATGTGCTTCATAGGCTTGGTAGTTAACCCGGTAGCCTAAACTCTGTGCCAAACGGGCTTGTTCTGCAGGAACATCGGTATCAGTTCCTTCGCTGCTGGAAATTACTTTTAGTAAATAAACTCCGGAATTACCTTTTACAGGCGCCGGGATTTTATCTTGTTCTAAACTGACAACAGTCCCAATAACGGCTGGTTCCAGTCCCATCTCCGGAATTGAATACGAAGTAAAGCTGATATTTGCTGCATCTTTAACTGAACTTCCCAGCTTTTTTGCAATCGCTTCGAAATCCGATTCTGATGTTGTAGCCTCTTTGGCTTTTGCCATCAGCATCTCGGCTTTTTTCTCTTTGCGAACGGCAAGTTCAACCCTGATTTTTACTCCTTCGAACGGAGAAATACCTTCTTCGCTGGCTCCAACCAATGTCGCAATAACAAAATTGTTACCGAATTCGAAAATAGTAGAACCTTCGTTGTTTTCTAGGATATCGCCCACTTCTGCCTGATAAGCAGCACGTATTAAACTGCGTGAAGATTCCAGGCCTGTAACCTGACGGTCATTTTCTTTCAGGTTGGCAACTTTCTTGTTCAGTTGTTGCTCAGCTACTGCTTTTTTGAATGAGTCGTAATCCTGGTTTTCGCTGGCAAATTTGCTGGCCTGGGTATAGTATTTTTGATAGGTTTGTGTACTGGGAGTAACTTTTCGTTCAATAATTGCCAGCCGGACATGCTTTGTTTTTCTCCCTTTTTTAGTGGGTTTAATCACATGGATGCCAAACTGGGTATTTGCTACGTATATTTTATTTATATCTCCGTTGAAAGCTGCTTCTTCGAATGGTTTTGCCATCATATTACGTTTGAACCATCCAAGGTCTCCACCATTTGCAGCCGAGCCCGGGTCTTGCGAATATTTACGTGCCAGTTTTGCAAAGTTTGCACCTTTTTCGAGCAGGTTTTTCAGACTGTCGGCTAACTGTTGTGCTTTTTCCATACCGCCTGCAGTCCGGGGATTAATTAAAATGTGACTTGCTTTTACCGAGTCGGGTAACATTTTAAAATCATCAATTTTTACAAGTTTATACGATTCCTGTTCTTTGTAAGGACCATATATATCACCCACCTCCCCTTTGAATGCAAATTCTCCCAGTTCGGGCGAGAGTTCTCCTTTTTTCTGATATGTTTCGTCGAAACGGGTATCAGAATTTACATTTACAAACTGGGCGTTGTCCTGAACCTCGGCAAATTCCTGCTTTGTATCTTCAATCCATTTCTTTGTATCGGCATCATCTGTTTCCGACGCTTTTACTTCGAATGTAATATATTCAATCCGTCTGTTTTTTTCCTGTTTGTATTCATCCTGATGTGCAGAATAATACGCTCTGAGGTCTTTTTCAGAAATTGTAACAGTACTGTCGGCAACACTGGAATAGTTAAGAGGGATATATTGAAAATTTACTTTTTTGTTTTTATCAGCAAGGCCTTTTACTGCTTCAGAAGTAGTAACATACAAGCCTTTGTTTATTAAACTATTGTATTTTTCCTGAATTTTTTCTGATTTGATTTGGTCCTCAATATACAGCCAATAAGCTTTTTGCTCCGGGGTTGCATTGGTTTGAAGTGATTTCAGGAATGAAATTACAAAATTTTTATCGAATACACCGGTATTGGGATTTCTGAATAGTTGCTGAATGATACGGTGAGGATTGGAGCCCTGTATCAAATCGAACAGTTCTTCTGAACTGACGTCAACTCCCACTTCCTTGTATACATCATTCATCACTAATTCGTGCAATACGGTCTGCCATGCCTGTTCACGAACCTGGTCCCACGCATTTTCGTTGAGTTGTGAAACCCCCATGTTCATTTTATACACCTCAGATAGTTTCTCGATCCGTTTCTGAAAATCAGGATACTCAACAGATTCTCCATTGATTTCAGCAACTTCCAACTGACTGGATTTCATTAATGTATTTCCTGTTTTCAGCATGTCGCCCAAAATAAATGCGACCAGGGCAAGGCCAATAATGATCGCTACTAATATACCAGCACGATTCCTGATGTTTTGTAATGTAGCCATTTAAATACGTATTGTTTTTATGATATTTAGTTCAAAAATTCGAGGTACGAAGATAACAATTTTCAATATTAATCTTCAAAAATCACTTTTTTTTTAGGTGTTGTCCAGTATCTTAAGATTCACCAATTCAATTTTTGTATTTGTGGCTTTCAGTATTTTAAACTGGAATTTGCTGATTTGGATGACAGAATTAATTTTAGGGATGCTTTCATGGTGAAATAAGATGTACCCGGCCAGTGTTTCATAGTTTTCATCAACCGTAATCTTCAGGTTGTATTTTTCGTTGATGTCATCAATTTCAAGACGACCTGAAAAGATAAATTCATTTTCCCCTATCTTTTTTTCGATCAGGTCAACGATGTCATGTTCGTCTTCAATGTTTCCAAATATTTCTTCCAGGATATCTTCGCTGGTAACCATTCCTGCAGTACCTCCAAATTCGTCAACCACAATGGCAATGCTACGCCGTTGCTGGATGAATTTACTCAGAAGTTTGCTGGCAGGCATGGTCTCCGGAACAATCAGTACTTTTCTGAGGTTCGCCTGTATGGAGTCGGGGTTTCTGAATATAACCGAATGGTGAATATACCCGATAATGTTGTCGATATTATCCTGATAGAACAGAATACGGGAATAACCGGTTTCAATAAATCTGCGGACTAAAACGTCTGCCGATGATTGTATGTCCATGGCTTCAATTTCGGTCCGGGGAATCATTACTTCGCGTAATTTTATCTTCGAAAAATCAAGGGCATTGCGAAACAGTTTTACTTCATTATCGACCTCCTGGCTATCTTCATCTGTATCGCTGTTCTGTTCCTTTACAAAATGGTCGAGTTCAATCCGGCTCAATACCAGTTCTTCATTTCCGTCTTCAAATTTTTCGTGAAACAGACAGTTTATCAGGAATTTTGAAACTCCCATCGAAAACCGGCTGACAGGGTAAAATAGAAAATAAAAGAACGACAGGGGAAACGAGAAAAATTTTAATACACGGTTCGGGCTTATCCGGAAAACTGTTTTCGGAAAGAACTCCGCAACCACTAATATAATTAATGTGGAGACAACAGTTTGAAAAATCAGAACAAGACTGTCTGATCCCAGTATCCGGTAAAAAGAAGGCTCTAACAGTTTGGCAAAGGCAATACTGTAAACGACCAGTGCAATATTATTCCCGACCAGCATCGTAACGATATATTGCCCCGAATTTCTGGTGAACAAGGCGAGGATACGCGAACTTACAGAACTTTGCTTTTTATCGAGTTCGAGCCTTAACTTGTTTGCTGAAACAAACGCAATTTCCATCCCGGAAAAGAAAGCCGAAAACAGGATTGTTACCAAAATGATCAGAAGCCACTCCATATAAAAGGCAGATTTTATTTTTCTTCCTCCATTTCTATGTAAATAGTTCCTTTCGGATTTTTTATTTTCCAAATGGAGAAATCCTGATTGGCTTCGAGCCCGATACCGGTAATGATTTGGTCAGCACGGATGATTTTTACAAATTCGTCGGAATAAATTTTCCCTTTATTCTCGTCCCATGAAAGCTGTTCGGTTTTAAGTGTATCCCCGCTCGAATTTATCGCGATCACGTTGTTTTTTGCTTCCCATTGTTTTTCTTTAGTGAAAAATTTGGCATAATCAGCACGAATGCTGGCCGTGATATTCATCTTTTGATCATACTTCTCGATGTGTACTCCAACCGGGTATTCAACATACGGGGGATCTGCGTCTTCCCTGTAAAAAAGTTTTGGAGTATTCAGCTTATACCGGATGACCGTCGAATCGGAATAAATGGTTTCAAAATTTTCAGCCGTAATGCGGGGCTGGTTCTGAATATTTGCAAATTCTTTTACTTTTTGTATATCGTTTTCACAGGAAACGAACATGATTGAAAATATAACCATGGGAATATATATTTCCCCTATACGATTCCAATGTGCCAGGGCTATTCCTTGATAAGCAACCCGGGAAATCAGGATCGTTAAAAAAATTATTGAAACGATATTGAAACGATATAAAGATGAAAACAAAAGCACTGCACTCCCCATCAAAAGGAGTGCAATGCTTTTGTTTATAAATATGTTTCGTCTCTGATTATTTTCTGGCACGAACGGTTGTTGTTTCATTTATCCAGCTACCAATTTTATACGGTTGACCATCCTGGTACCCTTCAAAAAATAATGTTTCTTTATCCGGGAAGTACTGCGAGTAAGTAGCAATTTTTTCATTTGTTTTGGCTGTTTGTTCCGGATCGATTTTTTTTGCTTTAATATAATAGTCAACGGCAAGCCAGAACAAACTTAAATGTTCAATTTCTTTTTCGCCATATTTTTTCGAATAACCGGCAAATACATCACCCAATATAAGGTAGGCTTTCCCGTTGTTCGGATCATTGACAATTGCTTTGCGCAGGTAACTTGCTGCTTCCTTATAATTTTGTTCCGAAGCAAGGGTGAAAGCTCCGAGTTCCAGGTAGTATTTACTCAGTAAAATAGCATCTTTTTCGCTGCCAATAGCCTGCAGATAATAATCTTTGCCTTTTGCAAAATCTTTGCGTTTCATGAAAAGGCGCCCCATGTTGAAAGCTGCTTCGGCAGATGGTTCCAGTTCATAAAGTTTTTCAGACGCTTTGGCGAACAGGTCGCTATCAGTACAATCCTGTTTGTCAAGCATTCTCAATACTTTTTTTAATGCCTCAATATCGCCGGACAGTTCATCGAATTTGGGCTCGTATATTTTTAATAGGGCCTCACAGTCAGCAGCACCACTTACTTCAAAAATTTTATTTACTGCATCTTTTGACTCGATGTATTTCTTTTTATTAGGCTCTGATGCCAGGTATTTATCAAGAATTTTTGATGCCAGTTCGTAGTTTTCCAACACTTTTTCTTTTGAAAATTCTCCCTGTTTGAACAATTGACCCGTGACCTGCATAAAAACAACCAACACCGGAGTTTCAGTATTATCGCCTTGTTCTTTTATTGATTCATCAAGATAGCCGTATCCCTTTTTCAGGATATCCTTTAACTGATCATCTGTCCAGTTTTCATTTTGCAATTTGAGTTTTATATAATCAACTCCCTGGCGTCCGCGAACAAAACCTTTTTCGTCAAAATATTTTATCCTGCGGTCGTATACGTTCATGATGGAATCGATATAAAAATTCTTTTTAACCCAACTATCGCTTTGTTCAAATTTAGCCTCGAACATATTACATCCGTGGATATATATATTTTTTATTGATTTCGGATAAGTCCTGTATAATATACGCCAGGGGCCAAGGGCTGATTTATAATCCTTCTGCCTGTAAAACTGGTCGTACATGGTCAGGTTATTCATGAATGTACGGTCTCCTTCTTTTATGAGTTCTTTGTCTGTTTTCAGGATAACACCTACATCCTGTTCATCTTCCTTTAACGGGATAATTCCATCAAAACTAAAATCGAACTCATCCCCTTCTTTTCCCTCAATATCAAGTTTCCTGGTATCGTCGATAAATGTAAATTTGAGAAATTTAGTTTTGGGATCAGCGTTAATTGTATATTTCCCATCAAAGCTGGTCATGAAAGATTCAGAAGATTTATGAGCTTCGACAGTAACCCCGGCTGCTGGTTTACCTTCCCTGTATACAGTACCTGTAATAACCCGTTGTGCCATTGAATTAACACTTATAAGCATTACAAGTATTACGGAAAAAGTAATTGTTCTTGGTGAAATCCTTTTCATATTGGTAAATCAATAAAATTATACTATAATATATTCTTTTAAAAAATCTTTTTCAACAAAACTGTATTACAGATTTGTTAGTTATGACTGTTTTATTCCTCTTCTCTGTAATACTTTTCAGCACCTTCTTGACTTTTTTAAGAACCAAATGCTGTGCCAAACACACACCGCCTTTATTTGCAAGGTCTAAAAATAAATTTTTTAGAAGAATAAACATCACTAAAACAGAATAAACAACCCTGTTTTAACGATTATTAAACTCTAAAATTCTGTTTAACCCAATGAGGGTCAAATTAAAGTGTACAAAGATGGAACTTTTTAAATTCTTATCAAAAAATTTAGCGTCCCCTCCGGTGATAATAATCTTTAAATTTTCATATTTTTTGTTTAAACCCTGAATATATTGTTCCACTTCAAATAAAATTCCGTTTTGGACACCTGCCCTGATCGCTTCAGTCGTATTTCTGCCAAGCAGGGGGAATTCGTCGTTCGCTTCCAGTAATGGTAATTTCCCTGTGAAATGATGAAGTGCTTTGTAACGCATTTCAAGTCCCGGTGAGATATTTCCTCCCAGAAACTGGTTCCGTGAGTTGACCAGGTCAAAGGTGATGGCTGTCCCCGCATCAATGATCAGCAGGTTTTGGCCGGGAAACAGTTCGTTTGCCCCAATTGACGCGGCCAGCCTGTCGTTGCCAAGGGTCTCCTTGCTTTCGTATAAATTTTCGATCGGAATCAATGTTTGGTAGTCCATCTCAAGAAAGGAGTCAAACTTTTTGATCAGAAACTCTTTCAATTCAGGCGAATATGGCCGGGAAGAGGAAAGAATGGCCCCGTTCAACGTTGGATGTTCGTCGAGAAGCATTTGTACATTTTCAGTCTTCAACTCGTCGAGCGGTACATTAAACATCAGGTCGCTTTCGTTGAAAAGAGCGATTTTTGTTCGTGAATTCCCTATGTCGATCACTAAATTCATTTAATCCTCCAAACGTTGACTAATATCTAATGCCTGAACAGAATGGGTAAGTGCACCAATCGATATATAATCCACACCGGTAGCAGCGACTTCCCTTAACCGTTCCAGGGTCATATTCCCTGAAGCTTCTACTTTTGCCTGTCCGGCGATCAGTTCAACTGCTTTTTTCATGGTGGCATTGTCCATGTTGTCGAGCATGATAATGTCGGCACCTGCTTCTATGGCTTCTTTTACCTGATCAAGCGAGGTGGTTTCTACTTCAATTTTAATGTTTGCTGCAATACGGGGCCTTATCCCGTTTACTGCCTGTGTAATACCACCAGCTACTTCAATGTGGTTGTCTTTGATCATCACCATGTCGTAGAGTCCAATCCGGTGATTGGAGGCTCCTCCTGCTTTCACTGCATATTTATCGAGTAAGCGGAACCCTGGCAACGTTTTGCGGGTATCCAGTATTTCCGTTTTAAAATTTTTTACCGCACCGGCATATTTATCCGCCATGGTTGCAATACCTGACATGCGTTGCAAAAAATTAAGGGCTGTGCGTTCACCGGTGAGCAGCGCCCTGTAAGTGCCTTCAAATTCAACAATTATATCTCCTTTTTTTACATTGCAGCCGTCATCAGTTTTAATATTCCACACGAGTTGGTTATCAAGTTTACGGAAAACCATTTCTGCTACTTCCAGCCCGGCTATCACCCCATCGGCTTTGGCGACCATTTTCGCTTTGCGCCTGCTGGATGCGGGAATCAGGTTGTCGGTGGTTATGTCCCCGTCGGCCACATCTTCGGTCATTGCTAAATTGATTAAAACCTGAGCGGCTTTGATTTCTGCTTCGTTCATCCTCATCTTCTGACTTCTGTAAATTTTAGTTCCTTATTTTTTTGCTGAATAATATGTACCCTGAAGTCGGGATTTTGTTTCTGAAAATCCTCGCGTATATGTCCGCCTCTGCTTTCTTCACGAATTAGGGCTGAACGGCTGATCAGCAGACAGGTGTTAACAATATGCCTGATCTTTAAAATATTGTATTCCGGAATTTTACCCGGTAGCTTTTTTTGTATTTCTTCCAGATAATGAATGGTTCTCTGTAGTTTTTCTTTTTCTCGTACAATACCTACATTCCGGCTCATTATCCCTGCAATATTATTTTTGGTTTCAAGAAAGAAAGCTTCGTTTTGAGTATCTACTTCAATAGGAGCCACTTCCGGGGGGGGACACAAAGGGGCGTTTTGCAGATGAGCTTTTTCACTGGCCCGTTTTCCGAATACTAAACATTCGAGTAGTGAATTGCTGGCCAGTCTGTTGGCTCCCATCACCCCGGTAGAGGCGACTTCCCCACAGGCAAATAAGCCAGGGATGTTTGTTTCTCCATCCAGGTCGGTTCGGATACCCCCAACCATGTAATGTGCTGCAGGGGCAATTGGTATAAGGTCTTTTGTAAGATCGTAATTAAATTCGAGTAGCTTTTTGTAGATGTTTGAAAATCTGGTTTTTATCTTTTTAGCGTCAAGATGGGACAGCGAGAGGAAGAGATAGTCACAGTTATGTTTCTGAAGTTGCTTGTATATTGAAAAAGCTACTATATCGCGAGGGGCCAGCTCTGCCAGCGGGTGAATGTCTTTCATAAAACGTTCTCCCTGATGATTAAGCAGCCAGGCTCCTTCTCCCCGTACAGCCTCACTGATTAAAAAAGCATCCTGCCCCGGAATATACAGGGCTGATGGGTGAAACTGGATGAATTCAACATCGGCAATTTCGGCCCCGGCCTCATAAGCCATGGCAATTCCATCGCCGGTTGCCGTGTGAGGATTGGTCGAGCGGTCGTACACGCGTGAAAGTCCGCCGGTTGCTATCATTGTTGCTTTCGATGTGAATATAATATTTTCACCACTAACAAAGTCAATTGCCTGTACTCCGCAGCAACGGCCTTCAGTAATTAATAATTTTACAGCAGTAGTATATTCAAATGATTGAATAGAGGGCTGTTCGATAACCTTTTTCAACATAAAACAGGTAATGGCCTTGCCGGTAGCATCGCCTCCGGCATGAAGGATACGCCGTTTACTGTGCCCTCCTTCCAGTCCTAAAACAAAATGTCCGTTTTCCTGATCAAATTTCATCCCCAGCTCAATCAGTTCCTGTACACGGGCCTGTCCTTCCCTGACCAGTATTTCAACTGCATCGTGGTCGCATAACCCGCGCCCGGCCACCAGCGTGTCGTGTATGTGCAAGTCATACGAATCGTTTTTACTCATTACAGAGGCAATTCCGCCCTGGGCATAATAAGAATTACTGATGTCGAGTTGAGATTTGGTTATCACTGCAACCGATCCGAACCTAGCGGCATGATAGGCGGCAGTTAAACCTGCCAGTCCGCTTCCTATCACTATAGTATCAAAACATTTTATTTGCATGGAAGCAATTTTCTTGTTCTCCTGAAACAGGAAGCAAAGGTATAAAATCTCGAATACAGGAGAATGATAATAAACAGTTCTTTTTATTTCCGTAACTTTCTATTAAAGAAAAATAGTATCCATTACAGGGCTCTGTGGGAACGGAAGATTATAAGCGTGCATAAGTTCAAAAAATATTGACGTGGCGTCAACTGGATTATTGACATGGTGTCAGTCGTGTTATTGACGTGGTGTCAAGTGAGTTGTTGACATGGTGTCAGTCGTGTTATTGACGCGGTGTCAAGTGGGTTATTGACATGGTGTCAATCGTGTTGTTGACGTAGTGTCAAGTGGGGTATTGACATATAAGCAACAATACGATTGCTTTACCGGCAATCGTATTGTTACTTCATATTCCAATTACAGGACGGTCAAATCTTTATCGAAAAGAACCATTCGGGGTTCCTTTAGAAGAAAACCTCTGCTGAACTGTGTGCTTACCTTTAGTTTATAGGTTCCGGCGTCCAGTTCAGGAATAATAATGAGCAGTTCCGAGGGATTGTTTATAACCAGGTCGCTTGCATCAACCCTGGTTTCTTCTTCCGAAGACTGGTTGACAAAAAAGATTCCTGTGTTCCCGTCGTCGCCTGCCACTTTTAGTTTATGCCCGTCTATTCTCAGGTTCCGTCCGGGGGTAAGCTGGTCGTTTACCGAGCCGGTCTTTATGTCGGTTACCTGCGAAATGCCCAGGCCTGTGTCGGCCACTCCCATTATTTGTACTTCAATGGAGGACAGCTCGTTACGAAGGGCGTCGCCCTGGTTGAACTGGAACAAAATCGTATGCCTTTCAGGATCAAAGGTATCGTCGGGGCTGTTGAAAACCCCTCTGATGAGCGGAGTAGCTGTAAAATAACCGGTATTCACTGAATAACCGTCACAAAGAAGATAAGCCATTTCTTTTAAGAAAAGCTTGGTTCCGTGTAGCATGGAAGCCTGGGATATATCAGCCCCGCCACGGGACACGGCTGATTCACAGATCTCCTCAGAGGTCAGGCTTCGTTCCGAATTGACCCGGGCAACATAGTCGTCGGGATCACTGGTTAGCGCATTGTCGTACAGGTACGCTTTTACGCTATGAAGAATTTCTGTCATAGTGTTTAAATTTAAATGTTTATAAATTTATTCACCAATAGCCGTTTTATTCCTGGCTTTTTATGACTTTCTCTGGTCTGTCGGCTCCGAGCGTTTGGGGTCAGCAAATCGGGGTTGTCAAAGTTCAGTTGTCGTGAACAAAATGACTTTGGCTTTATCTTTTATTCCTTTTCATTATGTCCAGTCCTGTTATACATGCAGACTTTGAGCCTTAGGTTGTTAAAATTAACACATATTTTTTTAAAAAGAAAGAGGTCTGGTTTAATTTTTTGTGGAGCTGTTTTGAATTCAATCTGAAATCGTAATTCATTTTCGAAAAGATGTGTATAGAGGGTAGGGGAGAGTTTTTCCTGTCGGGAACTAATTGAGCGAGGGGTTTTCAGGATAATTAATCCAAAGGGAATACTTGCCGCCAACGGCTTTCACTGCTTTTTCCCATGATTGCTGTTCGGAACTGCGCATTACTTCGCTTTGTTTTATCTCGGAGACAAGCCACGAGTTTTCCTTGATCTCTTCTTCCAGTTGCCCGGGGGCCCAACCCGAATATCCGACAAAGAAGCGGATTTGGTTTGACGAAACAGTTCCCATGCGGATTTGCTGCTTCAATACATCGAAATCGCCTCCCCAATACATATTTTCTTTAATATGGATACTTCCCGGGATTTTATCTCCAAGCGAATGGATAAAATAAACCGAATCGGTACTGACCGGACCACCAAGGTATACTTCAGCATCAAAATCCGGAATATCCTCAAATAATTCCTGGATCGGAAAATCTACCGGCTTATTCAGGATAAAACCAACAGCACCTTTATCGCTATAGGAAGCCAAAAGAATGATTGACCGGTTGAAGTAACTGCCTGGCAGAAAAGGTTCGGCAATTAGTATCCGTCCTTTTTCCGGTTCAATATCATTGGTTCTGATGCGAAATATGTCGGTATTCAGATTCATTTTTTGTTCTTATTCCTTCACAATTTAGTAAAATTCAAATAACAATCAAATAGTTACAGATTTTTGTTTCTGTAAGAAAACAATTTTTCATGAATAAAACTTCAATTTAATATTAAGAAATATGATTTTCAGGGGGGGCAGGCGATTTTTTCCGGGAATAATTATTCTTCTTCAACAATAATAAAAACGTCTTCGTTTTCTTTTTTCATCTGGAATTGTTCGCGTGCAAATTTCTCCAGATTTTCATCATTGGTCTGAAGTTCATGGAGTTTTCGTTTGTCTGCTTCGATTTTTGCTTTGTAGTATTCGGTTTGTTCTTCCAGTTGTTCAAGTTTCTGCAGATTGCGATAATGCTGTACCAGACTGTGTTCGTCAAAAAATAAAATCCACACAAAAAAGAAAAGGAACGCCAGTACGTATTTATTGCGAACTTTTAACCATATGGCATGAAAAGAGGAGTTCATATTGTGTTGTCTGAATTTTAGACAAATTTATACTTTTCGCGGTCAAAAAAAAAAGAGATGGCAATTCATTCACTCTTATTTTCTGCTTTGTATTGTTATTATGAACCTAAAAAAAGGGGGGCAGTTAATGACATATGTCAAATTCAGGAACAGAAAAAGTTGGTTATATTTGTGAGAGTTATACAACTTTATACAAAGACGACATTACTAATTTAAAAATTTGAATATGTTTAAAGAACATCCTAAAGGGCTGTTTGTAGCCTTTTTCGCCAACATGGGCGAACGGTTTGGGTATTATACAATGCTAGCCATCTTTGTACTCTATTTGCAGGCGAAGTTTGGTTTTTCGACTGCAAAAGCCGGTGGAATTTATGGCGGTTTTTTATTCGGGATTTATTTTTTGCCGCTTCTTGGCGGTTATATTGCCGATAAAGTTTTGGGGTATGGAAAAACAATTATGCTGGGGACGATTATCATGTTTCTGGGATATACGATGCTTGCTTTACCAGAGATGGGGATTGTAATGGTTTATTCGGCTTTGGGCATAATATCCCTGGGAACAGGTTTATTTAAAGGAAATTTGCAGGCCCTGGTCGGTAATCTTTACGATGATCCCAAATACAGTAGCAACCGGGACAACGCATTTAATATTTTTTACATGGGTATTAACATCGGTGCATTTTTTGCCCCCTCAGCAGCAGAGGCAATCGGAAACTGGGTGTTAAAAGCCAAAAATTTTACATACGATTCTTCAATTCCGCATCTGGCTCATCAGTATCTGGACGGGAACTTAGGAGATGCTTCAAAACTTACAGAAATAGCAAAAGTCCAGATGGGAAGTAACTTTACAGACCTGGCAACTTTTTGCAAAGATTACATTGATACGCTGGCTCAGTCATATAATGCGGGTTTTGCTGTTGCCGCAGCCAGTATGATTGTTTCGTTCCTGATATTTGTCGGATTCAAAAAATATTACAAACATGCTGATATAACAGAAAAGCAGAAAGCAAAATCTGAAAATTTGAAAGATCAGGTGGTGGTACTGACTCCGCAACAGACGAAAGAACGGTTAATTGCCCTTGGACTGGTCTTTTTTGTTGTTATCTTTTTCTGGATGGCTTTTCATCAAAACGGATTTACCATGACCATCTTTGCCCGGGATTATACTCAACTGGGACATGTAAGTCCAAACACATATGTCTTATTTGATTTGAGCCAGTTCCTTCCAATTTTGTTAGCGATTATTGGTGCTGTATTAATTGTAACAAGTAAAGGATTAAAAATCAGGATCACAGGCGCAATTGTTTGTGTTTTAAGCTTACTTCTCGCTTATTATACTATTTCTTCATATTCAGGTGATTATACTATTACCCCGCAGAAATTTCAACAGTTCAATCCCATTTTTATTGTTTTCCTGACACCTGTTGTTATCAGCATTTTTACCTGGTTAAGAAATAGAGGCAAAGAGCCGTCTGCCCCTAAAAAAATTGGTATTGGAATGATCATTACTGCTGTCGGTTTTGGTTTGCTCATTACTGCTTCAATGGGGCTTACTTCTCCCGGAAATCTGAATGGAGGCGTTTCAGAAAGTCTGGTTTCGCCATACTGGCTGATTAGTTGTTACCTGGTACTAACTGTGGCCGAGTTGTTTTTGAGCCCTATCGGTATTTCTTTTGTCTCTAAAGTAGCCCCCCCCAAGTATAAAGGATTGGCACAAGGTGGTTGGCTGGGAGCAACAGCTTTCGGGAACCTTGCTGCCGGATTAATCGGTATCTTATGGGATAAAATCGAATTGTGGCAATTTTTCTTTATTCTCGTATTGATGTGCCTGCTTTCTGCAACGTTTATCTTCTCAATTATGAAACGTTTGGAAGCAGCAACCAAACGAAATATGTAAAAGTAGAAGTAAAACCAGAATATGCAAGAGGCTGTTCAAAAAGTAAAATCATTAGAGCTTTTGAACAGCCTTTTTCTTTTTTACAGAAACCTGTTTTTTTAACACTGAACATTTAAACTATATCTGTTGATTTTTGTTTAACTTGTAAATTCTAAACATATGCCAGAAATTATTTAACCTAATAAGACTTCGTTATGGCAAAAGTATTAGTCCTCGGAGCCGGGATTTCAGGCCACACTGCTGCTTCATTCCTGAAAAAAATGCTGGGTAAAAAGCATGAAGTAATGGTTGTCTCTCCGAATAGCTATTATCAATGGGTACCTTCAAACATTTGGGTCGGGGTTGGAAGAATGAAAGTCGATCAGGTTCGTTTTAAACTGGATAAAGTATATAAAAAATGGGGGATCGTTTACAAGCAGGCAAAAGCAATATCGGTCTACCCTGAAGGAGATGGGGCCAATACATCGTCCTTTGTTACTGTCGAACACGTTTCGGAGGAAAAACGCGGGCAACAGGAGAATGTTCAGTATGATTATCTGGTAAATGCAACCGGCCCGAAACTAAATTTTGAAGCGACCCCCGGCCTTGGCCCCGGGAAACATACTGTTTCGGTCTGTTCATACGACCATGCAGCACATGCATGGGAAGAACTTCAGAAAGCAATCGGGCAAATGAAACTTGGCAAAAAGCAGCATTTGCTGATCGGTACAGGCCATCCGGCAGCGACCTGCCAGGGGGCAGCTTTCGAATATGCGCTAAATATTGCTTTTGAACTGAAACGTAGAAAACTCAGTCATATGGCCGAAATTACCTGGATTACCAACGAATACGAAGTGGGTGATTTTGGCATGGGCGGGGCTTTTGTTAAGCGGGGAGGTTACATCACCCCAACCAAAGTTTTTACGGAATCGGTACTCACCGAGAACAACATTAAATGGATTAAACGTGCCGGTGTTACACAGGTAGAACAGGGTATCGTCCATTACGAAACGCTGGACGGTGATAAAAAAACAATCGGGTTCGATTTTGCAATGCTTATTCCTGCCTTTAAAGGGCAGAATATCAGGGCTTATAACAAACAAGGGGAAGATATAACCGGGAAACTCTTTGCTCCCAGCGGGTTTATGAAGGTCGATGCTGATTATACTCCAAAACCGTTCGGGGAATGGAGCATCAACGACTGGCCTCAAACGTACCAAAGTCCGTTTTATTCGAACATTTATGCACCAGGAATAGCTTTTGCCCCGCCTCATGCTATTTCGAAACCGATGCTTAACCCGAATGGATTGTCAATATCCCCGTCGCCACCGCGTACCGGGATGCCATCAGGGGTTATGGGTAAAATTGTGGCTCAGAACATTGCACATTTTATTAAACACGGTACAGGTGAACACAAACACACTGCTAGCATGGGAAAAATGGGAGCTGCCTGTATTATCTCTGCCGGATACAGTTTGACTAAAGGGTCGGGGGCTTCAATGACCGTTTCGCCAATTGTTCCCGACTGGGAAAAGTATCCTGAATGGGGCCGCGACATAAATGCAACCGTTGGCGAGGTTGGTCTGGCCGGTCACTGGATCAAGCTCTTCCTCCATTATATGTTTATACATAAGGCAAAAGGCTACCCATTCTGGTGGTTAATTCCTGAATAATTTAAACTGAAGATCATGGAAAAGAAAATTGAACCAAGAGTTTATAAAGATGAGTATTATCCTCCTCTTCCCACAAAAGCGACTAAATTCTGGAGAACCAATTTTATTTATCAGTTTTATAAATTTTTCAGACTGAATTATAAGATCATGAGGATTGTTGTTCGGGGACACTCATAATCAATTAAAATGAGTTGCCTGGTTTATGAAATAATCAGGTTTTAGATAAAACGATATTCGCTGATCTGTTGGAACCCGCGCAGAAAATTATCTGCCGGCATCCGTTTTTTCCCAGACAGTTGTAGCTCTGTAATTTTTATCCAGCCATTTTTACAGGTTACTTTGAGTTCTTTTTTTTCGTCGGAAAGAATGTGCCCTGGAGGATATTTTTCTGTATTGGTTTCTGCTTTTTCTGCGGCAAAAATCTTCATCGAAACAATGCGACCGGTTACCTGGTGCTGCATTTCAGCCCATGCTGCCGGGTAGGGCGACAATCCCCTGATCAGGTTGTAGACGGATATGATATCGTTCTTCCAGTTTATTTTACAGTCTTCTTTAAAAATTTTAGGGGCATGTTTGATATCTTCCATATTTTCGGTGAATTCTGTCTGGGGTATCCCGTCTCCCTTCCCTTCTGCAAGTAAATCAACTGTTTCAAGTACAAGCCTGGCCCCGATATCCATTAATTCGTGGTGTAACTGTCCCACGTTTTCATTGTCTTTAATTTCAACTTTATCCCGCATCAGTATTTTTCCCGTATCTATCTCGTGGTCGAGAAGGAAGGTCGTAACGCCGGTTTCTTTTTCGCCGTTGATGATGGCCCAGTTAAGAGGGGCAGCCCCACGGTATTGGGGCAGTAAGGAGGCATGCAGGTTGAAAGTGCCCAGACGAGGCATATTCCAAACCACTTCAGGTAACATACGAAAAGCTACCACAACTTGTAAATCGGCCTGCAGTGATTTCAATTCTTCTATAAATACAGGGGCTTTTAACTTTTCAGGCTGAAGGATTTTTAATCCTTTTGCAACAGCATATTGTTTTACGGCTGATTCATTCAGTTTTTGTCCCCGCCCTGCAGGTTTGTCAGGGGCAGTGATTACACCTGCAATCTGGTACCCGTTTTCGGTTAAGGCTTTTAAACTTGCCACGGCAAAATCGGGGGTTCCCATAAAAACGATACGTAAATCCTTTCCTTTCATTTTCTGAAGTTTCTACAAAGATACTTTATTATACAGAAAATTCAGGAAACAGAAACTAATCGTATTTGAATTTCTGAAGGAAGTGACCCATACGGTCGCGTTTGGTACGCAGGTATTTCTCGTTGTACTCGTTTGGTTCAATTTCAATATTGACAATCTCGCTTACTTCCAGACCGTATCCTTCGATGCCTGCCCGTTTTACAGGGTTGTTGGTCATCAGTTTCATTTTACAGACTCCCAGTTCGCGGAGTATTTGTGCACCCACCCCGTAATCGCGTTCGTCGGCACCAAACCCCAGGTGCAAGTTGGCTTCCACGGTGTCGAGTCCTTCGTCCTGCAGCTTGTATGCAGCTATTTTATTCATCAGCCCTATACCACGTCCTTCCTGTTGCATATAAACAATCACGCCACGTCCTTCTTTTTCAATCAGTTTCATAGCCTGGTGCAATTGTTCGCCACATTCGCAACGTAACGAGCCAAAAATATCGCCGGTCATACACGAGGAATGTACGCGAACCAACACCGGCTCATTGGTGGTGATGTCTCCTTTTATCAGGGCAACATGTTCCTCCCCGTTCGATAATTGTTTGAAAGGAATAATTTTAAATTCGCCGTACCGGGTAGGCAGGTTTACTTCTTCGCCGCGCCGGATCAGGCTTTCGCTTTGTAAACGATAGGTGATCAGGTCTTTAATGGTAATAATCTTCAGATTAAATTTTTCTGCTATTTTTACCAGTTGCGGCAGACGTGCCATGGTTCCGTCTTCATTCAGTATTTCAACCAACACCCCGGCAGGATGTAATCCGGCAAGACGAACCAGATCGACTACTGCTTCGGTATGTCCGGTCCGGCGTAATACTCCTTTTTCTTTGGCTTTTAACGGGAAAATATGTCCGGGGCGTCCCAGTTCTTCGGGGCGTGTTGACGGATTTGCCAGTGCATTGATGGTTTTTGCGCGGTCGCTGGCTGAAATACCCGTGGTGCAGCCATAGCCTATCAGATCGACAGAAACAGTAAAAGGCGTTTCGTGCGATGAGGTGTTTTTGCCAACCATCAGTCGCAGGTCGAGTTCGTCACAGCGTTGTTCAGAAAGGGGGGCACAAATTAGTCCCCTTCCGTGAGTAGCCATAAAATTTACCATCTCAGGAGTCGTAAGTTCTGCTGCCGCAATAAAATCGCCTTCGTTTTCACGGTCTTCGTCATCGATCACAATGACCAGTTCGCCATTTTTAATGGCTTGAATGGCTTCGGGGATCGTATTTAGATTAAATTCAGTCATAGTTGCCTTTTAAAATGCGTTGCAAAACTAACTATTTTTACTGATTAAAGAATGATTTTGTGCAGTTATGCCCGCTTTGCTTTTTCCCATTTAACCGATTGTTTACCTTTCAGGAAACGCAGACACCCGGAAATGGCTGCATAATTCATCGAAACAAAATAATACGGGATAAACCATATTTTAAGGCTGGTTTTCCGGTACTCGAATAAACGGCCGGCGCCTGCTGTCAGGTACATAAAAAACTGGAGATAAAAGAATAGTGGAAAGAATGCAGTAACAGAAATATTTCTATTCAGCAGGATTATTAAAACATTAACAAAAAATAAACTAAACAGGGCAACGGGGGCGATGGTCCACCGTAATACTTTGTGTGAGAAATACTGAAAGCTAAGTAAGCCGTACCGGAATGGGTTTAGCAACGATTTTAAACGGATGATAGTCTGGATACCGCCGGTTGCAATACGTATCTTGCGTTTCATTTCTTCGGAAACGCTGACCGATGCTGTTTCTATCGCGTATGCTTTTGGGGAATAGGAAATTTTGTATCCTTTTTGGGCAATTCGCAGCGAAATAATAAAGTCGTCAAGCAGGGTGTCTTCCTCCACTTCATCGAACAGTTCACGACGGATGGCAAATAATTCGCCTGCTGCGCCCACTGCTGAGTTTAATTCGCTATCCATTTGTTTGATCCACGACTCGAATTTCCAGTATATATTTTCGCCTGCTCCGGCGGCATCGTCGGCTGCCTTTTCAAGAATGCGTTTTTCTCCTGAGACACAACCTACTTTGGGATCACTGAATTCGCGAACAATTTCCAAAACAGAATTTTTCCCAATCAGGGCATTGCTGTCTGAAAAAATGACAATGGACGGTTTCACAAAATGCATGCCCCGGTTCATAGCATGCATTTTACCGCGTCGTTCGTCGAGGTGGTATACCTCCAGTGCAGGGTATTGTCTTAATTTTTCGGGGCTTCCGTCATCCGACCCGTCGGTAACCCAGATATATTGAATTTTTTCTTTGGGGTAGTTCAGTGAAAATGAGTTTGCCACTTTCTGCTCAATATTATTCAATTCGTTGTATGCGGTCACAAACAGGCATACATCGGGCATTTGTTCTGGTGCAGTATTGGGCTTTTGCTTCAGGAAAAGGCGTTTTATCTGTACCATCAGAAATAATAAAACAGCATATCCCAGATAGGTGTATCCAACGATTGAAAACAGTATCCAGAATAAAAGCTCCAGCATTATAAATGTTCCTTGTAGAATTCGATCAGTTGTGCTGTCAGGGCTAAGTTATCAAATTTTTTACGGATAAAGTCGATAGCATTTTTTCCGATTTTATCAAAAGTTTCCCGGTCTTCTATCAACTTATAAATGGATTCGTTAAAACTTTCAGCATTGTTGGCAATCAAAATATTTTCTTCGGAAGTGGTTTCAATGCCTTCGGTACCGATAGTTGTAGTAACGATTGGTTTTCCCAGAGCCATCCCTTCTACAATTTTAATACGCATGCCGCTTCCTGAAAACAGAGGTACTACCATGATAGCCTTCGAATTAATGAATTCGTAAGCATCCTCTATTTCTCCCAGGTAAACAATATTTTTCATGCTGAATTTTTTTTCCAGCCAGACAGGTGCATTTCTTCCGGCAATATAAAATTTTAGTTCCGGGTATCTTTTTACGACTCCCGGCCAGCAATTATTCAGGAACCAAATCAGTCCTTCCTGATTGGGAGACCAGTCGAGAGAGCCAATATGGAAAAGGGACGGGTATTCGAGATTTTTGGCATTAGGTACCAGAAACGACAGATCTATACCGGTTTGCGATGTAAAGTATGGTTTGGTATTGCCCATTTTGTTCAGCATTGCTGCATCGCGTTCGGTAATGGGCACCAGCATATCGTAATCGTTCAGGTATGAAATTTCAAACCTTTTAAGGCGTGAAGACAGGTGTTTTAAATATAACTTTCTGAACCCGTGTGTCATTTGAGCAGTCCGGTTCCATATCTCATGCTCAATATTATGGGCGCGGTATGCTATTTTTGCTTTCGAATAACGTCTGATCAGGGCAATGTACGGACATAGATAAAGCCCTTCGAGTTGTATCAGGTCAAACTTTTTTTTCTTCAGCAGTTTAACCAGTACATGGCTGTAATCTTCAGAAATAAAACGTTCGGCATTATACGGAAGTCGTGAAAACAGAAAATTTTGGAGGGCAGCCCAAAATGTAACCCGTGCCGGAACATCAACCAGGTGAAAGTCGGATATTGCCTTCAGGTTTTCAGGTATGTCTTTTTTCCGGATGCGGTGTTTATCTGTATTCATGCTGAGGATAGTAACCTTATGCCCCAGGAACCCAAACCCTTTGGTGAGGTTTAAGCTTGCAATGGCTCCTCCGTCTTTAGGTGGCCAGGGGTTTTTATTGGTTAACTGAAGTATCCTCATTATTATGTTTTTCTTTTTTTAGAAAACCCAGAGATATTAACTTCTTAAATATTTGCTGATAGGTTTCCATGTTCATAATGGCTGAATCGGTGGCAGCCTTGTAGGTCAGAAAAATACCAAGCGACAGGAAAAGGAACGATGGAACCCACATGCCATTGAACATGTGCCATACATCTTCGCGTGCAAATTTTTCACCGGTAAGGGTGACCATATAATAGCTGATAAACATGAGGATAGAAACGACAACCGGCATTCCCAACCCTCCTTTTCGGATGATCGCCCCTAATGGCGCACCGATGAAAAAGAAAATGAGACAGGCGAATGACCAGGAATATTTTTTGTTCCGCTCGATTGCATGTTTATTAATATTCTTTTTTTGGACATAAAGCTGGTCTTGTTGCTGGTTGATTGTTTGGGAATTGTTCCGTGCCTCGGAAATGGCTTCCTGCACTATTTCTTTTCGCAATATATGATCGGTTGACAACACTACACTGTCGATATTTACAATGGTGTCGGGAGTAAAAGTAAGCTCTTTTTTCAACGAATCGTTAGGTTGGGTTTCATTTATAATGCTCCGGGTCAATTCGGAATTATAATTCATTGAAATAACAAATTTTCGGATCCGGTGTAGATAAACCTGGTATAATGAGTCTTCCTGATGATTTAGTTGTCTTAGACTCATCATCTTATAATGGTTTTTGTATACTTTGTCGTCCTGTCGGATGAAATCAAAACCTTCCAGTGGAATATTTATGACTTCTTTCTTAAAATGGTCTCTTCTAAATGGATATCGTTTATTGCGTCCCCGTTCGTTCGGTTCAGTATCTTCATAGTTTTCGCCATTATATAGTGTAAGGGTCATATATTTTTTGTTCTCGGTAATGACCATTGTACCGGAATCAGCAACTGTAACCTTTACATTGCCTTTATTTTGGGTATGATCATAGATCATTAGCTTGTATAGCATGTTGCTGGTACGGCTTCTCTTTTCCACTTTAATGCTGAAATTTTTAATGTCGTTGGCAAAAATCCCTTCTTTGATTACCATTTCAGGTTTTTGGGTTTTTACACTGTATAACAAAGCTCCAAATTTCAGGTTGGTGTGTGGCAAAATATTGTTCGAAAAGAAAAAAGCGGTCATCGTGAGCAGGACAGCAATAAAAATCAGTGGGCGCATAGCCCGTATCAGAGAAATTCCTGACGATTTCATAGCAACCAGTTCATAGTTTTCACCCATATTCCCGAATGTCATAATTGATGCCAGTAACATTGCCAGGGGAAGGGCCATGGGAACCAGGGCACATGATGCATACGTGAGAAATTCAACAATGATATTCCATTCGAGTCCCTTCCCTACCAAATCGTCAATGTATCTCCATAAAAACTGCATTAGCAATATGAAGATGCAGATAAAAAAAGTCAGGAAAAACGGTCCCAGAAAATTTTTTATAATAAACCAATGTAAGCGCTTCATTTGATTCTATCCCATTATTTGAAACGATTACAAAGCTAAGTTATTTTAAAGAAAATTAAAGTGAAAAAAGATTAAGAACCCAAAATATGTTTTAAATCGGCTATTTGAGTATTCCATAAAACTTTGGCTTCTTCAACCTCGTCTTCGACGGTAAAATCGACTACAATCAGCGAAACGTCATTGGTCAGTTCATCCTGGGTAATTTTAAATTCGAAATAGGAACCATCGTTTTCCCCGTCGATCCAGGTAAAACGCACCATCTGGTTTTCTTTGTAGAGAGTTTTTTCGGCATGTTGCTCTACTCCTTCCCAGGTAAATGTGAATTTTTTCCCTTTAACAGTCACATTTTCGGCAAACCATTCGGCCAGTCCTGATGCGGTATTAAGTCGATTATATAAAACTTTTGGTGAGCAGTTAATAATATATTCCAGTTGTATTTTTATTTTTTCGCTCATCTTTTAAATGATTTTCTGCAATATAGATAATCTGACAGATATTTACAAAGCAAATGAAAATATGGGAGTAAAAAAAACTGCTATTTTTTCTTTCAATCCCTTATTGGAAAGAATAAAATACTATCTTTGCAACCGCAAAAAAATACGGCGAGGTAGCTCAGCTGGTTAGAGCGCATGATTCATAATCATGAGGTCGCCGGATCATGCCCGGCTCTCGCTACTTGATAAAAATTAATAAATAAAGGCTTTTCAATCTTTTGAAAGGCTTTTTTGTTTGTATATTTTTACTTGAAAATGCGTTACGAAATAGAATGGCTACTTTTTAAATTTGTGTTTTCAAACATCAAAAAAGAAAAGACGGAAAATACCCGGTTTCAATAACATTTTTCCCTGTTCTATAACAAAATCCTCTCAGCCAATACGCGAAAATCCTTTACCAGGTAAACTATAGCGTCTATATCTATCAATTCATAGCGAGGATTGTGATCCGAATTACGCATAGCCGTTCTTCAGTTAGAATACTTCGTTTTATGCAGGCCGTAGCCGTTGCTGAATATTTGCAGCCCCGCGATATTCCCTTGTACGATCACCATATCCAGGCTTTAATAAATCAAAAAAGAATTGACTTTTTTATCCGCTTTTTGTATCTTTTTTTGCTAAATATAACAGACAGGTAATTCTAATGTTTTTTTAATTATAAAAAATAAGAAATAAAATTGAGCGACAAAAGATTAGGAACACATCAAAAACGGCATTTGTTTTATTTGTAGTACGCCTGATTTTATGTCCTGTAATGAACAAATGAAAGGAGATTAAAAAATGAACGATCAAAAATCTGTAGTACCGGTTAAAGGAGAAACGACTCCGGAAGCCGGACGGGACCCACTAAGGATAATGCTTGAAATAGCCAAAGATAAGGAATTATCTGATGCTGATAAATCGGCGTTAATCTTATATGCCCAAACAAGATTCACCAACAGGAGACGTATGGCTTATATTGCTCTCTGTGCATTAATTGCATCTCTGGTTTTATTATTTATTGCTGCATTCATTGATGGACTTACCACCTGTCCAATAGGTAAAACTTGCGAAGGGATACTGGAGTCAATCAAAAATAGTCAAACACTAATAACCTGGATTGAAGGATTTTTGGCAGCCATAGTTGCTGCATATTACGGTGTTTCTGCCTGGCGTCCCGCTAGTTAGTTCCGGACGTTTAGATAACAATTATGTTATTGTCTATTGTTGAATTAGTGGTAATGTTAAATCCTTTTGCCCTTTTTTTATATTTAGAGCCTTTAAGGAAAGATTTAACCCATAACCAGTTTATGACTGTAATAATAAAGGCAACCCTGATTTCATTATTAATTTGTTATTTGTTTTTTTTCTCAGGAGAGTTTTTATTTAAAAGGGTATTTATGATTGACTTTGAGTCTTTCAGGATTTTTGGAGGTATTATTATTTTTTCATATGCCTATTTCTTTATTGTTAAAGGACAACGAGCTTTGATTATAATAAAAGAAAGTCTTGACGATTTAGCATCGGAAATAGCTCTTCCTTTCATGGTTGGAGCAGGTACAATTTCTTTAAGCATTTTGACGTCTTATAGACATTCCAGATTGATTGGTATCTTGATTTTAGGAATTGCATTTGTGATTAATTTTGTTTCGATTTATTTGTTAAAAATAATCAGAGACTCTTTAGAAGGCAGAAAATTGAAGACAGCATATGATAAGAATATGGAGGTATTATTACGATTAAATGGGTTTTTTATTGGAGCTATTGGAATTAATATGATACTGACAGGAATTAAGAATATGTTTGAAATAGGATTGTAATATGTACTATGTCTGGTCGAGTAGGTAAAGGGGATTTTTTTACCTCTGCACCTTTTTACCAATTCGGACAGGTCTCGTACAGTTTAGCCCCGTTTTACATATTTAGAAGCCAGCCGAACCACCTCCGGATAAAGGATGTTATAATCTTCACCCTGTAGTTTTTTATACCGCAAAACATATTTATTGTAATGCTTTTTAGACGAACCCTCATCACCCATCTTCAAGAAAGAAGTAATAGAGTAATAAAAAGCAGACTCATCCAGTTCGTCAACTGAGTAAAGCACCTCAGCCATTGTAATTACCCGAACATACTCGCGTTTCCAATAGTAATCCTTCAAAATGTCAGGAACCACCAGTAATATCTGATCAGCAAATTCGCGTTTCCAAGTGTCAAACAACTCATTATCTTCGGTCTGCAACAACTGTCCTTTTCGGGTTATTGCAATCAGTCGCTCGTAATCAGACTCATTTCCCAAAGCTAAATTCAACAACTTGAAATCAAAATAATCACAATAAAAAGGAGTCGTTGTTTCCAGCTTAAAATATTGTTTCTCGTATATTAAGTCCAGTCCATCTATATCGTTCAGAATTGTTCTCAGTTTATTAATGTTTACACCTTTCAGGTTTTTGGCATTCTTTAAAGGTTTAGAGGGCCACAACATGGAGTAAATCTCTTCTGAAGTAATTCCTTCAGCTTCAGTACTACGGAATAAAATCAATAAAAACAAATGTTTTAACAATGGGCTAAACAAATGGCTACACTCCTGTCCGGCTCTGTCAAAAACCGTAAATATTCCGAATATATAAACCGCATTTGTTTTGGGACGAATAAGCTGATCGGGATTGAATTTCTGATATTCAGCTACCGAGTTTTCGCTTTTAACCGTTCTCCGTCTTCGAACCAGTAACCAGCCCCCTCCGCCACCGATAAAGACAAGTATACCTACCAGCGGCAACCAGTAACTGGAATAGCTAAATGGACGAGGATTAGTGTATAGTTCGGCTTCAGAAATTGGGGGGGTATCAATGGAATACACATTTATTTTAGTGCTGGTATTCTTACTTACTTCCTGAGTTACACAATACAACTCATTTGTATTTGAATTCAGGTACAGGTTAGCATTGGTTAAAATCTCTTCTGACACCATTGGTATTGAATCGCCCAGCACGACATAATCACCAGAGGCAAGATTATACCGGTATAGTTTAATAAACGTTTTAGGAATATATTCAGGATAACAAAGCGTATAGAACGATGATTTATCACTTGAAAAAATAAGATTCCTTGTTGAAACCAGTTTTTCATCTCCCCGGTTCAGCTCCCATCGTTTGGTGATTTTTTTATTCTTCAGATCAACAGAGTAACAGTCATAATAATAGATTTTCCCAATACTCTGATCTCCTGTTTTATTTCCTACTCCGCCAAATAAAATTAACTGATCGCCCAGCTGTCCCATCCCGGAAAAGAAACGAGGAGTAATCTCATTTCCATCAAGAGACAAGCGGGTCCATGTATTTGACGGAAGGTCATAAGAATAAAAAGAATTCGAGAATCGGCTATTTCCAAACCCTCCAAAAATGATTAAACGATTCTTCTCCTGATCGAAAATCGAATTGTGGTGGTGTAACTGTTGGCGAAGACGCCAGTCACTCGTATTGGTCCAGGTGTAGGAAGAAAGGTCTAAAGCTGCCATTGAAGGATGCCCGTTCGGGATGTCATTCACTTCATACACCCGTAATTTACCATTTGCAAAAAAACTGGCACCTAACCGTATCGGTACATCAAGATGATTGGTATAAGCTTTTCTCCCAACCGTATTTCTTTCTAAATTGAATGAGACCAGAGAATCCTCTTCGACCACTAAAATTCTCATTTCGGTACTGTCATAATTAACAGCAACAAGGTCATTCACCGAATAAGAAAAACGATGTTTCCAATGATACGAATCATTAATGATCCAGATGGGATTTTGCACGCGTCCTACTTCATTTCCATCCTGATCGTGGACAATATTACCGGCATATTCTTTAAAATGAAAAGAATGAGTTTCCCGGCTATCACCAACTACCAAATTACGAATAGCAAACGAAGGAACATCAATCATATTTTCATGCTTCCCAAAGAACAGTTGAGCATTCTTCAGCACTTTGAGGTTCGTTCCTGTCACCTCGTATTTTTTAGTATTTATTACTGCCTCAATTTGGTTGGACTTCCAATAAAAAGACAGTTTTACATGAATCCATTTCCCCCGTCCTAACAACGACATAGGCACCGGAACAGTCAATAAGTTTTCTTCTCCTTTCAAGTTTAGTTTTAAATGAGCCTCCTGCGCATTATTTTTCACATACGACAACGAATAATCCCGGTTCGAATTATTGGCATCTATAATACAGATAAAACCGAAGGAGCCAGGATCGAAGACAGACAGATCAAACGAAAATTCCAGTTGATCCCGAAATTCAGGGTAATCATCCGCGAAAACAGCATACGAAGTTCGGTTGGCAATGTGATGTTTGGTTGACTTAAAACCAAGCCCCTGCGAACTGGCCTGATTTGGAATAAATAGCAATACAAGAAAGAATAATAAAAGCCGGCATCCCATTTTTTGCAGATTTTTTTCAGTCGGATAAATATAGAAAATTAATCAAAGACTGGTCGTTTATAATGTGAACTATAAAAGAGAGGCAGCAAAGTGACAGACAAGGCACAAAGGAATACTTCACTAAGAAACAACGACTTGCCTCCCGATTAACACTATTTTTCCAAAATTAACCGCTTATTAACTCCCTATTAATTAGAACAATAATCGCCTAAAAATAAATTCGCCACATTACTAATAAAGTGTTTTGCCGGTCAGGAAAAAGGGACAAGACACAATATTTAACGAACTAAACAAAATTTAACGAACTAAACAGATTTATGAAAAGAAGAGACAAACGATGTCATTCTTTCAAAAGAATGAAGTTAAGGTACTTGGTTGTATCGAAAACAACCTGGATGATCTGCGTGATCCTCAGCATGCATTTTTATGCCGTAGGTTCAGTTTCTCAAAAAGACGGGACCAATACGCGAGACTCCAACGCGTATAACACGTCAGTAGCACAACAAAATCCGCTAAAAGGGAAAGTTGTTGATGAAGAAGGCTTACCTCTTCCCGGAGCGACAATTATTATTGCAGGCTCCTCCGGAGGTTCAATTACCGATAACAAAGGAGCATTCTCAATTGATGCAAAGATGGGAGATAAAGTTGTTATTTCATTTGTCGGGATGGATTCTCAGGTTATTGAATATACCGGGCAAAAAGAAGTGAAGGTCACATTAAAAGAGAAGCATGATGAACTGGAAGAAATAACAGTGGTTGCCTTTGGGAAACAAAAAAAGGAGAGTGTTATCGCATCAATTTCAACTGTAAAACCAGCAGACTTAAAAATTCCGGCCAGTAACCTAACCACCGCATTAGCCGGGCGTATTCCTGGTATGATTTCGTATCAACGAAGCGGCGAGCCGGGTAAAGACAATGCAGAATTCTTTGTTCGGGGAGTAACAACTTTTGGATATAAAAAGTCTCCGTTAATCCTGATAGATGGTATCGAATTATCGACCACCGATCTTGCCCGTTTACAGCCTGATGACATAGCCAGTTTTTCGATTATGAAAGATGCCACTGCCACTGCATTGTACGGAGCTCGCGGAGCAAACGGCGTCATATTAGTTGCTACAAAAGAAGGTAAAGAAGGATCTGCATCGCTTAATATCAGATACGAAAAATCAGTTTCGTTACCGACCCGGATGTTGGATATTGCTGATCCCATAACCTATATGAAGATGCACAATGAAGCCATCCTGACAAGAGATCCCCTTGGAGGACGGGCTTACTCTTTAGAAAAAATAAGAATGACAGAACAGCCGAACCGGAATGTATATGCATATCCGGCAGTTAACTGGTTCGATGAGATGTTTGACAAACAAGCCATAAACGACAGGCTTAATTTCAACCTGAGCGGTGGAGGTAAAGTTTCTCGTTACTATTTGGCGGGTACAATAAATACCGATAATGGGATCCTGAAAGTTGATAAACGAAACAATTTCAACAACAACGTAAAGCTGAATAGAATATCGTTGCGTTCAAATGTAAATATAAACGTAACCAAGAGTACAGAGGTTATTGTTCGGTTCAACGGTAATTTTGATGATTACAACGGGCCTATTGACGGAGGAGAAACTTTATTCAGAAAAGCACTGCAAACAAATCCTGTTCTATATCCCAAATATTATGAACCGGATGAAAGAAATAAATATTCACAACATATTCTGTTTGGGAATGCTGGTCAACATGGTGATTACCTGAATCCTTATGCCGATATGGTAAAAGGATACAAAGATGAAAGTCGTAGTAATATTCTTGCCATCATTGAATTAAAACAAGATCTGAATTTTATAACGAAGGGCTTATCGATACGAGGTTTAGGAAATACCACCAGAGAATCGTTTTTTAATGTAAACCGGTCATATTCTCCATTCTACTATTCTCTTTCAAGTTATGATGCTGGAATTAACGAATATTCCTTATTTGAACTAAATCCCCAGGGAGGAACTGAATATCTGCAATATCACGAGGGGGACAAAAAAATTACAACTTCATTTTATTTTGAGGGAGCAATGAATTACAACCGTACATTTAAAGAAAAACATATAGTTACGGGGATGCTTGTCGGAATTATGCGCGAAATGAAACTCGCAAATGCCGGTAGTTTACAGAAATCTCTACCGTACAGAAACATTGGTCTTTCCGGTCGTTTTACTTATGCTTACGATAACCGTTATTTTGCAGAAATAAATTTTGGATACAATGGTTCCGAAAGATTTGCAGCAAAAGAACGTTTTGGGTTATTCCCTTCCATCGGAATTGGTTGGATTGCATCAAACGAAAAATTTTGGTTACCAATGAATAAAGTTATCAATAAACTCAAGTTTAAAGCTACCCACGGACTGGTTGGTAACGATGCTATTGGGAGCGAAGATGATCGCTTCTTTTATATTTCGCAGGTAAATATGAACAATGACAACTTAGGAACAATTTTTGGACAAAATTATCTCAATGGCATTCCCGGAATAAGTATTGACAGGTACAGCAACGATCAAATCTCGTGGGAAAAAGCCCGGATGACTGATCTTGGAATTGAAATGGGACTGTTCAATAAGTTTGAAATCCAGGCTGATTATTTCTATGAATATCGTTCGAATATTCTCATGGATCGCTCACAGGTTCCTAGTTCGATGGGATTACAAGTTCCTTTAAAAGCCAATATTGGTGAAGCTTCATCAAGAGGTTTTGAAGCGTCTGTTGATTTTAGCCACAGCTTCTCTGAAGCATTTTGGGTAATGGCTCGTGGAAATGTAACTTATGCAACCAGCAAGTTTGAAGTTTACGAAGAACTCAATTACGCCGGGGCGGGTTTGCCATGGAAATCCAGATTAGGGAACTCATTGAATCAGCAGTATGGTTATATTGCCGAGCGACTTTTTATTGATGAGGCTGATATCGCTAATTCTCCGCTTCAAACTTTTGGAGAGTATATGGCTGGAGATATTAAATACAAAGACATCAATGGAGATGGGCGTATCGATGAAAATGATATTGTTCCAATTGGCTATCCAACAGACCCGGAAGTAATGTATGGCTTTGGTGCTTCAACCGGATATAAAAATTTCGACTTCTCTTTTTTCTTCCAAGGTTCGGCCCGGTCTTCTTTCTTTATTGACACTTATAAGACAGCACCTTTTATCGATATTAATGATAAAGACACACAAAGTGACGATTGGAACAATAGAATTGGGAACAATGCACTGCTGTCGGTATGGGCGAATGATCACTGGTCGGAAGATAACCGGAATCTATATGCTGCATGGCCGCGTTTTTCGAATCAGGTTGTAGAAAACAACCGTCAAACAAGCACATGGTTTATTCGGAATGGTGCTTTTTTAAGGCTAAAATCTGTTGAAATTGGATATACTATCCCCAAAGATACTTTTATAAAAAAAGCTGGAATTTCTTCGATGAGATTCTACCTGAGCGGCACAAATCTACTTACGATAAGTAAATTCAAATTATGGGATGTTGAGATGGGGGGAAACGGTTTAGGTTACCCGATTCAAAAAGTATTTAACCTTGGTGTAAATGTAAACTTCTAAAATAAAGTTATGAAACGATATATTTTAATCACACTGGTGACTTTTCTCTTTGGTTGCGACTCATATCTTGATATCGTACCCGATAATATCGCAACAATTGAAATTGCCTTTAACACAAGAGAATCTGCACAGAAATATTTAGCAACCATTTATAGTTATATTCCGGAACAAGCTAATCCGGTAGAAAATTTTGCAATGGTAGCTGGCGATGAAATCTGGTATTATGCAGAAAAGGATTTTTATATGAATAATGAAACCAGCCTGCGTTTGGCAAAGGGCATGCAAAATTCAATTGACCCTTATCTAAACTTTTGGGAAGGCAGACGTGGAGCGTATAACTTGTTTGTTAGTTTGCGCGACTGTAATATATTTCTTGAAAATCTGAGAGATATTCCTGGTCTGGACATGGATGAGAAAAGAAGATGGATTGCAGAAGCAAAAACCTTGAAAGCCTACTTTCACTTTTTATTGATGCAAATGTATGGACCAATACCAATTGTTGATAAGAATATTTCAGTGGATGCAAGTTCTGAAGAAACATATGTTGAGCGCAAACCCGTAGACGAAGTGGTAAGTTACATTGTTTCTTTGCTTGATGAAGCCATTAACAGTGGTGACCTGCCTGATTACATTAAATTTATTCATACCGAAAATGGCCGGCTTACTTTGCCTGCTGCAAAAGCCATCAAAGCAAAAGTATTGATGCTGGCTGCAAGCCCCTTGTTCAATGGCAACCAGGATTTCACCGGATTTACAAACAAAGAGGGTGAAAACCTGATAAATCCAACCTTTGACGCAACGAAGTGGGTTGCAGCCAAAGATGCTTGCCTCGATGCTATCCAAACTGCTGAAGCTGCTGGTCATGAATTATATTCCTTTACCGATCTGCTTCCAATAGGTGAAATCAGTCCTACAGTGAGAGAAGAACTTACCTTAAGGGCAACAATCACCGACAGATATAACAAAGAAACAATCTTTGGAGTAGGCCCAAACTGGACTGTGGCATTACAGAATTGGTGTCAGCCTCGCTGGACAGGCGATCATAGTGCAGAATATGAATCAACAAAAAAATCGCATGCGCCAACCCTCAATATGGTCGAAGATTTTTATTCCGTTCATGGAGTTCCAATTGACGAAGATAAAACCTGGGATTATGCCAATCGATATCTTCCGGCTGAGGTGAAAGACGAAATCGCTGACGACCACAAATACTATTTACAAAAATATTACACGACAGCTAAACTCCATACTTACCGCGAACCACGTTTTTATGCTTATGTCGGTTTTGATGGAGGCAAATGGTTCTCAATGGAAACAGAAAATACCGAAGATATCCCGTACCTTAATGCCAAAGCCGGACAGACATCAGGAAAGAGTGGTACCGAGATTTATTCAATCACCGGATACTTTACCAAAAAGCTCGTTAATTATGAAAATATTATAACGAAAACAACCAGAACAGTTGAAGCTTACACCTTCCCGATTATTCGACTTAGCGATTTATATTTAATGTATGCCGAAGCATTAAACGAAGTAAAAGATGCTCCTGATGCAGAAGTGTATGAATACATTCAAAGGGTAAGAACCAAAGCTGGATTAGATAAAGGATCAGATTTAGTTAGCACCTGGGCGCAATACTCAAAACAACCAGCAAAACCAAAATCAAAAGAAGGCATGCGCGAAATCATCCAACAGGAAAGAATGATTGAACTGGCTTTCGAGGGACATCGTTACTGGGACTTGCGCAGATGGAAATTAGCCGGTGATTATTTCAATCGCCCTATACGTGGATGGAATATCTATGCTGCTGACACAAAAGGCTTCTATCAGGTAAAAAATATCTATTACAGAGATTTCCTTACCAAAGATTATTTATGGCCTATTAGTCAAAATGAGATGCTGCGCAATCCAAATCTGGTACAAAGTCCAGGATGGTAATTATTTGATTCTATATGAACTATTTTATCAATAAAACATTGCAAAATGGAACGAATCACGAACGGTAATCAAAAATACCTGAAGGTTCGTTACATCTGACAAATAAAAAATAAATACAGATGAAATATAAAATTATCTTATCAATAATATGTGGTGTTCTACTATTTGCAGGATGCAAGGAGGATGAACACAAAGTCTATGGATCCGATGGCATTGCTCCAGGTCAGGTAACTGTCGATAAGGTTGTCAATACCCACGGAGGTGCAGTGATTTATTATACAGCACCCGCTGATGTAGATGTTCTTTATGTGAAAGCCATTTTTACCGATAACAATGGCAAACAACGCGAAGTAAAATCTTCTGCAGTTATTGACTCACTGTCAATTCAAGGTATTGGAGCGATGGGAGAATATCCGGTTGAACTTTATGCAGTTGATCGCGGTGAAAATGTATCGCAACCAACCGAAATCACCATATCACCGTTATTGCCCTCAGTTCAGCAAATACTTCCAAGTATTAAAGGAGAAGTGGATTATGGCGGAATTAAAGTGTCATACGAAAATCCATTGCGAGCCGAAGTTTCAATCAATGTCTTGGTATACGATTCAGTCCAACAGAAAATGGTTTTTAGAGAATCATTTTTTACCAGTCAGAAATCAGGGACATATAGTTTCCGCGGTTATAAAAGTAAAAAAACAAAATTTGGCATCTATGTCGAAGATCGCTGGGGAAACCAATCAGAAACAGTGGATTTTGAGGTTACGCCAATTCCTGATGATTTTCTGGATAAGTCATTGTTCTCCATTTTTAAATTACCGAACGACATGAGTTTTGATGAATATGGATTTAATGCTCGCCAGATGTGGGATAATCGATGGAGCGATCAATGGAACTGTGGTCACACCAACTTTGAACCACTTCCTCATTATCTTACTATTGACCTTGGTACAACTGTTAAATTGAGCCGATTTAAACTTTACCAACGAGGAGGATACGAATTGTATAAACACGGAAATCCGAAACACTTTAAAATCTACGGAACCCTGGATATTAATAAGCTACCTCCATACGATGCAGCAAATCCGACTGCAGGATGGACACTTTTAAAAGATTGCCATTCATTTAAACCATCAGGATTACCAATTGGGCAAGTGAGTTCCGAAGATATTGAGTTCCAGGATAAGGGCGAAGATTTCGAATTTGATGTAAATAATCTAGTGGAAGTTCGCTTTATTCGGATTGAAAATCTTGAAACCTGGGGAGACCAACAAGTAACAGTAATCGGCGAACTCTCTTTCTGGGGCGAGATTACAAACACAGAATTACAGTAAAAGCCATTTCTGATTTGATTTTAAATCTAAAAATTAGAGCATTATGCAAACAAAATTTTTGAATATATTCTCATTTTTAATCCTCCTCATTACTGCATTTGGATGCAGCGATATGGACTCCAATTATGAGCAATACCTGCAGGGAGAAAAAATCTATGCAGGCAAACTTGATTCACTAGAAGTTTTTAGTGGATATAAAAGAGTGAAAATGACCGGAATGACCTGCTTCCTGGGTAATTCGAAAGAGTGTATCGTTGAGTGGGAAGATCAGTCTAAAACCTTTTCCATTGACAAGACAGAAAAGGAACGATTTGAAATGATTATTGATAGTCTGCAAGAACGTACTTATGAGTTTAAGGTCTATACAAAAGACACAAATGGCAACAAGTCGGTTTTGCAAATAGCAAGAGGAAGAGCAGTTGGTGATATTTTTAAATCGACACAATCAACCCGACGCATTATAGGAATAGATCTGGAAGATGGCGATGCAACCGTAAAATGGGCAGATAAAGCCGAATCAGAATACGTTATTTTCACAGAACTTTCTTATGAAAATAATAAAAGTGAAATGACTCAGGTGGTTGTAACTCCTGATGATTCAAGCACACCTCTAATAAACTGGAAACCTCTGGGTAAAATGGAAATTGTTTCGGTTATCCAATCCGGGATAATGGGATTTGATTCAATTTATCTTGAAAAAGTCGTCAGAGAACTTCCCGCACCACCCTTCGATCAACTCGATAAAAGTTTATTCTCTCTGGTGAGAATGTCTGATGATAATCCGGGAACTTCTTATGGAGCCGATCCTGTTAAATATCTTTTTGACGGTGATGGAAGTTGGTCAGGTAGTGATGTTTATGGGTACCACTCAGGCGAAAATGCTATTCCGCACCACTTCACCATCGATTTGGGTGTTACTGCTCAAATTCGTAAATGTCGTCTCGATTTAAGAGATCCAAAAAATTTCGCAGGGAATAATCCAACCGAAGTCGAACTGTGGGGTATTATGGATATTACCAATGCCGAAACTTCCTCAAGTAGCGCCTCTGAATTCGAGGCAAAAGGATGGAAGTTACTTTACAGAGGATCGGTGGATGGTGAGAACAACCAAAGTGTAGAATTTGACGTTCCAGCCGGACCCGATGTACGCTATTTAAGATACCGGGTAACAAGAACGGTTGGAGGAGAAGGTGCTCAATTGGTTGAGATGACTTTCTGGGGACAAAATATACAGCCGTTACCTCTAAACAAAAGCCTATTCAAACTTGTAGGAATGTCGGATGACAATCCGGGAACATCGTACGGAGCCAATCCTTCAAAATATCTTTTTGATGGTGATGGAAGCTGGTCGGGTAGCGATGTTTATGGATACCATTCAGGAGAAAATGCCATCCCTCATCACTTTACTATTGATCTGGGAGTTATTGCACAAATTCAAAAGTGTCGTCTCGATTTGCGAGATCCTAATAATTTTGCAGGAAATAATCCAACATTGGTTGAACTTTGGGGAATTATAGACATTACCAATGCCGAAACATCAGCGAGTAGTGCCTCTGAATTTGAAGCAAAAGGATGGAAACTGTTATTTAGAGGTCCGGTTGATGGAGCCAACAAGCAGAGCGTTGAGTTCGATGTTGCACCCGGTCCGGATATTCGCTACTTGCGATACAGAGTTGTAGAAACCGTTGATGGAAAGGGAGCTCAGCTAACTGAAATGACTCTCTACGGACAGGTAAAATCAACACTGTAAGTTTATTGGTCAAACTTTAATTTTTGGGAAACTTATAAAATCATCGATCTTAAAAAATAATACAGAGGCTGTCAAAAAAGTAAATCGTATTCAAAATGCACAGATCCAATAAGGTAACAAATAATACCCCTAAATCCCGGTAAAGGGAGACTTTAAAGTCATCTGCCAGTTGGCGGGAAGTTTGCCCGCCTTCCGGCAGACAAAAATGGGTAAAATCAAATGGTAACTTTCAAATCGTAAGTTAATAATCTAGCCTTTTACTTTTTGGACAGCCTCGTATTTAACTTTTATTGATCCCTTTTTTACAATTTATATTCAGAAACAGAAAACAAGCTATACCAGAATAACTGAAGCTTAATGAGAACATACCATTATGACTAATAAAATCCACATACTGATTATTCTGTTCCTCTTCATACAATATTCAAGTTCAGCACAAGATTATTCAGAAGAAAAAGGCTTAGTGAACAGAATGAGTTAATAAAGGTTCTGTGCCAAGGTGAAAGTGTTATGACTGTTTCAGGTATTGTCAAGGACAACATATTTGGAATTGTCCGAGACCATATTAAGTAAATCAAATATGAAATTTACTGTATTAAAAATAAATAGACTTCCATTGTATATCCCTTCAGACAAGGTCGGGGTCGTGTCTATAGATAATAATCAATCAGTATTAATTACAGTCAACAAAGGTGAATGTACCTTGAACGTTGGTGGGATGACCCCGGATAATGAACTATTAGATTACTATTACTCAATGTTAAGTGTTGGAGATAATATTTCGATTTCATTGAAAAACCTAACGCAAATATCAAAACCAATATGTAAACGTCCATTTAATGGATGCGATATCAAGAACGATTATCATTAATTCATCTATGTTGCCCTTCTTAATTTGCAAGAATGGCAACTTAATACAACCATGATAATGATTTATATAAAACGAATTAAAAATACCAGATTAAAAGAAGAACGGATTGTTTATCCGTACAACATACCTTCTATATTCAATTTGGAAGAACTTGAGTTTCGTAAAAGTGTAACATTCATTATTGGCGAAAATGGTTCAGGAAAATCGACTTTGGTGGAAGCCCTGGCTATTAATGCCGGATTTAATCCCGAAGGAGGAAGCCGGAATTTCAACTTTAAGACACAGGATTCTCATTCTGAACTGTACCACGATATAAAACTGACAAGATCCCCCTACCGTAATGCGGATGGTTACTTTCTTAGAGCTGAGAGTTTTTATAATGTAGCCAGTGAAATTGATAACATATTAGATAAAGGTCAAATAGAAAGAAACTATGGAGGTTCTCTTCATGAGCGTTCCCATGGAGAAAGTTTTCTTGCACTCGTAAATAATCGACTTTCAGGTAATGGGCTCTATATATTCGACGAGCCCGAATCTGCCCTATCAATTAACAGCCAATTTAATCTGCTAATTGCAATTAATGAGTTAGTTGGGGAAAAGTCACAGTTCATAATTGCAACCCACTCCCCCATATTAATGGCATATCCTGATGCTGATATTTACCACATTTCACACAATGGCTTAGAACTTATTAATTATGAAGACACGGAGCAATATAGATTGACAAAATACTTTATAAATAACTATAAAAGAATGATTGACGAATTAATAGACCCAATAAATAACATTTGATGAACAATAATATCTTTCTTTCCCTTATCTTTCTCGGAAGCGTGTTTCTTACTTCCGGGAAATTTGTAAATGCGGAGAATACTCCGAAATTTTACTTTGTAACAATATGTCTATTGGTTGCATCCGCATTTATTGCCTTAAGCCGGAAAAGTTTAAATATTTGTGTAGTCAAAAGCAAAACAACACGATGGGGTATTTATATTGTTTGTTTTGCAGAAGCATGTTACGGACTCTTTCAACTCATGGATTGGTTTCCTTCAAACCATTCAGAGTTTGCAATCACGGGTAGTTTTGACAACCCCGCAGGTTTTGCGGCCGTTTTGGCAATGGGTTTTCCAATAGGGTTGTTCTTACTGACAAAGTCAAATAAAATTGAACGATATTTTGCAGTAATAATTATTGCAGTAATTGTGATTGCGGTATTTCTATCAGTATCTAGAACTGGTGTGTTATCAATTCTAATTTCATCTTGGGTTTTCTTCCTGTTTCAATCAAATATTATCGGCAGGGTTAAGCAGTTTCGATGTTGGAAATTAATTTCTATCTTGACCTTAGCCACTCTAATCGCTGGCTCTTTCATGCTTTATCACCAGAAAATGGATTCGGCAAATGGTCGGTTGCTTATCTGGAAAATATCATCCGAAATGATTAAGGATAAACCCATTTTAGGACATGGCTATGGGGCTTTTCAGGCTAAATACATGGATTATCAAGCTGAATATTTCAAAAACAACCCCAATTCAAAATTTGAACTCCTTGCCGATAATGTAAAGCACCCCTTTAATGAATTTATAAAGGTTGCCGTTGAGTACGGAATAATTGGGTTAGTTACAATTATTTCAATTATTCTATTCATTTTATGGAAAGTAATGAAATCAAGCAATATGGATAGGGAGCTTGTTTTTAGCGGGCTAATATCTTTTCTGGTATTTGCCTGTTTTTCGTATCCATTGCAATATATTGCAGTCTGGGTATTACTTGCATTTTACCTTTCAGCATTGTTTCCATCTAAAAAAATCGAAATGAAAGATACACCAATTTCAATGTTCATGAGAGGAGTGATTGCCATTGTTTGTACCTTTTTCGTAGTTCATACTTTCAGGCAAATAAATGGAGAAATAAAATGGAAAACAATTGCAATAAGTTCGTTAAGAGGCAATACAGAAGATATGTTGCCGGAATACAAGAAGCTGTATTCCACATTTCTAAAACGAAATCCATTTTTTCTATACAATTACGGGGCGGAACTAAATATTGCAGGGAGGCATGCGGAAAGCACAGTCATTTTGAATGAGTGTAAAAAGCTGTTTAACGACTATGATTTACAAATGCTTTTGGCTGACAATTACCACAAAAAAGGAGAAATAGACAAGGCTGTTCAACGATATCAGCACACTTCGGATATGATACCCTGTCGTTTTCTCCCGGTTTACCAACTCTTTAAAATATACAGAGAAGCGAATCAACGGGAAATGGCAGTGAAGTATGCTAGGGAGATTGTAAATAAAAAAGTGAAAATCCCATCTTTTACTGTGACTTCAATCATATCTGAAGCGAAAGATTATCTAAAAGAAAATGAAATGTCATGTAGAAATTTCGAGATTCATGAAGAACTCTCATGTCTATTTAATATAAAAAAGATAATTCCTTTTCCTTGGAAAGTTCCTTTGGCTGCTTGTGTTTGCTACGCCGTTATAATGGCAAGACACTATGTGAAGCTAAATGAAATAGAAGAAGACTATCAAGATTGCTTAAGTAACAAGTGACTGTTATGAGAATAGTATGTTATTTTAAAAAAAATGGGCATTATGTCCCCTTGGTGGTTTTTGCCGTTATGGACATTTCGTTAAACTACATCAGACATTTCAACAAAGTAGATATTCCAAATTGGGCAACTGCCGCTACATCGTTATGTTTAGGCTTTTCGTTTGTATATACGCTAACAAAGGAAGCTCAGAAATTTCAGCGTAGAGGCAAATACAGCTCAGTTTATAGAACAATGTTTGCTGCAGGACTTATTTGTTGCATGTTTATTTTTATTGCATTGCGTGATTTATTGGCTTTTTAATTAAATGACCGTCAACTTATGCAATAAGTGAATATTTTAATTTAGCACAGTCTTGCCAAGGCTGTGCTAAACTCTTGCGACATAAAGCATGCGTTGGTCAGAGTGGGGGTTTCAGTAATTTGAATATCTGTTCAGGTTGTGGATATAAAAAGATAAAATTGAAAATCGAATTATTAGAGCGATTATGAGATTCATCAAGTATTATGCCGTTTCAGCAGCTATAAGTACCAACGTGCTTACTGCCTGTTCATTCAAGCCTGGCTTTATCAACATTTACGAGCAAAAATGGAATGGAAGGTAATTGCGATGAAATCATTCGGTGAAATGATGCCGAAATACGAACGGCTATATTTTACTTCATTAAAACGGAACCCCTTGTTCTTATATAATTATGGGGCGGAACTGAACGTGGCAGGTAAATTTGACAGAAGTGTGGGGATATTGACTGAATGCAAGAAATACTTTGATTTGAAACATAATGAAAGTCATTAAGTTGCAACCTCGTCGCTGTCTTTTTTCCACGAATTATCAAAACGTTCATGAATATGTTAAAATTTTTGTCATGTATTTAATTGCTCTTGTTAAGACCGTATTATTTTTGAAAAAAGTGCCGAGACAAGTAAAAATGATGAGGACACATTGTCTGTTGTTGGTCTTTGTTTTTTCTATCGCCTGTTCCCTGCATTTTTCCCCGGAAATAGAAGAAGTCCTTCAGTTCGCGGGTGACAATAGAGGAGAACTGGAAAAGGTATTGAAGCACTATGCCCGTAACCCCGGTGACAGCCTGAAACTTCGCGCTGCGGAATTCCTCATTGTGAACATGCCGGGTAAATATTCGGCATATTACGATGCGCCGTGGAACGACGTGGCTACCGTGAGTCTACGATGGACAAGTTCATCGGATAAGCAATTGGTGCTGGATACCTACAGGTTGGGCGAACCGGTAAGAAAAGACGATGTCACGTATATTACTGCCGAATACCTGATCAATAATATTGACCTAGCTTTTAAAGTATGGCAAGAACAGCCATGGGGGAAGACCATCCCATATGATGTTTTCCGCGAGGAAATCTTACCTTACCGAGTGGCTACCGAGCCGCTCGAAAACTGGCGGGAAAAGGTACTCGCAAGTTTTGCAGACCTTTACCAGTCATTCAAAAATGACACAGCCATCACTACCGTTGAGGCTTGTAGCCAAGTGAACGATCGCTTACCCCGTTTCCGAATGGATAAGGACTTCCCTAACATGAGTTATTCCCAGTTAATGGCTACCACGCGGGGCACTTGCGATGCAATGGCGGCACTGTCCGTTTTTGCTATGCGCGGACTGGGTATTCCTGTCACCCTGGATTTTACGAACAAGTGGATCGGACTTCCGTACGGTCACTCGTGGAATAGTGTATGGGACAACCACAGTAACAATCATATATCTTTTATGGGATGCCAGTCGAATCCCGGGAAACCGCACCAAGGAACAACTTTAATGAAAGCCAAGGCATATCGGCGATTTTATGGTAACCAACAAAATGTAAGATTAGACGCAGCCGATATTCCGCCATTGTTACATAATATCAACTACATCTCAGATGTAACTTCTGAAACGGAATATTGTATCGATATATGGATTCCTATACCAAAAGATCATTTAAAACCCAAAGGACATATTTTTCTGGCTATTCTTAACGGAATGGAATGGCAACCAGTTGCCTGGGGTACTGCCACCGACTATAACCTTAAATTCAATTCAGTAAAAAGCGGGCTTTATCTGCCGATTTATTATCACAACGGTATTCAAACCCCAGCAGGATATCCGTTCAAACTCCAATCCAATACAGCCAGTTTTTTTAAGCCCTATTCATCAAATACATATTCATTTAAAAGTATTGCTCCCATAAATAGCGAATGGTTGCACCAAATGAGAGGTGCTAAATTTGAGGTTGCCAACCGTAGCGACTTTTCGGATGCAAAAACGGTATATACTATAGAAACACCCGGTCTGGGTTTCCATACTGTACCGATAAAACTTAAATCTTCATATCGGTATGTCCGATATATTACTACCATTGGGAAACGTTGTCATGTCTCCATACTGGAATTTTATAATGAAAACAACGAAAAACTACAGGGGACTGTAATAGGAACACCCGGAGTTAATACCGCAAGGACCAACGACAAGGTTTTTGACGGTGATACAGACACATTTTTTGAAGCAGCATCGGAGAAATCATGGGTAGGGTTGGATTTGGGGGAACCTCGCAGAATTGCAAAAATCAGATATTTGCCGCGTACAGATGGGAATAGTATTTATGAAGGACATGTTTATGAGTTATTTTACTGGGAAGGGAGCGAATGGCATTCTTTGGGAGCGCAAAAGGCTAACAGCGATGTATTGCAATACAAAGTTCCCGCTAGAGCTTTGTTTTTCCTCAAAAACGTGACGAAAAACAGGATATACAAAATGCCATTCATCATAGAAAATGGAATGCAACAATGGTTTCTGAAGTGATTAAATCATTAGAAATCATCAATGAGATTAAAGAAATATCCTTATTGCAGGAAACAACTTTGGACAGGATTACTTTTACTATATTTTTTGAGTTACAAATCTTTAATAATTAATCAATCACCACGAACAAGCCTTGGGGCTTGCTCTGGTACATAAAAACACCATACATTTTTGTTATGAGCAAAACATTTCTTTACATTTTTACTGCGCTACTGTTAATTAAAACTTCCGCTATAGCTCAGGAATATGACAAACTGGTCGATCCCAGAATCGGAAGTGAAGGGAACGGACTGGGCTGTGGTTACTCGTATATAGGAGCCACCTATCCTTTTGGCATGATTCAGTTCTCTCCCGGGTTCTTCACACCTCAACGGGGCTTTGCCATCACTCAGTTGAGTGGTGCCGGCTGCGCCAACATGGGAAATTTCCCGGTACTTCCTCTGTCGGGGAAACCGGAACAGTCGCCCAATGATATGAATGATTTTCCCCGTTATCAAAAAGTAAACGCCTGCCATGCCGGTTATCTCTCGGTAACAATGCCCGACCAGACACAGGCAGAGCTAACAGTCAACAAACGCTCCGGAATTGCCCGCTTCACCTTTCCCTCCTCTCAGGGAACGGTACTCGTTGGTTCCGGAATAAGTGCCACCTTCGTAAATAATGCCCGCGTTGAAATCACATCGTCATCAACCTGCGAAGGGTTCAGCATTGGAGGCGACTTCTGTGGAGCTGCCACTCCTTACACTATTTATTTTGCCGCTGAATTTGATCGTCCGGCAATGACTACCGGCACATGGATGAAAGGCAACCTTCTTCAGAAGGCACAACTGGCTTACGGGAAAAATTCAGGTGCTTTTTTCACCTTCAACACCCAGGCAAACGAGCAGGTTACTTATCGCATCGCTATCTCATTTGTCTCGATTGAGAATGCTAAAGAAAACCTACAGCAAAGCCAAACACACGATAACTTCGACGACTACCTGCAGGCAACAAAAAAGGTATGGAATAATAACCTGGGCAAGATTGCCGTAAAGACAAACAATAACGACCGTAAGAAACAATTCTATACCCATCTCTATCACTCTATCATTCATCCCAATATTGTTAGTGATTACAATGGACAGTACATAGGAGCCGACTACCAGGTGCATCAGGTAAAAGAAGGGCATGATGCCTATAGTGCTTTCAGTTCGTGGGACACCTACCGCACTCAGGTACAACTGGTCGCCATGCTTTACCCGGCTGAAGCCAGCGACATGATGCAGTCTCTGGTGGATTTTGCCTCACAAAGCGGAGGGTACGGACGATGGATTCTGGCTAACATTGAAACAGGGATCATGCAGGGAGACCCGACTCCAATACTGATTGCCAATTCATATGCTTTTGGCGCAACTGATTTTGATATTAACGAGGCTTACAAATACATGAAAAGCGGAGCGACGATTCCGTATTTACGCTCACAAGACCGGGAGATCCGTCCTTTTCTTAGCTCTTACATGGCAAAAGGACTGGCTCCTGCTTCCATATTACTCGAATATGCCTCAACGGATTTTGCGATTGGACAGTTTGCCCAACAGGCTCTCAGCAACACAGAAGACGCCTCTTTCTTCACCGAACGTTCTCAAAACTGGAAGAACCTGTATAACCCACGCTTAAACTGGTTATGCTCCCGTCATGATGATGGCAGATGGAAAGATATCACCCACGACTGGCGGGAAGGCACTTACAAAAACTATTTCTGGATGGTTCCCCATAACCTCGAATCGCTAATTGATACCATCGGGGGTAAAGAGGTGGCAGAACAAAGACTTGACGAGTTATTTGTAAAGCTTGATGCTGCCTATGACGACGATTGGTTTGCCGCAGGAAATGAACCGGACTTCCAGGTTCCATGGATTTATAACTGGACCAACTCCCCCAATAAGACATCAGAAGTTATTCACCGCATCTTCAACGAGATGTACAACAGCAGCCCCTCTGGTCTGCCGGGCAATGACGATCTGGGAACAATGGGAGCCTGGTATGTATTTGCATCTGCCGGTATTTACCCGATGATCCCGGGGGTCGGAGGTTTTTCGTTAAGCTGCCCTCAGTTCGATGAAATAACCTTTAGCCTGCCCAAAGGGGTACTAACGATCATTGGTGGTTCCATGCAAAAACACTACATTCAATCCGTCATGCTTAACGGCAAACAGTATTCAAAAAGATGGATTGACTGGAAGGAATTACAAAAGGGTGCCCTGCTTGAATTCAAGACCTCTGACAGCGAAAAGACCCAATGGCGATAACCGAAAAATAAGTATATATCTATCAATAAATAAGTATTTTTTTGTACGTTTATGCAGACTAAAAACCAACTGAAATAACCATGAGCCCGTTTCCCGGGAAAACACGGGAAGTTGAGATCATCGTTATTATCTTACGATTGAACGATTAAATTATTACAGATGAAACAGCCCATGGCAGAAATACGAACCGAGACACGCGCAGGCATGACCGGCAACCGATCTCCCGGGGAAAGGGCTCTATAAAACGTTAGACCTATGCGATCATTTCTAAGAAAACCACTTCTCTCAAGCATCCTCATTTTGTTATTTATGGGTGCTTCCGTAAGTTTAAAAGCTGATAACAAAAAGCAGCCTGTTGACTATGTGAATCCTTACATTGGCAATATCAGCCATATGCTGGTTCCCACGTTTCCAATGATTCACCTGCCCAACAGCATGTTAAGAATAAGACCTGAACGTGGTAATTATACCGAGAGTTACCTGCACGGGCTCGAGGTGCTTACCCCTACTCACCGTGGAGGTTCGGTCTTTCGCATTAGTCCTTTCCAGGGCGAGAGTGCCAGGCTGAGGCCAATTATCCGGTATAGCTTCGACAACGAGCATGTTCAGCCTTATCAGTATTCTGTATTCCTCGATCAGGCCAACATTCAGGTTCATTTTGCCCCTTCACATCAGTCGGCAATCTACGAATTTGAATACAATGGCGAAGGGGAAGCCTTCCTGGTGCTGCACTCCGGAAAAGGACTTCTTACGTATAAAGACCAGGCGCTATCCGGCTATCAGGACATGGGGCAACAAACCAAAGCCTACTGGTACCTCGAAACAGAGACCTTACCGGAGAAAGTAGCTTACCTGGACAATAACCAACCCGTCTATTCGGGAAATACTGTAGAAGGTAAAAGCAATATTGTGCTCAACTTTGGCAAAGGGAAACGTACCATCAGGGTTCGCTACGGAGTTTCGTTCATCAGTGCTGAACAGGCAAAGAAAAACCTGCACCGGGAGATTGATGCTTATAACTTGCAGCAACTAGCCAACAAAGGCCGGGAAATATGGAATGAGAAGTTAGGCCGCATACAGGTAAAAGGAGGTAGCGAAGATCAGAAAACCGTTTTTTATACGGCTTTGTACCGTACCTACGAACGCATGATCAACATTTCGGAAGATGGTAAGTACTGGAGTGGATCGGACAAACAGGTGCACGAAGACAATGGTGAACCATTTTATGTTGACGACTGGGTTTGGGATACTTACCTGGCTGCCCATCCGCTACGTACCATTATTGAGCCGGCCATGGAAAAGAATATGATCGACTCGTACATACGCATGGCGCAACAAAGCAAAGAGGGATGGATGCCTACCTTCCCCGAAGTAACACACGACAGTCACCGGATGAATGGAAACCACGGGGTCGCTTTATTTGCCGATGCCCTGAATAAAGGTATTCCTTTTGATACTGAAGCGGCTTATCAGGCCTGCCGACGTTCGATAATGGAAGAAACCCATGCACCATGGACCCGCCGCCCTGCTGGTGAATATGATCAATTCTTCCTTGAACATGGCTTTTTCCCGGCTCTCAATCCCGGAGAGAAAGAAACAATGGACGGTATTAATGGTGGGGAAAGAAGACAAGCCGTTGCCGTTACACTGGGTGCCAGCTTCGACGACTATTGTATGTCTGTTCTTGCCCAAAGGCTTGGTAAGACCGATGATTACAACTATTTCCTGAAACGGTCATTCAACTACCGCAACTTATTCAATCCTAAAACCCGGTTCTTCCATCCTAAAAACAGTAATGGCGAGTTTATTCAGCCTTTCGACTATAAGTTTGCCGGTGGAATGGGTGCCCGCGACTATTACGATGAAAACAACGGATGGACTTTCCGCTGGGATGTAAAGCATAACGTGAAAGACCTGATTGACTTGTATGGAGGGGATGAAATCTTTTGCAAAGACCTTGATCAGCTTTTCGTAGAAGGACTGGGAAAAGTAAAATGGGACTTTGTAACCCAGTTACCCGACCAGACCGGTAATGTAGGTCAATTCTCCATGGGCAATGAGCCGTCGTTTCATATCCCTTACCTGTACAACTACGCAGGTAAACCATGGAAAACACAAAAAAGAATACGTACATTGCTCGACCAGTGGTACCGCAACGACCTGATGGGTATTCCCGGCGATGAAGACGGAGGTGGTATGTCGGCCTTTGTGGTTTTCTCATCCATGGGATTCTACCCCGTAACTCCGGGTAATCCAACCTATAATATTGGCAGCCCTGTATTTTCTGAAGTGAACATTAAGCTTGAAAATGGGAAGACCTTCACCATAAAAGCCAACAACTGTTCCCGCGACAATAAGTACATACAGTCGGCGCAACTGAATGGGAAACCCTTGAACCACCCCTGGTTCTCGCATCATACCATTCTAAATGGCGGCACTCTTGTTCTCGAAATGGGAGATAAAGCCAACAAATCATGGGGAGCGAATAACGAGGCAGCTCCGTTTTCCCTCTCTAACAAGAAATAAAAAAAAACCTTTTAAGGAGCCATTGTTTCGTTATGGAATAAGCCGGGGGAGCGAGGTATTTCTTTAGGAAAGAAAACAATTAAATAAAACTTCAGAGAGGGAAAGCTATTTTTCACGGATCAGTTTCTCCAGTCTTTCCATCATCTCATCCTTTTCCTTCAGCATGCGTTCATAGAGGGCAATTTTTTCTTCGTGAAGTTTGATTATCTGCTCAATAGGATGGAAGGTCGGATTATGATTTATTGCATTCAAAATTGAACCGTTATCAAATGTGTTTGAAATAATATTTACAGCTTGCTCCTCATCAAAATTCTGAAAAGCTTCTACCGGAATTTTCAAAGTATTGGAGATCTGTTGTAGTAGTGGTTGTTCAATGGTTTTTTTCTGTTCCAGCAAAGAAATTTTCTTCTGGTTCCAGCCTTCACCAAGTTCATAAGCAAGCGCATCCTGTTTAATTCCCAGCATTTCACGAAACCTTTTCACATTGCGACCTTCATGTACTTTGTGTTCCATAATTCCGAATTATTTTCCAACCGATTCAAAGATAAAACAATTTTGGTTAACCAGCTGAAAGGTAGAAACAAAGATATCCGGTAAAATATCCCCCGAAAGGAATATTTTACTGCGTTTGGGATTGATTATGCTTCTACACGGGAATTACTTTACAGACTTAAAACATATCGTTATGAAGAAAGTTAAAATTCCTTTAGATGCCAGTCCCTGGGCAGGTTATGAGATCAGGTGCCCATTTTCATTAATCGATGCGATGTTTGATTTTGCGTCCCTGGAATATTATAAAAATACGTTAAGTGAATTGGGAACCTTTATGTATAAGCCGAAAATCTACCGGGAAGACTCGCCGGGGCAGCTATTTATTTTTTTCGTGGTTTTACATTCTTTCCTTCGGGCAGGCTATGTCATACACTGCAAGTCTGAGAAATACAAAATAAAGGAAGCCTCTAAAGCCTCGAAAGGCCTTTATCCTGGCTCCTTAACCCGCGTAGAATTCCAAAACCCGTTCATTGTCTTCAAAAACGCCTTTGCATACAAAAGTTTGGAAAAGATGAATCTTGCTTTTTTTGAGATGGTTAACTATGCTCTAAATCCTTTTTCAGATTATCCCACCTGGGATTTGATAACTCCATACATTCATATAACTAAGATGCTGGACGCTTCATGGGAGATTTATCAACGGAGAGTTGAACGAATTTAAATTTGCCGGCTTCCCAGGGCTAAATCACCTCCTCTTCTGTAAAGATCAAGGAATGTTCACCCGGAACATCTGATTAAGGCTTTCAGAGTTCCTGATTAAGGCTTCCACAATGTCTGATTAAGGCTTCCACAATGTCTGATTAAGGCTTCCGCAACATCATTTCCAATATTGGCCGAAATCAGTGCTTCTAAAAAAAGAAAGGTTCCTTTCCCGTACTTAATTCGCATTAGTTATTAACTTTTTTGTAGAATTGAACAGCCCTGGCCCGCTTCCGTAAGTTATTCTTCGATAAGGATATTTTATCCACCAACAGAATTGAATAGGCTATTGGGCCTTGAGAAATTAGTGTCGTAATCTTAAAAACACAACACATGAAGGCAATTGTAAAATCCGAATTTTCAAATCCGGAGAACGAAGCTTTGAGTGAGAAACTTCTTCAGTTAATCCATGAACTCCCGATTGCATATATACTTCATCATTCCTCCGATGCAGCGGAACCCGCACATGTAATCATTATTACGGAAGAACCCCGGGATGTTGAAGTCGTTGAATCAAGAAAGTGGATTCGCAACGGAAAGGAAAAGAGTAATACCTTATTTCATGTCATCTGTCAGGGTAAAGTGGATTTTAATTACAAGACTGGCCATCCGTTTATAGCCTGTTACTGTCAGAAATCAGCCATCTTCTATCAAAACCCGCAGGCAAAAGAATGTCTGGAGACAGACTGGCACTCATTTAAAAAGAAATTCAGGAAATATTCGGAAGAATTCTACCATGACCGCGATATACTTTTAACCGAAGCCCACCGGCTCCACCGGCTTGGTTCCCGGGTAAGTGTATTTCTTACTTACCAGTCTGTTTATGAATATAATATTCAATATTTGGAAGCCCTGTATATCGGACGGAATTTCATTTCAGACAGTTTGCATCAACGGATCAAACGCCTGGCCCGGTTTATTCCCTCCATCGAAGGATTGTTTGTTAAAAAAAACGGAAACGAATATTATTTGATTTCACAGCTTGAGAGAGGTATAGACGCAGCAGAACAGGCTGATGAAACAGGCATCAACTATGAATTGTACGAGAACATAAAAGAAGTCGAGGCAAAACTATCCGAAATGGTTTCAGCCCGGTTTGCAGAACTTAAAAAATTAATTAAATCGCACATCCCAGAACAAATCGATCGTGGCGTACCCAAATCCTCAGTAGAAGAAACAGAACTGTCACCTGTTATCACTCAAATATTAAAAATAAAACCAGTAGAAGAGATTTATTTATTTCATAAAAAACAAAGTTCTCAGGCGACCACCTATTACCTGCTTTTGATTGGAGAAGGCCTGGGGATAGAAATTCTGAACCGCATGCAACAATCCGTCATGGCTAAATCCAGGGGTAAATGTGTAGTTGTCCTGATCGGGCACAGTCGTATTTGGATACAGACGAACTTGTTTATTCATCAATCGTTCTTCCAAAAAATAATGAAACCCGAAAACAGAATGTTTCAATCCCGTCAGAACCATCCTTCCATTCATTGGGAAAACCCTTATACGCCTGATTATCCAGACCTGGACTTTTATTACAGGTCGGCTGATAAACTGGTTGCTAATTATTTTGTGTTAAGGCACCATTCGGAAAAAGAGAATGGGGAAGGCATAGACGATTTGTTTAGCATATCTGTACTCAGGATATTCCGTACGTTTGTTTTTTCAAAATTAAGCTATCTGCCTTATTACCAGTCTGCGTTTAATCTTTGGAAACTATGTGTATATGCTGATCCTAAACTTGAGAATGTTGAATTTTTGTTTGAGAAACTAAGCGGGGAAAACTTTTTCAAAGAGGTGAGCTGCCATACCAGATTTCATTATACAGTTCCCCGGTTAACGGAAGAAAAATTGCTCATCATGGATGAAATTTTGAATTTGCTGTTGCAGGAATTAACTTCTGTTTGTAAAAAGGTAACGGACATCAATTATGGTACGTGAAATTTAATGGTAGCGATTGGGCTGTATGATAGTGTTTTGCTTTCCGTCGAAAACAGAGAGTTTTTTTGCAGACACTAATAAATATAACTGCCGGTATCGGCAAAATTTATTGAATTTATAACTACTTTAGTGTAAGTTTTTGCCGATAAAGGCTATTCTCTATGACTAAATAAGGATTATGAGATATATTTCAGTTAGTGAATACGCTAAGAAATGGGATATTCCGGAAAGAACCGCCCGGAACTATTGCGCTACGGGTAATAGGTATTGCAGATGAAAGTGTAAATGTGGATGATATTATAGAAGCCACCAACCACTTCAGATGTGTGGACTTGATTATTGAAAAAGCAAAGTCGAAGCTAACAGAATCATTTATAAAGGAATTGCACTACATCCTGAAATCCAGTACTTCGGATAGCCGTAGGGATTGGTTCAATGTAGGTGATAAATTTGAAGAACTTCAATTTTATTGTGAAAGGTTCAGCAATAACAATGAGCCGGAATTTACAGACCAGGAGATTATGACCATATACTTGTACACGATGCACCATGAAGGGCATAGGACAACAAAGCACATCCACCGCTTTGCATCAGAATACCTAATGTCGTGGTTTCCAAAGTTAGGTAGCTATCAGGCGTTCAATAATCGGTTGAACAGACTGGGAGGTGCTTTTACCAGGCTCATTGAAATTCTACTTGCAGATTTTCAGCCAGATGATTGCCTGTTTGACCAAAGCTTATTGGACTCCATGCCAATCATAACCTGTTCAGGCAAGCGTTCGGGCAAGGTTGCAAGGGAGATAACAGACAAGGGGTATTGTTCGACCAAAGGGATGTATTATTATGGGCTTAAGCTGCACCTGTTAGGTTTTCGTCGTATTGGGAAACTGCCCCATCCGGAACAAATATTGTTCACCCCTGCTTCGGTCAATGATTTGACCGTATTTAAAGAAGCCTGGTCTGCAATTGAGGACAGGACTTTCTTTGGTGATAAAATATACTTTGTGAACGAACTAAATCAGTACATGTTGAAACACCTGAATTCAGAAACACTTGCACCGGTCAAAGCTGTTAAGGGAATGACTGATGTGATAAAGCAAAGGATAAAAGCAGCTGATGATTTTTTCTCAACTGCCGTTTCCAAAGTCAGACAACCGGTTGAAGCAATTTTTAATTGGCTGATTGAAAAGGCCGATATCCAAAAGGCAAGCAAAGTTAGGTCTACAAAAGGATTAATGGTACATGCTTTTGGAAGATTAGCCGCAGCTTTTATAACATTAGCTATTTAACTCTTGATTCGAATAAATCAGAGAATATGCTCCACAAAAAATTAAAGTAACTTTCCACACACCCTCTGTCACTATGCTGGCACACCCCCTGTCACTATGCTGACACACCCCCTGTCACTATGCTGACATACCCCCTGTCATTAACCTACTCTCTATACACAGGTTTTCGAATTTGAATTGGAGACCTTTCATTTCCGTCCGAAGAGAGATTTTTGCTTTGTTCTGCATTTTCGCGCGGACATTTTCCATTGTTCATTTTTCACCCGGGGTGGCGTTTCGGTTCGTTCCTCCCTCAACTCTGCCCCGGGCTGAATTATTATGGGCTTTCAGCCCGTCCGGCTTGAGGACAGTAAAGAAGGGAAATGCAATGAATCTTGTTTTTTTGCTATTGTTTATACTAAAAAAATCAGAGCTAAATAATATGGATCACACAAAAAATTAAAGTGCCCCGGAAACAAGGATATCATCCCTGTTCTGCTCGTAGGTAAAAATCGTTTTATCTGTCATAAAAAAAAACGAGTAAACACAATTTTGTATCTACTCGTTAAACCCCATCTAAAGTAACATTTTCAGTACTTTATTTTTGTGGGCGGTGAGGGATTCGAACCCCCGACCCTCTGGGTGTAAACCAGATGCTCTGAACCAACTGAGCTAACCGCCCGATTTTGTACCCCTTCAAAAAGGCGTTGCAAATATATACTCATTTTTCATTTGTACAAAATTTTTTTAAAAAATCATTATAAAACCTCAGCGACCACGAAGGAGCTTCCCCCTATAAAAATCATATCGTGTTCATTTGCATTGTTTTGTGCAGCCGACAGCGCTTTGCGGACAGTACTGAAAGGTTGCCCTTTTAACCCGAATTTTTCGGCTTTTGCCTGTAATTTGGTTTCGTCCAATGCCCGGGGGATATTTGCCCTGGTAAAATAGAACCGGGCTTCCCTGGGGAGAAGCGCCAGCACGTGATCAATGTCTTTATCGCTGACCATGCCAAAAACAATATGCAGGTTTTTCCATGCCGTGTTCCTGATCTGTTCGGCCACCTGGCTGATTCCCGCTTCGTTATGCCCCGTATCGCAAACCATCAGGGGATTGTGTCCAAGTATCTGCCAGCGTCCCAGTAATCCGGTGTTTTTTGTGACTTTCGATAAGCCCCGGTAAATATCTTCCCGCCTTATTTTCCAATTGTCGTTTATTAACAATTCAAGTGTTTTCAGCACCGGAAGAATGTTTTTTCGCTGGTAATTACCCAGCAGGTCGAGTTTTAGATCAGGGTATGCCAACTCTTTATTCCTGTTGACATTAAATATTTGTTTTCCTTCGGGTAAAAGCATGGAATAGGGGCATGAAAACTCCCGGTCAGCAAAATAAAGCGGGGCATCCATAGCGTTTGCTTTCTGCATGAAAACAGAATCCGTACCATTATCACTTTCTCCGACAACAACAGGTACCTGTGTTTTAATAATACCGGCCTTTTCGCCGGCAATTTGAGCTACCGAGTTACCAAGTAGAGCCGTGTGATCGAGACTGATATTGGTAATTACGGAAACTTCAGGAGTAATAATGTTTGTTGAATCCAGTCTTCCACCCAGGCCAACTTCAATTACTGCCACATTCACCTTTTCATTTTTGAAATGTTCGAAAGCCATTGCCACAGTAAGTTCAAAAAATGAAGGTTCAAGTTTTGCTGTTTCATTCTCTTTAAAAAATGTGGTTACAAAATCAATTACTGATTGTTCCGGGATCATCTTCCCGTTTACCCTGATCCGTTCCCTGAAATCTTTCAGGTGGGGCGATGTGTATAACCCTGTTTTATAGCCGGCCTCCTGCAGTACCGATGCCAGCATATGCGATACCGAACCTTTCCCGTTTGTTCCGGCAATATGGATGGTTTTAAATGTCCGGTGCGGGTGACCGCACATTTTATCCAGGGTCAGTGCATTATCAAGCGTGTTTTTGTAGGCCGTCTGCCCGGTACGCTGGTACATGGGTAACTGGCTGTACAGATAATCGAGGGTTTCCTTATAGTTATTCATTCTGCAAAAACTTATAAACATACTTTGGTTGACAAAAATACTTTTCTGTTCCTGTGATTTAACAATTATTAAGGACTGATTGTCCCTTTTTTGTCTAAATTTAACCAAACCTATAAATCCGGCTTATGACAGCAAAGAAACAAACAAAGATATTTATCCTCGATACCAATGTGATCCTGCATGATCACACGTGTATGAACCAGTTTCAGGATAATGATATTGTAATTCCAATTACTGTTCTCGAAGAACTTGATAAATTTAAGAGGGGTAACGACCTGATCAACTTTCAGGCACGTGAGTTTGTGCGGATTATCGATGAGATTATAGGCGACAAACTTTTTAACGGTGGAATTTCACTGGGTGCAAACCGGGGAAAACTGATCATTGAAACAGGTAAGCCTTTTTCCGAAACAATAAAACAATCGTTTCGGGAAGATATTCCCGATCATCGTATTCTTGCAATTGCCGAGCATATAAAGGAAAAATTCCCGGAAAGGAAAAGTGTCCTGATTTCAAAAGATATTAATCTTCGCATGAAAGCCAAATCGCTGGGTATCATGGCCGAAGATTACCAGAATGACAAGGTGCAGAATATTGAAATATTTAGCAAAGGGGTTGCCGAAATGGAAGATTTCAGCGATGAACTGATTGATAAACTGTACCGTGAAGGCTCGTTTGATATGTTGGAAACAAACCTGGGAGAAAAACCTACGTCGAACGATTATTTTATAATGAAAGGCGCTAAATCGAGTGTGCTTTCCCGTTACGATGGCAACAGCGGTAAATTCCTCAGGGTTGAAAAACGAACTGCTTACGGTATCAAACCCCGGAATGCAGAACAAACATTTAGCCTTGATGCACTTTTGGACCCCGACATCAGACTGGTTGGGCTGACCGGGAAAGCGGGAACCGGAAAAACCCTGCTGGCGCTGGCTGCCGCATTGGAACAAATAAAAAATTTCAACCAGGTTTTGCTGGCCCGCCCGATTGTTGCCCTGAGTAACCGGGACCTGGGCTTTCTGCCAGGTGATGCAGAAGACAAAATCAATCCATATATGCAACCTTTGTTCGATAATCTGGGAGTGATCAAACACACCTTTAACCAGCGTAGCCTTGAATATCAAAAAATTGAAGAACTGCAAAAAGAAGAAAAACTGGTGATTACCCCGCTTGCATACATCAGGGGGAGAAGTTTGTCGAATGCATATTTTATTGTCGACGAAGCGCAAAACCTGACCCCTCACGAAATAAAGACTATTATTACCCGTGCAGGTGAAGGTACCAAAATGATATTCACCGGCGATTTACAGCAAATTGACTCGCCATACCTGGATATGAAATCGAATGGTCTGGCATATATGATTGAAAAAATGAAAAACCAGGAAATTTTTGCCCACGTTAACCTGGTAAAAGGCGAACGCAGTTTCCTTGCCGAACTGGCCAGCGACTTGTTGTAAATCTTCAATAATGGAAATCTTTTAAGGTTGAAGCCCGGATTTTCTTTTATAAATGTATATTTTTTACTTTTGCAGCCTGACAATCAGAATGGCATTGATGGATTTTAAGGAGAAAAAAGCTGCATTTTATACACTGGGTTGTAAACTCAATTTTTCAGAGACTTCGAGTATTGCACGACGCTTCGAAGAAGCTGGTTTCATGCGTGTCGGTTTCAGGCAAAAGGCCGATGTGTATGTAGTGAATTCGTGCACGGTTACAGCCGAAGGTGATAAAAAAAGCCGTAATATTATTCGCAGCGCCATTCGTACCAACCCCGATGCTGTGGTAGTTGTAACAGGGTGCTATGCCCAGTTGCAGCCGGACGTTTTGCGTGCAATCAATGGCCTTGATTATATTATCGGGGCCGAAGATAAATCCCGGATGATTGAATTGATCGGTGATTTGAAAAAACCGGAGAAACCCGTTGTCCTCGTTAAGGAACCTAAGAATATCAGGAGTTATTTTCATGCGTTTTCATTTGGCGACCGTACCCGCACATTTCTGAAAGTTCAGGATGGTTGCGATTATTACTGTACTTATTGCGCAATACCGTTTGCCCGTGGGAGAAGCCGTAACGATACCATTGCCAATACTGTGAAAAAGGCCGAAGAAGCTGTTGCTAAAGGCGCCGGGGAAATCATCCTGACAGGCGTTAATATTGGCGATTTTGGCAAAAGTACAGGGGAAACATTCATCGCTCTTGTGAAATCGCTTGATGGAGTGGACGGGTTGCAGCGGATACGGATTTCTTCTGTCGAGCCTGATTTGCTGACAGATGAAATCATCGAATTCGTGGCCCGTTCCGGAAAAATAATGCCGCATTTTCATCTGCCGTTACAGTCGGGGTCCAACGAGGTGTTGAAGTTGATGAAACGTAAATACCAGCGTGAAGTTTTTGCCAGCCGTGTACAAAAAATTAAAGCGGAAATGCCTCATGCTTTCATTGGCGTTGACCTTATTGCCGGAACGAACGGCGAAACCGAAGTATATTTCCTGGATTCCTATTATTTCATTCAGGAACAGGATGTATCCGAACTTCATGTTTTTCCCTATTCCGAAAGGCCGGGAACCCGCGCATTGTCTATTACTCCGGTAGTTCCTGCCAGTGTACGTAAAATACGCACTCATAAGTTGATCAACCTTTCAGAAAAGAAACTTCGTAATTTCTACGAAAATCATCTGGGAACGGAACAAACCGTTCTTTTCGAGGAAATGAAAGACAAAAGCAGCAGCCTGGGTTTTACCGAAAACTATATAAAAGTTGAAACCAAATATTCACCAGACCTTTTCAATCAGATTCGAAAAGTCAGATTGGTTGAAATACTTCCCAACGGGCATGTGAAAGGAATTCTTGTTTGATTGTTTCTATTGCCAAATGGTTATTTATTTCCTGTTATTCCGGCCCCTTCTGCCTGTATCATTTCATTTTTCTTACTTTTGCCATTCACACTTTGAATGATACACGATGGATTTGAAAAAACTTTGTTTTCAGGTACAGGATATTGCCCGCGAAACGGGGCGTTTCATTGCTGAAGAACGGCAAAAGTTCACACACGAAGATGTTATCGTTAAAGGCAAATCGGATTTTGTGACCTATGTGGACAAGACTTCCGAAAAACGGATCATAAGTGGGTTGAAAGATATTCTGCCGGGCTCGGGTTTTATTGCCGAAGAAGGTACAGCCGGTGAATCAGGTGAAAAATACCGTTGGGTGATCGACCCTCTGGACGGAACAACCAATTACATTCACGGCCTTTCGCCTTTCGCGGTAAGTATTGGTCTGATGAGAGAAACCGAGGTTGTCCTGGGGGTAGTGTATGAAATCAGTCTCGACGAAATGTTTTTCGCGTGGGAAGGCAGCAAGGCATATTGCAACGGACATGAAATAAGCGTTTCTGCAGCATCGACAACCAGCGATGCCCTGGTGGCCACTGGTTTCCCGTATTACGATTTTTCTAAATTGAAGCATTACATGGAAGCAATGGATTATTTCATGCGTAATTCACATGGTTTGCGCCGTTTAGGCTCTGCTGCTACCGATCTGGTGTATGTGGCTGCCGGACGGTTTGAAGCGTTTTACGAACATGCCCTCCATGCCTGGGATGTGGCTGCCGGTACTATTATCCTGAAACAGGCCGGTGGTAAAGTTTGCGATTTTAACGGGGGCAATAATTATATTTTCGGGAGCGAGATTGTTGCTTCAAACGATCGTTATTTTAACGAATTCTACAGTATTGTAAATAAATATCTGGGAAAAGATTAAATACTTAAACCTTATTGATTACTGTGCGATAACTTTTAACTTTACAGGAAAAACTACCTGTTATGGCCGAAAAAGAAATTGCATTACTTCGAGAACTGATTGAACGCCTGGACGATAAAAAATTCGATCTGGAAGCCTGGAAAAACCACACGGAAATATATCTCGAACAGATTTTCGGGAAAGACAGCTCGGTGGTAAAGATGATCCGTGAACTGAAATACGATTATTCGAGCTGGAGCCTTCGCGATGTTTCCGGGGCCGGCAAACCGGCAAACCCGGTACTTATTCAGGCTAAAGAAATACTGGAAGCGGCCATTGCTTCGCTGCAGCAATTTGGTATTCCTGAAAGGGAACGGGAAGAAACCAAAGCATGGGGCCTGCTTGAAGAGGAATTAACCGGGAAACAGATAAAGGAGCTTCGGGGCGTGATGCAGTCCGGTGATCCGGCAAAAAAAGAGAAAGTCAGCAAGATACTCGAATCCTTAGATAATGAGACACTGGCAAAGATTATAGCTGGTATTATCCTTCCCTGAAAGACCGATGAGCAGATTAAAAACAGCGATTGTTATACTGAATTGGAACGGAGAGAAACTATTACCGCAATTTCTTCCTTCCGTGATTGAACACAGCCGTTTACCCGGCACCCGGGTTATTGTTGCTGATAATGGTTCGACCGATATGTCGGTTAATCTGCTCAGAAAAGAATTTCCGCAATCTGAGATTTTAGTTTTGGGGCAGAATTACGGGTTTGCCCAAGGTTACAACGAAGCCTTGCAGCAAATCGATGCTGATTACTATGTGATTCTGAACTCGGATGTAGAACTTTCGGAAGGATGGTTGCAACCGGTTATTGATCTGCTTGATAAAGACGGGACAATTGCTGCTGTTCAGCCAAAGATTTTAAGTTATCACGAAAAAGATACGTTTGAATATGCCGGTGCTGCAGGCGGTTTTATCGACCGGTACGGCTTCCCGTTTTGCCGTGGCCGGATACTGGATGTTATGGAAAAGGATGAAGGTCAGTACGATCAGCTTTGTGATATTTTTTGGGGTAGTGGCGCTTGTCTGGTCATTCGTGCCGAAGTGTTTCATCGTGCCGGCGGTTTCGATCCTGATTTTTGGGCCCACATGGAAGAGATTGACCTTTGCTGGCGTATCAGGAACATGGGATACCGGGTGGTTTTTTGCCCCGGAAGTAAAGTGTATCATCTCGGTGGGGGTAGCCTGCCTTACGGAAATCCGCGAAAATTATATCTCAATTTCAGAAATAATTTAAGCCTGCTTTACAAGAACCTGCCTTCCGGTAAGTTATGCGGAACCATGTTGATACGGATGTTTTTTGATGGGGTTGCCGCGTTCCGTTTGTTGCTTGAAGGCAATGTCCGTGGCTTTTTTAGCGTGATCCGGGCTTATCTCAGTTTTTACAGGAATTTGTCATCTCTCCGGCAAAAGAGGAAAGCACAGCCGGATATTCTGACCAGGAAGTTACACCCGGAAATGTTCAGAAAAAGTATTATCCTTAATTTTTACCTGAAAAAGAAAAAACGTTTCAGTGATTTGGAATTTTATCAGGGAAAGGGCTGAGATTTCCGGGGAATAATTGAATTACCCCGAAGAATAAAAGAAGTATTTTCAAAGATAATTGGGTTATGACCTTATCCTACATGGATTTTACCTGTTGAATGGCCTGCCGGATCTGTGCCGTCATTTGCTGATCGTTACCGGCCGATTTCAGTGCTTTTTCATAAAGATCAAGCGTTTTTGCCTTGTTGCCTGACTGCAGGTAGATATTTCCCAGCAGGAATACTGAATTTAAGTGTGCGGGCTGGTTTTCGATAATTTTTTTCAATACAGAAACAGCCTCAGACGTCTTTTTGTTTTGATTCAGAAAAAATGCGTATGTATAACCAAATTTAGGGTCACCGGGGGCAGCTTCCATCGCCCGGCGGCTTAACTGGCAGGCTTCATCCAGATTCCATTTCGAAACGATGATGCTTAAATTGTAAAGGGCAGTCGTATTTGTTTTGTTGTGTTCCAATACTTTGCGGAATGCTTTTTCCGACTCGTTCATCTTGTTCATTTCAGCCGTCAGAAGCGCATAATTAAGGTTCGCTGCTTCATTGTCAGGTTCCAGTTCCAGTGCTTTTTTCAGGTATTCCCCGGCTTTGACCGGATTGCCGTTTACCGAATACAAAAAGCTGCTGTTTACCAATGGCATGAATGCTTCCGGGTGTAATTTCAGTGCTGTTTCGTACGAAGTCAGCGCCTGGTCGGGTTTCCCCATATTTTGGTAATAATTGCCCAGGTTGTAATAGGCGCTCCATGAATCGGGACGTGTAACCAGCGATTCCTCGTATTCCTTGTTTACCTGGTCAACCAGAATAATATCGGTAGCATTAAATTCTTCGCGTGGAAAAACCGACAACGACGAAGCCGCAGCCAGCCGGACCAGCCTGATGGAATCTTTTGCAGCTTTCAGCAAGGCGTTTTTTACTTCGTCCGAACGGTTCCCCAGGAGCCCATTAACTGCAGAACTGCGAACCAACGGCGACGGATGGTTGATTGCTGCAATCAGTACCGGATATTTTTCAGCACCATTGTAGTTGAACAGGAGCCGGATGAGCGAATTGGTGAAAACATCACCATATTTACTGGTCGAGATAGCTTTCAGCATTTTGTCCATCCGTTTCCACTTTTGATTTCTGGCATCGTCAACAAGACCTCCGACATACAGTGTTGCGGCCTGGTAATCATCCTTGTGCCACGACCGTACCTGCTTGTCGGCCCATTTCGGAGTTTTGTCGGTATGGCAAATGTTACAGGCATTGGGCGAACCAAACTTAATGGTAGCCGAAGGCATAGGCGGGCGCATCGAATGGTCGCTGCGGTTCATATGGCCGAACGTGGTCATGGGCATGTGGCAATCGATACATTGCGGGCTCTGTTCCGTAAGCGGGTGGTGCGAGTGTTTGTCAACATGTTCGGCATTTTCCTTATGACAGCTTGCACAAGCCTTGTTGCCCTCGGCATTCACCTCGCTTTTGAAACGGTACCTCCCGCTTGAAGTATGGCAGGTAACACAGTGTAATTCACCTGAAATGGCGCATGGGCTCATGCTCCAGGTAGTATAGGTGTAGTTTTCTCCCAGGTCGCGACCGTCGGGATAAAAGTCAGTACTTTCCAGCGTGGTCAGGTCGTAATTGTCGAAATACCGGTCACCTGGCATGTATGAAGAAGTGATCGGGATCATTTTTGCATGACAAGGGGCACAACTTGCATTATGTTGTTCAGGTGTAAATACCCTGGTACTGATGATCTTTAAATCGGAAGGAACATTGTCTTTGCCGGCTTTGCGGCAGACCCGCACATGTTCGGCACTGGGGCCATGACAGGTCTCACAGTTGATGCCCGGTTCTTTCCAGTGAGTTTCGTAAGTGTTTGCTGCAAGGTCGAAATTGTTGCGTAACTGGCTTACATGGCAACTATAGCACGAAGTATTAAAAGTATACTGAAGGTCGGTCCAGCTCAATGCTTCATCTGTAACCGTCATGTTCGGGAAATGCCGGATGGCCGATTCCGGGTTGTTGTACCATTGTTTGGTATGTACATTATAGGCCAGAGGCAGGGTTTGCAGGCGTCCTCCTTTCCAGGGGGTCAGAAAATAATATACATTTTTCCCTCCCAATGCCCATAAAACTTCATATTTTTTTACCGAACCGTTTTTCCGTTCCTGTATAAAAAGCAGGCTGTCTTCAGCAATTGCTTTATAATATGCTTCCTCCATGAAAATTTCATCCTGTCCGGGCGTGATTTTGTCAGCAATGAAATCGCTGGTAATGGGCTGCATAGCCAGGCCGTGATTCGAGGTCGACCATAATTGGTAAAAACGTTCGTGACATTCGATACACGATTCCGAACCCGAGAAGTCTGATTCTGCCGACTGTTTTGTTTTTTTGTTTAAACAGGAAACAATAGCCGGGAGTGAAATAATCAGTAAACCAATAAAGACTGGAAATATATATTTGCCTGATCGCATAACTGTTCAGTTCAAAGTTCAGTATTACAAATATGCGTTTTATTTTATAAAGAATAAAATTTGACAACTTTCGGATTGTAAGCAATAAGCGTATTTATTTTTTATTCTGAATAATATTCTGTGGTTGACCTTTTAATTTATTGGAATGTGTTATATAATAGCTGACAATCCGGCTAATACGGTTGTTGTGTATTCCTTTTGACTTATCCCTTTTGTAAATTGTATAAAGCAAAGAACCTTAAAAAATGGCTCTGGACAATAAGTAAGACATGACTAAAATAAATAGTATCTGCAAAAAGGTGATGATGGGAGGGGAGGAGTATGTTTATTGGTAAGTGAGGGCGCCGGCATCAATGTCTGGGGCCCTTTTTATGGATCACTTTAATTTTTTGTGGAGCATATTATCTAGCTCTGATTTTTTAGTACCGACAAAAGCTAAAAATTAAGTTTCATTGCATTTCCCTTTTTTACTGTCCTCAAGCCGGACGGGCTGATCCTTTTTCCCTGCAGCTGGAAAAAGGATCCAAAAAGAGCCGCCGCTGAGGAGAAAAAGCTAAAAATCGTTTGCGTTCGCCAAAATCTTCCAAACTCCTCACTGCGTTCGTCAAACAGGGAAGATTTTTTAACGCTCACTCCATCGATTTTCTAAACGCTTTTTCTCCTTAGGCGGAAACAGCCCGGGCATTGTTTCCTTTCCTAAAAAAATATCTCTCTCCCCCCTGCTTATTCTATAACGAAACGATGGCTCCTTACTGACTGAACACTGAACACTCTTCCTGCTCTTTTTATTTTTCCTTCTCTATCTTCTGAATGACACACAAATAAAAGGGATGACCCCTGTCATCCCTTTTACCCTAAATTCAAATCTATGAAAAAAATTGTCTTGCGTATTGATTATGAAGCTAACAGTACAAAGATACATCGACATAACGTTAAGCGGGGTGAAAGAAGGTTAAGGAAAGTTAAGAGTGATTATTCCCCCTAGAATTAATAACTTTTTCAAAAGAAGTATAATAAGATGTAAAACAAACGGAGGAAATTATTATAGTTTTGAAGGGCAAATTATAAATTGGCTGTTAGTGATACAATTGATTGCCAGTTGTCTGAGCTTCTGCCTTTTATTAAGACTCTTTACGACAAACAATATGTCTCTCTTGAAATCAGCGGAGATTATAAAATGGTAGTGAAGGAATTTGACAGGGAGTCATCCTTTGACCACAAAAAAGACGTCTGTACCATTTTTGAATTATACGACGACGTAGTAAACACATGGGCCGGGTACAATGAAGACAGGGATAATTTTTCCTATCCCCGCGAAGTTCCGCAGCAGGCTGTATCAAAAAAAGTAGGCAGAAACGATCCATGTCCTTGTGGCAGCGGAAAGAAGTATAAAAAATGCTGTGGAAACAAATAGAACGGTAATGTATTATAATTATCTGAAATTTTATTTCCTGTAAAAATTCATTTCCTCGATATATTTCCACGTTCCCGGAGGAAGAAAATGCCGGATGTCTTTTCCGGCTTTAATCGCTTCGCGGATAAATGTTGCTGATATTTCTATAACCGGGGCATTGACCAAATGAATGTTTTTGTGTGCCTTAAAATTTTCAGGGCTGAACCCCGGACGCGGGTAAACCAGAACTGAATGGTTCTCAATAATCTGGTCGTAGTTTTTCCATTTATGAAAATGTTTCAGGTTGTCAGAACCCATCAGTATTGAAAACCGGTGGCTGGGATATTCTTCCTGAAGATAGGTTAAGGTATCGATGGTATATGATGGTTTGGGAAGCTTAAATTCGATATTGCTGGCCCTCATCCGGTCGTCGTCTTCAATGGCCCGGTTCACCAGTTCCAGCCGTTGGTAATCGTCGAGCAGGCTTTGTTTTTGTTTGTATGGACTTTGCGGACTTACCACGAACCAGAGCTGGTCGAGTGCTGTAAACTCAAGCATATAATTGGCAATGACCAGATGACCAATGTGAATGGGGTTGAACGTGCCGAAATATAAGCCGGTTTTCATGGAAAAGCGATAATTACATGTTTAAATTTTCCGATTTCAGAAGTTAGGCACAGCGCAGGCCTAACTTTTAATTCTGTAAAATCATCAAACGGAAATGGAACCAGTACGATAAAATTTTTAATCATGGAACGGTTCTCCATCATTAATTGTGTATATATCTTCATCCGGTTCCTGAAGAAAATCGAAAGCCGGATTTTTTGCAACCGAGTACCTCCATATTTTTTCTTCATCCTGATCTGAATCCTCTTCAAGAAGAATTATAACCCGTACTTTTCGTTTTGTTTTATTTAACGGATAATTTATTTTTAGATATCCGTTTTTATCTGTTTCTGATTTTATTTCTATGGCTTTCATAATCAATGTTTTTACAAAGATAATAAAATCAATATTTTGGGGATAGCCGTTCCGGGGATAATTTTGTGTCAGTCATTTTTCAGAAACCTGTCCACAATCCTTTCTGCATCGGTTAGCGTCTGTTCCAGTTTTTCATTGATCAGCACCACGTCGAATCTGGGGGCAAACGAAAGTTCAAATTCGGCTTTTTGTACCCGTTTTTCAATCACCTCCGGTTCCTCTGTCGAGCGGCCAACCAGACGCTTTCGTAATTCGTCAACCGAAGGGGGCTGCACGAAAACGGCCAGGGCTTCATCGCCATAGAATTTTTTGATGTTCAGACCGCCTACCACATCCACATCAAAAATCACATTTTTGCCTTTACTGCGAATGCGTTCAACTTCCGACTTCAATGTGCCGTAGCGGGTTCCGGCATATACTTCTTCCCATTCGAGAAATTCGCCGGCATCTACTTTCTTCTGAAACTCTTCCGGTGTCAGGAAATAATAATCTTTGCCATCGGTCTCTGTGTGCCGTTTAGCCCGGCTGGTAGCCGATATGGAAAATGCGAGCCCGAAATTTTTTGTAAGCAGGTGCTTAACGATAGTCGTTTTACCTGCTCCTGAAGGCGCTGAAAATATGATGAGTTTTCCTTTCATCTAAAGGCTCCCTTATTTCCCCAAAGGGAAAGATTTGCAATGTTTTTTACTTCAATAACTCTACAGTACATTTAAAACCTGTTCCTTAATGCGTTCCAGGCTGTCTTTCATACGGACAACGATTTTCTGAATGTTGCTTTCGTTGGCCTTTGACCCCATGGTATTGATTTCGCGGCCTATTTCCTGGGCAATGAACCCGAGTTTTTTCCCCGCGTCAATACTGTTCTCATGAAGTGTATGCAAAAAGTATTCGCAATGATTTTTCAGGCGTACTTTTTCTTCGTTTATGTCCAGTTTTTCCAGGTAGTAGATCAGTTCCTGCTCAAAGCGGTTTTTGTCGAAGTTGCCATTCAGCTGCAGTTCGTTCAGGTTGTCTTTCAGCCGGACTTTTACAGTCTCTATCCGTGCTCCTTCAAAGGGTTCTACTTTTTTTAGCAGAGAAAGGATGTTTTCGATGTTACCGCACACATCGGCTTCCAGTGCTTTGCCTTCCTGCTCTCGAAATGCATTTACCAGTTTCAGCGCATTTCCCAGTTGCTGTTTCATCACCAGCCATTCTGCTTCATCCAACTGCTCGTAGGTCACTTTAACCGCATCGGGCAGACGGAGTATCGATTGCATGGTGAGTTCGCTGACAGGAATGTTCAAATCGGCATTGATCTTTCTCATCTGGTTGAAATATGCTTTTACGATTTCTTCATTCACCGTGGCATTACTTTCATCTCCGAGATTATCAACATAAAGTGCAAGGTCTACCTTTCCCCTGATCAGGTACTCCGAAATCAATTTCCTGATTTCAATATCTTTTTCACGATAGAGTGCCGGAATTCTCGTATTTATATCGAGTTGTTTACTATTCAGCGATTTTATTTCCAGAGTGATTTTTTTGTTGTTAACTTCAAATTCGGCTTTTCCGAAGCCGGTCATCGATTTGATCATCCGTTAAAATTTAAATTGAGCCCAAAGTTACTATTTTATGTGAAAAAGTGTTCCTTCTTTTTATATTGAAAGCAGAAAGCCGGATTCATTACGGATCCGGCCAAAAACAGAAACCAAATATCAAAGACATAGAGCACAACTAATTTTTATTTGTATGAAGTTGATCGAGGTTTTCAGCGATTTTTACCAAACGTATAAACTCACCCCGGTAACCTTCCTCGTCATCTCCTTTAGCGCTTTGGGCAATACTGACAATGTCTTCATAGCCAATATCGCCTTTGTATTCTGAGTTACGGAGCAGCATCCCGAACCCTGCTACCGCCGATGCAAAGCGCATGTCACCGGATGCTTTTTCGAAATCAACAGCTTTGGGCGAGACCACCTTTTCCATCAGGAGACTTTGGTTCCCGTCGGGCGCTTTGTAGCGTATTTTGATGGTTACCAGTTCGTTATTGAAATTTTTAACAGCTTCTTTTTTTCGTTGCTGATATTTCAATTCATCGATTTGCGGTATTTCTTCGCCGGACCCAGCCGGTATGATCTCGTAAAGGGCTGTAACCCGGTGACCGGCCCCCATTTCACCGGCATCTTTCTTGTCGTCATTAAAATCTTCGTCGTTCAGCAGGCGGTTTTCATAGCCAATCAGGCGATAAGCTTTTACATATTGCGGGTTGAATTCCAGTTGCAGTTTCACATCTTTGGCAACGGTAAACAAGGTGCCGCCAAATTCTTTTACAAACATTTTCCGGGCCTCCTGAATATTATCGATGTACGCATAGTTGCCATTGCCTTTATCTGCAATCGTTTCCATCTTGTCGTCTTTATAATTACCCATTCCAAATCCCAGGACAGTCATAAAAATTCCCGATTCACGTTCTTTTTCGACCAACCGTTCCATTTCCGAAGTACTCGAAACGCCTACATTGAAATCGCCGTCGGTAGCCAGAATGATCCGGTTGTTGCCCTCTTTCCTGAAATTTTCAAGTGCTGTTTTATACGCGAGCCGCAATCCTTCACCGCCTGCGGTAGAGCCACCGGCATTTAATTTCTCAATGGCTTCCATAATTTTTTGTTTTTCGTTGCCTGGCGTTGATTCAAGTACCAGCCCGGCAGCGCCGGCATATACCACGATGGCAACACGGTCGTTTGGCCTTAATTCATTCACCAGCATACGCATGGCCGATTTTACCAGCGGCAGTTTGTTGGGGGCTTTCATCGACCCGGAAACATCGAGGAGAAAAACCAGGTTGGATGGCGGTAAATCTGATTTGTCGATTTCTTTAGCCTGAAGGCCTGTCAGCAGAAGCTTATGTCTTTTGTTCCAGGGACAAACGGCCAGTTCCGAATGAATAGAGAACGGTTCTTTATCTTTGGGCTTATCGTATTGATAGTCGAAATAATTGATCATCTCCTCGATACGGACTGCATCAACCAGGGGCATTTGTCCCATGTTCAGGAACCGGCGCACATTGGAGTACGAGGCATTGTCCACATCAATCGAAAAAGTTGAAAGTGGATTGGCAAACACATCTTTATACCCATTCTCGTTGATGCTTGCATAATTTTCGGTGTTCCAGTCCGGGGTGCGCATATTTTCTGTCCTGTAACTTTTAGGGGCAACCCCGAATGCCCTTCCTCTTACCTGCACACCGGCAACTGCTCCTGTCATCGCCGACTTTTCCTGAGAAACAAAATTAACTGCGACACATTCGTCCATTTCTACTTCTGAATCCAGTATCTTCTGGTTAACCGGCAACAATATCACATTCAGTTGATTGGATTTTCCTGCAATTTCAACTGTTTTTTTCTGAAAGCCTGGATGGCTGAAAACAAGGTGGTTTGTTGTTTCTGCAATGATCCGGTACATTCCCGCCTGATCAGTTACTGTTGATTTTCCGCTTTCCCGAACGGTTACGGTCACCCCGGGAACTGCGTTACCTGCCGGATCAGAAACTTTCCCCTTTACTTCAATCCGGTTAAATGCATTGGTACTGGTTATAATTCCTAAAAGAAGGACCAAAAGAATTGTTATTTTCTTCATGACTAAAATTTTTTTTGATTGAACGTTTTGTCAATAGGATGCAAGGCCGGAATGAATTCCATAAAAATTTTTAGTTTTTTTCTGAAAAAGTGATTTTGTATTTTAGTAAAAAAAATGAGCATGATTGATAACCGGATATACTATGGAATGTTTTATGCGTTATTGGCCCTGGCCGTTCATTTTCGGTTTGAAACCTCAAAACATGCTCAATTATTAAAATTCTCTGTTTGTTTTTGAAATCGAAAAATAGTGAAGACACCGGCGACCGGGAATTAATACTTCAGTATAAAAAAAGGAATAATGCTGAGGTGCTGGGATTTTTGTATTCGCGTTATGTAGCGCTGGTTTACGGCTTGAGCCTGAAATATTTTAATGACCGGGAGCGGGCAAAAGACGCTGTGATGCAGATTTTTGAGCAACTGGCCGTTGAACTTCACCGGCACGATATTCAAAATTTTAAAAGCTGGCTGTATGTTTTCAGTAAAAATTATTGCCTGATGGAACTGCGCAAAGAAAGGGCATTGCGTAAAAAAGAAGAATTGTGGCTCGCTGACCAGAAAAATTTTATGGAAAAAGCAGAAGAATTGCATCCTATTGACGAAGATGAAAATTTGCAAATGAACCAGGCGTTGAAAGATTGTGTCGAAAAATTAAAGATGGAACAGCAACGTTGTATCCGGCTTTTTTATTACGAAAACAAGAGCTACCGCGATATTTCGGAGCAGACAGGCAGGGATGAGAAAAAAGTAAAAAGCCTTTTGCAAAACGGGAAAAGAAATTTGAAAATTTGTTTGGAAAACAAGCATGTGGGGTAAAAAAACATATCAGCAGGAAGAACAAATCCGTCGTTACGTGCAAAACGAAATGACGAATGCCGAACGCAATGCCTTTGAGCGGGAAATGCAGAAAGACCCGTTTCTGGCAGAGGCAGTGGACGGTTTCTCTGCTTTTCCGCCCGGAGACGTTTTTGCCGATGTTGAAACGCTGAAAACCGGGATACGGGGCCACAGGCATGGCAACCAAAGATACATTTGGTATGCGGCAGCTTCGGTTTTGCTGATTATTGTTTCCACATTTTTCCTGTTTAACCTTGAAAAAAAGACCAATCCTGTTGTTACCGGGAACATGGCAAAACCAGAACAACAAGTTGCACCTTCTGAAAAAATGTTATTCGGGGCACAAACCGTGCAAAGGAACGAAACGGAACAAAAACAAAGCGAACTTCAGGAGAAGGAAACAATGCAAACGGAATTAGAATTTGAGATGGCAGATACAGAGATAGATCCAGGAACCGGGGCGGGGTCGGTTACGATGAGCAAGGCACAGGCTCCGTTATCATTAAGTCCTGAGAAACAGGCCGGATTAAAAAGATTACTTGCTGAAGACAAAATTTTGCAGGTTGTAGCAGACAAAGCTCAGCAAAATATTGATTCTCCGGAGCAGAGTGAGAAATTTGCACTAGCCGAAGAACAGTCACCGGTATCCGGGATACAGCTAAAAGGAAGTAAAAAAGCGGCGCGGGCAGTAAGTACCGGACCGGGAGCTGCGAAATCTGTTGCTTTTCTTGTCGCCGGACAGAAAGCTGACACCGCTTTGAACGAAGTAACTGTGGTTGGCGATTCAGGTAATTCTAAAAAATCGGTAGCCGGCGCTGTTGCCGGAGTATCAGAAGTACCGGACAGGAAAGCTGCCCCGCGTGACGGATGGAAAGCTTATAACGAATATCTCTCTGTTGAACTTCAGCACCCGGAAATTGGTTTGCCGGAGAAAAAAGTAGTTGTCCGTTTATCGTTTGTGGTTGATGAAAGCGGGAAACCCGGTTCGTTTGAAATCCTGCGCAGCAGCAATGAAAAATATAATCAGGTGGCAATTGAATTTATCAGGGAAGGGCCTGCCTGGGTGCCAGCTATGAAAAACTCAATACTTCAAAGTGAAAAAGTAAAATTAAAGCTGGTATTCCCGAAAATAGAAAAATAGAATTCTCCACTTCTCCTCGTTAGTGCAACGGCAACAGAGATTTTGTCGTATGTTTCATAAGACCTTTCATTAACAACAAATAGGGATAAACCAACCAATAAACCCTCAGATTATGGGATTTTTTCGTTGTGCACAACAACCGATATTTGCAGTTCATTATTTAGAACCATTAAACCTAATCTACTTCAGTTACTTATGAATAATTAGTGATTTTATTTCTGTTGTTAATGTTATTTAGATTTTTTTTCATTATTACGATACTAATTTTTGTCTTTATTCGTCCGGCTTATTCACAGTATACACTGTCGGGAAAGATACTAAACGAAAGGACAAAAGAACCGGTTGAGTTTGCTGTAATTGCAAATACAGATAACGGTTTATGGGCAATTAGCAATAACAAAGGTTTTTTCAGTATTTTGTTACCTGTACAAAAAAACACCTTGATAATATCTTGCCTTGGTTTTGCAAAAACGACAACAGTAATAGCGTTTCATTCCAAATCATTATCGAACCAGATTTATTATCTCAAAGAGAATAATTTATCACTTAAAGAGGTGGTAATTACAGCTAAAAAAAAGGAAGAAGAAATTACTACCGCATATACAATTGACCGGAATGCCCTGACGCATGCACAAATGAATGACATTTCGGATTTGATGACACAATTACCCGGAGGACAAACGAATTCCGAAACCAGCATAACAAGTAAACAGCAAATTATTTTGCGTGGTGAATCTTCTGACATCGATAATCCGGCAATAGGAACAGCAATAGAAGTAGATGGGGTACGATTATCTTCTAATTCTCATTTTAGTTATAGTAGCGATGGTTCAGACGGTATTGAAGGTCTTGACATTCGGAATATTGCTGTTAATAATATTGAGTCGGTAGAAGTTATAACCGGCTTGCCTTCGGTTGAGAACGGAGACCTTACTGCCGGACTTATAAAAATTAATACCCGCAAAGGAAAAGCTCCGTATGAAATAGAAGTAGTTACGAAACCCAAGATTAAAAGCTATTCAGTTACAAAAGGCTTCGACTTAGGTCCAAAACGTGGGACTTTAAATGCCAGCTTGGAATATACACGTTCCATTTCCGAACGGGTTTCTCCCTATACAACATACACTCGTAATAACATGTCATTAACCTATTGTAATACCTTTGGAAAGAAAGGCCAACCCATCGATTTAAGTTATGGATTAACCAGCAATTTCGGAGGATATAACTCGGAATCAGACCCTGATATGTTTGTAGGAACTTATAAAAAGAGAAATGACTATGTTGTTCGTACAAATTTGAATATAAAATGGCTGCTGAACCTTCCTTTCCTGACAGAAATTGACTTTTCTACTTCGGTTAATTATTCAGATAGGAAAAAGGAAGAAAAAGACAAAAAAGACAAATCTGCCTCTTCTGCCTCTATTCATTCAACAGTAGAAGGGTATTACATTTCTCAGGATTATGATGAAAAACCGGATGCTGAAGTTATAACTATTCCTGCCAGTGATTCCTACTTCGAGATTGAATATGATGATGATAAACCGGTCACTTACTCAGCAAAATTAAAAGCCAATTGGTTTCATAAGAAAGGAGAAATTAATAATAAGTTGAAAATAGGTGGCGAATTTACCTATTCAGGTAACTATGGAAGAGGAATTTATTACGATGATATGCGTTATGCCCCCGAATGGAGGGAATTCAGATACGATGAACAACCTTTTATAAAAACCTATTCTCTTTTTGCAGAAGATAAAATTTCATTCCCGGTTTGGGATAAACAAATGGAAATACAGGCAGGTGTCCGTTCTGATATTACTGCCATAAAAGGTTCTGAATACGGAGTAGCTCAAGGTCTGTCGCCACGAGTTAATGCCCGGTATCAATTATATCAGAATAATAATACTTTGCTGAAAAATGTGAAATTACATGTCGGTTGGGGAGATGCCATAAAACTACCGACCTCGAATGTTCTTTACCCCAGACCGTCTTATGCCGATTTATTAACATTTAAAACATCGGCTAACGAAAGTGGCACAGAACAAATTTATGCTTATTACACGATTCCGCAAACAACAATTTACAATGAGGATTTAAAATGGCAACGCAGACGCAAATTGGAGCTTGGTGCTGATTTTAAATTAGGCAAAACAAAAGTTTCATTAACTGCTTATCGGGATAAAACATTTCATCCCTTCCAAAAAGACGGAACCTATGAACCAATTACATACAATTTTACCGATGGTACCAATATAGAAAGTTCTATTCCAGACAAAAACCGTGTTTACTGTATTGATCAAACAACCGGGGTTATTACAATTTCTGATAAAACCGGAACGTATGCCAGCGAAACGCTCAGTTATACAACAAAAGAACGCTTTGATAAAAAGTCATACTACTCTAACGGATCTCCGGTTATTCGCAAAGGACTGGAATGGATTGTTGATTTTGGGAAAATAAAAGCACTAAAAACTTCGGTTCGGATTGATGGTAGTTATTATCACTACAAAGGAGTAAATGAAACACTTATAGAATATACAACTCCCGGCAACCTTTCGTCAGATGGCAGCGGTAGTTATTATAAATATGTCGGGATATATGTTGGTGGCGATGCCGTAAGTAATGGAACGGAAACAAAAAAGATAAATGCAAATGTAACGCTCATTACTCACATCCCGGCTATTCGCATGGTGGTGTCTTGCCGCTTAGAAAGCTGTTTATATAATTACATGCAAAGATTAAGCGAGTATTCAAAAGGCACACGAAGTTATGTTCTGGATAATGCGAATTCTTATTTCCCGTCAGATGATAATGGAAGCATATACAAAGGAAATCATTACGTGATAACCTATCCTTTATACTATAAATCAATGGATGATATGGATACTCAAATTCCTTTCCTTGAAAAATTCACATGGGCAAAAGAAAACGATGAAGGATTATACAATGACTTGGCAAAATTAGTAGAGAGGTCATATAACGATTACTACTTTAAAGCGAATAAATACACGCCCTATTTTAGTGCAAACATCAATCTTACAAAAGAAATAGGGAAGCATCTTTCCATCACGTTTAAGGCAACTAACTTTTTTAATAATGTAAGCAGGATCGAAAGTAGTCAGACAGGAAACGAATCATCGCTTTATAACAATTCGATGATTGCAAGCTTTTACTATGGAATGTCAATGAAACTGAAATTATAGACGAATTATTAATATGTTAAAACTACAATTATGAAAAGAAAAATTAATTTTATTCTATTGTTTGCGATTGGCTTAACAGCCTTTTGTTTTCAATCGTGTGAGAATGATGATGATGATGACTACCAAACATATTCTGTCTCTGTACAGCTAAGTTATCCTGATGACTACGAAGTAGCAGAAAATGTTAGTGTTATATTAACGAATACAACAACCAGTACAACTTATGCCGATAGTACTGATGCAAGCGGCATTGCAAGCTTTGAAGTCACTTCGGGTATTTACGAGGCATCGGTTTCCGAGAGACGTACCTTATCCGGTAAAGCTTATAATTTCACGGGAACAGAACCGATTACAGTAACCGAAGCATGGGATGAAACAAGTACAACAACTATTGAACTTTCAGTCTCTGAAACAGCAGCGCTTATCATAAAAGAATTATATTGCGGAGGATGCCCTAAAGATGATGGCTCGGGATCTTTTAGTCAAGGTCAGTATGTTATCTTATATAACAATTCAGAAGATCAGGTTTCATTAGATAATGTTTGTTTAGGGGCATGTTCTCCTGCTAATTCAAATTCATCCAATAAATTTTATGAGGATGAAACATCTCTTATTTATGAGTCGGCAGGATGGATTCCGGCCAATCAGGCAATATGGTACTTCCCCGATGGAGTCAGTTTGGAAGCGGGAGAACAAATTGTGGTGGCTTTAAATAGTGCCATTGACAATACTGTAACTTATAGCCAGGCTATCAACTTTGCGAATTCCGATTATTATACAACATATGATATAGATGTATTTGCCCATTCGCTTTATTATCCGGCGCCATCATCGCTTATTCCTGAATCTCATTATTTATCGGCGATCAGCTATGGTTCAGGAACTGCTTGGACTTTGAGTTTTTCTTCCCCTGCATTTTTTATTTTTGCCACTGAAGATGAATCCCCATCTGACTTCGCCAGTAGTACAGATAATCAGTATAGTTATTATGGATCATCAAGATCTGTTTATTTGAAAATACCAACCGATTGGGTTATCGACGGTATTGAGGTTTACAGACAAGGATATGACAGTCAGAAACGCTTGTCTTCTGTCGTTGATGCCGGTTATGTATACCACACCAATAAACAGGGATATACTTTATATCGTAATGTTGATCAAGAAGCTACCGAAGCTTTAGAAGAAAACAGTGGTAAAATTGTATATAGTTATTCAGGTGGAACAACTGATGTGGATGGTGGAAGTACTGACGATTCGGGTATTGATGCTGAAGCTTCAGAAAAGAATGGAGCACGTATTATTTACAGCGACACAAACAGTTCGACAAATGATTTCCACCAAAGAGCAAAAGCTTCTTTGCGGGATTAGTCTATTATAAATCCTGACAGGTTTTAAAAACCTGTCAGGATTAAGTATGTATTATGATAAAAAAGATTTATATAGTTTGCCTAATAATTACCGGCGGGGTTTTATGCCCTGCCGGATTATTTGCCCAAAAATGGTCTGATTTCTACTATATAAAAAATTCAGATGCTTGGTTCACCTGCGAAAATGCAGCAGGTTTGGATAAGCTGGAAATAGAAAAAATTTCTTTTATCGAAGCATTTTCCAATAAAAGCAATGGAGATTTTATTAATTATTATCAATCAGACAACAGCTATTCTTTTGGGGGCTTGACAGAGTCTTTTTATCGACTTAAAAATGTTGTTTTCTACGGAAAAGTAAACTATTTCAATTTTTCAGGAAAGAACATGGGTGGTTCAAGCTTGTTTGATCCTTATTTTTCTCCATTCGACATTGTTGAATATGCCGATAGTACCGCCGGTGAGAAAAAAATGGAAGCATACCATCTGACCGGAGCAATCAGTATGCCGGCATATAAAAATTTATTATTAGGACTGAAGGCAGACTACTCTACCGTCAGCTATTATAAAATTAAAGACCTTCGCCATACAAACGACCTGATGGACATGAAAATAACAACGGGTGTTTCTTATCCGACTAAAATCGCAGACGTAGGCTTGAATTATTATTTTAGAAAACGGGTAGAAGGAACTTCCTATCAATCAAAGGGAAATACCGACCAGCAATTTAGTTCACTAATCAGCTATGGGGCTTTTATGGGTGAGCAACAAGGCTATAGTTCAATTGGAGATGAAATTACATGCGGGAGCAACAGGCCATTTGTTGATTTCATTCACGGGATAAGTATACAGATCGATTTATTTCCCCAAAAGAAAATTCATTTTTTTAATGAGCTCGGAATAAAACAAAGAAATGGCTATTATGGCAAAAAAGCGTCTACATCAATTATGTTCTCCGAACATGAAGCTGATATTTTTCAATATAAAGGGAAAATATCATTAAAAAAAGATAAAAACCTGCACCTGTTAACCGTCCTGTTAAAACAGGAAAACTTAATCAATTCCATGAAATCTCACCGGGAGTCGACTGTTAACGGAAATACCACCATTGTATACTATGGCAAAAACGAAGTATTAGATCGTACTACAACAAAAGCATCATTACAATACACCGGTAATTTAGAAGTTACAGATAACAATCCTGAATGGCTTATAAATACCGGCATATCTTTTGGGGAAAGAGACCAGATAGCTTCACTTTATCCCGATTACAGGAAACAAGATATTTACCAGCTAAGTGCAGAGGCTTCAGTAGAAAGGAATATTATTCACAATGATAATATGTATAGTATTTCCTTGGGAGGAGTTTATGGCTTTGGCGGAGGAGATGAAAAAACAGATGGAAAATATACATCAACAGACAGTAGTGACAGTTATGCCACCCTTGATCGTTATCTATACCGTGAATATGAATACATGACTTCATCACGTATTACTACTGATGCAAAATTTCGTTATACAAAAAAACTTCCTCAGAATTATCGTATCTATGGAGACATAGAATATAGCTTTACCAAAGCATTTTCGACGACCTGTATCGGCAATACTTTTGGTCATCTGGGAATCAGTATCGGCTGTATTTTTTAAGGATTATTCCAGAAGGAAGCCATTGAAAGGCTGGAGTTCCCTCAAAAATTATAAGTTAAGATTTCCAAAATTACAGGTTATAATTTTCATGATTATAAGTTATAATTTTGATGAAAGATTATTCCGGTAAAATTTGCAATTTGAAATGCTATTGGTAGCAGGGAGATAGTGGTGTCGGCATTAATCGCTAAATACTGACAAAATTTTAATAATAAAAATGTATTTTCACCCTTCCTAATAAATCCAATGTAATGAAGAAAATTGCTAATTTTTTGTTCTCCTTTTCATTTATGGGCTTCCTTTTTTTTGTTATGGCATTTGCTATGGCCGTTGCAACTTTTATAGAGAGCAGCTACGGAAGTGCAGCGTCAAGAGGGGTAATATATAACGCATGGTGGTTCGAATTGATCCTGGTATTGCTGGGCATAAACCTGATGGTGAATTTTTTCCGCTCGAAATTATACAGTAAATCCCGGTTTACAATTGGCCTCTTCCACCTCTCGTTTGTGATTATTGTCCTGGGGGCAGGTATTACCCACTACTTTAGTTTCGAAGGTATGATGCATATCCGCGAAGGGAATACCAGTAATTCGATGCTGTCGGCAGATGATTTTATGACCATTGAATACGGCGGACAGAAAATACAGAAAAAGGTTTTGTTTTCTAAATTTAAGACAGGCGAACTGAATACCGATATTTCAACTGACGGGCAAAGGCTCAGATTTAAATCCATCGGTTTTGTGAAAAATGCCAGAAAAATTCCGGCAGAGCATCCGTCAGGTAGTGAACTGATCGATCTTGTTGTTTCTGCGGGACAGGGAATGCAGAGTTTTGTGTTTCGTAAAAACGATCATATTGATTTGGGTGGTACCGTGATTGCCTACGAAAACCCGGATTCGAATATCCGTTTTTATAATGAAGGGGGAAAATTGTTTCTGGTGAGCGACCTCCCCATGCAATTGCGTTCGATGACTGGTGGAGAAACTGAAGATTTGCCGGTGAACCAACCGGTTGAAGTACAGTTTAGGCACCTGTATTCGTTTGATGGTTGTATATTGTTAGTGAAAAATTTTTATGAGCATGCCATTCTCCGGGTAACCAGCGATCTTTCGGGTAACAGCCGTGAAGATGCCGTGCTGGTCGAAGTTTCGGATGGTAAAACAAAGACTGTCGTAAATGTGTTTGGCCGTCACGGGCTGGAGGGAAAGCCAACGGCTATCAGGATGGGAAATACCGGTGTGAAAATTTCGTACGGCGCCATTCCTGTTGAATTGCCATTTGCCTTAAAATTGAGGGATTTTCAGTTGGAACGCTACCCGGGTTCAGAAAGCCCTTCCTCTTTTGCCAGCGAGCTTACCCTGGTTGACAAGGAAAAGGGGATTGAAAAAGATATCCGGGTTTTCATGAACAATGCCCTGAAACACCGGGGATACCGTTTTTACCAGTCGTCGTACGATCAGGATGAACAGGGAACCATCCTTTCGGTTAATGCCGATGGTCTGGGGACCACAGTAACTTATACCGGTTATGCCATGCTGTTCCTGGGTATCATTTTATCGCTTCTGAATAAAAATTCATATTTCAGTCTATTGATACGGAGGCTGAAACAAAGTTCAAAGGCAATGGCTGTTCTCGTTGTTGCGATTTTATTGGGAAGTTCACAGGTTCGTGCCAGCGAGGCTACTTTAGCAGGTATCCCTGAACTCGACCGGCAACTGGTGAAAGATTTTTCCGGACTTTGGGTAAACGGTCACGACGGGCGTATCGAACCGGTATCGACACTGGCTTCTGAAATATTGCGCAAAATCAGCCGCAGGTCTTCTATCGGGGGAAAATCTGCTGATGAAGTGATGCTCAGCATGTACCTGTATCCCGAATTGTGGAAAACGGTTCCCCTGGTGAAAGTATCGAATAAACAGGTCCTGGCACAGTTGGGAAGTAAGGGAAGCCGTTTGGCAATCTCTGAGTTTTTTGATGAAGCAGGTAACTACCGGATTGCCGGTCAGGTACAGGCAGCCTATGCCAAAATGCCGGCCTTCAGGAATCATGTAGATAAAGAATTTATTTATGTCGACGAACGTGTAAACGTATGTTTCATGGTTTTCAGGGGACAACGATTCAGCTTGTTTCCAACCGGAAGTTCAAAAGACCCCTGGCTCACACCAGGAAGTAAAGCTAAAGGGTTGCCTGCAACCGATTCATTATTTGTAACCCGGGGTTTTGAATTATTGAAGGAGAGTGTCGCCGGGAAAGGAACAACAGATGCCCGCCGGATTATTGCAGGAATAGCTGCTTTTCAGGAAAAGTTTGCAAAAAACCTGCTCCCTTCGGCATCCCGTAAAAAAGTTGAAATCTTCTATAATAATTTTAAGCCGTTTAAGCGGGTATTCCCTGTTTATTTACTTTTCGGGTTCACGCTTTTGTTCGTCCTGTTCCTGAATATTTTCAGACAGAAAAATATAAACAGGTATCTGAAATACGTGTTGGTCGGTTTTATTATATTGGGCTTTTTAATCCATACCGGGGGGATGGCCTTACGTTGGTATGCTTCGGGACATGCTCCCTGGAGTAACGGTTACGAGTCGATGATTTATGTGGCCTGGGCTGCAATGCTGGCTGGTTTGATTTTTGGCCGTAAATACCCGATGGTGGTCGGCACGGCCGCTTTTATGTCCGGGATTACCCTTTTTGTAGCCCACCTGAACTGGATGAACCCGGAAATTACGAACCTGGTACCAGTGCTGAAATCATATTGGTTGTTAGTCCATGTGGCCGTGATAACTGCCAGTTACGGATTTATCGGGCTAAGCGCTTTTCTTGGGTTCCTAGTGCTCATTTTATTCAGTATTGCTAATGAAAATAATAAAAACAATATCCGTAAATTCGTGAAGCAGTTAACAACCATCAACGAAATGGCGGTTATTGTTGGTTTGTATATGCTTACCATTGGTACATTTCTGGGGGCTATCTGGGCCAACGAAAGCTGGGGGCGTTACTGGGGCTGGGACCCGAAGGAGACATGGTCGCTTATAACAATCGTACTGTATGCCTTTATTTCGCACATGCGCCTCATTCCATCTCTGAAAGGTGTATACAACTATAATTTTGCATCTGTGATCGGCTTTACATCGGTATTGATGACATACTTCGGGGTAAATTATTACCTGAATGGGTTGCACTCTTACGGGCAGGGAACGGCAGGTTCGGTACACTGGGCTGTGTACCTGTCGGTAATAATAGTTGCAGCGCTGATGTTTGTGTCGTACTTGAAAAGTAAAAAAATAGGATCAGACATGTAAATTTCGAATTTTATGATCTCTCTGAACGGTAAATAGTATATTTGCCGGATGGTTATGACAGAACTAATTTAAATAGAACTATGGAGGTTGAAGTAAAAAGAACTTTTGATATTCTTAACCGGTGTATGGAGCTTTTCCCGAGAGAAGATGCTTTAGGTGGTAAAAATGGAAGTGAATGGTATACCTTCAGTACAGCAGAATATAATGAAAAATCGCATCAGTTTGCAATGGGGCTGATGGCTCTTGGTTTGAAAAAAGGTGATAAAGTGGCGACAGTAACAGCTAATCGTCCGGAATGGAATTTTGCAGACATGGGCATGGCAATGACCGGTGTTGTGCATGTTCCCATCTATCCGACTATTAGTGAAACCGAATATCGTTATATTCTTGAACATTCAGAAACAATGTTTTTGATTGTTGGCGACAAGAAACTTTATGAAAGACTGGGGCCTGTTGCTGATGAACTGAAAAATATACAAAGTATTTACACCTTCGAAAAAGTTGACGGGGCCAGGAACTACGAAGAAATATTAAAGTTGGGAGAGTCAAAAAAAGAAGAATTGGCTGGGAAACTTCAGCAGATAAAAAATTCGATTACTTCCGATGATCTGGCTACTATCATTTATACATCAGGGACTACAGGAGTTCCCAAAGGAGTGATGCTGAGCCACCAGAACCTGGTGTCGAATTTTATTGCCCATTCGACCCTGCATGGTGTAGGCAAAGGTCACCGGGCACTTAGTTTTTTGCCACTTTGCCATGTATACGAACGTAGCATGAACTACCATTTTCAGTATAAAGGAATGGGAGTTTATTATGTTGGTAACCTGGGGCAGATCGTGTCGGCTATTAAAGAGATAAAACCACACATGTTCAATTCTGTGCCGCGTTTGCTCGAACGGGTTTACGACGGTTTCGTGTCGAAAGGGAAAGAATTGAGCGGATGGAAAAGAGTTGCATATTTCTGGGCATTAAGATTATCGCGGCATTTCGAATATAATAAAAAGTACAATCTTTTCCTGAAGATGAGGATTAAACTGGCCGATAAGCTGATTTATTCGAAATGGAGAGAAGCGCTCGGGGGGAACATTACTTATATTGTATCGGGAGGTGCGTCTTTACAACCCTCTATTACGCGAACCTTTGGGATCGCCGGGATCTCGACTCTGGAAGGTTACGGGCTGACAGAGACTTCTCCGGTAATCGCGGTCAATAACCCGGGTAAAAGTGAAATAAAGATTGGTACTGTGGGGCCGATTCTTTTTAACGTTCAGGCAAAAATTGCCGAAGACGGTGAAATTTTATGTAAAGGGCCAAACGTGATGAAAGGCTATTATAAAGCACCTGAACTGACTGCTGAAGTGATGGATGAAGAAGGGTGGTTTCATACCGGCGATATTGGTGTCCTGGAAGAAGGCAAATACCTGAAAATTACAGACCGTAAAAAGGAAATGTTTAAATTGTCGGGGGGTAAGTATATCGCCCCGCAGATGATCGAAAACAAACTGAAATCTTCATTTTTTATAGAACAGGCAATGGTAATCGGTGCAGATGAAAAATTTGCCAGTGCTTTGATTTCTCCTACCTTCGAATATTTGCATGACTGGTGTAGTAAATCTAAAATTCATTACCGCGATAATGAAGAGCTGATTGAAAAAGAAGAAGTGATCGCTCAAATACATAAAGAAGTGGTTGCGATTAACAAAACGCTTGGAGAACATGAGGAAATTAAAAGGTTCCGGCTGGTTAGCGAAGAATGGACGCCTCAGACAGGAGAACTTTCCCCGACCCTTAAGCTGAAACGGAGTTACATCGCTGATAAATATAAGGATATCATCGATGAAATTTATTCTGTTTCCCGGAATAATATCAAACACGTGGGAAACGGGATTCATTTACGCTTGCCCAACTTGCCCAATTTATCCAACTTACCCAAAAGGGTAAACCTGAACCTGCGTTTCGATATCAGTGGGTTTATAAAAAGGCTGAAGTTCTAGTGTCAGGTCAAGTTTGCTTTGTCACCCTGAGATCCATTTTTCTTCTCCTCCCTTTCTATCCTCATTTTTTTGGGATATTGGTTATTGAATATTCATGATTGGATATTCGTTTTCTTCCGGCGTTTTTCCCTGGTATCTCCTCATTTTCTGAAAGAAGGAAAAACAGTAGATTATTGGTAATTTTTGTCATTGTTTTTTCCTTTCATGGCTTCGCTCCGGCTTCGCTTATCCTACGTTCTGAGTTCAGTGCTGTAATAAACAGGCTGACCTGCATTCGGGAAGAATCCTGCCTATAGCAGATTTCGGCAAAACTGTATATGAAGAAAATGAGAAACATCACCTTTTTTAGCATTTCATTACTTCCGGCCATACAACAGCACCGCTTTTTTTCAGGGAGTCCCAAATAGACCTACCTTCGGGTTGGCGTATGGTGAGAAATAAAAAGGGGTACCTTCCGGCACCCCCTTATATATAAATTGTATAAACACCAATTATTTTACTGAATCCATATATTCGATCAGTTCGCAAACTTTTGTAGAGTATCCTATTTCATTGTCGTACCATGAAACAACTTTTACAAAAGTTGGAGACAATTGGATACCTGCTTTGGCATCAAAAATTGAAGTGCGGGGGTCGCCCAGAAAATCAGTAGAAACAACAGCATCTTCTGTGTAACCCAGGATACCTTTTAGTTCGCCTTCTGATGCTTCTTTCATTGCCTTGCAGATTTCATCGTAATTGGTTCCTTTTGCCAGGCGGGCAGTCAGATCAACTACAGAAACATCAGGAGTCGGCACTCGCAGGGACATACCTGTTAATTTGCCATTCAGCGAAGGAATTACTTTACCCACAGCTTTTGCAGCGCCTGTTGATGAAGGGATGATATTCTGACCAGCTCCACGTCCGCCTCTCCAGTCTTTCATTGAAGGACCGTCAACTGTTTTCTGAGTGGCAGTAGTTGCATGAACGGTTGTCATTAAACCTTCCAGGATACCGAATTTGTCGTTCAGTACCTTTGCGATCGGAGCTAAACAGTTGGTTGTACATGATGCGTTGGAAACGAAGTTCATATCATTTGTATATGAAGCATTGTTTACACCCATTACAAACATTGGGGTATCATCTTTAGAAGGAGCTGACATTACCACTTTTTTGGCTCCTGCATCCAGGTGACCCTGTGCTTTTTCTTTAGTCAGGAAAAGACCTGTTGATTCAACAACATATTCTGCACCAACTGCACCCCAGTTGATATCAGCAGGATTTCTTTCTGAAGTTACACGGATTTCATTGCCGTTAACAACTAACTTCCCGTCTTTTACAGCAACTTCTCCTTTAAATATACCGTGAGTTGAATCGTATTTTAACATGTAAGCCATGTAATCTACATCGATCAGGTCGTTAATAGCAACTACCTGGATGGCACCTTTTGCAATAGCCTGACGGAAAACGAAACGTCCGATACGTCCAAATCCGTTGATACCGATTTTAATTTGTGACATAGTTGATTATTTTTAATTAATGTATAAAGAATATTAGTTTAATATTATACCATTACTAGTATGACCACACAAAATAAATATATATAAACAGAATCATCAAATTTTTTTTCAGGGCCTCCTGTTTTTAACGGATTGTTTAATTTTCAGTTAATGTTTAGATTGCGGAATTCTTAATCGCGTGACTTCTTTTTTCAATAGCCCGGTAATATTTTATTTGGTATTCATCCTGCTTCCTGCTGCACTGGATTTTGAGGTGGGGACATACTGTATGCCGGGCAGTTGCATGTAGACTTACAGGCTGACAGGATGCTTAAAAACAAGATAATAACGATTACAATTTTAAATAACTTCATAATTCGAGTCAATATTCTAATAAAGAATAACGAAAAAGGGACAGAGAAATTGCAGAATATTTGGATATAAAAAAGATTAATCACCATAATTTATTGGAAATGCTATAATTTTGGCTGGATATATTTGTTCAATGAACTTTTAAAATACTTGTAAATGGAACTTCTTTTAAATCATAAATCAATTAGGAAATACAAGGATAAAGATATTTCTGAAGAAATAATAGAAAAGATTGTTGAATGTGGCACCAGGGCTTCAAATACGGGCAACATGCAGATATACAGTGTAATTGTGACGAAAGAGCAGTCGAACAAAGAAAAAATAGCTCCTATGCACTTTAATCAGCCAATGGTGACGGAGGCTCCTGTCGTATTAACGGTTTGTCTTGATATAAACAGGTTTAAAAAATGGTGCGACTTAAATTCTGCCGTCCATGACCATGGCTATGATAATGTGTTATGGTTTGTTAACGGGGTGATTGATTCAATGTTATTTGCTCAAAATTTATGTGTGGCTGCCGAGAATGAAGGCCTTGGTATTTGTTATCTTGGTACAGCTATATATAATGCTGAAGAAATTATTGAGGCTTTAAGTCTGCCCAGGGGAGTATTTCCTGTTACAACGATTACGGTTGGATATCCAGATGAAGATCCTGAATTAGTTGACCGGATTCCTTTAGAAGGGATCCTCCATCATGAAATTTATTCTGATTACAGCGATGCTGAAATAAAACATCTGTATAAATACAAGGAAAGCCTGGGAAGTTCGAAAAAGTTTGTTGCTGAGAACAACAAAGAAAATCTGGCACAGGTGTTTACAGATGTTCGTTATAAAAAAGCTGATAATTTGTTTTTTTCTGAAAAGTTATTGCAGACCATCAGGAATCAGGGGTTTGATATTTGAAAAGAAGCCCCGGGAAAGATTTGTGGTTTGTAAAAAGAATGTTGGTCAACTGATTATATTACGGTTCACTTTATCGAAAAAATCCTGGCGGTAGCTGTTTCCAATGGGCAATTTTGTTTTATTAATTTCGACCAGATTACCTTCAATAGTCGATATTTTATCGAAACGGATGATAAATGATTTGTGTATCCTGATAAAATCATTTGAAGGAAGCAAATCTTCCATTTTTTTCATCGAATAATTCGTGACCAGATGCGAATCCTTCAGGTGAACTTTGATATAATCGCCCAGCCCTTCGATGTAATAAATATCGTCAATTGAAACTTTGTGAACTTTTTTGCTGGCTTTAATGAAAAGGAAGTTTTCGCTTAGCTCTTTTTCTGTTTTAGACGGATGGGTAAGTTTTAATTGCTCCCCGGCCTTTTGTACTGCTTTCAGAAAACGCTCGAATGAAAAAGGTTTCTTAAGATAATCAAGAGCATTTAACTCGTAACTTTCCAGTGCATAGTCGGTGTAAGCCGTTGTGAAAATGACCAGGGGGGGATTTTTGATGTTTTTCAAAAAATCGATCCCTGATATTTTCGGCATATTGATGTCCAGAAACATCAGGTCGACATTGTTTGCAGAAATCGCTTTCAGGGCCTCCAATGCATCGTTACATATACATATTATTTCAAGATCGTGGATTTCGCCGGCATACTGTAAGATTACATTCTGCGCCAGAGGTTCGTCGTCAACAATAATAGCGTTTATTTGCATGTCCTTTATCTATTTTCTTTTAGCCGCAAGTTAAGAAATACTGAAAAAATATTATCCGTACGATTGATTACTAATTTATAATTTCCTTTTTGGTATAAATATTTTAGACGTTTTGCTACATTTTGCAGACCTATGCCATGAGCCTTGTCTTTGGGGGGATTAAGACCTTCAGCATAATTATTCCGAATCTCAAAAAATACCTGATCGTCAGTAAATTTAAACGAAATGTGTATAAATGGTTGATCATCGGGCGATCGTATTCCGTGTTTAAACGCATTGTCAATGAAAGGTTCAAACAAAAGCGGGGCAATGAGTTTGTTGGGTATTTGTCCTTCCATGTTTAACTGCAGATCGGCTTTTTTATTCAATCTCAACTTTTGCAGTTCGATAAAATTGGAGACAAAGGTTATTTCTTTTACAAGAGGTATGAAATCCTCCTTTGATTCGTATAAAACATGTCTCATTAAATCGGAAAGCATCAGGATTAAACGCGGTGTCTCGGGAGCCTTGGAAAGAGCCAGGGAATAAATATTATTAAGGCTGTTGAACAGGAAATGCGGATTGATCTGAGCTTTCAGTGAATTCAGTTCAGCCTCCAGTTTCTGCCGTTGAATTTTGTTATACTGAAGGTTAATATCCTGAAGTACCAGCCAGTCAGTCATAAATTTGGAGAATGAAGTAATGCCCACATAAATCAGGTGAGCAAAAAAGAAAGCGGAAAATACATCTGAATGGAATCCGTCGAGTTGGTCGGTTTGAGTAAATAAAAAATGAAGGGGATAGATAAATAAAAGCTGGGTTATTAAGGCCGATGCAGACAGGGAGACTGTGAGCCAGAATGTGTAAAAAATGTAATGTTTGTTTTTCAAAAAACGGGGGATCAGCACTTTCAGATTAAGGTATACCGAAAGGGCAAAGCAACCATTCAGAATGGCTGACTTCAGGAAAACGGGGAATTTGGCCCCGGCTGTATCTCCTGCCACTATCCGGATTTGTAGAACAGTAAATGTAAAGCTGAACAACCAAAAAATAATTTGTCCCAGTTGTTTGTACTTTCTGTATTTTTTCTGAGTCTGCATCAGATCTTATTCCTCTTTTTTACGAATTTAACAGAAAACAAATAAACATCTGTATATTGGACAGTAAATCTTAATGAACGAAGTTGTTTACTTCATAAAATTTTCAGATTTTTAAAAAAAAATGACATTATGAAGATTGGATTTGATGCAAAAAGAATTACTCAGAACGCAACAGGCTTAGGCAATTATGGGAGGTTTGTTGTTGATGCTTTAGCAGAACAATATCCGGAGGATGACTTTTTGCTGTATTCTCCGGATAAGGTCAGGGAGCATTTGAAGGATTTAATACCTGCGCAGGAGAATATTTTTTATAATTACCCAAAGAAGAGTTATCGGATTCTGTCAAAAGGAATCTGGAGATCATACGGCATTATTGAAGATTTAAAACGGTCTGAAGTAGATTTGTTTCATGGACTAAGTAATGAACTCCCATTGGGAATAAAAAAGTTTGAGATTCCTGCGGTTGTTACGGTTCACGATTTGATCTTTTTACGCTATCCTCAGTTTTATAAGAAGATTGATCGGGAAATTTATAAGTTTAAATATCAGAAGGCTTGTAACAGGGCCGATCAGATTATTGCAGTTAGCGAAACCACGAAAAAAGATATTATTAATTTGTTTCGTATTCCGGATAAAAAAATAAGTGTTGTGTATCAGGGGTGTAATTCTCTTTTTTTGCAACAATATTCAGATGAAAAGAAGAAAAGTATACAATTAAAATTTGGTTTGCCAAACCAATATATTTTATCGGTAGGTACGATTGAGCATCGCAAAAATTTGCTCCTTGTAGTAAAAGCATTAAAAGAATCAAAATTAGATATTAAGCTGGTCGTTGTGGGTAAACAAACATCCTATGCTCATCTGGTGAAGGAATATATTCTTAACAATAAAATGCAGGATCAGGTACTGTTTCTAAATAATGTAAGTTTTACAGAACTCCCTTTAATTTATCAAATGGCTTCATTATTTGTTTATCCTTCCTTGTTCGAAGGATTTGGCATTCCTATTCTGGAAGCCCTTCATTCCTGTGTCCCGGTGATTGCAGCAACCGGGTCATGCCTGGAAGAAGCAGGAGGTCCGGGGGCTCTGTATGTTGATCCGGCAAATGAACACGAGTTAGCTGAAAAGATGAAATGGGTTTTTACAAGCCCGGAGAAAGCAAACCAGATGAGAATAGCCGGGAAGAAGTATGCCTCACGTTTTTTAGCCCCGCAAATAGCTCAGGATTTGATGACTATTTACCGGAAGTTTGTTTGACGGCAGGGCTGTTTAATGAGCATTGACTTTGCAGAAAAAAGAACGGTTCTTTTCGCAGCATTGCAAGTATATTGAAATGATTACCTTTGTGTATTTCATTCGAAATAGAAACATGTTGAAAAAATACGCACATGAAAATAGAAGTATCAAATGGTGAGATTGTCGATAAACTGACGATCATTGAAATTAAATTGGAAAATATCAAAGATGAGCAAAAGCTGGTGAATCTAAACGCGGAGTTTGCCGTTTTGGATGAAGCCGTTAGCTCAATTATTGCTAAAGACCATCCTTTATACCAGGAACTGTTGTCTGTCAACAAAGAATTGTGGAATATTGAAGATCGTATCCGGGAACTGGAAAAAGCGAAAGATTTTGGTACTGAATTTATCAAATTTGCCCGTTCGGTTTATTTTACAAACGATAAACGTTCTGAAGTAAAACGTCAGATTAACCAATTGACCGGTTCATCGTTGATAGAAGAAAAGTCATACGAAGATTATGCCTGATATGACCAAAATTTTGGTTTATCGTTTTTCAGCCATGGGCGATGTGGTGATGTTGCTTCCTGTTCTGAAAGGGTTACTCGAATCGAACAGGAATCTGGATATTTACCTGTTAACCCGGCCTTTTTTGTTTCCCGTTTTTGAGGGGGTTGATCGTCTGCATCTTATTTCGGCCGATTTAAAGGGGAAACATAAAGGCCTCATCGGTTTGTATCGGCTGTACCGGTATTTGAAAAAGGAAATAAATCCTGCTCAGGTTTTTGATTTGCACCAGGTACCCCGCACCTATCTCCTGAATTTATTTTTTCAAATGGGGAGATTTGAGGTGCATCATTTTTCGAAAGGACGCAACGAAAAAAAGCGTGCTGTTCAATCCAAATTGCAAAAAGCACTTCCGTCAACAATTGATCGCTATGCCGCGGTTTTTTTTAATACCGGTTACCATTTTATAATGCCTGAGCCGCCTTTGTTCCCCAAAAGTCCGAAGGCCGAAGTTTTTGCTTTGCTGAAACTTAATCCGGCAGATTGGGAGATTCTGATCGGCATGGCACCTTTTGCCAGGCATCCGCAAAAAGTCTGGGGAAAAGATAAAACCCGGGAACTCCTGGAATTACTCAGCCAGATTCCGAAATCAAAGGTAATTTTATTTGGCGGCGGAAAAGCCGAGATGACAATATTGACCCAACTGGCCGGGCAATTTTCCAACTGTTTGGTCGCCGGTCATTTTGTCGGATTTGCAGATGAAATCAGGTTACTGTCACATCTTGATGTGATGATTTCTATGGACTCCGCCAATATGCACCTGGCTGCGATGGCCGGAATTCCGGTAATCTCAATTTGGGGTGGCACACATCCGTCTCTGGGGTTTGCTCCATATTATCAAAAAACCGAAAACCTCATTCAATATGATGGAGATAGACTGAATTGCCGTCCTTGTTCGGTTTTTGGGAATAAAAAATGTATTTATAATGATATTCGTTGTATGAAATACATTCCGTCTAGCCGTGTGGCCGAACGTGTCGGAGCCATTTTAAATTATCCAATTCATATCCACTCTAATAAATAATTTTTCCTCTTCCTGCAAAGACTATTTACGGTAAAAGTCGCGGGCTGACCCTTGTGCTGCAGGCATCACCAATATGTCGTCGATATTCACATGCGGTGGCCTTGAAAGTACAAACAGAATGGTTTCGGCAATGTCTTTTGCATATAAAGGTGAAAAACCCTCATAAACTTTACCGGCCTTTTCCTGATCTCCTTTAAACCGGACCAGTGAAAATTCGGTTTCAACAGCCCCGGGGCATACGGTGCTGACTTTAACGTCCGAAGAAAGTAATTCAATACGCATTGCCCGGCTTATTGCCATTACAGCATGTTTGGTGCCGCAATAAACCGATCCGTTCGGGTATGACTCCTTGCCTGCAATTGAAGCAATATTGACCACGTGCCCCGATTTGCGTTCAATCATCCCGGGAGTGACCAGCCGGCTTATGTACAGCAGTCCCTTAATATTGGTATCAATCATTTGGTCCCAGTCGTCTACATCAGCCGAAGCAACCGGCGCCAGACCGGCAGCCAGTCCTGCATTGTTGATCAAAACGTCAACTTGTTGCCATTCCTCTGGCAACATTGAATATGCTTTTTCTGTTTCTTCCTTATTCCTGATGTCAAAACTTAGGATAAAGACCCGGCATGGATATTTCGATTCGATTTCATTTTTTAGTTCTTCAAGACGGTTTTTCCGTCTACCTGTCAGGATAAGATTGTAGTCGTTTTGTGCGAGTATTCTGCTTGTTTCAAGTCCAATCCCTGATGTGGCTCCTGTGATGAGTGCTGTTTTTTTATTCATTCGGTTGTTTTTATAAAAGAGAGGTTAAAATTAAAAAATCTCCAATTTTTATGGAATAACCAACTACTTAATTATTTTTGTTTTGCTAATCCAAAAAAAATTGTGTCATGGCAGAACTGAAAGAAGAGATCCTGGAATTTTCAATTGACCAGATTCCTGAGAATCAGGATATCAAAGATATTGTGATGAATCTGATGGCGAATCCGAACCTCGCTCCAATTAATTATTTCAATGATTTCAGCGAAGAAATTCCGGATCCGGGTGCCGTAACCAATGGCGAGACTGACGAGACTGGCATTTTCTGTATGGACGGAAAACATTGGATGGCAATGACGACACATGCTTTTCACCATCATTTGAGCAGCGACCCGCAAAAAGCCACTGAAATTATTATGAGCAGGGCAGCCCGTCGTATGATCGCGATCGGGGCAAAACCTGAAGTTGTAAGTGCCTTTTTGTACCACATTGATATTACCGATCCTAACGGACAGTTTATTGCCTCGGGAGCAAAAAAGGGACTGGAGAATGCCTGCGAAAAATTTGGCATTAAACTGACTGACCGGAAAATTCGCTTCGACTATTTTTCGGGTAATGAACCTGTCCCAACCATCATTATCAGCATGATGGGAAGTATTGCTGATAAAGATAAAATTGTGACACACAATTTTAAAAGCAAGGGAAACAATGTTTTTGTGATTGGCCGGTTTTACGACGATGTTAACTCATCCGAATATCTGGAATTTTACCATCAGGTACAAAATTCCCTCTTGCCTGTTTTCAATATTGATACTGAAGTAGCGATCCAGAATATTTTGAAAGAACTGATTGGAAAAGGGATGATTACTTCAGCCAGTCCGGTAGGCAAAGGGGGACTTTTCTTCTCGTTGCTCAGGGCAGGGATGCCTTCGGGACTTGGTTTTGATATTACCACCGATGCCGAAATACGAAAAGATGCTTTTCTTTTCAGCGAATCAATGGGGCGCATTATTGTTGGGGTTGATCCTAAAAAAGAAGATGACTTTGTTGATTTTATGAGCGCATCAAAGGTTCCTTTTTTTGCGGTAGGGCATGTTACAAAAGGCGAAATAAGGATCGATGATGAATCATTTGGGTTTATCGATAAAATGACGCCGGGATTTGATTAGTTCTCAATGAATGTAAAACCTTATAAAGAATCGGAAGAGAAAAAGAAACAGCAGGTTGAACACATGTTCAACAATATTGCTCACAGATACGATTTTTTAAATCATTTTCTTTCGTTGGGTATCGATAAGTTATGGCGTAAAAAAGCCATACGGATGTTATCGGGCTATAAACATGATTTTATATTGGATGTGGCTACCGGGACCGGCGATTTTGCATTGGAGGCCATCCGTTTAAATCCTGAAAAAATAACCGGTTTTGATCTTTCTGCAAATATGATTGAGGTCGGACGACGGAAAGTGGAAAATCTTGGTTTTCAGGAAAACATTGAATTTGTTAAGGGAGATTCGGAAAATATGCCTTTTCCCGATGCTTCATACGATGCAATCACTGTTGGTTTTGGAGTTCGTAACTTTGAGAACCTGGAAAAAGGATTGACTGAATTTTACCGGGTACTGAAAAATGATGGAGTTGCTGTGATACTCGAATTTTCGAAACCCCGTCATTTCCCGGTGAAACAACTGTATTTCTTTTATTTCTTTCATATTTTACCCTGGCTGGGGAACAGGATTTCAAAAGACCGTTCTGCCTATTCGTATTTGCCCGGATCGGTAATGGCTTTCCCCGATGGTGAGGAATTTTTATCTATCCTGAAAAAAGTGGGGTTTAAAACAGCTTTGCAAAAACGGTTGACCTTTGGTATTGCTACTATTTATCTGGTGCAGAAGTAGTGATCAGATCCTCTTTTTCTTTTATTCCGGGATGGCGTTTTCGTAGTTTCCATGCAATAAACTTAGTATTATTGTGGTTCTAAAAAGGGACGTATTATTTATAAAGTGAAGGACATTCTTTTATTTATATTATTTTTATTGTTGACCTTTTCAGCAGTTGCACAGAAAAAAGTGGTAAATAACCTCACTACTTTCGATGAGAAACGCCTTCATTTTGGTTTTTCCCTGGGCATTAATACATTCGATATGGGGTTGGGTCATTATAAAACTATTGGAGATAGTCCTTTCTGGAGTGGCCCTGAACAAAACGATCCCAATAATATTGCTGGTACCAGTGTTATCCGAGCAGACCTGTCCAGCCTGGTTCCGGGCTTTTCCGTGGCCATTATTTCGAGTCTTCGGCTTAGTAATTATTTCAACCTCCGGTTTTTGCCCGGCATATCATTTGGCGAAAGGAGGTTGGTTTACAATATTCCTATTGAGGATATAAATTCTGACGATAGTGAATATTTTTCCATTAAATCCACATACCTTGATTTTCCTTTGCTTATTAAATATAAATCGGACCGCATAAATAACCAAAGACCATATATACTGGCGGGGTGCTCTTTCCGGGTTGACATTTCGAAAACAGGAGAGGAAGACCTGGTGCGTTTGAAGAAAGGTAGTTTTTATGCCGAATTTGGAGTAGGCTGGGATTCGTATTTGCAGTTTTTTAGATTTTCTGTTGAGTTTAAAGTGAGCCTTGGACTGAATAATGTACTCGATACACCCGGGAAAGGGCAGCTCCAGTATTACGGATATGCTTTCGAGCGCCTGACCTCCAATATTTTTACTTTAAGTTTTCATTTTGAATAAAATATGAAGAAAGAACTTAATATATCGCTTTCTCCCAGGCAGGCGTCTGATGAACAGTTTTATAAACCTGTGTTGGCTGATAAACTTCATGTTTCAGAAGACCGGATTAAACTGGTTCAGTTAAAACGCCGGTCAGTCGATGCAAGGCAACGGAATATCCGGGTTAATTTAGCTTTCGATGTTTACATCGATGAGCTTCCTGTGCTTGAAGAAATAGAAATTCATTACCAGGATGTCAGGGGAAAGGATCCGGTTATTGTTGTTGGTGCCGGTCCGGCGGGTTTGTTTGCTGCACTTCGGTTGATCGAACTTGGTTATAACCCACTTGTTTTCGAGCGGGGGAAAAATGTGGCTGACCGGAAGAAAGATATTGCTGCAATTTACCATGATCACATGGTAAATCCCGATTCGAATTTTGGTTTTGGTGAAGGTGGGGCCGGTACTTTTTCCGATGGGAAATTATATACCCGTTCGAAAAAGCGGGGAAATGTACGTAAAATACTGGAAGTTTTTTATTCTAACGGCGCTTCAGAGGATATTCTTATTGATGCCCATCCGCACATCGGGACTAACAAATTGCCTGGGATCATTACAAATATCAGGCAAACCATTATCAGTGCCGGGGGTGAGATACATTTTAGTCAACGGGTTACTGATTTTGTGATTGAGGATGAAACCTGTAAAGGAATAATTTTAGCCGACGGAAGGATCGTGGACGGACTGGCTGTAATCCTGGCAACAGGGCATTCCGCCCGCGATATATATGAACTTTTATACAGGAAAGGGATTACAATTGAAGCAAAATCGTTTGCCATTGGAGTCCGGGCCGAGCATCCGCAGGGACTGATTGACACTATTCAGTATAAGTGTTCTCAGCGTGGCCCATACCTGCCCCCGGCGGCATATTCGTTTGTTGAGCAGGTTGAGAACAGGGGAGTATATTCCTTTTGCATGTGCCCGGGAGGAATTATGGTGCCGGCAGCAACGGCTCCGGGTGAAGTAGTCGTGAACGGTATGTCGCCCAGTAGCAGGAATACCCGGTATGCTAACTCCGGAATGGTTGTTGAAATCCGCGGTGAAGATTTGAATGAATTCCGGCATGCCGGCGCTTTTGCAGGCCTGGAATTTCAAAGAAAAATCGAACGCTTGTGTTTTAAACTGAATGGAGGTACACAGTATGGCCCGGCTCAGCGAATGGCCGATTTTGTTGCCGGCAAAACATCGCAGGATTTGCCTCAAGCCTCGTATAAACCGGGTTTGATAACATCCCCTTTGCATGAGAAGTTACCGCGAAGTATTACTTTCAGGTTGCAACAGGCGTTCCAAATGATTGACCGGAAAGCCAAAGGGTACCTTACAAATGAAGCAGTGATTGTTGGTGTTGAATCGCGTACATCGTCGCCAATACGTATTCCTCGTAATGACGAAACGATGGAACATATCCGGATTAAAGGTCTTTATCCGTGTGGTGAAGGCGCCGGGTATGCCGGTGGCATTGTTTCGTCGGCTGTCGATGGTGAGCGTTGTGCCGAAGCGTTCGACCGGAAATACACGGCAAAATAATTTCCCGTTTTTAATCCTTGTCCCTTTTCTATTTTGGCCCAAACCGGGATGGATTTGGAATCTGGAACTTGGTATTTGGATTTTCTGTTTTGGAATTTATCCTCCTTTATCTTCTCCTGAATTCCGAACAACAAATAGCAGTGGCAACAGCTACATTTAAAGATTCCGGGCCGGAAATTTTTTCAGTAAATGATGGAATGGAAATTTTTTCGGAAACCAGATGTTCAATTTCTTTGGAGATGCCTTTACCTTCGTTGCCCATCACCAGAATTCCCGACCGGGATAGGCTGTGCTGATAAATATTTTTACCATTCAGAAATGCTCCGTAAACCGGGGAACCCAATCGTTTCTCGTTTTGGATGAACGGAACCAGACCGGTATAGAAAGTTTTTACCCTGAATATAGCGCCCATGCTGGCTTGTACTACCTTTGAATTATATACGTCAACAGTATCAGTTGAGCAAATAACTTGTTCTATTCCAAACCAATCGGCAATACGCAGGATAGTTCCCAGGTTCCCGGGATCCTGAATACAGTCGAGGGCGAGACTGAGTTGCCCTGTGCAATTTATTTCAGGCAGAGGAATGACAGGCTTTCTGATCACAGCCAGCGCTTCCCGGGGCGACTGTAAAAGGCTTGCCCTTTTTATGGTTTCAGAGTTCGCCGGAATAATTTCGGCAGCAAGGGATGCATGGAATTTATTTTGGGAAAGAAAATTTTCGGTGGCAACCAGCAGTTCTATTTTGAGACCGGAACGAAGGGCCTCTTCAACTAATTTGTTCCCTTCGGCCAGGAAAATGCCGTATTCGTCACGTATTTTTTTCCGCTCAAGCGATTGGATAAATTTTATTTTGTTTTTACTGAGCATATCACCTGACTTTCGTTTATCTTGTAAAAATAAAAAAGCTGCAAAGCATTTAAATTATTTCAGCAATGTTATTTTTGTAAAAACGGATAAATAGAATACAATTTTTACAAGTATTATAGTGTCAGTGAGAAAAACTACCTTATTTGTTAAGTCTGTGATAAGAAAACGGCAAAGACTATATAGCCGGAAATTGTTTGCCGGACTTCTGTTTGCGGGTATAACCGTTTTTTGGGGATGTAACTCCACAAAATATGTTCCTAAAGGGAAACATATGCTCAATAAGGTGGAGATACAGGTTGACAATGAACATATTCCGAAAGAAGAACTTAAAGCACATATACGGCAGCAGGGGAACCTTCGGATATTTGGATTCATGAAATTTCATCTGGGGCTTTATAATTTGTCTTCACGAAAACGTGATAACGACTGGCTGAAAAGAATTGGACAGGCCCCTGTGATTTATGAGAAATATCTTTCACAGCGCAGTGTTGATCAGATGAACGTGTACCTGCGCAATAAGGGATATTATAATGCTGTAATTCAGGATTCGTTGATATTCAATCCGCGGAAACCAAAGGTCGATCAATTATATCGGGTATTTACAGGCAAACCTTACACCATCCGGAATTTTGAGCTTGATATTACCGATCCGGAAGTGAGGAACCTAATCCAAAACGATTCGGTGCATCAAAAGATTCGTGTGAATCGTGTTTTTGATGTAGATGTGTTGAATGCCGAGCGTAATCGCATTACCCGGTTGTTGAAAAACCATGGATATTATCAGTTTAATGAAGATTACATCAATTTTGTAGCAGATAGTTCTCTTTCTAATAAGCAGGTTGACCTGATTTTGAGAATTGAAGATGCAAAGCCGGAAAGTAGTACTTCCGAACCACATAAAAGGTTCAGGATAAATAAGTATTTCGTTAATTCTGATTTTATTTCTCCACATACTCAGTCCACAACTTCGATACCGTCCGATACTGTCACAGAAGGGAATTATTCTTTTTTATATAAAGGGAAACCTAATTATAAGCCACGCTTGTTTAAAGATTTGAACCGCATTCAGGACAGTGCTTTTTTTTGTTTGGAGAATGTTGAGAAGACCTACCGTGCCCTGAACAGGCTCCGTCAGTTTAAGGTGATCAATATTAATTTCACTGAATCGGATTCGGTAACAGATGGGGAGGAAGGTTTATTGGACTGTATTTTTCAGTTGTCGCCTTTGCCCCGTCAGGGGATCTCTGTTGATGTTGAAGGAACCAACTCGTCGGGTAACTTTGGCGTGGCAGGAAATTTAAATATTCAACACCGTAATATTTTCCGGGGGGCAGAAGTTCTCGATTTTCAGATAAAAGGAGCAATGGAACGTCAGCAAAAAGTTGGTGGAAGCAGTAGCCTCAACTTTAATACCCAAGAGTTTGGGTTGGAAACAGGGATTACTTTTCCAAAATTTTTGAGCCCGATAAAGATTACCGGCAAATTTGGATTTCAGGTTCCGCAGACTAAGCTGAGTATCGGATATAACTATCAACACCGGCCCGACTACACAAGAACCATTACGAACCTGCGTTTTGGTTATCACTGGAAAAGTTCGGAACATATTACACAATCATTAAACCTGTTCGATTTTAATTATGTGAATTTATCGGAACTTAACGAGGATTTCATCAATTCGCTCGAAGATTATTATATTAAAAGCAGTTTTACAGATCACCTGATTTCTGCAACGAATTACGGCTGGGTTTTCAATAATCAAAATTTAAAGCGGACGGGCGATTACCGCTATATTAAAATAAATTTGGAGTCGGCCGGGAACCTGTTGGAGCTTTATTCTTTATTAATGAATAAAGACAAGACCTTAGCTCTGGATACAACAACCAATGATCAGGTGAGGTATTATGAAATATTACAAACAAGATTTGCTCAATATATAAAAACTGATTTTGAATATCGTTACAGCCACAATATCGACGAGTACAGTTCGATCGTAGGAAGGGCTTTTGCCGGGATTGGTATACCATATGGCAATTCCCACGTGCTGCCTTTCGAAAAGAAATATTTCACCGGGGGGGCCAATGGAATCAGGGCATGGCAAGTGCGGACTTTGGGGCCGGGGTCGTATGCTGCCCCGTCGGGTTCTTATCCTAACCAGTTGTCTGATATTAAGCTCGAAGCCAATTTAGAGTACCGTTTCCGTTTGTTATTAATGACCGAGGGGGCATTCTTTTTCGATGCCGGGAATATTTGGGCTATTAATTCGAAGGACACCAGGGAAGGGGCAGTTTTTAAAATCAATAATTTTTACAATCAGATTGCAGTTGGTACCGGGTTAGGACTGCGTTTCAATTTCAGATATTTTTTATTCAGGCTCGATTTAGGTATGAAACTCCGTGACCCTTCCCTGGAAAAAGGTCGCCGATGGATACCCTGGAACTATAGGATTGATGCCGATACGTTTAACCTCTCCTTTGCGATTGGTTACCCATTCTGAAAATTGCAGATCGTAAATCCCAAAATCCGACCTGAATTTAGAGGATATTTGTATCTTTTCCATTTTGTAAAACAAAAAAAGGACAGCTTCCCTGCCATCCTTTTTTGTTATCTCATTGTATTTAATTATGCTTTTCCTGCAGAACCCAGTACATTGACATTTTTGTGCATATACAATTTTTTCAATTCATCGCGGGCTGGTCCCAGGTATTTACGAGGGTCGAATTCTCCCGGCTTTTCTACAAATGTTTTGCGGATGGCGGCAGTCATTGCCAAACGTCCGTCCGAATCAATGTTGATTTTGCACACTGCTGATTTAGCTGCTTTGCGAAGTTGTTCTTCAGGAATACCTACTGCATCTTTTAGTGTACCTCCATATTTATTGATCGTTGCAACATGTTCCTGTGGTACAGATGATGAACCATGTAAAACAATTGGGAACCCGGGCAGTTTTTTCTCGATTTCTTCGAGAATGTCGAAACGCAATGGCGGAGGTACTAAAATACCATCGGCATTATGGGTACATTGTTCAGGAGTGAATTTGTTGGCGCCGTGTGATGTTCCGATAGAAATGGCCAGCGAGTCAACGCCTGTTTTACTTACAAATTCAATTACTTCTTCAGGTTTGGTATAATGCGATTTTTCTGCGACCACATCGTCTTCAACCCCGGCCAAAACGCCTAATTCGCCTTCAACAGTCACATCATGTGCATGTGCATACTCAACAACCTTTTTTGTAAGTGCAATATTTTCTTCGAACGGATAGTGCGAACCATCGATCATTACAGAAGAGAACCCATTGTCGATACAGTCTTTGCAAAGTTCGAACGTATCGCCATGATCAAGGTGAAGAGTGATTGGAATTTCGTATCCCAGTTCCTTGGCATACTCAACAGCGCCACGGGCCATATTTCTCAAAAGTGTTGCGTTCGCATACTTGCGGGCTCCCGAGGAAACCTGCAAAATAACAGGAGACTTAGTTTCAACACAAGCCTGGATAATTGCCTGAAGCTGTTCCATATTGTTGAAGTTGTAAGCAGGAATGGCATAGCCGCCTTCTACTGCTTTGGCAAACATTTCTTTCGTGTTAACCAGGCCTAAGTCTTTATAGCTGATACTCATTTTTATAAAGTTTTAATTAAAAATTAGTGATTCAATATTCTTTAATATCTTGGTTTATACCGGAATTAAATTCGGAACAAATCTACTATTAAATTGTCAATCATGTTGTGCTGTGCGGAATTATAGACGTTTTTTTTATAAATAATTAACATCCTTAATCCTCACAGCAATGTGGAATTTTTTTTCATAAAAAATTAACTTAAAAGGGGAAAAATATTCAGTTTTGTAAGCTTTTATGGCTGTTTAAAATGAATTTCGCATATTTACAGTTAATTCATTTTTAATTTAGAAAAAAATCAGATTTTATGCCAGAACAAGTTGATAACCGTGATTCTTTCGGAAGTAAATTTGGTATTATAGCTGCTGCTGCAGGCTCAGCAGTTGGGCTTGGAAATATCTGGAAGTTTCCCTATATCACCGGCATATTTGGTGGTGGTGCTTTTCTGTTTGTTTATTTAGCTTTTGTTCTGGCAATTGGTATGCCTGTAATGATTTCTGAATTATTGATTGGACGAAGCTCAAGGAGAAATGCCTTTGGTGCCTTTAGAGTACTTGCCCCCGGATCACAATGGAAATATGTCGGTTTTATCGGAGTTGGCGCTGCATTCATGATACTATCATTTTATGGTGTTGTGGCTGGTTGGAGCCTGCAATATATTTTAATCTCGGTTGCTGATGGCTTTTCAAATAAATCCCCGCAAGAGTTATCAAATTTATTTAATGTTTTTATTTCAAGCCCGGGGCGTCCGGTCATTGTGCAACTTATTTTTATGGGGCTCACTGCTGCCGTTGTTATTTTCGGGGTACAAAAAGGCATTGAAAAGTATTCCAAAGTATTGATGCCGGTATTGGTGCTTATTTTAATAGTTTTGGATATCAGGGCTTTGTCTTTGGATGGTGCGATGGATGGACTTGAGTTTTTATTTAAACCCGATTTTTCTAAGCTGACAGCCGAAGGGGTCTTAAGCGCGTTGGGTCATGCTTTTTTTACCTTGAGCCTTGGGATGGGGACACTGATAACTTATGGTTCGTATATTAAAAAAGATAACAATCTGGCAGGAACTGCTATTGAGGTAACTGCGGCTGATACTGTTATTGCACTTCTTGCCGGGATTGCAATTTTTCCGGCTGTTTTTGCCTTTGGTATCGAGCCAAACAGTGGAGCAGGCCTGGTTTTTATTACCTTGCCGAATGTGTTTCAACAAATGTCTGGCGGATATATTTTTTCTATCCTGTTTTTTATATTATTGGCTGTTGCCGCACTAACTTCATCTATCTCTATTCTGGAAGTTGTTGTTGCCTATTTTAAAGAAGAATTTAAGATGGGAAGGATTTCTGCAACCATCTTAGCAACCGTTTTAATTTCAATACTTGGAGTTATGTGCTCTTTGTCAATGGGGGAGTTCGGCTTTTTTAAGATTTTGGGTTTAAACTTATTTGACCTGATGGATTGGATATCGGCAAATATGCTTTTGCCATTAGGCGGTTTATTTATAGCATTGTTTACTGGTTGGTTCCTGAAACGCAAGCGGGTTTCACAGGAAATAGGGAAAGGTGTAAAACCGAAGGGATATTTTCTTTCTGTATTTATGTTTCTGGTGAAATTTATTGCCCCGGTTGCAATTGCCATTGTTTTCTTAAACGGAATCGGAATATTGAAGTTCTGAAAAACGGGTTCGTTGTATTTTATTTTTGCCGAATTATCCTTAATTTGGGAGGAATAAATTTAATATGCGCCCTAGACGAATTATTCAGGATTATTTTACTTTCTCGAAAAAAGAACGGAACGGGATTTTTGTGTTGCTGGTAGTGATTATGCTGTTTGCAGTTGCCAACCGCATTATTTTTTTGTTTGAAAAACCAGGACACAGCGATGTAGAGAAGTTTCTGGCAGAAGTAGCTGATTTTGAAAAGCAACAAAAGAATAACCGGCCAGTAGGTTCTTTGTTTACATTCAATCCAAATACCATTGATTCCCTTGTCCTCGATAGTCTGCAATTACCTACCCGGGTAAAACGAAACCTTTTAAAATTCCGGGCTAAAGGAGGACGGTTTTATAAACCTCAGGATTTCAGAAAAATTTACGGGATGAGTGATTCCATATTTAAGGCAGTTGAGAAATATATTCATATTGAAGACCATAAAAAGAAAGCCGGACTGAATCACCCGGGAATAATTGCACAGAGAACATTTTACCGGTTCGATCCAAACACCTGCAATAAAAACGACTGGCTAAATTTTGGACTGAATGAAAAACAGGTACAAACAATTGTTCGATACAGGAAAACTCTTGGATCCTTTAAGACAAAAGAACAATTTTCAAAGACCTATGGAATTGAAAAACAACTAATGGATTCACTCTTAAAATATATTTTTATTGAATCTCATAGTGAGGTTGTTTCAGGTCGGTACTTTGCAGAGAAAGAAGTGGTCGAATTAAATTCTGCCGATACAACAATGTTGAAAAAACTGCCCGGTATTGGTCATATTCTGAGCCGGCGGATCATCAAATACCGGGATTTGATGGGGGGCTTTTATTCAACAAAACAAATCCGGGAAGTGTATGGGCTGAAAACGGAGACCTATCATTTAATAAGTCCTCAATTGAAAGCTGATACGTTGAAAATAAAAAAGCTGGACATTAATTTTTCTTCTTTTGCTGAATTATCGGCACATCCCTACATCGGTAAGAAACTGGCCCGGGATATGGTTCGTTTCAGGAGTGAAAACGGAATAATTGCCGATCCTGATGTTTTGTTGGAAAGAATGGTGTTAAACAGGCAGCAATTTGAAAAAATAAGGCCATATTTAAAAACAAAAGGCAAGTAGTTATGTTTTATTAATTACGTGTATAAAACAGGAACGATCTTTTAAAAATAAATTTTTTGTCATAAATTTGATTCGTAAGGTTTAATTCATAAATTTGCGGCTCGAAAAATTAAAAATTAAAAATTATAAGGTATGATCGTTATTCCAGTTAAAGAAGGCGAGAATATAGAAAGAGCCCTTAAAAGATTTAAAAGAAAGTTTGAAAAAACCGGTGTAATCAAAGAATTACGAACAAGGCAAGCCTTTACAAAGCCATCGATTGAACGTAGGGCGGAGATCAAAAAGGCTATCTATATTCAGAATATGCAGCGTCAGGAAGATTGAAAAATGTTTTCGGTTCCTGGCAAATGTTTGTAAAGCGAATGTGAATGTCCTATCAGGAATCATTTCTTAAATATCTGAAATACGAGAAAAGGTACTCTGGCCTTACTTTGATTGCTTATAAGAAAGACCTCGATCAGTTTGAAGAATTTTTTTTCAAAGCGGTCGGGGATTTTGATGTTTTAAGAATTGATGATAAAGTTGTCAGGGCTTGGATTGTTGAAATGATGGAAGAAGGGCTGACTCCGCGTACCGTTGCCAAAAAGGTGGCCGCATTAAAATCATTTTACAAATATTTACTTAGAGAAGAAATTATTGCCGAAAGCAAGTTAAATAATGTTATTCTGCCCAAAATCAGAAAAAAACTTCCTTTTTTTGTTGAAGAAAAGAATATGCATCATTTATTGGATGATGTCGAATTTGGAAGAGATTTTGAAGGAGTCAGGGATAAATTGATTATCAGTATGTTTTACGGGACTGGCGTTCGTCTTTCAGAACTGTTGAAGTTGAAAGATACGGACATCGACCGTATAGAATGTCTGGTCAAGGTTTTAGGGAAGAGAAATAAAGAGCGTATTATTCCTTATCCCAAGAGTGTGAATCCTTTAATCGGGCAGTATCTTGAGTTGAGAAAAAAGACGGTTGAGAAAAAAGACGATTATTTTTTTTTGACTGCAAAAGGGAAGAGGGTGTATGAAAAATTGTTTTACAGAGTTGTGAATAAAAATTTATCGAAAGTTACAACAGTTGATAAACGTAGCCCGCATGTATTGCGACATACTTTTGCAACTCATTTGCTTAACAATGGTGCCGATTTAAATGCAGTGAAAGAACTACTTGGGCATGCAAATTTGTCGGCAACACAAATTTATACACATACCTCTCTTGATAAAATAAAAAAGGTTTATAAACAAGCACATCCGCGAACTTAAATTTTAGGAGGAAAAACTATGAACATTCAGGTAAACGCAGTTCACTTTACTGCAGACAAAAGGTTAATTGAGTTTTTGAACAAAAAAGTTTCAAAACTGGATACATATTTTGATGGGATTCTGGGTGCTGAAGTAATTCTTAAAGTGGATAAACCGGAAACTGCCAATAATAAAATTGTAGAAATAAAATTATCGATTCCAGTCAACGATTATTTATTTGCAAAAAAACAAGCTGATTCATTTGAAGAAGCAAGCGATCTGGCAATCGAAGCAATTCGCCGTCAGCTCAAGAAATTCAAAGAAAAATTGCATGAAAAATAAAGATTTAAAAATTTCTTTTTTTGTTGTGAATTAATTAAAAATATTTATACATTTGCAAACCCTTTTTCAGGCAAGTTCCTGATTTGATTGGGATTAAGAAATTGTTTGCCCCTGCAAACAGAATAGTTGTATGTTTTGCCGGGGTTTTCATATGAAATAAAGTCAAAGTTCTATGTTTCTTGTTAGTTTTCCGTTTCTTTGTATACTGACAGGTTTTTAAGTTGTTATGAATATAAATCTGGATCCGGAGGTCCGGGCAAAGAGAGAGTGGAAAAGCCGAATTAGTTTATTCTGATAGCTATTTAGAGGTCAGAGAAGTGGCATGCATATATGCTGTGGAAAATATTCGGCACATATAAATGCCGAATTAGCTCAGTTGGCCAGAGCACGTGATTTGTAATCTCGGGGTCCTCAGTTCGAATCTGAGATTCGGCTCTTTTTTTGATGAAAAAAGTTCTTTGTATATTGTAAATGATACTTTTGGGGGAGATACCAAAGTGGCCAACTGGGGCAGACTGTAAATCTGCTGGCGTATGCCTTCGTAGGTTCGAATCCTGCTCTCCCCACAAAAACCAAAATCCAAATATTCAAAATCCAGATCCCGGATTTTTGGAATTTGGAATTTTTAGATTTGGTATTTGTAAAGTTGCGGGAGTAGCTCAGTCGATAGAGCATTAGCCTTCCAAGCTAAGGGTCGCGGGTTTGAGTCCCGTCTCCCGCTCTGGTATCAAAAAGGTTGCCGGGGTAGCTCAGGGGTAGAGCGCATCCTTGGTAAGGATGAGGTCACGAGTTCAAATCTCGTTCTCGGCTCGATTAAAAATTGAAATAATTAATAATTTTTTGGAATTATGGCTAAAGAAACATTTGTAAGGGATAAGGATCACGTCAATATCGGTACTATTGGCCATGTTGACCATGGTAAAACTACCCTGACAGCCGCTATTACAATGGTATTAGCAAAAAGGGGTCTTTCAGAAGTAAAATCATTTGATGCAATTGATAACGCTCCTGAAGAAAAGGAAAGAGGTATTACTATTAATACTGCCCATGTGGAGTATCAAACAGCTACTCGTCACTATGCCCATGTTGACTGTCCGGGACACGCTGACTATGTGAAAAACATGGTTACTGGTGCTGCCCAAATGGATGGTGCTATTTTGGTTTGTGCTGCTACTGATGGACCTATGCCCCAGACTCGTGAGCATATTCTTCTTGCCCGCCAGGTGAATGTTCCCAAAATTGTTGTTTTTATGAACAAGGTGGACATGGTTGATGATCCGGAAATATTGGAACTTGTGGAAATGGAACTTCGTGAATTGTTAGATTTCTATAAGTTTGAAGGTGATGACACTCCGGTGATTCAGGGATCTGCCCTTGGTGCAATGAACGGAGAACCGAAGTGGGAAGATAAAATTATGGAATTAATGGATGCCTGTGATACATGGATACCGCTTCCTCCACGTGATGTTGACAAACCATTCCTGATGCCTGTTGAAGATGTATTCTCAATTACTGGTCGTGGTACTGTTGCTACAGGCCGTGTTGAAACAGGTGTTGTTCATACAGGTGATGAACTTCAGGTTATTGGTTTAGGTGCTGATGGCCGTAAAACAGTATGTACCGGTGTTGAGATGTTCCGCAAGATTCTTGATGAAGGACAGGCTGGTGACAACGTAGGTTTGTTACTCCGTGGTGTCGATAAAAAAGAAATCAAACGTGGTCAGATTTTGGCTGCTCCCGGGACAATTACTCCTCATACTGAGTTTAAGGCAGAGGTTTATATTCTGAAAAAAGAAGAAGGTGGACGTCATACTCCATTCCACAACAAGTATCGTCCGCAGTTCTATATCCGTACTCTGGATGTTACTGGTGAAATCCATTTGGAAGAAGGACGTGAAATGGTTATGCCGGGTGATAACGTGACTATTCAGGTTAATTTAATCTATCCGGTTGCTCTTAATGTAGGTCTTCGTTTTGCAATCCGTGAAGGTGGACGTACTGTAGGTGCCGGACAGGTAACTGAAATTGTTGAATAATTTTCAACTAAAATATGCAGATAGTGATCCCGGACCAATCCGTCCGGGACACTTTTCGGATGATACCCGGTCGGGGGTGCTGTATTTTTATACAAGGTGAGTTCGAGTCTTACCATCCGTGCAAAATATTTTTACACATAGAGATGAAACTTAGAGTTTATATGGAAGAAGCTTATAATGAGCTTGTTCATAAAGTTTCCTGGCCGACTTGGAAAGAATTGCAAAACAGTGCATTGATTGTAATGGTTGCTTCCTTAATTATAGCACTTATAGTCTTTGTGATGGATATCTCTTTTGATTCCATCATGGATTTTGTGTACAGTTTATTTTATTAATACTTTTTGAAGCAAGACATGAGCGAAAACGTCAAAAAATGGTATGTTCTGAGAACTATCGGAGGAAAAGAAAAGAAAGTTAAAGAATATATCGAAAACGAAATAGCAAATGCGGGTCTTCAGGAGTATGTTTCACAGGTTTTGATACCAACTGAAAAAGTTTTTCAAATCCGCAACGGAAAAAAGATCAGTAAAGAGCGGAATTTTTTCCCGGGTTATGTTTTAATTGAAGCATGCCTGGTGGGGGAAATACCTCATATCTTGAAAAATATCACCAACGTTATAGGCTTCCTTGGTGATACAAAAGGTGGTGATCCGGTTCCGATGAGAATGTCCGAGGTGAACCGTATTTTAGGACGAGTGGACGAGATGGCTGAGAAAAACGAGGAAATGAATATTCCTTTTGTGGTTGGAGAGACTGTGAAGGTAATCGATGGACCATTCAACGGTTTTAACGGAATTATTGAGCACATCAATGAGGAAAAGAAGAAACTGCAGGTGATGGTCAAAATTTTTGGTAGAAAAACTCCCTTGGAACTTAGCTACATGCAGGTTGAGAAGGAGTAAAAATTATTTATTTTAATTTATTATGGCTAAAGAAGTTGCTGGATTAATAAAATTACAAATTAAAGGTGGTGCTGCTAATCCGTCGCCGCCAGTAGGGCCAGCATTAGGTGCCAAAGGGGTTAATATCATGCAATTTTGTAAGCAGTTTAATGGCAGAACCCAGGATATGGCTGGTAAAGTTCTTCCTGTTGTCATTACTGTTTATGCTGATAAATCGTTTGATTTTGTAATTAAACAACCCCCAGTAGCCGTTCAACTCATCGACGCTGCCAAAGTGAAGAAAGGTTCTGCTGAACCTCATGTGAGCAAGATTGGTTCGGTAACCTGGAATCAGGTTAAAGAAATAGCCGAGTCGAAAATGTCAGACTTGAATTGTTTTACAGTGGAATCTGCGATGAGAATGGTTGCTGGTACTGCCAGAAGCATGGGGATTACCGTAACAGGCGATTTCCCATCTAATAACTAAAAAAATTATTAAAATGGGCAGAATTACAAAAAATAAAAAGCTTTCTCTGGAAAAAGTTGAAGCAGGAAAATCATATACCCTGAAAGAAGCTGCCGATTTGGTGAAGGAAGTTACTTACACCAGGTTTGATGCATCAGTGGATATTGATGTCCGTTTGGGTGTTGACCCCAGGAAAGCGAATCAGATGGTTAGAGGTGTGGTTACTTTACCGCATGGTACCGGTAAGCTGATCCGTGTGTTGGCTCTTGTTACTCCTGACAAAGAACAGGAAGCGAAAGACGCTGGTGCTGATTATGTCGGTCTTGATGAATTTATTGAAAAAATAAAAGGCGGATGGACCGATGTTGATGTTGTTATTACTATGCCACCCGTGATGGGAAAAATCGGACCACTTGGACGTATTCTGGGACCGCGTGGTTTGATGCCAAACCCTAAAAGCGGTACAGTTACTATGGATATTGGCAAAGCAGTTACTGAAGTAAAAGCTGGTAAAATCGACTTTAAGGTCGATAAATTTGGTATCGTGCATACTTCTATTGGTAAAGTTTCATTCGATCCTCAAAAAATCGTTGAAAATGCCAAAGAATTTATTGGTATGCTGAACAAGCTGAAACCGACGGCTGCTAAAGGTACTTACATCAAAAGTATCTACTTGTCAAGTACAATGAGTCCTGGCATTCAAGTTGAACTAAAGTCAGTTGCTGACTAGTAAATGAGTTGAAATGAAAAGATCAGAAAAACAACAGATTATTGACAGTCTTACAGGACAGATCAATTCATCAAGCCATTTTTACTTAACTGATATTGCTGATCTGAATGCGGGCGATTCAAGTGCTTTGAGGCGTTTATGCTTTTCAAAGAATGTAAAACTGGTTTTAGTAAAGAATACACTATTGCGTAAAGCATTGGAAGCATCAGAAAAAGAAGCTTCTGAACTTTATGATGTTCTCAAAGGTAATACTTCGATAATGTTTTGCGAAACTGGAAATGTCCCTGCAAAACTGATTAAAGAATTCAGTAAAACAAAGAAAAAGCCCTTGTTAAAGGCTGCTTATGTCGAAGAATCGGTTTATGTTGGTCAGGACCAGCTCGAAGTATTAATCGCTGTTAAGTCTAAGAACGAACTGCTTGGTGACCTTATTGGGTTGTTGCAGTCGCCAATGAGTAATGTACTGGGCGCTCTTCAATCAGGCGGAAATACTATTCACGGAGTTCTTGAGACACTTGCAAAAAAATAAAAAGTTAGTCATCAATTTTATATTATAAAAATTAAAGAAAAATGGCAGATTTAAAAGCCCTTGCAGAAGAGTTAGTAAACTTAACTGTAAAAGAAGTAAACGAATTAGCCGGAATTTTAAAAGACGAATACGGGATTGAACCTGCAGCCGCTGCAGTTGCTGTTGCTGGTCCTGTTGCCGGCGGTGCTGATGAAGGTGAAGCTGCTGCTCAAACCGAGTTTGATGTAATTTTGAAATCAGGAGGTCAGTCAAAATTAGCTGTTGTGAAATTAGTAAAAGAGCTGACTGGTCTTGGTTTGAAAGAAGCTAAAGCTGTAGTCGACAGCGCACCAAAAGCTGTCAAGGAAAAAGTTTCAAAAGACGAAGCTGAAGCACTGAAAGCTCAATTGGAAGAAGCTGGCGCTGAAGTTGAACTTAAATAGAACGTCTTACAACCTTTTAAATAAGGTTGACATGGTTTAGAACCCTACAACAGACAGTGGGGTTCTAAGCTTTTTTGCATATTTAAGTTAAGTTCAATTAATTCAGAGAGATAGATGTTGTTAAAAAGTGAAAACCAGAGAATTAGTTTTTCTTCAACAAAAACAGTATTTGATTACCCCGACTTTTTGGAGGTACAGGTAAGATCTTTTATTGAATTTTTTCAGTTAGGTACAACCCCTGAACAACGGAAAAAGGAAAGATTATTTAAAGTTTTTGAAGAAAATTTTCCCATATCGGATACCAGGAACAATTTTGTTCTTGAATTTATCGATTATCAGGTTGATCCGCCAAGGTATGCCATTGAAGAATGTATTGAACGTGGGTTAACCTACAGTGTGCCGTTGAAGGCGAAGTTGAGATTGTACTGTACTGACCCTGAACATGAAGATTTTGATACGGTGGTGCAAGATGTTTATTTGGGAACAGTCCCTTATATGACAAAAAGAGGTACATTCGTGATCAATGGCGCTGAACGGGTTGTTGTTTCGCAGTTGCACCGTTCTCCCGGCGTTTTTTTCGGACAGAGCCTGCACGCTAATGGGACTAAACTTTATTCTGCCCGTATCATTCCTTTTAAAGGATCATGGATCGAATTTGCAACAGACATTAACAGTGTTATGTTTGCATATATCGACCGTAAGAAAAAATTACCTGTCACTACATTGCTCCGGGCCATTGGCTTCGAGAGCGATAAAGATATTCTTGAAATTTTTGGCCTCGCCGATGAGATCAAAGTTTCAAAATCTGGTTTGAAGAAGGTGGTTGGCCGTAAATTGGCTGCCCGTGTATTGAAAACATGGGTGGAAGACTTTGTGGATGAGGATACCGGTGAGGTTGTTTCTATTGAACGAACCGAGGTTATTATCGACAGGGAGACCATCCTTGAAAACGAACACATCGATGAAATTGTTGATGCAGATGTAAAAACAATCCTGTTACATAAGGAAGATCAGAACCTTCAGGATTTTGCAATTATTTACAATACATTGCAGAAAGATCCGTGTAATTCGGAAAAAGAAGCTGTGCTTCATATCTATCGTCAGTTACGTAATGCAGAACCACCGGATGAGGCGACTGCAAGAGATGTGATCGATAAACTGTTTTTCTCTGAAAAACGTTACGATCTGGGGGAAGTTGGACGTTATCGGATCAACAAAAAGTTGAACCTGAATATTGATATGGGAATTCAGGTATTGACCAAAGAAGATATTATTGAAATTATCAAATATTTGATCAAACTGGTTAACTCGAAAACTGATGTCGACGATATTGACCACCTGAGCAACCGTCGTGTCCGTACGGTGGGTGAGCAAATGTATGCACAGTTTGGTGTTGGTTTGGCCCGTATGGCCCGTACCATACGCGAACGAATGAATGTCCGCGATAACGAGGTCTTTACGCCAATTGATTTGATCAACTCAAAAACATTATCATCGGTAATTAATTCGTTCTTCGGGACGAATGCACTGTCCCAGTTTATGGACCAGACCAACCCGCTGGCTGAGATGACCCATAAACGCCGTATGTCGGCTTTGGGACCTGGTGGGTTATCACGCGAACGTGCCGGTTTCGAGGTACGCGACGTTCACTATACCCACTACGGACGTTTGTGCCCGATTGAAACACCTGAAGGGCCAAACATTGGTCTGATTTCATCGCTTTGTGTTTTTGCACAAGTTACCGAGCTGGGGTTCATTGCAACTCCTTACCGTAAGGTTGAAAACGGTATAGTTGATTTATCGCCGGAAGGGGTAGTTTACCTGACAGCAGAAGAAGAGGAAGGCAAAGTTATTGCACAGGCAAACGCCGTGATTGCTGAGGATGGTGTATTCATTAATCAGCGTGTGAAATCACGTCTGGATGGTGACTATCCGCTTGCTGAAAAAGAAGAAGTTCAGTTGATGGACGTGGGCCCGAATCAGATTGCTTCTGTAGCCGCATCCTTAATTACGTTCCTTGAACACGATGATGCTAACCGGGCCTTGATGGGATCGAACATGATGCGTCAGGCCGTGCCGTTATTGAGCCCTGAAGCCCCGATAGTGGGGACTGGTTTGGAAGGCCGTGCCGCTGTCGATTCACGTATACTCGCTATTGCTGAAGGCGAGGGCGTTATCGAATTTGTTGATGCCAACGAAATTGTGGTTCGTTACGATCGTACCGAAGAGGAGAAATTTGTAAGTTTCGATCCCGAAGTGGTTACCTACAAACTGGCAAAATATCAGAAAACAAACCAGGGGACTGTTCTCGACCTGAGGCCGATTGTGGAAAAAGGTGAGCGGGTAAAGAAAGGACAGGTACTTACAGAAGGATATGCTACCCAGGGAGGAGAATTGGCTCTTGGGCGAAACCTGAAAGTGGCGTTCATGCCATGGCAGGGATACAATTACGAGGATGCAATTGTTATTTCGGAACGTGTGGTACGTGAAGATGTTTTCACTTCGATCCATGTAGATGAATATTCTCTTGAAGTCCGGGATACCAAACGGGGGGTCGAAGAATTTACTTCAGACATTCCGAATGTTAGTGAAGAAGCTACCCGTAATCTTGACGAGAACGGTTTGATCAGGATTGGTGCCATAGTTAAGCCGGGAGATATTCTGATTGGTAAAATTACTCCAAAAGGGGAATCTGATCCTTCTCCTGAAGAAAAGCTTCTGCGTGCCATATTCGGAGACAAAGCCGGCGATGTGAAAGATGCTTCATTGAAAGCTTCACCATCACTGAATGGGACAATAATTGATAAAAAGCTTTTTTCCAGGGTTGTAAAAGATAAAAAAGGGAAACTTTCATCCAAACCATTGTTAGATCAAATCGATGAGGAATTTAACCGTATTGCTTCAGGATTGAGAGCAAAACTGGAAGATAAACTTTTCATCCTGGTAAATGGAAAAACAAGTCAGGGAGTAAAAGATTATTATGGTGGTGAAATTATTCCCAAGGGGGTGAAATTTACTTTGAAACAACTTCAGGAGGTGGATTTTCTGACAGTGGACCCACAAAAGTGGACTACTGATAGCGAAAAAAACGAAATGATTTTTAAACTCATCCTGAATTTTATTAATAAATATAAGGAACATGAAGCGATTGCCCGCCGGAAACGTTATAATGTGACTATCGGAGATGAGCTTCCTGCCGGTATTATCCAACTGGCAAAGGTATATGTTGCTAAAAAACGGAAACTTCAGATTGGTGATAAGATGGCAGGCCGGCACGGGAATAAAGGTATTGTATCACGAATTGTTCGGGACGAAGACATGCCTTTCCTGGCCGACGGGACACCGGTTGATATTGTTCTGAACCCGCTGGGCGTACCATCGCGTATGAACTTAGGACAGATTTATGAAACTGTTCTTGGCTGGGCCGGTAAAGAACTGGGACTTAATTTTGCAACCCCCATTTTCGATGGTGCTTCCCTGGAAGAAATTACTGAATATACAGATAAGGCAGGAGTCCCTCAATACGGACGTACCGCGCTCTACGATGGAGAAACCGGAGAACCATTTGACCAACCGGCAACTGTTGGCGTCATCTACATGATGAAACTGGGGCACATGGTTGAAGATAAAATGCACGCCCGTTCCATTGGTCCGTACTCTCTGATTACCCAACAGCCATTGGGAGGTAAAGCCCAGTTTGGAGGTCAGCGTTTTGGTGAAATGGAAGTTTGGGCTCTCGAAGCATTTGGCGCTTCCCATATCCTGCAGGAAATTCTGACCGTGAAATCGGACGATGTACTGGGTAGGGCAAAAGCATACGAATCAATTGTGAAAGGCGAACCAATGCCACAAGCTGGTATCCCCGAATCGTTGAACGTACTGTTGCACGAACTGCGTGGGCTTGGGTTGAGCATCAACCTTGATTAATCATCTGAAACTTTGGTTTCTTTTTTATAATTTGAAAAAATAATATATCGATATATGGCATTCAGAAAAGACAACAAAGTTAAAAGTAGTTTTGCCAAGATTGGTATTAGTCTTGCTTCTCCAGAAGAGATACTGGAACGTTCTCACGGAGAAGTGCTAAAACCGGAAACAATTAATTACCGTACTTATAAACCCGAACGTGACGGTTTGTTTTGTGAGCGTATTTTCGGGCCGGTAAAAGATTACGAATGCCATTGCGGTAAATACAAACGTATCCGTTACAAAGGGATTGTTTGTGACCGTTGTGGCGTTGAAGTAACCGAGAAAAAAGTGCGTCGCGAACGTATGGGACATATTTCGCTGGTAGTGCCGGTTGCCCATATTTGGTACTTTAAATCTTTACCCAATAAAATCGGGTATTTACTGGGGCTGCCTACAAAAAAACTCGATGCTATTATTTACTATGAACGTTATGTTGTTGTTCATCCCGGTATTAAGGCCCAGGATGGTATTAAATACCTCGATTTCCTGACAGAAGAGGAATATCTGGATATTATTGATTCTCTTCCTAAGGAAAACCAGTATCTCGATGATGAAGACCCGAACAAATTCATCGCTAAGATGGGCGCTGAAGCATTGTATAGCCTTCTCGGGAGACTGGAATTGGATGAACTGTCGTACACATTGCGTCACAAGGCTAGCACCGAAACTTCACAGCAACGTAAAAACGAGGCATTGAAACGTCTTCAGGTTGTTGAATCGTTCCGTGCAAGCAAAAATGTAAACCGCCCGGAATGGATGATCGTGAAAGTAGTACCTGTAATACCTCCTGATTTACGCCCCTTGGTGCCGCTTGACGGGGGACGCTTTGCTACTTCCGACCTGAACGATTTGTACCGAAGGGTAATCATCCGTAACAACCGGTTGAAGCGACTGATTGAGATCAAAGCTCCTGAAGTGATCCTGCGTAACGAAAAACGTATGCTTCAGGAAGCGGTGGATTCATTATTCGATAACTCGAGAAAATCAAATGCAGTTAAAACGGAAAATAACCGTGCCCTGAAATCACTTTCAGACAGTTTGAAAGGAAAGCAAGGCCGTTTCCGCCAAAACTTGCTGGGTAAACGTGTTGACTATTCTGCTCGTTCGGTAATTGTGGTTGGTCCGAAATTGAGACTGCACGAATGCGGCCTTCCGAAAGATATGGCTGCAGAACTTTATAAACCCTTTGTAATCCGCAAACTGATTGAAAGGGGCATTGTAAAGACCGTAAAATCGGCTAAAAAAATCGTTGACCGTAAAGACCCTGTTGTCTGGGATATTCTTGAAAACGTATTAAAAGGGCACCCGGTTATGTTGAACCGGGCACCAACCCTGCACCGGTTGTCGATTCAGGCATTCCAGCCTGTGTTGATCGAAGGTAAGGCAATTCAGCTACATCCACTGGTATGTACCGGTTTTAATGCTGACTTCGATGGTGACCAAATGGCTGTTCATGTACCTCTTGGAAATGCAGCAATTCTGGAAGCACAGATTTTAATGCTGGCTTCGCATAACCTGCTGAACCCTGCAAACGGAGCTCCAATCACCGTCCCTTCGCAAGACATGGTATTAGGTCTTTACTACATCTCGAAACCGCGTGAAGGTGCAAAAGGAGAAGGGATGACCTTCTATTCTCCGGAAGAAGTGATTATTGCTTATAATGAAGGGGTCGTTGATTTACATACCATTATTAAGGTAAAGGTGATAGATGTTGATGAAAAAGGAGAGTCTTTCAAACACATCATCGAAACTACTGTTGGCCGTGTTATTTTCAACCAGCATGTACCAGCCAGGGCCGGTTACATCAATCAGCTACTAACTAAAAAGTCGCTTCGTACTATTATTTCCGATATTTTTAAACTGACAGGGAACGCCGAAACAGTTGACTTCCTCGATGCGATTAAAAACCTTGGTTACAAGATGGCATATCGCGGAGGATTATCATTCAATTTGAGTGATGTTGTAATCCCTGAAGATAAGAAAGAAATTGTAGATGATGGTTATAACGAAGTGGAAGAAGTGATGACGAACTACAATATGGGGTTCATTACTAACAACGAACGTTATAATCAGGTAATTGATATTTGGACACATGCCAATGCCAAACTGACTAGCTCGGTAATGAAAACACTGAGTACCGACCGTCAGGGGTTCAATTCGGTTTACATGATGCTTGACTCGGGAGCCCGTGGTTCGAAAGAACAAATTCGGCAGTTATGCGGTATGCGTGGACTGATGGCCAAACCACAGAAGTCTGGTTCAACCGGAGCGCAGATTATAGAAAACCCGATTCTTGCAAACTTTAAAGAAGGGTTATCAGTACTTGAGTACTTTATCTCGACCCACGGAGCCCGTAAAGGGTTGGCCGATACTGCTCTGAAAACAGCAGACGCAGGGTATCTGACCCGTCGTTTGGTCGATGTGGCCCAGGATGTGATTATTTCGGACGAAGACTGCGGAACACTTCGCGGTTTGGTTGCAACAGCGATCAAAAACAACGAAGAGATTGTTGCTTCACTCGCTGAGAGGATTGAAGGCCGTACGGCTGTTCACGACATATTTCACCCGTTGACAGGTGAATTGATTATCAAGTCGGGCGATATCATTACTGAAAATATTGCGAAAAAAATTGAAGATTCACCGATTGAAAGTGTGGAAATCCGTTCGGTTCTTACCTGTGAGGCCAAAAGTGGGGTTTGCAGTAAATGTTACGGACGTAACCTGGCAGGCAAGGGACTTGCCCAAAGAGGTGAGGCTGTAGGAGTAATTGCAGCCCAGTCGATTGGTGAACCAGGAACACAGCTTACTCTTCGTACTTTCCACGTGGGTGGTATCGCCGGGAATATTTCGACACAGTCAACGGTGATTTCAAAATACGATGGTATTGCAGAAATTGAAGAGCTTCGTGCGGTTGAACAATCTGATAGTAATGGAGAAAAATCGACGATAGTCGTTAGCAGGCTTGCCGAATTACGTATTATCGATAAGAATACCCGTATCCCTTTGTCTACTCACAATATTCCATACGGTTCGAAATTGTTTATCGAAAACGGTAAAGGAATAAAGAAAGGACAGGTAATTTGTGAATGGGACCCGTATAACGGTGTAATTATTACCGAATATAAAGGTAAAATTTCATTCGAACATTTGATAGAAGGTATTACTTATCGCGAAGAATCGGACGAACAAACCGGTTATAAAGAGAAAGTAATCATTGAGACCAAAGATAAAACCAAAAACCCCTCGTTACGCATTCTTGACGAAAGCGGAGAGGTTATTCGTTCGTATAATTTACCGGTAGGCGGACACATTGCAGTAACGGATAACGATATTGTTCATGCCGGTGATGTATTGGTTAAAATTCCCAGGGCTGCAGGTAAAGCAGGGGACATCACAGGGGGGCTTCCCCGTGTGACCGAATTGTTCGAGGCGCGTAACCCTTCGAATCCTGCTGTTGTTTCTGAGATTGATGGTGAAGTTTCGTTAGGCAAGATCAAACGTGGTAACCGTGAGATCATTGTAACTGCGAAAAATAACGAGGTGAAGAGATATCTGGTTCCACTGTCACGTCAGATACTGGTTCAGGAGAATGACTATATTCGTGCCGGTACTCCATTGTCTGATGGTGCAATCACTCCCTCTGACATTCTTGGAATTAAAGGACCGACGGCTGTTCAGGAATATATTCTGAATGAAGTACAGGATGTATATCGTATGCAGGGTGTGAAAATCAACGATAAGCATTTCGAGGTAATTATCCGCCAGATGATGCGTAAAGTTGAGATTGATGATCCGGGGGATACCCGTTTCCTTGAAAAACAAATTGTTGATAAGAATGAATTCCTGCACGAAAATGACTGGATATACAATAAGAAAGTAATTCTTGATCCGGGAGATGGTGAAGGCTTAAAACCGGGCCAGATCATTACTGTCCGCCGTTTAAGAGATGAAAATTCGATTTTGCGCCGTAAGGATAAGAAACTGATTGAAGCCCGTGATGCTATTCCAGCAACCTCAAGCCAGGTTTTGCAGGGTATTACACGCGCTGCATTACAAACACGCAGTTGGTTGTCGGCTGCATCGTTCCAGGAAACAACGAAAGTTTTGAACGAAGCTGCTATTCAGGGAAAAGTTGACTATCTCGACGGATTGAAAGAAAACGTTATTTGTGGTCATCTTATTCCTGCAGGGACAGGGCTGAAAGAATACAAAAACCTGGTGGTTGGTTCGAAAGAAGAATACGACCGCATGGTTGATATGAAGGAAACAGAACGTACATACCGGGAATAAATTAAGCATGGAAGAGAATAAAAGTAAGAAGAATCAGTTGAATATTGAGTTGAGCGAGGAAGTCGCTCAGGGTACGTATTCAAACCTGGCCATTATTACGCATTCAAGTTCTGAATTTGTGCTTGATTTTGTTCGCATCATGCCTGGTATTCCGAAGGCTAATGTGAAATCGAGGATAATTTTAACCCCTGAACATGCAAAACGGTTGTTGATGGCATTGCAGGACAATATCCAGAAATTTGAAGCAATGCATGGTCCGGTTAAGGTTCAGGCAGGTCACGATCCAATGATACCGCCAATCAATTTTGGTGGTCCGGTTCCGGAGGCATAATTCTTCAAAAAATTATATTCTAAGAAGAGGGTGAACTACAATCAGTTCACCCTCTCTTTTTTTCATTAATAATGCGAATTAGGAGTTGAAAATTAGTGGAATAACCGGTTCCTGCCAAAAAATAGCGCTGATCGAACAGTTTAACCCCGAATGAAGGGAAGTATGGAATCTTTTTGAAAAACCTCATAAAGAAAAGCCATCTGCATCACTGTCAGATGAGCATCTGAACCATCGTCAGACGTACATCTGCATTGCCGTCAGATGTACATCTGAATGAGCCGCAAAATTTATAATCTCTCCGGTTCCCGCTTGATTCTACTTTATTGTTTCTGCGTTAATAACTTCATCCCTAATCCAGTAAAAATTAAACCGCTGATTTTCTGCATAATCATTCCAATCCTGTCATTTGCCTGTAATGTCTTTGTAATCTGTGACGCTGCATAAGCCAGAAATAATCACCATTATTTTGTTTATTTTCTGTGTGTTCCCCTTTTTCATAAATTATAATAAATCAGCGTCGCTATATTACTTCTTCCCCTCCAACAATTTTTCCAGCATAGCCACTTTGTCCTTCTCTGCTGAGAGCAAACGTTCGTAAAGCTCTACTACTTTATCAATTGGATTAAAGTTACAGTTGATATTGGTGGAGAAAAAATGTCCCTGACTGTCATTGAAAGTATTGATGTATTTAGTTGTGGTGTCGTCATTCAGATTTTTAATCGCATCCACAGGGATATTTAAAGCTTTAGCTATTTTCCCCAACATCTCATCATCAATTTCCTCTTTTTGTTCAAGTTTTGAGATTGTTTGCTGTGTTATATTTAATTCGGTTGCAATGTATTCCTGCTTAACACCTAACATTTCGCGTAAGCGTTTAATGTTATGTCCGTGGTGAACTTTTGGGGATGGATACGTTTCTGTAGTATTCATGCTTATAGTGTTTTGTGAAATTTCGATACTAACAAATGTACTAATTATTTCAGGCAATAAAACGGGGCAGGAATATTTTACTCCCACTGAGTTGTGAGATACAACTTCCGATTGTGTAATACTATCATCGATATTGGTTAATTCGTTGAAATTTCATGAGATACTAAACAGTAAACGAAACCCGGCAGAATCATGTCCCGACAAAAATATAAATCTTCCTTCTCTAAACGTCCGCCCCCGGTTCGGGGCAAACATCAGGAATAGCTGTTGTCCGAAATTTCCTGGCTGACAATCTGGGAACCTTCCCTTTTCCCTCTGAATGTATGAACCTCGGTTGATACTTCGTGGCATTGTCATGCCTTTTCCGAAAAAATAATCATTGAATTTTTCTAACTAAAACGTAACATTTATGAAAAACAACTTTCCAACACGAATGCCCTTTCGAGGTATTTTCATCTTTGTACTCTTATTGGTTGTTCCGGGTCTTACTGCGCTTTGTGCAGGTAACCCGTTGCCAGGGGAAATAGTTGCCCAACAGAAAGTACGCACCATCAGCGGAACCGTAGCTGATGCCAGCGGCGCTCCGGTTCCGGGGGCGTCAATTGTGGTAAAAGGCACTGTAACCGGAACGATCACAGACACGGAAGGACATTTTACGATCCCTGCTGATGCCAATGCCACCCTGGTCATCAGCTTTGTCGGCCTGCAAACCCGGGAAATTGCCACCGGTAACCGTACCCACATTGAAGTAACCCTTGTTTCGTCAGTGAGTGAACTCGACGAAGTGGTGATCGTCGCTTACGGGAAGCAAAAGAAAGCCAACCTTACCGGTGCTGTTTCAACGGTCGAGGTGGATAAAGCCCTTGAAGCAAGACCCATAACCGATGTGGGACGTGCGTTGCAGGGGAGTACGCCGGGACTGGTGGTGACGACCACTTCAGGAGCCATAGGCGGCTCGCCGACGATCAAGATCAGGGGCACGGTAAGCACCATTGGCGGGGGAAGTGGCGACCCGCTTATCCTGGTCGATAACGTGGAAGTACCGGACCTTTCGTATGTAAACCCCGATGACATTGAAAGCATCTCGGTTCTGAAAGACGCCTCGACCACGGCCATATACGGGGCACGGGCTGCATTCGGGGCGGTGCTGATCACCACTAAAAAAGGAAGTACCGACGGTAAAACCCGGATTTCGTACTCCAACAACTTTTCATGGTCGACCCCAACTAAGGTACCCAAGCATACCCGTGCCGATCTGAACCTCCAGTATTCCTACGACCAGTTAAATGCGTTCAAAGAAACGCCTGCCTGGGAATTTGGGCAGGTAGGCTATTATTACAACCCTGATGTTATTGCCAAAGTAAAGGAGTGGATCGATACCTATGGCGACGGTAAAGGTTTGGACCGTGAAATGGTTGAAGGCCGGGATTTTGACTACCGCGCCAGTGGTGGGGCCTACTATTATCGTCCGTGGGATATTTACGATATTTATTATAAGTCGTGGACACCGCAACAGAATCACAACCTTTCGGTGCGGGGCGGAACGGAAAAAACATCCTATAACTTGTCGGCTGGTTACCTCAATCAGGAAGGTGTTTTAAAGCTGTTTGATGATTTTTACCGGAAACTGAACACTTCGGGTTTTCTTTCTACCAAAGTGAATGACCATATTACGGCCCGGGGCGGTTTCATGTACACCCAAACCACAGAGGAAGACCCGTTTTTGTATGCCAGTTCTACATACGGCTCGGTGTATTACCTTTATCGCTGGCACCAGGTCTATCCATACGGGACTTATAACGGGAACGAATTCCGGGGAGGGGTTAACGACCTGAAATCGGCCCGGCCGCAGGAGTGGGAAACCTATTACAGCCGCTATACGCTCGGTGTTACCCTCCAGTTGGTTAAAGGGCTTACTGCCGATTTTGACTATACTTATAATCAGACGTTTTCCACGCTTCACCGGGTAGGCGGGTATGTTTCCGGGATTAACCAGTGGAGCCTCAGTGCCGGTAAAACCTTTGATGATGTTTACGGAATTTATTCTTCTGCTTCATACGACTATGCCCAATATACTTCATCGAAAAACCTTCGGAATGCTTACAACGGGTACCTTACCTACGAACACGAATTGGGAGACCATTCGCTGAAAGTAACAGGAGGAACCAATATTGAAGATGCCGAATATATTTATCTTTCGGCAAAAAGAAAAGGTGTTTACGATTTTGACAAAGGAGAAGTCAACCTTTCCGGCGCAGACCAGTCTGCTTCTTCTACTCACACGTGGTGGTCGGTTGCCGGTTTCTTCGGAAGAATAAATTATGACTATAAGGACAAATACCTGTTGGAATTGAACGGGCGTTATGATGGTTCGTCCAAATTTGCTGAAGGGAGCCGCTGGGGCTTTTTTCCCTCGGCTTCTGCAGCCTGGCGGGTAACCGAAGAACCATGGATACAGCCGCTAAGCCCGGTATTAAGCGCTTTAAAGATCAGGGGGTCGTATGGAGAGGTAGGCAACCAGGATGTGCCATTAAGTTCGTATATTTCTACCATGTCGGTAAGCAACCCGTCCTCGTCAGGGAATTACTGGCTGATTGATAATGAATGGGTCCCGTATATTTCTTCATCGCCGGCCCTTGTTGACCCTACACTTACCTGGGAAACCGTTGCAACCCTCGATTTCGGTTTCGATGCAGGTTTATTCGATAACAAGCTGAATATAACCTTCGACTGGTACCAGAGAAAAACACTTGATGTGCTTGCACCCGGCGAAACAGTCCCTTCGTCCATTGGGGCCAGTGCTCCTAAAAGAAACCATGGCGAACTGAAAACCAATGGTATTGAAGTCGCTGTCAGCTATTATCACGAATTCTCAAACGGTCTGAAGCTGGACCTGTCAGGGCAACTGACCGATTATAAGACCAAAGTTTCCCAATATGCCTCGTCCGAAGACCCGCTGATCAGCTCGACGTATTATCAGGGCAAAACAATGGGCGAAATCTGGGGATATAAGACAGAAGGCCTTTTTCAGAAAAACGATTTTGTATGGGATGGTGATCAGATCCGGCAAACCATTATTGACAACGAGCAATCCAAAAACACGATGGCGGAAGGAGTTGCCAGTCAGTATATTCTGGAATCAGGACTCTTTAAATATGGTCCCGGCGATGTCAGGTTTAAGGATATGAATGGCGACGGTGAGATCAATTACGGGTCGAACACCATTGGCGATCCGGGCGACCGGACTGTAATCGGTAATACCACGCCCCGCTACCAGTACGGCTTCCGTATTTCTGCTCAGTGGAAGGGGTTCGATGCCGATATTTTTTTCCAGGGAGTTGGGAAACGGAATATCTGGGCCACCGGTAACATGGTTTTGCCGGGTTACTACGGAACAGAAGCCAACTTTGCACATACACTGGATTACTGGACCGAAGAAAAGACAGGGGCCTTTTATCCCCGGCCTGTTAATCATGGGCAGACAGCCAAATGGAATTATCTTCCGAACGACCGCTACCTGCTGGATGTTTCTTACCTGAGGATGAAAAGTTTGAGCATTGGCTATACGATTCCGAAACAGATTACCGGTAGAGTTAACATAGATAAGGTAAGACTTTATTTTAACGGGGAGAACCTGTTCGAATTTGACGGTCTCGACGATATTCCGATTGACCCGGAAATTAACTGGACTTCCACTACGTCCAACGATTCACGTTCTTTCGGACGCAGCTATCCGTACCGCAGGACGATCTCATTTGGTATTCAACTCGAACTTTAAACATTAATGCAATGAAACGAGCCATAACTACAGCACTGTTCACTGCAAGTTTCGCGAAGCCTTTTCAAAAATTTAAAATTATTCTTATGAAACATGTTATATTTTTATTCCTGATTGTTTTGTTCAGTCTTTCAGCCTGCGACGATTATCTTGACCGGAAAAATCTCGACACCTTTGATGAAAGCAATTTCTGGACCAGCGAAGACAATATGCGTTTGTTTGTCCAGGGGATATATACCGCTTATTTTACCGGCTACGGCAGCGGCTACAGTTGGGGAAACTATTTTACCGGTGGTGCCTGGTCTGATGAGTACAGTTCAAGCTCCATCTGGACCCAAAATACGGCGACCTCCGGCAACGGATGGTCCTTTACCTATGTGAGACGGGCTAACCTTATCGTTTCGAGGACCGATTTGCTGCCGGAGTCCGATGAAACAAAAAATCACTGGAGAGGAGTTGGCCGGTTTTTCAGGGCCATGGAGTATGCTGACCTGGCCCGGGCTTTTGGCGATGTTCCCTGGTATGACCCGGAAGTCCAGGTCACGGATACCGAGCTTGCGTACAAACAAAGAGATGCGTTGGAACTGGTAGCAACGAATATAATGGAGGATTTTCAATATGCTGCTGATCATGTGAGGACAGATGACGGGGACCAGCAGGTGAACCGGGATGTGGTACTGGCTTTCATGTCGAGGCATCTTCTTTATTTTGGTACGTTCATGAAATATCATGATCTGAACACCGAAGTGGCAACCAATCTTTTTGAAGGAGCCCTATGGGCTGCCGGACAATTAATTGACGGCGGTAATTACGAGGTATATGATGATTACCGGGGCCTGTTCACTTCCGAAGACCTGACCGGAAATTCAGAAATGATTCTTTTCCGGCAGTATGAAGAGGCAAAAGCCTCCCATTGTCTGGTTTCTTACAACAACCAGGAAGCACAGACCGGCATTACCCTGAAAATGGTAGAGACTTATTTGTCTGCGGATGGCCTCCCGGTAAAACAGTCGCCATTATATGATTATTCGTCTGACAATGGCCTCCGGTTTTATCCCGATCAGTTTAAAAACCGCGATCCGAGAATGGCTGCAACGCTGGTAGACTCGGTTCGGATTAGCGGGGCACATACCGGTTATTCCACGACTGGTTTCCCGACGCTGAAGTTTCTGCCGGTTGATGCAAACAGTACAGATTTAAAGTATTTAGGTTCTACCAATACCACGGATGCACCGGTTATCCGGTATGGAGAGGTGTTGCTGAATTATGCGGAAGCAGCAGCAGAACTGGGGCAGTTTACACAAGAAGTTGCCGATAAAACCATCAACCAGTTACGTGCCCGGAATATTCCTGGTACGGATTATCAATTGCCTGCGATGGTCGTTTCCGGCGACCAGGTTTTAGCTAATGGGGTGGCTATTGACGATCCTGACCGGGACACTTCGGTATCGCCCCTGCTTTGGGAGATCAGGCGGGAACGTTGTGTGGAACTGATGTTTGAAGGATTCAGGAAGAATGATCTCAGACGCTGGAAGAAGTATGAATACCTGAAAACGGTTGAAACAGACGGGCCAACCACCATGGGAAAAGGAGCCTATGTCGATCTGAGTGTGTTTGATGCTGCTACTTTGGCTAAAGTGGAAAAAGCCGTACACTTTTATTATCCTGAAGCCGGTAATACCAGCCGGGCTTTTATTTACAACCTTTACGATACCAATATGCGCAGGGATTGGGTTACCGGTGACTCATACTATGAACGGCAGTACCTGAAAGCGGTTCCACTCGACCAGATTAAATTATACAGTGACCTGGGATATGAATTGTTCCAGAACCCGGGGTGGGATACGGAATAAAATAATTGAGGAAGGTATCCAAAAACAAATAAAAACCGGCGTGCCATAGGTATGCAATAATACCATACCTACGGCACGCCGGTTTGATTATCTGACCTCTGTTACTAACCATATTCCATCCCTCCGGGATTTTTTTGGTACTATATAAGGGCTGAAAGAAAACTCTCTGTTTTCTTGCAAAGACCAAGTAATAGGGAATTTTGTCGTACACCTTGATCAACTTTTTAAAGTAATCACGGGAATCAAATGTTAGTAAATTGAGAATGTGAAATTATCATAGTATAATTCAGATTTCCCTGTATTCCATAAAAATATTGCAAATTCATAATCGTTGCTTTGAACCTTTGGTAACTGAAAGGTCAGGGCAACTTTTTCCCATGTAGTTTCTTTTTTTATTAGATTTTTAAGGTTATAAGATTTGTAATAGATGTTCTGTCCATCAGTATTAATAGAAGTTACAATTTCACAATTGACTATGGTCTCTCTTAAGAAATAAGAAGAAAAAAACAGAGTCCTGGAGTTGTTTTTTAATCCGGGCAGATATTTTGTTTTATACGTTAAGCCATAAATAATATCGGAGGTAAGGTGTCCTGACAGGGAATCCGAAAAAGCATACTTATGAGAAGAATTGATGTTTTGCCATAAACTATCAGAGATATTTTCAAATGTTACTGACTTTTCAAATACCGGTTTTTTCTCATTCAGACCAAAAAAGTCACGGAGGCTTTGTTTATTTTTACCTTCAGAAAGCCGGCAAACAGAAATCTTTCCGTTGTCTGCTATTTTATTTAATCTTGGCAGAATATCAGGACAGAGGGTATAAACCTCAGGTATAAAATATTCATTCTGAACGACAATATAATCGTAATCCCATGTTAATGCCTCTTCAATATTCTCTTCGCTGGTATTCATTACTGCATAGCCTTTTCTTTGCATTAAGATGAAAGGAATATTAGGAGCAACGGCATCAATAACAAGCATTTTTGATGATTTTGGAATTCTTAATGAATCTAAAAAAGCCGAAGAGTATTTATAATTATTGATGGTAGCTTCTGTCCTGTCCCAAAAACCAGTTTCCCTTCTTTTTTCTTGCGATTTTATTGGTTGAATTATTAAGAGTCCCGAAATGAAGGATGTAACAATAAATGAAGAAATTTTGAGATACTTCTTTTCAGTATTCGGTATTAATGATAGAAAAAGTAATAAAATCAATATAACTGGAAGAAAGAAAGTGTCTAAAAAATAATAATCATGAGCGGGAAATTGCCTCAGCATCAGTACGGCGAAGATTATACAACCAAATAAATAAGTTATAGAAAAGAAACTAAAATAGCCATTTACTTTAGGAATACCGGTTTTACGAACAACAATAAAAATTACAGATAGCAAGATTGCCGCAATAAAAACAAAATAATGTGGTTTCGTGAAATACTGGAGAATCCAGTTATCATAAACATATCTTAAGATTTCTTTTGCGTGAGTAATACTATCCGGAGGTAAAATATGGTTCAAAAAGATAGAGCCATATTTTCTTCTTAAGTAATCATTGTAGAGGAAATAAAAAAGTATAGATAATATTGAAATACTTACAGGTATTAATTTGGTAATAAAGTTTGTTTCTTTTTTTATAATCCTTATGAATTCAATGCATAGTAATGCAATTAGAGGAATAACAAAGGTTGTCCTGGAAAGTGCAGCAAGTGTTATAAAAAGTATGCTTAAAATAAAATATCTGTGTTTATCTTCTTGTAAATGACGATAGTAAAAGTAGACGGCAATAATTGTATTCGACAATGATGGAATTGTTGGAAGAAAACCTCCCTGATAATACACATAAACCGGAGAAGTTGCTGTGAATATTACAATAAACAATGACTTTAAGTAACTATTGGTTATAATATAAGCCAGTTTAAATAAGAAGAAAAGTCCAACCAAGCTGAATAACAATATATAAATACGAAAAATCCCTGGTGAATTATTTCCTGTAACTTTCATTAATAAAGCCGGTATATAGTCATGTATAGGGAAGTCTACAGCCGTTATTGTTTTTATCGAAGGCATTTTCCAATTATGCGGGAACTGATGATTATAAACAAATGTTTGTGGTTTGAAGAAGTTTAAACCATTATCAAGAAAGCCTAAAGACAGGGCGTACCTGTCTGATTGAGCCCAGGCATGGATATGAGATGGAAATTCAGTTACATATTTCTGATGATAGATAAATCCAAGAAATAATATTAGAACAATAATTGAATTTTCTTTAAACTTCTTCTTCATTATTCAATTTACAGTTATCTGCAAAATCTGGTTTGACTTTACTGACAAATATATAAAAACACTAATAATTAATCCGTTAAATCATTCTTCGGCTGTAACTGCCGGTTTCTGGAAAGAGGTCCCAACTAATCCCGGTTAGTTCTATATTTTTTACGAATTGAAAATTCAAAATTGAAAAAAGTTGATTTGTAAAAAAATAAAATATTATATTTGCACCGCTTTTGAGTTAAAAAGCAAATATGGTGATTGTAGCTCAGCTGGTTAGAGCGCTGGATTGTGGTTCCAGAGGTCGTCGGTTCGAGTCCGATCTGTCACCCCTGTTAACCCAATGATCAGAAATATGGTCGTTGGGTTTTTTTATGATCAGGCACTGTAAATATCCCTGTTAATAATTATTAACATTTCAGATTTATGTTTTACACCATATTTTGGGATGAGAACTATCCGGATTATGCCGCAAAACAGAATGCGTTTATTGCGTGTAAAGTGTAGAAAATAAAGTGTTTATGTTTATGTTAGATGTAGGAGTACAGACTCAGTTCAAGCTGTTTTAGTTTAAGTTGCATATTTTCACCAGGGCTTAAAAAATATTATTTTTGGATTTTTTAATTGACGGAATATTATTAAAATTTTATGCAAAAGTTAGGGAATGCTTTGCTGGTAGCAGGGGTTGTTATTTTATCATTAAGTGCAAAAGCAAAAAAGGACGGAGAAGAGGGGAAAAATTATCATTTTACCACCATTCATGAAATTCCGGTCACATCAATAAAAGATCAGTACCGTTCGGGTACTTGTTGGGCATTTTCAGGTATTGGTATGCTTGAGGCAGAAATGTTACGGCAGGGGAAACCGGAAGTTGATTTGTCGGAGATGTATATCGTATGGCATACGTATTCTGAAAAGTCGGTTAAAGATGTAAGGTTGCACGGGAGCCTCAATTTTTCGGCTGGAGGTGCATTTCACGATGTACTCAATATGATTCGTAAATATGGCATTGTGCCGGAATGTGTTTACGACGGATTGAATTACGGTGAAAAAAAACATGTACATGGCGAGATGGATCGTATGTTGAGTGAAGAAGTGAATGCAGTGATTGAGAACAGAAATAAAAAACTTAGCACGGCATGGCACGATGCTGTTAACAATACGCTGAATTCTTATTTGGGAGAATTGCCAAAGTCTTTTACATATGACGGGAAGGAATATACACCTCTTAGTTTTGCCAAAGAATATGTGGGCCTGAACATGAATGATTATGTGGAGATTACTTCATATACACACCATCCGTTTTATTCGAAATTCATATTGGAGGTACCTGATAACTGGTCGTGGGATGAAGTGTATAATGTCCCGATGGAAGAAATGGAACAGATTATCGATAATTCGCTGGATAATGGATATACCGTGGCATGGGCTACGGATATTAGCGAGAAAGGTTTTTCAACTTCGAAAAAAGGTGTTGCCGTTGTGCCCGATCTGAATTTTGAAGACATGGAAGACGCAGAAATTGCCAAATGGGAAAAACTTTCAGACAAAGAGAAGGAAGAAAAACTTTTTGATTTAAATGGCCCGGGGGCAGAAAAGACAATCTCTCAGGAAATGCGTCAGATTGATTTTGATAATTACCAGACAACTGATGATCATGGAATGTTGATCCTCGGAACGGCAAAAGATCAGAATGGCTCAATTTATTATAAGGTTAAAAATTCATGGGGAAATTATAACGATTATGAAGGGTATTTTTATGCCTCGAAACCTTATGTGCGTTATAAGACCATGTGTATCATGGTGAACAAGGAAGCTATTCCGAAAAATATACGAAAGAAATTGAACCTTTAATCTCCGGGAGATGTCAATTTTTTCAGCCTTACAAGTTGGGTCGTTGGCGATTCGAACAAATCGTGGGAACTGAAAAAGATTTCGGTATTTTTTGGTAGTTCAATATTCGCCAGTTTCTTTTTTGTCGAAATTAAAACACCGTCCGGATATTTCTCAAAAAAAGCTTCTATTTCATTTTCCTGAATCTCAGGGATAGGTTTCTTCAGGTAAAAAGAATAGGAGGGATTGAATTTCTGAAAGTACCGTACTTCTTTCCCCTCAACTAATGAGATACTTTTACTTACCGGGTTTTGGGCATTGATAACCGGAAAGGCAAAAAGGGAAAAAATAAGCATGGCCAGTATCGTTGAAAGGCCGGTAATAAGTATTCCCTGCTTGTTTTTTTCTCTGATAAAAAAATAGAATCCTGTAAAAATGCCCAGCGGTACCGGTAAAAAATACCATGCAACAGATTTGATGTTTTTTAGTGCCGGATCAAATTGTAAGCCAACCATTAGTATTGGTACCAAACAAATACCGATAATCAGAATACTGATATAGCTGGGTTTTAGCCGGGTTTTTATTCCGGGGAATTTAGCAAAATAACCGGCCAGTAGGATGGCCAGGAAAGGGTAGGAGGGGACTGTATAATTAGGTAGTTTTGTTCCCGATAACGAGAAAAAAAGGATGATGGTTGATGCCGCGATCAGGGAAAAAAGTACAAAATGGTCATGCCGGTCTTTAACTGCATTGTGATAGGCCTGCACCAGAAAAGCAGAGAATGGAAACATACCGGTAAGAATGAAGGCGAAGGTGATCAGGAAGATGCCCCCATGCCCTTCCATTTCGTTGGTAAAACGCCCGATATTGTGTTTTAGAAAGAAGCCTGCCGTCCATTCCCAGTTGGTCTCCAGTCCGACAAGGATGTACCAGGGTAATGCAATAGCCAGTACAATAGCGGCTCCGGTAAATGGCTTTAGTGCCCGGATGATTTTCCATTTCATTTGTTTGGTGAAAATCAGGAAAAGCAAAAATATCAGCCCGGGTAATGCGATGGCAACCGGCCCCTTCGTTAAGGTTCCCAATCCGATGGAGACATAAAGCAGAATTATTTCGTACAGTCGCCTTTCGCTAATTGCAGCATAAAAAAGAAAAAGGCTCCAGCAAAAGAAGAAAATCAGGTAGGGATCGGGTACAGCCAGGTGGAACTGAATACCGAGATGAACAGAAGCAAGTAACACGAAAACAGCCCATAGTGCTGTTGCAGGATTGGTAAAACGTTTGGTGTACAGGAAGGTAATCAGGATGGTCAGGGCTCCGAATATTCCGGAAAAAAAACGGGCTGCCCATTCATTTACTCCGAAAATATGATAGCCGGCCATCATAAAAAAATAATGCAACGGAGGTTTGTCGGTACGTAAGTTGTAATTAAAAGTCGGGACTATCCAGTCGCCTTTTTCAAACATTTCGCGGGCACATTCCGAATTTTTTGCCTCGTCCAGGATATAAATACTTACACTGTTATTGACGGTATAAAGCAGGAAAGCAGAAAAAAACAACAGAAACGGTAAATATCTGGAATGTAAAAGTTTTTCCGTCATTTTAAGATAAGTTATTTAATTGATGCAGGATTAGAAATCCTAATGGCTTTTTCTTATTTTCACAACGCTAAATAACAAAAAATTTGACAATTATTAAGGTCTTAAAAGCCTTTTAAAACAGGGACAAATGAAACAGTTAAGTTTGGTTATTTGTGTTTACAATGAGGAACAGAATATCCGTCCGTTGAGTGAGCAAATTATCGATGCCCTTGAGGGGTATGATTATGAGGCTATTTTTGTTGATGACGGGTCGGGCGACAGAACGCGTGAAGAAATACTGAATATCGGTAATGAGCGGTTTATCCTGCTTGAACTGAAAAAAAACTACGGGCAAAGTTCGGCCTTGCAGGCAGGGATCGATCTGGCAGAAGGCGAACATATTGTCCTGCTTGATGGCGACCTGCAAAACGATCCGGCGGATATACCCATGATGTTGAAAATGGCAGTCGAAGGGAACTGGGATTTGGTTGCCGGGGTAAGGGCAAACCGTCAGGACGGAGCTTTTTTTCGAAAGATCCCCAGCAGAATTGCTAATTATATCATTCGTGAGTCGACCGGAATTAAGATGAAAGACCTGGGCTGTACACTTAAGATTTTTACTAAAGAAGCAGCTAAAAGCATTACCATTTATGGCGAATTACACCGGTTTATTCCTGTTTTGCTGACCCTTGAAGGCAATACCCGTATTACCCAGATTGATGTGAACCACCGGGCCCGTGAGTTTGGTAAATCGAAATATAACCTGGGCAGGACAACCCGTGTAATAAGCGATCTTTTGCTGATGTTGTTTTTTAAAAAATACCTGCAACGCCCGATGCACCTGTTTGGCGGTTTGGGGATTATTACTTTCGGACTGGGGGTGTTAATCAATATTTATCTGCTGATAGAAAAATTCATGGGGAATGATATCTGGGGTAAACCGATTATGTTGCTGGGAATGTTGTTGGTACTGGGAGGCATCCAGTTTGTGACGATTGGTATTGTTGCTGAATTACAGATGAGAACCTATTTCGAATCGCAGAATAAGAAAGCATATAGCGTACGCAGGATTAAGAAAACCAAATAGAGTGGTTATATTTTTAGTTTTTCATCAGTCCCGGGTATTGTGAAATAGAAGCGGGAACCTTTGCCTGCTTCTGACATTAACCAAATATGTCCACCCAGTTTTTCAACAAGAGATTTGGTGATGGATAAGCCCAGCCCGGCCCCGGAATAATTTTTGGTATACGAATCTTCGAGGCGCTGAAAAACAGAAAAGATAAATTCGTGTTTGTCGCATGGGATACCGATCCCTGTATCTTTTACAAAAAACTGTAACATGCCATCATCGCGTACTTTATATCCAAACTGGATAAGTCCTTCATCCGTGAATTTAAAAGCATTGCTAAGCAGGTTTAAAAGAATTTGCTTAAGCCTCATCTCGTCGGTGATTATTTGGTAATTCGGATTTTGACTGCCTTGCAGTAACTCCAGTCTGAATTTTAATTTTTCGTTGATACGTTTGTTGTTAAAATCCATGAAAAGTTCATCAAGCAAGCTGTTAATTGATGTTTCCCTTTTTATGATTTTTAGCTGGTTGGCCTCAATTTTCGAAATATCGATGATGTCATTAATCAGGTTGAGCAAATGGTTCCCGTTAGAATAAATCATTTTCAGAAATTCTTTCTGTTGGTCTGTTTTGATTCCATCATTTATCAAAAGATCGGAAAAGCCAAGTATACTGTTCATAGGGGTACGGATTTCATGGCTCATATTTGCAAGGAAGGCTGATTTCAGGTTGTCACTTTCTTCTGCTTTTTGCTTGGCTTCAATAATCTCCCGTTCGGCTCTTAACCGTTCGGTAATGTCGACTACAATTGAATGTAAGTACGAGTGATCATTCAGATTTAACAAACCGGTAAACACTTCAACATCTCTAACCACTCCGTTTTTTTTACGGTGTGTAACAACGAAATTCCGGGTGGTTCCTTTTGGCACCTGTTTTATTTTTTTATATATATCAGTGGATGGAAGTGTATCGATGTCATTAATCTTCAGTTTTTTCATTTCTTCAATCCGGTATCCGTAAAATTGCAAGGCCGCATTGTTGGCATCTGCAATATTACCTGTTGAGGGGTCGATCAGTAGATTAACTGAAGGACTTTCCCGGAACAATATTTCGTAGTTTTGTTGTGAGGTTTTGAGCCTGTTTGCAAGTTTACGCCTGGAAATTATCAATATTACGTTGATACCCAGGAAAATTGAAGCTGCAATTAGGAAAATAACGATAATGAAAAACAGGTCTTCTCGTATGTTTAACTTTTTTGACGGTGCATTTATTATTCCCGTATCAACAATATAATCAGCTTTCGGAAAGACTTCGTCCTGCGCCCTTTTTGAACTTTCGAATGTATGAACGGTAATGCCGTACGAATTCAGGCAGAAAATTTTCTTATTTTCGGATAAATAGCCACCAGCACAGACAATAGTACTTTGAAAAATAAGGATGCAGATAAAAACAATATATCGCGTAATTTTTAACCTCATTGATGATTTGGTACGAAAAACAGTTTACCGCAATTATTGACATAAAGATAATAAAACCCCGCAACTGAGCTTCTTATAGATGTATTTTTTCCATGTAACGCATGATTTTTTTATAAAATCAGAGATTAATAATGATGTATTATTTAATTTTTTGCAGAAGAACCATCAGACAAGCGACCCCGACGACTACATGGATGACCAGACTTGACTTCCGTTACCGGGAGAGCCGTGCTCCTGTTCCCGGAGCATACTGCTCCAGGGGCTGGAGCACGCTACTCCTGATGCCGGAGCAGTATGCTCCCCCTCCGGGACTATGCTGCTCCAGCTTCTGGACTATACTGCTCCGTTACCCGGAGTAACCTATTACCTCTCTTTGAGAGGAAGGCAAATAGTAAAATTAATCCTCTTTTTTTCCTTTTATCCCGAAGATGTTTTTTACCCCACTGAAAATGCTTTTCCACCAGTAATTGAGAATAGAACGGCTGGGGTCGCGCCGGTAATCAATATCGTCGGGCAACAATATTTTTCCGCGTGGGTTTTTCGATTTTATCATCAGGCTGTTGGCCATGAAACTTGAAAACTTTGATTTTTTTGTATTTCCGTTTTTTATTGCGAGGATTGAGATTCTCAGGTTGTCGTATGCAAATTTTAGCTTCCCTTTGGTCTGATCATTATCTCCTGTAAAATGAAATTCAAATTTATCAAGCGTTCCCGAATTTATTTCCATTAGCGCGCCATGTTCTGTCATTGGGTTTAAAATATTCATCGAACAGGGTGCAAGGTATCCCTGTACTTCAAACAGGTTGGCCGGGGAAAACAAGTCGAAATGTATTTGCACCGAAACAAGCGGTTCCCCCATTAGATGTGCATTTACATTGAGTTGTGAATTTGCTGCTACACCTGACAGATACGGAATGTTGGTAAATGGTTTCAGAGAGGCGTTCAGGTTTTTAAAATCAACCTTACCTGCTTCCGGCGATTCTTCAATTTGTTCGGCATACGAAATATTTGCATTATTCAGCTCCAGAGAGTCGAAATAAAATTTTAAATCGAAATTTCTTATCAGGTTCTGGGGCATTGCAGGTCGTTGTTTTTCATTAAATGGGATTCGTTTATCCCGGTATACGTCGAGATTCAGACCGTTAAGCTGAAGTCGTTTCCCTACTAATTCCTGTTTGTCGAACCAACGTTGCAAGTCCATATCTTCAAACCGTATTTCCCGGAGGCTTCCGGTGAAATAATCGACCTGATGACCTACTTTATGCGGAAGTTCTTCTCTTGAATATTGTGGCTCGAGGTGAATACCATTAATTACAAAATGATTATCGATGGATGAAAAGCTAATCCGGTCGAAATTGAACCTGTATAATTTTTTTGAATCATAACGGACTACATCATTGAAGTTGAAAGCGAACTGATCGGAGTACAAAAAACGGTTACTTTTTGTCGGGGCTACCCGGAAGCCACTCAGGTTTAGATCGATTCCCTGTTGTTCCACTGTTTTTTTCCCTTTGATGAAAAGTTGAAAGGATGCTCCTTCCAGGCTCAGGCGTTTGGTCGCGAAAACATCTGCAAAATCTTTGAAATAAGGGAACAGATCAATTGTATAAGGATTGAACCGGGTAGAATCGTTTGTATTCCGGTAGAAAATAAATTCAGGCTTTGATAATGTGATCTGATCGAAAAAGTATTGATTATTGGTATATGCCTGGCCAATATTAAATGAGTTAAGTTGCAGTTTCGGTACCTTCAAACTGTATTGGTTTTTGGCAGGGTCGGCAGTCTTGGGTGATATAGAAAGATTTTTAACCCCGATTTTTTTCGAATTGGTCGAGTAATCAATGCTTTCCATCCCGATATGCTGATTCCTTCCGATTGGTTCAATCCACAAATTTTTGAGCTTTGTTGTAAAGATTCCAGAGGTAACAGAACTTGGGTTTTTGGGCAGGTTGTTTTCAATTTTTAACCCGCTTGTTTTCATTTCAATAAACCCCTGCATGTATTTCTGGTGTTTTGCAGCTACTTCCTTCAGTAACTGTAATACCCCGCCGTTTAACTGCAACTCGTCGATGGATAATTCTTTTATTTCCTCAGGGAGTAACAGCGTAAATTCTTTAAAATCGATATTTTTTTTGTTTTCACCTACTTTGTATAATTTGATTTCCGGTTTGCTGATGCTGAGCTGGTTTGCAGTTAATCTTCCGTCGTAATAAAGTTTCAGCAGATCGACTCCCGACAATGAAATCGCAGGAATACCTATGTAAATATTCCAGGGCATTTTTTTGTAGGCCGGGTTGGTGATGTCGGGATACAGGATAGTATCGTACACGTAAACCCGTGAGTCGAAGGTTGAAAGTCCGATTTCCCCTGCCTGCAGGTAATGTACGTGGTCTGATAACCGGAACAGGTATTTTTTGATTTTAAGGTCAACGTTTTCTGAAAACAGGAGTTTTCTCCTGCCTATTTCATTTTTGTTTAACCTGAATTTTTCAAGTAAAAGGTTAAACTTATTATCGAACCCGATGGTATTCCCTTTACGATCGTGATTGGTCAGTTTTATTTCTCCGTCTTTTACCTCAATATGCCTGATGTCTACATCTTTTATGTAGTTCGATAACAGATCGTAAAACTCGTCAGGACTCTGTTTCGTCTCATTTTTTGTTTTCAGTTTGGCAAAACTTTCGAGATTAATTTCCGGATTAATAATCCTGAAGTTGCCAATGGTTAGTTTTTTGTTGAAGAAGGCCTGATGAATATCGGTATTCAAAAGAAAAAGGTAAGGTACCTTAACTTCGTATAATTCCGAATGACCGTATTGTTTTAACAGGTGTTGCGGGTTTTCACGCGAAATAAAGGGATACAAATGCAGATTTTCGATACCGGCTCTTTTTCGGGAACTTGAAATGTCGATTTTTTCAATGGTCATCCTGTGCAAATGGTCGACTAATTGCATCTCGTAATTCGAAAAGACAAGATCGATATTGGTCGCGAAAAACAGTTTCCCCGATTTTTTTGCACTGATCGAATCAAGTGCAAAATCGGTAAGTTGAAAATCAATCCCCGATTGGATATATCCCGCTTTTTTACCGCCGGACATGTTGTTTACAATCAATTTTCCGTTCTCGATACTTATAAGGTTGGCATAAACCGCAAGAAAATATTCTGAGATCATCTCGTATACAAGACTCGATGATTTACGGGGTCTTTCAATGTCTGTATCGTAACGGTTGATAGTGGTAACCGGACGGTGTAGTTCGATCCTTCCAATGGGCAGCCTCCTGAAATGGAATGCCTGTTTCAGATCGGCCTCCCTGATTTTCAGACTGTCGCAGTCGACATTAATCGCGATCCGTTTATTTTTTCGTAGAATATCTTCAGAAATGGGCCGGACTTTGGCCTGATCGACCCGGATAAAACGGTCACGTGAATTGGCCGACAGCTTATTGATCTCAAGCCGGTGGAGATTGTCTCCCAGGTTTAATTGATAGTTGTCAACAGAAATGGATAACTGATCGGAATAGAATATTTTGTCGCTGTTATAGATCGAGACGGAGTCGAGATAAAAATTTTTGAGTTTGAGGTTTAACCGTCCCATTTCCTGTTGCAGATAATAATCCTGACGGAAATTGTATAGTTTCAGTCGGGCATTGTTCAGTGTGAAATGGTGAATAGAAATGCTTTTGAAATCATTTTTAACCAGTTCGTAGAGATCGAAATTGGAAATGTGCTCCAGGGTAATTTTCTGAGGCTTCTTCCTGGGGTAAAATTCTATTTCAGCTTTGTCAAGTATCAGTGAATCAACCCTGATAGAATCAGTAGTATAAAACTCGTGAATGTGTTTACTTTTTAATTTCAGAAAGGGGACGGTAACGCGGTATCTGTTCCGTGGGCCGGCTTGGTCTTCAACCGGTTGTAACCTGACATTTTTCCCGGTGATATATGCTTTTTTCAGTGAGTAGAATAATTCGTCGGCACTTAATATGTGCAGGCTGTCGCTCAGATGGTTTTCGTAATTGTTCATCCTGATAAACACATCTTCAGCATCGAATAGCCGGTCGGGATCGGGTAATAGCAGCGAATCGGTGTAGAAATTGTTTATCCCGATAGTAATGTGTTCGGCATTTGATACTTTGCCTGTTTTATCGGACAAATTGTAGAAATTGTAGTTAGCATCCCGTAATTCGATCTTTTTTATATGGATCGAATGAAATTTTTTACGTACAACAGGTTCCAGTTCCCTGAAAAAATTGTTGAGACTTCGTTCAGTCAGGTTGTCTCTGTTCGATGGCCCGGTAATTTTCAGATCGGGTGACAGTATCTCGAATTTTCCGATTTCAAGTTTTTTCTGAAGCAGCAATTTTAAAAGCCCAATGCTTTTGATATTCACCTCAGGAGAAGAAAAGGAATAATAGGTTTGATGAACCTGCATGGAGTCTGCCTGGCTGGTTACCGAACCAACCGGGTTCAGTTTTACTTTTTCGATAGTGAAACCCCAGATGCGGAAACTTAGGCCAAGATTATCGAATTGCAGATCGTATGTGCCCTTTGTTTGCTGGTGTACCCATTGCGAGAGGTTGTCGTTCAGATACTTTTGTGCTTTAAAATAGACAAAAATACCAGATCCGGATATGATGAGTAAAATGCATAGCAAGAACCACCCTGTAATTTTTTTTATTTTATGGATGATTTTGTCTGCCATGTTTAATATTGTGATAGAGGGGTATTATTCCATTGTTGTCTTTTCTCTTCTTCTTTTTTTCAAATTCCTTTTTATGAGTGATAAAATTTATGAAAAAAAGTTGCTTTTGCAAAAGCAAAAATGGGAGTTTTGTATTTTTAAACTCCCATTTCAGAGTTGACAGATGTTTAAGACCCTATAACCCAAATTCTTCAAATGTCTTTTTTATGCGTTCGATAGCATCCGTTATTTGTTCTTCACTTATTACTAATGGGGGAGTAAAACGGATGATGTGTTCGTGTGTCGGCTTGGCAAGGATCCCGTTTTCTTTCATCGCGAGACAAATATCCCATGCTGTTTTTCCCCGGGTTGGTCTGATGGCAACTGCATTTAGTAATCCTTTTCCTCGTACCTCTTCAATCATTCCCGATTTTACAGCACGCATTTCTCGACGGAAAATTTCCCCCATTTTCATAGAGTTCTCTGTCAGGTTCTCTTCAATCAAAACATTAATGGCAGCCATTGAGACGCGTCCGGCAACAGGATTTCCCCCATAAGTAGAGCCGTGTTCTCCAGGTTTTATTGTCAGCATAATTTTATCGTCGGCCAGTACGCACGAGACCGGGTACAGACCTCCGGAAGCAGCTTTCCCTAAAATGAGCAGGTCGGGGCGGACATTTTCGTAATCGCAGGCCATGAATTTTCCTGTGCGCCCAAATCCGGTTTGTACTTCGTCGGCAGCAAACAATACATTATACTTTTTACAAAGATCCGATGCTTTTTTCAGGAACCCGTCTTCTGGAATGTAAACACCAGCTTCTGCCTGGATGGGTTCAACCAGGAACCCTGCAACATTCGGGTCCTGAAATGCCTGTTCCAGGGCGACTGTGTCGTTGTACGGAATATTTATAAAACCCGGAGTATACGGTCCGTAATGGTTGTAAGCATCCGGATCGGATGACATGGAAATAATGGTGATAGTCCGTCCATGAAAATTACCGTTGCATACTACAATCTTTGCTTCATTCTGAGGAATTCCCTTTACTTTGTAAGCCCATTTTCGAATGAGTTTTAAGGCTGTTTCGTCGGCTTCGGCACCCGAGTTCATCGGGAGCATTTTATCGTATCCCAGCAGTTTGGTCATGTATTCCTCCCATTCTCCCAGTATGTTATTATAATAAGCCCGGGAAGTGAGGGCTAGTCTTTGAGCCTGTTCAGTCAGCGCCGCAACAATTTTCGGATGACAATGTCCTTGGTTGACAGCAGAGTATGCTGCCAGGAAATCGTAATATTTTTTCCCTTCCACATCCCATACAAAAACGCCTTCTCCCCGTTCGAGTACTACTGGCAACGGATGATAATTATGTGCCCCGAAACGATCTTCCCGGGTCATATAATCCTGAGCTGTTAATTTATCCATAGCAACTGATTTTAGTTAATTGTATTCTATTGCAGAATTACTGATAATTCCTTCGATTTCAAAGAAGAAATATCTGTTTAATAAAACCATTTCAAAAAAATGCCGGAGTGATTTATACTTACATATTTTTTGTTTGGATAGTAAAACAAAAAATATTACAGAAATTGTTTTATGCCTTTTTCTGTTATCTTTGAACTAGTTATTGTGAAAACGTCAACCAGAAATGAATAAATTTTTTACAGCTTTTTTATATTCGCTGTTACTATCGAATTTATGTTTTTCACATCAATCTTTTGCTGATACATTAAAACTGCAACCGGGGAAGGAAAGCAAAAACGAAAAGATTGCGGCCTTAATGCAAAGAGCCGATTTGCTTGTCGATTCGTCCATCTGCCATGATCAGACAAAAATATATTTAGAGGCTGATTATGAAGAAGACAAGAAGCAAAATCAGATACTTCAACTGGGCAAAAAGGCCGGGAAACAACAGGTTGTGTTCAAAAATGTGAAAGCAGTACAGGTTTATCTGGTGTTAATTGTCTGTACCATGATCATCCCTTTGTTCTTTTTGGTGCGAATGCTTCGAAATGAAAAAAAACTGAATGAAGAACTTCTTGAAAAAACCGAAAAGCTAAAGGAACTGAATTTTTCAAAGGATAAGTTTTTTTCTATCATAGCTCATGACTTGCGGAACCCGTTTCATACCTTATTCAGTTATACTAATTTGCTAAGAAACGGACTGGACGAGTTTTCAAAAGAAGATGTAACACAGATTTTAAGTGATCTTTATGATGCAACAGAGCAGGGGTATAACCTGTTACAAAACCTGCTTTTCTGGACTCGTTCTCAAACTGACAGAATTCGTATTTTTTGCATTACTTTTGAAATGGTGCCATTGATCGAAAGTATTATTGATCTGGCTCGTCCTAATGCGGGTAAGAAGGGCCAAAAATTGATTTCTTCCTTTGAAAATGATTGCCATGTGCATGCCGACAAAGATATGATTTCTACTATTTTACGTAATTTTATTTTTAATGCTATAAAATTCTCCGAAAAAGGGAAAACAATCCGGATTGAGTTGTCGAAAATATCTACTGAAATAGTTGTGAAAGTAATTGATGAGGGGGTTGGAATGGACGAGGAAAAACTGAGAAGATTGTTTATTCTCGATGAGCATATATCCACCATTGGTACGGCAGGCGAACTGGGAAGTGGTTTGGGACTGATTCTTTGCAGGGAATTTGCCGTGAAAAATGACGGGCGCATTGAAGTTGAGAGCAAACCGGGGAAAGGTTCTGTATTTTCTTTAATACTTCCTTGTGTCGAAGCTACTTCCACAAACGAATAATCAATGCTTCGACGATTATGAATAGGACTGCCAAAATGAGGAAGTATTGCCACAATTGGTTACCATTGTTTAATTCCTGAAGGGTTTCCTTAAGATTTTGGTCGTTCCCGTCAATCGTGTTGAATTGTTTCAGCCCTTTTTTATCGATGATGTTATTTATATCCTCAATGGAATAAAATTCCGGGTTCGATTCGTCTCGTTTATAGTTATATGCCACTGCTTCAATAGTTGTAGCGTTACTTCGTAGCTCGTAATGTCCTGCTGTACTGATAAAACCACTCAGGTCGAGTTGAAGCAGGTTGGTGCCGGCCGGTTTGCCGGAAGGCAAAAATTCTTCCTTCGAATTTCGTTTCCTGAAAAACACCTGTTCTCCGCTTTCTGTTAATTTATTGCGGTTCAGTAAAAACAGGTTCTGAAGTTCGATGGGGTAAGCAACAGGTTGCCCGGCGATACTGTTCAGAGCAATGTTGTAAACCGACGGTACAAAAATAAGATGCTTCAGAAATGTTGTATTTTGTGTATTCACCGGGAACGTAAAGGAATACACTTTACCATTCCGTGTTGTATGACGGCTAAGCGCTGCCTGTCCGTTACGAAACGACATAAGGACAGTTTCTGCAATATTACTTTTTTTACTGAAATTGAAATAGCTTTTCACTTCCGGTAAGTCAGCCTCTTCTTGTTCTTTCCTTTTGAACACATTCCGGAAAAAAATGTCGTTGTAATTAATACCTGAAATCCGGATTGTTCCGGTATCCATTCCTGTAATAAGGTTTGCCTTTAGCGACGATAGCAAGCGGTTGTATGAACCAATATCGGCTTCAGGAGGAGGAAAGAAGGCCAGCGTTCCTGAATTTTCAACAAAATCGGTCAATTCATCAGTCAGTCCGGTACTTATACCTTTCAGATTGACAAGAAATACACACTGCTTATTTTTTATCCTGCTGATTTGAAGGCTGTTTTCCAAAGCTTCTTCATAATTTACGAAATCGTCATTCGAGAATAAAGCCTTAAAATAGCCGGCCGTCGGGTCTTTGTCTTCAAAAATGCCCAGTACATCAACTTTACTTTTTACTTCGTATGCAATGAAATAACTGTTGTCGTACACCAGGGGATAATCATCGAGTTCTACCTTTCCGAACTGAAATCCTGCATTGTCGTTGGTAAAAACCATTTCAACGGTTTGTTTTTCTCCGGCGCCGATATTCAGGGAAGAAACCGCTTTTAACGAATCGTTGATTTCGAGCCGGAGCGGAATGTTTTGGTAATCTTCGTCCGACGAATTTATCACCTGTACAAAGAGTTTCTCTGCCTGGTTTATTTTCCTTCCCGGAATTTCGAACCAGCATGAATCGATATAGAGGTTATTAATTTTCCCGGAAGAAAAAGGCATCAGGTATGTCCAGGTGGTCGTGTCGTTTTTAATTGCTGAAAAATTGAAATTGTTTTTCTGAAAATCGGACAGCAGGTAAAATGTTTTATCGAACCTTTTGCCCGTTTCATGTAACTGCCGTCTGGCAAAATCCATTAGCTGACTTAGATTTACCGTGTTTGGACTTACTTTTAATTCACCTAGTTGAAGAATGAGTTGTTCTTTGTCGAGCAGGTATCGGTGTTGTGGCAAAAAGTCATTGGTCAGCAGTAAAAATTTTGTGCCGGGACGGTACGAGGCTGCAACTTCGATGGCTTTATTGCGGGCTTGTTCCAGTAATATACCATTTTCTCCTTCGAGCCGCATACTGAAAGAGTTGTCGATATAAATGGCAACTGCCTGCCGGGTTCTCTGTTTACCCCTTTCCGTCAGGGGAATGTAGGGTTGGCTAAATGCAATGACAAGAAATGAAACCGCGAGTACGCGTGAAATTAATATCAGGATGTGTTTGAGCCGTGACTTTTTCCGTGATTCCTTTTTTACCGCTTTCAAAAAATTTACATTGCTGAAATAAACCGTTTTATACCGTTTGAAATTGAAAAAGTGGATTACCAGCGGGATACCGACCGCAAGCAATGCAAACAGGAAATACGGATAAAGGAATTTCATTCGAAAAAAACTTAGTTTATATTTTATTTCTGTACATTTTCATGCATGCCTGACGGTAACCAAGAATCTGCTCCGACCATTCGGACCCATTTTTATTTTATTTTCTCGAACAAAAATAATAAAACATAACGGACATCGCATGAAATATTGGGAAGTTCTAACCCAATTCACTATCACTATACAACAAACTCTAATGCGGGAGATAAAACTTTATTAACCACTAAAAATCCGATGTTTTATACCGTGTATTTGGCCAAGGTTTATTGACTTCTAAGTATTTCAGTCGTTTTATTATGCAGTGTGTTTTTTTCGGCCTGGCGTACAATAGATATTATTCAGAATAAAGTCTTAATATGTGACCGATAAATCCTATGGAATAGGTTTTTCCTAGAAACTCCATCGTATGCGGGCAAAGGCTAATTGGCCAATGTCGCCATATTCGGTTCCTTCATCACCGAAAAAGAGTTGCCCGGTAAGCATCAGTTCCAGGTTATCGTGAAGAGAGTAAGTAACAGAAGGCCTTGCATAAAACGAGTGGTCACAGGGGTTCATGATTCCTGAAAAGCTACCGTCCAGCAAAGGGGTAAAGGGATATGATACCTGTCCGAACAAGGAATATTTGGAAAACGACAATTGTTTGGCTGACATGTCGGGATTAAAAAAGATGTCCATTCCGCCTGCTTTCCCTGTGGTACCGTGGCTGTTGAACAACGTCCCTGCATGGATATACAGGCTGTTGGGAAAAGTATAGTCCCCGGAAATGGATACAACGGTGGCATCAACCGGGTCTTCAATATTACTGCGGGGAATGAAATGAGTAATTTCGCCACGGAAACCACCGCCTCTAATGTCGCCCGACCAGCCGCCGCCAACAATGTAATCGTCGCCAACCCAGCCTGATATAAATTGAAAATCGTAGTCCCATTTCGAAAAGCGGTACAAGCCTGCCAGCGCCATGTGACGTTTATTGTCGCCCATTTTAAATACCAGTTCGGCTGATGAAGTCATACCTGTGTAATATTGAATTTTCGCAGCATCTGTACCGGGGCGTTCTTCATAGTCGAAATCGAAATATGAAAAGGTATTGAAAACATCGTTCGGGTTCCAAACCAGGTTGATTCCCCAGTTTATTCGTTGCCTCCCGAGACGTACCTGCCATTTTCCACTGGTATAATCGAAATATGCACGGTCGATTATGGAATGGATAAACCAGTTATCTCCCTCCGCTGATATCCAGGAAAGGTCAGCCCATCCATTATCGTAATCGATGGTCGATTTATATTCCGGAAATTTGCGGATGATATTTCCGAACATCAGACGATTGCGCATTTCTATGTCTATTGTAATTTTTTCGTTCGTATACCATTTGAAATTTAACCGGTTATGAATAATATTCGTGTTCAGGTGATTAATGTCCGTTCCTTCAAGTCCTTTTCCCGGAGAATAATACATTTGCAGATCTTTCAGGTAACCATTCAGTGTCCAGTTGCGTTCCTGTGAGAAACAACAAAGATTCAGCAGAAGGAAACAAAATATAATTGCCTGTTTCATTTTTATTTACATAATCAGGGTTGTTCTTTTTGAATGTCGCTGATTATCTTCCCGTCTTCAAGGGTAATTACCCTGCGAGCCTTGTTTACCACACGCTGATCATGTGTGGAGAATATAAATGTGATGTTTTCCTTCCGGTTTAGTTCTTCCATAATATCGAGCAAATTTTCGGTTGATTTTGAGTCAAGGTTGGCAGTTGGTTCATCGGCCAAAACAAATTTAGGTTTCGAAGCCAGTGCCCTGGCTACCGCTACCCGTTGCTGCTGACCACCGGAAAGTTTTGCGGGGCGGCTGTTTTCACGTCCTTCAAGACCAACAGCTTTCAATAGTTCCATGGTTCTGGTTTCGCGTTCCTGTTTCGGCCGGTTCTGAAGGTGCATGATAAATTCAACATTTTCTTTAGCCGTGAGTACCGGTATCAGGTTGTATGCCTGAAAAACAAAACCAATACTTCGCATCCTGAAGTCGATCAGTTGAGACGATTTCAGTTTTCCCAGGTCTGTACCGTCGATGATGATGCTGCCTTCTGTCGGTTGGTCAAGGCCGCCCAGCATGTTCAGTAAGGTTGTTTTCCCGGAACCTGAGGGACCTACAATAGCTGCAAATTCACCTTCGTCAAAGCTCAGATCAACACCGTTTATGGCATGTACCTTTACTTCCGATCCGTTGTAAATCTTGTGCAGGTTTTTTATATCAATGATTTTCATGACAAGAAATGGTTTTATGATTAAATTGTTGATTGCCTGATTATTGATACTCTTGATTATATTGCAATTTATTCGACCATTTGATCCTTATTTTTTCAGTTTTAAATTGGTAAATTTTATAAGCCTGTTAATTGATCCCAATAGTTTTTCAAAATCAGTCTTCAGTTCTGAATGTTGATTTTCCGTAATTAAATTTCTTTTAAATGATTCTTCCAGCCAATAGACACATTCCATTACCATCCCTTTTGAATAATGATAAAATTTGACTTTGTCATTTTTGAAGTATTGTTCGTTCCCTTCACTGATATGTGCCAGAATGTTGTTGAAAACGTAAATTAATTGATAACCAATAGTCTCTTGAGAAGAGTCCTTCAATGAAATGACTGAATCCCATACTTTGTCGCTTAATTTAGATACAATTCTGTATGATTCTTCATAGTTTGATGTCTGGTAGTTCATTCAATGTGTTTTATAAATAATTAAAAAATAGTAAATAGTATAGTTTCTTTACTCAGTCCGGATTGCTTCAGCCGGGTTATATTTCAGTGCTTTTCGTGCCGGATAAATTGATGCCAATACGCCGGTGATTATTACCAGCATACTAATTACGCCGATCATCCTGGGTTCAATTACCGGGAAAATATGTGCACTGTAGCCCATATCTTCCAGACCGGAAGCGTACATCGACAAATCGATCCCATTTTTCATGAGAGCCATGGTTGCTCCCAGACCAAGTAATATCCCTGCTACACCGCCGGTAGTGGTTAGTATTACGGTTTCGAGCATTAGCATATTAAATATACGGGCTTTACTCATTCCTACAGCCATTAACATACCCAGTTCTTTTAAACGTTCCATAACGACCATCAGCATCGTGTTCACAATTCCGAAACCAAGGGCCAAAAGTATTATAATCACAAAAATATACATATACATGTTTCCTATTTCATTAAGATATCCCAGTTCCGGGGCCAGTTCTTTCCAATTTTGAATATCGAGCGATGGGTATTTATTTTTTAAAGCGAAGGTTTCTTCATCAAGTTTTTCAGGATCTTCCAGGTGAACAGCAATTTCGTGGGCCGTATTTTTATCCAAAATTGCCAGACGGGCCAGATCGCTATTGCGTACGAAAACATTCATCTCTTCGTACATACCATTCGAGGCATCGAAAATACCACATATCCTGAATGCCCCTCCGGTAATATGCCCCTGTGTGTCCTGAAGGGTAATCACAACTTTTGAATGAAGTTTTACTTTCAACTTTTTAGCCAGTTTTTTACCTATCAGTATCGGGTTACGTTTGATGCTTTCGAAATAATCCCCTGTGGCAACTTTGGTATACAGATTGGTAACCGTTTTTTCTTTCTCCGGGTCAACCCCTGTGATTTTTACCCCTGTCCCTGTTTCCGAAGAAGCAATCATCGACTGGATGACAATGTGAGGGCTGGTTCCGTTTACAAGATTACTCTGTAAAATTTCTTCGGATAGCTGAACTCCGTTGGGAATATATTTTTTCAGATCGTTGTTTTCGTTGAATTTCGGTTCGTGAACCTGGATGTGAGAAACTTCGGTTTCCACTCCCGACTCAAGGCGTTGGTTCATCCATCCTTTGGTAAAGGTGGTGCTGAAAACGCCGGCAAACATCCCGATTGCAATGGCTGCAATGATGACACCAGACCTTACCGGGTTTCGCCAAATATTTCTCCATGCTACTGATCCTGTCATAATCTGATTTTTTTATGCACGTAAAGCTTTAATTTCCCTGATACGCCAGGCTGCAATAATGGGATAGGCTGCAATAATCAGGGTGATCACAAATACACTGACAGCCTGGTGCCAGAACACTTCTGGTGCTGTTGAGAAGAACATGTATGGTTCGAATCCGAAATTTTCCATCATTTGGGCTGCCTGCCCGCTAAGTGGTATCGGGTTGGCCTTTTGCAAGGCGGTAATTGGCAGCGCTACGATGATTCCTGAGATGATGCCCAACAGACCAATGAAGATGGTTTCATAAAACAGGATAAGGGCTAGTTTCCCTTTTTGCATTCCTACTGATATCATTACCCCGAATTCGCGTTTGCGCTCGGCAATCATCATCATAATAGTCCCTAAAATTCCGAATGCAATAACCATGTAGAGAACGGCTTTCATAATTATGCCACCTGCACGGTCGCTTTCGATTTGCTGAACAATTTCAGGTTGCATTTCTTCCCAGCTCATGACGGAATATGGCGATTGAATGCTGTTTTTCAGGTGACGAAGAGTCCGCCGCATCGCATCGTTGTTCTTTACATTTACAACCAGTGAGGTTAAGTGGTTTTCAGCACTGAAAAATTCCTGACACCTGGATAAAGCCATGTATATGATGGTTTTGTTCAACTCTGGCGATACATGTTTGATAATCCCTCTGACCGGAAATTTTCCGGCTGCACTTACCCCGTGGTATCCCTGGCTGATCAATACCAGTGTATCGTTTAACTGAAGTTGGAGATAGTTGGCCAGACCATCACCAATGATCACACCGTCATCATTATTATTAAGGTAAATTCCTTTGGTAATTTTTTCTGAAATTCCTGTGAGTTGGGTTTCCTTATCAGGATCAATACCGAAAACAATAGCTCCTTTGGTCAGTTCTTCCGAAGATGCAAGTCCGAATGACTCCAGCCGGGGAATCACAAAATCAACATCTTTTTCGGACATAACCTGTTCAACCAATGCCTGATCGTATTCAAAACTATTGTTAATACTTTTGTTTCCCCAGTAATCTTCGTGGTGTATCTGCATGTAGCCAGAGTAAAATTTCACTACGATTTCGATCATTTTGCTGTACGAACCTTCCTGCATAGAGGTCACGTAAGCCGATAACAAAACCCCGAAAAATATCGATGAAACCGTGATCAGGGTACGCCGTTTATTCCTCCAAAGGTTTCGCCATGCCAGTTTTAGGTAATTGGATGTTGTGTGTTTCATGTTGCGTGTTTCGGGTTGATACTTAAGCCTTAGATATAGTATTCTATTTCGTACATCCAGTATCTTTTTATCTGTAATCTTTTGTCTAATTGTCTTGTCTTATTTCACCCTTTTCATATTTTGTATCGAGAAGAAATTTTCTTTTAATGGTACTTCAAAGTCTATTTCGTCGAAAACCAAAATGGTTTTATGTCCTTCCTTTTCTGCGGGGATCATCTCCATCCTGCAGGGGATAATCCTGTCATCCATTTTTTTTATGTCCGACAGGGTTTCATAATTCACCAGGAACCCGTCTTCATCATAATATTCTGCTTTTAACCAAAGGTTATCTTTTTTACTGATCCACATATTAATTTTCCCCCAAACAACCGGGGCATCTTCTGTAGGGATCAGCTCTATTTTATAGCAATCATAGCCCTGGACTTTTTCTTCGCCCAAAAGTAGGTGGGTATAATCTTTCACAAGCGAAGATTCTTTCACCAGGTCGTCGTTGGTAAAATCGGAACCCATCCACGACTGCATCATCATCGACGGGGGAATTTTCACCATTCGTTCGATACTTGGAATCCAGTTCCACATTTCGTTCTTTCGTTTCAGGAATACCTGCCCTTTTTCTTTGGCCGGGGCAGTAATATATATAAGCGAATATTCGTTACCCAACGACCAGTTTTTCATGCTGATGGAACGTGACCACCCCGGGCGCTCAATAGTCATCGTGAAAATTCCGGAACTCGAATTTCCCCTGATTTTTTCATCGGCTTCGCGAACCAGTTCTTTTACGTCAATCTCCTGCGAAAAGGCTGAGTTTGTAAGGAGGCTAAGTAAAAATAATGCTAATAGTTTTGTTTTCATGTTATTGAGGCTTATGGTTACCTTGATAAATAATCCTGAATATTCCTTCCTTGATTTTTTCTTTCAATTTATCGATTGGAAAAATGTCGGGGACTGCAATGGCATATAGAAGTGCCCCTTCAATCATGGAGTTGATGATCATTAAATCTCCCTCCGGATCAACACTTCCTTTGCTGGCAATAAATTCATGCATCATCCTGAAGATAGGTACTCCTGTTTCTACATATTTTGTAGCAAAATCTTCCAATACTGCCGGTCGTATCATTAGAGAAAAAAAGAGTTTCCAGTGTTTGTGGTTATTTTTTACCAGTTCAAAACTTTTTTCAATAAAAGAAATAAACTCTTCTTCGGTTAAAATACCGTCTTTGTTCGGATCCAACAATTCACGAATTTCCTGAAATCCCTGGTTCGTTATCTCTTCAAGAATATCGTTTTTGCTTTCAAAATAGTTGTAGATAAGGCCTTTTGATATATTTGCCTTTTTTGTGATTTGGCTGATGGACGTAGCGTGAAACCCGTTTTCTGCAAAGAGTTCCAGTGCTACGTCTGTAATCAGTTTTTTCTTTTTCTGACGGATTTGTTCAAATTGTTTTGATGACCTTGGAGACATTGTTTTTATTTATTGACTGAACGATTGGTCAAAGATAAAAATTGGAGTTTTAGAAAAAGAGATTCGTCTGTTAAGAAAAAGTTAAGAATGACCAATTGGTCATTTGTTGATTACTTTGATAAATAAGTACTTATGCATTATTAATGCTTATTAAAAGCATAGTGTGCTTTCTGGGAGTGAACTTCTAAATAGGGATGAGGCCAGGTTTGTTTTGGGGATTTAGAAGAAAATAATTACCAGCCTTTCTTCATTCTTTTTATCTTTGGGATGCATTACTCGAGATAACCTAAAATTTAAATAGACCATGAAAAACGATCGAAGAGAATTTTTAAAACAATCGGCAGTGGTTGCTGCCGGAGTAGCAGCAATGCCTACCATTTTAAATGCCGGTTGTTCGCCCAATGAAAAAATAACTGTTGGCCTTATTGGTGCCCGAGGCCAGGGATGGAACAACATGGAAGCCTTTCTTAAGCAGAAAAATGTTGAATGTGCGGCTATTTGCGATGTCGATCAGAGGGTGATTGATAAAAGGGTTTCTGATACGGAAAAAATTCAGGGCAAAAAACCCGATCAGTATAAAGATTTCAGAAAACTTCTGGAACGAAAAGATATTGATGTAATTATAAATGGTACGCCTGACCATTGGCATTGTATCCCCACCATTTATGCTTGTGAGGTAGGGAAAGACGTATATACCGAAAAACCATTGGCTAATTCAATTGAAGAAACCAACCTGATGGTAAAGGCAGTAAAACGATACAAATCGGTGGTACAGGTAGGGCAGTGGCAGCGTAGTGATCCGCACTGGAAAGCGGCTGTTGATTATTTACATGCCGGAAACATTGGCAGCATCCGCTCGGTGCGGGCATGGTCATATGTGGGATGGAAAACTTCAATTCCCGTTGTTCCGGATGAGCCAGCTCCAGAAGGCGTTGATTACGATATGTGGCTGGGACCGGCACCTAAACGACCTTTCAATACACACCGTTTTCATAAAACATTCCGTTGGTTTTGGGATTATGCCGGAGGGCTGATGTGCGACTGGGGAGTTCATATGCTCGACTATGCTTTGTACGGAATGAATCAATATGTTCCGAAATCAGTAGTGTCATCGGGTGGAAAATATGCTTTTCCCACTGATGCAATGGAAACTCCTGACACCATGATGGCTATTTACGACTTTGGTAATTTCGGTTTGTTGTGGGACCATACAATCGGGATTTACGGTGCCCAGTTTAAAAGACGTGGACATGGAGTGGCCTTTATCGGTGAATACGGAACGCTGGTAGTTGACCGTGGCGGATGGGAGGTAATTCCTGAAACAAGAAGTACCAGTAAGAAAGAAGGTTTTGAAGGTTTACCCGTTCAGCCATCAACAGGAAAAGGCCTGGATTTGCATGTGGCTAATTTTCTCGATTGTGTGAAAACACGGAATAAGCCCAATTGCGATATTGAAATTGGTGCACACATTGCCCGTTTTGCCCATTTGGGAAACATTTCGTACCGTGTAGGCCGTAAATTGGAATGGGACGGCGATAAGCAGGAATTTAAAAACGACCCGGAGGCTAATGCTTATCTGAAAGCACATTATCGTGCTCCGTGGAAGTTACCGAAAGTATAGAACAATATTTCATGATACTTGATACCCGATACTTGATGTTTGATGCCCGGTGAAAGCCCGGGATGGTAATGATATCGGGTATCAGGTGCCGTGTATCATCTTTCAAATTAATCCAACAGGTATGCGACCGTATATTTTAGCTGAAACAAACTGGAAGACAGTAAAAGAAACCGAATATCAACTGGCTGTTTTGCCGTGGGGCGCCACCGAAGCGCACAATTACCATCTACCATATTCAACTGACAATATTGAAGCTGAAACAATTGCTGCCGGAGCGGCAAAGGTGGCATGGGAAAAAGGGGCACGGGTAATTGTTTTGCCAACTATTCCTTTGGGAGTGAATACAGGTCAGTACAATATAAAACTGGATATTAACCTGAATCCGGGGACTCAACTGCATATTCTGAGCGATGTGATTGAAACATTGAACAGACAAGGCATTTATCGTTTCGTTATTTTAAACAGTCACGGCGGAAATGATTTCAGGCAAATGCTTCGAGAACTGGGGCTTAAATTTCCGAAGATGTTCCTTTCGGAAGTGGACTGGTACAAAATGAAGGAACAGAAAGACCTGTTCGACGATTTAGGGGAACATGCCGGAGAGGTGGAGACCAGTTTGTTGATGCACCTGAAGCCGGAATTGATCCTTCCTCTGGGTGAAGCAGGGGACGGGGCTTCCAGGAAATATCGTTTCGATGGCATGAAGGAAGGATGGGCCTGGGCCGAACGCCGGTGGAGCCAGGTTACGGCTGATACAGGTATTGGCAACCCGGCCAAAGCCACACCCGAAAAAGGGAAACGCTTTTTCGATCTGATCTGCCAAAAACTTGGGACTTTCCTCTTTGAACTGGCCAAATCAGACGAGGGCGATTGGTACGAATGAACGAATGAGATTATATATTTACTGACAACCCTAAAATGTACATTCTTCCCGGAGTGGTCAGGTTAAAATATTTAGGCTCATCATCGGTAATATCAAAAATATTGTTGATACCCAACGTGACAATATAGCGATTTCTAAAGGTATGTGTGGTTGTCAGCTTCCAAAGATTGAAGTCACTTAATTTCTTCACAGCCCCGTCTTCCCCGTAAATGTCGCTTACTTTCTTTGTGCCGAAATAGCTGCTGTTCAGGTTTACATCCAGTCGGTAATTGTTAAATGCTTTGCGGTAATCGAGGTTAATCCGTGCATTGTGCTTACGGATGTTTAGTAAGTCGTCATCTGTTGTAAGGTTTTGAGGGTTACAATATTTATATGAAGCCGAGAATGTAAGTCCGTTTATTAGTTGGTATTTCAGCAACAGTGTTAAGCTCGATATTTTTGCCTCTTCAACATTCGAATACAGGTAATCAATTTCCGCAGGTACAGGAGGCATCGAGGTATAATCGATCACCACATTGTAAATCGAGTCTGTCGTGATCAGGTTAGAGATTTTATTTACCGAATAAATGGCAGAAATGTCGATTTTTCCGGTAACATACTGGACCGAACCTGAATAATAATTGCTTTCTTCCGGTTTTAGATCAGCATTTCCGTCAAGGTACAAGGGATAGGGAGCACCATATGTCGGAATTTCGTAATGATCGGTATACAATTCTTTTACTGTCGGCGCTCTGAATCCTTTGCCGTAGTTTCCCCGGATTTTAAAATTTCCGGGACTGAGCATGGCGCTTACCTGCGGGGTGAAATGATTCCCGTAGATAGAATGAAATTCCATGCGGGCGCCTCCTGTCAGGCTAAGTAAATCGTTTACCATGAATTCGTCCTGTGCATAAATAATAATGTTATCCTGCGTTTTATCTTCAATGTTGTTTTGTACTGAAGATTGTTTTTCGTTTACATATTCGAGTCCTGCAGTCAGGATATTTTTATCCATCGGAGTCAGTGTCGCAAGCAAGCGTGCATTGTGGTATCTATTGTTGTAATCCAAATCATCTGCATCGTCTGTTACATCGAAAATCTTATTTTGGTCTGAATGAAACGATAATTCATATTTCGTTTTTGCCGAAACATAATAACTGGCTTTGGCTCCCCATGTAAAATCCCGGCTCCGTTTGTCGGGATAACTATCCAGTTGATAATCTCTGTTAAGCTGGAAAAATGATGTTCTTGCTGAAAAAGAAAGCCGGTCGCTGACACGATAGTTTATTTTCTGATTGACCACAAAGTTATTTTCCTTTTCCTGGGTCAGCAGGCTGTAAATGCCATCCCCGCCGCTTAAATCGTAAGGTGCATAGTTGTTCCATTTAAAGTCGGTAAATGATGATAATTTACTACCCGAAAGGTTTATATTGGCAAAATAATATTCGTCAGACCGGTCTTTGTCTTCTGCCGGGTCGGTAAACAGTGAAGTCTTTATCCCGGCACGTAGTTCAACCGGTTGTGAAACCGATTTGGTGATCACATTTACTACCCCTCCAATAGCGTTACTGCCATAAAGTGTTGAGGCAGCTCCCCTGATCATCTCCACACGTTCGATGCTGGCCGGGTTGACACGGGAAAGGTCAACGGCCCCTTTGGTTTCGCCGGCGATACGCTCTCCGTCAATCAGGAACAGGACATATTCGGCGCCCAAACCATCAAGACTGAACGAGTTTACCGTATTATCCTTATACATCTCGAACGATGCATCGGTTTGGGCAAGTACCTGAGGCAGATAGGTCACAGCCTGCGCTTCAAGTGTATTTTTGCTGATCAATTGGGTCAGTACAGGCGAGTTTTTCAGTGTCCTTTCGGTTCGGGTGCCGGTTACTACAATGGCATTCAGGTCAATGCTGGTTGGCTTCAGTTTCCCTGTAAAACCAGTTATGTCCCCGGAAATATCAAGCGTCTGCTCCAGCGTTTCGAAACCAAAAAAGCTGGCACGGATGGTAAAAGTTCCGTCTGAAATTCCGTTTATTCTGAATTTTCCGTTACTATCGGTAGCGACCCCCAATGCTGTCCCTGCAAAATATACATTGGCGCCGGCCAGGGGGGCATTGTTCCCGGCATCGATAATTTTCCCCGAAACAGAGTATTGTGCTTTCGGGCTAAAAGCAAATAAAAAAGAAAGAGCAATAAGGATTGCCTTTTTTAAAAATGTCATGGTTCATATTTTTTGTTTACAATCAGTTTTTTATTGAATAAAGGTTGACCGGTAAAGGGAATTGCTTATTTATAGCAAATTATTTTTTTCCCCGGTACTGTCAGATTGTAAACATTTGAGGAGGGCCACGGCTTTCTGTATTATCAATTCCTCTGAGGTAGTATATTGTATGGTTGGCCGGGTGTCCGTAACCCGGATTTCCCGTAATAAATGCAAGAATATCTTCAGGCTGCAGGAAAGACGAAATTTGTTTGTCAACCTTTTCCCTGTTTGTTTTTGTATATGTGGATTGAAGATTTTCACTTCCCGATTGATCTTCTGTACACAGGATTACATTTCTTGACTCAGATGTAATTTGTAGTCCGGTACTTTCACCAAATATAACAACCAGCCAAGGCAATACCAATGCCAGAAAGATGGATATAAAAGGACCTGAAATACCAGTTAAAAACATTTCTGCAAAATATAGTTAAGTCAAAAACTTCGGGACAAATGTAATAATTCTGGTTAGTTAATCGAACCTGATGGTTTTTTCCGGTGAAATTCGGGACACGAACCATGTCGGGATAATCAACATTAAAATGGTTACCACAATCGTTCCGGTATTTAGCAGGAATAAATGGAACAACGAAAAGTTTATCGGTACGTACGCTACATAATACGAGGTAGGGTCAAGTTTGAGAATGTGAAAATATTTCTGTAGAAAACAAATGGTTATTCCCAGCAGGTTTCCCCAAATCAAAGCCCGTGAAATCAGCATGGCTGAAAAGTATAAGAAGACTTTGCGGATATTCCAGTCGGGGTGCCCCAGCGACTTCAGGATACCGATCATACGGGTCCGTTCAAGAATGATCACCAGTAGTCCCGAGACCATATTAAAACCGGCAACTACCACCATCAGAGCCAGGATAACCCACACGTTCATGTCGAGCAATTGTAGCCAGTCGAATATTTGGGGGAACTTGGCAATAATGTTTACGACTTTCAGTACCGGGGCATTTTCTTCCATGTGGTTGATGACCAGATCGCGAACCAGCATCTCGTGCAGATCGATGGTCGAAATATCGTCGAGCATGATTTCAAACCCACTGACCTCATCTGTTTCCCAGTTATTAAGCCGTTGTACATGTCTTATGTCGACCAGGGCAAACATCCTGTCGAATTCTTCGAGGCCGGTACGGAATATTCCCGACACGGTAAAAACCCGGTTACGGGGGATGCGTTCTTTTTCATTGATAAAAAACATCCGTACTTTGTCTCCCTGTTTCAGCCGGAGCATGGAAGCAACCTGTTGCGAAATCCAGATGCTGTTGGAAGCAACCGGGTCGCTGACATTGAAAATTTCACCTTCGAGTAGATTTTGTTTGAAAAACCCCCAGTCGAAATCAGAGGAAACACCTTTCAGGTTGACGGCCAGTACTTCGTCGTCGGTTTTTATCAGTCCGGGTTTGGTCGCAAATACCTGTACATGCCTGATCCCTTCCATTTGTCTCAGTTCGTCGAGAAATGGTTGGTTTTCGCTGATTGGCTCGGTAGCATACGACTGGTTTGTGTCGAAATTTACAATCTGCAAATGAGAGCCAAAGCCTACCACCTTGTTGGTAATTTCCTTTTTAAAGCCGGTGACGATGGCTACCGAAAGGATCATCACGGTCAGTCCCAACGCGATGCCCAGCAACGCGAGGTTTATTATTCTTTGCGAGAGATGACGTGATTTCTCACCGGATGAAAAAATACGTTTGGCTATAAAAAGTTCAGTATTCACATGCTTGGTTGTTAACGGACAAAAATTATTCGGTGCGACGGTTGATAAACGGTAGAACCATCAGAGCAAGCAATCCCAGGATGATAAGCATGCCGGTCATACTGCTGTGTGCAAGCAGTGCGAATACAGTACCATCCGACTTGGCAATACCATACAAAGCCAGCGACTCAATGGTCATGAAATGCCATGCACCGATCCCCCCCTGTACCGGGGCCACCATTCCGAAACTGGCCAGTACAAAGGTGGTAAGCCCGGCAATGGCCGACAAGTGAGAGGTAAAATCGAATGAAAAGAAAACCACGTAAAGCATCAGATAATACATCAGCCATATGAATATGGAGTGGCCAATAAAAGCCCTCTTGTTTTTCATGTTTTTTACTGATTTGAGGCCTTCCGAAAATTGCTTCATAAACTCAGCCAGTTTTTTAAAAAGCCTGGTTCCTTTTATCCTGCTCCGGCAAACCCAAATAATCAGCACAATTAAAATGATCCCTGCGATTAAGTAAGGCGAAGAAATAATACCTGCCATATTATCATTAACCTCCGGATTATTTTTCAAAAACCGGAGGACTTTACCAAACTGGGTGAGAATTACAGTGAGGAGTAATAAAAGGAGCATGATCATATCGACCAGGCGTTCGGTCACTACAGTTCCTACCAGCTTGGAGAAAGATATCTTTTCGTAACGGGCCAATACGCCGCATCTCGAAATTTCGCCCATGCGGGGAATAACAAGGTTCATCAGGTAACCGACCATTACTGCTAAAAAAGTATTCAGCGTACGGGGCTTTTTCCCCAGCGGTTCAATCATCAGGTTCCAGCGCAGGGTACGGCTGAGGTGGCTAAGTAATCCCAATACCAATGAAACAACAATCCACCAGTAGTTTACATCATTCCTTAGAATATTTTTTATGCGGTTTATATTCTGGTCTTTGTATACCAACCAGAAAATTAGGATACCAATAGCAAGGAAGGTAAAAAACTTGAGTACTTTAAATATTATCTGTTTCAAAACCTACTTGTTTATTGATGAAAATGCGTTATTTTTAAATGCGTAATAATAAGGCAATCTCTATTCTTTTTTATCTTTGCAGGCCGTAGACGGTTTTGCATTGCAGACAAAAATAAATATTTGTTTTAAATCAGGAGGCATTTCAATAACTTTTTACATAAATAAAAATGAACGATAGCGAAAGTAATGACCATTGTAAGGGCAAAAAAGAATCTTGGTCAGCACTTTTTGAAGGACAAGAACATTGCTTCGAAAATTGTTGAAAGCCTGCAGTCCAGCCAGACCGGGAAGGTATTGGAAGTAGGACCGGGAATGGGCGTACTGACCCAATTTCTTCTTGAAAAAAGCTATCAGACATATGTGGTTGAGATTGACTCCGAATCGGTAGAATACCTGAAAGATAATTTTTCGCAACTGCAAGACCGCATCATCCCCGGTGATTTTTTAAAGCTGAACCTTCAGGATTACTTCTCCGGGCCGTTTTCTGTGATTGGCAATTTTCCATACAATATTTCATCACAAATATTTTTTAAAGTACTTGAAAACCGTGAACAAATCCCGGAGGTGGTGGGCATGGTACAGAAAGAGGTAGCCGAACGTATTGCAGCCCCTCCCGGCTCAAAAACCTACGGGATACTGAGTGTTTTGCTCCAGGCTTTTTACCATATTGAATACCTTTTTACAGTGAGTGAACATGTTTTCATTCCACCTCCCAAAGTAAAATCGGCAGTAGTCCGTTTGAAGAGGAACGACCGGGAAAACCTTGATTGTGATGAAAAACTTTTTTCCCGGGTAGTAAAAATGGCATTTAACCAGCGGCGGAAAACGATGCGCAATTCGCTGAAAATGCTGATCACTCATGAGAACCTGAAGAACAGTGAACTGATGGGCAAACGTCCGGAGCAATTAAGCGTGTCCGGGTTTGAGATATTAACCCGACTGATTAGTGAACAATCAAAAAACATTCAACTATGAAATCCGAAATTACCAGGGAATTTATCGCCCAGTTGATTGACCTCATTGAAGCAAAAGCCGACCGGGATGTTATGGAGATGATCGATGACCTTCACGCGGCAGATATTGCTGAGATTATGGAAGAACTGAATATGGAGGAGGCGAAGTATCTCTATATGTTGCTCGACGAAGAAAAGGCTTCGGATGTATTGGTTGAAATCCCGGAAGACGACAGGAAACGGTTCCTGAAGGCGTTACCCCCGGAGATTATCGCGTCCCGTTTTATTGAACACATGGAATCGGACGATGCTGCCGACGTGATTGCCGATATGGAGGAAGATTTGCAGGAGGCCGTTCTTCAGGAAATAAAAGATAAGGAACAGGCCAGCGATATTGCCGACCTGTTGGTTTACGATGAAGATACGGCTGGGGGTATCATGGCCAAAGAGATGGTTGTGGTAAACGAAAACTGGACCGTACAAACCTGCCTGAAAGAAATCAGTAAGCAGGCTGAAGATATTGACGAGATTTATTACGTGTACGTGGTTGACGACGATTATAAACTGAAAGGAATACTATCGTTGAAAAAACTGATCTTGCAACCCACTCAAACGATTATAAAGAAACTGGTTACCGAAGAAGTACATTTTGTACGGGTAGATACCGATCAGGAGGAAGTGGCACAGATCATGCAAAAATATGACCTGGTGGCCCTTCCTGTTGTTGATCCTATTGGCCGGTTAAAAGGAAGGATTACCATCGACGATGTGGTGGATGTGATCCGCGAAGAAGCAGAAAAGGACTACCAGATGGTATCGGGTATCTCGGGCGATGTGGAGGCAGGCGACCGGGTCTGGCAACTTACCAGGGTCCGTATCCCCTGGCTGTTTGTTGGTCTGATGGGAGGAATCATCGGGGCGCTGGTACTGGGTTCCCACGAAGAAGCACTGAAGAAAATACCGGAGGTCGCATTTTTTATTCCCCTGATTGCTGCAATGGGAGGGAACGTAGGAGTGCAGTCATCCTCCATCGTGGTGCAGAGTATTGCCGGGGGAAGTCGCGATTTTGACTCAATGAGCCGCAAATTGCTGAAAGAATTGTCGGTTGCCCTGATTACAGCGTTTATCTTTTCATCGCTGATATTCAGTTATAATTTTTTCAGGAATGAAAACATGAACCTGACCCTGTCGGTGAGTTTTTCGCTCTTTATAGTTATCCTGTTTGCTTCCATGTTTGGTACCATGATCCCACTGATTCTAAATAAAATTAAAATAGATCCGGCTTTGGCAACAGGCCCGTTTATTACCACCATGAACGACATTCTTGGACTGATCATCTACATGCTGGTCTCACATTCGTTCTATAATTGGTTTTGATTTATGTCAATTCCTTTCACTAAAGGAATCTGCATATTATCTTTATATGTAACGGCTCGAACCCGATCATAAATCAAGTGTCGGGTCAAATATCGAATATCATTCTACTCCCTGCTTGAAGCAAATTTGGCCAGCAGCCTTAAGATTTCGAGGTACAGCCAAACCAGGGTGACCATTAAGCCAAAAGCACCGTACCATTCCATAAATTTAGGTGCTCCGTAGCGTGCCCCTTGTTCGATCATGTCAAAATCGAGAATCAGGTTGAGGGCTGCAATGACAACTACAACCAGGCTGAACCCAATTCCGATGGTTCCGTTTCCGTATAAAAAATTAAGATTGGCGCCAAACATGCCGGCGATAAAACTTACGAAATAAACCAGGGCAATTCCGCCTGTCGCAGCAATTATTCCCATTTTGAATTTACCGGTTGCCCTGATTTTTCCGGAGCGGAAAAGGAAGAGCATAATCAGGAAAACCCCGAAAGTAAGCGCGACTGCACGCATAACCAGACCAGGGTACATAGCTTCAAAAAATGCCGAAATTCCTCCCAGGAAAAGCCCTTCGAAAACAGCATAGATCGGTGCAGAAATGGCTGCACTTTGTGGTCTGAAAGTTGTAACCAATGCCGTAATAAAACCGCCGATCCCTCCTAATAGTATCCAGGTTTGTACTGTTGAAAAGGCGGCTCCCGGGATATTGGGATTATATGCCCCAAAAAATTTATTCCAGGTAAAAAGGGCGGCAAAAACAACGATAGCCAGCATCAGCCCGGTTTTGTTTACAGTTCCGTTGATGGTCATTATACCTTCATTGCTATCGGAATATGATCGACTGAAAACCTGTTTCCCGAAAACAGGATTAGATGATTTTGTCAGGTTCATAATTGTAAAATTTAAAAATACAGGTACAAATCAATAAAAAATATGCCAAACTATTGCAGTGTTAATATTCTGCCTGAATTGCAGCGTTTCTGTATTTATTGTGAGGACAATGCCGGTTTTGTCAGTGTTTGTTTGGTGTTTTTGGAGGAATATTGTCTGTTCTGTTCCTGAATTAAATTGATTTATTCTTTTTTTTAGATTGAAAATTTTTATACTTTTCGCCCCTCAAACGGAGAGTTGCCGGAGTGGTCGAACGGGGCAGACTCGAAATCTGTTGATCTGCTTTTGCGGGTCCGGGGGTTCGAATCCCTCACTCTCCGCTACGTTTTTCAAAAACACGAAGAATTCTTTATGATCTCCAAAAACCAATGAATTGTTCTGCTATTCCTCCCTTGTTGACCAAATTAAATTCATTGCCAAAAAGTAATTCTGAAATATCCAGTTGCATTAACCGCTGAAATAAACCTGTATCCAGCAATAACATCTTTCTTTTTTTAAGGTTCACTTCTGCACCAAGCGGAATACCGTTTTTGCAGAGGTATGGGTAACCGGTATCACCAGGCCAGCCATAATAAGTAATTCAAGGGTCTCTTTAATTTGTAATGTATTCAGATTTTGAATTGCTTTGGTATATTGCATAATGTCATTGCTTCGCATGGTTGTTTTTTTATATAATTACCTTAAATTTGCAATAATTACCCATTGTGGGTAATCGTAATAAATAAAGGTAATTATCATGAGTGCTCTTTTAAAATACCTGCAAGACACAGTTGGTTTATCGGGAACTATAAAAAAAGTACCGGACTTGCTATTGAAGAAACTTCCGCTATATTTGAGCCATGCCTATAGTTACAGCCTGCTCGAATTGGATGAACATTCTTTTCTGCTTGCAGAAGACGATAATATGATGTCCAAAACGGCAAGTCAGTTGAAAAAACAGGCAAAAACGATATTTCAATACACGGAAATGCCCGTTGTTTTTGTGTTATACAATCAAAGTACACAAATGAGACGCAAGATGGTTCAGGAACGAATTAGCTTCATTGTGCCTGAGAATCAAATATATTTACCTGATTTGCTGATTTCTCTGAAAGAGAATGTATCGCAGCCTTATTCGTTTCCGGAATTATTAACCCCTTCTGCCCAGTTGTTACTTCTCTATCATTTACAGATAGAACATTTGGAAGAATTTTCATTCAAAGAAATAGCAGAAAAGCTGGATTATTCACCTAAAACAATTACAAAAGCAGCGGCAGAATTGAAAGCAAAAAAATTGTGCAAAATTACAGGAACAAAAGAAAAAAGGTTTGCTTTTGAAGTTGAAAGAAAGCAGTTGTGGCAGATGTCAGAACTCCAAATGCAATCGCCAATTATCAAATCACATTTTACAAACCTAAAAGATAATTGGGATTTTTGTAAATCCGGAGATATGGCACTAGCCCATTACACTTTCTTATCGGACACAGGTAAGAAAATGTATGCTGTTTATAAAAATAAATTTGAAGAGCTAAAAGAAAACGAATATTGGGAATATCTGGATGAAACGGAAGGTAACGTACAAATTGAGGTATGGAAATACAACCCATGTTTATTAAGCAATAATGGGTATATTGACCCCTTATCACTTTATCTGTGTTATCGTGAAGACTCTAATGAACGGGTGGAAGCTGAAATAAAAGAGCTAATAAATAAGAAAATATGGTGTTACAGATCAGTTTTCAATCTGGCAATAATCTTTAAGGAGTTTAAAACGTTCATGTGATTTTTCAACACAGTATCCGTGATGGATCGTAATACGGCAAATCTGAAAGCTCCGTTTGTCGACCTAAACTGACCTGATACTTTTTGTTTCACCTTTATATTTCGGATAGCCCGTTCCGATGCATTATTATCGGGAGGTACTTCCGGCCTATAAAGAAATGTAAAAATAAATTCACGATACTTTTTCAATCGTTTTTGAAAAACGGTCAATTCATTTTTGTCCTTAGGTATTTTGTACCCCAATAAAAAATCAAGCCTGGATTCTATCTGGAATATTCTCGGATCTGGCACGTAATAGTCCGGGGCTTCCATCCGTTTTTCCTGATCCAGGGCTTGGCTGAGAAGAAGTTTTGTGACGCGGCTCCATTTGTGTGCGTAAAGTTCCCCCAAATAGTTGAGATCCCTTAGCAGGTGGGCAAGGCAGAGCTGGTGGGATAATGCTTTGGTATTAAAATGGCTTACCCAGCAGTCATGTACGAGGACGGAGTTTTTAAATCCTTTTTCAAACGTCTGGTCTATGCTCTTTTGCCCCCTGTTGTCGGTTATTGTAATAAATGTAGCTTCTTCGTTCTGCCATGTCCATGCCCAGTGTTTGTCCCCGTCTACTTTCACCCCGGTCTCATCGCTACCGGTAGCATATTTTTTGTTGCCCTGTAGTTTTTGCTTAATCAATTCATATGCGGGCTGCGCCTTTGTGACAAGCCTGTCCAATACATAATGGATTCCACCTTCGCTTATGGGGGCATTAAAAACATCGGAGAAGATTTCCCTGATCCTTTTGAACGGGATATACTGCCTTGTATGGAAGTACCCTATCAGGCTTTCTATGTTGTTCCCGTAACTGACAGGGGAACCGGCTTCTCCGGGGTAATCCCCTTCGTTGATATGGCCACAGCTGCATTGCTTTGTGTATATGCGGTGTTCCGTCACCTTTATTTTTATTTCCGGAATATCGTAAACTTGCCGCTTCCCCTTATATTCGGCCGGGATATTTTCAAGGCTGTTGCCACAGCAATGGCAGTAATTGGGTACATGGTCTTTTGTTATATCGGGACTATCTGTCATTTTTAACGTATTTCCCTTTCTTCCTTTTTGGCCTCCCGGTTTTAACCCGCTTTTCTCGCGTAAGCTTTTGCGTTTGGGACGGTTTTCGTCTTTCGATGGGGGGATACTGCTGTTATTGCTGTTCTTTGGTGTTTCATATTTGGCCAAACGTTTTTTTAAGTATTCATTTTCCTTGGTTAGGGTATCAACTTTATTGGTCAGGTAATTTACTTTTTCGACAAGCGCAATAACCGTTTGTTGCAATTTTTCCAAATCGTTTGACATATCACAAAGAAATGCTCTTTACAATTTAAATACAAGGTGTTAACAGAAAAGTTGTCAAGTCTGAAAACGGCAATATGTTAATAAAGGTTGCTTTTGAAAATTTAAACCCTCTGAGAATCGAATATTTCATTGAAAAGCAATTTTCAATGAAAAAATTTCAAATATCGTTTTCTCAACAACATAGAATGCGAATCAAGGGTTGAAAACAATATAAAAAAAGTTCATTAAATAGTTGAATATCAAGCAGTAAATTTTGCATTAATCTCTGAAAATCAGTATCTTGGAGTCAGTTACGAATTGACAATCAGATATGATTTCCAGAGATAAGGACGACAAGTTAGTAAGAATTTACTTTTATGTATGTGATAAATTTGAAGAACTTCAATTTTATTGTGAAAGGTTCAGTAATAACAATGAGCCGGAATTTACAGACCAGGAGATTATGACAATATACTTGTACACGATGCACCATGAAGGGCATAGGACAACAAAGCACATCCACCGCTTTGCATCAGAATACCTAATGTCGTGGTTTCCAAAGTTAGGTAGCTATCAGGCGTTCAACAATCGGTTGAACAGACTGGGAGGTGCTTTTACCAGGCTCATTGAAATTCTACTTGCAGATTTTCAGCCGGATGATTGCCTGTTTGACCAAAGCTTATTGGACTCCATGCCAATCATAACCTGTTCAGGCAAGCGTTCGGGCAAGGTTGCAAGGGAGATAACAGACAAGGGGTATTGTTCGACCAAAGGGATGTATTATTATGGGCTTAAGCTGCACCTGTTAGGTTTTCGGCGTATTGGAAAACTGCCCCATCCGGAACAAATATTGTTCACCCCAGCTTCGGTCAATGATTTGACCGTATTTAAAGAAGCCTGGTCAGCAATTGAGAACAGGACTTTCTTTGGTGATAAAATATACTTTGTGAACGAACTAAATCTGTACATGTTGAAACACCAGAATTCAGAAACACTTGCACCGGTCAAAGCTGTTAAGGGAATGACTGATGTGATAAAGCAAAGGATAAAAGCAGCTGATGATTTATTCTCAACTGCCGTTTCCAAAGTCAGACAACCGGTTGAAGCAATTTTTAATTGGCTGATTGAAAAGGCCGATATCCAAAAGGCAAGCAAAGTTAGGTCTACAAAAGGATTAATGGTACATGCTTTTGGAAGATTAGCCGCAGCTTTTATAACATTAGCTATTTAACTCTTGATTCGAATATAGAATTAAAACTGATCTGTTACAATATGGTAAGAGGATTAGATACATTTCTTGAATATTTCAAGGATTATGCAGATAATTATGTAATTATCGGTGGAACTGCGTGTAGTGAACTTGTTGAAGACTAGGGGTTAAAACCACGAGCGACAAAAGATATCGACGCAATTCTCATTATTGAAGCATTAAGCGATGAATTTGTTAAACGTTTTTGGGAGTTTATTAAAAAAGGGGAATATAAGTTATGGCAAACCATATCCGAAAAGACACAATTCTATCGCTTCATAAAACCGGAATTGGATAACTTCCCTTTGCAAATCGAGCTTTTTTCAAGAGTCCCGGATATGATTAAAGTGCCGGAAGGCGCACATTTGACTCCGATTCCTGTTGGAGAGGAACTTTCAAGCCTTTCTGCAATCCTTCTGAATGACGACTATTATCATTATGCAACATCTCATACGGTAATTTTAGATAATCTGAATTTTGTGAACAAAAATGCTATTGTTGTACTCAAGGCAATAGCTTATATAAACAATTCAAATCGTAAAGCGAAGGGCGAGCAAGTAAGATCAGAGGATATTACTAAACACAAAAACGATATTTTCCGTATAGTCTCAACCTTTACTGAAAGTGACAGGTATGAAATTCCTGAATCTATAAAAAATGACATGAGAACATTTTTGTCAATGGTGGAAAAGGACGGCTTAGGAACAGTTGGATTGTCAAAAGAATTAGGACTTGGAGCTGAGATTACATTTGAAATATTTGTAAATCAATTAAAGAATACATTCGGATTGTGAAAATACAATATGCATCAGATTTGCATCTTGAATTTCATGACAATTCAAGGTTTTTTAAAGAAAACCCGCTTATTCCGGTGGGGGATATACTTATTCTTGCCGGAGATATAGGCTACCTGAATGATGATAATTATTCAAAACATCCTTTTTGGGACTGGGTGTCTGATAGTTTCAATCAAACATATGTTGTTGTCGGAAACCATGAGCTATATAAATATTTCGATTTGGCTAAAATGCCTCAAGGATTAGTATGTTCTATCAGGAATAACGTCAATGTTTACTACAATTGTGTTATCCATTTAAATAATGTGGATATTATTCTTTCTACATTGTGGGCAAAAATTCCTTTGGAAGACGCTTATACCACAGAGAATGGTGTTACCGACTTCCACCGGATTTTATATAACGATGAGTTATTGACTTGGAATAAATTCAATGAAGAGTATGAAAAATGTTTTGCATTCATTAAGAAGAGCGTAGCAGGTAGTGATTCAAAATATAAAATAGTAGTAACACATCATGTTCCTTCGTTTCAGCTTTTTTCTCCCGATTTTGCAGGAAGCCGGATAAATGGTGCGTTTGTCGTTGAACTGGAAGAGTATATCAAAACAAGTCCTGTTTCGTACTGGATATACGGACATTCTCATCGCAATATAGATAAACAAATAGGAAATACCCAATGTGTATGTAATCAATTAGGATATGTTTTTCATAACGAACATTTGACATTTAATCCGCAAAAAATTATTGATATAAATGCTTAATATACTTATGTTTGTATGGTTTTGAAAATTAAGATGCCAGGCTAATATCGAAAAAAGAATCTATTTCAACCAAACAACAATTTAAATCGAAGAATTAACTCCCATTTAAAAAGTAGATCATTTGACAATCCGGAGAAACACGCTATATTCGTAATTATAATTTTAGAATGAACGGGCAGACGTGTAAAAGCCAGCAACAGACATTGACAGACAAAGAGGCGTTACTAAATCGTTACTAAGAAAAAAAATCATGTAGATAATTAATTGATTATTAATGGATAAGGAGAAAAAGGTTCGAATCCCCCACTCTCCGCTACGTTTTTCAAAAACACGAAGAATTCTTTATGATCTCCAAAAACCAATGAATTGTTCTGCTATTCCTCCCTTGTTGACCAAATTAAATTCATTGCCAAAAAGTAATTCTGAAATATCCAGTTGCATTAACCGCTGAAATAAAGGATCAGTTTAAAAAGTTGTGGAGAAGAGCAAAAAGAGTATTCAGTGTTCTGTCAGTAAGGAGCCATCGTTTTGCTATAGAATATAAGCCAGGGGGAGAGCGAGGTATTTTTTCAGGAAAGAAAACAATGCCCAGGCTTTTCCGCCTATAGGAGAAAAAGCGTACAGAAAATCGATGGAGTGAGCGTTAAAAAATCAGAGAATATGCTCCCTTTCCACACACCCTCTGTCACTATGCTGACAGACCCCCTGTCATTAACCAACTCTCTATACACAGGTTTTCGAAAAGGAAATGAAGACTAACGGGAAACAAAAACGTCCTGAAAGGACAGTTGATTTCAGCCCAGGGGCAAACGAGAAAGGAGTGTCGCCCTGGGGTGTGGGAAGGAAACAGGGGGAAAAATCGTCCGCGTGATGAAAATAATAAAAGAGAAGTCCTTATTTCATTTCGGACGAAAGGAAAGACTTCTTATTTCCTTTGCCTATGATGATGGACTTTTGCAAAAGTTTGTATATGAGGCAATATTTTAAGGAACTAAGGACAAAGGGCTCTGCCCATCAAACCTTTTTGTCACCCTGAGTAAGCGAAGGGTCTCATGAACAGAGTTCTAAAGAAACAGATCCTTCTCTGCGTTCAGGATGCCAAGAAAAAAAAGGAGCCATCGTTTCGTTACAGAATAAACAGGGGGGGAGGAAAGAGGTATTTTTTTAGGAAAGACAACAATGCCCGGGCTGTTTCCGCCTAAGGGGAAAGCATTCAGAAAATTGATGGAGCTAGCGTTTATAAATCAGAGAATATGCTCCACAAAAAATTAAAGTGACCCGAAATAAACCTGTATCCAGCAATAACATCTTTCTTTTTTTAAGGTTCACTTCTGCACCAAGCGGAATACCGTTTGCAGAGGTATGGGTAACAGGTATTACCAGCCCGGCCATAATAAGCAATTCAAGGTCCTCCTTGATTTGTGTTGTATGATACAGGGAATCCCTCACTTTTTGCCAGGGAAAAGAGTTTTTGGAAAAACTTAACCTTTCTTTAAAGTTATGTGCTCCATTAAACGATAAATTTGTCTTGTTAAAATTTAATCAGAATAATCGACAGAATATGAAACGGAGAGAATTTTTTAATTACGGGGTGCTGACTGCTATTGGCGGAACCATTTCATCTTCAGCAATGATTGGCTGTACCTCATCCGAAAAAACAAATAGTAAAGGGAAAACCCGGAATATTATTTTCATGGTAAGCGATGGAATGAGTGAAGGTACCTTGAACATGGCAGATCTGTTACTGCAACGCAAAGAAGGCCACGGCAGTAACTGGGTAAATTTATTCCGCGAAAACAGAGCCCGTCGCTCCTGGATGGATACAGCATCTGCTGATTGCCTTGTTACCGACTCTGCTGCAGGAAGTTCTTCATGGGGAGGTGGCCGCCGGGTAAATAATGGTTCACTGAACGTTGCTCCCGACGGAACTTTCAATAAACCGATCCTTCAGAAATTTAAGGAAGCAGGGAAAGCTGTTGGCTGTGTCACTACGGTACCAATTACCCATGCAACCCCGGCTGGCTTTTGCGTTAACAAAAAAAGCCGGAGCAACCAGGCAGGTATTGCAGAAATGTACCTTTCGCTCCGTTTCGATGTAATGATGGGAGCGGGCACCGAATATTTCAGTAAAGAAAAAAGAAAAGACGGCAAAGACCTTTTTGCTGACTTTTCAGCACAGGGCTATTCAGTTGCCAGGAACAAAGCAGAAATGAATTCGGCGGGCAATGACAAACCCTTACTGGGGGTATTTCATGAAGGAGGATTACCTTATACAATCGACCATAAAGAAGACGAAAAACTGACGGCAGAAATTCCAACCCTTGCTGAAATGACGAAAAAAGCAATCGACCACATGGTACAGAACCCAAATGGTTTTGTATTGCAGGTTGAAGGAGGGGAAGTCGATTGGGCTGCTCATGGCAACGACGTGGGTGGTTTGCTGTACGACCAGATTGCTTTTGATGAAGCAATAGGAGTAGCGCTTGCTTTTGCCGAACAACGTGATGATACATTGGTCGTTATTACAACAGATCATGGGAATGCAAATCCGGGACTGATAAAATGCAAAAATGTTAATTCTAATTTCGACCGGATTCAAAAGTTTAGTCATTCAAACAGATGGCTTTTAAACAACCTGAGTAAGAATGATTCTCCGTCTCATGTTATTGAGCAGATCAATCATGTACAAGGGTACACCATAACAAAAGAAGAAGCCCGTGAGATACTGGCCCATTATGTCGCTCTTGACAATGGTGGTTTGTACAATGATTATAAGTTGCCGTTTCGCCAGTTAGCACAAATTCAGCAAAACTATACTTCGGTAGGCTGGTCAGGAATGAACCATTCGGCTGATTTTGTTGAACTGACCATGTTCGGACAGGGTAGCGAACTGTTAAAACCGTTCGTGAAGAACACGGACTTGCACAACCTGATGCTCGAAGCTGCCGGGGTAGATGCCCTGGTGGTTAATCAGGCATAGAAAGTGATTTCAGAATAATATGATGGTTGTAATTTTTCGCGGGTGTTTCCCTCGTGTTGAGGACATGGTTTCCTCCGAGTTGAGGACATAAGTTCCTCCGAGTTGGGAACATGAAGTTTCAGGACATTGTAATTGGAAAAAGTATATCGTGAATATGTAAATGAGGCTGTTCAAAAAGATAAGAACAACCAGACACACAAAGGGCCAAGATACAAAGTATTGTTTTATAAATATTTATTCTTTGCGTCTTGGTGAATTCGTGTTTAATAATTGTCTTTTTGAACAGCCTCTTATTTTTCCCGGAAGGAATATTACATTGCTTTTTCAACCGGTAAAATAAAACCATGTACCGGATAATCAACCCGCTCCAGGGTATTGAAAGTTCCCAGTTCTTTAAATACGCTTTGCGCTTTTTCTTCATCAGTAAAAGAGAAGAAAAAAACGGAACGGTATTCGTGGTTACTGTCGCTGGTGAACCAGTCGTCAGAAATATTGGGCACATGACTGGTTTTTATACCAATGGTCTCCGAAAAGCTGAACGTTTGTATCCCTGCCTTTTTCAGAATGGCAGATACATCATTTTTAAATTCCCGTAAGGTTGTTACAATTAACAGTTTCATTCCTGAATAGATTTAGATGTTGAATCAACCGGATATTTTCTGCGCATCATTTTAAAATAGAGCAAGGGAACCACAATCAGGGTCAGGAAGGTAGAGGTAATTGTCCCTCCTATTAACGAGATTGCCAGTCCCTGGAAGATTGGATCGAACAGGATAATGACTGCTCCCAGCACTACGGCACCGGCAGTCAGCAGGATCGGTGTTGTACGCACGGCACCTGCTTCAATAATTGATTGTTTAAGCGGGACACCATCTTTCAGCCGGATATTAATAAAGTCGATCAACAGGACGGAATTTCGTACCATCACTCCGGCCAGGGCTATGAAGCCGATCATGGAAGTAGCGGTGAAATAACTGCCCATGATCCAGTGCCCGGCAATGATCCCGATGAGCGACAAGGGGATGGCCGACAACATCACAACCGGAACAGTAAAGTCCTGGAACCAGCCGACAATCAGCATGTAAATCAATATAATTACCAGCATGAAAGCAATACCCAGGTCACGGAAAACTTCGTATGTAATTTGCCATTCGCCATCCCATTTCAGGCTGAAGTTTTCGTCCGATTGAGGCATGTGGCTATATTCTTCATTTAACGAATAACCAGCAGGTAAATCGATGTTTTTCAGTTCATCCGACATCTTACTCATGGCATAAAACGGGCTTTCCAGTTTCCCGGCCATATCCGCCAGTACATAAACCACCCGTTGCTGGTTTTTCCGCTGGATCGACTTCGGGCTGGTCGTTTCTGAGATATGGACAATATCTCCCACCGGGACCATATTCCCCCTCTGCCCGGCAATTTTCAGGCTACGCAGGTCGCTCAATGAAGCTTTATCGGCATCGGACAACTGTAGTTTTATACCGACCGGGCTGTACGAAGCCGGGTCGTGCAGCAGGCCTACGGTTTGTCCCGACAAGGCCGTATACATGTTGCCGACGGCCTGTGCCGGTGCAATTCCCAGTCGCATTGCTTTTTCGCGATCCACATCAAAACGGTATTCGGTCTGATCGTCTTCAATAGTCCAGTCTACATCCACCACATCGGCAGTAGAAGCAAACAGGTCTTTCACCTGCCGGGCCACAGCAATCTGTTTCTGATAGTCAGGGCCATAAATCTCGGCCACCAAGGTAGAACGAACAGGCGGGCCAGGGGGCACTTCCACAATTTTCACATTAGCCCGGTACTTTTGTCCGATAGCTTGTATTCCGTCGCGCATCTGTTTCGCAATTTCATGGCTTTGAAGGCTGCGTTCTTTTTTGTCAGGCAGGTTTACCTGTATATCGGCGACGTATTTACCCCTTCTCATATCGTAATGGCGTACCAATCCGTTAAAAGTGATTGGCCCCGAGATCCCGACATACCCCTGATACGAAGTAACCATGGGCTGTTGGGCAATGTACGAGGCAATTTCGTTGGTTACAGCCGAGGTACGTTCAAGGCTGGTTCCTTCGGGCATGTCGATCACTACCTGGAATTCATTTTTATTATCGAAAGGCAGCATTTTTACAGCTACTGAGCGGGTCATGAAAAGAGAAAGAGAGGCTAACAGGATAACGATTGTCCCCAGCATAAAAGCCCAGCGCCATTTCCGTTTTTCGATCATCGGAGCAATGGTAGCCGAATACAGTTTGTAAATCGGGCTTTCGGTAAGCGGGGTTGGTTTATGTTCGACTCCTGCTTTTTCTTTTACGCGAAGAAATAAGTACCCCAAGAAAGGCGTGAGGGTTAAGGCAATAACCAGTGAGATAAGCATGGCAATAGAAGCACCGATAGGCATCGGGCTCATGTAAGGCCCCATCATGCCGGAAACAAAAGCCATTGGCAGAATGGCAGCAATTACCGTAAAAGTAGCCAGTATGGTCGGGTTCCCCACTTCATTAATCGCGTAAATAGCTGCCTGCAAGGGTGGGCGTTTCTTCATTTTAAAGTGACGGTGCATGTTTTCAGCAATAATAATGGAGTCGTCAACCACGATACCGGTTACAAAAACCAGGGCAAACAGGGTAATACGGTTGAGTGTATAGCCCAGGAAATAGTACGAGAACAAGGTAAGGGCAAAGGTTACCGGTACCGAAAGGAAGACCACCATTCCACCTCGCCAGCCCATGGCCAGCATCACGAACAAGGTGACGGCTACAATAGCAACAAAAAGGTGCAGCAACAGTTCCGACACTTTATCCGACGCTGTTTCTCCATAGTTACGGGTGGTGGTTATCTGTACGTCGGATGGGATCAGTTCTTTTTTCAGGGATTCAACCTTGTGCAATATTTTTTCAGACAGGTGCATGGCATCGGCCCCTTTTTTCTTGGCAATGGCCAGGGTAATGGCCGGGTAACTGACACCGGCAGGGGCATTGTTTACTTCAGATGATTGTCCGTATCCGAAAAACACATACTGCTGTGGCGTTTCAGGTCCATCGCTCACCTGTGCCACCTGGTGCAGGTACACCGGCTGGTTTTGGTTCACCCCGACAATCAGGTTGGCAACATCGTCCACATTGGTAAGGAAACTACTGGTGGTAACGGTGTAAGCCGAATCGTTCCGTATCATTTGCCCCGAGGTCATCCCGGCATTAGCTGCCTGTATCTGTTGACTGATGCTTAAAAAGTCGAGCCCGTTTTCAGCCATTTTGTCTTTATCAAGCACTACTTTTATCTCGCGGCTCCGTCCGCCCAGCAAATTAATGGCCGACACATCCTTTACCTTTTTTATTTCTCCGGACACCACCTCGGCCAGTTGTTTCAAACTGTAATCGCCTTCCTTTTGGCTCCACAGGGTTAGCGATAAAACCGGGACATCATCAATAGCCCGTGTTTTTATCATGGGCATAGTTGCCCCCTGCGGAAGCTGGTCCATGTTTTTCATCAGTTCGCTGTACAGTTTCACCAGCGAGCGTTCCACATCTTCGCCCACGTAAAACTGAACGATCAGCATGGCCTGCCCCTGCATACTCGATGAATAAACATATTCAACACCTTTCACGTTGGAAATAATTTTTTCGAGCGGAGCAGCTATCTTTGTTTCCACTTCCTGCGGACTGGCACCCGGGAAACCGATCATTACATCGGCCATGGGCACCTCTATTTGCGGCTCTTCCTCGCGGGGGATCAGGTAAGTACTGTAGAACCCCAGCATCAGGAAAGCCGCCATCAGCAGGATGGTTAGCTTCGATTTTATAAATGCATTGGCTATTTTGCCTGAAAGTCCTTCTTGCATGAGTCTGTTACTAAAAGGTTAATGGATTAATTTATCTTTACAGGTGCCCCGTTGTAGAGTTTACTTTCAGCACGAAGAATAAACGGTTCGTTTTTTGCCAGCCCGGCAATAATCTCTACCTGCCCGTTACGGCTTTTTCCTGTTCGCACCCAGCGCAAACAAGCGGTTTGGTTATTTACGGTAAACAAACCGGCTAATTGTTCGCGGCGTATCAGACTTTCTTCCGGCACCCAGACCGACGATGCTGACGGGGCGGCATCCAGGGGGATAAAAACATTGGCATACATGCCGGAATACAGACCATCGGCATTTTGCCCCGGCACACTGATTTTGACCAGGTACTGGCCACCTGTAAATTGTGACGAACGACTGATCTCCATGATTTCGCCGCTAAATAAACGGTCGATGGATTTGATGGTAATATTGGCCTGCTCACCAATCCTGGCATGGCTGATCTCCGATTCAGGAATGGAAGCAACAATTTTAAATGTTCCGTCCTGTTCCAGGGTCAGCAAAGGCATTCCGGGGTTGGCCATGTTGCCTTCATCGGCCAGTTTACGGCTTACCATTCCCGGGAAAGGTGCTGTAATTTGTGTGTAGGCCAGCAGGGCATTCACTTCTTTGAGTCCCTGCCGGGCAGCTTCGGCATTTGAACGGGCCACATCGTAATTGAGGTTGATGTTTTCCAGTTCTTTGGCCGAAGCACTTTCCTGTTTATATAAAGTTGTAAAGCGTTCGTGATCTTTTTCAGCAACCTTTTGCGCTGCTTCAGCACTGTTTACTGCTGCTTCGGCCTGTGCTTTTTTAGCCCGGAGATCCTGATCGCTGATGGTAACCAGCAACTGTCCCTTGCGTACCCGGTCTCCGGGTTTTACATGGAATTTGGTGATATACCCCATCATACGGGTACTGATTTGCGCCGTGCGTCCGGCACGAACCGTACCACTTGCCGAAATTCCGCCGGTCGTTTGCAGTGCCGGTTCCGACAAAGTAACAGCAATAGCCGGAGACTGTGTCTTATCCTGTTCTTTTTTGTGAGAACAACTGCTGCCCAGCAAAAGCATGGCTAACAAAAAGATTCCTGAAGTGTTTTTTACCAATTTATTCATAGCGATTTGTTTTTGTTGTCTATTCTGAAATGCGTGTCAAAAATTTTAGGTAGGCAGCATTTAGCCGGATGGCAAACAGTGACTGTGCCAGCCCGTTTTTTTGCTGTGTCAGGCGGGTTTGAGCTGCCAGCACATCGGTCGTAGTCTCCAGTCCCTGTTCGTAGCGGTTTTGCAGCATACGCAATGCTTCGCCGGCCTGTTCAACAGCCGTTTTTTGCTGTTGCATGGTAAAGCGGGCTTCCTGCAAATCGCGCTTTGCCTTGTTCAGTTCTACCTGTCCCTGTTCTTTTTGAGAAGCCAGTTGGGTCTCCAGTTTGTCGTACTGTATTTGCTGACTTTTTAGTTTAAACCGACGGCTGTTTCCTTCAAAAATATTCCATGAAAGCTGAATGCCTGCCATGTATGAATCGGAACCAAAGCCTGTCAATTGTTTGTCGTGCAACTGGTAGCTGCCAAAAGCATTAAGTCGTGGCAGGTAACTCATTTTGTTTGCTTTGATCATTTTTCCGGTAGCCTCCATGGCTTTTTGCATGGCCATGAAATCGGCCCGTGAAGCAGGCACGTTTGTTACTGCGCCGAATGTTTCTGCCGTACCGGGTATCGGATCAACCGTGTAGATGATGCCCGATGGTTCGCCCATCAGGAAACTTAGATAATCCGAAGCATTCTGTATTGCATTTTGCGACTGTAGCTGTTGACTCTCCATTCCCGACACATGCACCTGTGCCTGAAGCAGGTCTGCTTTGTTGATCAGCCCCTGCTCAAACAGGTGCCGGGTCGTTTCAAGCACCCGGCGGGCTGTTTCGAGTGCTTCTTTTGTAACCTTGCCGGCTTCATAAGCCAACTGGATTTGCAGGTAAGCTTTTTCAGTTTCAAACTCGATGTATTCTTTGGTCCGGAGCGACTTGTACTTATACAGTTCCGTCTGTACCCGGGCCCCCTGCCGCATGAAAATCATATCAGCATTAAACAACGGCTGTTTAAGATCGATGCTGGTTGCCACGTCGTTTATATCTGCCGGGTGGTTCAGTTGTGCCGGGTCAAAATCCATCTCTGTAATGGATTGTTGCTGCAACTTAAACCCGAAAGCATTCATCGGGTTATTGGTGCGCATGGCCGAATAGGAAATTCCCAACTGAGGTAAAAATACAGCGTCGGTTTGCCGGTATCCGGCTTCAGCCAGTTGCTGATCGAACCCCGCAGTTTGTATCTTCTTGTTTTGTGTAACTGCCGTTTCAACAGCCTGGTCGAGGCTAATATATCTGCCGGTGCCGGTAGTTTGCCCGAATGCCACGGTGCTAAACATGAAAAGTGCAATAAAACCACCAGTACGTTTTATGTGTTGTCTCATCTCCGTTCATTTTATTTATTGATGGGACAAAAATATGTCTATGGATTTTCCTGGTCAGTTACTTTTGTTACACAAGAAGGCCCTGGGTGTTCAATTTATTCTAACCGGCATAGATGGAGTTGATGATGTAGCCGGATTATGTACACCACCAGTACATGTTATAATGCCTTCTGATATAAATAAACGAAGATTTTGTTCCAAACAGGGTGGAAAAAGTACAGGAATTTTTGTTGTATACCTGTTATTTTCTGAAAATGACCAATAAAATGCCAGCTATTCATGAATAGTTGTGTATAAATTTTTTGTTACTCAGTTGTAAAACTTATTGAAATAGCAGATATTTGTGTGTTCCTGTTTTTTTTCATATCACTACTAAAAAATAACTTGTATGTATAATTTAAAAAGAAAGAGTAATGAAAAGATGGAAAAGATGAATGGAAAAGAAATTGCAAATCATACGCCGATATTAATTCCGTCAGAGAGTATTATTGAAGGCTATGTAAAAACGAAAAAATCGTTTCGAATTGAATGTGACTATTTTGGTACAGTTATGTCATCACAAAAGGTAGTTGTGGGGAGTACATCGAAGATTACTGGTGATATTATTTGCCGTGACCTGGATTTATCCGGGGAGGTGATCGGAAATATTTTTTGCTCGGGAAAAATAAAGGTGAATGGCGGGTCGAAAATTACAGGAAAAGTTTATACAAAACTGTTTGAAAATGAAGCTGATTGTGTCCTCGACTGTGTTGTCCAAATTCCTAAGGATGATCATATTGTAAAAATAGAAGAACTGTTTGAAAATCTGGATACCTCCTTGGCATTGTCGAAGGATAAAACCCTGAGCGAGATTCGGTCTATTTTCTATGAGAATGTATATGCTCACAGAATAAATCCGGATCAGCCGTTGGTACAAGATTTTACTTCTCAGCGAAAAGACTCGGAGAATAAGGTTTTGAAAAGGGCAGAACTAAAGGTAGAACAAAGAGTTGAACACAAAATGGAACAAAAAGCTGGGAATAGTTAAACCTGTGAAGATAATGAACGATTAGAAAGTTTATTTTTTTATAAAGAAGTAGAGGTAATTTACTTTTTTAAGTGATGTGGGGGATATTATGATGATAAAAACCTATTGACGACTCTGTTAATAGGTTTTTATATCTCAGATGATTTGCTCTGCCTCAATATATTATAATTTTCCTCCGGGATATAATGAAAGGCTGATTTGCGCCATCCATCCTAAATTATAGTACAAATTATCAGGGCTTACCCAATAACGGTAATTTTATTACGGCCAAGTATAACCAGGTTTTCTTCTTCCATTTGTTTCAGCAGGCGCGATATTACCACGCGTGAAGTGCCCAGCTCGTTGGCCAGTTGTTCGTGGGTTACGGGGAGTACCTTGCTCCCTGTAAATTCACATTTCTTACGTAAAAGCAGCAATAAGCGTTCATCCATTTTCCGGAAGGCAATAGCATTCACCACGTCCAGCAGTTCAATAAAACGTTCGTGGTAAATGCGGAAAATATATTCCATCCATTCGGGATATTCGCGCAGGAAAACAATCATTTTTTCAACCGGGATAAACAGCACCTCGGTTTTTTCTTCGGCAATGGCTTTTACTTTGCTCGTTTCCTGATGAATACCACCTAAAATCGACATGATACAACTTTCGCCAGCCCCCAGATAATACAGCAATAGTTCGCGGCCGTTTTCTTCGGTACGCATCACCCGCAGACTACCGTTCATTACAATCGGTACCGACCGTATGTAAGCGTCTTCCCGGAGAATAACTTCACCTTCGTTGAATATTTTAGCGACTCCGTATTCTTTTAACTTTTCCCTGATTGCCGGGTTCGACTTAAATTCGGTTATCTGGTTGAATAGTTTTTCCATTCATCGTTATTTGTCAGCAAAATAAACAAATTTGCCGGATCGGTTTTATTATTCAGGCTTGCAATGTACCTAAAAATTACATTTCAGTGATTTCTTCAAGTAACAGGTGCCCCAGTTTTTTCGGATGGTCTTCTTCCATTTCTGGCACTGGTTCGAGAAAACTTTTACATGATTTGCGTAGTGTTTCACTCCGCTTTGCCAATAATATGAAAGTACGGTAAAATATTTGTCCCAATGCCGGGTCTTTTATCAGTGGCGAAAGGACCGTGAAAAATGGTTCAAACATTTCGTCGATAGCCTTTTTATCAATCATGGCAAGGCGGCCGATCAGGAGAAGACCGGTGTAACGGACCATGTGCTTTTTCCCGCGGCAATATTCCAATGCTTTTATGTACGCAAATTTCGTAGAAACAAAAAGATTTGCGACGGCCTGCTCTGCAATCTCGGGAGTTTCAAAACTCTTGGTCCAATAGTCCATTTGTTCTTCGGTAAGTTCGTCCGGGTTGTCGAGTAAAGTGGCAAGGATCATGGTTTCGCGCCATTGCTTATTCCAAAGTTTAAGGGCAAGCAGATGATTTTTTTCGTATTGTTTCGAAAGCTGGCGCAGCGAAATAATTGATGCCCCCCAGTTAATCTTATAGTTTACTCCCAGTGCTTTCATTTGGGCAACGGTTTCGCCATTCTTCAGCAAACGTATTTTTTTCAGAAGTTCCCGGAAAAGGTTCTCTGTTGCAGGGTCATCCAGCAAAATATCCATATCAATAAATTACATTCAACGAAATAAAATACCACCGGTAAAATTAGTGAATAAGTAAGGCGTAGAGAAATATTCATATAGCTGCCCTGTGAAATATCTCTTTTATTTTTTAATTATGCAACCAAAAGTAACTTTTCGGACTAATGAATGGTAGTCAATCCGTTCTTCCATTTCGGTAGAGAAAATTACAGAAGAATTAATAATCTCATGTTTGTAGGCTTGTTCACGGCTGATCTTCAGAAATAATTCCTGAATGTGATTGTATGCGATTTTAAAAAGATATGCTTTAAACGAAAGTTTCTGGTTAATCATTTTGCGGGATTTCCAGACTTAAAAAAACACCTCCTGAACCACCTCCTCTGATTCTTTTTTCGATTTCAGATAACCAGGTGCAAAGAAAACGAAAAAAACACCTATCCCGGGGGAAGTGTTCATCACTATGCTGATAAGCACCTTATCACCCGGCTGATGAGAACCTCATCACTACGCTGATGGACATCTTATCAGCCGGCTGATAAAGACTTCATCACCCGGCTGATGGAAGATTCTTCCCCCGGATAATGGAACATCGGTTTTGCAGGCTTCAAAACATTAAAGAACAATGAAAAAACACAAAGACACCCCGCCACAAAGTATTGTTTTTACAATATTTATACTTTGCGCCGTTGCGTCTTCGTGTTTAATAGCTGTCTTCTAAAACAGCCTCTGTGTATATTTTTATACCAGTTTCTGCTGGTGAGATGTTCGTGTTAAAATTACAACAAAGACCAGCCTTCGCGGTATTGGTATTCTAACTTCGCTGTAGCAGCACCATCTTCGTCATCAACAAAAACCTCATTGACAGGATCCCATTTTATTGTCCGTTTCAGATCGCAGGCGATGTTGCCAAGGTTGCAGACAGTGGCTGAACTGTGCCCTATTTCAACCGGCACAACCGGGTCTTTGCGTTCACGTACAGCTTCGATGAAATTAATCTGGTGCGGAATCTTTGTTTCGTACGGAACATTTTCATCCTCTGTTTCTTCCTTTTTAGGTGGATATAACGATTCGTCAGATGCTTTATAGTGTCCCCTTGAAACTTCGAGCCATCCTTTATCTCCAATGAATTTTACTCCTTTGGTGTTTTTTTCGTCAAAAGGTTCCGAAGTCATAACAACTCCGTTAGCATATTTGAACATCATGTATTGAGTTCCATCTCCTATCGGAGAAATTTCAACCGGTCCGTTGCGGTCCATGCCAAGTCCCCATTGGGCAATGTCGAACATATGGGCACCCCAGTCGGTAGTAAAACCACCTCCGGTTTCTTTATACCAACGCCATGCGCCCCAGAACTCTTCATTTTTAACCGGATCAAGTGAAATAGGCGGGTCGAGTTGATTGTTGAAATGAATGTTTCCAGGAAGCGGGCCTAACCAAAGATCCCAATTCAAATCTTCAGGAATAGTTTCTTCCGGTAAATCGTATGGTATGGGAGGTGCACCTACATATGCATTTACTTTTTCAATGGTGCCGAGCATACCGGTTTGTGCCATTTTTACCGCATGCTGGAAATTAGGATCAGAACGCTGCTGGCTGCCGATACCTAATACCCGGTTGGTCTCGCGGACTACGCGGCGGAGCTCCTGTCCTTCCTTAATGGTAAAAGTCATTGGTTTTTCAAGGTATACATCTTTACCCGCTTTACAGGCGGCAACAGCGATCATTGCATGTGCATGGTCGGGAACAGCGATCACTACAGCATCGATATCTTTGCGTTGAAGCAAATCCTGATATCTCTCGTAGGTTTTTACCTCAACAGGGACATTGTTTTTTTTGTAGAATTCGTTTACGCGGTTTTCAAAACGCTGGCGTTTGCGGCCGTAAACATCACAACCTGCAAGTACGCGTACACCCGGAATTTGGATGAACCCGTTTAACAGGAACATGGACTGGCGGCCCATTCCAATAAATCCTAACCGGATTGGTGCCGCTTTGGCTGGTTTTGTACAAGATGTAATAGAGGGAAGGAAACTAAGCCCTGCTAATCCAACAGCAGTGGTGCCTATAAACCTTCTTCTCGATAAACCTTTCGTGTCGTGGTTTTTCATGATGTGAAATAATTTTATCGTTTTTATGTGGTTAATGATTAATTCCCCACAAATATAACGGATTTTGCAAGTATTTGCTTTCAATTATTAATAAATAGCTTAGGCTAAATGTTAAGTAAATGATAATTGTAAGATCTTTTTGAGTTTTTGCATAACTGCACTTTTATAATATTGGTAAAATTGCGATTGTTTTTTAAAATGGGAAGAATTTTTTTTAAAGAAAGGTAGAGATAAAGTTATGAGTGATTTTGGTTTAGCTTTAGAGTTACTGGGAGTCGGAATGCTCACGGTTTTCATCATTTTATCCATGGTTGTCGTTGTTGGTAACCTGATTATTCGGTTTGTTAACAGATATATTCCTGAAGAAGTAACTCCTGTAATTGCCGGTGCCGGAAACCGGGGGGGGGACCTTAATACGAAAAAAATGGCGGCTATTGTCTCGGCTGTAAAGATTGTCACCCGAGGTAAAGGGAAAGTCACGAAAATTGAAAAGATATAAGGCCTGGCTTTTCAAAAAATTCTGATTATTAAAATAGTATTGATAAAAATAATGTCTTATGAAAAAAAGAGCAATTAAATTCTCATTGGTGTATCGTGATATGTGGCAGTCGTCGGGTAAGTATTTGCCCCGGGTTGACCAACTGGTAAAGGTAGCACCACATATCATTGAAATGGGATGTTTTGCAAGGGTTGAAACCAATGGAGGAGGTTTTGAACAGATTAATTTGCTTTTCGGAGAAAATCCCAATAATGCTGTACGTAAATGGACACAATCTTTTAACGATGCAGGTATTCAGACACATATGCTCGACCGTTCGCTGAACGGTTTGCGTATGAACCCTGTTCCGGCTGACGTACGAAAGTTAATGTATAAAGTTAAAAAAGCCCAGGGAACAGATATTACCCGTCCGTTCTGTGGATTGAACGATGCCCGCAACATTCTTGATTCAATAAAATACGCGAAAGAAGCAGGTATGATTGCCCAGGCTGCATTGAGTTTAACCTATTCGAAAGTGCATACGGTTGAGTCATATGTTCAACTGGCCGATACGCTGATAAAAGGTGGTGCCGATGAAATTTGTCTGAAGGACATGGCCGGTATTGCACGTCCTGCATGGCTGGGAAAAATTGTTGAGGGAATAAAAAAACTTCACCCTGATATCCCGATGCAGTATCATTCGCATTCCGGGCCTGGTTTTGCAATGGCATCCATTCTGGAGGTTTGCCGTGCCGGGGTGGAATATGTTGACGTTGCTATGGAGCCACTTTCGTGGGGAACCGGGCATGTTGATTTGCTTGCCGTACAGGCCATGTTGAAAGATGCCGGTTTCGATGTGCCGGAGATCAATATGGACGCTTACATGAAAGTTCGCAGCCTGACGCAAAGTTTTATTGACGATTTCCTGGGATATTATATCAATCCTCAAAACCGTTATATGAATTCGTTGCTTATCGGCCCCGGGTTACCGGGAGGTATGATGGGATCGTTGATGGCCGACCTTGAAAGTAACCTTGCCAGTATCAATAAATGGAAAGAAAAACGGAACCAGCCAACTCTTACCCAGGATGAACTGCTGATAAAACTTTTCAATGAAGTACAATATATCTGGCCGATGGTCGGTTATCCGCCGTTGGTGACCCCATACAGCCAGTACGTGAAAAACCTGGCGCTGATGAACGTGATGCAGCTCGAAAAAGGGCAGAAACGCTGGAGCATGATTGCTGATAATATCTGGGATATGCTGATGGGCAAAGGCGGGAAGCTGCCGGGTGAATTGCATCCCGATTTGAAAGCGTTGGCAAAAGAAAACGGCAAGGAAGAATTTACTGCTGATCCGCAATCTTTATATCCCGATGCCTTGGATACTTTCCGTAAAGAAATGGATGATAATGGATGGGATTACGGGCAGGATGATGAAGAATTGTTCGAACTGGCCATGCACCCTGAACAATACCGCAGATACAAGTCGGGTGAAGCGAAAAAAGATTTCGAAGCCGATTTGGCTAAACGCCGGGAAGAAGGAGCCGGTTTGCTCGAAGGAACGAAGAAAACAGAGGCTGTCCAGTCTACCCCTGCTGTCCCTGTTAACGGAAGTTTTGCTCCGTCGACCATGTTTGTCGATGTGGATGGCGAGAAATTTAAAGTTTCTGTCTCGTATGGCGATGATAACGCTTCTCCGGATGAAAAAACAGATGCCAAACCAGCCGTCGAAGCTGCTCCTGTTACAAGTGCAGGTGCTAATGGTGAATTGAAAGAAATTATAGCTCCGCTTGAAGGTAAATTTTATTTAACGAAAGAAAGCTCGGAAACACCGCTAAAAGTAGGCGATAATGTGAAAGAAGGTGATTTAATTGGTTATATCGAGGCCATGAAAACCTTCAATGCAATTAAAGCTGATAAGGCAGGTAAAGTTGCGGAGATTGGTTATACAAGTGGTTCCGAAGTAGAAGAAGACGATGTCCTGGTTAAAATTCAGTAATTGGTTGCAGTATGGGGATTCTTGAAAATCTATATAAAATGACTGCCTTCGGGGATATTATTAGTGACCCCGGAGTTTTACTGATGCTGGTAATCGGTGGTATACTGCTGTACCTGGGTATACATAAAAAATATGAACCATTGTTGCTGATACCCATTGCCTTTGGTCTTATTCTTGCCAATCTGCCTGGTGGTGGAATGGGTGTTGTTCCCGGGAAGATGATCGAGTTGGAGAACCACCGGTATATGAACCTTTTTGAAATAGCCCACGAGTACGGGATTATGAACTTCCTGTATTTTTCTCTGATAAAAACCGGTTTTTTGCCGCCCATCATTTTTATGGGAGTAGGTGCATTAACCGATTTTGGTCCGATGTTACGTAACCTGAGGCTTGCCTTTTTTGGGGCAGCAGCCCAGGTCGGTATTTTTTGCGTTTTATTATCGGCCATTGCTTTTGGCTTTACAGCAAAAGAAGCTGCTTCGCTGGGGATTATTGGCGGTGCCGATGGCCCGACTGCTATTTATACAACTATTATACTTGCTCCTCATTTGCTGGGACCAATAGCAATTGCGGCTTATTCGTATATGGCGCTGGTTCCGGTTATTATTCCACTGGTAACCCGTTTGCTTTGCTCCGAGAAAGAGCTGAAAATAAACATGAAGGAAATGGATAAATTGTATCCTCCTAAAGTGCAGATTAAAAACATGCGTGCTGTAAAGATTGCTTTCCCGGTTATACTGGGGATTATTATTGCGATCTTTGTCCCTTCGTCAGTTCCGCTTCTGGGTATGCTTTTGTTCGGAAACCTGATCAAAGAAGTTGGCGTTACGGTTGCCCGTTTAAGTGATGCTGCAACAGGTTCTATTCTGAACACGGCAACGATATTTCTGGGCCTGGCTGTGGGGGCAACCATGACTTCCGAAGTGTTTCTGGATATTAAAACCATCCTGATTATCGTAGGCGGTTTTATCGCGTTTGCATTTTCAATAGCAGGAGGAATTATAGCGGTGAAAGTTTATAACTTATTAGCGAAGAAAAAGATTAACCCGTTGATCGGGGCAACCGGCTTAAGTGCTGTTCCAATGGCTTCGCGTGTGGCTAATGAAATCTCACTGAAGTACGATCCGAAAAACCATGTGTTACAGTATTGTATGGCAAGCAATATTTCGGGCGTTATTGGTTCTGCCGTTGCGGCGGGTGTACTTATTTCATTTTTAGGATAAAAATAAACTGAAATAATGATTGGTGCCTCGCTTTCGGGCGGGGCATTTTTTTGTTTATGATATGGAACGGGTCGAAGGTTTGAATGGGCTGCAGGGGACACTCTTTCTTTATCCCGACCGGCCCCGGAAAAATAAGTTCCACACCCGGCTGATCTTTTTGGTCTGTGAAAAGAATGAGCAGGGGATGTATCCTATTTATCGTGTCATCATGGTTGAACGATATTTTACAGGGATATGTTTCTTTCAGTAAGATTCCCTTTGTATCTTGTAGGAAAAATGAAAAATGAGGGGAATGAGATTTATTAAATTCAGTTTTTTGTTTGCAGGAGTGTGTCTGTTGCTTTCCTGTTCGAACCGGACAAAAGGACATGGAGAGCGAAATGAAACTGTAGCCCAAATGCCGCCTGTGGGATGGAACAGTTGGGATTGTTACGGGCCTACTGTTACCGAAACTGAAGTAAAAGCCAACGCCGGGTACATGGCTGAACACCTGAAACAACATGGCTGGCAATACATCGTGGTTGATATCCGCTGGTATGTTGAGAATACCAAAGCGCACGGCTATAACCAGGCTGATCCGGTTTACTGCATGGATGAATACGGGCGGCTGATCCCGGCCACTAATAAATTTCCCTCGTCTGCAGGAGGGAAAGGATTTAAGCCGCTGGCCGACTATATCCACAACAAAGGGTTGAAGTTCGGGATACATCTGATGCGGGGTATTCCTGTTGAGGCAGTGATGAAAAATACCCCGGTAAAAGGGACGGTTTTTAAAGCCCGGGATATTTATTCTGAAAAATACCAATGTGCCTGGCTGCGCGATATGTATACGGTAGTGGCCAGCCGGCCGGGAGCTCAGGAATATTACAATTCTTTGTTCGAATTGTATGCTTCCTGGGGTGTCGATTTTGTAAAAGTGGATAATCTTTCCCGTCCGTATCATCAGGGCGAAATTGGTTTAATACGAAAGGCAATCGACCGTTGTGGTCGTTCGATGGTATTCAGTACTTCGCCGGGGGCGACACCGTTGGACAAGGCTGATCATGTGAAAACACATGCCAATATGTGGCGCATTTGCGACGATTTCTGGGATGACTGGAAATATCTTAAGCCTATGTTTGCCAGATGCAGGAACTGGGCTCCACATAGCGGAGCAGGCCACTGGCCTGATGCCGACATGTTGCCACTGGGACGGATTGCTATTCGCGGGGAGCGTGGCAATGAACGAATGACCCGTTTTACGAAAGATGAACAATATACATTGATGAACCTTTGGGCCATCTTTCGCTCGCCTTTAATGTTTGGCGGGAACTTGCCGGATAATGATGACTTTACCCTTTCGCTGCTGACCAACGACAAAGTGCTGGACGTGAATCAGCATAGCCGGAACAACCGTGAACTGAAAAATACAGGCGGGTTTATTGTATGGACTGCTGATGTTACCGGTTCACCGGATAGATACCTGGCTTTTTTCAACAGCAATGATTCGCTAAGCGGAAATGTTTCGGTGCAGTTGAACGAACTGGGCATTCATGGCAGTTATGTTGCCAACAATTTGTGGACAGGGGAAACAACAGGCATAAATGCCGGTACTTTAAGTAAAAAAATTGCCCCTCACGGATCGGCTCTGTTCCGGTTAGTAAAAGAAAAATGAAAGGAGGGGTCACAAGTGCAAAAGTTTTTAGGAACTGTTGAGAAATGGTCAGATTATTGCGAAACAGTGACTTAGTGTAGTTAATCAACAAACTGCACTTGCATTAAATCTTTAGCTAAACGGTGTAAGCCTTCCTGTATTTTTAACACGGTTGCCCGCGATGGCTTCCTTTTCCCGGAAGCATAATGCCATAACTGTTTCTGGTTAATTCCGGTTACCCGTTCCAGTCCCGACTTCGACAAGATTCCGGCATAATAATTAAGGAAAGAATCCACATCATATTCAAAATCATATTCAAGAACCGGCATTTCTTTCCCTTCTTCTTCTTTTAGTGCCTTAATTTCATGGTATGCTATTAAAAAATCATCTTTGGCCTCCTGAACGGTATCTCCCTGCCCGTTCAACCCAAAATAAAAACGGTCGTCATCCATATATGCCGAATAAAAACCGTCTGTTCCACGTTCAATAATTACTTTTACTTTCATCCCTGTCTTTTTTTAAGGATGTTCCTTAATTCAGAGAACTTCATAACATAAAAAGAACTAATTGAGTAGTTGTACTTCACAAGATAACTATTTTTCTACTGACGTCGAACTTTTGTAATAATCTTTTTGAACAGAAAAATCAGTTCCGGTTTCCAGGTTTTTGTGAAATACAGGTCATGCGGAAGCCTTATTCCACCGGGTTTCACCCCGGCGTTATGAACAGGATAGCCCTTCGGGCCTTTCAATATGTCGTGTCCGGCCCAAAGCCGGAGTTTTGGCTCTCCGTCCTTCGCTTTTTGCTCCTTACCTTTTACTTCTCACCGGCCCAAATTCTCCCCTTGTCAAGGGGGAGTCCTGCTTCAGCAGGGAGGGGGTCTTGTCCCTGCAAATCCAAACTCCAACTCCTATTTGCCAAAGACCAATATTTCAAAGATTAAAATCCAAAACCGATCCTGCCTCATGCATCCGTTCTCTGTCTTCCGGCCTATGGTGAAATTCCCGCCTTCTTCCAGATTAACCAAGGGGTAGCGTAACGCTTAGGAACAAAATACGGGTAGAAAAATGCACCCAATAAAAAACGATTTTGCAGAAAAAAAGAACAGTTCCTTTCCCGTACCTGTGATTTTTAATCCGTATCTATAACTGCATAATTGAAAGGAGCTTATGTGTATTATAACGAAGGAAACGGAATGGCTTTTAAGAAAATACCAATAGTAATTGAAAAAATTGTTCCTCTGTTTGAATAAAAAACAAGGTAATATGAAATTAACTGATACATATTATGACCGATATTCAAATCATTGACCTTACCCCGGAAAACATTGCAGATTATGGTGTATGTGGATACAAGGATGTAAAGAAACACAAGGAATTAAGAAATAAAATTGATTGGTTTAATGAATATTATCCCAAGGGACTAAAAATAAAAATAGTTTTTTCAAAAAAAGGAGGATACCAGGGAATGCTTGAGTACATTCCCGGAAAGTTTGCCCACCGTCCTGTTAATGCAGAGGATTACATGTTCATTCATTGTATTTTTGTCGGGTTCAGGAATGAGTTTAAAGGAAAAGGTTATGCTTCATTGTTAATTGATGAATGCATTGAAGATGCAAAAAAGGAGAAAATGTCAGGAGTTGCTGTAGTCACAAGAAAGGGGGCTTTTATGGCACATAATGAGATATTTCTTAAAAAGGGTTTTAAGGTTGCAGATAACGCAAAACCGGATTTTGATTTATTAGCAATTAAATTTGACACAAAATCAAAGGAACCAAGCTTTAAATCAGATGTACTTGACAACTTGAGTGAATATAAAAATGGATTGACTATTATACGTTCCCCTCAATGTCCGTATACAGAGAAAAATGTAAATGCTATTCTGCAGTCTGCCGGAAACAAATTCAACCTAAAGACCAGTCTAATAGATTTAAAAGATTCAATATCTGCCCAAAAAACGCCATGTGCTTTTGGAACATTTTGTATAATTTATAACGGTGAGATTATAAGTTATCATCCAATAAGCAATAAAAGGTTTGAAAATATAATGGCTAAGATGATTAAGTAATATATCGCATGATAGGCCTTTCTATAGAATTTTTAGTCTCCTGATGGTACCTGCATACTGATGTGCTTCTTCCATGTTAGAGAGATGAATTATTTGTACTCTGTAAAATCCATTCTTGTAAGACACGGATACCTTACTACAATTAGCAGTTTAAAAATAACTGCTGAAAATTTCAATGAACATATTCGGATGCACTGGGGAGTAGAAAATAAACTGCATTGGACTTTGGACATGACTTTCAATGAAGACAGACAACGTAAAAGAAACAAAATGGCTGCCCAAAATTTCTCTTTTGTCAATAAGATTGCACTGAACATCCTGAAAAAAGACAAATCCAAAGGAAGCCTCAAGTCTAAAAGCTGGATGGGATAACCCAAAGCCTAAGTTGGGATAAGCCCAAAGCCTAAGTTGGGGCAGTCCCAATGTTTAATAGTGCCAGGGTATTCGTCTTTTTATTACGCTACATTCAACACGTAGCCGAAGGTATATGTGCGAGGTTCTTTCAATGATAGCGATTTTTCTGTTTTATCGCATTCCGGATTGGCCGGCGGGAGAACTGTAATTTGTAGTCGACCAAAAGGAAGAAAAAGTCTTATCAAAGTCATCCTTCCTCCCGCCTCCCGTTTTTTTCCCCGGCCCACCTCCATAAATACCCGCCAAAAACCGCTCCCGCCTTCGCCGGCCCGGACTACTTTGACCGGCCATCCCTGCTTTTCACCTTTGGTGAACCGGGGATTTGGCTCCCGGATACCTTTCCTGTCATTGCAAGGAGGAGGTACGACGACGAAGCAATCTGTCCCATGTTTATTGTCTGCCCGTTGTTGTTGGAAACGATAATGCAATATTTCAGGGAACTAAGAACAAAGGATAATGCCCGTCAAACCTTTCAAACACAAAGGATCAAACGGACTTAGGCACCCGAACCTCACCAACCGTAACCGCCATTCCGCCCGGGGCAGGTGATCTATACTGATCAACGTTTTCCCGCGGGCGGGTAGGGGCATAGTTTCTTTCCCCGGGGTTGCGCTCGTTCCTCACTTACCCCGGGTTATTTATGTATGCCCCCTCAGGGACAAAAGCGGATCAGTTAAAAAAGTTGTGGAGAAAAATATAAAAACGAACTTTGTATTTTATATTTTACAAATGAAGGGACAATCAAACGAACATTACCAGACATTGCTAAAATTACTTTTACCAGAAGAAATCTTTGAATATTTCGACATTGTTCAAATAGAAACAGGAGAAAAAGAAATCCATGTACATTTGGAAGAAAAGGCAATAAAGCCGGAAGGATATGAATTGGTAAAGCTTATTTCCAAAGGATTTTATAACGAATCAGTGATACAGGATTTTCCATTACGGGACAAAGCCATGTTTTTGCACGTAAAGCGTCGGAGATGGTTTTCAGAATCGACAGGCAAGACAGTAGAGAGGGACTGGGATAGTGTTGCAAAAGGGACTCGTTTGACGAAAGGTTTTGCAATTTTTTTAAAAGGGTTTTTTGGACAATTACCCCATCAGCAGCAATAGTTTAGAAAAGTACTATTCCATTGATGGGGATCGTTTTGGGCAACAGTACAAAGAGTATTTGAGTGATTTTCCCACTTGGGGACAAAAGCCACATGCAAAGGACTGGATTCTTTTCCCGGAGAACGTTGGTACACAATTAAGCATTGACGAGACAGCCCTTACCAATGGAGAACTTTACACGATTGTAACCAATAAAGCAGGGAAAGGGAAAAAAGGCGCATTAGTTGCAATGGTTGAAGGTACGGAGGCAGAAAAAATCATAGAGGTTTTAGAAAGAATCCCCGAAGAAAAAATCAATATGGTAAAAGAAGTAACACTTGATATGGCCAATTCCATGGATAAAATAGTACGAAGATGTTTTCCCAAAGCTAAGCGGGTGATCGACCGTTTCCATGTTCAAAAATTAGCTTACGATGCATTACAGGAGATGCGTATTGCCCATCGTTGGGATGCAATAAACGAAGAGACCAACGCCATTGAAAATGCAAAAGCAGACGGTAAAAAATATGTTCCGGAAATATTAAGCAATGGGGATACAAAAAAGCAACTACTTGCCCGTAGTCGGTATTTATTGTTCAAGTCTGGTGATAAATGGACGGAGAAACAAAAGAAAAGGGCTGCAATATTATTTGAACTTTTCCCTGACATAAAACAAGGGTATTCTCTTACTCATTCATTAAGGATGATATTTTCAAAAAACAAAAACAAAGGCGTAGCTTATACGAAAATGGCTAAGTGGTTTAATGATGTTACCGAATCTGGATTTAAATCATTCAATACCATATCTGCAACATTCTATTCGCATTATCCTGAAATATTGAACTTCTTTGACAATCGAAGCACGAACGCTTCTGCTGAATCTTTCAATGCTAAACTGAAAACTTTCAGGGCTACTCAAAGAGGTGTTGTTGATATTGAATTCTTCCTGTTCAGAGTTGCTAAAATTTATGCTTGACCGGTAACTCCACAACTTTTTCATGTGATCCACAAAAGCTCCGGTGGAAAGGAAGCAACGCCTATCAAATGCGAAGCGTCAAACCCTCAAACGCTCCGCTTCAATACTTTGTGTCCTGGTGTCTTTGTGTTTAAAGTTATTCTTTATCTTTTTGCGCAAAAACTTATTAACCGGGTGTACTACAACAATTTTATCACATTTTATAAGTAATGGAAAATTTGTTGTGCACCCTATTAACCTTATCTGTCTTTTGATTGGGAAATAAGGTTGTTAAAATTGTCTGCCGTTATTGCTTGATCTGATGTAAAAGAATTCGATGAATGTTTTAGAAGTAACGAGGTGAAGTATATCTGGTTTTTATAAAATTCCATTCATACGACAACATGATTTGATGCATGCCATAATTGTAGGATTTAATTTCCGATGTGTCAAGACTAATGGCATAGGCAATCCTTAAATTCCGGCTAACTATAAACTGTGCGTTAAAACCGTATTCTCCGTTTGTACGGCCCATCGCGCCAATCCATAATTTTTTTTTCAGCAAAAAGTTCGCATAAAAATCACCAACGACCGGGGAACTTTTTACATAACGGACAATAACTGAAGGTTTAAACTCCAATGCTTCATTCAAATCAAAAACGTAGCCTCCGATTAAGGTGAGATACCTCATCTCATAGTTCGTATTGCTATATTCCGTCCCCCCCCCTTCCTCAAAATCATTTTGTAATATTTTGGGTATTGAAAATCCTGCGTAATAACGTTGTGAATACAGGAATGCCCCTAAGCCAAAGTTAGGCATAATTTTTTCATACATCTCCCCTTCAAACAAAGGATCCTCCGGATCATACGTCGTATAGCGGGACAGGTTATTCTCATAATTCGTAAAACCTGCCTTTAATCCAAGCCTTAAGTAAGTATTTCTGGCAAACCTTAATCTGGTTAACCTTAACCGATAGGAATAATCTGCGAATACGGCAAACCGCTTCTCATATCCTATTTTATCATTTATTACCGTAAGTCCAACGCCTACATTCGCTTTACGCAACGACGCCTGGACGGTGATGGTTTGTGTCTCCGGCGCTTTATCAAATCCAACCCATTGATGTCGAGTTAATGTCATGATTCCCACGCTTTTCCATGTCCCGGTATAAGCCGGATTGTAGGCTTGTATGTTGAACGTATACTGACTGTACATTGGATCTTCCTGCCCAAATGATAAGGTAACCGATGATATAAATGAAAGTATGCATATAAAGTGGTTATATATAGTTTTCATAGTTTTCCATGCCAGTATATTTAATGGATAATATATACTATTCCTTTATGAACGGTTGAATGATTTAACTTCAGGATTATGAAATAGGTACCCACCGGGAGAATATCATCACTGGAGCCTTTGGTATTAGCCCTTCCATCCCACCATGCATCCGGTTCTCCATACAGATTGATATTCCCATAATTTTCTTTTTCATAAATTTTTATACCCCACCGGTTGAAAATTATTATATGGGCATCGGGATATTGATCAATTCCCTGAATACGGAGGTAATCGTTGATACCATCGCCGTTCGGAGAAAATGCATTAGGAATTAAAAGGTCGCATGATTCCGGATCAAGGTAATTGGGAATACCATTCCTGTTACAGTCATCATTGGTGGGATCGTCATCCCCGTCAGAATCTTCATCTATGGTTAACAGATCATCATTATCATCGTCAGCATCCCTCCAATCGCGAATGCCGTCTCCATCTGAATCCTGTAATGATGCATTTGAGCCAGTTTCATTATCTGCAGCCGCCAGTCTGTCTATTGTATCGTAGGCATCATCCAGCCCGTCACTGTCCGAATCCTGGCCGCTCGGTGTAACATCTGCTACTCCGTCCATATTGCTATCCTGGCCTTCAATCTTATCCGGGACATGATCATTGTCACTATCCTGGTCCAGGTAGTCAGGAGTACCATCGTCATCTGTATCAACCGGTGTTATACCCAGATTGGAATCCGTTTCATAGATGTCGTCCAGCCCGTTATGGTTTGTGTCAATTCCACTGGGCGGATCATAATGGGTTTCAGACTGGCCTTCGATGTTATCGGGAATACCATCATTGTCCGAATCAATATCCAGGCTATCCGGTATACCGTCATTGTCACTGTCAATAGCCCCGTCACCTTCAACCGTATCAATAATGCCATCATTGTCGTCATCAATATCAATTGAATCCGGTACGTCATCACAATCAAAGTCAAGGGAAATAGTAATGTAAACATCCGCTTGTGCACAGCGCTGTTTAGCGGCATCATCACATATTTCATACACGAAATGGTCAGATCCGCTTATTCCCCGTTCAAATTCATAACGAAAATTTCCCCCGGCAAAAATGGTTACCTTACCCAGTACCGGTGAAACGACGGGGGTTGTACTGATAATCAGGTTATCACCATCCGGGTCGCTGTCATTATCAAGCAAATTCCCGGTTATGGTATTACACCCGGTAGAATAATAATCGTCAACTGCAATTGGTGGACAATTGACTTTCTCCACGACGACAATTCTTCCGACTTTCAGGTTATTGGTACAGCCGGACTGATCAACTGCTGTTACTTTATAATAGAAAGTGCCGGCCTTTAACCAGCTAACATTCACCGATGGACCGCTGTTTCCATTAACAAAGTAAGCCTGGCCGGGGAGAATATTTCCCGGAGTGACAGCAAAATTAGCTACCGGCTTACTGTAGAGTTCCCAAAAATAGCTATCTCCCGGTTTTGCTTCCACGCTAAGCTCCGTGGTTCGACCTTGGTTCACAACTGTCTGGGCCGTGGCAGGCGCCACAGTCAGCAGGACTGGCAAAAATACCAGCACCAGACGTATTATATTGTATAACGGTCGTTTCATTAAAATTACACTTACGGTTTTCACCCGTCATTAAAGAGGGGCGTTTACCTTATTGGTTTTAATGTATTCTCATTTTTTCTGTTCTTCCCGAATACATGCAGCATCCTGCTCAAAATCCGTTTTTTATCTCGTTATAATGCAGGTGCCTTTTTTATATGCTTCACAGACAAGATCTTTATTTACCCGGCTTTTCCCTGATAGGCTTTCCGGCAGGAAAAAGCCTGCCGGAAAGCTCTGTATGAAAAAGCATTATTTTTTACAGGCTTTAGTAGTTATTCAAATGTCCCGCCAGCCATAGGCGTTACTTCAGGACGTCGTGTCAACGTCTGTGTAGCTTCGTTGTCTGAAAATGCTGCTGACGTAGTACAATCAGTTGCCAACACATCAGACTGACCTGCTTTATTTGTACCGGTAACAGCAAGTGTTATATTTTCGTCAGCAATACCTTCAAATACATCATGATCGACCGTCACTCTTACAAAGATCGAGACCCCATTAGAGGTATCTGTTACGTTGGTTGCTACTGCTGTTGAGCTTGTTGTTCCAGAAGTGACAGTAACAGCGCTGCCAAAGCCCGTATCATAATCCCACTCAATGCTGGCTGTTTGTGTTGCATCAAGCCCGGTAATTTGAAATGTAGGCGTCCATTCTTCTGTAAAGTTTGCTGCAACAACCTCAAAATAAAGAGTGTTAGTGCCATAGTCATATTGCATTCCTGTACTGGACCAGGTTGCTGACTGAACTTCGTCAAAACACTGAGAATCTGAAGTACTATAAGCTAATGGAGCCAGTGTTTCATTTTCCAGATTTTTAATATCGACTATAAATGCATTAACCGGTTCAATTTGATAAACCTTCAGGTTATCGGCACAACTTCCCGCTGGAGCTTCATAATAAACAGCAACAAATGTCGGTGTTGGTGATGTCCCGGATGCTGCGGCCAAAACATCTGTACTCCACGTAAGTTGAATTGAACTGGAGGAAGTCGGCATATTGTAATCGCCAGCAGTTGTTGGTGTAACATCGGGTGTTGTCAATGCTCCTGTATTGTTTAGTACACCGGATGTAATAAAATCAGTATTGGTAGTTGCCCACCATGTGAACGTACCGCCCGCGGGATCGGCAGTCACAGAATAATCATAAGGAACACCCGGTATAGGATGTAAAGCATCAGTTGTACAACTGACCGGACTCTCTGGTGCAGAGTGATGAATTGCTTGTCCAAAAACGCTTGTTATACCAGCCATTATGGCCAGCAAAAAGAAAGTTGATTGTAAGATTCGCTTTTTCATAATGAAATTTTTAATGATTAATATTTTTTTAATTTTGGTTGATTGAACATGATTGAATGATCTCTTTTTTCTTTGTTTCCATAGGCTTTAACATTTTAAGGTTGTTTTGTGATCGTTGGTCTTGGATTAATTTCAATCTTTGTTGTCTGGGGGGTAGAAACGTTATAATTACAGTCAACTACCCAATAGGTAATGGTATGTTCTTTCCCGGCAGAAGATGCCACGTCGCCCGGGAATACAATGTTACTTCCGAAAGTTGACGGCTGCCCGGTTATATAAGAGGTCGGCGACGATGAAGGGATACCTGTCCCGTCAGCAAAATCAATTCGCCAGCGGATTTCAAGTTCGTCGGGGGCACAACAGTTATCCGACATGGTTGTCGGATCAATATCGAGCCGGGTATCGCCGGCAACAAATGTATAGTAGTCAGGATACCCCCCGGATATCCCCATGGTTGGCGCGTAGTAAATAGCAGTATGGATCGGTTCCACACATTCATCCATGGGGGCAGGCTCACTAAACACTGGCGGCGTTGCATCGTTTACTGAAGGAATCGTTATATTATTTGTAGTCCTTTCGCAACCATAATAATCGGTTACGGTAATCGAGTAAGTTCCCGCGGGCAGGCCGGTAGCAGACGAGCTTGTTGCAATCACATTCCCGTAGCTGTCCTTCCAGCTATAAGTATATGGGGGGACCCCCCCGGTAACGGTAACCGTTACGATCCCGTCACTCTGCTTGCACTGAGGCAGGGAACCGGTTATTGTTGTAGTCAGGGTCGCCGGTTCTGAAAGAGTGATCATGTCTGTGGCTTCACATCCTTTGGTGTCGGTAACCGTCACGGAATAATTGCCGGCATAAAGTTTTATGGCTGTTGGGGTCGTTTGCCCGTTACTCCACAAATAAGTATATGGAGGGGTCCCATCTGTCGCGGTCACCGTTGCCGTGCCATCATTGCCGCCGTGACACAACGGATCCGTTCCTGTAAGCGAAAGTTTCGGGGCTGGGTTAACAGTAATTGTCACAGCGTCGCTAACCGGCGAACAGGGGCCTGAAGGGGCATTGGTCGTCAGGGTTAGGGTAACGGTACCGGCAGCTATCTCAGCGGCGCTTAGCGTATATTCGGCATCCAGTGTGCCTGCATCCGGGGTAAATGTCCCGTTCCCGCCGCTCCAGGTCCCTGATGTGGCTGATCCCCCGATCGTCCCGTTAAGTTTAACTGTCGGGTCTCCTTCACAAACAAACTGGTTATTATTACCGGCGTCAACAGTAGGAGCCGGGAATACGCTGACCGTGATGGTCGTATCCCTGGGGGGGCACCCGAAGCCATCATTTATAATCACCTTGTAATCCCCGTCATTCAATAGGGTTGCATTGGGAATAACCGGATTTGCTTCGGTTGATGAAAAACCGTCGGGCCCGCTCCATGAATAGGTGATTGGTGCTTTCCCTCCTGAAATATGAGTTTCCAGTTCAATGTCGTCCCCGCTACAAACAGGGGAATTACTGGTTACAGTATCAACAGAAAAAAAAGAAGGCACTAAAGTCCCAAAAGAAATATCATCCAGCCCAAAGTCGTTCCCCCCGGGAGCTGTTTGCAGGTCAACAATAGAAACAACAGCCGTGGTGGTGGCACTTCCTGATGTCCAGATCCCGTAAAAATGGTCTTTCTCTTTCCATGGGTTAGCGTCACTGCCGGTTCCTGCTGTTAAATTGGCAGTAGTTCCAATCTGTGTCCCATTGATGCTAAATCGTAATTCGGCATAGTTGCCGGCATTATTCAAACTAATTGCCCAGGCAGAGAAGTAATATTCCGTATTGGGTTCAACGGTATAAGTTTGCTGCCAGACAATAGGTTGGGGAGATCCTGGAAACCCGTTAACGATCATAAAATTACCGTCTCCGGTGGTATGGTCAACGCCCCAGAAATTATTATGGTAATTATGAGCATTGCTACCAATGCCATATAACCCTTCAGGGGTCAATTCATCATTTTTCCAGTCAATATCGTTTACATATGTATAATGATTACCAGCGGTAGCCGGAGTAGTAAAACCGGTATTCCCCATCGAAAAATCGCCGTTAACCACCAGCTCATTCGAAACAATCAGGGAACCTGTGCCGGTACAACCATTTGCATCCGTTACCGTGACAGAATATTCACCAACCAGGTTAACCTTTATCGTTGGCGTGGTTTCTCCTGTATTCCATAAATAATCCACGTATGATTCTGTTACCGATAACTCAACGTATCCCGGGATAGCACAGTAATCGGCATCGATCACAACATTGGGTTCCGGATAAACATTAACGGTGACCGAATCGCTTCCGCTGCAGCCAGTGTCCGGGTCTGTATAAGTAGCAATGTACGTTGTTGTATCGGTGGGAATAATGCTGGTAGGATTTGGCTCCGTCGATGTAAAGCCCGGAGGATTGGAAGTCCAAAACATATCCGCGGTCGGACTTTCCCCGGTTAAATTCACATTATCGATTGCCCACCAGTAAGGGTTGTTACCAACCCTATAAGTATAGTAAAACTGGATATATATAGCAGGATTTCCTACCCACGCATCCAGCGGGATGGTTTTTTTACTGAAGTGCGTTGGACTGCCTTCGTCATTATAAATGGTTTCAATAGTTGTCCAATTATTCTTATCGGTCGAAACCCTGATTTCCGGTTGTGAAGCCCCGTCTTCATAATATTGCCAGTAACTGAGTTCAAGACTTGTATATCCTGCTGTATTAATTGCAGGGCTGGTTAAAGTGCTTGTATGCCATGGAGCTGGGATCCACCAGGGGCCGTTGTATGGAACCGGATGTGAATTAGACAGGAAAAAATGGCTATGGTCATTACTGCGAAATGTAACAGAATTCCACCAACCATATTTATATTTATAGTTGTCATTTTGAATGGTCCAGGCTGCTTGGCTGTCATCCCAGGTCTTTGTCCAACCCGTGCCCGAACCTTCAAAGTTATCAGCAAAAAGAGTATCCGGTAAATTTGTATAGGCAAGATTCGAGCTTGAAAACAGATCGATACTTTCCCCCACGCAAATACCGTTTTCTGAAGCCCATGCCGTTACTTCGGGCACCTGCTTAACCACTACCTGTACCGGAAATGTTACCGGGTTTACACAATCGTTGGAACTCAGGGTGTATTCGTAAACGACTGCTTGGGGTATGGAAGTGGTGTTAATTAATACCTCATTCGGATTGCCTGTCCCGCTGGCCGACGGGTTACTGATCCCCGGTACGGCCTCCCGCTTCCATGGGAAAATTGTTCCGGAAACTTCACTCGTAGGTTCGTAGGAAAATAATGTTCCGCCACAGATGGGGTCAGGTGTATAGGTGCTTGTTAAATGCGGAGTACGCGTAACTACCACCACTACATCCTGGGTATTTACACAACCTTCCGGCGAGGTAAGGGTAAAGGTATAAGTTACTGCTACCGGGTTGTTGGTCGTGTTTTCAAGGTGTTCATTTATTGCCCCGGATTCGGTACGAGCGGCGTCACTGATACCTGGCACTTCAGCGCGGGTCCATTCAAAAGTCGTTCCGGAAATATCGCAGGTGGGGGTATACGAAAACAAATCATTATTACAAATTCCTGAGGGGGTTAATGTACTGCTCAGCACCGGTAAAGGGTTAATTATTACCGTGGCAGTTCCTGTTCCTGGGTTACTGCAATGCTTGCTGTCGCTTATACCAAGCAGGTTGTAATTAAAAACCCCGTAGCTGGTTGTGGGGGCATTAATGGTAACGCTGTTCCCGGAACTGGTTGTTACGGTTTGGTTGGCCCCGTTATTTATGTTATAGGTAAACGTGTAGGGCGTTGCCCCCCCGCTCCCCGTGAATGTTATGGTGGGGGAGGAAGCATCTGTCTGGCAGGCCGTGGCTGTACCATCTGCCTGGATTGTTGCAGTCATTGGCGGCAGAACGGTAACTTCCACATCAACAGGAATACCCGGGCAATTGCCATCCTTAGGAGTAACCTGGTAGGTCACCGTGGCATTAGTGGTTGTTGTGTTGACCAGCGTTTGCGCTATTTGGGTACCATTGCCTGCCGAAGCCCCGGTAATACTGCTTGCGGGGGTGATGTCGGTCACAGTCCAACTGAATGTCACACTTGTCGAAGCCGGAGGCGGACTGGATAAGGAAATATTGGTGCTTTCCCCGGAACAAATCGTTGACAATGGGGGGGCTACGGATACATTGGGCAGGGAAGTAACCGTAATGGTAAAATTAATGGGAACGCCGCTGCACCCGTTGGCCCATGGCGTAATGGAAACGGTTGCTGTCCCTGCGTTGCTGGCCGTGAACGAAGGAATTTTTGTTACCCAGGTTTTGTCATACAGTCCCACTGCCGCCCCGCCGGTAATATTAAAAGTAACACCAGCCGGATAACCGGTTAACGGAATATCAGGCGTTTGTTCACCCTGGCAGTACGTTTGATCTCCCGGATTAATGACTGTAGGTTCCGGGTAAACAGCAACTTGGATGATATTGCTTAAGTCAGTTGCGCAGGATGATAAGCCGGGATCGGTAACAACTAGTTGATAGTAAGTTGTATCAGTTAGAGCAGGAGGACTGTAATTAAGATTGGTTTCTCCTGTAATATCCGACCAGTTTATACTATCTGCCGACGATTGCCACTGGTAATTATATGTACCACTTCCTCCGCTTGCTGCTGTTGCTGTTAGTGGTGCCGGTACCGAGCCGGGACAAATTACCTGGTCAGATGAAATTACCGGGGCCTGTAATTGTTTTTGGAGGACCGTTAATTCCCTCGGTATTGTATCACTGCCCAACTCGCAGGTTGTTCCCGCCGGCAAGGGGAAGGTAACAACGACCAGGTATTCCCCGCTTTCTGCAGTGGTAGCCGCTGTAAAAGTTAGCTGGTTGGTGGTAGCCCCTGAAATGACTCCCCCGTCAAGAATATCTTCCCACGTACCCAAACTGTTGTTGTATTTTTTCCATTGGTAACTAACCGGAGTTGTTCCCGATGTAGTCACAGTGTACGAAAAATTATCCTCCCCGCAAATAGTAACATTGCTTTCCGAAGGGGTTGTTTCCGAGGCAATTATTCCTGTGATCCGGTTAACAGTCAGGGGCACGGGCGTAGAAGCGACCATAGAACAACCATCTGACACCATAACCTGGTATTGAGCCCCGTCCGGGGCATCTGAATTACCCACATCTCCGATTTGAATTTCTCCCGGGGTGGGATATATTACATTTGTTTCCGAAGCAGGGATGTCTGTAAACGTGCTTTCATTCGGTTTTTTTCGCTGCCAGGTGAAGGTATATGAGCCGCTTCCCCCTGAAACAACGACGTTAAAAGTTATTACAGAACCGGCGCAAGCTGTTGTATTAGCCGGCTGGGTGGAAATTGTTAATGGTGCTACCGGTTCATCAATTGTTACGGTTAGGGTTTCCGACGTTCCATCTGTGTAGGTAACCGTAACGGTATAGTTGCCTGCAGTTAACCCGAAAATATCTTCTGTTGTTTCACTATAACCATTGCCATCCTCCCATAGAATACTTTGAACCGTTTTTGTTGAGGGAATATCCAGGTCAATGCTTCCATCTTTTCCTCCCGGGCAGGACACATCATTTTTTGTACAGGTTAATGTTGTTGCCTGTGATGTTTCAAACCTGTTATACAGGTGGTTCAGGGCATCAGAAAAAACCGGAGAAAAAATAAGTTGATGTGACCTTTCTTTACCAGGCCAGCTCGATGTTAGCTGGCCTTTTTCTAAAACTACATGTGTATTCTCACCCGGATAAGTCCGGGGATATGCATGCTCCATGCTTGCAAAAGTCAAACATAGCAACATAATTATTATTGATATGTGGAAATTTTTATCCATTTCTTGGGGATGGTCAATTATTCCTTACTTTATATAATTTCTTATTTTATGTTTAAGAACGGGCGAAAAATTAATTAAAACAAGGTGTTATCCTAATAATAAATAGGGTAGAACACTTAATAAGACGATTAAAAGTACTTAAAATATTTTTTTATTCAAAAGAAATTTTAAAACATTTTTTCTTTTTATTCTTTTAATAGGAGATGATCGACCTTGAACTGTCTGATTATCATTGTAAAATTAAATTTTTCGATTTTGAAGGAATCAGTCGAAGAAGAAGAAGTTTTATAAAAACGAAAAATCAAGCCCTTTCCTTTGGTGATTAAAGGAAAAAAGCCTGATTTTTTCTATTTGGTTTCTTATCTCAGTTGTACCAGTATCACCGATTTCGAAGGCAGGTCAATGGTCAGTCTTCCATCTTTCGGCTTTTTCACGTCAAACGATTTTAACGTAACGGTTTCGTTTTTTCCAAAATCGTTGTAGTCATTCATGTTTTTCCCGGTTATGATTTGCCCGCTGACCGAGGAAAATTCCTGGCCGGTTAAAATACAGTTGACAGGAATTGTTTTATTCGGATTGAGGTTGCACAGGGTAATGCTAAGTATCCCGTCTTTGATCGATGCCGAAGCATTTACGGCAGGTATCGATTGTCCGTCGAAGGTGTAATCTTCACATTCGAGGTTAAGCGGGACGAGAGTGGCATCCTGGTGTACAGCATACATTTTAAATATATAATAAGTAGGGGTTAGGACCATTTGTTCGCCTTTGGTCAGGATAACCGATTGAAGTACATTTACTGTTTGGGCAATGTTGGCCATTTTTACACGGTCGGCATGTGCGTTGAAAATATTCAGGTTAATCCCGGCAACCAGTGCATCTCGAAGTGTGTTTTGCTGGTACAGGAACCCCGGATTTGTTCCCGGCTCAACATCGAACCAGTTGCCCCATTCGTCAACAATCAATCCGATTTTTTTCCCGGGGTCGTATTTATTCATAATAGTAGAATGCCTGTTTATAAGTTCGTCCATTTTCTGTGTTTTGCTGAGGGAGAGGAACCACTCTTTCTCGTCGAAATTCGTTGCCGAACCTTTGTGGCCCCAGTCGTATGTAATAGTATAATAATGTAACGACAGTCCCTGTATCAGGTTCCTTTTGTTTTTAGTATTGTTCATTATTACATCTGTCCAATTGTAGTCACCGCTGTTGGCACCGCAGGCAATCTTGTAGTTCGCCCCTTTTGAGAAGGAAGCATAACGTTTGAACAGATCAGAATAGTATTCAGGGGTCATGTCGCCGCCACAGCCCCAGCTTTCATTTCCAATGCCCCAGTATTTTACGTTCCATGGTTTTTCGCGACCGTTTTTTTTCCGAAGGTCTGTCATGGGACTGACATTGCCGGAGGTTACATATTCGACCCATTCGGCTGCTTCCTGTACTGTTCCGGAGCCAACGTTCAGACTGATATATGGCTCTGTATTGATGAGTTCACAGAAATTCAGGAATTCATGCGTACCAAAACTATTGTCTTCGGTTACATTTCCCCAGTGGACATTAACCATCGAAGGTCTTGATTGTTGGGGACCAATACCGTCTTTCCAGTGGTAAGTGTCGGCAAAACAACCTCCCGGCCAGCGTAGAACAGGTATTTTCATGTCTTTCAGAGCGTAAACTACATCTTCGCGGTAGCCGTTGATATTGGGTATTTCTGAGCCTTCTCCAACATAAATTCCGCCGTAAATGCAGTGTCCGAGATGTTCAGCAAAATGGCCGTAAATTTCTTTATTGATTGTTGGCCCTGTTTTATCCATGTGGATCGTCACCGTGTTTTGAGCGAACGGGGCGAGACTAACCGAAAAGATCAGGATAATTGTGTAAGCTAAGTTTTTCATCATGAGTTCTGTTTTTATTGTTATTTTAAAAAGTTAGAGTTTTTTTTAGGTGTTAATTTTCAGGAAACCAGACTTTCATCTTATTTGCTCCCCGGTTATTCCAGGCATAGTAAGGGATTGCTGTAAATGTATTTCCTGCTTTTCCATTCCCTGATATTATTTCCACACCGTTTAATAATTCAGGATTGTAACTGGCAGTAAGTTTTGTTTCAGAAGAGATATTGATTTTATCCACATCCGGATTATCGGCTCCTTCAACACAAAAAACGATCGGGCCACGTTCAATTGCTACTTTCCCCCTGTCGTCGGCGACCAGTTCATTTGCTTTTACTTTGTTGACCTCCATCGGGATCCCGTATTCAATACGGTCGCCTTTTTTCCATTTTCGTGTTAAAGTTGCATAGCCGTTTTCTTTTTTATATTTAACAGGTTCCCCGTTTATTCTTATTGTGACGGGTTCGTTTGTAGAATTTTCGTAGCTGTACAAATCACCGGGGACAGGTTTGTTCTCTGCCCAGCCGGGTATACGCAGGCATAATGTAAATTCCGATTCTTTTTGAGGAGAAAGTTGTATGCTGATGTTCCCTTTCCACGGATATCCGGTCTCTTGCCGGACCGTTAGCAGGCTACCTGCAATATTGATTTCCGAAGAACTTTGAATAAAAAGGTTGACATACAGCTTATTTTTCGATTGGGCATAAATGTACCCGGGAATGGAGGGCATAAAACGGCACAGGTTTGTCGGGCAGCATGAGCAGTCGAACCAGGGCTGTCGTTCGGACGAACCTTGGTTAAACGGGTATTTCATATCACATTCAAGCGGATTGGGATAGAAGAAAGTTTTTCCGTCAAGTCCAACTCCCGAGATAACACCGTTGTACAGACTCCGTTCAAGTACATCAATGTATTTGGCATCTCCATGAAGCAGGAACATGCGATAGTTCCAGTACACGTTGGCAATAGCCGCGCAGGTTTCATTGTATGCAGTAAGGTTGGGCAGTTCGTAATTGTCGCCAAAAGCTTCACCTTGATGCCGTGACCCGATCCCTCCGGTAATATATAGTTTTTTGAAAACAATATTTTCCCATATTTTGTCAATGGCATTTTTATATGCTTCGTCATTGTATAACCCGGCAATATCAGTCATTCCTGAGTACATGTAAGCCGCACGAACGGCATGTCCAACAGCTTCTTCTTGTCTGGTAACAGGGAGATGGTCTTGATTATAAGGCCCCCATGGTTTACGTTTGGTGCTGTCGCCCCGGGTACCCAGAAAATGCCGGGCTAAATCAAGATATTCCTGTTTATGGGTAATCTGGTAAAGTTTGATCAGTCCTGTTTCAACGATTTGGTGTCCTGGTACCTGATTGTTCCCTTCGGCTCCGAAAACCTTTACCAGTAAATCAGCATTTTTTGTCGCAATATTGAGGAAACTTGTTTTCCCGGTAGCCAGGTAATGAGCGGAAGCAGCCTCAAACAGGTGTCCGCTGTTATATAACTCATGACTGCATTCCAGATTTTTCCACTTCCCGCCTGCCGGGCACCAATGCGCTGGTGCGTAACTCGAGTCGATCGTTTTGTAAGTGGTCAGGTAGCCATCAGCTTCCTGACCTGTTTTAATAATTTCAATGATTGAATCCAGGTAAGCATCCATTTTGGGATCAGGCGATGTGCACATCGAATAGGAAGCCCCTTCTGTAATTTTGTACACATCGGTATCATCAAAGGGCATCGCTCCTTTTACTTTGCCTTTCATTTTGCCGCCTGCAATCAGGAAATTGTCCATTCGTCCCATTTCTTCGCATTTGGAAAATGAGGCGGGGATAGTTACCTTCCGGTTCGTTTCAATTTTTGGAGACCAGAAATTGTCACTGATCTTTACTTCATAAAACGGAACTCCACGAATTGAATATCCATTGCTGTGGTCATCATTTTTTTCAGGCGTTTTTTTGCATCCGGAAACGAGTATGAGGATCAAAAAACACAGGGGAATAATTTTTTTCATAGCAGGTTCTGTTATTTTTATACAAAAGTATAAAATACTTTTAAAGTTGTTTTGTATTGTAAAACATCTCAATGGAATGATTTTTATACCTGTTTCTGAATTTTTTTGAGAAATGATAGAAGGACAAAGGCAGATTAAAATGATTTTAAATTGCAGCAGAAATTTCAGATGATGAGATTTTTTGACGAATCAGGGTGATTGTTTTAAAGTATGACAGAGCAAGATATTCCGCATTACTTTATTCCGATTCTTTTCCAGTCGGGACAGGAAATGGCTGGATTCATTTTTATTGAATTTTTCTCTTCCCTTCCCATCCTTTGATTTCTTGAGGTGGTTTGGCTATATTTGCCTGCTTTGTTTAATTGAAGATCGAAGTTTTCAACGGGTTTTCATGTATGGAAACAGGAGAAAATAACCATATTAATGAACAGGAGAAACAACTAACTATTCGAAAAATTAATAAACAGTAAATTGAGCATGGTCAGTATAATTGCAAAATAGGATGATTACAGCATCCATGCAATTTCCATGTGGCAATTTAAAAAACAAATTATAAATTCATGAAAGGTTATAAAATTATCGTTTTGGCCAAGCAGGTTCCTGATACAAGGAACGTTGGCAAGGATGCGATGAAAGCTGACGGTACCGTCAATCGTGCTGCCTTGCCGGCAATTTTTAATCCTGAAGATTTAAATGCGCTGGAACAGGCTTTACGTATTAAAGACAATTTTCCGGGTACCACTATTACTATTTTGACAATGGGGCCGGGGCGTGCTGCCGAAATCATCCGTGAAGGGATGTTCCGGGGTGCCGATGATGGTATTTTACTTACCGACCGTGCATTTGCAGGTTCCGACACGTTGGCTACATCGTATGCTTTAAGTCAGGCTTTGAAAAAAATTGGAGATTTTGATATGATTATTGCCGGTCGCCAGGCTATTGATGGAGATACAGCACAGGTTGGTCCACAGGTTGCTGAAAAACTTGGGTTACCGCAGGTTACTTATGTAGAGGAGGTAAAAGAGATCTCCGGCAAAAAAATTATTATGAAACGTCGTCTCGAACGAGGTGTTGAAATTGTCAGTTGCCCGATGCCATTGGTTATCACAGTAAACGGTTCGGCTCCCGACTGTCGTACCCGCAATGCTAAATTGCTGATGAAATGCAAACACGCCAAAACCGTTTCCGAACTTCAGAATTCGAACGAAGATTACATGCACCTGTATAACGATCGTCCGTATCTGAACATTCAGGAATGGACGGTGAACGATATTGAATCGAATCCTGAAGAACTTGGTCTGTCGGGCTCGCCAACCAAAGTAAAAACAATTGAGAATGTCATCCTTCAGGCTAAAGAAGCAAAGGAGGTTTCTTCGGCTGATAGCGATATCGATCAACTGATGAGAGAGTTAATTGAAAGTCACACTATTGGTTAATTTTAACACGAAATTTTATGGACAGTGTATTTGTATATTGCGAAATAGAAGACGGTCAGGTTGCTGAAGTTAGCCAGGAGTTGCTGACAAAAGGAAAATCGTTGGCCAACGAATTAAACTGTAAGTTGGAGGCCATTGCTATTGGCAGTCAGTTGGACGGAATTGAAAAAGACATTTTTCCTTACGGAGTGGATGTTTTATATGTAGCAGACGATGCCCGTCTGGCTCCGTACAGCACTTTGCCTCACATGTCAATTGTTGTAAAACTATTCAAAGAACAGAAGCCACAGGTTGCATTACTGGGCGCTTCATCTATTGGCCGTGATTTGGGACCACGTGTTTCTTCGGCTTTGCATAGCGGTTTAACAGCCGACTGTACCAGCCTTGTAATTGGCAGTCATGAAGATAAAAAACAAGGAAAGGTTTACGAAAAGCTGTTGTACCAGATCCGCCCGGCATTTGGAGGTAACATCATTGCAACCATCATTAATCCTGAATGTCGTCCGCAGATGGCAACCGTTCGTGAAGGCGTGATGAAAAAAGAAATTTTTGCTCCCACATACAAAGGGAAAATCGTAAAACTTGATGTTTCAAAATACGTTTCGGATACCGATTTTGTAGTTGAGATCATTGAACGCCACATGGAGAAAAGTAAGGTGAACATTAAAGGCGCGCCAATTGTGGTTGCTGGTGGTTACGGAATGGGCTCGAAAGAAAATTTTAAATTATTATATGATTTGGCAGAAGTGCTTGGTGGCGAAGTGGGGGCTTCACGTGCCGCTGTCGATGCCGGATATGTGGAACACGAACGCCAGATTGGACAGACCGGTGTTACTGTACGCCCGAAATTATATATTGCCTGTGGCATTTCAGGGCAAATTCAGCACCGTGCCGGGATGGAAGAATCAGCCCAGGTAATTGCTATCAATACAGATACTGAAGCACCGATCAATTCAGTGGCCGACTATGTGATTACCGGTGATGTTTCTGAAATAATCCCGAAAATGATCAAGTATTATAAAAAGAACACCAAGTAAATTCCTTATCACTTAAAACAGAAAAAATGGCTAATTTTTATAACGATAATAAAGAGCTGAAATTCCATCTTCAACATCCGTTGATGGAGACGATTGTACGTTTAAAGGAAAGGAATTTCACCGAAAAAGAAAAATTTGACTATGCCCCGATGGACTATGAAGATGCTTTCGACAGTTTCGATAAAGTATTGGAAGTAGTGGGCGAAATTAGTGGCGATATTATTGCCCCGAATGCAGAAAGTATTGATGCCGAGGGACCACAGGTAGTTGACGGACACGTGGTTTATGCCTGTGGAACAACAAAAAACATTGAGGCATTAAATAAAGCAGGCTTAATGGGGATGTCGCTGCCTCGTATATATGGCGGATTGAACTTTCCGATTATGCCTTATATTATGGCTGCCGATATTGTTTCGCGAGCCGATGCCGGCTTTGTAAATGTCTGGGGACTTCAGGATTGCGCGGAAACCATTAACGAGTTTGCTTCCGAAGAACAAAAAGCAAAATATTTACCACGAGTTTGCAACGGCGATACCATGGCTATGGATTTAACTGAGCCCGATGCCGGTTCCGATTTGCAGGCTGTTCAACTAAAAGCTACCTGGAATGAGCAAAAACAAACATGGTTACTGAATGGTGTAAAACGTTTTATCACCAATGGTGACGGGCATATTTCGCTGGTATTGGCCCGTTCGGAACCCGGAACCAAAGATGGCCGTGGACTTTCCATGTTTATCTATGACAAAAATATCGGCGGAGTAACTGTTCGTCGTATTGAGCATAAAATGGGAATTATTGGTTCGCCAACCTGCGAACTGGTATTTAAAGATGCTCCGGCTGAATTGGTTGGTTCACGTAAAATGGGACTTATTAAGTACGTAATGGCATTGATGAACGGTGCCCGTCTGGGAATTGCGGCACAGTCTGTTGGTGTAAGCGAAGCAGCTTACCGTGAGGCCCTGCAGTATGCTCGGGAACGTATGCAGTTCGGGAAAACAATTGTTCGTTTTCCTGCTGTTTATGAAATGCTTTCGACCATGAAAGCCAAACTGGATGCTTCGCGTACCCTGCTGTACGAAACAGCCCGTTTTGTTGATATGTACAAGACATACATGCACATTTCTGAAGAGCGTAAACTTGAAAAGGAAGAGCGCGACGAAATGAAAAAATACCAGAAACTGGCAGATATTTATACTCCTCTGGTAAAAGGAATGTCCAGTGAGTTTTGTAACCAGCTTGCTTACGATGCTGTGCAAATTCATGGCGGTTCAGGTTTTATGAAAGATTATCCGGTTGAGCGTATTTATCGTGATGCCCGTATTACTTCAATATACGAAGGAACAACCCAGTTACAGGTAGTAGCTGCTATCCGCGGTGTAACTACTGGTGGATACCTTGCCCGGATTCGTGCGTACGAAGCCGAAAAAGTAGCTCCTGAACTGGAATATATGCGCCGTACACTGATTATTTTAACCGAAGATTACGAGCAGGCTGTAAAGAAAGTAACTGCCGGAAGCGATAATGAGTTTATCGACTTCCATGCACGTCGTTTGGTTGAAATGGCCGGCCATATCATTATGAGCTACCTGTTGTTGCTGGATACAAACCGTGACCGCATGTTCCTGAGATCGGCTAAAAATTACATTGCCTTTGCAAAAGCACAGGTGAAAACTCATGCCGAGTTCATCCGTTCATCAGAGGTGAGCGACCTTGGGATGTACAAATACGAGATGGAATAAAAATTCTTTTTATATTATAGTAGAGGCTGGCTCAAATGGGTTCAGCCTTTTTTTTAGAACCTGTTTCCCTTTCAGATAATTGTCGTGACTATTTATTCTGTATCTCAAACTTTTTAATAGCATCATAAATTCCCTGATGGATCAGCATTCTTACATTTGTATCGTAAATGTCCGAGTTTTTACGGGTGGGATATACCCGGTTCGATAAAAAAATATATACCAGATTATATTTGGGGTCGCACCATACAAATGTGCCGGTGTAACCCGAATGTCCAAAACTGGCCGGACTGGCCGAGTATGCCGGATAACATTCATTTATGCTTAAGGTGTCGTTTCCTAACAGCGGTTTGTCGAAAACCAGTCCGCGCCGGTTGTCATTTTCGGGGAACTGGCAGCGGGTAAATTCGGACATGGTTTCTTCCGAGATATAGCGTTGGCCTCCGTATTCACCCATTTGCAGGTACATTTGCATAAGTTTAGCCAGATCGTTGGCATCTGAAAACAGACCTGCATTTCCTGAAATTCCTCCCATCATGGCGGCTCCCTCATCATCAACAAAACCATGCAGCAGGCTGAAACGGAAATAATCGTCATATTCGGTCGGGACAATTCGTTGCAGCGGAAATTCTTTCCAGGCATTAAATGTAAGGTTGTAAGCACCCAGCGGACGGTAAAAGTTTTCTTTTACATAGCCGGGATAGTCTTCGTGTGTGAAGTTTTTTATGATTTCAGGAAAAATATAAAATGGGAGTCCGGAGTAAAGGTATTTTTTTGTATCGGAAACCGGCGTTTCATCAATCTGCTGAAACATTATTTTCCGGTAGTTTTTATTCATGAAAAGATGTCGGGTAACCTGTACAGAAAATGTATCGTTGGGTTCTGCCCTGAAAATATTGGGCAGAAAGTTTCCGTTTTCATCTACCGTACTTCTCCAGTAAGGAATCCATGCCTGTAAGCCTGCCTGATGAGCCAGTATTTCGCGTACTTTCAGGTTTTCTTTGTTGGTGTTTTTGAAGCCGGGCCAGTATGCCGAAAAGTTTTCATCCAGCCTTATTTTTTTCTGATCGACAAACTGCATGATGGCTGGCAATGTCCCGGTTATTTTGGTTACCGAAGCCAAATCGTAAATGTCGTCATTTTTTACTTTTTCATTTCGGAAGTAAGTGTGATAGCCAAACGATTGATGGCAGACGATTTTTCGATCTTTTGCAACCAAAACCTGGCAACCGGGGAAAGCCTGTTTTTCAATTGCCATGTTAGCAACAGAGTCGATAATAAACGACAGGTAATCACTATCGATCCCGGCCATCTCGGGGATGGTGTATTCAAAGCGGATTTCGCCTCGCGTATGCAACCCGCTACCTTCAGGATACTCTGCTGTGGCAAAAGGTAACTGTGCTTTTGCCGAAATGCCCCCGAAAAGAATTTGTGAGGCGGTTGATTGGCTGATACTGTCGTTGTCTGGTGCAAATAAAATAGCATCCGATTGATTTCTTTCGGGCAATGCCGGATAAAACCAGCAACTTATGGTGGTACATTTTTGATTAACTGAATCAATTATCTTTTTGCAGGCGAGGCTATTGCTGTCTATTCCCCAAATGATCAGGTTGTATTTTTTTAGAGAGTCGATGATTTGGGTATAATTTGACTCAATTTGTTTTTGCGAAAAGTTATAGCAGTCAACCCGCGTGTATTTTTCCACTATCTTCTGAAATGTATTCAATTTTTGTGTTTGAGAGAACGAAATACAAGCAATTCGTTTCTTATTGAGTTCCAAAATGGGAATGATATTATCTTCGTTTTTTAATATGATAGAACTGTATCGGCAAGCTTTTCTTCCGGTTACTTTGGCTTTTGTTGAAAGAAATGGAGACAAAATGGAACTGCTGTCTGATTGTTGGGTATTTTCAACAGCTGTTTTTACCCGAAGCGATTTTATTTTTTCAGTATAATTTAGGTAGCTGTTGTCTTTCTTTAATTTATTTCCGTATTCGTTTTTTATTTGTGCAAGGTAGTTTTGTATTTCGTTTTCGGCGTTCTCAGTCATTTCAAAAATGCAGGGTTTTAGTTTGCCGGAAATATATAACGGCGAAGCCGGAGTTGTAAACAGATATTTTTCTTCAGGAAATAAGATAATATTTTTTTTCAGAAAAAGAGAACGGAGGTTTTTAAAAGTTTCACCATCTTCAAAATCGGTAATGCAAAATTGAAGGCCTAGTGTTTTTAATTGTTGGCAAATGAGTTCGATTGTTTGTGCCTGCAAGTCAGGATCAGTAATGGCTGCAATAGTCGCCAAAGAAGGAAAATAGTCAGAAAAAAGAAATTGTTTTCCCGGGCTTTCTTCGCAGGATATGCCTGAGAGAATGGTTTTACCACTATTTTCTTTGATGAATTTTATATCATTGATAAGTGCTTTTGCGTTGTGTCCGTTAAAGATGATTCCGCCAATTTCATTTACGCGGATGATTTTAACCGCATTTTTCAGCAAAAATGAGTCTTTGTCTGCATTTATTTTCAGCCAGATCAATGGTTCGGCAGTTAATGTTTTTCTTTTAGGACTTGATTCTGAATACAGGTTTTTACTTTGAACAAATTGCAGGAAGAAGAAAAAGAAAAGCGAGCTTATTAATACGAATGTTTTCATGCCCAATAATTTTCCGGGGAAAATATATAAAGAACACCTGATTTAAAAGGATCAGGTGTTCTTTATATGCTTTTTCTATACTTCAGGATCGGCAGGGCAATTTGGATTATTGTCTCTTTCTTCCTGTGGGTAAGGATAATAATTGCGGTTACGTTCGCTGTTTAAGTCAAGCGATTTGTTGAAATCCAGATCAGGATGAAACCTTCTGCTGTCGGCCAGACGTTGTCCGGTAAAAAAGGTTTCGATGCAGCGTTGTTTGTATATTTCTTCCAGCAAATCGTCTTTCTGCATAGCATTTAGTTCCGATGTCTTATCAGGAAGTGATGCATTTAGTTCGTATATATCATCTGTTTTTGTAATCACTTTGTTCAGGTTAGTAACAGCATTTGTCAACTCGTTACTTCTTGCATAGGCTTCAGCAATGTTGAGCAGAATTTCTCCGGGAAGATAAACTGGTATTTCTGCATCAAAAGTTGCAAAGAATCCTTGTATTTGTTTCAGTGTTGCACCTCCCAATTCCTCCAATTCTGAAGTATCCGGATCAGCAAGATAGAAACCGTAACGAGCATCGTTTTCGTCGGGTAGATAGCTTCCTTTTAATCCAAAGTTGTCTTTGGGGAACAAATAAGGTGACCCATTTACCGCGAAGTCATATACCGGATTGTAGTTTTCATTGTCGTAAATAAATGTTGATTTAGAGGTTAGATCAATACTTTCAGAAATAGAAATACATTTGGCATATTCTTCATTGTATAAATATATTCTTGAAAGCAGAGCATCAACACAACTTTCTAAGTCCATTCCGTCGATGGCAGAGGTAACATCAGATGATATTCCGTTTGTGATATATCCTTTGGCATCAAGTAACAGGCTGGTTGCGGCTTCAAGTCCTTCATCTGCTGTTGAGAAAACAGCTTCACCGTCTTCTGAATTCATCAATGGAAATTGTTCAAATCCCTGGTAAAGATTACATAAGGTAAGAGCTTTCATATAGTATGCAAAAGCAAGTATCCCGTTTTTTGTGGCATCGGTCATGGTCACTTTGTCAATGTTCGCGATAAGGTCTTCAGCCTGTCCTTTATCTTTTAAGAGATTTGACCATAATCCCCCAACACCTGTATTAATATTAGTAAGAGATGTTCCGCCGTAAGTTAAATCCATCGGAGTTTGATAAGTACTGGTGGTTCCTATTTCACGTGTTGTAATCCCCTGTACATAAATGACATATTTCAATGTCGTTGTAGAATAGTGAGCCTTAAGCCCGATGCATACCGAAAGGAACCCGTCAACACTGCTGTATACACTTTCTTCACTGGGTTCATTTGGGTTCACATATGATTTCTCGCAAGCAAACAGCATTGCAAGCAACCCAATTGATATATATTTTAGTAATGATTTCATATTTATTTAGTTTTAGAATTTAACATTAATACCAACAGTAATAGTTCTCGGTATTGGAGCGCTGGCCATATCGTTTCCCCGAACAACATTAGACTGACCTTCACGGTTTACTTCCGGATCCATTCCGTAGTAATTATCGATCGAGAATAAATTTCTGCCAGTGAGTGAAAACTTGATTGATTCAATCCAGTTGATTTTGGGTTTATAATTATAGGCTAAAGATAATTCTCTAAGTTTGATAAAAGAACCGTCTTCAACAAATGATTCGTAGATGCTGTATTCGGCAACACCCCAGCCCTTAGGTCGTTCACCTAAAAGTTCTTTGGCTGCTCCGTCACCGCCAGGATAACGGTTTAAGATGCGTTTGTCCCAACAAATAACGTCAAATCCCTGTACGGCATCAAACTGAGCGCGGAATGACCAGTTTTTATATCTTAATTCATTGGTTAGTGAAGCAATGAAATCAGGATTTGGATCGCCAATCACCTTTTTCAGATATGAACCGGAAGGTTGTCCGTCGCTTCCTCTTTGAGCAACAGCTTCATTATTCACATAGGTTCCTCTTTCTCTTTGTGGCAGACCATCGGCAGTTAAAAGCAGGCTCCCGTCATCGTTCCGTGCATAGAAGTAACCATAGAATACACCAAGAGGGTAGCCGTTTTTAGCTGCTGATTCACCCCATGCATAAGTGATAATATCTCCTTCAATACCATCAACCTCATTTTTGTTAGTACTGTAAGTGGCTGTTAAGTTCCATGTAAACGATTTTTTCTGTATGATGTTGGCTTTGAATAAGAGTTCAAATCCATTATTGCTCATTGTACCAACATTTTCGATACGGTAATCGGCGCCAGTGGACGGAGCTAAGGTGCGGCTTAAAAGAAGATCGTCGATATCTTGATAATAATAACTCATCTCCAACCCAAATTTACCATTGAAGAATTCAAAATCAGCACCTACTTCTGTTTCTGTTTGGCGTTCTGGTTTGATATTGTTGTTACCCATCGTACTCGGTTTTACAAGACCTGTTTGCCCGTTAATCGGGACAGTTGTGTAGTTGGTGTAACTGTCATATTCGCCAATTGCTGTCATGTTTCCGGCTTGTCCCCACGATGATCTTATTTTGAAAGTATTAATGATATCACCGAAAGCTGATTTTTTCCAGAAATTGTTATCTGATATAATATATGAGGCACTTACTTTGGGGTAGGTCTGCCGGCGTTCATTTTCTCCAAATATTGAAGATTCATCAACTCTTATCGCACCGGTAAGAAATAATTTATCGTAAATGCCGAAAGTTTGCTGAATGAAATAGCCTCTGATTGACTTTTTTGCTTTATAATCGTTTCTGCCTGTTAATGTTCCGGAGTTTGTCGAATGAACGGTAGGTATCAACCCTTCTGCAGAGATCGAGATACGTTCATAACTGTCGTATTGTAAGCTGTATCCTGTCGAAGTTGTTGATGTAATGTCATCGTTGATGTCAAATGAATATCTGGCGTTAATGTCATTGTTGACTTTAATCTCACTCATGTGTTCACGTTTTGAAACTCCTTGAGGCGTTGTATTGAACCCTACAGGAACATACAGTGTGCCGATCGAGTTACTATTGTCGTACCCAAAAGTATAATCAAGAGAGAATCCTTTAAATGGAGCCATTTGCATTTTAAAGTCGGAGATTACTCTTTTGTTTGTTTGGTGGGCTTCAACTAAATCAATTGCTTCCTGTATATTGGTAATCCAGCCAAAGCTTGGGTATACACCATCGGTTGGACGCATATCAGTGGTGTTGTCTGCAAACAAGAAACTGGTCAATAAGCCATAGTTGAAATCTTCGTTGTTGAACTGATCCTGGCTTTCGTTATACGAAACGTTTGTTCCTAAGCTAACATTCAACCAAGGAAATATTTGGTCGTCGACTCTCAGGCGGGCAGTTGAACGGGCAAAACTTGTGTTGTTGATTATACCTTCGTTGTTAAAGTGCGAGGCAGAGAAAAAGTATTTTGTATCTCCAATAGCTCTTGAAATAGAAAGGTAATTTTTTGTGCCAACAGCTGTTCTGAAAATCAAATCCTGATAATCATAACGTTTTACGGGAGTGCCGTCTGTATTTGTGGAAACAGCAGTTGAACCATCCCAGATTAAATTTACGTCGTTGTAAGGTAAGGCCTTTCTTGCTTCATTAACGCTAACCGATGAAATAAAATTAACTGATGTTTTTTCCGATTTTCCTCTTTTTGTCCAGATTTGAATAACCCCATTACTTGCACGAGAACCATAAATGGCTGCTGCGGCTGCACCTTTGATAATTTCAATTTTTTCAATGTCTTGAGGTTCAATGTCAACCAATCTGTTTTGTGTATAACCTCCCAGATTAATTAATTCTCGTGATTCATTGTTTACAATAACCCCATCGACAATGTAAAGTGGGTCTGAACTCCCGAGTACAGTACTTGAACCTCTCAATCTTATAGAAATACCACCTGCAGGGTTTCCTGAGTTTTGCATAACTTGTGCCCCGGCAAGTTTTCCTGATAATGCGCTTCCAACACTAATGGCACCCGATTCCTGGATGTCAATAGAAGGAATGGTTGAAATAGCATTACCTAATTGTTTCTTTTTGGTTAGAGCTCCTGTACCCGTGACAACAACTTCATCCAGACCAAGAGCGTCCTGATCAAGATCAACGTCGATGATACTTCGATTTCCAACTTTTTCTTCAATACTTTTCATCCCGATGAACGAAAATATCAGTACATCTTCGGAACTATTAACTGAGATTGTATATTTTCCGTCTAAATCAGTTATAGTCCCCTTACTGGTTCCTTTTATTAGGATGTTAACACCAGGCAATGTGCCTCCGTCAGAACTACTGGTAACTGTGCCAGTTACCGATTTTACTTGGGAAAAGACATTTAGAGTAAATGCTGCCAAGAATGTAAGAAACAATGCTTTTTTCATCATAAAATATAGGATTATATAAATTTGATTCAAATATAGATATATAATTTTAACATGTAATACATATTACATGATTTTTGTTCTGTTTTTGCTGATATGCAAAAAAGATAAAAAATAATTAACAAATATATCTAATAGTTAGTTTTTTTATATCAAAAGTGTCAAATCGATATTTATATTGGAGTGAATTTTATTCTCTATATGTATAGAATTGTATGTTGTACAACAAATATTTATCATTTTAAGTATTTGTTCCCCTATTTGTATTACAAATAATATCAGAGAACCATTGATTAACTGTACAATGATTTTAGACGTATGGATGTGGCTTTTGGTAGTGGTGGTGTATCGTTAGCCTCAAATAAAAGAATAATAGACTTTATATAGATTAAGCAACAGTATATGAATTTCAACATTGATAATCAGATATTTTACAATTAATTCAGAATAATGTCTAATGATTTTAGTGATGATTTGAGCATCAACTATTGACCTTATTCTTTTTTTGAGAAAAAAAGTTCTGATTGTAAGTTGTTATTTAGTAGTATTTTAGTTGATTTTTTGTAAAAATGATAAAAAAAAAGGTGCGAAAATTTTGGAAGTAATAAAAAGCTATCTATTTTTGCCGCCGCTAAAGGGATAGCGGAGTTCATAAGAGGTAATGGGGATGAAGGATTAGAGGAGAGAGATGTGCTGGATTTTGTCAGGAAGATGATATATTTTCCGTAGTTTATGCGGGGATTTGAGGGGAGAAAAAAAAGGCAAAAAAAAAGCAAAAAAAAATTTGGGAAGATAAAAAGTCTTTCTACCTTTGTCGGCCCGATAATACGGGGTTAGCATAAGAGAAAGAAGTCCTGTTAAAAAGACAGGGTTTAAAGATAAGATAAAGAATAGTTCATTGAAAATATTGAAAAGGAAAAACGAGGTAAATTACGTTAGAATTGAAAAGCATCCACGTTGAAGAGCAGGAAGACATACTTTGTACGTAAGTACAAATAAACAAATACTATACAACGAAGAGTTTGATCCTGGCTCAGGATGAACGCTAGCGGGAGGCCTAACACATGCAAGTCGAGGGGTAACATTTCCTTCGGGAAGATGACGACCGGCGGACGGGTGAGTAACGCGTATGCAACCTGCCTTTAACAGGGGGATAGCCCAGGGAAACTTGGATTAATACCCCATATTATTAAGTATTCGCATGGATACTTAATAAAAGCGATAGTGGTTAAAGATGGGCATGCGTGACATTAGTTAGTTGGTGAGGTAATGGCTCACCAAGGCGACGATGTCTAGGGGTTCTGAGAGGAAGATCCCCCACACTGGTACTGAGACACGGACCAGACTCCTACGGGAGGCAGCAGTGAGGAATATTGGTCAATGGGCGGAAGCCTGAACCAGCCATCCCGCGTGAAGGAAGACAGCCCTATGGGTTTTAAACTTCTTTTCTGACAGAAGAATATGCGATACGTGTATTGTATTGACGGTATGTCAGGAATAAGGATCGGCTAACTCCGTGCCAGCAGCCGCGGTAATACGGAGGATCCAAGCGTTATCCGGATTTATTGGGTTTAAAGGGTGCGTAGGCGGAGATGTAAGTCAGTGGTGAAATGGTGCCGCTTAACGGTAGCACTGCCAATGATACTGTATTTCTTGAGTTTAGTTGAGGTATGCGGAATGAGTAGTGTAGCGGTGAAATGCTTAGATATTACTCAGAACACCGATTGCGAAGGCAGCATACTAAACTAATACTGACGCTGATGCACGAAAGCGTGGGGATCGAACAGGATTAGATACCCTGGTAGTCCACGCCGTAAACGATGCTCACTCGCTGTTTGCGATATATTGTAAGCGGCCAAGCGAAAGTGATAAGTGAGCCACCTGGGGAGTACGATCGCAAGGTTGAAACTCAAAGGAATTGACGGGGGCCCGCACAAGCGGAGGAACATGTGGTTTAATTCGATGATACGCGAGGAACCTTACCTGGGCTTAAATGTATGCTGTATGACTTGGAAACAGGCTTCCCTTCGGGGCTGTATACAAGGTGCTGCATGGTTGTCGTCAGCTCGTGCCGTGAGGTGTCGGGTTAAGTCCCATAACGAGCGCAACCCTTACCGTTAGTTGCCATCGGGTCAAGCCGGGGACTCTAACGGGACTGCCACCGTAAGGTGAGAGGAAGGTGGGGATGACGTCAAATCAGCACGGCCCTTATGTCCAGGGCTACACACGTGTTACAATGGCCGGTACAAAGGGCAGCTACCTGGTAACAGGATGCCAATCTCGAAAGCCGGTCTCAGTTCGGATCGAAGTCTGCAACCCGACTTTGTGAAGCTGGATTCGCTAGTAATCGCGCATCAGCCATGGCGCGGTGAATACGTTCCCGGGCCTTGTACACACCGCCCGTCAAACCATGGAAGCTGGGGGTACCTGAAGTATGTGACCGCAAGGAGCGTCCTAGGGTAAAACCAGTGACTGGGGTTAAGTCGTAACAAGGTAGCCGTACCGGAAGGTGTGGCTGGAACACCTCCTTTCTGGAGCTTAAGACGAAGGATGATTATTTTAAAGTAATACCTTGTTTTCCTTTTTAAAAAATATAAAGAGCAAAAGCGGATAGCTGTTGGCAGGCAAGGCCGGATGGATGATGTTAAAGGCTAGAAGCAGTGCAAGACAGTCCCGTAGCTCAGCTGGTTAGAGCGCTACACTGATAATGTAGAGGTCCCCAGTTCAAGTCTGGGCGGGACTACTGTTTTATGAATGATGAGTGATTATTTATGAATGTAGTTCTGCAGTCAGATGAGGACAGGAAATGCGGAATAATAAATAGGCAATTATCGGTCGCAGATTATAACGGGGGATTAGCTCAGTTGGCTAGAGCGCCAGATTTGCATTCTGGAGGTCAAGGGTTCGACTCCCTTATTCTCCACAAAAGAGTCTCACAGGTCACTTAGAAATGAGTTGATAGAAAAGAGAGAAAAAAAGTTGAGAAAGAGAGCTGCACTTGAAAAGAAACAGCGAAGTTCAGTATAAATGATGGAACAAAATGGTACGCCTGGAGGCATAAAAGTTCGGTTCGAGTCCGGAAGTATCAGCGTTAAGAAGGCGTGATGAGCAAAAGTACCCAGTACCGGAGACTCAATACTCACGACTATCTTTAAAGTTCTTTGACATGTTGGGAAAGTGAATAGAAAATAGACCTGTAGATATAAATCAAGAAGAAAGTTATTAAGGGCGTACGGAGGATGCCTTGGCTCTCAGAGGCGAAGAAGGACGTGATAAGCTGCGAAAAGTTACGGGGAGGTGCAAATAACCGTTGATCCGTGAATATCCGAATGGGACAACCTGTCCGGCAGAAGCCGGAAATCCAACGATGTTGGAGGCCAACCCGCTGAACTGAAACATCTAAGTAGGCGGAGGAAAAGAAAACAAAAGTGATTCCCCGAGTAGTGGCGAGCGAAAAGGGAAGAGCCCAAACCAGACTTGTTTCGGCAAGTCTGGGGTAATAGGACTACGAGATTAGATTTAACATTAAGTAGAATATTCTGGAAAGCATAACCAAAGGAGGTGACAGTCCTGTATACGTATATTGTTAAATTTATAGTAGTATCCTGAGTATGGCGGGACACGAGGAATCCTGTCAGAATTAGCCGGGACCATCCGGTAAGGCTAAATACTCCTGAGAGACCGATAGAGAACTAGTACCGTAAGGGAAAGGTGAAAAGCACCCCGAACAGGGGAGTGAAACAGTACCTGAAACCGTACGCCTACAAGCGGTCGGAGTCCGGCATATGTTGGATGACGGCGTGCCTTTTGCATAATGAGCCTACGAGTTAGTCGTCACTGGCAAGGTTAAGGATCGAAGGTCCGGAGCCGAAGCGAAAGCGAGTCTGAATAGGGCGAATATAGTCAGTGGTGCTAGACGCGAAACCTTGTGATCTACCCATGACCAGGTTGAAGTCCCGGTAACACGGGATGGAGGACCGAACCAGGGAGCGTTGAAAAGCTCTTGGATGAGTTGTGGGTAGGGGTGAAAGGCCAATCAAACTGGGAAATAGCTCGTACTCCCCGAAATGCATTTAGGTGCAGCGTTGTGTATGAGTCTTGCAGAGGTAGAGCTACTGATTGGATGCGAGGGCTTCACCGCCTATCAAATCCAGACAAACTCCGAATGCTGCAAGATGCTTCACGGCAGTGAGGGCATGGGTGCTAAGGTCCGTGTCCGAGAGGGAAAGAACCCAGACCATCAGCTAAGGTCCCCAAGTGTATACTAAGTTGAACAAACGAGGTCCGGTTGCTTAGACAGCTAGGATGTTGGCTTGGAAGCAGCCATTCATTTAAAGAGTGCGTAACAGCTCACTAGTCGAGCGGCTGGGCATGGATAATAATCGGGCATAAGTATACCACCGAAGCTATGGATTTATGGTAGGGGAGCATTCCAACACAGCGACGAATCAATATTGTGAGGTATTGTGGAGTGGTTGGAAAAGCAAATGTAGGCATAAGTAACGATAATGAAGGATAGAAACCTTCACGCCGAAAGACTAAGGTTTCCTGATCAACGTTAATCGGATCAGGGTTAGTCGGGACCTAAAGCGAAGCCGAAAGGCGAAGTTGATGGACAACCGGTTAATATTCCGGTACTTCTTTATACTGCGATGGGGAGACGAAGTGGTGACAGATCCGCGTACTGACGGAATAGTACGTTAAAGGGAGTAGCCGTTGATTGGTGCAGGCAAATCCGCACCATGAGGTAAGACCTGACAGTACCGAGCGCCTTCGGGCAATCGGAAAGAGATCGTAAAGGCTTCCGAGAAAAACCTCTAAGCTTCAGGTATAAAGGGCCCGTACCGCAAACCGACACAGGTAGTTGGGGAGAGTATCCTAAGGCGCTCGAGTGATTCATGGCTAAGGAACTAGGCAAAATAGCCCCGTAACTTCGGGAGAAGGGGCGCCTGCCGATAGCAATTGAGGTAGGCCGCAGTGAAAAGGCCCATGCGACTGTTTATCAAAAACACAAGGCTATGCGAAATTGTAAGATGAAGTATATGGCCTGACACCTGCCCGGTGCCGGAAGGTTAAGTGGGGATGTTATCCTGAGCAATCGGGAGAAGCATTGAAATGAAGCCCCGGTAAACGGCGGCCGTAACTATAACGGTCCTAAGGTAGCGAAATTCCTTGTCGGGTAAGTTCCGACCTGCACGAATGGTGTAACGATGTGGGCACTGTCTCGGCCATGAGCTCGGTGAAATTGTAGTCACGGTGAAGATGCCGTGTACCCGCAACGGGACGGAAAGACCCCGTGAACCTTTACTGCAACTTCACATTGATTCTGGATAAGTGATGTGTAGGATAGGCCGGAGGCTACGAACCGGGTTCGCCAGGATTCGGGGAGCCGACCTTGAAATACGGCCCTTTGCTTATTTGGGCTCTAATCCGGCATATGCCGGAGACAGTGTGTGGTGGGTAGTTTGACTGGGGTGGTCGCCTCCAAAAGCGTAACGGAGGCTTCCAAAGGTACCCTCATGACGATTGGTAACCGTCAGGAGAGTGTAATGATACAAGGGTGCTTGACTGTGAGACCAACAAGTCGACCAGGTGGGAAACCAGGGCATAGTGATCCGGTGGTTCCGAATGGAAGGGCCATCGCTCAAAGGATAAAAGGTACTCCGGGGATAACAGGCTGATCGCCCCCAAGAGCTCATATCGACGGGGCGGTTTGGCACCTCGATGTCGGCTCGTCACATCCTGGGGCTGGAGAAGGTTCCAAGGGTTGGGCTGTTCGCCCATTAAAGTGGCACGCGAGCTGGGTTCAGAACGTCGTGAGACAGTTCGGTCCCTATCTGTTGTGGGCGTTGGAAATTTGAGGGGACCTGCCGCTAGTACGAGAGGACCGCGGTGGACATACCACTAGTGTACCAGTTGTGGCGCCAGCTGCATCGCTGGGTAGCTATGTATGGAACAGATAAGCGCTGAAAGCATCTAAGCGCGAAGCTGGCCTCAAGATGAGATTTCCTTTAAGGGTCGTTGAAGACGACGACGTTGATAGGCTGCAGGTGTAAAGTCAGTAATGGCAAAGCTGAGCAGTACTAATTACCCGAAGACTTTTGCTTGAGATTTAGAGGTTTATTTTAGGTTCACTTTTCCGAAACATGTTAATTAGTGACAAGAAATGGAAAATGGTTTGATATGTATACCTGGACTATTTTGGATAAAAAAACTTGTAACTAAGAAGATATTGGTTGGTACGTAAATACCATGAATGATTTAAGGTGATTATTGCGGCGGGGTTCCACCTCTTCCCATTCCGAACAGAGAAGTTAAGCCCGCCAACGCCGATGGTACTGCAGAGATGTGGGAGAGTAGGTCATCGCCGGTTTTACTTGAAACCCCGGTTCATAAGAGCCGGGGTTTTGTTGTTTTATGGGAAGTGCAAAAAGAGTTGAGTTGAAAAATGGTTAATCTTTTATGATGGGGTTTAGTATTCTTTCACTTCCTTTTCCGGCAGTGGTCATCACTTCTCTGATTTTATCTTCCATGAGTTTCGACATCAGTCCTGTGTTCATCCGTGAAACATACGTTTTGCCATCAGCCTTTTGATAAATAGCAATCCGACAGGGCATCATCGACGCAACTATGCGTTCCTTGTTCCGCTCCAGAATTTGATGAGCTAACCCGGGATGGCAAATTGAAAAGACAGTCACGGGGCGTACTTCAAAACCATGCTTTTTCATGGTCATTTGCAGGTCGTACTGATGGGGCATCGCCCATCCGTTTGCAGAAATTTCAGAGGTAATACGCGTTGCTGTCTGTTTAAAATCATATTGGCTTTCATTTTCAATAAAAAGGACTTTAGGTATAATTATAAAGGCTACCAGCATGGCAAGCAAAACTCCTGATATTAATCCGATTATAAACATAGAAATGTATTTTTTATTTTCTTGCACATTGAACTTTTGAATGATATAACAATGTTGCCAATAAAAAGTTTACCAAAAGAAGAGGCTCCGTTATGATTACTAAAAGTCGGACTGTTTTTTTAGTTTTTCATAATGATGTTACAGTGTCAGGGCTGTTCAATTATACAAAAACGTTGAAAACTAATGTGAATTAGAATAAGCCAGGAGGAAGAGAGGTCTTTTTTTAGGGAAGACAACAAAAGAATCTCAGGATAGTACACCCTCACCTTCTGATTAAGGCTTCCGGAACTTCTGATTAAGGCTTTCACAATGTCTGATTAAGGCTTCCGGAACTTCATTTCCAATACTATACTTTGTGCCTTGGTCCTTGAGTTTGAAAGTTTTGATGGGCTGCGGCCTGTTCGAGGCGGAGCGTTTGATGGATGTTGTTCCTTGTCTGATGAAGGCTTGTTGTCCCTGAAGATTAAGTCATTTGTCTTGCAAAAAACCAAATGACAAAAATATAGGGGACATACATAAATAACACAGGGCTTAATATAAGCTAAAACAGGTGATATTATCTCAATAATTAAAATAAAAGTAATGAAAAGTTCTGCCATGTATGCTAAAATGGTTATATCTTTATTTTTCAAAATTTTGAATGGATGGGGTTTTTCCCTATAAAGAAAACCAACTATTATGAATGTTTTGCCAAACCTTCTCATTGTTGATGATACAAAGTTAAATCTGAGGCTCATCGAGACCATAATAAAAGATATTAGAATCAACGTGATAAAAGCACTCTCTGGTGCCGAAGCGCTGAAGAAAACAAAGGGTATTGAGTTGGCCCTGGCTATTATTGACGTCCATATGCCAAAGATGAGTGGCTACGAACTTGCAATAAAGTTAAACGAAGACAGGAAAGAAGCCAAAGTACCAATCATTTTTGTGACCGCCAACCACTTTGATAAGGTAGAAGAATTCAAAGGGTATGATTCCGGTGCTGTCGATTACATTTTTAAGCCAATAAATGATTTTATTCTACAGAGTAAAATAAAAGTCTTTCTTGACCTTTATAATCAAAAACAGATAATTATTCAGAATTCGGCTTTACTGGAAAAATTTGCCAATGAACTAAGCAGTTCAAATTTAGCATTGAGAGAGAGTGAAGAAAAATTCAGGGGTTATGTGAATAATGCACCGAATGGTATTTTTGTAACTGACGAAACCGGAAAGTATCTTGACGTGAATAAAGCAGCAAGTAAAATTACTGGTTATTCAGGAGATGAACTTTTAACCATGTCTCTATGGAATTTATTAACGGAAGATTCGCTTAAGGAAGCCCAACTACAATTCGAAAAGTTGATTAATACCGGATTATTGAAATCCGACCTGGCCTTTAACCATAAGAACGGGGCTAAACGCTGGTGGACTTTAGAGGCGGTCAGACTTAGTGAAGACCGGTTTCTTTGTTTTACAAAAGATATTACTATCCGTAAAGAAATGGAGGAAGCCATGAAGGTACAACAGTCTGAACTGGAAAAGCAGAACGAAAAGCTTACCGTGGCAATAAAAAAAGTACAGATCGCTTCTGAAAAATATGCCGAGTTATACAACTTTGCCCCTACAGGTTATTTAACGCTTTCGCCGGAAAAAATCATTCAGGATTTGAACCATAGTGGCGTCCACATCCTTGGTAAAGAGCGTTCGCAGCTTATTAACATTCCATTTGATAAGTTCATCTCTAGACAAACATTGCCGGTATTTAATGATTTTTTTAAAAATATATTTGAAAGCAATACCAAAGGGATCTGTGAAATCATTCTTAACAAAGTTACCACTCCACCTAAATATTTACATATAGAAGGAATGGTTGCCGGCAATGGGGAGCAATGTCTTATAAATGTCGTCGATATTACTGAACGTAAACAGGCTGAGCAAGCCCTGGAAGAAGGCAGAAAAAAGTATAAAATAATGTTAGAGGCTTCTCCCGATGGTATCCTGATTATTAACCTGAGAGGAATTATCGAAGAGATTTCTGAGATCGGGCTTGAACTTTTAGGGGCAAGTAAAAAAGGCGATGTAATTGGAAAACATTATTTAAGGTTTGTTCCTTCAGAAGAACAAAATACCATACAGGGAGCTATTGAAAAGACGATGAGCGAAGGGATTGCCCAGAATATAGAGATAACGATCAGGAAAATAAATCAGTCATTATTTTTAAGCGAAGTCAGTCTTACTTTAATTCAGACTCCTGACGGGGCAATTTCTTCATTCATGATTACTATCCGTGATATATCCCTGCGTAAAAAAATGGAGAAAAAGCAGATCCACGCCGACCGAATGGCCAGCCTGGGAGAAATGGCTTCCGGTATCGCACATGAAATCAATCAACCGCTAAACACTATATCTCTGGTTATGGACAATATCCTCTACGAGTGTTCAAAAGATAAATCCATTGGGAAAGATTACCTACAGAAGAAGATCGAAAAAATTTTTGAAAACATAATTAGGATCAAAAATATTATTGACCACATAAGGGCATTTTCAAGGAACCACGACGAGTATATTTCTACTGGCTTAGACATTAATACGAGTATTAGAAATGCTTTAACGATGATATCAGAACAATTAAAACATCAGGCTATTGAACTAAACCTTCAATTACTGGAGAAACCACCGCTAATTAACGGTAACACATTTAAATTTGAGCAGGTAATACTTAACCTTCTATTAAATGCCAAGGATGCGTTGCTTGAAAAGAAAGAAAAACAACCGGCATTTTCTAATATGTTCATTGGGATCAAATCCTTTCTTGAGAATCAGAACATGGTTATTGAGATTACAGACAATGGTACAGGGATCAGTGAAGAGGATGTTGATTATATTATGCTTCCTTTTTATACGACCAAAGATACCGGCAAAGGAACCGGGCTAGGCTTGCCAATTTCGTACCAGATAATCAAAGAAATGAATGGCAACATAGAAATTATAAGTAGTCCATCAATCGGAACAACATTTAAAATTGTCATAAAGGTACAGAATAAATAGTATCGAATGGCAAAACATTACCTTAGCTGCTTATTTCCGCACACTTGTGCGATTTTTTTAATTGCTCCTCCTCTTTGTGTCGTTCCCTGTTTTTTAATAATCGCACGCTACAAAAAAGGAGTATTTTTTTATAGGCTCAGGCTGTGGCACTAAGCATTCAAATCCCTGTGTTGAGCCATCCACACCGGTTCTTATGGCATTATCTTTGCCTAAAAGGGCGCGCGAGGTAATCCTGTCCCTCCTTCGTTTAAGCACAGGGATTATTAACTTTTTAAATTTTATTAAAATGGGAGTAGAAAAAACAATTGGCTCATCAAATTTTGTTTGAAGTTATCGACCGTATCCTTGATGAAAGTGTAGTTGTTGATCATAAGGCTATTAAGGGGATTATTAGTTAGCGAACTGCTTGTAATTTGATGAGTTCATCTCTAAACAGACATTCCCGGCATTTAATGTTTTTCAAAAATATATTTGAAAGTAATACCAAAGGGATCTGTGAAATCATTCTTAACAAAGTTACCACTCCATCTAAATATTTGCATATCGAAGGAATGGTTGCCGGTAATAGGGAACGATGCTTTATAAATGTCGTCGATAATTCCTGAAGGCAAACTGGCTGAGCAAGACAGGAAAAAGTATAAAACAATTTTAGAGGCTTCTCCCGATGGTATCCTGATTATTAACCTGAGAGGAATTATCGAAAAGATTTCTGAGATCGGGCTTTAACTTTTAGGGGCGAGTGAAAAAGGTGATGTAGGTGGAAAACATTTTAGGTTTGTCCCTTCAGAAGAATAAAATATCATAAAGGAGCTATTGAAAAGACGATAAACAAAGGGATTGTCCGGAATGTAGAGATAACAGTCAGGAAAATAAATTAATCATTATTTTTAAGCAAAGTCTGTCTTATTTTTATTCAGACTCCTGAAGGGGCAATTTTTTCATACATGATTACTATCCGTGATATATATCCCAGCGTAAGAAAATGGAGAAAAGGCAGATACACGCCGACCGAATGGCCAGCCTGGGGGAAGGCTTCCGGTACCATACATGAAAGCAATCGACCGCTAAATATTATATTTATGGTTATGGACAATATCCTTTACGAGTGTTCAAAAGATAAATCCATTGATTTTTTTTTTAGAAAAAGTTTTTGAAAACATAATTAGGATCAAAAATATTATTGACCACATAAGGGCATTTTCAAGGAACCACGACGAGTATATTTCTACTGGCTTCGACATTAATACGAGTGTTAGAAATGCTTTAACGATGATATCAGAACAGTTAAAACATCAGGCTATTGAACAGAACCTTCAATTACTGGAGAAACCACCGCTAATTAACGGCAACATATTCAAATTTGAGCAGGTAATACTTAATATTTTATTAAATGCCCAAAAATATACTGGCAAAGAAACCGGACGGGACTTGCCAATTTCTTACCAGATAATCAAAGAAATGAATGGCAATATAGAAACTGTAAGTAGTTCATTAGTTGGTACAATATTAAAATCACTAGTGTCCGACTAATGTAAAAAATAGAAGATGCTCCCTTATGGTTTCCCTTCAAAGTTGTAAATTGTTTTTGCTAAGAATTATTACAACATGGGAAAAATTGAGGAAATAGAATTTTTCGGACAGCCGATCTTAAACCAGATTTTAAAATTGGAGGGAATAATATCGCTAATAAGAACACAGGTCTGGTGTATATTGATTGCCCAATTGTTAATGACTGTTATCCGGAAAATTGCCCGAGCCCAAAAGGTACTTTCTGTAGTCGCTTCCTTCATAAGGATACACCTTACAAGTATGCCGGATATGGTAGAACTGCCTGGAAGCACCAATCGGGGGTATAACGCACAAATTGGCGAACCTCCCGGATAACTTTACTTAAAGTTGATATTAATAACGAGGGGGGTATTTTTGAAATGAAAAAAACTGCCTATAGACTGGGCATTACAAATAGAAAATTTAGTAATTCCGACTTTAGTTGGTAATAGTGATTTAAAATTATCTTAAAAGTACAGAATAAATAATATCGTATGGCAAAACAATATAATATGAAAATCCTGATTTTGGATGATGAAAAACAATTTACAGAAGAATTGTATGAGTTTTTTCAGAATTCAGGTTTTGAAGCTTATGAAGCAAATACAGCGGCAGAAGCATGGAAGATATTGGAAAGCCAGACAATTGACCTGCTTATCCTTGATGTGCGGTTGCCCGGGGTAAATGGCTTGGATATCTTAAAAGAGGTGAAAGTCAGGTTTCCTCAGATCGAAGTTATTATTGTATCGGCTCATGGCGATATGGATACAGTAATCAAAGCTATGCGCTTTGGTGCATTCGATTACCTGCGCAAACCGTTCAGGCATATTGACATTCGGATTGCTATTGAACGTACTCAGCGATTTCTGCAACTCCAGAAAAAAATTATCTTGATGGAGGAAAAAAATTCGTTGATCTCAAGAACCCTTGAAGAAAAAATTGACCGACAGTTCATTGGTATCAGCTCTCAGATTTTAGAAGTATTTGAACAGGCCATTGTTGCGGCAAACTATCCCGAGGCTAATGTCTTGGTTACTGGTGAAAGCGGTACGGGGAAAGAGAATATTGCCAGGATTATCCATTATTCCAGTCCCCGAAAAGATCATGTATTTTGTGCGGTCAACAGTAGTGCTATTACTGAATCACTTCTGGAAAGCGAATTCTTTGGACATAAAAAAGGAGCGTTTACCGGTGCAACCTCCGATAGAATGGGATTTTTTGAAGCATGTAATCAGGGGACTCTATTTTTAGACGAAATTGCCGATATGCCTCTTAGTCTGCAAGCAAAGATACTGCGTGCCACCGAGGAAAAAGTGATTACCCGTGTGGGCGATACAACCCCGATTCAAACTGACTTCCGTATCATATCAGCAACAAATCATAATATTGAAAAAAGTGTGGAGAAAAAAACGTTCAGACTTGACCTGCTTCACCGGCTAAATACCCTGCAAATACACATTCCTCCTCTCCGCGAAAGGCCCGAAGATATTGAACCTCTGTTAACTCACTTTGTTAAAATATATGCATCCAGATTTAATAAACCCGGAATCAGGGTCACTAAAGAAGCTATCAAAAGATTAGTTAAATATGCTTTCCCTGGAAATGTCAGAGAATTGAAGAATATGGCTGAAAGAGCAATAATCCTTTGTAAAGGTAACTTACTTGGGATAAATGATTTCCCAATAAAACAGCAAAAAACATCTTCGCCGGAAGAAGCTGGCCAGCTTAATTTAAAGAAGCAGGAAATTAATTTAATCAGGAAAGCATTGCAAAAAAGTAACTACAACCAAAAAGCTACCGCCGACATACTGGGGATCACACGCGATTCGCTTATCCGCAAAATGAAAAGATATGATATAACCATTTACAAAACCGAGGGGTAATGGCTTATTTCCGCACACTTGTGCGATTTTTTATAATCGTTGTTATCCTTTCTCACTCTCCATTTTTAAATAATCGCATGCTTCCAAAAAAGGAAGATTTTTTTATAGGCTCAGGCTGTGGCATTAAGCAATCAAATTCATGTGCAGAGCCAGTCACATCAGTTCTTGTGGCATCATCTTTGCCTAAAGAGCGCGCGAGGTAATCCTGTCCCTCCTTTGTTTAAGCACAGGAATTAATTAACTTTTTAAATTTTATTAAAATGGCAGTAGAAAAAACAATTGGCTCATCAAGCCTCGTTGAAGTTATCGACCGTATCCTTGACAAAGGTGTAGTTGTTGATGCATGGGTAAGGGTATCATTAGTTGGTATCGAACTGCTTGCAATTGAAGCAAGGGTAGTTGTTGCATCTGTTGAAACATACCTGAAGTATGCAGAAGCAATCGGATTAACTGCCAAAGCCGCATAAGGCATATCGCAGTTAAGCAGTTATTCTTGCTAAAACATCCTTTATTCTATTCCAGAGGGCGAAGCATGTTTTACCAGGAATACATTTTAAATTACGATTTTTCAGACACAAGATTCAAATACACCAAAGTAAATGAATACAGGGGACGACCTGAATATCGATGGTTTTTTAGACAACATTATAGCCTCCTATGAAAACCGGATTCAGAAAATCCAGGAGGCCTTACAATCGTCGGAAAATATTACAAATTCATCGAATATTCTTTTTGATAATGTCCAGAATTCTTTAGCCGCACTTAAAAGTGAAAGGGACAAATTAAACACAAGGCTTTGCGAAACACTTGCAAAAAATGGATCATTACGTAAGAAAGACTATCACAACATGATGTCTGGCATTCTTGATATGGTCAATGAAAAGGAAAAAGAAGCCGGAGGGCAGTTTCTAAATTTTATTGAATCACAGAAAAAGATTACCCAATCGCTTAAAAACAGCTTACTGTCTATTAAAGATATTTCTTTGCAGGATGCCAACGAGAAAATTGCGATAATCAAAAAACAACTTTCAATTAGTTCTGCATTATATGAAGAAGGGAAAAAAAAGGCAATTAAAACATTCTCTGATCTCCAGCAAATGCATAATAAATTGACTGAATGCCTTGAAGGGTTGCTTAAAAAAGGCAACAATATTTTGATACAGGATATTAAAGAGTTATCGATCAAATTAAAAAAGGAATCAATTAATTCGCAACAAATATAGGAGACAAAAAAATGAGACTAACATCGGAAATGAAAAATCTGACTGAAGATATAATTGCTTCATTCAAACAACGGATTAAAGAAACAGAAGAACGTGCAAAAAAAAATGAGGAACTGGTAACCGAAGTGCAAAAAACTCTTGATGGCTTTCAGAAGGACCACCAGGAAATGGCCGCAGTTTTAAAAGCCAATGCTGCATCCCTAAGGGAAAAACTTGCACTCGGAGAAAAAGACCGGCTGGACACTTATAATAATTTAATGTCAGCGATACACAACACAATTGGGACTATTGAGAAAGAAGTATCGACTATTCAATCCTCGACCTTAGACCTTTTAAAAGAATTCAGGACTAAAAGGGAACAAATGGCTGGAGAACTGGAAAAAATGTTTGCGCAAAGCAGGGCTGATCTGGAACAAAACGAGAAAACCAGGATGCAAAACGAAAAAATCAGGATCGAAGAATTTGACGCCATGATGAAGAATATTGGCAATGAACTGAAAAGCATCAACGATGAAGTTCAGGGGGTTTTCAAATATTCTGAAGATTTGCTAAAAAGATTTGAAAAGGAGCGTTTGGAAATGTCAACCGAACTCAAATCCGAATTAGGTAAAAACCTTTCTGAACGGGTTGCATATACCAGGTCGTTGCTTTCTGGATTCCAAGCCAGGTTGTCTGAAATAAGTAGCGAAAATCAGCAAATGGCTGATAAATTGAGGAAAGAGCTTGGGAACAGCAAAAAAGACCTTTTAAAAGGAGACGCCGAAAGACTAAAAGAATTTAAAGTGGTAATGAATGGTATACACACGGCTATAAAGGCAATCGACAATGAGGTCAAAGAAATTCAAAAAGCAGCATCTTCGATGGTCGACGATTTTTCGCAAGACAGGAAGCAGGCTTCGATTATCTGGGATAAAATGGAGGAGACAATCGCTCAATTAAAAAAGAAAGGCGATGATATACCAAAAAAAGAAAAAAAGGAGACTACAAAAGAAAAGAGTGCAGAAACAGCTAAGGAAAAAATAACAAAAGCCGAACCTAAGCCTGTTGCTTCAAAAACAGCCGTCAAAAAAGAGAAAGCTCAGGTCGAACAAGTCAGCGAGACTAAGGTTAAACCCAAACCAGAACCCGAACCTAAAACTAAACCGGCTGAGCCGATAACAATGGAAGAAAAAATTCTGGATTATATCAACAGTCATCCTGAGGGAGTAAGGGTCTCGGAAATGGAAGCACCTCTTGGCGAAACCAGAATGAAATTGGGTTATATCGCCAAACACCTGCTTGATGCAGGAAAAGTCCAGAAGGTTGACAACACCTACTTCCCGTTAAAATAATGTATTAACATTATGAATTGGTAAATCGGAAGGGAGCCGGAATGATTTTAAAAAAGTTGTTTCAGCTCCAAAATTTTAAATCACAGATTTAATATAAAACATGGTCAAAGAAATTAATTGTGCATTTTGTAACGGAACAGGGGAAGATCCGTTCGACCTGCTTTCTGCCTTATCTTATTGCCTTGTTTGTAACGGGACAGGACGGGTTGAGGTTGAGGAGCCCATGAGAAAATGCGTGTTTTGTTCAGGCTCGGGCAAGAACCCGCTTGGGGCCAGGGTCTCCTGTATCGTTTGCGGTGGAAAAGGATACTATCATTGCGAAAGTGATACAGAATGCACACAATGTAAAGGTACGGGTAAATCAAGCGATGGACTCCCCTGTACACATTGCGGAGGAAAAGGATTTATCTGATTAAAGATTTCCACAGATGGACAATGCCGGAGATAATTTCAAAAAAAGAAAATTGAAAAACGGCAGGAAGCTTTACTCCGGGATAAAGTGAAAAAGCATCATGGCAATTGTCTGACCATGAATTTGATTTTAGTAGTATAAATTATTCTATGAGATTCTATGAACAACATTAATGAAATGGACACTGTACTCGAATTAAGGCCAATGCCTGATTTTGTCGAAACCGAGTATATCAAAGACATTACTTCAAGGGGGCTTACATACATAAAAGCAGGATTCCCTGTACATTTCAGAGGACCTTCGGGGACAGGGAAGACAACTGTTGCCATGCACCTTGCAAGTAAAATTGGCAGACCGGTAGTCATTATCCACGGCGATGCCGAATATAAAACTTCCGACCTTATCGGGAGCGAACAGGGGTACAGATTTAAAAAACTGGATGACAAGTTCATTCACTCTGTACATAAATACGAGGAAGATATGACAAAACAATGGGTAAATAACAGGCTAACCTTAGCCGTAAAGCATGGTTTTACACTTATTTATGATGAGTTTACCCGTTCACGGCCCGAAGCAAATAATATTTTACTTCCTATTCTTCAGGAAAGGATGATGAGTACTTCTGCCACTTCCGGAGGAAATTCCTATTTGACTGTACATCCTGATTTTTGTGCTATTTTTACTTCCAATCCGGAAGAATATGCCGGAGTTAACCGGACTCAGGATGCCTTGCGTGACCGGATGGTTACGTTGGATGTTGACCATTTTGATTTCGATACGGAATTACAGATCACCAGGGCTAAATCAAAATTACCTTATAACGAAGTTGAAATCATTGTAAATGTTGTCAGGAGTCTGCGTGAATCCGGGAAAACAGAGTTTGATCCTACTGTGAGGGCGTGTATTATGATCGCCAAGACATTAAGTGTCATGGATACAATACCTTCTCAATCTCCTTTAGTATTCCGGAGAATATGCCAGGATATTCTTACTTCTGAGACCAGTCGTATCGGATCGAAAACAAATCAGGAGCGGGTACGAAATTTAGTGGAAGAACTGATTGATCGTTACCTCATTTTGGAGAACGCCGCTCATGACTGATGACTAAAAGCAACTAAAAGGGAATGTGTAAACGGATGGAACAAAGATTGATGAGAAGTAAAGGAGAAATATAATGGCATTAGCTGCAGAAAGAAATACAAGCGCTACTCTGGTTGATGTGATCGACCGTATTTTGGACAAAGGATTAGTGATCAATGCCGATATTACTGTTTCTGTTGCAGGAGTTGAGTTGCTTGGCATAAAGGTCAGAGCCACTTTGGCTTCTTTTGAGACAGCAGCAAAATATGGACTGGAGTTTCCTTCGGGTACCAACACCGAAACCGCCGCATGGAAAACAGCGGAAAAGGATAAGGAAGAATGTCCTCAATGCGGGAAGAAGATCCCGCGTGAAGAACTTTTGAATGATGGTTGTCCCTGGTGTGGTTGGCAAAGTGCCCGGGCAAAAATGAAGTCGGCAACCTGAACCGGATGATTCGCGAGGGATTTCACTAAGCGCCAAACAGTATGATCGGTACATGAATACATAGTAATATAACCCTTTAAAGACTTTAGTAAGAAAATAAATTATAAACTAAAATTTGAGATTATTATGAGCATAAAGACATACCGGGATATAAAGAACGGCCTTGATATTGCCAGACAGCAGAAAATTCCTTCCATAACATCTTCGATTGAAGAAGATCTGAAAACAGAGTTGGAAAAGGATTTTGGCCCGATATTAACAGATGAAGAACGTGTTGATATAATTACCCAGGAAAAAGAACGGAAAGAAATCCAGGATGCTGCCCTGAGAAAATCCAGAATGAAGATACTGAAGGTGAAGGAAAAGGCAAAAGAAACCCAGCGGGTAAGAGATGCATTGAATGAAGGAAAAATTTCTGAAGTTCTTGGTAACACAGAACATAAAGAAGAAACACAGAAAACGAAAGATACAGGAGAAGAATCTCCCGAGGGTGGGTTCAAGAAAATGAATATTGGCTACTGATCTTTAAACAGGTTTTATTCAGAAAACAAGACTGACAAACAATTACTTTGTAAGTGAAAAGAGAAAAACAAAATTGACATGCCCATAAACATTGACGAGAATAATTTAAAACAGGGGGTTTTGGGTTTGGTCATTGCATTAACGGAAATAATCAGAGATGCCTTAAAACTTCAGGCTTTTAAAAGGATGGAAGGAGGAACCCTAACGGATGAAGAAATGGAGAGATTGGGAGAGGGGCTGATGGATTTGGATATAGCTTTGGAGGAAATAAAAGAGGAACAAGGTGTCGGCGAATCCGTGAAAGCCGTGAGAGATGGTCTGGATGAGATTGTAGATGAAGTGGTGGATCGAATGCTCAATCCTGAACGATGGGCAGAAGATGCAGAGGAACAGGGGTTTTAGTCTAAAATTTTGCGGACAAAAATGAAAGAAACAAAAGAGGTCATAAAAAGCATTGTTCAGCAGGAGATGAGTAATATCTTAGCCGAAAATCAGGAAATAATCAAAGATGTTATTAAAACTTCGCTTCTTCCGGAGCTCAGAGCTATTATTCGTAATAACATCTTTTCGGCACTGGAAGATCTGATGGAAGAATCCGCCGGAGCTGAAAAAAAGCTATTGTCGGAGAAAGATAATGTTACGAAAGAATCTGTTTCTGAAAAAAATCCAGACAGCAGGGAACCTGCTCAGCCTTCTGTGACGGAAACACCGGATACCTGTTGTTGTAATGACCATGTTCATGATCCTTCCCCTATAGAAGAAGATGCATCAATTTCTGTTCATGACGAATCTGTCAATTCTTCCAGTCCCGAAACAACAGACGCTGACTTGGGGGAGGGGAGATATCTTTATTGTCTGGTTGAAGGTAGTGAAAAGATAAGCCTGGGAAAAATTGGGATTGAGGGCAATGAGGTCTATACCATTCCATACAGGAGTCTCTGCGCCGTAGTACATGATTGTCCTGCAGAACCGTATAAATCGGATGATCAGGAGGTCATGACCAATTGGGTGCTGACACATCAACAGGTAACAGACCAGGCATGGGAAAAATTTGGGTCGGTACTTCCCCTTGGGTTTGATACGATCATTCAGCAGAAAGAGGAGATAAGTCCGGATGAAAACACGAAGAAATGGCTGGAAGAGGAATATGACAGCCTGAAAGATAAGTTTGAAAAAATCAGGGGAAAGGCAGAGTATGGCATACAGATTTTTTGGGATACTAAGGTTATTGCAGGGCTGGTCAGCCAGGAAAGCGAGGAGATAAAGAATATGGAAGAGGAGATGAATACCAAGCCCAAAGGAATAGCCTATATGTACAAACAGAAACTGGAAAGCCTGTTAAAAACAGAAATGGAAGAAAAAGCAGATAAATGCTTCAAAGATTTTTATGAAAGAATCAGGAGCCGGGTGGATGAGGTCAAAATAGAAAAAATCAAAAAGGATGAAGAAGGCAGGCAAATGCTGATGAATTTTACTTGCCTGCTTCCCAAGGGAAAAAGTGAAAAATTAGGTGATGAATTAGAGACGATTAATAATATGGAAGGGTTCTCCGTCCGTTTTACTGGTCCCTGGCCCCCGTATGGTTTTGTATAATTTGTGGTAGTATGGAACCATCAAGAGATACACGTTCTACTTTAGTGGACCTATTGGATCGCATTCTGGATAAGGGATTGGTTATTAATGCCGATCTGATCATCTCAGTGGCAGGTATTCCTCTTCTGGGAGTTAACCTGAAAGCGGCATTGGCAGGAATGGAGACCATGCTTAAATATGGTGTAATGCAGGATTGGGATCAGAAGACTCGTGCCTGGGAGAGTGAGCACCGGAAAAAGACTCTTTCATTTCTTGTTGAAAATGAAAGTGTTGAGTTGAAAATATATGGTTCCTATGATTATAATAAGGGAATTTACCAGGCGTGGAAACCAGGTTATTTATATTTGACAAACAAAAAACTTGTTCATTATAGGCAGGACTTTGAAGAAGTTACATTTCAGATATCTCTGGAAGAAATAAATGCATGGACAGTAAACGAAGAAGAACTTTTTGACAGTGATAAGAAGAAACACATAATGTCTTTGCTCGATAAGGAGGGGCAGGTACACCGGATAAGCACTGTGTATATGGATCAGTTGGAGGAAGCCCTGAACCAAAAAATGAAAGAAAAGGGGCTTACTCCAGGGAAAAAATTGGAAATTCATGAAGAGGAAAAAGAACCAATACTCAGTGCATTTTTATCTGAAGAAGAAAAAATTATTCACCGGGGAAACGAACGAATATGGTATTTAGTACCGGCTGAAGGAATTCTTCAGGAGACTTGGAGACCTGGTCATCTTTTTTTGACAGACAGAAGATTGCTTTGGTGGTCAGACTTTGATAAAAAGATCGTTTATGATTGTTCTGTTGATAAGATAAGGGAAATCAGCATGGAGACGGGGAAATCGAATGGACTTAATAGTAAGAACGAAAAAGTATTATTGATTACATCCCGTCATAATCATGATGCGGAATCAATCTCTTCTTTTTCTGCTGGTATAGCTGAAATCGATGAATGGGGGAAAATATTAGTGAACCAATTGTCGTATCAGGAAGAGGAGATGGAAACTTGTCCTGAATGCGGGAAAGACTTTCCGGTAAAGGAACTTTTGGAGAAAGGGTGCCCTTCTTGTGGCTGGAAAAGCCCGTTACTTAAAAATGGAGAACAGGGAATTACTGCAGGATGATGGAAAAAAAAAGCACTGATAATAAAAAGAATGAGCGGCTTCTTCAGGAATTGGATGTCGGAAGCCGCAGAATGCTTTTGTATATGATGAAGCATAAACATGCCAGTCTTGATGAATTGACGGAAGTGTTGGGAGAGTCATTCCATATGAATACCCTGGTAAGAATAAAAAATGTTGTGAACCCCAAAGCAATTGCTGTTTTGAAAAGGCCGGCTTTGCGGTTTGAAAAATTACGTGTAGACCCGGAGAAGGGAGAAAACGTGTTGTTCAGTTGGTGGCTGACAGAGGAGAATGAAAAGAAAGCCTTGCCTAAAGAAGAAGAGCAGTTCGCTGATGTTTTCGATGAAGATAACGAGGTGCTGATCATTATGGATATGAAAGGAGTAAGGGAGGAGAGTATTCAGGTGGATGCAGATCATGAAAGGGTTCGTATTTTTTTTCTGGATTTTAATGATTTGGAGCATGTTCAGCAAATCCCTTTGCCTGTTGGTGCAGATATCTCCGGATTTCGGAAACAATTTCAAAATCAAACGATGATTCTAAGCATACCTAAAAATGAAGAGTAGTCTGGATATATTACGAAAAGCCTCAGTTCCCTCTTTCCTGAAGGAGGAAGAAATACTGGATTCTTTTACTGCATCCTATGATGCGGGTAGTTCCTGTTTCTCTTCCTGGAAGTTGGGCAACCTGAATCTAACCATGAAAAGACTTTTTTTTGTCCAGGTAAAGAAAGTTTTATTCCAGATTCCTCTTTCTGAAATTCGACAGATAGACCTGATAAAAAGAAGATGGATACTGGGGAAAAGAGTGGTTCAGCTTTATATCAGTTGGGACAACGGTCGAATAAGAAACGTATTTATAGCGGTAAAGAATCCTCACGAATGGAAAGAACATATTGAAAAACTGATGACTATTAACAGGATTGATTTATCAAAATATCACTCAGGTACCCGAAGTTAAAATGAATAAAAATCTGCAGATATGAAAAAACAAAATGAAAAAAAGGAATCGGACTTTGAATTTTTAGGTCTTGGGGGACTATTCAAAGGTATTGAAAAGCTGGTCGACCTTGCAGGGAAGCTCGAAGAAAAGGGGGAAATCAGCAAGGAAGGTGAGATTGATCTTGACCGTATCAAAAAAGGCATGAAAGGTGTATATGGGTTTACCATCAATTCTGTAGTCGGCGGTTCTCCCAAAGTAGAGACCTTCGGAAACATAAAAAAAACACCACAAGGGCCTAAAGTTGATGAAGAAAGGGAGCCAATTACCGACATGTTCAACGAAAAAGATGAAATTGTCATTATTGCCGAAATGCCCGGGATCGAAGAAAGCGATATCGTAATCGACCTGAAAGAAGATATCCTTGAGATTTCAGCTACCGGAAATAACAGATCGTACCGTAAAGAATTACTGCTTCCAATCAAAACCAGCAGTCAAAACGCACATCACAAATTTAAAAACGGGATCCTTGAAGTCAGGATAAAAAAATAGAAGTTATGGCAATTGCCGGATTAGGAAATAACGAGCTGAAACTTATAGTTTTCGGTGGTAAGGGCGGTGTTGGAAAAACCAGTTGTGCCAGTGCCACAGCATTGGCATTGTCTGAGAACTTCAGAACCTTACTTATCTCAACCGACCCGGCTCATTCCATCTCGGATTGCCTTGAACAACAAATCGGTTTTAAACTAACGAAGATCAACGGTATTCCTAACCTGTCAGCCATCGAGGTGGTTGCTGACGAGGCACTTTCCGGTTTTAAGGAAGAACACATGGATGAACTCAGAAAACTTTTTGATACATCCACGAACCTCGACAACGAGGACATCAACGATATCTTAACCTTGCCGTTGCCCGGGATTGATGAAGTAATGAGTTTTAAAACGATCATTGATTTTATTGAAGACGGAGAGTTCGACAAATATGTTGTGGATACAGCGCCAACAGGCCATGCCTTGCGATTGATTTCATCGCCTAAACTATTGGATGAATGGATAAAAGTGGCAGCCAAGATGAGGTGGAAATACCGCTATATGATAACCAGCTTTTCCGGATCGTACCAGCAGGACGAGGTCGATGCGCTTTTGCTCAGCCTCAAAAAAACGGTAAAAAGGATTGAAAACCTGTTGTGCGATAATACCAAATGTGAATTTATCCCGGTATGTATCCCCGAGGCATTGGCAATCATGGAAACTGGCAGACTGTTATCCGACCTGGATAGATTCGGGATAATACCCCGGCAGATGATTGTCAACAATGTGATGGTATCGGAGGAGGGCGAATTTTGTAAAAAAAGGAAAGCCGGGCAAATGCCGTATTTACAGGAAATAGGCAAAAAATTTAATCATTTAAACAGAATTGATATACCTGCGTTTGCCACCGAAATTAAAGGATTGGAATCTTTGGGGCAGTTGAAGATGTACCTTTTGGGATATCACCCCTTAACTATATAAAACATGACAGATACAAAAGATGAATTAATATTACGTGTAAAGGAGGCACTGGTGAAGGATGTCGGAAGGGCTATCGCCAGAATAGATCCCAAAGACATGAGCCTGGCAGGGTTCGAAAATGGAGATGTGGTCGTAATTGAAGGCAAACGTGCCACACCGGTAAAAATAATGCCATGCTACTCCGGCGACAGGGGGAAAGGTATAATTCAGATTGACGGAATAACAAGGGGGAATACCCAGATAGGTATCGACGAAAGAGTGAAGGTTACAAAAACGGTCAGCCGTCCCGCAACAAAGATCAGGTTAAAACCCGCAACAAAGGCAGGTTCGCTATTCAAGACCGATGATGCAAAATACATTGGTTCGCTGATGAATGGCTTACCCGTTGTAAAAGGCGACAGGGTTAAAGCAACCCTGTTTGGGGCGCGTTCGATTGATTATACTATAACCGCCACCAATCCCGATGGAGTTGTAATGATACACCCAAATACCACCTTCCAGCTTGAACTGGCAAAACAGGACGGGGAAAGTAAAAGTAAAGTTTCGTATGAAGATATCGGAGGTCTTGGGAATCAGGTACACCGCATTAGAGAAATGATAGAACTTCCGTTAAAGTACCCTGAGATTTTCGAACGACTCGGAGTTCAGCCACCGAAAGGAGTTTTTCTATATGGCCCTCCCGGAACAGGGAAGACGCTTATTGTTAGAGCCGTAGCCCATGAAACAGATGCATATTTTATTAGTATCTCCGGGCCTGAGATCATGGGAAAATTTTATGGCGAAAGCGAGGGGCGTATCCGGAAAATTTTTGAAGAAGCCCAGGCACATACTCCATCTATCATTTTCATCGACGAGATTGATGCCATTGCACCCAAAAGAGAAGACATGGGCGGTGAAAAACAGGTGGAAAAACGAGTGGTTGCACAACTATTATCGCTGATGGACGGATTAGAATCAAGGGGTAAAGTTATTGTAATAGGCGCGACAAATATTCCGAACTCAATTGATCCTGCATTAAGGAGACCGGGAAGGTTCGACCGTGAAATCTCGGTTTCTATCCCCGATAAAAAGGGAAGGCTCGAAATCCTCCATATTCATATGAGGGGAATTCCCCTGTCGGCGGATGTCGATTTAGCAAAATTGGCTGAGATCACACATGGTTTCGTAGGTGCCGATCTGGAGGCTTTAGCCCGTGAAGCAGCAATGACCTCTTTACGTAAGATTCTCCCCCGTATCGATTTCGAACTGGCTGAAATCCCATACGAACTTTTAATGTCGCTGGAAGTGACTATGGACAATTTCCTGGATGCGATGAAAGAAGTAGAGCCTTCGGCTATCAGGGAAGTATTCGTTGAAGTACCCGATGTTAAATGGAGTGATGTTGGCGGGCTCGATGAAATAAAAGATACCCTGATGGAGACAGTAGAATGGCCGCTAAAATATGCTGCTTTATTCAAACAAGCAGACGCGAACCCTCCTAAAGGGATAATTCTCCACGGGAAGCCGGGAACGGGAAAAACCTACCTGGCGAAAGCGCTGGCCAGCGAAAGTGGTGTCAATTTTATCTCGGTAAAAGGACCGCAGATACTAAGCCGCTATATCGGTGAGTCAGAAAAAGGGGTAAGAGAGCTCTTCAGAATGGCAAAACAGGCATCACCATGCATCCTGTTTCTTGATGAAATAGACAGCCTCACCCCCAGACGGAATAGCGACAGTTCAGGTTCCGGAGTGATCGACAGGGTAATAGGGCAGTTCCTTACCGAGATGGATGGCATCGAAGACCTGAAAGGAGTATTTGTGCTGGCTGCAACGAACAGAATTGATCTGATCGATCCGGCTCTGCTGAGAAGCGGACGGTTCGACCTGATATTCGAATTGCCCGTCCCCGATGCAAAAACCAGGGAAAAAATATTCAATGTACATACCCGTAATAAAATTCTCGGGGAGAAGGTAATCCTGAGTAACCTGGCTGAAAAAACAGAAGGCATGGTCGGTGCCGATATCGAATTTATATGTAAGAAAGCAGCAATGCTTGCTATCCGTGAATTTATTGAGACCCATGAAGACACTGAGATTGTTAAGAGTGAAAAAATCATCATTGATGAGAAACATTTTGAGGAATCAATAAACCTGGTATTAAAACAAAATGTAGTACGAAGATAAAATTTGACATCCAATGGAAAATAAAAGGATTTATATTTATGGAATTATCTCCAATATAGATGACTCAGAAGAGTTTTTCGAATTAATAAAATTAAATAATGTGACTACCGTCTCATTTCGGGATATTTCTGCTATTGTTTCAGAAACTGATAGTCGCCCTTTAAAAAGTTTATCAAAGGAATCGCTTGCACAAATGCTGGTGCATCATCAAAAAACAATTGAAGGCCTTATGGTAAAAGGGGGTCCAGTGGTATTGCCAATGCGTTTGGGAACAATTGCCAACTCCGGACAGGAGGTCAGGAGGATACTAGAAACCGGTTACGGGTTAATTGTCGATACTCTGAAAAAATATGAAAAACTGGTTGAGGTCGACCTTGTGGCGACATGGAACGCTTTTTCTGATATTCTTAATGAAATCTCCCGGCATCCCGATATTGAAACCTTAAAAAATGGCATGCTTTCTCAATCAGATATGATAAAAGTAGGGATGATGGTTCAGGAAAAATTAAAAGAAAAAAACAAAGCCGTGGAATTAAAAATCATGGATGCGTTGTCCCAACTCAGTCAGGATATTAAAATACATGAGGTGATGAATGACGAGATGGTCACCAACTCCGCATTTCTCCTAAAAGAGGATAAGCAGGACCAATTTGAAGAGGTAATCAGGCAAATTGACAAAGATTTCAAGGGGGTGTTAAACTTTAAACTGGTCGGGCCTCTGCCATGTTACAGCTTTTCAACCATCGAGGTTAAAGAATTAAGCCCCGATGAGGTAATCCTTGCAAAAACGGAACTTGGGTTGGAAGAAAAATCTTCGGCTTCAGAAATAAAAAAAGCCTACCTGGGGAAAGCAAAATTATTTCATCCCGATGCCCTCCCGGTTAATGGCAATGATGAACAATTCAACAGGATCAATAAGGCCTACCAAATCCTGCGTGAATATTCAGCAGCAGTGAAACAATCGTCAAAAGCCGATTATATCTCGCTTGTAAAAGAAGAAATAAATGAAAATTTGATTTTAGTAAAAGTAAAAGAATAACATGCAGCGCGACGGAAAATATATTTATTGCATCATTGCATCGAACTACGATATCAATTTAGGACCTATAGGTGTTGGCGGCAGGGGCGATCTGGTTTCTACCATCGGTTTCGAGAGCTTGTGTATGGTGGTGAGTAACCACCCGCTCAGCAGGTTCGTGGTAAACCCTGAGAATATGCTGGCGCACCAACACGTAATCGAACAGGTTATGAAGGAATTCAACAGCGTAATCCCCGTCAGGTTTGGCACTATTGCCGCTACGCCCGATGAAATCAGGAACCTGCTAAACCGCCGGTACAGCGAATTTATGGAATTACTCAGGGACTTCGAAAACAAGGTGGAACTCAACGTCAGGGGAACCTGGAAAAATATCGGTGAAATTTACAAGGAGATCGACAGGGAACATACAGAATTGCAAAAAATAAGAGTAGAAATTGAAAAGCTTCAGGACGAAAAAGCCAAAACCCTGAAAATTGCAGAGGCCGGGAAAATGATAGAACAGGCACTGTCTGAAAAGAAAGAGGCTGAAGCCGAAAAAATTATCGACGCTTTCCGAAGATCGGTTTTCGAATATAAACAGAACAAAACAAGCGGAGATGCCATGTTTATGAACACAGCCTTCCTGGTAAACAGTGGCAGGGAGGTCGAATTCGATAATATTATGTCCGACCTGGGCATAAAATATCAGGATCGGTGTGATTTTATTTATACTACCCCCTTGCCTATTTTTAATTTTATCAACTTGAAAATTTTCCCGGAAAGATGGGAATTATAAATATAGAAAAATATACATGAGCAACGAGAAAGATATACCAAATGAAGGAAAGTACATTTACGGGATAATCCGGCACGGTGGCCCTCTTGACCTTGGACCGATCGGAATCGGGAAACGGGGTGACCATGTTTTGGGGATAAGTTACCGTGATATTTGTGCTGTCGTTAGTAAATCGCCTGTTATTCAATACGAGGCCAGACGGGTACATATGATGGCTCACCAAAAGGTATTGGAAGAAGTGATGAAAAATTATACGATACTGCCGGTTCGGTTTTCAACTATTTCGGAACACGACGGCGATGATATGATCCGGAAAATACTTGAAAAAGATTATGATATATTCGACGATGCCCTGAAAAAGATGGAAGGGAAAAAAGAATTGGGAATCAAGTCTATTGCACAGGAATCGGAATTTTATAAAAATATTCTTGAAAAATATGATGAAATCAGGTCATTGAGAGATAAGCTGATTGGACTTCCTCATGACAAGACTTATTACCAGCGGATGAAAATCGGAGAAATGGTGGCCGAAGCACTTGAAAAGGAGATTGAAAACTACAAAAGCACTATCCTCTCTGCATTAGAACCACTGGCCAATGAAGTAAAAATAAACGACAACTACGGGAATATGATGATCCTCAATGCTGCATTCCTCGTAAAAAAAACTAACGAACCTGCTTTCGACAGGGCTGTCGACGAACTGGATGAAAAATACGGGCATTTTATAACTTTCAAATATGTGACTGATTTGCCCCCATACAATTTTGTAAACCTTACAATTAACACAAAAGAAATTTAATATGTTATTATTCGACGACATACTGCTGGCCCCTTTGAAAGGGGTAGTTTTTATCGGCAAAAAAGTTTACGAGGTTGTTGAAAAAGAGATGTCCGATGAAGGTGTAATCAAAGAAAAGCTTATGGCCCTGCAGTTACAATTTGAGATGGACGAAATTGATGAAGAAGAATATGACAAAAGGGAAGACGAATTGCTGAAAATACTGGAAAACATCAGGTCCGAAAAACAAAACAAATAGCGAATTTATATAAGGGAGGGAAAAACAATGAGTACTATAATCGATGTAAAAAAAACAGTTGCGAAGTTCTTAAAAGAGAACATTAAATGTTATGACATAACCGTTATAAAAATTGAAAAAGTACAAGATTCGTGGAATTCAGTGGCAGAGGTATATGAAGACGATTCATTTTTAAAGTCAATGAATCTGCCACCGAAAAAAATGCGGTTGTTCTATCAGGTAAAAATGGACGATAATCTTGAAATTACTTCTTTTGAGAGGCTTAGTTCTTTCGAAGGCTTCGAAAACGCTGCCAGGTAATATAACTTCTAAATTCGAGTCACGATGAACAATCTTATTTATGTGTATTGTATATCGAATAGCCCCTTGAAATCAATTGACGACATGGAGGGAAGAGGCTTGAGATCTCTTGTGCTCGACAATTTTCACGTGATTATCAGAGATGTCCCTGAAAGTGAGTTTTCTGAAGAAAATTTCAAAAAGAATCAGTCGGATATACAATGGGTTGAATTTAACACACGCGAACATGTGGAAATGATTAGTAAGATTATGGAATCAGGGAATGTGATCCCTTTCAAATTCGGGACTATCTTCAATACTGAAGGTGGGCTACAGGAATTCATAGCCGATTATTCCGCGTCGTTAAATGATAATTTCAGTTATATAGAAGGAAAAGAAGAATGGTCGGTTAGAACTTTTTGTAACCGCGAAATGCTGAGCGAACAAATCGACGAGTTGAGTGAGGAGGCTGCCTTACTGGAAAAGCAAATTATGGCAAGTTCGCCCGGGAAAGCATTTCTTCTAAGGAGAAAAAAAACAGAATTGATTGAAAATGAAATGGACAGGCTATGCAAAATTTACGCTCAGGGGTATTATGACGAATTTGAGAACCTGAGCGTAGCCACATGCCTTAATAACCTCCTTCCGAAAGAACTTACTGAAAGAGAGGATTCGATGATATTGAATGCAGCTTTTTTGGTATATAAAGAAAGGGCATCCGAATTTAAATCAATGGCTGGTTTTTTAACAAAGAAGGACGGTAATTTAGGCTTTTATATCGAGGCGAACGGACCATGGCCTCCGTTTAGTTTTATTTCCCTTAAGGAAAGACAGTAACCAAATATCGAACCACCTCCCCCAAATGAACTTTTAAAGAATAGCTGTTATTCCTCACGATGTGCCTGGTAATAATGGCTATAAGCTTCCCGAATGATAATTCCTGTAAATTTAGAATCATTCTAAAGAACAAAACTTTTTCCAGAATGTTAAATACATTAATAACGTATTCTTCTAAAAGTGTAATTTTAAAGAATGAGCAAAAAAACCAAAAATATCATTGTCCGTATTTGGTATTTCTATCTCGACGGATTTAAGGATATGAGCAAATGGGGCAGGCAGGTTTGGATTATCATCCTTATAAAACTTTTTATCATGTTTGCCATTCTGAAACTCTTTTTCTTTCCTGATTTTCTGCAAAGCAATTTTGGAAATGATCAGCAACGCGGCGATTTTGTACTGGAACAATTAACAGAACCTAAAAAATAATAATCAATGCTTGAAACAATCGACTTGTCACTGGTAAACTGGTCGCGGGCGCAATTTGCACTTACCGCGATGTACCACTGGATCTTTGTCCCGCTCACCCTGGGGATCACGTTTATAATTGCTTTCATGGAGACCCTTTATGTTCGTACAGGGAATCCTGAATGGAAACGCATTACCAAATTCTGGATGATACTCTTTGGGATTAATTTTGCTGTTGGGGTTGCTACCGGGATCATTCTTGAATTTGAGTTCGGCACTAACTGGTCGAATTATTCATGGTTTGTCGGCGATATTTTTGGTGCCCCACTGGCCATCGAAGGAATTTTCGCCTTTTTCATGGAATCGACCTTTATTGCCATCATGTTTTTCGGATGGAACAAAGTCAGTAAAAGATTTCATTTGCTGGCTACCTGGCTTACCGCGATTGGCGCTAATCTTTCAGCTCTCTGGATACTGGTAGCCAACGCATGGATGCAAAATCCGGTCGGAATGACCTTCAATCCGGAAACGGCCCGAAATGAAATGACCAGTTTTTGGGATGTCCTTTTTTCTCCAACGGCAATACATAAATTTTTGCATACCACTTCATCGGGTTTTGTGCTGGCAGCGGTGTTTGTAATCGGTGTTTCTGCATGGTTTTTATTAAAGAAACGGGAAATTGCTTTTGCCCGGAAAAGCATTGCGGTTGCAGCTATTTTTGGTTTTCTGGCCTCTGTCTACACGGTCGTGACAGGTGACAATACTGCCCGGCAGGTTGCCATAGACCAGCCGGTGAAATTTGCTGCGCTCGAAGGTCTGTACGAAGGAAAAGAAGGAGCCGGCCTTGCCATATTGGGAGTTCCGTCCGGTTCAGATAATGAGCTGGATAAGATCGACATTATTCTTGAAGTCCCTAAAGTATTATCGTTTATGGCTACGCTCGACTGGAACGGATATGTGCCCGGACTTAAAGACCTGATTAAAGGAAACCCGGAACGGGGAATAATGCCGGCATCTGAAAAAATTGAGCGGGGGAAAATTGCCATTGCAAAACTGGGCGAGTTTAAAGATGCTCAAAAGTTGGGCAATAAGGCTCTTGCCACCCAACTGAAAACCGGGTTCATGAGTAAAGATTTTCAGGATAATTACTTCCGGTATTTTGGATATGGTTATATTTCTGATGTAAAACAACTGGTTCCCAATATTCCGCTTACCTTTTATAGTTTCCATGTAATGGTTGTACTGGGGTTTTGGTTTATTCTGTTCTTTATTTTGGCATTTTGGTTTGTCGGGAAAGGAAATATTCAGAATAAAAAATGGTTCCTCCGGGTAGCAATCATTACAATACCATTAGTTTACCTGGCAAGTCAGGCCGGCTGGATTGTTGCCGAAGTAGGCCGCCAACCCTGGGTTATTCAGGATTTAATGCCAACCATGGCTGCTGTAACCAAGATCAGTTCTGGTGCTGTGATGGTTACATTCTGGTTGTTTGCCGTGGTATTTACAACACTGCTTATTGCTGAAATAAAAATCATGCTTCGACAAATAAAAATCGGGCCACATAAAGAAGAAGGAGGAACCAAATAATGTTTGAATCACTATCATATCTTGCATTGCAACAATACTGGTGGATCATTGTATCGCTGTTGGGCGCCTTATTTGTGTTCCTGACTTTTGTACAAGGCGGGCAAACACTGATCTACACCATCGGGAAAACCGAAAACGAACGTACTATGCTGGTAAACACACTGGGACGCAAATGGGAGTTCACATTTACTACCCTGGTTACTTTCGGAGGGGCATTTTTTGCATCCTTCCCTTTATTTTACGCCACTTCGTTTGGCGGCGCTTACTGGGTTTGGCTTGCCATCCTGATTTTCTTCGTGATACAGGCGGTTTCGTACGAGTTCCGTAAAAAGCCCAATAATTTTTTGGGAGCAAAGACCTTCGAATGGTTTTTAATCCTGAACGGATTATTCGGAACTATTTTGGTAGGGACTGCTGTCGGGACTTTTTTCAACGGGGCAATGTTCAGTCTGAACGAATTGAACCAGGTAAGCTGGGCAACACCCTTCCGTGGACTGGAAGCCGTTTTGACATTTCACAATGTGGCACTCGGACTGGCTGTGTTCTTCCTGGCCCGTGTTCTTGGTTCACTCTATTTTATCAATTCGGTGGAAAGTGAAGCAATGTTTGCCCGTTCGCGAAAGCAGTTATTGTACAATACCATTCCGTTCCTTGTATTTTTCCTGTATTTCCTTATTGTTTTACTTCTGAAAGAAGGATTTGCTTATAACCCGGACACAAGAGAAGTTTTTATGGAAGATTACAAATACCTGCACAACCTTATTGATATGCCACTGGTGGCAGTTATCCTGCTGATTGGCGTCGTTGGTGTGCTTTGGGGAATTGCTGCTACCTTGCTGAAGAAATCAACCAAAGGAATTTGGTTCACCGGGGCTGGAACGGTCTTTACGGTATGGATGTTGTTTTTACTTGCCGGGTTTAACCACACGGCTTTTTACCCGTCTATTTACGATTTGCAGTCGTCGCTGACCATCGAAAATGCCTCGTCGAGCTATTTTACCCTAACGGCAATGAGCTATGTATCGCTTGCTGTACCTTTTGTATTGGCTTATATCTGGTATGCATGGAAGTCGATGAACAAAACAAAGATTACTGAAACTGAACTGCAAAAGGAAGATCACACGTATTGATAACTAAAACACATAAAAATATGTACTGGAATTCAATCATATGGTTTCTGACATGGCCTGCCTTAATCGTTATTTCTTATCAGTTGATTAAGCTGGCAATGAAAAAACTGGAACCGGTTTGCGATAAAGAAGAGTCAGATACTGTCGGGTAGAAAAATCAGAAAGGTTTTCATTCTACCATATTTCCGTTTCCATAAAAAAAAGCCGGGGCATTTTAAGTAGCCCCGGCCGGAGACGCTAAGCCAATGCAACGGTTATTGTGCTTTTCTCCATACTGTTTTAAAAGCTTTCGACATATCCACAATGTTCCAGCCGTTATTTTTCATGGTATCCTGCCAGGCAGGCATTGCATCACCATGCCAGGGGGGATAAACATATTCACGTTGAGCATCGTCGTGGTTGAGCAAAAAACAGGCATGTGGCAGTGTATTGGTCGATGTTAACCGGAACATCCCAAAGTCGCCGGTTGTGTTTCCAAAGGCAAAAACCGGTGTTTTCCCGATGTAACTGTAAATATTCAGGGCCTTCCCATTGTCATCGTTATTGGGGGCCCAGATATCCGGTTGCAGGATAAATGCCGTTTTTTCGTCAGGATAGAAGACCGGGTTCATTTGCTGGCGTGTGCCTATTAAATGAGAACGCTCAAAACTGATCGCCTGGGGGCATACGCTCCAGAGCAACCCTTGCAGTGACCCGGAAACAATATAAATGTCAAACTGATTTTCTTTTAAATACGAAATCAATTCGATCATGGGAGGATAGAACGTGTTTATCAACAGCATCCCGTAATCGGGCTGTTTTTCCGTATTGACCAGCTTGTTGCTGAATGCAATATAGGCTTCGTTGTCCCAACCGGCAAAAGCAGTATGCACCATGGTATCGATGTATGGCCCCCACTGCGATTGCGCCCACTGGCTTTTGGGGTTCACCCGTAACGAATCGGCCAGTTGGTAGATCATCTGGCTGCGAAGGGTCGTGTCTTTATCTGCCTTGAGGCATAATCCCTGAACAGCGCAGTACATTTCGAGCCAAAGCGGTTCTTCACAGGCAATGGTTCCATCCATATCGAAAACCGCCAAACGGTTTTCCAGTGGTATTTTCGGAACCTGTTTCTCAACAAAACCGATGATTTTCGCCTTCATCTCAGTATCGTTCCACGAGGGTAATGGATCCTCATTGGATTTTTTGGGCCCATTGTATGTACAAGCCACTAAAAAAAGCAGGGCCCCTAACAGATAAATTATTCTTTGTTTCATGTTTTATTTTTTACTGTTTTAAAATTAATAAAGGCAGCGACCAGGCGCTGTCCGTTATGATTTATCACCGACCGGACGGTTAATGTAGTTCTCCATATGCACTAAGGGCAGCGTAATAAACGGGGCATTCCAGCCGCCGACACGAACCATAATATCAGCATACTTGATTAACTCGGCAGAAGCAGCTGCCGGGTTCTCAATCCGGTCGGAAGCTTTGGCAATTTCATAAATCTCCTGGTAGTAAGGCGATGCAATTGTTATGGTAAGCATACCACCCTTTTTGGCAATGAAGTTTCTCAAAAGCTGCCCGACAGGAATGTTGGTTTCCAGACACATGTCGGTAATCACGCCCGCAGCAAACCGGTCAAGTTCAAGTTTACTAAAGGTTTCCAGTAAGCGGCTGGGCGTACTGTGCCAGGTTCCCGAGGTAGGCGTAAAGTTGGGCGCCAGCGGATCGCCTGAATTCCGTCCTGCCGAGGCGGCAACAGCAGCCCCCTGCCAGTTGTATTGCTCAAAGGTTCCAATACCTGCGGTAAACTTCAGGTCAAAGCCCGGCAAGATACTTTGAATGGCTTTCCCGTAATAGCCGGCAACAGCCCGCATAGCCCAAACCTCCGGGTTATCGTCGCCTTTGGGATCGATAAATACTTTGTTTGCTAAATCTTTCGAACGCTCTACCGCATTGTAAAAGGTATCTAAAACGAAACGGGCAATCCCGTCGGTTTCATCGCTGTTCCCAAACAGGGGAGTATTGGTAAACAGATCAACTTTGATGGAATCGTACATCCGTTGTGTCTTGAAATCGCCGGTATCGCCAGCCGTGAAATTATAACGCATGGCAGCAATGACCTCCGGAAATGTGTACTTTTCTTTTTCAAAGACCCACATTTTAATGGCAGCCATCGTATTGATCATATCGGGTATTCCTCCCAGAATGGTACCTCCCAGGTTATATTCCGCGCCTCCCCACGATTTGTCGATCCCTTTTTCCAGGCAACTCTCAAACAACGCTGAGACCAACGGTGTCGGAACGACAAATTCATTGGTCATGTAATACAGGCACATGGCAAAAGCCGACTGATCGACAAAGAACTGCATTTGTTTTCCCAGCGCTTCTTTCAATTGCTCAAAACTTTCGATACAGCCCGTGTCGATACTTAGTTTTTCACCCCTCAGCAGTTCGGGACTTGTGCTTAAGGCAGCTCCCCGGTTTAAGCTACATTCCAGGATGGTCATTCCGTTAATCATTCCAAAGGTCCATTCACTGACCCCGTTCAGGATTGGTTCCCAGCATCCATCCACACAATAGTCGTTGGCTGCTGCCTGGTACTTTTCAAGTTTAGACGGATCGGTTTCTCCATACGATAAAGCATCCTTCATTGCCGGGACCATGACTTCATCGTTAAGGATATAGGGCAGGTTCCTGGTTTCCCGGATGGATTGAGATACCGCATTAATCAATTCTTCAGGACTGCCGTTATGCAAACGGACATACAAGCCCGGAGTTGAAAGGTTGACCTGGCGGAAAGCGTCCAGGATAAGGTAAGTACATGCATTGGTGGCATCTTCGCCCGATGGCTTTTTACCCCCGATAATCACGTTTTGCAAAAAGTTATTTAACCCGGCACGCTGGTCAAGATAATAGGGGTGAATGCCCAAAGCGGCATTGTAATCCATATGATCCTGTTCTACCAGGTACTGGGTGGTCAGGTTAAGCCTTCCGGCAGCCTTGATGACAAAATTCTGAATCAGCTCAAGGGCAAAGTCCCGGTCGGTTTCTTTTTCCAGGTAAGCGTTCAGCACCTGGTCGAGACGGCCCAGCGACATGTAGTCCATCGTAGCATGAAGACAGCAGTGTACCAGCCAGATACTGTGAATAGCTTCGTAAAATGTTTCGGCGGGTTGTGCCGGAACTTTATTGCAGATACGGGATATCTCCAGTAACTCTGCTTTCCGGGTTTCGTCGGTACAGGCTTCTGCTTCCTGCTTTGCCAAACCGGCAAACCGGTGCGAATAATCGATAACCGCCTGGCACGAAATGATAACCGCCTTGTAGAAAGCCTTTTTATCGTATGCTATTTCTACCCCTTTTAGTAATTTGGGATGTAGTTTTTCGTCGGCATAATCGATTATGCTTTGCAATCCCTTGCCAAGCACATTCTCGTAATTGATGGAGTTATGCCCCAGGATAGCCATCTGGCTTTTGTTGGTTACCGAGCCTATCCGGAGTTCTTCTTCGGTCAGGTAATTGGGGAATACTTTTCCTAACCCGTTTGAGCCCATCGGGATAATTCCCGCCAGTAAACTTCCGGCTTCAATTTCGAAACAGTGCGTATAACCAAATTTTTCGGGATCGCACAACGCTTTTAGCATTTCTTCAATGCCATATGCCCTGCGAACAATGACATGTTCGTCCGGGTACATTTTCGCGACATCGGGCAGTTCACTTTTTACGAACCATTCGCCCGAACGGTCGGTAAAACCTTTTTTCATCAGGGCCTCCCGTAGTTTCAGGATACGAGGGCTTAATTCAACTTCCATAATGTAAAGATTTTTCGGTTTTTAAATAATTAGTGATCATTTCAAAGGCTGTATCGGCCTGCAATTCATCGAAAACGATTTCAGGCTTAATATCCATTGCTTTATAGTAATGTAAGCTGGCTTTATTCAGCGGCATCACCTCAATAGCCTGTACCGGGTGAAAGCCGATTATTTCCTGTACCCGGCTGAGGTAAGACGATGTCGTTGTATATCCGTCGATAGCCGGGATGCGAATAATCAGCTTCGATCTTTCCTGATGAGTCAGGAATTCAAAAACTTTCCGGGTTTGTTTTTCCAGGCTTGTCAACGGAAAGGTATGGGTGCCGGTCGTTAACCGCATACCAAACAACCAGGTATCGATATAGGGAGCAATGGTTTCAACCGATTCCAACGGCACAATACCCGATGTTTCAAGAGCTGTATGTATCCCGGCTTCTTTGCATTTCCGGGCCAGCAGGGTCAGTGCTTTTACCTGAAGCAAAGGTTCTCCGCCACTAAAGGTTATCCCTCCCACCCCCCGGAGTAACTCCAGTTGGGGCCTGAGCATTTCGAACAACGAACCGACACTCTTGCTTTGAGTGGGAAGCAGCAGGGCATTCCCCTGCTTATACTTCGAAGACTGCGGACATGCTTCGATGCATTTTCCACATTGCACACATTTTTCCCGGAGAATAAGGTGTTGCTCTCCAATAAAAGCATGAACCCCATTCGGGCAGGCCTCTTCACAGCGGTGGCACCGGATACACAACGAATCGAAATAGAGCAAAGGGCTCTGCCGCGGCTGTGAATGGGGCGAGTGGCACCAGGCACAATCGAGCGGGCACCCTTGCAGGAAAAGCACCACCCTTTTTCCCGGTCCGTCGGTTTCCGACAGCCAGCTTATATGAAAATAGGATAGTTCATGAGATATCATTTCAGAATAGATTAATTCCTTCATTTTGAAACCACTGTTGCAATTCTGGCATTGATCGGGATATTTTCCGATTCGAGCCCGGGTTTCTGTCCATGTAAATCGAATTTAACTTCGACCCCTGGCCTGAATATCAAACAGTGTGTCGATCCTCCAAAGTGGAACATACCCAGTTGCTGGCCTTTGGTGACATGCTGTCCTTCGTAAACCGTAATTTCATTGGTCGATACCTCGGCCATCCCCACAGACATGAAGCACATTAACCCAATTGCCGGGTTATCAGCTTCAATAAATATCAGTGCCCGGCTTGCCAGTTGGGTAATGTATCCCTGCGATTCATTGGGCCCTGCCGGATCGTAACCTTCGGCCAGGGCTTCGGCATAGTAAGTCCCGTCCAGCTTACAGGTTTTAATGATGGTTCCGCTTACCGGGCTATGCCAGCGATGATAGCTTAATGCACTCAGAAAGGCCTGGTAAATCGTACCTCCTTCAAACATTGCCACATAGTCATCGTGTTGCATCATGTGTTCCAGCGAATAGGGCTGCGCTTTGATCCAGAACCGGTCGTGACGCTTCACATGGTGAGCAATCCTGTAGGGTGCCGACTCACAGGCATTGGCAATGACCTGATCGTCACCGGGGGCAGCAACCGGACGCCGGCCTTCCCTGAACTGACGGGTGAAAAAGTTATCCCATGAGGTAAAACCATGATGTTCTTTTGACGGATCACAGATAAAGTCTTCATCAAAATGAGGCATGGCTTCACGGGCATCTTTCCCAAACCAGCCCGTATGTTCATCGCGGGTTAAGGTTTCGCATGAATCAGATGATCCCAGGAACTGCGCCCATTCATTCAGTACCTTTTTCAGATGAAAGTTCACTTTTCCGTTCAAAAAGGCAGCATAACCACTGGTGGTTCCCATTGGCCAGTCGAGAATAGCATTAATCGGAAAACCAACCAATCCTGTTTTATTGTACGCCGGGGCCTTGGTCATAATGGTATTCATCAGTTCCAGCATGTGGTGATAGTCGCGAACCTGTGGCTTCCCGGCAGGATCGGTTTTATACTTAAGAGGAACCTGCTTAAACATTTGGGAGAAAAACATGTAGACCTCTGCGTCGTTTTCAATAAAGTTTTTAAACGCTGTAATAACCGGATGAAATGGCTTTTTATCCCGGTCTGTTTCCTGAATTAAAGTTGCCAGCCAGTTGTCCAGAACTGCCTGGTCGGATGGTAGCCATTGGCCTACCCGGTAGGGAATAATTTTGTTACTCATAAAGAAAACTGTTTTATTTGGTTATTCATTTTTTTGTTGTGTTATATTAAAATAATGTGGCCCCAGGATATCTCCTAAGTAAATACCCGGGAGTACAACTCGTGATTCCGGTCATAGAATTCGGGATTGTTTTCACGGGCCTTGTTCAGAAGGGCTTTGGCTTCTTCAGGTTGGTTATTGTCCATATATACCAATGCCAGGTCGAAGTAAGGATCCATAAATTTCTCATCTGATTTTGCAATGGCTTGTTTCAGGTAATCAATGCCTTGAGTTTTGCTGCCCTTTTTATAGAGCGTAAGTCCCAGACCTTTCAGGGAATAAGCATCTCCGGGTTTCACTTTAAGGGCTTTTCGGTTGGAGCGTTCGGCTTGCTTTATATTCTGTAAAAAGAAACTGACAAAGCCGTGATATTTCAGGGCATCGAGGTTGGCGGGTTCCAGTTCCAGCACCCTGTCGAGCACAATAGCGGCAATCTGGTATTCCTGTTCTTCGATGTAGCGGAAGGCATCTTTCATCAATTCTTCTACATTATTGCGTTGGGCCACAATACTTCGTGTCCGTTTCATGCCCACATTGTACGAGCAATATTTATTCTCCCCCCAGATATCCCCTTCCATCGTCAGGCGGGTATTGGGGCAGCCTCCCAGGCATTCGTCGCCATACTTGCACTCGTTGCATTCGCCTTTCAGGTTCGCTTTTGTGGCTGTACGGTTCCATGCAAAGTTGTTTTCGTTTTCCCATATTTCCCGTAGTGAGGTTTCCCGGATATTACCTTCTATATACTGACGGTCGCGGATAGAGGTGCAACCCATGATTTCTCCATTATGCAGAATACCAAAGCCGCGTTTACCTGCATTGCATCCTTTCCATATCGGGAGGGTACCGGTTTGATGGGCAATTTGCCGGACTTCCAGTTCCTTCAGGTTGTAATAACCGATACAGTCGGCCGGATACAGAATAATTTCGCCTCCTTTGGCGGTTTCGTAACAGAAGTCGATAATATCGTTAACCTGCTCCGGTATTAAGATTGATCCCTTTTCTTTGGCAAAATTTCCCATTGGCAAGCCTATCTGAACCTGCCAGTACGGTACTCTTATATCAACCAGTACTTTGCGCAAATCGCGCAGTTCGTGTATGTTGACATTCGAAATGGTGGTTACCACACCACAGGTTACATTGTTTTCAACAAAGCGTTTCAAAGCTTTTATGGTCCTTTCATAAGAACCGGGTCTGCGGATATAGTCGTGGGTCTCTTTCAGCCCGTCAAGGCTGATGGCTATGGTTCCTGCTTTTGATTCCTTTATTTTGGTAATGGTATCGTCGGTTACCAGCCATCCATTGGATATGATGTTGGGGATAACCCCTTTGTCTGACAACCGCTTGGCAATCAGGTGCCAGTCTTTACGGATAAATGGCTCGCCTCCGGAAAGGGTGACCCAGGTAAGACCGAGGTCAGCAATCTGGTCGGCAAGGTCAAGGGCTTCTTCTGTTGTTAATTCATCGGGGAGTGGTTTTTCACATGAAGAACCACAATGTTTGCAACGCATGTTACATCCCATGGTGATTTCCCACACTGCTGTTACTGGTTGATATTTCATTTGTTTATTTTTTCATTGTCAGCCAACATGATCATCATTGGCTCCTGTTTTTTTAAGGAAACGGATGCAATCCGGGGAAAACATCCGTTTTCTGATCAGGTCATTCATTCTTGAACAGGAAAACCATATTTCAATATACAGTCTTCCGGCTTATTAGCCACACCGAACGGTGTCCCGTACTTCACAATACAGTTTTGAGCATCTTCTTTTACAGTAAGAGTTTTCCCTGATGCATCATTCAGCGGGAACCCGTACTTGTAAATAGGGGGATATCCATATTTTACCACAGGATATCCGTACTTCAGGGTACATTCTGCTTCATCGGTAGCTACTCCGAACGGGTTACCGTATTTGACCATACAGTTGGTCGCACTCTCGATAAAACTCGGTCCGTCGCTGGTTGACAGATATCCGTTCGGTGAAGGTACAGGGGAACCAGACAGATAAACAGCCTTTTCGGCATCGGCAAAACCATAGGGTTGTACCGGTTTGGCATGTACCATGGCTCCTGCCCCTTTAACGAATTTTTGACCTCCGATTTCCTTTTTCAGGACATCATTTTCATCTTCATCGTGAACATAGACGGTATAAATTACCGTATCGGCAATTTCACAAACAGGATGGGTCAAACGTAAAAGGTCGAATGCAATGCACCCTTCTTTTAAGGGTTTAACAGCTACAAAGGTAAAGACCTGTCGTTCCTTGCACCCGGGGAAAACATGCTGGCCTAACGGAAAGGATTCGATAGCAGCAAGTTCCACCCCGTCGGGTATACTCTTCAAACACCATCCAAAGCCGGTAGAACCGACCTGCGACTCCAGGATGATGTCAAAGCTGGTACCAATCGTGCAAATAATTACATTTTCCATAATTAATTCTGCATTTTGTAACTCCTACTCTTTTAAGGATTTTCGGATTACTCCTTCCGACATTGGCCTGTCGGCCGGCTTTGCACTTGGATAGCAGGGTGTGCAAACAACCCCGGAAACATTCGCCGGCTTTCGGTAAATTAAGAATTATGCAGGAATTAAGGGTTTTTTCTCTTTTAACCTTCTTGCATTTTCTGCATCCAAACGCCATTCAGCCGGAAGTTCTTCTATACACCGGAACCTTCGGGCTTCGTATTTGCGTTTTTCTGACAGATATCCCTGCATATTTCCGTCACCCACAAGGATCCCATTTGCATAGTGTGTTGCCCCGAAAGTGGCCTGTTCTTCAGTATTACCTAACTTAAGATTGTAGACCGTCCCATCGTATTGTTCTTCTGTTATGCCGGAAACTGTTTCCATTCCTGACTCTGTGCGGATCAGATCGCCAACAGCTAATTCTTTGGCCAGACAGAACCCGTCATTTTTACAGATGGGATGCCCGTCGGTAACCAACAGTGAGCGCCCGTTAGCTGTGGTAATCCTCAAACAGGGTTTCTCTTCTTTTCCGGTCACGATATCCATGATCGTTAACCATTCCCCGGAATCATTGATCTGTACCTTTTGTCCGGTCAATAAAGCATCAATTCGTTTTTCCGGGCCATCTTTCATCTTTATCAGGGAGTCGGCGCCAAGGCAGCCCCAAACAAATTTGAGGACATCGATTTTAGCTACAGACGGATTTGGGACAACCCCCCGCAGGCTGGTGACCTGGAACTGCGTGTTTTTAATAGGCGAGTCGACGGCAATGCCAACGGTAAGGTTTAAGTCGATGGTATCCCCCTGGTTCCAGGGCGCTTTTTCAAAGGTAGCCGGAAGAAAATCCCAATTGAGCGTATGACCGTTGTTACTCAATGTGAAATACTTGTAGGCTTCTGGTTGTGTGAAAAACTGGGTTGCTCCCCCGTCTCGTTTTTTCACAAAGAAATAGATCCCGAACTTACTCGATTCGGGAGACGGTTGCGTAATGGTGCCGGCATAAGTAACCGATCCGGACACGGCAATTGTTGGTGTCGGGGCCCCTCCTGCAGACTGATAATTATATAAATAGTCACAATCACTTGCTTTGCGTCCCATACATACTTTTATAAAACCAACATTGGGTTTCTTTGCCTGATGAACCGGATTCGTTACGACAATGGGCTCACTGGGATCGATTTTATCCAGAAGATCGATTTTTGCAAATTTATGGATCGGAATATCGGTTTGGTAAGGCAAGCCGTCAACCGTAAGCGATGCTTCGATCCCCTCCAGGCTACTGGTTGTTCCGGTAGCCATGATAACGGTATCATAGCCCTGATCGAATATGTTTGCAACATTCGTCTGGGCAATCATCTCACCGGTGTTTGGATTTCCAATAGTGAGCGTTGCATACGTGGTTTGCATCCCTTCCACAAAACTGATCAAAGCAACCGATTGAACCAGGTAAACCGAAGAATTTTCCTTTTTCTGAGCAACGATCCCGGTAATCTGGATAAGATCGTGCCAGTCGTCAGAAACATCTTCGTTCAATGCCACTTTTTCCAACAATGTCAGATAAGGCGGGGCGGCCACTGCATTGGTCTGTTTGGCTTCAACCGCCTTTTTCCTGGAACAGTGCAACATCTGATGATAACGGGGAAAGTATTTTTGCAGGTATTCATTTCCCCCCCGTTCATCCAACAAAAATTCAAACTGTTTGTCGTCAGACAAATCAAGATCTACCGGAACACCGTCAGGTTTGCAAAAGCTTAAAGCATGCCTGCGGTTTGCCATTTTTTCGGGCGTCAGCTTTAGCGGAGCGCCTTCATTCGAATCATGTAAAGTCATTTTTACCTCCTTTTTTATGTGAATTATAAAGCCTTGTAGTTAACGATTTTTTCAAGCTGAATATAAACCTGGCCTTTTTGACCGGTATTTAGTTCAACCTGTATAAAGCCCAGACCGATATTGTCCAATGCTTTCTTCAGGTTTTTAACATCAACAGTATTGTCCCCGAGAACAATCCCATAGGTTTTCATATCGTTGTAAATATGAGTCGAGGTATTCAGGTCAATGATGTCTGATACAAAATAATCGGGAGTGACAATGAACATGTTGAATTCAGTCAGCCCTTCCATAATCCAGATGGCATTGTCCCGGGAGCCACTGGACTGGGTTGTCAGGTATGTACCTCCCAGCCAGTAGTCATAGGTGCACATGTAGGGCTTTTTGTCAAAATTCATGTTCTTAAAGCGTACCTGATCACCATCCCTGATTAAGGTATCGCCGGAAGTATTCACCTTTTCAATTTGCCATTTTTGCTTGCTGATGTCCCATTCCCGGGTGTAATAATAAAGGGCGGTCGTCTCCCATGCCCCCAGAAAATTATATTCGCCGACATTGGTCTCAGTAGTTTTAATTTCAATAATATCCCCTGAGGTGAGTAGTTTGGGGGTTTGTTTAATAATCTGAAGGGTAATCCCGTTAGACTGCATTTGGGGGTAATACTGCGATTTGGATTTCTTGTCTGTTGGTCCAATGTACTTGCCTGCTTTACATCTGAACTTCGTGCTTACAATGTCCTCTCTCGGAATAGAATCAATGTAAATGTTGTACGCTGCCAATGAATCCCTCACCAGATTTAAATGCAACAGGGACGAGACGTTAAAGTAATAATAGTCAGTCTTCTCAATCGGCAATTTCATCGTTTTTAGTTTATTAAGCCACAAATCCTTATCGTATATTTCCGGAAGGGCCAGCGCTACATTGTTTACTTTAATCTTTCCGATATGATCTCTCCATGTTTGGGATTGGTCGTTAACTTTTGTTGTCAGAATTTTTGTGATCACAGCTTCTGTTTCAGCAGGTAAATCAGCATAGCTGTTAATGTCAAACGGCTCCTTATTCTTTATACATGATAAGGCTTTGGTCAACTGTTTAAATGCCTGTAAAAAATAAGCAGGGTTGTCTTTGGTTATTTCATTTTTTGACCACTGGGGACCATATTGGTATTTAAGGTAGGGATAATCAGGAAGATGTCCCATCCGTCCGTGTCCCAGATAAACAATTGAATTATAGGCCAGGGCATTAGGGGTCGCTGTTTCCCCCTGCAAGATATCGGTACTGTCGTCCCAGGGCCATATCCTTTGCCACTTAACCGGTGTTTTGGTTGTGCCTTCAATTTTGTATACCTGTTCTTTGGCATCATTGATAAACCATGCAGGCATCCCGATATAGTACATATGAGCCCAGGTGTCGGCCAGTACATGCATCCTCATGCCGATCATCGGCAGCAGATAGTCTTTGTCGGAATGATTGATCACAATATCATTGATCATTCGTTTAACCAACAGGCTGTTGGGCTGACATAGCAATTTGAATTGCTTGGCAGATTCATCATCAAATGTCCATTTGAACAGCGTTCCCTTGTCGCTTGCGGGACCGGAATAGATTTGGGTCACAGGGATGTCCCCATAATTGCCTGGCAGAAAATGAAAGGGAACCCAAATGTCAGCAATACTTTTAAGTGCTCCTTCAGACCACCGGAAGTTTTTGTCCAGCATATCCGACAGTCCCTGTACTGTTGGAACCGGGGTAAAATCGGTAATATAGTACCGTCCCAGGGAATCTTTTAGCATTATTTCATCCGAGTCGTCAACGTATTGTGCCGCATGTGCTATTGTTTGCGCCTGATCAAAATTATAACCAGCGAGACACGCGGCTACGTATGTTCCGTAATAATGAAAGTCTATATTCATAATTTCTTGTTTTTTTCAGGATTTAGATAAATGAAGCATAAAAGCCATGTTGCGGATATAGCTGGGATCAGAATGGTTGCCCTCCCTCCTGTTGCCGGCATCCATGGTGCCCCACCAGTGGTAGTAAAACATGATTACAAACGTTAGTAAGGCATTATTACAAACACTGGTAAGAGTGTCTTACTAACGTTAGTAAGACACCCCGGACGGAGAGTGTCATTATTCAATCACAACAGGAATCCCATAGGTTTCCGAGCGAGGCTCTTTCAGCACATTGTTCCCTCCTGTAAATTGTGTGGTTACCGTTAATTCGTATTCACCGGCGGCCAGTGTTGCCGGTACAAAGATCAACAACCGCGAAGGCTCGTTCAGCACGATGTCAGTCATATCCAGCTTCGTGGTTTCCTGTGTCGAGGTATTGGTAAAGGTCACCCCACAGGCTTCATTTTCTCCAATAATTTTGAGGTATGACCCCTTGATCTCCGCATTCCTTCCCTTGGTCAGTGTCCCGTTGGTTTTGCCTGTGGTTTGATTAACCACGCTGTAAATCTCCAGGAGATCAGATTGCTCTCCCAGGATTTCGACCGTGGTATTAGCCACTTCTTTGCGTAAATCGGCCCCTTGTCTGATGGATATGTAGACCGAATTTACCTCCGGGTCCCATGTTCGGTTATAAAAGACACCTTTTATGACCGGTCGCATATAGACCAGGCCGGTATTGACATTAAAACCGGAAAGCACCTTCTGTGAGGCTTTGTTATTAAAGTGTGTGATTATGTTTAGAATTGTTGAGCGCTTCAGTTCAATGCCATCACTGATAATTTCATCAATGAGTTGATCGACTCCCACACTCCCTGAACTTGCAACCGAAGCCATGTAGTCATTCGGATCAGAAGTCAGTTGATTCTTTTTTAGCCGTGCTTTCAATATATTGTTCATTATCTCTAGATCTTTGATTCTTCCTGTCTGTCCGTTTGGAGGAAATACCCCCTGTTTTTTTTGATTTCCATGTAAGTTACGGAAAATATATTAACCGATCCTTATGCTATTGAGCATAAATCATAAAAAGATAGCTATATCAAAGGTTTGATGTTGTTAAGAATAAGATTTTATTTAAAATCAATAAAAAGAAAGGAATATTTTATTTATTATGAAGATGTTATGGTATTATACGAGCAATCATATTAAACTGCATTTTCCTAAAATCCTGTAAAAGGGATACCCCTTTACAAGTTGTATGCTGATTTCGAATTACATAAGGAAATATACCATCACCGGGGATGAACAATACAACAAAATTATATATATAACCTGCCTCTTCAGGGCGATATGGCGTACCGTACTACAATATTCTTTATCCTACCACTTCCATATTTTCAGCCAGAATAATTGGCTCCCCTTTGTAGCGTAACAGCAGGTTTGCCAGCGCCAGCGTATCTTTTTCGCAGTAACGGACAATACGGTCAAGGTCGTTTTCCACGTAATACACATGGGCAACTTCGCTACCGTCGATATCGTCTTTCGGGGTCGGGATATTGAACACGGCGCACAGGAGCTCCAGCGAGGTGTAGTTTTTGTAATCACCGAATTTCCAAAGATGAAGGGTATCAATCAGCCGGTCTTTTATTTCCCAGGGTTTGGCGCCTGCAATGTCGAGTATCTTCGGAAGTTTCAGCCCGTGAATCAGGCTGCGGCGGGCAATGTACGGGAAATCGAACTCAATGCCGTTGTGGGCGCAAAGCCGTTTGCCGGGATGGCTGGTAAATCTCTCCAGCATCTGGTTAAACTGCGACAGGAGTTGTTTCTCACTATCGTCGTGGAACGACTTTACCCGGTAAAAACGTTCACCCTGTTTCTGGATTAAGAAACCGGCCGAAATACAAATAATTTTCCCGAATTCGGCATAAATACCGGCACGTTCATAAACTTCAGCGGCATCCTGTCCTTCAGTTCTGAAATATGTTGATTTTTTGTCCCAGAGCTTCTGAAACGTTTCGGGCATATCGTCGAAGACAGGGTACTGCGGTGCAGTCTCAATGTCGATAAAAAGAATATCTTCTGTATTTAAATTTTCAAGCATAAGTTACAGGTATTGTTTAATAAAATGTACCAGCAGGCGGATGGCTTTTTCATTCTCTCCGCCCTGGGGAACAATAATATCGGCATAATTTTTTGTTGGTTCTATAAACTGGATATGGCTTGGGCGAACAGTAGTCTCGTAGCGGGCCAGTGTTTTGTGCACATCCCTCTTCCTTTCAATAATATCGCGTTTGATCACCCGTCCAAGCCGCAGGTCAGCTTCGCAATCGACAAATACCTTCAGGTCTATTTCTTCACGCAACTGTTTATTGGCCAGGCATAAAATTCCTTCAATGATCAACACCTCGCGGGGTTCGATCCGGTTGGTTCCGGCCTGCCGGGTACAGGTGATGTACGAATAGGTTGGTTCTTCAACAGGCAGTCCTTTTTTCAGTTGTTTCAGATGCTTTATCAGCAAATCAAACTCAATGGAATCCGGGTGGTCAAAATTGATCTTCTGTCTTTCTTCCAGTGGTAAATGGCTGTTGTCGAAGTAATACGAATCGACCGACATAAAAGCGACTTCCCCTTCGCTAAACTGTTCCATAATTTTGTGCACCACTGTTGTTTTTCCCGATCCGGTGCCCCCTGCAATACCAATTACCAGCATGAGCCCTTTTTTATTTCAAATATACGGAATCGATTCAATTTAAGCCACGGCAAAATTGCCTTATGGTTAAGCGGACAGAAAATGTTACCTTCGCAGAATAACATTTCAGAAAAATATAGCTATGATCAATCACGTTGTTCTGTTTAAACTGAAGGAATACGCATCGGAACAGGAAAAAGCAGGGGCTGTATCGGAAATAAGAAAAGCCTTGCTCGGATTAAAGGGAAAAATTGCCGAACTAAAGTTTATTGAGGTAGGGACTAATTACCAGTTGGCCGCCAAATCGTTTGATATCTACCTGACCACCCATTTCGAATCGGTTGCAGACCTGGATGTTTACAGGGTTCATCCCGAACACTTAAAGGTGGTCGGTTTAATTGGTAAACACGCCATCGACAGGGCCGCTGTTGATTTTGAGTTTTAGGATTGATACCGGATGCCCGGTTTTGGAATTTGTGATTTGGAACTTTAAACTTAACTATTTATGGAAGGATTATACCCGCTAAAATTTATCCCCCTGTACAAGGACAAAATCTGGGGAGGAAACAAAATAAAAACCATCTTAAACAAAGATTTCGGGGATTTGCCCAATTGTGGTGAAAGCTGGGAAGTATCGGCTGTTGAAGGAAATATATCAGTGGTTGCCAACGGCTACCTGGCCGGGAACAATTTACAGGAACTGGCAGAAATTTATATGGGCGACCTGCTGGGCGATAAAATTTATGAAAAGTTTGGAGTTGAGTTTCCCCTGCTGATCAAATTTATTGATGCCAACGATGACCTGTCGATCCAGGTACATCCTGATGATGAACTCTCGAAAAAACGCCACAATGCCTATGGCAAAACAGAGATGTGGTATGTGCTTCAGGCAGATAAAGGCGCCAGACTGAATTCCGGCTTTAACCAGGAAGTAGATCAGGAGAAATACCTGAAGTTTCTGGAAGCAAAAAAATTAACGGAAATTTTAAACTTCGAAGAAGTAGCTCCCGGCGATGTGTTTTTTATCCCGGCAGGAAGGGTTCATGCCATTGGCAGCGGGATATTGCTGACAGAAATCCAGCAAACATCGGATGTAACTTACCGTATTTACGACTACGACCGCAAAGACGAAAAAGGCAACACCCGTGAGTTGCATACCGAACTGGCGCTCGATGCAATCGACTTTAGTCTTCAGGAAAAATACAAAACCGGCTATGAGGAAAAGTTAAATGAATCGTCGGAGATTGTAAGTTGCAAGTATTTCACGACCAATGTCCTGCATTTCGATCAAACATTGGAAAAAGATTACAACGAGCTGGATTCGTTTGTAATTTATATTTGTCTGGACGGCAACTACAAAATTGAATTTGAGAATGGTTCGGAAACGGGTCAGAAAGGCGAAACGGTTCTAATCCCGGCATCGCTTGAAAATGTGAAACTGGTACCGCAAACAGCTTCAGTAAAATTACTGGAGGTATATATTAAGTAAGCATGATCAAAAAGGCCGAATTTATAATCAGCAATACCGACCTCAGAAAATGCCCGAACCCTGATCGTCCTGAATATGCTTTTATTGGGCGGTCTAATGTCGGGAAATCATCGCTCATCAATATGCTTACCGGACAAAAAAGCCTTGCAAAAACCTCTGCCCGTCCGGGAAAAACTCAACTCATCAACCACTTTAACATCGATGACACCTGGTACCTGGTCGACCTGCCCGGATATGGTTATGCCCAGGTCCCGAAAACGGCAAAAAGCAAATTCCAAAAACTGATCTCGGAATATATACTGAAACGTGAAAACCTGTATTGCCTTTTTGTACTGGTTGATTCGCGTCATGAACAGCAGAAAATCGATTCGGAATTCATGATATGGCTGGGCGAAAACAGCATTCCCTTTGCCATCATTTTTACAAAAGCCGACAAGCTGGGTAAAACAAATCTTAATAAGAATATTAGTGCCTATAAGAAACAATTGCTGACGGTATGGGCCGAATTGCCGCCTGTCTTTATAAGTTCGGCTGCCAACGGAACAGGAAAGGAAGAGATCCTGGAGTTTATTTATTCGGTAAATACAGGGGAAGAGACAGAGAAACAACAGGATCAGACTGATATTGACTGAATCAATCAAATTCAAATGTAACTGTTTAGCGTGAAGCAACAGCCCGATTGATCACCGAAAGTATTATATACCACACGATAATCACCGGCAAGGCATAAAGTTTTAGTATTAAAAGCAAAACCAGTATTCCCCCGATGAAAATGAAACGGGTGCTGTTATCTTTTAGCTTCAGGTTTTTAAATTTCATCGAGAACATAGGAATTTCGGAAATCATCAGGAATGAAAAGAGGAAGATCGCTATCAGGAGGCTGTACTTATTCAGGATTAGGGGAATAACATTTTGTTTTGTTCCAATCTCCAGCAGCAATCCCAGAGAGGCGAAAAAAAATGCATTGGCCGGGATGGGAAGCCCGAGAAAACTTTCGGTCTGGCGTTTGTCGGTATTGAATTTTGCAAGGCGGAAAGCCCCGGCAACCGGAATTAATAATGACGTAAAAAGGACAATCCATTGTGAAGGAGTTCCTTCAATTTCATAAATAGGCTGGTTCATTCCAAATAGTGTCAACTCGAGCATTGTAAAAACGATAGTCGCCGGTGCCAGTCCAAACGAAACCAGATCGGCCAGTGAATCCAGTTCCTTTCCAATATCGGAATATGAATGAAGGATACGTGCTGCAAAACCATCGAGGAAATCGAATACCGCTGCAATAAAGATAAATACTGAAGCCCAGCCCAGTTGTCCGTCGGTTCCAAAAAACACAGCTAAGGTACCTGATAACAGATTCATCATGGTAATGAAGTTGGGCACCCAAAAGAAAGAGTTATTTATTCTGTTCATTTTCTATAATTCAGCAATAACCGTTTGAGAACCGGTTACTTTCTGGTTCATCTCAACTTTAATCTTTGCATCGGTTGGTAAAAATAAATCGACCCGGGAACCAAAACGAATAAAACCGAGTTCAATCGTTTGGTCAACAGTTTGCCCTGCTTCAATGTAATTAACAATCCGGCGGGCCATGGCACCGGCAATTTGCCTTACCACTATTTCCCGTCCGTCTTTTTGTTGTATTGCGGTGGTGGTACGTTCGTTTTCTTCAGCCGACTTATCTTTAAAAGCAGCGTAAAATTCGCCGTCTTTATGTTTCAGATAAGTAATTTTCCCGGTAACAGGCACCCAGTTGATATGTACATTTAAAGGCGACATAAATATGGAAACCTTTTTGCATCTGGTTTTCAAGTATTCTTCTTCCACACATTCCCTGATTTCGCATATTTTCCCGTCGGCAGGTGAAAGCACCAGCTTTTCGTTTACTGTAACTTTCCGTTGCGGATACCTGAAAAACTGGATAATCAGGATATATACTACGATGCTGGCAAGGGCAAGAAAAAGTTTAAGGGGTGCCTGATTTACCAAAAACCAGATCAGCAGGTTAAAAATAATAATCACTACAGTCGCCCTGTTAATAATACCAATGCCGGCCTTGTGAACTTTCATGCTTGGAAAAATTAAAGTTTGGCGTAAAAATAGTAAATAATCGGGCTTTTATTCAATAAAGAGTTTTAAATATAGAACCACTACCGGGATCACAAATAAAAGCGAATCAAAACGGTCGAGTATTCCACCATGACCGGGGAACAGGTTACTGCTGTCTTTTTTTCCGACCGCGCGTTTAATCAACGATTCGCAAAGGTCTCCAAATGTGGCCGAAACCACGATCAATATTGAAAGGATAATCCAGTTTACAACACTGATTTCAGGGATAAAAAAAGGTCCGGTGCAGGATGCTGCAACAGTTACAACAGCCCCTCCAATAGCCCCTTCCCACGATTTTTTTGGGGAAATGCGTTCAAATAAACGATGCCTGCCAACACTTACGCCCAAAAGATAGGCAAAGGAGTCGTAAATCCAGATGATGACCAGTATAGCAATAAACAGATCGGGGGAGAATTGCCTGCTGTCATCAGATACCGGGAAAACCAAAAAATTAATCAATCCGAAAGGAACCGCGACATACAATATCGCCAGCATAGTGATGGCTATATTTTCAACAGGCGAAGGTTTTTTTCTATAGAGTTCGATGATAAAAACCACCGGCAAAAGAAGGAAAATACAGAACCCCCATCCGGATGGAATGTATTCTGCAGCCGTTAAAAGAAGGACGATGAATATCCCTATTCCTGAAGCATACCCGATGCCCCTTTCTGGCCGGTAATTTCCCTTTGTGAAGAATGAATAAAACTCGAAGAGTGCACCGGTAAGGATTGTTCCGAAAAGAATAGCGTAAATAATTTTGCCGAGTAGTAAACTGCCCAGAATAACGACCACGAAAACAAGCCCGAAGAGAGAACGTTTCAGTAAGTTATTCAAAGTTTCATCTTTTTTAGAATTTCAATTGCCTGTGCCTCAAAATCTTTATGGACATATACCTCTGCTTCGCCCAGTGACGGGAATATAGAATCGTGGTGATTGACAATTACTGCCTCAATATTATTTTCTTCCAGTAATTCAACAGCCATTACAGCCTGGTACTCTTCAGCCCCGTCGTAAATTTTCACAAAATCTTTTTCCATATTCGATGTTTTTAAAAAGGTTCTTTACATAGAAGCACCAGCAGTGACTTTGGCCCGTGCATGCCCATGACCAGTGTTTTTTCAATGTCGGCAGTCCGGCTGGGCCCTGTTATTACCGATATCAATGAGGGAAGCCTGTTGCTGTATTTTTTTTTCATCTTTTCAAGCCCGCTTTCCAGGTAATCGGTCAACTGATCTTCGTGAGCAAATATAACATGTATTTCAGGAAAAACATTCAATCTGCGCCCCGAAGCTTGTCCTGAACTTACCAGCACAGCACCCAAATGTGCTACCAGATATTCGCAGCGGGTGATGCCAACCTGTATTTGTTCAAATACCCGGGAATCGGATGTAAACGGTATTTTCCCTGAAAGATACTTTTGTAGTATATCGTCTTTGCAAAAAATATTTTTCCACTGATTTTCATGAATAATGGTCTGCAGCTTTTCAATTGCTTCAACGATGGTATTGGCAACCATTAGTTTGCCGCCAGCCAGTTCCAGCTTGTCATGGAATTCATCAGAAAGATTTTCTTTCAGGGGCAAATAAACAGAAGAAACAAAATCGGGTTTTTCAAAATCAGTTCCGGCTCTTTTATCCCCGGCAGACTTTATTCGGGCTAATATATCATCACGGGCAGAACTCATTAAACAGCGTGTGTCGTTGTATCTGTTTCGTCCAAAGCAGCCCCTTCTATAGAAGATTCTTCTTTCGTCGGTTCCGGTTTTTTATCCCATTTACGTTTGCCGAAAATTTTTTCAAGGTCTTCCCCGAAGATCACTTCTCTTTCGAGCAACCGTTCGCCCAGTTCCTTATGACCGGCACCGTTCTCCTTCAAAACATTTAATGCCCGCAGGTATTGCTCTTCGATCAGCTTTTTCGCTTCCTGATCGATCAGTTCAGCTGTTTTTTCACTATATGGCTTCGAAAAACTGTAATCGCTTTGGCCTGATGAATCATAGTAACTTATATTTCCAACTTTTTCGCTCATCCCGAAAATACTAACCATTGCATAAGCTTGCTTGGTTACTTTTTCCAGGTCGTTCTGTGCACCGGAAGAGAGGTTCCCGAATATAAGTTGTTCAGCAGCCCTACCCCCCAGGGCCGAACACATCTCGTCGAGCAATTGTTCCTTTGTTGTAATCGAGCGCTCTTCAGGGAGGTACCAGGCAGCTCCCAGCGCTTTGCCACGCGGCACAATGGTTACTTTTACCAGCGGGTGTGCATATTCGAGCAACCAGCTAATAGTTGCATGGCCTGCCTCATGATAAGCGATCCGTCGTTTTTCATCTACCGAAATAATTTTGTTTTTCTTCTCCAATCCGCCAATGATACGGTCAACTGCATCCAGAAAGTCCTGTTTTTCAACTACACTCTTCTCCCTGCGGGCTGCAATCAAGGCCGCTTCGTTACAAACATTGGCAATGTCGGCGCCAGAGAAACCCGGTGTTTGTTTGGCAAGAAAAGAAACCTCCACATTTGCCGATAGTTTAATAGGTTTCAGGTGTACCTTGAATATTTCTCCCCGCTCATTCAGATCGGGCAGTTCTACATGTATCTGGCGGTCGAATCGTCCGGCACGCATCAGGGCACGGTCGAGAATGTCGGCGCGGTTAGTGGCTGCCAGTATAATAACCCCCGAGTTGGTGTCAAATCCATCCATCTCTGTAAGTAGCTGGTTCAGCGTATTTTCACGTTCATCATTCGATCCGAAATTAGGGTTCCGGCCACGGGCACGGCCAATGGCATCAATTTCATCGATAAAAACGATACATGGCGCTTTTTCCTTTGCCTGCTTAAACAGGTCGCGCACACGGCTGGCACCTACGCCTACAAACATTTCCACGAAATCGGAACCCGACATGGAAAAGAAGGGAACGTTGGCTTCTCCGGCTACTGCCTTGGCAAGCAATGTCTTTCCGGTTCCGGGAGGGCCAACCAACAAAGCCCCTTTTGGAATTTTACCTCCCAGTTTGGTGAATTTGGCAGGGTTTTTCAGAAAATCGACAATCTCTTCCACTTCCTGTTTGGCTTCGGCCAGCCCGGCAACATCTTTAAAATTGGTTGATACTTTCGAATTCTTATCAAACATTTTAGCCTGCGACTTTCCTACACTGAAAATATTTCCGGGACCACCAGCCCCTCCGGCCCCTTTGCTCATCCGGCGAAAAATCCACCACCAGATAAGAATAATAATCGCAAAAGGAAGTATCCAGCCAAGAATATCGCCAAAATAGTTGTGAACAGTTTTATATTCGACACTAATCTTATTTTCTTCGGAAAAATTCGCCTGGGCATTTTTAAGTTTTTCTTCAAAAGATTCGACCGAACCAATGGTAAAAAAGAAATGCGGGCCATACTTGGGGGGCGAAGAAAAGCCAACGTTTAGTTTGTCCTTGTATTTATCGTAACTGCTTTCTTTCAGAAATATTTGTGCTTCTTCACGGTTAACGACCTGGATTTTTTTTATATCATGATTGGCCAGCATGGTATTTTTTACATCCATCCAGTTGGTTTCGACCGGGCCTCCCCCGAAACTAAACCATTGTATGATCAGGAAAGCAACGATTATAATGCCATATATCCAGTATGGATTAATTTTGGGTGGTTTCACGGCTCCACCAGGTTTAAAATTCCCGAGATTAGGTTTTTGCTTGTTGTTATTGTTTTCTGCCATTATTTATTGTTTTCATCATTTACTTCTTCAATCGGGGCATCGGCCCATAAATTTTCAAGATCGTAAAAATCACGTGCTTCCTTTTGAAACACGTGAACCATCACATCTGCATAGTCGAGTAATACCCAAATAGCATTTTTATAGCCGTCTTTGTGCCAGGCTTTTTCACCAGCCAGTTTTTCAACGGTATCTTCTACCGCCTGGGCAATGGCATTAACCTGTGTGTTAGAACTTCCGTGACAGATCACGAAATAATTGCATTCTGTATGGTTGATCTTGCTTAAATTAATCTTGACTATATCCAGTCCTTTTTTCCGATGGATCCCTTCAATTATTGCGTTAAGTAATTCTTCTGTACTTGATCGTTTTTTTGTTTCCCTCATAAATTATTCTTAGGACTACAAAGATAAATTTTTTAAACTTAATTGTCTGTATTTTTGTCTTTAGCCATTTCCATGAAATTGATTTAATTTGCAGTTTATACAATTACAAAGATATGGATTTAAAACTTGAAAATAACATTGTTTTCATACATGAAACCGATTCTACCAACAACTATGCCAACCACCAACTAGCTGAAGGTGAGGTGCCGGAAGGAACTGTCTTTTTGGCATACAGCCAAAAAGCAGGACGCGGACAGATGAACAATTCGTGGGAAAGTGAGGATGGAAAAAATCTCACATTTTCACTTGTTTTGAAACCCCGGTTCCTTGAAATTCAAAAACAGTTCATGTTGTCGAAGGTCGTTGCTCTCGGAATTTGTTCAGTATTAAAAGATTATACAGAAGGTGTAAAAATCAAATGGCCAAACGATATTTATGCAGGCGACAGAAAATTAGGGGGTATACTGATTGAAAATTCGGTGATATCGGGTCAGATAGTAAATTCAGTGATCGGAATCGGACTAAATATAAACCAGGAAAAGTTTGTAAGCAATGCCCCTAACCCGGTTTCATTGAAACAACTAACCGGGCAGGACCATGATTTGCTCTCCCTGTTTGAACAAATTATTTCAACAATAAAAGTATATTACAGGAAATTATACGACGGAAATTTTAAAGAAATTAATCGACTCTTTCTGGGGGAAATGTACCGTTTTGAGGAGAGACACCGTTATAAAAGCGGAGGAAGTATGTTTTACGGCGAAATAACCGGGGTCAATGAAACCGGACAGTTATTGATTATGGATGAAAATAAAAAGTTACGACAATTTCACTTCAAAGAAGTTGAATTCATTTTATAATGATATTGATGGCGGGATTGCCGATTTTAATAAGGCTATATCAATTAAGCCTGATTATGCCGAGCCCTATTGCAACCGGGGGAATGTGTATTTTAAGGAAAAGGAATACAGGGAAGCCCTTCGCGATATCAACGGATTGGTAATTATTTCTGGAGACAAACAGACCCTTTCGTTAAACTGGGCCGTTTCATATGCTCTGAAACATGAAAATGGGGAATGAGCTTTTTATTTACTTCCAGGAATAACATGAGGCTGTTCAAAATTTTTATAAAAAAAGAAATTGCAATACTTTTACCCAAAATTTAGTGGCCATGAAATTAAATTCTGTATACAAGCGTTTCCCGATTATTCTTTTTGTATCCGTTTTTCTTATCGGGCTTGGCTCATGCGCCCCGGATGAAATTACTGAAGATGATCAGTCGGGCGATATCCCAGAAGAAACATTAGTTGTAAATGAATGGATCAATAATAATATGAAGGAGTATTACCTGTGGAATACAGAAATTCCTTCGTCGGTTAATTATGAAGAAGAATCTGATCCGGCAGAATTATTTAAGAAAATGCTTTATACTGATGAAGACAAATGGTCGTGGATTACGGATGACTGGTCTTCACTGAAAGATGAATTGGAAGGAACTCCTGTTTCAATGGGATTTGCTCCCGCATTTTTTTACAAAGATGAGGGAAGTACGGATGTGATAACAATTGTTGAATATGTATATAAAGATTCCCCTGCAGATGAAGCAGGATTGGAACGGGGAGATATAATACTGACTTATGACGGGAAAGTTCCGAATGATGAAAATTACTATGATTTGTATTCAGGCGATTCATATACTGTGGGGCTGGGCACCTTTTCGTCTGAAGATGAAAGTTTTTCGTCCAGTGGTGAAAGTATTGACCTGGTGGCAACCAGTTTTGATGCTAACCCGGTTCTCCATTACGAGGTGAAAAATATTGACGAATACAATATCGGCTATTTGGTTTATTCTGATTTTACCGGAGGGGTAAATGATACCTTTCTCGATTCGATTGATAATGTAATGGATTATTTTCAGGAAAATAGTGTTACTGATGTAATTGTTGACCTGAGATATAATCCGGGAGGAGAACTGGAAGCTGCTTCACACCTGGCTTCGGCTTTGGCACCGGCATCTGCTGTGACCAATGAGGATATCCTGATTAAAATGACCTATAATAGTATTCTTCAGGATTATTTTGAGCAACAAGAAGATGATTCGTATCTAAATTACCGGTTTCCTTCCAATAACAGTAACCTCGATTTAAGTAAGGTATATTTTTTAACTACCGATAAAACTGCATCGGCAAGTGAACTGGTAATAGCCGGGCTAAAACCATATATGGATGTGGTAATGGTGGGCGATACTACTTCCGGGAAATATGTTGGTGCGTGGGCTATTCATGAGACCCATAACTGGTGCATGTTGCCCATTGTATTAAAGTATGCAAATGCCAATGATTATACCGATTTTAAGGAAGGGATTGCCCCTGATGTTTATGTATACGATTACCTGATACCCGCTTATGAATTTGGCGATTTAAATGATGAGGTACTGGCTGCTGCCATTGAACAAATAACCGGGACAACTTTAAGCACATCCAAATCAGCACGTATAAGGCCTGGCATAAAAGAGCTATTCCCGAAAAAAATGGACATAAGGAAAACACTTATTGTTCCAAATACTAGTACGGAAGGATCTGAGTAACTCAACCCAAACACGAACTTTCGGGCAGAATGCCATTAGTAAGCCTTTGCTTTTATATCTTTTATATACAATTGCAGGTTTGTTTTCCCCCTGAATTCATTTTCAGTGATTGAATAACAAATATCGAAAGGCAACCCCTGGCTGATCGTTTTATAGTGTTCGGCCTGGTTAAACGCGATTCCTGAAAAAATGGAGGAACTCCCGGTAGGTTCAACCAGATCAAGTTTTAAATGTTCGAGATTTTTTCCGACCGGACGGCTGGTTCCGTTATCGAGCACATCTTCTGAAACAAAAACAGGTAACATGTTATGTGGCCCAAAAGGGGCGAATTGTTTTAATATCCTGAAAAATTTTGGAGTTATTTCCGAAAGCTGAAGTTTTGCATCAATTTCTACAGTATCAACCTGTTGCAAGTCCGTAATTGAATTTTCAACAATCTCTTCGAAACGTTTGGTAAATGCAGTAATATTTTCAATTTTCAGAGTAAGCCCGGCCGCAAACATATGACCACCGTATGATTCGAGTAAATCGCTGCATTTGCCGATGGCCTCGTATAGGTCAAAATCTTTGACAGAACGGGCTGACCCGGTAGCCAAACCATTCGACTCGGTCAGGATGATCGTAGGACGATAAAAATATTCGGTGATACGGGAAGCCACAATACCAACAACCCCTTTGTGCCAATCGCGGTTATACAGCACGGTTGATTTCTTATCATTCAGTTCGGGGTTTTTCTCAATCATTTCCAAAGCTTCCTGGGTAATATCTCGATCAAGGGTTTTTCTTATTTCGTTGTACGAATTAATTTCATCCCCCAGACGTTCAGCTTCTTCTTCACTGTTAATGGTTAAAATAGCTACCGACTTTTTTCCATGTTCAATTCTTCCCGAAGCATTTAAGCGGGGGCCAATTTTAAAAACAATGTCACTGATAGTAATCTCACCTCCATTCAGGCCCGAGTACTTCATGATGGTTTTCAGTCCAAGGCTCGGGTTCCGGTTCAGCTTTTTTAGTCCGTAATATGCCAGTACCCTGTTTTCGCCTGTTACCGGGACAATATCGGAAGCAATACTCACCACAACCAGATCGAGCAATTCTTCTAATTCAGATGAAGGAACGTTATTCAATGAAGAATAAGCCTGAAGAAATTTGTAACCTACCCCACAACCTGCAAGTTCTTTATAAGGATAATTACAATCAGGGCGTTTAGGGTCAAGCACTGCAACCGCATCGGGAATTTCATCGTCGGGATTATGATGGTCACAAATAATGAAGTCGATGCCCAGGCTTTTTGCATATTTGATTTTTTCAACAGCCTTAATGCCACAGTCGAGAACAATCACCAGTGAGAAATTCTCCTGGTGAGCATAATTAATACTTTGTGGAGAAACTCCATAGCCTTCTGTATAGCGGTCGGGAATATAATAGTCAAGATTCTTAATCCTCTTTCTCAGGAATTGGTACATGAGGGCAACCGAGGTAGTCCCGTCAACATCGTAATCGCCGTAAATCATTACTTTTTCCTGGTTGGCAATGGCCTTCTCCAAACGTTCTACCGCTTTATCCATGTCTTTCATCAGGAAAGGGTTGTGCAGGTCGGTTAAACGAGGTCTGAAAAAAGCTTTTGCTTCCTTGTAGTTGACAATATTTCTCTGTGCTAAAAGACTGGCAATAACCATATTCACATTTAGTGCCGCAGACAAATGCTTAATAACATTTATGTCGCCATGATCTTTAAAATTCCAGATTTTGTCCATTCCTTTTGCTTCAGCCAATATGAAGGCCATGAAGGGTCAAAGATAGGAAATGGGATTCTCTCTGGAAAGTAAAAACTCCAGATTAGTTCTTCGTTTATTAACGTAAAGCTAACAAACAAGACCTAAGCCTCATCCTGTCAAAAACTTAGATTCCAGATATTTTTATCAACAATTTTTCATGTTATTCCCGGGAATGTTTTTTCAGGTTCCGGGGTAAAAAGGTTTTCTGTAATTCTTTGTTATCTTTGCACAAATTTTTTCGATAAATAACAACTGAAAGATCGTAATCATGAGCAATCCTGTGCTTAGTGAACAAGAGACTATCCGGCGTAATTCGTTGCAGAAACTGAGGGATTTAGGCATTGATCCTTATCCTGCAGAAGAATTTAAAGTAAATACCACAGCATCTGAAATCAGAGAAAAATTCAATCCTGAAGAGGGAAACTACCAGGATGTTACCCTTGCCGGCAGGATCATGGGAAAGAGGATCATGGGAAGGGCCTCCTTTGCTGAAATACAGGACCATACAGGAAAGGTTCAGGTTTATGTCAGCCGTGATGAGATTTGTCCCGGCGAAGATAAAACATTATATAACGAAATTTTTAAAAAGCTATTGGATATTGGCGACATTGTCGGGATCAAAGGATTTGCTTTTACTACTCAAGTAGGAGAAAAATCGGTTCATGTTAAGGAACTGAAGGTACTTGGTAAATCGCTTCGTCCGTTGCCCATTGTGAAGGAAAAAGACGGTGTGACTTACGATGCCTTTACCGATCCGGAAATGCGTTACCGCCAGCGTTATGTCGATTTGATTGTAAACCCGCAGGTGAAAGATACTTTCGTAAAACGAACGAAGATCGTAAACACCATGCGCAATTTCTTTAATGAGCAGGGGTACTTCGAAGTTGAAACACCCATTTTGCAGCCCATCCCGGGAGGAGCTGCTGCCCGTCCGTTTATTACGCACCACAACTCATTAAATATTCCGTTGTACCTCCGAATTGCCAACGAACTTTATCTGAAACGCCTCATCGTTGGCGGCTTCGACGGTGTTTATGAGTTTTCGAAAGACTTTCGTAACGAAGGAATGGACCGTACGCATAACCCGGAATTTACAGTATTGGAAATCTATGTGGCATATAAAGATTACCGATGGATGATGAATTTTACTGAGGAAATGCTCGAACGGATAGCTATCGCCCTTCATGGCAATACGAAGGTAAAATTCGGTGACGTGGAAATTGATTATAAAAAGCCTTACCCGCGTGTAACCATGACCGAAGCGATCAAGGAATATACAGGATATGATATTTCGGGTAAATCGGAAGACGATCTGCTTGATATTTGCGATAAGCTGGGCATTGAGACCGACCCGAGCATGGGAAAAGGAAAACTGATTGACGAGATTTTCGGCGCCAAATGCGAACACCATTATATACAACCTACTTTTATTACTGATTACCCGATTGAAATGTCGCCGCTGACCAAGAGACATCGTGACAATCCTGATTTGACCGAACGTTTCGAACTAATGGTGAACGGAAAAGAACTCGCTAACTGCTACTCGGAGCTGAACGATCCGATTGACCAGCGCGAACGTTTCGAAGACCAGTTGCGCCTGTCTGAAAAAGGAGACGACGAAGCCATGTTTATCGACCAGGATTTTTTGCGTGCGCTTGAATATGGTATGCCGCCTACTTCAGGCCTGGGGATTGGCGTTGATCGATTGACTATGTTTATGACGAATAGTCCGTCGATTCAGGATGTATTGTTTTTCCCGCAAATGAAGCCGGAGAAGAAACAAGAGGTTGATGCCAATGAAAAATTCATAGAAGTGGGTATCCCGTCCGAATGGGTCGAGGTGATCAGGCAGATGGGTATTAAAAAAGTAAAAGAATTGAAAGGAATGAAACCCGGAAAGTTTTTTAATGATATGTGCGGGTTCAACAAAAAAAATAAATTGGGATTGGTTAACCCCTCGATGGAAGATGTAAAGAACTGGTTGGCTTAAATCGTAAAATAACGAATGTTTAGCGACTCGAAAATAGCAATTATCGGTAGCGGAAGTTGGGCTACGGCGTTGGCGAAGATTATTCTGAGCAATGTTGAAAGTATCAACTGGTATTTCCGTAGTTCCAGTAACATCGAAGCATTTAAAGAATTTAGCCATAACCCGAATTATTTGCGCGGTGTCGAGTTTGAAACCGAACGCATTAATTTTTTTAGCGACATGAACGAGGCGGTATCCAGTTCTGACATTGTGGTGCTGACCATTCCTTCAGCTTTTCTGAAAGACAGCATGTCGGAACTGACGGTTGACCTGAAAGACAAATTTGTTGTTTCAGCCATCAAGGGAATTGTGCCGGGCGATAACCAGATCATTGCCGAGTACCTGCACCAGGCATTTGGCCTTCCATTCGATCATATTGGTGTTATTACCGGTCCGTGTCATGCCGAGGAAGTAGCCCTGGAAAAACTTTCATACCTCACGATTGCCAGTCCCGATGTTAAAAGAGCCCGTAGTTTTGCCTTTCGGCTCGAATGCCCGTTTATTCGAACCCACGTTTCCGATGATATTTACGGGACCGAATATGCTTCGGTATTGAAAAACATAGTAGCTATTGCCTCGGGTATTTGCCACGGACTGCGTTACGGCGATAATTTTCAGGCAGTACTGGTTTCCAATGCCATCCAGGAGATTAAACGTTTTGTCGACCGGGTGCATCCGATCACCCGCGATATAAAAAGCTCGGCATACCTGGGCGACCTGCTGGTGACTGCCTATTCGCAATTTTCGCGAAACCGGACATTTGGAACCATGATTGGCAAAGGTTATTCTGTACGCTCAGCCCAGCTCGAAATGCACATGGTGGCCGAAGGTTATTATTCTGCCAAATCAATCCATGAAATCAATGAGGATTTTCGTGTAAACATGCCCATTGCCGACGCTGTCTACAATATTTTGTACGAAAACATTTCACCCGCGATAGAGATACGACTGTTAACAGAAAATTTAAGATAAAGAACATGGAAAACATTTCATTGAATTTTAATAAAACTTTCGATTTCATTTCGAAAGACTCTATTTTTGCTTACCAACACGAAATTGAAAAGCATAACACCGCCTTACATGAAAAAACCGGAAAAGGAAACGATTTTCTGGGCTGGACCAACCTGCCATCATCGATCACAGAAGAAGAACTGGCCGATATTGAAGCTACTGCTGCTAAAATCCGCAACAAAAACATCGACTTATTCGTGGTAATTGGCATCGGTGGTTCGTACCTGGGGACCAAAGCTGTAATCGATGCCCTGTCGGATAGCTTTGCCAGCATGAAGAATACCGGCAATCCCCTGGTTGTTTTTGCCGGACAAAACATAGGGGAAGATTACCTGTACGAATTACGTGAACTCCTGCACGAAAAAGAATATGCAATGGCTGTGATTTCGAAATCGGGAACAACTACCGAACCTGCTATCGCTTTCCGTTTGTTGAAACAGGACATCGAAGAAAAATACGGCAAGGCAGAAGCCAAAGAACGTATCATTGCCATTACCGACGCCAGGCGTGGTGCTCTGAAAACACTGGCTACCTCGGAAGGATACAAAACTTATGTTATTCCTGATGACGTTGGTGGCCGTTACTCTGTATTGACCCCCGTGGGTTTGGTTGCCATTGCCGTGGCTGGTCTCGATATCCGCGCTTTGGTAAAAGGTGCTGTTGATATGGAAACAGCTACCGGTAAAAATGTTCCTTTCGAAGAAAATATTGCAGCCCGGTATGCTGCCGTTCGTAACGAATTGTATCGCAGTGGCAAACTGATTGAGATTTTTGTAAACTATAACCCGAAACTTCATTTCTTTGCCGAATGGTGGAAACAGCTTTACGGCGAAAGTGAAGGAAAAGAAGGCAAAGGTATTTACCCGGCCAGTGTCGATTTTACTTCCGACCTGCACTCGATGGGACAATATATACAGCAAGGTGAACGCAAACTGTTCGAAACCGTTATTTCAGTTGCTTCTCCCGATCATGAAGTGGTGATCCCGACCGATGCCGACAACCTTGACGGCCTGAATTTCCTTGCTGGTAAACGTGTTGACCAGGTAAATAAGATGGCCGAACTGGGTACCATGCTGGCACATGTCGACGGAGGTGTGCCAAACATCCAGATCGTACTACCGAAACTGAATGAGTATTATCTTGGTCAGTTGATTTATTTCTTCGAAATTGCCTGCGGAATGAGTGGCTATGTGCTTGGAGTAAATCCGTTCGACCAACCCGGAGTTGAAGCATACAAAAAGAATATGTTTGCCTTACTCGAAAAACCAGGCTACGAAGCCGAGACAAAAGCAATTAAAGCAAAATTATAGACACTATCCCGGCCTTCCCCGAAAGGGAAGGAGAAAGAACGGAGTATGGTATGGTAGAATGGAGGCAAAATCTCCGAGTCCGGGAACTCTGAAAGGTCATATGAGCTATTTCTCCAGCTTCCCGGATAGGGACTGTCGTAGGTAATAGGAAAAACAAAACCCGGCACAATGGCCGGGCTTGTTATTGTTTTTATTAGTTTTGCTGTACATAAGCAGGGTGCCCCGTGTCGTCGTAATTGAACTGTTCCTTAATGGGTAAGTAGGGGAGTGGGGTGTTGGTATAATTGGATGATTACAACTATCCGCACCGGTTAGCTCATCTATAGTGGTTAGTTCTAACTATCTGCTCCGGTTGATTCCCTTTTCCTGTCATCGTTCGTTTTGTGATCATACAGGTTACATTCAGCTTACCCAGTCAGCAATTTTTTGTATTGCCTGGACTACCGACGGACAATTGATCTCCACAAAATCTTCAGGAAGCTGTTCACTAAGAGGTATTGTCTCGCTGGCCGATAAGGCTTTTGCCCCGTCGAAATTGACAAAAGCCAGGCGTGCTGTTAATTCTTCGGGCGGACGCAGGAAAACTTCTCCCGGTAATATGGCTACACCTGTTTCCTTTAGCAATTTTTCGCATAAATCGTTACTCCCGTTGATTCCTCTTTCTTTCAGTTTTTTCGATAAGGGAGTAAAGTCAACAAACAGATAAAAACCACCTTCAGGATCGTGCACCCGGATTCCGGCATTGCGCAAAATATCCACGCTGCGGATACCTAATTGCAAAAGAATACGACGAGCATGGCATAAATACCGTTCGATAAGAATGCCCCCCCGGAAAGCCCGCACTGCAGCATATTGTATAGGGGCACTCACCGAGGTATATGTTTCGCTGGCAACCGCAGCCATGGCATTCAACAACCATTCGAAACCACGGGGAAATGCAAAAGTTCCTAATCTCCATCCGCCTGCCCCGCACCATTTCGACAAACCGGAGCTAAGGATGGTTCCCTCGGGATAAAACCGGGCAATAGATACATGCTTGCCCTGGAAATGAAGTTGCCCGTAAATTTCATCCGAAAGAACGATTACTCCGTATTTTTTGGCTACCCGCGCAATCTTTTTTAGTTCTTCAGCAGAATAAGTTCCTCCATCAGGATTGGAAGGATAATTAAGGATTAGCAAACGAGGTTTATCCGGGTCGTTCTCGCTGGTTAAAAACTGATCGAGCTGTTCGGCAGTTAAGCGCCATTTGCTTTCAAAAGTAGTATGTATAATCTGAATATTGCGCCCGATGATTTTTGCCTGCGGGCCATACGATACCCAGCAGGGGCTTGGTAGCAGTACATCTCCGTAATAAACCAGGAGCAAAATAAACATCAATTCTTTAGACCCGGGACCGATCAGAACATTTTTTGCATCAATATCCACATTGTCTTTTTTCCGGTGAAAAAGGGCAACAGCTTCGCACAATGCCTCCAGTCCTTTTACTGCCAGATAATCTTTTTCGTGGGCATGTAGTTTCAAGGCATCAACCACCGGGGCCGGAACAGGAAATGGCGACTGACCTAATCCCAGGGGATAAATGGTCATACCTTTATTTCGTAATTTTTTACTTAGTTCATTAATAGCCAGGGTTGGCGACTGGCTAATTCCTCTTACCCTTAAATTCAGACTTACATTTCCGTTATTTTTCATATTCCGGGTTTTTTATTTTCGCTCAACATACAAATTCGAATTTGAATCCTCAAGTTATATAATGTTTCTGAAGGATCAAAAGCAGAATATCAAAAAAGTTTTTTTGGTGAATACACGTATCTTGTTTTCCTACCTGCGAAACAATATCTTTGTTTGTAAAGCTATAATCATGGAGATACAAGATTATATCCCTGTTGAAATTATTAATTTCTTTCTGGTAGTGGTTTTTTCGCTGCTGATCGGTTTGGGGCAGCGCCGTCTCCATTTGGAGGAAGATGAAAAACATTTGTTCGGTACCGACCGTACCTTTACATTTATTGGTTTGTTGGGCTATATCCTGTACCTTACCGGGAAAGATAATTTTGTCCCCTTCCTTACCGGTCTTGCAATTATTGGTCTGTTGTTGGGAGTCCAGTATTTTCTGAAAATAAAACTGCATAAGAATTTCGGGTTGACTACTTCCATTCTGGCCTTACTTACCTACTGCCTCCCGGTGCTGATTTTCACACAGCCTATTTGGCTGGTGCTTTCGTTTGTGGTAGCTATCCTCATTTTAACCGAGATGAAAAGCCAGTTCATTTCCCTTTCGAAAAAAGCTTCGGAGGAGGAGTTTATCACTCTGTCCAAATTCATTGCTTTTGCCGGGATTATTTTGCCCTTACTCCCCAACAAAAATATTTCAGAACTAATACCTGTTTCACCGTATATTATCTGGTTGGCCATTGTGGTGGTTTCAGGTATTTCATATATCAGCTACCTTATCAAAAAATTTATATTTCCCGATTCAGGATTAATGTTAACGGGGTTGTTGGGTGGTATATACAGCAGTACAGCTACAACGGTTATCCTTGCCCGGCGCGAGAAAAAAGAAGAAACCGGACTGCAATCGGTTTCGGCTATTATGCTGGCCAACGGAATGATGTACCTGCGGGTATTGATTTTGGCCTACCTGTTTAACCAGTCGATCGGACAGATGCTGACTATACCCTTTTTACTAATGTTCGGGGTGGCTTTGGGCTTGTCGAAATTTATTGCAATGAAAGGTAAATCACAAATTATACAGACACCTGTTGTTCGGGAAAATCTGGTAGAAAAGAACCCGCTTGAACTTCGTACGGCTACTATTTTTGGAATTTTGTTTGTGGCTTTTGCCCTTATCACCGAAAGTGTAATGAAACATTACGGTAGTGGGGGTGTTACCGGACTTGCTTTTCTAATCGGGGTGTTCGATGTGGATCCCTTTCTGCTGTACCTTTTACAGCAAAAGTCGGGTATTATGGCAATGACTGTTGTTTTGGCAATAATAAATGCCACCAATAGTAACAACCTGATAAAAATGGTTTATGCAATTTCGTTAAGCAGTAAGGAATCGAAAAAGACGTTGGCTATTTGTTTCGGGATTCTTATTACGGCAGGCTTAATTCTTTCGCTGGTTGTTTTCATGATAAACTGACATTTTATAATCAGCAAAGCGACATAAACGAAATTCACCTTTCGCAGTTTAGTTTTATTTTATATTTTCAAACATTTCGTGAACCTTACGCTCGTGTTTTTGCTCCATGAAGTTTAAAACATCTGTTTTACTGAAAGGCATTGTCGCCCCTTTAGTGGTGGCGGCCAGGGCACCGGAAGCATTCCCGAAATCAAGCGCAAATTTTAAAGATTCACCTTTCAGGAACGAGTGAATGAAACCGGCAGAAAAGGCATCGCCCGAACCAACCGTGTCAACCAGTTTTACTTTATAGCCGGCGGTGTAGTAAATGTTACTTTTGTTGTTGATCAGAAAAGCGCCTTTGGAACCAAGGGTTACCAGTACGAGGTTGATCTTATAATGCGAAATAAGCTCTCCGGCGATATTTTTCAGCTCGTTGCAACGAAGGCCGAGTATCCGTTTTACTTCCAGTAACTCTTCATCGTTAATTTTCAAAATATCGGTAACCAATAAACTTTCACTGATGGTATTTTCTGTGTAACAGTTTTTTCTCAGGTTAATATCCAGGAATTTAATAGCATTTCCCGCCTTCCTGATCAGTTCTTTCAGCGTGTTCTTCGAAATCCCGTAACGTTGTATCAGAGTTCCGAAATACAGACAATCGGACTGTTGTACCTGCTCGACCATTTCCGATGACAGTTCAATATGATCGTAGGCGACATCGTGGATGATATTAAACTCAGGAATTCCGTCGTCATCAATTTTTACATCCACCGTACCGGTCGGAAATTCATAATCGGTTTGTATATGTTCATCCGGCAATCCAATATCAATTACTGTTTTTCGTGCCCTTCTTCCCAAATCATCGTTTCCCAGCCGGCTGATCAAAGTACCTTCATCACCAAAAGAATTGAGCCTGAAAATAAAATTGGCAGGTGCTCCGCCCAGCACTTCCCCGGAAGGAAGCAAATCCCAAAGTAATTCTCCGTATCCGATAACTTTAGCCATGAATTGTTTGGTATTTAAGCTTTTCAAAAATAATACAAATAAAATAATTCCCCAATTTAGATTCTGCGACAATTGTCTCCGTTTTTTAGGTATTTATCGTATGTTTAAAAGATATGTTACAGATCAGTCTGCAAATTGGCAATAATTTTCAAGGAGTTGAAAACATTTAGGTCGTTTTTGATTACGGTATCAGTAATAGAACGCAATACAGCAAACCTGAAAGCGCCATTTGTTGACCTAAACTGACCGGATACAAAGATATTACCGAAATGATTTTTTTCTCATTCGCTTACTTATAAAATAAGAGACCAGCCCCACCAAGAGGTTTAAGCCTCCAACCAAAGTTTCAAGAGGTTTGTTGACGACTGAAAAAATGATAATCCAACAGACAATAAGAATAAACAGAAACTGGAAAAGAGGAAATAACGGACTTTTATAGGCTTGAACCTGAGAATACTTTTTTTCTTTTAACCTGAGTTCCCCTTGTCTTCTTTTAAAAGCAAAAGCATACTGATTCTTCAATCTCAGGCGAAAAACACCTATAATAACAAACAATGCAGATATATTCAGCAGAATACCACAATAAATTAAGATCTGTTCAAAAGTTCCGGTCAATAATAATACAGCACTTAAAACAGCTTGTAGCCATAGGGCTTTCACGGGGATTCCTTTTTTATTATTCTGAAAGAAGCGCCATAGCGGATGGTCATCGGCAATGCTGGAAGTGACCCGGGGGCCCACCCAAACCATTGCACTAATTCCGGAAACTAACAATAGGGAAATTGCACCGCTAAAGAAAGGAGCAAAACGATCCCCCAGCATATATTCAGCAGCAATCGTTCCCACATCCAATTTTCCGGCTAAAGCATCGTAAGGTGCATGTTTCATAAAAACATACTGTAATGCAGTATAAAGAAACGTAACAACCAACGTTCCGACCACAAGAGCCACGGGGAGTGCTTTCCTGACATTTTTAAATTCTCCGGTTATATAGGCTGCAGCATTCCATCCTGAATAAGCATAAGTGACATAAATTAAACAAACAGCAAACACCGGAGAGCTTAATTCGGAGAAAAAAGAAGGTTCAAAATTCAGAGCATTATCAGCACCAGCCGGAAGCACCAGCCCCACAACAACAATAGAAGCAATTAATAACACTTTCAGCGAAGTAGTTATATTTTGAAAGCCAGCACTCACATTCAGATTTAAACAATGGATTAATGTTACTAAAAAGATTAAGGCAACACCCGTTAAGCGGGCATGTGAAATACTAATTGGTAAATATTCAGTAAAGGCAATAGCCGACAAAGCGATAGGAGCAGCAAAACCGACAGTAAGCGATATCCATCCGGAAAGATACCCAATAAGAGGGCTAAATATTTCGGACAGAAAAGCATATTCGCCACCGGAGCGTTTGATCGCCGTTCCCACTTCGGCATAGCTAAAAGCTCCTGACAAAGCCATGATTCCCCCGGTAATCCACAATACAAGGATGACAGAGGTATTACGCAAATCAGCCAGTTGAAACCCCAAACTGGTAAAGACCCCCGTTCCAATCATGTTGGCAATTACAAGAGAAATTCCGGTAAATGCACTAATCTTCCCCAGACGTTGGCTCATTTAATTCCTTTCTCTTGATAAAAGAAATCGTTCAATAAATTTTCACTTTGCAAGGTGCTATCCTGATTCAGATAATGCATTCTGATTTCTTTGTATTTAGCAAGGACAGACTGAGCCCCCCAGAAAAGAGTAGAGTCCGTCTTACCCGGAGTATGATCCTGAGGATATGCATATACAAACGTTCCGTTATCCCTTGCAAAGGAAGGAATCTGGAAAAAGTTACGTTCAACAAACTCCCCGTTCTGATCGTTTACAACAGAAGCATCGACAAAAAAGTCAACCGCATATTCGGGATAACCAAATAAATAACCGTAAGCTCTTAATCGTTCATAACGGTCACTACTTTCTATTGTTGAAACGACTACCGCCGGATCTGCACCGGGTACCAGACCAAATTGTCCGAAGAAAGAAGCCTTGTCGTGCAAAACACGATTCATCAGGCTCTCCCGCACGACACTCAACTGAAGGATTCGTTTCTCGCTGTATGCATGGTTATAAGGGATAAAAACGAATTTCAAATCCGGATAATTCAAGGTATTAACCACTTCCTGAATCTGTTCAATCTTTGACAGATAGGCCTGGTTACGGGTAAGATCCAGAACTTCACCCTTTGTTTTTTTCAGGCTATCAGTATTGGCAACCGGAAAAGTAAAAGAGGCAACACTGCTCATTGGTTTTATTTTTCCGATCATGGTATACAATGCTTCATAATCCAGTCCTCTGGATAATATTGAATCTAATAATTCTTGTTGTGTGCTGCTTAGTTCCCGCGTCCCATATTGAATACGGGCAAGCTTATTATTGGTACCGCATGAAATCAGCAACAACAGTATCAAGACAACGGGTAAAAAATTTTTGATATTCATATTCTTCACATTTTTATTTCAGTAAGTAATCTTATCTCCACCATTCAGCATTCAGGCGCGCCGCGGTCTTCATCGCCTGATGTTTCACATTTTCTGTTTCGTCGGGGTTCTCTGCTATTTCCAGGCAAGCCGCTATTATCTGATCTTTCTCACACGAGATCGTAAACCATCCCAAAGCTTCCAGCATCTGCACTTTCAGCCTTTCGTCAGACTGATTAACCAGCCAGGCGCAAAAACGCCCGACATAGGGATGGTAATTGTAATTCCGCAGCATATTTATCGCAAACGACTTCGTCTTATCCTTTGTCTTCGAATCGAATAATTCGTCAAAATCATCACTCCATCTACCGGCCAGGTTGGAGAGAGATTTCTGCAGCTTTATTTTCATGGTGTCAGGCTGGACAAAATGCTGTTCCTGATCAAAAACCAGATCAAAAGCGGCAAGTAAATCTTCTTTGGCAAACGATCCGAGAGAATTTCGAGTTGCAAAAGCAACCCGTTTAGAGGCATTATTCCGAATAAAAACGCTCAACAGGGGATTGATTAAACGCTCATCTCCGCTTTTCCCGATAAGATATACAGCCTGCCGCTGAATCATTTCATAAGAATCATTCACAGCCAGGGCAAGACATTTTATAAAATGATCATCGTCATAAGCCGTCAGTATCTTCAAACATTCCATCCGTACAATCTCACTTTCACTTTGCTGATAGGTCTCCAGCAAAAGAGCAGGAAAGTGATCGTGGCGATTTTCGTAAAGCATACGCAGAGCAAGCGTTTGCATCTCAGGAAATGCAGCATCAAGTTGTTCTGCCCAGAAAGACTTATCGTTTTGTTTTTCTGAAAAAAGAGCAGCCATATTAATAAGGGGATCTACCGAAGAGAAATGCAAGGTAGGATCACCAATAAATACGGCTCCTTCTATCGGATTCGTTTTTTGCCGGTACAGCTTTATCAGATTGGCTTTTATTGAGTCGGGGTTATGCCAATGATCTATCAGCAGATAATTTTTTAGGCCGTCGGCTTCAAGCGCATTGCAGTAAAGGATTATTTCTTCTTTGGCTTCTGTATAGCTATCGGGGTCGATAACTACCGCAATGCCTTTCCCCTCGGCTTTTGCGTAAAATAACAAAAGGCTGCAGTACAGTAGAATGCTTGATAAGTGTTTCATCTTCTATTTTAATGGTGCGAATAGATAAGCGCAGTTAAAAAATCAAATGGACACCACAATCTAAAAAATTCCTGCTTTTATTGCGATAGGGTGAGAAGTCCCCATTATACTCTCTTGTGGAAGATTGAACATATATATCCAATAAGAGCGGTTGTTGCGATACCTTTATGGCTTTTTTATAGGCAATTTTTCCTCCCCATGAATAATAGTCGGCGGCAACTGCGTAAAAAGCAGGTTTTAGGTACCCCTCGCTTAGTTTTGCGCCCTCTACGTCTATTGTTTCGTTGGTTACAATGTTGTAGTTGCCGTTTACCGACAAACTAAGCATTCCTTTTTTCAGAAGTATGTGTTTTGTGACCAAAGCATCGAGATAAGCAGTTCCTGCTTCCTGATTGTACAGTTCAGGATATTGGTCAACAGTCCAGTTTCTGTATGCCCCTTCCAGTTCGCAGGTAAGAGTGGGAATATTGCCTTGCATTATGTCTAACCTGTAATTTACCGAAGCTTTCATCACGTCTTTTTTATATGCAACCGATTCGTCCTTGATATCCCATATTTGGGTGCCTTCGTCATCGTACCTGGCTTGTTGTATATACCAGGTGCCTTCAATCATTTTATAGTCTCCTTTTAGGATTATGTTATGTGTGAACCTGCCGAAAGAACCCTGCAACCGATTTTGCAGCGAGTAGCTTGTTGCTTGGTAATCTCCTCCCAGATATAAAAATTCAGAAGAGCCGTCTTCCGCTTCTTCGAGGTTTGAGCTTATACCAACTTCGGTGAAGTTTGAAAATTTCTTGCCCGTCCACAACAATTGGACATTCCCGGCATACTCTGTTCCCAAAAATTTACGAATATATCCCAGTGCATCATATACTTCCGGGTTTGCCAAACCGCGCATCAGGAAGATAAAATCGGTTTTTGTGTTTAAATAATCAACGATGGTATATTTTACCGTTTCGCGCTTGCGGTTTAAATTTCCCGATACGCCAATGGTAAGCGAATTGTTGATTCGAAAATCTACCCCGGGGTTTATGCCGAATACCATTCCCTTGGTTTCGGGGCGCGGGTCCGACTGGTCAGCCAATACACCAACGTCGTAGCTGAGCCTTATTGCTGCACGCCATCGTGAATTTATGTCGTACGACATGGCGCCGTGAAGCTTAAATTTTTCGGCTGTGTTGTCACCGATAATTGAGTCTGCCAAAACATACGGGTTTTCGGGCTCAACATACAAGCTACTGTTCCATTTTTTGTCGTCGTCGGCTTCGTTTTGGTACCCTATGCCACCGTCGAAAGACAGCTTGTTAATCCTTCTAATTCCTTCCATTTCCACAATCCAGCCCTGTTCTTTGCCGCCTTCGTCAATAAGGTGGAAGTCTCCGTTTGTCCGTTGGTGATGAAAGTTGAAGTCCATGACATCATAAGGTAAGTTTGAGAGCGATGTTGGGTTTGCGCTCCCATAAAACATGTTGCCAAGATAAAATACATCTTTATACAAGGCCTTACCGTAGAGGCTGTCTGTAGTTTGCCCCATGCCCCACCCCGGCAGCAACAGGAGCATTAAAAGGATTGTTTTGTTGTTCATCGTTAATGATAAAAAATCTTTTAAAGCGACGTTTTAACGTCGCTTTAAAAGATCAGTATAAAATTGTTTAATCTACACTTGAAGGGTTCACGCCCGGGGTAGGGGTTTGCCCACCAAGGATAAAGTCTTCGCTGGAGTTGTTGGTGTCTTTGTATATAACCCTTCCTTTGGATGTGATAGAAACCACTTTGCGGCGCAAGCTTTTTCCTGAGTAACCGCCACTGGTACCGGGGCCGTCTGCTCCCCATACCCATGTCATGCCTACGTCTTCCGATGCATGTAAATGTTTGTAATGCTCCCCGTCTTCTGCGTTAGTTATATCAATTGCATCAATTACATATTCATGAGGCAACATCAGATTGTTAAACCAAGAAATAGCGGCATTCCTTTCGTAATTGTCTTCGTTGTCAATAAAGTCAGCCATTAAAGTACCTTCCGGCAATTTTGCTAAAATAAGTGGGGTTCCTGTATTAAATGGAAAGAAGTCAAAGCCCCAAAGATGGTACATGAGTTCCAAATTTGGAGCGTTTTCGTCATTGTCTTTTTCGCCTTCAACATAGGTTTCCCATTCCGCATTGCTTAAATCCACCGGGGATGCAACGTCTTCGTCGGTCAGTTTCCTAGCCGAGTGATTAATTGCAGAAGAAGCCACGACTACGCTCTCGCCCGGTTGCAACGGGTGTTCTTCGCCCGATCCGGGGAAGTAAAAAGTAGAGTTGTTCATAGGGTAACGATCCAGCAACTCGCCGTTTTTATCGACCCATGGAGTAGGTCCGCCCATCCCTGTACCTGGAGAAACACACCCTAATATTACCCCATCAAGATATTGTACTTCGTCCGAATTGTTATAAATTTCATAAAAACCGTCTCTCCAATAACAACTAGGCACACCGGTGAAATACACTTCTTTAAATATTAGCCCTGAACCTGCTGCAATAACAAGGTCAATTGACACTTCTTTGTCTTCATAAACTTCAGCTTGGGTTAGTCCGGAGAGGTTATAATTGTCGGTTTTGCCCGAAACCCTGAAATTGTATTCACCTGCGTTTAAAACTTCGGAACCTGTGCTTCCGCTAATTGCTATCTCTGTTTCCGCACCCGAAGTAATGTTGGCCGCAACCACTTTAAGTTCGCTAACATCCGACAGGCTAATGTCGTCGGGAACGTTAAGGCTAACAGTTACGGCATAATCCCTTGCGACATCATCGTCGTCGTCGCATCCCGTAAAAAGGAATGAAAGGCTTGCTATTGCTACTAAAAAATATAAAAAAAATTTTGCCATGTCTAGAAATATTTAACCAGTTAGTTATTAATGTATTTTCATTTTTATCTCCGCTCCAAAATACATAGGGAGCGACAAGTTTACATATCCGGAACTTGTTGTGTATTTATGTTTGTTTGCGAGGTTCAAAAAGTTATTGGCGATAAACGAGAAGTCCGCTATTTTCCCGAACTCTTTGGTCAGCCTGAAATTCAATATAAAATCTATTGGGAAAACCTCGTTCCCGAAATAATTTTCATGGGCGCATGGCTGCCTCATCTGCCTGTATTCGAAAGATTCCTGATATTCGGGTTTCCATTCATGATACTTGTTTTCTTTGTCCCAGAAACCAACGGGGTTTACCCAATACCAATCTTCCTGCGAAGTGCCTTCGTAGTACGGGTCTTTGTAATACAAATTGCTCCCGTCTTTGTCTTTGTAAATGCTTTGCGATTTCTCGAACCACACAAATTGTGCTGTGGTGGAAAATACCATTTTAAAAACCGGGATATGGGTAACAAACCTAAAATTTGTGTTCAACCGGCTTTCTATGCTTCCCGAACCAGCAGGCATAACGCCTATGTAAGGATATTTTTCGCCACCTACCAGTTGCGTAACTTGTCTGTATGTTTCTTTGTCCCTTATCCGTTTAACCCTCAGCCAGGCACCATCTATCATCAACGATGTTTTAAGCAACTTTAGTTGCCCAAGGGAAAAGCTGTATTCTATCCCCCTTTTTTCTGTTTCGTTTCGGTTGTCGGGAGAATAATAGGTCTGGAAATCTTTCTTTACTGTCACCGTTGCCGGATATTCAACCCCGTTTTGTACATAATACAGGCTACCGTTTTCGTAATATATGTCTTCTGTTTCGCCCGGTACGGAATATGAGTTGTAGGGCATCACAAAATGTTGTGTACTGAATCCAAATTCATCCTTTATTTTTTCATAGAAGAAGGTGATATTTCCCGATTTTTTCTTTTTTGCGCCTACAAGCCCTATTTCAAATTTTTTGCTGTTGCTGGGTTTCAGCGAAGGGTTAGAAGTATCCTCTATCACCTTGGTGGTCATAACGGCTATGCCTTCGTAATCACCGATTCTCGTGCGCGAAAAAGATTTTGTGTCGAAATATGCTTTGTCGGGGTATAAATGCATCAATGTTGGCATTTTGTTAGATATCCCAAAGCCCCCAACAATGCTTAAATCGTCGAAAGTTTTATTGTTCGACTTGTCGAGTATTTGCAATATCCCGTTAAAACGGGGTTCTATGGTGAAAATATCATCGCGGTTTGCCGAGGGGTCGATAAACATGTTGGAGAAACGCACCCCTGCCTGCAAGGTCAATTTGGTTTTACCTACGGGTACGTGGGTTTTGTTTTCCAAAAAGGCAGATGCCACGTTCATTGCAGGTATATCATCGTAAGGGCGGGGGCGTAGTGTCTGTACGTCAACGGATAATGGCGGGTAAAGCGGGTCGAAAACCAAACCGTCGCCTTTGTTGACGTCGTACTTCCATTCTGCCCCTGCTTTAAAGTTGCTGAACGCTTCGTTTTTCAGCTTTAGTAATTTGTCTATTTTTATTTGGGTGAAAATATTTATGGGCTTTCCGTCAACCCACGATTCCATGTAATACGAGGCATTCAGGAAACGCGTAACGAACTCGCCGTCAACATAAGAATCGGCAACCGGGGTAATACCCGTGCTCAATGTCCTAAAATCTTTGGAATAATCGTGTTGGTGGCTTTGGCTGAACAGGAATTTATATTCGATGTTTGAAATTAGTTTTTTATTCAATGTCCATCTTACTTCCGACGAAATCCGGAAGCCCTCGTTTTTGTTGTAAATCCGTTCTTGCGATTTCATTTGCGGGTCGGATTTTTCGTCGTTCATGCTCCTGAAATAGGTGAACTTTACATTAAGAGACAACGGGGTGGTTAATTTCATGAACACATTTGAATATCCCACATTGGAGGTGAGCCGTTCGTAGCCTTCATATTTCTTCCGTATGTCGGAGTATGACTGGCTGTAATCTAACGACAGGTTCAAACAACCGACATTATGTCCCAACCCGACCCCTTTCCCGGCAAAAAACATTTTTGAAAATTCGTCGGTCTTGGCATTCACTTCAAGCGGTGTTTTCCCCGAACGTGTTTTTACAATAATAGCACCGGAAGTCAGGTTTCCGTATTCTGCCCCGGCAATACCCCTCATCACTTCCACCGATTCTATGTTTTCGGGCGATATCGTACGTAAATCGACACCTCTGCCTGCCGTTGTCTGCATTGTTCCTTCAGTTGACTGTTGCGATGAAAACCTCGAACCGCTCATAGACGTGGAGACATTTTGCAGGTTGGCATCGTTCGACAATGGAACTCCGTCAACCAATACGGCTGTCCCTAATGAATTATTGCTGTTAGTCCCTGAGACTTCCCTTATGAAAGCTTGTCCCACCGAATTCAGGCTGGGGTTTTGGGTCAGGTTGCCCGGCACAAGCTGTAAAATATCTTCCAGCGACTTTGCCTGGAGGTGCTCGATCGAAAGCTCGTTGATAACCGACGTGGAACCTGTCTTTTTCTCCTTGGCAGTTACCATAACTTCATCGAGAGACAAACTCTGTGGACTTAAAGCGACATCAAGTTTTCGATCCCCGGTAATTGAAACGTTCACTGTTTTTGATTGAAAGCCCAGCAGCTGAAAATGGAACTCATAATTCCCGGCAGGAATCTTACTGATTTCGAAAGCACCGGATTCGTTGGTTATGCTCCAATAATTTAAAGCAGGAATAACAACGGTTACCATGGCAACCGGCTTGTTGTCTTCCGCATTAACAACCTGCCCCCGAACAGTATGATCGTCTTGTGCTGAAGCCCAAAGACTATACAGAGAAAGAAATAACAAGAAAAAAATTCGCTTCTTCAGCAACAACCTATCCATAACAACAGCCCTTTACAACAGATCAACCATTAACGGATCTATTAAAAGCTGCAAAGTTATCTCCCCCCTGGAAAACCCGAAATCCCATAAAACAGGGATATTTGACAAGGGAAATCATACTAAACGGAGAAAAGCACCCTCTCCTTTTAATTCGATAATATCAACTAAAGAGCCCACAGAGAATTTATAAAAGGGCATCGAAAGGCAATGATTCACAACAATTTTCCGACTCTTTAAATCCAGGCTTAGATTATTTTAACCTGAATTATAGTTAGCACTTTAGGCAAAGACTAACACCTCTTGCTCTGCAGCAAAAGCAATTCTATAATTCAGAAAATCAGTAATTATAATATCGAATCCCCCCAATTATGATGAGACTCCTATGTTTCTGAATTTTGGCATTGAATAAAAAGGGATCACTCCCTCACCAACTGAGACAGTGCTATTATCCTTCTACATTGTGCTTGAAAAATTTGAATCTGCGTTTTTAACTTCGTGTTCTACTCAACCACCAGTGTTCCTGGGAATTCTCCTGTCCGAAGCGTCTGAGTATTCAGGTTACTGGCTACCAGGAGCCGATATTCTCCGGCAGGTAAATCGTCCGACAACTCCATCAGAATCATCGAGAACACGTTTCGTAATACCGTTTCAACTTTAATCCGTTGTTGCCGGCTGTTTACCAGGAAAACGCCCTGGAGGGGGTCGTCCTGATCATATTTTAGTTTTTTCCCTTTTATCATCACGATACCTCCGGGTGTAAGGCTGGAGTCCTGGCTTCCCGTGCTCAAATCGGTAATCAAGGTAAGATCCGGTTTAGGAAAGCTACCGGGCACTTTATGGGTGTGCATTCCCTTTGTCCGTCTTTTCAGGCGATCACCTGCAGTCAGTTTTATTTTTATCTGATGCCGGGTTTTATTAAACGAATCATGCTGGTCTTTAAACGTACCAGCAATACTGCACCGGGCAGTAAACAGCGGGGTAATAACCGTTCCCCCGTCTTCGAGCAACATCTCAACCATGTTAAAAAAATGCATCAATACGCTCTTTAATTCATCTTCTGAAAGAAAGGAATGTTTTCGTTTCATTTCGTAGATCACCCGATCCAGCGGGTACTGCCGACGATTTTTTATTAATGCCCGGTAGGTGGTGTCGCTCCCCTTTAGCTTGTTTGGGTATAAACTGTATTGCAGTGCCATAATACGTGTTTTGGAGGAGGGGACACTGCTTCGTCCCTATCCTTATATTATCCTTATAAAATTATAGAATTATCAGAATAATACAAAAGAATTATATTAATAATTCTAAAATATTATTACTATAAAAGTTTTAAATTATACGTATAATTTAAATACACCTACAAGAGGTAGCGGCACACACACAGCTGTGAATGCCAGCCCCTCATCCGTTCGGTACACTGCCCGTTTCCCCGGCTGAGGGAGTTTTCGCCCTATGGTGAAATTTCCGTTTTCTTCCAAATTAACTTATGTATAGAGAGTAGCCTAAATTAGGAGGAGGATTTTTGGTCTGGTGAGGTTTTAAGGAGGGTAGTAACTTATTCTTCTGTCGTCACTCCCTTTATTTTCACTCCTTTTTCCCCAAGGAGAGGGGGTGTCCGTCATCTGACGGACGGGGGGTTGACTACCATACGTGTTATGCTGAATTCCGTTTCAGGTTACTTTCAAACATAAAATGATCTTTCCCGAATGCAGGTTCCAGATCGGTAACCCAGATAGCATTAGGATCATATTTGGCAAAAAATGGCTGGTTGACCCACTGGTCATCACGGGCCTGAATAAATTTCAGTACAAACACTTTTTCGCCTCGTATTTTATTAATTCCCACCACGTGTATTTTTCCGGGGCCACATGACATGGACGGACCGCGAACGGTACGGCACAGACCGCTTACATTTTTGTATGCTTCGGTATAAATTTTCCAGGCACGTTCGAGGGTTACTGCAAAATAGTCCTGTGCACCGGTATCACGGGCAATAAACATATAGTAAGGAATAATCCCCAGGTTTACCTGTTCGCGCCACATTTCAGACCATATACCAGGCTTATCGTTAATATTTTTCATGATAGGCGACTGCGAACGTATTTGTACGCCGACCTCAAGCAGTCTGGCAATTGCTTCTTTTGCTGCTTCTGTCTTCATTGACCGTGGATGACTGAAATGAGCCATGATTGAAATATTTATTCCCCGGTCGGTTACTTTTTTGAACAGATCGAGCAATGCCGGGGCATCTTTATCGGTGGTGAAGCGATAAGGCCAGTAAGTCAGGGCTTTGGTGCCAATCCTGATCGAACGTATATGGCTGGCTTTCGAATTGAGTATAGCATTGAAATAGTATTCGAAATATTTAGTGCTCATCACTGCCGGGTCTCCGCCGGTAAACAAAATATCCGAAATCTCAGGATGTGCTTCCACGTATTTTACCATTGTTTCGGCATTTTTCATCGAGAACTTGAAATCGTTCAACGCAAATTGAGGCCACCTGAAACAAAAGGTACAGTATGCATGGCAGGTCTGTCCCTGGGCCGGAAAAACCAGCATGGTTTGTTTGTATTTATGTTGAATACCGTTAAGCCGTTCCCCTTCAAAATCAGGTACATTGTATTGTTGTCCGTCTGGATTTGGGTTTAATTCCAGACGAATACGGTCGGCTGCCTTTCTGATCGTTAATTTATCAGCTTTGTCTTTTATCAGGTGGGCTATTTTATTAAAATGCTTTTCCTCAATCATTCCTTTTTGAGGAAAATTAAGAATAAAAAACGGATCCTTCTCAAAATTATCCCAGTCAATCAATTCGTCAATAAGGTAACTGCTGGTTTTAAAAGGAAGTATTGTCCCTACTACTTCGATAATAAATTTTTGTTCCTCCGACAATAACGATATTTGTGGGATATTTCTGAAATTATTTAGCGTATATGCACGATAATTCATCATACTCAAATTTTTAGGTTAATACTTGCGACTATAGTAAGAGGGCAAAAGATATTTTTACAAGAAGATCTTAATCCTGAAAATTGCATAAAAAAAAGATTAAAACCATGAAGCCCCCCCTGAAAAGCCACACGAATATACTAAAAATAAAGAGGAAGACCAAATCAAACAGGAAGGAACTTCTGCAGTTAATATCCGAGTTGCTCTAAGCGGCTGGCATCAAGGCGCAGAAAGATGAACAGCAAAATGGTAAATGACCAAAGAGAAGATCCTCCGTAACTAAAGAATGGAAGAGGAATCCCGATTACAGGGGCTAACCCGATAGTCATTCCGATGTTCACTGCAAAATGGAAGAATAGGATGCATGCAACACTATAGCCGTAAATCCGGCTGAATTTGGTGCGTTGCCTTTCCGCTAAATAAATTAACCTGATAAGAAGGAAAAGAAAAAGTCCGATAACAACAGTGGTCCCGGCAAACCCCCATTCCTCACCCACGGTACAAAAAATAAAATCAGTACTTTGTTCCGGTACAAAATCGAATTTTGTCTGAGTACCATTTAGAAATCCTTTACCCCAAAAACCTCCTGAGCCGATCGCAATTTTTGATTGATTGACATTATATCCGGCCCCTAAAGGATTCGACTCTATTCCCAGTAGTTCGTTAATGCGGGCCCGATGGTGTTTTTCCAGAACATTATTAAATACGTAATCGACCGACATAATAAAAACAAGGGATCCAACGAGAAAACCGAGGATGATCAGCAGGTTCCTGAGTTTTTTGCGGACTGCATAGACAAAAAAGATCACAATGGAAGGCAAGAGGGTATAAAAAAGAATTTTCATTGGGCCCATATCCAGTTTTAACAGAAAATTACTTCCCCAAAGTAAGCTGTATATCAACCCTGTAATTGCTAATCCGCGTAAAATGTTTTTGTAGCTTTTAATAACGAACAAACTTACGGCAAAAGTTCCCAGAACCATGATTAATATTGCCTGGAAGGGAGAAAGTACCAGGGTAAGCACAAAAAGGAATGCAAATAAGAAACCAATAAAAAGAACGGTTCCGGGAAGACCCTCTCGGTAAAGGACAAAAATAAAAACTGTAAAGACCAGTGCAGAACCTGTATCGTTTTGAAGGAATATAAGAGCAACCGGGGTGAGCAGGATTGCAGCAATTCCTGTCAACGATTTCAATGTGTGCATTTTAAAACCATAACTACTCAGGACCTTTGAAAGGGCCAGCGCTGTTGCCAGTTTTGCAAACTCCGAGGGTTGTAAGGCAAAACTGCCAACCTGAAACCAGGAACGGGCCCCCTTAATTTCCGTGCCAAACAGTAACACGAAAATCAGCAGTATTATCACTACAACATAAATTGGGTATGCAAAAGAAATGTAAAACTTGGAGTCAACAATAATAATACCGACTGCAATAGTTATTGCCGCCAAAATCCAGATCGCCTGTTTCCCGTAACGTTGACTAAAATCAAGAATACTTTGGTGCTCATTGTTGTAAACAGCGGCGTAAATGTTAAGCCAGCCCAAAAGCACCATTATGAGGTAAAGCACTACGCTTAACCAGTCAATATTTGCCCAAACATTATTTCTTTTTGCCACCGTTTATATTATTTAGGTTGATTCGGATCTAACAAATTAGCCTCTATCATGCGTTTTTCCCGGTTTTTACGCTTTGGTGAAATTTTCCCCTTCATGTATTTTTCGATGACCAGGCTGGCGATTGGCGCTGCATATCGTGCCCCCCAGACACCGTTCTCGATATAAACCGAAATTGCGATCCTCGGTTTTTCCTTGGGAGCAAAAGCAATAAAAGCCGAATGGTCCGAGCCGAAGGGGTTTTCAATGGTTCCTGTTTTTCCACAAATAGTTATACTGTCGACCCTCATATTATAACCGGAAGCTGTTTCTTCAATTACGGCCTGCATGCCATCAATCAATACATCGAAATAAACAGAATCAATGGTACACGTTTTTTTCGGAAATTCGAGGGAATTATAATCATTTTCATATCCCTGTACTGAACGTATAAAATGAGGTTCGATATAATACCCATGGTTGGCAATGACCGCTACTATATTGGCCATTTGAAACGGAGTCACCGATAATTCTCCCTGTCCGATAGCTAACGAGCGTATGGTCAGTGCATTCCAATGCCCTCTTCCATATATTTTATCGTAATATTTACTTTCCGGGACAAATCCGGGACCAAGTCCTATCAGTTCATGATTGATTTTCTGTCCCAGTCCAAAACTCATCACGTGCTTGCGCCAGACATTATAACCCGTCTCTGCTTTCGGATATTTACCAATGATCGATTTGAAAACATTCCAGAAATAAGGATTGCATGACTCCCGGATACCAATATGTGCATTCACTTCAGGGGTATGGAAATGGGTACACTTAATCGGGTAAGACGATGGCCCTGAACAATAGAAACAGGTTGCCGGGGTAATTACCTTTTCCTGAAGCCCGATCAGAGAGTTGATTGATTTAAAGGTCGATCCCGGAGAATAGAAAGCCGATATCGCACGGTTTATCAATGGTTTCAATGTGTCAGAGGAAAGTTGTTTATAAACAGCACTTCGTTTTCGTCCTACCAGCATGTTGGGATCATACGAAGGGGCACTGGCACATACCAATACTTCCCCGGTCGAAGGTTCGATGGCAACAACTGTTCCTCTCTTATTTTGCAGTAATAATTCAGCATATTCTTGAAGATCAGCGTCAAGAGTGGATATCATATTTTTACCCAGCACTGCCGCAGTATCCATTTTTCCACTGTTATAGCTTCCCTTTTTCCGGTTATGCACGTCTACCAGAAAATAATTAATGCCTTTCTTTCCACGCAAATATTCCTCGTACGACTGTTCCAGTCCCTGTGAACCAATGTAGTCACCCGGTTTATAATAACTATCCGCTTCAATATCCTCATGAGTTACCTCACTCAAATATCCCAGGACATGACCGGCAATCTTCCGCGGATATTCGCGCAAAGTCCTGGTTTGTACAAAAAAACCGGGATATTTATATAGCTTTTCCTGAAGCGGCGCATACACTTCCGGCGGAATCTGTTTTACGATAATGGAAGGCCGGTAGTTGGAATATTTTTTTGCTTTAGCCAATTCCTCAATAAGATCCGTTTTTTCTATTTCAAGAATATTGCAAATTTCGGTAGTATCGAAAGTTTTTATTTCCCGTGGAGTTACCAACAAGTCATAAGCTGCTTTGTTCTGTACCAGCAATTTTCCATTACGGTCATATATAAGCCCCCGGGCAGGATAGATCACTTCTGGCCGCAAAATATTCTTTGTGGCATATTGCTTGTATTCGGTGCTGATTACCTGGGTATTGAATAATTTCAAAATAAAAATCATCCCAACCAGAATAAACAGAGCACTGATGAAATATTTCCGTTTTGAATATGTATCCACCTGGTGACCTAGTTTTTAAATATGATGTACTGGCTAATGATCACCAAAATTATGGATAAAACCGAACTTAGCAAACATCGGAGCAAAGTGTGGAATATGCCGTTAAAAGTAAATACTTCAATAAAGAAAAGAAAAATATGATGACTCAATACCAGTATGATGGTATATTTTAGAAACCATGTAAATCCTAATTGATTGATACGTGGACAAATACCTTTATCCTGATTGTCCCTTGCGGAGATCAGGTCGATTACATACGGACGGAGAAATGCCAGAAATACCGTGGCAGAACTGTGAATTCCCGGTGTATTGCTGAAAATATCAATTATCAGACCTAAGATAAAACCCAGCAGGAGGAGCAGGTAAGCAGGTGTCTGAAAAGGCAAAAGCAAAATAAACAACACATACAGGAAAGGGTTGATATATCCACAGAACTGAATGTTATTCAGGATTAACACCTGTATCAGTACCAGTACGATAAGCATGATTCCATATTTTATCAAATCCCTAATCATCCTCGTTCTTCTTTTCCAGTTTTCTGATTTCCTGTTGTTTCAAATTACTGACAATATCAACATAACTGACCGATTTGAAGTTGGTCGATAAATCAACCTCAATAGAATAATAGTTTTCACCATTCCGGATTGAATAATCATGGATGATCCCCACCATGACCCCTTCGGGAAAAATTGTTGAATAACCGCTGGTAACGATCGTGTCTCCTACCGTCAGGGGGATATGAACAGGAATTTCCCGTAAAAGGGCTTTATTATAACTTCTCCCGTTCCAAACCAGTGATCCGTAAATTCCGTTCTTCTTGATTTTGGCAGAAATAAACAGACGTTTGTTCAAAAGAGAAATTCCCGTTGAATAATGTTCTGATACATGATTGATTACGCCGACTACGCCATCGGCACTAATTATTCCCATGTCAGGCCTGATGCCATGAAGGCTTCCTTTATTGATCGTTAAATAATTATATTGTTTGTTTACGGAATTGTTTACAACCAAAGCTGAAGTAAAAACAAATGTTTTACTGGCCAGAGAGTCCTCTTCCTGTTTGCTTTCGAGCCGGGAAAGAATCCGTTCCTGAAGCATATTTCGCAGAACAGCATTCTGATCTGCCAGTTCATCATTAATCCGTTTCAGATGAAAATAATCGGATACCGAGTTATTGAATTCGTAAATCGAACCAATAATGCTATTGCTCGAATTGAGAAATTTAACACGCTGATAATTGTTATAACTGAAAATTAGAATCAGTGAAATGATTTCAAAAAACAGGAACAACAAAAAAGAATGATACTTTAATATAATACGTAATAAGTTTCTCATTTTTTCAGGAAGGCCACCCTTCCTTCAACAGTTTTATCTGATCAGGAAGGAAAATTTATCCACATTTTTCAAGGCAATACCGGTCCCCCTTGCAACAGCCCTGAGCGGGTCTTCGGCCACGTGAAACTGGATGTTGATCTTTTCGGTTAACCGTTTTGCCAACCCCCTGAGCAGCGCTCCACCTCCTGCCAGCCATATTCCTTTGTTCACAATGTCCGCATACAGTTCGGGAGGTGTTTGTTCAAGTGCGCTCAAAATGGCAGTCTCAATTTTCGAGATCGACTTTTCGAGGCAATGTGAAATTTCCTGGTACGAAACCGGTACTTCAATAGGCAAAGCCGTCATTTGGTTAGGGCCCTGGATAATATAGTCGGCAGGGGGATCGTCGAGTTGAGAAAGAGCTGATCCCACATTTATTTTTATATCTTCGGCGGTACGTTCACCTATTTTTATATTGTGCTGGTGACGCATATATTCCATAATATCGGCGGTAAGGTCATCGCCGGCAATACGGATTGATTTGTTGGTTACAATACCCCCCAGAGAAATTACGGCAATCTCGGTCGTTCCCCCCCCTATATCGACAATCATGCTGCCTTCCGGGGCTTCCACATCAAGGCCAATACCAATAGCGGCGGCCATAGGTTCATAAATCATGTATACTTCTCTTCCTCCGGCATGTTCCGACGAGTCACGGACAGCCCTCATCTCTACCTCGGTGGAGCCGGAGGGGATGCAAACCACCATTTTCAGTGCAGGGGAAAACATTCTTGATTTAGGATTAATCATTTTTATCAACCCCCTGATCATCTGTTCTGCTGCATCAAAGTCTGCAATCACTCCGTCTCGCAATGGTCGGATCGTTCTCAGGTTCGAATGTGTTTTTCCTTGCATTTGCCGTGCCTTTTCGCCAATGGCTACCAGTTTCTCGGTTTTTAGATCTATTGTTACTACCGAAGGTTCATCGACCACAATTTTATCATTCATGATGATAATCGTATTGGCCGTTCCTAGGTCAATAGCTATTTCCTGGGTTAAAAATGAAAATAATCCCATTTTAGTTTTTTCAGTGTTTTTATACTTATCCTTCGTGAGGAAGGGTTACTATATTCAAAATTAATGTTTAAAATGACGCATGCCGGTAAACAGCATGGCAATACCAAATTCGTCACAGGCATCAATTACCTCTTCGTCACGGATACTGCCACCCGGTTCGACAATATATTTTATGCCATATTCATTAGCAGCTTCAATACTGTCGCGGAACGGGAAAAAGGCATCAGAAATAAGTACGGCCTCTTCCATTTTAATTCCTTCCTTCAGATTGAAACGCGGGATGGTAAGCTGACGCAGACTGTCGAGCCTGTTGGGTTGCCCCATTCCGGCGCCTGTCAACCAAAACGAACCATCTGCATTTTCAGTGACCAGCGCAATGGCGTTACTTTTCAAATATTTGCATGCTGTAATTCCAAAGCCGGCTAAATTCATTTTATTATTACTGAACTGAATTTTTGTTACATTTTTAAATTCAGTTTCCAATCCTTCGTCTTCATCTTGTACCAACATTCCCCCACTGATTGAACGGTACAATTTTTCGCCGGTCATCTGGGGTTTTACAGGGGTTACCAGTAACCGTAAATTTTTCTTTTTACTGAAAACTTCCAATGCGTCGGGGGTGAATTCCGGTGCGATAATTATTTCAACAAAACGTTTACGGAACCAGGCTGCTATTTCGGCAGTTACCGTATCCGTAAAACAAATGATCCCGCCGTAAGCGCTGATCGGATCACCGGCCCATGCCAGTTCCAGCGATTTCATAATATCGTTGGTAACAGCAAGCCCACAGGGATTCAGGTGTTTGATGACCGAAACGGCAACTTTGTTCTCAATGTGTGAAACCGAATGGTAAGCATCGCTACAGGCTTTCCATGCAGCATCGGCATCCAACAGATTGTTATACGATAGGGCTTTCCCTTGCAAAACTTCAGCATTAGCTAAAGTTATTTGGGTATCCGAATTGTTGAATTTAAAAAACGTTGCCGACTGGTGAGGATTTTCACCGTAACGCAACACCTGTCCGTCGTTAAGGCAGACACGGGCTTCTGAAGAAGGTCCCTTCCGGTTAAAATAATTGAAAATTGCACTGTCGTAATGCGACGAGGTGGCAAACGCCTCAAGGGCAAATGCACTGCGGTCGTCAATCGATGTTTCACCCTGTTTTTCGTTCAGCAGTGCAAGCACGTTCCCGTATTGGTTTCTGGAGGAAACAATCAATACGTCTTTAAAATTTTTTGCGGCAGCCCTGATCAGTGAAATACCGCCTATGTCGATTTTTTCAATAATATCCTGTTCTCCGGCGCCCGCAGCAACGGTCTCTTCAAACGGATAAAGATCAACGATTACCATGTCAATTTCCGGAATTTCGTATTGAGCAATCTGTTCCTGGTCACCGGTATGGTCCCGACGGGTTAAAATTCCTCCAAATACTTTAGGGTGCAGGGTTTTTACCCGGCCTCCCAAAATGGAAGGATAGCTGGTCAATTGTTCTACGGCAGTTACTTTGACACCTGATTCTTCAATAAATGTCTGGGTTCCCCCGGTCGAATATAACTGAACGCCAAGCTGATCCAGTTTTTTTACGATCTCATCTAATTTATCTTTATAGTATACTGAAATTAATGCCGATTTAATTTTTCTTAAGTCACTCATTTATAATACATTTGAAATTTGTGCACAAAGATAATAAAACAGCCCGTTTTTTTTCTTTAATATTTTTTGTTTTAGTTTGTTTTGGAGCCTGAAAATATGAAGATTTTATTCACAATCAAAATTAGAGTGTAACAATAAAAAAAAATTGTAACAATAAAAAGAAAATGACACTAATTTTTTTAACAAAAACTTGTATATGTATTGGCAAATTATCATATATTTAAATTTTTAGAAATACGGTTATGTTACTGGCCCGGTTAATTTATGAAAGTTTCTCGTTTGCCTTTGCTTCGCTCAGGGCAAATAAACTGCGTACCTTTCTTTCGTTGCTGGGAATCACCATTGGTATTTTTGCTATTATATCGGTTTTTACCGTGATCGATTCGCTTGAGAGTTATATCCGGTCGAGCCTCAACTCGCTGGGCAATAATATGGTTTATATACAGAAATGGCCATGGGCCCCGCCTGAAGGAGAAACCGAATATCCATGGTGGCGTTATCTCAACCGTCCGGTTCCTGAGTATGAAGAGGCTGAAGAAATTCTCCGGCGTTCGGGAACCTCTGAAAGCGCTGTCTATCTTTTCGGTTTTAACCGTACCGTACAATTTGAGAACAGTAAAGCAGAGAATACCGAAATACTGGCAACAACGCACGATCTGGCCGAAGTATGGAACCTGAACATAGCAAAAGGGAGGTATTTTACAGAATCGGAATCGAATTCAGGAGTTAATATGGCCATTTTGGGCGACGAAATCAGCCATCGCCTGTTCGAAACAATGAACCCGGTCGGGAAAACCATTAAAATTATGGGACACAAATTTCTGATCATCGGGGTGTACGAAAAGCAGGGACAGGACATGTTTGGCACCAGTATGGACAAACGTATCCATATACCGGTAAAATATGCGATGACCATGGTCGATGTGCGCAACCATGACCGGGGACAAACCATTAATGTAAAAGCGAGACCCAATGTCGACCGTGATCAGTTTGTAGCAGAACTCGAAGGCATTATGCGCAGTATACACCGGCTGAAACCAAGGGAAGAAAACGATTTTGCCATTAACGAGGTAAGCGCCATCTCAAGCCGTTTTGATGATTTCTTTAAAGTTTTCAATATGGCAGGCTGGATCATCGGAGGGTTCAGTATCCTGGTCGGAGGATTTGGTATTGCCAACATTATGTTCGTATCGGTAAAGGAACGTACCCGGATTATTGGTATTCAAAAATCACTGGGAGCCAAAAAATATTTTATCCTGCTGGAGTTTATTTTCGAAGCAGTAGTATTGTCAATGGTTGGCGGAATACTGGGGTTGTTACTTATTTTTATTGGTACGGTAATATTGAGCAGTACATCGAGTATGACCATCTATATGAATGCAGGCAACATAATAATGGGATTGACAATATCTGGTATTATCGGGATAATGGCCGGTTTCCTGCCTGCATTAATGGCCTCCCGTCTCGATCCGGTGGAGGCGATCAATGCGGTATAGATTTGACTGTACGGGTATTTGATGTTGACAAAACAAACTATGTTAAGAAATTGTAAAGTGCAGGGAATTAATCAATTTGAGTCAGGTCGCAAATAAAATTAATTTATTTTCTTGCATTCAGTTATGACAACACGTATTCTCCATATTATTCTTGCAGTGGTGGTCGCAATTGCGGATACATCGGGGCAGAGTATGGAGTAATTAATGATATTTGATAATTGATAAGCCATTCTCTGCCAGCAGGGAGTGGCTTTTTTATTTTATTACAATGATGAATATTCTGATTCTTGCAGCAGCGGTCGTTTGTGTGAATACGTTCACATAGGGAAGCTATTGCCGGAATCTTAAAAGCCTTTCTCTGTGTGATGCGGAGAAAGGCTTTTTTGTTGTGTGCAGTTTTTAACTTTAAATATACTGATTATGAAATTTAACTACGAAAGCCTTATCTCAGAGAGTTGCAGAAACATTCCCCGTTCTTTTATCAGGGAGATACTGGACGTTGCCGAACAACCCGATTTTATCTCTTTTGCAGGAGGACTGCCTAATCCGGATTATTTCCCGGTAGAAAAAATGTCACAGGCGTTTCACAAAGTGATGGAAAATGCAGGAAGCGAAGCGCTTCAATACAGCGGCAGCCAGGGGTATTTGCCGCTTCGCGGGTTTATCTGCAAACGGTACAATAAAATGTACCGGACTAATATGCACCCGCAAAATATCATCATTACCAATGGCTCTCAACAGGCGCTCGACATGTTGGGGAAACTGTTTATCAATCCCGGCGACCCCCTGATGCTTGAAAAACCATCCTATCTGGGGGCTATCCAGGCATTCTCGCCTTATCTCCCCGATTTTCACCAGGTAAGTTTAACTAAAGATGGTATCGATTTGAATGAACTGGAAAAAGTTATCATAAACACCAATGCCCGTGTTTTGTACGGAATACCAAACTTTCAAAACCCTTCAGGTATATCATATTCCGAAGAAATACGAAAAGAGCTTGCCATGATTCTGGAATGGCACGGTGTGATCTTCATTGAAGACGACCCGTATAACGAAATCCGTTTTGAAGGAGTTGCCCATCCTCCTGTTTTTTTTCACTTGCCGGATCAGGTGATCTGGTGCGGTTCGTTTTCGAAAATGATTGCCCCGGGAATCAGGACCGGCTGGATTTGTGCCCCGGAAGCACTGGTTCCGAAACTGCTTCGGATTAAACAGGCATCCGATTTGCAGTCGAACAACCTGGTACAACGGAGTATTTTTCAGTTTTTAACCGATAACAAGCCTGAAGAACATTTGCAAATTGTAAGAACCGTTTACAAAAAGCAGAAAGATACTATGATCAGGGCCATTCACGAATTTTTCCCGGAAGAGGTAAAACATACCAATCCTGAAGGTGGCATGTTTATCTGGCTGACTTTCCCTGAAGGTTTTAATACCGAAAAAATTATTGAAAAAGCACTTGAAAAGAAAGTCGCTTTTGTCCCGGGGCGGTCGTTTTTTACAGATAACGACGGACAACAGAATATGCGTCTGAATTTTTCAAATGCTTCGGAAAAAATAATTATGGAAGGAATGGAAAAACTAGGAAAAACGATAAAAGAGTTTGTCCCGAAGAAATTTGTTTCTGCATTGTAAATAGAATTAAAGAAATAACATATAAAAAAGAGATTCCTCCCTTCGGTGCCTATGACAGATTTTTGCAGAAGTATGTAAATGAAGTAAATACAAAACATCGCTTTTTTCAGCATTCATCATTCCTGGCCATGCAACTGCACCGCTTTTTTTCAAGGAGTCCCGTGCGAATCAGTTTGAAAAGTTGAGGAGAAGAGCCGGAAGAGTGTTCAGGGGTCAGTCTCAGTGTTCAGTAAGGAGCCATCGTTTCGTTATAGAATAAACCGGGGAAACAAAGCCCGGGCTGTTTCCGCCTAAGGGGAAAAAGCGTTTAGAAAATCGATGGAGTGAGCGTTAAAAAATCAGATAATATGCTCCACAAAAGATTAAAGTACCCCTCCCGTGCCCGGTGTTTTATTTGTTCTCTTAATAACCTGACAATGTTCATTGTTCATTTGTATTCGCCTCTGTCCGGCGGGGCCCTTCCTATTGCAGTCGACCAAAAGGAAGTAAAAGTCTTGTCAAAGTCATCCTTCCACCCGCCTCCCGGTTTTTTCTTCCCGGCCCACCTCCCTAAATACCCGCCAAAAATCGCTCCCGCCAACGCCGGCCCGGACTACTTTGACTGGCCACCCCTGCTTTTCACCTTCCGGTGAATTGGGGCCTTGACTCCCGGATACCTTTCATGGCATTTTTTCAGAAGTCTGTATATAAAACAGTATTTCAAAGAACTAAGGACAAGGTGCACTACCCGTCAAGCCATTCAAACACAAAGGATCAAACGGCCTTAGGCCCCGAACCCCTCCAACCGGTACCACCGTTCCGCCCGGGGAAGGTAATCTATGCTGATCAACGTTTTCCCGCGGGCGGGTAGGGGCATGGTTTCTTTTCCCGGGGGTGCGCTCGTGCCTCACTTACCCCGGGTTATTGATGTATGTCCCCGTCAGGGACAGCAAGCCTCCATCGGACAAAGGGCAACGCCCATCAAACGCGAAGGGGCCGGGGTGAAAAATCAGAAAAATTGGTCTTCATTCTAAATCTGTCAAAGTAGGACTAAATAAGAATTAGTAAGTCCTCTTCCCGGCATCCTGTTGGTCAAATAATCATTTTGTCCACTTAACTTTTCTGAAAAATTTGAATACCTTTTTATCTCGCAACTATTTTGTAACTTTACCCGTCTATTTGCCAGTTGCGATTCATAAAAAGGGAAAACAGGTGTTTTTTTATGCCTGGGGATAAATGAATTTTATATTAAACTTTTTAAGATGAATGAAATTGTGAGATACGGGCCGTAAAAAATAAAATATTACCACATCTACCGGATAACAACAGGCCTGATGCCCCTTGTAGCAGAAATAGCACTTGTCCTTATTTTTTCTTCTGCGTGGTAAGCCCGTTAACCTTGAATACAAACGTACCCTGTACTAAGTTATACTCTCAATTAATATTGTAACATGAAAACAAAAAAATTAAAACTACTTTCAATTTTGCTGCTTCTGCTGCCACTTTGCCTGTTCCTGGGGGCAGGCTGTAGTGACTATGAAGATATCCCTTTAAAATATACCAAGTGCCCTTGTGACTCGGAAATGAGTCTTATTGAAAAGATTACTATGTATGAAATATTGTTATTTGATGCATCAAAAACCCCATTGTCTGAAATGAAAAAGTTATCCACAAGAGGCGAACGTTCATTATTCATTAGTTATTCACCTGAAACAGACAGTACGTTTTTCTATTCTTTTACGAAAATATCCAATTTTTTATATACGAATACAGGACACATATGTAACTTTCCCGGTGAAGCAAAACAATGGGAGATCCCTTCTACCGGTATTTCTGTTTCGTTTTCTGCTGACGTATTTGAAGCCTGCAATGGTTTACCTTCATCCGGATCTGTTCAGACATACACGGATGATGTTTTGACATCATTAAAAAAACATAAAAAATGATTGATTCCTTCAAATAGGGATAATCAGCAGAACATCGCCGGAAAATAAAAAACACAAGTGATTTTTTGCATGCTCACAAGTGATCATCAATACAGACTAAAATTCCGGGGGAATGGAATATGGGTAGCAACAGAGGTCAAATAATCAAACCCGCAAGCGTAGGTACGCAATAATGCCATGCCTGAGGCATTCCGGTTTTTATTGGGGGGGATTTTCTATCCATATTTTGTTCCTGCCGGAACAACTATTTTATAATCCTGGTATTCTGAAAACCTTATCTGCTAAAAAACCTTCGTAGCAATAATGGCGAATAATTTCAACAACCTTATTGCCTTATTATCAGCATATAATCAAAAGACGACAGGAACCGTTCTTTTTTTCTGCAAAGTCGGTTTTGATCTGGTCAGCGGGGAAATTGCTTCATTACGCCCAACAGACTAACAATAAACATGGAACAGATTGCTTCGTCGTCGTGCCTCCTTCTCGCAATGAACGGGGGCGCCTAAAAAAGGGGGGGCAGCAGGGCGGCAAAGCCGCCCTGCTGCCCCATTTCCCTCATGTCATCCTTGTCATCCCGATGAGGAACGAAATCGGGAGAAGCAATCTGTTCCATATATTGTTTTTTTATTCGCCTCTGTCCGGCGGGGCCCTTCCTTTTGCAGTCGACCAAAAGGAAGTAAAAGTCTTGTCAAAGTCATCCTTCCTCCCGCCTCACGGTTTTTTCTTCCCGGCCCACCTCCATGAATACCCGCCAAAAACCGCTCCCGCCAACGCCGGCCCGGACTACTTTGACCGGCCAACCCTGCTTTTCACCTTCCGGTGAATTGGGGCCTTGACTTCCAGATACCTTTCCTGTCATTGCCTCATTATGCTCAATAAATTTTGGGTGGGGACTACCAATGACAGATTTTTGCAGAAGTCTGTATATGAAACAAATACAAAACATCGCTTTTTTCAGCATTTTATTACTTCCGGGCATACAACTGCATCGCTTTTTTGACGAACTACCGTGCCCGGTGTTTCATTTGTTCTCTTAATAACTTGGCAATGTTCATTGTTCATTGTTCATTGTTATTCGCCTCTGGCCGGCGGGGCCCTTCCTTTTGCAGTCGACCAAAAGGAAGAAAAAGTCTTGTCAAAGTCATCCTTCCGCCCGCCTCACGGTTTTTTCTTCCAGGCACACATCCCTGAAGACCCGCCAAAAACCGCTCCCGCCAACGCCGGCCCGGAATACTTTGACCAGCCATCCCTGCTTTTCACCTGCCGGTGAATGAGGAACTTGACTCCCGGATACCTTTCATGGCATTTTTTCAGAAGTCTGTATATAAAACAGTATTTCAAAGAACTAAGGACAAAAAGCAACCTCCTTCAAACGCTCCGCCCCGAACAGGCCGCAAGGCCGTCAAACCCTTCCAGCACAAAGGATCAAACGGCCTTAGGCCCCGAACCCCTCCAACCGGTACCACCGTTCCGCCCGGGGAAGGTAATCTATGCTGATCAACGTTTTCCCGCGGGCAGGGGCATGGTTTCTTTTCCCGGGGTTGCGCTCGTGCCTCACTTACCCCGGGTTATTGATGTATGTCCTTCAGGGATAAAAAGCCCCGGCAGATCAGGAGCAACGCCCATCAAACGCGAAGCGCCAAACCCTCAAACCCTCAAACGGCGAAGTCATCAAACTCTTCACTTCTATCCCTCCGGGACTTTGGGCAAGCCGTGATGTTTATATGTATGAAGAATGTGTTTTATAACACCTCATTCAGGTCTTGATCTTAATCGTATAATTTTCATAACTTAGTTTGAAAATTCAATATACTTTATATAGATTAAGAAATATTGCATGAATTTTAGCATTGATAATCAGATATGTTATACTTTATTATAAATAATATCTAATATATATCTTCCGGTAACCGGCCTGGCAAGGGTTAACCCGGTTTTATGCAGAATTTGTTTTATTAGTTGTTGAGGTCCCGGATACGACCCGGGAAGTGGGGTTGGAAATCAATAAGGTCATAAGAAGCTCTAACGATGCTTTGCTGCCTCTGGGGTACTCCGGATGGCAGCAATAAACACAAGGCGATTTATATCGATCGTGGGATATCGCTTTTTACCGTAAAAAAACCAATCAGAAACAGGACTGAAATGGCAACCAAAAAACAACAGCTATTGACCAGCCATTCGCCGCAACAGGTGAAAGGACAATGCATTACTTTCCAGGTTGCACGAATGTTGCACAATCCCGGATATACCCGTTGGAAACAATAGTCCACCCGGAAGGCCCGGCCCGGACTTTCGCGTGGACTTAAAACAATATGACTACTGTTTCCTTGCAGAAAGGCTGATCACGAAGTTTTACCTGTTGTGGGGAGGATAAGGACTTTTCTGCTGACAACCAGTATCTTCTTGTCAATAGGTTTTTACCTTTTTTATTTGAACAGATTATACGTTGTGAAAATCCGAACAAAGAGTTCAATATTGAAAAGGATGCTTTTGTTACTTCTGTTTTCATTGATCACGGCAACCTGCTTTCCCCAGTCCGTTTTAGAAAAGCTGAACAAAGCATTGGTTACTGCCGGGTATGAAAATGTCCGGGTTACGCAAGCCGGGGGTGTTGTTTTCGTTTCATTGGAAGACAATATTTACTCCTGGAATGTGACCGGTATTTGCAGTATTGCAGATACGCTGTTGGCCTGTATTGAGCATACTCCTGTTTCAATGGTTATGCTTGATAAAGGAATCCCTCAAATAAAAATTGACATAGAACCATCATCTGAAAAGTATCCTTTAAACATCTCTGTTTCCTATGATATTAATGAAGCCTGGAGCAAACTGAAAGACATTCCCCCTTGTAATCCGCCTGAAAATAAAATTGATGTGGTGGTTTATCCTCAATTTACCCTGCAAAACGTTTTACTCAGCCAAATTTATGAGATACAGCTAAACCTGGCTCCGGCTGTTGAAATTTCTCTCTGGAAAGGAATGCTTTTCACAGGTCAGGTTATTTTTCCCTTGAAAAACGACCTGGGGTACGAAGGAGACTTTATCCGTCCCGGGTTTGTTACGCTTACTCAAAATTTCCGTTTACCCCATGTCTGGTTTGCCCGGGCGAGCATTGGAAATTTTAATGCCAGCCGTTATGGGGCTGATATCTCCATGAATCATCCGTTTCCGGGCAATCACTGGAACATCGGGGGCAATGCAGGTCTGACCGGTAGTTCCCATTTTTACGAAGGGGAGTGGATAACCGGCGAACTAAATACCCTGACATGGTTTGCCAAAACCGGCTATTATTACCCGGAGTTTGATTTGCAATTCGATTTAGGCTTTGGATGCTTCCTTAACCATGACTACGGCTTCCGGGCCGACTGTACCCGTCACTTTGGGGCAACCACCGTGGGTTTTTATGCCACGTATACCAATGGTCATACCAATGGCGGCTTTCACTTTTCAACTCCTTTGCCTCCGTTTAAACGAAACCGGAGGCACACTGTACGCTTTGTTCCGGCTAAATACTTCGACTGGGAATACAATGCCGGCACCGAATTTTACTACGGCGGGTATTACGAAACACGGCCCAATGAAAACCGCTCGGAACATTGGATTAACCCCCTTTTTTTGAAAAATGAAATACTGAAAACAAAATGAAAAAACCAATCATTATTACGTTCTCAGCAATCTTCTTGCTGGCCGTTGCAGTGGGGGCATATTTGCTGAATGGGTGCCAGAAGAATGTGGAAACGATAGAATTGATTACCGCCTATGTCGTTTCCGGTAAAGTTGTTGATGATAAAACATCACAGCCTTTAGCCGATGTTATAATTACATGCCTTGAAAAAAGCGCAACAACAAATTCTGACGGTATATATACTTTCTATCTTGAAGAATTTCCTGATGATCTTATTAAAATATCGGCGAAGAAAGATGGTTATCCGGTAGGAACGACTATTATCACATCCGGTAGTTATTCTTCTGTTAATACAATAAGGCTTATGCCTCCGGCTATTTCAAAAACTATTGATGACACAGGAGGATCGTTATCAATAGGTAACACAGAATCCATTGATGAGAGCCAAAAGATTGAGGTAATATTTCCGGAAGGGGCATTGAATAATTCGACTGAAATTTCCATGACACCGCTTGAAGGAATAGCTATACCAGATATCTCGCCCAGGAAAACTTTAGGATTATTAAATGCAGCAACAGTTTCTTTAGAGCCATCTGGTCTTACGCTTAATCAGAATGCAACAGCTTCTTTTCCGCTTCCCATGAAAATGGACCCGGGGACAGAATTGGAACTATTGTCATACGATGAAGATAATTTAACCTGGGGAAAAAGTGGCATAATAGCGACAGTAGATGCAACAGGAAGCATTGCTGTAGCAGAAATAACTCATTTTAGCACATACTCAATTGGTATTGAAGGTGATTATACAGAAGAATTTAGTGATTCTAATTGGTTAGAAGAGCTATCTCCAGATCAGGAGGAATACTGTTATCAGGCAACAGTAGAATATCCAGATGGTGTACCTGATGATATTTCTTTAGTTTGGATGAAAAATGCAGTTTCACAAAATACTGAACTTGGTGGAAGAGTTAGTTTTTTTGAGCCAACTTGTATTCCTGTTAAAAATAATACAGAGACAACAAAAAGCGCCGCAACTTCCCGTACTGCAACTACCCGTGCCGCAACTTTTAATTTTGTTTGTGAATGCCCTGATTACGGAGAACCTCCTTGTGATGATTGTTATCTGGTATCATATGTGAGAATTTGTGTAGTAACAATAGATGAAATTCTTGAAATAAACTATCCAAAAGATGATGGATGGGAAAATAAAAGAGTAGGGAATACAGTCACTTTTGAAAAATCCATTACTTGTGAACGATGGCATTGCCCCCCGAGTTGTTATCATAAAGGCGGCTCCGGCAACTAACCTAAAAACACTACAACTATGAAAACAACAATCATATCTGTTATATTCCTGCTGTTGCTGGTTGCTTCAACAGGGAGAGCGCAGGAACAGGCGCAAAGCAAATTTGAAGTTTATAGTGTAAACTTTACCGCCGGATGGTACCAGCCTTCCATGGATTACTGGAACGATACCTATCTGCCAGAGATGGAGGTCACCGATGATTTTGGCGGCGACATTGCCCTGGGTGGAGAGATTACTTTTGCGTTGCCTTATAACCTGAGGGCAAGGGGTGGCGTTTCGTACTGGAAGCAAAAAGTTGAAGGGGAGGCCGGTTCAGCCATCAGCAGCCTGCAAATTGGTTTGACCCGGTTCCGGCTGGGGGCTTTGTATGCGCCGGTAGCTGTTTCGTTCAACGGGTTCCAACCTTATCTGGGGGTGGAGGGGCAATTCTACCTGATAAAAAACAAACTGAATGACAGAACTGCAACGACCGAGCAACAGGGACAGGACTATTCGTTTGCCCCGGTTATTGGGATCGACCGTTCGTTTGGCCATGTAAACCTTGGCGTTGAGTTCATGTACAACATTGGCAGCTATACACAGGACGTGAGCGACGGGATCGGTGTTGCCGAACAAAAGGTTTCGATTGACGGGCCTGAAGTTAGCATATCGGTGGGGTATAAATTTTAAAGGAGATAGGTCTAGACCTATCTCCTTTATTTAACGGGGCAATAATGCCGGCACCGAATTTTACTATGGCCGGTATTACGAAACACGGCCCAATGAGAATGGGATTTATACTCAATGTTTTGAGAATATTTAAATAAGTAGTTATGAAAAGAAATCTGATGTTAAAATCGATAAGCATTATCCTGTGTTTGGCTGTTTTTGCCTTAATATGGTTTATACATGGATGTGAAAAGGAAATTTTGTCAAATCCTCAAACAGAAGAAAACAATAGTGATGCAATCAATAACAATCTGGAAATTTTGATAAAGTTAAATTTCAGAGACATAGATAATCATGCTCTAAATAATTGTAATGTTATGGTAGATAATGGCACATCTTGCTTAAGCTTTTTTGCAGAATCTGATACTATCGATATTTCATTACTTCAAAATGGAGATTTTGAGATAACCGTTACGAGAGATGGATACTTGCAGCATAATTTTGATTTATCACTCAAACCAGTCTCTAATAATGGAGTCTTGTATTATAAAAGGAATATAATATTAGCAAAACGCCAATCTGTAGTTACTATAGATAAAAATGGCGGAATTATTAAGGATCATTCAGGTAAATTTTCTTTATCAGTACCCAAAGGGGCCCTAAGCAAAAGTGAAAATATTTCGGCCACGGAAATCCCGACACTTCTAAAGGCTGGAATTCTTGAACCTTTGGATAAAAGACTTCCAATCAAAACTTTTCGTTTTGAACCCGATGGGCTCGTTTTTGACAAGGAAGTTCAGGTAGAAGTTGATATTAGTGATATTTCAAAGTTGTTTGAATCTGATATATATCTTGGATATTATCATGAGGATGTTTGTGAATGGGAATTAAAGAAAGGAACCATCTCTCCAGATGGAAATTCTGCTACTTTTGGAATTGATCACTTTTCGGAGTGGTCTATTGTTTACCCTTATCGAATTAGTAGCTCAAATACAGATACAAATTGCAATCTATATACTGGTTCTTGTTGCAACGCATTATTTGTATCGGGTTATTCCTTTGATGTTGTTCCGCCGGAATTACAATCTGTATTGATTCCTTGTCCTAGTGACACATTTTACTACAGCTATTATTATGGCGCTAGTCATGGATTCATACGCAAATTGAATATCTGCGTTACCACTAATTATTATTCAGTCGAGAAATTCAATCCTACTTCAAATATTTATGAGCCCTTTTCCAGTTTTTCAACTATTGAAGATGTGAGTATTATTCCTGATAGTGAAAGTTGTACATGTACTCATCATCGTGGAGGTAGTGGATTCTAACAATATATAACTTACTCTTAAAATGCATTAAAAATGAAAAAAGAAGAAATTAACAGAAAAACTTTTTTAGCTGATATGGGAAAAACGATATTTTATGCAGGACTTTCTGCTTCAGTTTTACCTGCCCTTTTAAACACAGGATGTTCCAAAGATGATGAAGAGACGTATGAAGGGACATTAAGATTAAAAGGGACATGTCCGGCTGAACGCACATGTGATTATCTTCATGTTTGTGGAAATTTTACCTGCAAAAACGGATATGATTGTTATCCAGGTAGTACTGGCAAATTTGAATGCTCGGGAGATGTATTTAAATGTCCTAGGAATTACGGGTGTGTGCCAACATCTTTATATTCACATAATGGAGGAGCTGGTTCCTAATTTTTGCAAAAATGTAGATATGGATATAAACGCGATCAAAGATAAACTTTCTGCAGATTTTGTTATCAATAGCAAAGAACCAATCAATATTGAGGATTTAGACATTTTTGCAACAAAACTCTATAACAGTTCGAACTGGGGGGCAATTTCAATGATGGAACTTATATTAACAGATAACTGTAATCTAAACTGTCATTATTGTTTCGTTAGAGGGAAGCGTAAAAGAAAGATGTCATTAGATATTGCAAAAACAGCTATAAATTTTTTGCTTTTCTATTCTGAAAATGTAAAGGATTTAAATATAACTATTTTTGGAGGAGAGCCCTTATTCGAAACCGGATCTATTTATGAAATACTTGATTATTGCAGTATTCTTGAGGAAAAGGTCCCTGCCAAAAAATTTAGTTTCTCGGTTACAACCAATGGTACACTTATTACGGAGGAAATATTAAAGAATATAAATGGCAGGTTCTTATTGTTACTAAGTATTGACGGTGATGAGAAAACCCATAATAGGTTTAGGGTTTATAAAAACGATAAAGGATCCTTCAATAATGTTTTTCCCAAAATTCGTTTATTAAAAAAATACCAGGGCTGGGTGGGAGTTCGTATGACAATACATCCAGAATTGGTGGATTCTTTATCTGGCAACGTTGAATTTCTTTATAATAATGGGGTCAATCAATTTATTATTGGTACCTGTTATGGCCCCAAATGGAATGAGAAAGCATTACGACGGTATGAAGAAGAGTTATTAAAGGTTTCTAAATTTTATTCACAAGAAATCGGAAATGATGCGCCCATTCGGATAACCTACTTTGAAAAAAACGAGAATAAAAATGATTGCTTAAACGGGATATGGGGTTGCAGGGCGGGAAGGCACAGTGTTACCGTTGATCAAAATGGTGACATATACCCCTGTAGTAAGTTTGTCGGTCTCGAATCCTTTGAGTGTGAAGAATTTCGTTTGGGAAATATTTTTGAAGGAATAACAAATTTTCAGATGCGTGAGAAACTTTTCAAAATGACAAATAAAGACTTCATACAATGCGTTCATTGTGCTGAAATAGATTCCTGTGTAGGAGGTTGCCCTGCTGAAAATTACAATCAAAACCGGTCTATTTATATACCCTGTAAAGATCAATGTGAGATTACAAGAATTCAAAACCGGGTATTGCGTAAATTTTGGGCAGAACAAGAAAAAGCAACCGAAAAAATGGCAACATGAAATCAGTACTGGAAATATTGTTATTTCTATTGCTTCCTGTGATTATTTCTGCCCAACCCACTGCCGGCACCACGGGCCTGCTAAATATCCCAACCGCCGAAATGCAGCGGGACGGCACCTTTCTGTTTGGAGGCAACTACCTGCCCGAAGTTATGACCCCTGAACTTTTTTCCTATGATACCGGTAATTATTACCTGAACATCACCTTTCTTCCCTTCTGTGAAGTCAATTACCGCTTAACCCTGCTTGAGATCGATGATACGGGAGGACATAATCAGGACCGGTCGTTTGCCTTACGTTGCCGGATTCTTAAAGAGCGAGGCTATTTACCGGCTTTCGTTATCGGGGGAAACGATGTTTATACCTCATCAAGCGGCAGGGGCAACCAATATTTTGGGCAACTTTATGCCGTAGCAACCAAAGGGGTTAAATGGAAAGCATGTCATATTTCTGCCACCTTAGGCTATTACTCTGATGCTTTTCAGAGAGATCAGCGTTCCGGGCTTTTCGGAGGAGTTGCATTTTCCCCCGGATTTTTTAATCCCTTATCCTTAATGGCAGAATACGATGAAAAAGCTTTTAATGCAGGTATATCCCTGTTCCTGTTTAACCACCTGTACCTTCAGGCTTTTGCTTACGACCTGAACTATTTTTGCGGAGGGGTGCAGTATAAGATATATCTCAGGAAATAATCTTATAATGTCCTTTTTGTCCAAAATTATATTCTCAGAGAGTCATGTTTGGGTCTTTTAGAATCAAAATATATTCCCGGAGAGTCAGGACTGAATCTTTTTATGTAATTTTCAAAAAATAAACTATTAAACTTTGTGAGTGAGAGATTCCTCCCTTCGGTGCCTATGACGGATTTTTACAGAAGCCTGTATATGAAGCAAATACAGAACATCGCTTTTTTCAGCATTTTAGCATTTCCGGCCATACAACTGCATTGCTTTTTTTGACGAACTATCGTGGCCGGGGGTGTTCCGGGTGCATTCAATCCCGGGGTTGCGTTCGTACCTCACTTATCCCGGGTTACTCAAATATCATCCCTCCGGGATTTTTGTTCCCCTTACCTTTCTCATCTTCTGCTCTTCTTATCTTTTTTGTATTCGCCTCTGTCCGGCGGGGCCCTTCCTTTTGCAGTCGACCAAAAGGAAGAAAAAGTCTTGTCAAAGTCATCCTTCCGCCCGCCTCACGGTTTTTTATTCCCGGCACACATCCTTGAATACCCACAAAAAACCGCTCCCGCCTTCGCCGGCCCGGAATACTTTGACTGGCCATCCCTGCTTTTCACCTTCCGGTGAATGAGGAACTTGACTCCCGGATACCTTTCATGGCATTTTTTCAGAAGTCTGTATATAAAACAGTATTTCAAAGAACTAAGGACAAGGTGCACTACCCGTCAAATCATTCAAACACAAAGGATCAAACGGCCTTAGGCCCCGAACCCCTCCAACCGGTACCACCGTTCCGCCCGGGGAAGGTAATCTATGCTGATCAACGTTTTCCCGCGGGCGGGTAGGGGCATGGTTTCTTTTCCCGGGGTTGCGCTCGTTCCTCACTTACCCCGGGTTATTGATGTATGTCCCCGTCAGGGACAGCAAGCCTCTCCGGACAAGGAGCAACACCCATCACGGCGAAGCACCAAATTCCTCAAACGCTCCGACTCAAAGCCGGAATCCCGGTTCTCTGTCCTTTGCTTTTTGCTCTTTGCCTTTCACTTCTGCACCGGCCCAAATTCTCCCCTTGTCAAGGGGGAGTACTCCGGCTTGCCGGAGGGAGGGGGTCTTGTCCCTGCAAATCCAAACTCCAACCCCCATTTGCCAAAGACCAATATTTTGAAGCAAATTTCAAAACCGATCCGGCTTCCTGATCCACAATCTGTCCCATGTTTATTGTTCACCTTGGGAATGAAAACTAACGGGGAACGGAGAAAAATCGTCCGCGTGATGAAGATCATAAAAGAGAAGTCCTTATTTCGGACGCAAGGAAAGATTTCTTATTTTCCTCGAATTGGAGACCTTTCATTTCCGTCCGATGATAGATTTTTTCTTTGTTCAACATTTTCGCGCGGACGGTTTTCTTTGTTCATTCTTTACCCGGGGTTGCGCTCGTTCCTCACTTACCCCGGGTTATTGATGTCTGCCCCCGTCAGGGGCAAAAATCCCCGGCAGATCAGGATCAACGCCCCTCAAATGCGAAGCTTCAAACCCTCAAACGCTCCGACTCAAAGCCGGATTCCCGGTTCTCTGTCCTTTGCTTTTTGCTCCTTGCCTTTCACTTCTGCACCGGCCCAAATTCTCCCCTTGTCAAGGGGGAGTACTCCGGCTTGCCGGAGGGAGGGGGTCTTGTCTCTGCAATAACAACAAACCGTAACCTCCATTTGCCAAAGACCAATATTTTAAAGCAAATTTCAAAACCGATCCTGCTTCCTGATCCACAATCTGTCCCATGTTTATTGTTCACCTGGGAAATGTGAAAACTAACGGGAAACAAAAACGTCCTGAAAGGGCATCTGAATTCAGCCCGGGGCAAACGACGAAGGAGTGTCGCCCCGGGGTAGGAAACGGAGAAAAATCGTCCGCGTGATGAAGATCATAAAAGAGAAGTCCTTATTTCGGACGAAAGGAAAGATTTCTTATTTTCCTCGAATTGGAGACCTTTCATTTCCGTCCGATGATAGATTTTTGCTTTGTTCAACATTTTCGCGCGGACGGTTTTCGTTGTTCATTTTTTCCCCGGGGTTGCGCTCGTTCCTCACTTACCCCGGGTTATTGATGTATGCCCCCGTCAGGGGCAAAAAGCTCCGGCAGATCAGGAGCAACGCCCCTCAAATGCGAAGCTTCAAACCCTCAAACGGCGAAGTCATCAACCTTCTCAAACGCTCCGCCTCAAACAGTCCGTAGACCGTCAAACCTTTCAAACACAAAGGATCAAACGGATTTAGGCTCCGAACCTCACCAACTGTCACCGCCATTCCGCCCGGGGAAGGTAATCTATGCTGATCAACGTTTTCCCGCGGGGGGGCAGGGATATGGTTCCTTTCCCCGGGGTTGCGTTCGTGCCTCACTTACCCTGGGTTATTGATGTATGCCCCCGTCAGGGACAAAAATCCCCGGCAGATCAGGAGCAACGCCCCTCAAATGCGAAGCTTCAAATCCTCAAACGGCGAAGTCATCAACCTTCTCAAACGCTCCGCCTCAAACAGTCCGTAGACCGTCAAACCTTTCAAACACAAAGGATCAAACGGATTTAGGCTCCGAATCTCACCAACTGTCACCGCCATTCCACCTGGGGCAGGTGATCTGTACTGATCAACTTATTTCCTGGTTGGATATTGATAAACTTGTGTATAGAGTAGGGCTTTGGGAAGGCCCGGCTAATGCTTCATTGCCCGTTCCATGTCGCGTTTCGAGTCTTTGGCTCTCAGGGTTTCGCGTTTGTCGTACATTTTTTTCCCTTTAGCCAGGGCAATCTCCAGCTTGGCGAGTCCTTTTTCAGTAATAAACAGTTTAAGCGGGACAATGGTCAGACCACTTTCTTTCAGCTTTTTGGAGAGTTTGCCCAGTTCGCGTTTCTGAAGCAGTAATTTACGGTCGCGTTTGGCTTCGTGATTATTGATATTGCCAAAGTCGTATTCTGAAATGTGCATGTTCTTTACATACAGTTCTCCGAATGTAAACTGGCAGTACGAATCCACCAGGCTGGCCTTGCCGTTCCGTATTGATTTAATCTCGGTTCCTGCCAACCGGATACCAGCCACGAAGGTTTCGAGCATTTCGTATTCGAAAAATGCCTTTTTGTTCCGTATGTTGATATTTTGCTGTTTGTGCGCCATTAATAATAAAATGTTCCGAGCAGGTTCCAGAAAATAATACTCAGGACTGCGAAAATAACGAAATTTGCCAGGATTGCGGTTACCGAGAACGAAATAATCCGGGATTTGGGTATCCCGAAAAGTTTAGGGATGCCTGTGTAGAAAATATAAAGCCCGTAAAGCCCCAGTATATTCAGCACATATAAAAAAGGGAAAAGCCCGGTGATGACAGCCATCAGGAAAAACGGGGTTATTGAAAAACCAATAGCCAGCCGGCTCGATTCCGTATTTTCCTTTCCGCCAAAAACAGTGGTCAGCCGGTTGAGTACAAAAACCATTATAAAAAAATGGATCACGTAAACGAAAGCTTCCTTTAACCCTGTAATGATCGTGTAAGAAATCAGGATTTCGGGACTGTTCAGTAAATCGCCTATAGCCCTGGTAAGGGAGACAAAAATGACAAAAGGCAGATAAAACTGGCGGAATACCCTGATGGTTACTTTCCGTTCGCTTACATCATCCCAGAAATGTCTGGGGCTGGTGAGCATTTTTACCGTAAATTCAACGATACGTCCAAAAAGCTGTTTTAAATGCATTGTTCATTGTTTTTACATTACAAAAATACATTATTTTGCAGATTGTAATCTTTTTAATAAATGAAACAGTCAAAATATAACCTTATTACCATCCTCGGGCCTACAGCCGGAGGGAAGACCAGTGTTGCCGCTAACCTGGCGTTCATGATTGATGGTGAGATCATTTCGGCTGATTCAAGGCAGGTATACCGGGGCATGGACCTGGGCACCGGGAAAGATTACGGCGATTATATAATCAAAGGCAGGCAAATCCCGTTTCACCTGATCGATATCGTGGACGCCGGTTATGAATACAATGTTTTTGAATACCAGAAAGACTTTCTGAAGGTTTTTGAAGACATCAGGCAACGTGGTAAGTTCCCTGTATTGTGCGGGGGAAGCGGTCTGTACCTGGAAGCGGTTTTAAATAACTACAAACTGGTGCAGGTCCCGCATAACGAAGAACTGAGGCAAAAATTTCAGGATAAGGAACTGGATGAACTGGTTGAGATACTGAAAACATATAAAAACCGGCTGCACAACCAGACCGACACAGAAAATAAGAAACGCGCTTTGCGGGCTATCGAGATAGAGGAATATTGTCGTAATAATCCGGATATTGATACGCATATGCCTGAAATAAACAGTCTGGTCGTGGGGGTAAAATTCGACCGTCTGTCGCGGCGCAGACGCATTACCGAACGTCTGAAACAACGCCTTGATGAAGGTATGCCGGATGAAGTGCAGAAGCTGCTCGACAAAGGGTTAAGCCCGGAGCAACTAACTTACTACGGACTGGAATACAAGTTCCTGACCTGGTACCTGACCGGGAAAATGACTTACGGGGAAATGTTCGGACAGTTGAATACAGCCATCCATCAGTTTGCAAAGCGGCAGATGACCTGGTTCCGCCGCATGGAGCGGCAGGGAACAGTCATCCGCTGGCTCGACGGTTACATGCCCATGGAGGAAAAGATGGAACTGATTGAAAAGTGGATGAAGGAATAGGAGAACTGTCTGTTTTCAATTACATATTGCATCCCTCCGGGATTTTTGTTCCCCTCCCTTTCTCATCTCCTGCTCTTTTTTTTTGGATATTGGTTATTGAATATTTATGATTGGATATTCGTTTTTTCCGGCACCACCGTCCATGCGAGGAGGAGGCATGACGACGAAGCAATCTGTTCTATGCTTATTGTCAGTTTGTTGGGTGCAACGAAGCAATTCCTCCGAGTTTGTACACTTCGCTTCCGGCCAGAAGAAATGCCCCCAGTCCATAATCTTCAAAATTGGGCACTAAATCGTATCCGACGGGTTGGCTTGAGGCCGGTTCTTTTCCGGTTCCCTGCACATATCCCAGGAACCCATTCGGGTGAAGCGCTTTTTCGCACAGGGCGTCCCATCCTTTCAATACCGGGGCGAGGTATTTTTCTTTTTTCAGATACCCGTTGTTTATTCCCCAGGCCATTCCATATACAAAAAACGCAGTTCCTGAAGTTTCCGGCCCTCCAAAATTAGTGGGGTCGTGGAGGCTGACATTCCAGAACCCGTCTTCGCGCTGAACTTTAACCAATGCTTTGGACATGGCCTTCAGCATTTTTGCATATTCCTTTTTGTGCTTTGCCTTTGGCGGATTCTGTTCCAGTACACGTACCATTGCCGCGATGACCCAGCCGTTGCCGCGCGACCAGTAACAGTCTTCTCCGTTGGGCTCTTTATACGGCGGAACGAAATCAGCATCGCGCCACCAAAGCTGGTCTTCCGGGTTATACAAGCCTTTCCCTCCCTGTTTGGTCTTTGTATACATGTACATTTCGTACAGGCGGTCCCAGTATTTTTCTTCCCCGGTAATTGCGCCTAAACGGGCAAAAACAGGCATAGCCATCTGGAGGGCGTCAATCCACCACCAGTCGTCGATTTTATCGGAAGCAATCATGTGGTCAACAGCTTCCCGGATGGCTTTCATCTGCTTCGGACGGGGATCGAGTTTGTACAAATCGAGGTACGTTTGTCCGCAACACATATTATCACCGTCGCGTGAAATTTTCTTATATGCCAATCCCCAGTTGTGTGCTTCACCCCATTTCATTGCATAATCCAGAAATTTTTTATCCGGTTTTGTCTGGTATAATGCCATTAATCCTTCATAATAAGTGGCCCGTGTCCATATATTGCTGGGGCGCACTTTGTCTTTCACAATGTCGGCGCCCGGATCAGGCCATTTATTCATATAATAGGCATTGGCAAGCTCCATCTTATCCAACACTTCCTTTTTCGACGGAATTTTTTGAGCGCTGGCACCAACCACATATGCGACAAATGCCAACAGCATTAAAAAAGATTTTACATTTTTCATATTTATTGGTTTTAAAAGTTATTTTTTCGTTGTAAGGTTAACTCCTCTTTATTTTAAACACAAAGGGCGATGAAGTCATGTACTTTCCCCCCTGCGATGTAACAAACAGGTGGGTTGGTTTCCCGTTTTGCATCAGTACCTGCGGGCGTTCGAAACGTCCGTATTTGCTCAGGTTGGGTGGCGCCGGTGGTTGCTGCACATAGTGCGCAACCCCGAAATAGCTGATTTTGGGTTCCGACCAGTGGATACCGTCTTTCGATTCGAGAATAATCCCCACTTCATGATCGAAACGTCCCATGTCGCGGGCGAGCATGTAGAATTTTCCATTCTCTGTAAATACATTTCCGTCTTCCAGTTGCCGGTTGTTCCCGAATTTCGAGTAGTCGATAATTGGGTTCCCGCTATACTTTATATATGGGCCTTCCAATTGATCGGCAATAGCCAGCCCGTATTTGCGGTTTCCACGGATGGCCGGATTTACCGGATGCTCGTATTCTTCGGTATTCCACGATTTATAATACAGCCAGTATTGTCCGTTTGGATGTTTCAGGAACGATGGGTTGGATGTACAATGATCGTCCCATGCCCCTTGGGGACCGGCTTCCAGCAAAGGCTGGTCTGGTCGTTGCCAGGGGCCGTACAATGAGGCAGATGTAGCCAGACCAATGCGTTTGGTGTTCGTGCGCCTGTTTGAATTGCCCATATAAAATAAACAGTATTTGCCATCGACCAACTGAATATGTGGGTTGTGGCAGGTGGTACCATCCCAGGAACCTCCGCCGCGCGGAGCCAGGATCGTTTCAATATCAGTATAAGGTCCTTCTGCTTTTGAGGCAACTGCATGTGCGATTTCCGAACAGTTGATCCAGCCGCCCATTCCTTTTTTTGCATCCCAGCGCGAAAAGAAAACATGAAATTTCCCGTCCGGGCCAACAATCGGGCTGCAACCCCATACATAATAACCCTCCAGTTCCAGGATCCGCCCAAACGGTTTTAACCGTTTGGCAAAAGCTGAAATATCTTTTTCGTTGTATTGGCTTTTAAAAGCAGCCCCACAGCCAGTGCCGGAAACCAATAACGCGCCTCCTGTAACCAGTGTTTGCCGGATAAAATTCCTTCGTGTCTGCATATCGTTTTTATTTCGTTCAGGAAAGAATAATAATCTTTTACTGATGAAAATTTTGCCCCATGGAAGGGCTTAAAATACTTTTGAAATCCTTTCCCATTTTACGTTCCATTTTCCATTTTTCGGAAAGCCCGGATTTTCAGTTTCACAACCATCCCATCCGGCGCACATCATCCCGATAGCGGTTAGAAATCCGCCATTGCCGGGCAGATAAATCCGCAGGCGTTCGCTTTGATAATTATGTCCGTTTTTCAGACAGGTGTTTTTCTGAACATCCTTCAGCAAAAATTCAAGCGCCATTTCCGGTTCTCCCAGCCGCGTGGCCGACATGGCAGCCATCGGGTAATCCCAGCCCCAGGTGGATGGCCAGTCCCAGCGTTCAGCAATCACGTGCATGGTTCTACGCATCACTTCCGGGTCAATTTTGTCCCATGCCGGTAGAATGCCGTAGGCGCCAAGAACAACAGGGTGATCCCGCATCAGTTCAGGGTTGGTATACGAATCAACAGCTCCCTGAACGCCCAGGTAAACGCCATTGGCCTGATCGGGTGCAGCCAGCTTTAGACGGACATCTTCCCATTTTTCATCTTTCGGCAGGTTAAGGCGTTCTTTCCATTTCTGAGCAGTGGTAAGTCCCCAATACCAGTAAGCCAGTTCAAACGGCGGATTGGTCGTGGTTGCGCATGGCCAGTGCTCCTGAGCCGGGATCAACGGCGGCGCCAGGTCGTATTGTTTCTTCTCTTTGTTCCACACCGGGAAGTCACCCATAAAAACGGCCGTAGCAAAAACAAGGTCTTTGTATTTGTTCAATGTTTCTATCGACGGATCCTGCCGGTACATCTCTTCGGCCAGCCAGATAATATGAGGCTGCTGCCAAATCAGGTAAGAGCCTACCGACGACGGACTGTTCTCTTCATCAGGGCCCTGCATTTTTTGCCAGCGCACGCCTTTGTATCCCTGGTCAATTGCCGTTTGCCGGGCATTTTTGTACATTTTGAAATAATACTCAAGCTGCTTTTCCACGAGTTGAGGCCGCTGCCATTGTGCAAAATGGGCAATATGCCACCAGTGCATTTCCATGTGATATTTGCCGAACCAACTGTTATAGGTTAAGCCTGTTTCCTGTGGCGGCAGAGAACCTGAACTTTGAATTTTCGTAAGGTACTGGGATAACACGGTACGGCGTTCCAACTCTTTTGCCCGGGGATCGGTACATTCCGAAAAATCGACTACCCCTCCGTTTTGCCAGAACCCGGCCCATGTCTGTTGGTTTTCGGCTTTGGTCTCTTCAAAACTAGGTAAGTCCAAATCGCTGATTTCAGGGGCGAACAAGCAGCTAAATTCTATGTCTGCCCTGTTTTTTTGCTGAAGTACATACTGATGTTCGTCTGTTTTTTCAATTGAAGCATTGCCTTTCCATTCAATCGCAACCTGGTAATGATCATCATCCAGCCGGCGGTTGATCAGCACTTTGTTTTCTGAAACCGGTGTTAATACCGACTGATGTTTGCCCGGAGAATTGAAGTCACAGCCCGAATGACAGTGTTGGGCAACGGCAGCCGGGAATTTCCATTGTACGGAAAGTCTTCCTTCAGCAATCAGTGGCGATTCAATTTTTGCTGAAACCAGGTCTTTTTTCTGATGACAATACACTTCTACCCGGACAGGTTCACCCTCAAACTTAAATTCACTGCTGATTTTTCCTGTCCACATATCCAGCCGGTGATGTGCATTTTTAATGTCGTTTAGTTTAGCTTTGGTGCCATCTGCCCTGGTCAAAACCAGTCCGATCATACCCAGGTGCAGACGGTGCGGATTGGCCCGGAAATAGTCGCATGCTGCTTTTGCCCGTGGATTATCATTTATCTGGTGCCGGAACGGAACTTTACGGCCTTGTACGTCCCAGTATTTCAATGTTTCCGAGCGGTCGAAATGTCCGGTATTCGGGTCGGTATGCCAGCCCCAGTTCGACTGGGTTCCCAACGGCACTCCATTTTCATATTCAGCATAAAACGTTTGCAGGCCTGTCAGGTCGGTTGTGAAAGCAAACTCGCCGTTTCCGACTGAAAGCGAGGCCAGCGAATCAAATCCTTCAACCAGCACATTGTTGCGTGTAACCAATGCATGACGGTCGATTGGCATTTTCCTTCCGGTTGAATGACAACCAGCCAGGCTCGCCGCAAAAAGAAGTATCAATATTGTCCGGTTAAAATTGAACAGATTCCTCACTCCTCCCAATAGCCCGCAGAATACATGACTTGTTGTCATTCTGAGCGTAATGTAATGAAGCGAAAGAATCTTTTTCAAAATAAATAATTTAACCGGACAATACTGATTTTGTTTATAAAGAACAATTTCCAATTCGTTAACATTCAACTTCGTTTTACTCATTGTTTTATGGTTAAAAGCAACACTGTTTTTTTTATCTCTTACACTATTTCGGCTCTTACAAAGGACGCTAACGACAGTATATCAGAGGCCCCCTCTATTCTCTGCCCTTCATTCTCTCCACCGGTGAAAAATAAACAGGTCCCATCAGTCCCGATTCCAGCGGCTCCCAGCCGGCAGCCGTGAACAGGCCTTCGTTTCCCCTGTTTTTCCGTTCATGGGCAGCAAAATTGATATTGTAGAATTTCTTATAGTTTTCGCCGTTTTTATCCATGTCGATAACCCGGTTTGCCATCCGATTCGAAACACGGACTTCCAGTTCGTTGTTTCCCTTCAGTAATGAAGAATCGATAACCAGTTGATAAACCGGGCCAACCAGTGTTCCTGCGTTTTCACCGTTTAGAAAAACAGTTGCAGAAACAGCTACTTTGCCTAAATCCAGTTGATACGCCGGGGCGTTATCCGCAGGTTTCTTAAATGAGATTTGGTAACTGGCTGTACCTGAAAATTTCTTCAGTTCATCCGATTTTTCTGTCCATGATTTCAGTTCCGAAGTTTTATATGAGGCCGGAATAGTTGGACCTCCTTTTAAAAAGCTGACGGTCCATTCACCGCTTAATGCTGTTTTTTCATCAGGAATTGTCCAAAGCGGATAATCATTAATCGATGATTTATACGGATACCATTGCAGAATAAGTGTTTCGCCGGCTTCCAGTTGCAAATAAATTTCAGACTGCCCGTTGCCTGACTTTTTTGTCTGTGCCTTGCCAATTTTTCCGTTCATCGGGTTGAACCACACGGCTTGTTTGCCTGAAGAATTCACGGTTATCCACTGGTCGATTTTTTGTCCACTCCAGTTACTGATAAAGTAACATGTTCCTTCGGTACGGGTTACCCGGTTAAACCACAATCCAGGTCCGGCCATTTCTTCCGGAGTAACGCCGGCTGTGGTTATCATTTTTTCTACGTCGTTTCCTTTCAGCAATTGCCCTTTTGCTTGTTTACATTTGCCATCGGCAGTAAATTGAAATGACTGAATCAGCGTTTGGTAGGCCTGCTGACGGTTTTTTAGATCAGCCAGGCCAGGCACACCGGCAGGCAGATCATCCTGAAAAATAACAGTTGCACCGGCATTGGCCAGTTTAGCCAGTTTTTGCATGGTTTCCAGGGGAATGTATTTGCATTTCGGAACCAGTATTGTTTTGTATGAAGCGCCTTCTGATTTGATTTGATTTCCGTCGGCCTGTAATTTTTTTATTTGCCGGTCAGAAATATAATCGAACGTATAACCTTTGCTAAGCAGCATTTCGCTCAACTCTTTGGTCAGTTCCTCTTTCGATCCCCCGAAGTGGGGTAATATGCTGCGTCCTTTTTCCGACCATGTATCGTAGATAGGGAAATACAATAAAATGTCGTTATCAGGAACAGAATTTTGCATAAACGACTGGCACCGGGTCACGTATTCGTTTACTGCCTTCAGGTCGTCCCACCAGGAATTGGTCGGAGCAAAATGAACCGCAGCATAAAATAACCAGCCCGGCCATTTTTCATCGGCTGGTGAATACGGCGTTCCGTGGTAAACAATGTGATTCACACCATTAGCCAGGTAGCGGTCGAAGTTTTGTTTTGCTGCGGAAAGGGTAGCCAGGAAATGTTCGTCAAGCCAGGTGGCGGCTTCGCAGGCAATCAAAGGTTTGCCGGATACATGTCCGGCAGAAGTCGCCATTTTTATGCGCATTGGATTAGTCCCTTCTGTTTCCGGTATGTCGCTGGCTTCATACAAGTCCAGAATGTTAGCTGGCGAACCGTGTGCCTGGTTACGGATAACGGCCTGGTGCGACTTTGCCCAGTCAGCCCATTCTTTAGTAAAGTTATCGAGCAGCAAATCTGAAATAGTCTCACGGAAATCGCACAAAACACGGTTGTTTATTTCTTCAGAATCGTTGCCGAATAAGGCCGGTAAATATTGTTTCAGGTCATAACCACGGCGGGCTTTAAATTCATCAAGAAGCAAAGGTGTCCAGTCGGATTCTCCCTGTGCGTCATCTACCTCGTACGAATCATTAAAGAAAGCACGAAGCCCGGTCATGTCCATATTTTTTGCCCCTTCATCAAAAACAGAAAGGAAATTGTGAATGGCTTTTTTCGAAAAGTGGTCGATCACGTTTCCTTCGCCGCCTTTGCCGGCACGTTCCACCATTTTACCATGCCAGCCCTGAAACACGGCATATAAAGTCCAGTTTCCGTCCGGTGCGGTCCAGTCCAGCATTCCCTCGCTGTTTACTTTCCCGGTTAAATCAATGGTTTCCCCTTTATCACTGTAAGCCATCAAAGCCTGCAACGGAAGTGGCTTTTTGAAACGAATCTGATCCAAAGCCAGTTCCTGTAAATTAGTGTTGCTACTTACCGGGAGTTTCACTTCGGAAATATCGACATGATGTCCTACTGCACGCACCATTGGTTCCTGAATGAATTCAATTTTTTCTTTCAGCCTTTCTCCCGTTTTCAGGGAATATTGTTTGTACTGAACATTTTTGCAGGCATCACCGGCCTGAACCCAGTTTGCACCAAAAGGCCAGCCCGAAGCATTTGCCAGGTCGATACCCAGGCCAAGCCTGCGGCCTTCTTTCAGGGTATATTCAAAGGCCTTCATCCATTCCGGCGATTCGAAGCTGAGCGATTGGCTTTCGTATCCTTTTACACCATAGATGGGGGTAATTTCCAGGCCTCCGAAACCGGCCTCTTTTAACTGTTCCATATTCGTTGTTAATCCTTCCGTAGTTACTGCACTTCCGTGCCACCACCAGCGTGTCCACGGTTGGGTTTGGTTGGTTACGGCAGGCCAGTTGACCGGTTGTGGTTTTTGACAGGCATTCATCCCGGTTATCAGAAATAACAGCAGGAACAGCTTAACGGGCATCAAGATTGGTTTTCGTTTCATTTTTTACGGATTTTATGTGCCAGGCCATTGGGGGGATAGCTTATTGGGCCAATTTATAAATTTCGCTTACGGCCGATAAAAAAGCCCCCGGACCATAATCTTCAAAATTAGGAATTAAATCGTAAATCCTTCATAATTTATTAGTTCCCATCAGGCTTTAAAGAATTAACAGAAGGACTGCCGGGGCAGAAAAAATGTTGCCAGTCATCAGGATGTTTCGGGTCAAATTTCTTCCAGTCGTCAACAATATATTTCGCCAAGCCAATTTTCTGTTCGATTATTCCATGGACAACGCATTTAGCCAGTTCATAAGCCCCGTAAGTGTTAAAATGCGTATTGTCAGCCAGGGGCTTATCCTGTCCGGGGAACGTATTTGCAGGGTAATGAACAAAAGCCTTTTTTGAGTTCAATGGGCCCAGGCTTTCAAAAAAATCCTTGCTCATCCGGTTCAGGTCGATCAGCGGAACATTTTCCTGCTTTGCCAACTGACGCATTGCTTCGGGATATTCTTCCAGGGTATTTTCAATTTTACCTTTTTTATCGAACTTTCTTCTGTTGGTAGAAGTAACTAAAACAGTCAGGGCTCCCTTTTCCCTTGCCGATTTAATAAAATAACGCAACTCGTCCTGATAGGAGGTAAAAGGATCCACATGGTTGCCTCCCGGTTTTTGGTCGTTATGGGCAAATTCCACGAACAGGTAATCTCCGGGTTTCATCAGGCTAAGTACTTTTTCCAGGCGGTTCTCACGCCGGAAAGCTTTCAGTGTTTCTCCCGATTCGGCGTAATTTGCCACCACAATTTCAGGTTTTAAAAAGCGCGGGAACATTTGTCCCCACGATGCCCATGGCTCATTCTCCTGATCGACAACCGTTGAATTTCCAGCCAGGAAAATTACCGGTAAATCATTGGCACTTTCAATTTGTATTGATGATACGCAAGGTTTTGTCCCGTTAAACCCGAGGGTCAGTTGATCATCCCAGTTTTTGTAAGCCATTTCGCGGGGTTTCCTGCGGATAGACAGGGTATCGTTTATCTTTGGGGAACGGACATCCACAACGATGGTTTTCGTAAGTACTCCTTTTGGGCCGGGTTTAACGTTCTCCAGCATTAAACGGCGCGATTCGGCTTTAACAGTTGTTACCGAACCTCCATCCGGATTTCCGAATGTTATCGTTATTTTATAACGGCCTTCCGGTACTTTCACTGTAAAATAAAACGGACGGGCGCTTATAAGATAATCGTCTGTCAGAATATTATTACCGGCAATTTGCCCCGCTTCAACTTCCCCATACGGAATTATGCCATAGGAACGTTCTGCCGAATAAACATCACTGGCATTCACTTGTATGAAATTTTTTTCAAGCGGGCCATTCCCAAAATCGAATCTTAAGGTATCCCCAAAATTTAAAGAATGACCTATTAAGGGGATTATAAAAAGGTGTAAAGAAAACAATATTCTATATGTTCTCATTATGTGTTATTTTAAGAGTTATCTTTTGTGTAAACCTGCGCCGTATATGCATTTTCTTCTGTGTGAATCTTGTTTTAATGTTGCAATCCGAAATAAAAGTAAAGCGTTCGTTTTACCGGAAGAACCATTGTGTTTAACTCACCTTCAGGGCCAAGGTTCCAGGTGTCGTTACTGATCCCCATAGCCAGTTTGGTCCCGATTGGCGGAATACCGTCAAGGAACGAAATATCGCCCGCCGGTAACGGAGGATAATTTTCAGGGCCGGAAAGTCCGTAAAAACCGAAAAGCCGCACAAACAAATCATCATCTTTTGCTACGACGGTAAATTTACCGTCAACTGTATTGAACAGCATCCATGTTACATTGGCATAATATCCTTTAAACCGGGGATGTTCCCATGAATTGTCCCCGGGCAGGATATTGTTGTAAAGACGCTCGAAAACATCAAGTTTCCCTCCTTGTAAACGGTTTTTCCAAACATGTGACGGCCCGTTGCCCAACCATTTAACACCGATAATATCCGATTCCGGAAAATTGAAACTAATTCCGGTAAAATATTGTTTCCCTTCTGCTTTGTATTCATAATCCATTTGCAGCCAGCCACTATTGTACATCGTCCATGTTACGGATTTCAGATTGCCAGAACAGGACATTTTTACGGTATGCCCATTCGTTCCTTCTTCCTGTGAAATACCTGTTAGTTTTGTTTTGCCGCTTACTAAAACAGGGCCGTTCGAGAACGGGAGCGGCAAGCCAAAATCGTTTTGTACCTTTTGGATAGTACCATCGGTTTTGCTGAAAGAAACAGCTATCCCCGATGCTTTCATGGTAAGAACAGAGTCGTTTTCTGTTACTTCCACTTTCGAATTAATCTTATTGTCGCCAGCCTGATGTTCAATGGGCAAGATATTATCTGCTTCAATTCCCAGTTCTTTCAATTCTTTCAGGCGTGTTTTTTCTTTGTCGCCCAATGATTTTTCTACCAGTTTTGATACTGTTTTTACGTTTCCGTCGATTTTCCAGCTCCAGCAATAAATTTCGTTGTTATTACGGTCGAAAGCCTGTAGATAAAGGGCATCATATTGTTTAAAGGTTGCAGGCAGGTTTAATTTTAAATTTCCTTTTTGTACAGGAGCAATATCGGGGCTCAATGTTCCACCTTGTTCAAAAACTGTGTGGCTGGCCTCCCTTTGTTGCGGTAAACTAAAATTTACCAGTTGCCATTGAAAACGAATCTTTTTCAGATTGGTAAAATGATAGCGGTTTTCAAGTGGAATCGTTCCGTCGAAATCACCGGGTAATTTTTTCATTGCGATTTTTACCGGGCAATATATTTCGCGGATGGCATAAAAACTGCCTTCTTTTTCGCGGTGCGGGCCCAGTACCCCGTCGGGGGCATTTACCCGGTTGACGTCAATCACCCCGTCAAGGTCGGTACGAACGACTCCCTCATCGGCAAAAACCCAGATAAAACCACCGGCAGAACGTTTCGATTTCCAAAACAATTCCCAGAAATCAGACAAACCGGCGCCACCGCCACCATCGTCCTGCGAATGTAAAAACTCGGTAGGCATATAGATCAAACTATCTGCAAGTATTTTTTCCGAACTATAATAATTTTCGTAGTGGTTGCAATCAATGCCGTTAAAATCGTTGCCTGGCCTGTGATGCGCATGAATTACGGGACGGTCTGATGGATCGTATATGGCAAAATCATCATCCAGCTCCTTATTGGTCCCGCCTTCATTCCCATTACTCCAAAAAATAACAGAGGGATGGTTTACATCGCGGATTACCATTTCGCGCACCAGTTTGCCCCCAACTTCTGTATCGTAAGCATTTTGCCAGCCGGCCAGTTCGTCCAGCACATATAATCCCAGCGAATCGCAATAATTCAGGAAACTTTGGTCGGGCGGATAATGAGAACAACGCACAGCATTCATGTTCATTGATTGAATCAGGCGTATATCTTTCAAATCGATTTCAGGGTTTACACAACGCCCGGTTTCGGGCCAAAACACATGGTGGTTTATGCCCTTCATTTTTATTTTTACACCGTTCAGGTAAACACCATCGCCTTTCCGGATTTCAATGGTCCGAAAACCAAATTTCTGTTCCAGTTCAAATAAATCTTCATTTTTATCTTTCAGGGTGACTTTGACAGAATACAGATTGGGCGTTTCAGCCGTCCATGTTTTGGGGCTGGTCACCCTGCACGACAAAAGAACCAACGAGTCGCCGTTTGTCACTTTTGTTTCGCATGTTTTAACTACAGTTCCTTCAGCATCGGTTATTTCAGCTATAATATGCTGCCCGTTTTTTATATTTACCGGGAAGGTTTCCATTTGAAAAGAGCCATCGGCCTGTGCATTTATGGCCACCCTGTCGAGGTAAGTTCTGGGGACAGCTTCGAGATAAACCGGGCGGAAAATCCCGCCAAAAATCCAGTAGTCGGCATAACGCTCGGCGCGATTTACCGAATTATTTGCCGACCATTTGTGTACAGTTACTTCCAGTTCGTTTTCTTCGTTAGCCTTAAGTATGCCGGTAACATCGTAGCGGAAGCGGTAAAATGCGCCCTGATGCACAGGCCCGGCCAGTTGCCCGTTAATTTTCACTTCGGTATCGGTCATCGAGCCTTCAAAAACAATAAACACTTCTTTGTTTTTCCAGTCAGCCGGAACAGTAAACCGATATTTATAAATGCCGCTTTCTTTTGAAAATTCAAATTTCTTTCCGCAGGTACGGTAATCGCGCCCGTAATCGTATTCGCCAAATCCCTGTTGCTCCCATTGCGAGGGTACCTGTATCGTTGTCCACTTTCCGCTTTTTCGCCCACTGGTACAGAAAAAATCCCAGGCCACGGTATTTTCGTTATCTGTCCCTGATAAATATTTCACTTCTTTTTTCTCCGGTTCAGCCCAAACGGAACTCACTGTAAACAACAGGATAATTGTAATAATACGGGTTATTTGGTTCATGATCATTTATTTTATTTTGAGCAGAAATGATGAAAACCATGTCAATATAAGCATTATCAACATGGTTTTTTTGAAGAATAATTGATAGAAATTTTCAATAAAAAGATGAGGCTGTTCAAAAACTCTGTGACCCTCTGTGTTTATTTCCCGTGGCACTCTGTGGTAAAATATAAATAATCGAACCATAGAGTTGACAGATTTTTTCACAGAGTTTGCACAGAGTAGAAAACTCTAATGATCTTATTTTTTGAACAGCTTCATCTTTTTATTTTTTATCCCTTAATATCCGTCATTCTGCATCGCTTTTTGTTGTTCATCGGTAAGGTTTGTCCCGTCTTCGTTCAACAGTCCGTCAATAAACGATTGAGGGATTGGTCGAAGGTTATGGTGGTCGTCGATATTGCCAGCCGCCCTGCTGTTAAAAGTCCTGGCACGCAAAACTAATGTTTTTGTGCGGCTGAGGTCTTCCCAGCGTAACCATTCCCCGTCCAATTCGCGGGTACGTTCATTCAGTATAAAATGAAGCATCCGGTCATAATCCCCGCTAACGCCAAGTTCAGATAAAATTGCTTCATCTTCGTCAGGCAATGCTCCATAGCTTGTTATTTGCAGGTTCGATGCTTCTGTTGTTTCGTCAATGCCTGTTGAGATATAGTACGAGTTGATCCACAAATTGGCATTATTGTATCTTTCAGCATAATCATTTTCGTTTAGCGAGTTATTTACAAACGCTTTTGAACCATCGGTATAAGCCCTGCGGTCTTCTCCGCTTTTCCATTCAGCCCTGGCGCGAAGGATATTAACTACATTTATTGCGTCCTGGTATTTTCCCTGACGGACAAGTGCTTCGGCTTTTACAAGATAGGTCTCACCGGTACGGGCCATTGTTACATCACGATGGGCGTTTCCTTTTTCTGCGGTACGCGATCCGTCTTCTGTTTTGTTAAGCCCGGGCCAGAAATTGCTGGTAACAGGGTTTCCGGTTGATCCATACTGATCGCCGACAAATTCTCCGTTTAAATACAACGGAAAAACACAGGGGATCCATTTTCCTGTTTCAGGATTAATAAATGTACTGTTTTTTGAGCTTGCAGTTGTTCCAAACTGATCAGCCTGGCTATCGAAACGGTGGTCGCTTTTCTTATTCAGGATGAACATGATACCAATGTCGCCCGGTTGGATTTTAGCATCGCCCATTGATTCGTTTAAGGAACTGCTTACGATTTGCGTACAGCCGAAAATAGTTTTAAATGATTTCCACATACGTGCATCGTTCACATTGTCGAAGACGGAGTAGTTGTATTCTGTAGGCCGGCAACGCTGGAATTCCATTCCTCCGATCCATACGCCTCTTTGTACCCATTTGGCACTACCTGTTTGCCACTGGCAGTTCAGATAGTTGTAAGAACGGTTCCCGTAACGGCCATCGGTGCTTGAATCGCCATTGTATAAAGCAGCAAGCAATACTTCCGAACTACCTTCAATGGCACAATCAATATCCGTCCAGTTTGCATAAAGGTCGTTATAATCGGAAACAAGCGGATGGTTGGCAATTACATAATCGCACAGGGTAATTATCGTGGCAAGGTCTGTATCTATATACGAGCTGTTCCATGAATCATTACGTTCGGAACAACGGAACAAAAGTGCTTTGGCCAGGAAATGTGCTGCGGTTGATTTCGTCCATGTGCCGACACCACGTGAAATGGTTTCGTCCAATAAGCTGTAGGCATTTTCCAGGTCGGAAATTGCCTGAGCCCAGCATTCTTCTTCGGTAGAACGGGTATAGTTGCGGACTACTCCTTCCACTGGTTCGGTTTGGAGGACAACCGCACCATATTGGGCAGTTAAACGGTAATAATTATACCCACGCAGGAAATAGGCTTCACCAAGGCACCTTTTTTTACTGCTTTCATCCGTAAAATATTCCTGGTTCGCAATAAGCGTGTTGGCCGATGCTATGCCAAAATACAGTTGGTCCCACAGGGCTTCAGGAGCTGTGCAGTTTTTGTTGGCTGCACCGGTAGCTGTTGTTGCCCCGACAGGCCCCAAACGGCTGTCGTAAGTATTCCATGGTTCGTTTGTCAAATCGCTTGCCGTGGTAAATTCATCGCAGCCATATTGTGTTACACCGTATGCCCATTCATAGCCGAAATGCCAACGTAAATTTCCATACAAGGCTACAGCCAGCCCTTCAAGGCCTTCCTGTGTTTCGAAATATTGCGTGCTGTATTGTGTAGTTAAATCTTCTTTCAGAAAATCTTCACTACATGAAGTAATTAATAGTAAGCCCAACGCAAACAAGCTTATAATTATATTATTCTTTTTCATTGCTTTTTATTTTTTATAAGATGAAAAGTTTAGAAACCTATGTTTATTCCCACTACCCAGCTTCTGTTAAATGTTGAGTAAGTTGTTGTAGAAGAACCAAAATCAAGATCCAGCCAATCGACAGAAGAATAAACAGTAAAAGGATTTTGTGCCTGCACATAGATTTTAGCATTCCTGATCCCCACTTTATTGCAGGCATTTGAAGGGATATTATACCCCAACGAGATATTCCTCATTTTAATGAAAGAAGCATCTTTGAAGCCCAGAAGAGAAGCATAATCATCGCCCCCTGATGTGCTTAAAATAGGTTTCTGCCATTTGGCATCCGTATTGGAAGGGGTCCAGTAATCGATTTCGCGTTGCTGGAACAGGCCTAACTGGCCTTCGCCGCCGGTACTTACCATGTATCCCATACGGCCAACCATCATAAACGAAAATTCAAAATCTTTTAAAAATGTAACTGTACTGTTGATGCCCAATGTCCACTTTGGGGTTTTCTGCCCTAATACGACACGGTCGTCTTCATTGATGGTATAGTTATCATCCTGGTCAACCGGTTTAACCATCCCTGCTTCAAAGTCATGCCCGTTGGCATTGAATTTTGCCATTTCTGTTGCGTCCGATTCTTGCCACAGTCCATCACATTGATATCCGTAGAAAACATTCAATGATTCCCCGATAAACCAGTCATTGTCAACCATATCCTGTTTTCCGTATGCCAACTCAACGATCTCGTCTTTCTGGAATGCAGTGTTGATGCCTAAATCCCATGTAATATTTGGCCTTCTGACCGGGACAACATTCAACGTGATATCAATCCCATGGTTTTTCGTTTTTCCTATGTTAGCCAAAGTAGAAGCATAACCTGAAATGGTTGGTATTTTCATGTTCATAAGCAAATCGTCTGTATTTGATTTGTAAAGATCAAGGGCTCCGTAGACCCTGTTGTCAAACAAACTGTAATCTACGCCAAGGTTATATTGTGTTGTTTTTTCCCAGCCAAGTCCCTTGTTCGCCATTTTATTGAAATTTTTCGGCTTAGTATAGTAAGGCTCGTTGGTGGTATAACCGAGCGTATTGCCTCCTCCTGTGCCAAACGGTACATAAAATGAAGCAATCCCTCCCAGTGTATCATAAGGTTTGACCGCCGAGTTGCCGGTTGTTCCAACGCCAAAACGGACTTTTAGCTGGTTAATCGCAGAAACAGATTTCATAAAATCTTCCTGCTCGATCCTCCATGCCATAGAGACCGAGGGAAAGAAATCCCATTTATGCCCGTCCGACAATTGCGATGCCCCGTCCCAGCGGCCTGTAACGGTAAGAAGGTACCTTTCGTTGAAAGCATAATTAACACGTGCCATATACGATTCAAGAGCCCTTTCGGTTAGCCCTGAAGACATGTCCGCATCGCTTTCTGTTGCTGTAATATCAACGCTTCCCATTGCATTCCATTTAAACGATTCTTTAGAGATATTATTTGCACTCATTGCACTTTCTTCGGTATTCCACGATGAAGAGGTATGCAACAAAGTAGTCGAGATTTTGTGTTTATCAAAAGTTCTTGTATAATCGAGTTGTTCGTCCAGCGTCCATGAAAGGTCACGGCGGTTTGACAGCTTTCCATAACTGCCTGCTGAACCAAGCCGGACAGCTGAACTGTTATCAATATAAATTCCCTGGCGATAGTTCCTGTAATCAGGCCCGAAATTCAGTTTAAATGTTAACCCGTCTAATGCTGAATGTATTTTTCCAAAATCGACAGAAGCATAGAAACTTCCCAAAATACGGGCAATTTGCCTTTGATCCTGCGATTTGTTCCATTCGTCAATAACAGTGTAGACCGAACCATTTCCTCCCATGTTCCCGGGTCTGTCAATAATGTCTCCATTCTCATCGTACGGAAGGGCAAACCGGCCAATTGCTTTTGCTGCATCATAAATATAGTTCGGCCCTGAGCTTGAGGACTGTCCTGTTCTTGAAAATCCATATTCCTGAACACTCCACGAACCGTTGATACTACCACCTAACCGGATCCATTCTTTAGGGGTAATGTCAACCGAGACTTTGCTGGTATAGCGTTCGTACTCCTGTCCTTTTTGCGTCCCTTTATTGTTGAGGTATCCAAAAGAAACATAAGCATTCATATTTTTAGTGCCACCGCTTGCACTGATGGTATGATCCTGGGTAAGGGCTGTCTGTGTAACAAAATCGGTCCAATCAGTATCAACCACTTTCGATCCGTCCCAGGTACTATTATTGACCCATCCGCTCATGATATTATTATATGCTGTTTCATCCATACCTGCTCCGCCAAAAATTTTTTTGTCGTAATCATAGGTAGGTTCATCTCCCCGAACAAAACCATGTTCAGGATCTAATTCAATAGGATTTGAATTGTAATATGCCCAGCGCCTCCAGGTAATATAATCGCTTGCTGACATTGCAGGCGATTTATCTACTATGTTTGACATGGTAAAGGTGCCTGAATAATTCAAATCTAACCGGCCTTCTTTACCCTTCTTGGTTGTAACAATAATAACACCGTTTGCACCACGTGAACCGTAAATAGCAGTTGCAGAAGCATCTTTCAGGATGTCGACTGATTCAATATCCCGGGTGTTTAATGTTTCGATGGAGCTTTTTGACATAATAGGAACCCCGTCAACGACATACAATGGTGGGTTATCGTCAATTAAAGAACGTACCCCGCGAATGTGTATGGACCCAAGTTCGCCAGGGCGTTCGTTCGAAGTTATATCAACACCGGCTGCCCGGCCCTGCAACGCTTCAAAAACATTTGTTACCGGCCTTGATGCCAACTTTTCGGAACTTACACTTACCAATGCTCCTGTAACATCCGACTTCTTCTGTACTCCATAACCAACGGCAACTACTTCTTCAATGCCAATGGCCTCTATTTCCATTACTACATCAATGGTTTGTTTTCCGGCAACACTGATTTCCCGGGGTTTCATCCCGACAAATGAAAATACAAGGGTTGCATCTGCAGGAACATTCTGCAATGAATAATTTCCGTCGAAATCGGTAACAGTACCAATAGTAGTTCCTTTAACAACCGCTGTAACGCCGGGCAACGGGGCCCCGGACGTATCGGTTACTTTCCCTGTTACCTTTTTTTGTTGGGCTTGTCCGGCAGAATGGTTGGAAAGAATAATCTGGCGGCCAATAATTTCATAGGAAATATCCTTGTCTGTAAAAATTTTGTCAAGGATATTAAAGATCGTTTCATCCGAAATGTCGACCGAAATTCTTTCCTCAAGGTTCACTTCTTCATTGTAAAAGAAACGATATTCACTTTGATCTTCAATCAGGCCTAATAGTTCTTCCACCCGGACATTTTCGTACTTCAGCGTAAGTCTTGTCGTCTGAGAGTATGTGTCGGCCGCAATGCCCGACAGAACGGAGAGGAATAATAGAATTACTGTTAGTTTCATCTTCCTTAGGTTTTGATAAAACAATGGCAAAAAGCCATCACTACATCGATTTTTTTTCATAAGTTTGCTTTTTTGATTTAACTAATGATTCGTATTAAGTCAAAGAATCCGAAAGGCAGAATGGGCAAGATTCTGCCTTTTTTTATCTTCTATAGATTTTTCATTTTGTTTGCATCGGTTTTATTTTTAAAAGTTTTTGTTTTTTATCATAAGTATATTGAACAGGCATTGTCTTATTGATATAAGACATCACTTCGGGTAAACTTTCATTTTCAATACTGCCGGTGAAACGGATTTCTCCCAGTTGTACATCTTCCATTTGAATTTTCACAGCAAAACGGCGTTCCAGTTTTTTTATAACACTGAGGAATGGTTCTTTATCAAAAACAATTATCCCCTTTCTCCATGAAGTATATTTATTGGTTTCAACTTCCTGAATTTTAATGTTTTTTCCTAAAAAAAACAGTTGCTGACCTGGTAAAAGGGTAATTTTTTCATTTGACAGACGGCTTTTAAACTGTATTATTCCTTCTTCTAATGTGGTTTGAAATTCACTGTCGTTGAAAGCAGAGACATTGAACGAAGTTCCCAGCACTGTAATATCTCCTGATTTCGTTGAAACCACAAATCGCTTTTTCCCTTTTCGCACCTCAAAGTATGCTTCTCCTTCCAGTTTCACATTCCTTGTTCGTTTCGAAAAGCCGGAAGGAAACAGCAATTTTGTTTCGGAATTAAGCCAGACAAGTGAACCATCGGGTAATCTCACTTCACTGATTTGTCCCGGAGGCACAATTATTTCTGTCTGGTCATTTCCTTCGGCATTCCCTGTCAAAAAGTAACGGATCGTATCCGAATAGCTTCCTATCCAGAAAGCAATAAGCAACACCGCAGCATATTTAAGAACAGAATAAAACCTGCGGCTGATTGTATCGCTTTGTTTCGTGATCCTGGTTTTCAGGTTCATATATGATCTTTCGATGTTTATTTCAGTTACATCTGCATTTTTTGAAGACAGTGCCCATGTATTTTTTATTGAGCGGTACTCTTTTCTGAGTTCCGGATCATTTTTTACCTTTTTCAGCACGTCATTCTTCTGATTCCCGGCAATATTTTCCGTAACCAAATTGATTATTTGTTCTTTCTCCTTCATTTCATTTTTTTCCCCTTCATCTTTATAATCCGGTATTGAACCTTTCCCCTAGCTATAAATTCCATTTTTTTATGGAAAAGTATTAAAAATGATTTATGACAAGTAACATACCGTACGAAAGAACCATGCTTCAAAGCAGGCTTTCCTCTTAAAATGTTGTGCTGTACCTTTTGTATTCGATGCCGGGGCGGGTTCAGAGATTACAATACTAAAGCCCTGAAAAGAATATTTAGCCAATAAACAGCCAGGCTATCAGCGGAAGATATTCTTTCAGGTTTATCCTGAAAATTTTTAAAGCCTTTGTGATCTGTCCTTCAACTGCTTTTACTGAAATATTCAGCTCTTCGGCAATTTCCTTATTTCTTTTGTCTGAGAACCGGCTCATCTCAAATATTTTCCGGCATTGCGGACTTAAACCGGCCAATGTTTCTTCAATGATGCGCTCAATTTCCGTGAATGTGAGTTCCGAAGTGTCCAGGCTTGTCAAAGCTTCAATGTTCATTTCAAGCTCCAGCTCGCTGTGAGAGTCGGAAACGAACATGTTTTTTCTGGTTTTGTCGTCTCTTAGTTTTTTTAAGCAATGATTACGGGCAACTGTGTATAACCAAGCGTTTAAATTAGTATCCTCGCGGAGATTGGTCCGGTTATTCCATAAAATAAGGAAAGTATCCTGTACCAGGTTTTCGGCCAGGTCATCTTTCGGAATGTATGCGTGGACAAAGTGGAAAATACGGGGATAAAAAAAGTTGAAGATGACTTTAAACGAAGGTTCATCTCCTTTAAAAAACTGTTTAATTATTTCATGGCTGAACTCAGACATACTTTAGCCCATCGATTTGTGTTACAAATCTAGGAATTTTTGAACAAAGTTTACGATTAATCTTTACGGAACATAAGGCAATTGATTATTCTGTTGTTTCAGAGAGATATGGTAGTCAAAAATTTTTGCGGATATCTTCTGCGTGTAAAAGTAAGTATCTGCCACGCCGGTTGACGAGTATCTACCACACTGGTTGATGGACGTCTACCACGCTGGTTGACGAGTATCTACCACACTGGTTGATGGACGTCTGCCACATTGGTTGACGAGCGTCTGCCACACCGGTTGATGGACGTCTACCACATATGCAACAGCAAGAGGATATAAAATAATTCTCTTCAATTTCCGGCAGATTTTATTTTGACAGCATAAATATCGCAATGTCCTTCAAAATTAGCTCTAAAGATAATCCATTTTTAAAAAACTCATGCCCGGCAATTTCCATATACATGGTGCGTTTATGCATCAACAACGGATAGCCGCCGTTGACGTTGATGGTCCAGATACGGTCAACTTTATGCCAGGGGCCTTCGTGGCAAAACATCAGCAAGTCGGGATCAACAGGCGAAAACTGGATATGGTTGAACCAGGCATTTTCTGAATAGATTTTTTTCAGTTTCCCTGTTTTTACATTGGTATTCTGTACCAAAGACCGGTGGCAACTGGGCATATCCGCTTGTCGATGCCAAAAACAGCAACAACGAATAATGACCAGTGAATATTTCTTCTTGATCGTTTTAAAATCATTATTTAGCCCATTCTTTAGCTTCCAGGTCACTCATTTTATACTGAACAGCGGTTTTTTCAACAGACTCCCGGTATAACTCGTTGAAGTCAGGCAAAAACAGTTGACTTCCTTTTCTCAGGAAAACCGGAATTTGATATACCGGAGCTTCTGCTTCAACATATGTACCGCCTTTATATTCCTCTTTTGTCCATAGGTCGATCCATGTTTCACCGGCGGGTAAATACACATTTTGCTGTATTTTCCCGTTTTCCCAGACAACCGAAACCAGCAGATCATCGCCCAGTTTATACGTTGTCCAGTTGTTCCAGCTTTCCGGTTGTCCGGGGTATTCAAGGAACAATGGACGGGCAACCGGCATCCCGGTAACGCTTGCGTTTTTTACATATTCGTAAAGATAATCGATCAGGCTCATTCTCAATTTTGAATAGAAACGCCAAACAGCCAGCAATTCTTTGTCAAAAGAAGGCTCGTAATTCATGCCCCAGAAGCCCAGGTTGTTAGTTGGGCCGACTTCCATGATCGGCGAGAAACAGGAGAACCCCATCCAGCGCATGGTCGTTTCCCTTTCAATTCTTTTCGGGTAACCGCCGGTATCAGATCCCCAGACCGGATACCCCATCACGGCACAACGTTGCATACCAATCAGGGCCGAACGAAGCCCTTCCTGCGGATTCCCGGTATCGCCGGCCCACATACCACCGTATTTTGCACTTCCTGTGTACTGGGCACGGGGAAACAAAATAAAATCATCGCCTAAGATTGGTTTCACGGCATCATAGGTCGCTTTTACATACTGACGGGGATAATCATTGAAATTTTCGCGGTAGCTTGTTCCGGTTGATGTCTCTAAATGAAGCGAGTCACATAGTTTTTCGCCGTCGGCCCGATCGAGCTTGTATCCTTTTACTCCCATCTTCGCCAGTTTGGCCGGGCCATTTTCAGCCCACCATTTGCAGGCTTCTTTATTGGAGAAATCCATGAGTACCTGACGCGAATTCTTCCATTCTTTGCTGACCAGCCCATAGCCTCGTTCATCGGCTACACTGGCCATATCGCCCATCACGAATGGCCCGATCCATAACATCATTTGAATGTTTTTTCCATTCAGCCATTTGACCATTTCTTCGAAGCGGGGTAACCGTTCGTAATCAATTTTATAATCGTCGAAACCACGTATGCCCGGGCCCCAGGGACGGTCGATCCAATAGGCGGTCATTGGTATATCGTAGGCCTGCATCATCAGCACATCTTCCACTACATCGGTATTGTACGGGGCAGTGACTTTCGATCCGTCGAAATAGGTTTTATTATTGAAATGATCGTCGCGCCAGCGCCAGGGGCCAAAAGCCCACTTCGGGGGAACATATGATGGCCCTGTTTCCAGTGCATGACGTTTCACCAGTTCTGCCGGGGTTTCACCTGTCATTAAAGAAAACGACAAATCCGGCCCTTCAAAAGAGATTTGTACCCGGTCAGCCTTTTCTTTGCAAAAATCAATTATACCCGGCCAGGTTCCGTGTACAAAAAAAGCATAATTTTCTGAAGAGATATAAAAAGGGGCATATGCCGAAACGGTTGGTTTTAGCTTTACCTCAACCCGCTCGCCATGCATATTAAGCCCGGTGGTAATTCCTGCTCTCCACGATTCGGTTTGAGGCCCGTCGGTTACCCGCTCGAATATCCCGGTGTAATATTCATTTTCTGAAGCCGCGACATTCAAAAACCATCGTGAAGGTTTTTCTTTCGGGTTTAAGCTGAATGTCAGCTCTTTTTCGTTATTACTATTCCTGACTTGAAGAGTAACTGTATTCCCGTTATTTCTCCATGTGTAAGTAGTTTCTTTTTCCGAAGAGTTCGAGATTTCCGGTTGTCCTTTTAGCCAAAAAACCTGTCCGTTTAATTCGTACCCGACAGCACCGGTGTTTTCTACCGGCGAAAGGACAAAATCATTCCCATACGGATTAAGGAACTGCAGTGAAGCAAACGATTCATCGCCTTTGTTCAGTATAACAACAGATGTCCTGTCGGATGAACATCCGGCAAACAGCAAGGACACAATCAATATAATAAAGATGCGGGTTTTGATTAAAAAGGTCTGGTTCATTTTTTTTGTTTTTCCAATAAATGTATGACATTTTTTATTTTTTTCATATTTTTAAACAACAAATCCATGGCTGTTCAAAAAGACAATTATAAAACACGAAAACACGAAGACACGAAGACACGAAGACACAAAGACACAAAGACACAAAGACACAAAGAATAAATATTTATAAAACAATATCTTGTGTCTTGGTGTCTTCGTGTTTAAAGTTATTTTTTTATCTTTTTGCACAGCCTCCTCATTGACTTAGGAACTGTTGAGAAATAAAGTGACCAATTTATAGGCAGGAGTTTTGTTTTTTAACAACTCAAAAAAACAGCGAATAGTGAACTATTTAATGCTTTTTTGAAAAAGTTAAAAGACAAAAGAACAAGTAGAAATGGTCAGGTTATTACGAAACAGTGACTAACGGCTTGTCATTCCGGGTTGCCACCCAAAATTTTGGGCATAATGAGGCAATGACAGGAAAGGTATCTGGAAGTCAAGTCCCCGGTTCACCGGAAGGTGAAAAGCAGGGATGGCCAGTCAAAGTAGTCCGGGCCGGCGAAGGCGGGAGCGGTTTTTGGCGGGTCTTCAGGGATGTGGGCCGGGAAGAAAAAACCGTGAGGCGGTCGGAAGGATGACTTTGACAAGACTTTTTCTTCCTTTTGGTCGACTGCAAAAGGAAGGGCCCCGCCGGACAGAGGCGAATACAAATGAACAATGAACATTGTCAGGTTATTAAGAGAACAAATAAAACACCGGGCACGGGAGGGGTACTTTAATCTTTTGTGGAGCATATTATCTGATTTTTTAACGCTCACTCCATCGATTTTCTAAACGCTTTTTCCCCTTAGGCGGAAACAGCCCGGGTATTGTTGTGTTCCCTAAAAAAACACCTCTCTCCCCCCGGCTTATTCTATAACGAAACGATGGCTTTTACAGCGACTGAACACTCTTCCTGCTCTTCTCCACAACTTTTTAAACTGATTCGCACGGGGACTCCTTGAAAAAAAGCGGTGCAGTTGTATGGCCGGAAATACTGAAATGATGGAAAAGCGATATTTTGTATTTACCTAATATACAGACTTCTGCAAAATTATGTCATAGGTAGCGTAGCGAGGAGTCTCTTACAGAAAGATTTAACAATTTATTTTTAACAAATTACTAAGGTGAATATTTTGACGAGAAAATAAGCAGGCAGTAACGATTGTGTGAATTGTTTTTCTGAAAGCAGAAACTTGCCTTACTTTTTTCTCCATGTGATTTTCATAGTACATAGATCAATTCTGTCTGATTCGCGGATTAATGATAACATATCTTCATTTTCTGAAATTTTGGCTAACGAAATGGCCAGCGAATCTTCAGGCAGTCCCTCTTTTAGATAATTCACTTCAATTTTGCCAACTTCATGGTTATTCAAAAAGTTAATTCCATAGCTGTTCAGTGCCCGTTCTACAAATTTAACACTGTTAAAATGTTGATTTATATCCAGATCTGTAAATAATACCGGTGAGAAATTCAGATTGTCCTTCCCTGTATTTGGTTTTATTTTTTCAGGATACCGGCAAATTCTGGCTTGTGCAAGTTGTTGAAAATTATTGGTCAGCAAATCAGGCCTGATAATCCGTTTGGTATCCATATCAAGGATGAGCCAATCCGAACCGGATCTGATGATAACTTCCCCTTGTTCGTTTTTTACATCATATTCGCGTAAGGCATAAATACTTTTGGTACCGGTTGGCCAGGTTTCAACTGTTACTTTGTCTTGCCACTTCGGATATTTTTCAATCTCGATATATATACGGGAAAGTACCCAGAAATAATTATTGCTTTTTAGTGTATCGAACCCCCAGTCGAGTATCTGTGCGTGTTCCCAGGCAATTTCAATCAGGAAATTGAATATTGATGAAAGTGATGCGTTTCCAAACCGGTTTGATTCGTAGGAGCGGATGGTAAATTCTTTTGAATATTTTGTCATTGTATTTCTTTTAAAACTTTTTGACAAAAATATTGTTCAATTTTGAAATAATGCAAGCTTTAACCACTTTTGCAAGAAATTAGCGTTTACCGATGGAAAAAATTATTATAAAAACACCGGAGCAGATTGATGGCATCCGGGAAAGCAGTAAATTGGCTGCCAATACATTGGCATATATTTCTGATTTTGTAAAAGAAGGTGTTAGTACCGAATTTCTTGATCAGAAGATTGAAGAGTTTATACGTTCGCACGGGGCTATACCGGCAACATTAGGATACAACGGTTATCCAAAATCGTCGTGTATTTCGTTGAATGAGATTGTGTGTCACGGCATTCCTTCGGATAGAACCATTCTGAAAAACGGAGATATTTTAAATATTGATGTGACCACTATTCTTAATGGCTATTACGGCGATACCAGCAGAATGTATACTGTTGGCGAAATTTCGCCGGTTGCACGTCAGTTAATTGAAGTTACTGAACATTGTCTCTATTTAGGAATTCGGCAGGTAAATTCCGGTAACTATTTTGGTAACATTGGTTTTGTTATCGGGCGCTATGCAAAGTCGAAAGGCTTTAGTGTGGTTTATGAGTATTGCGGACATGGGGTGGGCATTGATTTCCACGAGGCCCCGCAGGTCGATCATTCGGCAAGGCGAAACAGTGGTCCCAAAATGAAACCGGGCATGATTTTTACCATTGAACCCATGATTAACGAGGGAAGGCCGGGGACTGTTGTTGATGATAATGATGGCTGGACTGCCCGAACTGTTGATAATAAGCTCTCTGCCCAGTTTGAGCATACCGTTTTGGTAACCGAGACCGGCTGTGAAATACTCACCTTGGCTGATGATTAATGAGTGTCTGAAAGCTTAAAACCAATAATCCATATCTGGATGAAGCAGGGAGGGAAAATATATTCAGCTTTTTGTCGAAGAATATCTTTCATCATCTAGAGAGGAACAACTCGATTATATCCGGGTTTATAAGTGATGTTATATAACATTTTTATTTGATGTTTAATCGTTTAAGCATATATTTGCTTCCGGTCTGATAAAATGGCTGTATAGCCTGGAAGTTAGCAAATAAAGCAGAATAGATTGATGGGAAAGAAGGTATCATTAAAAGACATTGCTGAAAAACTTGGCGTTTCAACGGCTATCGTTTCTTATGTTTTAAACGGACAGGAAAAGGAAAAGAGGGTTGGAGCAGAACTCGTAAAACAAATCAGGGAAACGGTTGATGAAATGGATTACAGACCAAACCAGATTGCCCGGAGCCTTCGGAAAGGCTCTACAGAAACAATTGGTCTGATCGTGGCCGATATTGCCAACCCTTTTTTCGGAGCCATGGCCCGGGTTGTTGAAGATGAAGTCAGCAATTTGGGCTATAACCTGATAATTGGAAGCTCCGATGAAGATAGTAATAAACTGAAAAAGCTAACAGACACATTGTGTAACAGGCAGGTTGATGGTTTTATCATTGTCCCGCCGGAAGGGGCAGACAAATGTATCAGTGAATTGCTGGAAAAAGAAGTCCCGGTTGTTTTAACAGATCGTTATTTCCCCGGGCAGAATGCGAATCATGTGGTACTGGATAATTATTCGGCTACTTTCGAGGTAACCAGCTACCTGGTAAATAAAGGATACAAACAAATAGCAATGGTCGCTTATAAGTCATCCCTGATACACATGGAAGAAAGGATAAGGGGATACAGGGAAGCGATGGCAGGGAAAGGGCTCATTAATGAAATAGTTATTGAAACTGTGGATTATGAGAACAGTGATAAGGATGTTGAAAAGGCTTTGCAAAAATTACTATCGGGGACCTCTTCTGCCAGGGCGTTAATCTTTGCAACAAACTCTTTGACTGTAAGTGGTCTGTATTATCTGAAAGATTCAGGTTTGTTTGTCCCCGGGGATGTGGCGCTGGTTGGCTTTGACGGTAGTGAAGCATTCGATTTTTTTTATTCTCCGCTAACATATATAAGTCAGCCTATCGACGAAATGGCCAAAGAGTCCGTACGGGTACTCATTGACCAGATTAACAGTCCGGGGAAAATAGTACAGGTAAAACTTAAACACCAGTTTGTAATACGACAATCTTGTTAAAATTTTTTATCAAATCGCTTAACCGTTTAAATAATGAAAAAAGTAACTGTTTTTATCGCAATCTCACTGTTTTTTTTAACAGCGTATTCACAACCTTTTAATGGGTTGGAAATGAATATGGGAAACTTGTATCGGTTGTCCAACGCCCAAACACGTTCTGTGAGCCCGGAAAATTATACGGGGGAAAAAGGGAAAGGCGGTATGGCCCGTCTGGAAGACAAAAATATTCCGAATACGGCCAACGCAGCCAATGCTGCCCGCGACCTGGGACAAGGATGGAAAGTAAACCCCTTTGTATTTATTAAACCAGGTGAAACCTTTACAATGGCAGAAATAGAAGGCCCGGGCGCTATTCAGCATATCTGGATGACCCCTGCCGGAAACTGGCGTTTTTCAATTATCCGGATTTATTGGGACGATGAAGAAGAACCATCGGTCGAGTGTCCGGCAGGTGATTTTTTCTGCATGGGCTGGAATAAGTATGCTCCCCTGAGTTCGCTGGCCGTGTGTGTAAATCCCGGAAGCGCTTTTAACTGTTATTGGGTTATGCCCTTTCGGAAAAAATGCAGGATAACCATGGAGAATATCAATGATGAGAAACCGATGAGGTTATATTATCAGATTGACTACACTCTGACTGATGTGCCGGATGATGCTGCTTATTTTCATGCACAATACCGGCGGCAAAACCACTGTGAAACTTCGGTTTATACCATTGCCGATGGTATTAAGGGTAAAGGCCATTTTGTCGGCGTTTACATGGCATGGGGCGTTACCAACAATGGCTGGTGGGGCGAAGGCGAGATTAAGTTTTTCATTGACGGGGACAGCCAATTCCCGACGATCTGTGGTACCGGTGCGGAAGATTATTTCTGTGGTTCTTATGGTTTTGATACAAAATCGAAAAATGATGCCGGGGTGGAAGAAGTGAATTGTACCGAGTTCTGCACGCCATACAGTGGTTTGCACCAGGTAATCAGGGGAGACGGGCATTATAATGTGATGCAGCGTTTCGGGCTTTACCGGTGGCATGTGATGGACCCCATCCGTTTTAAAAAAGATTTGAAGATAACCATCCAGGACCTGGGCTGGCGACACGGGGGAAGGTACTTACCCCAACATTCCGATATTGCCTCGGTTTGTTTCTGGTACCAGGCTGAACCTCATGCCAAATATCCTGAACTTCCCGGCTGGAAGGAACTTGAAGTCAATTAGACAGAGGTAAACGTACCCTGTAATTTGAGATATAAATAATTCTGAAACAGATGAAAGGAACAGCAATAAACAGGTATTTCTGTCTGGGGACTATTGGTGCATTTATTTTTCTGACAGCTTGCATGCCGGGAAAGAAAAATTCAAACCGGATGAAAAACGATAATTCGTGTCCTGCGGGCACGTATGCCTATGATGTGGCATTCCTGTCCCGGCACGGGATAGAAACCATCGAGTTAAAGGATGCGGCTTCCGGCTCACGGGTGCTCGTTGCTCCAGGGCTTCAGGGACGGGTAATGACCAGTGCTTCAGGCGGAGAAAAGGCTGCCGGTTACGGGTGGGTCAATTACAGGTTGATCAGTTCTGGAGAGCTTAGCAAACAGTTTAATCCGGTTGGAGGGGAAGAAAGACTCTGGCTGGGACCTGAAGGAGGCCCGTTTTCGATATATTTCAAACCAGGGGCCGACCAGGTTTTTTCCAATTGGATAGTCCCTAAAGAGTTAGATACAGAACCTTTTGATGTCGTTGAAAAATCACAGGAAAAGATCCTTTTCAGGAAAGACTTTTCGTTGACAAATGTTTCGGGAACTGTTATGAATATAGGCATCAGCCGGTCTGTTCGAATCCTGTCAAAGACTGGTATCGAGCAGACTTTAAATTTGAAGTTGGCGCCGGAACTCAATTTCGTTGCTTTCGAATCGGTTAACACCCTTACCAATAATGGCTCAAACAACTGGAATCAGAAAGAGGGTGTATTGTCTCTTTGGATGCTCTGTATGTTTAATCCATCAGAGGAAGGAGTTGTATTTATTCCTTATCAGCAGGGGAGTGTTGATGAATTGGGAAAAATTGTAACAGATGATTATTTTGGGAAAGTTCCTTCCGACCGCCTGATTGTAAAAGATGGCATTATATTCTTTAAGACCGACGGGAAGTACCGTAGTAAGATTGGTATACCGCCAGGGCGGGCCATGCCGTATTGCGGCAGTTACGATTCGAAAAACAAAACGCTTACTTTGCTTTGGTATTCAAAGCCTGAGGTGCCCGGGGAATATGTAAATTCGGTATGGGGTGATCAGGATGATCCTTTGAGCGGTGATGTTGTTAACTCATACAACGACGGCCCGACTAATGACGGGTCTGTAATGGGGCCGTTTTACGAAATTGAAAGTTCTTCCCCCGCAGCTATGCTAAAATCAGGAGGAAAACTTACACATACTCAACGTATTTTCCATATCTCCGGCGACGAAAAACACCTGGGGGCAATCACGGAAAAACTTTTTAATCTTTCGATAGAAGAAATAAAAAGTTCAGTATGTTTTCAGTAACGATAATTTTTAGAAAATAATATGGAAAATCACCGCGTCATTCCTAAAGGTATTTTATGGCCTTTTATCCTTTTAACTTCATTGTTTTTTGCATGGGCAGTACCTAATAATCTTACAGATACCATGCTTGCCGCATTTAAGAGGATCATGAGTTTATCCGACACCAGGACTGCCTGGATACAGGTGGCATGTTACCTGCTTGGGTATGGTTGTTTTGCTATTCCCGGGGCATTGTTTATTAAGAGGTTTAGTTATAAATCCGGAGTTATGCTCGGGCTTGGCATGTATGCTTCAGGTGCATTTTTATTTTACCCGGCAATGTTGGTCTCCCAGGGGAATATAGGGATTGGCTTTTTTATGTTCCTTTTTGCAATCATCGTTTTGTTTGCCGGCTTATCTGTGCTTGAGACATCGACCAATTCGTATGTATGTGCTATCGGACCGGAAGCAACGGCAACGCAGCGCCTCAATTTTGCACAGTCGTTTAACCCGTTTGGAGCTATAACCGGGGTTGTTATCAGCCAGGTTTTTGTTCTTTCACAACTGAATACAATGGGGCCTGCCGAAAGGGCTGCAATTCCGGCTGATGAACTTGCAAAAATACAGGGGACTGAATTAAATGCTGTAACAACCACATACCTTGCTGTCGGAATTGTTATGGTTACCATTTTGTTAATGATCTTTTTTACTAAAATGCCCTACCTCAAAGAAGATGATAAAAAGCTCGACTTTTCAGGGACTTTCCGCAGGTTGATAAAAAACAGGAATTATACATGGGGAGTGGTAGCTCAGTTCTTTTATGTCGGGGCACAAATTGCAGTGTGGTCATTTATAATCCGCTATGTTATGCAGCAACTGAACTTCGACGCTGTGATTACCAGTCTCGGGGCCAACCCTTCGGTTAATGAAATAATTTCGGAATTACGGAACGTAGAGCCTGTTGCCGCAGGATTTTACAATTTTATTGACTGGGCAGGACTTGACCCCTTGCTTCCCCGGACACCCGAACAGGCGGGCGCTACCTATTACATCATGTCATTGATACTTTTTGTTATCGGCCGTTTTGTATGTACCGGACTGATGAAGTTTTTCAAGCCCCGGGTAATGTTAACAGCACTCGGTATTTTCGCTGCTGTATTATGCATTGTTGCTATTTATGGTAATGGATTTATCGGGGTTTATGCCTTAATGGGAGTTTCCGGATCAATGTCCCTTATGTTTCCAACAATTTATGGTTTAGGAATTTCCGGACTGGAAGAGGATACAAAGATAGGCGGCGCAGGTATGGTAATGGCTATTGCTGGTGCGGCTGTGCTGACCCAGATACAGGGAATTGTATCCGACCAGGCAGGGAGTATCAAACTTGCCTATTGGGTTCCTGCATTTGCATTCCTGGTTGTTGCAGCTTATGGCGTTTTGGTGGGAATGAAAAGACAAACAAGAAATATCCAATAATGAATACCCAACAAAAAAATAAGGAATAAGAAATTAGAAATATCTGGCGGTACGAAAACGGTTATTGGCAGTTTTTCTTTGGGCATAATGATGGTAAGGCCCGGTACGGGGCAAAGGATGATAGCCCGGGGTAAGTGAGGTACGAACGCAACCCCGGGTAATTGTGAACGAAAAAAACCGGGCACGGTAGTTCGTCAAAAAAAGCAGAGCAGTAGCATGGCCGGAAATAATGAAATGATGAAAAAGTGATATTATATCTATCGATATTAGAAGCACTGATTTCGGCCAATATTGGAAATGATGTTCCGGAAGCCTTAATCAGAAGTTGCGGGTACACTATCCGGAGATTCTTTTCCGGCACATAGTCAGGCATCTGCCGGATACAATCCAGTCCCGGCAGATGCGCCGGTGAGGATTGGAAGCCTTGTTCCAGATTAACTTGTGAATAGAGAGCAGTAGGGGAGGTGATTTAGAATTGAACAGCCCTGCCCCTTCTTGAGAATAACTCTCTCATTCCTTTGATTTTTTTTATATTTGACTTCAAAATCCTTTTTTTGTTGAAAATGGATAAATCCGGATCAATTCATATTAAATTTCTCTGGAAATCTTTTCATGAAGGAGACAATCGTGCCTTTTCAATTATATATCAGCGATATGCAGAAAGCTTACTTTCGTATGGATATAAATTCAATATAGATAAAGAGATTGTTCATGATGCACTTCAGGAAGTATTTATTGATCTTTATCTGAAACGGGGAAAATTACATATCGGAATTAACAATCTTAAAGGCTATCTTTTTACTGCACTTAAAAACAATTTACTGAAAAAAATTGCCAAAGGAAAAAGGATTGAATTTTATGCTATTGATAAAGTACAATCGGAACTTCATTTTAGTACCGAATACAGTTTTCAGGATCAGTTAATCCAAATGGAGATTTCCGGCGAAACGAAAAAGAAATTACGTGCTGCTATTGATAGCCTGTCCTCCAGACAAAAGGAAATTATTTTCCTGAGATTTGAAGAAGGAATGGAGTATTCTGAAATCGCAAAAACATTGAATATTACTATTGAATCGGCAAGGAAGCAACTTTATCGTGCTTTAATGTCATTGCGAAAACTTGTTGATCCTGGGTCGTTTCATATCTTTTTCATTTCTTTCTCAAAAAAGTATTTAAAAACTGTCCATATTTTTTAAATAAAGAGACCTTGTATAAAAAGGCTTTTTATGGATGATTTTTTAAAATATTTTGAGAATGAAAGATTTGTCCGTTGGGCGTATCATTCCGACCCGGAAACAGAAGCATACTGGGAAGAATATTTTTTGAATTATCCTGATGAAAGGAAAAATGCAGAAACTGCCAGGTTAATTCTTTCACAGCTAAAACCCAAAGAGGACAGGGGAAACAAGGTTGACATTTATGACCTTTTTGCAACAATTATTCAAAAGATTGACCGCCAAAATAGAATTTCAAAATCCCGGAAGATCTGGGTTTCTTTTGCAAAATATGCAGCAGTGGCCGTGGTTTTTCTTTTCGTGGGTATTCTCTGGAGGAATTTGTCCGATCAATCTTCTTATTCCCCCCGGATTAATGATCAGTTTGTTGATTTTTTTCTCCAAAACGGGAATGATGCGCGCTTGATATTGCCGGATGGACAGAACATTGCAATCAGGGAAAAAGAATCAAATGTCGAACTCCGTAAAGATGGCCGGATTATTATTAACAGGCACGATACGCTGAAAGTCAGGAGCAATTCTTCCTTCCCTGAAATAAACCAGTTGGTTGTCCCGTACGGAAAAAATTCATCAATAAAATTGCCAGATGGGACCATTGCTTTTCTGAATGCTGGTTCCAGGTTGGTTTACCCCTCATTTTTTGAGGGGAACAACAGGAAAGTACATTTGGAAGGGGAAGGCTTTTTCGAGGTCTTCCATAATCTGAGTATGCCTTTTATTGTCGAAACCGATGACCTGAATGTGGAAGCTTTGGGTACTTGTTTTAATGTTACAGCATACCCGGTTGATAAAAATACAGAGGTTGTCCTCGTAGAAGGAAAAGTCAGGCTCCGTGAAAATGCCTTTAGCTTGTTAAAAAAGAAACAGGTTTTAAGCCCCGGAGAGTTGGCTTTGTTTAACCGTGAAACCATTAATACTTCCATTCACAAGGTCAATGTAGAGGATTATGTTGCCTGGCACAAAGGATATATGAACTTTGAAAATACGGATGTAACCCGGATTATCATTAAACTGGAACGTTACTATGCTATTACTATCCGTTTGCAGGACCCGAAGGTCGGGATGAGGAAAATAACCGGCAAGCTGAAACTGAAAGAAGAAAAAGATAAAGTTTTAAATGTGTTGGCTTCAACAGCCTCAGTAGAATTAATAAAAATAGACGAACAAAACTATGTATTGAAATAAAAAAAGCCGGGAGTGTCCGACCATGCCCGGCTTTCGATTGTAAAATTACTTGATTTAATAATTTAACATGACAAATTTATGAAAAAATTACGAACGGGTAATCCTTCCCGGAGGAAGGATTATAATTTAATTCTAAAGAAAATGAAATTGACAGTTCTCTTTTCATTGGTAATTTTCGTTACGTGTTGGGGAAATTCTTTTTCCCAACAGACCAAACTCAATTTAAGAATTGCAGATGCCCCTGTTCAGGATGTTCTGCAGATAATTGAGGACCAAACGAATTATTATTTTATTTATCAGAATGACATTTTTAAGAAAGGACAACGCGTTACCATTCAGTCGGATGATGAAGAGTTGAATAAAATTCTTGACCAGCTTGCAACTCAGGCGGATATAAGTTACGAAATTGCCGACCGCCAGATCATCCTGAAAGGCAAGGGCCTGATAGGCTCTTCTTTTTCTCAGCAAGGGGTAAAAGACATCCGTGGTGTTGTTACCGGACGGCAGGGAGAGCCTATTCCCGGGGTGACAGTCGCTGTAAAAGGGACAACCAAAGGGATAATAACAGACATCGACGGGAGATACATATTGACTAAGATTCCTGGTAATGCTGTACTGGTATTCTCTTTTGTGGGGATGAAAACACAGGAAATATCTGTTGCTGGTAAGACTTCCATTAATGTTACACTGGAGGAGGAAACTATTGGGATTGATGAGATCGTTGCAGTAGGATACGGGACTCAGAAAAAAATGAATCTAACAGGAGCTGTTGCCCAGGTAACTGCTGATGAACTGGTAACTCAGTCGGTGACCAGTGCAGCACAGGCCATCCAGGGGCGGGCTACCGGCGTTGAAGTAATCAGGAACAGTGGGGCGCCGGGTGCAACAGCAACCATCCGGATCCGGGGGCTCGGGACTTTTGGAAATACCGAACCACTTGTGTTGATCGATGGGATTGAAGGTGATATTAACCAGGTAAGTTCCAGTGAAATAGAGTCGGTAAATATACTGAAGGACGCTTCTTCATGTGCTATATATGGTACAAGGGCAGCAAACGGGGTAATTATTATTACTACAAAAAAGGGGACTGCTGGTGCCAGTAAGATACAATATAATGTTTCTACAGGTTTTAGCCAGGCTGTGAGGATACCCGGTATACTGAATGCAAAAGAGTTTGCCATATTACAAAATGAAGCATTAGTCAATTCGAATAAGACTGCATATTACACCGATGAGGAGATTGCTGCCTTCGGGGAAGGCACAAATTGGATAGACGAAATATTGCAAACCGGGTACAGGCAAAACCATAACCTGATGTTTTCAGGAGGTACCGATAAATTGAGGTACGCCTTGAACGGTGACTTTTTGGACGAGAAAGGAACCGTTATGAACTCATGGTACAAACGGTACAATGTAAGGTTGAATCTGGATACAGATGTTACCAAGTGGCTGACCATCGGGATCAATTCATTTGCCACGCATTCAAAACAGCATGAAACGCCCCGTTCGGGTGAAAATACCTTGCTTACTTATGCCGAGCAATATACGCCAACCATTTCTCCTAAAGTTGGAGGTATGGCAGGGACTGGTGGGCCAAGCCATGATGCCCCGAACAATGCTGAATGGTGGACCATGGACCCGGTTACATACTCGAACTTTTATGCAAATAACAGGAACTATTATCCTAAATACAGGCTCATCACAAGTTTTTATGCTGATTTTAAAATTATGGAAGGGCTTGAATTTAAAACAACCTGGGGAATCAATAAATATTTCGCCAAAAATAAAATATTTTACCCTTCCTATACTTACTATGATTCGCTGGGAGAAGACGGGGGCGGCTCTATCGTATCGGAACGGGAACCGGAAGACAGGCAACTGACGATAAAATCGTACGACAATTATTCTTATACGATTACCAATGTACTGACATATACTAAAACCATTAACGATGTACATAATATTAATGCTTTGATTGGGCATAACGACCAGAAGTATAAGAATAGCTATTATAGTGCAACAGCCTATAATTTTCCTTCTAATGAACTCCAGATGCTAGGCTTAGGGACAGAAAGGCAGAGCGTGAGTGAAACAGCTACACACTGGGCATTACGTTCCTATTTCGGAAGGTTGAATTACGATTATAACGGGAGGTACCTGGCTGAATTTTCTTTACGTCGTGATGCTTCGTCGAAATTTTCAGAAGACAACAGGTGGGGGACATTCCCTTCTGGTTCTGTCGGGTGGAGGATATCCGATGAAAAATTTATGGACAGTTTTCACTGGGTTAGCGACATGAAAATCAGAGCAAGTTATGGCATATTAGGCAACCAGGAACTTGGGGTCGTTGACTGGAACTCTGCAAGTATGCTGCGAAATGATTTTGATGTTTCTTCAACTACTTCTACAACAGGGTTGTACGAAAGTTATGCAACAATGAATATGGGACGAGGGTATGCTTTTAATAATACAAATAATACCGGAGTTGCAGCAACTAAATATGCCAATCCTGATGTAAAATGGGAAGAAGCCCATATGCTCAATTTAGGGCTTGACCTTACTCTTTTTGACGGTAAGTTTGTGGTCAATGCCGAGTATTACAATAAAAAAACCAAAGATCTTATATTAGAAGTAAACCTGCCTATGACAACAGGCCTATATGATGGAGGAGACCTGGGAACTTATTATGCCAATGCAGGGGAAATGAAAAATACCGGTTTCGAATATACTTTGCACTATTTTAAACGGAGTGGTAATTTTCAATTTGACATCCGTTATTCCGGGACACATAACCATAATGAAGTAACTAAATTGCAGGAAGGGATTGACCATTATTTTTTGGATGCCAATTACTCTCACGGGCATAAGGTAGGTGAACCATACGGTGTTTTATTTGGATATAATATATTAGGGGTGTATCAGACCCAGGAAGAAGTTGACGAAAGGCTGCAAACTATAACTGAAAGAGGGGATGTAAAACCTGGGGACTATATTTATGAAGATGCAGATGGCGATAAAACAATCGATCCTTCCGATGTTGTTGTACTCGGGAGTCCGCTTCCATCGTATATCTTTGGTTTAACTGCTAACGCATCTTATAAAGGATTCGATTTTAATATCCATATTCAGGGTGACCTGGGGAAAAAAGCCGTTACCAAAACACGGGGCAGGTTTGAATTTAGTTATAAAGACTATTTAAATAACTATGATTATATTCTTGACCGATGGCACGGTCCGGGAACAACTAATTCTATGGCAAGGATTGTCTCGGGGAATTTCATTAACAATGGTATCTGTAATACCAATAGTGTGCAGAATGTAAGCTATGCCAAGATCAGGAATATTGAATTGGGCTACACCTTACCAGTTAAAATAAGCCGTAAAATCGGAATGCAGAAAATGAGGGTTTACTGCAACGTGGCAAACCTCGCCACATTTACCAAATACATCGGATTTGAGGTAGAACGGACAGGGTCGTATCAACGGACTGACCTCTATCCTCAATGCCGTACCATATCATTGGGTGCAAATATTGTGTTATAACCTTAAATTAAACTTAGAGATGAAAGCAAAATATATTATTACAGTTTGCATATCCATGGTAGTTTTTATGTCATGCGATGATGATTTTCTGGAACGTCCCCCGCTTACAGAGCCTGCTGCCGAGACTTTTTATGCATCTGAAAGCGAGGCAATCATGGGAGTTACGGGTGTATATAACTCACTATATACCCAGAACCACCTGTTTGAATGGGAAGATGTATGTACCGATAATGAAAGATGGAACGCCGATGGTAGTAATGCTACTTATGGCGGCCTGGCCCATGCCTTGGAAACCGCTGTAGGTAATAACGGTTATCATAGACGAATGTGGGGTAAAGGTTATGAAATGGTACAAAGGGTCAATTTAGCTATTGAGAACATTGAACCAATGGACAATATAAGCGATAATACAAAAAATGAATTGATAGCCCAGTGCCGGTTCCTGCGAGGGTGGGCATACCATTGGCTTATCTGGCGGTTTGGCGATGTGCCTTTACTGCTTAATCCTACAAGCGAGCAGGAATTTCAGCCGGTAAGAGATCCTAAAGAAGATATAGTAGAACAGATTTATTCCGATTATGAATTTGCTGCTCAATATCTTCCGTCTACATGGACCGGTAGCGATATTGGCCGGGTTACCAAAGGTGCTGCTTTAGGCATGCTGGCAAAAGAATATTTGTTTAATGAAGAATGGGAAAATGCAGCAGCAGCAGCTAAAGAAGTTATGGACAACTCTTCTTACGGGCTTGTCGATAATTATTTGGATCTATGGACCCCGGGCATTAATAATACCAAAGAAGGGTTGTTCGAAATCCAGTACTGGACATCGAGCGATGAGTATGCACCCGACTATTATTACAGGTGGCTTAAAGGGACTGCTGCAAACACCGGGGCCAGTGGAAGTGGTTGGTGTCTGGTTGTACAGGATCTGGTCAATGCTTTTGAGAATATCGACGGAACAGCATTCGATCCGACAGGGATAGACGTAACATCTGACGATAGCCAGTACGAAAACCGCGATCCCCGCATGCAATATACCATTTTTGTGAATGGTCAGGATTATTACGGTCAGCCGTTTGACAGGAGTTGGTCCGAAACAGGCTATGCCTGGAGGAAATACTCTTGTGCTAAAAATGATGAACTCCTCCTCGGTGGAACCAATATTCCGATAAACTGGAAGGTACTCCGGTATGCAGAGGTGTTACTGATTTACGCCGAAGCAAAAAATGAATCAGACGGTCCTGTCGATGCTGTTTACGAGGCCATTAACCAGGTCAGGAACAGGGTAGGCATGCCCGACCTTCCTGCAGGCCTTTCGCAGGACGAGATGAGGGAACGTATCTATAATGAACGGAGGGTTGAACTGGCCAGCGAAGGTACCAGGCTCGAAGACCTTATCAGGTGGAGGAGGCTGGAAGAAGCCCTGGAAAACAAGCATCTGAATTACGGGGTGAATTATCAGATCTCTGATTTTGAAGAATTCCGGTATTTATGGCCAATCCCACAAAATGAGATCGATGTAAATCCAAATTTGGTGCAAAATCCGGGCTATTAATAAAGAATTTTAAAATAACATAGATATGAAAATAAGAGGAATAAATGGAATGAAGTTGGTTAAACTAATAATAGTTGTTTTTACCTGTTTTTTCTTTACAACTTCCTGCGATTACATAGAACAAGAAGATTATGAGTATTCTGAAATTGAAACCTTGAATATTTCGGGTTCAACAAATGTCGCCGCAAATTCAACAAATAGTTATTACACATATTACTTAGAAGATGCTGATTATGTATGGACCATCCCTGAAGGTGCAACGATTAAGTCGGGGCAGGGGACCTCACAAATCAGTGTCCTTTTCGGAGACACAGGGGGTACGCTTTCTGTTGAAGCAAAAGGGATGAGCGTAGAAGTAGAAATAACAATAAATTAGCAAAACAGGAAAGAGGCTGTTCAAAAACTCAGTGATCCTCTGTGTTTATTCTCCGTGGCACTCTGTGGTAAAATAAATAATTGAACCACAGGGTTGACCGGGTTCTTCACAGAGGTTGTACAGAGTAGAAAACTCTAATGATCTTACTTTTTGAACAGCCTCTTGATTCTATAATTATTTCATTTCTGTTTGACGTGCCTGATGTACCTGTGGTGCATGGGCATACAATACTCCTCGTCAGTTTATCGCTCGAAGGTGGTGGCACGCCCAAAGCCAGGGCACTGGGGAAAGCCGGTAATTCGAAGTAGTCGAAGATATAAGATTTATTCATGAAAAGGGCTGTTGAACACTTTTATTAACAAAGAATTATGAGTTTGAAATTATGAAAACAGTTATATTGTTCCCGGGGAAATATATATTTTCCGTCTTTCTGATAACCCTTGTGTTCCATTTTGCACTGTATGGTCAATCCAGGCTTACTATTAGTAAGGAAGGAAACGGATACCATGTAACTATTTCTGACAGGCAAAATAATTCATTGTATTCCCCGGAAGAAGGACTGTGGTCGATTGCAACCGGATGGGAAAACAATTGGCCTGCAGAATGGAAACATGCTCATCCCCTTGAGATGGAGCAAACCAACGGATGGACAATATTATCAGGTTCTTTACAAGTTGGCAAAGGAGAATGGAAATTAAGGGATGCCTACCGTGGAGAGAATGGCATGGTAAAATGTATCCGGCGTTATGAATGGCAGGGAGATGATACTCTAAAGAATATTACTTTATCTGTGAGGTGGAGAGTAAAAGGAGAACAATTACAAACGTTTATGCCGGGCATCCTGTATTATGGCAACCCGTCCGGAGAGAGGGAAGGCCCGGGAAGGATGCCGTATTACCACGGGAAAGACAGGGAAATGGCAATCTTTGAAGAACACCGTTTCCCAATGCCCTTTGCATGCCTGGAATCAGGCAGTGGTGAAAACAAATTTGGTGTTGCCCTTCATACTGTGCCATCACCTCTTAAAGATAAAAAATTGCCGGATCATTGGTGGTCAATGGGGGTTAGTGCATTTGACGGTTATTCCGAACTCGTTTTATTTTCAGGCCCTGTTGCTTACAATGATGAAAAAAGCGTTGTAAAAGCTTTACAAAGAAAACCGTTGAAGTACGGTGATACTTATTTGACAATAGAACCGGGCACAGTCATAGAAAAAACGTTTTACCTTGACGTGTATCAGATTGATAAAAGAGGCACAGCATTCCAGCAGCCGGTATACAAATCACTGGAAATCTTCAAGCCTTTTTATGCCGGCGGTCTGCCTTCGTATAACGAAATTTTGCAGTCAAAATATGCCTTTGCTAAATCAAGGTGGATAGAAGGAACCGGTTTTTGCGGGTTTAATATGTACCCCGGCGACATGCCTTCAAAAATTGTTATGGGTTGGTGCGGGCAGGCCGCTTCCTGTGGTTATGCTTTACAGGTCTTACAAAATTATTTTAAAGATCCTGATATTCCTGTTATGGTACAAAAGTCCCTTGACTTTCTTAGCACATCTGATATTAATGATGAGGGGTTTACCGTACGCTACCATGTAGATGAAAAAAGATGGACTTCACACAACCCTGTATCTATGGGGCAGGCTATGTATAATTTTGCCCTTGCCATAAAAGCAGCAAAGAAAAGCGGACAGTACAATACCGGAAAATGGGAAACATTTTTCAAAAAAACCTGTGATTTAGCTGCAACCCGTATTCTTTCTGAAGACTGGAGCCCTCGTTCAACCGGGGAGGCCTTTTTCATTGCACCGTTGGCTATTGCCTCCGAATTGTTTAAAAATAAACGATATAAAGAAGCAGCCCTGAAAGGGGCAGGCCACTTTGCTCAACGGCACCTGACTATGGAAGAACCCTATTGGGGCGGGACCCTTGATGCAAAAGGGGAAGACAAAGAGGGTGCATGGGCAGCTTTCCAGGCATTCCTGTCGGTATACGAAATAACCAGGGAAGAAAAATATTTGGAATGGGCAAAACACGCCTGCGATGTTTGCCTTAGTTATGTCGTGGATTGGGATATCCCTTTGCCTCCGGGGAGGATGGCTGACCATTATTTTAAAACCCGGGGATGGACCGTTGTATCACCGCAAAACCAGCACATCGATGTGTATGGGGTTTTATATGCCCCGGAGGTGTACAAAATGGGCCTTCTCTTTAAAAATGAGGATCTAAAGAAATTAGCCATAGTTATGTACAGGTCGTGTGGGCAGTTGACAGACCCTTTTGGCAGTCAGGGCGAACAGTTACAACATACCAATTTTGCTCAACGGGGAGATCTGACAGATGTTTATAATCTGAGGGGAGGGTATTCCGAAGACTGGACGGTTTTCTGGATTACAGCGCATTTCCTGAATGCGGCAGCCCGTTTCGAAGAGATGGGGGTTACTTTATAAAGTAAAGATAATATTTGGCACATAACTTAAACTGTTAAAAATGAGAAAAGTAGTAGTGAGAAGTCTGGTGGTGTTTGTTTTGACATTAATTCCCTTTCTTTTTTTATGTTGCAGAGGTGAAAAAAGAATATCGTTGTTGGATAAAGCTGAAATACCTTACCTGAAAGGAGAAAGCAGGACAGTCATTGACCCAAAACCTGCGCCGGATTTCGACGAAAACGAATGGTACACAAACGACCATTGTTTTGTTACCGGTCATGATGGAACATTACACTGGTTCGGGATCAACAACCCATACCCTCCTGAAGGAAAAAGATTATACCGCTACCATCCGTATTTAGGGCACCTTATAACCACCAATCCGGTAGGAGATTGGGAAAGGCACCCGTTTGCAATGGATGAAAGCAGGGGAACGGAATACCTGGGTGCTCCTTATGTCGTATGGCACGAAGAATCAAACCGTTGGGTAATGGTTCTACAGTCATTTTTTGAAACAAAATTTGGGTTGGAAGTTTGCTGGTCTGATAACCTGTATGATTGGCAACGGTCTGAGAAACCTATCTTTGACGGTATTTTGTGGCCTTCCTCCAGGGATCCTCATATAATAAAGAGGGCTGATGGCAAATATTGGATTCACATGGTTTCATCAGGTATTGACGGAAGGTGGAATTCACAGGTCATAAGGATAAAAACCAGGGACTTTGAACATTTTGAGGCTCCTCAGGTGATCATGGAGATTGAGGGAACTCGTACCGCAGTTGAATCGCCTTTCCTTGTAGAAAGGAATGGCCTGTGGTATTTGTTCTGTACCTATGCGCACAGAAGGTACGAGGAGACTATCGTTATTGTATCTGATGATCCTAACCATTTTGATTTCAAGGAAAATTGCCTTACAACACTGTTTGGCCATGCATCTGAAATTTTTACATACAACGGAAGAACGTACATTTCATCCTGCGGCCCTGAAGACCGGCAGTCTTTAAACCAGCAAGGGGTAACGCTTGCAGAATTAGGATGGCTCACAAACGTAAATCAGTGAGAATACAATCAAAAAAACAATTTAAATATGAAAAAGATTATTTGTACTATATCTGTCTTTTGCTTTTTATTCGCGTGTAACAGAGGAACAGAAAACAAAATACCTTTACTTGAAAGAGCTGAAATACCTTACCTGAAAGGAGAAAGCAGGATGGTAATTGATCCAAAACCTGCGCCGGATTTCGACGAAAACGAGTGGTACACAAACGATCATTGTTTTGTTACCGGTCATGATGGAACATTACACTGGTTCGGGATTAATAATCCATATCCCCCAAAGGGAAAAAGTTTATACGGCTACGAACATCCTTATATAGGACACCTCATATCCACTAAACCGGATAAAAACTGGGAAAGGCTGGCCTTTGCTTTTGATGAATATGAAAGCCAGGGGACGGAACGCGTTGGGGCTCCTTATGTGGTTTGGCATGAAAAATCAAACCGTTGGATAATGGTACTATCAACATATTTTGATAAAAGGTCTGGTTTGGAAGTATGTTGGTCAGATGACCTATGTGTGTGGAATCGGACTAAAAAGCGAATATTGGAGGGTACATTACAACCTTCGACCCGAGATCCCCATATCATAAAAGGAAAAGACGGTAAGTATTGGATACATATGGTTTCATCCGGTGTTGAGGGGAGGAAAAATTCACAAATCATAAGGTTAAAAACAAAAGACTTCGAACATTTTGAAAAGCCTCAGATAATCATGGAGATTAATGGGAAACGCCCTGCTATTGAGTCTCCGTTCCTTGTAGAACGAAATGGTTTATGGTACTTGTTCTGTACCTATGCGCACAGAAGGTACGAGGAGACTATCGTTATTGTATCTGATGATCCTAACCATTTTGATTTCAAGGAAAATTGCCTTACAACACTGTTTGGTCATGCATCTGAAATTTTTACTTACAACGGGAAGACGTATATTTCGTCGTGTGGCCCTGAAGACCGGCAGTCTTTAAACAATCACGGAGTGACACTTGCAGAATTAGGGTGGTTGAGTCAAAAAAAGTGAATATATACTTAAATAAATCGATATGAAAATCATAAGCTTACTTTTTGTTTTTTCGTTGTTTGCTAATACGACAGTAACAGCACAAAACAGATTATATTCAGAGACAGATGCACAAAAAAAGGAGCGTATGGCATGGTGGGTACACGACCGTTTCGGGATGTTCATCCATTGGGGGATTTATGCATTGCCGGCAAGGCACGAGTGGGTAAAGCGACATGAGCAGATACCCGATGAAGAATATCAGAAGTATTTCGATCTGTTCAACCCCGACCTTTATGAACCGGCAGAATGGGCAAAAAAGGCCAAAGAAGCAGGAATGAAATATGCTGTCATTACCACCAAGCACCACGATGGATTTTGTCTGTTCGACTCGAAGTACACGGACTACAAATCCACGAATACGCCGATAGGGAAAGACCTGATCAAAGAGTGGGTGGAAGCCTTCCGTGCCGAAGGCTTGAAGGTCGGTTTCTATTATTCTTTATTGGATTGGCACCATCCGCATTATGAGGTTGACAGAAACCATCCTTTTGTGAAAAGGGGGTTGGGGGAGACCGGAGAGTATGAAAAGAAATATAAGGAGTGGAACAAAAACAGGGACATGGATATCTACCGCCAGTATGTCAAAGACCAGGTACGGGAACTTCTGACCAACTACGGGAAGATCGATATTTTGTGGCTGGATTATTCCTTTCCGACGGGGAATCACGGAAAAGGGCGTGCAGACTGGGATTCGGAAGGGTTGCTGAAACTGGTACGGGAACTTCAGCCGGGCATTATTTTGAACGACCGGCTGGACCTGCTGGATATGGATGGCGGTTGGGATTTTACCACTCCTGAGCAGTATAAAGTATCGAAGTGGCCGGAACGCAACGGGGTAAAAGTACCCTGGGAAACCTGCCAGACCTTTTCCGGCTCATGGGGCTATTACCGTGACGAAGCGACATGGAAAAGCACCAGGCAATTGTTAACCTTACTGATCGAGACGGTAAGCAAAGGCGGGAATTTAATCCTGAATGCAGGTCCTACGGCAAGGGGAAATTTTGATTACCGGGCAAATGAAAAGCTGGAATCGGTTGGTGAGTGGATGAAGTATAACAGCCGTTCGGTTTATGGGTGTACGGAAGCCCCGGAAGGGTTCTCCGCTCCTGAGAACAGCCTGCTGACCTACAACCCGGAAACGAACCGGTTGTATGTCCATTTGCTGGAATACCCGTTGCAGCGATATACCTTAAAGGGGTTCGGGGGAAAGGTCAAATACGCCCAGTTCCTGCACGACGGTTCGGAGATACAGTTCGGTGCCCCGCGGCACAATGTAACGTATCAGGAAGAAAAATCAGAAGAAGATGTAATCCTTCTCTTGCCGGTGGTTAAGCCGAACGTTGAAATCCCGGTGATTGAACTAATCTTAAATTAAGAATAAATATATGTGGTTTTACAGAGTTTATATCACTATTTGGGGGGTATCAAAATGGCGTTGTTCGTTTACAATGTTAATATTGTTTGTATTCTGTTTTTTTATAAGTTGTTCTTTAAAGAATCAACCAACACAGCCAAATATAATTTTGATATTTACGGACGATCAGGGGTATGGAGACCTTGGATGTTTTGGTGGCACACATGTTCAAACCCCTGTAATCGACCGGCTTGCAAAAGAAGGAGCAATGTTGACAAGTTTTTATGTGGCGGCCCCGGTATGCTCACCTTCACGGGCAGGATTGATGACTGGATGTTACCCGGCAAGGATAGATATGGCGTATGGCTCGAATTACCTTGTTTTGTTGGCTGGCGACAGTAAAGGGCTAAACCCGGACGAGGCAACCATTGCTGAGGTGCTGAAAACAAAAGGTTACCGTACAGGTATCTTTGGAAAATGGCATCTGGGTGACCAGCCTGGATTCCTTCCGACAAAACAGGGGTTTGACGAATTTTTTGGTCTACCGTACAGCCATGATATACATCCGTTTAACCCCAGTAAAAACAGGCATTACCCTCCTCTTCCTTTAATGGAGGGAGATACGGTAATAGAAATTGAGCCTGATGCTGACTATCTGACCAAACGTATTACTGAAAGGGCGGTGCAGTTTATTGAAAATAATTATGATAAGCCCTTCTTTTTATATATCCCGCATCCAATTCCACATTGCCCGTTACATGTTTCCCCTCCTTTTATGGAGAGTGTCCCTGATGAAGTGAAGGAGGTTTTGAGGACAGAAGGCGACAGTACTATTAATTACAAAGAGCGGAATAAGCTATATCCACAGGCAATAAGTGAAATCGATTGGTCGGTAGGGCAGATCATCGATGCGTTGAAAAAGTATAATATTGACCGGAACACTCTGGTATTTTTTACATCCGACAACGGTCCTGCTGCCGTAGGTAGCGTTGGTCCGTTACGCGGAAGAAAAGCCAGAGTATTCGAGGGAGGAATGCGAATGCCTGCGGTTGCCTGGTATCCTGGAAAGATACCTGCAGGGAGCGTTAACGATGAAATATTGACGACTATGGATTTGCTCCCGACATTTGCAAAGCTGGCCGATGCAAAAATCCCAGCCGACAGGGTAATCGATGGGAAAGATATCTGGGCCACCCTCTCCGGACAAAAAGGGACAAAACCTCCCCACGACCGTTTTTTTTATTACCGTGGAAACAAAATACGGGCGGTACGCTCCGGCCCGTGGAAGCTCCATGTTTCAGACGATGGAAATGACGGATGGGTACCTAAAGGTTTATACAATCTTGAAACTGATATTGGAGAACAAAATAATGTTGCATCAGATTATCCTGAAATAGTTGGTAGTCTTATTGGATATATTCAGGAATTTAATAAGGAAATTATTTCGGATACAAGGTCGGCAGGTTATGTCGAGAATCCTGGTTATTTAACCAAATAGTAAAATTTTTCAGAATGAAATTAAAAATAAAATGTAGCGTATCTCTACTGGTTTTTATTGCCTTAATATTTTGTGGCACGAGTTTAAAAGGGCAGCCCATCACTACCGGCACTTTACTGGAGGAGATGGCTGATTTGAAAAGGCTGTCAGAGATGCCTGAACATCCGTATAAATGCATCCAGTTTTCCTCTTACGACAGGAGGAGCAGGAATATATCGGAGCCGGGCTGGTTTGCCAATTCCGATGGTTTTGGCAAGGAACCTGTCCCTGGTTTTGAAAAGGTCTTAAAAGCCTCTGGCGAAGATGGCATAGGAGAATATTTGATTTGTGATGTAAAAGGTTCCGGTGCCATATTGCGTTTGTGGACAGCCCGTATTAGCGGGAAAATCCGCCTGTACCTCGATGGAAGCAACATCCCTGTTTATGAAGGAGATGCGCAGTCATTTTTCCGGGAAACAGCCGAACAACTTTCAGAAGGTGCCGTTAGCACCGGGATGGGTAAAGCGTTAAGACAGTCTGATGCAACGTATTTCCCTATTCCATTTGCCAGGCGTTGCCGGATCGAGTGGACAGGAGATATAAAAAAGCTTCATTTTTACCACATAGGTATCCGCCTGTACGAACCCCCCTGCGAAGTTGTAACATTCTCCCCTGAGGATGTTGCCAGGTACATGCCTGAGTTGGAGAAAATCTGCAAGGTAATGGATGCTTCCGGTAAAGGTTTGGATTTTAGTAAAAAAGGAGCTGGTACAATTGAAACAACAATCCCCCAAAATTCACAGAAAGAACTGTTTTCAGAAAAAGGGTCACGTGCAATAGAATACTTTTCGCTGAAAGTAGATGGGGACGATTTGAATAAGATACTGCGCCAGAATATTCTGAACATTTACTTCGATGGCTCGCCGACTCCCCAGGTGCAGTCACCAATTGGTGACTTTTTCGGGGCAGCACCAGGGGTAAACCCATACCAATCGGTACCGTTTTCAGTATATCCCGACGGTACTATGGAATGCCGTTTTTTTATGCCGTTTAAAGATTCTGTACGGATAGAGGTTGAGAATGCATCTGATCAGGATATTCACCTTACCGGAAGTATAAAAGCAATACCTTATCAATGGGAAGAAGGTCAGTCCATGTACTTTAGGGCGAAGTGGAGGATAAACCATGATTTGACCGCTTCTGGCATCAATGTGATAGATATTCCATACCTGTTGGCAATAGGGCAGGGGCGTGTGGTTGGTGCTGCCACCTATTTGCTCAACCCGTCCAATGCCCCGAAATCGTATGGCAACTGGTGGGGCGAAGGCGATGAGAAGATTTTTGTCGATCGGGATACTTTCCCTTCTTTTTTCGGGACAGGGTCAGAAGATTATTATAATTATTCCTGGTCGTCGCCGGCTATTTTTAGTTATCCTTACTCAGGGCAGCCTCGGAACGACGGACCTGGGAACAGGGGTTTTGCCTGCAACTACCGTTGGCATATTCCGGATGATATACCGTTTTATGACCGGCTGGCCTTTTATATGGAACTGTTTCACCACGGGGAAGTCCCGGGTTTTGCCTACGGGCGGATGGTGTACCTTTATTCTTTGCCCGGCCTGTTAGACGACCATATGCCTGTATCGAAAGACGATATTCGTGAGCAGAATTTATCTGGATGGGACCCGGTTGCTTACAAGGGATCAGCAGGTTACCGTTTTTATAATGCAGAAGAACTGGTTTCTTCCCACGCAGATGTGTACACCGAAGAAGGCTTATTATGGGCAGGTGGTAAGATATTAATGTGGGCCCCATCAGGGAAAGGCGATAAAATCAGCTTTTCCATACCCAACAATTTCAAAGGAGATGAGAATAAAATGGTTATCACATTTGCGCACCTTCCTGAAAGCGGAAAAGTCTCGGTTTATGTAAATGGCAACTTAACAAAGTTTAAGAATCAAAATGTACTAAATCTTTATGAGCCTTACCACAAGGTTTTAAGAAATTATACTTCTGTGCCGTTGTCCTTAAAGAAAGATAATAACGACGTAACAATCGAGTACATAGGTGAAGCAAAGGATAAGAAAGTCGGTATTGATTTTATCTGGATAAAAGAATAAGAGTTAATTTTTTTTAATATTTGTTGAGATGAGAAAGTTTTTCAATTTCATTTTTATTAGTTGTTTTTTTCTCGGTTTGGTTTTCATAAGCATAAATTCGTTTGCGCAGTTGGAAGAAAATATCGACTCGTCGGTTTATCTCAAGGAAGACATAAAATCGGCACAAGATGCGGTTATCACTTCGATATCTGCCACAATCCTGAATAAGGAGATAAACTCCATCCCCATATCCCCATTGCTCCCGGGGTACCTTTTTGAGATGGGCTATGGCGATATGGAATCAGGACTTTGGGCAGAAATGATTTTCAACCGCCAGTTTGAGCCATTCCCGGCATACAAGCCAAACCGTGACTGGTGGTATGGTTTGCGGCAAAAGGATAAAGAGAAAGGGAAAACAGATCTCCTTTGCACCGACTGGCGTGAGATGGACTGGTATCATTCAGGATACGAACACAATTCCTGGTATGCGGCACCCGCCGAGGTTGACGACCATTATATTGATGAAAAATCTACCTTTTTTCAGTTAGAGAATGAAACGGGTACAGCCAAAATAGAATTGCTGACTGAAAACGGTTTTATGGGACAGTACGCACGGGTAAAGAACATTTCTTCTCAAAACGGGCAGGGAATAGCCCAAAACGGGAAATACCTCAGGAAGGGAATGGGCTACATGTTCAAAGGCTATTTCCGGGCGGTTGGCAAAAACAGTGAAATAACAGTGTCGCTATGTCCCGAAGGCAGTTGGGAAAAACCAATAGCAGCAATCCGGATTAATGGCTTAACGAATAAATGGCAGGAGAAAATCATTCATTTTGACAATGTGAGTTATGAAGGTTTTGCCACATTGTTTATTTCGTTGGTTGCCCGTTCCGCAATCGATATAGATGCCCTTTCCCTGATGCCTGACGATGCTGTTAATGGCTGGCGCAAAGATGTAGTGGAAATGACAAGGGATGAGATCAAACCCGGGGTGATCCGTTGGCCTGGCGGATGTTACGCCTCGTATTACCAATGGAAAGATGGTATAGGTAAGCGAGACAAACGTTCCGTAAAAACCTCCGGACATTGGGGCGGCTTTGCATATAACGATGTTGGTACGTTAGAATATATCGATTTTTGTGAAAAAACAGGTGCAGAGCCTTTTATCTGTTTAAATTTGTTTCACCCCCAAAAAGAAAAATACGTGTATTATTCTCCAGATAAGGGAACAGGGCATTCTCATGGTTATCATTTCCCTGGAATAACCGATTTGAAAGAAGGAGCCCGTTTGGCATCAGAATGGGTGGCTTATTGCAACCTCCCGGCAGGAAGCCATCCGATGGCTGATTTGCGTGTTAAAAATGGGCGAAAAGAACCGGGGAATGTAAAATACTGGGAACTTGAAAATGAAGCCTGGCGTTGGTTCTCCACAGCCGAAGGATATGCAAAGGCCTGTGTTGTTTATGCTAAGGCAATGAAGGCTGTTGACCCAACTATTAAACTGGGGATATGCACTTATGGAAAACAGTTAAGTAACGGGCTGGACATTGTTTTGCAGATTGCCGGGGGATACATCGATTTCCTGGCTGACAGGGGAATAACGGAAGAAAATATTAGCCGGAAAATCGGCATTATCCGCGATTATAATCAAAGGCACAATACGGATATCAGGTACACGAATACTGAGTATTTTGCCGAAAGCCTCGACCCGGTAACCATCGATGTGCTGAAGAAATATAAAATAAACGATGGCAAGGGGAGGAATTTAAAGTTTGCCACCTGGGGGTATGCCCTAAACTATGCCAATATTTTGATGCAATGGCAAAGGTACGGGGGCGATGTAATATTCGGGTGTTTCAACAGTTTTGCCAACGACCATCTTAATTCGGTAATCGAGACCCCAAAGGAGGGGGCATTTTTAAGATACCCGGCAGTAATCAGTAAATTGTTCCGTGAATCGCCGGCACGGAGGATACTCAGTTTGGAAGGTTACAGGCCTGATGCCGGGAAATCGTTACAGGTACAGGCGGCCTGGGATATGGATAGGGAAAATCTGGTGGTGTACCTTTTTAATTCAAATTCAGAGGAAGGTGAAATATCGCTAAATATGAAGGAATTGGGGAAAAACTTTAGGTACGTCAGGGAAATCTGTGTCGTAGGCCCGGGACTTGCAGCAATACGAAGTGTAAAGGAGCCAAAAGCAATAGTTAAGCCTGAAATGGTAATGAAAGATGTTGATTTAAAGGATGGAGTTTGGTTTGCATCAGCACCGCCATGTTCGTTTGTGCAGGTAGAGTTTTCGGACAAACCGTTTAAAGGAAATTGAATATAGCTTTAACAAAGGGGAAAAAACAGGGCCGCTCCACATATGAACGGCCCTGTTTTATTGGTATAATCAAATATTTTTTACTTGACAGTCTGAATATTGGATGAAATCCGCAGGATCGTTGTTGGATTTTTCGGATCGTTGGTGATCACCGTAATACTTTTGTTCTGACGTCCCCTTTTCCCCGTAGAATTGAACACTACTTTTAAAGGAGCTCCTTCGTTTTGTGCAATTACTGTCTTTTCGGGGGTAACTGCGGTACAACCACAGGAGGAACTGATTCTGCGAATGATAAGATCACGTTTACCTGTATTTTTCAGCGTAAAAGTATGTTCCACCTTGTCACCCTGCTTGATGTCGCCAAAATTGAAACTGTTACTGTCGAATTCTACCACGGGGGCGTTTTTTAAATCCTCTTCACCGAGAGAAGAAAAGTCTTCTTCAATGGTAGTACTTATTCCGATACGGTTGCGGTAATCCGAAGCACCGTTAATATCAAGATAAATACTTTCCATGATGAAACCGTACATTTTCTTTTTCGAAGCATCGTAGCTTACGGTAAGTATTGCTTTTTTGTGAGGTTTAATTACCGGTTCGGATAATGTCGCCTTTATGTGGGATGGCGTTTCTTTTACACCCACTTTTATTTCATTTTCAGTATCGTTAACCAACTCGAGTTCTTTTGTCTTTGTTTCGTTTTCGGTTTGTTTTCTAAAAGAGATATGATTATTTTTTGCTCTTAACGGGCCGATCATACGGGGATAAATCTCAGCCAGCGTTTTTTCACGGGGAGTAACTACTCCTTTTATGAAAAGGACAACATTCGAATTTTCGGCATTCGATATCACCCGGATCGATTTGTTAAAACTGCCCGGCCTGTTTTTAGGGTTGTAACTTACTTTTATGTATCCATCTTCACCGGGGGCAACCGGTTGCCGTACCCATTCAGGCGTGGTACAGCCACACGAAGGTTGCACATTATTGAGGATTAACGGGACGTCTCCTTTGTTGGTAAATTTAAACGTGTACGTTTGACTTCCGTTTTCTTCCTTAAATGTCCCGAAATCATGGGTCGTTTTTTCAAACTCTATCTTTGCTTTTCCCTGTTGTGCAAAGGTCAGGTTTGAAGTAAAAAATAAAAGTGCTACCCATGCACTCAATACGATTTTCATATTTTGTAGTTTTTATTTTGAAAGTTAAAAAGTTTTCAAAGATAACAACTCCAATATGGAATTATGCTCATTTAAATACAAAACTAAATAACCAGGGTTGGATTTCGTGTTAATACCCATAAAGTTTTGTTAATGAAATGTTAATCATGGCGATTCTTCGAAAAATTAAGTAGTTTCGTTGTTGATTTACTGATAATTAGGATGATATTATGATTCGGAATTCGATTAAATACATTGTCGTTTTAGCTACATTTTCGGTTTTGGGTATATTGCTTATCCAGTTTCTTTTTCTGAAAAAAGCAATTGATATTAATGAAAAAAGATTTCAGGAGGAAATCACCACTGCACTTTATAATGTTGCCAATGAATTGATTGAATACAACAACAAAGTTTACGGGCATAAAACCGAAATAACTGAAATGTGCCCGGTTGAACAGGTTTCGGGTAATTATTTTGTGGTGAATGTTAATCATGTAATAGATCCCGGGTTATTGGAATATCATCTGGTAAACCAGTTCAAGAAGAATCATATAAAACTCGATTTTGAATATGCCATTTATGATTGTGAAACCGATAAGATGAAGAATGGCAAGCTGATCAAAGCAGAGAGTATTTTCAATATGTTCCAGGACAATGGTCTCGATACGCTGGACGAATGCAGTCAGGAGGAAATTATTTTTAACGAACTTTATAACAGGGGTAAGAAAGTTACCCAAATGAAAAAATGCAATCTTCCGAAGTGTAAAAAATATATATATTATTTCGGGGTTTATTTTCCGGGGCGTTCCAAATTTTTTCATTCAAAGCTGAAACCCTGGTATTTTGTTACTTCTTTGCTGCTGATTGTAATGTTATTCTTCGGCTATACCTTGTACGTCATTATTAAACAACGCCGGTTAAGCGAAATCCAAAAAAATTTCATTAATAACCTTACTCACGAGTTTAAAACCCCGATTGCTTCGATCGGCCTTGCTGCCAATGTGCTCAGCGAACCAAAAATTGCAGAACAACCCGGACGGCTTTCAGAATATGCCAGAATAATTATTGAGCAAAATAAAAGGCTAACATTACAGGTTGAAAAAGTGCTTCAGATGGCTTCTATCGAAAGGAAACGCTTACAACTGAAATTGGAGGCTGTTGAATTGAATGCTTTCATCGAAAAAACCATCAGGGAATTCAAGAACAGTCAATACGGGAATATGTGCAATATTAATTTTCATTCCGAAGTTCAGGACGCAGGTATCCATGCCGATACACTGCATTTTTCGAACCTGTTTTTTAATATTCTCGACAATGCTGTAAAATATTGTGAAGACTCTCCTGAAATAATGATCAGTTTAAAAAGAGAAGCGAGGTTGTACAAAATATCATTTGCAGATAATGGTATTGGAATCCCCAAAAAATTTAGAAAAAAAATCTTTGCCCGTTTTTATCGCATTCCAACCGGTGATGTACACAATGTAAAAGGCTTTGGACTGGGGCTTGACTACGTTAAAAAGATTGCAGGCAGGCACCGGTGGAAAATCGAAATAGAAGATAATTCTCCAAAAGGAACTATATTTATCGTGAAAATCCCGAAAAAATAGATTATGGACTTTTCAGGGGAACATATATTTTTGGTTGAAGACGACCAGACACTGAATTTTATTATCAAAGACAACCTGGAACAAAACGGATATGTGGTAACTGCTGTTGAGGACGGGCAGAAAGCTGTGGAAACATTTGAGAAAGGCAAATTTAGTATTTGTATCCTGGATGTGATGCTCCCGAAAAAAGATGGTTTTGCAGTAGCTAAAGAGATTCGTAGTAAAGACGATCATATCCCCATCATTTTTCTGACAGCCAAGTCGATGACCGAAGACCGGATTAACGGCTTGTCTATTGGTGGCGATGATTATATTACCAAGCCTTTCAGTATGGAAGAACTTTTGTTGCGGATAAAAGTGTTTCTGAAACGAAGCATAAAACCTGGTGAATTTGATGAGATGACAGATTGTTATAAGGTAGGGAGTTACCATTTTTATTTCGATAACCTTATCCTGGAACACGGGGATAAACGTAAAACCCTGACATATAAGGAAGCCGAACTGCTGAAATATTTTTGTAAAAATTCCAATAAAGTACTCAGCCGCTCCGAGATATTAATGAATGTTTGGGGCTCTGACGATTATTACCTGGGACGCAGCCTTGATGTGTTTATTTCGCGTTTGCGCCGTTACCTGAAAGACGATCCGGATATTAGAATACTGAACCTGCATGGTATCGGTTTCCGTTTCAATGCCCGGGTCAGTAAAATTTGATTGACAACCTAATTTATATTCATGTGAAAATGACTGCATCACAACTAATTATATTAATCATCGTCGGCCTTTTGGCAGGATTGCTTGGAGGTACTCTTGGGGTAGGTGGCGCAATTATTGTAGTTCCGGCACTGGTATTAATCTTTAGCTTCACACAGCACCAGGCACAGGGAACTGCGCTGGCTTTTATGCTCCCGCCGGTAACTTTACTTGCTACCCTTAACTATTGGAAAGAAGGCTATGTGAACTGGAAATACGCACTTATACTTTCCCTTATGTTTTTTATCGGGGCTTATCTGGGCTCATTTATATCGTTCAGTATTCCCGATAAAATCCTCCGGAAAATTTTTGGCGTTTTTATCATTATTATTGGCCTGAAGATGATTTTTTCGAAATAGAACTATTTATATACCACGTTTCAGTTTAAGATATTTCTGAAAAAAAATGAACAGGAAATAAATTTGGCAGACGGAGGTATGGTCGACTGGACCCAAAAACTTCTGGGAAATAAAAAGCATCGCTTATTAATAAGTGGTCTTGGAATTGATTTGATGGTAAAATTTAAAATGTTGGGGCAAAAAAGGAGATAGTGGAAAAGCATACCTCATGGGTGCTTAAGGCAAAAACCGGAGTGGTATTTAATACATCAAACACCGGTGAAGAAAGGGAAAATAATGTTTTTAAAGACCCTCTTGATACCATATGGAAGAATTGTGTTTTTGATTTTTGCGGCATAAAACAGTTCGACCGTAGAATGTTCAGGGTTATTGTAACAAGTGATTTGGCTCAAAGGCAGATTTGGCTCAACGAGGTAAAAATGATGATCGATAAATATTTTCCAACGGAATAGAGAGGTGTACGGCAAATTCCCTGCACTCTAAACAGGCTGCTTCACAAAAAATAATTACTAACTTTGGGCCTCGTAAAAAGAAAACTATGGAATTAAATTTACTGACTGCTATTTCTCCGATTGACGGACGTTACCGTTCAAAAGTTGAAAACCTTCAGAATTATTTTTCAGAATATGCCCTGATCAGATACCGGGTAATCACCGAGATTGAATATTTTATTGCTTTGTGCGAATTGCCCCTGCCACAACTGAGCAGTTTCAACAGTTCAAAATTCCCGGCACTTCGGAAGATTTACGCCGATTTTTCGGTTATCGGTGCACAACGTGTAAAGGAGGTTGAAAAAGTAACCAATCACGATGTGAAAGCTGTTGAATATTTTATTAAGGAAGAATTTGACAAGCTGGGACTTTCAGCATACAAAGAGTTTATTCATTTCGGGTTGACTTCCCAGGATATCAATAACACTGCCGTTCCAAAGTCAATCCAGGATGCGCTTACACAGGAATATTACCCCGCAATAAACGGATTAACTGTCAAGCTGGAAGAGCTTGCCAATGAATGGACAGATATCCCGATGCTGGCCAAAACGCACGGACAACCTGCTTCTCCTACCCGGTTGGGCAAGGAAATCCGCGTGTTTGCTGAACGTCTGAATGAACAACTCGATCAGCTGAAAAATATTGCCATTGATGCAAAATTCGGTGGCGCAACCGGAAACTATAATGCCCATAATATTGCTTATCCTGAAATAAACTGGGATGAATTCGGGACTAAATTCCTGAAAAATTATCTGGGGCTGAAACGTGCAAAATACACGACCCAGATTACGCATTACGACAATCATGCAGCCATCTTCGATGCACTGAAACGCATTAACAATATTATACTTGATTTCGACCGCGATATGTGGACCTACATTTCGATGGAATATTTCAAGCAGAAAATAAAAAAAGGCGAGATTGGTTCGTCGGCCATGCCCCACAAGGTAAATCCTATAGACTTCGAAAATTCGGAAGGCAATATCGGCATTGCCAATGCCCTGTTTGAACACCTTGCAGCTAAGCTGCCGGTATCGCGGTTACAGCGTGACCTTACTGATTCAACTGTCCTGCGCAATATTGGTGTTCCCCTGGCACACACGTTGATTGCAATTAACTCGACATTACGCGGGTTGAATAAACTATTACTAAATAAAGATGCAATTGATGCTGACCTGGATAAAAACTGGGCGGTGGTTGCCGAAGCGATACAGACCATCCTGCGTCGTGAAGGTTATCCGAACCCCTACGAGGCATTGCTTAAGCTCACCCGGGTGAACACGAAAATCGACCGGCAGACAATACATGCGTTTATCGACTCGCTAAAGATAAGCGACGAACTGAAAGCACGGCTAAAGCTGATCAGTCCTCACAACTATACAGGTATCTATTAACACTACTTGGAATGGGGCTGTCCAAAAAGTTAGAAAACCATAGGGGAACATCATTCTTCCTCGCAATGACGATTTAGTATTACTTTTTAGACAACCCTGTTTTCGTAAAACAAAGAAGCAGGCACATGAAAGACTTTATGCAAATACTCCGGCGGTTCATCCCCCCATACAGCAGACGGCTGGGAATGAACTTCCTGTTCAATATACTTTCAGCATTATTCACGGTTTTTTCCGTGATGATGATGATTCCCATACTGGACATCATTTTCAAAACATCGAAAGAAGTAAATACTCTTGTCGACTGGGCCTTCAGCCTGGATGCGGTAAAGAACAATGCATATTACTATGTAACCCAGGTAAAGCACGAATATGGCCCTGGCGCTACCTTACTTGCTGTTGGTGCTTTTGTAATCCTGGCTACCTTGCTGAAAGTTACGTTTGCATATCTTGCAGCCTACGAAGCTGTTTACATCCGAAATGGCGTGGTAAAAGACATCCGTCAGCAGATATATTATAAAACCCTTCGACTGGCCATGCGGTTTTTCTCCGACGAACGCAAAGGCGATATCATGGCGCGGATTACCGGCGATGTTACCGAGGTGGAAAATTCCATTATGTCGTCACTCGATATGTTCCTGAAAAACCCGGTTATGATCATCGTACTCCTGATCTCCCTGCTGATCATGAGCCCGACAATGACTTTATTCATTTTTATCGTGCTTCCTGTGGCCGGTTTTATTATCGGAAGGGTAGGTAAGTCTCTAAAAAAGGTATCCCGCGAAGGCCAGGATCAGATGGGGGTATTACTTACCATTATTGAGGAGTCGCTGGGAGGGCTGCGTATTATCAAAGCATTTAATGCAGAGAAAGAGATGGACACCCGTTTCGATGTCGAACTAAACAGTTACCGTACCATTATGAACCGCCTGATGCGCCGCCGCGAACTGGCACATCCGATGAGCGAATTCCTGGGTACGATCGTAATGGTTATAGTAGTCTGGTTCGGGGGAACACTTATTTTAGGTAAACACAGTGAATTATCAGGTACGGAATTTATTGCCTACCTGGGAATATTCTACCAGATTATTAATCCGGCAAAAGCCTTTACCAATGCACTTTACAACATTCAAAAAGGAATGGCGGCTATGGACCGTATCGATATGATTCTGGAGGCAGACATCACTATTGCCGAACTGCCTGATGCCAAGCCAATAAGAAACCTTAAAACAGGCATCGAATACCGGAATGTTACTTTCGCCTACGAAGAAAAGCCGGTCCTGAAAAATGTTTCCCTGATTATATCAAAGGGAAAAACAGTGGCATTAGTAGGCCAGTCTGGAAGCGGGAAAACCACTTTTGTCGATCTGCTGCCCCGTTTTCATGATGTAAACGAAGGAGGTATTTTTATTGACGGGACCGACATTCGCCGGTTAAAACTTCATGATTTACGCGACCTGATGGGCAATGTGAACCAGGAAGCAATCCTGTTCAACGACAGTATTTACAACAATATTGCTTTTGGCGTTCATGATGCGACTAAAGAAGATGTGGTTGCGGCTGCCAAAGTTGCCAACGCGCACGATTTTATCATGGAAACTGAAAATGGCTACGACACCATGATTGGCGACAGGGGAAGCAAGCTGTCGGGTGGGCAACGGCAGAGGTTAAGTATTGCCCGTGCTATTCTGAAAAACCCGCCAGTATTGATTCTGGATGAGGCCACTTCTGCGCTCGATACCGAATCGGAACGGCTGGTGCAGGATGCCCTTGAAAAACTAATGAAAAACCGTACATCGCTGGTAATTGCACACCGCCTGTCAACCGTGCGTAATGCCGACCTTATCTGTGTTTTCCACGAAGGCCGGATCGTAGAACAGGGGACACACGACGAACTGATTGAAAAGGACGGACGCTATAAACGTCTGCACGACATGCAGATGTTTTAAATAATCTCATAGAGGGGAAAATCATTTCAGTTTGTCGCCGAAAATTTCTTTAAACTTTTTCAGTTTTGGTATAATCACAAACTGGCAATACGATTTGTCCGGATTGTTTTGGTAGTAGTCCTGATGGTAATCTTCTGCCTTATAAAACTTTTTAAATACTGAAATTTCAGTCACTACAGGCTTTCCAAACACGTTTGCATCGTTCAGTTCCTTTTTGTACTGTTCTGCAATTTCTTTTTGTTCTTCGGAATGATAAAATATGACCGAGCGGTACTGGGTTCCCACGTCAGCACCCTGACGGTCCCGGGTCGTCGGGTCGTGGGTTGACCAAAAGACCTCAAGCAGTTCGCGGAAACTGATCACCGAGGGGGCAAACAGGATTTGAACCACTTCTGCATGCCCGGTCTTACCCGAACAAACATCATCGTACAAAGGGTCTTTCATGCTACCGCCCGAATAACCAGAGGTAACTTCCTCTACTCCTTTCAAATTTTTAAAAATGGCTTCGGTGCACCAAAAGCAGCCTTCACCAAATGTTACTGTTTCCATGTTACCGGCATTATTGTTTTTTCCTGAAATATTTACAGCCATAAAAGTAACCAATATAAAAATCATCATTTCAACATAACTCCTTTAAATTTTTTCCTGAAAGAATAACAGGTAAGACCGGAAGATGGTTTAAATTAAGTTAATAGTACAATTTTTTGATTCGATTTAATGCCGTTTCCTTTCTGGCAGTTTTATACAAATAAGTATATTTGTTTTTTCCCATATAAAATAAATTTAACGAAGGAGAGGATGATGAGAAGAATACAAGTATTTTCAGTTTTTATGCTGATAATGGCCTGGAGTGTCCGGGTTTCGAACGGATGTACCAACTTTCTGATTACCAAAGGAGCCTCGGTGGATGGTTCAACCATGATTACTTACGCTGCTGATTCGCATACCCTTTATGGCGAACTTTATTATCAGCCGGCAGCCGACTATGCCCCGGGTGCCATGCGGGATATCTACGACTGGGACTCCGGTAAGTTTATGGGGCGTATCCCCCAGGTAGCACACACATACAGCGTGATCGGCAACATGAACGAATTTCAGTTGGCTATTGGAGAAACGACTTATGGCGGCCGCGAAGAGCTTGCGAAACAAAAGGGTGCTGTTATGGACTACGGAAGTCTGATGTATGTAACCCTGCAACGTGCAAAAACAGCCCGTGAGGCTATTAAAATAATGACCGATCTGGTGGAAAAATATGGTTATGCCAGTTCAGGAGAATCATTCTCGATTGCCGATCCCGAAGAAGTCTGGATTCTGGAAATGATCGGTAAAGGCGAAGATGAAAAAGGTGCTGTTTGGGTGGCTCAGCGTGTTCCCGACGGTTATATCTGTGGACATGCTAATCAGGCCCGTATAACAACATTTCCTATGAATGACCCGAAAAACTGTCTGTTTGCGAAGGATGTGATCGCTTTTGCCCGGGAAAAAGGTTGGTTTAATGGCAAAAATAAAGATTTCAGTTTTTCTGACGTATATGCCCCGGTTGATTTTAGCGGCGCTCGTTTTTGTGATGCCCGTGTGTATGCAGGGTTCAATAAGGTAACCTCCGGGATGGAAGAATATGCCAATTATGCAAAAGGAACTGTGAAACATGGAGGCGAAAACAACTTCCCGGTTAACCGGTTGCCCTTGTGGGTAAAACCCGATAATAAGCTGTCGGTAAAAGATGTAATGGAAATGATGCGGGACCATTTTGAGGGTACCGAACTGGATATGACCAAAGATATAGGCGCCGGACCTTTTTCTCTCCCTTACCGGTGGCGCGGTCTGACCTGGAAGGTGGATTCGGTAAGTTACTGTAATGAGCGGGCTGTATCGACCCAGCAAACAGGCTTCTCATTTGTTGCACAGGGGCGGAACTGGTTACCCGATCCCATTGGCGGTATTTTTTGGTTTGGGGTCGATGATACCTACACTACCTGTTATGTGCCTATGTATTGTGGTATTACTGATACTCCCGAATGCTTTAAAGTGGGGAACGGCGATATGCTCACTTTTTCCGAAACATCAGCATTCTGGATTTTTAATATGGTGGCTAACTGGGCATATCTTCGCTACAGCGACATAATTCCTCATATACGGGACAAACAGGCCGGGTTGGAAGGAAAATTTATTGCCTATACCCCGGCTGTAGACAAGGCTGCCAAAAGCATCCTGGAGAGCCAGGGAGAGGAGATGGCCCGCCGGTTCCTGACAGAATATTCGATAAACCAGGCCAACGGTATGACCAAAGAATGGAAAAAGCTATATCAGTACCTTGTTGTAAAATATATCGACGGGAACATTAAAAAAGAGAAAGACGGTAAATTTGAACGAAACGAATGGGGTATCCCCGTTGGTCCCGATCAGCCAGGCTATCCGGAATGGTGGTACCGTATAATTGTGAATGAAACCGGCGACCATTTCAAAGTACCTGAAGGAAGCGGACATTAAAAAACAGGAGAGAGATTTCTTTAGGAAAGTTATACCCGAACTAAAGATCCGTGTCATTCCGAGTTGCCACCCAAAATTTTTGGGCATAATGAGGATATGACAGGGAAGGTATCTGTAAGTCAAGTCCCCAATTCACCGGAAGGTGAAAAGCAGGGTTGGCCGGTCAAAGTATTCCGGGCCGGCGAAGGCGGGAGCGGTTTTTTGCGGGTCTTCAGGGATGTGTGCGGGGAATAAAAAACCGTGAGTCGGGAGGAAGGATGACTTAGACAAGACTTTTACTTCCTTTTGGTCGACTGCAAAAGGAAGGGCCCCGCCGGGCAGAGGCGAATACAAAAAAGATAAGAAGAGCAGAAGAAGAGAAAGGTAAGGGGAACAAAAATCCCGGAGGGATGATATTTGAGTAACCCGGGGTAAATGAGGCACGAGCGCAACCCCGGGTTGAATGCAAACAGAATAACCCCGGCCACGGTAGTTCGTCAAAAAAAGTGGTGCAATTGTATGGCCGGAAATGCTAAAATGCTGAAAAAGCGATGTTTTGTATTTGATTCATATTCAAACTTTTACTAAAATCTGTCATAGGCAGTCCCCACCCAAAAATTTTGGGCATAATGAGGATATGACAGGAAAGGTATCTGAAAGTCAAGTCCCCAATTCACCGGCAGGTGAAAAGCAGGGTTGGCCGGTCAAAGTATTCCGGGCCGGCGAAGGCGGGAGCGGTTTTTTGCGGGTCTTCAGGGATGTGTGCGGGGAATAAAAAACCGTGATGCGGGCAGAAGGATGACTTTGACAAGACTTTTACTTCCTTTTGGTCGACTGCAAAAGGAAGGGCCCCGCCGGGCAGAGGCGAATACAAAAAAGATAAGAAGAGCAGAAGAAGAGAAAGGTAAGGGGAACAAAAATCCCGGAGGGATGATATTTGAGTAACCCGGGGTAAGAGAGGCACGATCGCAACCCCGGGGTGAATGCAAACAGAATAACCCCGGCCACGGTAGTTCGTTAAAAAAAGTGGTGCAATTGTATGGCCGGAAATGCTAAAATGCTGAAAAAAATGATGTTTTGTATTTGTTTCATATACAGACTTATGCAAAAATCTGTCATAGGCAGTTGCCACCCAAAATTTATTGGGCATAATGAGGATATGACAGGAAAGGTATCTGTAAGTCAAGTACCCAATTCACCGGAAGGTGAAAAGCAGGGATGGCCGGTCAAAGTATTCCGGGCCGGCGAAGGCGGGAGCGGTTTTTGGCGGGTCTTCAGGGAGGTGGGGCCGGGAAGAAAAAACCGTGATGCGGTCGGAAGGATGGCTTTGACAAGACTTTTACTTCCTTTTGGTCGACTGCAAAAGGAAGGTCCCCGCCGGGCAGAGGCGAATACAAAAAAGATAAGAAGAGCAGAAGAAGAGAAAGGTAAGGGGAACAAAAATCCCGGAGGGATGATATTTGAGTAACCCGGGGTAAGAGAGGCACGATCGCAACCCCGGGGTGAATGCAAACAGAATAACCCCGGCCACGGTAGTTCGTCAAAAAAAGTGGTGCAGTTGTATGGCCGGAAATGCTAAAATGCTGAAAAAGCGATGTTTTGTATTTGATTCATATACAGACTTCTGTAAAAATCTGTTATTGGTAGTCCCCACCCAAAATACAACGTTCGTATTTATATATTACTTCACAACAGTTTTTAACTGTTCCCAAAAAGTACTTTTATTTTTTGGCACAGGCTTTGTTTTTATGGACTAAAGAATACCGGTAATAAAAGCGCGCAAATGCAGAATGTTAAACTTAAAAACCGGAAGTCATGAAAACAACAATTAAAATTAAATTTTTCGCCATAACAATATTGATGGCATCAATGGTAGCAGGAAATATTGTTGAGGCAAATGCCCAAAACCGGAACAGTAGGAATAGTAAAAAGGGAGAACGAAAAGAAAATTCTTTGAAACAGAAGTCGTATAGGTGGAATGATCATCATCGAAACGACCGGAGAATCCGTGCATACAGCGAAATCAGGCGTTACGGGGACACCCGGGAAAAGGGGACGTACAGAAAGTTCAACCGTCGCGATAACGAATGGAAAAAACATGGAACGCCAAACTATTACAGACATTATGATTCGAGACATGGTTATGCCAAACGTCGTGATTTCTACTATCATCCCAATTACGGGAGAACCTACCGGAGATTTCATTCCGATCCTTTTGTATTCAGGTATAAACACGGAAGATATTATTATTACAACGGGTATTTTTGCGACTACCGCCCGGGTATTGGATATGTAATTATTGATATTCCTTACCTGACCGTTTTTACCGAATTGCCATTTCGTTGTAAAAGAATAGGATTCCATGGAAATGTTTACTACCAATATGGGAATCTTTACTTCGAAGCCTTACCATATGGATACCGGCTGGTCCCTTCTCCTTTCAGAATTAATATCTCAGCAACATTTTAAACAGAGATCCCATAATATGACAGGAACAGGGCTGTTCAAAAAGACAATTATCAAACACGAATTCGCAAAGGCTCAAAGACGGATCAGTTTAAAAAGTTGTGGAGAAGGGCAGGAAGAGTGTTCAATGTTCAGTCTCAGTGTCCAGTAAGGAGCCATCGTTTCGTTATAGATAAGCCGGGGGAGCGAGGTGTTTTTTTAGGAAAGAAAACAAGTTAAGATTTCCGAAATTATAAGTTAAGATTTTGTAATTATTGCAGGGACAAGACCCCCTCCCTCCGGCAAGCCGGAGTACTCCCCCTTGGCAGGGTGAGAATTTGGGCCGGTGCAAAGATGGAGGGCAAGGAGCAAAAATCATCCGGAACGTTTGGATAAGGCTTCCGCAACTTCTGATTAAGGCTTCCAGAGTTTCTGATTAAGGCTTTCAGAATGTCTGATTAAGGCTTTCAGAATGTCTGATTAAGGCTTCCGGAACATCATTCCCAATATTTTGTGCCTTGGTCTTTGAGTTTGAAAGGTTTGATGGCCTGCTACCTGTTTGAAGCGGATCGTTTGAGGAGTTTGACGCTTCGCGTTTGATGGGCGTTGCTCCTTGTCCGAGGGCGTTTGCTATCCCTGACGGGGACATACATAAAAGTTATCTTTTTGAACACCCCTTTATTATTTCCCGGATTAGTAACAATTTGTAGCAGGATGCTTGTTTCAGCCTAAAAAAATTAACTTTGCAGCGCAATTTTAAGAACAAGATCATGGCATTGAAATGTGGAATCGTTGGTTTACCTAATGTCGGAAAGTCAACACTTTTTAATTGTTTGTCGAATGCAAAAGCCCAATCGGCAAATTTTCCGTTTTGTACAATCGAACCCAACGTGGGAATTATTACCGTTCCTGATCCGCGTTTGATTGAACTGGAAAAAATTGACAAACCCAGGAAAGTGGTACCCACCACTATCGAAATTGTTGATATTGCCGGCCTTGTAAAAGGCGCCAGCAAAGGAGAAGGACTGGGGAACCAGTTCCTGGCCAATATCCGTGAAACCGATGCCATCATCCATGTGTTGCGTTGTTTCGAAAATGAAAATATTACCCATGTCGACGGGTCGGTAAACCCGGTCCGCGATAAAGAAGTAATTGATATTGAACTTCAGCTTAAAGACTTGGAGACTGTTGAAGCGCGTATTGACAAGTGGGGAAAAGTTGCCCGGCATGGTCTTGATAAATCGGCAAAAAAAATTGTGGAAGTGGCAACCCGGTACAGGGATGCCCTTGTCCAGGGGAAGTCAGCACGGACAGTAGAACTTTCAGAAGAAGAAAAAAAGCTGACCCGCGACTTTTTCCTGCTTACCAACAAACCTGTGGTTTATGTGTGTAATGTGGAGGAAGCATCGGCAAAAAGCGGCAATGCTTTTGTTGAACAGGTCAAAGAGGCTGTAAAAGATGAGGATGCAGAGATATTGGTCATTGCTGCCGCTACCGAAGCTGATATTGCCGAACTGGAAACCTACGAAGAAAAACAAATGTTCCTGGAAGAACTGGGACTCGACGAACCCGGTGTTAATAAGCTGATCCATGCCGCTTACCGTTTGCTGAACCTGCAAACTTATTTTACTACCGGCCCTGACGAAAGCCGTGCATGGACTTTTATGAAAGGTATAAAAGCGCCACAGGCTGCGGGGATTATCCATTCTGATTTTGAAAAAGGTTTTATCCGTGCCGAAGTAATAAAATACGACGATTACATCCGTCTGCGCTCGGAAGCAGCATGCAGGGAAGCCGGTAAAATCGGTATTGAAGGGAAGGAATATATTGTACAGGATGGAGACATTATGCACTTCCGCTTTAATGTATGATTCTGAAGTTTTGCAGTTAGCGATAAATTTTGTCAGTCAATTTTTTACAGCATGAAGATCAGCCCGGGATTTGGAGGAAAAATCAGAGGAAAACGGTTGGCAAGAATGCAGAGATCACCGAATTTCAGGGATGGCATTTTTCAGAACCCGGTACCGACCCGTATGCAAAGCGAAAATTTCTCGTTTTGGAAATTAATGCGGGAGTTCATCCGTAGAACAGATGGTCGTGTGCCGCAAAACATCATTCCTGTAGTACCTGTTGATATAAATGATTTCAGTAAAAATAATAAGGGGGTACGTGCAAACTGGTTGGGGCATTCAAGTGTATTGATTGAAATTGATGGCATCATCATCTTAACCGATCCGGTTTTTAGCGAGCGTACTTCGCCTTTTTCATTTGGCGGTACCAAACGGTTCGATTATTCTTCTCATTACGATAATGAAGACATCCCTGTACCTGATATTGTTATCATTTCGCACGATCATTACGACCATCTCGACCGGAAGGCCGTGCTTAAATATAAAGGAAAAACCGTGCATTTTGTAATGCCTCTTGGTGTTGGAGCCCATTTTGACCGTTGGGGCTTTTCGTCTGAACAATATACCGAACTCGACTGGCATGATGAATTTTTATGGGGCGATCAGTTAAAAATAACAACTACGCCGGCTCGTCATTTTACCGGTCGTGGCCTTAGCGACCGTTATAAAACCCTGTGGGCATCCTGGGTGATAAAGACGAAAAGCAATGCTGTTTTTTTTAGTGGAGACTCCGGCTATTTTCCCGGGTTTAAGGAAATTGGGAAACAGTACGGTCCTTTCGATCTTTGTATTCTCGAGTGCGGGCAATACAACGAAAACTGGCCTTATATACACATGGCTCCTGAAGAAACAGTACAAGCCCATCTCGATCTGCAGGGCAACCTGTTACTTCCTGTACACTGGGGAAAATTTAAACTCAGCCTGCATCACTGGACCGAGCCGGTGGAACGGGCGTTAAAAGCAGCACGGGAAAACGGTTGTTCAGTTACCACTCCACGTATCGGAGAACAAATCATTGTTGGTAAATACACACCACAGGAGCATTGGTGGACGAAAATTGTTGATTAATTGTTTTCACTTGACTATCCCATCCTTGTACTGATCAGCCGGATAAATTCTTCGCGGGTGGCAACCCGTTCGAAAGCCCCTGTAAAATCGGAAGTCGTGGAAATGGAATGCTGTTTCTCCACCCCGCGCATTTGCATGCAAAGATGCTGTGCCTCGATAACCACAGCTACACCGAGAGGATGCAGCGTTTTTTGGATACAATCCTTGATTTGGGTAGTCAGCCGTTCCTGTACCTGGAGGCGGCGTGCATAAGCATCGACCACACGGGCAATTTTACTTAGCCCTGTAATATATCCGTTTGGTATATAGCCCACATGTGCCTTACCAATAAACGGTAGCATGTGGTGCTCACACATCGAATAAATTTCAATATCCTTGACAATTACCATTTGCCTGTAATCTTCTTTGAACATGGCTGACAGAAGAATTTCTTCCGGATCCTGCTCGTATCCCTGCATCAGAAACTGCATGGCTTTGGCAACCCGTTCCGGAGTTTTCAGGAGTCCCTCCCGTTCCGGGTTTTCCCCGATCAATTCCAGCACCGCCCGGTAATGTTCGCCCAATGCCTCCGTTTTTTTCTGGTCGTATTGTTCTGTTTTCCGGTAACCACTGTTTTTACCGTTTAATGAAACTTTCAAATTCATGAGTAATTTTTTTTTTTTGCATTACTATACCTCTATTTTTAAAAAAATAAAAGTCTACAAATGTAAGAAGTTCGCAGTAAAAAAAACCGGTTTATGTATATTCTGCCAAAAACAGCTAAAAGAAAACACGATCAATACCTTTTAAACCTTATTCACATCGAAAACAAATTGATTTCTTTTCCTTATTTTAGTTGCCTCAATATCAAAAATAAAAATATCATGTTATCCTCAAAAATTATTTCAATATCGCAAAAGTTGTTTATCAGTTTAGTCGTATTGAGTTTATTAATGGCTTGTTCTCCAAAGAACCAGCCTGTTAGCGAAACGGACTATACCCGGTATGTGAACCCGTTTGTAGGGGCAGCCGAGTTCGGGCACTGTTTCCCGGGGGCTTGTGTGCCGTTTGGTTTAATTCAGGCCGGACCTGAAACCGGCAACTGCAGCTGGGCCTACTGTTCGGGATACCAGTACGAGGATTCAATCATCAACGGGTTCTCGCAAACACGCCTGAACGGTACCGGATGTATGGATTTAGGCGACGTGCTGATGATGCCTTTTTCGGGTGAAACGGTGAAAGAAAAATACGGAAGCCATTACGACAAAAATACGGAACAAGCCTCTCCCGGATATTATTCGGTTGACTTGACTGACTTCGGGGTAAAAGCAGAAATGACTGCTTCTGAACATACGGCAATTCACCGTTATACTTTCAATGGAAATGAAAAACCACATTTACTGATCGACTTCCAGAGTGCATTGACGGGCAGCGAGAACCAGTTACACAAACATGTGCTCGACGCCAATGTAAATATTGAAAATGAAACAACTGTTTCCGGATTCTCAACGACCAGGGTATGGCTTGAACGTACTTACTATTACGTGATTAAATTCAGCAAGCCCTTTGTGGCAAAGACCGGATTAGCGAAACAAAGCGACGATGAGAAAGCTCCCCGTTATGTGTTCGATTTCGACCTGAAGCCAGACGAGGAGCTGATGGTAAAAGTGGCTATTTCTTCAACCGGGGTAGAAGGCGCAAAAAAGAACCTTCAGTCTGAAATACCGGACTGGAGCTTCGAACCGGTTCGCGAAAAAGCAAAAAAACAATGGAATAATTACCTCTCGCGTATTCAGATCGAGGGAACAGAGGAACAAAAACACATTTTTTATACCTCGATGTACCACTTGTTTATTCAGCCGAATAATATTGCTGATGCAGGCAACGATGTTTTCTACTCAACGCTTTCGATTTGGGACACTTACCGGGCAGCACATCCGCTTTATACAATTTTAAGCCCCGAACGGGTCGATGGGTTTGTAAATTCGATGTTACGCCAGAACGATGAACAGGGTTTTTTGCCAATCTGGGCGTTATGGGGAAAAGAAACGTATTGCATGATTGGGAACCATGCTGTCCCTATCATTGTCGATGCTTACCTGAAAGGCTTCCGGGGCTTCGATGCCGAACGGGCATACCGGGCTGTAAAAACCTCATTAACAGAGAATCACCGTAACTCGGAATGGGATGTATATAATAAATACGGATATTATCCTTTTGACCTGATAAAAACCGAATCGGTTTCAAAAACACTGGAATCGGTTTACGATGATTATTGTGCGGCACAATTTGCAAAGGCCCTTGGGAAAGACGAAGATTATAAATATTTCACGAACCGTTCAGGTTTCTATAAAAACCTGTTCGATCCCCAAACCAGACTGATGAGGGGAAAAGATTCGAAAGGGAACTGGCGGACTCCTTTTAACTCGTTTGAACTCTCGCATGCAAGCACGGCAGGAGGCGATTATACCGAAGGAAATGCCTGGCAGTATACCTGGCATGTGCAACACGATGTGCCCGGGCTAGTCGGTTTGATGGGAAGCAACGAATATTTTACTGAAAAACTGGATTCGCTTTTTGAAATGACCAGCAGTCAGGAAGGAAGTGGTTTTGTTGCAGATGTAACCGGTTTGATCGGGCAGTATGCACATGGCAACGAACCCAGCCATCATGTATCTTATTTATATACACTGGCCGGAAAGCCGTGGAAAACACAGAAACTGGTACGAGAGATTTGTAAAACCAAATACATGGATAAGATCAACGGGCTGTGCGGAAATGACGACTGCGGGCAAATGTCGGCCTGGTATATTTTTACCAGTCTTGGTTTTTACCCGGTCAATCCCTGTGGCGGAGATTATGTGATTGGCGCTCCACAGCTCTCAAAAGCGGTTGTACAACTGGCTGATGGTAAAACACTGACTGTTATTGCCAACAACCTGTCGGAAGAAAATAAGTATGTAAGTTCAGTGAAATTTAATGGTCAGCAAATTAATTCTACTCAGATAAATCATAAAAAGCTGATGCAGGGCGGCACCCTTGAATTTGAAATGACAGACCAACCTGTAAATTTTACTGAAAAATAATGTTACGTGTCATTTCGAGTTGCCCCCCATCTTTATGGGCACAATGAGAAAATGACAGCTACATCTTTTTTGTAATCCTGATCTGGCAACTGCCGGATCAGGATTTGTTTTTTTTGAATTCTGTTTATAAGACCCTTCGTTTACTCAGGGTGCTGAGAAGGGAAATTTTGTCATAGGTAGTTGCCACCCAGGATTTTGGGCATAATGAGGCAATGTCCGGAAAGGTATACAGAAGTCAAGTCCCCCATTTCACCGGCAGGTGAAAAGCAGGGCTGGCCGGTCAAAGTATTCCGGGCCGGCGAAGGCGGGATCGGTTTTTGGCGGGTCTTCAGGGATGTGTGCCGGGAATAAAAAACCGTGATGCGGGCAGAAGGATGACATTGACAAGACTTTTACTTCCTTTTGGTCGACTGCAAAAGGAAGGGCCCCGCCGGGCAGAGGCGAATACAAAAAAAGAGAAAAAGAGGAGATGAGAAAGGGAGCGGAACAAAAATCCCGGGGATAAAGATTATAAGTTAAGATTTTGTAATTATTGCAGGGACAAGACCCCCTCCCTCCGGCAAGCCGGAGTACTCCCCCTTAGCAGGGTGAGAATTTTGGGCCTGTGCAGAAGAAAAGGGCAAGGAGCAAAAAGCGGAATTTCTGATTAAGGCTTCCGGAGTTCCTGATTAAGGCTTCCGCAATGTCAGATTAAGGCTTTCTGAACATCATCTTCAATACTAAAGGCCCTGGCCTTTGTTTTTGAAAGGTTTGATAGCCTGCTGCCTGTTCGGGGCGGAGCGTTTGATGGGTTGATGCTTCGCGTTTGATGGGTATTGCTCCCTGTTCGGTAAGGCTTGCTGTCCCTGACGGGGACATACATCAATAACCCGGGGAAAGAGAGGCACGAACGCAACCCCGGGGTGAATGCAGACAGAACACCCCCGGCCACGGTAGTTCGTCAAGAAAAGCGGTGTAATTGTATGGCCGGAGATAATGAAATGATAAAAAAAGAGATGTTTTGTTTCATATACCGGTGGCCGAAAAAACGAATGTCCAATCATGAATATTCAATAACCAGTATCCAAAAAAAAAGAGAAGAGGAGTCAATGTCCGGAAAGGTATCCGGGAGTCAAGTCCCCAATTCACCGGGAGGTGAAAAGCAGGGCTGGCCGGTCAAAGTATTCCGGGCCGGCGAAGGCGGGATCGGTTTTTTGCGGGTCTTCAGGGATGTGTGCCGGGAAGAAAAAACCGTGAGGCGGGCGGAAGGATGAGTTTGACAAGACTTTTACTTCCTTTTGGTCGACTGCAAAAGGAAGGGCCCCGCCGGCCAGAGGCGAATACAAAAAAAGAGAAAAAGAGGAGATGAGAAAGGGAGCGGAACAAAAATCCCGGGGATAAAGATTATAAGTTAAGATTTTGTAATTATTGCCGGGACAAGACCCCCTCCCTCCGGCAAGCCGGAGTACTCCCCCTTAGCAGGGTGAGAATTTGGGCCTGTGCAGAAGAAAAGGGCAAGGAGCAAAAAGCGGAATTTCTGATTAAGGCTTCCGCAATGTCTGATTAAGGCTTCCTGAACATCATCTCCAATACTAAAGGCCCTGGTTTTTGTGTTTAAACGGTTTGATAGCCTGCTGCCTGTTCGGGGCGGAGCGTTTGATGACTTTGATGACTTTGCCGTTTGAGGGTTTGCCGCTTCGCGTTTGATGGGAGTTGCTTCCTGTCCGGTAAGGCTTGCCGTCCCTGACGGGGGCATACATCAATAACCCGGGGTAAGAGAGGCACGAACGCAACCCCGGGTTGAATGCAGACAAAACACCCCCGGCCACGGTAGTTGGTCAAGAAAAGCGGTGCAGTTATATGGCCGGAGATAATGAAATGCTGGAAAAAGAGATGTTTTGTTTCATATACCGGTGGCTGAAAAATAAATATCCAATCATGAATATTCAATAACCAGTATCCAAAAAAAAAGAGAAGAGGAGTCAATGTCCGGAAAGGTATACAGAAGTCAAGTCCCCAATTCACCGTAAGGTGAAAAGCAGGGCTGGCCGGTCAAAGTATTCCGGGCCGGCGTTGGCGGGAGCGGTTTTTTGTGGGTATTCAGGGATGTGGGCCGGGAAGAAAAAACCGTGAGGCGGGCAGAAGGATAACTTTGACAAGACTTTCTCTTCCTTTTGGTCGACTGCAAAAGGAAGGGCCCCGCCGGACAGAGGCGAATACAAAAAAGATAAGAAGAGCAGAAGATGAGAAAGGTAAGGGGAACAAAAATCCCGGAGGGATGATATTTGAGTAACCCGGGGTAAGTGAGGCACGAGCGCAACCCCGGGGTGAATGCAAACAGAATAACCCCGGCCACGGTAGTTCGTCAAAAAAAGTGGTGCAGTTGTATGGCCGGAAATGCTAAAATGCTGAAAAAAGTGATGTTTTATATTTGATTCATATACAAACTTTTACTAAAATCTGTCATAGGCACCGAAGGGCGGAATCTCTTTTTTATATGTTATTTTTTAATTTTACATAAAAGAAATAAATAAAATGAAATAATTCTTTACTTGTCTCTGATTGCTGAAGAGATAAGGTCAGTGATAAATTTTTAGAAAGATATACTGTTTTGAGTAAGCCCTCTGGGTGTGAATAATTACATTCAGATTTATGTAACCGATGATTTCCAGTCGCGGAGGTAGCCATTTTTACGGGTAATAAAAAAAGGTTGCTTCAATCTGACCAAACGGAATCCTCCTTTGGAATTTTTTACTTCATGCTAAACATGGTATGCAGGCTTTTACCTTTCAGGAAATCGGTTTCTTCTGCTATTTCCGTCAGGTTAAAATTTCCTTTTACATAAATCATGGCATTGTCGTTACCTCCGGCAATAATCAGCAAATCCGTAATATCTTCCTCGTTTTTCATTTTTGCAAGTATTTTAATATCATCTAAGACGTTACACGGATGATAATGTTACCTCTCCTGAGAAAAAGTTTAAACTCATTCCAGTCAATTTTTTACGGAGCTGTCTACCATGGTTACCACCAGTAAAAACATAACTACTGCTGTTCCTGCCCCGGCCATAAAAGCCCCGGATATGCCATTTATACCGTAGAAAATTCCGATCAATAACGGGCCTATTGTTTGTCCGCTACGCAACACCATGGAGTTGAGCGACATAAAAGCCGCCCGTTCCCGGGTAGAAGCCCTGCTAACCAGCATGTTCTGGATAGAAGGGATGATAACTCCATGCCCCAGCCCAAAAAGAATAATTCCCAAAAAAACACCAGCCCAATGTGATGACAAACTTAGAACTGTCATCGACAGAAAATAAAAAATGGTTGATATTATCAATTGTTGCTTTGGATTTAAAATACGATTGATCCGGGGTAACTGAAACGAAGTGAAAGCTGTGGCCAGTGATGTCAGGGACATCGTTCCCCCGGTAACCAGCGAGTTGGCGCCAAAACGGGTCCCGAGAAGTAAGGGAAAATAGGTCAGATAGGCACCAAATAAGATAATAAATAATAAAATGTTCGACAAAAATAAGCCCCAAACCATACGCTGGTTAATGGTCTTCCATACATTTGTAAAATATGTTTTCAGATTTCGGTCGTTATGTGGTTCGGGATTTTTTAATCCATATATTACGCATATGCCGAGAGGTACAGCTAAAAGAGGCAATACAAAAATAAACGGCCAGCCAAAAACAGTCAGTAATCCGCCAATAGCAGGATATGAGGCAGTACCAATGCTCAGCACACTGGCATTGTAACCCATTGCTGCCGTACGTTGTTCCCCGGTAAAAATATCGCCGATCAGGGTAATATTGATACTCGCCAGTGAACTGGCCCCGATTCCCTGGACAAAGCGGAATATCAACAGCCAATGGAAATCCCGTATAAAAACGCAGGAAAATCCTGCCACACCGAATAGAAACAGGGAAGGGAGCAATACCAATTTCCGTCCCAGCCGGTCTGCCAAAATTCCGGTTACAGGGGTCAGAAAAATTCCAGGCAGGGTAAAAGCAGCAATCAGCCACCCTACCTGTTGTGCCGTAATATGGAAATAACGAATAATGGCAGGAAATGCAGGAGTAATACTGGAAACTCCCATCACACTAACTAACGTTATTCCAAAAATAATATAGAGATTTTTATTTCTGAAGACGGATACATTACCCACCATGCCATCTGTTTTTTGCCTGTCCAAATGTAGTTAATATGAAGGATCAAAAAAACAAACAGGTAAAAACCTAACCGGTATTTTATACAGACTTGTCATTTACAAACATTAGTAGAGAGAGGACATAACAACTGTAGTTTAATAACCTTATTCTTCTTTTTACAGAATTGGCAAATACCTAATCCAATAAGGTTAATAAGGTTGGCTCTTTGCATTTACATTCAGGGCTACTAAAGTTAAAAAAAGATAAGGTTGAGATACTAATGACGGAACTCATGACTCATAACCCGAAAGAGATTGACCAGCGTATAGCGTCATCAATTATTCATTACACATTACTAATTACTAATTGTTTTGCTGCGAACAAGCCGTAGGCCATCAAACCTTTCAAACACAAAGCATCAAATGGCCTTAAACCCCGAACTTTTGCAACCGTCACCGCCATTCCGCCCGGGGAAAATAACCGGCCCTGATCAACGTTTTCCCGCGGGCGGATGTGGAAGGAGGCCTCTTTACCCGGGGTTGCGTTCGTTCCTCACTTACCCCGGGTAATTTATATATGCCCCTTTCAGGGACAGAAAACCCAGCGGATAAGAAGCAACGCCCATCAAACGCGAAGCGTCAAACCATCAAACGACGAAGTCATCAAAACTCCTCAAACGTTCCGCCTCAAACGGCCGTAAGGCCATCAAACTTTTTCAAACACAAAGCATCAAATTGTCCAGCTTTGTCCCGGCAACATTGTAAGCCTGAAAACAGAGCGCTTTATATTCGGCTGCATGTTGTTGATATAAAGCCCCCCCAGGCTTCTCCTGCAGGTTGAAGCTGCAATTTCCGGACCGGGATATCATGCCTGATACACGCATTGCTATAAAATAATAATAAAGCTGTCAAAGCAAGGCTTATTTTAGTTGTCTTCATACATGTCGTTTTTTTTCATGAAACGAATTATCTTTTTGCATTAACCAAAGTCAAGATTAATCAGGTAAGCCCGGATTTGGGGGCCTACCTGATTTCATCCTGTCAAAAGCGGATCAATTTTTTATCCATACCGGGAGCATATTGTTTTTGGTCCGAAGGCTGAACTTCAGAAAGGAAGTATCCGTTCCTGAGCAATCAAACAGGAATTGCTTTTTGGCAGCGCTCACTTTCCCCACTTTCTTCCATTTGTCCGGGTTCCCGTCCCTGAAGTTGTTGGTTGTGGAAAGAAAAATTTCCACCTGTGAATCATCATAGTTATCCCACCCGATAATGATCCGGTTTGCTTCCTTTTTTGCTTTTACATTCGAAATGCTCACCTTTCCGGTGAAGGGAACCCCCTCCTGTTCATACTGAAGGTCACGGGGGACGGTTAAATCCAGGAACCGGCAAACAGAGGGCGAGATATCCACAATAGCGGGCTGATGTCTGCTGAAATACCCATTGGGAACTACATTTGTTGAAATCCAGGTGGTGCGTTCCCTTTCCGTTTGGCCGCCGTGCCCTTTCCCGTTTTCATTTCTTCCGTGATCGGTTGTTACCACGATCATCCATTCTTCCCCGAAATTTTTCTCCCGGTATTTTACCGCTTCCCAAATGCGACCAATCTGTCGGTCGGCCAGTTCCGTATAGTGGTCAAAAGTAGGACTGTTACCATATTCATGGCCGACACAATCCGTATACCACAGGTACACCCACATCAGGTCCGGCGCTTTGGAATTGATACAGTTTGCAGCTTCTTCGGAAATCTTTTCATCAATTTTAAAAATATGAAGTGAATGCATTTCTTCAGGATAGTTTTTCTTATCCAGGTCCAGTTCGTCAAGCTTATAGTCAATTCTGATATTCCCGGTTTCCGGTTTACCCTCCCCGATCAGTTTGGTCCGATTGTCCGTCCAGGAAGAGAAAACAGCCGTTTTTACATCCTTTCTCTGTGTTTCGGCGATGCGGAAAATTGTCCAATAGTTATAATTGGGAGCTTCGATCCCGTTACCCCACACGTTGTGTTTGTTGGCCCATGTTGCTGTCAGCAGGTTATTATAGCCAACTGCCGAGATGGTCGGTGTTTGTGTTGTTCCTCCTGCTTCGCCTCCCGTGTAGGCCCTTGAGTACCCTCCTACTGACGCAATTGCATCCAGTGCAGGTGTATTCACCCGTTCGATCACATCGGCGGGAATACCATCAACAATAATAAACACGGCCTTTCGTTTCTTTTGTTCTGCATTTGTCTGCCAGCATGAAATCAATACGAAAATCAATAAAATTAACTTTTTTGTCATGGCTCTGTTTTTTTTTATTTGTGTTACCTGGTAAAGCTGCGGTTATACATTCTCTCGTGAGTCCACCATCCCGCCCAGGCAGAATATTCATATTCGATAATTAGTTCGTTCAATTCCGGGTCATAACGGTTCTGATCGTTTTTTGCCGCATAAGTCCCTTGCTGGATATGCAAAGCTTTTGTTTCCGGGTTGATCGTGATGTACTGGATTGATGTGCCCGCATCACTTTGCCCCGGTTGTTCTTCATCCGCATATGCTTTGAACAAATAACCCGTTTCCCAAGTGTAGTCACCTGTCCGGCGAATATACCGCCGTTTTCCTTCAGGATAGGCACTAGCCGGTTCTCCACACTTGGGAAGCCTTTCTACCGTATACCATCCGGCCAGATCATCAACAAGAAAGATCAATAAGCACCGGCTATCCGTCGGATCGATCAAGCTTGAGGAAACTGTTTGAATTTTTAGGGGAATTGCATATGCATGCCGGTCCTCAAGCCCGGAAAGATCAATTTTTAAAGACATATCCTGATAGGGCTGTACTCCTTCATATTGGAATTCCTTTAATGAATAGGCAGCAGAAGGCATTAGTTCAAGCGTTTCATCATGCACTGCGTTATAATTGTCAAGCAGGGACAGATCGGCATTAAAAGTAACAGTAGTCTTCTCTCCCGGGTTAAATTCATTGCTTCCTACCTGGAGAACCGCAGTCAGTTGATCAGAATTTCTCAGGTAATATTCCACCCAAAACGGAGGAGGAGTGCTTTTAAAGCGAAATGCTATGTTTTTTCCCGCACTGCTTGTGACGGATGCAATTTCACCTGGTTCATTCTCATAATCAAACGATTCGACCTCAATTAAATATTCTCCGGCTGAGGATAGCAATCCTGTAACAAGATATTCCGTAACCCCTTTGGCCAGGGTTACTTCACCGGTAACGCTCCCTTCGTTTGACACGATTATTTTTACATGGTCAAAATTGTCTTCTTCAGGTTCCGTCCAATTAAGCTTAATTTGACCAGGCCCCGGGGTCGCTGATAAATCAAGAACTTTCGGGACATGGGTAAATATCTTTCCCGACTGAAGTACATAAAGTTGACGGAGACGGTCTCCTTCATTGACTTTTACAATGACAGAACGGCTTTTTACCCTGATGTTTTCTTCCACTGAAATATGGAGCGAATCGCTTTCGTCTCCATTTTTCAGTTCTGTCTTACACCATTCCGTACCCTCAGGAGACAGCGTTACGCTGACGGCTCCTTTTGTTCCAAGAATAGCTACTGATTTTTCCCCGGCAGCATTGGAAAAATTCAAAGCTGTCTTCGATAAGCCGAAAAGCTCGCTTTGCAAATTTTCTTCTTTATCGGCATCGCAACCAATTAGCAAGAATAAAAATATAAGAGCTAAATAGCTAATTTTCATGTGTCAGTATTTTATAAATAAAAAAATTATATGCATATAGATACTTGTCAATTTATTACCTGATACGTCTTAGCGTTTCATCTACGGTGATCCATTTCTGATCCGGGTCCGGTTTATACCGGTAATGGAGACTGAATATTTCATCTTCTTTGTTATACCGGTTATTTTCCTGCTGTTCGAGCATGATGTTCCGGAAAGGTTTAAGACGTAAAGTATGATCCTCGTTTACAATAATAATTAGCGTATTGTTTTCGATATCTGCCAGTTCTGTGCTTGGCAGAATATTTTCAGGGAAAATGCGTATCCGGTCTTTCGCAATCGGGGTTACCGTTTTGGTTGCTGTTATGGCAGACTGGATTCCGCCTTCCGGTTGCTTGGTACCCTTCATCGTATAAGTGTTCTTCCCTGGTTCTGAATAGCTGTTTTTTAATTCAACCTGGTAAAGGACACACGCTTTTTCGGGGTTAATTTCGAATGAAGATGCAGACTTAATTTTAAGTGGTATCATGTAAGTTGTATCAGGTGAAAGTCCGTTTGCATCGACTTCGACCGGGAAGAAAGTAGTTGCATCGGCGTTTCCTGCTTTTAGAATAACTTCGTACGAAGGAAGAATATAGCGGGAAAAAGGAAGTTGTTTCGCGTATTTGCCGTAATCGATATCGAAATTGCGGCGGTTATATTCTTCCAGCAGTGCCGGGTCCGGTTCAAATATAATGGAGACATCCTCTTTAAGAGGCATTGTCCCGCCGCTTCCCACAGTGAGATATCCGCGGGTTACGGAATCGTTCAATGCATGTGAATACCTGAATATATTATTATCCTGGCTAAGCACGTAAATTACTTTTTTATATTGCTCTTTTTCCAGCAGGTTTTCTTCACAAGAGCAAAACAGGAATATTCCGGCAAGCAGTGTGTATTTTACTATTCGTATCATTTTTGCTATCATTTTATTGACATTTATTCTTCCCAGCCGGGATTCTGGTCAATGGTGGGTACACGTTTTATCTCCTGCCTGTTGACTGGCAGCAGTACCATTTTGGGCAGGAACACCCTGTTTCTGACTGTCACATAGTTACATATAACCCTATTGTAGTAACCGTTTCTTTCGGGTTTGTCTGTGTCCATTCCCATAATCGGGTTAGCTTCCACTTCGGCGACGATGCCCCACCTGCGAACATCGTAATAGCGTAAGCCTTCATGAAGGAATTCGATCATCCTTTCGTTTTTAAGAGCCTCAAAAAAATTATCCTTCGAAGAAATTTCGTCCTTTGTCAATCCGGGGAGCCCGGCCCGGTGCCTCACCTGATTGAAGGCCTCTGCCATTTGTTTCTCATCCCGGAAGAATGTTTCAGTATTCCCCTGAAGGTCGGTAACGGTATGTACCTGTGTCAGATTATTCAGGCATTCAGCGTACATCAGCAAAATGTCAGCGTAACGAACCATGATAAAAGGCTTATCAAGTACTGATCCGTTCGCCCCTTTCCATGCATCATCACCATGGATATATTTTTTGATCACATACCCGGTTATCGGATAATTTTTTGCATCACCTTCTGTGGCCGCGCTTCTCCCGCTGTTTTGGTCAATACCGTACCTGACTTCCTGCATGTACTTCCCCGATTCGGTTGTTGAACGCATGGGCCACAAGCATCCGCTAAAACCCACGCAGGCGTAAAAGCGCATCTCCCGGTTTTCATACATTTTACTTACATTGGCCCGGAGTTCATAGCCCGAAAAGGATCTTACCTGATCGGTAAAACCTTCTTCGGTATAAGGATATTCAGCACTGGATTCATTAATTGTTCTTCCGTCGACCATACGGTATCCGTCGATAATATGCTGGGGAAGACAAAATCCGTTCCAGCCGCCAAAAGCAGAAGGGAAAGCATTTTTCGTTGAATTTTTTACAAAATCAGAATAACGTCCGAATACAATCTCTTCATTTTTAAAAGAAATAGCCTCGCCGTTAAACATTTCCGCATACGAACGTAGCGGATCGATTCCTGCCGCCCCTTCCGGAAAGGGCTTGTCGTAATCAGCATCACAGGTAATGTTTTTCGGTAGTTCAGGAGTAGCGGAAGTGGCTTCTACTGTGTGCAGTTTGTAAATACCAAGATCAATGACCCGTTTGCATGCTGCCGCAGCAACAGCCCATTTTTGTTCATCATACTCCTGGGATATATAATAGGCCTGATCCGATTTACGCCTGAATGCGGAAAAGTAAGTTCTGGCCGCTTTCCCTCCGTTATAAAGCGGACTGGCCGCATATACCCTCAATCGGGCAATCAAACCATAAGCCGCCCCTTTTGTGGGCCGGCCAAACAGGTTGATGGGTACTGTTGAGGGAATATATTCGGACGCAGCTTCCAGTTCATTGCAGATGTATTCCACGCATTCGTCATAAGTGGCCCGCTCCGTGGCATAGGCGTCTGCATCCAGGCTGGTATCTATTACCTTATCTCCGGTCAGGATGCAGGGACCATAATTTAAAAGCAAAAAATAATAGGCATAACCTCTCAGAAAATGAGTGTATCCAATAATTTCTCTCCTCTCCTGGGCTGAGATATCATTGCACTCGTCAATTCGCTGCAAAATGATATTTGCCTTGCGAATGGCCATATACAGATTGGGCCAGGTATCCATAGGACCGAGATCGTCCGCAGTGATTTCATTAATCGGGAACCGTTGCGGACTATAGCTGTTTTCCCACATCGAAAACGCTTCATCGCTGCCCAGTACCGCCGGATAATATGCGTTGGCAAAAATGTTTCCTTCATCGGGCAGTAAAGCTGCCGCCCCCCAAAGAAATTTTTCCAGGTAGATCTTTTTTTGAAAAACTGAATCAATATTCAATGTGTCTTCAAAATAGCCCGATACATTCAGGTAATCACACGACGACATGGATATGATGATTGCCGAGCAAATGACCGATACTTTTAATATAATGTATTTCATTTGTGCTGAATAAGTTTAAAAGTTAATATAAACCTGGAAGGCAAAACGCATGGGAATGGGATAAGCATACCCGTTATCATTGGCAAGCTCAGGGTCCCATAGGCCGATTTTGTCCCACACGGCCAGGTTATAACCGATAAGTTGTAAATCAACAGAACTTAATCCGAGATATTTCTTCAATGTTTCGTGTTTCAGGTTATAATTGAGTGTTACCTCCTGAAGCCGGAGATACCGGCTGTCGGCCAGCCAGAAGGATGAAAACTTGCTGTTGTTTTCATTATCCCCATACGACAATCTCGGGAATTTCGCGTTGGGGTTTTCTGTTGCCGGATCGCCTGAATAGGAAGCCGGCGTCCAGCGGTTTTCCTGCTTGCCCGGCAATGCTAAGCACGTTTCCCAAAGCTCCCCCGTAAAAGGGAATATAGCCGTACCCGTTATTGTTCAGGAAGAAATTAGTCTTCCCTGTTCCTTTAAGCAAGATCCCAAGGGAGAAATTTTTATACCTGAATTCTCCTCCCAAACCATACATAAACCGCGGAATGGGAGAATAAGAAAGGGGGACGCGGTCGTCATCAGTAATTCGGCCGTCGCCGGTGACATCTTTATACTTGATGTCTCCGGGGCGGACGTTTCCGAACTGAACCGGACTGTTCTTTACATCCTGCTCATCCCTGAAAAGCCCCAGCGCGATGAACCCCCGGGAGACATTATAGGGTTTCCCGGTATAAGACAAGTAGCCGTACTGCTGAAACGGTTGTTCCCAATGTAGAATTTTGTTGTTTGAGTAGGTAAAATTGCCACGAAGTGTAAATGATACTTGCTTGCTCAATTCTTTGAGATACTCGATATTCCCATCGGCTCCGTGGCTTTTCATCGAGCCGACATTACTGTAAGGCATAATATACCGCCCCGGCATAGGTAGGGAGCTGTGTTCTTTTCTGGAAAAATGCCGTCCCGTTTGTCGTTGAACAGGTCCACCACCAGGGACAGGCGTTCCCCGAACAACTTCATTTCAATTCCCAGGTCAGCTTTT